>OZ245032.1:0-3220000 GCA_965224015.1 Hyphomicrobiales bacterium
GACTTGAGTGCGTTCAATTCGAGCGCATTCTCAGCAACCCTTATATGGCAAGAGGAGCGAAATCCGCAGTCATCATCAACCAGCTCTTCAATATTGTGCCACAGTTTGGCTGAGGCGAGTGACAGGGGAATCTCCGCCAGGGCTCGGCCAAGACGGCGAACACCGCCTGCGTTGACCCCTGATGCGTGGCGCCCTACCGTGTCTTTTTCCAGGACAATGACCTGCAAACCGCGAAGCGACAGGTGTAAAGCCGCCGAGCAGCCATGCAGCCCGCCTCCGATCACAACAACATCTGCGGTTTTGCCCCCAGATTTTAAATCGACGGCGGTCATGGTCAAACCGTGGCGCTACTGTCAAGGCCGGCAAGCTCCTCCAGTCGCAAAGGTTTAATCGGCGGGCGCAGACGAAAATACCCGGTGTCCTCAACTGAAGAGCCGTTGATCGTCGCGATCAGCTCCGACACTGTTGTTCCGCAAAATCGCCCCTGACAGGGCCCCATGCCACAGCGGCTGAAGCTCTTGAGCTGATTGGGCCCATCACACCCAATCAGAACCGCCTGACGGACAGCGCCGACGCTAACTTCCTCGCATCGGCAAACAATCGTGTCGTCATCAAGAGGAACGCGAAACCGCTCCGCAGGGCGAAACAGGGTCGATAGAAAGCGTTGCAATCGACGCTCGCGGGCCACCACCAGGCGATGCGGGCGTGCAGTTTTATCACGCTCGGCAGCCGTGATTACCTTAAGCGCGCACAGCGCTTCAAGTCCAGCGATTGTGCCGGCGCTCGGTGCCGCAACCGCCCCTCCTATGGCCGCTGCGTCCCCAACAACCGATATTCCCGGAACAATAGATCGATACCATTCGTCGGTGCGAATTGTCCAGCAAACGCTGGAACGATCCCACGCCGCCCCACAGCCCGCGGCCAAACTGATATTGATGTTTGGAATAATTCCCTGATGCAAAAGCACATGGGTGCCGGTGAGGCTTTCCCAGGCGCCGCGCTTTTTGTAGTCGATGCCAGCCGCCGTTCCCTCCCCAACAATGCGCACAGCCTCAACCCCTGTAACGATCGGTGTATCCGTCGCCGCCAGCGCCCGCCGCCAGCGCCACCCGTCATAAAGGCGCTTTCTGGCGCCTAGCGCATCAGCGCAATAAGCGATCGCTTTCAGGTAGTTTTCCCGCGGCGTCAAATCAATGAAGGCGCGGATTGGCAGCCCCGCTTCAATGTATTGATAAGCCAATAAAAACAAAAGGGGACCCGTGCCGATAAAAATGGCATTTTTAATGCCAATGCGGGATTGCTTTAGCAGGATTTGCGCCGCACCAGCGGTCATAACTCCGGCTTTCGTCCAGCCGGGAATGGGAAATGGCCGCTCCTGGGCACCGGAGGCAATAATAACATGGCGCGCGCGTACAAGAGCGGCAGCACCATCAACACTATAGCCAATCTCGCGTTCATCGGAGACCTGCCAGACCACAGCACCGGGGATATAATCGGCATCACAGGCACGAAATGCCGCAACCTGCTCCTTACCGCAATAGTAGGCCTCACCCAGGTCCGGTGCGGTTGTCCTTGTATTGGTCTCAATAGCGCGGTAGATCTGCCCGCCTGGTGCGCGCTGTTCGTCCAGCACCAGCACGCGCGCTCCCGCATTTGAGACCGTGCACGCCGCGGCCATGCCCGCCGGGCCAGCGCCGATAACAACAACGTCGTACCCCTCTTGCGCGATCAAGACGACGCCCCATACGTTTCCATATCTGGAAGCCCGATAGCCCCTTTTTGCCTGACAACGTGCATTCCCTCCTGCACTTTAATCATGCAGGCCTGCCGGTTTTCCATTCCATCCACACTTACCAGACAATCAAAGCAAGCCCCCATCATGCAAAACGGGGATCGGGCTGACTTCGAAACGGGCGTATCGCGAAAATGGATAACCCCCGCCTCCAGAAGTGCCGCGGCAAGGCTAAGCCCCTTTCGGGCAACCACCGGCGCGTCCTCGAACACAATGGTAATCGTCTCTCTATGTTGCCCATCAAGCTTCACGAACACGTTATTGCCTTTCAATGAAAGCGCCGGATGCCCATAAATTGACCGCATCCGTTGCAGAGCCGCCTGTTTCTGCCCGCAATATTGCGACTGTCGCCTTAATTGCCCTTGCCGATAAGAATATTGTCTAACCCATAGATGCGATCCAGGATCAGCATGGCAATCATGGTGATAAATATGAGGGCAGCGGATAGCGAAGCGATCAGCGGATCGATCGTCTCGGTAATGTGCTCATACATGCGCACCGGCAATGTGGTTGTGCTGGGTGAGGCGACAAACACACTCATCGTCAGCTCATCAAAACTGGTAATGAACGCCAGCACCCATCCGCCCGCAACGCCGGGAATGATCATCGGCAAGGTCACGCGTCTAAAGGTTACCCAGTTGGAGGCACCCAGAGAAACGGCTGCGCTCTCTGCGGATCGATCCAGTCCCGTAACAGAGGCCAATACCAGGCGTAGGGCGTAGGGCATGATGATAATGACATGACACAGAACCAGCCCGACGAATGTACCATACCAGCCGACCTTGGTGAGGAAGCTGAGGAACGACACACCGAGAACAATATGGGGCACCATTAGGGGAGACAGGAAAAAGGCCATCATGGCACCGCGCCCGGGAAAGTCAAACCGCGCAAATGCCAGGGCCGCCGGCAACGACAATCCAACCGCGATTGTTGCCGAGGCAACGCCTAAGAAAAGGCTGAGATAGAACGCGTCAATAAAGTGCGGATTGTCAAAAATGGCTCGGAACCAGCGCAGGGAAAACCCGTCAACCGGCAGGGATATATAACCATTGGGGGTAAACGCCACCAGGCAGACGACCACAAGGGGCGCCAGCATGAAGACCATGAACAGAATGTGAAAGAAAAGGGCGGGAAGCGCGTTACGATTCATTTGAACACCTGCGCGTATTTACGCTCCACATAAGTGTTGAAGGTCGAAACAATCAGAATATTGGCCACCAGCAACAACACGGCTATAGTGGCGCCAAGAGGCCAGTTCAGGGTGCCGAGATATTCATCATAGGCTGTGGTGGCCACAACCTTAAGGCGCCGTCCGCCAAGTATGGATGGGGTCGCAAAAGCGCTCGCGGCCAGGGCAAAAACGATCAGGCTTCCCGACAGGACCCCAGGCATGATCTGCGGCAGAACAATACGGCGCAAGACCGTAAACGGATTGGCACCAAGAGAGAGCCCGGCGCTCTCCACCTGCGAATCAAGCTTTTGCAGGGACGCCCATACCGACAAGACCATGAAGGGGATCAACACATGCACCAGTGCAATGACCACGCCGGTCATGGTGAACATCAATTTTATTGGCGTATCTACGATTCCCGCACCAATAAGCGCGCCGTTGATCACCCCGTTGCTGCCAATCAATATGGCCCACCCGAGGGTGCGGACAACAACCGAAATCAGCAGCGGCCCCAGGATGGCCAGCATGCATATGGACTTCCATGGGTTAGCCATGCGATAAAGAATATAGGCCTCGGGGGTCCCCAAAGCCGCACAAAACAGCGTCACCAAAAGGGACATGATGAGCGTGCGCAGGAAAACCTCATGGAAGTAAGGGTCCGAAACGACTTCCCAGTAATTGGCCAGGGAATATTCTTCGATAATGCCGCCGCGGTTCATGTCAAAGCTGTTGAAACTGAGCAGGAACGTCATCAGCAGGGGCGCGGTGAACAGAACCAGATAGAGGATGAAAGCCGGGGCACTCAAAAAATAAGGCTTTGCCCTGGCTCCTGCAGGGGTTTCAGCTTGCATCTTGCGTCTCCATTGGCAAGACCCGGACCTCTTCCTCGGACCAAGTCAATCCCACTTCGTCAGCTTCAGCGGTTTTTTGCTCTCCGGAATTCTGAACCACCACAATAAATGTCCCATGGGCGGTTGCGATCTGGAAAATCCAGTGATTTCCCTGAAAGATTCGCGCATGCACGGTTCCCTTTACGATGCCGTCCGCGGCCCCGACCAGGCGAATTTTCTCCGGCCGGATCGAGGCCTGCACCCGTGTGCCCTGTTCCAGGTTACGAGCCGTTGTGACAAGCAAGACTCCCAGAGCCGCAACAACCGCCCTGCCGTCTTCAAGCGCACTGACCGTGCCCTCGAACATGTTGGACTTGCCGAGAAAGCTTGAAACAAAACTGTCCCCGGGGAACTCATAGGCCGCAAACGGCTGATCCACCTGAACGAGCTTACCTTTGTTCATCACTGCAATGCGATCGCTCATGGCCATGGCTTCCGCCTGATCGTGAGTCACAAGAATGGTGGTGGTGCCCACGGTGCGCTGGATGGCGCGCAGTTCAATTTGCATGTCCTCGCGGATCTTCGCATCGAGTGCGGAGAGCGGCTCATCCAGCAACAAAACTTCGGGCTTGATCACCAAGGCACGCGCCAGGGCAACCCGCTGGCGCTGACCGCCAGACAGTTCGTTGGGATATCGGTGCGCGAACTCTGAAAGATGGACCAGTGAAAGCGTTTCCCTGACCCGTTCATTGCGCTCCTTCTTTTCCACGTTGCGCATCTCCAGACCGAAACTGACATTGTCAGCCACGCTCATATGAGGAAACAGGGCATAGCTTTGAAACACAATCCCCAGATCACGATGGTTGGGTTTAACGTCGGTAATGTCTTTACCGTTGATAAAAACACGACCCTCGGTCGGGGTTACAAAACCGGCGATCATCTGTAACGTGGTGGTTTTCCCGCATCCGGATGGGCCGAGCAACGAGACAAACTCACCACGCTCCACATCGAGGTCCATTCTCTCGACAGCGACAAAATCGCCAAACCGTTTGACCAGGCCTTCAAGATGCAAAAATGCCATTTACCGGTCTCCCATGGTCCTTGCCTCATTTGTGTCGCTGCGACGTCATGGAGACCAGCAAAACAGCCCGTGGCGTTTCGCGTTTGCCTCGCCAATCGAGAAACAGAATGGGTGCTACTCAAGACCTGACACGCTCTAGCGCTCGATTTCGCGTGTCCAGCGTTTTGTCCACGTGCCGCGGGCTGGATTTATGATATCCCAGTTCACCGCGTTCAAAGCGTTGATTTTTTCCGGCCCATAGGGAAGTGACGCACCAAGCTCGGCGGAGAGTTGTGTTTTCATATTGGTGGGTCCCCAGGCTTTGATTTCCGCAATCCGGGCCTGAATTTCCGGGGTCAACAAGTACTGGATAAGGCTTTGCGCGAGATCCGGCACGTCACTGTTTACAACAGGACATGTGCCCACCATCAACGCAACGCCACCCTCCTTGGGATAAGCAAAGCCACCCGGAAAGCCCGTATCAGCAAGCGATTTCAGCCGTCCCGAACCCCAAACAGACAGAACCGCTTCACGGTTTTGAAACAGTTCCGACATCTTGCCCGATGAGGGCTCAAAGGTGAGAACATTGGGCCCGATCTTGTTTGCAAATGCGTCAAAACCGGCATCAATATTATCTTCGCCACCGCCGTTCAGACGCGCCGCCATCACCAGGGCGTGCAGCCCGTAGGTGTTGGTGATCGGTGGGACAACCACCTTACCCTTGAACTTGGGATCCGCCAGATCGTTCCATGAGGAGGGTGCTGGCCAGCCATTTTTCTCAAACGTCTCTTTGTCATAGGCCAAACCGGTGGCAACAAATCCGATGCCCACGGCTTTTTCTGTATTCATCTTGGCGATTTCATAGACATCATCAAAGATTTTGGCATCCTGGATTGTGTCGCAAAACCCCAGTGCGATAGCCTGGTACATGGGGCCATCATCAAGAAAAACAACGTCAAGCTCCTGGGCGCTTGATTGCGCCTGCAGCTTGGCCAGGGTCTTGGTGGAATTACCCGGGACGTAGACGACCCTCGCATTGTTCGCTTCCATCCACGGAGGCAATAGTTCTTCCATCATTAACTTTTCCGTGGAGCCGCCATAAGCGCCCAGATAAAGCGTGCGCTCCTGGGCCGTTGCCGAAGAGATGCCATACGTGGCCGCCAACATAGATACCACAATGCCGGATAGGCCTGATACAAAGTGTTTTGGTTTCATTCTGTCCTCCTGTCCTCGTGTCCTCGTGTCCTCCCAATGGCATGGCGAGGAAATTGAATGTCGATTGTGGTCCTGTTTCCTATTCAAAGACCAGAGATCACCTTATAAATCAAATATCATTGTTTCATTACTTTATGCCTTGATGTTATACCAGCGGTATTGGCTTTATGTACACGCCGACTGGTGTACCGCTTTGATAACATACTTACTTGACGCTAATCCATGAGTCATTGGTAAGGACCCTTGGTATAAAAGATCTTTCCTATGCTCACATCACGAATGATCGAAGCCTTTCGCGCCGTGATCCTAAACGGCAGCATTAGCGCTGCAGCAAACGTCATGCATATCTCGCAGCCAGCGGTCAGTCGTCTGATCCGGGATTTGGAGGCGGAAATCGGCTTTGCTCTGTTTGAGCGCCGCCATGGTCGGGTTTTCGCCAATGAAGACGCCCTGGAACTCTATGAAGAGGTTCATTACGCCTATATTGGAATGCGGCGCATTGCAGAGGCGGCCGACCAGATAAGACGGCGCGAGTCTGGGGTGTTGCGTGTGGCGAGTATGCCCGCTGTCGGCCTTAGCATCATGCCAGAGGTCATAGCTCGATTTCGCGCACGGCATCCAAAGATCTTTATCTCTTTGGAAGTTGTTCGTTCCGTAACCGCCATTCAATTCCTGACGGCGCTCCGTAGTGACATTGGTTTTCTGGAAGCCTCGTATGGCGCTCCCTCTCTTGAGCGTGGACCCCGGTTTGACCTTGAGACCGTGTGCATCTTGCCTCGGGATCATCGCCTGTTGGCCAACGAGGTCCTGACACCTGAGGATCTTGAGAACGAGGCTTTTGTATCTCTTGGTGCCGACTCGCAGACACGCACCAAAATCGATGCGGTGTTTGAGGCTGCTGGCGTAAGCCGGCAGGCTCTCACCGAGGCGCCCTTGTCCAGTGTCATCTGTTCCCTGGTGAGACAGGGTTGCGGTCTGTCCATCGTGGATCCCTTGTCAGCGGCTGAGTTCAAAGGGCAAGGGCTTGACACACGACCGTTTCGTCCTGCCATCGGATTTTCTTTCAGGGCACTCGCTACGTCTCGGCTTGTGGGAACAAAGCTGCTGCAAGAGTTCTACAGCCTATTCGAGGAGACAATGACGCAAGCTCTTGAGTCTTGAAGCGATGATATTCAGCAAGCCTTAATCCCTGGTGCCTCCACAAGACGGATGCCCGCGGGTCAATACGCGTCCATCAATGATTGCCAGCCCCACAAAGATGATCACCATGCCCAGCAGATGATAAGCGCTCAAGTGTTCATCAAGAAACAGCCAGCCGACAACGATGACCATGGGTGGCAGGATAATCGTCACCAGCATGGTGTTGAGCGAACCGGCATCGCGCAAGAGTACAAAATAAAGCCGATAGGCTAGCGCCGTCGACAGGAGCCCCATAAACAGCGCGGCAAAGATAAAGTCATCCGAAACAGAGCCGGGCATCGGCTCGAACACAAGGGCAATTGGCAAAAGCGTCAGTGCCGAGCACGTTACCATTCCCGTGGCCGCCACCATGGGATCAAGCCCTTGAAAGCGTCGTCCATAGACCGCTGTGAACGCGTATCCAAGGGAGGCCAGTAAAATCATCACATAGGCAAACGCCGGTGCTGTCGCCGATCCTTGCAGGCTCGGTGCCATGAGAATTCCAACCCCAAGGAAACCCACAAACGCACCAATCGATTTCGCCAGGCTTGCCCGCTCTCCATGAGCACTGCCACCAAGATACCAACAGTGCGCGACGATCACCGTAAGCGCCGGTGTCATGGCGTTCACAATCGCCGCCACGCCGCTGGCCAGGTAGACCTGGCCCAAAGGGATAAGGGAAAACGGCAGAGCATTATTGCACAGGCCCATAACAAAAAATGCCGACCAGAGTTTCCACGATCTCGGCAAGGAGCGACCTGTCACCAGCAAATAAATATGCAAGGCTATGCCGCCGATCACCAGGCGCAGCGCCCCCACTGTCACAGGCCCCACCTCTTCAAGCAAGACTTCAGCAAAGGTAAAGGCTCCGGTCCACACCAGCGCCAAAAGCAACAATAGGCTCCACTCCCGTCCGCTCATTGTCTGTCTCCGGTTTTCCCGATCAGGGTCGGCATGGGCTGATCAGGTCGTAAATAAAAGTTTCCAGGTGATCAACCCGAATCATGCAAACAGGGGGGTGCGGAAAATAATCCATGGCGCGCGGATCAGGGGTGCGCGGCAACATTTGTACACAGGCATGATTTCAACAGGGTCCGTTTTGCTATAGCATGGGCCGCATGCTGGACAAGTTGACACGTGCTATTGAGGCGCGACAGGACGCCCTCATTTCTCTGACTCAGGACCTGATTCGTTTTCCGACAATCAATCCTCCAGGGGATGCCTATACGCCCTGCGCCGAGTATCTGGGTGAGCGGTTGCGCGGCGCTGGATTTTCTGTTGTCTATGAACGCGGCGAGGGTGCACCTGGGGATTGCGATGCCTATCCGCGCACCAATATGTTGGCCCGCCGCGAGGGCCGCGCGGCAGGCCGATGTGTCCACTTCAATGGCCATATCGATGTTGTACCTGCGGGTGCCGGATGGACGTGGGAGCCTTTTGCCGGCAGTCTGCATCAGGGACGGATCTATGGCCGCGGGGCCTGCGACATGAAGGGCGGCCTCGCGGCTGCCATTATCGCTGTTGAGGCGTTTCTGGAAGTTTATCCTGATTTCTCCGGGGCCGTGGAGATTTCCGCGACGGTGGACGAAGAGTCCGGCGGTTTTGGCGGCGTTGCGCATCTGGCCAGAAGAGGCTATTTCTCCAAACCGCGGGTGGATCACGTGATCATCCCCGAGCCCTTGAACAAGGATAGGATTTGCCTTGGCCACAGGGGTGTGTGGTGGGCAAAGATTTCTACCTTTGGTCATACGGCGCATGGTTCGATGCCTTTTCTTGGCACCTGCGCCATCCGTCACATGGGCGCTATCCTCAACGGGTTCGAGACGCAACTGTTGCCCAAGTTGCGTGGCCGCCACAGCCATTTGCCCATTGAGCCGCGATCGGCGCGCCGGTCCACGATGAACATCAACAGTGTGCATGGTGGTGCCGGTGAGGGATATGGCGGCTTGCCTGTGCCCATGGTTGCCGATCTTTGTGAAATGATTATTGACCGCCGTTTTCTGCCCGAGGAGAACCTTGACGAGGTGCGTGCTGAGGTTATATCGGTGATTGAAACCGCAGGTGCCGGAATAGAGAATTTTCGTTACAAAATTGAAGACGTTATGGACGTATTGCCGACGCTGACCGCACGCGATGCGCCTGTGGTAAAAGCCATCGCTGCGAGCATTGCGGACGTTTTGCACAAACAGCCCGACTATATCATTTCCCCTGGCAGTTATGACCAGAAACATATTGTGCGGCTTGGGGCCTTACGCGACTGTATCGCCTATGGACCGGGGATTTTGGAACTGGCGCACCAGCCGGATGAATATGTGGCCGTAAACGACATGATGGACGCGGCAAAGGTCATGGCGCTGGCGATTCACAGACTGCTTGTTTTACCTGAACCCCAGGCAAAGGGGGAGCCAGACAAAAGCTGACCCGGGAGGACAACCGGTTCTACCAGACCGCCTTCGTGTGGACCTTGTGCGCGGTTATGTGATAAGCCGGTAGAACACGGTTTCGCAACTTGCAGGCCGACACCGCGTTTGATCGCTAACGGGGCGGGCCAGGAGACGAGGAGCCGTGCATGAAACAAGGGGACGGATAATGCTAGGAAAGAAAATGGGCATGAAGCAATCATTCAGGGTTTTACAGATATTCGGGGGAACAGCAGCGTTGGCGCTGGCCTTGTGTTTTTCCGGCGTTGCCGCCAAGGCGGCAAAAGACACCGTGATCATTGGTATGCAGTTGGAGCCGCCGCATTTGGATCCGACCGCTGGCGCTGCCGCGGCAATCGATGAGGTGGTCTATGCCAATGTATTCGAGGGGCTAACGCGCATTGCCCAGGACGGCTCGGTTCTGCCTGCCCTGGCTGAGCGATGGGACATTTCAGATGATGGAAAGGTGTACACGTTTTATCTGCGCAAGGGGGTAACATTTCATGATGGGACGCCGTTTGATGCTGATGATGCCGTGTTTTCGCTGGAGCGCGCCCGTGGAGAGACGAGCGTTAACGCGCAAAAAAGCCTGTTTGCGCCCATTGAGACTGTACGCGCTCTGGGTCCCCACACCCTCGAAGTGGCCTTAAAGCAGCCCAGCGGCAACATCCTGTTTAATCTTGGTTGGGGAGACGCGATCATGGTGGCGCCGCAGAGTGCTGCCAAAAACAAGACGAACCCCGTGGGAACCGGGCCGTTCCGGTTTTCCAAATGGGTAAAAGGGGATCGGGTCGAATTGCTCAAAAATCCCGACTATTGGCGGGAGAATCCGGTTTTGGCGCGGGCCATCTTCAAGTTTATTGCCGAGCCCTCGGCTGCTCTGTCTGCGCTTTTGGCCGGCGATGTGGACGGCTTTCCTGTCTTTCCGGCTGTTGAAAACCTGGCGCAGTTGAAGGCTGATCCGCGTTTTCACGTTATTGTCGGCACCACCGAGGGGGAAACAATCCTGGCCATGAACAACAAAAGGCCGCCCCTTGATGATGTGCGGGTGCGCCGCGCCATTGCTCATGGGGTCAACAAGCAAGCGGTAATCGATGGAGCTATGTTCGGTAATGGAACGCCCATCGGTTCCCACTTTGCGCCCCATCATCCCGCTTATCTGGACCTGAGTGATACCTACGCCTTTGACAGGGACAAAGCCAGGACACTGTTGGCGGAGGCGGGTTATGCCGAGGGCCTGAAGCTGACCCTGAAATTGCCCCCTCCTGCCTATGCGCGCCGCGGTGGGGAGATCATTGCTGCCGATTTGAAAAAGATCGGCATTGATGTCGAGATCATCCCTGTTGAGTGGGCCACATGGCTTGCGCAGGTGTTCAAGGAAACCAATTACGACCTGACGATCGTCTCCCACACGGAGCCATTCGACATCGGCATCTATGCCCGAGACACTTACTACTTCAACTATGATTCGAACTTGTTCAAGCAAACCATCGCCACACTCAACGCGACAACCGAACCGGCCAAACGCAGGGAGCTTCTGCACAAGGCACAAAAAATTCTCGCTGGCGACGCCGTCAATGTGTTCCTGTTTCAACTGGCCAAAACCGGGGTCTGGAACAAGAAACTCATCGGCCTATGGGCCAATGCGCCCGTGCAGGCGAACGATTTGACCGGAGTGTCCTGGGCCGAATAGGGCGTTTGGCCAATGCTTGTCTATGCCGTTAAGCGTTTTGTTTCGCTCGTCATCACACTGGTGGTGGCGAGCCTGATTGTTTTTCTCGTCATGGAGGTGCTGCCGGGGGATCCGGCGCAGTTGATGCTTGGCATCAATGCCGAGCCGGAGGCGGTGGCTCAGTTGCGCCTGCAATTGGGCCTGGATCGGCCTTTGCCGGTACGATACTTGCGCTGGGTGTACGGCATGCTGAGCGGCGACTTTGGCACCAGTTACACCTATGCGGTTCCTGTTGGCGAGCTGATCCGGGAACGCCTTGTAGTCAGCCTGCCGCTCGCCTTGTTCGCTCTTTTCCTGTCAGCGGGCATTGCGGTGCCGGTGGGTATGATCGCCACGATGCGTCACAAACGTCTGACGGATCTGGGAATCATGGGCGCCTCGCAACTGGCCATCGCCGTTCCGAACTTCTGGTTTGCGCTGCTTCTTGTCATGCTCTTTTCAGTTCAGTTGGATTGGCTTCCCCCGATCGGTTTTACGGGATGGGAGGCGGGGCTATGGAGCGGCCTGAAATCCCTTATTCTACCCACGGTGGCGCTGGCCTTGCCGCAAACGGCCATATTGGCGCGGGTCATGCGCTCGTCACTGTTGGAGGAAGTTCACACGGACTACATGCGCACCGCTCGCGCCAAGGGCTTGACGCGCAATGGTGCGTTTTGGCGCCACGCCTTCGGCAATGCCCTGATACCGGTGGTGACCATTATGGGGTTGCAGTTTTCGTTTCTGCTTGCGGGCGCCATTATTATCGAGCAGGTCTTTGTCCTTCCAGGCCTTGGGCGGCTGATCTTCCAGGCCATCATCCAGCGTGACCTGATTGTCGTCAAGTCGGTGATCATGGTGCTCATCGCGGCGGTTGTTTTTGTAACATTCGTTGTCGATCTCACCTATGCCTGGATTGATCCGCGGTTGCGCCGGAGAGACCGATGAGCGAAACGCGGGATGCGATTGTCGTTGAGGCGCAGACCTGGCGCGCCTTTGTTGTGCGCTGCCTGCGTTTATCCAATTTTTTTGTGGGCGCTGTTATTACGATAACGGTGGTTATCGCAGCGAGCCTGTCGTTTGTCTGGACGCCTCACAGCGCGACAGAAGTTGATGTCGCCAAGCGCTTTATCGCACCCGGGGCCGTGTACTGGCTTGGCACGGATCAGTTGGGCCGCGACGTGTTTTCGATGATCATGGTGGGGGCGCGAAACTCCATTGCCGTGGCGCTTGTTGCCGTGGGGATTGGTATGGGGGTCGGGGTGCCGCTGGGGCTATGGGCGGCGGCGCGGCGCGGTGCTGTCGACGAAATGTTGATGCGCACGAACGATGTGATCTTCGCTTTTCCCGCCCTTGTTTCGGCGGTAATGATTGCCGCGGTGTTCGGACCTGGCATTTTCAATGCCATTATTGCCGTCGGCATATTCAATATCCCTGTGTTTGCGCGCCTGACACGAAGCGGTGCATTGTCGTTATGGACCCGCGCGTTTATCATGGCGGCACGGGTTGCGGGCAAGGGGGCTCTGCGCATTAGCCTCGAACACATTCTGCCGAATATTCTTAACCTGCTTATTGTTCAGGCAACGATCCAGTTTTCCCTGGGTATTTTGGCGGAAGCGGGGCTGAGTTTTGTGGGGCTTGGCACGCTGCCACCAGACGCCAGTTGGGGGCGCATGCTTAGGGAGGGGCAAACACTGATTTACCTTGCGCCTCACGTGGCGTTTTTCCCAGGCGTAGCGATCGTGCTTACCGTTTTAGGATTAAACCTTCTTGGGGATGGGTTGCGCGATGCGCTGGACCCTCGCCTGCGCCGCCGGCTGTTCTGAAAGCGCCTCACGAGTTTGTCATGACACTGTTGCAAGCCCACGATCTTGATCTTGATATTCATGAAACATCGATATTAAGGAGTGTATCCTTTGCGCTCGGGGAGGGCGAGATCGTTGGACTTGTGGGGGAGTCGGGGTCGGGCAAATCCCTGACCGCGCTCACCATTATGCAATTGCTTCCTGCCGGCAGTGTCACGCGGGGCTCTGTGCGTTTTGACGGCACTGAGCTTGTGGGCGCCGGGGAGAATACTATGCTGGCGTTGCGCGGTGATGATCTGGGTATGGTTTTCCAGGAACCGATGACGGCGCTCAATCCGTTGCACACCATCGCCGATCAGATCGCGGAAGGGATCAGGCTTCACCGTGATGTAGGGCGCGCTGCGGCCATGCAGCAGGTGGAGACATTGCTCAATGACGTCGGCCTTGATCCGGCTTTGGGTTTCGACCGGTATCCCCACGAGCTATCCGGCGGGCAGCGTCAGCGGGTCGTGATCGCCATGGCCATCGCCTTGAAACCCAAGCTGATCATAGCGGACGAACCCACAACCGCACTGGACGTGACGACCCAGGCGCAGGTGCTGCAACTTCTGCGCCGCCTTGTTCGACAGACCGGTGCGGCCCTGTTGCTGATCACCCATGATCTCGGTGTTGTCGCAGATATCGCCGATCGCGTGCTGATTATGCGCAATGGCCGGATTGTCGATGAGGGCGAAACCCTGACCCTGTTTCGTGCAAAGGCGCACCCTTACACGCAAAAACTTTATGACGCGGCCTCCCATGTACCGGTCCGCACCAAACCGGGGGTGCTGACAAAGGAATGTCGTGGCCAATCTCCGGTGTTATCGGTTAAAAATCTGGTCCACCGGTATCCGCTTGCCCGCCCGACACCTTTTGCGCCCAAACGTAGTTTCACCGCGGTCGATGACGTGAGTTTCGATATTTTTGCCGGTCAAAGCCTGGGGTTGGTTGGCCAATCAGGCTGCGGCAAATCAACACTGGCGCGTAGCATCCTGGGTTTGGAAAGGCCTGATGCAGGGCGCGTTATTCTTGAGGGGAAGGATTTCTTTGCCATTGATCGGAAAGCGCAACTGCACTTGCGGCGCAATGTGCAGGTGGTGTTTCAGGACCCATTTGATAGCTTTAACCCGCGCCACAGAGTCGCCCGCCTGGTGGCCGAGCCGCTGCATTTGCTCGAGAGCCGCCTTTCGCCGCGCGAGCGCCATGCGCGGGTTGCCCAAGCCCTTGCCGAGGTGGGTATCGACGCGGCAGCGATGCAACGCTATCCGCACGAGTTTTCCGGCGGCCAACGACAAAGACTGGCTATCGCCAGGGCACTGATCACCAAACCCAGACTGGTGGTCATGGACGAGGCCGTCTCCGCTTTGGATGTCTCGATCAGAGCGCAAATTCTTGATCTGTTGACCCGCTTGCGCGAGTTGCACGAACTGTCCTATCTGTTTATCACCCATGACCTGACAGTGGTGCGCGCCATTAGCGATGAGGTTCTGGTGATGCGCTCTGCAAAAATTGTTGAGCGCGGAGAAACGCAAAAGGTTTTCGATGCACCCGAACATGCTTATACGCGCGCACTTCTGGCAGCAGCGCCAAACCTGGAGCGGGCCGTAACGGAACGCGCGGGGACCCGATTATGAGCAACAGGGATGCAATAAGCTTGACGCTACGCGAAGACACTCCAAGTGACAGAGTATTAATCGGCGGCGTTTGGCAGCCTGCATCAAAGGGCGAGACGCTTGCACTCCTGAACCCCTCAACAGGCAAGTTTCTGGCCAACATTGCCAGGGGTACAGGCGATGACATTGATCTTGCCGTCGCCGCGGCGCGGGGAGCGCTTGAGGGGTCATGGGGTGCGATGAACGCAGCGGAGCGCGGGCGTATTCTGATGCGCATGAGCCGGATCGTGCGCGAACGTAGCGAATACCTGGCAGGGGTCGAGTCTGCGGATGTGGGAAAGCCCTATTCCCAGGCGCTTGCTGATGCGAGGGCGCTGGAGCGGTATTTTGAGTTCTATGGGGGCGCCGCCGACAAGCTGCATGGAAGCACGATCCCTTACACCAATGACTTTACGGTTCTGACCCTGCGTGAGCCTTACGGTATTACGGGCCATATTATTCCCTGGAATTATCCCATGCAGATCATTGGCCGCTCCGTGGGAGCGGCATTGGCGATGGGCAATGCGGTGATTTTGAAGCCGGCCGAGGAAGCCTGTTTGAGTGCGCTGGTCATCGGCGATATCGCCATAAAGGCGGGGCTTCCTCCTGGTGCGCTGAATGTTGTCCCCGGATTGGGCGAGGAAGCCGGAGCGGCCCTTGCCGCGCATCAGGGTGTTGACCACATATCGTTTACAGGTTCAGGTGAGACCGGTGCCAGGGTTCAGGCGGCCTGCGGCCTGAACGCGACGCCGGTTACCCTGGAACTGGGGGGCAAGTCGCCACAGATCGTATTCGCCGACGCCGATATGGAGGCCGCGCTGCCTTTTCTGGTCAACGGTGGCATCCAGAATGCGGGGCAGACGTGCTCTGCGTCCTCGCGTATTCTGGTTGAGGAGGCGGTCTATGATGAGGTGGTTGCACGTATGGCGGAACGCTATGGCGCCTTGCGTGTGGGTCCTGCCGACACGGATGCGCACGTGGGTCCCGTGATATCGAAGGCGCAACGAAGGCGTGTGATCGGCTATCTCGAAAAGGCCCGGGAAGACCGCCTGACAATCGCTGCGCAGGCCGCTTTGCCACAGGACCTGCCCGAAGGGGGGTATTATATTGCGCCAACATTGCTTAAAGATGTCCCTCGGGATCATATTGTGGCCCAGGAGGAGATATTCGGGCCCGTGCAGATCGTCATGCCCTTCGTTGATGAGGCCGATGCGAGTGGATTGGCCAATAATACCGGATACGGATTGGTCGCCGCCGTGTGGACACGCGATGGTGCACGTCAAATGCGCGTTGCCCGCGCTGTTCGTGCGGGGCAGGTGTTTATCAACAACTATGGTGCGGGTGGGGGCGTGGAGTTGCCGTTCGGTGGCATGAAGCGCTCCGGGCACGGACGCGAGAAAGGCTTTGAGGCGCTTTACGGGTTCTCAACCACAAAGACCATTGCGATAAAGCACGAAAGGTAGCATCGGGTATGACGAAGCGTCTTACTGGCAAAGTCACGATCGTAACGGGCGGCGGATCAGGATTTGGTGCGGGCATTGCACAAAAGTTTGTTGCCGAAGGAGCGCGGGTTGTGATCGCCGATATAGACCGTAAGGCCGCAGACGCGGTTGCCACCGACCTTGGGGACGCTGCTGTTGCGGTGCAAATCGATGTGTCCAGGTGCAACGACGTTGCAACCATGGTTGATGCGGCCATTGACCAGTTTGGCAAACTGGATTGCCTGATCAATAATGCCGGTGTTGCTCACCTCCCGCAGCCACTTGAAGACCTTGATGAGGTGACGTTTGACCGCTTACTGGCTGTCAACATCAAGCCCCTATACTTAACGGCACGCAAGGTGGTGCCCTACTTCAAGCAGCGCAAAGGGGGTGTGATCCTTAATATCGCCTCGACCGCCGGCATCAGCCCGCGCCCGAATCTGTCGTGGTATAACATGACCAAGGGTGCCGTGATTACCGCGACCCGGTCCATGGCCGTGGAACTGGCGCCCTTTGCCATTCGTGTCAATGCGCTTAATCCTGTCGCCGGGGAAACGCCCTTGCTGAAAACGTTTCTTGGCGAGGACACGCCGGAAAACCGTGCCCGGTTTCTTGCGACCATTCCCCTGGGACGGTTTTCGACGCCGCAAGATGTTGCCAATGCTGCGTGCTACTTGTGTTCCGACGAAGCCGCAATGGTCACCGGTGTGGCCCTTGAGGTGGACGGAGGGCGCTGCATTTAAGAATATTAGCCCATCAAAGCTTGTTCGCTTTACCACAAAACAGGACATATTATGGACACAAGTGGGTCTATATTCAACAGCGCTTGGATCGGTTTGGAAAAAGAGGAATAAACATGAAACGCATAGGCTTTTCCGTTCTCGCCCTATGGAGTCTGGTGCTCGCTGGGTGTGTTGACGTTACGCATTCCCAATTGCGACCTGATATGTGGCTGGTGCAAACCGAAGACCATGGGGCCGGCGAGCGTGCCGTCGGAAAAGCGATTCTCAAACGCGCCGCTGAGCTTACCTTAAAAAACGGGTACACCCATTTTACGCTTATACAGGGACCAACTGAGGAGAAACTCACCATCGGCGGAACCACTCCCGTCAACGCGGGGACGTTTTTTATGCCCTTGCCAAACGGCCCACCTCCGATAGCAACATACACCGGTGGCATGCCGCTTTATATCGCCACCAAGAAAAAAATTGCGGTTGTCAATTTGCTCCGTGCCAGCGATGAAGAAAGTAAAAGTGCTTATGACGCCAAAGACGTTTTAAGCCGACTGCAGAAGAAGAAGTAATATTAGCGGTATTGACGGACTTTAGAACGTCAGACCGTTTGTACGGCTGGGGGTCTTTTACGTTCTTGGCTTGCAACATATCCGGCGTTGTGTACAAAAAGCTAGTACCGCTGGTATTATACCAAGGGTCCTTAACAATGACTCATGGCTTAGCGTCAAAGAGGTATGTTATCAAGGCAGTACACCAGTCGGCGTGTATATAAAGCCCATACCGCTGGTATTAGATGGTTTCAAGAGGCTGCATACTTTGGGCACTGTGATTCCCACTTGGCCCGTTGTTATAGTGTCCATTCACCGATTGGCGTTACGCATGACGGAGAGGTGGCCGAGTGGTTGAAGGCGCACGCCTGGAACGCGTGTAGGCGGGTAACCGTCTCGAGGGTTCGAATCCCTCTCTCTCCGCCAGCCAGTTGGGCATGTTTGAGCTTATGTCAATTGAGCGTGAATATTGCCGTGTTTTCAAAGCCTTGTTAAATGTCCTTAAAATCGAGAGACGGATTATCGGAGCATGGATTGCCCGTTTGCAGGGCTTGTCTGTGATCGGCTATTCGCCCGTGTCAGTTTGCGCTGACTTGGAAAAAACAGGGAATTTATTCAACGCGAACAGGGAACCGCTCGAACTGGAACAGGGAATTGGTTTTGACTTAACAGGGAAATAGCGGGATGCGGCGCAACACGGTTATTCTCGAAGATATTCCGGTCATGCCGGCGCAAGACTGACGGTTTATCCATCGAAGCCTAAAAGGCGCTCTTGTTGACGCCAGTCACAAGTAAGCCTGGTTCGGACTATCTTTTCAAGAGTTAGATCGACAGGTTGCTTGCTATCAAGAATGGCGCTTTGGATGCGCGGAGATAACAATGCCAAGGGCAAGCGCGTTCGTACTGTTGAGGGCGCGCAGCTGTGCTCATGGGCAATAACGGCAAGGCTCTTGCCACGCTTTACCAACGAAAGTCAACTATGGCTGCGGGTCAGGGCGCCAATGAGGCCGGATCAAGCTCTAGCAGTGTGTCGGATTTGGGCTGTGGTTATTTATTAAATTTGCATACAGGCTTTTTGCATTTGTGCTACCCATTGGTATGAAAAATTTCCGCAATTATGACCGCTCTCAGCGGTTGCTTTTGCCTCCCCGCCGAAGGTGCGCAGCAAGCCACCGCCGTGTGTTAGAGAGCCGTGGCGCTTAAAGATGCTGGAGACATTTCGAACCCAGGAGGCAAAAGACAAATACAAAAGACGAAAGAGCAGTGTTGAGCCTGTTTTTGGCATCATCAAATCGGTTCTTGGTTTCAGGCATTTTCATCTTCGCGGTCTTGAGAAGGTTTCACGGGAATGGTGTCTTGTAGCGCTGGCGTACAACTGCAAACGTGTGAGCAACATGCTGAGCGGCTAAGGCGGTTCAGCAAAGCGCTCGCCAACACACATCCATGACCGATACACGGACAAACAACTCCTTAAACCCGACACACTGCTAGGGGTTTTGCGTTTCCTATTAGCCCTTGCCAGTGGCAACAGACCTCGCTATCCTTGCGCCCCGACGAAATCATGTAAACGGAGTGTCTATGCGCAAGCGCATCAGCGATCAACTCAAGCAGGCTACGAAGGATCAGGAAAAGCGCCGTCTGGCTACCTTGCGGCTCATTACCGCCGCGATTAAGGATCGTGATATTGCTGCCCGTTCCGACGGGCGCGAGCGTATCGACGATGAAGAAATTTTGCAGGTGCTGCAAAAGATGGTCAAACAACGCAAGGAGGCCGTTAAGACTTACGAAGAAGCAGGGCGTTTGCAACTGGCGCAACAGGAACAGGAAGAAATCGGCATTATCGAGGATTTCCTGCCCGAACAAATGAACGAGCAGGCGGTCCATTTGGCGGCGCTTGAGGCGATCACCAAAACAGGTGCGGAAGGCTTGCGCGATATGGGTAAGATCATGGGACATCTCAAGACGACCTATTCGGGGCGCATGGATTTTGGTCTTGCGAGCAAAATCGTCAAGGAAATCCTGAACTAGATTAGCTTGGCGTTAGGTGTACCCATTTTGTGAGCGGTACAGCTAAACGCATAAAGCTGATCGCCCTCTAAATCTATAGCAAAATGCAAAAACAGTGCTGGAGCCCCATGATTCCAACTAAACGCATTTTGCTATAGAATCCACGTGGGCTGCACGTGTAACCGGTAAAGCTGGATTGTCTATGGTCCGGTTTGCTAAGCCCGCGGTCGTGACCGCTGTTTGTTGCCTGGTCACGACAGTGCAAGAATTTGAGCATGCCCATGCAATTTACCGACGGGTTTTTGAACGAACTGCGTGACCGGCTGCCGATTAGCCAGGTGGTGGGGCGTTATGTCAGCTGGGATGGTAAGAAAAGCCAGCCCGCGCGCGGGGATTACTGGGCCTGCTGTCCGTTTCACAACGAAAAAACACCCTCCTTTCACGCTGATGATCGGCGCGGGCGCTATAAATGTTTTGGTTGCGGCGCATCCGGTGATGTGATCCGCTTTATGACGGAAAAGGCGGGACTGTCTTTCCCCGAAGCGGTCGAACAATTGGCCCATGAGGCGGGTCTTGCGCTTCCGGCTGTGGATCCACAAAGGGCGGAGCGCGACAAGATTCGCCTCAGCCTTTATCAGGTTCTGGAGATGTCTGCCCGGTTTTTTGCCGATAACCTGCAAGGGCCGACGGGGGCCAGATGCCGAGGCTACATACAGGAACGGGACATCGCTCCTGATCTGGTCGAGCAGTTTCGTCTTGGTTATGCCCCGGGTACGCGCAACGCCCTAAAAAATCATCTTGCGTCTGCCGGCGTCAGTGCGGATCATATGCGCGCTACGGGTCTTGTTGTGGATGGGCCCGACATTGCGGTGTCCTATGATCGCTACCGCGACAGACTGATATTTCCAATCTTTGATCTGCGTGGGCGCGTGATCGCATTTGGCGGGCGCGCGCTTAGCGCTGATGTTCCGGCCAAATATATCAACTCGCCTGAAACCGACCTGTTTCATAAGTCGAAAGTGCTTTTCAATCTGGCCAACGCGCGCCAGGCCATCTATGACGGTGCGCCCCTGGTTGTGTGCGAGGGCTATCTGGATGTAATAGCCGCCGTGGGGGCGGGGCTAAAGGGCACGGTTGCCCCTCTTGGGACCAGTTTGACGGCGGATCAACTCGCCCTGATGTGGCGCTTTAGCGACGCGCCGGTGCTGTGTTTCGATGGAGACGAGGCGGGACAAAAAGCCGCCAGTCGCGCCGCCGATATGGCTTTGACGATGCTCAGTGCGGGAAAAACCGTAACTTTTTGTCTGCTTCCCAGCGGTCTCGACCCGGATGATCTCATTCGCCAGCACGGGGGCAATGCTTTTGCCGATTTGATAGCCAAGCCCCTGTCCCTGCACGACATGATCTGGTTCCGTGAGGCGCAGTCGCGCGCGTTCGAGACACCTGAACAGCGCGCAGCTCTTGAGGCGCGTATGCGCGCTATTGCCGCAACAATTCCCGATGGCGCCGTGCGCCGCCATTATACACAGGCGTTTAAAGAACGCCTGGACCAGTTTTTTGGTGCCAAATTCCCGCCGCGGTACGGGTCAAAACCGGGGCACCGGCACAAGGGCGCAGCGACGCAGGCTCGCCGCCCTTCGTTTCCCGTAAGCCCGGCCCTGAACAACAGCCCGCTTGTTCGGCGCGACGGGACCTACTCCTCCCGCACAATCACCGCCCGAGATGCGGTCTTGCTTTTGAGTGTGATCAACCACCCGCAGTTGCTTGATGAGCACCTGGAAGCCTTTGCCGCTATTGTGTTTGCGCAGGCGCCGCTGCAGGCCTTGTCGGAGGCTCTTATTGATCATTACTCTCAGGCCGGTCCGTCGGCCGACAACCTACGCGAGACGCTGGCTTTGCGTGGATTTTCGCAAGTCCTTGATGACCTCGACAAGGTGGTCCGTGACCATCGGATCTGGCAAACCCGGGAAGAGGCCTCTATCGATGACGCGCGGGTGGGCTGGTTGCAGGCCCTGGACTTGCATCAGCGCGCCAATGCGCTACATAAAGAGCTGATTGTTGCCAAAAGTGCCTTTGAATCGGAGACCACCGTCGGCAATTTGGCACGGCTACAGGACATACAGGGTCAGTTGCATAAAATGCAGGGTATTGAGGCCTTGGTTGAAGGTTTTGGCGCTGCGTCCGGCAAGCCGGATCGGCTATTTTGAGCGCGGTTTGTGTTGGTTTTGCGCTGACACGCTCTACAATCCGGTATGACGCGTGAAAAGCCGCTGAGGATCACGATGACAACGAGAGCGACGAAGGCGACGAAGGCCAAAAAAACACGCAGGACCACAAAAGCGTCCCGGAACGTGAAAACCGCGAAATCAGCCGCGCCAAAAAAAGCTGTGAAAACAGCGACAAAATCCAGGACCGCGAAACGTGCCAGGAAGGCACCTCCCGTCGCGACGAAAAAATCCACCAGGAAGGCCATTAAACCCAAGGCAAGCGAGGCTTCGGTTGATTTTTTGGGCGGTGAGATGGGTGCTTTGGTGGCGCGGGCGAAGGCGCAAGGGGCGGTGAGCTATGAAGAGATCAACAGCGCCCTGCCCGCACAGACCATTAGTCCTGAGGCGATTGAAGAGCTGTTGACCCTTTTTGCGGATATGGGGGTTGCGGTTGTCGAGACGCGGGGGGAAGAGGCTGCCGGCGCCAAGGGCACCAAGGGCACAAAGGCGATGCAGGCCGACAAAGGCCCCCAAAGCCAGCAGGACGCAGAAGACGAGGACGACGAGGGGGACGAGAACGAGGCGGGAGCCGGCGGGGACCTTGTGGAGGCTGCGGCGGGTACGCTCACCAAGCCGCCCAAGTCGCGCGCGGTGGGGGAGCGGACCGATGATCCTGTGCGCATGTATTTGCGCGAGATGGGCAGTGTGGAACTGTTGTCGCGCGAGGGCGAGATTGCCATTGCCAAGCGCATTGAGGCGGGCCGCGGGGCGATGATCCAGGGGCTTTGCGAGAGCCCGTTGACATTTCAGGCGATCATTATCTGGCGCGATGAGCTGAACGATGGCAAGATCCTGCTGCGCGACATTATCGACCTTGATGCCACCTATACGGGCCCTGGGGCCAAGGGATCGGGAACCAAGGAGAAAGAGGGAGAGGATGCGGCAGAGGGTGCGGCAGAGGATGCGGGAGAAGACGAGGCCGCAGCCAGCCCCGCCAATGGCGCTCAGACCCAGGCTCAGGACGCGCCTGCGTCGCCCGCCACCGCGCCTGCTGAGGGAGAGAACAGCAATAGCGACGGCAATCGTGATGACGTCGATAACGATGACGATGATTTTGACAACGGCCTGTCCCTGACGGCCATGGAGGCGGAACTCAAGCCCCGGGTTGTTGCGACCTTTGACACGATTGCCTCGGACTACAAGAAGCTGCGCCGGCTTCAGGACCAGCATGTGGAGCAGCAATTACAAAGCAAGAGCCTGAGCCCCTCTCAGGAGCGGCGCTTAAACAAGCTCAAGAGCGACATTATCGAGCAGGTCAAGAGCCTTTCGCTCAACCAGGGGCGCATTGAGGCGCTCGTTGAGCAGCTTTACATGATCAACAGGAACCTGATCCGCCTTGAGGGTCAATTGTTGCGCCTGGCGGAAGCGTTTGGGGTTGGCCGGGAGGATTTTCTTGAGGCCTATCGCGGCTGCGAGTTGGACCCGAACTGGGTTGAGACGGTGGCGTTGCGCCCGGGGCCTGGATGGGAGGCGTTTGTGTCTCGCGAGGCGGCGGCGATCTGTGATCTGCGCGAGCAGATCCAGTCTTTGGCCTCAGCTGCGGGTCTTGATATTGGGGAGTTCCGCCGCATTGTACACACGGTGCAAAAGGGTGAGCGGGAAGCCGCGATTGCCAAGAAGGAGATGGTTGAGGCGAACCTGCGTCTGGTGATTTCCATTGCCAAGAAATACACCAACAGGGGTTTGCAGTTTCTCGATCTTATTCAGGAAGGCAACATTGGCCTGATGAAGGCGGTTGACAAGTTTGAGTACCGCCGCGGCTACAAGTTCTCGACCTACGCGACGTGGTGGATCCGCCAGGCGATCACCCGCTCGATTGCGGATCAGGCGCGCACGATCCGCATACCGGTTCATATGATTGAGACGATCAACAAGATTGTGCGCACATCGCGCCAGATGCTGCATGAGATCGGGCGCGAGCCGACCCCTGAGGAGTTGTCGGAAAAGCTGGTGATGCCGCTTGAGAAGGTGCGCAAGGTTCTCAAGATTGCCAAGGAGCCTGTGAGCCTGGAGATGCCCATTGGTGATGAAGAGGACAGCCATCTTGGGGACTTTATTGAGGACAAGAATGCAGTGCTGCCCATATCGGCGGCGATCCAGGCGAATTTGCGCGAGACGACGACGCGGGTTCTGGCCTCGCTGACGCCGCGCGAGGAGCGGGTGTTGCGCATGCGTTTCGGCATTGGCATGAACACGGATCACACCCTGGAGGAGGTTGGCCAGCAGTTTTCGGTCACCCGCGAGCGCATTCGCCAGATTGAGGCGAAGGCCTTGCGCAAACTCAAACACCCCAGCCGCTCGCGTCGCCTGCGAAGCTTCCTGGACAGTTGAGCAGGGCCTAAAAGCCTGAAAGCCTGGAAATCCGGCTCACGGGCCTACGCCTCCATGCCCTTGCGCCCTGCCTTTAAATTGAACTGATTTCTCCTTATAATACCAAGGGTCCTTAACAATGACTCATGGATTAGCGTCAAAGAGGTATGTTATCAAGGCAGTACACCAGTCGGCGTGTCCATAAAGCCAATACCGCTGGTATAAAATGAAAGGCGCAGAATCACTGGAGCGTGACTTGCATCTACAGTTGCACCGTCGTACCAAATGCAAACGCCGATGGTGTCGAGGGTTGTAGCCATGAAACGAAGTCGACATCAATTTTTATGGACGGGAGATATCCATCAATGAGACTATTATTTGTCGCGGTAGGCGCTCTGGTGCTTGCTGCCTGCAACAGCGAAAGTAATCAAGGACTGGTGAGCAGCCAGACAACGACTGACACGCAAGTGATCGCCAGCAGTCAACAAGGCGATCAGTTGTCTCTAAAAGGGGACGGCATCGAACTGGCCAACCAGCCTGCCGCCAAGCCTGACAACCAACCCGCCAGTCAGTCCACCAGCCCGGCCGATCGCTTTGTCGGTACCTATGTGACCGAGGACTATGAAAAACGCGCTCAAGGGCACGACTGGGTCATGGTCAATATTGAGAAACAATCCAATGAGGACTATCAGATCAAAATCCATTCCCGGAGCGACTTAAAAAAGCCAAGTTGCACGTTCAACGGCATTGCGCGGTCACACCAGGACGGCACCTTGCGGCATGCTTTCGCCCACGAACCCTCGTCTTTCATGACGATTACCATGAAGGGGGACGCGATCGACATTTGGGTCGACAAATTTGAAAATCGGTTTAACCTGATGACGTTTTGTAATGGCGGCGCCAGCCTGGCCGGCGAATATCAACGGTTGAAAAGCTGAGGGACTCGGTGTTTTCGCAACCGCAAACACCGCATCCGCCAATGGCAGTTGTGGAGGCCCCGGCGTCCCTGGCACCTGCTGGGCATGATGGGCATGATGGGCATGGCAAGCCTGTAATTCAGGTCCGGGGCCTGGATGTGGGATTCGGCGGTCCGTTGGTTTTGGAAAACCTCGACATCGACGTCCTGGACGGCGAAATTCTGGGCGTTATCGGCGCATCGGGCACGGGCAAGTCGGTGCTGTTACGCACGATTGTGGGCCTCAACCCCCGCGCCGGCGGACGGGTTGACGTGTTCGGAACCGATACCGCGCGCGCCTCGGAGCAGGAACTTCATATAATCAGCCAGCGATGGGGTGTACTGTTTCAACAGGGAGCCCTGTTTTCCTCGCTCAATGTCCTGCAGAACATTCAGGTTCCCATGCGCGCCTACCTGGATTTGCCGCAACCGCTTATGGACGAATTGGCGATGGTCAAACTTGGACTTGTCGGTCTACCTGCTAGTGCTGCGTATAAGTTCCCGTCTGAGCTTTCCGGTGGGATGATCAAACGCGCCGGCCTGGCGCGCGCCCTGGCCCTTGATCCGGAGATCGTTTTTCTTGATGAGCCCACTTCGGGACTGGATCCGATCAGCGCCCGCGGGTTCGATCAGTTAATCCTCAAACTGCGTGATACTCTGGGTGTGACGGTGTTCATGGTGACCCATGACCTGAGCAGTATTCGCGCCACCTGTGACCGCATTGCCGTTTTGGCCAAAGGGCGCGTTCTGGTAACGGGATCGATCGAGACTCTGCGCCATTTTGAGGATGCTTGGGTGCAGTCCTATTTTGCCACGGAAATGAAGCTTTGAATACCGAGTGAGGTTTACTATGGAAACGCGTGCCAATCATTTCTGGGTCGGGGTTTTTACCCTTGGTATTGTTGTCGCTCTTTTTGCCGCATTCTATTGGTTTGCCGGTCCTGGCGGAAACGTCGACAGGCGAGACTTGATGGTCCGCTTCGAAGGCTCAGTCACCGGTCTTAGCAGCGGCTCAAGCGTATTGTTTAATGGCATCCGCGTGGGCGAGGTGACGTCGTTGCAGCTCAACAAGGATAATCCGCGTTATGTGGACGCCCTGCTGAGCGTCGACCCGCAAGCGCCCATCAAAAGCGATACCGATATCTCGTTGGGTTATCAGGGCCTGACGGGGGTCGGTTTTGTGCAAATGCGTGGTGGGAGCTCGAACAAGCAGAACATCTTCCAGGCCGGCAGTGAGAGTACCCCCAGCCTGAGCGGATCGCGCAGCGGTGTCGATGACCTGCTTGTTTCCGCGCGCAATGTCATGGCCCGGGTTGAAGCCGCGGCGGTGTCGCTGGAAGGATTTGTTGCTGAAAACCGCGCGCCCCTATCGCGGTCAGTGAAGAATATCGCCGCTTTTTCCGATGTCCTGGCGTCCAACGAGGATAATGTGGCGGCCCTGTTGCAAAATTCCGGTGATGCGGCAAGGCGCATTTCAGAAGTGTCGGGCAATGTTGAGCAATTCGTCCTTACCGTCAACGAGATCGCCAAGGCCATAAACCCCCAGCAACTGCGCAACACCTTGGACAATGTTGAGAACCTGACCGGCAATCTGGTCGGGGCGAGTGAGAATTTCAATTCGCTGATCGAGAATACGCGCCAGGCGGCTGACCAGTTGGGAGAGTTCTCCGCTGGACTTAATATTGCTCTTGGAAATGTCAAGGCGGTTATTGATGCTGTTGATGCCAGGGCTGTCGGTTCGCTTGTGGACAACATAGCCGTGTTTGGCGAGCGCCTGGCGCTTGTGCCGCAAGACTTTGACAATTTGATTAGCGATGCGCGCGCGGCGTTGCAGAGCACGAACGTCTTTACCTCCGCGCTCGGCGATAGCGCGACAACCGTTAAGAACCTGTTCGATGATGCTGCGGGCTTGGCGCAGCAATGGCGTGCAACGACGAAGCGTGTTGACGTGGTGCTTGCGCAAATCGGCGGCTCGATGCCGGTGCCGGACCATACAGTCATCGCCTCGGCGCAACGGGCGGCGGCTTCGGTTGCCAGAGCTGCTGAGCGGGTTGATCAGAATTTGATCGAGGAGGCACGCCTGGCGCTGGCGAGTGTGCGTGGAGCCGCGGATGTTCTGCACAGCCAGACCGGCAAGGATATATCCGAGGCGGCGCGATCAATGCGCGCCCTGAGTGAGCGGATCAACACGGATGTGATTGATCCCGTTATAGAAACCACG
Source organism: Hyphomicrobiales bacterium (assembly GCA_965224015.1). Lineage (GTDB taxonomy): Bacteria > Pseudomonadota > Alphaproteobacteria > Rhizobiales > CBDCVD01 > CBDCVD01. The sequence goes on from OZ245032.1 coordinate 27,395, forward strand.
ACAAGCATTCGCCAGGCGGTGAAAACTCTGGACAGTGATGTCATTGAGGAATTCTCCAGGACCGCGGCGTCGGTGCGCGGCGTGGCTGAACGTTTTGAGACTGATATTGCGCCAGACATGGTGGCCGCGGCGCGTTCGGTACGTGATGCAGCGGAGAACCTCGATCAGGGGCTTATTGACGAAGCCACCGAGGCGGCCCGTTCGATTAACCGCGTGGCTACCAACGTTGGCGATAGAACCAACGAACTGGTTCGCGCCATTATACGCACCACACGCGCCATCGAGAACGGCCTGAGAGATTTCAACCTCAAAGGCGGGCGTGAACTGGAGGACCTGATGCGTGATACCCGTGATGCGGTGCGCCAGATCGGCAATGTGGCACGCGGGTTTGAAACCAATCCGGCGGGCGCGTTGCTGGGCCAGGGGCGGGTGCGCAAGGTTAAGGGCGGCACGGGGAAAACGCGCTATTGACGGGACCGGCAAACCCCTCTACTCACGATCGCATCGTTATCCCTCATAAAACGCTACTGCGAACACAGGCAAAGACACATGCCAATGAATAACATCACCTTGTTTTTCTCTCAGTCCCCGCTCCAGGACAGGTGTGCCCGTTAATAGACAGGCCCAAGTGATCGGATATGAAACAGGCTTTTATTAAAAATATCGTGGTCACGGGTGTTGGGGCGCTCGCTCTTGCGGGGTGCGCGGCTTTGGGTGCGCTCAACTCCGCGTCGCAGCCTCCTCCGGAGACCTATGACCTGAGCGCCCCTAAAAACGTGGATAAACTGCGCGCCCACACGCGCGCCCAGTTGCTCGTTCTGCCGCCCCTTGCCATCAAGGCGCTTAATACCGAAAACATTGTTGTGCGTCCCGCTGCGGGGGTGATTGCCTACATGCACGATGCGCAATGGCCGGACACGTTGCCGCGGCTGTTGCAGGCGCGCATCATTGAAACACTGGAGAACACGGGTCGAATCCGCGCTGTTGCACAATCCGGGGAGGGGTTGAGCATAGATGATCGTCTGACGATAACCATTCGTGCCTTTGAAATCACCGCGTTCGGCCAACCCAGCGCCAGGGTCTCTCTTTTTGCCAAGATCGTAAATGACACCAACGGCAATATTCGTGCCAGCCAATTGTTCGAGACGAAGGTGCGGTTGCCGGCAAACTATGCCTCCGCCAGGGCGGCCAAGGGATTGAATTCAGCCGCCGAAACGGTCTTGGGTGATTTGGCCCGCTGGGTTGTCGGGTCTCTCTCCTGAGGGTACGGGGCGACTGTTTTGCGTATTGTTCAACCTAGAGCGTGTCATGTCTTAATAGAACCATTCTGACGGGCGCTTTTGCACCAATATGGACCTTAAGTCTCTTGCAAATAGCCCCACTATATCCTGCGAGACCTAAGGCCCATCTTGTCGCAAAATCGCTCCGTCAGAATGGTTCTATTAAGACATGACACGCTCTAGGATCCATAGCCAGCCGGCAATACTGATGACGGAAAGGGCTGTTGTCACGGCCACGGCACCGGATGTCTCCGCCTCCTGCGTTTTGTAGCGAATAGCCACCAGATATCCGTTGATGCCACACGGGCAAGCGGCAAAAAGCACCGCCGTTTTTGCCCATAAGGGCGGCAGAGTGACCACAAAACTGACCGCCAGATAGACGAGCGCGGGCTGCAAAACCAGCTTCAAACCCGCCATGATCGATAACAGTGAAACATTGCCAAGCAGGCCGTGGCGCTTGAGCGCCAGTCCCATGGCAAACAAAGCACACGGTATGGCGGTATTGGTCAGCATGTCCACAAGAACCAGTGGCGCTGCGTTCAGGCTCAATCCGGACCATCGAAACAAAAGCCCCACCCCGATCGCAAATAATATGGGATGCACGACAAGCGAGCGCGACAGTTCTGCGATGGCCGCGATAAAACGCCGCCCGCGACGCCACCGGCCTTCCTGGGGCACGGGCACTGACAGGCCAACCAGGCACGTCACAGCACCCATCATAAGTGCCAGATGAACGGCAATCAGAAGGAAAATGGGAACATAGGCCCCCTCACCGTAAGCGGTGAGAATCAAAGGAATGCCAATGAGAACCGTGTTTGACTGTGCGGTTGAAAAACCAAGCACAGCAGCGCCCGCGCGGTCCCGCCCGTGCCGACGCGCAACAACCGCGCAGATAAGCCAAACCACCCCCACAGCAAAAAAATACGCAAGCCAATATCCCCACGCCGAGACATCCGGCAGGGTTGCGGTTGCCATGGTGCGAAATATCAAACAGGGCACCGCCACGTAAAACACAAACGTGCTTAACCCCTCGCCGACCTCATCACCAAGATAGCCGCTGACCGCAGCCAGCCAACCCAGGCCAATAAGGCCAAACACCGGAAGGATGATGAAGACAATGTGCGTCATAGAGCCCGCAGGGAACAAACCAAAAGCCAAATGGGAACGTCTATTAAAACCTGACACGCTCTAGCGCACATTGCGGGTGTTTCGTCCCTGGTGCAAGGAAAAACGCCATGACCCGTAGCCCGTAGCCCGTAGCCCGTAGCCCGTAGCCTTGAAGCAACGCTGTTTGATCGTCATTGTTTACGCCCAAAGGCAACAGGCGCTAATCAGCCTTGATGCGCGCCGCCTTTTGCGCGTCAAACCACCAGATGGCGGGAAAGCCATCACTCATACGCGGCATGGTTTGCGGCTTGCCAAAGCGGTCCCAACGCACAGAGAATTCCTCCCGCCACCACTGGGGCACCACATAGTGGTTCCACAATAGCACCCGATCGAGCGCCCGGGTGGCGGCCACCAGTGCCTCGCGAGACGGGGCAAAAATCAACCGCTCGATCAACAGATCAACAGCCTTGTTGCTGATGCCTGCATAATTGCGCCCGCCAGGACGGTCCACGACCGCCGATCCCCACATCTCCCGCTGCTCGTTGCCCGGTGACAGGGATTGCGCCCATCCGCTGATAAACACGTCGTAGTCATAGGCGCGGATTCGGCGATAGTACTGGGCGCTATCGATCTTGCGGATGGTGGCCGTAATGCCAAGTTTTTCCAGGTTCTGCTCATAGGCCAGGATATGGGGCTCAAACGCCGTCGATATTACAAGAAATTCGATCTCAAAGAGCGTGCCAGCGCTGTTGATGCGCTTTCCTTTTTCAAGGCGCCACCCGGCCTGGGTGAGCAGTTGGTGCGCCTTGCCAAGGTTCGCTCTTTCGGCTGCAGGAGTGTCATAAGTAGGGTTGAAATATGCCGTGGTGAACACCTCGTCGGGTATTCCCTGTGGCGCCTTGGCCTTTATGTCGTTGAGGATAGACAGTTCCAGTCCCTCCGGCACACCCGTTGCAGCAAGCTCGCTCTCGGCAAAATAACTGCTTGTACGGGTGTTGAGCCCATAGGAGACATTCTCGTTGGACCACTCAAAGTTAAACGCATAATTGAGCGCCCGGCGCACCCGCGCATCCTTGAACTTCTCCCGCCGGTTGTTGAGGATAAAGGCCTGCATGCGCTCCGGCTGGATGCCCTTGAACTTGCTCTTGACGACCCAACCCTTTTTTACGGCCTCAAAATCGTAAGAACTTGTCCAGCGTTTGGGCGAACTCTCCGGCATATAGTCAAGCGTTCCCAACTGAAGGGCTTCAAACATGGCTTGCGTGTTTTGATAACTGGTGTAGCGGATGCGATCAAAATTGTTAAACCCACGCGACACCGGCAAGTCCTGGGCCCAATAATCCGCAACCCGCTCATAGATGACCACATCCGGCGCATCGACCTTGACAATACGGTAGGGGCCGGAACCCAAAGGCGGCTCAAGAGTGGTCTTGGAAAAATCCCGTGTCTCCCAATAATGCTTGGGAAGTACATAAAGCTGCCCCATAATTTGTGGCAGTTCCCGGTTGCCTGTTTGGTCGAAGCGAAAGGTGACTTCATGGGCGCCGGTTTTCTCGGCCTCGACCACGTTGGCATAATACTGGCTGAACAAAGGATGGTGTTTTTTAAGGGCATGAAACGAAAAGATGACGTCCTCAGGCGTGACCGGCCTGCCGTCATGAAAGCGTGCCTCAGGGCGCAGGCGAAAGGTGACACTGGAAAAATCATCGGGAAATGAGAGCGCCTCAGCAACCAGGCCATAGTTGGTACTCGGCTCGTCCAGGCTGTCCCGCATGAGCGTGTCATACGTCTGCCCCAGGCCAGAGGCGGGCTCCCCCTTGGGAATAAACGGATGCAGGTTGTCAAAACCGCCCAGGTTGTAAAGGCGAACCTCTCCGCCCTTCGGGGCCTGTGGGTTGACATAGTCAAAATGGGTAAAATCAGGACCATGCTTTGGTGTGCTTATCAACGATGTGGCGTGGTGCCAGACTTTGTCTGACCGGGCCTGAGCCCAGCCCATAGGCACCACGGTGGCAAAACCAATCGCCAAAACCGCCAGGCGCAACGACAACGACAACGACAACGACAACGACGATGATGTCATAGGATATCCTTTGCTCATAACCAGGGCCGCTTTATGGGGGAGCCCCGTGTGAATATCTCACAACGCCCCCCGCCGGAGGGTTGCGGCGCGGCCTGGTTATTCAGATGGCAAGGGCGCGGGCTCGTCGGCAAGGGATCGCAAATAAAGCAGCAGATCGGCGCGCTGGTTGTCTTTTTTTATGCCGGCAAAAGCCATCCTGGTACCCTTGATGTAAGCCTTGGGTTTAAGAATATACTGGTCCAAAGCCTCATAGTTCCATAGAAAACCTTCCGTCGCTTTTTGCTGGAAGGCTTTGGAATATTTAAATCCCGGTGCCTGGCCGAGGGGTTTGTTGACAATGTTCCATAAGGTGGGCCCGGTTTTGTTCTTGCCCTCGCTGTCGAATGTATGACAGGCCTTGCACTTTTTCGCGACCTTTTCACCACGCTCGACGTCGGCATTGGCAAGCCGCGCCGCTAGCTTTGCGCCTGTTGCGGTTTCCTGGGGCGCCGGTGTTGCCGCTTGCGCGGCGGTTGCATTTTCGGTTGCCGTGGCTGCGGCTGTGGTTTCCGTTGTTGTGGCTGCGGCTTCGGTTGTTGCGGCCGCGACTTCAGTTGCCTGAGGTTGAGGCGGGCTTTGCAAGCTGCTCGCTTCATCGTTTGCCGGTGTTGGGCTTGGCAACGGCGCCGGTGTATCGCTCAAGGAATTCAAGTAGACCAGCAGATCCCCCCGCTGGTCGGGTTTTTTGATGCCTGCGAACGCCATTTTGGTGCCTTTGGCGTAGGCTTTCGGGCTTTCGATAAAGCTGTTGAGCGCTTCGAAGTCCCAAACTGTGCCCTTGTTGGCAAGTTCTGTTAATGCACTGGAAAAGGAAAAGCCTTCAACGGCGCCAATGGGGCGGTTGACAATATTCCAAAGCCCGGGGCCTGTTTTGTTCTTTCCACTGTTGTCAAATATGTGGCAGGCGGCGCATTTTTTGGCGACTTTTTCCCCGCGGGTAACGTCACCGCCGGCCAGCAGGCTGGCCAAGTCAACGGGCTCGGCCTCTGTACCGGTTGCCGTCGCTGCACTGGCGTGGGCCGCACTCACGTCTATGTGAGATTGGGGCGTGTCGGTGGCGAAAATGAGATTGGCGGCTGTTTTCAACCCCAAGGCAAGAAAAACCGCCCCCAATACGCCGCCGGCAATTTTATTAAACTCGAACGCTTTCATGGCTTATCTGCTCCGCCTGATCAATCGTTTTGACTGGCATACCAAAGCCTACACGGCGCTTGGGGTGCACCAGCGTTGTTACGGCTCTCTTCCGAGCAACCCCGTCTAGCCCATTCGGCGCTGATATTGCACATTCCCGGCGCGCCAGTGGGGTTGCGCAACACCTTGGCGCCCGCGAAAAACCCGTTGGCGCATCACAGGCGCTGAAATCAACGCCTGCGGCTTACCACAACGGCCTTTGCCAGAGGGTTAACTCCACAAGGTCCTTGTCAGCACTATAGGGATTGCCAATGGTTATGCAATAGGGATAAAGCTTTTCCTGTGGGGCAATTGGGCGCAGGATGTTCCATCGTGACATCGTTGGGCAGTCGTGTTAGATCAGCATGGGGTTAGCTTTACCCATTTTGCTATGGTGACAGCTAAACCCATAAAGCTGATTGCCTTCTAAATCTATAGCAAAATGCGACAAGAATACGCAAAAGCCCCACGATTCCCATTAAACGCATTTTGCTATAGCCAATAGCACGGGTAAAGGGAGACGTTTGGAGCCGCATTGTTGAAAACGATCATTATTATCCCCGCGCGCCTGCATTCTGAGCGCCTACCGGCAAAGCCGCTGGCTGATATTGCCGGAACGCCAATGATTCAAAGGGTTGTGGATTGCGCTCTGGCGGCGGATTTGGGGGCGGTCTTTGTGGCCACGGACGCACCGGAAATTGCCGATGCCGTCACCGGCGCGCAAGCTGTGATGACCCGTGGCGACCACCCAAGCGGTACGGACCGCGCCATGGAGGCGGCGCGCGCCGTTGATCCTGACGGTGCGCATGAGGTGATCCTGCTGGTCCAGGGAGACGTGCCGCTGGTTGCAAAAAAGACGTTGCGGACCTGCGTGGCGCTCTTGCATGATAAGGATGTCGCCATGGGCACGGTGGCCACCGAGATTACCGACGCTTACGAGCGTGATGATCCCAATGTGGTCAAGGTGGTGGGCAGTTGTATCGCGCCCGGGTGCCTGCGTGCCCTGTATTTCTCCCGCGCGACGGTGCCAACAGGGCCGGGGGTGCTTTATCACCATATTGGAATCTATGCCTGGCGGCGCCAGGCCCTGGAGCAATTCGTGAACCTGCCGCCTTCGGCACTGGAGCAGCGTGAGCGTCTTGAACAGTTGCGCGCCCTTGAGGCGGGTATGCAGATCAGGGTCGGGGTGGTTGATGACGTACCGCTTAGTGTTGATACGCCTGAGGACCTGGCCCGGGCCCGTGCGCGTCTGAGGCCGTGACGGGTTTGCTAGCAAGAAAGAGGGTTTTGTGACGAACAACTGTGATACGACAATCGCGTTTCAAGGAGAGCTGGGCGCGTTTTCCCATGTTGCCTGCTCAAAGGTCTATCCGGACATGCAGCCCATGCCCTGCAGTACGTTTGAGGATACGCTGCTTGCGGTGCAGGATGGCAACGCCAGATTGGCGATGATTCCGGTGGAGAATTCCCTTTACGGGCGCATTACGGACATTCATCATTTGCTGCCGGAGTCGGGGCTTTACATAATCGCTGAGTATTTCTTGCCCATTCGTATGCAGTTGCTTGGCCTGCCTGGGGCGCGGCTTGGTGATGTTAGGGATGTGCACAGTTTAAGCGTGGCACTGGGTCAGTGTCGCAGGTTTATCAAGGATCATGGCCTGCGTGTGCATCCGGCGGCCGATACCGCTGGCTCGGCGCGCCTGATCCGCGATGGCGATGATCCGTCCCAGGCGGCTATCGGCTCCCGTCTTGCAGGCGAGATCTATGGTTTGAGTGTTCTTGCTGAGGATATCGAAGACGCCGCCCATAACACCACCCGCTTTCTGCTCATGTCGCGCCAGCGCATCGAGGCAGACCCCACCGGCGGGCCGGCGATCACTACCTTTGTTTTTCAGGTGCGTAACGTGCCGGCTGCCCTTTACAAGGCCATGGGGGGGTTTGCCACCAATGGGGTCAACATGATCAAGCTGGAAAGCTATATGATCGACGGCTCGTTTACCGCGACTCAGTTTTATGCCGATATAGAGGGGCATCCTCAGGATCGTTCGGTGGAACTGGCCCTTGAGGAGCTTGGATTTTTCACCACCCATCTGAAAGTCCTGGGCACCTACCCCATGGACGATTTTCGCTTTGGTGAAAGGCATGTGTGACGAAAACAAAAAAACAAGAAAATTTAAAATACCCGCGGTTAGGATCAAGAGAAAGGCGAAATTAGGCCTTGGGCATGACCTTGGTTATCCTTTTTCGATCTGATTTTGGTTGCGTGGCAATCCCTTGTTCATTAAGCTCTCGCACAAGGCCGGCGCCCATGCGCGGGCCCCGGGGCGTCGAAACCCCTCCGACAGCGGTCTTTGCTGACCGCAATAGCATCTCCTCGGTTTTCATGGCCGGGGAGGCTGCGGCGCATGTCCAGAGCTTCGGCTTAAAGGCCGTGGCGGTCGTCTGTCGGCGGCTTTCGAACTCCCCGGTCGCCAGAGGGTAAGACCTCTGGTGGCCCTTTTCTTTTTGCCAAGGGAGTTTGCAATGCTTGAAAACCTATTTCCCTCTGATCCGTCAGAGCGTGTCATGTCTTAATAGAAGCAATTCTGTTTCTCGATTGGCGAGGCGATCCACGTCCAAGGCGATCGAAGAGCGATGGCGACCCATCTCTCAAGAGCGGCTTGGGCGTGGGCGTCCGCCAATCGGAAACCCGAAGGGACGGGCGCTTTTGCGCCAATATGGACCTTAAGTCTCTTGCAAATAGCCCCACTATATCCTGCGAGACTTAAGGCCCATCTTGTCACAAAATCGCTCCGTCAGAATGGTTCTAGTAAGACATGACACGCTCTAGCAGTTCGCGCCTGTTGGGCGAGCGGCTGAAGGCCGAGGCGACACCGCACGAAGCCGCCTGCTATATTGCACAAGTTTGCGCTGATACCAGCGGTATTGGCTTTATATACACGCCGACCGGTGTACTGCCTTGCTAACATACCTCTTTGACGCAAAGCGATGAGTCATTGTTAAGGACCCTTGGTATGAATTGCAGGAAATGGCCCTTGATAAAGACCTCAACATGCTGGTCTATCTATTGGTCAACGTGCGCCAGGAGGCGTTGGAGTTCTTGTTAAACCTGCACCCGGTGAGCAAAAGCCTGAAAGCCAAAAACCAAGAAATTTAAAATACCCGCGGTTAGGATCAAGAGAAAGGCTAAAAACGGGCCTTGGGCATGGCCCTGGTCATCCTTTTTCAGCCTCGTGAAGCCATTTATCTGATCATTGCTTTTTTCCGGCGGCTTCGTGGTGTGTCAAGGGCTGCTCAAGCGCCGCCTTCGGCGGTTGTTAAACCCTTGACACACCACAGCCGCCGGTTAGGGCTCATGATCAGATAAATGGCTGGTAGCGCCTTTCGTATAGACATGAACCGATAAAGCACGAGAAAAAGCCCCTTATCCATAACCGAGGTTAAAAAAGTTATCCCCTTGTGTTGCAAGAGGGTTATGGTGGGACTTACCGGCCTTTTCGGATTGCCTGATGCGGCCGCGCATCGGGCAGAAGGCCGGGCGGTGGTCCCGAAGTGGGCGTTGTGTACGGAACACGTCCTAACAGGGCGACCCCATAACCTCCGGTGCGGCCGCAGGACGCAAACCCTGGTGCCGACAGCGGCGGGAAGGCCGACAGGATTTGATGACTTGACGATTTGAGACATTGACGTCTTGTGGGCCGGGCGATTTAAGGTTTTGAGACCTTGTGAGGTTTTTCGTGTTCACGTACATGAATACGAAAATCTTGAAGGGATCGAGGCTTTAAAACCTGAAGACTGGACGAATTACGAGCATTGGTTCTGAAGGGCTTCAGGGTTGAACGGTTCATGAGGAAGAATTCTTGATGACTTATAGGTCTCAGTGCTTGAAATCCTGAGGATTTGAGATGAAAAGGACAGCATCCTACGGTGGCGTGTGCAATGTCCCCCTGTCAGGGGCCGTGTGCGACACCGGTCTTGATGAAGGCAGGCCCGCAGCACTTTACCGCTTGACACACCGGGCGCGCGAATATCCCGAGGCGGGTGACGCTGCTTTGGGTTGTGCTGGAGGCGACTGGTGCTATTATAAATGGCGAGCCAGGTTTATGGGTTCGGGCTGAGAACGCCGCAGATCACCGTGTGCGGGTCATTGTTGACCGCCCCAAAACTGTTATTATTGTATACATTGCGCATGCGGCTCGATTGTGACCCGCGCTATCCACAAGGCTCTTGAGGTACTTTGCTCTCTTTGCTTTTTGCTTTTTGCTTTTTGCCTTTCGTTTTCAAGCCACGGGCGGACACCCGCCGCGTGAGGATTTTCCCATGCCGGCTCCGGCTTCAAGGTGGAAATAGATCAGCTTGGCGTTTAGGTGTACCCATTTTGCTATAATATTATACCAAGGGTCTTTAACAATGACTCATGGCTTAGCGTCAAAGAGGTGCGTTATCAAGGCCGTACACCAGTCAGCGTGTCTATAAAGCCAATACCGCTGGTATTACTCCCCATAGGGTACCCAGATATTTTTGACCTGGGTGAGCTGGTCCAGGTATGCCTCCATCCACCCTGCAGGTGGCGAGGACCAATCGTGGCCACGACCGTGACTGGTGTGCGTATGTTTAAGATTTGCAGCTGAGCGTACCTCAGCATCGGCACAGATGGCGGGGGAGGAAAAACACCAAAGACCGTCCAGATTGTCGTGATCGGCAAGAGGGGGCACGAGGTTTTCGTGGGTGCCGGTAACAATGTTCACCGCCCCCGCCGGCACATCGGACGTCTCCAGGACCTGGTAAAAGTCTGTCGCAATCAACGGGTACGCCGTACTGGGAACAATAATCACCCGATTACCCATGGCAAGTGCCGGCGCCAGCATAGAGGTGAAAGCCAAAAGAGGGGCTTCCTGCGGACATACAACAGCTATCACCCCAAGAGGCTCGTTCATGGCAAGTGCGACGGCGCGCAGGGGCGGTTGGTGCACCCGTCCTTCGTATTTGTCGGCCCAGGCGGCGGCGTCAAACCAGCCCGCGATCGCCTGCTCGATTTCCCGTCTTGCGTGCGGTCGGCTGGCACCGGTCATCAGGCGCAACCGATCGATAAAATTGTCTGCCCGCACCGCCAGGTTCTCGCCAATATAGTACAGCACCTGCGCGCGCAAATGGGCGCTGGCGTCGCCCCAGGTGCCACCCTTTTGTGCCGCTTCCACGGCATTGCGCACATCCTTGCGGTTGCCATCGGGAACCAATCCGAGAAAAGTGCCGCGGTGATCGTTTACAGACAGGCTGTAACCGCTATCCGGGCGGGTTTGTTTGCCTCCTATGAAGAGCTTTGCCGTGCGGTCGATGGCTGAAGGCTGTGGCGCGGCAGGGGGTTGGGTTTTTTTGGCTCTGGTGCGGCCCTTGCGCTCCGGCTGAGGGGCGGGCAGGTTAAGCGTCAAATAGTCGCCCATGCCCTCCCTGCCACCTTCACGACCAAATCCGGACTCCCTGTAACCGCCAAATCCGACAGCCGCATCAAACTGATTGGCGCAATTGGTCCACACCACGCCGGCTTTGAGCTTTGGCGCGATATCAAGGGCCAGGTTGACATTTTCCGTCCACACACTGGCGGCCAGCCCATAACGGGTGTTGTTGGCCAGTGTCACAGCCTCAGAAGGTGTGCGGAATGTCATGAGCGTCAAAACAGGGCCGAAGATCTCCTCACAAACCGCGCTATTGGCAGGAGAGACCCGGGTCATCAGGGTTGGGGGATAAAATACGCCCTTTTTGGGAAATCGGATTCTGGGGGTCCAGACGTCCGCACCGTCTTCGCGTCCTGCGTCCACAAGGGCTGATACGCGCTTTTTCTGGGTCTCGTCGATAATGGCCCCCATATCGACGGATTTGTCGAGGGGATTGCCAATGCGAAACCGTCCCAGTCGGGCCTTGATTTTTTCAATTATGGTTTGCGACACGGGTTCCTGCACAAGGGCACGCGAGCCGGCACAACAGACCTGGCCCTGATTAAACCAGATACTGTCCACAAGTCCTTCCACCGCCGCGTCCAAATCGGCATCATCAAAGATAATAAAGGCAGACTTGCCGCCAAGCTCCAGGGTCAAACGCTTGCCACTGCCGGCGGTCTGTTTACGAATAAGGCGTCCCACCTCGGTTGAGCCGGTAAAGGCGATTTTGTCAATGTCCCTGCAGTTGACCAGGGCCTCTCCCGTGCGTCCATCGCCGGTGACAATGTTCACCACCCCCGGCGGTACACCGACTTCCATGCACAGTTCAGCAAACAGCAGTGCGGTTAAACTCGTTTGCTCGGCGGGCTTGAGGACGACCGTGTTCCCCGCCGCCAGCGCCGGTGCAATCTTCCATGCCAGCATCAGTAGCGGAAAGTTCCATGGGATAATCTGCCCTGCGACCCCGATCGCCCGGTGATGGGGAAACTGGGTGCGCAAAATCTGAGCCCAGCCCGCATGGTGATAGAAATGGCGAATGGCAAGGGGAATATCGATATCGCGTGTCTCGCGAATGGGTTTACCGTTGTCCAGGGTCTCGAGCACGGCAAACAGGCGCGCGCGCTTTTGCAGTCCGCGGGCGAGGGCATAGAGTACCCGTGCCCGCGCGGGCCCGCCTGAGGCCTCCCAGGTGGCCTGCGCCTGGCGCGCGGCACGGGTTGCGCGGTGCACCTGCGCCGATGCGCCCTGGAGAACCTGCGCTAACCGCTCATGGGTTGCCGGATTGATGCTCGCAAACGTTTTTGCAGTTTTGGGACGTATCCATTTCCCGCCGATGAAGTGGCCGAAACGGCGGTCGTGACTGTCCAGCCAATCTTGCGCTCTTTGCGCATCCTCAGGAGCGGGGCCGTATTCGAGGCTATTGAAAATCTCGCGAATATTCATCGCTATAGTCCTTCGCGCGGTAGAATTCACACCATCGGATGGCGATGGGCGGCTGAATAGCGGCCGGTGACGTAATGCTCAAGTTGGCGCTCAATGTCGCCAAGCAGGCTGGAGGCCCCGAAGCGAAACAGGTCTGGGGTGAGCCAGTCGTTGCCAAGTTCTTCCTTAACCAGGATGAGATAGTGCAGGGCCTCTTTGGCGCGAGAGATACCGCCTGCGGGCTTGAAGCCAACCCGATAGCCTGTCTCATGAAAATAATCGCGAATGGTGCGCAGCATTACCAGGCTGACGGGCAGGGTTGCGTTGACAGGCTCTTTGCCCGTCGAGGTCTTGACAAAATCGGCGCCTGCCATCATGCACACCAGAGACGCCCTGGCGACATTGCGCAGGGTCTGCAATTCGCCGGTAGCCAATATAGCTTTCATATGGGCGTCCCCGCAGGCCTCGCGAAACCTGCGCACTTCGTCGTATAACGCCCGCCAATCGCCGCGCAACACGTGCTGCCTGGAAATAACAATATCGATCTCGCGCGCGCCCATCTTGACCGAGGCTTCGATTTCCGCAAGGCGCGTGGCAAGAGGAGATAGTCCCGCGGGAAATCCTGTCGAGACCGCCGCCACCGGAATGTCACATTGGCCAAGCGCCTTAAGGGCTGCGGGGATCATTTCATGATAGACGCACACAGCTCCGGTAGTGAGCCTCAGGTCCGCCGCGCCCATGGCCTGCAAAAGATCTCGGCGCACCGGCAGCATGGCTTTGGCGCAAAGGCGTGCCACACGCTCAGGTGTGTCGTCGCCGGACAATGTCGTCAGATCGATCATGGAGACCGCTTTTAACAACCATGCGGCCTGCCATTGCTTTTTCAGGCTGCGGCGCATGACAAGAGAGCCCGTGCGCCTGTGCGCAGCGGAACGGTTAACACGCACAAGGTTGACCCAATCGCGTCTGAACGCCATGCCGGGATTGCGTCCGGACCTGCTCTCATTTGTCGGGGCATCGGCAAACAGCTTGTGGGGTTTTAAGGTCATGACGCATGCCTGTGATTTAGAGCGTGTCAGGTCTTAATAGAATCAATTCTGTTTCTCGATTGGCGAGGCGATTCCCAAGCTCAAGGCGATCGAAGAGCGATGTTTATCCATCTCTCAAGAGCGGCTTGGGCGTGGGCGTTGCGCCAATCGGAAACCCGAAGGGACGGGCGCTTTTGCACCAATATGGACCTTAAGTCTCTTGCAAATAGCCCCACTATATCCTGCGAGACTTAAGGCCCATCTTGTCACAAAATCGCTCCGTCAGAATGGTTCTATTAAGACCTGATACGCTCTAGGGTTTTGATGATCTGCGGAATACCTTCCAGTGAGTCGATGGCAAAAAAATTGTCGTGATGAATATCCTCGTCGTGGCGTTCCATAGCGGCGGTTACGTGATAGGGGATGTGAACCGCAAAGCCTCCGATTTCCAGTACCGGAATAACATCGGAAACAACCGAGTTGCCGATCATCATGAAGCGGGTCGGGTCGATCTTGCGGCGCTCACAAATGTAGCGGTAAGTGTCCGCATCTTTTTCCGCAACAATTTCCGTATGGTCAAAATAATGCGCCAGCCCGGATTGATCAATCTTGTTACTCTGGTCCAGAAGATCGCCTTTGGTTACCAACAGCAAACGGTGTGTGTCTTTTAGCATATCCAGGGTTTTGCGCGCCCCGCGCAGAAGCTCAACCGGGGCCTCCAGCATCGCCTTGCCCAGCATAATGATGGTGTGGATGTCATCGGCGCAAATCGCCCGGTTGGACAGTTGGATCGCGGTCTCCACCATGGAAAGGGTAAACCCTTTTACCCCATAACCAAAGTGCTTGATATTGCGCCGCTCGGTCCTGGCCAGTTGCGCATCCACGGTCTTGATGTCCGCGTAGCGGCGCAAAATCTGCGCCAGCTGGGTCTGGGTTTCCTGAAACAGGGACTCGCAGTGCCACAGGGTGTCATCCGCGTCAAAAGCGATGGCCAATGACGCGGTTCGCTCAGGCGGGCCGGCAAGGCTCATCGAAAACCCCGTAACGGCAAATCGGGTGCCCGTTGCAGCCAGTTTTCGGGCCCATACCGGCACGTGCCGTCGATGGCATGAAGGGTATAGGCGCGGCGGGACCTGGTGGAGCGATTGGCGGCGCTAAAGTGAGGCAGACTTCCATGCAAAACCACAAGCGTGCCGGCCCTGGCCTCAAGGATGACTTCGCGCTTATGCGCAAATGGTGTGGCGTCGATGGTCTCAATGGCAAGGTCCCCGCGCCCATTGCGGCGATAGAGCTGGCGCACCGGTGACGTGTGCTCGCCGGCAAGGGCCCGCAGGCACCCGTTTTCAAGAGTTGCGTCCTCAAGGGCAAACCAGAATCCGATCACGCTGAACGGCTCGGTAATAAGAAATGTGCTATCCTGGTGCCAGCTGACTTCGCCACCGATCTCTGGTTGTTTGAAGATCATCATGGACTGCAGCACTTGCGGTTCTTCCATCCCGATATCGTCGGCGAGGTTGGCCAGCTTTTGCCCATGGGAAAACGCGGAGAATACGGGATCCAGATCGTGTATGGCATGTCCGATTTTGTTAATGGCACGTGCTTTTGGCTTGATCAGTTCGCCGCTGTCGTTGATGGCTTCCTCTTCAAAGAAAAAGCGGATTTTGTCTCCAGAGGACGCAAAATAATCATCGCGGGACTGGGAGCCGGAGGTTGAAAACACGCTCAATAATCCAGCCGGATCGAAAGCCTCGATAAGTTCGTCAGCGCGCCCGCATAGGGCCTTACAGGTATCAGGGGTGACGAAATCCTCCAGCACCAGAAAACCGTCGCGGTTGTAGGCCGCCTTCATATCATGGCTTAGGTGGCCATCTGCGGGTGCTGCAAACGTTGTTGGTTTTTCGAAGGTCATAACGGCCTCGCTGATATGATTCCACTATAGCAAAATGCGTTTAACGGGATTGATGGGCATTCTCGTATTTTTCTCGCATTTTGCTACAAGCCCTGATGGACCTGGTCAGGCAGATGACGATTGTGGTTTTCTTGCCGCCGCGGCAAGAAAGTCTGTGTAGTCTCCGTAGCCCGTGAAGTGATAGTCATAGGCAAGATCAAGGTCCTGCGCAATCGCTTCGGCCTTGTTTTGCAGTTTCTTGTCTTCTGTCTGGGCAAGATAGACCAGCCTGTTGTAGTTTTTGAAATACATGTCTTTCAACTGCGGCAGGCGGTCGATGCCCAAAGACCTGGCGATAATCTTGTCATAGTGACGGACCATAAAGTCGGTAAGAAAGAAGGTCCCGGCATCCTCGGCCATCTTCCTGGCAAACACCGCGCGCCCGGCAAACATTTCATAGCAATGAGCGCCCGGAATGCGTTCAACCTGTTCCTCCTCCAAAACCTTGTCCAACAAGCCTCCGGTGCCACAGTCACTATAAAGGACGAGAATGCGATCGTATCGTTGGCGGTTTTCGCGAATCATGGTGCGAACGGCGCCGGGGATATGTTGCGGGGTAAAGTGCAACTGCGCCGGCAGGCAGTGGACGGTTAGCTGATTCCAGCCGTTCTTCTCGACAATATGGATCATTTCGTGCGCCATGGCACCACAGGTGATCAACAGAGTCCGGCGTTGTGTAGAGCGTGTCATGGCCCGATTCTAGCGCATTTTGTGCTCACGTCGAGTCACAAATCAGACAGTCGGAAAAAGCCCTGTTATCTCGAACGGGACTTGCGAAACCGGCCCGCAATGGCTGGTGCGCGTGCGCCCGTTGTGGTGGCAAAGCTTGCCGGCAGGCCCTCGCGATGGCGCACAGCAAGATAGGCAAAAGCCTGGGCTTCGATAAAGTCGGCCGAGACTCCAATATCGTCGGCGCGGCGCACGCAAACCTGGGGCCCGGCGATTTTCTCCAACCCATCCATGATCGTTTTGTTGTGCACGCCGCCGCCGCAGACCACGAGGGTTTTGATGGGAGCCGGCAGGTCATTCAAAGATCGCTCGATGGCCCGCACGGTAAATGCTGTCAGGGTCGCAGCGCCATCGGCCAATGTCGCATCCCCGAGCACGAGAGGAGAAAAATCGTTCCGGTCTAAAGACTTCGGGGCCTTGCGAGTAAAATAACCATGGCTCAGATAAGCCGCAAGAGCGGCCTCATCGACGCGCCCGCGAGCAGCGATATCCCCCCCCACGTCCATGCCATGGTCGCTGCGCGAGGCAACCCAATCATCAATCAACCCATTGCCGGGGCCGGTGTCAAATGCCACCAGATGGTCGTCGATCCCTACAAAGGTCAAATTGGCCACACCGCCAATGTTAAGAAATGCCACGGGCAGATCCAACTGAAAATACGCGCTCAATGCCTTGTGATAGATGGGCGCCAAAGGCGCACCTTCACCGCCGGCCTCCATGTCCGCGAGGCGAAAATCATAGACCGTGTCGATCCCCGTTGCGTCCGCCAGCATCTGCCCGTCGCCGACCTGGATTGTTAGGCCGCGATCCGGTGCGTGTAACAGGGTGTGCCCGTGAAAACCGATCACATCGACGCCTCCCGATCCCATCCCGGCCTTGGCAAGAAGCTGCTCGACGGCTTTAATGTGCGCGTAAGTGACGACCTCCTCAGCCTGGGCAACGGTGTTGGGGCGTAGATCGCGTTTGTCAAGTCGGGCTGCCTCGGATATGCCGGCGCGTATAGTCTCACGTGCCGTTTCCTCATAAGGAAGAAACATCGTCTCGCCCAGTGCTACAATGCGCGCTCCGTCGGTTTGCAGGAGTGCCCCGTCGACGCCATCCAGCGACGTACCGCTCATCAGTCCTAACGCGGTTTGCGTTTGCATTTGCGTCCCATCCCGTTTAGTACTCGACCGCTTGTTTGTGCGTGTCAGTTGGAAATTTCTGTTTACGACCTGGCCAGCCCGCTCCCCCTCTTGCGCCCTCCATAGGGTAGCGCCCATGCTGGGGGGCCCCAAGAGGCGGAGTGGGTAGGGTGATGCCCGTTCGCGGAGATGCCCAGCTATATAGCACGAAGTATATCAAAGCCAATTGTTCGTTCAAACCTGATATAATCTAACCCATTGTCGTAGCAGGATAGCCCTATGGTGGAGTTGCAATCAGATTTCCTTCACGTTCTTACAGAGCGTGGCTTCATCCATCAATGTTCGGATGTGCAGGGACTTGATCAACTGTTGTGCGCTGAGACCGTAAGCGCCTATATCGGATTTGATGCCACCGCCGCAAGTCTGCATGTGGGTAATCTTCTAGGCATTATGATGCTGCGTTGGCTGCAAAAGTGTGGCCATCGTCCGATCGTTCTCATGGGGGGAGGCACGACGCGAGTCGGCGACCCGTCCGGCAAGGACGATACGCGCAAATTGCTATCGGCCGAGGCGATTGAGGATAACAAAACCGCGATCAAGCGGAACTTTGAGCCGTTCCTGCACTTTAGCGATGCCGACGACGGAGCGATCATGGCGGACAACGCAGATTGGCTTTTGGAATTGAACTATGTAGAGCTGCTACGCCATGTGGGACGACATTTCACGGTCAACCGCATGCTTGCCTTCGATAGTGTGCGGCTGCGCCTGGAGCGCGAACAGCCCCTGACCTTTCTCGAGTTCAACTACATGATCCTGCAGGCTTACGATTTCGTTGAACTGTTCAAGCGATATGGGTGCCGCTTGCAAATGGGAGGGTCTGATCAGTGGGGCAATATTATCAATGGCATCGACTTGGGGCGGCGGTTGCAAAATGCTGAGCTTTTCGCCCTGACTTGCCCGTTATTGACGACCGCATCAGGGGCTAAAATGGGCAAGACGGCCTCAGGTGCCATATGGCTCGACGAGACCATGTGTAGTGCATATGAATACTGGCAATATTGGCGTAACACTGAGGATGCCGATGTGGGGCGCTTTCTGCGTCTTTTTACCGACCTGTCCATCGCCGAGATCAACCGCTATGAGACCCTCAAGGGGGCGGAGCTCAACGAAGCCAAGAAGGTACTGGCGAATGAAGCGACGGCGTTGTTGCACGGGCGGACCGCGGCGGAATTGGCGGCGCGTACGGCGCATGAGACATTCGAGCAGGGCCTGACCGCACAAAGCCTGCCGCAGATCGAAATCCCCCATGCAGACCTGGAGGCAGGTTTGGGGCTGCTGAGTGCGTGTGTGCGCGCTGGTTTTGCAGCCTCCAATGGTGAGGCCCGCCGTCATGTGCGCGGCGGCGGCATCAGGCTCAACGATGAGCCGGTTAAAGATGAACGTCTGATACTCGGGCCCGATCACGTGCAAGACGCGGGTGTTATCAAACTCTCCCACGGCAGGAAGCGCCATGTGCTATTGCGGCTGATTTGACGGGTGGCTGTAAGGCTCGCGACTTCCTGCACGAACGGTACGCCGTCAGGGGGCGCTTGTCTGTTAACCGTTGCAGCGGTATACTGAGGCCATGAATATTCTTGCCTTTGATACTTTGAAGTTTGCTAAGCGCCTCACGGAGGCGGGCTTTACTACGGTCCAGGCCGAAACCTTGGCCGAGGAACAGGCGCATATCGTCGAGGAGCAGGCGAAGGCTGTTACAGAAAACCTGGCCACAAAGCACGACATCGCGATCCTGCGCAAAGATATGGAGACGCTGCGCAAAGACATGGAGACGCTGCGCACGGATCTTGAGGGCAATATGGAGGCGCTGCGCAGGGATACCAAGAATGACATGGAGGCGCTGCGCAAGGATCTCAAGAATGACATGGAGGTGCTGCGCAGGGATACCAAGAATGACATGGAGGCGCTGCGCAAGGATCTCAAGAATGACATGGAGGTGCTGCGCAGGGATGGCAAAGCCGACCTGACGAGCCTGGAGGGGCGTCTTCGGGTTGAGATTGCCGCCAGCAGAAGCGATATTCTCAAGTGGATGTTCGGGGGTATGCTTGGCCAGGTCGCCGTACTCGCGGCTCTCATCAAATTACTGTAGGTGGGCCTTACAGGCCTGTTTTACCAGCGCTGCGAGGGCTTTGGCTCTCTCGCCTACAGCAAAATGCGTTTAGTTGAATGCATGAGCATTCCGCATTGTTTTTGCATTTTGCTATAGATTCCAGGGCGATCAGCTTTATACGTTTAGTTGTCCCCATAGCAGAATGGGGACAACTAAACGTATGCTGATCTAGCCACTGCAGTTCCTCGTGGGTGATGCCATAGGGCTTTGCATGGCGCGCTTGTCTGTTAACCGTTGCAGCGGTATACTGAGGCCATGAATATTCTTGCCTTCGATACTTTGAAGTTTGCCAAGCGCCTCACCGAGGCGGGCTTTACCACGGTCCAGGCCGAAACCTTGGCCGAGGAGCAGGCGCACATCGTCGAAGAGCAGGCGAAAGCCGTTACAGAAAACCTGGCCACAAAGCACGACATCGCGATCCTGCGCAAAGACATGGAGACGCTGCGCAAAGACATGGAGACGTTGCGCACGGATCTTGAGGGCAATATGGAGGTGCTGCGCAAGGATCTCAAGAATGACATGGAGGTGCTGCGCAGGGATAGCAAAGCCGACCTGACGAGCCTGGAGGGGCGTCTTCGGGTTGAGATTGCCGCCAGCAGAAGCGATATTCTCAAGTGGATGTTCGGGGGTATGCTTGGCCAGGTCGCCGTACTCGCGGCTCTCATCAAATTACTGTAAATTACTGTAGATGGGCCTTACAGGTCTGTTTTACCAGTGCTGCCAGGGCTTTGGCTCTCTCGCCCAGCCACTGCAGTTCCTCGCGGGTGATGCGATAATGCTTTGCGTAACGCGCTTTCACATAGGCCTCTTTCAGCAGCTCAAAACGTCTGCGCGCCTGCCGCGTGTCGCGCGGCCAAGCCGCAACAAGATCGCGATCAATGTCCTCGGCCAAGGCGCGTAGCCGCTTGATATTGTGAATGGCCGGCGCGTATTGGGTGCGCACCAGCAAAAAACACTGATAGAGGTTTTCCGTGGCTTGATGTAGCAGAAAGGCCGCTTTTTTTGTCCATCCTTTGCTGAGGGCAAATTGATACATCGTGTAAAACTCGATCGCGCTGGGGTACCATTCCTCAAAGTATTCTTTGGCCAGCTCGCGCGCGGCATCCTCGTCGAGAGGGATAGGCTTTTTGAGAAAATGTCCTTTCAGGCCATAAAGTTCGATACCTTCACCAACGATATCGGCAAAAAAGTACCGCCCCTCAACAAGGGAGGCGTTCACAAATGCCTTGCTGTGAACGATGAAATTCACCTCCGGCTCGATATCTGACGCGCGCAGGAGCCGATCCTCCGTGTCGTACCAGTAGGTCGCAAAGTCGGCAAATCGTTCTGCATTGACAACCACCAGCAGGTCATAGTCGCTTACGTAACCGCTGCGCCGATCCTCCACCCAATTGTCGCGCGCATGAGAGCCAAAGAGGATAATCTTGAGGATGCGCCCGCGTTTGATCTGTGCGCTGGTGGCAAGCTTGAGCCTGTCGTCAAACCCCTTGTGCAGAATGTCAACAATACGGGCCAGCTCGCGCTGTTTGCGTCGGGGCAAATGTTCCAAAGACGATTTCAACTCAAGCCGCGTCATGCAACCATACTTAACCTAATTTATTACAAGTCAAAAGCTTGCGTATGAGAAAAACGCAAAGCGCCACAGAAACCCACCCGACACGCTCTAAACCAGGCTTTTATCGGCTAAGTGATGCAAATATACAACAGTCGATGATTTTCGTTTTGTTAGATCAGCTTGGCGTTTCGCGGCACCCATTTTGCCAGGGATGAAGCGAAACGCATAAGGCTGATCGCCTTGAAATCTATAGCAAAATGCGAGAAAAATACTTAAATCCCCATGAATCCAATTATACCAAGGGTCTTTAACAATGACTCATGGATTGGCGTCAAGCAAGTATGTTATCAAGGCAGTACACCAGTCAGCGTGTCTATAAAGCCAATACCGCTGGTATTAAACGCATTTTGCGATAGTGCGCAAGTAAAGCAGCGTGCCCTTGGCGTTTGCCCGGGAAGGGTGCTACAATTGTCAACCAACACATTTATGGTTATGATTCGAAGGGGGAAGGGCTTTTTAGCGAGAATTGAGCAGGGAGAGCGGTATGAAGAGGATGCGAGATAACCTGACTAAAGTGACCAGAGGGGCTGCCATGGCCGTGCTGGCGGTGAGCGCAGCGGGGGTGAGCAGCCTTGGTGTTAGCTCTAGCGCTTTTGCGGGGGGGTATGCGGTCAAGGAGCAGTCGGCTTCCGGTCTTGGCGCTGCGTGGGCCGGGGTTGCAGCGGGCACGGATTTAAGCTCCATATTCTGGAACCCGGCCGCGGTGACCATTACCGATCACATGCGCGCGGAGGTGCACGGGGCCCTTATTTTCCCCGATACCACCATTACCCCGCGCACGGGGTCGCTAAGACCCTTGACGGATCCTCAAATTGCCGGTGCGGGGTTCACCCTCAACAACGAAGTTGATATTGGCAAGTTCGCTGCCGTTCCAGCGAGTTATGCGGGCTACAATTACAACGACGCGCTCTATCTGGGGCTTGGCGTCAACTCACCCTTTGGGCTGGTGACCGAGGCGGACCCGAGAGGCTTTGCCGGCCAATATCACGGCAGGCGCTCAGAGATTTTCACCATCAACGTCAATCCGGTGGTGGGCTACAGATTTAATCCGCAATTTGCCGTCGCCGGCGGAGTGCAGATTCAGTATATTGACGCGGAGCTGCGCTCGGCGTTTTTCAATCCGTTGTTAGGAATAAATCCTTCTCCCAACAACCCGGATGCGGTGGTGGGGGGAGACGACATTGGCTTTGGCGTGACTGTGGGAGCCCTGTTTACCCCCATGCCGGGTACGCAAATCGGTCTTGGGTTCCGCTCCGCGGTCTCCCACACCCTTAAGGGGCAGTTTAATATTGACCATGCACAGGCGAACGCGGCCCTGACGGTTCCCATTGAGGCGAAAATCACCACCCCGGAAATCGTCACCCTCAGCGTTCGCCATGGGATCACCGATTATCTTACGCTTATGGGCACCGTGGAGTGGACCCACTGGAGCCGCTTGAAGGATTTGCGGATTGTTGCGACCGGTAGTAGCAGAGGTCCAAGGCCTGCCTTCACGCCAGGTAGTACCGTCAGCCTCACCGAGTTCAACTGGGACGATTCTTGGATGATCTCTGGTGGCGCGGAGTATAGGGTAAACGACAAGTTAACCGCCCGGTTTGGGCTGGCTTATGAGACCTCTCCGGTTCCCGATGCCACCCGCGGCCCTCGCTTGCCTGACTCAGACCGGATCTGGGCCAGTATTGGCGCCACCTATCAATACAACGACCATATCTCCTTCGATCTCGGTTATACCCACGTCTTTTTCAAGGACGCCAAGATCAATCTGTCACAGGCAGCACTGCCTGAAGTGCCTTTTGCTCTTGTCGCGGACACAAAGAACAACGCCAATATTATTGCTGCCAGCGTCAAGGTCACCTGGTAGCACCAACAGCTCGGATGGCGCTTGCCCGCCAGACGGCGTGTATATGAAGCCAATACCGCTGGTATAAGACAACGGTTTTCGATCTGGCGAAGAGTCAAGCGCAAAGCCCCCTGGTATAAATGGAAGTTTCCAGGGGGGCAGTGCACGCGCATGCCGCTGCCTTGATTCGACGAACATATAAGGATGTGCTTATATCTGCATTGCTTTATTTATTGCAGCCGGCTATAGTACCAAGGGTCTTTAACAATGACTCATGGCTTAGCGTCAAGCAAGTATGTTATCAATGCAGTACA
This sequence comes from Hyphomicrobiales bacterium, assembly GCA_965224015.1. Taxonomy (GTDB): domain Bacteria; phylum Pseudomonadota; class Alphaproteobacteria; order Rhizobiales; family CBDCVD01; genus CBDCVD01. Next base: position 50,696 of record OZ245032.1, read on the forward strand.
CCAGTTGGCGTGTATATAAAGCCAATACCGCTGGTATAACCCGAGGCGGCCAGCGATGTCCCGCGCGCCCCAGGAAATTTTGAACAGAAAGCCATTCTCATGCCAACGCCAAGCTCCGATCATTCCGATATCCCGGCAAGGGCTGCCACATTTGACAGCAGCGATACCTATTACGTCAAGGACCTGTCCCTGGCCGATTGGGGCCGCAAGGAGATCGCCATCGCCGAAACGGAAATGCCCGGCCTGATGGCGTTGCGCGAGGAATATGGCGCGTCACAACCCTTAAAAGGCGCCCGCATTGCCGGCTCCCTGCACATGACCATCCAAACAGCGGTGCTGATCGAGACCCTAAAGGCGCTGGGAGCCGATGTGCGCTGGGCCTCGTGCAATATTTTCTCGACCCAGGACCAGGCTGCTGCTGCAATCGCCGCAACAGGCACGCCGGTCTTTGCCTATAAGGGGGAGACCCTGGATGAGTACTGGTCATTTACCGATCGCATTCTTGATTGGGGCGATGGGGCGAGCGCTAATCTGATCCTTGATGATGGCGGCGACGCGACCTTGCTGGTTATCCTTGGTGCTCAGGCCGAGGAAGATCCGACTGTAATTGCCAATCCGAAGAACGATGAGGAGGTGGCGCTCTTTGCCACCATAAAGGCGCGGCTTGCGCGTGATCCTCACTGGTACTCTCGCGTGCGGGATAACCTGATCGGGGTCTCCGAGGAGACAACGACAGGTGTGCATCGTCTCTATCAAATGCAGGAGGCGGGCACCTTGCCGTTTCCCGCGATAAATGTAAATGACTCCGTGACAAAATCCAAGTTCGACAACCTCTACGGTTGCCGTGAGAGCCTGGTCGATGGCATCAAGCGGGCCACCGACGTGATGCTGGCGGGCAAAGTGGCGGTAGTTGCCGGCTATGGCGATGTGGGTAAGGGATCGGCGGAAAGTCTGCGCTCACAGGGAGCGCGGGTTCTAGTGTCGGAGATCGACCCTATTTGCGCTTTGCAGGCGGCGATGCAGGGTTATGAGGTTGTCACCATGCAAGAGGCCGCGCCTATTGGTGACGTATTTGTGACAGCAACCGGAAACAAGGATGTGATCACCCTTGACCATATGCGGGCCATGAAAGACCGGGCGATCGTGTGCAATATCGGCCATTTTGATTCGGAAATCCAGGTTGCGGCCCTGCGCAACTACAAATGGCATCCTGTCAAACCCCAGGTTGATGAGGTGGAGTTTCCCGATGGCAAGCGGATTATTGTTCTGGCGGAGGGGCGGCTGGTGAATCTGGCCTGCGCAACGGGGCATCCGAGTTTTGTCATGTCGGCGTCCTTTAGCAATCAGGTACTGGCGCAAAAGGCGCTGTGGGAAAACCGCGACGCGCAACCCTATGAAAACACCGTCACCGTGTTGCCCAAGGCGTTGGATGAAAAGGTCGCGGCGCTCCATTTGCCGCGCCTTGGTGCTAAGTTAACACGCATGAGCCCCGAGCAGGCCGACTATATCAAGGTTCCGCGGGATGGGCCGTTCAAGCCCGAGCAGTATCGCTATTGACCCCATGGGTGATGACCCTCGCATCGCCTGAGAGTCCAGCACCGATGCGCTGTTGTTTTGTCGTCAGAAAATGGGCCCGGCACGCGCCGGCCTCGTCACTTGTCGCCCTGCATAAGCCCGATGCCCTCAAGGTTCATGACGGGTTGTTGTGGGAAAATAAAGGCATCGCGCCGCGCGCGAATAGGGCGGGTTTGGCAATACCTGGAATAATAGCGTGGTAAAAGCAATAGTGACAATAGAGACAATAGAGTCAATAGAGACAATAGACGCAACAGACGTGACAGGCCGAGTTGTGCTCGTGCGGGCGGATCTGAACGTACCCATGCAGGGCACTACGGTCACGGACATGACCCGTATTGAGCGGTTTGTGCCCACCGTGCGTGATCTGTGCACGCGCGGTGCCCGGGTTGTTATTATGAGTCATTTGGGGCGCCCGGGCGGGCAGGTTACCCCCGCCCTGTCCCTGGCACCGGTTGCCGAGGCGATGGCTCAGGCTTTGGGGGCTCCGGTTCAGTTTATTCCCCACACGGTGGGAGGGGCTGCAAAGGCACGGGCCGCGGGGCTTGGCAACGGCGATGTCGCCTTGCTTGAAAACCTGCGTTTTTACCGCGAGGAAACCGATAACAATCCCGACTTTGCCTCCCAGTTGGCCGCCCTGGCGGATGTTTATGTTAATGACGCATTTTCGTGTTCGCATCGCGCGCACGCATCAACGGCGGCGATCACGGCCTTGCTACCGGCCTATGCAGGACCTTCGCTAGTGCGCGAGATCGAGGCGCTGTCGCGGGCGCTCGATCGGCCTGAACATCCGGTCGCCGCGCTGGTTGGTGGTGCCAAGGTCTCCAGCAAGATCGCGATTCTGGAGCATCTCCTGGCAAAAATGGACGTGCTGATCATCGGCGGCGGCATGGCCAACACATTTCTTGCAGCCCAGGGGTACGACGTGGGCGCGTCTTTGTGCGAGCGGGATTTTCTCGATACCGCGCGAAGTATCGTACAGGCCGCACGCGCCGACAATTGCACGTTGGTTCTGCCTGTTGATGGGGTCGTTGCCAAGGCGTTCGCCGCAAATGCACCGCACAGGACGGTGGACTGCGATAGTATTCCTGGCGATCAGATGATGCTGGATGTGGGACCACAAAGCGTGGCGGTTATCAGGAAAGCGATTGAGGGTTGCAAGACGCTCCTGTGGAACGGTCCCCTTGGGGCGTTTGAAATTGCCCCTTTTGATCGGGCAACGGTAGAAGTGGCACAGTATGCGGCTGAGCGCACCGGTGATGGCGCGCTTGTTAGCATTGCGGGGGGCGGCGATACTGTGGCGGCCTTGCGCCGGGCAAACGTCACAGACGCGTTTACCTATGTGTCCACCGCCGGGGGCGCATTTCTGCAATGGTTGGAGGGCAAGGAACTACCCGCCATTGCGGCGCTTAATACCAAGGGTCCTTAACAATGACTCATGGCTTAGCGTCAAGCAAGTATGTTATCAAGGCAGTACACCAGTCGGCGTGTATATAAAGCCAATACCGCTGGTATAAGGCCCGGTCCGGCGCAATATAAGGATGTAGCGCGATCATGCATGATCCTGTTCTCATCGCTCCGTCAATACTGTCGGCAGACTTCTCGCGTCTTGGGGATGATATTCGCGCCATAGATGCGGGGGGCTGCGACTGGGTGCATGTGGATGTGATGGACGGGCATTTTGTGCCGAATTTGACCATCGGCCCTCTTGTGGTTGAGGCGATTCGGCCCCTGACAGATAAGCCCCTTGATGTGCATCTGATGATTGAACCGGCGGATCCGTTTATTGCCGCGTTTGCCGATGCGGGTGCGGACATCATTACGGTTCATGTTGAAGCCTGCCCCCATTTGGAGCGCACTCTGACGGTTATTCGCAAACATGGCAAAAAGGCCGGGGTTGCTCTCAACCCGGCTACGCCGGAGAGCACCATTGCCTATGTTCTGGATAGGGTCGATTTGGTCTTGTGTATGACGGTGAATCCCGGTTTTGCAGGGCAGGTATTCATTCCCGCTGTGGTCGAGAAAATTCGCCGCGTCCGGGCGCTTGTGGACAGGCGTCCCATTGACATAGAAGTGGACGGGGGCATTGGACCGGCAACTGCCGGCGCGGTTGCGGCGGTGGGCGCCAATGTGCTGGTGGCCGGGTCCGCTGTTTTTAAAGGCAAAACACCTCAGGCGATTGCTGACAACATAGACGCGATCCGCGCAGGGGCGCGGGCTGGTGATGCCCGTGCCCGCCAATAGACGTGCTTGAGTAGACTCCCGCTGACAAATCGCGCTACGATACAACTTTTAGAAGACGTTTATGACGGAGGCTTAATCATGACAAATCAGTCCGTTTTCTACAACCGTTCTGGCACCAGACCCTGGACAGCAAAGGATTTTGATCAGGCATTGCTGGATCTTTATGATGAGTATGTTCACAGTAAAATCACCAAGCGGGAGTTTCTCGACAAGGCCGGCCGATTTGCCGGTGGCGGTTTAAGCGCTGCTGCTCTGCTTGCCGTACTCAGCCCTGACTATGCCCGGGCGCAACAGGTTGCGCCTGATGACGAAGCGATTCAGACACAGCGCATAACATACCCCTCACCCAACGGGCACAAGAGTGTTAACGGATATCTGGTCAAACCGGCTGGGGTGGTGGATCCGCTGCCAGGGGTTCTGGTTGTGCACGAAAACCGCGGGCTTAACCCTTACATCGAGGATGTTGCGCGGCGTATGGGCAAGGCCGGTTTTTTGGCTCTGGCGCCGGACGGATTGAGTCCCGTCGGCGGTTATCCGGGAAACGATGACGACGGCCGGGCGCTACAAAAGACTGTGGATCGGGAAAAGCTCATGAACGACTTTTTTGCCGCCTTTGAGCACCTCGTTTCGCGGGCAGACAGTACCGGAAACGTTGGGGCGGTGGGTTTTTGTTATGGGGGAGGGGTGTGCAATGCGCTTGCGGTGGCCTACCCTGATTTGAAAGCGTCAGTACCCTTTTACGGTCGCCAGCCAAGGGCTGAGGATGTTCCGCGTATCAGGGCGCCGCTGCTGCTTCACTATGCAGAGCTTGACAAGCGGATCAACGCCGGTTGGCCGGCCTATGAAGCGGCTCTTAAGGCGCATGACAAGGAATACCAGGCCTTTATGTACGCGGGGGTTAATCACGGCTTTCACAACGATACCACGCCGCGCTTCGATCCCCAGGCTGCACGTCTGGCTGAGGAGCGAACGCTGGCGTTCTTTCGCGAAAAACTGTAACGCCCAGAGCGTGCCCATGACACGCTCTAGCAAGTATGGGGCGGCAAGACGCTAATACCAGCGGTATTGGCTTTATATACACGCCGACTGGTGTACTGCCTTGATAACATACCTCTTTGACGCTAATCCATGAGTCATTGTTAAAGACTCTTGGTATAAGAGCCTCGTTTGTGGGGCGGACCTTAATAAAAACCTTGGTGTTGCGAAAGGGCCAGTCCATGCGGATTTATCTCACGAGAATAGGATTATGCCTTGCGTATTGGGTGTGTAGCGCCGTTTTCGTACAAGCGACGGAGACACGGCGGTATTTTAAGGACTATATCGCCACATGCCGTGATGACGGCTTCTGTTCGGCGGTTGTTTACGACAATCCGAATTCAGCGGCGGGGGTGGCCGATAACTGGGTGCGTATCGGCCGCGCCGGATCCGAGAACGCGCAGTGGGAAATTTCCTTTGTGGCCATTAAGGAAAATGTCGATGTCTCACACCCTGTAGTCATCATCGTTGACGATACGGCGCGGTTTACCCTGCGCCCGCCCAATGCGTTGAGAACGGTCACCTCCGTCAACGAATTTTTCCTTACCGACGCTAAAATGGCTACATTTTTGCTGGACGAGATGCTGAAAGGGCGCGAAGCCAGAATTCATTTCACCGGCGAAAACGGCGGCGGACAAACAGCCCGTATCTCTCTGTCGGGGATTAGCGCGGCTCTCTTGTGGATTGATGAGCAGCAAAACCGGGTGGGCTCCTTGCGCCAGGCAGGGGATTGGCCAGGTCGCGCCGCGGCGCCGCCAACAGCTCCTATGACCTATCATCAGGCTTTCAATAGCGGGCAAGTTCCCGGCAGAATCGCCGCCTATCACAAGCAGCAACAGTGTGAAGATATAAACGGCGGGATCGGCGAAATGGAGATCATCCGTGCCGAACTTGATGGGAATACGAATTTGATCGGTTTGCCGTGCTGGTCCGGCGCCTATAATGCGGGCTTTAACTTTTATGTCTGGTACCGCGACACGCCGGACAATTTTCAGCGCCTGGTTTTTCCCCGTTACAGCCCCGATAGGGGTTGGACTGCCACCGATAGCCTGATCAATCCATCATTTGATCAGGAACAGAATGTGCTGATCGATCGCTATAAAGGGCGCGGCATTGGCGATTGCGGCACGTCGGGCAGCTATCTGTGGTTTAACAACCCGTCCGCCGGCGCCCAGTTCCGTCTGCTGCGTATGCGCGCCAAGGACACCTGCGATGGCCAGCAAGGCAACTGGCCGATCGTGTTTGAGGACAGCGCCATCGTGCAATAGCCAAGCGAAATCAACACCGATGCCCATCCGTGATTTGCTCCTTGATCAATGACAGTAGCTTATGGCAAATAGGCAGCGCTGAACGGTCGTGCGTATCATAAATCATAACGACACGGACTACAGCGCATCTGGTGATTGCGGATATGCCTTGGAGGTTCACCGGCTGGACAACCGGCGGTGCCGACATTGCGTTGGAGAGGCATGCGATGAGTGAGCGGTTTTTTCCTATTGCGGCCTTGCTGTTCGGGGCTGCGTTTTTGTTTGTTGCCCATGGCGCGCATGGCATGATCATTCCCTTGCGTGGTGATCTTGAAGGGTTTTCCAAGTCAATAATCGGTTTGATTGGTGCCGGATGGGCGGTGGGCTATATCCTTGGTTGCCTGCATATGCCGCGAATCGTTCAGCGGGTTGGTCATGTGCGGGCCTTTGGGGCGGTCTCCGCCACGTGCGCCATAGTTATTCTGGCGCTTTTTATAGCGATCGACGCCACCACATGGATAGTTCTGCGCGCTTTGGCCGGATTTTGCACCGCCGGCGCCTACATGATTATGGAAAGCTGGCTCAACGAGCGCTCCACCAACGATATTCGCGGAACCGTCTTTAGCATTTACGTGATTATTTCAACGCTTGCCATGACCGCAGGTCAGTTGATGCTGTCCTGGCAGAATATGGCCGGGGTGATGCCTTTTATTGCGGTGGCCATTTTCTATTGCCTGTCCCTGTTGCCTACCGCGCTCAGTCGCGCCAAGTCGCCTGAGCCACTGCAGGACATCTCGCTTGATCTCAGGTCTTTGTATCACAACTCTCCCGTGGCCCTTGTCGGGTGCTTTCTTGTTGGCATTACCAATTCGGCCTACGGGAATTTTGCGGCCCTTTATGGCAAGGAAATTGGCCTCAGCGTTGCGATGATCGCCATCATGCTGTCCGCGGCTCTGGTTGGCGGCTCGGTGACACAACTGCCTATCGGGCGCCTTTCAGACAAGTTCGATCGCCGCCACGTGATGATCTACGTGGCGATGCTTGCAAGTATTACAGGGTTCGTCATTTGGATTGTCAATCCCGAAAACGCAAATATTGTTCTGGCAATTATGTTTGTCTTCGGCGGACTGAACTTTCCTCTGTATTCAATCGCGGTTGCTCACGCCAATGACTATGCGAAATCTGAAAACTTTGTTAACGTTGCCGGCGGGTTACTTCTTGTCTATGGCATTGGCACAATGGTCGGACCGCCGTTGGGGGCCGCGTCGATGGATGTTTTAGGTAGCGCCGGTTTGTTTGTCTGCACGGCATTCGTGCATGCGACCATTGCTCTTTATACCCTTTATCGCCTTGGTCGACGCAAGCCGGTATCCGATAAAGAGCGCGTCGAGTTCCAGGGTCTGCCGGTTACGCGCACGAATACACCAGAGACGATCAACTGGGAGCATTCGGCCGAAACACGCCGGGCAACCGAGAGGGCAGATTAGATCAGCATGGGGTTTGCTTATACCCATGTTGCCCGGGGTATAAGCGAAACCCATATAGCTGATTGCCCTCTAAATCTATAGCAACATGCGAGGAAAATACGGGAGTGCCCATGATACCAATTATACCAGCGGTATTGGCTTTATAGACACGCCGACTGGTGTATTGCCTTGATAACACTACGCTTTGACGCAAATGCATGAGTCATTGGCAAGGGCCCTTGGTATTAAACGCATTTTGCCATAGACGGCCAACCCACAAATCCTATCGCATTCGCTACGGAGCCTACACGGAGCCCCCACTATGAGCCTTGACGCTGATCGCCCGTTTATTGCCATTTCGATTGCGGTATTGAGTGTCTCCGATACCCGTACCCGTGTCGATGACCGATCCGGGGACCTGCTGGCGGCACGCATCGCCGAAGCGGGCCATCGGTTGGGAGCACGAGCCATTGTGAAAGACGATATTGCGTGTATTCAACACCGGATTGAGGCATGGATTGCTGATCCGGCTGTAGACGTGATTGTCACCACGGGAGGAACCGGCTTTACTAGGCGCGATGTTACCCCGGAAGCCGTTGCGCCGTTGTTTGATAAACACATGGACGGGTTCTCTGCGCTATTTCACCGCCTGTCCTATGAGAAAATCGGGTCATCAACGATCCAGTCACGGGCAATGGCGGGTCTGGCGCGAGGAACGCTCATTTTTTGTTTGCCGGGCTCTCCAGGGGCGGTTCGTGATGCTTGGGACGGCATTCTCGTTCATCAGCTTGATAATCGCTTTCGTCCGTGCAATTTCGTTGAGCTCTTGCCGCGCATTGTTTAGGGATACCCGGCCTCGGTTGGCCTGGGCGGGAGGTTAATAGAAATTGTATTCGCGGGAAATGGACCGGGTCAGGGAAACGTTTCTCGCGATGATATCGATCAGGAACTCATGCAGGCCTTCTTGAAAGATTGAGTCCATATGGCTTTCACTGAGCAGATCGTAGGTCTCACGCGCTTGCAGCTGCGGTTCGCTGGGCTCGCGGTACAGGCGCTCAAACTCGCCGAACATGCGGTTGATCCACTCATAGGAATAGATCAGCGCTCGCGGCATCTCGCGGCGCAGAATGAGGAATTCCGCGACATTCCAGGCCTTGTACCGATCGTGATAAACGTGTCGGTACGACTTATGCCCGGAGACGGCGCGCAGAATCATAGCCCATTGCAGGGTATCGACCTCGCCGCCGATCATTTCGTGGCGTGGCAGAAGAATGTAATACTTGACATCAAGAATACGGGCCGTGTTATCGGCGCGCTCCAGATGGGCGCCTAGTTGTGAGAATACAAACCCCTCGCGGCGCAGCGCAGTACCGAGGAAGGCACCACGAAATTCGTTTGAGCGCTGCTTTATCCAATCGAGAAACGCAGGCAGCCTGTTGCTGGTGATCGTCATCGGATCAACGGCTGCGAATTCAAGCCATGTTGTGTTCAGGCTTTCCCACATGTCGCCGCTGATAGCGGTGCGTACGGTGCGCGCGTTGGTGCGCGCGGTTAGCAAGCACGAGTGAACAGAGGAGGGGTTATCTTTGTCAAACAGCATAAAGGCGATAATATTGGCCAGATTAGCCTCATCGTATTTGTCGTAAAAGGCGTGATCAATGGCCGCGCTTTTTAGTGTTGAGTCCCATTGCTCGCGATAGCCTTCCGCGGAGCCGGGAATGAGCGATATGCGATAACCCACCTCCAGCAGCCGTGCGATGTTTTCGGCGCGCTCAACATAGCGCGATAGCCAGAACAGATTGGCGGCGGTGCGACCGAGCATGGCTTGACTAATCCTCTAATACCCATGTGTCCTTGGTGCCGCCCCCTTGCGACGAGTTAACCACGAGCGAGCCGGGTTTTAGCGCCACGCGGGTCAGTCCCCCGGGGGTAAAGCGAACACTATCCCCCACAAGTACGAACGGGCGCAGGTCAACATGGCGCGGCACGAGACCTTTGCCTGTATAGGTGGGGCTGGCAGACAGCGCCAAGGTCGGCTGCGCGATATAGTTTTCGGGTTCGGCGCTTATTCTTTTGGCGAAATCGGTGCGCTGTTTGCGACTCGCGTGGGGTCCGACCAGCATGCCGTATCCGCCAGAGCCATGCACCTGTTTGACCACCAGTTCTTCCAGATGGGCAAGCACATAGGCCAAGTCATCGGGCTTGATGCACTGGTAGGTTGGCACGTTTTTGAGAATGGGGCGCGCACCGGTATAGAACTCGACAATTTCCGGCACATAAGCATAAACGGCTTTATCATCGGCGATGCCGGTGCCCGGGGCGTTGGCGAGGGTAACGTTTCCCGCGCGATAGGCGTCAAAGATACCGACCACACCGAGCATGGATTGCGGATTGAAAGTCAGCGGATCGAGATACTCGTCATCAATGCGCCGGTAGATCACGTCGACTTTTGCCGCGCCGCGCGTTGTGCGCATGTAGACGAAGCCGTCATCGACGAAAAGGTCTTGCCCCTCGACCAGCTCAACGCCCATTTGGTCAGCCAAAAGCGTATGTTCAAAAAATGCGGAGTTGTGAATGCCAGGGGTCAAAAGCGCGATTGTCGGCTCCCTCAGACACGCAGGCGGGGCGACGCTCTCAAGGGTTTGGCGCAACAGTTCCGGGTAATGCTCGATGGGTGCGATGCGATGGCGGGCAAACAGGTTGGGCAGCAAATGCATCATCGCCTCGCGGTTTTCCAGCATGTACGAGACCCCTGACGGGGTGCGTAGGTTATCCTCAAGCACCGTAAAGTCGCTCGCGCCAACGCGCACAATGTCGACGCCGGCTATATGGGTATAGACCCCGCACGGGGGTGTAAAGCCGACCATTTCCGGCAGAAAGGCTTTGTTTTGAATGATCAGTTCGGCAGGCAGACGGCCGGCCTTGATAATTTCCTGGCGATGATAGATGTCGTGCAAAAAGGCGTTGAGGGCGCGTATGCGCTGCTCCAGCCCCTTGCGCAGCTGTCGCCATTCTTTGGCGGCGATAATGCGTGGAATGATATCGAACGGAATGAGGCGTTCGGCTCCGGAGCTGGAATTATAGACCGCAAAGGTAATCCCCAGGCGGCGAAAGATGGCAGCGGCATCCTTGGCCTTGTGCTTGAGCACGTTGGCGGGCTGCGCTTCTATCCAGGCGGCGAGTTGCCGATAGGGTGCACGCACCGAACCATCGGGCGCGAACATTTCGTTATAAACTTCGCTCTCAAGATCTTGCGTTGACATGGCCGCTTTCGTGTTTGCGATTTGGCAAACTTTAAAGCAATATGCGCCCACGCCAAAGTCTTAAATTACGCCAAGCCGGTGAGCAAACCACGCCAGGGAAAGAGGGAAGGGAATTGGCTTGAACATTTCTCGGTATCTTGACGAAGTTGACAGAATTTATCGTACCGGTTCGGCGACTGAACATTCCTATCGGGCGGCCCTGGAAGGTTTGTTCAACAGCGTTGCAAAGGATGTCGAGGCGGTCAACGAACCGAAAGCCGTCAAGGTTGGGCGACCGGACTTTGTTTTCTTGCGTCGAAGCGGCGAGCAGCAGATCACAATCGGCCACTGCGAGGCCAAGGATATTGGCGTCGACATCGCACCCAAGACAATGAGTGACGCGAATAAGAAGCAGCACCAGCGCTACGTCAGGGGACTGCCAAACCTGATGTACACCAATTGCCTTGATTTCCGTTTTTATAAGAACGGTGAACTCGTGCGAGACATTTCCATTGCCGATATGCTGATGGGTATTCAGCCAAAGCCGGATCGTTTTGATGCGCTTGTTAATCAGTTAGAGGATTTTGCCTCCCAAAAACTGCAAACCATTACCAGCCCTGAGGAATTGGCGGAGCGGATGGCGGGCAAGGCGTCGATCATAAAGGACGTTCTGTATCAGACATTAAAAGAAGATAAGGAGAAGGTCAGCGAACTCGCAGGACAGTTCAAGGCGTTCCAAGACCAATTGATACACACACTCAGGGAGGAAGAATTCGCCGACATATACGCGGAGACGATCGCTTACGGCCTGTTTGGTGCGCGCTTGCATGATGAGAGCAAGCATGATTTTTCCCGCGAGGAGGCCCTTGACCTGCTGCCGAAGTCAAATCCGTTTTTGCGCAACCTTTTTTCTTTTATTGCCGGCACGGGTCTTGGAATCGGCTTGCGGCGCAGCGTTGACGAGTTGGCGGAAATATTCCAGGCGGTGGACTTGGCCAAGCTGTTTGAGAATTTCGGCGCGTTTACCCAAAAAGATGATCCGTTCATTCATTTCTATGAGGATTTTCTCGCCAAATATAACCCCGCCAAGCGAAAGGCGCGCGGCGTTTGGTACACACCAGAGCCGGTGGTGCGCTTTATCGTTCGTGCTGTTGATGATGTGTTGCGTCAGGAATTCGGCCTTGCACAAGGCCTGGCGGACACCGCAAAAGTTACCGTCGACTGGGACACGGGTGAGACAGGCGGCAAGAGTGGTGACAAGGAGGTGGTAACTACGCAAAAGCGAGACCTGCACCGGGTGCAAATCCTTGATCCGGCAGCGGGTACGGGCACTTTCCTGGCCGAGGTCATCAAGCAGATCGCCCCCAAGGTCAAGGACATCGCGCCAGGCCAATGGAATGGGTATGTGGAAAAAGAACTCATCCCACGCCTGCACGGGTTTGAGTTGCTCATGGCATCTTATGCCATGTGCCACACCAAGCTCGACATGATGTTGAACGAGCTGGAGTACAAGACAACACGTGAGGACCCTCCGCGCCTTGGGGTCTACCTTACCAACTCTCTTGAGGAAGGAAGCGTGGTCAAGCATTACTTGGGCTTTGCCCAATGGTTGGCCAATGAGGCCAATCATGCCAATACGGTTAAGCGCAACGTGCCGGTCATGTGCGTCATCGGCAATCCGCCCTATTCGGGCGAGAGCGCCAACAAGGGGCCATGGATCCAGGACCTGATCGACGTTTATAAAAAGGAACCAGGGGGCCAGGAGAAGCTTAAAGAGCGCAATCCTAAGTGGCTCAATGACGATTATGTCAAATTTATCCGCTTTGCCGAATATATGATTGAGAAAAACGGCGAAGGGGTGCTCGGTTTTATCACCAATCACGGTTATCTGGACAACCCCACCTTTCGCGGCATGCGCTGGCATTTGCTGAAGACGTTCGACAAAATCCATGTGCTCGACCTGCACGGCAACGCCAAGAAAAAGGAGATCGCTCCCGACGGCTCTGCGGACAAGAACGTTTTCGACATCCAGCAGGGGGTGGCGATTGTTATCGCTGTCAAGAAACGCACGGAGGTGGGAGCGGACAAGGCCCTGGCGCGGGTTTACCACGGTGATTTGTGGGGAACGCGGCAGGAAAAGTACAAAGCCCTGGACACGAAGCGTGTCGTGGAACTGTGCGACGAGCAACTGGAGATGCGCCCTCCGCACTATCTCTTTGTCAAACGCGATTTTGAATTGCAAGAGGCCTATGAGAAAGGGTTTTCCCTTACCGCTTTGATGCCGGTGAACTCGGTGGGTATTGTCACCGCCCGTGACGCCCTGACCATTGATATGCACAGGGATGTCCTATGGCAGCGGGTTCGGGATTTCGCTTGTTTGGAACCTGAGCAAGCGAGAGCGAAATATGCACTGGGTAAGGATGTGCGTGACTGGCGAGTTGAATGGGCGCAGAAAGACATAACCAACAACATGTCCTCCCGTAAATTACAAAGAATTGCCTATCGCCCTTTCGATCCCCGCTGGACATATTATACGGGTCATTCGAGAGGATTTCTTTGTTATCCCCGCTCCGAGGTCATGCGGCATATGCTCAATGGAGAGAATGTTGGCCTTGCTACAGCGCGAAGCAATAAAAATCCATTTCCTAACCACTTCTTCATTTCAGACAAAATAGCGGAAACGAAGTATTCTGAAAGCAGTACGCAATCGGCTTTATTCCCCCTCTACCTCTACCCTGATGACGATGCTGAGCAAGCGGACGCCCTTGCCCCCACCGAGCGCACGGTCAACATGGAGCCAAGCATTCGCACGGCCATTGCAGACGCTGGCGAGGACAAGGCGCACGGGCGCCCCGATGAGATGGCTATTTTCGACTATATCTACGGGGTTCTCCATTGCCCCGCTTACCGGGAAACCTACAAGGAATTTCTCAAAAGCGATTTTCCGCGCATTCCCTATCCCTCCTCACCAGGGGTGTTTTGGGACATCTCCGAGAAGGGCGGGCACTTGCGCCGCCTGCACCTGATAGACGACGATGCCATCGGCAAGACCCCTTACCCGTTCCATGGGGAGGGGGAGAGTGTTGTGGAAAAACCCTACCTTGATGGCGAGCGCGTGTTCATCAACAAAACCCAGTACTTTGACAATGTCCCGCAAGTGGCCTGGACATTTTTCATCGGCGGCTATCAGCCGGCGCAGAAATGGCTCAAGGACCGCAAGGGCCGCACACTCACCTTCGAGGACATCCGTCACTACCAAAAGATCATAAAAATTCTTGAGGAAACCCATCGCATTATGGATACAATCCCCATGCCGCACCTCGTTTGATCTCACTGGTGACAAGATCGCCCTGCTGGAGCGCACGACACAAGCGCGTTGACAATAACCCCAAGACAAACCTATAGCAAAATGGGTACACCTAAACGTATGCTGATCTAAAGGACAAGACAACCATGGGACTGCTACAAGAAGGAAAGTGGGTCGACCGCTGGTACGACACCGCATCAACCAAGGGTCGGTTTGTGCGCAAACAGTCGCAGTTTCGCAACTGGGTCACCCCCGACGGCGCCCCGGGCGCAAGCGGTGAGGGCGGCTTTGCGGCCAAAGCGGGACGCTATCATCTTTATGTCTCCTACGCCTGCCCCTGGGCCCACCGCACCCTTATCTTTCGTATTCTCAAGGGCCTTGAGGACATGGTCTCCGTCTCTGTGGTCAACTGGTTAATGGGGGCCGAGGGCTGGACATTCCCCCCATCGCCCGCAGCCGATGGCGCCACCCCCGACACCCTCAATCATGCTACCCAGCTGCACCAAATCTACACCAAAGCCGATCCGCACTACTCCGGCCGCGTGACGGTGCCGGTCTTGTGGGATCGCACCCACGAAACCATTGTCTCCAACGAATCCTCGGAAATCATCCGCATGTTCAACAGCGCCTTTGACGGCATTGGGGCGAGGCCTGGGGACTATTATCCCGCTCCCATGCGCGAGGACATAGACGCGGTCAACGCACGGATATACAAAACGGTCAACAATGGGGTCTATAAGGCAGGCTTTGCCACCACCCAAGAGGCCTATGACGAGGCCGTCACACAAGTGTTCGAGACCCTGGATTGGCTTGATGAGCGCCTTGCCACCAAACGCTATCTGATGGGCTCAGCCATCACGGAGGCCGACTGGCGTCTGTTCACCACCCTGGTGCGCTTTGATCCGGTTTATGTGGGGCATTTTAAATGCAATATCCGCCGCCTTGCGGATTACCCGAACCTTAGCGGCTATTTGCGCGAGCTGTATCAATTGCCAGGAATCGCGGAGACGGTCAATATGGATCATATCAAGAACCACTACTATGGCAGCCACGAGACCATCAACCCAACCCGTATCGTGCCCCGCGGCCCGAAACTCGACTACACCGCCCCCCACGGGCGGGAGGCGCTTGATGCGGATGATGCGGACTGATCAGGTCCCGTCTCGGGTGAGGGCCTGGAGTTGCCGGCGTTCCTTTTTTGTGGGGCGACCGGAGCCTTTATCGCGCGCAGGGCGCGCGGCAGCAGCGGCAGGAGGAAGATCGTGCGGACCCGCCCGCGACGGCAGGACCGGCGTGAGGTCCTCGTAAAGCAATCGCGCCTCGGCTGCGGGGCCGCGGCGGCTGCCTGTTGCCAGAATTTTGAGTACCCGCACCCGTCCTCGCAGGGAGATGGTCAGCACATCGCCGGGTCCGACCGGCTTTGCCGCACCATTAATCTTGATGCGGTTGACGCGGATTTTGCCGCCGCGTGCCAGTTGGCTGGCCAATGCACGAGACTTGGTTACACGCGCATACCAAAGCCACTTGTCAACCCGAATTTTCGAACCTGCTGTCACGTTACTATAGCAAAATGCGTTTAATTGGAGTCATGGGCATTCCGTAACCCCAGTTATGGGTAAGGGATTTTTCTGACGCTCTAGCTGTGAACTTTCAATAAGTTGTTCTCAAGGTGGCCGGTCTGAAGTCTGGGCTATTGCGGCCATTGCCGCCAGCAAAGCCATATCAGGCCATTCATCTGATCATTGCTTTTTTTCGATTTCTCCCGCGCTGTCAAGGGTTTAAAAACCGCTGGAAGCGGCGCGAAGCGCCCTTGACAGCGCGGGAGAAATCGAACATCTCTCATGATCAGACGAATGGCCACCTGCACCCGATGAATTTACCAGAGACAACCTCTTGGCGTTACACATCTAGCGCAGCACCATCATCGCGTCTGAATCCTCGGCGCCAAGCCTGGTCTGCACGACACGGGTCAACCGCAAAAATACGGTCGATATCAACCAGTACAGCAGGGCAATCGTCGCGAAGGTCTCTACCGGGGTGAACGTGCGCCCGTTGATGTCATGGGCGGCATAGGTCAGTTCGGCCACGGTAATCATCGATAGCAGCGACGATTCCTTGATCATCGTCAGGGCAATATTGGTGCCGGGGGGAAAGACATAGCGGTACAACTGGGGAAAAATGACCCGGCGCATATAAAATCCGTACTTTAGGCCGAGCGCCTCACAGGCATCGAACTGACCCTTGGGAACCGATTCAACACCGCCGCGAAAGATCTCGGCAAAATACGCCCCACCATAGATCGACAGGCAGAAAAAGCCCGTCGTCAGCCCCGCCAGACGAATGCCGTAAAAGGGTAGCGCATAAAACACCATGAATATCAGGATCAACAGCGGTACATTGCGGATGATTTCAATATAGGCGATCGCACTCCAGCGCAGAAACCGCCTGGTGGAAATGCGCATCAGACAAACGAAGACGCCGATAAAAATACCGATGGGAATGGAAACCGCGGATATCAGCAGTGTATTGCCGATACCATTAAAAAGGATGTCGCGATTACTCCATATCGCCATGTAGTCAAAGTTCATCGGTCGTTGTCCTGGATGTGTAATGTCAGCAGGTCGTTGCTAAGACATGCCACGCTCTAGAGGCGATACTTCATCGAACGCCGCTGCAAAAACTCACCAAACTGGCTGATTGAAAAGCAGATGACGAAATAGATTAGCGCCGCCAGACCCAAAACTTCGACCGGGCGGAACGTCTCATTGTAAAGCATCTGCGAGGCGCGAGTCAGCTCAACCAGCGTGATTGTCGATAATAGCGGCGTGATCTTGATCACCATGGTGAACTCATTCACCAAAAGCGGAATAACGCTGTAATAGACCTGGGGCAGAATAATCTTAAACCAGACCTTGTATTTGGATAGCCCGAGCGCTTGCGCGGCCTCCCATTGCCCGGCGGGGATGCGGCTCAGGCCACCGCGCAGGATTTCCGCAACATAGGCGCCGCTGTTGAAGCCGACGGCCATGATGCCGGCCGTAAACGGGCCGATGTTAACGCCGATCAGCGGCGCCAGCGCATAATAGAAAACCAGGATTTGCACCAGGGCTGGCGTGCCGCGAATAAAGCTGCCATAAACGCCGACGAATTTTCGCAGCAACCAGTATCGGCTATTGCGCATAAAGAGCAATCCGGTACCGACAACCAGCCCGACCGCGCAAGCGACCAGCCCGACGAAAATCGTATAAAGCGCCCCCCAAAACAGGGGGCCCGCCTTCGGGATGATCTCAAGGAACTGAAGGTCCATGCGCCAAGGCTTTCAACGTGATGGGCGGCGGTGCCGCGCTGCATGCATTTTGTTGGCGGTTGCGTTGCGACCGCCCTGCCGCGCCAACCCCTCATACGGCAAACAGGTGCTTGCCGTATAAGAAGATCATACGCCTAAAGCGCCCCTTCGGGAAGATAATCCTCGGGCAGCTCCATTTCAAAGCCAAACCACTTTTGCTGTAATGTGCTCAAGGTCCCATCGTTTTGCAGGCGAACGAGGATATCGTTTACGCGATCGCGCAGATCGGCACCGTCGGGATGGGCAACCCAGGCAAACAGGGTGCCAGTGCCGATGTTGACAAGCTGGGCAAAGGTATTCGGCCTTTGCCTCTGCATTGTCGCCAGGGAGAACGAGGGTATGGTGCCGATGTCGATTTGCCCACCGGCCAGCGCAAGCCGCAGATCATCATTGGACTTAAAGCCGCGGATTTGCGCAAAGCCCTCACCGCCATTGGCTTTAAGCTGCGCATCGACCGCCTCCACTTCCTGCGCCAGGGAGGAGCCGAGTTCCACACCGACGATTTTACCGCCGACATCGTCCAGACCGGACATACTGTCATCGCCATGGCGCTTTACCAGCATGGTATGGGCGATGGCAAGTGGACGGGTAAACGCATATTTGGTAACTCGATCCGGCTTGATTGCCACCGACGTGGCGACGATGTCGTATTTTTTGGCCAGAACGCCTGCCAGAATGCCGTCCCACGGCAGTTGAAGTTGTTCGAGCTCGACACCAAGGTCCGCGACCACCAGATCCAGGATATCCTTGCCATAGCCGACAACCTTGCCATCTTTAAGATATTCCATGGGCGGATAAGCCACCTCGGTGGCAACCGTGATCTTGCCCCGGGCCTTGATCGATTCCAGTACCGATTGTGCACTCGCCTGTGCGCCAGCGCACGCAAGCACAACCCCCGTTATCAGAGCCGATATCGAGAATTTTGAACGTCTGTTGGCTGATTTCATTTCAATCTCCCTTTTGTCAGATTTCAACTTTGGTGGTGACCGTCACGCTCTGTCGAATATGTAAGTACGTAATATTTTGCCTCTGTCCGCGGCCATTCGTCAAGTTACCCGCGACCTTTCAGCGGGTTGTTCGCAAGACGGGCAAGTCTGACGCATTGCCTCTTGCGGTCGTGGTCACAGCAGGACCCTTTCGGGCCATCCATGCGACGCGTTTTTTCGAGAACACCCTATTGAAATTACACAATTAGGTGTTGACGCCATTGCGCGTTACCGGGTTGTGTCATCCTGTAGAAAGCAGCGAGCGCGGGTTCGTTTCAAAAGCAGTTCGAAATACGATGTCCTTACACATTATATCGGGCCCGCTGTGTTTATTGCACCGAAGTGATTATAAAGATAGGCTTAATATATAGATTGATAAATGCTAACCTGTCGAAGTTCACATTGAGAAATCAGGACGTAATGGTCAAACTCTCTCCCGCCCTTGCCGATGTCGATATCAAGCTGTTGCGGATTTTCTGCACCATCGTTGAATGCGGCGGGTTTACCCAGGCGCAGACCGAGTTGAACCTGTCCCGATCGACCATCAGCACCCATATGGCCAATCTGGAGATACGTCTTGGTTTTCGACTATGTCAGCGCGGGCGGGCTGGCTTCGCTGTGACATCGCGGGGCCGGGCGGTGTACGATTCGTCCCGCTCCCTGCTGGCGCTGATTGAGGGATACCATGCGCAGATCACGCAACTGCGTGAGCGGATTGTCGGCGAGATTACCGTTGGTGTGATGGACAACATCATCACAAACCGGCAGTGTCTTTTGCACCAGGCGATCAGCGAGGCGATGTCAAATTCAACGGATTTGAGAATTATTCTGCGGATCGCGCCGCCAGATCAGATCGAAGAGCAGTTGGTTCGCGGCCGGTTGCAGGTCGCCGTCGCATCAAAATTTCAGGCCTTGAGAAGCATATCGCAAAAACAGCTCTTTCTCGAACAGCAACATTTGTTTTGCGGCAGGAACCATCCGCTGTTCGATGTCCGCGAGCAGGCTTTGACCCACCAGTTGATCGCGCAGCAAGACTATGTGCGCCGCGGTTACGTCTCAACACAGACGCCCCATTCTCCTGTTTTCAAACGTCCAGCACTTGCCGTCTCGCATCAGATGGAGGGGCTTGCCCATTTCATTCTGAGCGGCCGTTGTATCGGGTTTCTGCCCAAGGACTACGCCGCCTATTGGGTTGAACGTGGCGATATGCGCGTCCTGCGCCCCGATTTGTTTGGGTTTGAAATCCCTATCTGCCTGTCACGTGATGAACACAAGCAACGATCCCTGGCGGCCTCGCATGTTTACAAGGCGATCCTTGACGTTTATCGGCTATCATGAACCTTATCGCGCGCTTTGCGCTGGTTGTGACTTCTTACTAGATCAGCATGGGTTTCGCTGTACCCATTTGCCATAGGCCGTTCTTACAAAACCCATTGGGTGTTGGTGGCCAATCACGGGCCAGTAGCGGCGGGCAGGACCGCCGAAGCCGCTCTTCAGAGATGCGTGATACCAAGGGTCCTTGACAAGGGCTCATGTCTTAGATCAACATACGTTTAGGTGTACCCATAGCAAAATGGGTACACCAGCCGGCGTATCCATAAAGCCCATACCGCTGGTATTACCGCTCACAAAATGGGTACATCTAACGCCAAGCTGATTTAAACTGGTGTGCAATACGAGACGCTCAAGCGCACCGGCAAAGATTGAAGGACGTTTTTAGATGGCTTCTGCAGAAATCAAATCCAAACAGCACGTTCGACCCCTGTCGCCCCACTTGCAGATCTATAAATTGACCTGGACGATGGTGATGTCGATCATGCATCGCATCACCGGCGTTGGCCTTTATATTGGGACTTTGCTGTTAGCCTGGTGGCTGCTGGCGATCGCGGGGGGCCCGGACACCTATTATACCGCGCAATATTTCTTCGGCTCGATTATCGGGCGGTTCTTGCTGTTTTGCTACACATGGGCCTTGCTGCATCACATGCTTGGTGGGGTGCGACATTTTATCTGGGATTTCGGTTACGGCTTCAAAGAGCGAGAACGGTTCCTTCTGGCCAGGATGACCTTGTTTGGCGGCTTGGCAGCAACCGTAATCTTGTGGATTATCGTGTACGCTGTTGGATAATGCAATTCTGGACAGCCCAGCGGGATTTTGGTGTATAACGCTGATGCGCGTTATTGGTGTTTCAATATTTTAACGTGAGGAGGCATTCGATGAGTTTACGGACCCCATTGGGCTCTGTTCGCGGCCTTGGCGCTTCAGGAGGGGGGACGAGGCACTTTTGGCAACAGCGCCTGAGCGCTGCGGCAAACCTGCTGCTTGGCATTGTCGTCATCAGCACCATGATTGCGCTTGTTAATGCCACCCACCTGGAAGCTGTGGCCATTCTGGGTTCTCCCTTTGTTTCTGCTGCCGTTGTGTTGTTTGTGATTAGCGTGACGGTGCATATGAAGCTGGGTATGCAGGTTATCATAGAAGACTATGTCCATCACAAGGGATGGAAGCTTGCTCTGTTGACAATCAACATCGCGTTTTGCGCAACAATTGCTATTGCCTGCGTTCTTGCTATTGTACGTGTTGGCGTTGCGGCACTTTTTTTAGCTTAGCTCCTAACAATCCGGACGTAATTCATGGCGAAATCCAAAAAAAAGTCTCAGCGCTCCAGTTCAGGTAAAACTGTGGCGGCGTATGATGTGATTGATCACGTATTTGATGTGGTCGTGGTTGGCTCTGGGGGGGCTGGCCTGCGTGCCACTTTGGGGTGCTCCGAGGCCGGGCTGAAGACGGCCAATATCTCAAAAGTGTTCCCAACCCGCTCCCATACGGTGGCAGCGCAAGGGGGCATTGCGGCCTCACTTGGTAATATGGGGGAGGACAACTGGCGTTGGCATATGTACGACACGGTCAAGGGCTCCGACTGGCTCGGGGACCAGGACGCGATCGAATATATGTGCCGCCAGGCGCCAAAAGCGGTCTATGAGCTCGAGCACTACGGGGTACCGTTTTCGCGCACCGAAGACGGGCGCATTTATCAGCGCCCCTTCGGCGGCCACATGATGAACATGGGGGAAGGACCACCGGTGCAACGCACCTGCGCCGCCGCCGACCGTACCGGCCATGCGATGCTTCACACCCTTTATGGCCAGTCCCTGCGTCACGATGCGCGCTTTTATATTGAATATTTCGCCATTGATCTGATCATGGACGACGATGGTGCCTGTGTGGGGGTGATAGCCCTGTGTCTGGATGACGGCACGGTGCATCGCTTTCGCGCGCACAAGGTCATTTTGGCAACCGGTGGCTATGGCCGCGCCTATTTTTCGTGCACATCGGCGCACACCTGTACCGGCGATGGAAACGCCATGGTGCTGCGCGCCGGATTGCCATTACAGGATTTGGAATTCGTGCAATTTCACCCGACCGGCATCTATGGCGCCGGTTGCTTGATCACGGAGGGGGTGCGCGGAGAGGGGGGATATCTGACCAATTCGCAAGGGGAGCGTTTTATGGAGCGCTACGCGCCCTCGGCCAAGGACCTGGCCAGCCGCGACGTGGTATCGCGCTCCATGACCATTGAGATCCGTGAAGGACGCGGGGTTGGTCCTGAGCAGGATCATATATTCTTGCATCTTGATCATCTTGATCCGGATGTTATTGCCGAGCGTTTGCCGGGGATTTCCGAATCGGCGAAAATATTTGCCGGCGTGGACGTTACCCGTGAACCAATCCCCGTGCTGCCCACCGTTCACTACAACATGGGCGGCATCCCCACCAATTACCACGGCGAGGTCATTGCCCCCTCGAACAAAGACGATAATGCAATCGTGCCCGGGCTTATGGCGGTGGGGGAGGCGGCTTGCGCCTCAGTGCATGGGGCCAACCGTCTCGGCTCAAACTCGTTGATTGACCTTGTGGTATTTGGCCGTGCGGCGGCCTTGCGCTGCGCGCAAACGATGACCCCGGGCAAGGCGCATGCGCGGGTTACCAACGGATCGGACGAGCGTGCCATTGCGCGCCTTGATGCCGCGCGTCACGCCGATGGTGGGACCCCTACAGCGGCTTTGCGCCTTTCCATGCAGAAGATCATGCAATCCAATTGCGCGGTCTTTCGCCAGGGAGACATTCTGGAGGAAGGCAGCGCACTGATCAGCCAGGCCTGGGAGGCAGGCGATGACATTGCCGTGCATGACCGCTCGCTTATTTGGAACTCGGATCTTGTGGAGACTCTTGAATATCAAAATCTCATCCTCCAGGCGGTGGTTACCATGGAATCAGCGCGCGCGCGCCAAGAGTCCCGCGGAGCCCACGCGCGCGAGGATTACCCCGATCGTGATGATGAAAACTGGATGAAACATACGCTCGCTTATGCCGACGTGGACAAAAAACAATCGCGCATTGCCTACCGAGGTGTGCACAATCACACGCTAAGCGATGATATAGACTATATCAAACCCGAAGCCAGGGTGTATTGAAGCTTCGACGAAAGGCGCAAGCGAGCACGACAGCAAAGGCGATAATATGGTTGAATTGACGTTACCGAAAAACTCGCGGATCAAAGAGGGCAAGGTCTGGGATAGACCGTCAGAAAGCTCAGGCATGGATCGCGAGTTCCGCATATACCGCTGGAACCCGGATGATGGCGATAATCCGGCTTTGGATACTTTTTATGTCGATCTGGAGGCGTGTGGTCCGATGGTGTTGGACGCGCTTTTGTGGATAAAAAACACCGTTGATCCAACTTTGACGTTGCGTCGCTCGTGTCGCGAGGGCATTTGCGGTTCCTGTGCCATGAACATCGACGGCACCAACACTTTGGCCTGTACCAAGGGCATCGACGAAATCGACGGGCCGGTAAAGGTCTATCCGTTGCCCCACTTGCCGGTGGTCAAGGACCTGGTGCCGGATTTGACGAACTTTTATGCCCAGCATCGGGCCATCGAGCCATGGTTGCAGACCGTCTCGCCGACGCCGGAAAAAGAATGGCTGCAAACCCACCATGATCGCGAGGATTTGGACGGGCTGTACGAATGCATTCTGTGCGCGTGCTGCTCGACCTCTTGTCCCAGCTATTGGTGGAATGCGGATCGGTATTTGGGGCCGGCGGCCCTGTTGCAATCCTATCGCTGGCTCGCCGACAGCCGTGACGAGGCGTCAGGTGAGCGCCTTGATGATCTGGAGGATCCGTTCCGCCTTTATCGCTGCCATACCATTATGAACTGCACCAACGCCTGCCCCAAGGGACTCAACCCGGCTAAGGCCATTGCCTCTATCAAAGCCATGATGGTGCACCGACAGGTATAGGGCTTGGGGCATGCTTGATCACGTAGGATTTTCGGTTTTTGATTTTGAAAAGTCAAAGGCGTTTTATCAAGCGGTTTTGGCACCACTTGGGTATGTGCTGGTGGTTGAGGTGGGCAAGGCGCAAACCGGTGGAGGGGAGCACGCGGGCTTTGGTCGTGATGGCCGACCACAGTTCTGGATCGGCACAGGAGAGCCTTTGACAAACGGCTTGCACGTGGCTTTTGCAGCACCTGACAGGGCTGCGGTTGATGCTTTTCATCAGGTTGCCCTCGATATTGGTGCCAGGGATAATGGGGCGCCAGGGGTGCGGGAAATTTATCATCCTCACTATTACGGCGCTTTTGTTATAGATCCCGATGGCCACAATATTGAAGCCGTGTGCCATGACGCGCCCTGAGGGGGGCATATCATATTTGGTGTGACCGAACGGCCTTTGCCACGCTCTAAACCCTTGACACACCGCAGCCGCCGGAAAGAAGCAATGATCAGACGAATGGCCACCTATACCCGATGAACTTACCAGGGACAATCTGTTGAAATTACACAGCTAGAGCGCCGGGCGTTTAAGTTGCAATAATATGTTCGTGTAAATCCGCTGATTAAGGTTTTGCGTAGGCTCCACCTCCTGACACAGTGAATCATAAATCACACCAAAGGGAAGTCCAAGAAGGTTCCTATTATACCAAGGGTCTTTAACAATGACTCATGGATTAGCGTCAAAGACGTATGTTATCAAGGCAGTACACCAGTCGGCGTGTACATAAAGCCAATACCGCTGGTATTAATCGCCTGATGCTATAAATAAAAGTTAAAGCAAATGCGATGGATCTTGCGCACTGATTTATCATGCTAATCGCCTATAAGGAAAGGATAAAGGGAAAAACAATAACGCGAAATTTATTGAAATAGCCGAGAGCGATAGGACCCGACCGGTCCGTAATGCCGCTCTGTTGAGTACGAGAGTGCGTAATCTGGTGACTGAGCGGGACATGGCATCCGACGATCATCTCGTGAACTGTCTTCAGTTCATCGCGACCTTTCTGGAGACGCCGGCCTCGGCAACAAGCCTTCTAGCCGGACTGCCCTTGGAGGACAAAAAACTCTCCCCCCATCTTGTTCCCCGCGCTGCGCAGCAGGTTGGCCTTGATGTGCGTGTAACCAAAAGGCCTCTGAAAGCGGTCCTGATCGATTCCTTACCCCTTCTTCTTATTTATGACGCCAGACCCCCCGTCGTCATTTTTGCCGTTGAGCGCGATCGCATTCGCTACTACGATCCCACCACCCAGGCCAATGTCGAGACCGTGCGCGCGTTGCATCAGTTCGAGGGCTATACGAACGCGGTAAGCTTTCACAGGAATTACAGCACAAATGACAAGGACGGTCCAAGCCGCTCCGATGTCATTAAAGAGCACTGGTTTTTGAACGTTATTTCAGGTTACTGGCGTAACTATCTTGCTATTTTTCTGGCAGCGGCGACGATCAATGCTGTCGCACTTTTAACCCCGTTGTATATCATGAACGTCTACGACAGGGTCTTGCCACACAACGCTACGGCGACGCTGGCAATACTCTCTGTAGGACTTTTCATCGCTTTTATCTTCGATTTTATTCTCAAATCGGCCCGCGCAGCGGTAATAGATTACACAGGTCGTCGTTTCAACATAGAGTTTTCTACCGCAATTTTTGACAGAATTCTGAACGCCCGACTGGCAAATAAATACGCCTCCACAGGTTCTTACGTGCGCTGCATGCAACAATACGAACATTTGAGCGAATTTTTCAATTCAAACACAATATCGTTTTTTACGGATGTGCTCTTTGTCATAGTATTCTTTTACATCATCTACTTTGTTGGTGGTTCTGTCGTTTACATCCCCGTGATTGGTCTTTGTGCCGTCCTGATGATCGGTGCCATTGTACACTTTCTTCTTGCCCGCAACATCACCAGCGCTGACGCTGTAAACGCGTCGCGCAGTGCCTTGCTGGTGGAAACCGTCGGCGCGGTGCAAACGCTCAAGAACTTGCGTGCCGAGGGCACGATGCTAAAGCGCTGGGAGCAAACAGTTCATAGCCTGACGGACTCCCAGCGTCGCGCCCGCTCACTAAGCTCTTTTGCCCTGAACCTGACGCAACTGACGCAACAGCTGGTCACCATTGGTGTTGTGGTTTCATCTGTTTATCTCTTTATGGATGGATCTTTGACCATGGGCGCGATTGTCGCGTTGGTGATCTTATCCTCACGCGCCGTTGCGCCTTTCTCGCAAGTGGTCGGCACGCTGATGCGTGCACGCTATGCGGTTACTGCTTACAGGCTGATTGACGATCTGATGCGCCAGCCTGACGAGCGTCAGACCAACCGAGCGGCGAACCGCATTGTTGCAAAGGGGGCACTTGAGCTGCGCGGGGTGACGTTCGCGTATCCTGGCGAAAAGCAAGCCGTGTTGACAGACCTATCCCTGAAAGTTGATCCAGGCGAGCGGATTGGCATTATCGGTCGCATTGGATCAGGCAAGACGACACTGGGGCGTTTGTTGTGCGGTCTTTATCGAGTCAGTGAGGGGATGATACTGGTCGATGGCGTTGATATTGAGCAATATCACCCGCACGAACTCAGACAATCGGTATTTTATGTTGGCCAGGATACGGATATTTTTCGCGGTACGGTGCGTGAGAATATTCTGCTAGCCGCGCCGAATGCCACGGACGAGCGACTCTTAGCCGCCGCCGAACAATCCGGTGTTGACGATTTTGTGTCCGTTCATCCCTCCGGTTTTGATATGGATGCGGGAGAGCGGGGCGGCAAGCTCTCCAACGGCCAGCGGCAAGCCATAGCTCTGGCGCGGGCTTTGCTGGTGCGCCCAAAGGTTCTGTTTCTTGATGAACCCTCCAGTTTTCTTGATATAGCAACGGAGAAAAAGCTTATCGAAAACTTGAAGCTCAGCCTCCAATCGAAGCAAACGCTGATCGTCGCGACGCACCGCCACAGTATGCTCGATCTGGTTGATCGTCTGATTGTCCTTGATGCTGGCCGGCTCGTTGCTGACGGCCCTCGTGATGTGGTTTTGGCAAAGCTTGTTGCCGCACAGGAATCGCGAACAAAGGTCAAGGCCGCAAGGCCGGCACGGGTCATCAACGCGCCGCAAGGAGGGTTCGCGTGAAACTTCAAGACACCACGCCACGGATAGCAAAATGGACCATATACATTGTGGGCCTGTTCTTTTGCGTAAGCCTGGCATGGGCCTCTGTTGCCAGGATCGACGAGATTACGCGTGGGAGCGGGTCTATTATTCCGGCTGGCAAGAACAAGCGCGTTCAAAACAGTACTCCCGGCGTTGTTAAGGAAATACGGGTGCGCGAGGGAGAGCAGGTGGTGCCGGGGCAATTGCTTATCCGCCTTGATGATACGGTATCCTCGGCCAGCATGGAGGAAGTGGCCATCAAGGCGGCGGTGCTGGTGGCCAGAATTGCGCGCCTGAGAATAGAAAAAACCGGGGCTTTCGACAAAGCGTATACGTGTCCTGAGGGTGTTTCGCCGGATATCTGTAGCAATGAGGCGCAGTTGCTAAGGGCCAGACGGGAAGCGGCGTTGCAACGTGTTGCCGTTAACAAGGAGCGGCTCAGGCAACGGGAGAACGATCTTGTCGAGGCCAGGGCAAATGCCAAACGTCTTGGCGACAATCTTGTGCTGGCGGAACAGGAACTCAGCAAACTGCATGGGTTACACAGTCGCCAGCTTGTTGCGGAGACCGACTACATACGTGCGCGCAGAGATGCACAGGCCATTTCAGGTGAACTTGATGTGGTCAAGCAAGCGACGTCGCGATTGAAGGCGGCTATCAGCGAAGCGCAGCTGGAAGTCGATGATACGATTATCCAGTTTCAACAACAGGCTGCCGACGAATTGACCACCGCGCTAGCGGAACTTGAATCCATTAAACAGGCGGCAAAACGCGCCAGGAGCGAGGTCGGCAGGGCCGATATTCGCTCTCCCGTCGAAGGTACAATCAATACGTTGGAAGTCACAACGATTGGTGCCTATCTGGGATCGGGCCAGGTTGTTGCAGAGATCGTGCCAAAGGGAAGTCGCTTTCTTGTGGAGGCGCGAATTGCTCCCAAGGATATAGCTTTCGTCCGAATTGGCCAGCCGGCCACGGTGAAAATTACGGCATATGACTATTCGATCTACGGCGCGCTTAGTGGAATCGTTGAACAGGTGTCGGCTGATAGTATTGTTGACAAGCAAACAAATGAGACATTTTACAATGTCTTTATCAGCACCACTCAGCAAATGCTGGAAAAAGATGGAAAACGCTACCAGATCAGGCCGGGGATGATTTGCGATATTGAAATCCAGACGGGAACGAAAACTGTCTTGTCTTACATTCTCAAGCCGATTGAGAAGACAAGGCGGGAAGCCCTGCCTAACTTGCGTCTTGGGAGTTCCGGTAGAAAATCTGATGCCCCCTAGAGCGTGTCATGTCTTAACAGAGGTTTTCAGGCGATAATTTAAGAAGGCGATTATATGTTCTCGCCGATCAAACGGTATCTTATGGAAACGACACAAAAGTAGTAATTTTAAATTCGATTTCATAGTTGATAATATCAGTTAAATATATATATAAAATTTAAAAAAATTGAAGTGCTTCAATAAGTTAAATTTTATGCCATATATGATAATTTCATAACGTTATTTTGTATATTAAATATGAGAATTCAATATGAAAATAATTAAGGATATTTTTATTAAATTATTTAGCTATATTGAAAAAAAAGAAGAAATATCTAACAAAATTTCCTTTAACGCACTTGCCGAGCAAGAGCAAAGTACGGCCGTTGTTCAAGACGATAATTTCTCCGCATCCGCGCCTGTTCAGGTTGCCCAAATAGCGGAAGTTTCGCCGTCCGTCACGGATATTATGGCCACCATTGTCGCGCCCGAGCCTTCAGCTATCCCGTTGGACGAGGCCACGAAGGTCGTTTCTCACCAGATTGACTCTAATGGTCAGGTCAGGCTTCCGCAAGGATCGACACTGAATGCCATTAACGTTCATAATGGCAATCTACTCATTGAGCAGGCAGATGGAACTGTCCACGTCATCGCCCGTGGCGCGAGCCACATGCCTTCGATTGCGGTTGGCGATGTGATCGTTCCCCGAGAAATCGTGGCAAAAATCTTCTCCGTCGTTTTGCAACTGCCCATGGATGAGAACGGCAATCCGATCGAAATTCCCACGTCCACGCAATATGTCAGCTCAGGGAGCAATTTCATGCTTCCCCTTGGGGATATCGGCGACGTGTTTGGGCTTACGGATCTGCTGGACGTCATGGGACTTATCGAATTGGCGCCACCGGAGTATGACGAGGACCCGACGCTGGTATTGTTCGATGCGCCGGTTGTCAATTTTATTCCCACCATCAACTACCTGTCCACAGCGCCATCGCCTTTTGGCGGAAATATAGTCGTTGAGGAAGCAGCTTTACTCGACGGCTCCGATCCCGCAAGCCCGGCTGAAACAACAACTGGTGAACTTGCCATTGATACCGGCAATGAGAGCCTTAGCGCTTTGGTTATCAATAATATAGACGTGACAAATGGAGGTAATGTCAGCGGCCAATATGGAACCCTTGCCATTACGCATTTGGGTGGCAACGAATATACCTGGATCTATACCCTCACGGATAATGCCGATCATCCGGATACGACCAGCACGATGGTTCCTGATGGCATTGCGGAAAATTTCGAAGCTGTCGTCACCGATCAGACCGGGGACATGGCGAGCGATGTTCTAACCATAGACATCGCCGATGATGGTCCTGTCGCCATTGAAGCCAATGATGGTGGCTCGCAAGGGGGACCAGAACCCATAATTATCGCAGATCATCACGTCAGGGTCGACGAAGACGATTTGCCCACCGGCAACGCCGATGGAGATGCCGTGACATCTTCAGCAACCGGATCGGTGGCGCATCTGATTGCTTTCGGAGCTGACAAACCGGGTTCATTTAGCCTGCTGGATGATACTTCCGGTTTACCCACGCTCATGTCCGGCGGGGAAGCGGTGCAGTACTCCGTAGACGGCATGACGCTGACCGGCACAACAGGCTCGGGTCCTGTTTTCACCTTTGAATTGCAGCCGGATGGTGTTTTTTCGTTCACCTTGTTGGACCAGATTGACCATCCCGGTGGAACCGGCGATGACAACGAAACTCTTAGTGTGGATTTTTCGCATGTTATTATTGCGGCCGACAGCGACGGTGATCAGGTCGCATTAGCACAAGAAGTTCTCGTCTTGATAGAGAACGACGTTCCGGTCAACAATAGTGTCCTGCCGATTGTCCTTACGGTACACGAGGATGCGCTTGCGGGGGGTAACGGGGAAGGCGGACAGACGGCCATACAAACCCTGACACGCCCGCAACTGCAGTCGGTGTTGGACGTTGGGGCGGACGACAGCGCGACCTTTTCCCTGAACCTGGACACGAGCGGGCTCATGGCACTGGGTCTGGCTTCGGGGGGGCAAGCGCTGAGCTATGCGGTGTCCACCGACGGCCTGTCCTTGAGCGCGTCCACGACGGCGGGGCCTGTTTTTACCTTTGTGGATGACGGCGCTGGCAACTTTACCTTCACCCTGCTGGCGCCGCTTGACCACACCCCCTTGGGTGTTGGCGGCGGTGATGGGGAGACATTGTCGTTTGATCTGTCATCCGCATTGATTGCCACCGACTTTGATGGCGACAGTATCGTCCTGCAAACGGGGGTTACGATTGTTGTTGAGAATGACGTACCCGTTCGCAGTGCCAGCGCCACGCCTTTTGCGATTTCGGTTGAAGAGAGCGGCCTGAACGCGGCTCTTGGCAGCGACGGCTTCAATGGTCTGTCGGACCTTGTTGCGGGTAATGCTGATGATGCGGCGGATACGGCGGGCACGTCCGACATGGCCTCTGGTTCTGCGGGTTCCTTGACGAGCCTTTTTTCTTCGGGGGCCGATGCTCCCCTTGCGATTACGATCGGCGCCGATACTTCGGGGTTGCCGACTTTGTACGCTGGCGGTGAAGCCGTCAGCTATAGTGTGTCAGGCGACGGGACAACGCTGACGGCTTTCACCACAAGTGGGACCGTTTTTACATTTACCGTCAATACGGACGGCTCCTGGGAGTTCGACCTTGATGGGCGGTTGGATCATGTCGAGGGCGGGGGCGAGAATACGGCTCTGCTCACAGCCGCGGACGGGTCATCGAGCGTATCGGGGATTGACCTGTCGTCTGTGATAAGGGCAAGGGACTTCGACGGCGACACGGTGGCGGTTCTCAACAGCAACGACTTTGTCATCACCATAGATGACGATGTTCCGGTCAACAATAGTGTCATGCCGATTGTCCTTACGGTACACGAGGATGCGCTTGCGGGGGGTAACGGGGAAGGCGGACAGACGGCCATACAAACCCTGACACGCCCGCAACTGCAGTCGGTGTTGGACGTTGGGGCGGACGACAGCGCGACCTTTTCCCTGAACCTGGACACGAGCGGGCTCATGGCACTGGGTCTGGCTTCGGGGGGGCAAGCGCTGAGCTATGCGGTGTCCACCGACGGCCTGTCCTTGAGCGCGTCCACAACGGCGGGGCCTGTTTTTACCTTTGTGGATGACGGCGCTGGCAACTTTACCTTCACCCTGCTGGCGCCGCTTGACCACACCCCCTTGGGTGTTGGCGGCGGTGATGGGGAGACATTGTCGTTTGATCTGTCATCCGCATTGATTGCCACCGACTTTGATGGCGACAGTATCGTCCTGCAAACGGGGGTTACGATTGTTGTTGAGAATGACGTACCCGTTCGCAGTGCCAGCGCCACGCCTTTTGCGATTTCGGTTGAAGAGAGCGGCCTGAACGCGGCTCTTGGCAGCGACGGCTTCAATGGTCTGTCGGACCTTGTTGCGGGTAATGCTGATGATGCGGCGGATACGGCGGGCACGTCCGACATGGCCTCTGGTTCTGCGGGTTCCTTGACGAGCCTTTTTTCTTCGGGGGCCGATGCTCCCCTTGCGATGACGATCGGCGCCGATACTTCGGGGTTGCCGACTTTGTACGCTGGCGGTGAAGCCGTCAGCTATAGTGTGTCAGGCGACGGGACAACGCTGACGGCTTTCACCACAAGTGGGACCGTTTTTACATTTACCGTCAATACGGACGGCTCCTGGGAGTTCGACCTTGATGGGCGGTTGGATCATGTCGAGGGCGGGGGCGAGAATACGGCTCTGCTCACAGCCGCGGACGGGTCATCGAGCGTATCGGGCATTGACCTGTCGTCTGTGATAAGGGCAAGGGACTTCGACGGCGACACGGTGGCGGTTCTCAACAGCAACGACTTTGTCATCACCATAGATGACGACGTTCCGGTCAACAATAGTGTCATGCCGATTGTCCTTACGGTACACGAGGATGCGCTTGTGGGGGGCAACGGGGAAGGCGGACAGACGGCCATACAAACCCTGACACGCCCGCAACTGCAGTCGGTGTTGGATGTTGGGGCGGACGACAGCGCGACCTTTTCCCTGAACCTGGACACGAGCGGGCTCATGGCACTGGGTCTGGCTTCGGGGGGGCAAGCGCTGAGCTATGCTGTGTCCACCGACGGCCTGTCCTTGAGCGCGTCCACAACGGCGGGGCCTGTTTTTACCTTTGTGGATGACGGCGCTGGCAACTTTACCTTCACCCTGCTGGCGCCGCTTGACCACACCCCCTTGGGTGTTGGCGGCGGTGATGGGGAGACATTGTCGTTTGATCTGTCATCTGCATTGATTGCCACCGACTTTGATGGCGACAGTATGGTCCTGCAAACGGGGGTTACGATTGTTGTTGAGAATGACGTACCCGTTCGCAGTACAAGCGCCACGCCTTTTGCGATTTCGGTTGAAGAGAGCGGCCTGAACGCGGCTCTTGGCAGCGACGGCTTCAATGGTCTGTCGGACCTTGTTGCGGGTAATGCTGATGATGCGGCGGATACGGCGGGCACGTCCGACATGGCCTCTGGTTCTGCGGGTTCCTTGACGAGCCTTTTTTCTTCGGGGGCCGATGCTCCCCTTGCGATTACGATCGGCGCCGATACTTCGGGGTT
The DNA here is from genome assembly GCA_965224015.1 of Hyphomicrobiales bacterium. Classification (GTDB taxonomy): domain Bacteria; phylum Pseudomonadota; class Alphaproteobacteria; order Rhizobiales; family CBDCVD01; genus CBDCVD01. Next base: position 83,561 of record OZ245032.1, read on the forward strand.
GCCGACTTTGTACGCTGGCGGTGAAGCCGTCAGCTATAGTGTGTCAGGCGACGGGACAACGCTGACGGCTTTCACCACAAGTGGGACCGTTTTTACATTTACCGTCAATACGGACGGCTCCTGGGAGTTCGACCTTGATGGGCGGTTGGATCATGTCGAGGGCGGGGGCGAGAATACGGCTCTGCTCACAGCCGCGGACGGGTCATCGAGCGTATCGGGCATTGACCTGTCGTCTGTGATAAGGGCAAGGGACTTCGACGGCGACACGGTGGCGGTTCTCAACGCCAGCGACTTTGTCATCACCATAGATGACGATGTTCCGGTCAACAATAGTGTCCTGCCGATTGTCCTTACGGTACACGAGGATGCGCTTGTGGGGGGCAACGGGGAAGGCGGACAGACGGCCATACAAACCCTGACACGCCCGCAACTGCAGTCGGTGTTGGACGTTGGGGCGGACGACAGCGCGACCTTTTCCCTGAACCTGGACACGAGCGGGCTCATGGCACTGGGTCTGGCTTCGGGGGGGCAAGCGCTGAGCTATGCTGTGTCCACCGACGGCCTGTCCTTGAGCGCGTCCACAACGGCGGGGCCTGTTTTTACCTTTGTGGATGACGGCGCTGGCAACTTTACCTTCACCCTGCTGGCGCCGCTTGACCACACCCCCTTGGGTGTTGGCGGCGGTGATGGGGAGACATTGTCGTTTGATCTGTCATCCGCATTGGTGGCCACCGACTTTGATGGCGACAGTATCGTCCTGCAAACGGGGGTTACGATTGTTGTTGAGAATGACGTACCCGTTCGCAGTGCCAGCGCCACGCCTTTTGCGATTTCGGTTGAAGAGAGCGGCCTGAACGCGGCTCTTGGCAGCGACGGCTTCAATGGTCTGTCGGACCTTGTTGCGGGTAATGCTGATGATGCGGCGGATACGGCGGGCACGTCCGACATGGCCTCTGGTTCTGCGGGTTCCTTGACGAGCCTTTTTTCTTCGGGGGCCGATGCTCCCCTTGCGATTACGATCGGCGCCGATACTTCGGGGTTGCCGACTTTGTACGCTGGCGGTGAAGCCGTCAGCTATAGTGTGTCAGGCGACGGGACAACGCTGACGGCTTTCACCACAAGTGGGACCGTTTTTACATTTACCGTCAATACGGACGGCTCCTGGGCGTTCGACCTTGATGGGCGGTTGGATCATGTCGAGGGCGGGGGCGAGAATACGGCTCTGCTCACAGCCGCGGACGGGTCATCGAGCGTATCGGGGATTGACCTGTCGTCTGTGATAAGGGCAAGGGACTTCGACGGCGACACGGTGGCGGTTCTCAACGCCAGCGACTTTGTCATCACCATAGATGACGATGTTCCGGTCAACAATAGTGTCATGCCGATTGTCCTTACGGTACACGAGGATGCGCTTGCGGGGGGTAACGGGGAAGGCGGACAGACGGCCATACAAACCCTGACACGCCCGCAACTGCAGTCGGTGTTGGAGGTTGGGGCGGACGACAGCGCGACCTTTTCCCTGAACCTGGACACGAGCGGGCTCATGGCACTGGGTCTGGCTTCGGGGGGGCAAGCGCTGAGCTATGCGGTGTCCACCGACGGCCTGTCCTTGAGCGCGTCCACAACGGCGGGGCCTGTTTTTACCTTTGTGGATGACGGCGCTGGCAACTTTACCTTCACCCTGCTGGCGCCGCTTGACCACACCCCCTTGGGTGTTGGCGGCGGTGATGGGGAGACATTGTCGTTTGATCTGTCATCCGCATTGATTGCCACCGACTTTGATGGCGACAGTATCGTCCTGCAAACGGGGGTTACGATTGTTGTTGAGAATGACGTACCCGTTCGCAGTGCCAGCGCCACGCCTTTTGCGATTTCGGTTGAAGAGAGCGGCCTGAACGCGGCTCTTGGCAGCGACGGCTTCAATGGTCTGTCGGACCTTGTTGCGGGTAATGCTGATGATGCGGCGGATACGGCGGGCACGTCCGACATGGCCTCTGGTTCTGCGGGTTCCTTGACGAGCCTTTTTTCTTCGGGGGCCGATGCTCCCCTTGCGATGACGATCGGCGCCGATACTTCGGGGTTGCCGACTTTGTACGCTGGCGGTGAAGCCGTCAGCTATAGTGTGTCAGGCGACGGGACAACGCTGACGGCTTTCACCACAAGTGGGACCGTTTTTACATTTACCGTCAATACGGACGGCTCCTGGGAGTTCGACCTTGATGGGCGGTTGGATCATGTCGAGGGCGGGGGCGAGAATACGGCTCTGCTCACAGCCGCGGACGGGTCATCGAGCGTATCGGGGATTGACCTGTCGTCTGTGATAAGGGCAAGGGACTTCGACGGCGACACGGTGGCGGTTCTCAACGCCAGCGACTTTGTCATCACCATAGATGACGATGTTCCGAGCCCTGAAATTATTCTTATTAACAGTGATTTGGCAGTTGACGAATCTGTGGGAGCAGACGACGGCTTGGTCAATCTGGCAATCCCCGGTGATGAGGTCGGACAGTCTGACCCCTTCGGCATTAACGCGACCATCATTGGCTATGCGATGATAGCTGCGGGTCTAGTTGCGACGCTAACAACGAATGCCGGGGCGGACGAACCGGCTGCGTCTTCCGTAACGCTGACAAACAGCACTGGCGAAGAAATTAACAACGTTGATTCCGGATTGATGCACACCGAAACGGGAAACAGTATTATTCTGAATACAACTGTGGACGGCGTCGTTGTTGGGCAGGATTCAGGTACGAACAGCGTGGTTTTTGCTGTTGGCTTTGAGCCTGATGGAGATCTTGCACTCGTGCAATATGGTGCCGTGAGCCACGCCAATTCCACAGAGCCTGACGAAGGAACCGCACTTGGCGATATCATATTTGTGAGCGTCACTGTCACAGATGACGATGGCGATGCTGTAGTCGCGACGACGGCGACAGCTCTGAATATTACGTTTGAAGATGATGGGCCGTCCGTGTTCATCACCGAAACTGCGGTCTTGTTGCATGAAGCATCTGCCAGCTTCACAGGGGCGCTGGATACAGACATGAACATCGATAACAATGGCGGATCAGATCTTTTCAGCAATCTGAGGTTCGCACCATCCCTTGACGGTGCCGATAGCGGCCTGACCGCAGATGGACTACCCATTATCTATTCGCTGTCGGGTGACGGGTTGATGCTTACCGGCTCGACTACATCGGGTACCATTTTCACGGCAGCCCTTAATCTTGACGGCGACGTGTTGAGTGCGAATGATACCTATACGTTTACGCTTTTGGCAGCAACAGACGGTGGTGCCGCGACCGTCGATTTTTCCGGATCAGGTTATGATTTTGTTGGCGGTAACGATCCCTGGGCAGGCTTTGTGCCCGCAGGGCAAGGATATGGCGATACGCCCGTTGACGACGATAGTCTGGATCTTCTGTTAACGCCAATGATCAATGGTGTGGATGACGGGACCATAAACTCCAATGCAAACTCTGGTGGCGTAAGCATTGGTGCTTCTGTCGGAGCAAACGAGACGCTACGGATAGATTTTGTTTCTGACCTGACCGGTAATCCCGGTAGCACCGGCCCCGGCGACTATGACACGCTTTCAAAAAGAGACCATGTATTCGACGAACACTACGCGATGAACGGTGCTTCCGCCACATTTACGGCGACAAGCGGCACCTCCCTGGCCATCGCCGCGTTCAATGATCCTGACGGCGACAACGTCGTTGGTGATGGTGTTCGGGTTTCCGTGTCCGCGGTGGCCATCGGTTTTGCCGGAGCGACCGAGTTTATCGATTTAGGCGCCGTCACCACGCCCTATGTCACCACTATCGGCGGTCAAATCTTCACGGTTACCACCAGTCTGGTTGGCGGCGAAACGGTTGTGGGTGTTGATGGCATTTTAGGAGACAAGGCAAACGCCACAACCATTGCTATCTATGGAACGTCTCAATACAACAGTTTGGAATTTTCCTATGTTAGCGGCGATGATTTTAAGATCGGCGGTTTTGGTGGCACAGCTATTGATCCCGGAACACCCGTTGAGGTGCCGCTTGATCTTGTCATGACAGATGGGGACGGAGACGAGGTGAGTGGCACGATTGACGTGATCTTGCTGCCTCCCGAAGCGGTGACGACGGTTGATTTGTCGGCGGGTGCGTCCGGCGAGATGTACACGCTGGTGAATGATGAACAGCATGTTATCGGTTCCGACTTCTCTGATACGCTGACGGGTAACGCAGGCGATAATATACTGTTTGGCGGTGATGGAGCTGATGTCCTTGATGGCGCCGCTGGCGAGGATACGTTGATCGGTGGTTATGGTTCGGACAGCCTTACCGGCGGTGCCGATGCCGATACTTTCGTTCTGGATCAGCTCGATATCGCCGACGTCATTGTTGATTATGACAATGCTGAGGGGGACATCATTGACCTGTCGCAGCTGTTGAACGGATTGACCGGCGTGAGCGATCTGGAAAGCTCAGGCTATGTGCGAACAGCCAACGTGGCCGGTGACGACGTGTTGCAGGTTGATGCTGATGGTGGTGGCGACAATTATCAAACTGTCGCGTTGATGAACACGATTGCCAACGAAACGCTGACGGTCATGTTTGACGATGGAACCGATACACCCAAACAGGATATTATTTAATCGCGGTTCTGGCGCCGAACTCGTTGATAAAGGCTGTGATTGTTGGGGCAATTTCAGCGCGAAAACGAGAACCATTGAACACGCCGTAGTGACCCACACCGGCTTGCTCATAATGGTGTTTTTTGGCGCCGGGTAAGCCACTGCACAGCTTATGCGCCGCGCGGGTTTGTCCAATGCCGGAGATGTCGTCGTTCTCTCCCTCAACCGTCAACAGGGCGGTTTTTTTGATGGCGCTTGGGGAAATACGCCTGCCACGATGAGTCATCATCCCGCGCGGCAGTTTGTGATGCACAAAAACTGTATCGACGGTATGCAGATAGAACTCCGCCGTCAGATCCATGACGGCAAGGTATTCGTCGTAGAACAGGCGATGTTTCTCGGCCGAGTCGCCGTCCCCCTCAACCAGATGCATGAACATGTCGTAGTGGGCAATGACATGGCGGTCCAGGTTCATGCCCATAAAGCCGGACAATTGCAAAAAGCCCGGATAGACATCACGCATAAAACCTGGATTGGGGAAGGGGACCTTCATGATCACGTGTTTGGCGAACCAATCGGTGCCACGATCCTGTGCGAGCTTGTTGACCGCGGTAGGATTCTCGCGGGTATCTATAGGCCCGCCCATAAGGGTCATTGAGACCGGGGTGCACGGGTCGGCGTCCTGCGCCATCAGGGAAACCGCGGCGAGCACCGGAACCGAAGGCTGGCACACCGCCATGATGTTCGTGCCCGGCCCCAAAACCCGCAGCATTTTCATAAGATAATCGATATAGTCGTCCAGGTCGAACCGGCCCTTCGACACCGGCACCATACGCGCATCGCTCCAATCCGTAATATAAACGTCATGGTTGGGCAGCATGGCCTCGACAGTGCCGCGTAGCAAAGTCGCATAGTGGCCGGACATGGGGGCAACAATCAGAAGCTTTGTTGCTTTGCGGCGCGCGGGAACCGTGTCCTTGCAAAAATGTAGCAACCGGCAAAATGGCGCACGCCATACGATCTTCTCCTCAATATCCACCGTCTGGCCATCCACTATGGTGGTCTCAAGGCCGAACGTGGGCTTGGCATAGCGACGGGTGACCCGCTCGAACATCTCCAGGGAGGCGGTCAGCGAGCGGGCAGCGGCATTATCCGAAAACGGATTAAGCGGGTTTTTCAGGGCAAAGCGGGCGAAGTTTGTCGCCAGTCGCGCAGGCGTTAGAAGTGCGTGATTGAATTCATGGAGATGATAATAGGACACGGTCAAACACCTGTCGTTATATATGTATAGACGGGCACACAAGCCAAAGAGGCTTGTATTTGCCCTTGTTAGCCTTTCCAGTGCATGGTCATCGCGTCTTCAGTGCCGCCGTTAACAATGTCGCTGGGCTTTAACAGCCTGGCGACACCACATAGAAACCACCGCCAATTATATTGTTGCATTGCACAATATTCTTGTCTTAATTTTGCAGCGCGTCAAGAGCCAATGGTTATTTTTGTGCACTAGCGTAAAGAGTTTACCCTAAATCAAAGGAATTTGCGAATAATTTGTTAATCAATTCACAATCAAGAGATCAATGTCATGCTGACGCAAACAATCGATTCCCCCGGGGTGCACCCGGATCGCCGCCTAAAGTTGGGAACCTTGATCCGGCTACGGTGGATGGCCATGGCTGGACAAGGTGCGGCGATTTTTGTGGTCTATGGCGTTTTAAACTTCAAATTGCCGCTTGCGGGATGCCTGGCCCTGATTGCGGCATCGGGTTTGCTGAATATTGTGCTTTTGATGGCCTACGGGCCGAACCTGCGCTTGGCTCCGGATAAAGCGGCACTGCTTCTGGCTTTCGACTTGGTCCAGCTGGCCGGGCTGGTCTATCTGACCGGAGGCCTGCAAAACCCATTCAGTTTGTTCATTCTCGCACCAGTTGTAACATCGGCGACAACACAGCCAGTGAAGTGGCCTTTGATGCTCGGTGCCACGGCTGTCGTGTTAACGACCTTGCTGGCCTACTATCACTGGCCCCTGCCATGGAGTCCGCAAGGAGGGTTTATGGTTCCACGGCTCTATCGCTTCGGGATCTGGACGGCTTTGGTGTTTTCTCTTTTTTTTATTGGCCTTTATACGTGGCGTGTGGCTGACGAAGCGCGTAAACTTGCCGATGCGCTGGCAGCAACAGAGCTTGTGTTGGCGCGCGAACATCATTTGTCCGCTCTTGATGGCCTGGCGGCTGCCGCAGCTCACGAACTGGGAACCCCTCTGGCGACCATCGCAGTGATTGCGCGTGAGTTGGAATGCTCCTTAGGATTGCAAGGCGAATATGGGGAGGATATCGCCTTGCTGCGCAGTCAATCCGAACGTTGCCGTGGCATTCTCAGGCGTTTGAATACCCTGGACCGTCAACAGGACGGATTTTTTGAGCAAATCTCTTTCACCGAAATGCTTGAAGAAGCTGCACTCCCTTATCGCGCCGGCAAGGTGCGGATCACGATTGCGTGCGATCATGCCAGGGGAGATACCCTGCTGGTGCAGCGCAACCCGGGACTGATTCATGGAATCGGCAACCTGGTGGAGAATGCGTCTGATTTTGCACGCTCTCAGGTGCATATCAGCGCAACATGGGATGACCAGAAAGTGGAGATGCTGGTTAGAGATGATGGCCGTGGGTTTGCTCCCGAGGTCCTTAGGCACATCGGTGAGCCGTATTTTTCCATGCGCAGCCCCTCAGGATCCACGGCGGGGGGACTGGGTCTGGGCTTATTTATTGCCAAAGCCCTGATCGCCCGCACGGGAGGTCGGTTAACATACGCCAATAACGTCGCTGAAAAAAAGAGGAGGAAAGCGGTGAATGAAGGCGAGGACATCGCCGAGGATGGCGGGGCGCTGACCGGTGCGTGCGTGCGTATTATCTGGCCGCGGGATCACCTGGACATAGGCCGAACCAAGCCTGGCAGTTCAGACAGACCGAACAAACCGAAAAGACCTGAGCCGGACGCAATTTGACCTGGAAATTCACCAACGTTAAAATGCCTGCAAGCAAACAAACAAACGAAACCCGATATGCACATGAGTGGAACACATGAATAATGCATTGGCAAAGGACGATCGTTCTCTGCTAATTGTTGAGGACGATGCACCGTTTCGAACCCGACTTGGAAGGGCCATGGAGGTGCGTGGATTTGATGTGACCTTGGCGCAAAGTGTTGCTGAAGGGATGGCGCGTATTGCGGCGGCGCCACCGGCCTTTGCGGTTTTCGATCTGCGTTTGGATGACGGAAGCGGTCTGGATCTTGTCAAAGCGCTCCACGAAACGCGTCCCAATGCACGCGCCGTAGTCTTGACCAGTTATGGTAATTTGGCGACCGCCGTGAGCGCGGTCAAGCTTGGGGCGAGCGATTACCTCGCCAAGCCGGCGGATGCCAATGATGTTTATGATGCGCTCATGGCGGATCCGGCGGATAAGGCACCGCCTCCGAAAAATCCCATGTCGGCAGACCGTGTGCGCTGGGAACATATTCAGCGTATTTACGAGCTTTGCGACCACAATGTCTCGGAAACAGCCCGGCGTTTGAACATGCACCGGCGAACCCTTCAGCGCATTCTGGCCAAGCGGGCGCCGCGATAGACTTTTGCCAGGTTATAAGAGCGGTATTGGCTTTATGTACGCGCCGACTGGTGCCCTGCCTTGACAACACACCTCTTTGACGCAAATCCATGAGTCACGGTCAAGGACCCTTGGTATAAAATGGGGCCATGGATATGGTCTTCATTATCTTTTTCGGCCTCGCGAAGCCATTTATCTGATCATTGCTTTTTTCCGGCGGCTTTGCTGTGTGTCAAGGGTTCAAGAACCGCCAAAGGCGGCGCGAAGCGCCCTTGACACACCGCAGCCGCCGGTTAGGGCTCATGATCAGATAAATGGCTGGATCCGCCTTAGCGTGAGAATGAACCGGTAAAGCCTAAGAAAAAGGTCCTTATCCATAACTGGAGTTATTGTTGCAACTTAAACGCCTGACGTTCTAATCGATGAGTCATGGTCAAGGACCCTTGGTATAAGACACGCTCTAGTTCGGCATATTGGATGAGCCATACAAAAGAGCCCAGCACAAGGGCTGGGCTCTACGCGCTTCCAAGCTAGGGAGGGAGGCTCGGAGCAGAGTTTAGCGCGACTGTTTTGCGGTTGCCCGCGTCGCCGCCTTGGTTGCCTTGGTGGCCGAATTGATCGCGGCCTCAAAAGGCTTGTAGACATCGCGAGAGGCCTGCAAGGCGAGTTCGCTAAAGCGGGATACCTGCTCCACATAATCCTCATATGCCGAGCGGGCGTAGTCGTTTTGCAGGGAAACAGCCTTTTCGAGCGACTTGGCGGCGAGCATGTCCTCAAAGGCTGCACTCGCGTTCTCAAAAGACTTTTTCATATAGTCGGCAGTTTCAACGGCGATGGTTTGCGTGTTCTTGCTCACCGCGCCAAAGCTTGCCATGCCGCGCTCCAGATTGTCCTTGTTGACTTTCTGGATCTCATCAAAATTCGAAAACATGTCGTTTTACCTTTTCCTGTATCCTGGTTTCCTGGGCACCGACCGGTGCGCCTACCACATCTGATTTAGTGTCTCACGTGTTTATGGTTTGTGGGACACGCCCTGTTACTGCAAGGTTTCTTGCGTTTTGCGATCATCCAAACCGGAAGATGCTGGAAGACGCAAAGCTATGCTGCAGTGCAATATATATGTGCATTGCAATGCCTTTGTCAAGAATTTTTTTTGCAGTGCACAAAATTTTCCCTTTACCCTTTGGCAACCTCACTTCTCTACACTCAAATTTCGCAAGAGTGGGCGAGTTGGTTTGACGTATTTTGTGTATTTTTGTATTCATAAACAGAGGATCGTCAAACAGGCACCAACTTTCGGCCAGCCAATTTGCTTTGGGCATGGTTTTGGGCATAGTTATAGTCAGTTCTGGTGCGATGGCCGATGCGATGGAGTGGGACGGGACACAACACGACACGACACTACACAACATGACACGACACAATGCTGCGGCCCCATGAGCGGGCCGAGGGGTCAGTATTGCGGGCTTTATTCCTGTTACCCCCAGGGGCCTTTTGGTATAGGCGCTCCCGGCGCTTTTCGGCAAATGAATCGGATTGCAGAGTTTAAATCTTGAGCAAAATACAGGACATAGTTTGCAATGGCGCGTTTGGAGCCATTTATGTTTAGTACGCGTGCGGTCTCAACACCGGTCAGATCGGTCCGTCGGATTGGCCTTGATGGTGCGAAAAACCCCGTGCCCCGGCGATCTGTCAATGATACGCGTCGGCGGCACCCGGCGACCCAAGGTGCGGTCTGGTTTTTTGCCTGCCTTGCCCTTGTTTTCGGGTTGGCCGTTCAACCGGCCCAAGCGGAAAAGTATGCGGCCATCGTTGTTGATGCGAAAACCGGCAAGACCTTGCATTCTCGCCACGCCGACGCCCGTCGCTATCCCGCGTCATTGACCAAGGTCATGACCCTTTACCTGATGTTCGAGGCCCTCAAGACAGGGCGCGTTCGTATGGATACTCCCATGCGCGTGTCCCGCTATGCAGCCGCCCGTCCACCTTCGAAGCTTGGCTTGCGTGCTGGCAGCAAAATCCGTGTTAAAGACGCGATCCTGGCTCTGGTGACAAAATCCGCCAACGACGTCGCAACGGTGGTGGCTGAGCATCTGGCGGGAAGCGAGAGAAAATTTGCCCAGCGCATGACCGCCAAGGCACGCGCTCTGGGTATGAAAAATACGCGCTTTACAAACGCCTCCGGATTGCCGAGCAAGGGGCAGGTGACCACCGCGCGGGACATGGTACTTTTGGGGCGTGCAATTCAGGTGCGGTTTCCTCATTATTACAGGTTGTTCAAAACCCGCTCCTTCCGGTATGGTGGGCGCCGCTATCGCAATCACAATCGGTTGTTGGGTAAGGTGCGGGGCATTGACGGTATCAAGACCGGCTATACGCGGGCGTCCGGGTTTAACCTGATCAGTAGCGCGCATTATAAAAAGCGCCACATTATCGCCGTGGTCCTGGGGGGACGCACCGCAAAAAGCCGTGATAATCATATGAAAACGCTCATCGCCCGTTATTTGCCCAAGGCAAGTCGCGGGCGCTATCGAAACTGGATGGCTCTAAAGGCACAGCCCGCGGTGAAATCGGCTCTGGCTCATCGTATGCCCCTGCCCAATCCGCGCCGTGTCCGGGCTCGCGAGAACGGGCGCGAAAAGGCAATCCGCGCCATGATAACCAATAGTACTTCTCAGCCCGGTAAAGCTCAGCCGCAGGCGGCATCGCCTGATTCGCGTGTGGTGGTCACAAAGCCGTTTGTTGTGCCCTTGCCGCGACCGCAAACCGATGAGATCGCCTCCCTGGCGCAGGCTACGGGAATGCGAGGAAAGGTCCCGCTTGAGGAATCCAAGGTGTCCAGCCAGGCTCTTGCTTACGCTGGTGAAGAAAGCCAGGGCAGCACGGAACAGTCCATCCTGCAAGGTTTCGGGTTGGATGGGGAGGCACGTCAACGGCCGCAGGGATGGGCCATACAGATCGGCTCCCTGGATAGTGCGCTCAATGCAGCGGCACTGTTGAAACAGGCCAGGCGCGCCGTTGGCCGGCCCCTTGGAGATGCAGAGCCCTACATTGAAAAGTGGACCGTTGGTGAACGTATCTTTTATCGCGCACGTTTTACCGGTCTGACCCGGCGTAGCGCCAGAAATGCCTGCAGGAACTTAAAGAGAAAGAAATTTTCGTGTTTTGAAATTGCCCAGTAGGAAAGTGGGTGCATCTTTCCAGGGGTTTGTGTTGCGCGTGTTGTTGAGTTGGAGTATTGAGTTGTGTGGAGTGAGCTGTCCCGAGGCCAGGCTAGGGCGACCAAAACGTCGTTGCCGCGCCTGATGTTCAATAGCCGTCGCGGGCGTGACGGCGAGCCTTATCTGCCAAACTACCGCCTGGCTGGCAATTTCACCCAAGCCAAGGATTTCATTGAATTTTTGTTCGTTTACACCACGCGGTTGCGTCGACAATCGTTACCGCGGTATCGCGTGCGATTGCACGTTTTAGGCGCGGATGGCACACGTTCGGTGCGTTTTATCAAGAACGCAAAGCGTCGTGCCGGGCTTGTGAAACCGCATCTTGTTGTTAACGACACACACGAGCATCTCCAGTAATACCAAGGGTCCTTAAAAATGACTCATGGCTTAGCGTCAAAGAGGTATGTTATCAAGGCAGTACACCAGTCGGCGTGTATATAAAGCCAATACCGCTGGTATAGTACCGCGGGTACAACGGGCACCACCAGCCCGCTCGCCTGGTTATCGCACCCCCAAATCCGAGAGTTTTCGTATCAATTCAGGCGGCATGTCCGCATCATCCTTGTCGACTGCCAGGTCCGCCGGTGCCTGGCTAGGGTCAAGATAGCGCCATCCCTGAAACGGGCGATGCGATCGATGCTGGGTACGCACCAGCTCTGGTGAAAGAATAATGGCGCATTTGCGCACACCATCGGCAGCCAGCACCTCGCGCAATTCCATAATCCGCTGTCTGGCTTGCAGCATACCGCGAATGACCCAATAGAGTGACCCTCCTGCGAGCAGGTCCTGCTCCCGTCGTGGACGCATGCGCGTGACGTGGGAATAGTAGGGCGCCTCATTTTTGTGTCGCAGAGCCGCGCAGCGGCGGGCGATGGATGCCTCCAGGTCCTCAACGGTCTCAACGCCGACACATAGTTTGATCAGATGCACGGTCATGGGCGTACTTTGTGCCGGATGTTCGGCAAAAGCAAGCCGGAAAGCCTAGCAGGCAAAGTGCGTGGGGTGGTATCGCGGGCGGAAGGATAAAAATAGCAATTATTGATTGTATGTGTTCGCAAATGCACGTTATAAGAGCTAGAATCTCTATTAGCGGTCTGGCCTGGCCGTAAATAGACGTTGCCAGCAAAACATATCGTGAAGAGACATTGACATTTATATGAAACTTCGAGGCGATTATCGGATTGTTGGCCTCTTGGCCCTTTCTTTGGCCTTTGTGCCGGGATGCAGCCTGACGACGGGTTCGGTTTCCAAGAAAGCCGAGGTCGTAGAACCGATCTCCTTATCCCTTGGTCTACCGAAATGGGCGTCACGGCGGCGGAGTCATCAGATCTACTATTTGTGCATTGTTGATCCGTGCAAGCGTCCAGCATGGCTGATCTCGGGTGCCGAGCGCATGCAAGAGCCGTTGCGCAACGCATTGCGTGCCGGAGATCCGGGGAATTTTTCCGAGGCGCTCAATCCTTATCTGGCCGATTTTGCCAAGCGGGGAGGGCTTGTCGCCGATATTCATGCGCAAACCGATTTTGTCCCCTTTGATCATGCGGATAAATCCGGTTACGTGGCTTTGGTCACTTTTGGGGATATAAAACAACCTGGCCATGCTTACGTTTGGGTTGCCCCCGTTGACAATCGCCTTTATCGGCTAATATCGATCGCCCAATCGGTGGGCCGGGCGAGGGAAAACTTGCAAGAGGCGATTGCGACTCTGACACTACCCGCGCCCGAGGAAAAGAACCAGGAACTGAAACAGGAATTAAAGCCAACCGGGACGCCCGCGTCTGAGGCGCCCGATCCCGCGACCGCACCAAATAGGGCTATCGCCAAAAAGACCTCGGAGCCACTTACCGGGCCTGTTGATGCCCGTTAATAGACGTGCTCATCTTTGCCCCTATATCAGGCTGAGGATATAGCGGGCAGCGACAGTGAGCAGGAACAATCCGAATGCTATCTCCAATTGTCTACGCGGCAACCCATGAGTGATGCGCGCCCCAATAGGCGCACATAGAATGCTCAGCGGCGCAATCAATACCGCCGCGAGAACATTGACAAAGCCAAATGAAAGCGGTGGCAGGCCTGCGCGCCCATAGCCGGCAATCACCATTCCCAGCGCTCCAGGCAGGGCAATCAGTATCCCAACCCCCGATGATGTGGCAACCGCCTGATGCAGGGGCCGGCTATAAAGAGTCATGACCGCATTACACAGGATGCCGCCGCCGATCCCCATGAGCGTTGAGAACAAGCCGACCCCGATGCCATAGAGCGATCGCAAGGGCGTATGCGGTATGTCCTCGCCAAGGCGCACCCCCTTGAGGCCAAACAGCATCTTCAGGGCCATCACCAGGGCAATCCCTGCAAACACACTTCGCAGCCCCGCGCCATTGACAATTGCCGCAATGCCCACACCAAACAAAACGCCCAAAATAACGGGAGCCGTCCAAGATCGCAAAAGCGCCTCATCCACCTGTCCCGTTGCCCGATGGGCGAAAAACGAACGCACCGACGTCGGCACGATCACCGCCAGGGAGGAGCCCACCGCCAAATGCATACGCACCGCCTCGTCGACACCAACGATGCCGAAAATCTCATAGAGAACCGGAACCGTGATCGCCCCCCCGCCAATTCCGAAAAGCCCCGCCAACAAGCCAGACAGGGCCCCGGCTACCACAAGGCCCAAAAGCAAAAATGCCGGTGCGTTTGTGCTCAATCCTTCCATCATGATGCCCCGATCGGAGCCGTATCGCGATGTCGAACAGGTATGGCCATCGGCGCGTGCGTTGAGGCAATATGAGATAATGCGCAGTTTATGCGCGCCTCAACGTCGGTTGACCCAAGGGGATCGGCTTGTGATCGGGTCAGCTCCCGTCTCCAGGCGCGCGCACCGGGCATGGCGTTAAAGCATCCCACAAGAGGAGCCACAAGCGCTGACAGTCGCGCACCAAGGACTTGTTGGTGAGCTGCATAGGCGCCGTAGGACCTCACCGCCTTAATGAGCGCATCCCTTTGCGAAAGCGATAAAGGTGGCTCTGTTGATGCGCTGGTACGGACATTGTCGCCAGCATCATCCGCGCCCTTGCCGTAGCCGGTCACGAACCGATCCGCCCCCAGGAGAACCGCAGGATGGCTGCGCACCGCCCGCCCCAACATGACCCCCGCAACACGACCCTGGTGGGTGCGGGCGTTGGCAATCGTCTGAATGCCACCGTTGATGACAATGGGCTTATTTGGCCAAGCCGCCTGCAGGGCATAAACGAGAGGGTAGTCGAGGGGAGGGATGTTACGGTTATCTGCAGGACTGAGCCCGTCAAGCCAGGCCTTGCGCGCGTGTACGATCAGCGCATCCGCCCCCGCCCCGAACACGTGTTCGGCGAACCGCCATAGCATTTCGCGGGGGGCAGCCTCATCGATCGCAATGCGGCACTTGACGCTCACACACGCAACCCCTTGCTGCTTCATAGCCGCAACGCAGGCGGCCACCCGATCCGGCTCGGCCATCAAACACGCCCCGAACGTGCCCGCCTGCACCCGCGGTGAGGGGCATCCCACATTGATATTGATCTCGTCATAGCCAAAGTCCGCGCCAATGCGCGCCGCTTTGCCCATGGCCGGCGGTGCGCACCCGCCGAGTTGGAGGGCAACGGGATGTTCTCTGGGCGAAAACGTAAGAAGCCGATGACGATCGCCGTAGATAATGGCATCTGCGGTAAGCATGGGGGTGTAAAGGCGCGCGCGGTGGCTCAGCAGGCGATAAAAGTAACGACAGTGACGCTCGGTCACGGCCATCATCGGTGCAACGCAGAACCGCCACCGATGCCGGTCAGCACGCTTTTGCGCAGTTTTGCCAGTCGCCACATGTGTCATGGTATCAACTTTCAGAGCCGAACCTATTGCCTTAAAAACATATGTGTTTTGCCACGTACAGGTCTGCCGGCGCAATCAGCGTATTTTCACTTCTATACATTTTTTTTAAAAAGACTCTGGACAAGGTGATTCGCCTTGATTCAAATGAGAGGTGATTCGGCAAATTTTGACTGTTTGCGCTAACTTATTGCAACAGGACTTCACTTATGGCGCTCATGGCGCTTGATGCCCGAGAGGCATCCGGCGAAACCCTTGATTCTTTAACTGACTCATCGACTGCGCGAGGGGCAGCGCCCGTTGCGGGTGCTTCGTCTTCTTCGTCCTCTGTTTGCGACCCTCCAGGGCATGCGCAACTGATCGCCCAACGCACGTACAGGTCCCTTTTGCGCGCTGAGCCTCATCTGCGGCATGTGGCACTGGCACTCATTTTTTTATTCATTCTGTTCAGCATAGCCGGCGCTACGATCTATCTGGTCACGGAGCGGGCACGGACGATTGCCAGTGCCAAACAAAGTTTGACACTTTTCGCCGATCTTATGGCGGAACGCTTGACCAATGGACTTGGGTCGCGTGACGAGACCACAGGCGCGACGCAGAGGGATGCGCAGGTGGGCGTTCAGGCGGTGTTGCGTGCGAGCCTTCCCCGTGACATGGAGACCTTGCGGGCAGCGGATCTGCGTCTTTATGTGATTGATCATCGGCATCAGATCGTCGCCGGCTGGCCTTTGGCTGAAGACATGATGGGACGGGGGATCGCCCACGCCGTGGGCCCGGACAGCCCTATTTTGTTCCTGGGCGCAGACGCGGGGGTGCTTACCACCATACTGCCGGAAAAAAATGAGACCCCCAGAGAGGCGATCGCCACCGCGCGCCGCCTGAGTAGTACTGAGCGCCTTCCGGTTCAGGCGCTCTTGGTGGTCCATCCCTTAGCTGCCGTGCTTAAACCCTGGGTGGATCAGCGCATGATGTTTGTTCTTGCGTTGACCATAGCGGCGCTGGTGTTAAGTGGCCTTGGCGCGGTATTTCATTGGCAGGCGAGCCGGGCACGCCTTGCTGACAAGCTTTATGCCCGTAGCAGCCGTCATATGTCCACGGCACTTAGCTGCGGACGCTCGGGTATTTGGGACTGGGATCTGGGACGGGGACGGGTGTTCTGGTCACCATCGATGTTCGAACTGCTCGGTATGGAGCCGCGCTCGGGATTGCTCCGGTTTGGTGAGATTAGCGCCTTGGTTAACGAGGAAGACTGCGATCTGATCGGGTTGTGCGGCAAAGTGTTGGAACAGGAAGCGTCGGGCATTGATGAGGTGTTTCGCATGCGCCATCAAAGCGGCGAATGGATGTGGGTGCGCCTTCGTGCCAATTTGGCTTATCGCCGTGACGACGGTAGTCCGCATCTGATCGGCATTGCCTTTGATGTGGCCGAGCAGAAGTCTTTGGAGGAAAAGCAGGCCACGTCTGATCGGCGTTTGCACGACGCGATAGAAAGTATTTCGGAGGCGTTTGTCCTGTTCGACGCGCGGGAGCGCCTTGTGCTGTGCAACTCAAACTACCGACGCCTTTTTGAGGTGCCTCCCGAGGCTGCGATTGAGGGCGTGCATCGGGACGTGATTCGCGCTGCCGCTACCGCACCCTTACAACGCACCCGCCTTGATATGGGCGATATGGAGAACGCTAGCGACACTTACGATGAACAAGGGTTCAACAGCTTTGAAGTGCAGCTGTCATCGGGGACATGGTTGCAGGTCAACGAGCGGGCGACAGCGGATGGGGGAACGGTGTGTGTTGGAACCGATATCAGCGGCCACAAGCGTTATGAGGCTGAATTGTTGGAGGGAGAAAAGCGGTACCGGGCGATGATCAGCGATTTGCGCAACTCGCGCCAGGCCCTTGAAGCGCAAACCAGCGAGCTGTCGGAGCTTGCGGAAAAATACGCTGCGGCAAAAAATCGTGCGGAGGCCGCCAATCGCGTTCGCTCCGAATTTCTCGCCAATATCTCCCATGAACTGCGCACCCCATTGAATGCCATCATCGGCTTTTCGGAGGTCATGCATAGCGGAACGTTTGGCAAATTAGGTGCGGAAAAATATGTCGAGTATTGTCGCGATATTAACGAAAGTGGACGTTATCTGCTCGACGTGATCAATGACATCCTGGCCATGTCCAAACTCGAAACCGGACAGATGACCATCAACCGCCAGGATACCAATATCACCTGCATGATTGCCGATGCCATTGATGATATGCAGGAAACCGCCAAAGCACGGCGTTTGCAACTGATCAATGACACAGGCGTTACCGAGGGGGAGAACGAGCGCAAGGGGCAAGGCGCCGGAAAAGGCGCCGGCGACAAAAATCCGGCAAAGCCAAAGGCCAAGGACGATGCTGATATTTGGAGCCAGGTGGATCGCCGCGCCTGCAAGCAGATTTTGATCAATCTACTGTCCAATGCGATCAAGTTTACTCCCGCCGAGGGCAAGATCCGCGTGCAGGTCAGGCAAAGCGCGCAGGAGACAATCATTACCGTCTCCGACACCGGGATCGGCATTCAGCCTGACGAGATCGACCGCCTGACGCGCCCCTTTGAACAGGTGCAGGGGCCCTTTACAAAATCCCATCAAGGCTCTGGCCTTGGCCTGGCTCTGTCACGCTCCTTGGCGCAGATGCATGGGGGCGACCTGACCATCGAAAGCCAGGAAAATGTGGGTACCAGTGTTCATGTACATCTACCCAGCGCCACATCGGTGACTTTAAAGCAAGCCTCGTAATTTTCCTGTTTCCCGTGTTCGGAATTTATGCTGGAGCGTATCAGGTTTTAATAGAACCATTCTGACGGAGTGATTTTGCGACAAGATGGGCCTTAAGTCTCGCAGGATATAGTGGGGCTATTTGCAAGAGGCTTAAGGTTCATATGAGATCAGCATGGGGTTAGCTTTACCCATTTTGTGAGCGGTAAAGCTAACGCCATAAAGCTGATCGCCCTCTAAATCTATAGCAAAAGCGCCCGTCCCTTGGGGTTTCCGATTGGCGCAACATCGACGCCCAAGCCGCTCTCGAGAGATGGATAAACATCGCTCTTCGATCGCCTTGAGCTTGGGAATCGCCTCGCCAATCGAGAAACAGAATTGATTCTATTAAGACCTGACACGCTCTAGCGCCAGTTGGATCGTTGCAGCGACTGGTTCCCTATAGCAAAATGCGTTTAATGGGAATCATGGGGCTTTAGATTTAGTGGGCGATCAGCTTTATGGGTTTAGCTGTACCGCTCACAAATGGGTACACCTAAACGCCAAGCTGATATAAGCGCTTAAATTTGATGATTTCTTAAAAAAGCAAAGAGCGGCAAACCCGATACAGGTTGGCGCCAATTGAGGGCTCACGTGCTGGCAAAGTGCGAGATGCGCAGCCAGGGCCGTTTGCTTGGGTTCGTTTCGTCCCTGTCCGCGATGGGCTGCATGAAAATGCTGACCTCAGCAATATCACCGGTCTCAAGCGCTTGGATGGTGGGCACGTGGGAGACAACGAAACTGGTAAAACCGCAGCGCACCATCAGGGGGATCTGATCGGCGAGCACCTCGCCGGTTGCGCGCAAGTCAGCGGTAAAGCCGTAGCGCTCGCGCAGCCCCCGTGCCTGGCTATAGGCGCGCCCATCGGCGAATGTGGGAAACTGCAAAATCACAAGAGGAATGCGCGGCAAGTAGCTGGAAAAGCGCGCTAATTCGTCTTCGGGGGCGAGAGCGATGGGGCTTAAATCCGCGGTTTCGTTGGCATCGGCATTCACGGCAATCCAGCGCTCAGCGGCAACCGCAGGGCGATCGCGACCGCTGGGTGCGCGTGTAAACACGCCGCGCGCATAGGAAAATAAAACCGCCTCGGTCATCGCGCCCCCTCATACAAAGCCTGTTTGAAAGGCTTTTCGCCTACGCGCCGGTAGGTTTGCAAAAATGTCTCCTCAGCGCCATTGCGCATTGCCAGGTAGGTCTCAACAAGGGTCTCGATTGCGCCCGGCACCTTGGCTGCGGGAAACCCGGGGCCGATAATCTTGCCCACGGAAGTTTCCTCATCCGCAGAGCCACCCAAGGTGATCTGGTAAAATTCCTCGCCCTTGCGATCAAGCCCGAGAATGCCGATGTGACCTGCGTGGTGGTGTCCACAAGCGTTAATACAGCCGGAGATTTTTATCTTGAGATCACCAATCGTCTCCTGACGATCCTGTGCAGCAAAGGTTGTGGCAATTTGTTGGGCGATGGGGATCGAGCGCGCGGTGGCCAGAGAGCAAAAGTCGAGCCCCGGGCAGGCGATAATATCTGAGATTAGCCCGGCATTGGCTTCAGCCAGACCGGCTTTGGCGAGAGCCTCGAAGACAGCCGGCAGATCGTCCCTGGCAACATGCGGCAGAATGAGGTTTTGCTCATGGGAGACGCGCAACTCATCAAACGAATAGGCCTTGGCCAAATCGGCAACTGCATCCATCTGGGCAGCAGTAGCATCCCCGGGAATAGCGCCCACGGACTTGAGAGATATGGTCACGCTTGCATAACCGGCCCGTGCATGCTCATGGACGTTGCGCCCTGCCCAGGACGCAAAATCCGGATGGTCAGCCCTGGCCGTGGAAAAAGTCTCGGAATGTGCCGGCAGGTCGGCAAAATCAGGGGGGGCAAAATAGGCGGCAATCCGCGCCCGTTCCTCGCTGGGTAAGTCAAGAACACCGCCTTTGATCGCGTCAAACTCGCGCTCGACCTGAGCCCGAATGCGATCCTCACCCTCTTCATGCAAAAGGATTTTAATGCGCGCCTTGTACTTGTTATCGCGTCGGCCATGGCGATTATAAACCCGCATAATCGCCTCAAGATAGGCCAGCAAATGTTGCTCAGGCAAAAACGCGCGCATCACCTTGGCAATCATCGGCGTGCGCCCCATACCGCCGCCCACATAGATCGTAAATCCCAGCGCCCCCTCGCCATCGCGAACGATCTGAATGCCGATGTCATGGAACTTTATCGCAGCGCGATCAACAGGAGACCCGTTCACAGCGATTTTGAACTTGCGCGGCAGATAGGAGAATTCCGGATGCAGGGATGACCATTGGCGGATGATTTCTGCATAAGGGCGAGGATCAGCGATCTCGTCGGCCGCCGCACCTGCCAGATGATCCGCGGTTACATTGCGAATGCAATTGCCGGATGTTTGAATGGCATGCATCTGAACGTCCGCCAGTTCGTCCAGTATCTCAGGGACGTCCTCCAACTCGGGCCAGTTGTACTGGATGTTCTGGCGCGTGGTGAAGTGCCCGTAACCTTTGTCATAGGTACGCGCTATATGGGCAAGCTTGTGCAGTTGGCGCGACGAAAGGGTACCATAGGGGATAGCCACGCGCAGCATGTAGGCGTGCAGCTGCAAATATAGTCCGTTCATGAGCCGTAAAGGCTTGAACTGGTCTTCGCTTAAGTCGTTGGCGAGCCGGCGCGTGACCTGGTGGCGAAACTGAGCCACCCGCTCGCGCACAAACCGCTCATCGAACTCATCATAGCGATACATGAAAGCGCTCCTCGCGCGGCATGGGAACACTAAAACCTTTATCGCTCACGCCCTGGCGCTCGCGTGTTTCAACACTGGGACCCGTCAGGCGCATCCGCTCGCGCAGCTTCGTAGGCGAGATCATGCCTGCTGTCTCGGTAATAGCCACTTCATAAGGGCCAACAGCGACGCCGTCCTGCGCGGCCTTGTTGGCCATTTGCAAGCCGCTGTCGAGGCTTTTGCCATCAAGGCGCCAGGCGCTGGCGATATTGTCGCTCCAGTCTCCGTCCTCGCGTAGGAAGATGACCGTTCCTTTGCTCACATGGTTGGCGGTAATAACGTGCATTGATAACTCCTTGCCTGGATCAATTTTTGTTTGCCTGTGTTATTGCGTATCTGTGTTAGTGTCTGTCGTAATCGGTTTCACGCCGCTTGCCCGTTGACACACCGTTTGAACCTGTATCCGCTCCTTGCGCCCCATCATCCTTTCGCGGCTTCCAAATGAATGGGAAGGACACGGGAAGCGCGACAACAGTCAACAGTGGGCACGTAGTCTGACGGTCACGCAGCGGTAACGAACTCGCCGCTAAGGTTCAGCGCCTGCTGCCAATCGCCGTGTGCAACCGCATCGCCAATCAGAATCAGTGCTGGTTTCTCGCTAGCGATGCGTCTGGCAAAGGAATCGAGGTCTTTTAGGGTGCCAAAGAAACGGCCGGCGTCAGGGTAAGAGGCGTTCTCAACAATACCGATAGGGGTATGTGGCGATAGCCCGGCCTGCACCAGTTGCGCGGCGATTTTTCCAGCCCTCGATTTGCCCATATAAACGGCGATGGTCGCGCCGGACTTTGCCAGCGCCGTCCAGTCGGTCGCCTCTTGGTCATCGGCGCCATGACCGGTGGCAAGCACCAGCGTCGAAGACACATTGCGCAGGGTCAACGGCGTTTTGGTTTCTGCCGCAGCCGCAAGGGCCGCCGTCACCCCGGGAATAACCGCAAAGGCAATGCCGGCGTCTTTTAGCGCACGCTGTTCCTCACCAATGCGTCCATAAATACTGGGGTCCCCGCCCTTCAGTCGGGCGACCTTGAGTCCTTGCGATGCGTGGGAACGCAGAATATGGTTGATCTCGTTTTGGGTCCTGCTGTGCGCGCCTTTTCTCTTGCCAACAAAAATCCGCATGGCGTCACGGCGCGCCAAATCCACAACGTCATTGCCAACGAGGCTGTCGTAAACGATCACATCAGCTTCCTGCAAGGCGCGCAGGGCGCGTAAGGTCAGCAGATCCCCAGCGCCAGGACCGGCGCCAATCAACCACACAAATCCTGCCTTCAGGCCTCCTTGGCGGCTCCTTTTCGCGTGCTCATCAAGGAGTTTCAGGGCCTCGGTCTTTGCGCCCAGCGGATCTTGCGAAACGCGGGCTTCAACTGAAGGCGATGACAGCAACGCCTCAAGATAACGCCGTCGCATCGGACCCGGGGGCAAGCGTTTCATAACCTGTTCGCGCAAGGCTCCGGCCAGGAAGGCGAGCCGGCCCAGTGAAGGGGTCACAATGGTCTCCAGCTTGGCGCGAATCATACGCGCCAGAACCGGTGCCTCACCCTCAGTGGAGATGGCAATCGAAATCGGCGCCCTGTCGACAATGGCAGGTGTGTAGAAATCGCACAGCGCCTTGTTATCTACGGTGTTTACCGGAATGCCACGCGCTCGCGCTGCTTCGGCCACGTCTTCGTTGACCGCCGGCGTGGCTGCGGCAAAAACCAGCGTTGCCCCGGTTAGGTCTGTTGGGAGAAAGCCCCGGTGGATCAAGGTGACGTTGCCGTTCGACGCAAGCGCCAGGGCTTGTGCATCAAAGGTGGGGCTGATCATCGTCAAAAGGGCCTTGGTTTTTAAAATCAAGCGCCCCTTGGCCGCGGCCATTTCGCCGCCGCCAACAATGATTACCTGTTTTCCTGCAACGCCCATCGCAATGGGAAAGGTTGTCAATTTGGACATGGGTCTCTCCATTAAATGAAGATACGCTTATCCATGTATATTCTCAAGTCTTTGAAATTAAATAGGAAAAAAGTTCCCCTGGCGTTTTCGCGGAGAAAAACTGGATACCGGGTGCAGGCTTGAATGCGCAAATTTTATGTTGTCAGCCGAATAGATTGCGGAACATTATACCAAGGGCCCTCGCCAAGGGTTCATGGACCAGAGCAAAATGCAAAAACAATGCTGGAGCCCCATGATTCCAACTCAACGTATGCTGATCTGGCATCAAACAGATATGTTACCAAGGCCGCTCCCCCACCCAGCCACACGTTGGCGGCATCCTATGGGTGGCTGGGAGGGGGAGCGGGTAGGGTGATGCCGGTTAATGGCGCTGCTCAGCTAAACGCCTGTATTCCCGTCTGCGCGCGCCCCAGGATCAGCGCGTGGATATCATGGGTTCCCTCGTAGGTGTTGACGGTTTCCAGGTTCACCATATGGCGGATAACGTGAAACTCATCAGCGATGCCATTACCCCCGTGCATGTCTCTGGCCATGCGGGCAATCTCAAGCGCCTTGCCGCAGTTGTTTCGCTTCATGAGAGAGATTGCTTCTGGCGCAGCCTCCGCGTTGTCCATCATGCGCGCCAATTGTAAGGCACCCTGCAGTCCCAGTGTGATTTCGGTTTGCATATCGGCGAGTTTCTTTTGTATCAGTTGGTTGGCGGCAAGAGGTTTGCCGAACTGCTTGCGATCGAGGCAATACTGGCGCGCTGCGTGCCAACAGGCCTCCGCGGCCCCAAGGGCGCCCCAGGCGATGCCAAAGCGGGCACGATTCAGGCATCCGAACGGCCCGCGCAGGCCGCTTGCATTTTCCAGCAGGTTTTCGCCGGGAACCATCACATCGTCGATGACGACCTCGCCGGTAACGGAGGCCCGTAAGGATACCTTCCCCTCAATCACGGGCGCTGACAGGCCGGTCATGCCTTTTTCCAGGATAAAGCCGCGGATTTTACCCGCATGGGCGTCCGATTTGGCCCAGATAATAAATACATCGGCGATGGGAGCGTTGGTGATCCACATCTTGCGGCCATTCAGGAGATAGCCTCCGTCAACGGCCTGCGCGCGGGTTTTCATCCCTCCAGGATCAGAGCCATGGTCAGGTTCTGTCAGGCCGAAGCATCCCACCCATTCACCTTTTGCCAGCTTTGGCAGGTACTTTTGCCGTTGCTCCTTGTTACCGTAGGCGTAGATGGGGTGCATGACCAGGGATGACTGGACGCTCATGGCCGAGCGGTAGCCGCTGTCAATGCGCTCAATCTCACGGGCGATGAGTCCATAGGCCGTGTAGCTGGCATCAGACCCACCATAGGTCTCCGGCAAGGTGGCACCAAGAAGCCCCAATGCGCCCAGTTCGGTCATGATGGCGCGGTCAAAATGCTCTTCTCGAAATGCCTTGAGCACGCGCGGTTGCAGACGCTCCTGGGCGTAGGCGCGCGCCGTATCGCGGATCATCCGCTCATCCTCGCCGAGCTGGTTGTCAAGAAGAAGCGGGTCTGACCAGGAAAAAGCGCCCTGATCCGCATCGAATGACGATTGTTGCAGTGAAGCGGTGGTTATCATAACTAGGGTCTCTCTAACGCAGATTGGCCTATAGCAAAATGCGGCTAATAGAAATCATAGGCATTCCGTATTTTTCTCGCATTTTGCCATAGTCTTGATATCTATTGCGATTGTTGTGCGTTGGCGATGTGTTTTTGCATCATTGTCAGCATGGCTGAGCGCAACTCCGTACGTGCCAGGGCGAGGGCCATGTTTGCCTCGAGAAAACCCCGTTTGGTGCCGCAATCATAATGCTTGCCCGCAAACGCGACGCCATAAAAGGGCTGTGTTTCCAGCAACGTTTTCATGGCGTCGGTCAACTGAATCTCATTACCGGCACCAGGGGTCTGGGTGGCGAGGCAATCAAAGATCTCTGGCTGTAGTATGTAACGGCCCATAATCGAATAATTTGACGGCGCGGTACCCCTGGCTGGCTTTTCCAGCATGTCGGCGATCGCCCAGGTTCGGGCGTGAGGATGGGGCTTGATGTCGGCGATTCCGTACTGCTCCGTCTCCTCCGCAGGTACTTGGCTGAGCGCAATGACATTACCGCCGGTGTGCGCATAGACGTCTACAAGCTGGCCAAGGCAGCACTGGACATCGCTTGTGGTTATCACATCAGGCAGTAGCAGGGCGAACGGCTCCTTGCCGATCAGGTCGCGCGCGCACCACACAGCATGGCCAAGGCCGTCAGGAGATTGCTGGCGCGTGAAACTGAATTGTCCAGGTTGTGGCAGATCGCGCTCCAACGCTTCAAGTTCTGCGGTTTTTTTACGGTGCCTGAGCGTTGCCTCCAGCTCGAACTGGCGATCGAAATGGTCTTCGATGACCCCCTTGTTGCGCCCGGTTACGAAAACAAAGTGCTCAATTCCAGCGTGTCGTGCCTCCGCGACCACGTGTTCGATTACCGGGCGATCGACAATAGGCAACATTTCCTTGGGCATGGCCTTGGTAGCTGGTAAAAAGCGTGTTCCAAGGCCGGCAACGGGAAGAACGGCCTTGCGGATACTGTGGTTCATTTGATTCTGCTTTTTCTGCTTTGCCTGCTCGTTGCGCGAAGGAGCATCCGGCCGATCATGTTTGTTATTGAAAGCGTGGCATCCGCTTTTGTAGGAAGGCCTTGATACCTTCCACAAAATCATCGCTTTTTCCACATTGACTTTGGTACTGGGCTTCCAGTTGCAATTGCTCATTCAGGGTGTTGGCTGATGCTGCATGAATGGCCTGTTTTGTCAAGCCAAGCGCCAATGTGGGGCCATGCGCCAGTTGTCTGGTGAGTGCGCGGGCTGTGTCCATCAACTGGGTGTCTGGAATTGTTTTCCAGATAAGCCCCCATTCGGCTGCTGTTGCCGCATCCACAGGCTCAGCGGTTAGGGCCAGCGCCTTGGCCCGCGCTGGGCCTAAATGCCGGGTAAGAAACCAGGTCCCTCCGACATCGGGCACGAGACCGATTCTGGCAAAGGCCTGAACAAAACTGGCACCCCTTGCCGCGAGTACAATATCGCAGGCCAGCGCCATGTTGGCCCCGGCGCCCGCGGCAATGCCGTTGACAGCACACACAATCGGGAACGGGGCATCACGCATGAGCCTCACAACAGGGTTATAATATGTGCGTACAATGTCCCCCAGATCTTCCGGCTTGCCATCGGGCGCGGCAAGCCCCTCACGCAAGTCCTGGCCTGAGCAAAAGCCGCGCCCGGCACCGCTTAGCAATACCGCACCTACGCCCGTGTCCCGTGCCGCCGCAAGAGCCCCACGTAACGCAACGAGCATCTCACGATTAAAACAGTTCAACTGGTCCGGGCGGTTCAGGGTCAGCTCGGTCCAGTTTTCGTGGTGCGTGACCAGCAGTGTTTCACTCATGACCAGGTTCCGCTGCCGTGTTTTCTGAAACGGCTTTGATAACACACCTC
Organism: Hyphomicrobiales bacterium; assembly: GCA_965224015.1. GTDB lineage: Bacteria > Pseudomonadota > Alphaproteobacteria > Rhizobiales > CBDCVD01 > CBDCVD01. The sequence continues at coordinate 109,862 of OZ245032.1, forward strand.
TTTGACACTGATCCATGAGCTATTGTCAAGGACACTTGGTATTATTCAATAGTGTTGATACACAGAACAGCACGGGAGAGCGGGCTGGTGGTGTCAATTAATACCAGCGGTATTGGCTTTATAGACACGCCGACTGGTGTACTGCCTTGATAACATACCTCTTTGACGCTAATCCATGAGTCATTGTTAAGGACCCTTGGTATAATAGCCCATTCTCATTAGACAAGGTGCCCACGACAAGGTTCCAGGCTTTAAGCGGCAATTGGTTTATAGTGACTGGGATCGCTGCCATCAATCTCAAGGCGGGAACTTTTCGCGCTCGGTATGCTCCACTGGTTCATCTGGCTAATTTGAGCCGGGATTTTGATATCAAGTTTTTCCGCCACAAGCAGCCTGATCAACGTATCAATATTGCTGTCTAGTTCGTTTTCGCCGCGCTCGAGGCGACTGATGGTCAGGGACTCGCGATGGATCATCTTTGCGAACTCGACCTGCGTAAGGCCCATCTCCGTTCGCAAAAATCGCAGTTCGCTTCCACTCAGGCCCGTCTTTTTGCAAAGAACACCTTCTACGATTGCCCTATGGAGTCCGTTGATGTTAGGAATAGACAACACTTCGTCATCGTTGTCATCTCTGATGATTTCGGCACCAATGATGAAGACATTCTCCAATCCGCATTCTTTGTAATTGTACACATTGGCTTCCATGATGCACCTATAATCCTGTCAACGCGATTGACTTGGTCCGTCTTTCCACATGATTGTTATGATTTTCAAACATGGTGGACTTACAGACGGGATAACAACCAACCTGAGCGTTCTCGCACCCGAATTCGGTGTCGAACATTCCATTTTATACTTGAAATAAGACTCTCTTGTTGAAGGTTCGGGATCGTCGTAGACGAACCCGAACTTTAGTATATGGTTCACATCACCAACGACAAGTTCGCGGCTTTCCATTTGCTCTCGCGCGTGCTTGGTAAGCGAAAGCTCATAGTCTCCGCTGGCAATTTGCCGTATCCGGTTCGTTGCATCAGCTGGCAACCATGGTTGCTCGGGATACTTAGCAAGGTTCATTCAGAAACATAGCTTATCATTATGATAAGTTCAAGGGGATAACTTTTTGCTAACACGATAGTAGGCTTAGTATACACTCTTTGGCAAAACCAGCTTCACCGTGTCGGCACCGGCGTATCGCCGCGGTAGTCGTAGAAACCGCGACCTGACTTTTGCCCAAGCCAGCCGGCCTCGACATATTTAACCAGCAAGGGGCAGGGGCGATACTTGCTGTCCGCAAGGCCATCATAAAGGACCTGCATGATCGACAGGCACGTATCCAGTCCAATGAAATCCGCCAATTGCAGCGGTCCCATGGGATGATTGGCCCCAAGGCGCATGGCCGTATCGATCGCCTCCACCGTGCCGACACCCTCGTAAAGCGTATAAACCGCCTCATTGATCATCGGCAACAATATCCGATTGACCATAAAGGCCGGGAAATCCTCTGAGACCGCGATTGTTTTGTCCAGGGAGCCGACAAAACGTTTTGCGATCTCGAAGGTCTCGTCATCGGTTGCAATGCCGCGCACAACTTCCACGAGTTTCATGACCGGTACCGGGTTCATGAAGTGAATGCCAATGAACCGCTCGGGGCGATCGGTATTGGCGGCAAGGCGGGTGACGGAAATCGATGAGGTGTTGGTGGCCAACAGTGCTTCGGGCTTCAGGTCCTGGCAAAGATCGGCAAAGATCTGGCGCTTAACGCCCTCGTTTTCGCTGGCGGCCTCAATAATGAGGTCGGCGTTAGCCAAGGCTTTCAAGTCATCGGCTGCAGCAATGTAGGCAAGTGCGGTGGTGCGATCGGCTTCACTGATCAGGTCACGGGCAACCTGACGGGCCATGTTGGTGTCGATGGTCTCAAGAGCCGTGTCCACGCGCTCGCGGGACACGTCGAAAAGCGAAACCTGATAGTGCGCCAGCGCACACACATGGGCGATGCCGTTTCCCATTTGCCCCGCGCCCACGATGCCAACGGTTTTGATTGTCGTACCCATATCGTCCTTATTGCTTCTTCTTCAGCCTGTTTGCGGTGCGACAAACAAAGGGCACCGCAAATAAAAACAGCGGCTTGTGGGCCGCTGTCAATGTCCTGTTTTACAAACCAATTTTTGTCAGCTCTTCTTCCAGTTCCGGCACAGCCTTGAACAAGTCTGCCACCAGGCCATAATCGGCGATCTGAAATATGGGGGCCTCTTCATCCTTATTGATCGCCACAATGACTTTCGAATCCTTCATGCCGGCCAGATGCTGAATAGCGCCGGAAATCCCAACAGCAATATAGAGCTGTGGTGCGACAACCTTACCTGTTTGCCCCACCTGATGATCATTGGGCGCATAACCGGCATCCACGGCCGCCCGGCTGGCGCCCACAGCCGCGCCAAGCTTATCCGCCACCCGCTTGATAATGGAAAAATTCTCAGCAGACCCCATGCCACGCCCGCCCGAGATAACAATCTGAGCAGAGGTGAGTTCCGGTCGATCAGACTGCGATAAAGCTTCACCGACGTAGGAGGAGAGGCCCGGGTCCGGAGGAGGGGTCACGGATTCTATGGTCGCAGCCCCCGAGCTGCCCGTGGCCTCAAAGGCGGCCGTGCGCACGGTCACCACCTTGATACCCTCTCCGGCCTTGAGGGTTTGAATGGCATTACCTGCATAGATGGGCCGCAAAAAAGTCGCAGGCCCCTCCACGGCGATGGCGTCAGAGACCTGCATCACATCAAGCAGCGCCGCCACCCGCGGCATGATGTTCTTACCATTGGTGGTGGCCGGTGCAACGAGGGCTGCGTAGTCCTGCGCCAGGTCAACCATCAGCGCCGCCATGGGTTCTGCGAGCTGGTGCGCAAGATGCGGGGCGTCGGCTTTGAGAACCTGCGCGATACCATCAAGTTTCGCAGCGTCTTCCGCGGCCTCCTGGCAATCGGAGCCGGCGACGAGGACATCCACGGCGTCGCCCATCTGCAAGGCCGCCGTCAAGGCTCTATGGGTTGCCTCGTTAAGCGATCCGTTGTCATGCTCGGCAAGCAAAAGTGTGGTCATTTTGATCTCCCGCAACGGTGTCCCTGTCGTCTTATAAAACACCCGCTTCGTTTTTCAGTTTATCGACAAGTTCTGCCGCCGTTTCAACGATGACTCCTGACTGGCGCTTGGGGGGCTCGACGGTGTTTACAATAGCAAGACGCGGTGCCGTATCCACACCATAGTCGCCTGGAGTTTTCTCATCGAGAGGTTTTTTCTTGGCCTTCATGATGTTGGGAAGCGAGGCATAGCGGGGTTGGTTCAGGCGCAGGTCCGTGGTTAGCACTACAGGCATCGCCAGGCTGATCGTCTGCAATCCTCCATCGACCTCACGGATCACCGTGGCCCGATCTCCCTCAATGTCGACCTTGGAAATAAACGTCCCCTGGGCCCAGCCCAGCAAGGCCGCCAGCATCTGTCCGGTTTGGCCACAATCGTCATCAATCGCCTGTTTGCCCATGATCACCATTTGAGGCGTCTCGGCATCGACAATCTGTTTGAGGATTTTAGCAACCGCAAGGGGCTCCAACAGATCGTCGGTTTTCACTAGGATGCCCCTGTCAGCGCCCATGGCAAGGGCCGTGCGGATGGTTTCCTGGGCTTGCTGGGGTCCCATGGAGACGGCAACAATCTCCTGCGCATGTCCGGCTTCCTTCATGCGGATCGCCTCTTCGACGGCGATCTCATCAAACGGATTCATGGACATTTTGACATTCTTCAGATCAACGCCGGACCCGTCCGACTTGACCCGCGCCTTGACATTGTAGTCAAGCACCCTTTTAACCGGCACAAGAATTTTCATTCCCATTCCCCGCATTCTCACACGCAAACCAGGCGCGGTACATAAGGCGCCTATTTTGGACCGCGACCCTATCGGTGAGCCTGGCCTCTGTCAATGACTTTACGCGCTGTTTGCGCGTGAGGCAGCATCAATGTGACGCCTGCGGATTACAAGCAACCGACACTCGAACTTGGGCCGCTGGTATAATACCAAGGGTCCTTGACAATGACTCATGGCTTAGCGTCAAAGAGTTATGTTATCAAGGCAGTACACCAGTCGGCGTGTATATAAAGCCAATACCGCTGGTATAAGCGGCGGAAGTGGCGGCCTCCTGGGGCTGCAGGCGACGAACGATCGCAAGCAACGGATATTCCTGCAAGGGCGAGTCAAGGCGCGTCACCTTAGCAACCCGCCTGCTTTGGCGATCTCGTAGTGGCCGCGCGCCGCAATATCGTCCGGCATGGTCTTGGGGGCGATGCCCAGGTGATGGAGCGCCGCGCTGTAGCGGACCTGGAGGTCGCTCCGCCCGAGAATCGTCACGCTCTCGAAGGGGCCAAAGCGCGACCGCGCCGCGCGAAGTTCAGCGCCGATCAACAGACCCGACAGGTAATCGGATACGTCCTCCTGCGCGATCATGTCAAACAGCGGCAGGGTTCTCACGGAGAACAGGGTGTGAAGAAGCTCCGACCCGGACGCCGCTGTCTCCTCCACCCCGCGCCGGAACCCTTGAGGACGAAACTCTCCGGCGTCGCGCATGAGCTTACCCAGGATCGTATGGGTGCGAAGGGCTGCATAGATCTCACCGGTCATGTAGGTCGCATAGGCGGCAACGCGTGCGGCCCTGACCAGGGACCATTTGCTGTGCGTGCCGGGCAATACGAACACGCCGTTGCCGGCCCCGAGCGCCTTGGCACCGACGATCTGGGTTTCCTCTCCGCGCATAACGTCAGGGATGCCCGCGTTCTCGGTGGTCAGTCCGGGAACAAACCACACCGTCCGCCGGTCGGGCAGTTTGCGGCGCACAAGCGCGGCGGCAAGTTCGCCCGCGCCCGCCGGCAAGGAGGCATAAGGTGTCTCGACCCAGCCGTTGCGGCTGGTAATCATTCCAGACGCGACAATCGGCAGATCGGCCCGACCGAACCCGTCGAGTCGCGCGACAAGCACGCCAGCAAAGTCGCCATTTGGAACGTGAACAATCCCCTCGCCACTCTCCCGGTGGTCGAGGACGTGACCTGTCCGATCCAGCAGGAACGCGCGAAACGACGTCGTGCCCCAATCAATGCCGATAAGGGCGGCTTCAGATACGGCCGAATTCATTGAGCAAATCCTCGATTGTCTTGCCTTTGGCAACCCATTTTCGCGTTTCCGCCTCGCGGTCGGCCTGTTCTTTGGCGAGCTTGACAACCGCCTCGGCGCGCCCAAGCGGGATGACGGTGACGCCCATCAGGTCGGCGACAATGAAATCCCCCGGATTGACCACAACGCCGCCGCAGGAGATGGCGACATTGATCGACAGTTCCTCCTTGCGGCCCGAAAACATCGTATGGGTGCCGCGCGGCGTGATCGCACGGGTCCAGATCGGCCAACCGATATCTTCCAATTCGTCCGTATCACGGCCGGCGCCATCAACGATCATTGCCCGAATTCCGCGATTCTTGGCGAGCCCGCCCATCAAGCCGCCGCACACTGAAGTGTTCGGATCGCCCCCGGCGTCGACGACGATGATATCGCCGGGCTGTCCCATCTCCAGCGCTTTCAGCGGGTCCACAAGATCGCCCCTGGAAAGCTGAACGGTAATCGCCTGGCCGCACACCTTGGCGCGGAAGGCCGGCTTGATGCCGGCATCCATGACGCCGGTGCGGTACTGAACGTCGGCAAAGACAGCCGTGGCGGAGTAGCATTTCAACACGTCGTCGAATTTTTCGAGAAGATCGGGACGGCGTTCGAATTCATTGTAGACTTGCAACATCACTTGCCTCTTTTTCGTATGGGATCAGACGTTGACGATCACGTCTGCGTTGACGGGATATTTGGGTTTGTGTCCGGTGAGAACCCGAGCGACTTCCGAGGCCGCGGTTTCACGCGCGGCACGGATCGACTCCTCGGAATAATAGGCGGCGTGCGGGGTTACCACGACGTTGGGTAGCGTAAAGATCGGGTTGTCCTGGGGCGACCAGGAGGCCCGTTTTGCGGGCTCTTCCTCGGTGTCGTCGAGACCCGCCGCCCCCAGGTTCCCCTCTGTAAGGGCTTTGTAAAGCGCGCCATTGTCGACCGTCGGCCCGCGTCCGGTATTGACCAGGATGGCGCCGGGCTTCATCGCCGCGAACTCGGCCTCACCCAGGAAATGACGTGTTTCCGGCGTCATCGGGGCTTGCATCAATAGGTAGTCGGACCGGGCGAGAAGTGCGGGCTTATCGACCAGTTCAACGGCATGGGCAGCCGCGACCTCGCCGGACAGAAAGGGATCATAGGCGATGATCGTGACTCCAAAACCCCTGGCCCGTTCGGCGATCGCCCGACCGATCTTACCAAAGGAGACGATGCCCATCGTGCGTCCCCTGAAGCGGTGTATAGGTCGCCCTGACTGCCATTTCCAGATGCCCTGGTGAGTCGCCCGGTTATAGTCAAAGAGCCGCCGCGCGAGTGACAGCCAAAGCGCGATCGCGTGGTCGGCGACTTCTTCGGTGCAATAATCCCGGACATTGGTGACCAGGATGTTGCGGGCGCTTGCCGCCGCCACATCGACAATATCGACGCCGACGCCATATCGCGCGATCACCCGGCACCGGGTCATCCGATCGATCGTGGCGCTGCCAATGCGTGCGTATTGATTCATCATCGCCGCGCAGTCCCGCGCATGGCCGAACAGATCCGCCTCGGATTTGGCCTGAAGCGCGACAACGTCGGCGCCCGCGTCGGTCAAAATTGCGGTTTCTATGTCGACATCGCCATAGTCGTAGTCGGTGATGACCACCTTCGGCCGCTCGGTCATGATAAGCTCCTCGCTCAGACATAGGCTCCGGGCGAGTAGGTTAACTCGTAGGAATGGCTGTAGAGTTCGACAATATTACCGAACGGATCCTCGCAGTAAACCATCCGGTACGGTTTTTCACCGGGATAGTAGTGGCGAACCTGCTGCATGCGCTGGCGTCCACCGCACGCTTCGATGCGCTTTACGCGGTCTTCCAATTGCTCGTCCTGGAGACACAGGTGAAACAGCCCCGGGCGCCAGTATTCAAACGGTTTCTCTTCCGATTTGGTCGTTGGAAACTCGAACAGTTCAATGCCGATGCCGTCCCCGGTCGACAGATGCGCGATCCGGAAGGACCCCCAGCCCTTGCCGAAAACGTCATCGCACATCTGGCCGATCGCGCTGTCGTCCTGGCGAACTTGCGTTGGCGGCATGATCAGATAAAGGTCGAGCGCCTTAGTGTAGAACTCGACCGCCTTTTCGAGGTCGGGAACCGTGATACCGATGTGGGAAAACGTGACTGCGGTCATGGTACACTCCTTCGCGTTTGTTACAGAATGCTGCGGATAATTCCGCCTTCAATGCGATATGCGGCCCCGTTCGCAGCTGGATTGGCCGCTGTGGTGACGATCATGCGGGCGACCTCTTCGGCCTGAACGAAACGCTGGATCAGCGATGTTGGCTCATCGGCCTTGAAGTAGTTGTCGACGATATCGTCGAGCGGCTTGCCCTTTTGTTCGGCAAGAGCGTCGAAATAGGCTTGCACGCCCTCGGTCCAGGTCGGTCCGGGAAGCACCGAATTGACACGGACGCCAGTGCCCTTGGTTATCTCCGCCATGCCGCGGGTAAGACCGATCATTGCCGTCTTGGTCACCGAATAATGAACCATTTGCGGCAGCGGTTTGACGCCCGCCTCACTGGCCAAATTGATGATCGAACCGGTGCCGCGCCGCAGCATGTCCGGCAGGATAGTGCGGCTCATGCGCACCGCGCTGAGGACATTAACGTCGAAATAGCGCATCCAGTCGTCATCGGTCAGGTCTTCGAAGGGTTTGACCGAAAAGATGCCGACATTGTTAACCAGAATATCGATTTGGCCGTGGCTTTGCGCAAATGCGCATAGAGCTTGGGCATCGCTCGGATCGGTCAGGTCGCCGGATTTGCCCGCGACCGCGCCATAGGGTGTAAGGTCGGCCACACAAGCCTCGACCTCGTTATCTGTAAGCCCATGCACCAGAACCCTTGCACCTTCCTCAAGGAACACTTTGGCTGTTGCCTTGCCGATACCCGATCCGGATCCCGTAATCAATACGCCCTTGTCCTTCAAACCTAGATCCATGTCAGCCCCCTGCGGCTTTTGTGGGCGTGCCGACGGGATCCGCACGTGATCTACGGGTTATTTTTGCCACAAGAGCGGATATCTCAATCCGCCACATGTCTATGCCGACGGCCAAAAGGATGATCAGTCCCAGGACGATATTTTGTACCGAGGACGGAGCGGCGTTCAAGTTGAGGCCGTTTTGGACAATTACAATGGTCATGGCGCCCATCAGTGTCGCCAGAATATTGCCGCGTCCGCCGGCCAGGCTGGCGCCCCCCACCACCGCCGCAGCGATTGCCTGCAGTTCAAGCGTCTGGCCGTAATTCGGCGAGCCGGAATTGAGCCTGGCCGACATCAAAATGGCACCGACAGCGGTCATGAAACCCGCGATGACAAAGGTTTTCGCCTGGACCTTGCGCACGTTAATGCCGGTCAGAACCGCCGCCGCAGGATTACCTCCAACCGCATAGATCTCGCGGCCGAGCTTGGTGAAATTCATCATGTAGGCGGCGATTCCGTATAATCCGACCAGATAGAAAAACGGCAGCGGGATGCCGAGAAACTTACCGTAGAATACGGGCTCCAGCGCCGGATCAAGGGAGAAAATCGGCGAACCGTTGTTAAATGTCAGCGCAATACCGCGAAACGCAATAAGCGCGGCCAAGGTGGTGATGAAGGCGGGTATGCGCCCATAGGCGGTGATCACCCCAAGGACCAGGCCGAGCAGTGCGCCGGCAATCAGAATGAGCGGCAGGGCGAGGGCGAGGGGAATGCCCATGAATTTCAGCATCTGCGCCAGGATCATGGTGAGCAAGGCGACCATTGATCCCGAACTCAGATCGATACCAGCGGCAAAGATGACGATTGTCGAACCGATAGCGATCAGCGCGACGATACTGACCTGGAGTGAAAGGTTGGACAGGTTACCGGGATTGAGAAATCGATCGGTTGTCAGCGCCACAACCAGCGCGACGATAATCATGGCCGCGAAGGGTCCGATCAGCTGTGTGTCGAATATCCGTTTCATTGAACATTTTCCGTCGTTGGATGCGGGACCGGCTTCGCGGAGGCGCGCACCAGGTCGTCATGGGTCAGTTCCCGCGCATTCGCGATACGTGTGATTGTGCCGTGGCGAACGACGGCGATCCGGTCGCTCATGGCCAGCAGTTCATCGTGGTCCGAACTGATCAGGATGATCGATTTGCCGGCTTTGGTGAGCTTGTTGATCAGCCGATAAACTGCGATTTTTGCGCCGATATCGATGCCTTGCGTCGGTTCATCCATGATCAGAACCGCGGCGTCGGAAAACAGCCAGCGGGCGATGACGATTTTTTGCTGATTTCCGCCGGAAAGAAAATTTACGGTTTTTTCCTGGGCCTGGGCCGAAATTTCGAGATCGTCGATCAGCCGCCGTGTTCCGTCCTCTTCCGTCTTCAGATCCAGGACACCGAACCGCGACAGCTTTCCCAGGGACGCGGCGGTGATGTTGCCGGCGGCGCGGAAATTAAAGAACAATCCGTCGAATTTTCTGTTCTCAGGCACCAGGGCCAGACCGGCGTCGATGGCTTCCATCTCGTTGCGGAACCGGACCCGGTTGCCATTCAGGACAATTTGGCCTTGCAACAGCGGATCGACGCCGAAAAGCGCCCGGGCGATTTCGGTCCGCCCGCTACCCAATACGCCACCAAGCCCCAGGACTTCGCCCTTGTGCAGATCGAAACTGACATTTTTCACGCCGTTCGCCGTTGCGAGGTTCCCGGCGCAAAGGACCACATCTTGCGTCTGGTTGCGTTCTTTTGGATAGTGTTCGCCGATGTCTTCGCCGATCATGGCGTTGACGATGGTGTGCACACGAACTTCGGTTTCGCCGCTGGATCGCACCACCCGCCCGTTGCGCAGGATCGTGACTTCGTCGACAATCCGTTCAACTTCATCAAGCCGGTGCGACACGTACAAAATGGCCATGCCAGCGCCGCGCATGCGGCGCAGCAAATGGTGTAGGCGCTCGATTTCATCTTCACCCAGCGCCGCGGTCGGCTCATCCAGGATGATCATTTTAGCATCAATGGCGACCGCCTTGGCGATTTCCACCAGCTGTTGTTCGCCGACCGACAGCTCGCCGGCGATTGCCTCGGTTGCAATATCGACACCCATCCTGTTCAGGACACCGGCCGCATCGGCGTGAATCTTCTTCCAATTAATGGCGCCGAACTGTCCCGTCGGCATATTGCCCAGAAAGATGTTCTCGCCGACCGACAAGGTCGGAACGATTGAGAACTCCTGGAAAACAGTGGCTATACCCTTGTTACGGGCGTCGCGCGGATCGGTGATTTGAACAGGATTTGCGTTGAACAGGATTTCGCCGCTATCGGGCTGCTGAACGCCGGAAAAGGTCTTGATCAGCGTCGACTTGCCGCATCCGTTCTCGCCCAGCAGGCCATGGATCGATCCTGCAAACAGGCTGATGTTCACATTGTCGTTTGCCAGCACCCCCGGATAGGCCTTGCTGACGCCAACAAATTCCCAAAGCGGTGTGGATTGCGTGGTCATCTTACAATCTCAATAATGCGGGGAAGACTGCGGGCTCCGCCCGCTTCCCAGGCGACACCACCAGCGCGCCGCCCGGGATCGCTGAGCGACTCAGTACGTTTTCGAAGGCTGCGGAAAAAGCTTTTCGGGCTCCTGCAGCACGGCAATGGAGCCGGCCTTGTCGAGGATGGTGGTCGGGGTTTCGATCCAACCGCCCGGATAGGCTCCCTTTAGCGCATCGAGCGTCGCATGCATGGCCGCCCGGCCCATCAGGAATGGCGAGGTATTGACGGTCGCCGTGACGTTGCCGGCGGCGATTTCTTCCAGGCCGGACGTATCCCCATCATTACCAAGAAGGATCAGCTCGGATTTGCCAAGCGCCTTGGCCGCGTAGGACGCACCAATGATCATATAGTCGTTGGCGGCGAAGATCATGTCCAGGTCCGGATGGGACTGCAGAATGTCCATGCCGGCCGTATTGCCGCCCTCGACGTTCCATTTGCCGTCGATCGAAACGACAACCTCGAAATTCTCATATCCCTTGATGTCGTCAAGAAAGCCGCCAACACGCTCAGTTGAATGATAGCCGGGCTGGCCTTCGATGATGCCGACCTTGAGCTTCCGGTCGCCATATTGCTTTTTCGCCCAATCCGCCATGGCATGGGTACCGTTGCGCTGCGAATATCCAACCACGCCGTGGATAGGGGTCGGGAAGTTCGGAATGTCGGAGTTGATCATGAGAACGGCGATGCCGGCGCCGACGGCTTTTTTCAGCAACGGGGCGGCGGCGAATTCGTCATGGGTGCCAAAAATGATCGCGTCTACATCCTGGGTTAAAACATCCTGGATCATGCCCATCTGGCCGTTGATATCGGCACCGCTCTGGGGCGCCAACATGAATACCTCGACGCCTTCCTCGGCCGCTACCGCCTTGATACCTTCGCCGATGGCGATGTAGTAGTTGAACTCGGTCGCTGGCGGCATATAGGCGATGCGGAATGTCTCGTTCTTTGGCTTGATCGCACTGATATCCGCCTGCGCGCCTTCCTTGAGCGGTACGGGATCGGGATAGTTACCGGCCTGCGCGCCTGCTGCAAAGGCAATAATGCCGGCAGTTAATGCGAGTTTCTTGACCAAATCTGTCATGACTTCCTCCTTCGATTGTTGTCGTCATCCTGCAAACGGTGTGTCTTTCACACCGTGAAAGCCTGGCTTGAACGCGAACAGCCCCCCCGACGCGGGTTCACGTCGGAGCGTTTCTTCGTCACTCATCAACCGCGATGTGGTGATAAAAAGCGTATCGAGATCGGGCCCGCCGAAAGCGCAGCAGGTGGGTTTCCACACCGGCACGTCGATGATTTGGTCGATCTCTCCATTGGGCGCTACGCGCACCACCCGGCGCCCTTCCCATGCTGCGTTCCACACTCCGCCCTCAGCGTCGACGCAGGAACCGTCGGGCAGGCCCGGCTCGCTTGCGAATTCGGCGTGGATTCGTGCAGCGCCGAGCGCACCGGTGTCCGCATCGTAGTCGTAGGCGCGCAGGGTACGTTCGGGGGTGTCGGCGAAGAACATCGTGCGCCCATCCACCGAAAAACAGATGGAGTTCGCACAGGAAACACCTTCGATTAGTGGGGTTAGCGTGCCGTCTGGATCGATGCGGACGACCGAGCTGTCGGCAGCGCCTGTCACTTCGTTCATGCCGCCGGCAACCAGCCGGCCCTGACGGTCGGTGCGACCGTCATTGAGACGGGTTCCGGGATTGTCCGGCTCAAATGGGGCGATGGTGTCGGACTGTGCGGTCTCAAGGTCGTAGAACGCAACACTTTGCGCGAATGCGACGATCAGCCCGCCGCGCGCCCGGGGCGCAAAACAGCACACGCGATCCGGCATGTCATGGGAACCGGATTGGCCGCTAACCGGATCGAACCACCAGAGGGTCCGGCCCTCAATGTCCGTCCACCAGGCGCGCCGATCTTGCGGGTTCCAGAAGATCCCTTCTCCATGGTGATTGCGGCAGTCGAGCACCAGTTCCGCCCGGTTCATGGGTTCCTCCCTCGCTTACGGCTTGGCGTCTTTTTGGTTGACATCTGATATATCAGATATGATACTGCAGTCAACACTTAATTTTTCGAATCCAACAGGAGGCGGCACATGGCGCAGATCAAGCGCCCGAAATTACTTACTGAAACGGTGCTTGAGCACCTCAGAGAGCGGATCGTTTCCGGTGATTTTGAGCTTGGATCAACCCTGTCGGAGCGACGGCTTGCAGAAGAACTCAAAGTTTCCAAGACACCGGTTCGCGAGTCCCTCGTTCAGCTCAAAAACGAGGGATTGGTGACCATCCTGCCGCAGCGCGGCGCCTATGTTTTTACCCTCAGCGCCCGCGAGGTGGTGGAAATCTGTGAATTCCGGCTGGCGCTGGAAACGGCGGCGCTGCAACTGGCGATCCAACGCCACAGAAAAGCGCTCGCCTGTGATATTTCGGACATTGTTACAAAAATGGCCGAGGTCAGGGCCAAGGGCGATATCAAGGCGTATCTGCGCCTCGATACCAAATTCCACGCGACGTTTTTCCGTCACTGCGGCAACCACTATCTCACTGATAGCTATGAACGTTATTCCGGCAAGATCGCGGCGTTGCGCACCCATCTGGCCGTAAAACCCATGCACACGCAGCTGTCCTTTGAGGAGCACATTGCGCTGCGCGATGTTTTCGTTGATGGCACGCAGGCTCAGATCATAAAAATTCTGCAGGCCCATATCGGGCGAACGCGCGAGACCTACGCCGAAAGCGTCGAAGACATCGCCGCCGCGGATGCTGTCAAGGATGTTGGTTAATACCAGGGGGGCTTTGCGTTTGCCCGTTCGCCCAAGCCGCTCTTGAGAGATGGATAAACATCGCTCTTCGATCGCCTTGAGCTTGGGTATCGCCTCGCCAATCGAGAAATAGAATGGCTTCTATTAAAACCTGACACGCTGTAGTGGGCCCGTTCCCCCTCGCGAGCCATCTATAGGGTATCGCCAGTGCGGGTGGCCCGCGAGGGGGAGCGGGTAGGGTGATGCCCGTTCATAGATGTACTCTTTCAATAAGTTGTTCTCAAGGTGGCAGGCCTAAAGTCAGGGTTATTGCGGCCATTGCCGCCAGCAAGGCCATATGGGGCCATTCATCTGAATTATCTACGAAAAACTGGTGCCGCCGGAGTGATTTGAACACTCGACCTCTCCCTTACCAAGGGAGCAAGTAATTCCAAATAACCTTTATATTTCAATGGCTTGATTATCATCATTGTAATCTTGTGTCAGATTTGTGTCAAAAATTCGGTCGGTTAGGGTTGTGTCAGATATAGCGTGTCCATAAGTTTTTACAACTAACGCTGTGCTTTCCCAGCCGCCTAGCTTTGCGATTGTCGCGACATCAATCCCCTTGCGCAAAAGCGCCGTGGCGAAGCCGTGTCGGCAACAATGAAATGACAGCGGCTTGATACCAGCGCGTTGGCACGTGGCCACCCAGGCATTCTTTGGGCTGTCTCGACGTGCGTAGTTGAATACCCTGCTATTGCACTGTCTATCGCTAGGAATGTTCGCCATCGCTGCCAGTGCTCGTGAGGGTAAATGTGCTAGCCGCTGCGAGCCGGTCTTTGTTTGGTTGATCATTGCAGTGGCTTTTGCCAAATCAACATCTTGCCAGGTGAGGCTCACGGCCTCGGATATTCGCGCGCCTGTCGAATACATAAACAAGCACAAAGCGCCAAGGTGCGGCGAGGCGTGGGCAACAAACTGATCGACCCATTCTAGTGTTGCAGGTTCCTTTGAGCGCGTCTTAACTTTGAAACGAGGCACGGTGATTGCCGTGCACCATTCATTTTTGGCCGCATGGTTGATAATCGCCTGGGTTGGAACAATGACCTGGCGATTGCGCGTCGCGGCGCTGGCCTGAGGATAGAGTCGAATTGCAGATTGCCGGATTGCGCGGGAGCTCATGTCGCGCACTAAAGTGTCGCGCCAATAATCTTCGATCTTGGCAAGAAAGCGTGTTGGTTTTTGCGCCTCACGATAGGAGAGGGCAGCTTGTGCGAATGTCAATTGCGCCTCCGGTCCATCGAGATAACCTGTCCAGGCTTTTGCCTCTTTTTCGACCGCGATCCTTTGCGCGATGGTTTTGTCCGTCGCGCCCGTAGAGCCGCGTAGTCGCCTTCCGGCAACTGTGCCGGAGTAGTGCCAGATTTTGCCGCGCTTTTGGATTTTGACTGGCATGGCCTTATAACCTCCATCAAGGCTGTTACATCGCCTGGCAACAATATCATCTTTTTACCAATCTCTCGGCAAGCACCAGCGCGCCGCGCCAGATCGCGCAAGGTCCGCTCACTAACATCTAGGTGGGATGCTAATTCCTTGGGGGTCGTGTAATCAGGAAGCAGGGCGCTTTTAGCCATCAGGCACCTCCATATAATTGACAGAGGTGATATCAATCCTCGCCGCCTGTACGCGGGGAAGCCCGCAAGGTGCCAGTGAGACTGGTAAAATGTTAACTTTTGTCTTCATGCTGGCCATTATACCTTCGCTGGAACAGTGAGAGAACAGACTAAATTGTTAACGCATGCCTAATCCACACGTGGGACACGTAAAAGTCGTGCAAACACATACAAAGTCATGATATATATGTTCCATGGGACACCTCATAAAACGGCTCTTAATAAAGTCTTGACAATCCCATAACTCATTGATTTCGTTTGATATTTACGGAAATTTTTTACCTGTTTATCCGCTCCAAACCTTGAGCTTTGAAGAAAGCTGTGGATAACTCGGATATTTCCATTAGAAACAACGAATTGTCCCTGTGAATAACGGGGATATCTTCATTATCACGCCCCTGGGCACCACTAAGCCGCCAGTTCGCGTCGGTTTTAAGCGCTTGCCAATTCGTCAGCCATTAACATAGCCCGGCCCGCGATGCGCTCAATATGCATAATCAGACTGCAAATCGCATTGTCTATACGCAAATCAGATGGCCCCGAATTTTCATTATCCAAAAATGCCAGCCCCTCAATCAACCCATGCAGGTGTACCAATTCATAGTACAACTCATCAAGTGTCGGCTGTTTGTCTGTCTTGCTCATGCTGTGGTCTCCGCAAATGTGTGTAAAAGCTATGTAATTAGTTTTGGTAACCATATATACAAATAATGTTGTTGTAAACCTATTTAGTAGGTATAGTACCTATATGTTCATATCTGGAAACCAAATTAAGGCTGCTCGGGTGCTTGCTGAAATTGAGCAACAAGAACTCGCCCAACTTGCGGGGGTTAACGTCAACACCATTCGCAATATGGAAAGGGGTGCTGGTAGTCTCGTGAAGGCACGCCTTGACACACTTAGAAAAGTTGTTTTTGCCCTCGAATCAGCGGGTGTCGAGTTTGTTGACGAAAACGGCGGCGGGCCGGGGGTGCGGTTACGGTCTCCAGGGGCTTGAGCGCATTCAATGCTTGCAAAAAATGCTAGCATGTGATAGGGTACGCTATGAACAGCGAGAATCGGCGAACGCTCAAAGCGGTGTTTAGTACGCCCGTTTCCGCCACAATTCGCTGGAAAGACATTGAGAGCCTCCTTGTGGCTGCTGGTGCCCAAGTAATAGAGGGGCGTGGCTCGCGCGTTCGTTTTGAAAAGGATAGCGAAATCGAAACGTTTCACCGCCCGCACCCAATAAAGGAAGCCAAGCGTTATCAGGTAAGGGCCGCTCGTAACTTCCTGACGAGAATTGGAGTATCGCCATGAACACCATGAACTTTAATGGTTATGCGGCACGTGTAGAGTATGACGATCAGGACAGAATCTTCGTTGGCACAATTGCTGGCATCCGTGATGGTGTTGGCTTTCATGCGGATAACGTCGCCGATCTGGAGGCGGCCTTCCATGAGGCTGTTGAAGATTACATCGAGACATGTGCCAAGATCGGCAAGGAACCGCAAAGACCTTATTCAGGGCATGTGACGTTTCGTGTCGACCCTGAAATTCATCGCCGTGCCGCGCAAGCAGCCGAATTGTCCGGCGTTAGCCTGAACAAATGGGGAGAGGAACTCCTGCAAAAGGCCGTCGGGCAAAAATAGAGATTTATGTTCCCCTCCGATTTCACCGAGCGCTCCGAGACGTTCAGCAGGCAAGCGGCGTCGTGGGCGGGCAAATTTGCCCACTTATTTTTTGGTGGCCGGTGTGCGGGCATATTCGCCAGTTTTGCCGCCACCATGGCGCGCCTACCGCCGCTGTGGCGAATTGCTGAAAGAGATTGAGCCTGCAAAGAACCAGCATGTTGCTTGTACCGGCGGCGGTACAAGCAGATCAGAGCCAGCAAAGGGACGCAACCAAAGCAAGAAGGAGGTCGACCACCCTCTTGCTCCATCCCGCAAACACGCTGCGCAAGAAGCTGGCGGTCTTTTGCTGGCGCTCGGATAGGCCTGCTTCTTGCGCGGCATTTTTGCGCGTCGAAAAACTATGGCCGCTGTCGGCCTTAGTTTTTTGAGGACGCCCACCTTTGCTAGGCTAACCAAAACATTAGTACGGTCGACCGTACTAATGTCCAGACACGTAAAGATGCAGCCCAACGAGCAGGTCTCTCCAAACATCAAAAAGACACCGCCATTCGCGTCGCCACCTACTTCCAATCCACTAACGCCAGGGCCTTGTTGGGGTCCACACCGGCCTCTTTGGCCTGGGTAAGGGCCTGGATAACGCCCGCAAGCGCCCTGGCACGCCCGCCCGCGTCATAGGCCTGTAAGGGGCGCATAACGTCCACAGTGACCGTACCGCCCAACTTGGCGCTCGCCTCTTCTGCCAACAGAACCGCCATGGGCTGCAACTGCCACTGCGCCAGGTGGCGTTGCGCCTCGCGCACAAGGGGGCCCGTCGTGGCGGGGTTCATGAGGCCAGGAAGCACGCCAAAGGCTCCACAGATGGCGTCACGGGCGGCGTCAAGGCTTTCCTTCACCATGGCTTGCTCGAGGTTGGGGGTGACGTCCTGAGGACGCCAGTCGGTTTGCGGGGTAGGACCGCCGGCAGCCGATACGTTCACGGATTCGCGTAACAGCATCCGCCCCCACCTGCCGCGAAAGTCCCGCCCCAGCTTGCCCAAATCGGTCTCTGTTGATTCAGGGAAGGGCACTATCTGGGAGCCGATGGGGGCCATTTCGTAAATCTCGCACAGAGCCGTCTCGATGCAATGAAGCATGCCCGCTGTGAGGCTGGCGCACCGCAATGATGATATGAGGCAATTTTATTGGCGTCCAATCAATAACAGAAAGCCATCCAAAGTTGCCATAACCGCCGTCATGTGGAAGCTCACTATCCTCGCTAACATACTCATCAAAGACGATAGAATATGGTAAAAAAATAAAACTTGGACACTCTAAAAATCTCCTCCGCCCCTTTTGCCAGCGGGGTTTTCCAGAAACAAAGCAGAATCTAATGCAGAAAAATACGGATCAAATCGGAGAATCGGTGTGCCTCAATTATGGCTCGGGAGGTTTTTCAGAGTGCCCATCTTGTTTGTTTCCAATCTCTACAACGCTGTCCGCAATTTGAGCAACCAGATCGTCATGCGTGATTAGAAGAACGCAATAGCTTGGCACCAGTTCTTTAATGAGTTGCAGGATTTCGGCCTTTGTTGTTTTGTCCAATGCCGAAGTTGCTTCATCAAAAATAAAAAAATCCGATCCGCGATAGATCGCACGCGCAATCGCCAACCTTTGTCGTTCCCCACCAGAGAGCTTAAATCCACGTTCTCCGGTCTCTGTTTCAAAGCCGTCTGGGAGCGTCTCAATAAGGTGTGAAAGCTCCGCCTTTTCCACTGCCATCAACAGCAGGTTGGTATCCGGCTTGTCCGTCAGGGCAATGTTGAAGGCCAGGTTCGCCTTGAACATCACCGCGTCCTCCGGAACAACAGATATTCGTCGCCGCAATTCAGTGCCGTTAACGTCACTGATTTCGATATCGTTGATCAAAATCTGTCCGCATGTCGGAGCGAGCATTTTGGTGACCATCCGGACAATAGTTGATTTTCCGCTGCCCGACCTGCCGACAACCGCCGTGGAGGTACCCCGTTTAATCTCGAAGGAGACGTTCTTGGCAGCCCATCGTCCATCGGGATACTTATATCCAGCATTGCGAAGCTGAATGCGTTCGAGCGTATTGACTCGTTTGAGCTCACCCTGGGGCGCTTCTTGTGCGTGCGCGAATATCCCCAAGTAACGCTTCACCGCCTCTACCGACTGGCGGGTTCCGCGGTAGGAGAAACTGAAGTTCTCCATAGAACGAAACATCTGTAATGCGCATGTGTTGGTGAGAACGAGTGCTCCTACGGAAATTTTCCCGGCCACCACGTCTGTAACAGCTATCCATATGGCAAAACTGAAGCCTGCGACCAAAATGCCGACAAGCAACAAGCCAAAAATACCGCGGCTCTTATAGAAGCTTACGAAAGCCGAATGGGCTGTTCCAAGCTTTCTGCAATAGGCGTCAGTGACGCTGTCTTCGACAACCAAGGACTTAATACCCTCCGCATTAAGTATTGCATCGCCGGCAGCCCCTTGAGCCTCAATGGTTTTTCCCAAGGCATCTCCTAAACGCCGGCTGACATACTCGGTCCCGAGAATCAAAACCGAAATATACAGGACAATCGGCCCTAGTACGGCGACGAAGATTTCAATATTCACGAAAATCAACAACACTGTCGTCGTAAGTACCACTTCAAATAGCAATGGCGATAACTGAACAAACAGCGTATTCGAAATGGACTGAATTCCTGCCATACCCTGGCCAACAATGGAATCCAGTCGACCAATCGAACGGTTGAGATGGAACTCCAACGGGAGAGATAATACATGCCTGAGGTATATTCCACGAATGCTGTTTAAAAGCCTGTTCTCTGCTGGCTGATATACCAACCAGCGCTGCTCAACCAGAAACTTTGACATCCCGAAGACAATGAGGGATGAAACGATCAACGCTACCGCGAGCGGGGCAGAGGTATCATCAAGCTGAAATTGATCAATTCCCCTGGCGAACAATATGGGTGCCGCCGCCAACAGGGCACTCGATAGAAATGACAAGAGTACACTCGTACCGAGCAGGATCAAAATTTTCCGGAATTCTTTTTGGCGAGAAACAGCCCTTAATAGATCGACAGCCGTACGTTTTAGATTTACAACTTGATCTTTTGTAGCACTATCCAAAGGCTTTTGTTCGATGTTCATAGTCTCCCACAGCCTCAATCACTTCTACAATAGGATCAACGCGAAGAGCTCTAGCTTCCAAAACTCGCGATAGAGCTCCAGCATGATGACCAAGACAGTTTAGGAGTTCCGTGCTATTCAATAAACGGCTAATTTGATCAGCCATGACGTCAACTTCATGAGGATCATCAACAAGCATCACATTTTTTTCTTCAAATAGTTGATCCCTGAAATGGACTTTGTCGAATATCTCTCTGCTTAACAAAAGTGGCCGTTTACAGGCTAGAACTTCTCGAGGTACTTTTGGACCGTGAATTTGGATGGGGAAACGGTTTTCCAGGAAGGCCACTGCAGAACATGACCGAATAAAAGCCGGAATTCGCCACGGCACCAAGGGTGGAAGAACAGCGATCAGCCCTTTCAGAGAGTTCTTGTCAAATAGGTAACGAAGAGCGTGTTGCAAGCGAGCTGGGGTTGCGCTCCAGATGCCACGATAGGAGAACTTCTCGCCCCTTCGAACCAGCAATTCCAGTGCATCAAGCAAATGATAAGTTCCTTTCACCTCAGCGATTTTGCCATAAGTTCCGATGCTCGGCGCATTATTCCCATAGCTTGCTCGGTTCCATTCAATGAGCATTCTTAGTGTTTCCGACTCGAGCTGGTACCGGGAAAACCAATCCTCACTGTGTGAAAGCGCGGATTCCATATCAAATCCTTCATGAAATTCCGAGAAGCTGTCACATAGCCGTCTTCCGCGGCACCGGATGATGGCGTCTTCGCGTACACCAGCAGCTTTCAACATCTCCATAACCTGTGGGCTCCTGCCAGTGGTCACTTTCGCTGCATTGGAGAGAGCCCAGTCATAGAAGGTTTTGAGGCCGCCGAGATTCCTCATTCGCCCGATATCACTCCCAGCATGGCGCAATATCACCGGAATATCAAACATTTGCCCAATGACAGAGGCAACCATTCCGTAGGGTTCAAGATACCAGCCAACGATCACATCCGGCCGCTTCCGGTCGACGGCGTTAAGGCCGTAGCTCATGAACTGGCTAAAATACGGAGGTGCCCATGGAATGTAGGAGTGGGGCGGTACTTTTGTGATGTTCTGCAGGTTCAGACGCTCTCGTTCCGCCTGAAGTCGTACCTCATCGTCAAGCACAAACATTTGCCGGAAACCAATCGGCATTGCATTTGCATTTGTTAGCACATCAATAGAGTGACCAGCTTTGGCAATATCCTGACAAGCTAACCAAGTCTCTCCTGCCACGCCTCCCTGGATCGGAGGCACTTTACCGAACATGAGCACATGCACAACTGACACCTCTCAATCAAGACCCCGGGGAATCAATCCCGGGGTCTACCAGCTTTTCGATCAATGGACGTTGCAACTATGACTTGTGCAGCCATTACAAGCTGAACAACCATTGCACGCCCTATCAGCGTATAGGTCCGTTGGCTGCGGCCAGTAAGCCGTTGGAGCAGGTTCCTTATAGACCGCTTCATAGTCGCTTAAGAAAGCCAGATAGTGATCAAGGGTGTTCTCTGTCATATGGCCGTCGTTTTCGCGAACGTGATGCAAAAAACGGCCCGCGACAGCATTGCAAAAAGCAGCATAATCCTTCGTGAAGATAACAAACGTATGCCACAGTTCATCCACGGCACCGGTCATGCCGTAGTATTTCTTATGTCGAGTTGCTGTTGCCGAAAGCGATAGAAAACGGATTATTTCTCGCAGGTGATCCTTGGAGATATCGACCGAAAATCCATGCTCCTTCCGATAGCGGGCAAGGACATGATCAAGGTTGAATTCCTCGGCAATTTTTGTGCGTTTCAAGGCATCCGCAACGAAATCAGGAATCGATTGTGCAAATCCTCTGACTTCGCTCTTCGATCGATTGCCGGAATACTCAGAACGTCTCTTTGTTGGCTCACTTGGAGTTTTATCTATATCATAAGCTGTTGTAGGATGAGTATCGCTTACAAGTGCTTTATTATTTGCTTTGTGTTTGTGTATTTATGTGTTTATGTGTTTATGTATTTATGTGTTTGTGTGTTTTCCATAACAGGTCTCCTAAAATTAATAACTGTATTAACAAAGAATTGTCAGCATAGCATTGAGGTCAAATTGTGGCACAAGGTCGACAGGAACTCACGGACGATCAATGGAGGTATGTGAAGTCGCACCTTCCATGCGGCCGCGTGCGCCGCATGAGACGCACTGGAAGCGATCACGGCGCAAGGCCTTATGGCGCAAGGCTTGCCAGCGACGGGTTTTGAGAACAGCGCGGGAATAGCGGGGATGTTTCATGCCCATGCGGCTCTCCCCTGGTTTTGGGGCCGCGCGGTACGCCGCACTCCTTCCGCCACCGCCAGAACGCTCGCCGCCACCGCGTCAATGCGTCCCGTTGAGCGCGCCTTGGCGAGTTTGAGATTATTGGCGGGATCGCGCAAACAGACCGCGTCGGCAAAAGCTGATCGCAACAAGAGGGAAGGTGTGCTGATCACCTGGCCGTCATAGGCGGCGCGGCGAAAGCGCTCGCAGGTCTCGCCAGCGTGCCCCTGAACGGGCCATCCAAAGAAGGCCGTTAAGAAAACGGCGGTTGTTGCTGCGAGGACCACGCCGGCCTTTGCGACCTCCAGGGATAAAAGGCTCCAAGCGTTCCCACTGATCATCACGAAGTTCATCAACAGACATAACTAACCTCTCAAAAGTCAGTAATGAATCTGATTCGTCGTCAATTGAGAACCCAAAACTCCTTAAATTGTCACCATAGCCTAGCGCCGATACCGATCATCAAGGTCGAAAAATCCCCGCTGAACAGACATTGAACTCTCCAAAAACCCTTTTCCAAATCAAATCACCAACAGTCAATCACAATTCATGCAAAAAGACGAGGTTTTTCAGAGCGTCCAGATTCAAAAAGAATGTCCAATCGCGAACTAAAAAAGGCTGCAAAAAACAATGGATATGATAACGTTCACGACATGAAGGATGACTTTGGGTTAGATAGAAAATCAGACATATTTGTTGATAAGAAAGGAAGATTGTATTCCAAACCAACTAAAGGAAGATCCAGAATTTCTGAATACTTAGGAATAAATAGATACGGCAAATAACATGATTGATAAAATTCTACAATATAGAAATCAAATAGCTTTGACTATATTTTTGGGCGATAGTGATCCATATCATGCCGCCCGTGCTATTGGTATCACTCCAGAAAGAATTGCCGTTCGCGGATCCCGTAGGAATGATAAAGTCGTGATTCCCAGGCAAAGCTATGTGACATATCGCTCTCAATCTGAAAACTGGGAAGCTTCATTGGCTGATCATTGGATAAATTTGAAAAATAAAATAGGATCAAAAATACCAACATTACAAGAAATATCAAGAAATTCTTATACAAAGATAACCATCATTTATGAGTATTTTGATCCATTCCAGCGTCTGGATTTTAGCCGGGAGTTCCTTCAGTTTTCTCATCAAATTGATGCAGTAATTGATGTCGACACTTATGATGACAGGGAAGACGCAGATGACTCCGGCGCTTTGGACACCAAGCACCCATATCATCTCAATTTTCTTTTGAATTTCAATAATTTAACAAAATTTAACGTGGAAAATGTTCTCAAGTTTGTAAAAAACAACGATTCCGTTAAAGCTGACTATTCGTCGTGTCAGATTACCATTAGAACGCAGCCACATCACGGATGGGGCTCAAGCTATGAGCAGCATTGGGAGTGTCTGAAAGGAGTTTTTTTGCCACAACTAAATGTTCTGCAGCAGTTATCTCGCAATTCAGAGACAACCCTTAAGCTATTGGTCGAAGATATTTCGAGATTCCCGGTGATATTCATAGAACAAGATTTCATAAAATTTGTGAATGATATCAATGCGGCGCTTGTGATTGATACCCTCAAGGAATGACACCACCATGCTCTGTCCAGTTGTTTTAAAAGACCATATGCATGTTTGCCGCAAGGTGGACCTCACTGGGATGTTCAAAAGCCAGATGGTGGATACATAAATGTATATCCTGGAGGAAAAACACAATGAGGCGGAATATGAAGAATATAATGATTATCGATGGTGCAATAAATTGTGCGTATGATTTGTTTCAGGCAACCGATGGAGAATTCAAGATACTGTTTCCAGATGATGGCCAAGATATTTCCTTCATTGAAGAATTGCCTGACAATCACGGTGTAGTTTCGTGTTTGAAGAAACTTTGGGGAAGGCCAATTCGCAAATCTCAAGTTTCTGGAATTCATGGAACTCTTTTTTTCGATTTGCTTGATAAAAGCGAATTTTATCCCAACAGAATGGACGCAGATTTGGACTTTAATAGCAGAGCTCACTCTGTGAAACAGCTCTTAGATTAATGTGATATCCTTTCATTCTTATGAGCAGATAACACTACAAAATTATGAGGGACACCTATGCCGAAAGCAGCACGGATTGGCGATATTGGTTCGGGCCATGCCTGCCATTTTCCGCCCACACCGATTATCGAAGGAAGTCCAACAGTAAAAATTGACGAAAGACCCGCGGCGCGTGAGGGCGATGCGCTCTTGCCGCATCCGTGTGCCCAACAATAATTCATAAATAGACGCACATTTCCTCCCGGATCGTTGCTCGGTAATTGCGTAGCGGCGCGCAACCCGCGTGTCCCCGCGTACCACTGGCGTCCCTTGCCCTGTGCTTTGTACGGGAGCGGCGTTGATCGGTCCGCTATGCGTGGCTCAAGACGGTCCCTTGTTTGGCGAGCGGTGGTAAGCGGGCGGCATTCTGGCCTGGTTGGAAGGCGGTTTCGATGGGGAACAGGGGAACAGGGAACAAGGGGAAGCCGGCGATGAGGTTGAAAAACTTGATAAAGCCGCGGAAAATATCGCGGTTTTGGAAAGTCCTATTGACGATTGTTGCGGTGCTGTTTGTTGACAACCGCCTGGCTGTATGGGCGGACACGCGCATTCTGGCGCGTCACGCCGACTTCAAGGCGCGTCATCTCAAGTACCATTTTGGTCATGAACCCTTGGGGCAAGCCCCAGATGTGCGCCCCACCACCACTGCCAACGATGCACGCGGCACACCCCCCACAGGCAACATGATCGACTGGACGTCGCGGGCGCCGCAGCAGCTTTGTGAGGTGCGGCGGGAGTTGCTGCTTTATACCTATCAGACGTGTTTTGAGTTTGGCAGTGTAGACGCCAATCGCGACATTGTGTCTTTGGATTATGTTTATGTGCCTCCGTTGCCGCTGTTGCATTGGGCACGGTTGCTTGGCTGGCACAAGGCGCGCCGGCACCACACCCACATTGATGGTCGGGTCATCGCCTATGCGTTTCGCGATGGCGGCTGGAAAATAAGGCGAAGGCCGGATTATCCCGTTGGGGATCGTTGGTACGACGAAACCCGTCAGTATCACGAGCGCGGCTGAGGAGACTGGGGCGCGACGGTGATCATGATCCGCACTTTTGCTGAACACCAAGCAGACAATGATAAGAACCGGCGCGGTGTGCTGGTGGAGCAGCCGCGCACATTCGCCTGGCTTGGGCGCTGCAGGAGGTTGGCAAAGGATTGGGAAGAGACAATCTCATCATCGGAAAGCTGGATGTTGGTGGCATCAATAAGGCGAACTACACGATACATCACAAAAATGATAAAAGCAGCTCAGGAATTTTGAATCAGACTCTGAGATGCAACAGATTCTCCTATCACACGGCTCCGGATAGCGTGCAGCAAGCCCATTTTAGTTCCTCCTATATTGGGAAAAGTTGATTTTGATTAAAAATAGTGCAATGATTAAAATCAGCACCAAATAGATTACTTTGATAGGATTTAATACAAATATATCGCACTCCACAATCTCTTTATAGAAATTCCAATGAAACACAATTGAAGCAAAGAACCCTATTGTTGAAAAAAAACCTGAAATATATACAAGCGCCAAGACAATATTATTTCTAAACGTGATAGTGATAATATTTCCAATAACAAACAAGAAAATTAAAGCAAAATGTAAACTAATAATTTTTTCATAATAAATGTAATTAGAATAATCTATAATTTGCCCGCAACCATCCCCAAATACAATTCTTAGATTGCTCTTTAATAACCAAAAATGCACATATTGCAATAAAATTATAAACAATACCAAAAACACATTTAATACGATTCCATATAAATGGGTCATTATACTTCACGTCGCAACAACGTTCCCTGTTTCATACTGCGTGCTGCGTGCAAGTTGCCCGCTCATTGCCTTGATGGATGCCTCATTGACAAAGGCCATCAAGCGCTCAAATCTCCGTGCCGGCTCTGGTTGCCATACGGTTCAACGATCGGTTCAAGGCACGGTATCAGCATCTTATCGCACTGGGAAAACCAAAAAAGGTTGCGATAACGGCCATCATGAGATCAATCATCGTGACGGCAAATGCTCTCCTCAGAGACAACAGAAAATGGACCAAAAAAACAGCTTGATCAAAATGGATACTCTAATACCAAGGGTCTTTAACAATGACTCATGGCTTAGAGCCTGATTGGAAATTCAATTTGCGACATCCAATGCGTCGGTTTTGGGATAAAATGAAACCATTTGTGCCCTTATGGAAGGCTGAATGTTGTACAGGAGTAGGAAAATCGCCAAAATCATATGCAATTTTAGTCAGCTACGATGGTGGCACCGAATTTTGAATCATGCTCTTAGGAAATAGACGAATTGAACGATCAGCGAACTAAGAACACCAAAACAAAAAACAACTTGCTGCAGAAGATAGGAGGGTCAGTTGTCGAGCGATACTAGAAGATGCGCGTATGTAGGCGTCGGACACATGGGATTCCCGCTGTTCAAGGCTACAAATTCTTTCTTTCTATCAAGTGGCATGGAGATCGTTGTGGTTGATAAGAGTCCGGAAAGACTTTCACTGATTGACAACGAAAAAATCCAAACATCTGCTGCATTATCCGGTCACTCCGACATAATATTTCTCGGTATCCGGCCACAGGACCTACCCAATTTGGTGAACGAAGGACTCTCAGCGCACATCGTCGTCTCCATGATGGCTGGCGTTACCGTCAACGCAATTAATGATGTGTTCCCTATGGCCAAAGTCGTTCGGATTATTCCGAACACCCCTTGCGAGTTTGGTGTCGGTATCACTCCGATCTATGCTCCCGGCTTGGATCTCCTTGACCAAAACACAGCGACAATGATGGCTGCGCTTTCCCAAGCGGGAAGTGTACTCCCTCTTGAATCGGAAGAAATGATCGACTGGGCTACGGGAGTGTCAGCGGGTGGACCTGCGTATGTAATGTGCATTGCAGACGCAATGATAAATGCCTCGATAAGCATGGGATTTAGCCCTGCTCAGGCACGCGCCCTCGTCGCTGAAACGTTGGCAGGAAGTGCTACCCTGCTGATGAATACCGACAAGACACCGGAACAATTGGCCAATGAAGTGATGACACCGAACGGAACGACAGAGCGCGGTGTGAAAGCTCTCCGTGAAAACAAAATCAGTGATATTTTCTCCGAAGCGCTCCGTGCTGCCGGCAGCAGGGCAAAAGAACTTTCCAGTATCAAAATGGAGGCAGTCTTACGCCACAGTTCCCCCGTCATCAAGGAAACGCATATTCACGAGTTTTACGTTGGGTGCGGTGAAGTAATTCAGCTTCCCGAAGAGGAAGGTGTCTTTTTGCCAAGTCCAGCTAGCCAGTTCTTTTGGGAAGCTCTTTATCAACATAAACTCAACAGTCTGCCGGATGGCGCAAAGGTGCTAGACCTTGGTTGTGGGAGTGGTTTCATCGCGTTGGCACTGGGTCTAAACGGCTTTTCAAACGTCGTCGCAACGGACGTCAATCAGAAGCATGTCGACTACGCAAAGCGACAATACTGGTCCCATTTGTCAACGAAACCACAAGCAATCTTCCGTCAGTCTGATCTATTCGAGAGAATTGCAGAGGACTACTTTGACTTGGTGGCATTCAACTGTCCCGGTTGGGCTACGCCGACTACGAAGTATGCGGATAAGCTGAGCAAGGTCTCTGGTACTCAATACTACTCCATGTTTGATGGTGATCAGATTGCTGCGATGAGCATTCGTCAGGGCTTACCGCGACTCACTCTAGGAGGCTCCCTCATCCTCGGGCTGAACTCAATCAGCAACATTAAGTCCGTGTTGTCCTCCGGTCTGAATGAAATTGATGGAAATGTGGGAATCAAATCTTTGGCAAAAGCAGAGTTTCCTTTACTCTTGTACAACGACATGTGGCGATCCAATCGAGAGTTAATTTTGGATCAGCTTTATGAATGGCGCAAAGCAGGAGTGAGCTACTTTCGGGAAGAAGGTGATGACATCTTTTGGACTTACGAAGTCGTAGAGCTCGAGGTGGGACCAACGAAATGAACCTGACGGTGGTGGGCGGTGGAATAGTCGGATTGTGGGTGGCCACAGAGGCGGCAAAAAGGGACTTCAACGTCACCCTTTTTGAACAATTTGAAATTGGTCACGATCGTGGTTCTAGCCATGGTGACTCTAGGATCTTCCGCAGCGCATATTGGGAAGGCTCGGAATATGTCGACCTAGCTATGGATTCAGTGCCTTTATGGGAGTGGCTAAATCAGAATTCTTCGGTGCCTGTCTTTGACATGACTGGTGGTTATTACCTTGGTTCCAAAGATTCCCCTCTCGTTGTAGGGGCTATCAAATCGGCGACGGAACACAATCTTGATTATCGCTACGTCCCTGTAAGCGAAATTTCCACTTTGTTGGGTACTGATGGTGTCGCACTTGAAGAGAAACAAGCTGGCGTCGTTTACGCGGATGCCGCATTAGCTGCACTCAAAAACTATTGCCTTGCGAGTGGCGTTCGCATTCTAGAGCAACAAAAGTATATAGCTGACACTGCATCAAACGACATTACTGTGGTTTGCACTGGGCCCTGGCTGGCGGAAGATCCAGAGTTCAAAGACTTTCTGTCAAGTGACCGGGTCTACTGTCATTGGTTCCAATTCGATCAACGGCATAAGCTGTTCAGAAAGATTTTTTTGCTGCAAGGAGAGGATAAGAGAGTCCTCTACGGAATGCCGGTCAGCAGTGATACTGTCAAAGTCGGCTGGCATAATTATCCGATCATACCACTTGAGCCGGGCATATCTGAGAATGAGAGCCCACCGGAATATGTGGATGATATTCGCGCTGCCCTATCAAAAATAACAGGACGTCAATTGACGCATTTAAAGAGCAAAGGCTGCTATTTCACAAACAGTTTAGACGAAAATTACCTCATCGATCGACGGGGTGAAAACACATGGTTTGTAGGTGGGTTATCGGGTCATGGTTTCAAATTTTCTCCGGCAATTGGTGCATCTGTAGTGGAGAGTATCATCAATAACGATCTGTCCCCAAAGCTGACAAGCTTTTCGACAACTCGCTTCAAGGATCGTGAGATTGAGGCGAGAACAAGTCTGGACCAAAAGGACTTGATGCTTGGACATAGCTGGCAGATTTGAAATCATGAAATTGAATTTTCTCCCAATTGTTATGGCATTTTGTGCCAACTTCATCCTTGGAGCATCATCCATATATTGGCATCTTTTTCAGTCGATCTCGCCAGTAGAACTAGTTGGCTACCGAGTCGTTTTCTCATTGATACTCCTCGCCTTTATTGTTGTCCTAACCACCAGAATTTCCATATTTCTCAGCCAATTGCCCTTTCGAATTGTAGCGCTTCATATCGCCGCTGCTATTCTTGTCGCTGTAAATTGGGGGACATTTATCTGGGCGTCGATAAATGGAAGTGTTTTAGAAAGCGGCCTGGGCTACCTAATCGCTCCAATCTTCACAATGCTCGTTGGAATCGTGTTTTTGGCGGAACCGGCGTACTGCGAGAAGGTAGCCGCCGTAGCAATGATCATTGCAATGCTTGTTGTGCTGATTATGTTCAGCCCGCAGATTGAACATTGGGTGTATTGGAGCATCGGTTTGACATGGGGCGGGTATACCGTGTTGAAAAAAGCTACAGACCTTAATCCAGTTAATGGGCTCTTTGTTGAAACAATAGTACTGCTTCTTATTTTTGGATCCGCATACTTCATGATATTAAATCCTAAGACCGTTGACATAAGTGGCACAGTGTCAGCGAACCCTTTCTTGATGTTATGCGGTGTAGTGTCCGTTACACCACTGGTCATGTTTTCTTACGCAGCGCGTAAATTGGATGCGTATACGATGGGGTCGATGCAGTTCGTACTGCCTAGTGTTCAACTTTTGGTATCGATCTTTTACTATCAACAAACGGTGAGTACACTGACTTACCTGTGTTTTTCGACGATTTGGATCACTCTTGTTATTGCGACGATGGTTGATATCCGTATGCGGTTAAAGTCCGTGCAAACGGCTTCCATTGTGGAGTAACCCATTGAACCCGTAGGTCATCGGTTGAGTTTGTGGTTTTGGCTGGATTCACATTTCAAGTGCCGCACCTTGATTTTCGATTTCGTTTGGCATGACTTCTGCCGGTGTTTTGTACCCGAGGCATTTTCGCGGCGTGTTGTTGTAGAGAATTGCCATATGTTGGATGTCCTTTGCCGTATAGTTCGACAGCCTGGTTTTCCGGGGCATATCGATGCGCAAGCGCCCATTGTCTCGATTGAGCCGCGTTGCCAGGGAGAATGAGGATCGCAGAAGAAAGCGGGCAGGTTCAGTTTCTGTTCAACGGCTTTTTGCCGTGCAAACTCGCCGCCATTGTCATGGGTGAGGGTTCTGCGCAATGGCTTTGGAAAGGGCTGGCGAGCCTTGATGATTGCCTTGGATACCGTCTCGCTGTCACGCTTGGGAATGGCCTGCATGAGCCAGTAGCGCGACTTGCGCTCTTGAAGTGTGAGCAGGATGTCGCCTTTGCGCGAGAAGTGGACCAGATCACCCTCCCAATGACCTGCTTCACGGCGTTCATGGGCGCTTTGCGGCCTGTGTTCAATGCCTTGATGCCTTGCCGGTCGGGGATGGGGGTTTTCCGCTCTCCCTTGCGCCTGCGATAGCCGCGTTTAGCATGATGATAGGGCAGATAGCGCGACAGTTTCAGCTTGCGTCCGGCAGGTGAATAGATGAAGCGGTAGATTGACGCATGGCTGATTACAGGTGCACCATGGTCCCGTTGCAGCCACCCGCTGATCTGCTCGGGCGTCCACCCCATAGCAAGAGCGGACGTCACGCTCTCATGCAGTCGGCTGCAACGCCCAATCCTGGAACCGCGCAGGCGCCGTACCCATGCCCGGCGATCAGCGCTATCAGGCTTGTAATGGCCATTGGCATTGGAATTTCGCGACAGTTGCCGCTGGATCGTACGCCGATCGCGACCAAGATGGTGTGCAATTCCAGTGACTGCCATACCCTGTTGCTGTATCCCCTTTATCCGGCAACGTTCTTCAAGATCAATCTGTGAATAGCGTGTTCCCATAGCACCTGTCCCTATAGCAGGTGCGGCACTTCGTTTGTGAATCTAACGAGAACCTGTCGGACGAAGGGCTGTGTTCCCCGGCGTGACCCTCACAGCTGGTGTAGGTGATCCAGTTACAATCGCGCACGAAAATCAAACAAAGCTCTCTAATGCCAGGTTCGAGATACAATGCGAAATCGCCATACCAGTGCGGAAGGGTCGGTGCCGTCAGGTTTTCAGGGTCACTACGCCAAGAAATAGCTCCGTTTGGAGCCATTCCGGTTTGTGCGGAGTACTGCAGCGCCAGATCTTCAATCTGGATTGGAGCTGCATCGAAGCGGTCCTCGCCAAGCACAGTGTCCAGCATCCGAGTGATGCGGAACGCTTCCTTGGGGGCTGGTGAAGCTGAGACCGCTACCATTTACTTCAACCCGGTTTTCTTGCTCAGGATCTTGGCTATGTCACGCAGCTGCTCTCGCGTCTCTGGTGGCAATTCTGTGTATTCGCGGAAAAAAGCCATGTCCTCTGCTTCGGCCTTGGTCTGCTCGTCAGTGCCGAGCAAATAGTCGACGGTGACACCAAGAGCCTTGGCGATCGTCGAGAGTTTTTCGGCCGAGGGCCGAGGCGGGTTCTTGTTCTCCAGCTCCCAAATATAGCTCTTGGAGCTCTCAGTCGCTTCAGCGAGCTGATCTAGCGTCATTTTTTTCTCAGTACGTAATGCTTTGATTCTCACACCGAATTTTGGCCTTGGTGGCATTTCTACTCCCGCAAATCTGGCGTGTTCGGTATAGGCATAAAATAGCTATCTTGATTCCGATTTTCAAGTCCCATATAATGTTCGGAGTAGCGAGGTTTTTTTCGGTTTAATGAACTCAACCAAGGGAGAATGACCATGAAAAGGAGCACAAATCAGTTCGAATATAGCAAAGCGCCGCAATTTTGATTCGCTGCTCGGTTGCTTCTCTCAACGAGCTTTGAGCATAACAACCTGATCTTTCGCAGAAGCCCCCTCAGCGTCGGTCGCTACTTGTTCCTGAAGATATGATCAGAGTTCAGTTGCCAGGCTATATGATCTGGCTGCTCCGCCACGTTGCATTTTTTATCGTTATATTTCAAACATGTTAAGTCCGTTTCTTGGCGAACCTTGCGGGGTGTTCGTCAACGTTTGTTCACTATTTAATACCAAGGGCCCTTGCCAATGACTCATGCATTTGCGTCAAAGCGTTGTGTTATCAAGGCAATACACCAGTCGGCGTGTCTATAAAGCCAATACCGCTGGTATAACTTCATGTCCAAGGCATCGAAGGCACTATCTATAGCGTGTCAGGTCTTAACAGAATTGATTCTATTAAGACCTGACACGCTATAGAGATAAATACCCTCTATACAATGGCAGGCATGGGCACGTTCTCTCGCTCACGTTCGATGAATTCCTTCGCCATGTCCAGCGCCTCTCGAATTGTGATGTCCATGTCGATATAGCGGTATGTTCCGAGCCTGCCAACAAATGTTACGCCTTCGATGCGGCGTGCCAAGGACTGATATCGCGTGAGCAAGTTCTTTTCTTTCACCAATCGAATGGGGTAATATGGCACATCATCAGGCGCACATTCATGGGCGTATTCGCGATAGCAGACCGATTTTTCATGCTGCTCCCATGGTGCGAAATGTTTATGTTCCGTTATGCGGGTGAATGGAACCTGCAGATCGCAATAATTCATCACTGCGCATCCTTGGAAGTCGCCTTCGTACTCGATGCGCTCAAACCGCAAGCTACGATACCCGAGTCTACCAAGTTTATAATCAAAAAACGCATCAAGCGGACCAGAATAGAAAACATGGTAATAGTTACAGACTTCGTCGGCTTGAAAGCGGCGTCCAAGATGGATCGTAATCTTGTCATGATTCAGCATGTTTTGAACAATCGCTGTATAACCATTTTTGGGGATCCCCTGGTAAGTATGAGAGTAGTAATTATCATCGTAGGAGAAACGAACTGGTAGGCGCTTTAAAATACTGGCTGGTAAGTCCTTCGGATCTCGCCCCCACTGTTTGATCGTATAACCTTTGAAAAAAGCGTCATACAAATCAGCACCAACAAAACGAAGCGCCTGCTCTTCAAACGTATTCGGATTGGCAATACTCGTATCGGCAACCGTTCGGATAAAGGCTATCGCTTCGTCAGGATTTAGTTGTTTTCCGTAAAATTGATTGATCGTGTGAAGGTTGATCGGCAATGAATAGACTTGCCCTCGCGCGGCGGCTTTCACGCGGTTCACAAACGGCATGAATGCGTCAAAACCGTTAACGTACTCCCACACCTCACTGTCATCCGTGTGAAAAATATGGGGGCCATATACATGGGACATGATATTTGTGGCTTGATCGCGTTCGGTATGACAGTTTCCGGCGACATGTGGCCGTTCGTCGACAACGGTTACTTCAAAATCGGCATCAGCTAAGGTGCGCGCAAGCGTAGCTCCGGAAAATCCAGCACCCACAATAAGAATATGCTTGGGCATATTCGACCTCGTTAAATGATTTGCATCGGGCTTAGGTCGGCGCGATAAAGAGCAATCCGGCGAGCCAACCTCTTGCGGGAAACGCCTATTTTTTTGCTTTCAGGTGATTGCATCATATCTTGCTGGGTCAACCCGGTAAATGTGTAATATGCAAGTAAAGGTCGTAATTTAACAATTCTTCCTTCATGATTGATTCCCCTGTATATGTGTAACCGCCGTTGGAATTTTTTACTCAACCTCGGTCGGACTCTACCAAGAAGCGCCAACATTTCGTCATACGCAGAAGTCCCTGAGGCAAGAGCTTTCACCGCAAGAACCTGACCTACTGGGCGTGTGTGATGAACCGCGACTTCATCAAGAATCGCCGCTTTGTAGTTGGGATCGTCAAACAGCCTGGCCCACACCAAATCCAGGCCGGATCCGGTCATGGTGTGCTGCATCAGGGGCAGCACTTTGCGCAAAATGCCTGCCGACAGACACGGCACCATTATCTCAATAAAGTTGCTATATCGCAGGCGGAAGTTTCTATTCTGTATTGTTTCAAACCAATAGAAAAAACTATTCGGAGTTAATGAAGGTTGTAAGAGCTCGACCCTGTACAATTTCATGGCTGCAAATATCCGATTGATATCCTCGCAACAGCAATCAATGTCATCATCAGGTAGCCAAAAATAGTCGTAATGATCCAGCAGTTCAGGGTGATCACTAAAAAGGCGGTACAAGCCATCCCATTTGCCGCCTTTTTGATCGATACGCCTGCCGAACCCATTTCTGAAATTGTCCGGGTCATCTCCAAAGTAGCTTATAATCAGATCCCAGTTCGGTGCTACCTTGCTATTGGTCCAATTTTCATGGAGCGACGAGTCACCGGCGCGCACCACGACCAGGTTTCGCTGGGTATATGAAGGTTCCTTCATGTCGGATAACTATGTTTGTATCCACATGGCCAAAGCCCACCCATGGCGCGCGGCCCTTTGTTTGTTTTTCCTTGGCATTTGATCCATTACGTGCAAAAGGCTCCTATAGCAACATGCGAGCAGAATACGGGAAAGCCCCATGATTCCCATTAAACGCATTTTGCTATAGCGAGCAGAGGGTTACCGCGCAACTGTTTTCAGGTTTCAGGTTTCAGGTTTCAGGCTTCAGGCCTCTCGTCGTCGGCTACTTTTGCGTTTGCGACGGCGCCTACTTGTGGTGGTTTGTGCCATTTTAGCCATCTTTGCCATCTTTGCCATCTTTGCCATCTTTGCGGCATCATGGGAGACGATTTCAAAGCGCAGGGCGCCGGAGACGGGAGCGGCATTCGTGAGGCGGACGCGCACCCGATCCATGAGCGAAAACGCCGCTTTCGTGTGTCGTCCGATCAGCGCCTGCTTGTCCTCGTGATAGGCATAATAGTCATCGCCAAGGATTGCCGCGGGGATGTAGCCATCCGCGCCGGTCTCATCCAGACGCACAAACAGTCCTGAACGGGCAACCCCGGCAATGCGGCCGGAAAAGGTTGCCCCCACCCTGTCCGCCATAAAACCGGCGATAAGGCGATCAAGAGTTTCCCGCTCCGCGACCATGGCACGGCGCTCTGTTGCCGAAACGGCCACGGCAATGTCCTCAAGGGCCTCGGCTTGCGCCGGGGGCAACCCGTCGTCGCCAAGCCCAAACGCCTTAATGAGTGCCCGGTGCACAATCAAATCCGCATAGCGGCGAATGGGAGAGGTAAAATGGGTATAATGTTGCAAATTCAGACCAAAGTGCCCGTTGTTCTCTGCACAATATCGCGCCTGGGCCTGGCTGCGCAACACCAGTTCGTTGATGATTTGCGCCTCGGCACGGCCCTTGGCCCGGCGCAGCAATGTGTTAAAGCGTGCCGCCTGTAACACCCCGCCTCGGGGCATCTTGTACCCCAGTCCGCGTAACATGTCGTAAAGGGCTTCCAGCTTGGCCATCGCCGGTGCGTCATGGACCCGGTACAACAGCGGTTGTTTGTGTTTTTCGAGGGCCCGGGCGGCGGTGATATTGGCCTGGATCATGAACGCCTCAATCAGCCGGTGCGCATCAAGGCGCTCGCTTGTGCGTATGCCCACCACTTTTCCCTGTGAGTCGAACTCCAGCCGGCGTTCAGGGGCCTCCAGATCAAGGGGATCGCGCTTCATGTGTTCCTTTAGCAAAACCCCATAGGCCTCCCACAGGGGGCGCAAAACTAAAGGTAACAAAGGTGCACATTGTTCATCACCGTGGCCGTCGATGGCCGCTTGCGTCTGCGCGTAGGTCAGGCGCGCCCGCGAGCGCAGCATCACCCGGTGAAAGGAAAAGTCGAGTCTCTTGCCGAAACTGTTGAAAATCATCCGTGCGGCCAGCGCCGGTCTGTCCTCCCCCTCGCGCAGAGAGCACAGATCGGCGGAAAGCGCCTCAGGCAGCATAGGTACGACGGATTGTGGAAAATAGACCGAGTTGCCACGTTTTAACGCTTCCTGATCAATGACCCCGCCCACGGGTACATAGGCGGCAACGTCGGCGATCGCCACATAGATAATATGCCCGCCGGGGTTGTTGCTATCTGTATCGGCCATCGCCAGAACCGCGTCGTCATGGTCCCTGGCGTCGGCAGGATCGATGGTCACAAACGGCAACTCCCGCCAGTCCTCACGACCGTTAAGCGCGAGCGGCTTGGCCTTTGCCGCTGCCGCAAGGACAGTATCGGGAAACACATGAGGGATGTCGTGCCTGGCCAAGGCAATGAAAGGGACGGCCTGATCGCTGTCGATGGTTGCAACACGCGCATCAATGATGGCCTGCGGCCCGGCTGAGCGGCGGCGCCTTTGTGGCGTGGCGCGAACCAGGTCGCCATTGGCAATATCAAGACCGTGGGGGTTGTGGGCTAACCACGGACGGCGCGCCTTCTTTTCAATGGGTTCGATCCAGGCGCGATCCCCCTCGGTGCGATAAACCCCGAGCCATGTTTCCTCTTGCGGCGCGAAGACCTTGATGGGCCGCCCCGTGTATTCATAGCGCGACGTGTCGTCACCTGCACGCGCGATGCGCGCGAGTACCTGGTCCCCGATACCCGGCGTTCGGGTCCTGTGCCTGCCTGGTAAAATCAGGACCTTCGGCACGTCTTCGTGTGCGCCGGATGCACTTGCCGGCTCGCCAATTAATTCCCCGTCCTCATCACGGGTCGTGACGATCAACATGGTCACCCGCGGCAAGGTGTCATGCAGGCGCAGGCGCTTGCGTTCGCCCGCCAGCCTACCTTCGTCACGCAATTGGCGCAGCAGCACCTTCAGGTCCGCCCGCAGCGCCCCTTTGAGAGCAAATGCCCGCGCGATATCGCGTTTGCTGGTTCGCTCCGGATTGTCTCGGATATAATCAAGCAGGGCCTCGCGAGAGGGAAGTGCGGGGCCGCTTCTACCGGTTTTTTTGTTCACCCAAATCTCTTTTGCTCGCAAGTGGCAAGGCGTAACACGCGCTAGGCCGAGCTGGCGTCCACGCTTGCCTTAGCGGCCTTTTTCTTTATGGCCTTCTTCTTTACAGGGGTTTTCTTGGCAGTTTTTTTCTTGGCGGCTTTCTTGACAGTTTTCTTGGCAGTTTTTTTGGTGCCTTTTCTTCCCTTACCTTTGGCGCCTTTTGCCGCCTTTGCGGCAATCAAGTCAACGGCCTGTGCCAAGGTGATCGTCTCCGGGTCGCTGTCTCGGGGAATAGTGACGTTGATCCTGCCATGGTGGACATAGGGGCCGTAACGCCCGGATTTGACTGTGATCTCTCCCCCCAGATCGGGATGTTCGCCCAACTCTTTGATTGTTCCCGCGCCGCGACGCCCGCCGCCATTGGCTTTTTTTTCAGCAATAACCGAAACGGCCCGGTTAAGACCCACGACAAACACTTCCTCAACCGAATCGAGGTTGGCATAAGTCCCGTCATGGAGCACAAAGGGACCATAACGGCCTATACCGGCGGTGATCATTTTGCCTGTTTCGGGGTGTAAACCCACCTCGCGGGGCAAGGACAACAAGGCGATTGCGCGCTCCAGGGTAATCGTCTCCGGGTCCTCCCCCCGGGGGAGCCCCGCGTTCTTCTTCTCTCCATCAAGCAGGCGCTGCACATAGGGACCAAAGCGTCCGGTACGAACGGAAATCTCTGCCCCGCCTTCATCACGGCCCAAAATGCGCGGTCCTGTGGAGGCCTTGCCGTCGGCAACCGCGAGTTGTCGGGTATAGCGACAATCGGGATAATTGGAGCATCCAATGAAAGCCCCGTAGCGCCCCACTTTCAGGCTTAGGCGACCGTCGGCACAATTGTCGCATTTGCGCGCATCGGCGCCGTCCTCGCGGGCGGGAAACACGTGCTGTCCGAGGGTCTCGTTTAAGGCGTCCAACACCTGAGTGATGCGCAAGTCCTTGGTCTCATCGACGCTCGCCTGAAAATCAAACCAGAAATCGCGCAGCACCCCTTTCCAATCCAAATCGCCGGCGGAGACGTTATCGAGCTGTTCCTCAAGATCAGCGGTAAAGCCGTATTCCACATAGCGTGCAAAGAAATTTTCCAAGAACGCCGTCACCAGCCGGCCCTTGTCCTCAGGAACAAGACGCTTTTTGTCGAGACGCACATAGTCGCGATCGCGCAAGATGGAAAGTGTCGAGGCGTAGGTGGAAGGGCGACCGATGCCCAATTCCTCCATTTTCTTTACCAAAGAGGCCTCCGTGTAACGGGGTGGAGGCTCGGTAAAGTGCTGGGTTGCGGATATGGGACCGCGCTTTAGGGGCTCGCGTTCCTGAATGAGGGGCAGACGTCCATCCTTTGTGTCGCCCTCATCGTCCTTGCCTTCCTGGTAAAGTTTTAAAAACCCGTCAAAGCGTATCACAGAGCCGTTGGCGCGTAGTTGTGCCTGAGAGCCATCGTTGTTGGCGGCAATCTGGACAATGGTGCGTTCGATGGTGGCGCTTTGCATCTGGCTGGCAATGGTGCGCTGCCAGATCAGGGCATAGAGACCGGCCTGTTCGTCCCCCAGGCTTTGCCGGGCCTTGGGGATGGAAAACGTCATGTCCGTCGGCCGAATGGCTTCGTGGGCCTCTTGCGCATTCTTGGCCTTGGCTTTGTAGCGGCGAGGCTTATCCGGTAGGTAGGGGGCGCCGTATTGGGCGGCGATGACGTCACGCGCCTGGTTAAGCGCTTCGGGGGCGATGTCAACGCCGTCCGTGCGCATATAGGTGATGTTTCCGGCCTCATAAAGACGCTGGGCGACCTGCATCGTTCGCTTGGCGGAATACCCAAGCTTGCGGGAGGCCTCCTGCTGGAGTGTTGAAGTGGTAAAGGGGGGTTGTGGGTTCCGTTTTGTCGGCTTGCTCTCAACCGCCGCGACGGTAAGTTCGGCTCCCTCCAGCATGCGCTTGATCGTCATCGCCTGAGTTTCATTGGCAATGTCGTGGCGTTTGAGCGCTGTCCCCTCAAAGCTCACAACGCGGGCGAAAAAGACGTCATTGCGAGGGGTCGTCAGCTCAGCCGCAATCTGCCAGTACTCCTGGGGCCTGAAAATCTCAATCGCGTGCTCGCGCTCGCACACCAAGCGCAAGGCGACCGACTGAACCCGACCTGCCGAGCGCGCTCCGGGGAGCTTACGCCACAGAACCGGTGACAGGGTGAACCCCACAAGATAGTCAAGGGCTCGGCGCGCCATATAGGCCTCTACCAGGGCTGTGTCGATGGGTCGCGGGTTATCGATGGCCTCAAGCACCGCCCGTCTTGTGATCGCATTAAAGACCACCCGTTCAACGTTCTGACCCTTCAGCACCCTGCGGTTCCTGAGTGCCTCAAGCACGTGCCATGAGATCGCCTCCCCCTCACGATCCGGATCTGTCGCCAGCAAAAGACGATCCGCCTGTTTGAGGGCATTGGCAATATCTGCAAGGCGCGCCCGCGCCCCTCGGTCCACTTCCCAGTCCATGGCAAAATCTTCCTCAGGGCGCACGGAGCCGTCCTTGGCCGGTAGATCGCGCACATGCCCATAGGACGCCAGGACCCGGTAGTCGGGGCCTAAATATTTGCCAATCGTTTTCGCCTTGGCCGGCGACTCGACAACAACAACACTGGAGGCCATGCAAAACCCTTCACAGTCACGTGTTCAAAAAAAACATCATCAAATCAGCCGATGGCACCTGCGCGCCCTCGCGAACAGGGCATGAAGTTTCATCGGTGTGGTGCGCCAACCCCTGACATTATATCTGGAGCCGCACGGTGTTATATGTACGCATTAGATCAGCTTGGCGTTAGTTGTACCCATTTTGTGAGCGGTACAGCTAACGCCGTAAAGCTGATCGCCCTCTAAATCTATAGCAAAATGCGAGAAGAATACGCAAAAGCCCCATGCATCCCATTAAACGCATTTTGCTATAGTTAGTGCTCGAAAAACAATGGACAAGACGTGTTATCCGCAAATCACGAACAAAACCTTTGGGCGATCGCGCCATGCGCAACGTCGGCGGCAAGCTTTTTGCCAAATGGCAAACCTCGAAAAGCAAACGTCAAGAAGGTTGAGAAAGGGTAACAGCCTGAAACGTCTGTTTACCACCGGGCTGGCGATGCCCGTCAATTGAGCTGTCCAGCTAAACACCCAAGCGCGGCGTCTCGTGTTCCCATGTTGTTACAGGTGGGGGGTGCTACCCCCGGTCCCTTCTATCCCCGGGCCCATACTCAATACGGCGCGAATGTGATCAATTTTTTGTCTCCTGTCAAATTCGAATTCGCAAATCTGCGCGCCTTAGATCAGCTTGGCGTTAGCTGTACCCATTTTGTGAGCGGTACAGCTAACGCCGTAAAGCTGATCGCCCTGTAAACCTATAGCAAAATGCGAGAGAAATACTTAAATCCCTATGCATCCAATTATACCAAGGGTCCTTAACAATGACTCATGGCTTAGCGTCAAAGAGGTATGTTATCAAGGCAGTACACCAGTCAGCGTGTATATAAAGCCAATACCGCTGGTATTAAACGCATTTTGCTATAGGCGCGAAAGCATAAGCCTCTTGAGAGTTTTCGATTGCCAACACCTCCCCGCGTCTGATCCCAAGCCACCCTCGCAAGACACGATAAAACGTCGCCTCCGGCGCCCTTGACTGCAAGTCTCCTCAACATGATTGTGACGGATACAAGGGGGAGCGGGTTGGCCAGGTTGTAAATAGACGTTTCCAGCCGAGCCTCTCTGTTAAACCCTGCATCACCAGCCCTGTCACTCGTGGTCCAAATAGGTGTACACTATAGCGTTAACGGAATGGCCGGGGATAAACTATCCCCAGGGCGCTAAACTTATACGGGTAGTTTAAAGAAATTTCTTTTTTTGCGAGTATTTTTCTGATATACAATTTATACGCTTAATTGACACCCAATCAAAACCAGCGGATGCGGACAATGATACAGAATAATCAGGCCAACGGGGACCCGGCGCAAGGCACGCATATTGCTCAGGCGACATCTCTTGATGCGGCCAGCTATATCGCCCAGATTTGTGGAGAGCTTCAGGAGATGGCGCGCAAGAACGAATTGGAGATGATCGCGTATCTGCTAGCGATGGTTCGTCAGGAAGCCCTTGAAACCATTGAGGATATTCGTATAGGCTGAGGCGCTAACCGCTAACCGCGATACCGCCGGTCGCCGGATGTGATACGGGGTTCGCGTTGGCTGTCGCTCTCAAGACGTCAATCTCTCAAGACGCCAATCTCTCAAGACGTCAATCTCTCAAGACGTCAATAGAGACAGGGTTTGGCTGCCATGGCGCTCCAGGCGCCCGGCCACATCAAGCTCCAGAATCATCATTTGCACGCGCTGCGCCGGCAGGCCGGTTTGGCGAATGATGTCGTCAACGCTGACAGGGGTGGGGCCCAGCGCGTGGATCAGGATATCGCGCTCTGAGGGTGCTGGCGCGGGGTCCAGGGGATCATCAAGGTCCCCGCCATAAGCGCCCGTGTCATCACCCCATCCCCGTGTTCCCAACTCCTTGACTCCGCGACTGTCCTGATTGTCGATGGAGGACGCAACCGCGCCGGAAAGCTCAACGAGGATATCGTCCGCCTTGGTAACAAGGATGGCGCCATCGCGAATAAGGCTATTCACACCTCCAGAACGCGGGTCGAGAGGAGAGGCGGGAACCGCGCCGACGAGGCGGTTCTGCTCAAGAGCATACCGGGCGGTAATGAGCGACCCGGACCGCTTTGCCGCCTCAACAACGATTGTTGCCAGGCTAAGGCCGGAGATGATGCGGTTACGACGGGGAAAGTCCCGGCCCCGGGGCGCCCAGGTGAGGGGCATTTCCGACACACAGGCTCCGCCCTTGGCCAGTATTTGTGCACACAAATCGGCATTTTCTTTTGGGTAGACATTGTTCAGACCTCCTGCAAACACGGCGACCGTGCCGCGTTCCAGGGCCGCGTGATGGGCCGCCGCATCAATGCCCCGTGCCAGTCCCGAGGCAATAATAAAGCCGCGATCCGCAAGATCACCGGCCAGGACACCGGTGATTTTCTTGCCCGCAATCGAGGCATTGCGCGCGCCTACGATGGAAATACAGTCATGGGCGAAGATGCCCGGGTTGCCGATCACCGAAAGAATTGGCGGTGCGGCGTCAATGTGGCGTAGCAAGGGGGGATAGTCGCTCTCCCCAAGGGCGATAAAGCGGATGCCTTGTGCCTTGGCCGCCTCCAACTCCCTGTCGATACTCTCCCAGGTTGCGATTTTAGTGGTGCGCCTCGCCCCGCCGCGGTGGGCAAGGTCAGGAAGATGTTTCAGGGCCGCCGAAGCGGACCCGAAACGGTTGATCAGCTCGATAAAGGTAATGGGGCCGATGTTGTCGCTGCGAATAAGGCGCAGCCAGTCGCGGCGCTGCGCCTGGGTTAGGCGAATAGCGACTGACTCTCCCCTTGACGGGTCAGTCTGATGATCGCCGTTGGGCGGGTTCGGGCCACGAGAGCTCATGCTATTCACGCCTTTGCTTTAGATCAGCATGGGGTTAGCTGTCCCCATTCTGCCCGGGGTGAAGCGAAACCCATAAAGCTGATCGCCCTGAACTCCATAGCAAAATGGGAGAAAAATACGGCAACGCCCATCACTCCAGTTAAACGCATTGTTCGTCCTCAAATACGGGTAACATGTCCTTCATCCTTAGGTTTAATACCAAGGGTCCTTA
This sequence comes from Hyphomicrobiales bacterium, assembly GCA_965224015.1. Classification (GTDB taxonomy): domain Bacteria; phylum Pseudomonadota; class Alphaproteobacteria; order Rhizobiales; family CBDCVD01; genus CBDCVD01. The sequence continues at coordinate 152,889 of OZ245032.1, forward strand.
ACAATGACTCATGGCTTAGCGTCAAAGAGATATGTTATCAAGGCAGTACATCAGTCGGCGTGTCTATAAAGCCAATACCGCTGGTATAAATCCGGCGAATTTGGTCGCCGATGCAACCCGCGCTATGATACTCAACGGACCCTAATGCGGCTTTCCGTGCCTGCGCGCAACCGGGCGATGTTTGCCTGATGGCGCCAAAACACCAAGGCCGTGATGAGCATAAAAACAAAACCGATGATTGTCGAGGCGGCGATAAACAAGGCTGCTGTTGTGATCGCGCTCGCTCCCAGGGAGGCAACGGAGGAATAGCGGGTTGTCATCGCGATGATGAGCCAAACAGCACAAAACCCCAGAGCAAAAGGCCAGGCGATGACAAGCAGAACGCCAATGGCCGTGGCGACGCCTTTGCCCCCCTTAAAGCGCAACCAAACAGGGAAAAGATGGCCCAAAAAAGCGCCAAAACCAGCGGCCAGAGGAACAAGCGTTGCCTCACTGAAAAGAGCGGCAAGACCCGTCGGTATTGCGCCCTTTAGAACGTCAAGGATAAGGGTGATGGCGGCAAGCGTTTTGTTGGCGGTGCGCAATACGTTGGTTGCGCCGATATTGCCGGATCCTGACTGGCGAATGTCTGCAAAGCCGGCGAGTCGTGTGACAAGCAGGCCAAAGGGAATGGCGCCGATGCCATAACCTAACAGAAAAAAAATCAGGCCCATGAGGGGAACAAATGCGTTCGATACGATCATGGTCATTGGCCGGTTGGAGGGTATGGCGTGCGAAATGTGCCGACTTATAACCCGTTTCACCCCGTTGGGTTGGCAAGAGCAAACAGCCAATCACGTCATCTGTCGGCGGAACTGGTATCACGCCCGCACTTTCGAAGGACCAATCCAACAACGGACTCCAAATCCAGAGCCCCTGTTTTCGATGGTCTGAAACCGCGCGTCTCCCACGCCATAGCCATTCGACAAGACAACAGCATGTCGTATGGTGGTGGTCTTGTCAAGGGACAGAACACTCAGGAGGCGGCAAAAAATCTGTCTTATCAGTCGGTTATAAAGAACTTCAGTTGGTTATAAAGAATTTTCGCGATCCTTTTGAGAGCCCTGCGGTTGTGTGCAAAACGCTGCAATTTAAAGACGTCAGAGCCCTCAAGGTCCTGAACTTCGAATAGCAAACCGGCGTCGCAGACCGCGGTCATGGAAATTTTTCTTGACACGGGGAGGGGAGTTGCCTAAGTAAGGGCGCGAGCTGCTAGCACTCGTTAACCATGAGTGCTAACACGGCTTTTCAGCAAATTCAACCATAAACAATCGCAATTGTAAGGCGCGCAACAGGGATTTGTGACATAGACCTGCATTTATCTTTTTCCAAAGATCTCTCATAGGCCATGAATAATCATGGTAGGGGGAAACAAGAGGATCTATGACGCGTTGGACCGGCTTACGCGCCACGCAAATACACAAACACACTAACACACTAACATGAGGAAAAAGTAATGAAATTTCGTCCACTGCATGATCGTGTTGTCGTGCGTCGGGTCGAGCAGGACTCAAAAACAGCCGGTGGCATCATTATTCCCGATACCGCGCAGGAAAAACCCCAGGAGGGAGAGGTTGTCGCCGTCGGACCAGGCGCGCGTGATGACCATGGCAAGATCGCGGCACTTGATGTGAAAAAAGGCGACCGGGTTCTTTTTGGAAAATGGTCCGGCACCGAGGTAACCGTCGATGGCGAAGAACTGCTCATCATGAAGGAATCTGACATTATGGGCGTTCTTGCTTAAGCGAAGCGGCCCAATCATCCTTCAATTAATCTGAAAATCAGCAAAGCCAGGAGTTGAAAATGGCTGCGAAAGACGTGAAATTTTCATCCGACGCCCGCAATAAAATAATTCGCGGCGTCAACACCCTCGCCGATGCGGTGAAGGTTACCCTCGGCCCTAAAGGCCGCAATGTCGTCCTAGACAAATCCTTCGGCGCCCCGCGTATCACCAAGGACGGAGTCACGGTGGCCAAGGAAATCGAGCTTGAAGACAAGTTTGAAAACATGGGCGCGCAAATGCTGCGTGAGGTGGCCAGCAAAACCAATGACGTTGCCGGTGATGGCACCACGACCGCTACGGTTTTGGCGCAGTCGATCGTCAATGAAGGTGTTAAAGCCGTTGCCGCCGGCATGAACCCGATGGACCTCAAGCGCGGCATTGATATCGCCGTTGAGGCCGCTGTGAACAGTCTCGAAAGGCGCTCAAAGCGCATCAAGGACACCAGTGAAATCGCCCAGGTGGGAACGATTTCAGCCAATGGAGAGGCGGATATTGGTGAGATGATCGCCGAGGCCATGCAGCGGGTTGGTAATGAAGGGGTGATCACTGTTGAGGAAGCCAAGTCCCTTGAGACCGAACTGGAGACGGTCGAGGGCATGCAGTTTGACCGCGGTTATTTGTCCCCATACTTTATCACCAACGCCGACAAGATGATTACGGATCTGGAAGACCCGTACATTTTGCTGCATGAGAAGAAGTTGTCGAACCTTCAAGCCATGCTGCCGATCCTCGAGTCGGTGGTTCAGTCCAGCCGGCCGCTGCTGATTATTGCCGAGGACGTTGAGGGCGAGGCTCTGGCGACATTGGTTGTCAACAAGTTGCGTGGCGGCCTGAAAGTTGCCGCTGTCAAGGCCCCTGGATTTGGCGATCGGCGCAAGGCCATGCTCGAGGACATTGCGGTTCTCACCAATGGTCAGGTTATTTCTGAAGACCTGGGCATTAAACTGGAAAACGTGAGCCTCAACATGCTCGGCACCGCCAAGCGCGTCAATATCACCAAGGAAGAGACCACCATCGTTGATGGTGCAGGCAAGCAAAGCGACATAAAAGCGCGTGTTGGTCAAATCAAGCAACAGATTGAAGAGACAACCTCTGATTATGATCGCGAGAAGCTGCAAGAGCGCCTTGCCAAGCTCGCCGGTGGTGTTGCCGTCATTCGCGTCGGCGGCGCGACAGAAGTCGAGGTGAAGGAAAAGAAGGACCGCGTCGATGATGCGCTGAACGCAACCCGTGCCGCGGTTGAGGAAGGGATCGTCCCCGGTGGCGGTGCGGCGCTGCTGCGCGCCAAGGACGCCGTCGCCAAGTTGTCGAACGACAATCCTGATATTACCGCCGGCCTTAAAATTGTCCTTCGTGCTTTGGAGGCGCCCATTCGCCAGATTGCCGAGAATTCTGGTGTCGAGGGCTCTATCGTTGTCAGCAAGGTCAGCGAGAAAAAAGGCAACTACGGTTTTGATGCCCAGACGGAAAAGTACACCGATCTGGTCAGTGCCGGGATCATTGACCCGACCAAAGTTGTGCGTGCTGCGTTGCAGGATGCGGCTTCCATCGCGGGCCTTTTGATCACCACCGAGGCCATGGTGGCTGAGCTTCCCAAAAAAGAAACCCCCATGCCGCCAATGCCTGGCGGTGACGGGATGGGTGGCATGGGCTTCTAGTTCCAGCCCGCCCAGCGTTCGTTTGGTGAAAAGACCCGGGTCCCTGCGGCCCGGGTTTTCTTATTTTATCCGGAACCGGGGTTAGCGGAGCGAAAATGATTGTGAATGGCCTGAGCCAGGGTGGTGGAGATGCCGGGAACCGCGGCGATATCGCTGATGCTGGCCTGAGAAATGGCTTTCGCCGAGCCGAAGTGATTGAGCAACATGCGTTTGCGTCTGGCACCGATGTTGGCGATTTGATCAAGTTCCGAGCGCGACAGGGCGCGCTGGCGCTTGGCTCTATGGGTACCGATGGCGAACCGATGGGCCTCATCGCGTAGTTGCTGAACGTAATAAAGAACCGGGTCTCGCGGCTCAAGCTGGAAGGTCTTGCGTCCCGGTTGATGAAACGTCTCCCGCCCGGCATTGCGTTCAACACCCTTGGCAATGGCAATCACAGGCGGGTCCGACAACCCCAGATCCGCAAGGACCCTGGTCACGGTACTTAACTGGCCGGCGCCTCCATCAATAAGGAGCAGATCGGGCCAGGCCGGTAGCGCCTCCTTGTCCGCGTCGTCGGCGCTGTCGTTTTCAGGGACGGCGCTGTCGGAAGGTTCCTGAGGTGTTGCAGCGTTGGTGGCGACATTTTCCTTGAGCAAGCGGGCAAATCGCCGCGACAGCATTTCACGCATCATGCCGTAATCGTCCCCGGCGCTGATGTCCGTGGACTTGATATTGAAGCGGCGGTACTGGTTTTTCACAAATCCATGGGGTCCGGCAACGATCATCGCCCCCACGGCATGGCTTCCCTGGCTGTGGGAGTTGTCAAAGACTTCAATGCGCCGCGGTGGTCGAGCTAGGGAGAATGTTTTGGCCAGATCGCGCATGAGTTTGACACGTGAGGCCTGATCGGCCAGGCGTCGGGCGAGCGCTTCGCGGGCGTTCAGGCTGGCCTGATCGACCAGGGTCCGCCGTTGGCCGCGCATGGGAATGTGCACGTCGACCTTACGTCCCAAGCGCGCCGTGAGCGCCTCGGCAAGCAGGGCGCGCTCGGCAAAGTCGTGACTGACCAACAGAATTCTTGGGGGGTATTTGTTTTCATAAAATTGGGGTAGAAACGCCTGCAAAATCTCCGGGGCCTCAAGGCTTTTGTCAACGCGCGGGAAGTATGCCCGATTGCCCCAGTTCTGCCCCGTGCGAAAGAAGAACACTTGCACACAGGCCATGCCCGCCTCGGTATGACAGGCGATCACATCAGCCTCTTCAAGAAAATGGGGATTGATCCCCTGATGCGCCTGTACGTGGGCAAGCGCTGCCAGCCGGTCACGCAGGATCGCGGCGCGCTCAAAGTCTTCCGCTTTAGCCGCCTGATGCATTTGTTCCTGCAGGGTCTTGCGAATGGCATGGCTTTTTCCTCCTAAAAAGCCCTTGGCCTGCGCAACCAAATTCGCATAGTCGGTGGCGGAAATTTCGCCGGTGCATGGAGCGCTGCAGCGCTTGATCTGGAACCGTAAGCACGGGCGGCTGCGGCCTTCGAATTCCGCGGGCGAACAGGTACGTAGCAAAAAGGCGCGCTCCACAACGTTCAAGGTGCGGTTGACCGCCCCAGCGGAGGCAAAGGGGCCGAAATAGGCCCCCGGTTTGCTGCGCCCGCCGCGGTGTTTCATCAACCTGGCCGTCTCGTGCTTCTCATTGATCAAGATATAGGCGAACGATTTGTCGTCGCGCATCAAGACATTGTCGCGCGGCTTAAGGCGTTTGATCAGGTTTGCCTCAAGCAACAAGGCCTCGGTCTCGGAGGCCGTGACAACAAATTCCATGGCGGCGGTCTGGGTGATCATGCGCGCAATGCGGCTGGAATGTCCCGACAGGCGGGTATAACTGGCAACGCGCTTTTTCAGGCTCCTCGCCTTACCCACATAAAGCACGTCACCGGCGGCGTTCATCATGCGGTAGACCCCTGGCTTGTCGTCAAGGGTGCGCACATAACGGCTGATCAGCTCGGCTCCTGTTGCCTTTTCGCTCATAGCTAAACCATCATCTTACCAAAGTGAAAGGCGAGAACAACAAATGCCCCGTAGAGCATCACCATCACAAGTCCCATGGCCCGCCCGATCGCCTGCTGGCGGAAAATGAACGCAAGCACCAGAAATGCGCACACCAGCATGGCCAAAAAGCTCCACAACTCTTGCGCGAAGACGAAGGAAAACGGGGATACCAATGCCGTCAGGCCAATAATGGCCAGGATGTTAAAGACATTGGATCCAACAACATTGCCCATGGCAACGGCATTTTCACGCCGCACCGTTGCCATTACGGCGGTTGCCAGTTCCGGCAGGGACGTCCCCAGCGCGACAACAGTCAAACCAATAGCGCTCTCAGAGATATGAAACGCCTGGGCAATGCCCGAGGCCCCTGCAACCGTAAAATGGGCAGCAATCGGCAGGCCGATAGTACCGGCAACAATAAAAACTATCAACAAGGGCACAGATGCCGGGGCTTCAGGGGTATCATCGACAAGGGCGTCGAGAACCCCGGCATGAGTCGGTTCACTCTCTTTGGCGCGACCGCGTGCGGCACCGCGAACGAGGTCGAACAGGAAATAGATAAGCAAGCCGATCAAAAGCGTTCCATCAAGACGGTCCAAATTTCCGTCGGCGCACAGGATTGTAAAAGCAACGGAAATGGCCACCATAAAGACTCCCGAGCGGTGTAGCCCCGGCACCTCACAACTCAGCGCCAGCACACAGGCCGGCAGCCCAAGAACCAACAGGACATTGGCGACATTGCTGCCAACGATATTGCCAAGAGCGATCCCCGAGACACCGTTCAGGGCCGCATTGAGGGAGACCACAAGCTCGGGCAAGGACGTGCCAAAGGCCACCAGAGTGAGACCGATCACCAACGGCGAAATGCCAAAACGCTGCGCAACCCCCACGGCGCCGCGTACCAGCCAATCGCCTGCAAAGAACAGCAGGGTAATGCCGACGATCAATTGAATGGTATCCATAGGTTCTGCCTGTCAGATGGGGTACAGCCAAACTGCACGGGTAAATGCATGCAGGTCTATAGCAAAATGGGTACAACTAAACGCATGCTGATCTAACGCGCCGGTGGCAGCACAATGCGTGACGTGCGGCATGCGTTCGCGTCCACTTCGATACAGGGGCGAAAATCCAAAGATTTATCAAGGCAAATGCGAACGTCTCGAAGGCGTCTGCGCTTGCACGTGACCGCCATCATTGCCGGCTTCAGTCCGGGGTTTGCGTTGATGAAGTCCTGCTCGATCTGTTTCGGGGAAACACGGGTGTATCGGGTTATGCGTCGATAGGGTTCGGGGATTTTGATGCGCTCAAGAGCCTTGCGCGTCAGGCTCAAATAGGCATCGCCGTCAAGTCCCGAGCACGACCCGTGCTTGCGCCATTGGTGCGCAATGAGAGGCCGACTTGGCATAACGTCAAGCATGGCCCTGATCTGGGGTTGGCTTGGAGGATGTCGGCCTGTTTGACAGTAGCTTGGCCAGCCGCGCTCGTACTGGGGCCACAGTCCGTGGATAACAAAGGAAAATGGTCGCGCACGGGCACATTGTTCCGAATTGGCCCGCTCTCCCTCCGCCTCGCAGTAGCTCGGGCTCCATGACAAAGACAGGACATAAAAGTCAAAGCCGTCCCGTGCCCAACCCTGGGATCCCATGGGCAGGGTCAACAGCGCGGCAAGGGCCACCGCCAGCCTGGGTATGTTCCCGTTTAAGGCCATACCCGCTATATAGCAGGAAATCTTTAAGGTTAAAGAGCTGAAATAGTTGTTGCTGATAAATCCCCAGGTCGTTGACAAAAGTGTCCGGGTAGTGGCTTCGCGAGGCCGAAAAAGGATAACGAAGGCCATGCGAAAGGCCCCGTTTGATACCAAGGGTCTTTGACAAGGGCTCATGCATTAGCGGCAAAGCGGTGTGTCTATAAAGCCCATACGGCTGGTATTCGTCTTTCTCTTATCCATAACTGCGGTTAACAACCTTCCTTTTTAGGCGAAATTGCAGAAAATCTTATGTAACAAAGATTTTATCATTTATAAGAAGAAAATTTCCCCCTTTAAGTGCAAAAGAGAAACAATTAAACCGATTATCAACGTCCCGTCACCATTATGAGCCTCAGGGAACCTCAGCGAACCTCAGCGAACGCCGGTTGCCCTTAGGCTTATTTTTTTGGGAGCAAACAATGACGTGCGTCAAGCCTATCGTACCAAAACCCGCCACCAAGCGCGAAGGCTCATGAGCCGGGAACTTCTGTTCGCACCGCCCGTATGAGAGAGCGGGTAGGCAGATGCCCGTTAACAGAAAGGCCGGCAGGGCGATTTTGACGAGACGTATCGGCTGTGATTGCTTGGCTTCCGGCGCGCCATTTCTGAAGGCGTTATCGGACAGGGGCAAGAGCGTGCTGCCAACACGAAAACGTAGAGTTTAAGAGGTGATAGCGGGTACGGGGCCGGGGAGTGCTTTTTGGGCGCGTCACAGGAAAACAAGCGCGGTGAGTTACGCGGCACCGCCATGGAGTTTGAAAATGTCCAGATGTGTTTTGCATCACTCCCTCAAGATTGTGCTGGTTATGGCCCTTACGGGCGTGTGTGGCACGGCAGGCGCGCAGACGTCGGATCCTCTGGCGGAGACAGGTAACAAGGTGCGCGGGGTAATACAGGCCGTCGATGAAGCGGTGCTGAGTTCCGAACTGACGGCCAAGGTCATTGAGCTGCCTTTTCGCGAGGGACAATCGTTCAAGAAAGGCGAGACCATAATCGGCTTTGACTGCGCGCGCTACAATTCAGAGCTTGACGGCGCCAAGGCCGAATATCGCAGCGCCTCGCTGACTGTCAAAAACAATCTCAAGCTAAAAAAATACGGCGCGGTGGGGAAATATGATTTGGACCTGTCACGGGCAAAGGCCGATCAGGCGCGCGCGCAAGTCGCAGCCCTAACGGTCGTCAACACCCAATGCAACATAAAGGCTCCGTTCTCGGGGCGTGTTGTGGAGACGTTGATCAAGGCGCATGAAATTCCGGCCTCCAACCAGCCGCTGGTCAAGATCATCAATGATTCGGAACTGGAAATTGCGCTAATCGTTCCCTCAAACTGGCTTGGCAGCCTCAAACCGGGGAGCCGGTTCACGTTTGTAGTCGACGAAACAGGAGAGCGGCACGGGGTTGAAGTCGCCCGCATTGGTGCCGCCGTCGATCCGGTTTCTCAAACGGTGAAAGTGATTGGCCGGTTTGACAATTCCGACGCCAGTGTACTGGCCGGCATGAGTGGAACCGCGGAATTTGACATGCCCGGCGATCAGTAAATCGCCTTTTTTTTCGGCAGGTGGACCGGCTTTTATGGGTTCAGTTCTACATCCGCCACGCATTTGCATAAGCAAGAGCGTATGCATCCGGGTGATCATACGGATATAGTGTTCTAGCAAGGAACAAGATGGGCAAAGTTGCAAAGACAGCCGGCGGTAGTGGAACGGTCGATGACGAGCGCCCGCAACAGGCGCATGGCAACAGCGCGCAAGAGGCTGATCTGTCGCAAATCGCCAGATCACGTCTGGCGGCGATTCAGGGCGTGGATCCGAGCGCCCGCCCCCCCGTACATCCACCCGTAGAGGCGCAAAGCAGGCCTGTGGTAGGCCAACCGCTCAACAAACCACATACGGAAATGCCCCCGGCGCCGGTCACCGGGCCTGTGCCACGAACAACCAAGGAGCGCCTTGCTGCCATCAAGGCCAAGCGCAAGGCTAAGCAAAGGCACAGCGGGACCGCTCCCCCGGTTACAGCGACAACCGCGGGGCGCGACAGCGTGCCGTCAGAGGGTGCCAATGAGGCTCAAGACAAAATCAGGCAGCGTAAAGAGTTCGCGACCGCGACGGCGCAAGGCAAATCCCGGCACACGGCCGAGCCGGAACGCGTATCATCGCCTGGGTCGGGCTCGGCAACCGGGGCAAAAGTGCAGGCGCCACGTCAACTGGGTCGCGAAAGCGCCGGAGCGACCCGAGCCGGCATTTTTATTGAGCTTGAAAAACGCGCCAGGGCCGCCGAAACCGCGCTTGCCCTTCACTATGTGATCGCCAATGACACCCGCGATATTGTTGCTTACCGTCAGGCCTTTGTGCTGGCGCGCAAGGGGCGGGCTGATTTTAAAACCGTAGCGATCTCCAGCCTGCCGGTTATAGACCGCAACGTGCCCCTGGTGCGTTGGATTGAAACATGCGCCAAGCGATTGGCCCGGGATTGCGATCTGTCTGAGCCGCAGGAATTCCTGGCCAGCGCCTATAGCGACGAGCGGATTGTTGAGGCGCGAACCTATCCGTTTTCGCATTTTCTCTGGGTGCCTCTTGTTAATCCTGCCAAAGAGACTGTGCTGGGTGGCATGTTGTTGGCGCGTGAGACCCTGTGGCCTCGCGATGAGGTGGTGTTGGCGCGTTCTCTTGGCGAGGTCTATGGACACGCCTGGTCAGCGTTTACAACCAGGCGCGGATCTGTTGCGAAAAAACTGGCCCGACGATCTGTCGTACTGGGAGTGATGGCCATCGCGGCAATAGCCGGATTTATTCCGGTCAGTTTGACGACACTGGCCCCCGTCGAGGTTGTTGCCGCGGATCCGGTGATCGTGAGTGCCCCCAATGATGGGGTCATTGACAAGGTCCTGGTGCCCCCGAACAGTGTCGTCAAGACAGGGGACATCCTCTTCCGATATGTGGATACGGCTTTGCGTAACGAGTTCAAACTGGCAGAGCGCAACCTGCTCGTGGCTTCGTCCCGGTATCGTAAGTTTGTGCAAGGGTCATTTGTTGATAGTGATTCCAAGCGTGAGATCGCCCTGGCACGGGCCGAAGTGGAACTGTCGGCAGCGCAAAAGGACTATGCCGGCGACTTGCTGGCCCGTGTCGAGGTCAAGGCGCAGATGGATGGCGTGCTGATCTACAGTGAAGCCGAGGAGTGGGCCGGGCGTCCGGTGGCAACCGGTGAGCGGGTGATGCAGGTAGCAGATCCGAACCGTATCGAGTTTCGCATTGATCTGGCGGTTGAGGATGCCATTACTTTGGCAAACGGCTCGCGGGTCAAGATATTTCTTGATGTGGACCCGTTGGATCCTCTGGAGGCGGTGCTTACAAGCGCCAATTACCAGGCGACAAAGACAAGGCAGAATACTTTGGCTTTTCGCGTCCTGGCACGCGCGCGTGATGAGGATGCCATGGTGCCCCGCATTGGCCTGCGCGGGACAGCGCAAATTTATGGAGAGACGGTCAGCCTTTATTTTTTCCTGTTCCGCCGACCGCTTTCGGCAATTCGACAATTTCTTGGAGTCTAGGGTTTGCAGCAGCAGGGCGCACCTGTCGAGGCGTTGGCGTTGCCACAATTGCGCGAGGACTTGCGCTTGCTGCGTGGCGCAACGGGACGTGCCGGCGAGCCGGCGTGGTTGATTTTTGATCCCGCCCGGCATCGCTATTTCAAGATCGATCGCCAGGCGTTTATCATGTTGCGTTTCTGGCATACCGGCGAAGCCGGGGCCCTTCTGAGCGCCGTCAATGATCGGGGGCATCATCAGGCAAAATCTGATGATGTCGAGAAGTTGATCCGGTTTTTGTTCACCAACAACCTGACCGTTGCTTCCGCGTCCGGGCGCGGGCAGGATTTTCTGGAGCAGTCCAAAGCGGCCTCACGTTCGTGGATCACATGGTTGATACACAACTACCTGTTTATCCGTATCCCGCTCGTGCGTCCGCGTAAATTTCTTGTCAGCACCTACCCATTTGTGCGCTTTCTGTTCGCCAAAACCACTGCGGTTGTTGTGGTTCTCATGACCCTCCTGGGTCTTTATCTGGCGTCTCGTCAGTGGGACACGTTTACCACGACGTTCCTGCATTTCTTCACTCTGCAGGGGTTACTGTATTACGGCCTGGGATTGGTATTTGTAAAGATTCTGCACGAACTTGGCCACGCCTATACGGCAACCCGCTATGGTTGCCGTGTGCCGACGATGGGGGTGGCGTTCCTGGTTCTTATGCCGGTTCTTTACACGGACACCACCGACGCCTGGGCGCTAAAGCACCGCCGACAGCGCCTTTTTGTTGGCGCGGCGGGCATTATCGTGGAATTGGCCATCGCCGGTATCGCCACCTTTTTATGGTCATTTATGGCGGATGGAGGATTGCGCAGCGTTGTCTTTATCCTTGCGACCCTGACCTGGACCACCAGTCTGCTGATCAACCTCAACCCGTTCATGCGTTTTGACGGGTATTACCTTCTCTCCGACGCTCTTGGGGTTGAAAATCTGCAATCGCGGGGGTTTGCGTTGGGGCGATGGCGGATGCGGGAATTGCTGTTTGGTCTTGGGGAGGAACCGCCCGAGACTTATACCCGGCGCATGCAACGCACCCTTACCGCTTACAGTTGGGGGACATGGATTTATCGCTTCTTTCTCTTTTTGGGGATCGCGCTGCTTATTTATACGTTTTTCATCAAGGTGGTTGCGATTATCTTGTTTGCGGTGGAGATCATCTGGTTCATCTTGCTGCCGATCTGGCGCGAGATCAGACATTGGTGGCGTATCAGGAGACGCATTGTGATGACCCGCCGTTCGAAAATCACCGGGGTGTTGGTTCTGCTTGGATTGACGCTCGCGTTCATGCCATTGCAAACGTCCGTCAAGGTGCCGGCGATTGTGCAGGCCGCGGAGAAAGTTACCATTTATCCGCCCGCAGCCGCGCGTATTGACAGGATATTCGTGCGCCGTGGTCAGCGTGTCGAGGCTGGCGATCCGTTGTTTGCGCTTCATTCCGATGAAATTTCCCAGCGCATTCGCGAGTCCAAACTGACCGCCAAGTTGATCAACGTGCAAATAGCCCGCGCCCCGGCCGACGAGATCGATCGCAACAACCTGAAAGTTTTGAACGATCAGCTTATTGCCGAGCGCCAGAATCTCGCCGGCTATGAGGCCTTAAAGGCTGAACTGTTGGTGCGCGCGCCTATTGCAGGTGTTGTGCGCGATCTGGATCGGGTGCTGCATCCTGGTCTTTGGGTCGGACCTTTGAGCGAACTGGCGACATTGGTGCGCCCGGGAGAGCGTGAAATTCTGGGCGTGGTGGCGGAAGAGGAATTGTGGCGCCTGGCTGAAGCGGGAGAGGGGGAGGGCACGTTCGTTCCCGATGATGCCGCGCGTGCGTCGTTTGCGGTACATCTTCAGGAAATCTCACCGGCCAGTGAGCAGGAGCTCAAACATGTCTATTTGGCCTCGACTTTCGGAGGCCCTGTCGCCGTCGAGCCTGATCCGGAGGATCAGGCCAAGCTAAAGACATCGGATGCGGTATTCTCCATTTTACTCAAGCCAGGCGAAATCAGCTTTGCCGATGACCGCGTGCGCCGGGGAGTGGTGCATTTGCCGGGGCGGCGGGAGGCGTTCGCAACCCGCTTGTGGCGGCGCATCGTGCGCGTGCTTATAAGGGAAAGCGGCTTTTGACTCTGGGTTCAATGCGGGATAATTTTACGTTTTCGCCAATGCCGCTGGCGTGTATATAAAGCCAATGCCGCTGCTATAAGGCGTGCGGTAACCGCTACACGTTTTGACGAGGACCTTTCCTATGCAAACACTTGTTCGCACCGGCGACATGTGCACGGTTTCCTTCTTAACGTCGATCCTGGAGGATGCGGGCATTGCGGTGTTTGTTGCCGACACGAATATCAATGTCATGGAGGGGGGGATCGGCGCCTTCCCTCAACGGTTGATGGTGCATGCGGATGATGTGGCTGCTGCGCGCAACATCGTTTCACAAGCCGGTCTTGCCCACGAGCTGGAACCTAATTCATAACAGAGGCTTGAACCTGTCAGGCACGCATTAGAATCAGATCACATGCCGGGGCCTGCTTTCAGTCGCCCGCACCGTTGCACCGAACCTGTCAAATCTTGAAAGATTATCATGTCTTGAAATATTATCATGAAAAAATCACGCCTTCAGAAGGGGTCTCTTAAGACATGACACGCTCCAGCCGTGCACAAAAGCCAATAATACCAGCGGTATTGGCTTTATATACACGCCGACTGGTGTACTGCCTTGATAACATAACTCTTTGACGCTAAGCCATGAGCCCTTGTTAAGGATCCTTGGTATAAAGCTGGTATGATTGGCGTGTCCGGACACGAATTAGCGCTTTATGACCATCGTCGTGACATGATTTTCGTTGAAAGTTACCTTGTATAACAGCCATGGTGATTGCGAGGAGTTGACCGTTATGATCCACAGGTTCCCGCGACAGTTTTCGGCATCGCGATCGCGAGGTGACGTCGATCCTGCCGAACAGAACCCCGCGACATTGCCACGCCAGCCTGGTCAAACACAAAAGAAGTCCGAATTTCTGGAAGTGCGTATTTCTTTTGACGAAAAACAGGCCTTTATGGCGGCCTGCCGCAAGCGCGGTGTTCATGCCAGTTCGGTTATTCGTGCCGCGGTGCGCGAGTATATTGAAAGGAACAAGGGACAGCAATCCGGTCACAACGCCTCATCAGCACTGGAAAAAACCGATGAAGGAGATTTCGTGATGGCCAAGTCCCAGCTTAAAAGTGCCCGGCGCTCGTCCTGGCTGGCAGCAACAGGTGTAGGGGCCATTTGCCTCGGATTGGGGGTGCTGTTTGCGCTGAATTCTTTGGCGCCGACCTACGCAGGGACCCCCTCTGAGGCGCTCTTGCAAATGGTGGACAAAAATGGCGACGGAAAAATCGCGCGCAGCGAATTTCACAATCCCGCCGAAGATGGCGAGGTGTATGCGTCAGAGTGTACCATTGACTTTGGCGTTTACGAACCGGAACCAGGAGACTGGAGCGCTCATTTTACAAGGATTGACCGCAATGGGGATGGCTTTGCCGATCTTGATGAACTGGAGCAGGATTTTGCCGCCTTCCAGGATGCCGCTTTCAAAAAACTGGATAAAGACGGAGATGGTACGCTGTCGCAGGGGGAATTTTCACCAGCCGTTTCCTTCGTCGAATCGCAAGCGCCCGAAAATCAAGAGTGCACCATATATGCACGCGATATTACTCTCCCCGAGGGAGGCGATGACGGCAATGCCGCCACCGCACAGGGCGATGTCGAAAAGTTCGAAAAAGAGGCCGTGATTGCCGAGTTATTCAAGGTGTTTGACAAAAATCGCAACGGCGTGGTTGACCGCGGCGAGTTTGATATGTTTTGACATGAATTGATAAAGCAAATAGCCCTTGATTGACGGCTACGAAGGACGGGAACGATCGTGCTGGGTGTTCCCGTCTTTATTTTTGCCCGTTTTATGGTTGACTGAATTGGTGCTTGCGCCTATGCAAGTTGTATCAATCAGGGAGATTATTATGAAACGTTTAATCTTGGGCGCGCTTGCCGTGCTTGCCATCGCTGCGTTGCCAGCAACAGCTTATTCCAAAACCCTCGTCTATTGTTCCGAAGGATCCCCGGATGGGTTCGATCCCGCCCTTTATACGTCGGGTACGACGTTTGATGTGTCATCGCGACAGATATACAACAAGCTGGTGGAGTTTGCGCCGGGAACGACCAACATTGTGCCGGCCCTTGCTGAGAGCTGGTCCATTTCCGATGACGGACTTGAATATACGTTTAACCTAAGAAAGGGCGTGAAGTTTCACACCACCCCCTATTTCACCCCCACCCGAGACTTTAACGCTGACGATGTCGTATTTTCATTTGAGCGTCAACGGTTGGAAGATCATCCCTATCACAAGGCCTCTGGTGGAACCTGGGAATATTTCGGCGGCATGTCCATGCCCGTACTGATCAAGGCCGTGCGCAAGGACGATGAGCACACGATCACATTCGTGCTCAACCGTCCCGAGTCGCCGATGATCGCGAATTTGGGAATGGATTTTGCCTCTATTCTGTCCAAGGAATACGCGGACAAGATGCTGGCCGCCGGCACCCCGGAAATGCTCAACCAACAGCCGGTCGGAACCGGTCCGTTTAAGTTTGTCGCCTATCAAAAAGACGCTGTCATCCGCTATGCCGCCCATGAGGATTACTGGGCCGGCAAGGCCGCCATCGACAGTCTGGTCTTTGCCATCACGCCGGATGCGTCCGTGCGTTATCAAAAGCTGAAGGCGGGGGAATGTCACGTCATGCCCTATCCGAACCCTGCTGATTTAAAAGCCATGGCGGCGGATCCGGACATTAACCTCATGCAGCAGGAAGGGCTGAATGTGGGCTATCTGGCCTACAACACCCAGGTCGCACCGTTTGACAATGTCAATGTAAGGCGGGCGCTGAACATGGCTATCAATAAGCAGGCCATTCTGGACGCGGTGTTCCAGGGCTCCGGCAAGATTGCCAAAAATCCAATCCCACCAACCATCTGGTCCTATGACGAGAGCACCGTCGATGACCCTTACGACCCGGAAAAGGCCAAGGCCATGCTTGCGGCCGAGGGGGCCGCGGGCCTCAAGATGAAAATCTGGGCCATGCCCGTGCAGCGCCCCTATAATCCCAACGCCCGTCGCATGGCGGAGTTGATTCAGGCCGATTTCGCCAAGATCGGCGTTGAGGTGGAGATCGTTTCCTACGAATGGGGTGAATATCTCAAGCGTTCCAGGGAACTAAAGCGAGATGGCGCTATTCTGTTAGGTTGGACCGGGGACAATGGGGACCCGGACAATTTCCTTGCCGTGCTTCTTGGCTGCGATGGTGTGGAAAAATCCAATCGCGCGCAGTGGTGTTATAAGCCATTTGACGACCTTGTACAGAAGGCCAAGACCATTGCTGATGTGGGCGAGCGGACAGCGCTCTACAAACAGGCACAGAAGATCTTCAAGGAGCAGGCCCCCTGGGCAACAATCGCGCATTCGGTGGTCTTCAAACCGCTTCGCAAAGAAGTGAAGAACTTCAAGATTGACCCCTTCGGTGGCCATATTTTCTACGGTGTGGACCTGGCGGAATAAGTCGGCGCCATATAATACCAAGGGCCGTTGACAATGACTCATGGATTAGCGTCAAAGAGGTGTGTTATCAAGGCTGTACACCAGTCGGCGTGTACATAAAGCCCATACCGCTGGTATAAGGCCCTACGCCGCATTGACTATGCGATGATCAGTGCGGCGTAGTTGCATCGTGAGCTAGAGCGTGTCAGGTTTTAAGTCCCCTGGGCAACCGGGTAGGCTTAATGAGGGAGTGCCGATTTTTGTCTGGCCATCCAGCAAACGCCTGCACGAGCGATGATTTGTCGAAGGGGCAAGATCGCTACGCCGACTTGCGCCGGATCGCCCAGAATAACGGTCTGGATGCTGTGGCCCTGGTGCCGGGGGCAAATTTCGAGCGGCTATTTAACAAGACGTTTCATCAAAATGAACGCCCCCTCGTGGTCGTGATCCCGGTTGCGGGACCGCCGGCCGCGGTGGTACCCAATCTGGAACTGGGGTCGTTTGCGCTTCTTGATTTTGAAGGCATGGTGTTCGACTGGCGAGACCAGGATGGGTACGACGGTGCCTTTGCCGCTTTGGCGGCGCATTTGCCGTTACGCCGCCTGGGTGTGGAGGGGCAGGAGATGCGCGTGTTTGTGCATCATGCCCTGCGCCAGGCCTTGCCCAGCCTTGAGATTGTGGATGCCCATCAGGCAATATCCGCGCTGCGCATATGCAAACAGGCGCATGAGATTACGGCTCTGTCCCGGGCTATCGATATTTCTCAACAGGCTCTTGAGCGAACGCTTGCGCATGTTTGTGTGGGCATGGCGGAGACCGAAATTGAGGCCCTGCTGGTGCAGCATCTGTTTGCGCAAGGGGCACAGGGACTGGCGTTCCCGCCTATTGTAGCGGCGGGGGATAACTCTGCCCGGCCGCATGCCAAGGCGCGCCATGATTATGCGGTGCGAGCGGGCGATGCTCTGCTTTTGGATTTTGGCGCGCGCTATGATGGCCTGTGTGCGGACCTGACCCGGACAGTTTTCGTGGGTTGCTGCGATGACGAGCAGCGTGCGGTCTATGAGACCGTTCTTGCTGCCAATTTGGCAGGGATTGGGGCCGCGCGTCCTGGTGCCAGTGCCCATGATGTCGATGATGCCGCCCTCTCGGTATTGGAGGCGTCCGACTATGGGGCCCGGGTGCGCACCAAGACCGGCCATGGACTGGGGCGTGATGTGCATGAAGCGCCCTATATAATGCGCGGCAATCACTTGAAACTGGCGCCGGGCATGGTATTTACGGTGGAGCCGGGGCTCTATCAATTGGATCATTTCGGGGTTCGCATAGAGGACGACGTGCTGATTACGCCCACAGGCGCCAAGGTGCTTACGACGTTTTCTAGAGAACTGACTTTTGTTGGATAGTATGCCATACGGCCATCGGCGTGTGGCGTGTGGCTAGGTTGGGATTAGAATCAGCATGTTGCGGTTTTTACTCAGGCGATTGGCAACCTTTGTGCCCACCTTTCTCGGTGTCACCGTAATCGCGTTTTTGTTTATTCGGCTGCTTCCCGGAGATCCGATTTTGGTTATGGCGGGCGAGCGCGGCATGACAGACGCGCGCTATAATGAATTAATGCGCGAGTTCGGTTTTGATCTTCCTTTGTGGCAGCAATATCTGGATTATCTTGGCGGTGTTCTGAGAGGCGATCTGGGAATTTCGTTTGTCACCAAGCGACCCGTTTGGGATGAGTTCTTTACCCTGTTTCCGGCCACTTTGGAGTTGTCTCTTTGCGCCATCATTCTTGCCGTGGCGCTGGGGCTGCCTGCTGGCGTGATCGCGGCGGTGAACCGGGGCAAGGCCTTTGATCAGGCGCTTATGTCGACGGCGCTTGTGGGGTATTCCATGCCCATTTTCTGGTGGGCGCTTTTGCTGATTATCGTATTTTCCGGCGCGCTTGGCTGGACACCGGTCTCGGGACGCATTTCACTGCTTCACTACTTTGACTCCGTGACCGGCTTTATGCTGATCGACAGCCTGTTGTCTGGCCAAAAGGGGGCCTTTGTATCGGCGGTTCGGCACCTAATTCTTCCAACCATTGTGCTTGGCACCATTCCCTTAGCGGTAATCGCGCGGCAAACACGCTCAGCAATGCTGGAGGTTCTGAGTGAGGACTATGTGCGCACCGCCCGCGCCAAGGGCTTGTCGAGACTTCGTGTCAACGGCCTTCATGCTCTACGCAATGCGCTCATTCCGGTGATTACCGTTATCGGGCTTTCGGTAGGAACGTTGCTTGCGGGGGCTATACTCACGGAGACGATTTTTTCCTGGCCGGGTATTGGAAAATGGATGGTTGATTCCATTTTCCGCCGCGACTATCAGGTGGTGCAGGGGGGACTGCTGCTGATTGCGGTCATGATCATGATTGTCAATCTTGGTGTTGATGTTCTCTACGGGTTCATCAATCCGAAAATCAGACGGCATTGAAAGGATGTCTCTTGCGCTTTAGCAAAATGCGTTGAGTTGTCCCTGTAGCAAAATGGGTACAACTAAACGTATGCTGATCTCGTGCAAAATGCGCCTAGTTGGAATCATGGGGCTCCAGCATTGTTTTTGCATTTTGCTATAGATTTTGAGGGCGATCAGCGTCAATCAGGTGTATTATCAAGGCCCCACCCCAGACGGCGTTTACAAAAAGCCAAGGCCGCTGGTATTATTGCCCCGCCGCCATTTTGCAGATATAAATCTGTCCATGAATGTAAAGCCAGAAACCACTAAGCAAGGGGTAAGCTTAGCACGACGGAGCCGCCCGCAGCGCATAGCAGATGCCATTAAACAATTGATCGTGCAAGATAAATTAAAATCCGGCGATCGGCTACCGAGCGAAAGCGAATTGATTGCACGCTTTGCAATGGCCAAAAGCACCATCCGCGAAGCCACGCGTATATTAGAGGGGCAAGGGCTGATCGAATCCAAGACGGGCCCAGGAGGTGGTGTTTTTGTCAAGCAGGTTAGCAACGAGCGGGCGCGGGCGCTATTGGGAAACTATTTTTACTTTCATAATCTTAAGGTCGGTGACATCTATCAATTGCGCAAACTTTTGGAACCTGAACTTGCCGCATCATTGGCCGGTCGGATTTCTGCGGCTCAGATCGATCGCCTGGCTGACAATCTGGCAAGTCATCACGCTGAACCCAAAACACCGGAACAGGAAAAGGATCATCATATCCATTCCTTGAAATTTCATGCGCTTCTGGCAAGCTTTGCGCAGAATGCGCTGTTGGGTTTTTTGGTGGAATTCATGGTGGATATCTTAAGCGATATCACCGTTGACCGGCGTTTGTTTGAGCCGGCCAATCGGGAACTGTGGCGGAAGGGGAGGCGTTATCAATCGATGCTGATAGAGGCCTTGAAATCTGGCGATTCTGCCATTGCCCGGGCCATTATGCTGGAGCATATGCAAACGGCTGAGCGGCTAATGAAAATACAGGAGCAGGCGGTTTTAAGCGCTTATTTGTTAGGCAGAAACGGGGCGTGAGGGGCAGCCTGCGTTGGCACGCGCTGTAGCCAGTCCTGATAGTCCTCATCCGTATAGCGTTCATATAGTTTTTGAAGGGCTGCAACAGGGTTTTGCGCATAATCTATGCGCAATGTTACCGGCGCAATATCCACTCCCACCATAAGAAGGGCAGCAGATTGCAGGCCACGGGCATCACCACCGGCGGCATGCGCCTTTTGCGCCGCGCAAAGAAAGCGTTCGATCAAAACCCCTTGCGTTTCCAAATAGCTGGAAACCAGCACGTCCAAAACAGATTTGCCTGTCAGTAAATTACCGCAGGCAATAAGATGGTCGCCTTTGATTTCCCCATAGTAGGGTGTGTTGCTTGTTCCCGTGTGGGCGGCAACGTCCCCCTGCCTGTCAATGCAGCTTAATTGCCGCCAGTTTTTATTGGGATCGGTGGAGATCGTCGCCTTTAAGGCGGCTTCAGCCTCCAATCCTTCGCTCATACGCCGGATTACCGCCTCGCCCCAGATTGTGCTGGGGTAAGCCCCTTGGGAAGCGCTGATGCCGACTTTTGCAGTGCCGCGCAAAACCCATCCCCCAACACACGGGGCACCGGTGGCCGCAATGCCGGCGTGGCGTTTTGTTTGTTGGTCGTACACGAGAAGAGAAAAAGTCATATTCCCCTCACTTGAAAAAAGACTTGATTTGCTCTTGCAATTTTGCTGATTTGTAATTTATCATGATAAATTAGTTTGCATAGAAAAAAAGGGGAGGAAGAGGAAAATGTCATCCTTCAAGATTTTGAGGAAAGGACTTGCGCTTGGCTTTGCTGCAATGCTCTCGCTTGGTTTTGCAGGCATGGCTCAAGCTCAGCAAACACCGCCCGGCGTGTTGGTTGTCGGGCAGATTGCCGAACCCAAATCTCTGGACCCTGCAGCGGTTACAGCTGTCAATGACTTTCGCATATTAGTCAATGTTTATGACGGGCTGGTGCGCTACAAAAGCGGAACATTGGAAGTTGAACCGGCGCTGGCAGAAAGCTGGACGATTAGCGAAGATGGAAAAACATATACGTTCAAATTGCGCTCCGGTGTTACCTTTCACGATGGCAGCCCGTTCAACGCTGAAGCCGTAAAGTTTAACTTTGAGCGTATGTTAAAAGAAGATCATCCCTTTCATAAACAAACGGGTCCGTTCCCGCTGGCTTTCTTCTTTTCAGCGGTCGATACGGTGACCGCAGAGAATGAACTCACCGTTACATTCAGGCTAAAAGACCCCTATGCACCATTTTTGTCCAATCTTGCCTATCCCACGGGTTTGATCGCCGCGCCGGATGCGATCAAAAAGCACGGCAAGGATTTTGGCCGAAATCCTGCCGGTACCGGCGCATTTAAATTTGCCCAGTGGAAATCAAACGAACTGGTGGCCATTGAAAAAAATCCCGACTATTGGGATGGTGAGGCAGGATTAAACGCCGTTGTCTTTCGCCCGATCACCGATGCCAATACCCGGACAGCGGAAATGCTGTCCGGCGGTATTGATATGATGGTTGAGGTGCCACCGGTTGCCCTTTCCCGGTTCGAAGGGGATAATTACAAACTGGTGGAACAGGCGGGGCCGCATTTGTGGTTTCTGATCCTTAATGCAAAAGAAGGACCTTTTGCCAATAAGTTGGTGCGACAGGCAGCCAATTATGCCATCAACAAAAAGGCGATTGTGGAGGATGTATTGGAAGGAACGGCGGAAATTGCCGCCGGACCAACGCCACCCGCTTTCGCCTGGGCCTATAATGAAGGCCTGGAAGCCTATCCTTATGATCCTGAAAAAGCCAGGGCCCTGCTGAAAGAAGCCGGCGTTGAAAACGCTGAACTCACTTTTTATGTCACCGAAGGCGGTTCCGGCATGCTGGACCCGGTTGCAATGGGAACAGCCATTCAGGCAGACCTCAAAAAAGTTGGTTTCGACGTCAAAATAGAAACCTTTGAGTGGAATACCTTTCTTGGCAAAGTCAATCCGGGACTTGCAGGCAAAGCCGATATGGCGGAAATGGCCTGGATGACCAATGATCCGGACACACTTCCCTATCTGGCCCTTAGAACCGATGCGTTTCCCGACAAGGGCGGGTTTAACTCCGGTTATTATTCCAACCCCACAGTCGATAAGCTCCTGGAGGCGGCACGCACGTCAACGGATCAAGCGGAACGGGCCAAACTTTACCAACAGATGCAGGAAATCGTCCGGGAAGATGCGCCTTGGGTGTTTGTTGCCAACTGGAAACAAAATGCAGTGACATCATCCAAGGTTGAAGGTTTTGCGCTTGAGCCCTCCTTCTTCCTAATCTTGAAAACTGTAACCAAGAACTAGTACCGGCGGTATGGGCTTTTGTACCACGCTGACTTATGGGCATATCGATTAGCGGGCATCACCCTACCCGTTTCCCCGCACGGGCGGTACCCTATGGCTGGCCCGCGAGGGGGAGCGGGTAGGGGGACGGGCTCTAATATAATTGGTTATCCGGTTCGGGGCCATATTGAGATATTGGGCCTCGACCACGATTGCATGGGCGCGAAGAATGCTTGGCTATTTTTTAAGACGATTGATATCTGCCGTGCCGGTTTTAATCGGTATCAGCGTTATAGTTTTTTTGATCATGGCAGCTATTCCCGGCGATCCGGCCACGGCTATCCTGGGCTCTTATGCAACGCCGGAAAACGTTGAAAAACTCAACAGAGATCTGGGATTGGATCGTCCTCTAATTATCCGTTATTTCACGTGGATCAGCAATGTGCTTGTAGGGGATTTTGGCCAGTCTTTTGCCCTTAATCGGCCGGTTATTGACGAAATTCTTGAGCGCTTTAACGCAACGTTGATCCTGGCCGGCGTGTGCTTTGTGCTGTGTTCTGTTTTAGGCATCGTTGCCGGCGTGTTTTCAGCCTGGCGGCAATATGGTTTCACCGATAAAGCCATTACCTTTACGGTTTTAATCGGCATTTCCATTCCGTCCTTTTTTCTCGGCATGATGATGATTTTAATCTTTGCTGTGAACCTAAGGTGGTTACCGGCGTCCGGCATGTTTGCCATTTATGGTGGTGGCGATTTACCGGATTTGCTGAAACACCTGGCGATGCCGGCAGTCGCCTTGGCGGTAGTGGCAACGGGGGTTATTGCCCGTTTGGCCCGTGCGGCGATGCTGGAAGTGTTGCGCCAGGATTTTATCCGCACCGCCCGTGCCAAAGGGGTAAGGGAACGCCATGTCATCTGGCGCCACGCACTTAAGGCGGCGATGGTTTCGATTATCCCCATATTGGGCATTCAGGCGGGCTTTGTATTGTCGGGCGCTGTTTATATTGAAATTGTATTTCAGTGGCCTGGGGTTGGCCGCATGCTAGTGAATGCGATCCTCACCCGTGATATTCTTCTGGTTCAGGGCGGGGTATTGTTTGTTGCCGCCTGCTACGTCGTATTTAATATTCTGGTTGATATGGCGCAAACGGTGCTTGATCCGAGGATTAAAGCGTGAGGCCGTTTTTTGATCTTGTTTTCCGCAATCGTCTGGCCGCTTTGGGAGGTATTGTTTTATCACTGATCCTTCTATTGGTGCTGCTTGCGCCTTTGCTGCCACTGGCAGATCCGGCTGCAACGGACACGTCACGCAAGTTTCTTTTACCCTTTTCCGATGGTGCCCTGTTGGGCACGGATAGGCATGGGAGGGATTTGTTATCAAGGCTGCTTTGGGGCACAGGCCTGTCTCTTGCTGTTGGCTTTGCTGCCGCGCTGATGGCAGCGGCGATCGGTTCCTGCATTGGCATCTTGGCGGGGTATTTCGGCGGGCGCAGCGACAATATTCTGATGCGCTTTATCGATATATTGATGGCCTTTCCCTATATTCTGTTGGCGTTGGCCATTGTTGCGGCTTTGGGGCCTGGCTTGTTTAACGCTCTGATTGCGGTGGCGGTTGTCAATATTCCCTTCTTTGCCCGCAATATCCGGGGAATCACGGTAGGTATTGCACACCGAGAGTTTGTCGATGCCGCCAAGCTTTGCGGTCTCAGCCATACAAAAATCATCCTATTTGAGGTTTTGCCGAATGTGGTGCCCACCATTATTATCGCCATGGCCACCACTATTGGGTGGATGGTGCTGGAAACCGCGGGATTGTCTTTTTTAGGGCTTGGCTCGCAACCGCCTCAGGCGGATTTGGGCTCCATGATGGGCCGTGCGCGCGATGACTTTCTTGTCTATCCCCATACGTCCATCGTTCCCGGCGTTATGATATTTCTCATCGTCATGTCGATTAATCTGTTTAGCGACGGTGTACGTGATGCGCTTGATCCGCGCCTTAAATCCGGTGCCTTATCAAGCCCTAAGCCGCAAACGGCGATCGATACCAATAGCGCTCCCCCTAAAGTCGCCGCAGGCGATGCGGTTTTATCTCTTGCGGCATTGAAAACGGAATTCCGGGTTAAAAATAGGATTTATAAAGCTGTCGGCGGTGTTGGTTTACGTATAAAGCCGGGGGCGTGTCTTGGCATTATTGGCGAAAGCGGGTCAGGAAAATCCGTGACGGCTTTGAGCGTTATGGGGCTGGTGGCAACGCCACCAGGGGTGATAACCGGGGGGTCGGTGAGATTTAACAATCAAGAGCTGATTGGCGCTGACTATGAAACCTTGCGGGACCTAAGGGGGCGTAAGATCGCCTATATTTTCCAGGACCCGCTGTCCACCCTTCACCCCCAGTTCACCATTGCGCAGCAATTGATTGAAGCGCAAACCTGTCATGGTGTTGGCAGGCGGCAGGCAGAACAAAAGTCTCTGTCATTGTTGAAGCTGGTTCGCATTCCGAACCCCGAAACGCGCATGCTGTGCTACCCCCATGAGCTTTCGGGTGGAATGCGGCAAAGGGTGAGCATTGCCATGGCTTTGGTCAATGATCCGGAGGTTATTATTGCCGATGAACCCACCACAGCGCTTGATGTTACGGTTCAGGCACAGATCCTCAGCCTCTTGAACGAACTGCGCAGGACGCAGGACCTTGCTTTGATTTTTATCACACATGATTTTGCTGTGGTGGCACAACTGTGTGACCGTGTGGCTGTCATGTATGCGGGTAAGATTGTGGAAGAAGCACCTACCGAAAACATAATTGCAGCCCCTCTTCATCCTTATACAAAGCAACTTCTGTCCTGTGTACCGGAACTTGGTTCGGGTAAGCGTGCGTTAGCGGCCATTCCGGGCCTGCCGCCGGTGGTGGATCAACTGCCTCCAGGTTGTGCGTTTCAGGATCGTTGCGCTAAAGCCCGCGACACATGCCGAGCGCAAGAGGTTTCGCTCTCAATACAGGGCGAGCGTAGTGTTCGCTGCCTCTTCCCGGAAACGGATGAAGGGCCAGTCGTATGAAAACCATGCTGCAAACCAAAGGGCTTTGCAAAAGCTTTCCCGCCAAAAAGACTATGTTTGGCAAGCCGACAGCCTTTGTGCACGCGGTGCATCCGTTTGACCTGGTGGTAAACGAAGGAGAAACACTAGGTATTGTTGGTGAATCGGGATGTGGAAAAACCACTCTGGCGCGGATGTTGGTCGGCCTGCTGCCACCGTCAACCGGCTCCATTGAACTGGACGGTTTGACGGCCAATCAATCCGATGCCGCAGCGTTCGGTAAAATCATCCAATATGTTTTTCAAGATCCAGTCAGCAGCCTTAATCCACGCAAGACCATCCGGCAAATCATGCAAGCACCCCTAAAGGCGCTGCACAATCTTGATGGAGAGGCCCTTGAAGCCCGTATTTTGGAACTTTTTGCGGCGGTTAACCTGCGGCCAGAATTTTTGCATCGTTATCCGCACGAATTTTCCGGCGGCCAGGCCCAGCGTATTGGTATTGCACGGGCCTTGGCCGCCAATGCGAAAATCCTTATTCTGGATGAACCGGTTTCGGCCCTTGATGTTTCCGTTCAGGCACAGGTTTTGAATCTCCTGGCCGAGCTTAAAACCCAGCTGGGCCTAACCTACGTGTTTATCAGTCACGATTTGGCAGTTGTCGAAGCGGTAAGCGACCGGGTCGTTGTGCTTTATTTCGGTTCTATTGTTGAAGTCGGACCGGCAGAGAACGTTTTTGCGGCACCAAAGCACCCCTATACCCACCTGTTGGCCGCCAGTGCACCCATGGTGGGAAAGCCATTAACACCCCCCGAAGCAAAGGACACGGAATTACCTGATCCGCTCAATCCCCCTACAGGTTGTCCGTTCCACACACGCTGCCCTTATGCACAAGAAAAATGTATGAAGGAAAAGCCTGGATTGAACAGGGACGATGATCACCAGGTGGCTTGCCATTTTCCGCTATCGGAATAAGAATGGGGGGGGTGACCTATAGCAAAATGCGTTTAATGGGAATCATGGGGCTCCAGCACTGTTTTTGCATTTTGCTATAGATTTAAAGGGCGATCAGCTTTATGGGTTTAGCTGTACCGCTTACAAAATGGGTACACCTAAACGTATGCTGATCTTGGAGACGCAACTGCGATGATTTTTGGCACCCATATGAACGAAGCGCAAGGGCAATCGGTGCCTACGCTGGCCGTGGAATGGATATTAAACCGCTATCTGAAAATCATTGGGCTTATTTTTGTTTTTTATGGCATTTATCAATGGTGGATGATCGTTGATACCCCGTTTGCCAACGCCGCTCTCTCCCAACAAATATGGATCGGTGCGCGCGCCCTGGCTCTTCCCATCGCCGGGGTTGGCCTCTGGATGGCAACCCGCTGGGGCATGGTGTTGGGGCTGATGATTGCCGCGGCCACGATCATCATCCACATGTTCTTTTCTGACGCCTATGGTTGGAAACCCGTTGCTGTGGTGGCTTATGCGGTCGGAGTCCTCATATTTGTTACCCTTTTGGTCTCCCGCCGGCGCGGTAACGCTTTCGTCTCCAAGGAGCAGAATTGAACGCAAGGGGTGAGGGTGCCCGATCGGCGTATCTATAGCAAGGCTCAACAGTTTCGTTGAGCCTTGCTGCTCTAGTGGGCCAGGATCGCCAACAACAAAAGGGCAACGATGTTGGTAATCTTGATCATCGGGTTAACCGCCGGTCCGGCGGTGTCCTTATAAGGGTCCCCAACCGTGTCACCGGTGACCGCCGCCTTGTGCGCCTCAGAGCCCTTGCCACCATGGTTGCCATCTTCGATATATTTCTTGGCATTGTCCCAGGCGCCACCACCGGCGGTCATGGAAATAGCGACAAAAAGTCCGGTAATGATAACCCCGAGCAGCATGGCGCCGAGTGCTGAAAACGCGGCAGACTTTCCGGCAAACGTCGCGACGGAGAAATAAACCACTACAGGTGAAAGCACCGGCAGCAGCGAGGGGACGATCATTTCCCTGATGGCCGCTCGGGTGAGCATATCGACGGCGCGACCATAGTCAGGCCGCTCCGTGCCTTCCATAATGCCCGGCTTTTCCTTGAACTGACGCCTGACTTCCTCAACCACGGAGCCGCCCGCACGCCCGACAGCTTTCATGCCCATGGCGGCAAACAGATAAGGCAGCATGCCCCCAAAGAAAAGCCCCACCATCACATAAGGATTGGAAAGGGAGAAATCGAGGGATACTCCTTGGAAATAGGGATACTCGCTGCCATTATTCATAAAGAAATCCAAATCCGAAGTGTAAGCGGCAAAAAGCACCAGGGCACCAAGACCGGCGGAGCCGATGGCATACCCTTTGGTGACAGCCTTGGTGGTGTTGCCTACCGCATCAAGGGCATCGGTGGTGTTGCGCACCTCCTCAGGCAGGTTAGCCATTTCCGCAATGCCACCGGCATTGTCGGTGACAGGACCAAATGCATCAAGGGCCACCACAAGGCCGGCAAGCGCCAGCATCGTCGTGACGGCAATAGCAATCCCGAAAAGGCCCGCAAGCGAATAGGTCACAACAATACCGAGAATGATAATAAGTGCGGGAATCGCCGTGGCCTCAAGAGAGACCGCAAGGCCCTGGATAACATTGGTACCATGGCCGGTGACCGAAGCGGCGGCGACACTCTTGACGGGGCGATAGTTAACCCCTGTGTAATACTCCGTGACCCAGACTATGAGCCCGGTAATCACCAGCCCCGCAACCCCGCACAAAAACAGGTCCATTCCGGTGAAGAATTTGTCGCCAACGCTGAGCGGTGTGGCCATCCCGACGAACGTTTCGGTAACCGGAAACAGGGCAATAAGGGACAACACGGCCGTTGCCACAAATCCTTTGTAAAGCGCCCCCATGATCGAGCCATTGGCCCCAAGGCGAACAAAAAATGTGCCCACAATGGAAGTCACCACGCAGACCGCGCCGATCGCCAGCGGATAGAGCATCAACAGGCTGGCCGTCTCGCCGGTAAAATAAATCGAGGCCAGCACCATGGTGGCAACAACGGTAACCGCGTAGGTCTCAAACAAATCGGCAGCCATGCCGGCGCAGTCCCCGACATTGTCGCCGACATTGTCGGCAATGGTTGCCGGATTGCGGGGATCATCCTCGGGGATACCGGCCTCGACCTTGCCAACCAGATCGCCGCCCACGTCCGCGCCTTTGGTAAAGATACCCCCACCAAGACGGGCAAAAATAGATATCAGCGAGGCACCGAAGCCAAGAGCCACAAGCCCGTCAATAACCCCGCGGTCTGTCGGAGCCAGCCCCATAAAATCTGTCAGCACCAGATAGTAAACGGCAACCCCTAAAAGAGCCAGGCCGGCCACCAGCAGACCTGTAACCGCCCCCGCTTTAAAGGCGATGCCAAGTCCTGTCTCCAAACTTTCGCTCGCGCCTTGCGCCGTTCGGACGTTTGCGCGCACCGACACCAGCATGCCAATAAAGCCCGCAAGCCCCGAAAGCACGGCGCCAATGGCAAAGCCGACGGCCACCATCCAGCCCAATAATAAGCCGACAATTACAAAGATCACCGCACCCACAAGGGCAATGGTGGAGTACTGGCGCGTCAAATAGGCGGTCGCCCCTTCCTGGATAGCGCCGGCGATTTCCTGCATGCGCGCATTGCCGGTGCTGGCCTGCATAAGCGACTGTGTCGCCCAAATGCCATATACGATCGATAACGCGCCGCCGGCTATGATAAGCCAAAGTAAGTTCATGTCCTTGTGTCCTTTAGTACGATAATACGAAAACGCTTCAAGCTGGGCCTCTATTAGCGGGCATCTACCTACCCGCCAAGCATGCAAAACATCATTGGTGTACGAAGTCAAGACAAGATAAAACCGGCAACCCGCATTGGCGAGGTTACCTGGGCATCTTCAATGAACCGGCATCTATCTACCTGCTCCGCCTCCCAGCAGTCCCGTAACTGCTGACGACAGCACCAGAGCCGTGAGGTCTCCCGTAAAAGGCCTGCACGGAACAGATACTGCCAAACCTTATCCGCCATGGCAATGTGGCTTATGGTTATTTTCACAAAATCCGTGCAAAACACTCCTTTTAAGGCTTAATACCAGCGGTATTGGCTTTATAGACACGCCGACTGGTGTACCGCCTTGATAACATACTTGCTTGACGCTAATCCATGAGTCATTGGTAAGGACCCTTGGTATAAGGCTTAAGGCTTGGGACGCAGCAGGATCCAGACGACGCCCGCGAATGTTGCACCCACGATCGGCAAAAGCGCCATGTTGATAGGGTTCCAGCCAAACATGTTGAAAGTTGCGCCGGATAGCAGTGATGCAAAGATAAGGGAGCCGAAAACGCATGCGTCGTTGAACATTTGCACCTGGGGTCGCTCGCTGCTTGCATGACAATCCGACACCAGCGCCGTGGCCCCGATAAAGGCAAAATTCCACCCCAGGCCCAGCAGAATGAGCGCCAGGGAAAACAGGGCAAAGTGTGTCCCCATCAGAGCGACCGCGCTGCTGGCCATAAGTAACAGCAAGCCACAGGCAATGACGGCTTCTTTACCAAAGCGGGCTATCAGATGGCCGGTGAACAGGCTGGGCCCGAACATGGCCAGAACATGCATCTGGATAACATCAGTCGATGCGCTCTCACTATGGCCGTGGTGGGTCATGGCCAGGGGTGCAGCGGTCATGATGAAGTTCATCAAAGCATAAGCGGTCACGCCACTGGCGATGGCGATGATGAGTCGCGGTTGTCGCAGAACGCGCCCCAGAGGACGCCCCGGCTCCGGTCGGTTTTGCGTTAGCGGTTGAGGAAAACGCAATTGTAGCACCAGCACCGCCGTTAACAGCGCTGCGACCGGTTGCACGGAGAAGGCACCGGCATAGGCTATCGGATATAGGGCGTCCGTCGTGTAATGAATGATCCGAGGCGCAACAAGGGCGGCGATTATGCCGCCGATCAGTACCCGGGATATGGCTTTGGGTTTGAAAGCCTCACTGGCGGTGTCGGCCGCGGCGAAGCGAAACTGCTGGACAAAACCACCAAACATGCCGGCAAACACCAGGCCTACACAGAACAGCCAGAAATTTTCGGCGTAAAGGGCAGCGGTCGCGATCACGCCGCCACAGATCCCCGACAGGCATCCCGCGAGAAAACTGGTCTTGCGCCCATAACGTTGCAAAAGCATGCCGGCGGGAAGAATGCCAAGAGCCAGCCCGCACGAAAGTCCGGTAATGGGTAGCGTCGCAAGGGCTTTTGTCGGGGCCATGGCTTGCCCGGCCAAGCCTCCCAGTGAGATGCTGGAGATCATGGTATAGCCTGCGACCGCGGCAGCGATCATCAGGATGTTGGCATTGCGTTGTGCCAGTGCGTCTTCTGGTTCTGATTGCGCTTTTATCTGATCGGCAGAGGGTGGCGTGGGCATGACGGCAGGGGTCCTTTGTACAAGGGGGTCTTTTTTGAAATCGCTGGTCTGATGAAGTTGGAAAATCAGTCCCCTTGGTATTATACCAAGGGCCCTTAACAATGACTCATGGCTTAGCGTCAAAGAGTTATGTTATCAAGGCAGTACACCAGTCGGCGTGTATATAAAGCCAATACCGCTGGTATTAGGGCTTGCAAAGAAGAGGTAAATGAGATTACTTGGCAGGGCAAGTGCAAATCAAAAGCACCCAGCGAGCCATAGGGAGGGTCGGATGAAAACACGTGCAGCGGTGGCGTTTGAAGCGGATAAGCCCCTGGAGATCATTGACGTTGATCTGGAAGGACCGCGCCCGGGAGAGGTCCTTGTCGAGATCAAATCCACGGGAATTTGTCATACCGACGAGTTTACCCGATCGGGAGCGGACCCTGAGGGGCTTTTCCCCGCCATCCTCGGTCATGAGGGTGCCGGTGTTGTTGTGGAAACAGGGGCCGCGGTTACCTCGCTCAAGGTCGGAGATCACGTCATTCCCCTTTATACGCCGGAATGCCGTGAATGTGACTATTGCTTGCATCCAAAGACCAATCTTTGTCAAAAAATTCGCACAACTCAGGGCCAAGGGCTTATGCCCGATGGGACCTCACGCTTTTCGATTGATGGCAAGCCTGTTCATCACTACATGGGCACTTCGACATTTTCCAATTTTACTGTTCTGCCGGAAATCGCCTTGGCGAAGATCCGCGAGGACGCGCCTTTTGACAAGGTCTGCTACATCGGCTGTGGCGTCACCACCGGAATTGGCGCTGTTATCAACACCGCTAAGGTGGAGCCGGGTTCCAATTGTGTTATTTTTGGTCTTGGCGGCATCGGGCTGAATGTGATTCAAGGGTGCCGCCTGGTTGGTGCCAATATGATCGTCGGCGTGGATATTAATCCGGCCCGCAGGGAAATGGCGGAACGCTTCGGCATGACCCATTTCATCAACCCTAAGGACATTGATGGGGATATCGTCCCGTTTATCGAACAACTGACCCATGGCGGTGCGGACTATTCATTTGAATGTATCGGCAATACGACGACCATGCGCCAGGCGCTTGAATGCTGCCACAAAGGATGGGGAGAGAGTGTGATTATTGGCGTTGCCGGGGCGGGGCAGGAAATCGCCACGCGGCCCTTTCAACTGGTTACCGGCAGGGTATGGCGTGGCACGGCGTTTGGCGGCGCGAGAGGGCGCACTGATGTGCCAAAAATCGTCGACTGGTATATGGATGGGCTTATAGAGATTGATCCCATGATCACCCACACCATGCCCCTTGCCGACATCAATACGGCCTTTGATCTCATGCATAAGGGTGAGAGTATCCGCAGTGTCGTTTTGTATTGAGCCTTAAAGCCGAACGGTTGTTTTGTGGGTTGGTGATGCCGGAGCCGGCATGGGAAAATCTTCACGCGGCGGGTGTCCGTCCGTGGCTTGAAAACGAAAGGCAAAAGGCAAAGGGTTTAATATGCCTCAAGAGCCTTGTGGATGGCGCGGGTCACAATCGAGCCGCATGCGCAATGTATACAACAATAACAGTTTTGGGGCGGTCAACAATGACCCGCACACGGTGATCTGCGGCGTTCTCAGCCCGAACCCATAAACCTGGCTCGCCATTTATAATAGCACCAGTCGCCTCCAGCACAACCCAAAGCAGCGTCACCCGCCTCGGGATATTCGCGCGCCCGGTGTGTCAAGCGGTAAAGTGCTGCGGGCCTGCCTTCATCAAGACCGGTGTCGCACACGGCCCCTGACAGGGGGACATTGCACACGCCACCGTAGGATGCTGTCCTTTTCATCTCAAATCCTCAGGATTTCAAGCACTGAGACCTATAAGTCATCAAGAATTCTTCCTCATGAACCGTTCAACCCTGAAGCCCTTCAGAACCAATGCTCGTAATTCGTCCAGTCTTCAGGTTTTAAAGCCTCGATCCCTTCAAGATTTTTGTATTCATGTACGTGAACACGAAAAACCTCACAAGGTCTCAAAACCTTAAATCGCCCGGCCCACAAGACGTCAATGTCTCAAATCGTCAAGTCATCAAATCCTGTCGGCCTTCCCGCCGCTGTCGGCACCAGGGTTTGCGTCCTGCGGCCGCACCGGAGGTTATGGGGTCGCCCTGTTAGGACGTGTTCCGTACACAACGTCCACTTCGGGACCACCGCCCGGCCTTCTGCCCGATGCGCGGCCGCATCAGGCAATCCGAAAAGGCCGGTAAGTCCCACCATAACCCTCTCGCAACAGGGGAGGATAACTTTTTTAACCTCGGTTATGGATAAGGGGCTTTTTCTCGTGCTTTATCGGTTCATGTCTATACGAAAGGCGCTACCAGCCATTTATCTGATCATGAGCCCTAACCGGCGGCTGTGGTGTGTCAAGGGTTTAACAACCGCCGAAGGCGGCGCTTGAGCAGCCCTTGACACACCACGAAGCCGCCGGAAAAAAGCAATGATCAGATAAATGGCTTCACGAGGCTGAAAAAGGATGACCAGGGCCATGCCCAAGGCCCGTTTTTAGCCTTTCTCTTGATCCTAACCGCGGGTATTTTAAATTTCTTGGTTTTTGGCTTTCAGGCTTTTGCTCACCGGGTGCAGGTTTAACAAGAACTCCAACGCCTCCTGGCGCACGTTGACCAATAGATAGACCAGCATGTTGAGGTCTTTATCAAGGGCCATTTCCTGCAATTCATACCAAGGGTCCTTAACAATGACTCATCGCTTTGCGTCAAAGAGGTATGTTAGCAAGGCAGTACACCGGTCGGCGTGTATATAAAGCCAATACCGCTGGTATCAGCGCAAACTTGTGCAATATAGCAGGCGGCTTCGTGCGGTGTCGCCTCGGCCTTCAGCCGCTCGCCCAACAGGCGCGAACTGCTAGAGCGTGTCATGTCTTACTAGAACCATTCTGACGGAGCGATTTTGTGACAAGATGGGCCTTAAGTCTCGCAGGATATAGTGGGGCTATTTGCAAGAGACTTAAGGTCCATATTGGCGCAAAAGCGCCCGTCCCTTCGGGTTTCCGATTGGCGGACGCCCACGCCCAAGCCGCTCTTGAGAGATGGGTCGCCATCGCTCTTCGATCGCCTTGGACGTGGATCGCCTCGCCAATCGAGAAACAGAATTGCTTCTATTAAGACATGACACGCTCTGACGGATCAGAGGGAAATAGGTTTTCAAGCATTGCAAACTCCCTTGGCAAAAAGAAAAGGGCCACCAGAGGTCTTACCCTCTGGCGACCGGGGAGTTCGAAAGCCGCCGACAGACGACCGCCACGGCCTTTAAGCCGAAGCTCTGGACATGCGCCGCAGCCTCCCCGGCCATGAAAACCGAGGAGATGCTATTGCGGTCAGCAAAGACCGCTGTCGGAGGGGTTTCGACGCCCCGGGGCCCGCGCATGGGCGCCGGCCTTGTGCGAGAGCTTAATCAACAAGGGATTGTCGCGCAACCGAAATCAGACCGCAAAGGGATAACCAAGGTCATGCCCAAGGGTCGTTTTTGGTCTTTCTCTTGTTCATAACCGGGGTTAACTTAAGGACATGACCAGAGACGAAAGCCTTCAACTCCTTCTGCACTGCGAGGAAGCCCGCTATAACGCTCTTTTAGCAGGAAGGGGCTCCGAGGAGGCCCATGAGGCCGCGCGGAAGAAATGGAACACCTGGGCCGCCGCTTTTATAGAAGAGTGCGAGCAGCTGGAAAAAAACGGCCTATGGCAAGTCAATATCGCCGGCGACGGGGCGAACGCTCCTACAATAAATTTTCTTGAGCGGGCGAACCTCGACTTTTCGAAAGTTACGTTCAAGCCGATGTCGATTTTCGGCCGCCCCTCTATCAGCGAGCACAACGGTCATCCCACTATCACGCTGGCTACGCAAACACTGGATTGGAACGGCTTCCTTTTTCCCGGAAAAGTAAGCTTTGCGCGCGCTACGTTCAACGGTGAGGTAAATTTTTTTGGTGTCGGCTTGCACTACAAAGTAAGTTTTGCTCGTGCTGTTTTTGGAGATAAAGTGAACTGTCAGTACGCGACCTTCGAAGCCGAAGCAGATTTCAAAGGCGTCATGTTCCGTCAATTAGCGCTATATGCCGGGGCCACATTTGGTGGAACAACATACTTTTCTTACGCAGAGTTCAGTGAGCAAGCAGATTTTCAAAGGGTCCAGTTCAAGGGCCGGTTATACTTCACTCAAGCGGAATTTGTCGGCATGGCAGACTTTCGCGTTGCCGAGTTCGGTGGTGCGACAGATTTTGAAGAAGCCATCTTTAGCGATTTAGCAAAATTTCACGATGCCACGTTCAACGGCAAAACAACCTTTCAAAAGGTCGCGTTCGCAGGCGAAGTGGCGTTTTTTCGAGACACGTTCAGCAATTGGGCAGATTTCGATGCGGCGAGGTTCAATCGGGGGGCGACTTTTAGGCTGTCTACATTCCATCATTGAGCAGGGTTTCGTGGCGCGCGATTTCGGGGGGAGGCCAACTTCCGTTCCATCACCTCGCAAAGAAGCTTTGATCTGGAAGGGGTTACGTTTAACGTGGTGCCCGACTTTATCGAGGCGAGTTTTCATGAGGCGCCGCGTCTCGACCACATTGCATTGCCTGGCCCCTTGCACGCCAAGGGTAAAAAAAATCACCAAAAAACGGATATCGTGCTACGCGGCGCTGTGTGCCATGGACGAGAAAACCGCCAAAAAACTGGCACCGCGCTATCGAGCCTTGCGCGCCATGGCCATGGCGGGCCATGACCACCTGCGCATCCACATGTTCATGAAAGGGGAGGAGCGGGCCAAGCGCGCCTTGCCGACGACGGGCAGGGCGGCCAAAACCGTGTCCTGGCTGTACGACATGGGCACCGACTTCGGCTATTCCGTCTTGCGCCCCACCCTCGGCTGGATAGGGCAGGGGCTTATCTGTGCCCTGCTTTACCCGCTCTTTTCCTACAAGGAATTGTCGGCGGCCGCCTTTGGCTCCGCCGCGTTTATCTCGTTTAAGAACAGCCTGCCGTTTATCGGCGCCGGGCGCCAGGCGGTGGAGGGTGCCTATCAGGACCTCTATGGCCCCAGCGTGGCGTCATGGATTGGCGCGGTGGAATTATTCCAGTCGGTTTTCGCCTTTACCTGCCTGTTCTTTATGGGGTTGGCCCTGCGCAACCTGTTCCGCCTGCGCTAGAGCGTGTCAGGTCTTAATAGAACCATTCTGACGGCGCGATTTTGCGACAGGGCACGCTTCAAGTCTGTGGAAATGTCTATTTACGGCCTGGCCTGTCCGCTTTGCCTGGTTTGCAAGTTTTTTCTTGACAGGGGTTTTATTGCTTGCTAACTATGTAAGTGAACAATCACTTACATAACAGATTTGCAGCAAAAGGCGAAATCCCCCACCATGCGCAACGGACCCCGGACAAAAGCCAGAATCGACAAAACCGCCATAGCCCTTTTTGCCCAACAGGGCGTGCGTGCCACCACCATTCGCGATATCGCCAAGGGGGCCAATATCACCGAAGGTGCCATCTATCGCCACTACAAGAGCAAGCAGGCCATGGCGAAAAACCTGTTTTGGGTCAACTACACCGCCTTTGCCCGCGTGCTGCGCAGTCTGGCCGCCACACAGACCACATGGCAGGACAAAATCCGCATCATGATCCGGGAAATTTGCCGCATGTATGACGAAGAGCGTCAACAGTTCGACTTTTTGCTCATGACCCAGCATGCCCATTTAAGCGAAATTCCGCCGGGCGATGACAACCCTGTTGACGTGGTTAGCGCCGTGTTCCGGCAAGCGGTGGAGGCGGGAGAGCTTGCAGGTCAGCCGGAACTCATGGCCTCTTTTGCCTTTGGTCTGGTGGTACAGCCGGCCACCTTTACCGCTTATGGACGCCTGCATACCCCCTTGTCGCAGGTGCACACACGTATTGCCGATGCGGTTGTCGCAGCGGTGAGTGTGGGAGGCGCGACGGACTATCAGTCAGTCAGTAAGTAAACGCTCACACATTAACAATATCAATGCCTAAAGCAAATCCGACAAGCCCGATCGCCGCTTAACAGCAAACTCAAGGTCGATATCATGATGAACCAAATGATGAACCCATACCGCGCACTTTTGCAAACCAGGCGGTTTTTGCCGCTCTTCATCACCCAGTTCTTCGGCGCCTTCAACGACAATTTTTTCAAACAGGCGCTGATTATTCTCGTCACCTATTCCCTGGCGACGGTGACCCCCATGGACACAACCCTGCTGGTGGCGCTGGCGGGGGGGATTTTCATCCTGCCCTTTTTTCTGTTTTCAGCAACCGCGGGCAAGCTCGCGGACAAATACGACAAGGCCTTTCTCACCAGACGCATCAAACTGGGCGAGATCGTCATCGCCGCCCTGGCCGGCTTGGCCCTGATGACCGAGAACCTGGTGTTTCTGATGATTGTCCTTTTTCTGTTCGGGGCCCAGTCGGCGTTTTTTGGCCCCATAAAATACGCCCTGTTGCCGCAACATCTGGAAGACGACGAACTGATAACCGGCAACGCCCTGGTTGAAACAGCAACCTTTCTGGCCATCCTTTTCGGCATGGTCGCGGGCGGCCTGTTGATCCTGGCAGTCGGGGGAACCGGCATCCTGACAGGGGGACTGCTTTTGTGCGCAGCCGTCGGCTACGCCGCAGCGCGGCGCATTCCCCCCGCACCCGCCCCAACACCCGGCCTGACCATCGGCTGCAACATGATCGCCGACACCAAGGAACTGCTAACCTTGGCAACCAAATACCGCACGCCGTTTCTGGCAATTCTGGGCACGTCGTGGTTCTGGTTCGTCGCCGCGGCGCTAACGACTCTCATGCCGGCGATTGCGCGCGATATCCTCGGCGCCGATCAGCACGTGGCGACCCTGTTTATGGCCATGTTCGCCATCGGCATTGCCGCCGGTGCCTATTTTGTATCGCGCCTTCTGGCAGGAGAAATCTCTCCGCGTACCATTCCCTTTGGCGCCCTTGCCATGAGCATGGCGATTTTCGCGCTTTGGGCATCCATGCAACCGACCTCGGGCCCGCATCTTGTGGGTGTGGGAGCGTTTTTGCAAAGCGGCTGGAACTGGGCCGTGCTTTTGGCGATGTTCTTTATTGCCGCCGCCTCCGGCCCGTATATCGTTCCCCTGTTCACCATTGTTCAGCACGAAAGTCCGAGTGGGGAGCGGGCCCGCATTATTGCCGCCAACAATATCATCAACGCTGCCTTTGTTGTTGGTGCCAGTGCGTTCATTTCGCTCCTGTCGTTTGTTGGCCTGTCGGTCCCCTCTATCCTGTTGGTTATCGCTGCTCTTAACGTGATCGCCGCCATTTACATTATCCGCATTATCCCCAAACCCACCCTTCAGGCCCTGTTCCGCAGCGCCCTAAAGACCCTGTTTCGCGTCGAAGTCCACGGCATTGAGAACCTCAAACAAGCCCGTAAGCGCGCCGTTATTGTTGTCAATCACCTGTCTTTTCTGGACGGCATGGTGTTGGCCGCCTTTTTGCCGGCGGTGCCCTTTTTTGCTGTTAACGCCCATATTGCCAAGAGGTGGTGGGCGCGCCTGTTCCTTGCCCCTGTCGATTATACTACCATCGATCAGAGTAATCCCCTGGCCCTTAAGACCATCGTGCGCGAGATCGAGAAAGGTCGGCGGTGTGTCATTTTTCCTGAAGGGCGAATTACGGTAACCGGGGGGCTGATGAAAATCTACGAAGGGCCCGGGGTGATCGCCGATCGCGCCGACGCGGACATTGTGCCCATTCGCCTTGATGGCCTGCAATATACCCCGTTCTCGCGCATGCGCGGGGTGGTTCGCATGCACCTGTTTCCCAAGGTCACGATTACCGTCATGCCCGCATGCCGGTTTCAACTGGATAAAACGCTAACCGGACGCCGCCGCCGCCAGGAAATTGGCCGTCAGCTCTATGACGTCATGTCCGCAATGATGTTCGAAAGCCAGGATATTGATACGCCGTTGTTTTCAGCTCTGCTGGCGGCGCGGCGGTTGCACGGGGGCAAGACCGTCGTGGCGGAAGATGTCACCCGCCAGCCGTTAACGTACAAACGTCTGACCCTTGGTGCCTTTGTGCTTGGACGCAAACTCGCCGCCATGACCCTTAGGGACGAATATGTCGGTGTCATGTTGCCCAACTCCGGCGCCGCGGTGGCGACATTCTTTGCCTTGCAGCGCATCGGTCGGGTTCCGGCGATGCTCAATTTCTCGGCCGGCGCCGCGGCTGTGCGCTCTGCATGCGCGACGGCGTGCATAAAGACGGTTATAACATCACGAACGTTTATTGAGCGCGGCAAGCTTGAACCCCTGATTGAGGCTCTCAACCCCCATGTCAATCTTGTTTATCTTGAGGATATTCGCGCCCATATGGGCCTTCAGGACAAGCTCTACGGGGTGATCGCCAATACGTTTCCGCGTCTTTTCCATCGCCCCGAGGGCAACGATCACGCCGAACGCCCCGCGGTGGTCCTGTTCACGTCCGGATCGGAAGGCTCCCCTAAGGGCGTCGTTCTCAGCCATCGCAATCTGAATGCCAATCGCTACCAATTGGCCTCGCGGGTGGACTTTTCCTCCAAGGACATTGTTTTCAATGCCCTGCCCATGTTTCATTCCTTTGGTCTGACCACGGGGACATTGTTGCCAGTTCTGTCGGGGATCCGGGTGTTTTTGTATCCCTCTCCCTTGCATTATCGCCTCGTGCCCGAACTGATTTACGATACCAACGCAACGATCATGTTCGGCACCGATACGTTTTTACGCGGTTATGCGCGATCCGCACATCCTTATGACTTTTATTCCGTGCGCCTTGTGTGCGCGGGGGCAGAGAAGGTTCAACCCGAGACCCGTAAAATCTGGAATGACAAGTTTGGCTTGCGCATACTGGAGGGCTATGGCACCACCGAATGCGCGCCTGTGGTTTCCACCAACACACCGATGCATTTTTGTGCCGGAACGGTGGGCCGGCTGATGCCCGGTATGGATTATCGGTTAGAGACTGTCCCCGGGGTTGCCGAAGGAGGGCGCCTTTTTGTCCGCGGTCCCAATATCATGCAAGGGTATCTGCGCGAAAGCAATCCCGGGATCATCGAACCTGTCGGGGATGGCTGGTACGACACCGGCGACGTGGTCAGCATCGACGCGCAGGGTTTTATTAAAATTCTGGGCCGTGCCAAGCGTTTTGCCAAGATTGCCGGAGAGATGGTGTCCCTGAGTTATGTGGAGGAATGGGCCGGACGGGTCTGGGGGGATTACACTTTGGCGGCCGTGTCTGTACCGGACTCGAAAAAGGGCGAGCAGATCGTCCTGGTAACGGATAAAGAGGACGCGGCCCGTCGCGACCTGCAAGTCTATGCAAAGCAAAACGGTATTGCGGAGTTCATGGTTCCGCGGGAAATTGTTATTGTGGACACGGTGCCGGTTCTTGGCTCTGGAAAGACCGACTACCCGGGAATTGCCGCCATGTTGGCAGCGTCTGGATAAAATGGGAGCGGCCATTGCCGACTATTGACGACCATTGGCGCCTATTGACGACCTGGCCGGCTCTCTCTCCCAGCCACTCATAGGGTACCGCCAGTGCAGGGCGCCGGGAGAGGGAGCGGCTAGGTGGATGCCGACTAATAGATGCCGACTAATAGATGCCGGCTAATAGATGCCGACTAATAGATGCCAAAATGTCGCATCATAGGGCAGAAAAACCCCTACAAACGCCGCATTGTGCATGTTATGAAATCCTTAATACCAAGGGTCCTTAACAATGACTCATGGCTTAGCGTCAAAGAGGTGTGTTATCAAGGCAGTACACCAGTCGGCGTGTATATAAAGCCAATACCGCTGGTATAACGCTTCAATTTGCATTTGCATTTGCAGTTCGTTCCTTTACAAAAGGCTATAGCAAAATGCGTTCAATTGGATTCATGAGAATTCAGTATTTTTCTCGCATTTTGCTATAGGTTTCAGGGCGGTCAGCTTTAAGGGGTTAGCTTTACCGCTCGCAAAATGGGTACAGCTAATACCAAGGGTCCTTAACAATGACTCATGCATTAGCGTCAAAGAGTTATGTTATCAAGGCAGTACACCAGTCGGCGTGTCTATAAAGCCAATACCGCTGGTATTAATGGTAATGCCCAACTGCCGTTGTAGGCGCATTTTGGGAGCGTTTTGGGCGTATTTTGGGAGCCCTGGCAAGGGTGAGATTTTGCTATGAACGCCATATCGGATTTACGCCGCACGGCTTTTACCATCGTGACGGCAATATGCATGCCTTTGGTTGTGGTGGGGCTTTTCCTGATCACCACAGTGGCGGCACAGGCGCAGGACATCGCCGGACGCTTTACGCTGATTGAGACGCAAAAGGGGGTGTTTCGCATTGATACGATCACCGGTGATGTCAGCCGGTGCGAGGAGGATGGTGGGCGTTGGACCTGCGCATTGCTGGCGGATGAAAGGCGTGCTTACGAGGGGCGGGTGGCGCAGTTGCAGGACGAAAACAGGCACTTGCGTGAAATGATCGAAAATAACGGCTTGGCGCAAAGGCCGCAGGCCGATACCCGTGGATCGATGACGCTTCCCAGCGAGGAAGAGGTGGAGCGGGCGCTTGGCCTGTTTGAGCGGGTCATGCGCGGGGTCTTTGGTATTGCACGGGACCTTGAGCGCGAAAACGAAAGCAGGCACAGGCTCTAAGCAAAGAGAGCCCTGTCGCATATACATTTTTTATATTTCGGTAGGAAGTTTTAATCTGCATCATGACCCAATCCCGATCCAAGGACGCGCGCGCGGATGAGAGCCTTGGGGCGCGCAAAGAGCGCGCGCGCGCGTGGTTTGAACGCCTGCGTGACGACATTTGCGCACGCTTTGAGGCGCTTGAGGACGCCTTTGCCGATCCGCTATCGGAACGCGCACCCGGGCGCTTTGTGCGCACCCCCTGGGAGCGCACGGATCACTCCGGCGCCCCAGGCGGCGGCGGCGTGATGGCTTTGATGCAGGGGCGGGTTTTTGAAAAGGTCGGCGTTCACGTTTCCACTGTTCATGGGGAATTTTCCCGGGAGTTCCGCTCGCAAATTCCAGGCACGGAAGAGGATCCGCGGTTTTGGGCTAGCGGCATTTCCCTGATCGCGCATATGCGCAATCCCCATGTGCCGGCTGTGCATATGAACACACGGTTTGTTGTCACCGCCAAGCACTGGTTTGGCGGCGGCGCGGATCTGACGCCGGTATTGGCGGGCCGCCGCTCCCAGGAGGATGCAGACGCCATCGCCTTTCACGCGGCCATGCAACAGGCATGTGCGCCACACGCGGTGGCAGACTATGATCGCCTGAAGGCGTGGTGTGACGAGTATTTCTATCTACCGCACCGCCAGGAACCTCGCGGTATTGGCGGTATTTTTTATGATCACCACAACTCCGGTGACTGGGAGGCCGACTTCGCCTTTACCCAGGACGTGGGCCGGGCTTTTCTTCAGATATATCCGCAACTTGTTGGACGCAATGTGAGCACCCCCTGGTCACCCCAGGAGCGTGAGGAACAGCTCATTCAGCGTGGCCGCTATGTGGAATTCAACCTGCTTTATGATCGGGGAACGATTTTTGGACTGAAGACCGGTGGGAATATTCACTCTATTCTGTCATCCATGCCACCGGTCGTAAAATGGCCATAGTTTGCTTTGTTAACCGGCCGTGCGGATTTGAGAAATCGCACCATCAGAATGGTTCTATCAAGACGTGACACGCTCTGACGGCAGGATGGGGCCGGTGGGAGTTGGCGGGGGGCTGGTTTGCCCCATAATACCAGCGGTATGGGAATTATAGACACGCCGTCTGGGGTGGGGCCTTGGTAATACACTTAACTGACGCTGATCCATGGGTCCTTGTCAACGGCCCTTGGTATGAAACCTGTGGGGCTTAAATTTAGGAAGAGAGACTTCGGAGATTATCATGAAACATTATGCGCTTGTAGGATTAACCCTGGTTGCGGCCATGGGATTGGCGGCATGCAGCGAAGAAAAAAGCCGTGAAGCCGAAAACGCAACCAAAGAGGCGGTCGAAACCACAAAAGAGGCGGTAAAGGGTGCGGCCGAAAGCACAAAAGACGCTGCCAGGTCGGCCGCTGAGGCCACCAAGGACGCCATGGACGCCACCAAAAAAGCCACATCAGAGGCTGTTGAGGCCACCAAGGATGCCATGGACGCCACCAAAAAAGCCACATCAGAGGCTGTTGAGGCCACCAAGGATGCCATGGATGCCACCAAAAAAGCCGCAACCGAAGCTAAGGACGCAACATTAGGTACCGCCGATGATGCGGTTAAAAAGGCTGCGGATACTGCCAACGACGCCGCCAAGGCCGCCGATGGTGCCGCCACCAAGGCTGCGGATACGGCCAACGATGCCGCCAAGGCCGCCGATAGTGCCGCCACCAAGGCTGCGGATACGGCCAACGACGCCGCCAAGGCCGCCGATGGTGCCGCCACCAAGGCTGCGGATACGGCCAACGACGCCGCCAAGGCCGCCGATGGTGCCGCCACCAAGGCTGCGGATACTGTCAACGACGCTGCCAAGGCCGCCGATGGTGCCGCCACCAAGGCTGCGGATACGGCCAACGATGCCGCCAAGGCCGCCGATAGTGCCGCCACCAAGGCTGCGGATACGGCCAACGACGCCGCCAAGGCCGCCGATGGTGCCGCCACCAAGGCTGCGGATACTGTCAACGACGCTGCCAAGGCCGCCGATGATGCCGCCAAGAAGGCTGCGGATACGGCCAACGATGCCGCCAAGGCCGCCGATGGTGCCGCCACCAAGGCTGCGGATACTGTCAACGACGCTGCCAAGGCCGCCGACGATGCCGCCACCAAGGCTGCGGATGCTGTGGATAACGCTGCCAAGAAAGCGGGCGACGCGGCAACACAGGTGAAAGAAGACGCAAAGCAGGCTGTTGATAAGGCTGTTGACAATGCCGCGGATGCGGTCAAAAAGAAATTAACCACGGAGTAATACCAGCGGTATTGGCTTTATAGACACGCCGACTGGTGTACCGCCTTGATAACATACTTGCTTGACGCTAATCCATGAGTCATTGGTAAGGACCCTTGGTATAAATGTCCTCCGCGTCTTCGACGTTGTTATCGTGCCTGTTGCCTGATCCCTAATTCAGGAAGAGAAATCGTGCTGAGCGGCTCTGTCAGAGCGGCTCAGCCTCTCTTATCGCCGATTGTTGCGAGAAGGGCCGCGCGATCCAGCTTGAAGTCACTGTCACACCATCGGGCCTCAAGCTTTTTAAGAATGGCCCCAAGAGCGGGCCCGGGACTGACGCCTCTCTCCAGCAAATCCCGTCCACGCACGGGAAAGCGGGGAACCGGAGTCGTTCGCGCCTGTTGCATGAGGGCGGAGTATTTTTGCTCAATTTGCGTTTGCGGCATCCTGACACCGGCGTCAGTTTCGTGGAGCGGATCGCGCCCATCCGGGGTCGGTTTTAATTCTAAATTTTCCTCGTAAACCCAACGGGTTAAGAGAGAAAATTCAAACGCCACATGAGCGTCTTCACAACCCCCATGCCTGGCCAAGCGGTAGAGCGCATGCGCCACCTCCAGGGCCCGCGCTGGCAGCGGCCAGGTGCGCGCCCGGACACCAACACCAAGCCATTTTTCCTCTTCCTTGCGCAAGGCCAGTCGCGCTTTCAGCCGGCCGATGTCATTGTCATCACGCACCGCCAAAATCCCAAACCCCAGGGCAAACGTGTTTACCCGATCGCTTATATCAAATCGCCCCAGCAGACGCGCAAAGCGAGAAAATTTCTCAACATCCCCCTCGTGTCCCAAAATCTGCGGCGTCAACCGGGCATCCTGCATGGCCTGCACGGCCTTTACTCCCTGTTTCGCCACAATCAAGCGCCTGAT
Organism: Hyphomicrobiales bacterium; assembly: GCA_965224015.1. Classification (GTDB taxonomy): domain Bacteria; phylum Pseudomonadota; class Alphaproteobacteria; order Rhizobiales; family CBDCVD01; genus CBDCVD01. The sequence continues at coordinate 197,498 of OZ245032.1, forward strand.
CTCTGCGCCCATGCGCGGCGCCGACAACCGCGCAAGCCGCGTGCGCTGGCGCGCGCAAGCGCGCAACGCCACCTGGTCAATGGGACCACATCCCAATTCGGCAATCAGGCGAAAAAAACGCAAGGCACGCAGCCCATCCTCGACAATGCGCCTGTCAGGATCGCCAATAAACCGAACACGACCCGAAAGCGCATCCTCAATGCCGCCTACAGGGTTAAACAGGTCCCCCTCAGGGCCGGCGTAGACGGCATTCAGGGTAAAATCCCGCCGCCTTGCATCCCGTTCCCAATCTGTGCCGAAACGCACCCGCGCCCGGCGGCCATCGGTCTCAATATCCTCGCGCAGGGTCGTCACCTCATAGGCCTGCAACGCCCCAGTCAAGGTGACAGTCCCATGAGCGATGCCCGTTGGTATCACCTTGAGCCCACAATCCCTGGCGCGTGCCATCACCACGTCCGGGGTCCACACGGTCGCAACGTCCACATCCTTGACAGGTAAACCCATGAGAGTGTTGCGAACCGCACCACCGACAACACGCACCCACTCTGCCTGTCCGCCAAGAGCCTGAAAAATCCGGCGCAGGTCCGGATGCCACAGCCAGTCGTGCTCCCTTATGTCAGCAGGCGGTTCGTCGCGGCACGGGTTCATCAGTTCTCAGTTGTCCTTCAAGCCGGGCCTCGCCAATCGAGAAACAGAATGGTTCTATTAAAACCTGATACGCTCTAACGGGCATCACCATCGGCCCGCTCCCCTTTATGGCTGGCCAGGTGGTCAATAGACGTCCGCAACTGCATAAGAATGCGCGCCGTAATGCCCCAGATGTAGTGGGTCTTGTAGGGCATGGCGACGCTTGCGCGGCGCTTGCCGCCCCACATGCCGGAAATCTCACGCCAGTTGGCACGATTCATCAAAAACGCCAACGGGACCTCGAAAGCCTGCGCCACCTCGCTGGGGTTTGGCACGGGGTCAAAACCAGCGTCAAGAGCCCCCACCACCGGCACAATGTGAAAGCCCGTGGCAGTGACGGAGGGTGCCAGATATCCCAAAGCGGTTACCTGATGGGGCTTCAGGCCGATCTCCTCCCGGGCCTCGCGCAGGGCCGTATCAAGCGGGGTCGCATCGGCGCTGTCGATCTTGCCTCCAGGAAAGGCAATCTGCCCCCCGTGATCCGCCAGATGATCGGTCCGCCGGGTCAACAGCACCTGAGCCTGTCCGTCTCGCATGACAATGGGAACGAGAACCGCCGCCGGGCGCGGCGCTTTACCACGGGGAACATCGGCCTCAGGACGCTCCATTATCAGGGGCCGCCGATCCAGGATGCCGGCACCCAGGGATAACGGTACCAGATCAAACAAAGGAAAATTGTCCGGCACTCCGGCGCACGGGCTATGGGGGCGCGCCTTTGACGAAGCGGCCGTGCGTGACGGCTCCGGCACCGGGCGCGAATACCCCCCTGAGGACGCAGGGTTCATGGCCACAGCCCCTCAAGATCGTCCATCGCGGCCATGGGGTAAAACACACCGTGGCTCCAAACCCCGAACCACGCACGTTCCTCCTCGCGATGCGCACACCCAAGCTCTGCCAGTTCATAAAGTAAAGGCCGCGCCGCCCGCGCCTCAAGCCGACCGCGGACATGGACATAGGGTTTCAGCCCGTCGGTTTCAGGCTCCAGGACAAAACGCATCGGATGCTCCGGACCCGCTTCGACAACGTCACCCACGTTGGTGCGAAACGTCAGAACCTGATCACGCCCATCCCCGTGTCCGTTAACCTCGACGGCCAGAAACGGTGCGTCCTCCACTGTGATGCGAATTTTCTCGACGGGGGTGACCAGATAAGTAAAGCCATCGGGGTCCTTGCGCAGCACCCCGGCAAACAGTTTGACAAGCCGCTCGCGCCCGATCGGTGTGCCATTATAGTACCAAAGACCATCGCGCTTGATACATAGGTCCACGTCGTTGCGGCACAATTCCGGCTCCCAGGCCTCAACGGGGGGAACCTTGTCCGGCTCGCCAGCGCGCGCAATCAGCGCGGTCAGACCGGCAAGGGCGTCCTGGGTCGGCGTTGTGTTCACGATCATGTGACCATTCCTATTGTGCTCCTGGGGTGCCATAGAGCGTGCCATGTCTTATACAAAGGTCCTTAACAATGACTCATGGCTTAGCGTCAAGTAAGTGTGTTATCAAGGCCGTACACCAGTCAGCGTGTCTATAAAGCCAATACCGCTGGTATTAATTATCATGTCTTAAACTATAGTGCCGCAACAGTGTAACTTTCTTGAAAAATTAAGACAACACCGCCTATAGCAAAATGGGTACAGCTAACCCCATGCTGATCTAATACCAAGGGCCCTTGCCAATGACTCATGCATTTGCGTCAAAGCGTTGTGTTATCAAGGCAATACACCAGTCGGCGTGTCTATAAAGCCAATACCGCTGGTAGAACCTGCCGACAGCGCGCTTGAGTGGGGTGGGTTGCGGCCTTGCCAGGGGATGAGGGATTTGTGCAGATTGATAAAAGACACCAAATCCATAGAAATACCGTATATTGGTTGAGAATCAGAGCGGGCCGGGTCGTCAATGGACGCTTCCAGGTCTCTCTGCATAAAATGCGAAGAAGCCTTGCGCTGCACACGTTCCCAAGGCAATGTATTTTACCACAGGCACGCGCGGCGCTTGAACACAGCGCCAGGGCTGGTGCCTGCAAACGAGGCGCTGTAAATATCCTGGGGACGGATCTCTTGCCAAACCCCAAGGTCTTGCAAGCCTTAACGGACAGTGTATTGGGTTGAAGGGCCATAATGATGAACCTATCCGAGCGAGCGAGCGAAGGTATCCCAGAAGATACGCCTGCACAGGCCGTGGTGGCGGAGGCCGAGGCGGCGACAGAGACGATCGCCAGGGCGAAAGACGCCCTTGAGCGGGTGATCTTCGGGCAATCGCGAGTCGTAGAGCAAGCGCTGATTACGCTGTTGTGCGGCGGGCACGGGCTTCTGGTCGGCGTTCCCGGGCTGGCCAAAACCAAGCTTGTTGAAACCCTCGGGATCGTGCTCGGGCTCGACGCCAAACGCATACAGTTCACCCCCGATCTGATGCCTTCGGATATTCTCGGTGCTGAGGTTCTGGACCAGGGGGCGGACGGGGCGCGTAGTTTTCGATTTATCAAGGGGCCGGCATTTGCCCAGTTGCTCATGGCGGACGAAATCAATCGGGCCAGCCCCCGGACCCAGTCCGCGCTTTTGCAAAGCATGCAGGAATATCACATTACCATTGCCGGTGCGCGTCATGACCTGCCGCGACCCTTTCATGTTTTTGCCACCCAGAACCCCTTGGAGCAGGAGGGAACGTATCCCCTGCCGGAGGCGCAACTGGACCGGTTCCTGATGCAGATCGATGTCTTCCACCCCGATCGCACCTCCGAACGGCGCATGCTTTTGGAGACAACGGGGCTTGCGGATGATAACGTTGAGACGGTTCTTGACGGCAAAGCGCTCATGAAATTGCAACGGCTGGTGCGCACATTACCGGTCGGCGAGACGGTGCTTGAGGCGATCCTGACCCTTGTGCGGGCCGCGCGACCTGCACACGCCGCCGGTGAAGCGCAGGACAGGGACAAGAACGGAGCACACGCCAACAATGAGGAAATTGCCACCCATATTGCCTGGGGACCGGGGCCCCGGGCGAGCCAGGCCCTGATGCTGGCGGTACGGGCCCGGGCCCTGCTTGAAGGGCGGCTGGCCCCCTCAATCGATGACGTTGTGGCGCTGGCGGCGCCGGTCCTGAAACATCGCATGGCCCTCAACTTCAGCGCCCGCGCCGATGGTGTGCACCTTGAGGATGTCATTGATCAACTAACCCATTTGATTCGATAACAGCAACAGGCTTTATCCGTGAAACCCTCTGCAAGCAAAGCTCCGAGCCGCGATAACTCCCTGGGCGATGGTTTTGATCGCGCCGCTCTCATGGGCTTGACCGAACAGGCGCTGGCGCTGGCTGAGCGGTTACCGGACCTGATCTTGCGGGCGCAGGCGGTCGTGTCTGCCCTGATCTTCGGCTGGCATGGGCGCAAGCGCCCGGGAACCGGAGAGATGTTCTGGCAGTTCCGCACCTTTACCAATGGCGAGCCGGCGGCGCGTGTGGATTGGCGCCGCTCGGCGCGCGACGATCATCTTTATGTGCGTGAGACCGAATGGGAGGCCGCACAGACGATCTGGCTATGGCCTGATGTTTCGCCCTCAATGAACTTTGCCTCAGACCTGGCGCCCATTGGCAAACGGGACAGGGGCATTGTTCTGGCACTGGCCCTTGGGGACATTTTCGTGCGCGGCGGGGAGCGCGTGGGCCTTTTGGGCAATGGCGGCCCGGTGAGCGACAATGGGGCGGGCGAGCGTCTGGCGATGCGCTTGTTGCGCGCCTATGGACGCGAACCAGGTACCCTTGAACTTCCCTCCCTTGATGCGCTCAAACGCGACAGTATCGTTATACTATGTTCTGATTTTCTGGATCCGCCGGAGCATCTGGAGCCGTGGCTGCGTCAGATTGCCAACAAGTGCACGCGGGTTCACCTGATCCAGGTGCTTGATCCGTCGGAAGAGACCTTTCCTTACAGGGGGCGAACCGAATTTATCGATCCGGAGACCGGCGAGCGCATCGACTTTCAGCAAGCCGGCAGCGTTCGCGACGGTTATATTGCGGCTCTGGAAACCCGTCGCGCCCGACTGCGCGCCCTGTGCCGACGGTTTGGCTGGAGTTTTCTTCTCCATCACACGGATCATCCGGCCTCACAACCGCTGATGGCGCTTTTGGGCCGTTTGACGGACAGCGGGCTTGTTGGCGGGAGGACCTGATGTTGGGATTGCCTCTTACCTTTGGTACCCCGATAGTCTTGCTGGCGCTGGGACTGCTGCCGGTTCTGTGGTGGCTGTTGCGCTTAATCCCGCCGCGGCCGCTTGAGGTGGTGTTTCCGCCGGCGGGCATTCTGCGCGATCTTCGTGATCGCAAACATCAGCCGAGCGCCTGCCCGTGGTGGCTGATGGCTTTGCGCCTTAGCCTTGCGGGATTGGTGATCCTGGCGTTGGCGGGCCCTGTCTGGCAACCGGACACCTTGCGCCTGGATCAACGGCAGGGCCCGGTGTTCGTGGTTGTCGACAACACCTGGAGCGCTGCCGGAAATTGGGACGAGGTGCGCGCCGTGGCGCAACAGCTCATTGATCTGACCCAGACGCAAAACCGGCCCGTCGCCCTCGTAACAACCACGGCGGGGGAGCAGCAGGTTTTCTCGCCGCAAAGCGCCCATGATGCCCGGCAAACCCTTTTGGCCATGACCCCACACGGGTATGCCCCCGATCGCCTTGAGATTGCCGGCGCGTTAAATGCGGCCCTGCGCCGGCATCCGGAGGCCTCCCTCTATTGGCTGAGCGATGGCATCGACCACGGCAATGGCGCCCAATTTGCCGATCGCCTGCATGAGGCCATACCGGCATCGGCGCTGCATGTGTACTACCCCAAAGACCCCCCGCCGTTTATCCGCGGTTTGACTCATACCGCACAGGCCTTAAAGGTCCGGCTCATGCGTGTCTCCGGTGACGCGGAGCTTGCGGGTACGGTGCTGGCGCGGGACAGGAAGAACCGCCCGATCGCCCGCATGGACTGGCAAATGGGAACCGGAGAAACAGAAAAGACCGTTTCCTTCGCGCTGCCTGGGGACGTGCGTAACGACATCGCCCAAATTGCCTTGTCGCCACACCGCACCGCCGCTGGGGTATGGTTGATGGACGGGCGCTGGAAGCGCCGCCGGGTGGGAATGGTCGCAGGTCGTACAGCGCAGAACGCGCAGCCCTTGCTTGCCCCTTTGTATTATGTTGAGCGGGCCCTGTCCCCCTATGCGGACCTCTATGAGGCCAGGGCCGCAAGTCGCGCGGCGGCAATAACCGAACTGCTTGACATGGGCATTGCCGTACTGGTGCTGTCTGATGTGGGCGGGGTCAGCGATCCGGTACGCGCGCGACTTGAAGACTGGATTAAGCGTGGGGGAATCCTCATTCGCTTTGCCGGCCCGCGCCTGGCGGGTGCCGAGGCGACCCTGCTGCCGGTTGATCTGCGCCGTGGCGGGCGTGTTTTTGGCGGTGCACTTTCCTGGAGCACGCCGCAGTCCCTGGCCGGGTTCGCCCAAGGCGGCCCGCTTGAGGATCTGGATGTGCCGGAGGACGTGCAGGTCCTGCGCCAGGTGCTGGCTGAGCCGACACCGGCACTGCGTGAGCGCACTTGGGCGCATCTGGCAGACGGCACCCCCTTGATCACCGCGAGAAACCTGGGAGCGGGGCACGTGGTGCTGTTTCATGTCTCTTCGGACAGCTCCTGGTCAAACCTGCCGCTCTCTGGGGTTTTTGTCCATATCCTGCGACGCATGATCACCCTGGCACCGGGGGCTCAGGTGATCGCCGGCGAACGTATTGACGCCGATGGTCGCGATGACGCTGCAACTGCAGTTGCGGCCCCTCGCGCATCATCTGCGCCGCCTCAACAACCGGCCCTGGCGCCGCTTCGCACACTGGACGGCTTTGGCGTACTTGGTTCTCCCCCCGCTTCGGCACTTGCCATTGCCGGCGGGGAACGCGAACAGGTCGTGGCCTCGCGCGCCGTACCGCCTGGTCTTTACGGGACCGCAGAGGCGCTGCTGGCGCTGAACACGCTGGACCATGTGGAGACGGTTGCGCGTCTGGGTGATGACTTGGTTACAGGCTCCACACTTTATTACCGCGCGTCCCAGGCGCTCGATCTGACCGCGTGGATACTGGCGGCAGCCCTGGTGTTGTTTTTGCTGGATATGCTGGCTCTGGCATGGATATCCGGTGGATTACGCCGCTCTGCTACACGCCGCGCGGCCACGGCTGCGCTGGTATGGATCGGTGTGCTGTGCGCGGGGGTGACGACCCTGGCAACCATGACAGCAATGACAACTCCCGCCGGCGCGCAATCGAGGGATTCGTTTGCCATGCGCGCCACATTGGATACGCGGCTTGCCTATGTGATTACCGGCGATGCCGAGGTGGATCGGGTCAGCGAGCGCGGTCTTGCCGGACTGAGTTTGTTTTTGACCCGCCATACGTCTCTTGAGCCCAAGCATCCCATGGGCGTCGATCTTGAGCGCGATGAATTGGCATTTTTTCCACTTCTTTATTGGCCAATTTCACCCACCGCCGCGGAGCCCAGTGTGGCGGCGCTCGCCAATCTTGAGACGTTCATGAAACAGGGAGGAACGGTTCTGATCGATACCAGGGACCAATTTGAGTTTCGCCCCGGTGGGGCCTTTTCCGGCTCCGGGACGGCAGCGGTTTCTGCCATGCGTAAAATTCTTGCCTCGCTCAACATCCCCGAACTCGAACCCGTTCCCACGGACCATGTTCTCACCAAGGCTTTCTATCTGCTACAGACATTTCCCGGGCGTTGGGACGGTAGCGCCCTGTGGGTCGAGGTCCTGGCGCGGCAAACAAATGAGGACGACAATGCCCCCAGACCCGCACGGGGAGGGGACGGGGTGTCGCCGATTCTCATAACCGCAAACGATTTTGCCGGTGCCTGGGCCATTGATGAAAACGGCTTTCCCCTGCTGTCCACCTCGCCTGCCGATCCGTGGCAACGGGAGCTGGCCTTTCGTGCGGGGGTCAACATTGTCATGTATACCCTGACCGGAAACTATAAGGCTGATCAGGTCCATGTTCCGGACCTCCTGTTGCGTCTTGGACAATAGATCAGCATACGTTTAATTGTCCCCATTTTGCTATAGTGCGGATTTTAGGAAACAGCAGAAAGTGCATTGGCGATGCTAAACTGGAGCTTGACACTGGCCCCCCTTCTGCCCATCCCCCTCATTGCCGGGCTTGGGGTGGCGGGGCTTGCCATGCTGGTGATCTTTCTTGTTAGCCGGCAGTACCGGATATTGCAATTGCGCGCGTTGGCGCTCGGATGCCTGGTGATGGCGCTCTTAAATCCAACGGCCAACTGGGAGGATCGGGAAACCCTCCAGAACGTCGCGATCGTGGTCAGTGATAAAAGCGACAGCCAAAAACTCGGTAACCGCGCCGAGGATACCGAGTCTGTTACCGCGCAGGTCGTATCGCGCATCAAGGCCCTTGGCAATCTGGAAGTGCGCCTGGTGGAGGTCGCCCATAATACAGCCGGGGAAGACAAGGGAACACAACTGTTCCAGGCCGTCGCCGATGCCAGCGCTGATATTGCCCCCGAACGTCTTGCCGGGGTTGTCATGGTCACAGACGGCCAGGTACACGATGCCCCGTCTGATATGGCACAATTGGGGATAAACGCCCCCTTACATGCGCTGTTGAGCGGCCACGACGATGAAATGGACCGGCGGTTGCAACTGATCAAAGCGCCGCGGTTTGGCCTGGTGGGCAAAACACAGACGGCTGTGGTGCGTGTCGAGGCCATGAAAGGCAGCCAACTGCAATCAGGAACCACAAGGCTCAGTGTGCGCCGCGACGGAAAGCCGGTGTCGCACCGATCAGTACCCTTGAACCGCAATATTACGCTTGATCTTGATATTGCGCACGGGGGCGAGACGATTTTTGAAATCGAGGTGGAGACGCTTGAGAACGAGCTAAGCTTTGCCAACAATACCCGCATCCTGCGTGTTGAGGGCGTGCGAGAGAAATTGCGGGTTTTGCTGGTCTCTGGTACCCCCCATGCGGGGGAACGGGTGTGGCGTTCGCTTTTAAAGTCCGACCCTTCTGTGGATCTGGTTCATTTTACCATTCTGCGGCCTCCGGAAAAACAGGATAGCACGCCCATCGATCAACTTTCCCTGATTGCTTTTCCCACTCGCGAGCTGTTTTCGGTCAAGCTGCACGAGTTTGATCTGATCATTTTTGATCGCTACCAACGGCGCGGTGTGTTACCTGTACTTTACTACGACAATATCGCCCAATATGTGCGCGAGGGGGGCGCGGTTTTGCTGGCCGCGGGGCCGGACTATGCAGGGCCGGTGAGCCTTTATGACACCTCCCTGGGCACGGTTCTGCCGGCCCAGCCAACCGGTGATATTGTCGCAAAGCCTTATCGCGCAAGTCTGAGTACCGCCGGCAAAAGGCACCCCATAACCCGGATTCTTGACAACGGTGAGGGCAAGCCGCCCACCTGGAGCCGCTGGTTTCGCCTTATCGCCGCCACCCCCAGGGCCGGTACAGCAATCCTTGAGGGCCCCGACGCGCAACCCCTGTTAATGGTGGACCGTGTGGATGAGGGGCGCGTGGCGGTGTTGCTTTCGGACCATGTTTGGTTATGGGCGCGAAATTTTGAAGGGGGAGGGCCGCACCAGCAACTCTTACGCCGCACCGCCCACTGGCTGATGCAGGAGCCGGAATTGGAGGAAGAAGCGCTGCGCGCGCGTATTGAGGCCGACAAAATCATCGTTGAACGCCAGACTATCCTGGATGCGCCGGACACGAATATCGAGGTCACGCGCCCCGACGGCACGACCTCAACACTGGCCCTGAAGCCCGCCTCCGAAGGGGTGTGGCGGGGCGAAATGCCTGTTGAGGGTTTTGGCCTTTACCGCGCCGGCGATGGGGAACGGGTCGCCCTTGCGCATTTTGGCAGTGCGAATCCGCGGGAAATGCGCGACGTGATCAGCACCGATAAGATCTTAGGATCCCTGGTGCGCGCCTCCGGTGGCCTGATTGCGCGCTTTGATGGGAAAAGCGGCCATGGGAGCATGCAGTTGCCCAACGTAGTGCCGGTGCGCGCCGGTCGCACGGCGTCGGGTGCGGGCTGGATGGGCCTGCGAATCGCCAGCGCCTACGAGCTCAAGGGGGTCAGGCGCTATCCACTCCTGGGTGGGCTTATCGGATTGGCGATCCTGCTTGGGGTTCTGTCTCTTGCCTGGATGCGGGAGGCAAGCTAGAGGTTGTCAGGTCTGAAATCAGGGTTATTGCGGCCATTGCCGCCAGGAAGGCCATATCAGACGAATGGCCGCCTGCACCCGATGCATGTACCAGGGACAATCTGTTGAAATTACACATCTAATACCAAGGGTCCTTACCAATGACTCATGGATTAGCGTCAAGCAAGTATGTTATCAAGGCGGTACACCAGTCGGCGTGTCTATAAAGCCAATACCGCTGGTATAACCGAGCCATTTTACCACAGGGCGCAGAACCCTGAAGGCCCAAACAAACAGGAGCAAAACCCGTGACCGAGCTTCATAACCGGCGACTCCCCAACGAAAACGACACCTACCGGCAGGCGCGCAACGCCCTGCTCAAGGCGGAGATCGCCCTAAGACAGCAGATTGAAGACGTCGCCGCCATGCGCCGGGCTTTGCCCCGCGGCGGTGCCGTTGCCAAGGACTACGTCTTCACCGAATGCAGGGACGAGGGCGAACACGAACACGAACACGAAGTCCGGCTTTCGCAACTGTTTGAAGGCGAAAAAACCAGCCTGGTGATTTACAATTTTATGTATGCCCCACAATGGGGCCAGGGGGCCTGCCCCATGTGCGTGTCGATGCTGGATAGCCTTAACGCCAGCGCTCCTCATATTATGGATCGAGTCAATCTCGCCGTTGTCGCCCGCGCTCCGGCCTGCGAAATTCATCAATGGGCGCAAACACGCAGTTGGCATAACCTGCGCTTGCTGTCGGCCAAGGACAACACCTACAATGTCGATTACTGGGGCGAGGACGACGGCAGGCAAATGCCAATGCTGCACGTCTTCGAGACCACCGCCGAGGGGATTTTCCACGTCTATGGAAGCGAAATTTTCTACACCCCCTGGGTGGAGGGGCAGCACGCGCGCCACGTGGACATGATCTGGCCCCTATGGAACGTGTTTGACATGACCCGCGAGGGACGCGGTACCGACTGGTTTCCCAAACTCACCTACGAATGAGCCCAATGTGATGCCCGATAATAGTGCGAATTCTCCGCCCGCCAACGCCCAGGAGGCCCGGGACTGGCTGCGCGCCCGGCGCATCGAAGAGATAGAATGCCTGGTTCCCGATCAGGCCGGGGTTGTGCGTGGCAAAATCATGCCAACAGAAAAATTCTTCTCCTCCGGCGATCTGCATCTACCACGCTCGATCTTCTATCAAACCATCAGCGGTGACTATCCCGACACAAGCACCCTGAAGGCTGTTGATCCGGGGGACGGGGATATGCTGCTCAAGCCTGACTATCGCACCCTGGCCGTCGTGCCCTGGGCCAACGAACCCACAGCGCAGATTATTCATGATGCGTATCTGAACCTGCAAACCCGGGAACCGTATACAATCGCGCCGCGCAATATTCTGCGTCAGGTCCTCGCGCAATACACCGCCCAGGGTTGGCAGCCGGTCATAGCACCGGAAATCGAGTTCTATCTTGTGCAGCCCAACACGGACCCCGACTATCCTCTTGAGCCGCCCATCGGACGCTCCGGCCGCCCCGAGACCGGCCGTCAATCCTATTCCATCCAGGCGGTCAACGAGTTCGATGATCTTTTTGAGGATATCTACGACTATGCAGACGTCCAGGGGCTGGCTATCGATACGCTTATCCATGAAGAGGGCGCCGCACAAATGGAGATCAACCTGCGCCACGGGGACCCCCTTGCCCTTGCTGATCAGGTTTTGCTGTTCAAGCGTACCATCCGTGAGGCCGCATTAAAGCACAAGATCTACGCGACCTTCATGGCCAAACCGATCGCCAATGAGCCCGGGAGCGCCATGCACATCCACCAATCTGTCGTCGATCTGGATACGGGGGAGAATATTTTCAGCGATAAGGCGGGAAAACCCACCCCCGCCTTTTATCACTTTATCGCCGGGCAGCAGACCTACCTGCCCCAAATCATGTGCATTCTGGCCCCTTACGTGAACTCATACCGTCGCCTGGCCCGCGCCTCCGTGGCGCCGATCAACGTGCAGTGGGGCTTTGACAATCGCACAACAGGGCTGCGTATTCCCAATGCCACGTCTCAGGCGCGGCGTATCGAAAACCGCATCCCCTCCTCTGACGCCAACCCCTATCTGGCCATCGCCGGCTCCCTTGCGGCAGGGCTTTGCGGCCTGCGCGAGGCGCAAACCCCGAGCGAACCGATGACCGGCAACGCCCGCTCCACCGATTACGAACTGCCGCGCGGCCTTTTGGAGGCGGTGGAAATCTTTGAGCAATGCGAGCCGATAAAAACCCTTCTGGGCCCTGCGTTTGTCGAGACTTTCAGCGCCATAAAGCGGGCCGAGTTTGAGACCTTCATGCGCGTCATCAGCCCCTGGGAGCGCGAATACCTGTTGCTCAACGTATGACCCGATCCGCTTGCCTGCCTGTTGAGCCCCATGCCCCCTCCTATTACGCCGCGACGGCTAACGATGGCAACCCCTACCCAAGCCTTACCGAGGCACGGTCTTGCGATGTGGCCATTGTCGGTGGCGGCTATACGGGGGTATCTTCGGCCTTGCACTTGGCTGAATGCGGGGTGGATGTTGTGCTGCTTGAGGCCAACCCTATCGGTTGGGGCGCCAGTGGGCGCAATGGCGGGCAGTTGCATCAGGGCCTGCGCGGAGACCCGCGGCGCCTTGAGCAACTTTTTGGTCGCGATGACGCCCGCGCCCTCCACCACCTGAGTAACAGCGCCGGCGTTTTGGTAAAAGACCTTATCGCCCGACACAAAATCGACTGCGACTGGCGAGATGGCCTTATCCACGCCCTTCATAAAGCGCGCTATATTAACGATGCCAAGGCTGAACTGGACTATTTGCGCCGAACATACGACGCGGATCATTTCGATTGGCTCAATAAAGATGCGTTGGCCGCGGCCCTGGGCACGCCTGTTTATCATGCCGGATACCGGGACCGGGCCATGGGGCACCTGCACGCGCTCAACTATGTTCTTGGTCTGGCCCGCGCTGCCCGTGAGGCGGGCGCGCAAATATTTGCGCAGAGTCGGGTCACCGCACTGGGGAAAGAAAACCGCCGTTGGCGGCTCACCAGCCCGCGGGGCCATGTGGCGGCTGATACGGTTATTCTTGCGTGCAACGGCTATATGGAGGGCCTGTTCGCCCCTCTTGAGGCGCGCATCACGCCGATCAATAACTATATCCTTACCACCGAACCTTTGGGATCCAGGCAACCGATCCCCGGCAGCGAGGCGGTCTCGGACTCGCGTTTTGTCGTCTATTACTGGCGGCCAACGGTGGATAATCGTTTGCTATTTGGAGGCGGCGAAACCTATGCGCGCACGTTCCCCCCAAACATCGGATCACGGGTCCGCAAGCATATGTTGCGCATTTACCCGCAGTTTTCCGATGTGAGGATCGACTATGCCTGGGGCGGTACCCTGGCGGTAACCATGAAGCGCTTTGCCTGTTTGCGCCAACTCGAGAACGGACTTTACGCCGCCGGCGGCTATTCCGGCCAAGGCATCGGCATGGGAACCCTGGCAGGAAAAATCCTCGCCGATGCCCTGACCGGCAACAGGGGGGCCTTTGATCTTGTTGCGCGCCTGCCCTGTCCGCGGTTTCCCGGTGGCAAATGGCTGCGCTGGCCGTTGCTGGTAGCGGCGATGAGTTACTATGCCTTACGCGATCGGATCTGATCGGGCACGCTCTAGCGATACACCCTATGTGCGCCGGGTGATCACCCAGTCGGGCCAGATACCGCACCGCGCAAAAAGCGGGTCTAGGGCAAGGGTCCTGCATAACCCGTAGTCCGCCATAAGCGCCGTATGAAGCCCCGCGTTATTGCCCCCAAGAACATCCGTAAACGGGGTGTCTCCTACCATCAGAACCCGTGTGGGCGATCCTTGATATCCAAGTTCCACCAGCCGTTCCCAGGTCATATCATAAACCTGCGCAAAGGGCTTGCCAAAAAACCGGGGACGCACGCCGGTCCGTTGATGCGCAAGGCATGCATAATACCCGGGTTGGGGAACCTGAACGTCATTGTAGGGGGCAACCAGATCAGGATTGGCCACATAGACCGGGCGCATGCAGGCCTTAAGGGCGCTTTCCAGAAGGCCCTGGCGATGTTGCGTCCAGGTGTCGCTTGAAAGCAACAGAAACGCATCCACCCTCGCATAGTCCGCCGGGTCATCAGCAAGGGCCAGCGTTGCAACGGGAATTTCTGTCAAATCCGCACCCGCGGCTGTCGCCGTTCCCCAAAGCCATTGGGACTGTTTTGCACCCACAGCCCTGTTGAATGCGTCGCGGCTTGAGATGATATGCTCAAGCGCAAACGTATATCCAAGCCGGGTATAGTGTTCTGGGCGCGTGCTGGTGGGTACGGTGGCGCCGTTGGTGAGAACGACGACAATTTTCCCCGCGCGCTGTAGGGTTGCGACGGCCTCCGCCATTCCCGGCACCGCCTCGCGCCCCACATTCAAAACTCCAAAGCCGTCCAGTACCAGGCAATCGTAGTTTTCCGCAATGGCTAACAGGCTGTGCACGCGCCGCGCTTGTCGCTGGCGCCCGTCGGGCTTTGGCCACAGGACGGCCGCCTCCATATAGGCGTCAATGGCAGCCTTGGCATCAAGGGTTCTAGTAAGACATGACACGCTCTAGACAAGCACCGGCGTGACCCGAATGCTGGTCACCTGGTTGCGGTGTTTTCTTAAAATGCGAAACCGGTATCCGTAAAAGGTGAACCCTTGCCCCACCACGGGAATGGTGCGGGCCTCATGGATAACCAGGCCGGCGATGGTGGTGGCCTGCTCCTCCGGCAGGGCCCAGTCCAGACCGCGATTGAGATCGCGCACGGGAACCGTACCGTCTACGACCACCGATCCATCCGATTGTTTCTCGACACCTACCATGTCAATATCATGCTCGTCGGTGATATCTCCCACAATTTCTTCCAAAATGTCTTCCAGGGTCACCAGTCCCTGCACCTCTCCATATTCGTCAACAACAAGCGCGAAGTGGGTTTTATGCTTAAGAAAGGCATTGAGCTGGGCGCGCAAGGGGGTGGTATCGGGCACGAACCAGGGCTGCGCGGCGATGGTGCGCACATTGACCTTAGCCCGATCCCCACCGGCATTGTGCAGAGCCCGCCACAGGTCCCGCACGTGCAAGACGCCGATAATATTGTCGGGTTTTCCCTCCCATATGGGCAGGCGCGAGTGCGGGCTGGCGAGGGCCGCCGCAAAAGTCTCCTCGGGTGCCTGCGAAACATCAAGGGCATCCATCTTGGTGCGGTGGATCATCACGTCCTCCACATCCATTTCGGTCAGATCAAGAAGGCCCCCAAGCATATCGCGATCCTTCTTGATCACAGCCCCTTCCTGGTGCAGCAGATCCACGGCGCCACGCAGTTCCTCATGGCCGGAAAGGTCATTCTCCCCCGATCCCTCGCGCACAACCAGGCGCAGTATCCCATTGACAATGCGCTCCACAACACTCGCGAGCGGCCCAAACAGGCGCACCAGCGCCGAAATCAAAGGGGCAACCCGCACAGAGACCGCGTCCGCATTGCCAATCGCATAGGTCTTGGGCAGCACCTCGGCAAAGATCACCACCAAAACCGTCATCGCCAAGGTGGCAAACACCACGCCCGTATCGCCGAAAAACGAAATAAAAACACTTGTCGCCAGGGCCGAGGCGAGAATATTTACCAGATTGTTGCCCAGCAGCAGAGCGCCGATAAGCCGTTCCCGGGAATTGATCAATTGGCGCACAAGTCCGGCATTTTTGTTGCCGTTTCGCTCTAACTGCAACATGCGCGCCTTCGAGGCCGCAGTCAGCGCGGTCTCGGAGCCGGAAAAAAAGCCCGACAACACCAACAACAAAATAATGGCCAGAAAAAACAGCCAGAACGTTATCATCGCACGCCTTCCCGGTTAAGAAAATTGGCAACCTGATCCGGTGCCACATCACCACTGATAAAAGCCCGCCCCACACCGCGGGTCAGGACAAAACGCAAACGCTGGCGCCTGACCTTCTTGTCCTGGGCAATCGCCGCGAGCATGGCCTCCAGGGTTATGCGCGCACGCGCATCCCGTGCCATATGCGCAATGCGCGTGGGCAACCCCACAGCGCGCAAATGCGCCTCCACCTGTTCCGCATCGCCAGCAGAGGCAAGATCAAGCCAATTGGAAAACCGGTGCGCCATGCACATGCCAATGGCGACCGCCTCACCGTGCAACAGGGCGTCCGAATATCCGGTAAGCGCCTCCAGCGCATGGCCGAACGTGTGACCAAGGTTGAGCAGAGCGCGCTCGCCGTGTTCTTTTTCATCGCGCGCCACAATCGCCGCCTTGGCCCGACACGCCGTCTCGATGGCATGGGCGCGCTCGGCCCCCGCACAGGCAAACACCTGCCCATGATGGGACAACAACCAGGAAAAAAACGCCGCATCATTGATAAGGCCGTATTTGACCAGTTCCGCATAGCCGGCACGAAATTCTCGCGCCGTTAACGTATCAAGAACCTGTGTGTCGGCAACAACCAGAATAGGTTGATGAAAAGCGCCAATAAGATTTTTGCCCTGGGGGGTATTGATGCCGGTCTTGCCACCCACAGACGAATCAACCTGTGCCAGCAGGCTCGTGGGAACCTGGACAAAATCCATGCCCCGCCGCGTGATGGCCGCGGCAAAGCCCACCAGATCGCCGATGACACCACCCCCAAGAGCGACAACCAGGTCCGTGCGCTCCAATCGCGCCTGCAGCAGCGCCCGGCAGAGTGTCTCCAGCACCGCCATCGACTTGCTCGCCTCACCCGCCGGCAGACGCATACTCTCGCCCGCAATACCGGCGCGGCGCAAGCTCTTGATAACCACGCCCTCATAAAGCGCCGCCACAGTCTCGTCACTGACCACCATAACCCGCGCTTCAGGCCGAAGGGCATAAACCCGCGCCCCCAATGTCTGCAAAAGCCCCGCGCCAATACAGATGTCGTAACGTCGTGCGCCCAGGTCAACCGCAACAACGCTTGCGCTGTTATCATCAGGCGCCGTGCCGGGCGGATCAGCGGAATCTGGCAAGGTGTGCTGCGTCATAGCCGTGTCATAGCCGTGTCATAGCCGTAAAGGGTCAGGAGCCGTTTGCATATCCGGTGGCCTATAGCAAAATGGGTACAACTAAACCTATGCTGATCTAGGGTCTTCAACATAGTCAGCAAGCGCCGCGACGACTTGTGCCACAGTCTCATCAAGCGAAACGTTACCCGTTGTTAGTGTCATATGGGCCTTTTTATAGACACGATGGCGCTCGGCAATCAAGCGGGTGATAACCGCCTGCGGATCTTCATTTGCCAGCAGGGGGCGATGGCTTTGCCTGTTTAGGCGTGCAAGCAATGTGGCCGCATCCGCCTTTAACCATATTGACAGGCCGCGTCTGTTTATGGCCGCACGGGTATCGGGGTCCATATAGGCACCGCCGCCGGTGGCGATAATCTGGGCCGGCGTCTCCAGTAGCCGTGCAATGACCCGGCGCTCGCCGGCACGAAAATAAGGCTCGCCAAACGTCGCGAAAATATCGCTAATGGGCATGTTTGCCGCTTTCTCGATTTCCGTATCCGAATCAACAAATGGGCGCTCCAAAAGGCGCGCCAGGCGCCGCCCCACAGAGCTTTTCCCGGCGCCCATCAAACCAATCAGGATTATATTCCTGTCACCCAAACGCCCTCGCACCCGCCTGACACACGCCGCCAGGTCGTCTTTTACGGAAAATTTGCCCGAACACGTCATAAGGCGTATTATGGTATAGACGATATGATAAGAAAACCAGATTAATGTACCCAAGCCAGGTGTTTTTGATCAGCATAGGTTTTGCTGTCCCCATTTTGTTATAATACAGGGGAAGCTTGATTGGATAGGCTGTGTTTGGTGATCTGGCGCCGTGCGATTGCCGACCGCATCGACCTGGTACGGCGGTTGGCTTGAGGTCCAGGGTGGCTCACAGATCACCCCGCCCACGTGTTCATACCCTGTGGGTGCGCACAAATTTGATGTTTATGAATTGGCCTGTGTTGGGGTGCGCGTAACGGGTTTAGCGTTTATGCCCTCTCTCGTGAAGTTTATTGTGCGAACTGTGCTTGTTGCCTGCGTTATTTTTGCGGGGGTTTATGCGTTGGCGGTGTTTGGCAAGCCGCATTCGCGGCAGATGAGCGTCGAGGTGCCCCTTGACGCTATCAATGTCAACCTGTCGCAACGGCGTAAACAGTAAGGTTTCATAAATTGTTGTGTTACCCGGAGCGTGTCGCTTTTGATTTCTGGCTCGCCGCCAATGGGCAATTGAGGCGTTTCACTTGAACATTTATTGGGTTTACATGACGCGAGGACCTAAGACGATGACATCGGAATCTGCGGGCGATCTTTATCTTATTGAATCGTTCCTTGAGGCGCTGAGTGTTGAGCGCGGAGCTGCGGCCAAGACGCTCGAAGCCTATGGCCGCGATCTGGAAGATATGGCGGCGTTTCTCGTGACGAGAAAGACATCTCTGGTGGCCGCACAAGCCGAGGATATTCGCGCCTGGGTGTCCAGGCTCAACCAATGCGGTCTGGCGGCGGCCTCGGTTGCGCGCAAGCTGTCTGCGGTGCGGGGATGTTTTGCCTATCTCTATGGGGAGGGGCTGCGCGAGGATGATCCCACGCGCGCCATCGCCATGCCGCGGCGCACCAAGCCTATTCCCAAAGTGCTCAGCGAGGCGCAAGTGGGGGCGTTGATAGAGGCGGCGCATGGGCGCGCTTATGCGGCTGATGTGAGCGCGGGGCGACGGCTGCGGGCCCTGCGTTTATATTGTATACTGGAACTGCTTTACGGCTCTGGCCTGCGGGTCTCCGAAGTTGTCAGCCTGCCCGCCAGCGCCGCGCGCCTGTCCATGCGTTATCTGAATATAACTGGCAAGGGCGGTGTAGAGCGCCTTGTGCCCCTGAGCCCGGCGGCAACCGAGGCCATGCGGGATTATTTTACAGCCCGCAAGGCCGCCCCGTCTCATGTTAAAAGCAAATGGCTCTTTCCCACCGCAAGCGGTAGCGGGCACCTCACTCGCCAGGCACTGGCCAAGGACCTCAAACGCCTTGGCATGTCCATTGGCCTTGAGCGACACCTCCTGTCGCCTCATGTGCTGCGCCACGCCTTTGCCAGCCATTTGCTGCAAAATGGTGCGGATTTGCGTGCCGTGCAAAAGATGCTCGGCCATGCGGATATCTCAACCACCCAGATCTACACCCATGTTTTGGAAGAACGGCTGAAAACACTGGTCAACACCCTGCATCCTCTGGCTAGCGCGTCGGGCGTTTAGGTTGCAACAATAACCCCAGATATGGGTAAGGGCCTTTTTCTCATTCTTTATCGGTTCATGTCTAAGCAAAGGCGCTACCAGCCATCTATCTGATCATGAACCCTAACCGGCGGCTGCGGTGTGTCAAGGGTTTAACAACCGCCGAAGGCGGCGCGTGAGCAGCCCTTGACAGTGCGGGAAAAATCGAACACCTCTAATGATCAGACGAATGGCCACCTGCACCCAATAAATTTACCAGGGACAGCCTGTTGAAATTACACATCTAGAGCCCTGAAGCCAGCATCGCGAAGGATACGACGTGAAGGCCGTACCGTTTACCGATATCCGTGCGGACATCCTCTGCGTGACAGGGCCGCTTGCGGGGCGCCTTGAGGCCAACCAATCCCTTGCACCACTGACGTGGTTTCGCGTTGGAGGCCCGGCCCAACTGCTCTATTCTCCTGCATCAAAGGACGAACTGGCCCGCGTTCTGGGCGCCTTGGCACCAACGACCCCTGTAACAATCCTTGGTCTTGGCTCGAATATACTGGTTCGCGATGGAGGCGTTGCGGGGTTGGTTATCCGCCTTGGGCGCGGCTTTCGCGATCTTGCCATCATGCCCCATGGACAACTGCGCGCGGGTGCGGGTTTGCCGGATCGCCTGCTGGCCAACGCCGCGGCCAAAGCCGGCATAGGCGGCCTGGAGTTTTTTGCGACAATTCCTGGAGGATTGGGCGGAGCCCTACGTATGAACGCAGGTGCCCATGGGCATGAGAGCAAGGATCACGTTGTCGCCATTACGGCAATCAATCGCAAAGGGGAAATAAAGACCCTTACCCCCGCTGATATGGACTGGTCGTACCGCCATAGTGGGGCCTCGGAGGATTTGATATTCCTTGATGCCACATTTCAGGGTTTTGCCAAGACCCCTGAAGCCATTGCGGAAAAAATCTCGGCGCTGAAGGTGGCCCGCGAGCGCGCCCAGCCTGTACGGGAGAAAACCGGTGGCTCCACCTTCAAAAATCCGCCGGGGCATAAAGCCTGGGAGCTCATTGATGCCGCTGGATGCCGCGGTCTTCGCCTCGGCGGTGCCAGCGTGTCGGAGAAGCATTGCAACTTTCTTATCAACAATGGCACGGCGACGGCGGCCGATCTGGAGGCTTTGGGCGAGGAGGTTCGCGCCCGCGTGAAAGCCCATACGCAAATTGATCTGGAGTGGGAAATCCGGCGTATCGGCGTTCCCCTGTGAAGGGAGAGGATTATGAACACGGAAAAACACGTGGCGGTTCTGATGGGAGGTTGGTCCTCGGAACGCAAGGTCTCGCTGGTGACCGGTGCGGCCTGCGCGCGGGCTCTGGAAAACACCGGATACCGGGTCAGCTGCATCGACGTTGACCGCAACATTGCCCAGGCATTACGTGATCTGGCTCCGGATGTCGTTTTCAATGCCCTGCATGGACCCTACGGCGAGGATGGAACCATTCAGGGCCTTTTGGAGATTCTCGGTATCCCCTACACCCATTCCGGGGTTCTCGCCTCATCCCTGGCCATGAACAAATCGCTGACCAAGCGCTTTCTCGCCACCCTTGGCGTGCCTGTTGCCGAGGAGCGCATTGTCTCGCGGCTAGAAGCGGCAAAAGAACACGTCATGAAGCCACCTTACGTAATCAAGCCGATCGGCGAAGGCTCAAGTGTCGGCATATTCATTGTGTCAGAGGATATGCGACATCCCCCGCAAGAGCTGCATTCCAGTGACTGGTCTATCGGGGAAACCCTCATGATCGAACGATTCGTTCCCGGACGCGAGTTGACGTGCGCGAGCACCCGCGACAGCGCCTGGGACGTGACCGAGATCACCACAACCGCGCAATTCTATGATTATGCGGCAAAATATGAAAAAGGTGGCTCAAAACACATACTTCCTGCAAAAATTAAACGAAATATTTACGAACATGTACAGAAATTAACCCTAACGGCGCACCGGGCTTTGGGATGCCGGGGGGTGAGTCGTTCCGACTTTCGACTGGCGCCAAATGCAGACGGCGAAGACGGAACACTGGTTTTTCTCGAAATCAACACCCAGCCGGGGATGACCCCCACGTCCCTGGTTCCCGAGCAGGCTGCGCATGCGGGGTTCGATTTTGCTGACCTGGTCAGTTGGATGGTAGAGGACGCGAGTTGCCACAGATAGAGCATGCAATAGCTGCGCGGCAGGCACACGGGCCCGTCAGCACAGGCACGCCTGACGGCGCTGCTGCGAGCGCTGAACGCCGCTGGCTGTGGGCGCGCAGACGCGTGCTCGGCCTGTTGCCCATAGGCTTAACCCGCCATGTGCGTCATGCCTTTACGGCTTGGCGTGATAACGGGTACCCGCTACCCTGGGGCTCGGGAACCCTGGCAGTGAGTGGCCTGTTTATCACTATTATCGTTTACGCGGGCACCATAAGCGGCGATTTTTATACCTTTACCGGGGCG
This sequence comes from Hyphomicrobiales bacterium, assembly GCA_965224015.1. Lineage (GTDB taxonomy): Bacteria > Pseudomonadota > Alphaproteobacteria > Rhizobiales > CBDCVD01 > CBDCVD01. Next base: position 219,182 of record OZ245032.1, read on the forward strand.
CTTGTGCAGGCGAGCGATCGCGCCCTTGCACATACGGGGCTGGCCATTGAGCACATTGATGTAAACGGTCAGGAGCATCTGTCAAAGGCAACGATTGCATCGCAACTGGCTATCCAGAAGAACGCTTCGCTGCCGCTGTTTGATGCCGACAAAGCCAGGCAGAGACTTCTTGATCTGCCGTTCGTGCGGTCGGTAACTTTACAAAAATTTTATCCCAACAGGCTTAAGGTCATTATTCGAGAACACGAACCCTTTGCCTTGTGGCAGCATCGGGATAACCTAGTCGTTATCAGCCGCTCGGGCAGGATATTGAGTCACAATCCTGGTATTCGCTATCTTGATCTTCCCCGCATTGCCGGTGCTGGAGGGAATCTGCACAGCACGGAAATTCTTGATCCCCTTGCGCGTCTGCCACATATCAGCGCCGAGGTTTCGGTGGTAAAACGGATCGCCGGGCGCCGCTGGGACGTGCATTTTGCTGATGGCACCCTGATCAAGTTGCCGGAAGAGGGGATTGAGGCCGCTCTTTACGAATGGGACCGCATGCGCGGCAAGCGCATCATCAATCATGCTCAGGTCGCGAGCGTCGATTTTCGCTTGCCTGACCGGATTGTCATACGCCTGACCCCTGAGGCCGCCGGTGCCAGACGCGAGGCACAGGCGCAGCGTCTGCGCGCCTTACAAAGCAACAGCACGCGAGCGAGGGCCCTATAGATGCAACTCGCTCACACCGCTTACACACCACGTATCAAGCCCCTGTCGACCCGGCGCGCCTCTATTGTCACGGTCCTTGACGTAGGCACCCACAAGATCTGCTGTCTGATCGCCAAACTCAAACCGCACGATCCGGGGGAGACCCTTTACGGACGCACCCATTCAATCGAAGTGCTCGGCCTTGGTTATCAGCGCTCGCGCGGGATCAAGAACGGCGTGGTTGCTGATTTGCAAAAGGCTGAGCAGGCAATCCGTCAGGCGGTCGCGGCGGCGGAGCGCATGTCGGGCGTGAGCGTCGAGTCGCTGATTGTCAACGTCTCATGCGGCCGTCTTGGCTCGCAAAGCTTTTCTGCCAAAGTGGCGCTTGGGGGGCACCGGGTGGAGGGCTATGACATCCACCGGGTTCTCAAAGCCTGCCGGGCGCAGTCCATGGACGGCAATCGGGTGATCCTGCATACTCTTCCCGTGCGCTACGAGCTTGATGGTCAAGGCGGCATTGAGGATCCGCGCGCCATGATGGGGGACGAACTGGGCGTGGACATTCATGTCGTTACGGCTGATTTGGCGGCCCTGGTGAACCTTGAGCAGGTTCTTAACAACGGCCATTTGCGCGTTGAGGCGATGATCGCCTCGCCCTTTGCCAGCGGCCTGTCATGTCTTGTGGACGACGAGCAGCAATTGGGCACGGTGTGCATCGATTTGGGGGCCGGCACTACCACCGTAAGCATTTTTGTCGACGGCCATTTTGTGCACGGTGATGCCATTGCGCTGGGCGGATCGCATATAACGATGGATATCGCGCGCGGCTTGTCCACCACACTTGAAGCCGCTGAGCGGATCAAAACCCTTTACGCCAGCGCCTTACCGAGTGTTTTGGACGAGCGTGATACGATCCAGGTTCCCGCCATCGACGCAGCAAGCGATGCGAACGAGGATATTCCAACTTCCGTGCCCCGTTCGCTGGTGACCAGGCTCGTGCGCCCGCGCATTGAGGAGACCCTTGAGACCATGCGCGATCGCTTGCATGCGGCTGGTTTTGGGGCTATCGCCGGGCGCCGCCTCGTGTTGACGGGGGGCGCGAGCCAACTGACCGGCTTGCACGAGGTGGCTCGACGCATTTTGGCATCCAATGTGCGGCTTGGGCGCCCGTTGGGCATTGCCGGCTTGCCGGATGCGGCCAAGGGCCCTTCGTTTTCCTGTGTTGCCGGCCAATTGATTTATCCTCAGATCGCCTCCACGGAGCCGTTTGAACGTAATGAGGCGGAATTTTCTTTGACCGGCACCGACGGATATTTCGCCAGGGTTGGCCACTGGCTCAAGGGAAGTTTTTAAAGCACAGGGAAAAACCGATTGGAAGCAAATACACGAGAGAAACCGGGGGTATGTTGAACGTAAGGGCAACCAGGACAACACCCAAGTTGAGTGAAAGCCAGCGCGAGCGCAGGCAAAAAGCAAGAGGCACAAGATGACCATTGAATTGAAGATTCCGGACGTGAAAGAACTCAAGCCGCGCATTATGGTTTTCGGCGTTGGCGGCGGCGGCGGCAATGCCGTGAACAACATGGTCCAGGCCGGACTTGCAGGTGTTGACTTTGTCGTCGCCAACACCGATGCGCAGGCGCTGACCATGTCGAAGGCCGAGCGGGTTATTCAAATGGGGCTGAATGTCACCCAGGGGCTCGGCGCCGGTTCTCATCCTGAGGTGGGCGCGGCGGCGGCACAAGAGGCAATCGATGAGATCAGCGATCATCTAAGCGGTGCCCATATGGCCTTTATTACCGCCGGCATGGGCGGGGGAACCGGCACCGGTGCGGCCCCTGTTATCGCCAAGGTGGCGCGTGATCAGGGGATTCTGACTGTCGGTGTCATTACCAAGCCGTTTCACTTTGAGGGTAAGCCGCGCATGACAACCGCAGAAAAAGGCATTGAAGAGCTGCATAAATTTGTCGACACTTTGATCGTCATCCCCAATCAGAACCTGTTTCGCATCGCCAACGAAAAAACCACCTTTGCCGAAGCCTGTGCCATGGCCGATGATGTGCTTTACTCCGGTGTCGCCTGTATTACCGACCTGATGGTCAAGGAGGGGCTGATCAATCTCGACTTTGCCGATGTCCGGTCGGTGATGCGGGAAATGGGCAAGGCCATGATGGGGACAGGCGAGGCGTCCGGCGAAAAACGGGCGATCCAGGCCGCCGAAGCGGCGATCGCCAATCCTCTACTTGACGACACGTCCATGCGCGGCGCCGGCGGGCTGCTGATCAGCATTACCGGTGGTCCGGACCTCACGCTTTTCGAAGTCGACGAGGCCGCCAGCCGTATCCGCGAGGAGGTGGACGAAAACACCAATATTATCCTTGGTGCCACATTTGATGACGCTCTTGAGGGATCGGTTCGGATCTCGGTTGTTGCGACCGGGATTGACCATGAGGCGCAATCCGTGGTTCAAGGCGGCGAGGTGGGCGAGACGCTATCAGCCCCCAAACCTGATCGTATCGCGGCTTATGGCCCCTCAAGAAAGGCGCGGGAAAACACGCCGGCAGCCCCTGAGGCAGCGAAAACCAGCCGCACTTTTGCAGGTGAAGGTTTGCAGGGTGCAGCGCAGCAGCGGCGCCAGGAGGGCGACCAGATCCAGGCGCGGCTTAACGATATCACCTCGCGATTGGCAAGCGCGGCAACAGGGTCTCAGTCCGCAGCAGAGGCTGCAAGCCTGGGCAAAGATACACAATCCTCGCCCTCGCCCTCGCCCTCGGCTTCAGCGCAAACGCAAGCGCAAACTCCCGCCGTAACGGCGCTGCAGGATGCCGACCCGGACATTTCCATCGAACCCGTCTCCCGCTCACCGCGCATTATTGACGAGCCGGTGATTGCGGACACAGAACCCGCCGAGCCCACTCTTGAGGAGGAGCTGGCGCGCCATCAGGAGCCATTTATCCCGCCGGTGGCTATGACACCGCGCGCGAGCAAGCCGCGTGTACCTGAGCTTGACGCTTTTCCGCCCATCGTTCGTGACGCTGTAAAGGCGAGCACGCAGTCTCGGGAAGCGCGCGAGGCGGCGTCCGAACGGACCCCCATGTCGCTGCTCAAGCGGCTGGCCCATGTCGGTCTTGGCCGCCGCGACGAACCGCATCCAGACCTCGAAATCAAAAAATCCGACAGCAAGGAGCAAGCCCCGCCCGTGCATGGCGACGCCAAACCTGCCTCTCAGCCTGAGGCGCCTCTAGAAAGCGCGTCGCGCCAACCCACCGAAACCATCGAACCGACACACCGCGAGCGCCCCAAGTCTTTGCAGGTTTCGCAAAAGCCACAAATCCACGTGCGCGGTGGTGATAATTTGCACGCAAGGCAACCTGCAGCGGATGATCAAGCGCAATCGCCGGTATCTGATCAACCCATAGCCACCTCCCGACGCGCGCCCGGCACCCCGACAACCCGCATTGTCGAGGGCAAGCTTGACGAACGCGGACGCGAGCCCGCGCCGCAGCCCACCAACCCGATTGAGGATGCTGATCTGGATATACCGGCTTTTCTCAAACGACAGAGCAATTAGATCAGCATGGCGTTAGTTGTACCCATTTTGCCAAGGGTATAGCGAAACGCATAATGCTGATCTAAGCTCCTTACATCAAGTTTACGGAAATGCCGAAAGTTTTCGCGAGCATGCCGGGCTGGAAGCAACAACTGCTTGATAGTCGCGCGCCTCCGCATGGCGCTCGATAACGGCTTTGCGTTTGGTGCTAAAATAGTCCTGCTGTCTTGAAAGGTGGGAATTGATAAGGCCTTCCCAGTCTTCGAAAAAATCAAGAGGTCGGGCTATTTTATAAAAATAGTATGCAATATCCGGGTTCAGTTGGACGTGTGCCCATTTACCTGAATGCCCCATTAGGGCCTGGATTGCAAAGAAGTCTCCCGTTTTTGCATAGGTAACCATCTCCTCAAGAAGCCGAACAAAATTCTCCTCAGCACTGGTTTGGGGCGGACGCGACCAATGACCGCAGAAATAGAATTGCGAATCTATTCTTGATACGTCCATTAAATTGCGGATTTTTTTTCTAAGATCGGACAGGAGGCACAGGTGCGTGCCAGGATGGCTCGCACGAAAGACGTGTATGCGCCATAATTTTAACTGCGATGTAGCGCCAAGGGATGCGGTTGCCTTTTCAAAAGCCGGATAGCGGTGGCGATAAATCGCATAACCGGTATCAATAATCTTATTGCATCTGAAAGGATCATCATCATCGACAACAACAGCGTCCATGCGCGCTTTTTCCATAGTTGTCATCGTTTCGTATCTGGGGTGCGGGTGATTGGCAAAAGACCAATCGGCCGTCTCGCCTAAAGCGCTAGTGCTTGCCATCCCCATAGCCACCATCAGGACAATAGGGCGTGCCCAGTTCTGGTCGACCAAACATAGCTTTTTTGCTCTTGGCATTAATACCAGCGTCATTGGCTTTTTGTACACGCTGACTTGTTGGCGTCTCTACTAATAGGCATCACACGCGCTAGGGAATATTGCGCGATAGGTGCGTTGCGATGGCCGCCGGGTCGCTGCCCAGACGCGCGCCATAGACCTGAACGTTTTCCAAAACGCGCTGAACATAGTTGCGGGTCTCGGCAAAGGGAATGCGCTCAATCCAGTCAACGGTGTCAATATTCTTGTGTTCCGGATCCGCAAAGCGCTTGACCCAATCATCGACCCGCCGCCCCCCCGCATTATAGGCAACGAGAACCTTGACATAGGATCCGTTGTAGGTGGAAAGCAAACCCTTCAGGTGATGAGCCGCAAGGGTTGCGTTATAGGCGGGATCCGTGGTCAGGCGTGCGCGTGAGTAGGGTAGGCGCGCGTGGCCAGCCGCGCGCCTGGCGGTGGCGGGCATGAGTTGCATAAGACCACGGGCCCCCGAAGCGCTGACCGCATGGGCGTTGAACTCGCTCTCCTGCCTGGCGATGCCGTAAAGCAAGCTCAGGCTGTGCTTGCCGAAATGCCGGCCGCGGCCAAGCCGGGGCAGGGGAAAGGCATCCTCAACCAGGTTTATGCCGCGAGCAAGCGCCCGTTTGGCAACCAGGAGCGATGTATGGTTCATCCCAACCTGACGTGCATAGGCAGCTGCCCCGGCAAGAAAGCGCGGGCTTCTACTCGCCTTTGCAAAGTGGAGAAAAAATACCCTGGCTTTGCTTTTGTAACCGGCGGCTATGAGAAGCTGGGCTGCGTGTCCGATCTGGGTCGACAGAAATCCGGCCACATCCGGTGCCGGCGATTGTCCCAGGGATAGATGCCTGGCGCCCAGGCGGGCATTGGCAAGCTGTCCGTAATAGGTCGTTGCATGGGTCGCGGCGCGGGCGTAAAGGGACAGGGCCTGCTGCCGCGCCCCTTCGGCTTCACGAGCCCGCGCAAGCCAGTAAAGCCCACGCGCGCGACTGCGCACCTTGGTGGCTATGGCAATAATCCTTGAGAAATGCCGTGCCGCAATGGCGGGGCGATTGAGTTCGCGCAGCGCTATCCAGCCTGCATGAAACTCGGCATCAATGCGCATGGCGGGGGATCGGGCCTGATGGCCGGTGATTAGGCGGTACGCCAGATGTGGTTCTCGCAACTCCAGGGCCTCGCGCGCCAGCACCCGGCGCTCAATCCACCACGCGTCTGGATCAACCAGGTGGTTCGCCTTTATGGATGCGCGCAACATACTGTTGATAGCGGCGCGATACTTGTGTTTGCGCCGCAAATAGCGAATGCGGGCGAACTGGTAGCTTGCGTCACCTCGTGCTGCCCTGGGCACTGCAGCCAACAGGCGTCCGGCATTCGCTTGGCGCCTGATGACCGCGCCATGGGCCCGGGTGATGGCCATGCGGTTGGTGTTGGTGCGTTTGGCCAGGGCCAGGGCTGCATTTACGCGCTCAGAATAAAGCAGCATGGCGATGCGACGCTTGTGATCCTGGGCGCGCAAAAGCGGAGCAAACGCCTCAATGATTTGCGCTTGCTCGCGGATGGAAAACTTGCGTTGGTGCCACAGGGCGCGCAGGATTTGCGCGGCCCTGTCCGCATTGCCGAGCGCCTGGTGGGCACGAACAAGAGCCCGTGTTGCCTCAACGCTTACTGGTGCCTTGCGGCCAAGACGGGCAATTAGTGTTTTGGGATCGGCCTGTTCGTCCACGAGAGCTAACTCGTGACACTTGGCGATTGCCTGCTGCTGTGGCCAGTGAGGCGCGTTTTCAAGTAGCCTGCGCGCCAGGGCGGAGGGTACATTGCGGATGTCGCTGGTGCAGATGAGCCAGTCAAGAAGACGTCTCGTGGCTGCATGTCGCATCCCGTTAGCAACCGCAAGCGCCGACGCGATGTTGTCCCGTTTAAGCGCTTGCATGGTTTTCTTGACCGCCTGGACGTGTGCGTCGTTGGGCTGGGGCAGGGCGCGCCCTTGCGCCTGGGCGGGCATAAGCAAAGCCAGAGCCATCGCAACGGGCAAACCGGCGCGCCGTAAAGATCGATTGGGAATAAAGAAAATATGGGCCCCGCGCGGTTTCCCAAGCGAACGGCCTTTTGCAAATTGCGCCATAATGCGCATCAAGAGCAAACTCACACTCATAGGCATGTCATTATCACCACACAACCGAATACTGCAATAGACCGGCTTAGTCGCGCCATGGGTAAAGGCGCGTTGCATCAAACCTTCTTCTCCTTTGGCGCATAAGAGAGTGTTAACCCTAGTTAAACAGAGATGATGAATGAATGGTTAGCAAAGCGGCGTAAGTGTGCTATGCAATAATGACATCAGGCGGGTATGGCGTAGGATTATCCAGGGATTGGTTAAGATGATTAGAGGATCAGCTCCGGCACTTGTGACGCCGTTTGCAAACGGGGGATTGGACGAGGCCACATTCAAAGACCTTGTTGAATGGCAAATTCAGGAAGGCTCCAGCGCCCTTGTCCCCATGGGCACCACCGGCGAGTCACCGACAGTAAGCCATGAGGAGCATCGGCGTGTTGTCGAGTTGTGTATTCAGGTTGCGGATAAGCGTGTGCCCGTTGTTGCGGGAGCCGGGTCCAATTCCACCAGGGAGGCGCTGTCCCTGGCGCAGTTTGCCGAAAGCGCGGGAGCCGATGCCGTCCTTGTCGTTACCCCCTACTACAACAAACCGACCCAGGACGGGCTTTATATCCACTTCAGAACCGTTAGCGAAGGGATTTCCATTCCCGTTTTTATTTACAATATTCCTGGCCGCTCAATCATTGACATGAGTGTGGAGACAATGACACGGCTTTACCATGATTGTGACAATATCATTGGCGTTAAGGATGCAACGGCTGATGTCAGCCGCGCCAGCGCGCAACGGATTGCCATGGGCGAGGATTTCGTGCAACTGTCCGGCGAGGACGCGACGGCCCTTGGATTTAATGCACATGGGGGTGTCGGGTGCATCTCGGTGACGGCCAATGTTGCGCCGCGCGCGTGTGCGGACATGCAGGCAGCCTGCGCACGTGGCGACTTTGAGACCGCTCTTTCCATGCATAATCGACTGATGCCTTTGCACGAGGCGTTGTTTGCCGAGACAAGTCCAGCACCGGTTAAATACGCCCTGTCTTTGCTTGAACGCTGTTCGCCGCGGGTGCGCAAACCTTTGGCGCCGTTGCACGAGGAAACAAAGCAGCGTGTACATGCAGCCATGGTTCACGCTGGCTTGCTGAACGCCTGAGCGCAAAACGCCAGAACCCATAGAGGCCGGTCCGGTGCCCAAGCCAACACCCGATAAGAAGTGGCGCGTTGTTGCGGATAACCGCAAGGCGCGCTTTCACTTTGAATGGCTTGAGCGCTTTGAAGCGGGAATTGTGCTCAAGGGCTCGGAAGTCAAGTCCATGCGCGCTGGCAGTGTGCATATTGCCGAGTCCTATGCCGGTGCCGAGGGCGGAGAAATCTGGCTCTATAACGCCTATATCCCCGAGTATTTACAGAGCAATCGTTTTAATCATGAAGAACGGCGTCCCCGCAAGCTCTTGCTGCACAAACGCCAGGTCAATCGTCTTATTGGTGCCGTTGAACGCCAGGGGCTGACCCTGGTGCCGCTCAAGCTTTATTTTAATGAGCGCGGCAAAGCCAAAGTCGAGATCGCTCTTGCCAAGGGTAAGAAAATCCACGATAAGCGACAAACTGAAAAACAACGCGACTGGAACAGGGAAAAAGCGCGGCTGATGCGCGAAAAAGGATAAGCGCCAATCAAGCAGGGGATGGTTCGCCTCGCCAATCAAGAAACAGAATGGGTTCCATTAATACCAGCTGTATGGGCTTTATGGACACGCCGACTGGTGTACTGCCTTGATAACACAACGCTTTGACGCTAAGCCATGAGTCATTGTTAAGGACCCTTGGTATAAGACCTGACACGCTCTAGGGGATCGCCTTGCGAATGTCCTTAAAGACCGCGCGAAACATCTCCCGAGTCAGACGCCTGGTGTTGGTGTTATAGCGTGAACAGTGGTAGCTATCATAAAGAACAAGATCACCGATCACGTGGCGCTTATTGTGGGCGAACGGAAAATGCGTTCGCGTCTGATCAAGGGCGCTCACAACATTGTCATGGGCAAGGCGCCCAAGGGCCAGAACGGCCTCCAAGTCAGCATAAGCCCGCAGCGTATTGCGTAAAAAAGGGCGACAGTTGCGCACCTCTTCGCCGATTGGCTTGTTGGCAGGCGGCACGCAGCGAACCGCATTGGTGATAGCCGTATGTTTGAGACGAAGCCCGTCATCCGCCGCGGCGCCATAAGTCCCGCTAGCAAAATCAAACGCCTTTAGGGTCTCGTACAGCAAATCGCCCGCGTAATCACCGGTAAACGGGCGCCCGGTACGGTTGGCCCCGCGCAGGCCCGGAGCTAGCCCCACAATCAACAGGCGCACAGGCGCGGATCCCACCCATGTGGGTACGGGGGCATTGAACCAATCCGGCTCCCGCTGCGCCAGATCAAGGCGAAAGGCGCGCAAACGCGGACACCGATCACAGGTTTTCGGCGGGTCAAGACGCATGTGCTGTCCACATTCCAAGGGGTTTTGCGTTTGCCCGTTGGCCTAAGTTGAAAACCGTTGTCTTTTGTCTTATCAGCACGATACACAGGGACATGTCTATTGACGATGTGGCCAGCCCACTTGCTCTCGCGAGCCACCTGCACGGGCGGTACCCTATGGGTGGCCCAAGAGGGGGAGTGGGCAGGCCGATGCCGGTCAATAGAAAGGCCCACCCCACGTAGCACCAGATATGGCGAAGTTCGAAAAAACACAAACGCACGGCTGCATGGGTTGCAGTTTTGGAGCGGGTGAAGGGAATCGAACCCTCGTCACTTGCTTGGGAAGCAAGGGCTCTGCCATTGAGCTACACCCGCCTTCCATAACACCTGCAATGCGGTCTGTGCAGTTGCCTACCTTTATGAACGGGCATCTACCTAGCCGCTGCCTCCGCCCAATCTGTCTGTTTGATTTGGCCAGGCTGGAAATGGCGGCGATCCTGCTACCAACCAGAACCTGAAGTCGGTGAGCGACCTGAGGTCCGGTCATGATCTCATTAACCTGAACACGTTGTCAGGGCCTTTTGCGCCCCTATGACAGGATTGACAAGCGATAATATGGCATAGAATGGCTTCGGTGTCGATCTGTGTAAAAAACGGCTCCAGATATTCCATGCGCGAACCCATCCCATAATACCAGCGGTATTGGCTTTATATACACGCCGACTGGTGTACTGCCTTGATAACATACCTCTTTGACGCTAAGCCATGAGTCATTGGTAAGGATCCTTGGTATAAAACCAAACCCCCGACGCTCTAACTCCGCAGTCGTCTTAGCAACCTTGCGTTCAGCCACTCGGATGCCATCACGGCGATCAGCGAAATAGCGATCGCAATAATCGTCAGCCGTATTACCGCTGTTTCCCCTGCGGGCACTTGCAACAGGGTGTGGATCGCCAGCGCCAGGGTCTGGGTCTCGCCAGGAATATTGGCGGCAAAGGTGATTGTGGCTCCGAATTCGCCAAAAGCTTTGGCAAAGCCAAGCACCATCGCCGCGATCATGCCTGGCATCATAAGGGGTAGGGTGATTGTGAAAAATCGTCGCGCGCGGCGCGCCCCGAGAGTTTCCGCGGCTTCCTCCAGGCCTGTATCGACCGCCTCAAGAGAAAGCCGCAAGGGCCGCACAACAAGCGGCAACGCCATAATGCCGGCTGCGAGCGCCGCACCGGTCCAGCGAAACGCAAACGTCATTCCAAACATGTCATAGAGCAGCCGACCAATAAAACCGTTCCTGCCAAAAGCAAACAGGAGCAGCACGCCCGTCACCACCGGCGGCAGCACCAGGGGCAAATGTACCAGGCCGCTCAGCAGGGCCTTGCCGGCAAACTGCCTGCGCGCTAAAAGATAGGCCAGCGATAGCGCCAAAGGCAGCACAAAACCCATCGCCAAAAGTGACACCTGAACCGACAGGAGCAAGGCCTGCCACTCTTGTGAGCTGAGTGATTCCCACATCGCCGCTGCTCCGTTCAGTTTAACGGCATCGTAGCATTTCCGATTTGAATTTTTGCCGGTTCAAATTTGCCCCACGGAACACCTCCAGGCAATCCCCGTTTGCCAAATTCGGGTGGAGTTGTGGGTTCAAAACATGAATGAAAGGCCCCTGACCGATCCATGGTATGGTCAGGAGATAATCCCCGCCGGCGCGGCTCTTTTTTTGCAACAGTGCGTTTTGCAACAGTGCGTTTTGCAACAGTGCGCAATCTCAACATGATTGTCTAGGGAGATCAGGGCAACCCTAAAGACCAGAGCCCATCCAATCCTTTGGAACAATCAAGGCCACTTGGCTTTAAATCCTATGACTGTTCCGTAAACCAGATGCTGCTCTGGATTGGGAAATGTCCCCCCCTAGTTATCACGTCGTTCATCAAATCCTTGACCACCGCAATAACAAAGGTCATTTGCGGTGTAATCTAGTCTCCGGTCTGGGAAGCGGCAATGGCCTTGACCAGTTCAACAATTCCCTTGCGAATCTTGGTATCTTCTATGCGAACAAAAGCGCGCGTCAATTGTAAGCCGTCATTGCTACCAAGAAGGTCGTTAATCATGGCATTAGGATTGGATTCAGCAAACCCCATGCCATCACTTTCGTCTTCTCCAGGGGCACCCTCAAAGAAGAACGATATTGGCACTTGCAAGACACGAGCAATTTCTTGCAGCCGACTGGCTCCGATGCGATTGGTACCCTTTTCGTATTTTTGGATCTGTTGAAACGTGATACCCAACGCGTCGCCCAATTTTTCCTGACTTTTATTCAGCATCATGCGGCGCAGACGAACGCGGCTACCAACATGAATGTCAATCGGATTAGGAGATCTTTTCGTCATTGTTTTCTCTTATTTCTCTTTCCAGGTTTTCAGTTGCATAAGCGCTGTCCTCACTCATGTGTCTTTCAAATAAAGTTTTATAACGACGCCTGCATATTCCAGGCATCGATATCTGGCACACCAGACTTCTCTTTGATTTGCAACAAGCCAAAGTCAAAACAAACCCTAGTGCTTGCTACAAGGCCCCGCCACTGGCTTAATAAATGAACAGTGAACCCTGGTGAACATTCAAACGGCAACCGGTCTTATCTCCGCCGCCTCAAACGCGATGATAAAACCACCAACAGACTCAAGGATAATAGCCCAATAACGATTTGTATACCATGACGTAAAAATAAAGTCGTTGATAAGGTTGTAGGAAGTTGTATATCCAAAACTCCAGTAATGTTCAACTCAACTTTATCGATAATACGTCCATACGGATCAACAATAGCCGATATCCCCGTATTGGCGGCGCGCACCAGTGGTAATCCCTCCTCGATGGCACGTATTCTCGCTTGCTGCAGGTGTTGATAGGGGCCAATACTATTACCAAACCAAGCATCATTGGTGACATTTAACAACCATCTGGGGAGAATCTCCGCGCTCTCGCGATTTATAGGGGCAGTAACGGCACCGGAAAAAATAATTTCATAGCAAATTAATGGCGAAAAAGGCGGGAGATTGGAAACTTTGAGCGTCTTGCGTGCATTGCCGGCAGTATAGCCACCTCGGGTGGCCGTTAAGCTGGTGATCCCTATACTGTTGAAAACGCGCTTGAAAGGCAGATATTCGCCAAAGGGAACGAGAATATGTTTGTCGTAATGGGCGATAATAGCGGCCTTGTCGTTCAGGGCAAGAAGACTGTTATATAAGCGGCTTTGCCCATTTTCCGTCTCAGATCGCGCAACCCGAATGGCCCCTGTAAGAAGTGTGGTTCCGGGCGGTAGTAAAGCGTCGATCTTTTGCAACGCCTGCGCATCCTCGGCAAGTACAAACGGTGGGGCGGACTCTGGCCAAACCAGAACATCAACCCCATCAATGCCCGCGCGCTCTGGAGACAAGGCCTTGTCGGATAAATCAAGATAAAGTTGAAAAATATCTTCCTTGTTTTTCGGAACCCATTTATCGTTTTGCGCGATATTGGGTTGTATCACCCGCACCCGCGTCTGGCTGGTTTCAACCTTTTGCACCTGGGCCAATCGCGTCCAACCGTAGGCTCCCAGGCCAGCAAGAGATGTTAACGCCACAAGCATAAACGCAACCCCGCTGACCGACGCCTGGCGCGGCGACAGGGCTGCAGGGGCGGCAAATATGGCAAAAGAAAGGAAAGTCAGGCCATAAATACCAAATACGCTTGCTGCCTGCGCCAGGCTATCGGTTGCCGTCAGAGCGTATCCTGGCAACAGCCAGGGAAACCCGGTCAGGACATGCCCGCGCAACCATTCCATCGCCGTAAAGGCAAGGGCCACACTCAGGACACGACGAAAATCCTCGCTCCAAAGGCCTCGCGCTAAAACAGCCGCGACTGCCCAGAATAAAGCCAGGCCCGCGGGAAGAAGAATAACTGCAAACGGTAGCACCCAGGCGAATGCCTCGGCCTCAACCAAAAAGGCGCCGCCGATCCAGTGCAGTCCCGCGACAAAAAAACCAAAGCCAAAGGTCCATCCCACCGCAAACGCGGGCAGGATACGACGCAAGCCGCGACTGCCCGCAGGTGCCGATGCGCCATCAAGCAACCAGATCAATAGAGGAAAGGTCACAAATAAAACAGGGAATATATTAAAGGGTGCAAACGCCAAAATCGACACGGCACCCGCAACAAAGGCCACGGCGTGGCGCCGCCAGCCCCACAGTAAAACAATGCGTGACACAAATTCGTGCATGATGGAATAACCGAATCGCTCGAAATTTTTGCTGTCTAGACCTCGACCAATGCATCACCGGGGTCAAGTGGCAAAATTGCTCATGGGCTGAATTCCATGGATTTTTGTTCGGTTCGGGCGCGGCCATCCACGCAATAATACCAAGGGTCCTTACCAATGACTCATGGCTTAGCGTCAAGTAAGTATGTTATCAAGGCAGGACACCAGTCGGCGTGTCTATAAAGCCCATACCGCTGGTATTACTTAATCTTGCGATGGCATGATCAGCACATGATATCAGCACATGATAAAAGTGAGCGGGGCCTTTCTCTTAGCGGGTATTACCACTTTTTGGGCATGGTTCTATTGAAACATGACACGCTCTAGCAGGACAGGACATGAACACCCTCATTATCCGTAAAGCGCAACCGCACGACAGCCATGCGCTCAGTACCCTCATTCGGCGCACCCTGCGCACGGTGAATGCACGTGATTATCCCCCTCATACCATTGCACATTTGGTCGAAATCTATTCGCCGCGTCGCATCCGGCGGGATATTTTGAGCAACACGGTCTATCTAGAGCGTATCAGGTTTTAATAGAATCAATTCTGTTTCTCGATTGGCGAGGCGATCCACGTTCAAGGCGATCGAAGAGCGATGTTTATCCATCTCTCGAGAGCGGCTTGGGCGTGGGCGTTGCGCCAATCGGAAACCCGAAGGGACGGGCGCTTTTGCGCCAATATGGACCTTAAGCCTCTTGCAAATAGCCCCACTATATCCTGCGAGCCTTAAGGCCCATCTTGTCGCAAAATCGCTCCGTCAGAATGGTTCTATTAAAACCTGATACGCTCTAAGCACCTGCGCAGGCCGCGTCGATGGGACCATCATTCTAAGGGCCCATCGCATACAGGCTCTCTTTGTAGCGCCTGAAGTTCAGGGCCAGGGTATCGGTACAAGCCTGTTGAACCACATCAAGCCCCTGACACGCTCTAGAGGCGAACGTGGTCTTTATGTGTCATCCTCTGTAACCGCCCGCGGGTTTTACCGACGCGCCGGGTTTACAACCGTGACGTTCGAGGAGCGTCGTATGAACGGCAACACGTTTTTGATGGTTCACGATCTTTCATCCAGCAGCGCCTCTGATTAAACTGTAGGCAGCTGTTTAAAATTTAAGCAAATATAAAGGGCGCCAGCGCCGTGAACCCTCCTGTTATGCCGCAGTCGGCACATGGCGATCCCCCATGATGCAGGCCAAAAGGACCGGCGATAGGGAACAAAAACGTAATTTCATCAACGACATAAACGGAAATCGGCTACTGACGAAGTCTTTTTTCTCATCGCTTTCGTGTTAACAGATTATTTGGCACAATATCTGCAATACACCCGTAATACCAAGGGTCCTTAACAAGGGCTCATGGCTTAGCGTCGAAGCGTTGTGTTATCAAGGCCCTACACCAGTCGGCGTGTCTATAAAGCCCATACCGCTGGTATAACAGGGGCAAGGTCGATACCAAAACACCGTTCAATACACGCTCTGGCAGCACGGGGACGAAACTGGATATCTGGATATGAAGAAAATTGAAGCGATCATCAAACCCTTTAAACTTGATGAGGTTAAGGACGCCCTGCAGGATATCGGCCTGCAAGGCATCACGGTTATCGAAGCCAAGGGGTTCGGTCGGCAAAAAGGTCACACGGAGCTCTACCGCGGCGCGGAGTATGTTGTTGATTTTCTGCCCAAGGTAAAAATTGAGATCGTTCTTGCCGATTCCATGCTCGACAAGGCGGTGGAGGCCATTCGTGACACCGCCCAGACCGGGCGCATTGGGGACGGCAAAATATTTATCTCAACTGTTGATGAGGCGATCCGCATTCGCACCGGTGAAACCGGGGAAAGCGCTGTTTGATGCCTTTGCGCCGTTGCAACATGACACCTAACACCTAACACCTAAACACCTAGCCAACATAGTCAATCAACGAAACCACGGGAAGCACAATGAAAAACGCGAACGATATCCTTAAGGCCATGAAGGACGAGCAGGTTAAATATGTCGACCTGCGTTTTACCGATCCGCGCGGCAAGCTCCATCACATGACCATGGATGCCAGTGTCGTCGATGACGACCTGTTTGCGGACGGGGTCATGTTTGACGGCTCCTCCATCGAGGGCTGGCGCGCCATCAACAATTCCGACATGATCCTGATGCCCGATCCCGCGAGTGCCCATTATGATCCTTATTTTCAGCACAAAACCCTGAACGTGTTTTGTGACATTCTTGATCCGGCAACCGGCGAGGCGTATGAGCGCGACCCGCGTACAACCGCGCTCAGGGCGGAGGCGTATTTACAGTCGTCGCAAATTGGCGACACGGCTTATTTTGGCCCCGAGGCGGAGTTCTTTGTCTTTGATGACGTGCGCTTTGCCGCCGATCCTTACAGCACCGGTTTTATGGTCGACCAGCAGGAGCTGTCGGTCAACTCAGATACCAGCTATGAGGTCGGTAATACCGGCCACCGGCCGCGCATGAAGGGGGGCTATGTGCCGGTGCCGCCTGTGGACACGATGCAGGATTTGCGCTCCGCCATGCTGGAGTATATCAGCAATATGGGCGTAACCGTGGAAAAGCATCACCATGAGGTCGCCTCGGCGCAACACGAACTGGGGATAAAGTTTTCCTCGCTCACGCGCTGTGCGGACGCGCTGCAGATCTACAAATATGTTGTTCTGCAGACCGCCCATCTTTACGGCAAGACCGCGACCTTCATGCCCAAGCCCGTCTATGGAGACAACGGCACGGGCATGCACTGTAATATGTCGATCTGGAAGGGGGACAGGCCCCTGTTTGCCGGCAACAAATATGCGGACCTGTCGGACGAATGCCTCTATTATATCGGCGGCATTCTTAAACATGCCAAAGCCATCAACGCCTTTACCAACCCCACGACCAATTCTTACAAGCGCCTTGTCCCAGGTTTTGAGGCGCCGGTGCTGCTCGCCTATTCCTCCCAGAACCGTTCCGCCTCCTGCCGCATTCCATATGCAACCTCACCCAAGGCCAAACGGGTGGAAATCCGTTTTCCTGACCCTTCCGCCAACCCGTATCTGGCGTTCACCGCGCTGTTGATGGCGGGTATTGACGGGATCAAGAATAAAATCCACCCCGGCGATCCCATGGACAAGAACCTTTATGATCTGCCTCCCGAGGAACTTGCTGATGTGCCCACCGTATGCGGATCCCTGCGCCAGGCCATGGAGGAATTGGACAAGGATCGGGACTTCCTCAAGCAGGGCGGCGTTATGAACGACGATCAGATCGACGCCTATCGGGAATTGAAGATGGAGGAAGTCATCCGTCTTGAGCACACCCCGCATCCGGTCGAATACGACATGTATTATTCGGTTTAGAGTCTGGCCGCGTTTATCGTTTCAAGCCGCAATTCATACCAGCGGTATTGGCTTTATAGATACGCCGACTGGTGTACGGCCTTGATAACACAACGCTTTGACGCAAATGCATGAGTCATTGGCAAGGGCCCTTGGTATCACACAACAAAGACAAGGGGGGACATCCCCTTGTCAAGGACCCCTGGTAGGAGTCCATAGTCTATAATGTTTCACGTGAAACAATTTTGTTCTTAATTCAAAGACCGGGGCTCAATGTTTCACGTGAAACAGTTCTGTTCTTAATCCAGGCACCGGGGCTCTTTATTTGCTGGCACCGGCCTACCCGCTCCCCGTCCAGCCACCCATCGGTGCCGCCCAGTGCGGGTAGCTGGCAAGCAGAGCGGGCCAGGTCGTCAACAGACGTTGCCAGCTATAGGGGAGGGGGCTGGACAAGCCGTCAATTGATATCTCAGATAGCCCCTAGCGACGCCCGAGAACCTGGTCAAAAATATTCTCGATTGCCTGTTGATGCCCCGATTGTTGCGGGCGTCCGGATTCGAACAACTGGCCAAAGATATCCGCACCCGCTTGCGGTTGCCCCGCCTGTTGGCCGCCGCCAAGGAGGTTGCCGACAATATTGCCGAGCATGCCGCCTGAGCCGCCCGCCTGCTGCTGGGCACCGCCGCCGGAGAGGACATTGGAAAGGATATCCTGCAGGCCCGGCTGGCGCGGTGCTTGCTGGGCCATGCCACCCATAACCATGGAGGCCAGGCTGGGAAGCATTTTTTTCAAGATATCACTGCCAATGCCGGTGCTGCTTGAGACCTGATCAGCGACGCGGCGGCTGACGTCCTTGGAGCCGAAGATATGCCCGAGTATGCTGTTACCTTCATCGACGCCGCGCTGCGAAAACGCCGCATCCGGTTGCTCAAAATAGTCCGCATGACGCCCCGAGCCGATGGCGTTGATAAAGCCCTCGAGGCCTTGCTGGGTTTGCGTATTGCGCTTTAGCCCGGTGGTAAAAGCTGGCAACAGGCCTTCAAGGGCCTGTTCTGCCTGGCTTTCGCTTACACCAAATTGGCGCGCGATATTGCCAAGGCCCTGGCCGCTCTGGGCACCGGTTAACATTTCAAACAGATTGTTCATGGGATAGATCCTCCATTGATGATCGGATTGGTTGCCCCACCGGTGGTTCACGCCAGGCCAGGCTATATCGAAATTGCCAGCTTTCATGCCTTGCAGCGAGCTCCTGACTGTCATATAGGGAGTCATCGGCGAATGTCATGAACTTTCCTGAAATTTTTTCGTGCACATTCGCACGAATACACTTATTACACGAAATCATGGGCGCTCCGTCTCTTCCTGGGTGCGAAATTGCAACGCCGCCAACGAGGCATAAAGGCCGCCTTTGGCCATGAGCGTGGCATGATTGCCGTCCTCGACGAGCTTGCCCTTGTCCAAAACGAGAATGCGATCAGCGCCGCGCACCGTTGCCAGGCGATGGGCGATCACCAGGGTGGTGCGCTGGTGCATAAGCCGATCCAGGGCGCTTTGGACCAGAAGTTCGCTCTGCGCATCCAGTGCGCTGGTGGCCTCATCAAGAAGCAGAATGGGCGCGTCCTTAAGAAGTGCCCGGGCAATGGCAATGCGCTGGCGCTGACCGCCAGAGAGAGTGATACCCCGCTCTCCCAAAGGTGTTTCGTAACCTTGCGCGAACGCCGTAATAAAATCATGGGCATTGGCTGCCTGTGCAGCCGCCTCTATGGCCGCTTGGGAAGCCTCGGTGCGGGCAAAGCGGATGTTATCGGCAACAGTGGAGGCAAAAATCACCGGCTCCTGCGGCACCAAAGCGATCTGCGCCCGCAATGCCTTGGGATCAATCGTGTTGACGGGCATGTCGTCGACGAGAATTCGCCCCCTGGTGGGCTCGTAAAAGCGCAGCAACAGATTAAAAAGGGTCGTCTTACCCGCACCCGAGGGTCCCACAATCGCCACCGTCTCACCGGCCTTGATACGTACATGCAGCCCGTCAATCACCAGGGCCTCCTGGCGCAGGATATAGGAAAACGACACCCGCTCAAAGGTGAGGGTGCCCGAGACGGGGGTCTTCAGCATGCCCCCCGCACCGCCGGGTGCGGGGGGTTCGGCGAGCAACTCAAGCAGACGCTCGGTGGCCCCGGCGGCCTGCGAGACTTCCCCCCAAACTTGCGCCAGAGCCCCAAAACTGCCGGCAGCGAACATGGCATATAGCAAAAACTGCCCCAAAGTACCCGGTGACATATCTCCCGACATGACATCGCGTGCCCCCATCCACAAAACCCCGGCGATACTGGCGAACACGGTGAATATGGAAAACGCGGTCAACAGGGCGCGGATGCCGATAGCCGCCCTTGCCGCGGCAAAAGCGCGCTCAATGGACGCGGAAAATCGATGGGAAACGTAAGCCTCGTTGGCAAAACTCTGGACGGTTTTTACCGCCGAGACGGCCTGGGTTGCATAGGCGGAGGCGTCGGCGAGCCGGTCCTGGGCGCGGCGGGAGCGCCGACGCACCAGACGGCCAAAGACAATCATCGGCAAAACGATAAAGGCGATCGCTCCCAAGGCGTAAAGGCTCAGGCGCGGACTGGTTGCGATCATCATCACGAACGATCCGGCAAACAGAATTAAATTGCGCACTGCAACCGATATGCTTGAGCCGACGGCGGCCTTGATATGGGTGGTATCGGCGGTCAGGCGCGAGATCAACTCCCCGGATTGGGCCTGATCAAAAAACGGCGCCGGCAAAGCCAGTATATGGGAAAACACACCCTTGCGCAGATCATTGACCAGCCGCTCCCCCAACCACGATACAAAATAATATCGGCAGGCGCTCGCCGCCGCTAACACCATCACCACAACAAAAAGGGCAAGAAAATAACGGTCCACCATGACCATATCGTCCCTGGCGAAGCCAAGATCGATAATCCGACGCAGCGCCATGGGCAGCACCAGGGTTGCCGCTGCTGCGAGAAGCAGAAACAGGCCCGTCGCTGCAACGATGCCGCGATAGGGACGCAAATAGGGAAACAAGGCCCGCAGGGGCCGCAAGCGCGACGCTTGCGCCGCAAAATCGCTTGATTGTGGTGCACGAGGCCCGTCCGCAGACGCCAAAGGCGCACCAGGCTGCTGTTCCGACCGGGCAGAATTTTCTGCTTTTTCTTGCGTTTTGTTCATGGTTGAGATATAGGCTCCGGATTGCTGTTTGTCGCATCCTATAGGGGTTTGGCTGTTAAACGCCCCCCGCGATGAACGAGGTTCCAACGCAAAGCTGGCCGATCATGAAAAAAGATATTCATCCCGACTACCATCTCATTACCATGGTGTTGACCGATGGTACAGAAATTCAGACCCGCTCCACCTGGGGGGCTGAAGGGGACAGATTGCAGCTTGATATTGATCCCAAGACCCATCCCGCCTGGACCGGTGGCAACCAGCATCTGACCGATCGCGGCGGCCGGCTTTCGCGGTTTAAAAAGAAATACGAAGGCATTCTGGGCAATTGATCCTGCCTTACTCGACTAAAGCGTGTCAGGTCTTAATAGAATCAATTCTATTAAGACCTGACACGCTTTAGGGGTTGTCGTCTATGGCCTGTCCTTTGGCTTGCTGGCGGCACGGGCCGACACCAACCACAATAAGGCCCTCGCCACGTGGGGGGATAACTGTTTTGCGTTTTTATTATCTTCCGGCTCTAATACCAACGGCATGGGCTTTATGGACACGCCGACTGGTGTACGGCCTTGATAACACACTTAACTGACGCTAAGCCATGAGTCATTGTTAAGGACCCTTGGTATAAAACATGACACGCTCTAAACGAACCGGTTGATGTAGTTCTCCAAAATTTCCTGGCGGCCGGAGCGCGGAGCCGGGTCGATGTTTTCCTCCACAACGCGTGCGGCAATGCTTTGCAGATCGCTCCTCAACATGGCCTGCGCTTTATCCTGATTCCACGCCGCATAGCGCTCCCGCAGCGCCTCTTCCAACCCTGCGTCCTCGATCATCGCGGCGGCGGCTTTGAAGCCACGGGCGCAAATGTCCATGGCCCCCACATGGGCTGCGATCAGGTCAGCAGGATCAAGGGATTGACGGCGGATTTTGGCGTCAAAATTGGTTCCCCCGGTGCCAAATCCCCCGCCTTTGAGAATAGCATAATAAGCCAATGCCACTTCCGGCACGTTGTTGGGAAACTGGTCCGTATCCCAACCGGACTGATAATCGTTGCGGTTCATGTCGATGGAGCCGAAAACCCCAAGGGCAACGGCGGTGGCGATCTCGTGTTCAAAGGTGTGGCCGGCCAAAATGGCATGCCCCTGCTCGATGTTGAGTTTGACTTCCTTTTCCAGACCGTATTTTTGCAAAAAGGCAAAGCAGGTGGCCACATCGTAGTCGTATTGGTGTTTGCAGGGTTCCTGCGGCTTGGGTTCAACGAGAATGGTGCCCTTGAACCCGATCTTGTGCTTGTATTCCACCACCATGTTCAAAAAACGCCCCATATGGTCCAATTCCAGAGCCATGTCGGTATTCAGCAATGTCTCATATCCCTCGCGGCCTCCCCACAGGACGTAATTCTCACCCCCCAGCTTATGGGTTGCATCCATACAGCTTTTCACCGTCGCTGCGGCGTAAGCGAAAACCTCCGGATCCGGATTGGTTGCGGCGCCGGACATAAAGCGGCGGTGGGTAAACAGGTTTGCTGTTCCCCACAGCAGCCGGGTTTTGGCGGTCTGCATTTTCTCACCGAAATAGTCGGTGATTTCATTGAGCGCGTCCAGGTTTGCCGCGAAACTTCCCAACTCCGGGCGCACATCCGCATCATGAAAACAAAAATACGGAACCCCAACAATTTCAAACATGTCAAACGCAGCATCGGCCTTGATCTTGGCGCCTGCCATATCATCCTGCGGATACCAGGGACGCGCGAATGTGCGGCCACCAAAAGGATCACCTCCCTCCCAGGCAAAACTGTGCCAGTAGGCAACAGAAAAGCGCAAATGATCCTCCAGGGGTTTACCAAGGACGATCTCATCACGATTGTAGTGACGAAAGGCCAACGGATTTTGGCTTTGCGGGCCTTCGAAAGCGATTTTTTCTATTCCCTTAAAAAAAGAGGTCATGTCAGGTCCCTTATTGCTGGATAGATGGCCCGCCAGGATCTATAAGCGGCAGCGTAGGCCTCTACGTGTTCTTTGCGCGGCTCAACAGTTGTTTTTATCTCGGGCGGTGTCATGATTGTCTTTGGGTCCTCGCCGCTTGATCCCACGATGGCAAGACGCGCCGCCCCCAAAGCCGCGCCAAACTCACCTCGCCCCGGCACATCCAGAGGACAGTTTAAAACCGTGGCCATGAGTTCAACCCAATAGGGCGAAGCGGATCCTCCCCCGACGATAACCGCCCGCTTGAGGTCAACGCCGGTGGCGCAAAGCGCTGCAAAACAATCCTTAAGGGCAAAACAAACCCCCTCCATCACAGCTCGGGTCAGATCAGCGCGATCACATCCAATGTCCAGATTCAAAAAGGCCCCCCTGATGTGACTATCGTTGTGAGGGGTGCGTTCACCGGACAAATAGGGCAAAAACTGCGTTGCCCCAGGGGCCCCGATCCTATGACCCAGATTCCGTGCCAGGGCATCGGCGTTGCTGCCCAAATTTCCCGCAAGCCAGTTCAAACTGTCGGTGGCGGCAAGGATTACCCCCATCTGGTACCAACGCTGCGCAAGCGCATGACAAAACGTATGAACCGCCGACGACGGTGCCGGACAATATGCATTGCGGGCAACAAGAATGACCCCCGACGTGCCCAGGGAGACAAAGCCATCACCCTCATTGATGGCGCCAATGCCACAGGCGGCGACAGCATTGTCGGCGCCGCCCCCTACCACGGTAACATCTCCGGAGACCCCCCACGCTTTGGCCAGGTCTGGGCGCAACGTGCCTATCGCCTCGCTCCCCTCCACCAAATCGGGCATCTGCTCTCGGCTCATACCGGAACGCTCGAGCAGGGGCTCCGACCATTTGCGATTTTTCGTATCAAGCCAGGACGTTCCGGCGGCATCGGACATGTCCGACACCAAGCGACCGGTGAGCCAGAAATTTATATAATCCTTGGGCAAAAGGACCTTGTCGATCCTGGCAAATATGGCGGGCTCGTGGCGCGCCCCCCATAACAGCTTTGGCGCTGTAAATCCGGGAAACACAATATTTCCCGATATATCACGAAAGCCTTCGGTGCCATCAAGTTCCGCCGCCTCCAAATGGCTGCGCGTATCGTTCCATAAGATGCAGGGCCGCAAAACAACGCCGTCTGCATCCAGCAGGACCGCGCCGTGCATTTGTCCCGATACGCCGATTCCGCGCAAGTCGGCGAACGCGCGCGGGGCCATGCGTTTCAGATCAGCCACCACCGCAGCCAGAGCTGAAAGCCAATCTTTCGGCTCCTGCTCGCTCCATCCGGGTCTTTCCTGCGTGACTGCATAGGCGGCCTGTGCCGACCCGGCCACCGCGCCGGCCGCATCGACCAGCAACCCGCGCAGACCCGACGTTCCCAAATCCAGTCCAAGATACATATTCGCCCCTGTTACTCCTGTTACCTAACCCTTGGCAAAATGGGTACAGCTAACCCCATGCGGATCTAGCCAGCCCGCTCCTCCTCCCCGCCACCCGCGCAGGCGGTACTCTGTGGGTGGTGGGGAGGGGGAGCGGGTCGGTAGATGCCCGTTAGCGCGTTGCGGCAGGCTTAATTCCGGCGACGATACCCAGGAGATCGCTCGCCCGCAGGCTCGCGCCCCCGACCAACGCGCCGTTCACATCCTCTATGGCAAGCACCTCGGCCGCATTGTCAGGATTGACCGAGCCCCCATACAAAAGGGGTATCTCGTGCCCCGCCACACCAAAGCGGTCAAACAGCTGCTCGCGCACCTGAGAATGTACCGCACCGATGTCCTCGGCAGAGGGGATATCGCCGGTGCCTATTGCCCACACGGGCTCGTAGGCAATGACCGTATTCTTTGGGGTTGCGCTATCGGGGGTCGACCCGGCGAGTTGGGTGGATACAACCCTGGAGGTCTCTCCGGCCTCGCGCTCGCTGCGTGTTTCCCCAATACAGATGATGCACACAAGACCCGCGCGATGCACGGCCTGGGCCTTCTTCAACACCGCATGGTCTGTTTCCCCATGCAAAGTGCGCCGCTCCGAATGTCCAACGATAACCGCCTTGGCGCCGCAATCGGCAAGCATCTCAGCGGCGATATCGCCGGTAAAGGCGCCGTTGGTTTCCGCATGGCAATCCTGCGCCCCAATGGCGATGGCGCTGTCGCGTGTGGCGTGGGCAAAAATATGCACCAGTGTTGCCGGGGGGCAGATCATCACATCGACATCGACATCGACGCCCGTACCGAGCGCCCCAGCCAGGCCTTCGTCCAGCGCCTGTATCTCGCGCACGGAACTAATTGTGCCGTTCATTTTCCAGTTGCCGATAATCTGCGGTGTGATACCCACGCTGCCCTCCTTTGTGATATTCTTTTGTAACGCCATTACGTGATCGCAATCAAGACCTTACGATCGGATTGTAACACTTTTCAAGTCCGCTCCGAAGCCTGCCTGACGCGCTCCAGCCCCTCTTATGCCAAGGGTACTCTGGAGGTGACCCAGGACGGGGGAGGGGGTAGGTAGATACCGGTCATAGAGGTGCCCTGTTGTCCGTAACCGCCCGGCAAGCCCGTCACACCGAAGGGCCGTGAGGCGTAGATTAAGCGTAATGCGCGGATGGTCACGCGAAAGCCCACAAGAACTCTACCTCTCTAATACCATTGGTCCCTGACAATGACTCATGGATTTGCGTCAAAGAGATGTGTTATCAAGGCAGTACACCAGACGGCGTGTACATAAAGCCAATACCGCTGGTATAAAACACAGGCGACAAGCAAACGTTATCGCCTTGCATCTTGCACATCAGGCCGTCCGGTGGTACGTGATGGTGTTGGCGTGGCAAACCTTGCGGGCACGAGATTTGTCCTCGCTATGAGATCAGCATGGGGTTAGCTATACCCATTTTGCTATAATCTCGCCCTTGGAGAGAGGCAACTATGCTTGAGATGTTGCGCCGCGGTGCGTCGAGTAAATTATCGATGTTTTTTATCGGAATTCTGTTGATCAGTTTTGTGATCTGGCCGGCAAGCGACGGTATCCGTTCCTATGGTGCCGGCACCGCAATCACCGTGGGTTCACAGACGTTCTCACCTGAGGACTACCGCCAGGCGTTAAACAGCGCCATGCGCCAGAAAAGCAATGAACGGCGGCGCCCTTACGGTCTTAGTGAAGCGCGTTCCGATGGATTAACGCAAGACGTGGTGGCGCAAATGATAAGTGAGGGCCTGCTTGATGATGAGGCCAGCCGACTCCGGTTAGGCCAGGACGCGCAAGTCATTGCCAATCTGCCGCAACAGCTGGACATGAGCGATCTTAGCGCTCGGCAATATTTCGATGCGCAACTCAGGAGCAATTTGCGAACCCAAATCGAAGCCGGATTGAGCGGGGCGGTTGATGTCCCTGATGTGCTGCGCGAGGCGGCCTATCAGGTCTCCAATAGCCGCCGGCGGCTTGAGTTCGTCACCATTTCGGAAAGCCATCTGGACCCCATCGCGCCGCCCTCCGAGAGCACTCTGAAAACCTATTTTGATGCCAATAAGGAGCGGTTTCGCTATCCGCAATTCCGCGCCGTTGAACTTTTGGCCATGACGCCAGAGTCCGTTGGCAAAACCCTTGAAATAGACGAAGCAGACGTGCGCGAGGCCTATGACACGCGCATTGCAGCCTTTCAGGTGCCGGAAAAACGGCACGTGCGCCAGATCATTTTCGCATCAAAGGAAGACGCCCAAAACGCCGCGACAACGCTTGCCAGCGGAACCTCGTTCGAAGCGCTAAGCCAGCGTGAAGACCTGAAAGGTACCGCGAGTGATCTGGGGGTTATCGAGAAATCGGCCATTGCCGATACGGCAATCGCGGATGCGGTTTTTTCTCTTGAGGAGGCAACAAACAGCGGCGTGATCGCGGGTAAATTTGGTTTTGTCATTGCCAGGGTAGAGCGCATTGAACCCTTGCAGACGTCGTCATTTGACGAGGTCCGCGCAGACATTGAGTCCGTGTTGCGCCTTGAGCGCGCCCGTCAGTCCATTGTCACGCAGTTAGGGCCCGTCGACGATATGTTCGCCGAAGGGCGCCCGTTTGCCGAGATCGCCGAAGCGTTCAATATGGAATACATTCAACTGGAGGCGATCAGTCGCCAGGGAAACGATACCAAACGTCAGCCCGTGTCACAGGTATGGGCGCTGGATGTGGATCACAGAAATCTTTTCAGACGTATTTTCGAAACCGACATCGAGATTGAGAACGACCCTATGAGCTTTAAAAATGGTGGTTTTCTTTGGTACCAGGTAAAGGGCATTACGCCGACACGTCTGCCGACATTCGAGGAAGCGCGCGATGAGGTTGAGCGCCAGTGGCGCGCTGACGAGACAGATAAAGCTTTGCGTACCAAGGCCGAGACCCTGTTGGAGGCCTTAAAGGGCGGCGAGACCCTGGATGCAATTGCAACGACACTGTCGACGCCGAAGAAAACCGTCGCCGACCTACAGCGGTTTGTTAGTAATAGTGATTTTCCTGCGTCCAATCTTGCCGCTTTTGCCTTGCCCGAGGGCGATAGTGCCCAGATCGCGACGCGCACAGGCACGTCACGTATTCTGTTTACGGTCATTGACGAAACCGTGCCCGCGTTTAACGCAGAGGATGAAGAGGCGAAAAACGTCGCGATATCGCTGCAAGCCACCATGCAGGCGGACATTAACGAACAGTATCTTGACGCGCTGCGCGGGCGAACCCGTGTGTCGGTGAACCAGAATGCCATCGACTACGTTCTTGGTGCGCGCGAAAACGCGTATTAAGGACTTGGACGCCGGATTTCCGTTATGAAAATTGAACCGAACCGGCGTACCTTCCAGGAACGCTATGACGCGGGCGAACCGCAGATCGTCACATGCCGTATGGTTGCGGATCTGGAGACCCCGGTTAGTGCCTATCTCAAGCTGGCGCATCAGAAAACGACCGGATTTCTGCTCGAGTCCGTTGAGGGAGGGGCGGTACGCGGGCGCTATTCGATCATCGGCATGGCTCCCGATCTTGTCTTTCGCATCGCGAAAAACCAGGCCATGATTAATCGCCGCTACGAAGTGGACAGACAGGCCTTTGAGCCCCTCGACATGGCACCGCTTGAGGCCCTGCGCCATGTGCTGGCACAAAATCGCATGACGTTTCCCCAGGACGCGCCGCCCATGGCCTGTGGCCTTTTTGGCTTTCTTGGATACGACATGATCCGCGCGTTCGAGGTCCTGGGCCCGGCAAACCCGCAAGCCCTTGACGTGCCCGATACGCTGTTGATCCGCCCCCGTGTCATAGCGGTGTTTGACGCGGTCAGGGATGTTATCATCCTGAGCGCCCCGGTCTATCCGCGATCCGAGATCTCGAGCGGGAGCGCCTATACGCGTGCTTGTGAGGCCATTATCTCGGCTGTGGAGGCCCTTGAGGCGCCGCTGAACCTTACCGCAACCGACGGTATCACGGATGCTGTCACATCCCGCGGAATTGTCACGGCTGATGCCGTCTCCAACACCAGTGTCGAGCAATACAGCCAGATGGTGGCGCGGGCCAAGGACTATATTGCCGCCGGCGACATTTTCCAGGTCGTGCTCTCGCAGCGTTTTGAGGCACCTTTTACCCTTGAGCCGTTCGCCCTGTATCGCGCCCTGCGGCGCATCAATCCGGCACCGTTTTTGTACTTTCTTGACTTTGAGGATTTTGCCATTGCCGGTTCCAGCCCCGAAATACTGGTGCGCGTGCTTGATGGCGAGGTCACAATCCGCCCCATTGCCGGCACCAGGCCGCGTGGCAAAACCCCTTCCGAAGATGCCGCCAACGCCGCCTCTTTGCTCGCGGACCCAAAAGAGTTGGCAGAACATTTGATGCTGCTTGATCTGGGCCGCAATGACGTGGGGCGGGTGTGCAAACCAGGCACGGTGCGGGTGAGCGATCAGTTTTTTGTCGAATATTACAGCCACGTCATGCATATCGTCTCCAACGTGGTGGGAGAACTGGACACCGCCCGTCACGACGTTGTCGATGCGCTCATGGCCGGCTTTCCCGCCGGTACCGTCTCCGGCGCGCCCAAGGTGCGGGCCATGCAGATTATTGATGAACTGGAGCCCGAAAAACGCGGACCCTATGGGGGCTGTGTCGGCTACTTTTCCGCCGACGGGGCCATGGATACCTGTATTGTGTTGCGCACGGCGCTCTTTAAGGATGGAAAAATGTACGTGCAGGCAGGTGCCGGCATTGTCGCCGACAGTGATCCCGATTACGAGCACAACGAATGTGTCATCAAGGCGCGGGCGCTTTTCAAGGCCGCCGCGGAAGCCGAGCGTTTCGCCAGCCGCGTCAATAAGGGGCAGTGATCATGCACGTTCTGCTCATCGACAATTATGATAGTTTCACCTATAATCTTTATCACTATCTTTGTGAGTTGGGCGCCGATGTCGAAGTCGAAGTTGTGCGCAATGACAAGATCACCGTTGATGCGGCTCTTGATCCGGCCTACGAAGCCATTGTGATCTCCCCAGGCCCCGGTGTGCCGGAAACGGCGGGCATTATCGTCGATCTCATAAGACGCGCAAACGGAACGCGGCCTATTCTGGGTGTGTGTTTGGGTCATCAGGCCATTGCCTGCGCCTATGGCGGCAGCATTACCCGTGCCCCGCGGCTCATGCATGGCAAAACCAGTGCGATCGCCCATGACGGAACGGGGCTGTTTGAGGACCTTCCCAGCCCGTTACAGGCCACACGGTATCATTCTCTGGCGGTTGATCGAAAAACATTGCCAGAGGTGTTTGTTGTCAATGCTGAGGTTGAAAGGGCAAAAACCACCAGCACTGATGGGGACCTTGCGGTTGACAACGTCCCCATGGCTATGCATCACAGGACCCATCCGGTTTTTGGCGTGCAGTTTCATCCCGAAAGTATCGCATCGGAGCACGGTATGGCCATCTTGCAGCGGTTTTTGCAAAGCGCCAGGCATTTCAACCGCCGCAATCGATAACTGAGTGAAGCCAGCACGCGAAACCCGGGTAACTTATCAAGAGTATCGTTCATGTCTGCCAGTTCCGATTTCAAGTCTCTGCTCGCTAGGGCTGCTCAGGCCGAGGCGCTGAGCGAAGAGGAAGCCAAGACCGCTTTTGCGATCATGATGTCGGGAGGCGCCACATCGGCGCAGATCGCAGGGCTGTTGATGGCCCTTAGAGTACGTGGTGAGAGCGTTGCGGAGATCTCTGGCGCGGTGACCATCATGCGCGAAAAAATGACGCGGGTTGAGGCCCCGTCGGACGCGATTGACATTGTCGGCACCGGCGGTGACGGATCGGGCACCTACAACATTTCCACCGCTGCCGCCTTTATTGCGGCAGGGGCAGGAGCACCGGTCGCCAAACACGGCAACCGTGCCCTGTCGTCCATATCAGGGGCTGCGGACGTACTCACGGCTCTAGGCGTGAATATCGACCTTGATCCCAGCGCTATTGCGCACTGTATCAAGGCCGCGGGCGTTGGCTTTATGTTCGCGCCTTCTCATCATCCGGCCATGCGCCATGTGGGGTCGGTGCGGATTGAACTGGGGACGCGAACCCTCTTTAATCTCCTGGGTCCCCTGTCCAATCCCGCCGGCGTTAAACGGCAAATGACGGGGGTTTTTGCTCCCGAGTGGGTTACGCCCATAGCGCAGGTTTTGTGCAATCTTGGTTGCGAGCACGCTTGGATTGTGCATGGCGATGGGCTTGACGAGATCACTGTCTGCGGCCCTACCCAAGTCGTGGAAATACGCGGCGAATCGATGCGCGCCTTTACCATTGCCCCGGAAGACGTGGGCCTTGAACGGGCATCCCTTGCTGACCTTAAAGGCGGTGATGCGACGGCAAACGCCAAGGCCCTGCTAGCCGTGCTGGATGACGAACCGTCAGCCTATCGGGATGCGGCAATTTTCAACGCCGGTGCCGGTCTCGTCGTCGCGGGCCGTGCCGATGATATTGCCACGGGGGTGGATCAGGCCCGCCGATCTGTGACCTCCGGGGCAGCCCGCAAGGCCCTGGACGCGCTTGTTGAGATTTCAAACAAATCAGGATCGCAAGCCAGTGAGTGACGTGCTGTCTCGTATAATGGCCTACAAGGTGGAGGAAGTGGCGGCGTCCAAGGGCGATGTTCCCTACCAGGAGCTTGCCGCGCGCGCACGCGAAATGCCACCTGCACGCGGATTTTACCGCGCCCTCAGCGCAAAACAGGCCGCGGGGCAATTCGCATTGATTGCCGAGATCAAAAAAGCCAGCCCGTCGCGCGGCCTCATTCGCGCGGACTTTGATCCCGCGGCGTTGGCCCGTGCCTATGAGGCGGGGGGCGCAACCTGCCTGTCCGTCCTCACTGACAGGCCTTCATTTCAAGGGGAACCCGTTTATCTTGGTCAGGCCCATGGTGCGTGCTCCTTGCCGGTTTTGCGCAAGGATTTCCTGTTCGATCCCTACCAGGTCTTGGAGGCTCGGGTCTGGGGTGCCGATTGCATACTGATTATCATGGCGGCGGTTTCCGATGATCAGGCCAGGGCCCTCGAAGAGGAAGCCCTTGAGCAGGGGCTTGATGTTCTGGTGGAAGTTCACGCGCCCCGTGAGCTGGCGCGCACCGAAGCGCTTTCCACCAGGTTGATCGGCATCAATAACCGGAATCTAAGAACCTTTGAGACGACACTTGCGACCAGCTTTGATCTGGCTGCACAGGTTGATGATAATGTCCTGGTTGTCAGCGAAAGTGGTATCTCCTCGCACAAGGATTTAAAGGCTTTGCAGGACCATGGCATAAGCGCGGCACTTGTTGGAGAGAGCCTTATGCGCCAGAACGACGTGCGCCTGGCCACCGAACGGCTATTGACTGGTAATCCCGCAACCAGCGGGGAAAAACCCGCCCATGTATGAAAAAGACACAAAAGGCCAGAATTCTGAGCTTACCCATTTGGATTCATCAGGCGCGGCATCAATGGTCGATGTCGGTGCCAAACCACCCAGCAAGCGCGTGGCGATCGCAAGGGGGTGCGTAAGCATGGATCGCCAGACCCTTGCCCATATCGTGGCGGGCAATACAAAAAAGGGCGATGTGTTCGCGACCGCCCGGCTTGCAGGGATTATGGCTGCCAAGAACACCGCAACATTGATCCCCCTATGCCATACGCTGCAGCTTACCCGTGTGGATGTGGATATCGAGGTGGACGAGGCGCTTCCTGGTTTGCGTGTTGTGGGTACGGCGCAGGTGACCGGCAGGACCGGCGTGGAAATGGAGGCCTTGACCGCCGTGAGCGTGGCGTGTTTGACCATCTATGATATGGCCAAGGCGCTGGATCGGGCCATGGTTATAGGCGACATCGTCTTGCTTGAAAAGCACGGCGGCGAGTCCGGATCGTATATCCGTGATCGCGCCGCCGGGGCGGGCACTGGATCAGCATGGGGTTAGCTGTACCCATTTTGCTATAGGTTATGACACTTATCTCGGTTGATGAAGCGCGCGCGACCATGATCGCGCATGCGTCTGTGGTTGACAGTGAGAGGGTTGCGCTTGCGGATGCCCTGGGACGCGTGTTGGCGCAACCCCTTGCCGCCCGGCGCACACAGCCCCCTTTTTCGGTCTCGGCCATGGACGGCTACGCAGTCGGGGTTGGTGATGCAGGTCTTGAGGCGGGTGCAATTTTAAGGGTTATCGGCGAGGCGGCGGCGGGTCACGGGTTTTCGGGTCAGGTCAAGGCCGGCGAGGCGGTCAGGATCTTCACCGGTGCTCCCCTCCCCAAGGGCGCCGATGCGGTGCTCATCCAGGAGCACGCCCTGCCGAAAGGCGGGAGCATCGTTACCACCCAGGCCCTCGGCAAGGGACAATACGTGCGCCCGGAGGGTCTTGATTTTGCAAAAGGAGACGTGCTCCTGCAGCCCCGCGCTCGGCTCACGCCCAGGGCTATTGCCCTGGCGGCCAGCATGAACCATGCACACATTCCGGTGCGCCGCCGTCCGCGTGTCGCCATTCTGGCAACCGGCGATGAGCTGGTTCCACCGGGGACGCAAACCGTCGATGCCGCGCAGATTGTGGCGTCCAACACCTATGGCGTAGCGGCCATGGCGCGCGCTGTCGGTGCCTCGCCTCTTGATCTTGGTATTGCCAAGGACAGCCGCGATGGGCTGTTGCAGGCATTCTGCACAGCGCGGGCGCAAAGGGCGGACATTCTTGTTACCCTTGGCGGCGCCTCTGTTGGAAAGCACGACCTTGTCGCCGACACGCTTGGCGATTTCGGTGTTACCCTTGATTTTTGCAAAATCGCCATGCGCCCGGGAAAACCTCTGCTTTATGGGCGTGGGGTGGGGCTGCATGTTCTGGGGCTTCCCGGAAATCCCGTCTCATCCCTGGTGACCGCCCGCGTTTTCCTGCAACCCCTCATACGGGCGCTTTTGGGATTACCTTTCAGGTCTGATAGCAGGGATGCGGTTCTTGGTTGCGATCTTGCAGGCAACGATGAGCGCGAGACTTATCTGCGGGCGCGGCTTGATACCGATCGCGAAGGGCAAGCCGTTGCCACGCCGTTTATGCGCCAGGACAGCGCCATGCTCGCCATTCTCAATCGTGCCGACGCTTTGGTGATACGCAAACCCCACGCCAAGGCGGCCAGGAAAGGCGAGCCGTGCACAGTCCTCCTGCTGGATTAGAGCGTGTCATGTTTTAATAGAACCCCAGTTCTGGATAAGGACTTTTTTCTCATGCTTTATCGGTTCATGTCTATAGAAAGGCGTATCCAGCCATTTATCTGATCATGAGCCCTAACCGGCGGCTGTGCGGTGTGTCAAGGGCGCTTCGCGCCGCCTTCGGCGGTTCTTGAACCCTTGACACACAGCAAAGCCGCCGGAGACAAGCAATGATCAGATAAATGGCTTCGCGAGGCTGAAAAAGAATAACGAGGGCCATGTCCAAGGCCCCATTTTAGTCGTTCTCTTGATCCTAACCGGGGTTATTGTTGCAATTTAAACGCCCGATGCTTAGAGCCCATTGCCCTTGCAAGGACCCCCATTCTGGTTCTCCCTTGCCCAGGCGTTTTCAGCGCTACTGGGCAATGACAATCCCTTCCCGACGCGGGTCCGCGCCCCCTTCCAGGCCGGTGGGCGTAATCACAAATCCGTGCAGGCCGGAGTTTAGGTCTCGCACCTTGACCGGAAAGCCAAGAGCCTCAAGCTTCGGCGCCAGACTTTCCGCAGCTGTTCCTTTCTCCACATCAAACGTGCCGAAACGATTAACCAGATGCGGAGCACTGATGGCGGACTGGATATCCATGTTCCAGTCGATCAGGGCAATGAGTGTGCGCGCCACATAGCCGATAATGCGGCTGCCGCCGGGAGAGCCGATAGCGATCACCGGTTTGCCATCTTTGAGCACAATGGTCGGCGACATGGACGAGCGTGGGCGCTTACCCGGCTCCACCCTGTTGGCGATCGGCACGCCATCCTTGTGGGATTTGAAGGAAAAGTCGGTCAACTCGTTATTGAGCAAAAACCCGGCCGCCATGACACGCGACCCAAAGCCATTCTCAATGGTTGTGGTCATGGAGATGATGTTCCCCTCTCCATCAATAATCGAAATATGGCTGGTGGACGGCAACTCCAGAGACTGATCATCGGCAAGCTGATCGGGGGCAAGGCCAGCATGCTCCCAAGTTGGCGCCCCCGGCGATACCGCTTCCTGGGTAAGCGCCCTGTCGGTGGCAATCATCGCCGCGCGCTTTTGCAAATAGTCCGGCGCCAGCAGGCCTTTCGTCGGCATGGGGACGAAATCACTGTCCGCCATGTACCGGGCCCGATCCGCAAAGGCCAGACGGGAAGCATCACCGATCAACCGCCACGCTTTGGCGCTATCGGGTCCCAGTCCGGCGATATCGTAGGGCGCGATGGTGCCCAGGATCTGCCCCACAGTCAGCGCCCCTGAGGAGGGAGGACCCATGCCGCAAACCGCGTAGCCACGATAGGCCGCGCAAACCGACGGGCGTTCAACGATCCGATAATTGCGCAAATCCGCAAGGGTCATGACGCCTGGGTTGCCCGCGTCTGCCCTGACAGCAGCGACAATATCCCGGCCAATCTCTCCTTCATAAAAGGTTCTTTCTCCTTGCGTGGCAAACAGCTCCAGAGTCCGCGCATAGGCCGGATTTTTGCGTATGGAGCCAACAGCAAGGGGTTTGCCGTCGGAAAAGAAATAGGCCGCACTGGCGGGGCGGCTGGAAAGGCGTTCGGCATCGCGCGCGATGAGCCTGGCCAGGCGCGGCGAGACGGCAAATCCCTTCCTGGCAAGCTTTGTTGCAGGCGCCAGGACCCGCGCCCAGGCAAGCTTGCCCCAGCGCCGGTGCACGTGTGCCAACAGTTTGGGTGTCCCCGGCACACCAACCGAACGCCCGCCGACAACGGCGTCAAAAAATTTCAATGGCTTGCCGTCTGCGTCCTGAAACAAACGCGGCGTGGCAGCTGCCGGTGCCGTCTCGCGGGCGTCAAGGGTCAGGAGCCTGTTCGCCTTTGCCTCCCAGTAGACGAGAAACGCACCGCCCCCCAGCCCCGATGATTGTGGCTCCGTCAGACCAAGAACCGTCTGAACCGCAACAAGGGCATCCGCCGCACTGCCGCCGGCGCGCAACATATCCGCACCGGCACGGACCGCATGGGGATTGGCGGCGGCCACCATCCAGTCCTTGCCGCGAACCAACTGCCGGGTTTGCGCCCCGCTGGCTGCCTCAGGCGCCACCGCATCGGCGGCCTCCTGGGCCCAAAGGGGCGCAGACGACCCTAGACCAACAACCATTGCTATTGCCACTGCGTAGCGCCTGGGCAAGGCCCCTTTGCCACAGCAACCCTTGAAGTCTGTTGTTGGTGTCGCACCGGCCAGGTTCTTTTGCGGACAGCCCCACCGGCGGAGTTCCAGATCATGGCCCGGCACCCGTTCTCGACCCGCTTCGTGCTTTGAAAAAACCGTGTGCATAGTCCCTCCCTATCTGGGTCTCTTTATTAAGACCTGACAACCTCTTGACGTTACACATCTAGCCCGCGAATCCGGCACAGTCGTGTCGTGTGTTGCGCATGATAAAAGGATCACAATGGCACTATTTAATCAATATTTAACCGAATTTATTTCAAATATATAACGCAGTGTGGGGATCCGAACAGAATTTCGTGATTTAAACCCGGCCATACCCGTCGCAAGTCGCTGGAAACGTCCATTGGCGACCTGGCCGGCGCGCTCCCGCAAAAGGAGGGTTGAGGATGCGAAACAGAAACCATGGCCTGAAATGGCTGTATTGCGGGGCGGCTTTTTGCGCCATGTCTGTCCTTGCCGCGTGCGAAACGGTTGAGTTTGGCGACAGCGGCGCTGTTTCCCAACCACCGGGACAACCGGGGCAGTCAGGAAAACCGGGGCAGCAGGGGCCGCAGGCGCATCCGGGGCAATCAG
Organism: Hyphomicrobiales bacterium; assembly: GCA_965224015.1. GTDB lineage: Bacteria > Pseudomonadota > Alphaproteobacteria > Rhizobiales > CBDCVD01 > CBDCVD01. The sequence goes on from OZ245032.1 coordinate 255,132, forward strand.
GGCAGCCCGGCACCGGTGGAGGCAGCAACGGTGGAGGCAGCAACGGTGGAGGCGGCAACAACCCGGGCACCGGCGGCAATACCGGTGGCAGTAGCAATCCCGGCACCGGTGGAGGCGGCAACGGTGGAGGCAGCAACGGTCAGCCCGGCAATACCGGTGGCAGTAGCAATCCCGGCAACGTTCAGCCGGGGCAACCGGGAAAGGCAAATCCACCGAAAACGCCGGCACCGGCCGCACGAAAACAGCCAAGCCAGCCGGGCCAATCAGGTCAGCCTGGCAACGGTCAGCCCAGCAACGGGCAGCCGGGGCAATCACAGCAAAACCAGGTCCCTTCTCAGGGCGATCCCCAAAAAGGATCGCAGCAGGCTCAATCGACGCCAGAACGTAAAGAGACGTCCTGGAGAAGCACACCAGATTATATGGCAGAATATGATAAGTCGGGGATTTTCGCCCGCACCAATGCCAAGGACGGCCTGCCGACAGGCAAAGTCGGCGGCGATGGGGTTGTCGTCGGCGTCGTTGATTCCGGTATTGATTTTAATCATCCGGACTTAAAAGGCGCCGAGGCGGGGAAAAATCCGAACCCGAATATCACTAACCAACGTCATGGCACCGGGGTCGCCGGCATTATTGCCGCGCGCCGCAACGGCTACGGCATGCACGGCGTTGCCCCCTATGCCAAACTGGTCGACTTATCGACAGCCGGTCCATACAAGAACTTTGAATCATCTGATTTGGCTAAGGCGATCGGAACAGAAAACAAGTTTTATCAACATAAATGGGCCAAATCAGATATCGTCAACATGAGCATCGCCGTAGGTTACAATAGAATTCCACCTTGGGCCCAGACGATGAGAGAAGTGGCCAAGAAAAACATTATTATGGTCATCTCAGCAGGAAACTGGGACTCCCAGATTAGTAGGGAAAAGGATAAAGGGTGGGAAAAACCGGATTGGCTGGCCGCAGTGGTCGGTGCGTTGGGAATTAGAGGCTGGGCCATCGCTGTCGGCAATCTGGATGCAAACTATGGTCAAGATCCCAACTTTCAGCCTAAGTATTATAACTTTGTACTTAATGGCAAACTTAGAAAACGTAGCCATTTCTGTGGCCGCAACAGGGATGTCCAACGCTATTGCATCTTTGCACCAGGAAATCGCAACTATACCACAGAAAAACGTGACAAATACGATGCCCATGGAAGTGGAAAAGAGGGAAATAATTACAGACTTATGGGTGGCACATCTGCCGCTGCCCCGGTTGTCTCGGGATATCTGGCCAATCTCATGTCCGCCTTTCCCGAGCGTAGAGGGCAAAAATGGAATGTACCAACCAGCGATCCCAGTAGCTATTACAACGGCGCCAACTGGTATGTGGCCCGCCTACTCTCCACCGCCGACAATAGTGGTGAATATAGCCAGTCGGAGATCTATGGTGTGGGCGTCGTCGATGGTACAGCAGCGCTTACACCACAGGGCACAACATCAGCCGTCACGTCCAGTGGCCACTTTACCATGGCGCAAACGCAAGCCATCGGCGATATGCGCCTGGGCCCAGGCATGACCGATTTGGGCCAGGCCGCGGCCCTCAACCAGGTCCTCGTCTATGACGAACACCGCGCCCCCTTTTTGATGAACCTGCAAGGGCGCGTCGCCCGCACACAACCCTCGTCATCGTCTTACATCGCCGATTTCGTGCAGCGCCTGAGCGCTCTTGATGCGGAACCGACCATCGCGCAACAACCCCTCGTACCGGGTATGGACATGACCTTCGGCTTTACCCTCTCGCAACACCAGGGGCTTGGCAAGGCCTATGATACCGCCAGCCTGTTCGATGCTGCCGAGACCCCCATCGCCCTGGCGGCGACCGCCGACCCGCTTGCCTTTTCCATGGGCACGCGTAGCGCCATGGGGGCCGCGGTCTCGTTGTCCGATACGATGAGCCTTGCCTTTAGCGCCTCCAGCAACCGCAAGCCCGATGAAAGCCCCGATCCGTCCGATGCGGCGTTCCTTTTGACGCAAAGCGAGCCGCATGCCCATCGCGCCAAGTTCCTGGGCCGCCTGGGCTTGAACTATGAGGGAAAATACGGAGCTTTCCAGTTGCAATCGGGCATCCTGCACGAAAAGAAGGGGCTGTTCGATACCACCGGCAGCGATGCGCTGGCCTTTGCCAAGGACGCCCAGGCCAGCTATGTGCAATTGGGGGCGCGCATTCCGCTTACCGATCGCATCGCTCTGCTGGGCAGCTATACCCAGGGCTGGGCGGCGGTCGATGAGGCGGGCGAGAGCATGTGGCGTGGCCATGGGGACATGCGCTTTAACGCCTTTACCTTAGGGGCCCGCTATAAGGGACTGTTCGATAACACTGACAAGCTGAGTTTTACCGTTGGCCAGCCGTTGCGGCTGACGTCGGGCTCGGTCTATCTGCGCAAGGCGCCAGGCGAGAGCAACGGGGCGGCCTATCTGGTTGACGCGCCGGTTGATTTATCGCCCAAGGATCGCGAGTTGATGTTTCAACTGGCGTATGAGGTGGACATTGCCCGGCGTGCGCGCCTGTCTCTGGGAGGTTATTATCGCATCAATCCGGGTCACGACAGGCGCCAGCCCGACGAGTTCGGCATCGGCACCAAATTCTCCATGCGCTTTTAGAGCGTGTCATGACACGCTCTAGCTGCGCACAGGCCGCAGCAGGAATTCGGGAACGTGGCCATCGGTAATACGTACCGGCTTGTCGTCGTTATGGTTCTGGTTATCGTTTTTTCGCTTTTCATATGAGCGGTCTTTCTCTGCTTTGCCGGGTTTGGCAGACCGGCCTTGAGAGCGTTCCTCCGTTTGACCGCGACGAGATTTATTACCAGTTTTGCGACTTGCAACGTTGGATGCCGGGGCACGAGATTTCGATTTTGTTGTTTTTTTGCCTTGCCGGGACTTCGCGCCGGTTTTTTTCTGTGCGCTGCGGCCGTCATTGTCCACCAAATCTGTCGGCAGGGACCTAAAGGGGTTATCGATCCATATACATTGCGTTTTGGTAAGGGCTTCGATGGCGGCCAGTGACTTTTCATCACTACTGGCAACAATGGTGACCGCCGAGCCCGCACGCCCCGCCCGTCCCGTGCGCCCGATGCGATGCACATAGGCCTCCGCATGAACGGGTACGTCGTAGTTGAAGATATGGCTGACATTGGGAATATCGAGCCCGCGCGCGGCCACGTCACTGGCGACCATGATGGTGACTTCACCTTGGCGAAAAGCCTCCAAAGTCTGCGTGCGTTGATGTTGATCAAGGTCTCCATGCAGAGCGCTCGCATCAAACCCATGCTTGCTCAGGGACCGGTGCACGACGCCCACGTCACGCTTGCGATTACAAAAGACGATGGCATTTTGCAGATCCCTTGCGCTATCAATGAGATAGCGCAAGGTATGGCGCTTTTCAAAGGGCTTGCTGCCGCTACGGACAAATTTTTGATCAACGGTTGCTGCTGCTATGCTTGCAGGAGCGACTTCCACCCGTTCTGGATTTTGCAGAAAATTATTCACAAGATGTTGAATCTCCGGCGGCATGGTCGCGGAGAAAAACAAGGTCTGGCGCGTAAACGGGATCAGTTTGCAAATGCGCTCAACATCAGGAATAAAACCCATATCAAGCATGCGATCGGCCTCATCGATCACCAGTATTTCGACACCGTTTAACAGCAGTTTGCCGCGTTCAAAATGATCCAGCAAACGCCCCGGCGTTGCGATCAGCACATCAGCACCACGGTCAAGTTTTTTATTCTGATCGGCAAAGGAAACACCCCCGATCAGCAAGGCAACAGTCAAACGATGGTTAATTCCATAGGTCGCAAAACTATTTTCAACCTGGGCCGCGAGTTCCCGGGTCGGTTCAAGAATGAGCGTGCGCGGCATTCTTGCCCGCGCCCGTCCGCGCTCCAAAAGGGTCAACATGGGCAAAGTAAACGAAGCGGTCTTTCCTGTCCCGGTTTGCGAAATGCCCAAAAGGTCGCGTCGCGCCAGTACAATGGGTATTGATTTGGTCTGCACGGGTGTCGGGGACAGATAGCCTGCGGCTTTTACGGCCTGCAGCACCTTGTCGCTCAACCCTAGTTTGGTAAATGTCATGCAATCGGTGTTCCGACGGTTCTCAGGGGCTCACACTCGATCGTGATCTGGATCTATGGCCAACCACTCGCCTCCTGAACACACTTAAATCCCGCAAGGGTCAATCGAGAATACCTATGCTCATATCACTCCATCATGAAATGTCAACAGGTGAGACTCATCCTCGCATTGGCCAGGACCCGTGATTCTGTTCCGATAAACGCCAGAATCAATAAAGTGATCGGCAGGGTTTCACTGTATCCACGATTGGACTCTTGTGTGGTTTGCGTTTGCCCGTTGGACATAGGGGGCAAACTGTCGCTCCCGCGCTATAATCGGGCGCATATGTAACGGTTGCACGGTTTCAAGCCCGTTTACTATTCAAGCATCAGCAACGTGTCAACAGACACATAGTAGTGTTTGGATACGTAAAAGACACATAAGAGCCAGGTGGCCAGGCCGGATCGAAATTCGGCAATACCAAAGAAACTTCAATATCCACCTTGATTCCCTATCTGGCTATTCGCTACAATCGCGCAAAGGGAGACAACACGTCCTTACAGGTCAATTTTACAGATTGATTTGTAAACCGGCGCATTGAAGCGCTTGAGGTTGCGATCACGGGTCGCTCCCCTTGCAGCGTGCAACCTATTCTATTTCTCAAATCTCGCGAACCCCGAAGGAGGTTTTAAGTCCAGTCATGACGACAAATGCAAATGAAAAACATCTTCACCCTAAAGTGCGCGAAGCGAAAGAGCTTATGCAAAAGGGCCGTTTGGATCGACGTGAGTTCGTTCGCATCGCAGCCCTTGTTGGCGTCTCGGCCGGGGCTGCATATAGTATGGCCGGATTGCCATCGCCGGCCTACGCAGAGGCGGCTTTGCCCTTTCCCAAAGCCGACGCCAACGCCAAACGTGGTGGTGTTTTAAAGGTCGCCATGCAAGTCCAAAAAATGGACGATCCGGCGACCTATTCATGGACGGAAATGTCCAACCAGTCGCGGCATGTTATCGAACATCTGGCGATGACAGGACCGGACAATATTACCCGACCCATGTTGGCGGAAAGCTGGGAGGCGTCCGATGATCTGACAACCTGGACATTCCATCTACGTAAAGGAGTCAAATGGCACAACGGTGATGAATTTAATGCTGACGATATTATTTTCAACATAACGCGCTGGTTCGACCCGGCCCTTGGTTCATCAAACATCGGCCTGTCGGCAATTTCGGCCATGGTTGAGGAAGTCGATAGCGGTGAGAAAGATGACGACGGCAAGCCGAAAATGGTCAAGAGGATGATCGACGGCGCCTTGGAAAAAGTCGACAGCCATACGATCCGCCTGAACCTGAAAAAACCCACCTTGTCGGTTCCAGAAGACCTTTATAACTACCCGACAGCGATTGTTCACCGGGATTTCAAGCCCCCGTTTTCTGACAACCCCATCGGAACCGGCCCTTACATGATGACCGAACTGCAGGTGGGCAACCGGTGCCTGCTCAAGCGCGTCACCAAGACAGCCGATGGTCAGGATTTCACCTATTGGGGCGGTGATACGTTCCTTGATGAGATCCAGTACTACAATTTTGACGAAGACAACCAACTCACAGCCTTTGCCTCTGGTGACGTGCATGCGATCTACGAATTTGGCATTGAGCAAATGGAACTGGCCAAAGCCCTTGATGGGGAAATCGTCAGTGCCCGCACGTCACAGGCCCTGTGTTGCCGCATGCAGGTGACGCAAAAGCCGTTCGACGACATTCGTGTCCGTCAGGCCGTGGTTATGGCGTGTGACAATGCCGCCATTAAAGCGCTTGTTTATCCAGACGGCGGTGACGTGGGAGAGAACCATCACACATCACCCATTCATCCGGAGTATTTCGCCCTGCCGCCACTAAAACGTGATGTTGCCGGGGCTAAAAAACGCCTTGCCGAAGCCGGTTATCCCGACGGGATTGAATTGACCATTGATGTGGGCAATACCGATGGCCCCTGGCACCAGACGGTTACTGAGGTCATGCGTGACCAGATGAAGGACGCGGGCATTACCCTCAACATCAACGTCATGCCGCCAGCGAAATATTGGGAAATCTGGGACAAAACCCCCTTTGGTGCCACCGCCTGGACCCACCGCCCCCTCGGCACCATGGTGCTGTCGCTTGGTTATCGCAGCAATGTTCCCTGGAACGAAACAAAGATGGCCAATCCGGACTTTGATGCGGCGCTTGATGCCGCGGAGGCCGTGCTGGATGTCGAGGAGCGCAGGAAAAGGATGGAAACCGTGCTTAAAATCCTGCAAGACGAAGCGGTCATGGTGCAGCCTTTGTTCCGACCCGTCTATACGATTATCAGCAACAAGGTTAAGGGTTTTCCCGCGCATCCGACCCAACACCACCACTTTAATCGGGTCTGGTTGGACAGTTAGACATTCCCACAACGGCGCCTTTTTCTGAAGGCGCCGTTTAGTCATAATGCCGTTTAGTCATAATAATGGGGTGGGAGGCCTGTTTGACGGTGCTTCAGTCCTGCACAGAAGAGGGTTGCTGAGGACATCACTGGACGCTGGCATAAAAAACGGGCGTTAGCCTATAGCCGTCGGCCCCACATAAAATCAGCACCAGATCGTCAAACCTGAACAGCAAATTCTATGCTTAAATTAATCGGTAAACGTCTCGTCCAAATGGCCGTCATTATGGCGGTCATTTCCCTCATTCTGTTTGCGATTTTCGACAGCGACAAGTTCAAAAAACAGGTTGCGGTGAATGAGCTCGGTGGTTTCGCCGCCTCCGCCCTCAGCGATGAAGACTACAACAAATGGCTGGCCAGCAAGGGCCTTGATGTGCCCTTTTACCAGCGCTACCTCAGTTGGGCCGGAAATGTCATGCGCGGCGATTTCGGTCATTCCTTTGAAAAGAACACCGCCGTTGGCCCCTTGTTGGCGGGAAAACTCTGGAACACCGCCATTCTTGGCTTTTGGGTGTTCGCCTTTATGATACCCATCGCGCTGGTTACCGGGGTGATTGCGGGTATGCGCGAGGGCTCGATCCAGGACCGAACGGTCACCTTCCTGTCGGTGCTCACCACGTCGATCCCGGAGATTGCCACGGCCATCATATTGACTGTTGTTTTCGCCCTTGGTCTTGACTGGTTCAACGCCAAATCCGCCATGATCAGCGGCTTTAGCTTTCGCGAACTGGTGCTGCCGGTGATGACCCTGGTGCTTTATGACTTCGGTTATGTCTCGCGTATGACGCGCGCTTCCATGGCCGAGGTGATGACATCGCAGTACATTCGCACCGCTGTCCTAAAGGGCATTCCCTATAAGCGCGTTATCATGCGTCACGCCCTGCGCAATGCGCTTATTGCGCCTTTTACCGTCATAGTATTGCAGCTGAACTGGCTTTTGTCCGGTGTCGTTGTGGTCGAGGTGTTTTTTGAATACGACGGGTTCGGCAAGCTTTTGCTGGAGGCGGCGCTTTTTGGCGACATTTATGTTATCCAGGCGGCAACTCTGGTGGCGGTTTTTGTCGCGGTGTTCTCGCAAATCATCTCCGACGTGGGGTATACGTTCCTAAATCCCCGCATTCGGTTTTCATGAAACAGGAGTAGGACATGTCAACGACAGCAATCAGTGCCCCTGCTCCCTCGCTTATGGCGCAGCTCAAACAGCCGAAAGTGCTCATTACGCTTGTGCTCTTGATGTGGGTGCCCCTGCTTATTTCGGTCATGTTTGGGGGACGTATCGGCGCGTTCAAGGATTATGTTCTGCTGCCTGCCATTCCGGCGGCGATACTGCTTTATATCATTTGCATGCATGCCTGGCGCGAATCGCCCATTGCCATGATCGGTGCGACGCTGGTATTTTTCTGGCTTATTGTGGCGGTTACGGTTCCGTTTCTGCCCATTGTTGATCCGAACAAGCCGATCGCCCCTTTCGCCGCGATCATGACCGAAAAGAAGGGGCATTTCTTCTGGCTTGGCGCCGACTTTAAGGGCCGCGACATGTTATCGCGGGTACTATGGGGGTGCCAGCGGGTGATCGTTTGGGGTGTGACGGCCACGCTGGTTGCCTATGTGGTGGGGTGCGCGCTCGGGCTCGTGGCGGGGTATCTGTCCGGCTGGTGGGACGAGGTGATTTCCTTCATCGCCAATGTTTTTCTGTCCTTTCCGGTCATGGTGCTTTTTATTCTGATCCTGAACTATCTGGGCCCCAGCGGTTTTAACATCATTATCGCCGTGACTTTTGCCTCGGCGCCGGCGATCATGCGTATTGTGCGTGGACTGGCGCTTGACATAAAAACCCGCGACTATGTCTTTGCCGCGCAGACCCGCGGCGAGAGTGCCCTGTGGATCATGGTTATGGAGCTTTTGCCCAATGTGCGTGGGCCGATCATTGTTGATGCGTGTTTGCGCCTTGGTTACACGACGGTTGCGATCACCACATTGACCTTTCTGGGTCTTGGTCTACAGCCGCCGGACCCCGACTGGGGGCTGATGATAAAAGAGGCCAAGAACACCGGCCTTGTGTGGAAGTTCGCCTATCAGCTTCTTATCCCGGCGTTGTCGGTATCTTCGCTTATTCTCGGCTTTAATCTGATGGCTGACGGGTTGCGCGAGATGAGCTTGCGTGACTGACGCTCTCGCCTGGTTGCCGGTTCGACCGCGCGATGTGAAGACCCAGGGTTTTCCTGCGGTGAGATCAGAGTTTGAGATCATGCGGGATCAAATTTAACACAAAGGATTGTCCATGCTTGATAAGTCCGATACATCCCGTTCTTCCGCCACGTCCAACGCGCAGCCTATTCTTGAGTGCCGCAATCTGTGCATCTCCTATTTTGTGCGCGCCGGCGAGATCCCGGCGGTGGTCGATTTTAATCTTAAGCTTATGCCTGGGGAGACCCATGGGATCGTCGGCGAATCCGGGTGTGGCAAGTCGACGGTCGCCCTGGCGATCATGCAATATATGGGAAAGAACGGCAAGGTCGTTGATGGCGAGATTTATTTCCAGGGCCGCGACATGCGCACCATGTCGCAAGAGGAGTTACGCGAAATTCGCGGCTCGGCCATCTCCATGGTCTACCAGGAGCCCATGGCATCCCTCAACCCGTCGATGAAAATCGGAGAACAGCTGGCCGAAGTTCCCATTTATCACGACGGCGCATCGGAAGCAGAGGCGCTGCAACGGGCCGAGGAGATGATCGCCAATGTGCGCCTGCCGGAGCCGCGGCGCATTATGAACTCCTATCCCCACCAGATATCCGGCGGCCAGCAGCAACGGGTAGTGATCGCCATGGCGCTCTTGTCGAACCCGAAGCTTTTGCTGCTTGATGAGCCAACGACGGCGCTCGACGTGACAGTGGAGGCGGGGATTGTCGAATTGATCAACGATATTGCGGCAAAGTTCGGCACTTCAATGATTTATATTTCCCACAATCTGGGGCTTATTCTGGAGACCTGCGACCGGATTACGGTCATGTATTCGGGAGAGGCTGTTGAGGTGGGGGCCGTTGATACCGTGTTCAACGACATGCGCCACCCCTATACGCGGGGGTTGATGTCGTCTATTCCGCTTCCCGGTGCCGACAAGAACGCACGGCCTTTGATGCCGATCCGGGGGCAATTGCCGCTGCCGCACCAGCGGCCGGATGGGTGTTACTTTGGTCCCCGGTGCGATTATTTTGAAGCCGGGCGCTGTGACCAGGGCCTGCTGCCCATGCAGGAAGTCTCCGGCGGCAGCCGCCATTTTACCCGCTGTGTGCGCCATGACGAGATCGATTGGTCGCAGCATATTATCAAGGGTGACGGGCGTGAGCCGGTGACGCCGGGAGATGTGGTGCTGCGCGTCGATGGGCTTTGCAAACACTACGAGATTGAGAGTGGCGGGTTGTTTCTGTCCGGCGAGAAAAAGACCGTCAAGGCCAACGAGGGCCTTGATTTTACCTGCCATGAAGCGGAAACAGTGGCCATTGTTGGCGAGTCAGGATGCGGCAAATCCACCTTCGCCAAAGTGTTGATGGGGTTGGAAGACCCCACCGAGGGGGCCGTTTATCTAGACGATCTGGAATTGTCCGAACTTGCCGTTGATGAGCGCGACGGCGGGACCATTTCACGTTTGCAGATGGTGTTCCAGAACCCGTTTGACACGTTGAACCCGAGCCATACGGTTGGCTCGCAAATCGCCCGGGTGATCCGCAAGTTTGGCGCCGAGACGGACCCGGAAAAAGTCAAAAATCGGGTGAACGAGTTGCTCGACATTGTCAAGCTGCCACGGGATTTCGCCAAACGTCGGCCGCGGCAATTGTCGGGGGGACAAAAGCAGCGGGTGGGCATTGCGCGCGCTTTCGCGGGCAATCCGGATGTGGTGATTGCCGACGAGCCGGTATCAGCGCTTGATGTGTCAGTGCAGGCGGCGGTGACGGGCCTCTTGATGGACATCCAGGCGGAGCACCGCACCACATTGCTGTTTATCAGTCACGACCTGTCGGTTGTGCGTTATTTGGCGGATCGCATTGTGGTGATGTACCTGGGACAGATCATGGAACAGGGCAAGACAGAGGATATTTTCGCGCCCCCCTACCACCCCTATACGGAGGCCCTGCTGTCGGCGGTCCCTATTGCCGACACGTCGGTTGAAAAGCGCAAAGTCGTGCTCACGGGCGAAATCCCCAGCGCCAGCAATCCGCCCAAGGGGTGTCCGTTTTCAACCCGCTGCCAGTATATGATCGACGGGACTTGTAATGTCGAAGCCCCGCCTGTCAAACAGATGGCTGACGGGCATTTTATTGCATGCCATTTGGACGAAGACCATTTGAGAAAAATGGAGCCCGTGATTGTTGTAGAACCCGATGCGCAAACCGCAGCGTAGATTGCGGGCGGGACGTGAGGGGGTGAGGGGGGCTATGGCAGGCTCCAGGCGATGAAATTCTGGTTACGCCTTCAGGAGCCAGGAGCCTGAATTCATCAAAGTCCCCCGTTGACGCCAGTGACCCCAATCCTTTCGCTCTTAACCGGTTGCGCCATAAGGCGCGATGCCATCACGTCGATTATGTCTGCAACGTCTGCAACGTCTGCAACGTCTGCAACCTTGGGCCTTGCTATTCTCAGGGCCAGGGCCTAAAGACAGATCAGCTGAGGGCAACAAGTGGCCAGGGAACCTGCATGACGATTACAAACGAAAGAGCGAGCGTATCGGATATGCGCCCTTCGTCTGCTTATCGCGAAGCGGGGGTTGACGTGGCTGCCGGCAATGCTTTTGTCGAGATGATCGGCCCCTTGGTGGCTGCAACCGACCGGGCTGGTGTGGTGGGACGTATCGGCGGGTTTGCCGGGGCTTTTGACCCGCGCGCTGCAGGGTTTTCCGATCCCATTCTGTTCGCCGCCACCGATGGGGTTGGCACCAAAGTGAAAGTTGCCGTTGCCACCGGGCGGCACGATACGATCGGCATTGACCTGGTAGCCATGTGCGTCAATGATCTTGTGGTGCATGGGGCGACACCTTTGTTTTTCCTTGATTATTTCGCAACACCCAAATTGGATCCAGCGATTGCCATTGATATTGTCGCGGGTATTGCTGACGGATGTGGTCAGGCTGGATGTGCGCTTTTGGGTGGCGAGACCGCGGAAATGCCCGGCCTTTATGCCCCCGGCGACTATGATCTGGCCGGATTTGCGGTAGGCGCGGCGGAGCGCAGAAGCGTACTGCCGCGCGCTGATATCGCACCTGGAGACGCTGTGCTTGGCCTGGCCGCATCGGGTCTGCACGCTAACGGCTTTTCCCTGGTACGCAAAATCGTCAAGACCACTGGTTTAGCCTATGAGGCTTCCGCACCCTTTGCGCCGCATATATCTCTTGGCGAGGCTCTCGTCACGCCAACCCGCATTTATGTAAAGTCCCTGCTGGACGCGCAAGACTATACGAACGGCATCAAGGCACTAGCCCATATTACGGGAGGGGGCTTGGGCGAGAATATTTCCCGCGTTCTGCCCCAGGACCTGGCGGTCACAATTAATCTCGATGTGATCCCCGTTCCACCGGTCATGGCATGGCTGGCGGAAAAAGCCAGCCTCAATCAAAACGATCTTATCAGTACCTTTAATTGCGGCATCGGGATGGTTGTGATCGCCAGTACTGAGGATATTCAGGCGATTCAGTCTCGCCTTGAGGCGAACGGTGAAACCTGTGTACCATTGGGCACCGTGCACAGGCGCGAGAGCGCGGGCACTCCGGCTGTATTTAACAGGGGACGGTTGCCGTTGTGGGGATGATAGAGCCGCGAAAAAAAACAGCGATTCTGATTTCCGGGCGGGGCTCGAACATGAAAGCGTTGATTGAGGCGGCCAAAGACTCCCGCTATCCTGCAGATATTGCTTTGGTGATCTCCAACAAGGCGGATGCCGCAGGGCTTGCTTACGCGCAACAGGCTGGGATAGAAACCCTCGTTATTGATCACAGGGGTTATGATACGAGAGCTGATTTTGAGGCGGAAATCCATCGGGCTCTAAAAAGACACGCCATAGAGCTGGTTTGCCTTGCCGGATTTATGCGCGTTTTGTCCTCGTGGTTGGTCACCCGTTGGCGTGGCAGGATGATCAATATCCACCCCTCGCTTCTTCCGGCTCTGAAAGGACTGGATACCCACGCGCGCGCCCTGGCTCTGGCGATCAAAATCCATGGTTGCACGGTGCACTTTGTCGAAACCGACGTGGATTCCGGGCCCATACTCATGCAGGGTGCGGTGCCGGTGCTGCCTGGCGATACGGTGGAGGCGTTGGCGGCGCGGGTTTTGCGCATGGAACATATCATCTACCCGCGCGCCCTGGCGCACGTTGCACGCGCTACGAGCCCGGCATCGGCATATCAAAAGTCTGACAAAATAAATTGTTTTGGTATCGTAGTTGGGGCGGGCGGTGATGAGATCATCGCATTGGCCGATGAATAATACCAGCGGTATTGGCTTTATAGACACGCCGACTGGTGTACCGCCTTGATAACATACCTCTTTGACGCTAATCCATGAGTCATTGGTAAGGACCCTTGGTATAATACCATGGGTCCTCAAGGTCTCATGGTATAATCTTGTTAAGAGCAAAGATACGAGGAGAGGTACAGTATATGACTGAGCGGGTTCTTCTGATTACCGGCGCGTCCTCGGGTATCGGGGCGGCGACGGCGCGAATGGCAAGCGAAAGAAATATTCGGCTTGCGCTGGCGGCGCGCTCACGTGACAAACTCGCGGAGCTTTGCGAAGAGCTTGGAGGCCCGGACAAGGCGCTGGCGATTGAGGCGGATGTAACCGATGCCGATAGCCAAAAAGTGATGGTCGAGATGGCGCTGGACCATTTTGGCCGCCTTGATATTGTTTTTGCCAACGCGGGGATCGGGTCAAATCCGGGAGGATTTTCCGGCGCAGACCCGGAGCATTGGCGGCAAATGATCCTGACCAATGTTTGGGGGGTGGCGGTCACCTTGCGCTATTGCCTGGCGGCAATCAAACAGTCCAAGGGCCACGTGATCCTGACCGGCTCGCGCGCCGGGCGGTATATTATTCCCGGTTCGGTCTATGGGGCCAGCAAATGGGCGGTCACGGGTATCGCCTATAATTTGCGCGCCGAACTGCAGGGAACGGGCGTGCGCGTCACCCTGCTTGAACCCGGCCTGACCGACACACCATTTTTTGCTGAGGCAAAACCCATGGGCCTTAAGGCTGAAGATATAGCGCGCGCGGTTATGTATGCAATAGACCAGCCACCAAGTGTGGATGTGCACGAACTCATGGTGTTGCCGACCGACGTTTGAGACAGAACATGCTCTAGCCAGTGAACCACAACCCGGCGAGACCAGCCATGCCGACCCCGATGCGCCACCATGCAAAGGCCGCAAAACCGTGGGTAGAGACAAAGTCCAGCAACCGGCGAACAACGAACACACCCGCCAAAAAAGCAGCCGTAAACCCAACCGCAATCAGGCCCATATCATCAGCCGATAGGCTATCGCGATTTTTGTAGAGGTCAAAAACAAACGCGCCAAGCATGGTCGGCATGGCGAGAAAAAACGAAAATTCGGCCGCCGATCGCTTGTCCGCGCCCATCACTAGAGCGCCAACAATTGTTGCGCCTGATCGCGATACTCCCGGTACCATCGCTAAAACCTGAAACAGGCCGATTTTCAGACACAAGGGCAAAGGGTAAGCCATGGCATCATGAAAACGCGGTACAAGAGCCATTCGGTCCACCCACAACAGGATAACACCACCCGCAATCAATGTGACACAGATGAGCAACGGCGCCTCAAACAGAACCTGCTTGATGAGCCCGTGCGCTATCACTCCCACGACAGCTGCCGGCAGGAACGCCACCACGATGCCAATAATAAAACGCCACGCTGAAGGCTCACCCGCAATAGCGCGGCGTGCGACCCGAAAAAGTCTTTGAAAATAAACCAGAACGATCGCCACAATAGCGCCGAGTTGGATAAGGATTTCGAACGCCTTTCCCGTGCTTTCAAACCCAAGGAAATGACCGGCCAGCAGGATATGTCCCGTCGATGAAACCGGGATAAATTCCGTCAGTCCTTCAAGCAGGCCCAAAAGAATGGCAACAAGCGTCAGGTCAGCTGTCATGGGGCCACCAACAAGGGGCTCTCATTGTTTTGCCATGACGGCACGAATCGATCATGATATGTTCCTGTTGCGCGAATAAACCTGATGGTGTTTGTAGCGGCGAGGGACTTTATTCTGTTAAGCCGTGGCTATAGGAGATGCGTTTAACTGGAATCATGAGGATTCCGTATTTTTTCGCATTTTGCCGTGGATTACAAGGCTATCAGCTTTATGCGTTTAGCTGTGCCGCGCACAAAATGGGTGCAGCTGATCATCTCTACTTACGGGCATGCCAGGCCGTCAATAGACGGCTCCAGCCAACCCCATGTTGATTTAAATCCATATGTGGGCATGGCGCGTATGATAAAGGCAAAGGATCATCGCGCCTTTGCCGTAATGGAGATAATGATTGTTTATCTCGCGGATAAGGGATATCGCTGACATATGCTACGCCTGTTTCACTTTGTGCTGTGCCCCTATTCGCGCTTTATCCGCATTGCCCTTGGGGAGTACGATACAGAGCCTGCCTTGATCGAACAATTGCCGTGGCAAAGAAACGACGATTTTCTCATGCTCAACCCTTCAGGCGGTTTACCCGTTCTGATTGATGATGGACACGAGGACACACCCGTGTGTGGTCCAGGTCCGATTGCCGAGTTTCTCGATGAACGGTTGGGCAAAACAATGACCGACTGGCGATTGTTGCCTGAAGATCCTTTCGAGCGCGCTGAGGTTCGCAGGCTAATGGACTGGTTTCATACCAAGCTGGGCTCCGAGGTCACCGATTACCTGCTTGAAGAAAAGGTATACAAGCGTTTTCGTGATCGCGCTGCAGGAAAAAGCGCCTCTCCCGATTCTGCCGTTATCCGCGCTGCCCGCGCCAATATCCGTTATCATATGCACTATATTGGGCATTTGACCGATAACCGCCGCTGGATGGCCGGGGCGCAACTGACCTATGCGGACCTGGCTGCGGCGGCGCATGTTTCGTGTCTGGACTATTTGGGGGAAATCCCCTGGGAAGAGGATGCCGCGGCGCGCCTGTGGTATTCACGGTTAAAATCACGCCCCTCCATGCGCCCTCTGTTGGCAGAACGCTTGCAGGGTGTACCGCCGGCGGATAGCTATGCCGATCTTGATTTTTGACGACGACCTGCGCGGCGCCTTATTGCCAAATGGCGCTTCGCCATGAGCAGCCGGCGCGCCGCGGCGATGCATTTGCGTGACTTTATACGTTCTGAAGCCATCGGTGCGGGTTTTGATACGGTTCACGTTGCGTCCCTTGATGCGACAATTGATTATCAAAAGCCCCTGGACGCGTTTCTCGCAGCTCGTTACCACGGTGATATGCATTGGCTGGCGCGCGATCCACACATCCGAGGGGCCCCCGTCCGTCTGTGGCGCAAGGCGCGCAGCGCCCTTGTTCTGGGCATGAACTACGGTCCCAACGAGCAGGACGATCCTCTCATCAGCCTGGATAAGCCGCACCAGGGTACAATCGCGCTCTATGCCAGACGGCGCGATTATCACGACGTGATCAAGAAAAAGCTAAAGAGTGTTGCGCGCAAGCTCATTGCCAGGGCGGGCGGCGAGGTGAAGGTCTTTGTAGACACCGCACCGGTTATGGAAAAGCCTCTCGCCCAGCATGCTGGCACCGGTTGGCAGGGCAAACACACCAATCTGGTGTCGCGCCAATTCGGCTCCTGGCTGCTTCTGGGTTCAATTTTCACGACCCTCGATATTGCCCCCGACCAGGCGCATCAGGACCACTGCGGAACCTGTCGACGATGCCTGGATATTTGTCCAACAAACGCCTTCCCGGCACCCTATCAACTGGATGCGAGGCGCTGCATTTCGTATTTGACCATTGAGTACAAGGGGCATATTCCCAGGAACCTGCGTGCGGCCATGGGTAATCGCATCTTTGGTTGTGACGACTGTTTGGCGGTTTGCCCCTGGAACCGGTTCGCCAGTGCGGCCCGAGAAACCCGCCTTGTCACGCGCACGGATCTGCAAGCGCCTCAATTGCGCGCCCTGTCGCGGCTCACGGATAGTGCCTTTCGCCAGCACTTTGCCCGAACCCCGATCAAGCGCACCGGGCGAGACCGGTTTGTACGCAATGTTCTGATTGCCATTGGCAATAGCGGCGATGCTGGCGCCATTGCCGATGTTATGGCGCGTCTTGATGACAAGGCCGATGTGGTGCGGGTCGCCGCCGTGTGGGCCTTAAGCCGATTGGCAAGCCCTCTGGACTGGAAAGCCATGATGTTGCGATACTATCCTCACGAAAACGAAGACGCTGTGCGTGCTGAGTGGGAGGCATGTGCAAAATCGCTCCATCAGAATGGTTCTATTAAAACATGACACACATCTAGGGGCCTTGAGTCGCAAGTCTGTCAAGACACGCCAGTAGGCGACTAATATCCTGCTCACGTGACAGGCGATGATCAGCCCCCTGGATCAGGGTGAGGACCGCATCATCGCCAGCCAGGCATTGCATGAGCGCGAGCGCGTGGGTGTGAGGAACATCCTCGTCATCCATTCCCTGAAAAATATGCACCGGATGTCCCACCTCGATGGGGGCGTCCATTACCAGATGATGGCGGCCATCCTCTATGAGCTGCCGGGTGATAATATAGGGCTCGTCGGAGTAGGCATTGGGTTGTTCGTAGCGACCGGCGCGCATAATCTGCTGCCGGATCTCAGGGGAGAACCGCGCCCACATGAGCCGCTCGGTAAAATCCGGCGCCGGTGCGAGCAGGATCATGGCCCGCAGGCGCTCCCCATCATCGTTGCGACGCAGTTGCCGCGCCAGCAAAAGCGCGATCCAGGCTCCCATGGACGAACCCACAACAATCTGGGGTCCCTGGGTGCAATGGACGAACATCCACGCAGCCTCCTCAAGCCAGCGCGAAAGCGTCCCTTGGGTAAAGTCTCCACCAGACTCCCCATGCCCGGAATAGTCAAACCGGGTCATTGCCCGTTGGTTAGCCTTTGCCCAACGGTCCAGCGCCTCGACCTTGGTGCCGCGCATGTCGGACTTAAAGCCGCCGAGCCAGAACACCCCGGGCGTACTACCCTTGCGGTGCAAATAGGCAATTCGACGCCTATGAGGCAAGGCGCCAACCGTCTCAAACCGGGTATCCTGTTCACTTGTCATTGGGCCTCCTTAATTCACGCAATATGGCCTTTGCGGTTCTGCCCGCGCCAGACATTATACCAGCGGTATTGGCTTTATAGACACGCCGACTGGTGTACGGCCTTGATAACATACCTCTTTGACGCTAAGCCATGAGTCCTTGTTAAGGACCCTTGGTATTATAACATTTTGGGTTGAGTCCAAACCGCGAAAGAGCTTGAATGGACAATCGGAGCCCTCAGATCGCAAATGGATACGCAATTTCACTTGACGCGCCGTTTTGCGCGCCCATAATCGCTGTCGCGGCGAGCATACGGCGCACCAGAGCATTTTTTGGTATTGTCTGGTTTGCTCGGTTTTCCCGCCTTCCCCGCCTGCTGCCGCCTAATGCCATGCGGTACCGGCGGAGCAAGCGGGCAGGCGAGGGGCAAGACCGGCAATGCTCTGCAAGGGTTTGGCTCGCGGCGCTTCGTATACCTGAGAACGGGCACTGATCCTAAGTACCATGCTGGCCGCCTTATCCATTCGTGACGTCGTCCTGATCGATCGTCTTGAAATTTTATTCAAACCTGGATTTACGGTTCTTACCGGAGAGACCGGGGCGGGCAAGTCTGTTCTGCTGGATGCCCTATCCCTGGCTCTTGGAGCCCGAGGGGCCGCAAGCCTTGTGCGTTCCGGCCAGGACAACGCCGTGGTGAGCGCGGCTTTTGATGTTCCCATCGATCATCCGGTGCGTACCAGCCTGGCTGCCCATGGTCTTGACGACGAAGGGGACGTGATCCTGCGTCGCATACAGGCGCGCGATGGACGCAGCCGCGCCTTTATCAACGACCAACCCGTCAGCATCGCTGTCATGCGTGAGATCGGGGCCATGCTTGTAGAGTTGCATGGTCAGCATGACGATCGGGCGCTGATCGACACCGGTCAGCACCGGCTTTTACTGGACGCGTTTGGCGATCTGAACACATTGATCAAAAAGACCGCCACGGCGTTCGCCACCCTAAGCGAGGCAAACCAGGCTCTGGCACGGACAAAGGCGCAGGTCGCCAAATCGCAGAGCGACTTCGACTATCTCACCCATGCGGTTGAAGAACTCCAGACCCTGGCACCGATTGCGGGTGAGGAAGACGAACTGGCGAGCAAGCGCCAGCGCCTGATGCGAGCCGAATCGATGATGGCCGATCTGCAAGAGGCGCAAGCCGCGATGGACGAACCCTCATCGACCCTTGCGGCCCTGGCGCGGCGGCTGCAGCGGCGCGCAGATACGCTACCAGGGGTCCTGGATGACACGCTTAATGGATTAGACCGCGCCCTTGCCGGGCTGGAAGAGGCGCAACGGGCCCTGCACCGGCTCATTGAGGAGAGTACGTTTTCCGCGCAAGACCTTGAGGCCATTGAGGAGCGCCTGTTTGCCCTGCGCCAATTGGCCCGCAAGCACAACATTGCGCCCGATGCCCTGGGGTCATTGCTTGCCGGTTTTGTCGCCGATCTGGCTGCCATTGATGCGCACGAACAGGAACTCAAGCTGCGCGAGATAAAGGCGAATGAGGCCCTCGCCGCCTACCACAAGGCCGCGGCAACCTTGAGTAACAAACGAAAGCGCATCGCCAAATCCCTTGCCAGTGCCGTTAACAGTGAGCTTCCCGCCTTGAAACTGAAAGAGGCACGCTTTTCTGTTCATCTTGCATCTGATCCTGAACGCATTGCCGAGACCGGCTATGATAGGATTGAATTCTGGGTCCAGACCAACCCCGGTACCTTGGCGGGGCCCATGATAAAGGTTGCCTCAGGGGGGGAACTATCGCGCCTGCTTCTGGCCCTGAAGGTGGTGCTCGCCGACAAGGGATCGGCCCCGTGCCTGGTGTTTGACGAAATCGACACAGGGGCTGGCGGCGCGGTGGCCGATGCGATCGGCAAGCGTCTGTTCCGGCTGGGACAGAATGTACAGACTCTGGCCATTACCCACGCGCCGCAGGTGGCGGCACGGGCGCAGCATCACTGCTTGATTACCAAAAGCGCCGCATCACGCAAGCTTGTGGTTACGGATTTGACGGTCCTGGATGAGGCCGAGCGGCGCGAAGAACTGGCCCGCATGCTGGCGGGGGCGAAGATCACCTCTGAGGCGCGCGCAGCCGCAGACAAATTGCTAACGGGAACCCATGGCTGACAACAAACATCCGCCCCGCTCTTACGCTGGCCTGGAGGTTGCCAGTCTGAGCGCCCAGCAGGCACAGGTGGAACTTGCGCGCCTGGCCCGTGCGATCGCCGCTCATGACCAGGCTTATTACCAGCGTGACGCCCCCGATATCTCAGACGCAGCCTATGACGCGCTGCGTCAACGCAACGCGGCCATAGAGGCGCATTTTCCCGACCTTGTGCGCTCCGACAGCCCCTCAAAGCACGTTGGTGCCAAGCCGGCGCAAGGTTTCGCCAAAGCCACCCATGCCCAGCCGATGCTGTCCCTGGGTAACGCTTTCAGCGGCGATGATATCACCAGTTTTATCGACCGCATCCGCCGTTACCTGGGCCTTGATCAGGACACGGCGATTGCCATGACGGCGGAGCCGAAAATCGATGGTCTTTCGGCGAACCTGCGCTATGAAAAGGGGCGGCTGACTTTGGGTGCCACCCGTGGTGATGGCCATGTGGGCGAGGACGTAACTGCCAATCTTTTGACACTTGATGATATTCCTGCCTGCCTGAAGGGGGCGAAGGCACCGGAGCTAATCGAGATACGTGGTGAGGTGTACTTACCCCATTCGCAGTTTGCCGCCATGAACGCGCGCCAGGAAGCCGAAGGCAAGCCCGCCTATGTGAACCCGCGTAATGCCGCGGCCGGCTCCCTGCGTCAGCTTGACGCTGCTGTTACCGCTGGCAGGGGCCTGCGTTTTTTTGCCTATGCGTGGGGTGAGGCCAGTTCTCTTGCCGCCGACACCCAGGCGGGCATGATTGAGATACTCGCCCACTGGGGGTTCCCGGTTAACCCCCTGACACGCCTTTGCACCGGCACCGTCGAGGCGCTGGCCTATTATGAAGATATCGAAGCGCAGCGCGCCAGTCTCGGGTACGATATTGACGGGGTTGTCTACAAGGTCAACCGCCTTGATTGGCAGGAGCGACTTGGTTTTTCCGGACGCGCACCGCGTTGGGCCATTGCGCACAAATTTCCTGCCGAAACAGCAACCACAATTGTCAATGCCATCGATATTCAGGTTGGGCGCACCGGAGCTTTGACCCCCGTTGCTAAACTTGCCCCCGTAACCGTAGGCGGTGTTGTCGTTTCCAATGCGACGCTTCACAACGAAGACGAAATCGCACGCAAGGACGTGCGCATCGGCGATACCGTCGTCGTGCAGCGGGCCGGCGATGTCATTCCGCAGATAACCAATGTGATCACATCCAAACGTCCTGCCGAATCAATGGCCTTTGCCTATCCAACCCGGTGTCCGGTATGCGACAACCCGGCTGTCCGCGAGATCAATCCCGGAACCGGTAAAGAAGATGCCGTGCGCCGATGCACAGGCGGGCTCGTCTGTCCGGCGCAAACCCTGGAGCGGCTTAAGCACTTCGTCTCTCGTGATGCTTTTGACATTGAGGGGCTTGGCGCCAAACAGATTGAGGGATTTTTCTCCGACCCTGATCTTGCGGTGAAATCTCCAGCGGATATTTTTACCCTGCGCGCACGCGATGAAGCCAATCAGGACAGGCTTTATGGCCGTGATGGGTGGGGGGAGCGTTCCGCGACCAAGCTGTTTGATGCAATCGACGCGCGCCGCCACATTGATCTGAGCCGGTTTATTTATGCGCTCGGTATTCGCCATGTGGGGGCCTCGACCGCTAGATTGCTGGCGCACCATTATGGGTCATTAAACGCCTGGCAGCAGGCCATGCAGGCAGCTGCCGATGAGACAGGCGAGGCATGGGCCGATCTTGTTGCCATTGATGGGGTCGGCGTGGCCGTCGGGCGGGCAATTACTGCTTTTTTTACCCATGAACAATCCCAACAGGCGCTCACCGCGTTACTGGCCGAAGTGACAGTTAATGATGCGCCCCAGAGTGGTAACGTCTTCGATCAAAGCACCATTGCCGGCAAAACGGTGGTGTTTACGGGCAGTTTGCAAAAGATGACACGGCGTGAGGCCAAAGATATGGCGGAACGCTTGGGCGCCAAGGTCTCAGGCTCGGTTTCAGCTAAAACCAATCTCGTGGTTGCCGGATCGGGCGCTGGATCAAAAAAGAAAAAAGCAGAGACCCTTGGCATTAAGGTTATTGATGAGGCTGCATGGTTTGCGCTGATCGGCACCGATGAAAACATGTAGCCGGGCCTCTCTATTAACGGCCATCACCCTGCCCGCTTCCCCTTCCAACTGCCTAATTCGATTAAAATTTGCTTAAGCGAGGCCATAATTTCCGATACATTTCCACGTCAAAATTTTCAGTTTTCAGTATGCCATTAAGTGCGCTTTAACGTAAATCGTCCATTGTGAGCCCAAGCTCAGCATATAGGTATTGCGTAATGGCTGTTCTGCGGAACGGGGCGCTCACGCGGGCGTCCCGCTCTTTTTCTGGTGCATCAAACAAAACACCTCTCGCGCTGGACACGGTGCAGGTGGGCGACTGTGTGGCGTGCCTTGAGCGCCTGCCGGCAAAGTCGATTGACGTTATCTTTGCGGACCCCCCTTACAATTTGCAACTTGATGGAGAGCTTCTGCGCCCCAACAATTCTCGCGTGGACGGGGTCGATCATAGCTGGGACCAGTTTTCATCCTTTGCCGCCTATGATGCCTTTACCCGGGCCTGGCTCCTGGCCTGCCGCAGGGTTCTCAAACCGGAGGGTACTTTGTGGGTCATCGGCTCCTATCACAATATATTCCGCGTCGGCACCATTGTTCAGGATCTCGGGTTCTGGATTTTAAATGATATTGTCTGGCGCAAGTCGAACCCGATGCCGAATTTTCGTGGCCGGCGGTTTACCAATGCCCATGAAACCCTCATCTGGGCCGCCCGCGATGAAAGGGCCAAAGGCTATACTTTCAACTACGACGCCATGAAAAGCCTGAATGAGGATATTCAAATGCGCTCCGACTGGCTGTTGCCGATCTGTTCAGGAGGGGAACGGCTTAAGGGTCCCGACGGCAAGAAGGTGCACCCTACGCAAAAGCCGGAAAGTCTTCTGGCTCGGGTTATTCTGGCGTCAACACAGGTGGGCCAGGTGATTCTGGATCCGTTTTTCGGGACCGGTACAACCGGCGCTGTTGCCAAGCGCCTGGGGCGGCACTTCATCGGCATCGAGCGCGAACGTGCTTATGCGGATGCGGCCATGGCGCGTATTTCGGCAATTGTGCCGCTTGATGACGAGGCTTTGCGTGTTACCCGCGGCAAGCGTGCCTTACCGCGGGTTCCGTTTGGTCAATTGCTTGAGGCTGGGCTTCTTGTACCGGGAATTGAGCTTAGTGATGTGCGGCAAAAACATACAGCGATCGTGCGTGCTGACGGTAGCCTCAAGGCGGGGGCGTTTACGGGCTCAATTCACAAGGTTGGTGCTCATGTGCAGGGGGCATCGGCGTGTAACGGCTGGACATTCTGGCATTACAAGAACCCAAAGACCGGAGGTCTGCGCGCCATAGATCACCTGCGCCAGAACCTGCGCAATCAACGGGAAAACGCCGCCTAAAATAGAGCCTGTTATGCCCGGCCCGCAGGCTGCTGGTCGGTGCTCAATAGACGTTTCCAACCAGAAAGCAGCACTCACTTGACACGCTCTAGCGCGCGGCGGACAGGCACCCGCGCATGGAAGCCGCCATGTTGCGGATCAGATGAAAGTATAGTTCACGGCCATCCTCAAGGGTCGCCCCAAGCGGATCCAGTATTGCCGCTCTGGCGCTGGAGCCCTGGGTGACTGTTGCGACGAGCTGGGAGGGAAACTGGGGTTCGGAAAAAGCGCAAACCACGTCAAGCCGCGCAATGTTGTCTAGCAGTTTGGAAATGCGCTCAGCGCCGGGCTTGATTTCCGGATTAAGGGTGATGGCCCCCGCAGAGGCAAGTCCAAAACGTTGCTCGAAATAAGGATAAGCGTCGTGAAAGACAATGTAGGTTTTGCCTTTTACAGGCGTTAGTGTTTTCTGTACCTCTTCTGTCAGGTCATCAAGACGGTGAAGCAGATTATCGGCATTGCGCGCATATATGGCGCTATTGGCCGGATCAGTCTCGCTCAGGGCCCGCGCGATGGCACCGACAATCACCTTGGCATTTTGCGGATCCAGCCAGACATGGGTGTTGAACGTGCCCGCATGGCTGTGCTCGTGATCGCCGTCCTCGCGCTCGTCGTTGTGCGCCTGTTTGTGTTCGTCCTCGTTCTCGTGCTCGTCACGGTGAGCTTCCTCGTGTTCGTCCTCGTTCTCGTGCTCGTCGTGGTCATCACGGTGATTGTTTGCGGCCGCGTCGCCATGCCTATCGAGATCATTGCGATCCCAGGGAATCCTGGTCAGGCCGGGCACATCAAGCAACGTGACCACATGGGCTTTTTGTGCAATCGTCTGAATCGGCTTTTGCATAAAATTCGAAACACCCGCCCCCAACCAAAAAATCACGTCAGCCGTTTCAATCTGTGCCGCCTGTGAAGGCTTTAAACTATAAACATGGGGTGAGGCAGCGCCCTGGACGATCAAGCTTGGCGCTCCCACGCCCTCCATAACCCCTGCAACCAGGGAATGGATAGGCTTAATTGATGTGACAACCTTGATTTCGCCATGGGCCGCCGTCGAGGCCAAAGCCAGGCATGCCGCCACAATAGAAAATTGTAAATGTTTCACAATTGCTTTCCTGTATAGTTTGCTGTGATGTTTCGACTCCGATCCAGGACATGGCGCGCCCTTTATTATCGGTTCGGGTTCATTAAAAGTTTGTAATGTTATAACATTACATGTTATTGTATAACATATATCAACGCGCTATGCAATGCAATAATGGGTCGTCAATTGACGTTTCCCGCTCATTAATTTTGATGCACTTTGCTATACAAATGTTTCACGTGAAACATTTGTAGGGAAGGCCACTTATGATGAACACATCTCTTGTTACACTTGATGATGCCGGCGTGCGGCGCGGCGGCCGATGGCTGGTGCGTGGGGTCGACCTTGCCGTTCACCGCGGCGAAATCCTCACCCTGATTGGCCCCAACGGTTCGGGCAAGTCGACAACGGCGAAGTTGATCCTTGGTATTTTGTCCCCCGACGAAGGACAGGTGGCACGTGACCCCCAGGCGCGTATTGCTTACGTTCCGCAAAAGATCATGATTGACCGCAACCTGCCCCTGACAGTAAACCGGTTTATGCGGCTTACGCAGGACCTGGGAAACGCACAGATCGAGGCAGCGCTTGCCCGCACGGCGTTGGCGCATCTTGCCGATGCGCAGGTGCATACGCTTTCCGGTGGCGAGTTTCAGCGCGCCATGCTCGCCCGAGCCATTGCCCAAGAGCCGGATTTTCTGGTTTTGGATGAGCCGGTCCAGGGGGTCGACTATTCCGGAGAGATCGCCCTTTATGAGCTGATCGCGGCTCTTCGCGATGAACTGGGGTGCGCAATCGTGCTTGTTTCTCACGATCTTCACGTTGTCATGGCGGCAACGGACCAGGTGGTGTGTCTGAACGGCCATGTCTGCTGCACGGGAACGCCAGACGTGGTAGCCAGCAGCCACGAGTACAGACAATTGTTCGGCATCGACGCTGATCCTGCATTGGCGCTTTATAGGCACCATCATGATCACACCCATATGCCGGATGGACGCATTCATCGCGCTTACGCCCATGCTGATCCGCAAGCCCACGTCCAGGGTGGCAGCGGGGATACCCGTGTAAACACCACTATAGCAAAATGCGTTTAGATGGAATCATGGGGCTCCAGCATTGTTTTTGCATTTTGCTATAGATTCCAGGGCGATCAGCTTTATACGTTTAGTTGTCCCCAAAGCAAAATGGGTACACCTAAACGTATGCTGATCTAGCGGATCAAAAGAGGGCTCTCATGTTTGACGATTTTTTTGTGCGTGCCATGGTTGCCGGCGTAGGCGTGGCGGTCATTGCCGGCCCTTTGGGATGTTTTGTTGTGTGGCGGCGGTTGGCCTATTTTGGTGAGACCCTGGCGCATTCGGCGCTGTTGGGCGTGGCCCTTGGATTTGCCTTGCAGATCAATCTTAGCCTTGCCGTATTCGTTGTATCTGCGGCCATAGCCATGGCGCTTGTATTGTTACAGCAGCGCCAAATGCTCCATTCAGATACCCTTTTGGGACTTCTCTCCCACGGGTCACTGGCTTTGGGTCTTGTCATTATCGCCTTAATGAGCTGGCTGCAGGTTGACCTGCTCGGCCTTTTGTTTGGCGATATTCTTTCTGTTTCGACAACGGATATTGCCATTGTATATGGGGGAGGGTTATTGATTCTGGGGGTGTTGGTGGCAATCTGGCGGCCGCTTTTCGCCGCGACTGTCAGCGGCGAACTGGCCAAGGCCGAGGGCGGGCACCCTCTGGCGGTAAACCTCATTTTTATGCTACTAATGGCCTTGGCCATCGTCATTGCCATGAAGATTGTCGGGGTGCTGCTGATCACGGCGCTGCTGATTATACCGCCTGCGGCTGTCAGGCGGTTGGCCTCAGGCCCGGAACAAATGGCATTATTTGCGGCTTTGGCGGGGGTTTTGGCGGTGGTTTTGGGGCTGATGGCCTCATTGCGTTGGGACACCCCATCGGGGCCGTCCATCGTGGTGGCGGCGCTGGCGTTATTTCTTGTGTCCTTAACGCCTTTTGCTCGCGCTTTGCCGCGGGTGGGAGCGAAAACACATCTGAACCCTGACCCTGACCCTGATCAGCCAGGACATCGCGGATCTGCGCACGATCACAGCCACAGTCACGCCTCTAATAACCATGGGAAAGACGATCATGTCAC
Organism: Hyphomicrobiales bacterium; assembly: GCA_965224015.1. GTDB lineage: Bacteria > Pseudomonadota > Alphaproteobacteria > Rhizobiales > CBDCVD01 > CBDCVD01. Next base: position 281,902 of record OZ245032.1, read on the forward strand.
ATCCATCACTGCAGCGACCCCTGACAAAAAACCAAACCCTCGTTTATGATGCCCTGGAAGCTGCCGATGAGCCCAAGAGCGCTTATGGACTGCTAAAGGACCTGCGCAAACATGGGTTGAGGGCACCGCTTCAGGTCTACAGGGCTCTTGACACACTGCTCGAGGCGGGATTGGTGCACCGTCTGGAAAGCCTGAACGCTTTTGTTGCCTGCCGTCACCCAGGTTGCGCTTTGCACGAGACGAGCGCTTTTGCCATTTGTCAAATGTGCGGCAAGGTAACGGAATTTGCGGAAAAGCGCGTCGCGGCTTTGCTTGATGACTGGTCGAGGGTTCATAACTTCAATCTGAAGAGAACCACCATAGAACTTCGCGGGCTTTGCAAAGCTTGCGATGCTTGCGACGCTTCTTAATACAGAGGCCCGGCTGTAAAGACGGGTTTGCAAAGTCCGGCACTTGTGATCTGATGTGTTGGAACCATTTGCATGCCTGAACCGCAGGAGGCAATTTTTGAACAGCAGTATCAAGCAAACAAGGCGGGCACTGGAAAATGGTGATCTGTCAGCCACATCCCTTGTTGAGGCCTGCCTTGCGCGTATTGACGATGCGAACGGTGAGGGGGCAAGAACGTTTATCCATGTCTTTGCCAATCAGGCGCGGGCACAGGCGGACCGCGTCGACAAGGCGCGCAGACGTGGTGACCCTCTACCTCCCTATGCGGGCATTCCCGTTTCGGTGAAGGACCTGTTCGATACGGCATCGCACGTAACCCGTTGTGCATCGAAGGTTCTCGCTGAGGCCCCGGCGGCGCTGCGTGATGCGGACTGTATTGCCAATTTAAGAGCGCTCGGGTTTATCATCATCGGGCGCACCAACATGACAGAGTTTGCCTATTCCGGGCTTGGTGTGAACCCTCATTTTGGCACCCCGTGCAACCCTTTCGGGCGAGGAGATCCCCACCATAGCCGCATCCCCGGAGGCTCAAGTTCTGGTGCGGCGGTCTCCATCACCGACAAAATGGCCCTTGGCGCCATCGGCTCCGATACAGGCGGGTCGTGCCGCATACCCGCCGCCCTTTGCGGCATTACCGGTTTTAAGCCTACCACCACCCGCATGCCCATGCGCGGCGTCTATCCCCTGGCGAAGGGCTTCGATACCCCTGGACCCCTGGCTGCGCGCGTGTCGTGTTGTGCCATTCTTGATGATGCTCTTGCCGACGGTACAGGTGATGACGTGTCGTCAGTGCCCCGTGCGGGGCTTCGCATTGGGGTGATCAGAGGGTATGTGGATGATGATCTTGACAAGTGGGTGGCGAAAGATTTCTCCGCGATCCTGTCACGCCTGTCCGGGGCCGGCGTTCGCCTTGAAGACATGGAGCTGCCTCATATCCATCAGATCCCGGCTCTCAACAAAAGTGGCGGCATTGCCGGCGCCCATGCCTATGCCCTGCACAAGCCGATGTTAGATAAAAAACGCGCACTCTACGACCCCTGGATCGTCAGTCGCATTGAAATGGCCAAGGGTCAGGAGACCATAGATTATCTCGAGGCGCTTCAGGCCCGTCAGCAAATACAACGTGAAGTAGAGACGTGCTCTCGGCGCTTTGATGCACTTTTGGCGCCAACGACACCGATTGTCGCCCCGAAATTTTCCGCGCTTGCGGAGCAGCGCCAGTCGTTTCGCCTTAATTTTCTGTTGCTGCGCAACACGTCGGTATTTAACTTTCTCGATTGTCCAGCGATTTCCCTACCCGGTCAGGCCCCGGCAGAGGTACCCACCGGCTGTATGATCATTGGCAGGCATGGGGAGGATCGGGACCTATTATCTGTTGCTCGAACCCTGGAACCTGTTATACGTCAGGATCATTGACCGACATTCATCATGGGAAAGAGGGAAAGTTATGGCCCTGACGTCTGCGCAGGCGCTCGTCGACACATTGATTGTGAACGGGATCACGCGGGCTTTCTGCGTGCCCGGGGAGAGCTATCTTGCGGTGCTGGATGCGCTTTATGATGCGCGGCAAACAATCGAGTTGATCACCTGTCGCCAGGAAGGGGGCGCGGCCTATATGGCCGAGGCCCACGGCAAGCTCACCGGTACGCCCGGGATTTGCCTGGTGACCCGGGGTCCCGGGGCCACCAACGCCAGTGTTGGTGTTCATCTTGCCATGCAGGATTCAACACCAATGATACTGTTTGTTGGCCAGATCGCTCGGGGTCACAAGGACCGTGAGGCGTTTCAGGAATTTGACACCTTTGAGGTATTCCGCGGCCTGGCAAAATGGGCAACCGACATCAACCAACCCGAGCGCACCGCCGAGATCGTCACCCGCGCCCTGCATATCGCGCAAAGCGGGCGGCCAGGGCCGGTGGTTATTGGCCTGCCTGAGGATATGCTGCAGCAAACGATCGCCCCGGCAAAGGTGCGCCGTCTGGTGAAGCCGCAACCGTCAAAGCCGCCTGACAGTGTTATGAAACGCTTCCACGAACTGCTGGCGGGCGCGCGACAGCCCCTGGTGATTGGCGGAGGCGGCGGATGGAATGAAGCCACAAGCGATAACCTGAAGCGTTTTGCTGAAACGTTTGATCTGCCTGTAGGTGCCGCCTTCCGGCGGCAGGATATTTTCGACAATCGCCATCCAAACTACGTGGGTCACATTGGCCTTGGTATTGACCCGGCGTTGGGCGCAATGGTGCAGGCGGCGGATTTACTGATCGTGCTGGGCGCGCGTCTTGGTGAGGCGACCACATCGGGCTACACACTGATTGACACGTTGCATGGCATTGAGACATCGGCGGGGAAAAAACTGGTTCATGTTCATCCCCAGGCGGACGAACTGAACAAAGTCTATCGCGCTGACCTGCCCATTGTTTGTGGGCTTGATACGTTTCTTGAAGCCGCCGGACAAACGCCTTTAACCCCCATTGTCTGGACATCGTGGACACAAAAGGGGAGGGCGGCCTATGAGGCCTTTATAGCTCCGCGCGCGATGCCAGGCGAGGTGCAATTGGGTGAGGTGGTTTCCTGGTTGAACGCGCACCTGAGTGATCAGGCAATCATCACCAATGGTGCCGGAAATTATTGTATATGGATCAATCGTCATTACCAATACCGTCAGTTCCGCACCCAATTGGGGCCAACAAATGGTACAATGGGTTATGGTCTGCCCGCCGCTATCGCTGCCGGACTGGAACACAAAGGGACACCTGTCGTCGCTTTTGCCGGAGACGGGTGTTTCATGATGACCTGCCAGGAAATGGCGACAGCCATGCAGTACGGTGTTGATCTTATTTTGGTGGTTGTGAGCAATAGTGTTTACGGCACAATCCGTATGCACCAGCAGCTTGCCTATCCCGATCGTCCCCATGGTACGGCCCTGGACAATCCGGATTTTGTTGCCCTGGCACGCGCTTTTGGCGCCCATGGCGTGCGCATCGAAACCACTGCGGATTTTCCCCCGGCGTTCACCGCGGCCGAGGCGCGTGGGGGTGTCACATTGTTGGAAATTCGCATACCCGACAATGCCAGTACGCCTGACAAAACCCTTGCGGATTTATAGTTCCTACAGACGTTTTTGACAATGAACGGCCAAGACCGAATGAACGGCCAAGACCGTAAAAATAAGCGCCTGGCGTTTATAAAAGAGAACGGTCTGGCGCCTATGCAAGTCAGCAAACTTCGTGCCGATGGGTCCGCAAGGCGCTATTTTCGTCTAACCCATGAGGACGGCTCGCTCCTGGTGATGGACGCGCCGCCTGTGGCGCTGGAAACGCCTCCGTACCAACAGAGTGTTACGCCCTTCATCAAAATGGCCGAGCATTTACGGAACCTGGGTCTTTCCGCGCCAAAGATATGGGCTGCGGACGAGCAAAACGGTTTCCTCCTGCTGGAGGACTTTGGTGATCAGACCTTCAACGCGCTTCTGGCGCGCGGCCACAGTGAGACGGAGCTCTATGAGATCGCCACCGACAGTATCATTGCCCTGCAACGCCACCCCCAGGCATGCAATATCGAGGCCCCCGCCTACGACAATGCAGTTGTTCATATTGAATTGAAACGCTTTACCCGCTGGTATTGGCAGGCTCTCCATGGAGCCGCCGCCAATGAGGGCTGTGTCAGGGCGTTTCTTGCTGCCTGGGATCAGGTTTTTGCTGCGCTCCCCCCATTGCCGCAAACGCTGGTTTTGCTGGACTACAATATCGACAATCTCGTTTACTTGCGCGATCGAAAGCCGCCGCGCAACTGCGGTCTTCTTGATTTCCAGGATGCCCGGATAGGGTCGCCGGCCTATGACCTCATGTCTTTGTTGGAGGACGCGCGCCGCGATATAGCGCCACCCTTGCGTCACGCCATGATCACGCGCTACCTTGAGGCCATGCACGACAGGCTTCCTGATTTGGCAGCCTTTACCGCCTCCTACTCGGCCTTTGCGGCGCAGCGGCATACAAAGGTTCTCGGTTTTTTTGTCGGCCAGGCTTTACAACACGGACGGCGCCAGTATCTTGATCATATTCCTCGTGTGCAGGGCCTGTTGTATCATCATCTTGCCAATCCCCTGTTGGCACCGGTTTGCAAATGGTTTGAACGCTATATGCCTGACCCCAAGGCTCCACTCGTCCTTGATCTTTAGAAAGCAACACCCATGGCCTATCACAATCACACCCATGATCAGCTGAGCAAATTTGATGCGGCTCATCATTTGCATCCCTTTACAGACCACAAAGCCTTACGCCGCGAGGGCAGTCGTATTATTGCCCGCGGTGAGGGCGCCTATATCTACGACGTGGATGGGGAGAGAATTCTTGATGCCATGGCTGGTCTTTGGTGCGTGAATATGGGTTATGGGCGCAAAGAACTTATCGATGCTGCCACCGCACAACTGAAAGAACTGGCCTACTATAATACGTTTTTCAAATCGGCAACCCCGGCCTCGGTTTTGTTAGCGAAACGCCTTGCCGAGATCGCCCCTGCGGGGCTTGACAATGTTTTTTACGGCTCCTCCGGTTCCGAGGCCAATGACACGGTCATTCGCATGATCCGTCATTATTGGGCGCTTGCAGACCAGCCCCGGAAACAGATCATCATCGCCCGCGACAAGGGCTATCACGGATCAACAATCGCCGCGACATCCCTTGGGGGTTTGCCATCAATGCACGCGCAACTGCATACGGCCTTACCAGGATTTGTCCATGTTATGGCGCCCTACCATTTTGGTGAGGCGCGTGCGGGAGAGAGTGAGCGGGACCTGGGATTGCGTGCCGCCCAAGCCATCGAAGAGGCTGTTGTCAAGGCCGGACCGGAAAATGTCGCCGCCATTGTTGCAGAGCCGATCCAAGGCGCCGGTGGCGTGATTATCCCCCCACGGGTCTATTGGACGCGGGTGCAGGAAATCGCAAAAAAATATGACCTGCTGCTCGGTGTTGACGAAGTCATTACCGGATTTGGCCGTACCGGTCACTGGTTCGCCTCGCAGGCCTACGATATAAACCCCGATATCATGACCACCGCCAAGGGAATAACCTCAGGTTATGTTCCGCTGTCAGCCGTTCTGGTGGGAGAGCGCATGAGCAATGTGCTTATTGATAAAGGTGGTGAGTTTTTCCACGGCTACACGTATTCCGGCCATCCGGTCGCGTGTGCGGTAGCCTTGGCCAACCTGGATGTGATCGAACGCGAAGGCGTTATTGAGCGGGTTCGCGATGACACGGGACCTTATTTGCTGCACAGCCTGAACGAGGCGTTGGGCGAACATCCACTGGTGGGCGAGATTCGCGCCTATGGGTTCGTCGGTGCCATAGAGCTGGTTGCGGACAAACACACGCGCAGACGCTTTGAGACCGAAACCGCCGCGGGTATTGTCTGCCGCGACATTTGTCTTTCCCACAACTTGGTCATGCGCGCGATTGGTGATACGATGGTGTTCGCGCCGCCCCTTGTCTGGACGCGGGAAACCATTGATATTTTCATTGAGACGTTGCAGACAATCATGGATGAGACCGCCGATCGACTTGCCACGGTCTGCCAACAGCCGGAATAATACGTTGAAAATAAAGAAAATTTTGGTCGCCAATCGCAGCGAGATTGCCATTCGCGTGTTTCGTGCCGCCAACGAACTGGGCCTGCTGACAGTTGCGGTATATTCACGCGAGGACAAGCTGGCCCTGCATCGCTTTAAAGCCGACGAAGCCTATCAGATTGGCGAGGGCAAAGGGCCAATCGAAGCCTATCTGAGCATCGATGAGATCCTGCGCGTGGCGCGTGAGGCCAAGGTCGATGCCATCCATCCCGGATATGGATTTTTGGCGGAAAACCCCGAATTCGTGGAGCGCTGCAATGGGGCAGGAATTATTTTTATTGGTCCGTCGGCCACCACTATGCGCCAGTTGGGTGACAAGGTCTCTGCGCGTAATTTAGCTGAAGCCGCTGGGGTTCCGGTCATGCCCGCAACGCCGCCCCTTCCTGATGACCCGGATGTGGTGCGCCAACTGGCTGAAAACGTTGGATACCCGCTCATGCTCAAGGCCTCCTGGGGCGGTGGTGGACGCGGCATGCGGGTGATTACCGCTGCACAGGATCTGTCTGGTGATGTCGATGAGGCGCGGCGCGAGGCGCGCGCTGCCTTTGGCCGAGACGAGGTTTATCTGGAAAAACTCGTAGAGCGGGCACGACATGTGGAGGTGCAGGTTCTTGGCGACAGACAGGGTAATCTGGTGCATCTGTTTGAGCGTGATTGTTCCGTACAACGGCGCAACCAAAAGATTGTCGAGCGGGCACCGGCGCCCTATCTGGACGATGTCCAGCGCCGGACCCTGTGCGGGTACGCCCTGAAAATCGCGGCCGCGGCAAATTACGAGGGCGCCGGCACCGTCGAATTCCTCATGGATACGGATACGGGACATTTTTACTTCATCGAGGTAAATACGCGCATCCAGGTCGAGCATACGGTAACAGAAGAGGTCACCGGTATCGATATTGTCAAGGCGCAAATTCGCATCGCCGAGGGAATGACCCTCAATGATGCGCGCTCAGGCGTGCCTGCACAAAAAGACATTTCTCTTTCCGGCCATGCGTTGCAGTGCCGCATCACCACCGAGGACCCTGACGAGAACTTCATCCCCGACTACGGTCGCATCACCGCCTATCGCGGTGCGACGGGGTTTGGCATTCGCCTTGACGGGGGCACGGCCTACTCCGGTGCTGTGATCACGCGTTACTATGATCCCTTGCTGGAAAAAGTGACCGCCTGGGCCCCAAGCCCCGATGAAGCCATCGCCCGCATGGACAGGGCTTTGCGGGAATTTCGTATTCGCGGTGTTGCCACCAATCTTCTGTTTTTGGAGAACGTCGTCGGCCATCCCGATTTCGCTTCTGCATCTTATACAACACGCTTTATTGATACCCATCCGGAACTGTTTGAGACGCCGGAACGTCTTGATCGGGCAACCAAGCTTTTGACCTATATCGCCGATGTGAGTGTCAACGGACACCCCGACATCGCCGGACGTTCGTCCCCACGTGCTGAGGCGAGGGTTCCCACCCCGCCCGTTTTTGACGCGCCTGTAGCCGAAGGAACCCGGCAACGGCTCGCGGCCATGGGGGCATCGGCGTTTAGCCGTTGGGTTCTCGAACACCCCACACCTCTGGTGACCGACACGACCATGCGCGATGCCCATCAATCCCTTCTGGCAACGCGTATGCGCACCTACGACATTGTCGCAGTGGCGCAAAGTTATGCCAAGGGCCTGCCGCAATTGTTTTCCCTGGAGTGCTGGGGAGGCGCAACATTTGACGTGGCCATGCGGTTTCTGATGGAGGACCCGTGGGAGAGATTGTCTCTGGTGCGGGAGGGGGCGCCCAATATATTGCTGCAAATGCTGTTACGCGGGGCCAACGGTGTTGGCTACAAGAATTATCCTGATAACGTGGTGCGCCATTTTGTATCCCAGGCGGCAAGCGCCGGTGTTGACGTGTTTCGTGTGTTTGATTGCCTGAACTGGGTAGACAATATGCGTGTTGCCATGGACGCGGTTATTGATACGGGGAAAATCTGCGAGGGCGTAATCTGCTACACAGGCGATATCCTGGATCCGGGGCGGCCGCATTACAATCTTGCCTATTATCTGGACCTGGCAAAGCAACTTGAGAACGCCGGTGCGCATATTATCGGGCTGAAGGACATGGCCGGCCTGTTGAAGCCGGCGGCCGCCGAAATCCTGATAAAGGCCCTAAAGCAGGAAACCGGCCTGCCTGTTCATTTCCACACCCATGACACCAGCGGTATTGCTGCAGCCAGTGTTCTGGCGGCCATAGCGGCGGGTGCTGATATTGTCGATGCGGCCATGGACGCCATGTCGGGTCTGACATCGCAGCCGTGTTTGGGCTCAATTGTTGAGGCGCTGCGCGGTAGCGACAATGACACCGGTTTACATGCCGACGCCATCCGGCGCATCTCGCTTTACTGGGAAGGGGTGCGGGCGCTTTACCTGCCCTTTGAAAGTGACCTGCGCGCAGGGGCATCGGAGGTCTATTTACATGAAATGCCTGGTGGCCAGTTTACCAATCTCAAAGAACAGGCGCGCAGTCTTGGCCTGGCGGAGCGCTGGGACGAAATCGCGCACACATATGTCCAGGTGAACGACATGTTCGGCGATATTGTCAAGGTCACCCCATCTTCGAAAGTCGTCGGAGATATGGCGTTGATGATGGTCTCGTCCGGATTAAAGCGCGCTGATGTGGAAGATCCTGGCAAAGATGTAGCCTTTCCCGATTCGGTTGTGCAACTCATGCGCGGCGATATGGGGCAGCCGGCCCACGGATTTCCCAAGGCTTTGCAAGCCAAGGTTCTCAAGGGCGAGGCGCCCCTTGTTGAGCGCCCCGGCGCCCTGCTGCCGCCTGCGGACCTTGATGCTGAGCGCAAAGGGTTGGAGACGATTATCGCGCGCCCTGCCAGCGACGAGGAATTTGCCTCCTATTTGATGTACCCAAAGGTTTTCATTGAGTTTGCCAAGGCAGCGGAGACCTATGGTCCCGTTTCTGTTCTGCCAACGCCAGTCTATCTCTATGGCCTGCAACCAGGTGCGGAAGTCAGCTTTGATCTGGAGACGGGTAAGCGCCTTATTGTCCGCTGCGTGGCCATTGGCGAGACCAATGAGGCGGGAGAAAAACGGGTCTTTTTTGAGCTCAACGGCCAACCGCGCTCGGTTGTGGTGCCTGATCGCAATGTTACGGCGCAGATTGTTACGCGGCGCAAGGCAATAAGCGACGATCCGACCCATATCGCTGCCCCCATGCCAGGGGTGATCTCGACGTTGATTGTTGCCACAGGAGATCGCGTCGAGGCCGGTGATGTGGTCCTTTCCATTGAGGCCATGAAAATGGACACCGCCATTCATACGGAAATCGATGGCATTGTCAGTGAGATCCTGATTGAGGCCGGAGCCCAGGTTGATGCAAAGGATCTTCTTGTAATCGTTACCCCTGATGCGCCCGCAGATCATGAGGCAAGCGACGATGTCGGTTGAAGATGAGATGATCAAACGGCATCAAACCATCCCGGTTTGCGTCGGGCCGGTGACGATTGGCGGCAAGGCCCCCATCGTTGTCCAGTCCATGACCAATACGGATACGGCCGATGTGGCTGCGACCGTGGATCAGGTTGCAGCCCTTGCGGCGGCCGGCTCTGAACTGGTGCGCATTACCGTTGATCGGGACGAGGCCGCAGCCGCTGTTCCGCACATTCGTGACCAGTTGGACAAACGTGGTGTGCATGTGCCCTTGGTTGGCGACTTTCATTATATTGGTCACCGGCTGCTCGCAGAGCATGCTGGGTGCGCCGAGGCATTGGCCAAGTACCGGATTAACCCGGGTAACGTCGGTTTCGGTGACAAGCGCGACAAGCAGTTTATGGCGATGATCGAAGTCGCGCTTTTTTATGACAAGCCGGTTCGTATCGGCGTCAACTGGGGTTCTTTGGACCGGTCGTTGCTGACCCGCCTTATGGATGAAAATGCGCGTCTGGATGCGCCGGCCTCCGCACGTGCGGTTACCCATGAAGCCATCGTGCAGTCGGCGCTTTTGTCGGCCAGACTGGCGGAGGAAACGGGCCTTGCACGCGAGAAAATCATCCTGTCTGCGAAAGTCAGCGCGGTGCAGGATCTGATTTCGGTTTACCGGATGCTCGCCGCACGCAGCGATTATGCCCTGCATCTGGGGTTAACGGAGGCGGGTATGGGGGCAAAGGGTATTGTTGCGTCCGCCGCCGCCATGGGCATTGTGTTGCAGGAGGGCATTGGCGATACGATCCGCGTTTCTCTCACACCGGAGCCTCAGGGGGATCGGACGGAGGAGGTGGTGGTTGCGCAGGCGCTTTTACAGACGATGGGCTTGCGCGCCTTTGCCCCGATCGTTGCGGCGTGTCCCGGCTGCGGGCGCACGACCTCACATGTTTTTCAGGAACTGGCAGGGGAGATACAGACGTATATTCGTGCCAATCGTGCCCGCTGGCAGCGCGACTATCCTGGCGCTGAGGCTCTTAATATTGCCGTGATGGGTTGCATTGTAAACGGGCCGGGGGAGTCTAAACATGCCGATATCGGCATTTCACTGCCGGGTACGGGAGAGCAACCCGCCGCACCGGTATTTATTGATGGAAAAAAGGCCACAACTTTGCGCGGCCCGGGCCTGAGCAAGGCCTTCAAGACAATCGTGGAGACCTATATTGCCGATCGGTTCGGCAAAGGCGGGCAAGGCTGAGATATGCCGTGACAACTTGGGTTGCGCCCGCGCCTGCCACACAGTGCGTAACGGATTGATACCAGCGGTATTGGCTTTATGTACACGCCGACTGGTGTACTGCCTTGATAAGACAACGGTTTTACGCTGGGTCAGGAGTCAAACGCAAGGCCCCTTGGTATAAAGTCATACCAAGGGTCCTTGCCAATGACTCATGGATTAGCGTCAAAGAGGTGTATTATCAAGGCAGTACACCAGTCGGCGTGTACATAAAGCCAATACCGCTGGTATCATTCAAGTCGAAAGCCAGTTAAGATAAGAATTCACACCGGCATTGCGTGCACCATATGGGTTGGCCTCGTTGTGCGTGATATTTGACACATTGGCGCAGACGTCTTTGAGCGTCTCCGCTACGATATCAGCCTGACCCTGCACAAGATTGCAGGGATCGAGTTGAAAATAGCCCAGTTCCAGTTCGTGGCCGCGCACGATGATGGCAGGGTCCTGCTCACCAAGAACGCGCGCCAATGTGGCAGCATTGATGCCAAATTTTCCCGCATCGACATTGACCTGCAGACGCTCCAACGGATTATTGGTCGCATCCGGTACGATGACAGGGGTTATGCCCACAACCGGTGCCAATGTTTCAGCCCACAGATTGAGTGCGGTGCGCTCCTGTTGCCTAATATCGTCGTGGTCGCGGTTTTGCCATTGCTGCAACGCCGTAATGGCACCGGCGATACTCTCCTTGCCGATTTTCATACCGCGACCAATGCCGATATTTTGCAAATAAGCGGCACGTATAAGGTCACGACGGCCGGCTATGATGCCGGATGTTGGCCCCCCCAGAAACTTGTGGCCGGAATAGATGACCAGATCGGCCCCCATGGCAATAAAGCCGGTCAAATCATATTCCGATGCCGCATCAACGATAACCGGCACGCCAGCGCTTTTGCAAATCTCGATAAAACGGACCAGCGGAATTTGCCCATAATGAACCACATGATGCGACACGACATAAAGAGCGGCAGCGGTCTTATATGTCAAGGCGCGCTCAAGTTGAGCGTCCGTTACATGGGTCGATTGGCCGATGGGGCGAACCTGCGCGCCGGTAATTTCGATCGCCTGGGAAACCGGCGCACCATAGTTACACAAATGACCAAGCTGGACCACGACCTCGCTTTTATCGCCGGGTGCCTTCGGTAAGGCTTCCACATGGCCCGCATCAAGACCCGTTATACAGGCGGCAACCGACAGCGTGATACCGGCGCTGGCGGAAGCCGTCATGCAACCGGCTTCGGCGCCCGTCGCCTCCGCAATCGCTGCACTGGCTAGTGCTTGCAACCCGTGCATATCAACAAAATTATTCATTATCGCAGCTGTTGTCCGGCGCACCTCATCACCGGCAATGGAAGCTCCAAGACTTGTCATGGTTCCGCAAACGTTGATCAGACGCCTGCAACCATTTGCATCATGCCATGCCCACATGGCGCAATTGTTCTTCGTCATCAGTCTTTCCCCTTCTCACACACGGAGTTCGAAGACGGCCTCAATCTCCACCGTGATATTATTGGGAAGCGATGCAACGCCAAAGGCTGTACGCGCATGGATACCATCGCGGCCAAAAATCTCGGCAAGCAGAGTCGAAGCCCCATCAACAACATAAGGGTGCCACTCAAAATCAGGTGTTGCATTGACCATCCCCAAGAGCTTCACAACGCCGGAAATCCGGTCAAGCCTGCCCAGGTAGTCACGCAATGTCGCCAGGATATTGATTGCGACCAGTCGGGCATGGGCGTGCGCCTCTTCAGCACTAATACTGTCACCAACCTTACCGCGCAGGAGCGTGCCATCAGCCTGCACCGGCCCTTGTCCGGAGACAAAGACAAGTTGGCCCGTCCGACAGACATTGCAAAAAGCGCCTATAGGTGCGGGCGCGGTGGCCGGAAGCTTGATACCAAGGCGGGCAAGCCGGTCGGAAACGGTATCACGGCCTTCCCTGTCAATCCGAGACATACAGGTCTTTCGTTCTCTTGCAATAACTTTTGTGGTTCAGACTCAAGGTGACAGGTTCAGGCGCACCATGCGCGCAGTCTTCGATGGCATGGAGGCAACGGGTTCGGAAAACACAACCCGAGGGCGGGTCAAGGGGGCTTGGGATATCCCCACGCAAAATGGTACGGTTGCGGTCCAGCGTCGGATCCGGTACCGGAATCGCCGAAAGCAGGGCGCAAGTATAGGGATGGACGGGATTGGCATAGAGATGTCGCGATAGACCGATTTCCACAACACGGCCGAGGTACATAACAACAATCTGATCGCAAAGATACTCGACAACCGAAAGATCATGGGCAATGAACAGTATTGTCAGATTACGCCGCTCGCGCAGCTCAAGCAGCAGGTTAAGCACTTGCGCCTGGATTGAAACGTCAAGCGCCGAAACGCTTTCATCGGCAACGATAAAGTCGGGCTCAAGCGCCAGGGCACGGGCAATACCGATGCGTTGGCGTTGCCCGCCTGAAAATTCATGCGGGAAACGCCCCATATGATCAGCCTGGAGCCCAACCTCTTCCAACAGCGCTGCAACCCTATCGCGCCTTGAGCGAACGGTTCCAATAGAATGGGCACGCAGGCCTTCGGCAATAATGTCGCCGATACGCAAGCGCGGATTAAGGGAAGACACCGGGTCCTGGAAAATGATCTGCATACGCTTGCGCGCCTGGCGCAGCTCCGCGCTATTCAGCGCGATCAAATCCTGACCATCGAAGATAATTTCACCCTCGGTGGGTTCAAGCAGGCGAAGGAGGGTACGTCCCAACGTCGTCTTGCCGGAGCCGCTTTCGCCCACAAGCCCGATAATCGAACCCCGCGGAATATCAAAGCTCACGTCGTTAACCGCGTGAACGGTACCACTGGATGTAAAAAAGCGTTTGGACAGGTTGCGGATTTTCAACAGCGGCTCAGACATGAGATATCTCCGCTCCAGCATGAAAGCAGGCGACACGATGGTTGTCGTCAAAGTCTTGCAAGGTAACCGGTTTAGCGCAAACCTCATCAGAACGCGAACACCGCGTTGCAAAGGCGCAACCGGGTGGCATGGCGTGAAGTGCAGGCACCGTGCCGGGAATAGGAACAAGGCGTTCCGCTTCGCCGCGGCCCGGCATAGGAATAGAGCGGAGCAGGCCCTGGGTGTACGGGTGACTTGGGTTTGCAAAGAGTTCGCGCGCCCCGGCTTGTTCGACGATCGCACCTGTATACATAACCGCGACGTCATCAGCCATTTCAGCAACCACACCCATATCGTGGGTAATAAACAGGATCGACATGCCAAGCTCTGCCTGCAGGCGACGCATCAAGTCGAGAATCTGGGCCTGAATGGTGACATCAAGTGCGGTGGTCGGCTCGTCGGCAATCAATAGTGTCGGATTGCAAACCAGCGCCAGCGCAATCATCACCCGCTGACGCATGCCCCCCGAAAGTTCATGAGGGTAGTTATCTATCCGCGAGGCTGCTGCCGGAATTTCGACCCGTTCCAACATCTCCAGCACCCGCTTGCGCCGCGCGACGGCATCAAGATCCCTGTGAAGCAAAAGCATTTCACCGATTTGATCGCCGATCGTGAAAAGCGGGTTCAGGGACGACATCGGTTCCTGAAATATCATGGCAATCTCCGCGCCCCGCAGAGCACGCATCTGATCCTCGGATGCTGCTGTCACATCGGTGACGTGTCCATTGGAATCACGATAGTGGATTGCGCCGCCGCTCACACTCCCGTTTTTGGGCAATAAACCCATAATCGCCAGCGATGAGACCGACTTGCCCGAGCCGCTTTCGCCAACGAGGGCCAGCGTTCGGCCCGGTTGGAGTGTAAAAGCGACATCTCGCAATGCGGTAACCGACGAGAGTCGCCCCAGGCGAAACGTAACGCGGAGGCCACGAACATCAAGAACCGGCGCGCTCATTTTCTCCTCCTTTTCGCCGACATTATTGAGGCTCCGATGACGGTCATGCGCGGTTCAAAAAAATGCTCCAGCGTCAACCGCCTGCCGAGACTGTCGACGACTTCATCGTTGGTTTCGCTTAGCGCGAAAATTGTAAAATCGGCTTTCTGTCCGGGGTTGAGGCCATCGCGCGCGCCAAGTCCGAGAATCGAACGTGGCTGCTCGGTGACTGCCCGTATGACGTCTTCAAACGGCAACCCGACGGCGAGTAGTTTTGACATCGTCGTGGCAAGATCAAGCACGGAACCATATATGTTGCGTCTATGCAGGTCCGTTGAAACTGACCAGGGCTGCAAACCATCCCGCAAAGCATCACGTGCCGTATCGAAACTGAACGATGCCTGGCCATGCCCTATATCCATGCGCACACCACTTGCGGCGAGTTGCTTTGCTTGTTCAAACAAAGCCTGGGTGTCGCGAATGGAACCGGCTTTTTTACCGTTGAAACAATGGGTGACAATGTCACCGGGTGTCAGGATATCGAATATTTCATCAACCAGTGGCGCGGGTTCGCCGATGTGGACCATCAACGGAAGATCCAGGATCTCGGCAACACGTTTGGCGATTTTGGCGGGCGTGATCCCCCAATCGCCAACAATAACGCCGGAAGCCCGCACCTTGATCCCGCAAATAACATCACGGTTGGCTTCAGCCACTTCCAGCGTGCGGTCGATATCGATGAACCGCAAGTCGATCAGTTCAGGAACGCGATTACAGGCAACCAGACCGATGGATCCGATGTTGAGGAACGCGCGAATCGTCTCTTCATGCGCCTCAATGACATATTCGCGTAAGCCGTGAAACGTCGCTTCGCCGGCAGAGCCCGCATCGGCCATTGCGGTGACACCTGTTTGGCGGCCGACTTGCCGGGCGCGCACCGAAATATCAGTCCCCCCGTGCCAGACATGGACGTGAAGATCACACCAGCCCGGCGACAGATAGGCCCCGCCGCAGTCGACGAACTGAGCATCAGGTTGTTCAGCTTGCGTCACAAGACCATCGTCACCAACGATAATGCTCTCTGGGGCCGTATCGAAACCAATGGCGTGAAAGTTAGCGAGCTTTAATGCCATACCGATTATAGATCCTTGGCAAGGCGTGGATCGAGCGCATCTCTCAACCCGTCACCAATGAGCTGCAACGCCAATACCGAGATCGAAATTGCAATACCAGGGAAGAAAATCAAAAACGCCGCCTGATCAAGATATTGCCGTCCCTCGTTGATCATGGTGCCCCAGCTTGGCGTCGACGGATCAATGCCAACGCCAAGAAAAGATAACCCGGCCTCGGCTAACATGGCGTAAGCAAATATGAATGTCGCCTGTACGATGATCGGCGACAGAATATTGCGTAGCACATGTGTCATCATGATGGTGAAAGTCGAGGAGCCAAGCGCGATAGCGGCCTCAACATAGGGCAGTTCGCGGATCACCAGTGTCGATGCCCGCACAATGCGCGCGATGCGCGGTGCGTAGACGATAGAGAGCGCAATGACGACATTGATCATTGAGCCACCAAGAATGGAAACAAGGGCAATGGCGAGCAGTATGTCGGGAAACGCCATCATCGCATCAATCAGGCGGGACATGGGCGCATCCAATCCGCGAAAGAAACCAGCGATCAGGCCAATAGCGATACCCATCATTGAGGCAAGCGCTGCTACCCCAAGCCCTATCGTCAATGACACGCGACCGGCGTAAAGCAGGCGCGAGAAGACATCACGCCCGAAAGCATCGGCACCGAGCAGGAAATCCATACCGGGCGGTGTAAGACGGGCACGCACCGACATCTTTGCCGGATCAGCCGGCGCAACCACAGAAGCCAAAGTGCACAACACAACAATGACAATGACAATCAACAGCGCGATCAGAACAGAGCGGCGCGAGAGCAGCAGGGCGACAAATTTCGGCTCCTCAGCAACAGATGCAATGGCCATACCCTGGTTCCCTCAATACCTGACACGCTTATCAACCGTGAGATAAAGCAAATCCGTCACGAGATTGATAAGCACATAGAGCGATGCCACAACGATTAACGCACCCTGGATAACGGGATAATCGCGGCGCAGAACAGCACTAACCACAAGGTTGCCCATGCCGGGAATATTGAATACACGCTCTGTCACAACAGCCCCTGAAACCAGCAGCGCAAATGTTAGTCCGACCACCGTGATAATCGGTATGGCTGCATTTTTAAGGGCATGGCGCAGAACGACACGGGCCTCTCCCATGCCCTTTGAACGGGCTGTGCGAATATAATCCTCGCCCAGAATATCAAGCATGGAAGCGCGTGTGAAACGCAGGATCAGTGCAGAATTGACAATGCCAAGCACAATGGAGGGCAGGACAAGATAGCCCATGCGATCGAAAAAACCGGCGTCAGGTCCCCCATATCCGGAGGCGGGAAACCACCCAAGGTCGGTCGCGAGGTAGCGCTGGAACATCAGCCCTGTCCAGAAGCTGGGGATCGAGGCCGCGAGCATCGCCGCCGTGATCGCACTTTGATCCAGTAGCGAACCGCGACGATAGGCGGCGTAAATGCCAATGGGGGTGGCGATGACGAGGGCAATGATCAACGAGAACAGTGACAGAAAAATTGTCGGCTCGGCCCGCGCCGCAAGCACCTGCAGGACCGGTTGACGAAAGAAGATGGAATCACCCAGATCGCCTTGTATGACGTTAGCAATGAACGCAAAATACTGAACGATGATCGGTCGATCAAGGCCAAGTTCGGCGCGCAATTGAGCGGCATCTTCCGGTGTCGCCTCCGGCCCCAGAATGAGTGCGGCAGGATCACCAGGCGCCAGGCGCACAATCAAAAACGCGATGGTCAACACCAGAAATATGACGACCACCATTCCGATCAATCGTTTAGCGATGTAACGCCCCATGCGCCGTATCCCTTTATTGTTGACCTGTGAGGGAGCATCAATCGTTACGCCACCCCCGACATTGATCAGTTGGGAACGTCTATTTACGACCTCGCCAGCCCGCTCCCGGTCTTGGCCCCCCCATGAAGAGGTATCCTTGGATGGCCCAAGCCCTAAAAGCCATAAAGGAGGGCGGGCCGGTGATGTTGATATCCGTTTATAGAGACGCCCTGCTATTCAACTCTGGCGTTCCAAAAGTAAGGCCAGGGTGTTGCCGATAGCCCTTGAAGACCCTTCCGGGACCCTTGCAGGGCATTGAAAGCGCCGATCTTGATAAAGCCGACATCCTCAAAGACCTGGCCTTGCAAGGCGGCAAAGAGCTGCTTGCGCTTGGCGACATCTGTTTCCCGGGTAAACCTGTCGAGGATCGCATCCTTGTCAGGATGAGACCAACCAAGCCGTGATGTGTGGCTATAAAGCGAGGTCAGCGCGGGCTCGGGCAGAAACGGGGAATGGGTGATGTAAATATCCCAAAGAGCGGGATCATTGCGGCGCTGGCCAAGCGTCGCCCAGTCGACAACATCCATCTGCACCGTGAAGCCGGAGGCCTCAAGAGCCACCTTGGCGACCTCGGCCATCTTGAAATGAAATTCGTATTGGCGCGACGTTAAAATTCTCAACGGCGTCCCATCATACCCGGCTTGCTTGAGCAGTTCCGCGGCCTTTGTCTGGTTATTCTGATTGAATTTGTCGACCCCTGAGGTATTGCGCCATGCCCAACCTTGCGGATAAAGGGGCCCATCGGTGATGAAGAAGTTTTCATCGCCGAAGGCTGCAAACAGCATGTCATCAATCGGCAAAGCCGCCTGCAAGGCCTGGCGGATCGTTTTATCCGTCAACAAACCCGCCTTGTGATTGATTGCAAATATCGGCCAGCCGAAAGGTTTCAGCAATACAGGACCTGCTGTGTCACTCGCTGCAAGGCGTGAATAACTTTCGGCGGGAAGCCCGTCAGCGAAATCGAACTGGCCTGACAACAATCCTTCGATGCGGGTATTGGGATCAGGCACGGGAACAAAGCGAATCTCATCAGCCAGTTGTTCGCGTTTGCCCGCCGGGCCGTTGGCGGCCTCGTCACGAGAGATATAGCCATCAAAGCGCACTAGCTGGAGATGCTGGTCCGGCACATGTTCAGCGATCTTGTAGGGACCGGTGCCGACGATCCTGTCAATTGTGTCGGCGATGATCTCCTCGGGATAGACCGCGGCGGCAGAGTTTGAAAATGCCAATAATGACAGCAACGGCGCGTAAGGTTCTTTCATGCTAATGGTGACTTGGTGATCACCGGTTGCTTCAACGGAGGCAACCTTACCGGACACCCCTTTGCCGCGCGATGCAACCTTAAGCCAGCGGTTGAGTGAAGCGACAACGTCCTTTGCATCCATTGTCGAACCGTCATGGAAGGTTACCCCCTTGCGGATACCGATTTTGTACGTCAGGCCATCATCGGAAATTTCAGGAAGATCAGTGGCGAGAAGCGGCGCAATATTCCAAGCGGAATCGAAGGTATAAAGGGTCTCGACAAAATGCTGGGTGACGATTGACACAACATCCTTTGTTGAGACCATCGGGTCGAACGTGTCGGCCTCACCGATGATGGCAATATCGAGTTTGTTATCATCCGCAAGCGCGATAGCAGGGGACGCGACAAGCGCGCCTCCCGCACATAACATGGCAAGCAAGAGAGATTTGCCGGGGCGATGTAAATTCATATTATCCTCCCATTATTGTGGAATATATACTACAGTAATGTTATTCTAATTCAAACTTCTCGTCAAGGGACGTGTTCCACCGGCTTTCCTTGTGAGATGGATTGATGTATTTGCGCAAACTCCATAATTATAGAAAGGCTTCGGGGAAATGGACCATGACTGACAAACGCAGAAAACGCGTCGGCGCTATTGATCGAACGCTGCAGATACTGGATATCCTGACCGATCGCCAACAGCCGATGAGCACATATGATCTGGCGCAAAAGAGCGGCGCACCGGTCTCCACCATATATAAAATCGTCGATGAACTGGTTGAACGGTCCGTACTGACCCGCATCGGCGAGAAAGCGGTTTGGCTTGGCCCACGACTGATGCGCTATGGCCTGACCTATCGATCAAGCCTGGATGTTTTCAATGAAGCCAAGCGTGAGATGGAAGTGTTAGCCGAACAGCTTGGTGAGACTATTCAAATCTGTGCACGCGACGAGGGCATGATGGTGGTGATCGGCATGGCGCGCGGGGAAGATCATTTTAGCGTTGCCTCCGATGTCGGCACACGCGTACCCCTCAACTGGACGGCATCGGGCCGCCTGTTATTGGGTCACCTGGACCGGCAGGAGCGCGTGAGAATATTCCGCAAGGTCGCGCGGCCATCAAGTACGGGACAAGCGGAAACCGATCCCGTTAAACTTGCCGAACTCGCTGGCACCGAGTTTCGTGAGCGGCTCGCGGTACAGATGAGCGCCTCGGAGTTCGCCGTTGCCTGCATTGCAGCGCCAATCTGCGATGAAGCCGGGGCCTGCGTGGCGACCATTTCGATCGTGTTGCCGGAAACCAAAGCCCGTGCCGCGGCCGATCACCTCGCAGAAAAAGTACGCCATTCGGCGCTAAACATCGAGACTGCACTTGGACGCAGGGCCGCGTGATGTTGATGCCAGTGAATAGAGATACCAGTGAATAGAGATACCCGGCTTGCAAACGGCAATGACAATATTGTCTTTTCCCAAATGGCTAGCGTATTTTGTCACTCTCAATCACGGCCTGGGACTGCTTGTCGAGCTGTTTAGATCAGCATACGTTTAGTTGTACCCATTTTGCTATGAGGACAACTAAACGTATGCTGATCTAGAAGAAAGAAAATATGGTGGCTTTCCCTTACAACTGAGTGTAATCTACTCAACCGGTTATGGCCCAATATTTTGCCTGGACGCATCTGAATAATGGATGGTGAATGCCCGGTATTTGCGTGGAACTATTTGGATGACAAGGCGGAAATTGTCTGTGGCAGTTTTGGTGAGTTTTTCTACGAGGAGATCCGAATAGCGTTGGAGGATGTCCTTGAATAGATGATTTATTAACCGTGATCTGACTATTGGTTGTCAAGCAGGAATGCTGATGCCGGATATTCGTCGTCATGATCTCAAGTTGGAAGTTGGACAGTCTGATTAACTGCTAATTTCTATTGCGTTTTGTCGTCAGGGGCATTTTTGCCTGTTCATGCCAAGGGGCTTTGCGTTTGATGCTTGGCCCAAGTTGAAGACCGTTGTCTTGTTAGCACCATACAAGAAGTCAGCGTTTACAAACGCCATGGAGGAAAGCGGGCTGGCCAGGTCGGAAATAGGCGTTTTCAGTTATCTCGTTGGGCGCAACCGATGGCTCGGTTGCCTTGGCTTGTTTTACGGTTACAGGAGGGGTGGCAGAGTGGTTGAATGCACTGGTCTTGAAAACCAGCAGACGTGGAAGCGTCTCGTGGGTTCGAATCCCACCCCCTCCGCCAGGCAGTTGGGCATGTTTCGGCTTAGTCAATTGAGCGTGAATATTGCCGTGTTTTCAAAGCCTTGTTAAATGTCCTTAAAATCGAGAGACGGATTATCGGAGCATGGATTGCCCGTTTGCAGGGCTTGTCTGTGATCGGCTATTCGCCCGTGTCAGTTTGCGCTGACTTTGAAAAAACAGGGAATTTATTCAACGCGAACAGGGAACCGCTCGAACTGGAACAGGGAATTGGTTTTGACTTAACAGGGAAATGGCGGAATGCGGCGCAACACGATTATTCTCGAAGATATTCCGGTCATGCCGGTGGAAGATCGAAGGATTATCCATCGAAGCCTAAAAGGCGCTCTTGTTGACGCCAGTCGTAAGGAAGCCTGGTTCGGACTATCTTTTCAAGAGTTAGATCGACAGGTTGCTTGCCATCAAGAATGGCGCTTTGGATGCGCGGAGACAACTTGCGCACATGAAAGGGTCGATGGGCCTGTTCGTCCGCACCATCGGGCTGGAGAGAGCCTAAACCAAAATCGGTATGGCCAATGTGGCTTACAACTTCCGAAGATACATGCTCCATGAGCGAAAGGTGGCGTGAGAACATTCCCTCAGCCCCCGTGCCGAGGCAAACATCTCCGCAATCAGCCGGTCACGTCTGGGCCACCAGCACCAAAACCCCAAAATTATCTCAAAATCATGGGCAGACGCGATTAATCAGAATGTCCAGCCTGTCGAAATGAACATATCAACGCGTTTGTAAATGTGCCGCTTAACTTTATGGTTGCATTGTGGTGTGGATTTATTGTAGCAGCAACGCAGCGCATCTTAAAAAAAATATATAACAACTGATCGTCGACGGATTGAACGTATCCAAAGCGCACATTGGGGTGCCGAATGATTGGAGGCGTGCGGGGTCGATGCAAGCATATTTCTCATTCTCTGGCTTGATGTCGGTGCCCCGTGTCTGTGCCTGATGGCGTTCGCGCTCGAATTAACAGGATTGATGATTTTCATGGAGGATGGCGGGCAGCACGCAGTGTACGGACAGCACACTGTGTAAAGTCAAAAGAGCACCGTCAACAACACCGCAGGCAACACGCGCAATACACGCGGCATGAATGACATGAATGGCATGAACAACACGAACGACATGAACAACACGAACGACATGAGCAAGACGGGTTCCTCCGGGTCATTCGAAGAGAACGGCGTGCAGCCTCGCGATATGTGGTCAGGGGGCTACTACGATGATCAACCGGACTGGTTCACACCGCCGTGGGAGGTTTACCCGGAGATGCTTGCATACCCATGGGTACAGGAGTTTGAGCACGTCAGGCAACACTCGAAGATAGTGGTTCCGCATCGCTTTTATCCTTTGGTTGCGCCGGCACCGGTAGATGACGTTCTGGCCATGATCCGGGACAGCGTCAGCCGGCCGGAGATTTTCGCTGCTTATGTCAACGAAAACTGGTCCGATGACATATTACAGGGCAAGGGTGGATATGTGAGTTTGTGGTTTCGCTGGTACCAAAAGCACAAATACGGCACCGAGACGGATGCGGTTGACATTTCGGTTATGCCCACGGTTAAGGTTGTCAATGGCCATTATAACGGTGTTGACGATTTGAGGCTGCGGGCTGACCTGCGCAAGCTACGTACTGTGTGTCGCGACGCGGCGCATCCGGAGGACGTGGGGAACGAGCAGCAAGAAGTGTATGGGGAGCCACCCTGGTGGGTTTATCCGGAGATGCTGGAATATCCGTGGGTAAAGGATTTTAAGGCGGTAGCCATGAGGTCAAAGTTCATCTCGGACGGTCCCTGGAAGCGTGCGCCGGTCAACCTGGTTTTATTTCTCATACGGGAGATGCTGTCGCGACCTGAGGTCGCCGCCGCCTATGAGGCAGAAGTTGCCACGCCTGAGAGCGATTTTGTTAATTCGCCTAATTGCAAGAGTTTCGATCTTTACAACTTTCATAAAGAATATCTTGGCCACAAGTACGGCAACGAAATGCAAGCGGCCTCGCTCGCAAGCTGCCGCGTCATGGATATTTTCATGGGTAAGTACAGCGGTGCGGATGACCCGAAACTGGTGGTTGATTTGCTAGCCCTAAAAAACAGTGTCTGCGCGGACGATGGAGTGCATTATGCGTAAACAGACGGCTCTGATTGTCGACAACAACATGTTGCAGCAACTGTGGCAGGCAGCAAGGGGACCAGATGCCTGGGATAGCCTTTTCAGGGGCAACCGCCAGGTGGTGCTCCTATCCCATGTCAAGAATGAGGCTTTGGAGGTAGAGGGACGACACGGGCCAGCTTTCGAGAAATGGACTGATCTGACGTGAAAAAACATTGGTCTTTAAAGGTATTGGCTCTTGCTTGCGGCGTGGCGATTGTGATCTGCAGTAAACTTATCTTTGATAATTTCGTGATGGCAAAAGAAATAGCAGAGATTAAGAAATATATTGCTTTTAGTGAACCGGGGGTTATTGATTTTTCAGGAGTACCCGAAGAGTGGAAAACCATATGTCTGTCATCAAAAAATTTATACAGGGAGGAATACATCCCTGGCAGGCTTATGGACCCATATCCGTACGAGAACTCTCCGCGTTCCAACGAACACCCATTTGCTTCAAAGTGGCTGAACTCGGAACCTGATTATAGTCGGGATAGGATCATACTCATGCTTTACAATAGTAAACTAGAGCTTTTCATGATCCCTGTCGAACGTTCGGAGCTGTCCGCGCCCATTGGTTCTTTACCTAAACATATCGGCACCTATTACTCGCGAGAGGGGGTGCCGCAAAAGTACAGGCAATGCAGCAGGTTTCCTTTTAAGAAGGCCCGTTGCGTGTTTCTGTGGAAGCCAAAAAACGACGAATGTCTTTTTCTTTTCCTGCAGGATGGAGAGTAAATTGTGTCCAATATTGAACTTCCCAGTAATATCTATATACAAACTGAAAGTGGTGGGCTTATTCCAGCATCCCCGGCAGTCACGTATCGGGCGTGGGCTGGTAGATATGGTGCGGCCCGTGGCCTCACGAAAAGACTAAAGTCCGACACAAAGGGACGCCCTAGATACAAACCAAGCAAAGAGCAGGATGCCTTTCGTCATGCATTCACTTTTGCTGCCCGTTTTTTGATCGAATCCGATGAACAAATGAATGTAGGAGGGGCCAGAGGAGACCGGGAAGGTGTACAGCCAACGAGAGCAGTTGCTGATGCCCGGGCAAAGGGGCCTGCTTTGTCCTTTGGGTTCTTTAATGAATGGTATGCCAGCAATCCGGTTAACGAGCACTTGAAAGATTATTGGAACAATTATGAGGGAATTGCTATCGCCAAAGAAGCGCGCAATAAATATGGAGATGATATTACAACGGATGAGTTGGCTGACTATGTCGCTGAGCAGGTAAAAAAAGGCCGTTTAATACTGGATGCAAAGCTTGATGATAGAGCTAAGGTAGAGAAATTTGACCTTAGTCGACTTCCTTCGTGGCTCTTGGCGCCCGACAACATCAAGAATGCATTCCCTAATCATTATGGCACTTGGTGCTTTTCCGTAGGCACTTCTATCGTCATGGCAGACGGCTGCTGTAAATTCATTGAGGACGTGCGTGTTGGCGACGAGGTGTTGTCGTTTGACAGCCGTGGTTGCCTTGTCCCCGGGCGCGTTACGCGGCTTTATGAGAACGTCACCGATACGTGGCTCAAGCTCTCCAATGGTACCGTTGTCACCCCTGGTCACAGTTATCTGCGCCCTGACGGAACCTTTGCCCCCATTGGTGAAATCATTACTGACACCGGCCCCCTGGGTGGCCAGGTTGTCGATGCAGATGGCAAGGTCACCGAAGTCACGGCAAAAACCATCCGCTACTCTGCTGAGACAGCGCACTTGTTTGAGCAGCACGAAATCTCCATAGCCACCGCAAGCGGCACCGCCGCGCTCGCCCCTGAGATACAACAGGGCTGGCGCACCTATAATTTTGAGGTCGAAGGCACCCACACTTATATTGCCGATGGCATTCGTGTGCACAACCGGTCGGGCCCATTTGGCGTCATGGGCGATCTGATTGATGTGACACTGGATCGGTTTGGCGTGCTCGGCGATATTGGTGGAAATATTCTCAATGGCGGGTTGCACATAATTGATGGCGTTATTGAAGGCTTCAAGGGGGGGTATTTCACGGATTATCCAAGGGTTTGAAAAGTTTGGCGAACGTATGGCCGAGGGGGATGTCGGCGGTGCCATGCGCGAGCTTGGTGGCGGCTTTATTGGAGGCATCACAACCTTTGCCAAGAGGATCGTTGGCGGCGGCATCCGGGCATTACAGAAAATCTTCGAAAGCGTTAGCGATGGTGCGCGGTGGGTCGGCAACACGGCTCGACAGTTCTGGGGGGGCGCGCGAGAGTCCGCTTCCAGGGTCTGGGAGGGCGCTAAAGAGGCCGCCTCCAGAGCCTGGGAGGGTGTCAAGGACGTGGCGCGCAGCATCGGAAAGGCCGTGCGCGATGCCGTCAGAAGTGTCGCGGATACGATTGGAGGCTGGTTTTCGCCTGTCGCCATTGATCTTAATAAAGACGGTACCATTGAGTACATCGCGCGAGAAGACTCCGCGGCGCTTGTGGACATTGACGCCGACGGTTATCTGGAACAGGTCGGCTGGATTGGTCCCAACGACGGTTTCCTGGTCATGGACATCAATAACAACCAGCGCGTTGATACGCCCGAAGAATTGGCTTTTGCGACCCAGACCGATGCCGAGGACACGGACTTGCAAGCGTTCGCAACCCTTTACGATAGCAACAGGGACGGGGTGTTTGATAGCCGCGATACCCATTGGGCGAAGGCCGGTATTTGGCGCGACCTCAACAGCGATGGCAAGTTCGATGCGGGTGAATTCATCACCATGGCGCAGGCCGGTATCACCTCTATCACGCTGACTTCCGATGGCGAAATGCGATTGGAAAAAGGCAATATTGTCCATGGCTCCGCAACGGTGCATTTTAGCGGTGGTAGCACGGCCAAACTGGATGACGTTGATTTGGCGGCCAGCACCTTCGGTTACCGCAAGATTATCACCGCGAACGGCGTGGAGTATGAGTTTGAAAACCCACAAGGTGGCACGGAGAAGTTTTACCGGCACACAGGTGCGTCAGCAGTTACGATAACCCTCTCGGCGCAAGGCTATAAGGGCGCTATCGGAGGAGCTGGACATGATGTCCTGAGCGCGGGTACGGCAATGGGTGTCCTGCTTTCTGGCGGCGCCGGCAATGACATTTTGAACGGTGGCGCGGGCGCCGACTTCCTCATCGGAAAGATTGTCGGCATATTTGAGGATATGCAGTCCCGCCATCAGCCGCGTCGAAAGGGGGGGGGCGGGTGGCCGGCTTTGTCTGTTCGATCTTGTCGGCTAAAATCGCCTTCTCGTGGCCCCTATTGATGATCTGATACCAGCGGTATGGGCTTTATATACACGCCGACTGGTGTACAGCCTTGCTAACACACCTCTTTGACGCTAACCCATGCGTCATTGTCAAGGGCCCTTGGTATGATCTAACCTTGAACGAAACCTATCGAACTGAACGGTCTTAAAAGGCTCTTTTGGCTTCATATCCCTCTCCAAATCACTTGTTTGGCCAGTGAATCACAGAAAAGGACGTTACGCAAATTGCAAGGAAACAAACCGCAGGCGTGCAAAATCTTGCAATATCGAAGGCGTGGAAAAGCCTGATAATCAAACAATATCAACGCAATGGAAATTCTTCACAAACGACCAGTTTAAGAGCGGCTTGCTTACATCTGATAGCGACGACCCACGGCAATGGCGTACGAACCAGAAAGATGATTTTTTGGGGCCGCGGTGAATACGTACTGCAACACTCAGCCTAGTTTTGTCCATATTGTGATGCCATGCCAGCTGCGTCATGGCCCGAAAGATATGATCGGTTTCCCATATTTGCAGCTTCACTTTCATAACCTGCGCGTGGTTGAATCGTTGGACCACCATTGATGCTGAAAGCGTTTGAGCGATAGTGCATAATTGATCTGAAGTCATAAGGTGTGTGGTTTGTAGTCGCCTCTTTTTTAAAGTTCTGCTTATGCCTATCCCGAATGTTCGAAAACAGAATTTCTACATAGGTATCTCGATCTGAGCGAGATTGCTCATGGGAGAGACCAAGCGCATGTCCAATCTCATGAGCAATGATATACTTCCAATGCCAATTGAAGATTTCTAGGTTCTGGGGTCCCCCAATCATACCAACGTAAGACCTATTGTATTGGGAGGACATGATATAAGCGTAGTTTGCTTGGCCTTCTGTACGCTCAATACACTGAACGGCAGAAACATCCTCCCAAACGGCACATGCCTCTCTAAACCTCTCCCGATTTTCATCAGATATGTTCTGATCAAACTCATATATGAACTCACCGCGCGTCCACTTTCGGGCAGAAAAACCACTTGTCAGTAGGTTATCTGAACGAAACAGCATGTCCCCAATCGCAATAACGTCCTCCCCGACACCTGCAGCTAGGGGGGCGTCCAGTTCGTCGCGTAGTTCGGCTATCTCATTGGCTGTTAGCGGAATGGCTGCTTCGGGCAAAAACTCAGCGGCAGCGACACTGCCACAATTAAAAAGTAGCGCGAAGGCCGAGCCGACGATTGCGCACATACTTGGCCGATCTAAGAAATCCATAGGTGGTTCCTTTCTGCTAGCAGTTGTGGACTGCTGCCTGCAACAATAGGCGCCGGGCACCGGAGTTGGTCTGTGGTGCACCATTAAGGGCGCAGTTCAGAAGAGTCCTTGGCGGCCTAGGGTCGACAAGAGTCGAAAGTAGAACGAAGCCCGCTGCGCAATAAGGAGAGGCCATAGATGTTCCTGACCATACACCGTACGAGTCTATAGCCGAGGAGAGCGCGCTCTTGATGTTGACACCTGGACATGAGACATCCCCACCAACATTCGAGAAAACCGCGCGTTGTCCATTAGGGTCGTGCGCTTCGACAACGACTCCGTTACAAATCCCAAGTTCGCTACAGGCAGTTAAGGCGGCGAAGTTAAAAGGGCTTGCCCAGCGTGCATCGAATGGGACCTCCAAATCACCGCTGTCGTTTCCCGCTGCCGAGAAAATCGGAATACCTCTGTCATTCGTCAGCCTCAGAACTCGAATTAGTTGAGTACTCTGTGCCTGAACTACGGTCCTAATATCAGGATTGTTCGCAAAATTAAAATTAGGATCAAGCCCTTTTACCTTGTACCAATTGTAGCCCAATGAAACATTGTAGGCGGACACATCATCAATTTGCTCTACGAACCCCTCAAAACTTTCCATGACGCCTGTCATGAGACCTGCTCGCTCTTGGACTAGTCCCCCCGGAAAGGGAAGCGTTCTTACTCCATAGGGTTTTGCATAAACTCCGCAGTTGGGAAGAACGCCACGAACACCTCTGTCGTTATGCAACCCGCACATGATAGCTGCTACGTGATTACCGTGGTCGTCTGATCTGTTCCCCGTAGTGTCGACGAAAGGGATGTCTTCATGCGGTGCGAAGCCAAGATCTAAAACCGCAATCGTTTTTACAATTGGGGTTTCTATTAGGGGCCAAACCAAGTCTGCTTGAATGTCAGTTATGCCCCAATCCTGAACTTCGCCATTGTCGGCTAAATTTATTGGAAATGCATTCTCAAGAGTATTCAGTCCATTTGGATCCAAAGCATTTGCCTGACTGAATTGAAGAGTAAAGTCCGGCGTGGCAGAGATAATTCTAGGATCGCCATTATAGTGGCGAATGATGTTTGCCGTTGCGGACAACCATTGGCTAGGGGTCATATCGTCTGAGTAAAACTCGTCTAGGTTGGCTCGGACCTTGATGGTTCCTGCCTCAGGGTAAGCCTCAATAAACTGAAAGCGGTACTCTGCTAACAACTCGGTGACCTCTTCTGTACCCAAATTCGGATCCAGCATTACGAAGAGTACATTGCTGGCGGCGATTGCGTTGCTTTCGTCGTCGCGCTGCACTGCATAGTTCCTGGACTCAATTAGTGCCCTGCCAGGTGGTGGTAGCTCGCGAGGAACTGAAATTCGGTTGTCAGGCCCGGCGGCACCAGGAAATCCGGCTTCAGAAGTTAGCTGTTCAAAGCTATTGAGAAGTGCAGGCGAGGGTTCTTGAATGACCCGCGGGTCGATGATGTCCGTGTTATCTTGTGCGACCGCCATTGAGGCACATAACGTAATGGCAAATAGGAAAGAACTGTAAAGTACTCTTTTCTCAGGAAAAATCATTTGCACACCATTGTTGAATAGTTTTAAAAGAATCAGTTGTATGACCTATCTTACAACATTTTGGGCAGGATTTCCAGCAGTTCAGAATATCCATTCAGCGCTTGGGCGATATTCTTAGAGCCTGATTGGAAATTCAATTTGCGACATCCAATGAGTCGATTTTGGGATAAAATGAAACCATTTGTGCCCTTATGGAAGGCTGAATGTTGTACAGGAGCAGGAAAATCGCCAAAATCGTATGGAATTTTAGTCAACTACGATAATGGCACTGAATTTTGAATCAGACTCTTAAGACACGACACGCTCTAGCAGTGTGTCGGATTTGGGCTGTGGTTATTTATTAAATTTGCATACAGGCTTTTTTGCATTTGTGCTACCCATTGGTATGAAAAATTTCCGCAATTATGACCGCTCTCAGCGGTTGCTTTTGCCTCCTGATCTCAAAGACTGGGTGGCAGATGACGACTTGGCCCATTTTATCGTGGAAGCCGCCGAACGCATAGATATGCGCACCTTTCACGTCAGCCGCACCGGCTCAGGAAAAGCACAATATCATCCGCGCATGATGTTGGCCCTGTTGGTTTATTGTTACGCCAGTGGTATTTTTTCCTCGCGCAAGATAGAGCAGGCCACGTATCGCAATGTTTCTGTCCGCTTTATCGCCGCCAACAGCCATCCGGATCATGACACGATCGCCAAGTTCCGGCGTGACAACGGTCCTGCCTTTGAGACGGCGTTTGCGCATATCTTGTTGCTAGCCAAACAGATGGGTCTTTTAAAGGTAGGCACGGTCGCCCTCGACGGCACGCAGATTGATGCGAATGCTTCGAAGATCAAATCGTTACGTTATGATCGTATCCAGGTGTTACGGGCCAAGCTTGCAGAGGACATTGCGGCGTTGATGGATAGAGCCGAGGCGGCAGATGAACAGGATACGGATGATGGTTTGTCGCTCCCCGACGAGATAGCGCGGCGGCAAACGTTAAAGGCGAAGTTAGACGCGGCCGCCGAACAACTTGAGGCGGCGGCGTGTTTGGATGGGCAAGATCAAGATCAGGGTCAGGATACGGATGATGGGGGCGATGCACCACGGCCTTCTCCTAAGAAGCAGATCAATCTGAGCGATCCGGACAGTTCTATCATGCGCCGGTCGTCGCGCCACGAATACCGTCAGGCTTATAATGCGCAAGCTTTTGTGGATGCGGATGGCAGCCAGTTGGTTTTGGGTACGCAAGTTCTTGCCACGACGAATGATCGTCAGGATTTGGCTACCTTTGTTGATGACTTGTGCGCGCGTGTTGGCAAGCCCAAGACGCTTATAGCGGATACGGGTTATGCTGGCGAGGCTGTTATTGAGGCGCTTGATGTGCGTAAAATTGAACCTTTGATAGCGTTACCGGGTCAACAGGTAGCACGCCCTTATGATTTCCGACCGCCGAAGGTGCGCAGCAAGCCACCGCCGTGTGTTAGAGAGCCGTGGCGCTTAAAGATGCTGGAGACATTTCGAACCCAGGAGGCAAAAGACAAATACAAAAGACGAAAGAGCAGTGTTGAGCCTGTTTTTGGCATCATCAAATCGGTTCTTGGTTTCAGGCATTTTCATCTTCGCGGTCTTGAGAAGGTTTCACGGGAATGGTGTCTTGTAGCGCTGGCGTACAACTGCAAACGTGTGAGCAACATGCTGAGCGGCTAAGGCGGTTCAGCAAAGCGCTCGCCAACACACATCCACGACCGATACACGGACAAACAACTCCTTTAAACCCGACACACTGCTAGGGTAGTGATAGAGGCTCCCAGCTATTCCCTCCTGAAGCATAGTCAAAATTTAATCGCTTGGCTTTAGCACGGATCAAAAAGACAGGATGAGAAGGGGGCGTGGGCGCTCCTTTGTGACCGACAAAGTCGGAAAAGGCTATGTTCTCCATTCTGGGATCAGGGATTGAGGATAACAAAGTCCATTTTAGCCAATACGGATACAGTGTGGAGCAGGATGTTTGCATCGATCGTTGTTAGGTGGGCGAGATCGTCAAGACGCATGGGGGGTTCAGCGCCTCTTTCCGCTAAAGCACCCATGACCGCACGCACGGTGTTGGTCGGCGGTAAAAAGTCACCGGCATAAGCAAAAAGCGGGTCCTGAATCAACGCTTCATAGGCGGCAAACGAAGCGCCATCCTTGTGGGTAATAGACGTCTTGGCCTCGATTGATGCGGTGGCGTAGTGGCCAAACAGAGCAAACGGATCAAGGCGGTTTGGCGCTGCGGCAGGTGGACGCTCAAACAGGCCACGATAAGCCGGGTCCCTCGAAGCTGCCTGGCGAACTTCCGCCAATTCCGCCCAAAGCCCTCGATAGCGGCGATAGATCACGGACCAGTCGAACACCTCTCTCGCCCGCTTTTGTCCCGCGCGTCCAAGACGCTGGCGCAAGGCAGGGTTGCCAATAAGGTCCACCAACCGGGCGGCCAACTGACGGTGATCGACAGACACCGCACGACAGGCAATGCCGCAATAGGCATCGTAGTTTATCGCTCCGCATTCATAAGCCCGCGCCAGATTTTCGCCTATGCCCGCCGACGGCATCCAGGTCGCAATGCGAAACCCGTCCTCGCCATCGCGCACCGTCTCCCTGTAGCCGTCCCAATCGCTCACAATTACCGGCAATCCTGCGGCCATGGCTTCAACAGGCGTCAAGCCGAATGTCTCCTGGATGTTATCGGAGAGCGAAATAAAAATATCTGCCGCTGCCCAACTTTGCCGGCGAGCTTTGTCATCTTTTCCATTGGTGAATATTGCTGTCACGTCTGGGGCATAAGTCTTGGCGCTGGATTTAAAAACCTGCTCAACCGCCTCATTTAAGAACCAGCCGCACTGGATTAATGCCACGGATTTGCCGGTCTGCTCAGCGGCGGCCTGAAGGTTGCGGTACATGGCGTGAGGATGCGCCTTGGCATGGAACGACAGGCGCCCGACAAACAAAGCTGCGATGGTATCATCAGCAATCCCCAGGGCTTTGCGGGCCGTGTTGCGCTCTTGCGGTGAAATGTCGAAATCCGCACAGTGAACGCCGAGTGGAATGATTGGAAGCTTTGGCAACAGGGGGCGACTTATCGGACCAAAGCGCCAGCGCATAGCCTCCCATTCGGCTTGCATTACCGTCCGCACTGTGGTCAGTACTGCATGTGATGTACAGATCAACGCATCCCACGGCATGACAGGAGCATAAATCAGATCAGCCAGGGTATCCATCACAGCATGCGAAGCCGTTGTGTGGGTAATACCGCAAATGCTGTAGGCGGCGATGCCCTGGCGCAAACGCAAGCGCGCCTGTGCCGACACATTGGGATCGGGAAGATAAAGGGTGCCGATGTCCTCCAATCTATCCAGACGATGAGCGGGGATCCAACGGGTTTCTGCACGCTGGTCAATGGCCTGCACCATGTGCGTGAAGATTCTGGCGGACTTGATGTGTGGCGTGTAGGCGCAAAGCGTATTTCCACTACGCCCCGTAACGGCGGCGCGCAAAAAACCATTGCCTGCCGCCTGGCGTCCCATGAGCCTGGGCTGATCCGGAACGTAACCATCCGGCTCGAACAATATGGTCGCATCAGGCGCCCTGTCCGGCGATGTGCCTGGCTCAAGAGCAGGCGCGGGCCTCGTCAGGATATCGTCACTGGAATGTCTGTTCATCGAGATTACCCCGTCTCCTCCTCCGTGCGCCATTACGTAAATGCCAAACGGATCTCATCGCTCGCGAATGGCCTCGTCCTTGTAGCGCATGATCGGCGAGAGAAAGAATTCGATCACCTGCCGCCTGCCGGTCTTCACCTCAACGGTGACGTTCATACCCGGGGATAGATCGACAGCCTTGCCATCGATGCGAATATGTTGTGTGTCAAGGGCAACCCTTGCCTTATAAACGGGGCCAAGCTGCTCGTGGATAATCGCGTCGTCACTGATCGACAGCATTTTACCCGTCAGGGTGCCGTAGCGGGTAAAGGGAAACGCTTCAAGTTTGACTTCGACCGGCTGCTCCACTTCGATAAAGCCGATGTCCTTGTTCAGGATCATGGCCTCGATCTCCAAAGGCGCATCTTTGGGCACCACGACCAGTAATTTTTCCGCTGAATTGACAACCGCACCAATGGTATGAATGGCGAGTTGATGAACCATTCCCGATACGGATGCACGCAGTTCTCGATAGCGTCGACGTTGCAGTTCCTTCTTTAGGCTCTGTTCAATAACAGCGATACGGCGCTCGGCGTCGCGTCGCTGCTCTCCGGCGGTGGTGCGAAACTCTGCCACAAGCGTGGCGTGGCGGGCGCGCAATGTCTGTATGTTCGCAATATATTGAGCCCGTGTTTCGGATATTTTCGCCAGGGCGGCACGTTGCTCGAAAAGTTCTTGACGCAAGGCAAGAACAGCGGACTTATGTCCAATCTCCTTTTCCAACAGGCCTTTTTGATCCTCCAGACGCTCTTCGATCAGAGGAAGCGTCTGCCTGAGCTTGCCCTGCTCCACATCCAGACTGCGCAGAACGGCTTTAATACCGAGAATTTCCGACTCAATGGCTCTGGTTGCAGCCCTATGACGCGACAATTGATCGCTCAAAAGATTACGGGTTATCGTCACGAGTTTGGGATTTGCATCCGCTGGCGGGGTAAATCCTTCTGCGTGGCCGTCATCAAGCAGCGCCGCATTGCTGGCTGCGTCCAGGCGTGCTTGCATCAGATCCACATAGAGCGCATCGATATTGGCGATCGCTTCGGTGGGGTCAAGCTCGATCAACAAATCGCCCTTTTCCACAAACTGGCCGTCTTTGACATGGATGGCGCGCACAATGCCCGGCTCGAAGGGCTGTACAATCTTGACCCGGCCAGCAGGGATTGTCTGTCCTTGCAGCACAGCCACAACATCGACGCTGCCGAGCCAGGCCCACAGGACAGCAATTGCAAAAAAAACGGCCAGAACAATAGCGATAATCCTGCCAAAAGGGGCTGGCGGCGCCTCCAGGACTTCCAGGGCTGCGGGCAGGAATTCAAAGTTATCACGGCCTCGTGCTGGGCGAGCCGGATTATGTGCGCGATTCATGATGAAAGCTCAATTAAATGTTTTATTTTTAATATAAAATAATGTAAATTGCTAGTATTAATTGTTATAATGTATTCGTTTGGGAGAAGCACTATTGAGTGCAACAGTTGAGGCTCTGCGACTCGATAAGAGCAAAGGCGAGCAATCCGAAGAGGTGGACTTCGACAGTGGCGCTCAGTGTTTGAGCTTGCTGTTGGCGTTCCATGAAATACGCTCTGCGCCAGAGCGTCTTCGCCATGAGTTCGCCGCTAGCGACGGGCGCTTTGATCTTATCTCTCTGGTGCGCGCAGCGCGCAAATATGGCCTTAAGGCCAAGGCTGTTACAGCAAACCAAAAGAAACTCAGAAAGTTGCCACTTCCGGCGATCGCGCAACTCAATGATGGCAGCTTTATTGTTGCGGCAAAAATCGCTGATGACAGGTTGCTCGTTCAGCGTCCCATGCGGGCGCCGGAAGAAATCGGTCTTGGTGAATTCGCTGAAGAGTGGAGCGGACATGTTGTCCTGTTGGCGCGTCGCGCCAGCGATATGGTGAGCGATCTTAAATTTGGCTTGCGATGGTTTTTGCCGGTTATGGTCAAATACAAGAAACTGTTCTCCGAAGTTCTGGTGGCGTCTTTCTTTCTGCAATGTTTCGGGCTGATCACGCCGCTGTTTTTCCAGGTCATCATCGACAAGGTTCTCGTCCACCGCGGCTTAACGACGCTTGATGTGCTCATCATTGGCCTTGTTGGCGTCACCATCTTTGAGGCGCTGTTGGGCTTTTTGCGCACCTATATGTTCTCCCACACAACAAGTCGGGTCGATGTGCAACTGGGTAGCCAGTTGTTCAGCCATTTAACGGCTTTGCCGATTTCGTTTTTCGAGACCAGGCCCACGGGGCAAACCGTTGCCCGGGTGCGCGAGCTTGATCACGTGCGCGAGTTTCTTACCTCATCGGCTTTAACGGTGGTGATCGATTTGTTCTTCACCATTATTTTCTTCGCCGTCATGTGGATGTTTTCACCAACCCTGACGTTAATCGTTCTCGCCTCCATCCCGTTTTATGTGATCCTGTCCTTTGCTATTACGCCGGAGCTGCGGCGGCGGGTTGAGGAGCGGTTTTATCGCGGCGCTGTTAGCCAGGCGTTTCTTGTTGAGAGTGTCTCCGGCGCCGAGACCCTCAAGGCCCTGGCCGTTGAGCCGCAGATGCGCAATCGCTGGGACGAAATTCTTGCGGCCTATGTCAAATCCTCCTTTAGCACGATCGTATTGGGGGCAGCCGGCTCGCAAACGGTAATGCTGATCAACAAGATCGCCATGGCGCTTATTCTCTGGTATGGCGCTACGCTGGTTATGGACGGGCAATTGACGGTCGGCCAGCTTGTCGCCTTTAACATGCTGGCCGGCCAGGTGAGCCAACCGATCATCCGCATCGCTCAGCTTTGGCAGGATTTCCAGCAGTTCAGAATATCCATTCAGCGTTTGGGCGATATTCTTAACACAAAGACCGAGGCACTGAGTGCCTCAACCCCCGAGGACCTGCCGCCTATTCAGGGGGCGATCGCATTTGAAGGGGTTACCTTTCGCTATCGCCCAGGCGAGCCGGAAGTGCTGCGTAATGTCTCGTTTGCCATTGGCGCCGGTCAGACCATTGGCGTCGTTGGTCGCTCCGGTTCGGGAAAGTCGACGATCACAAAACTCATCCAAAGAATGCATGTGCCTGAGCATGGCCGGGTACTGATTGATGGTATCGATATTGGTCTTCTTGATCCGGCGTGGTTGCGCCAGCAGATCGGTGTGGTGCTTCAGGACAATGTCCTTTTTAACCGCACGGTACAGGAAAACATTGCCTTATCCGATCCGGCCATGGCGATGAGCCGGATCGTTCGCGCCGCGCAGCTGGCGGGGGCGCATGAGTTCATTCTTCAGCTATCCAAGGGGTACGATACGGTTCTGGAGGAGCGTGGTAGCAACCTGTCCGGCGGCCAGCGGCAGCGGATCGCCATCGCTCGTGCCTTGGCGACAGCCCCACGTATTCTGATCCTCGATGAAGCGACAGCAGCGCTAGATTACGAAAGCGAGCGGCTGTTTCAGGACAATCTGAAACTTGTCGCCAAGGGCCGCACGGTGATCATCGTGGCGCACCGGTTATCGACGATCCGCCATTCGGATCGCATCCTGGTTATGGACAAGGGGCAGATTGTCGAAGACGGCACCCATGCGCAACTGGTCCAGCGTGACGGCATTTATGCCGCCCTGACCCGCCAGGACAGCGGAGCAGAATAAGCCAATAATAAAAACCACCGCCGGGAACACTGTCACCGACAATAATCTGGAGACGCGTTCGATGCAGCCTGCGCACTCCGCCAGCCAGTTGGGGGTGTTTTCGGTTCTGTCAAGCTCATGCAGATTATCCTTTAATTTCAGCATCTTGTCCTATCTCCTCGATATCCGAGACGATGTGTTGGGGCACAAACATGGCCGTTTACGGCCCTTATCTCCAATGGGCCATTCGCTCGTGTCAGTTTACCCAACCAAGCCAGCCCACTTTCCCTCCCAGCCATCCATAGGGTACCGTTGTGTCCGTGGCCGGCAAGAGGGAGTGGGCCGGTGATGCCAACTGATGTAAGGTGTCCAGCTTTGCGTTGGCTTTGAGAAAAACAGGGAATTATCAGGGAATTTGCACACTACACGACTCTGCTTATTTCCAGGGTTGATTTTTTCTTTGGCCAGAGCTTTGTCCAGACCTTTGCTGCCTTCTCAGGCTGGTAGATGATCCATTGTCTGAGTTGGTCAAGGCCGGTTCTGAACCATGATTTTTCTCTATATCCATGCGTTTTTTTTGATCGCAGAAAGCCCCATGGTTTGGCTGGCGCAGCGGTACGTCCAACTCATGGCCAGTGCGATTATCGCCAGGCACAGATCAAGTTTTTGCAGATCAGTGATACGCGTATCTTCCATGTTGAAGCCACAAGTTTTGGTGTCGCCAAACAGGCATTCGATCGCCCATCTCTTGTGATATTGGCGTAAGGCATTTTTGCGTTCGCGATTGCTGGCGATTATCAACCATTCACCCCCTTTGATGCCTCGCGCGGCAAAACGCATCTGATTGTTGCGCCTACATTCCATGCCCGCTAACCAGCCTGACCATGTTCTGATGGTTCTTGTTGGGCGATATTTGCGTAGCAACGTTTGAGCAGACCATTTTGAGCCGTCTGGCTGCGTCAAATGCATGTTTTTCTTGATGCGAATAGCGAAAGCGATATTGTTTTCATTGAGGAAATCAAACCAGTCGCAGCCAACAAACTCCCGATCCGCCAGCAGCAATTTAATGGATGATGCCCCAAAGGTGGACAGATAGCGTTGCATCAAGGCGACGCGTTCAGCCGTGTTGGACGTTCCTTTCTTGTCCAGCAGCACCCACATGAGCGGTACGCGAAAGCGCTGCGTTGCAAGCGCCAGCATCAAAATATTGATCGGCCGTGACCCCACCTTCCAGTCGGTGCGATCAAGCGCCAGCAACCAGGGCCCGCGCTGGTTCAACAGGCGCACCATCATCTGGGCTACCCAGTCATTGTCCAGCCGCACGTGTTGAAAAAACCGCTGCAGACGGCGGTAGTTGGAGGCGTGTTTGGCTCGTCCACAAAATGGCATGCAATGTGGCTCAAATTCACCGTGCGTCCATTCACCAGACCCACGATAATCACAACAAGTGTTTCAATGCGGCTCTTGTTCAAACCAAGATGACACGATACAATATCTTCGAGAGCGTGGCTTAACTTCGGTATCGACATTGAACCACTCCATTTGTAGATGAATCGTTCAAAATACCATCAATTCACGCTCTCAATCAAAATTGTCGTGTTGTGTGGTCTCGCGTTTGGAATCGGTGGATTTGAAAAAAATGCGAGCATCATTTGACATGGGATATCCGTTACTACCCAATTCGCCATCATGCATGGCTGAAAAAACTGTTTCATTCCCTATTAATCTATCAATGCAATAAACTTTATCCTCTGTAATCATGTAATAAAAAAGAGCTATTTGCAAAGGATATATTTTGTGAATATTGGGTTCGGTGATTTTGCAAAATTTGCTATGAGCTATTTGAAGATCGCTGTCGTCAAACAACAAAATCCAATATACAATCTCATTGTACTGAGATTGCACTTCACCAGCAACCTCCTTCCAAATTGAGCCATTAAAGGAGGCCATCCTTTTTACAAGTTGTTTGTGTATCGACATAATCTCTTTGATATTTTCTTCCATATCTCCTTCCTCTAATATCCCGGTTGTGATGGGGCTGTTTCGTTTGCCACTTCTCTGGCGAATGGACTGACAGGACATCCCTTGACGTCAGCACGTGCAATTAAAGCCCTTAATTGATCTCTGTCGTCAATAAAGCGCCGCTGATGCCCTTCCCAGGAACCTTTTCCAGTTATCGACCAGAGTACGGGCGGTATTATATAGGTCGTGTTGGTCAATCACCATAACCTCCAGTCGCCGCTGTACGAATTGCGCCTGGTTTTCAATTTGCTGACTTAGTATTGGGCATTCGGGGTCACACTTTCCAGTTGTGCATGTACCTGCGATAGTTTTGGATCCGGCCTTTTCACTCGCATTGTCAGCGGCATCATCGCCGCTGGACATGTGGGATATGCCTTCTGATATCCCCCAACCGATGCCGATGGCCGCAAGTCCCGCCACAACGTAAGGGACAGCCGCAACCGCAGCCTCAGCAATGGCGTAGCCAATCGGAATAGCGGGTGCAACCACTATACCCCTCCTAGCCCGAATTATTCACGAGGCATTTTGGATTTCGTGCAAGCATACGAAATTGACCGTGTTGACGGTGGTGACCTAATACCAAGGGTCCTTAACAATGACTCATGGATTAGCGTCAAAGAGGTGTGTTATCAAGGCAGTACACCAGTCGGCGTGTACATAAAGCCCATACCGCTGGTATAATTGGAACTTTGGATACGCGTTTGGGGTTGTTGATCGTGGTCTGAACGGCGGCTTATGCCGCGTTGGTCAGGGGCTCTGCGCTTTGATGCGTTGCATCAACACAATCGGCATTTTGCGTTGCGGGTATGCTGTCGGCAATGCGATGGTGATCCTCGATTTCAGCTGTTCCACGCGTACCGCGATTTTCACGAAGGCGCGCCGGATGGTCTCGAAGGTAGCGGTTCTGAACCGGGAGCGCTTTGGCGCGGCCCCGCGCAATAACAACAACAGCCAATAAGCGCCGGTGTGCAGGAACAGCCGGAACGGGTTGGCTTCCCAGCGGTGGCAGGAGGTGCGGTCGGATATGGTGTAGAGCTTGTGCTCTTTGATCAGGTTCTCTACCCGGCCGCGTGCGCAGTAGACCTTCTCGTAAAGAGGCTTGGCCCGCCCCGCTAGAGCGTATCGCACCCCTGTTCGCTCGCCTCGACACGGGCAATGACCTTGCGCTGCCTTGACCAGCTTTTGGCGCCGTAGTGGATTTGTAAGAAACGGCGCACCTTGTCTTCTTTGTTTGCCTGTCGCTGCATCATAAATGTGGATCGGCTGCAACCAATAACCGCCTGCATGGGTATTGAACAGGCAAAGCTGTTGGCCGCCATGGGTCCGGTCGGTGGTATCATCAATGTCCAGAACAATAGGATTGGGAACGGTGCGGAAACTGTCACAAAACAGATCAATCAGGGCCAATCCCATGCGCGCCAGTTCGCGCCATGATGGCGTATTCCCCAGCCGTGACAGGGTCGGTTGCGAGGCAAGCGGATTGCCGCTGTCGGGCAGTCGCTCGCAGGCAATCTTCAACGCCGGATCATGGCGCAACGTATCAAGGTCGTTACAGTCTTCATGGCCACAGGCAATGGCAAACATGCGTTCGCTGATCATGCTAGCATAGTCATGGACAATGCGTCCCGCATCGCGCCTGTCATGCAGGCATGACGCAAGCCTGTCGGCGAATTTCAGCTTGCGCTTGATCTCGCGCAGTAACAGCAAACCGCCATCACACGAAAGCGAACCGCCATCAAAACGGGCAGATATTCCATGTTGGCCAACGGGTGACAAACCAGGGAGAAAAGCGTATCTTCCTGCATGACGGGCCGGATTTTCTAGCGAAAGTGAATGACCTTGTTCAAGCACCAAAATCATACGCTATTTCAACAGTTTAATCCATGCTCGTCAGCCAAATCAAACGCCATCATAAATAATCCGGGAAAACAAAATCGCATAGCGTAATAGCGTATACTTGTCATATAGCGTGTTAGTGTGACGTATATGCCCGGCCCGAGTAAAACAGATATTGCCGGAGACATTGCCAAAGGGCTATATTCGACTAGCAAGCTGGGAGGGACGCGATGCGTGAACGGCGTGTTATTGGTTTTATTGTTTGTTTTGTTGCCGCTCTATTGTTGTGGGGCGAGGCCGCTTTTGCCGCGACATACAAGGTCGGGCCGGACACAGAGTTGAATGTGCGGCAAGGGCCGGGACCGGAGTATGATAAAGTCGATGTGCTGCCCCCGGGCGCCGTGGTGGAGGCGTTGGCGCGCGACGGGGACTGGAGCCGGGTGCGTCTTGCCTCAGGCAAAGAAGCCTGGGTGAATAACAAATATTTGATAGCGGCATCCGGTGGCTCAAATGGCACCGGCAATGCCCTCATTGCACAAGCGGCCGCGGACGACATTCGCGTCTTTGCCCAATTGGGGCATGCCTTTTGGGTGTCCAGCGTTGCCTTTTCCCCCGACGGGGGCACCGTTCTCACCGGCTCTTTGGACAACACCGCCCGGTTGTGGGACGCGGCTACGGGTAAGGAGATCCGGCGCTTTCAAGGGCATGCCGATGCTGTGTGGAGCGTTGCCTTTTCCCCCGACGGGGGCACCGTTCTCACCGGCTCTTCGGACAACACCGCCCGGCTGTGGGACGCGGCCACGGGTAAGGAGATCCGGCGCTTTGTAGGGCATGCCGATACTGTGCGGAGCGTTGCCTTTTCCCCCGACGGGGGCACCGTTGTCACCGGCTCTGACGTCTATGATAACACCACACGTTTGTGGGACGCGGCCACCGGTAAGGAGATCCGGCGCTTTGAGGGGCGTAACGATTTTGTGTACAGCGTTGCCTTTTCCCCCGACGGGGACACCGTCCTCACCGGCTCTTCGGACGAAACCGCCCGGCTGTGGGACGTGGCCACGGGTGAAGAGATCCGGCGCTTTGAAGGGCATGCCGAAGGTGTGACCAGCGTTGCCTTTTCCCCCGACGGGCGCACCGTTCTCACCGGCTCTTGGGACGAGACCGCCCGGCTGTGGGACGCGGCCACCGGTAAGGAGATCCGGCGCTTTGTGGGGCATGCCGATACTGTGCGGAGCGTTGCCTTTTCCCCCGATGGAGGCACCGTTCTCACCGGCTCTAGGGACGACACCGCCCGGCTATGGGACGCGGCCACCGGTGAAGAGATCCGGCGCTTTGAAGGGCATGCCGATGACGTGACCAGCGTTGCCTTTTCCCCCGACCGGCGCACCGTTCTCACTGGTTTTGATGACGCCACCGCCCGGCTGTGGGACGCGGCCACCGGTAAGGAAATCCGGCGCTTTGAAGGGCATGCCTATGACGTGACCAGCGTTGCCTTTTCCCCCGACGGCCGCACCGTGCTCACCGACTCCAGTGATACCGCCCGTTTGTGGGACGCGGCCACCGGTAAGGTGATCCGGCGCTTTGAGGGGCGTACCGGACCTGTGAACAGCGTTGCCTTTTCCCCCGACAGGCGCCATGTCCTCACCGGCTCGGAAGACAACACCGCCCGGCTGTGGGACGCGGCCACCGGTAAGGAGATCCGGCGCTTTCAAGGGCATTCCCGTGTTGTGACCAGCGTTGCCTTTTCCCCCGACGGGGGCACCGTTCTCACCGGCTCTTGGGACGAAACCGCCAGTTTGTGGGACGCGGCCACCGGTAAGGAGATCCGGCGCTTTGAAGGGCATGCCGCTTATGTGACCAGCGTTGCCTTTTCCCCCGACGGGCGCACCGTCCTCACCGGCTCTAGGGACGACACCGCCCGGCTGTGGGACGTGGCCACCGGTAAGGAACTGAGGCGCTTTGAAGGGCATGCCGATCATATATGGGGCTATGTGTGGAGCGTTGCCTTTTCCCCCGACGGGCGCACCGTTCTCACCGGCTCAGGGGGCATCTTGGCGTCGGGTAGCAACACCGCCCGCCTGTGGGACGCGGCTACGGGTAAGGAACTCAGGCGCTTTCAAGGGCATTCCTCTGATGTGACCAGCGTTGCCTTTTCCCCCGACGGGGGCACCGTTCTCACAGGCTTGTCCGACAACACCGTTCGGCTGTGGGACGCGGCTACGGGTAAGGAAATCCAGCGCTTCGAGGGGCATTTCAGTACTGTGAACAGCGTTGCCTTTTCCCCCGACGGACGCACCGTTCTCACCGGCTCTGGTGATGGTACGACGCGCCTGTGGGATGTGGCGACGGGTAAGGAACTGGCCCGCCTTATCGCCTTTATAGATGGTTCGTGGCTTGTGATGACTCCGGAAGGGTTTTTCAATGCCTCGGGCCCGGAGACTGCCAAACACCTCAACGTCGTGCGTGGCCTGGAAGTCCTGTCCATAGACAATCTCCACGATACGCTCTATCGTCCCGATCTGGTGCGCGAAGCCTTGCGCGGTGACCCCTAGAGCGTGTCAGGTTTTAATAGAACCATTCTGCCAAAAGGTACTTGGGCGATTTTGCGACAAGATGGGCCTTAAGTCTCGCAGGATATAGTGGGGCTATTTGCAAGAGGCTTAAGGTTCATATGAGATCAGTATGGCGTTAGCTGTACCCATTTTGCCAAGGGTAAAGCTAACGCCATGCTGATCGCCCTGAAATCTATAGCAAAAGCGCCCGTCCCTTCGGGTTTCCGATTGGCGGACGCCCACGCCCAAGCCGCTCTCGAGAGATGGATAAACATCGCTCTTCGATCGCCTTGAGCTTGGGAATCGCCTCGCCAATCGAGAAACAGAATTGCTTGTATTAAGACATGACACGCTCTAGTTGTATCTGAAAACCGCTATGGACGACCTGGCCGGCCCGCTCCCCGTTGCCTAGGAGGTAAGCCAGGTCCAGGTGGCATCGATCACGGATGCCAGGCAGACGGCCATGACGAGCAAAAGCGCAAAGCGACGGTAGAACGTCTGGGACGCAAGGGGAAATAGCTTCACCCCGAGCCCAACGCCCACAATATAGGGGACAAGAAGCATCAGGCCCAAACCCAGCGCCCTGGGCGTAAAAAGACCAAAAAGTGCCAGCATCGCTACGGAAATGATGGTCTGGATAAAAAAGTAGCCGGCAATCAGGGCCCTGGCCTGCGTGGCAGTGCCAGCAGTGGCAAGGGTAAACAGGATCACTGGCGGGCCGCTTAGGGCCGTGGCGCCGGACAGAAAGCCAGCTAAGGCGCCAACACTACAAAGGGCCAGGCGCCGCGTCCGCGCCACAGATGGAAA
Source organism: Hyphomicrobiales bacterium (assembly GCA_965224015.1). Lineage (GTDB taxonomy): Bacteria > Pseudomonadota > Alphaproteobacteria > Rhizobiales > CBDCVD01 > CBDCVD01. The sequence goes on from OZ245032.1 coordinate 325,861, forward strand.
GCGCCAGCCCGACGCCAGTATCAAAGCGCAGGTCAGCGCCAAAAGGCCAATTGCAACCCGAAGCGGTATGGGGTCGATCCGGGTTAAAACATAGACCCCGATGGGGGTGGTCACCGCGCTGGCCGTCACCATAAATGACAAGTCTCGCCAGCGAATATGCCGCCAGGCGTTGAGGACCAGGGGGATTTGCCCCGGCATATCCATGATTTGGATAACCGGCACCGTCAGAACCGGGCCGATCAGGGCGGCATAAGTGGGTACGATAACCAACCCGGCACCAAAGCCGGTTAACCCGCGCAGCGCGCCGCCAACCAAAGCGGCGGCGATCATAATTGCCAATGCGGTGGCGGAAAGCGCAAATAAACCCGAACCAAGCGCCTCAATCATGGAAAGATAAAGTCAAGATCATAGTCAGGATCATACGGCCCGATGGCGCAAAAGTTCAGCCGCTTCCAGTGCAAAATAGGTCAAGATACCGTCGCACCCGGCCCGCTTGAAAGCCAAAAGAGACTCCATCATCACGGCGTCTTGCTCAAGCCAACCGTTTTTCGCGGCCGCACAGATCATGGCGTATTCGCCCGAGACCTGATACGCAAATAACGGCACCTCGAAACGTGTTTTCAGCCGCTGCTAGCGTGGATATGCCAGTGCTTCGCCTATTCTTGAGATATGCCCAACGACGTGTAGTAACGCATTGATAACAAGCGGTTTCACCAGGGAGCACCACCGGACCAATCCGCACTAACGCACGGTCGGTCGATGTGAAAACACAAGGCACATTTCTCTTGAGCGCGATCTCATTAATTTCAAGCAATTGTGCATCATCTGATCCACGACCGCATGCAACTATTGCGTTAAGTGTGTCGCGTTGATTGTCTATTACGTTACACCCCCATTCGCGTAATGTAGCCGTGGCAATATCTCGGGTTTCCCCTTCTCCGTTGACGGCGATTGTCATTTGATTCGTACTCATCCGACTAACATCAGCATTAAAAAATGCGACATCAAGCGCAACATCCGGGAGTCGGCCCTGATCGCCGATCACAACGCCTTGGTCAACCAGAAAATACAGAAGGTCTGCCACTTTCGTATCAGATGAAGTATCTAAGCGACCGGAGATTAACGCATCCAACTTTTCACCTGAAATTTGGATTTCATATGATCGAGTCGGCGTCTCTATAACTACCGGCTGTTTTTCTGACAAACCGAGAATACGAACAGCTGGACTAATGGCCACGACTTAAGACTCCAGTACACAGAAAACAAAAAATATAAGTACCAACTATTGAGCGGAATAACACCGCCCAATAGTTTTGGAGTGTCCAAGGCGATCAGCCAAAGTCGGATCCACCTGTATCGCACCCTCCGCCACCGCTGCTACCACCGGTGTCACACGAACCACAGGTGGCAGCCATCAGTACTGAACGATCAGCTTCAGGATGCAACTCGTCTTCAGTGATGTCTGTAACCACTTCAAGCAGTGCTCTAGGTATCATATCATTCATTGCAATCCTCATATTCCATGATTTCAACTCATTGAAATCCGCCGACAAAAACGTGCAGCCAAGGCGACGGATGATATCCCAAATATCCGATTGCGGTTGAGGATCTTTGATAGATTAGCAAACCTGATTGCAGGTCCGAAAAATTGTTTGGCTGCTAAGCATACAACCTAACTAAACCGCCACATTTTGACCAAATCCACATTTTGACCAAATTATGGCGGTTAATTATTTAACTGCAAATCTTAAGTAATACCACCATAATTAGAGACTAAACTACAATGAGTAGCCTAAACGATTTTCAGGAACGTCTCTGGCGAGACATTGCGGGTTATAAACCCATTCGAGGAAGCGCCTACCCGCCGAGTGAATTTCTCCATCAAGCGTTCATGCGATATCCACGCCATGAATTCGTCGAATGTTTCAAATTCGCCGGCGAACCTTTTATGCCTCCCGTTGAACGTGATACCGCCGAGTTTCTTCCAGGAGCCTATCAAAATCGCCCCCTTATGTATTTAAAAGATAACGGTTCGCTTTTTCAAGCATCATGTTCAGAGCCAGCCTTCATATTTCATCTCGCTGAACTTCTTGATGTCCACGAGGGTCAGCGTGTGCTGGAAATCGGCTGCGGAACAGGCTGGCTTGTTGCGCTTTTATCCTACCTTGTTGGTGCGGACGGGAATGTTGTCGGGGTTGAAATCGAGCCCGAACTCGCACGTCAAGCCGCCAAAAACATTAATCGGTTCGACATCAAAAACGCAAACATCATCGAAGGCAACGCATTCGAGAAGGTCGCTCAAGAAAAGTTTGATCGCGTGATCGTTACTGCAGCAATGTACGAAATCCCGCGGGCAGTCATCAATGTGTTGTGTGAAGGCGGCCTTGCGATATTACCAATTCGCAGCAAAGGGCTTCCAGAAGAAACATTTCTCCTACGTAAAGTCGGTGCATGCCTAACTTCGGAGATAACACGGTTGTGTAAATTTGTACCTATGGTCAATCCCAGTGGTACGATGGAAAATTACTTTCAACATTTGGATGACAATGTGATTTACCAAGTTCATAAAACATGGGCGCGCGCTGAGCACGAACTTACCTTCGATGGCTCCTCTCTAGCGGGAATGCTCAAGAAAGCTCTACCTTTTACCAGTTATCTCTCGAAGGTTGATAATAACTTCTGTCAGTTCGTTGTTGGCAACTATGAAACAACAACAGCATACAATCCAATTTTCGGCGACCCTAGCTGGACGGCATTTGGCCTTGCTTACGACGCGGAAGATTCTTTGGCTGTTTGGCATTCCGGACGCGTAACACGATACGGCGCTCCTACGGCCTTTGATCGCTTCCTAAAACACCACCATGATTGGTGCGGCAAAGGGAAACCCAATGGCTTCGCTTTTGTAGTAACAATCACAGCAATCGATTCAGATCCATCAGACGGGACGCTCGGTCAATATCGAGAGGATCGAGGCAATGTCTCACTTTGGTGGCATTTGCGTCCAAAAGATAAGCTTTATTGATAGGAGGAATGTTAAATGCGTGCCCTCATCATTCTAATTTTACTGTTTTTCTGCATCACGCAAACGATCTCAGCAAACGCTAAGGACGTCACAGTATTAAAAAATATCGATAAAACGATGCATATTAATGGCGGAGCTGATATTCCGTTTGTCGACATCAATCCACAATCAACTCTTAAGCCAGCATTGTTGCCTTCAGAGATAAGACCGCTATCTAAACTGACGGATGCTACAAGGCCATTTTCTGGTTTGTGGCATGGACAGTGGGAAGGTACGCTCGACATGTATCTGGCTCTCATTGATGAGGACGAAAACAGTGTCATCGCATTCTATTCATGGGGAGCAAACGCAATCACGCCTTCACCAGGCATGCGCTACATTCGAGGAGTTGTTTACAATGATACCCTTCTTTTGCCGGGTAAAGGCGTTTCGATATCGTTTCAACCTCAACCTGACGGAACTCTATTCGGCCTTTTCTACAGTCCTCGTGTTCAACGCCCGTCGAGAATCATCCTACAGCGATTCGAAAGGTGAAATTAATTACTCACGACCATGACGAGCTGACGATCACATTAGTTTGACAAATTCATGAACGGATATGACTATGCGCAGCGCTCTGGACACAAGGGGCACCCTAAAGCGATTTCACTCAAAACACCCCCGCGCCGGTCTCGGCGCTACCAGCGATAGCCCGCAGGCCCGCGAACAATTCCCGTCCAAGCCCCGAATGAGCGGCAGCCAACTGTGCCCGCGCGGGAGTGCGTGCCTCCCATTCATCCGGGTCCACAAGAGCATCCAATGTGCCCGCGACCGCGTCAAGGCGGATGATATCTCCATCTCTGATTTTGGCAATCGGCCCTTCGTCAAGGGCCTCGGGATTAAGATGTATGGCCGCGGGAACCTTGCCGGAGGCCCCCGACATGCGTCCGTCGGTCACCAGCGCCACCTTATGTCCGCGTCCCTGCAACAGGCTTAATGGCGGGGTGAGGGCGTGTAACTCCGGCATGCCAATGGCCTTCGGGCCCTGGAACCGCACCACAGCAACAACGTCATGGTTAAGCTCGCCCGCCTTAAAAGCTGCGTGTAAAGCGTCCTGATCATGAAACACGCGCGCCCTGGCCTCAACCATGTGATGCGCCGTGTCGACCGCAGAAATCTTGATCACCGCACGCCCCAGATTGCCATCAAGCACCTTTAATCCCCCATTGGGCGAAAAGGCATCCGCTGGTTTGCGCAATATATTTCGATCAAGGGGAACAATGGGCTCTTGAGGCGTCTCCCAAATTACCGTGTCGCCGTCCAGCCGGGGCTCCTGCCTATAGGCCTCAAGTGTGCCGCCAAAAGTTGTTTTGACGTCGTTGTGCACCAGTCCCGCATCAAGAAGTGCCGCAATCACAAAGCGCATGCCCCCCGCCGCATGGAAATGGTTCACGTCTGCAAGGCCGTTAGGGTAAACCCGCGCCAGTAGCGGAATCACATCGGAAAGGGACGCGAAATCATCCCAGGTGAGTACAATACCGGCCGCGCGCGCTATGGCAATAATATGCAAGGTGTGGTTTGTGGAGCCCCCTGTTGCGAGCAGGCCGGCAATGGCATTGACGAAAGCGCGCTCATCGGTCATCTCGCCTATGGGGGTATAGGCGTTGCCAAGCGCCGAGATGGCCAGAGCACGGCGAACCGCCTCGCGGGTCAAAGCCTCGCGCAGACGCGTACCGGGGGGAACAAAACTCGCCCCCGGCAAATGCAGCCCCATGATTTCCATCATCATTTGGTTGGTGTTTGCTGTTCCATAAAACGTGCAGGTGCCCGGCGCATGATAGGCGCGCGATTCGAACGCCAAAAGTTCATGTTTGTCGATTTTCCCTTCCGCATAGTCGCGCCGCGCCTTGGCTTTCTCTTCGTTGGTTATTCCCGAAGGCATGGGACCGGCGGGAACGAACACCCCCGGCAAATGTCCAAACGCCAAAGCCCCGATCAGCAGACCGGGGACAATCTTGTCGCAGACCCCAAGATAGAGCGCCCCGTCAAAGGCGTCGTGGGAGAGCCCGATGGCGGTGGCCATGGCTATGACCTCACGCGAGAACAGGGACAGGTCCATGCCGTCCTGACCCTGGGTGACACCATCGCACATGGCTGGCACGCCCGAGGCGACCTGGGCCGTGGCGCCAACTTCGCGGGCGGCCTTTTTGATGATCGCCGGATAGGTCTCGTAGGGTTGATGCGCCGAAAGCATGTCGTTATAGGCGGTAATGATGGCCAGGTTCGCCTGCGCTTGCGCGTTGAGGGATTGCTTGTCCCCCGGTTCGGCGGCAGCGCTGACGTGCGCCAGGTTTGAGCACGACAAATGCGCGCGCCGCGGCCCGGTATTGCCGGTGTCGCGAATGCGCTTCAAATACGCATTCCGCGTCACTTTGCTGCGCTCGCGTATGGTTTCGGTAATGTCCTCGATGATCGGCTTGACGGTGGTCATAGGCGTATAGTCTCCGGATCTGGCGGCTGCAATCAGTCTGGCGGATCAGGACACCAGTAAAGGTGAACAGGCAGATGCTGCTGACGAAGGACAGCACGAACGGGCATGGCCGTTTCCGGCCCTTGCCCCAGAGCCTCAGCAAGAACAGCCCGCTTTTTATCCCCTTCAATATGCAGAGCCAGGAAATCACTGTGCAGCAAGCGGGCCAGCGTGAGGGTGATGCGCGCCTCTCCCGCACCATCGGCGCGCATGCTCGTCAGTGCAACCGCGTTTAAAGGATCGATGGCGGCCTCCAGGTTGTCGCCACCAGGAAAAAACGATGCCGTGTGTCCATCATCGCCCATGCCCAGAATGACCGCAGAAAAAGGAGCGGGAACCTGATTGAGCCTAAGGTTCGCCGCAGCAAGCCCTTCCTCCGGCGTGCTGCCGGATCCGAATAAGGGCACAAAGGTGGCGGCGGTGGCAGCGTTCTGCAACAGGTTTTCGCGCACCAGCCGGGCGTTCGAGCGCCTCGAACTCTCATCGGCCCAGCGCTCATCGACAAGGGTTATGATCACCTTGTCCCAGGCCAGGCGATGATGCGAGAGGGCGTGAAAAAAAGCAACCGGTGTTGTCCCCCCGGAGACCGCCAGACCGCCGGCGCCGCGGGCATCGATGGCACGGGCAAGCTGCGCGGCGACCCCTTGCGCCAAGGCGTCAGCCAGCGCACCAGAGGATGCGAAGGTGTTATCAATCAGGTTTGCTCCTGAACCTGAGCAGGAAATTGGCTGTTCCGTCATGGTCATGCCTGCACATGTTTTACTGGCGCGAGGTCGATTTGTGGCCTGTTGAACACCATCATGTAGTTCACATGCATGTCCGACGACAGGGACCAGGAGCGCTTAAGGGGGTTATAAACGACTCCCGTTTCCCGTGCCAGCGAAAGGGTGGCGTCCGCCCCCATGGCGCGCATTTCATCCAGGGTGATAAACTTATTCCAGTCATGCGTGCCGCGGGGCAGCCAGTGGAGCACATATTCGGCGCCAATAATCGCAAAGGCATAGGACTTCAGGGTTCGGTTCAAGGTGGCGATAATCATCATACCGTTGGGATGTATCAGGTCCGCACAGGTCCTGAAGAAGTGTTTCGGGTTGGCCACATGTTCGATCACTTCCATGTTGAGAACAATATCGAAAGTCTCACCGTTGGCGGCCAATTCCTCCACGCTGGTGCATCGATAGTCGATATTCAGGTTGCTTTCGTTTGCGTGCAGATTGGCAACAGCTATATTGGCCGCGGCGGGATCAGCGCCGACCACCTCGGCCCCCAGGCGGGCCATCGGCTCCGACAACAGGCCGCCGCCACAGCCAACGTCGAGACAGCTGAGGTCTGAAAACGCCTTCGCCGACAGAGGATCACGGCCAAAGTGATCGCACACTTCCTGTTTGATAAAGGCCAGCCGGACGGGATTGAACACATGTAGCGGGCGAAATTTGCCGAGAGGGTTCCACCACTCCCGCGCCAGCGCAGAAAATTTGTCCAGCTCGTCCTGATCAACGGTTGAAGGGTCCATATCTTTTCTATGGGTTGCGGCGTTGGCCGTAGACCCTCGCTCATTGTCCACGTCACCAGGTCATGGCCATGACGCCTCTTGCTGGGATTGTATACGCTTCTAACGCTTTAATAGAAAGGCATAAAGACAATTGATCCACGGGCCATCGCCGTCGCCGGCCTTGCGATAAAACTGCCCGGCACGTGTCTTGTCAGCAGAAACCCCGTAACCGTCGCGGTCCCTTGTCGCGATCAACAGGTACGCCATTACCATAGCCATAGAGCGTGTCATCACTTTTTTGTCATGTTACAAGACATCGTTGTAGTCTCTTCAACAGGGCGGTTGGAACTGTCTTGACATCTTTCCCAACTAGTGGATAAAGTTGAACCATGGCTCTTATGTCAGGCGCGCGTTTGTGCTAGAGACATGGCATGCTCTAGCTTAGGCAATTGAGCACATTGCATGTGTTGCTGGCGATTGTGGGTACCGGTTGCCAGCCGCTGCGAGCGTTCGGTAGTTCGTCGTGATAACACGACCGCTGGTGAGATAATGGTGGTTGGTTGAAGCTGCGGGATTTGCCGGATAAGGTCTTATTTAGTCGGTCATATTGACCATAAATTGCGGAGTCTAATATTTAGGAGGTACCCGGTGACGGATACTATTTTATTGGCTGTGGACGGCAGCCCTGGCAGCGGTCGGGCCCGCGACTTTGCCAAAGCGCGGGCCATAGCGGGCAACGCCAAGATTGTCCTTGCTTATGTGATCGAGTGGTCACCCTACACATTTAATACCCCTGAGGAAAATGAGGCGCGCCACAAGCGCCGTGAAGAAGAGGTCGATCGCGCACACTCAAGCGTGATAGCGCCTTTTGCGCAGGAACTGCGCGACGGTGGGGTTGCGGTCGATACCGTCGTACGCCATGGGAACCCGTCGGAAACAATCATTGAGTTGGCCAAACAACACGATGCCGACCAGATTTTCATTGGTCGGCGCGGGGAGACCAAACTGAAATCTCTTATTTTTGGCAGTGTCGCGGCCAATCTGGTGCAGGCATCGCCGGTTCCAGTCACGGTCGTTCCCTGACGAGAGCCATGTCGGCGTTCTGCTTAGGGGATTACGTGCGTAAAACACGTAATAAATGGGTACCGTTGCATTTTAGCACTAATTCAGGGGACTGGGAGGTCCAATATGATAAAATTCATGACCAGATTATCACTTGCGGTGGCGTCGTTGTTGTTGCTGACGACGCATTACGCTATGGCGCAAGCCAACGACGGCGGTATTGATGCCAAATTCAACGCCGCGACAAAACCTGTTGCGGAGTGGATTGGCTCCATCGTTTTTTTCAAGATACCCGTGTTCGGTGCTGATCTGCCTGTGGTTGTTTTGTGGCTGGTCGCCGGCGCTATTTTCTTTACCTTCTACATGGGGTTTGTGAATTTACGCGGCTTCAAGCATTCTATTCAGTTGGTACGTGGCGACTACGCCAATCCGGACGATGCCGGTGAGGTGTCCCACTTTCAGGCGCTGGCGACAGCGGTCTCGGGTACAGTCGGTATTGGTAATATCGGCGGTGTGGCTGTTGCCGTGACCGTTGGCGGTCCGGGCGCAACGTTTTGGATGATCCTGGCCGGCTTCCTGGGGATGTCGACAAAGTTCGTCGAGTGTACCCTTGGGGTCAAATACCGTAACGAGAATCCAGACGGGTCCGTATCCGGTGGCCCCATGTACTACCTCAATAGAGGCTTCAGCGACAGAGGCATGGCCGGGTTTGGCAAATTTATCGGCGTGTTCTATGCGATCGGTATTTTTGTCGGGGCCCTTGGGATTGGCAATATGTTTCAGTCGAATCAAGCCTTTGTGCAGGTCAATACGGTTGCCGGCGGTGCCCTTGATGGCTACGGTTGGGTGTTTGGCCTCGTAATCGCTGCGGTGGTTTTCGCCGTGATTATTGGGGGCATCAAGTCCATCGCGGCCGTGACGGAAAAAGTCGTGCCTTTCATGGCCGTGCTTTACTGCAGCTTTGCCATTGCTGTTATTATCATGAATGGCGTGCATATCCCGCAGGCGGTTGCCAATATCTTTACCGGTGCGTTCTCGGCTGAAGGGGTTGCCGGGGGTGCTCTCGGGGCGATGATTATCGGCTTTCAACGTGCGGTTTTTTCTAACGAGGCGGGTATTGGTTCTGCCTCCATCGCCCACTCGGCGGTGCGCACTAACGAACCGGTTACCGAGGGCTATGTATCGCTGCTTGAGCCGTTCATTGATACTATCGTTATTTGCACCATCACCGCATTGGTTATCGGCACGACCCAGGTGGCCTTTCCCGGTTTCGCCGGCGATGCAAAGGGCGTTGCAATGACATCGGCGGCGTTTGAGTACCAAATCAGCTGGTTCCCCTATCCGCTGGCCATTGCCGCGGTGCTGTTTGCGTTCTCAACGATGATCTCCTGGTCTTACTACGGTCTTAAAGGCTGGACGTATCTGTTTGGCGAAAACCAGATGGGGCAAACGGTCTATAAGGTGATTTTCTGCTTCTTTGTGTTCCTGGGCTGTGTGGTTCAGTTGGGTCCGATCCTTGACATTTCCGATGCGCTGGTCTTCCTGATCTGCGTTCCGAATATTCTCGGATTGTACTTCCTGGCCCCGATCGTCAAGCGGGAGATGGAGCACTACATGGCGCGGGTACGAAGCGGCGAGATTCGTAAATACAAACACGCCTGATTCCCTCGGCCCGTTCCTGCCATAAAAGACGCCCCTTGTGCCTTGCGCGCAAGGGGCGTTTTGCATTCAGTCATCGGGGCCAAGTTCGGCCGGAAAGCCGTCGGCGCGCAAGGGCTCGCCCAAAGCATCCTCAAGCAGTTTGACCACTTGGGGCGACCAGGCGCTGCCGCCGTAAACCTGGCGCGCTTCAATAAATATTTGCTCCATCGCTGAGGCAAGTCTTAGTGGCACGCCAAAAGCCTGCCCCATGTCCATGGCCAGGCCTGCGTCCTTACACGCCAGATCCATGGTAAAGCCGATATTGTAGCTACCGTTGAGAATAACCTGGGATTCTGTTTCATGAACGAAGCTGTTTCCCGAACTTGCCTTAATCGCGGCAAAGCTTGTTGCCAAATCAAGGCCGCCGCGTTTGGCAAGCATGAGCGCCTCGCCCACACCGATCAGGTGGATGAATGCCAGCATATTGGTAATGACTTTAATGATTGATGCGTGTCCCAAAGGCCCCATGTAGATGACTTCACCTCCCATGGCCGCAAGCGCGGGTCTGTGCCGGGAGAAGACGTCCCTGTTGCCCCCTGCAAGAACCGTAATCTGTCCCGCGGCGGCGCGATGCACGCCGCCTGTGACCGGAGCTTCCAGGGTATGGATACCGCGCTTTTCGGCGATTGCGGCGATACGTTTGATGTCCTTTTCATCATTGGTGCTCATCTCAATCCAGGTGCTCCCGGTTGCCATAGTGTCAAGCGCGCCCGATATTTCGCCCTCACCGGTCATAACCGCTGCCGAGGCTGTTGGTGAGGGCAGGCAGGTAATCAGCCCGTCCACATCCCGCGCCGCATCGGCGGGTGTTTCGGCCCATACAGCACCAAGGCTCAGGCATTGCGAGGCCGCGCCCTTGCTTTTGTCGTGCACCGCAACCGTAAAGCCTGCCTTGAGCAGGTTGCGCGACAGGTGTTTACCCAGGTTTCCCAAGCCAATAAATCCATAGCGCATTGACATTTTCCCATACTCCCTTAATACCAGCCAGACCTGATTAGCTTTATGTGAAGGAGGTACCCATGCAAGTCAATAACGACTCCGATTGTCTTGTTGTGATTGATGTTCAGAATGATTTTTGTCCTGGCGGAGCTTTGGCGGTTGCCGAAGGGGATGCGGTGGTTCCGGTGATCAATCGTCTCGGACCGGTTTTCGCCCACAGCCTGCTCACACAGGACTGGCACCCAGCGACCCATCGCTCGTTCGCCAGCCAGCACGCGGGTAAAAGCCCGTTTGAAACCGTGGCCATGCCTTACGGGGATCAGGTTTTGTGGCCGGATCACTGTATTCAGGCAAGCGCAGGGGCGGCGTTCCATAAGGCGCTGCAAACCGAGGGCGTCGAAATGATCATTCGCAAAGGGTTCCGCCCATCCATCGACAGCTATTCGGCATTTTTTGAAAATGATCGAGAGACCCCCACGGGGCTTAGCGGGTACTTGCGCGCGCGCGGATTTTCACGGGTCTTTCTTGCTGGCCTGGCGACCGACTACTGTGTCGCCTATTCAGCCATCGATGCGCGGCGGGAGGGTTTTGATGCGATTGTTATCGAGGATGCGTGCCGGGCCATCGACCTTGATGGATCGCTCGCGCGTGCCATGCAGGATATGCAAGCCGTCGGGGTCGAATTTCTCTCCAGCGACATGGTTTAAAGGATTTACATTTGCGCAGGCGGGGTCGCAATATCCCTTTACATAAGCCCTTACCCCTTGCACAATCGCGCCCATGACAACCATGATGCCCATTCCCAATCTGCCAAAAACCCTGCATCCGCAACGGATTGAGACAAAACAGTTTCTTGATGCAGAGCTTGCCTGGCGGCAATTGCACACGATTTATAGCCGCAATACCGCCTTTTTGCGTGACGCGTTTGACAAGGCTTTACGTGGCGATATTACCGGCGCGCGGGTGCGCGCCACCTATCCTTTTGTGCGTGTGACCACGCCAACCTTTGGCAAGATCGATTCGCGCCTGTCCTATGGATTTGTCCATAACCCCGGGACCTATGAGACGACAATCACGGCACCAAAGCTGTTTGCGCCTTATCTGGTGGAGCAGCTGTCACTTTTGATCCGTAATCACAATGTTCCGGTTGAGGTGGGGGAATCGGCTATGCCAATCCCGCTGCATTTTGCTCTGGGGCCGGACTTGCGGATCAACGGGTCCTCAATGGATGATATGGGCTTGCCATTGCGTGACATGTTCGATGTTCCTAATCTTGCTGATGTTGACGATGAGATCGTCAATGCCGCCTTTGTCCCGCGCGAGGGGACACCCCTTCCTCTGGCGCCATTTAATGCGCCGCGCATAGATTTTTCCCTTGCACGTCTGTCCCATTACACCGCCACCAATGTGGAGCATTTCCAGAACTTTGTCCTGTTTACCAACTACCAGTTCTACATTGAGGAGTTTTGCAAGCGCGCCAGGGCCTGGATGGCGCAAGGGATCGAAGGCTATACGGCCTTTGTTGAGCCGGGCAATGTGATCACCCCCAATGTCAATGCGCCTCATATTGTTGCACAGGGTACCGCGCCTGCGCGGCATCCGCAAATGCCTGCCTATCATCTTAAACGTGAGGGGCATGCTGGCATTACCATGGTCAATATTGGCGTCGGCCCTTCCAATGCCAAGACGATCACGGACCATGTAGCGGTATTGCGCCCTCACGCCTGGCTGATGCTGGGGCACTGTGCAGGACTGCGAAACTCTCAGTCGCTGGGCGACTATGTGTTGGCCCATGGATATGTACGCGAAGACAAAGTGCTTGATGCGGATCTACCGACATGGGTGCCGATTCCGGCGTTGGCGGAGGTGCAGGTCGCCCTTGAGGAGGCCGTTGCTGAGGTCACCCAGCTTACCGGTTACGAGGTCAAGCGCATTATGCGCACCGGCACCGTTGCTTCCATCGACAACCGGAACTGGGAGCTGCGTGATCATCGCGAGCCCCTGCTGCGTCTGTCCCAATCGCGGGCGATTGCGCTGGAGATGGAAAGCGCCACCATTGCCGCTAACGGGTTTCGCTTTCGGGTTCCTTATGGAACGTTGTTGTGTGTCTCCGACAAGCCTTTGCACGGCGAGTTGAAACTGCCTGGCATGGCGGGAGAGTTCTATCGCCGTCAGGTGGGACAGCATCTTGACATTGGCTTGCTGGCGCTTGAGAAGCTGCGCAATCTGCCCATGGAGCAACTGCATAGCCGTAAATTGCGCTCGTTTGCGGAAACGGCGTTTCAATAGGGGGTGTTTTTGTCTAGCGACCTTGAAACATTGGTGGTAAAACCCCATATTTACGACGTTATCGCGAGACGAGGCATTAGCGAGGTGCCAGTGAGGCACCAGTGAGGCGTTAGTATAAGACATTTATGGCTTCCCGTTCTTTCAACACGTCTTCCCCGACGCCGGACAAGCCTTTCAGGACCATTGATCCGGACGGTTTTGAAATTCCCTCCGATGATCTTGAGTGCGATGAGGCGCGGGTGCGGGCTGGTTTTTTTCCAACGCTAAAACGCGCCTTTGCCTATATGCCATTTGCTGATGACGTGGTTGCATCCTATTATTGCGCTCTCGACAGACGCACGCCGGCGCGGGTGCGGGGCATCTTACTGGGTGCGCTGTTGTATTTCATCATGCCCTTTGACGCCATTCCGGACTTTCTCGTTGGTTTCGGGTTTACCGACGACGTGAGCGTACTCGCGACGGCGATCTATATGGTGCGTCAACACGTAACGCCCGAGCATCGCGCCAGGGCGCGTGAGGCGATAGACACGATGCGTGAGGAATAGCCACAAGGGGCGGGCCGGTGATGCCCGTGAATAGACGTGCTCGCCTGATAACGCCGAATGCCAAACGGATGCGATAACGCGATTCCACCTTTACACACCATGCGATGAACAACCACTACCTTTGGGTAGTGAGCTGTTCATTGAAATAATTTCTCATTGCTCATGGGAATCCACCAAGTAACGACAAAAAGCACTTGACATATGTACAACTAGCCGTGCTTCGCGCGCTGTTGGCACGTTGGTCGGACTAACATGACGTCCAAAATTGGATGAGAAGCCCCACATCTTTTTCAACACCTCATCCAGTGGCTTGGGCAAATCTACTGTTTTGACAAGTGAAGAGAATCTTTCGTTACTGTTGCACATGCAACGCAAAGTCGCTTCCAATGATCCTAATGCATGATGAATCGCACCAGTCAGGTCAGCTTCTGGGCGTCTGGATAAATCCGCTAGCGCTTCCCTTATTTCTTTTTCCGCGACCTCGTATCTTGTTGTCAATAATGCGCGCCGAGCATCTGCAACTGTTTCCTCGAAATCCGCATCACCTCGCATCATAATGCCTGCATCTGCGACTAGTTGCCAACCAGCACCAATATCGACAAAAATCTCATTAATCTTGCTAACGAAATCGTCAACTTTGTAGCCAGCGAAGGTGTCCTTCATAAACAACACCAGGTCCTCAATCACATCATAAACACGGTACCATTCAGCGTTGTTGAGAAGACATTCAACTTCATCTCTGATGTTGGGAATCCCGCTCCAATTGTCTCTGTCTGGTGCTATGTTGAGCGTTCGACAAACCGAGGTTCGAATTTGATCATAAGTTAAGTGATTGTGAGCAGCTTGAATCACAGCATATCGCAGTCCTTCCGGTGCGTCGTGCCGAAATTGAATTGTGGGAGTCGAAGAAAATTCATATTTTTTTGAGAATGTCATCTGATCGATGTCCAAAATATTGGATTAGGATGAATCTAATTACGAGACATCAAGACAATACGAGATTGATCGATAAATGCTATAAATAATATATAGCTTTGGCAATAATAAATATATTTATAATGAATAGGAACCCCAACATAATTCCTGCGCCGTAGGTGCCTGCCGCGTCAAGGGCTTTGCGCAGCGGCGGCGATAATCGCATCATCAGAGCGGTGGGCACAATCGGCGCGCGGGCACAACCGGCAAGACGAGCCAACAGGATCGGCACCCACCTTGTGCGCCAGGTCCAGTGCGTCCGCGTAGATCACCCGATCCGCATGCAGCACGTCACAGGCCAGCATGATCGACAACAGGCGCGGGAGCTGGCCGTAGACCGGAAAGCCCTTTTGCACCGTTCGGGCAACCATAAGGAACACCTTATCATCGGGAAAGCGCGCCAGGCGCGCCATGATGGTAGCGGGGCGCTGGAAGGCACGATGGACGACCCACAACGGACAGGCCCCGCCGTGGCGCGGCAGCGCCAGATCGGGTAAGGCCAGGCGTTTGGAGATTTGCCCGGCAGGATCGGCGCGCAGAAAGGCAAACGGCACCCCCGATGCCCCGGGCTTGCGCAGGCTCGTCAGCCGGTGACAGATCTGTTCGATACTGGCCCCAAACCGGCGGGCCAACCGATCCACATCATAGCGCTGATGCTCGGCGTGTTGGAAAAACGCATCGTAGGGCAGTAGCAACGCGGCAGCGGCATAAGAGACGAGGACCTTCCGGGCCTGTGCTTTCGCGCTCGCACCTTGCAGATTGGCCGCACCCTCAACAAGGCCGTTGATAATGTCTCCAACAGCGACTTCACACACCCCACGGGCCAAGGAAAACCGGCGGCTCTCTGCCGGCACATCGTCTGGTTTTACTTGCTGAACCGATTGTTCTGCGCCCTGATTTGCCCCCGTTTTGGTGATATTGCCGGCGTTGCGCGCAAGCCATCGATCGATGACTTTTTGGTCTTCCCCCGCCCCAAGACACCAGGTTGCCTCTTCGATGTCAGGAAAATAATTCCCGTGCTCCATAAGAAAATCGTCAACCTGCTTGGCGGGTGTAATTGAGCGGGTTCGCGCATGACCGGCATCAAAGAAGTTCACCAGGGCCCGCGCCACATGGGAAAGATCGCGGCTTTCGTTTGCCAGTATTGCGTAAAAGCGCTCGACCTGCTGCGCCGAAATGTCACCCTCGGTTGCCAGGATTTCCGCGGTTGATCGGATGGCGGCGATATTGGTCAGCATGCGGTGCAGGGACTGGCTCAAAAACGGATCCTGATTGAGGCGATCGGTCAGGGCTTCGATCGTCTCGCCGCGATCCAGACAGGCGCGATGCAGCGCAACAAGGGCCCGCGCCCAGTCAGGATAGCGTCCAGCCATGTCTCCGGCGGTTGCGGCATCGATAGGCAGATCGCCAACGAGCGGATCAACACTGACTTCCGCCAGATCGTCAATAAGCCGACGCTCACGGGCACTGTCGAGCGCATCAAGACGCACCTCCAACTCAGCGGCGATGCGCCCAAGCAAGGCCCCCCCGATATTGCGCTTGCCGCGCTCGATGAGATTAAGATAAGAGGCGGAAACGCCAACGCGGCGCGCCAGCGCATTCTGCGCCAGGCCTTTGGTCTTGCGCCGTTCTCTTATTTTGATGCCTACGGGAACGCGAACCATACGGCGATTTCCTCTATAGCAAAATGCACAAACAATGCTGAATGCGCATGATTCCGACTAAACGCATTTTGTTTTAGCGGGGAAAATTGACTCTGGCGCTTTTTGCGTGTTTTCTGCGGGTTTCAGGAATTGTTAACGATTTCAAACAGCTAAAGGCTCTGAACAGGGATCGCGCTGGTTTTGCAATTATGGCATATTGCCGTATTTTTACAAGTTAACAATTACTGTGCTTAAATTATTGACAAAAATGCTGTTGAAATTCAATTCGTTATAGCAATTTTTGTCAAACTGGTTAATATTCGACCGCGCAGGAGAGGAACCCACATGTCTGACCACCCCCACACACAAGCCACCATCTACCCAGTAACCGAGGCCAACGCCAAAGCCGCCCACATCAATGCCGAAACATACACCCAGCTATACAAACGATCAATCGACGACCCGGAAGGGTTCTGGGGCGAGCAGGGCCAGCGCCTCGATTGGATCAAACCCTACACCAGCGTCAAAAACACCTCCTTTGCCTACGACAATGTCTCCATTAAATGGTTCGAAGATGGCACCCTTAACGTGTGCGCCAACTGCGTTGACCGCCACCTTGCCAAACGCGCGGACCAAACGGCGATCATCTGGGAGAGCGATAACCCCGAGATTGCCAAACACATTACGTACAAAGAACTGCATACCCAGGTATGCACCCTTGCCAATGTGCTGAAATCTCTCGGCATCGGCAAGGGCGACCGGGTCGTTCTTTACATGCCCATGATCCCCGAGGCTGCCTACGCCATGCTAGCCTGCGCCCGTATTGGCGCTGTCCACTCAATTGTTTTCGGCGGATTTTCTCCCGATGCCCTTGCGGATCGTATCAATGACGCTACCGCCAAGCTGGTCGTAACCGCGGATGAGGCCCCGCGCGGAGGGCGCAATACGCCGCTCAAGGCCAATGCCGACAAGGCCCTGGAGAAATGCGCCGATGACGTGCGTTTGTTGGTGGTTCGCCGCACCGGCGGTGACATCGCCTGGAACGCGGGCCGCGACACCTGGCTGCACGAAGCCGCAAAAAATGTCGACAGCACCTGTGTGCCCGAGGAGATGAACGCCGAAGATCCTCTGTTCATCCTCTACACCTCCGGCTCGACCGGAAAGCCCAAAGGTGTCGTTCACACCTCAGGGGGCTATCTGACCTATGCCGCCATGACCCATGAATATGTGTTCGACTATCACGATGGGGACATCTACTGGTGTACCGCGGACGTGGGTTGGGTAACCGGCCACTCCTATATCGTTTATGGCCCCCTTGCCAACGGGGCGACGACCCTGATGTTTGAGGGGGTTCCCACCTATCCTGATGCAGGACGCTTTTGGCAGGTCTGCGCCAAGCACAAAGTCAATATCTTTTATACCGCCCCGACGGCTATACGCGCCCTCATGGGCAAGGGGGATGACTTCGTCAAATCCCATGACCTTTCGTCGCTGCGCATACTCGGCTCTGTGGGAGAGCCCATCAACCCGGAGGCCTGGGCGTGGTACTATCGGGTGGTGGGGCAGGAGCGCTGCCCCATTGTCGACACCTGGTGGCAAACGGAAACAGGAGGCATTCTGATCACCCCCCTGCCGGGAGCCATTGCCTTAAAGCCCGGCTCGGCAACCAAACCATTTTTTGGGGTGGCTCCGGTCATGCTCAATGACCAGGGCGAGGAGATCACCGACACCGAGGCCACCGGGGTGCTCGCCATTGGCGATAGCTGGCCAGGCCAGATGCGCACCATCTACGGCGACCATGAGCGTTTTGTCGCCACCTATTTCGAAATGTTCAAGGGGTACTACTTTACCGGCGATGGGGCGCGTCGGGACGCCGATGGCTATTATTGGATCACCGGCCGGGTGGACGACGTGATCAACGTCTCCGGCCACCGCATGGGCACCGCCGAAGTGGAAAGCGCGCTCGTTGCCCATCCCAAGGTCTCCGAGGCTGCGGTTGTGGGTTATCCGCACGCGATCAAGGGGCAGGGCATCTATTGTTATGTCACCTTGATGGAGGGAGAGCCCTATGAAGAGGACCTGAAGACAGAACTGCGCAACTGGGTGCGCGGAGAAATCGGTCCCATTGCCTCTCCGGACCTTATTCAATGGGCGCCAGGCCTGCCCAAGACCCGCTCAGGCAAGATCATGCGCCGTATCCTGCGCAAGATTGCCGAAAACGACTACGCCAGCCTGGGTGACACCTCGACACTTGCCGATCCCTCGGTTGTGGATCAGCTTATCGATAACCGCATGAACCGTGCCTGAGTTGACTTTGATATCGGTGTCTGCGGTTGTGTTCTTTTTAGCAAAGAGGAGGAAACTTCATGGACTCACAAAACGAGCGCGATAATGCCTATTGGCGCGCCAATCTACGCCTTGTGCGCAACTGCCTGATTGTTTGGGCGCTTGTGTCGTTCGGCTTTGGCATTCTGCTGCGCCCGCTATTGTCGGGTATCGAGATCGGCGGATCGGACTTGGGATTCTGGTTTGCCCAACAAGGCTCAATCTACGTGTTTTTGGTGCTGATTTTCTATTACGCCATCCGCATGAACACCCTCGACAAGCGCTTTAACGTAGACGAAGAATAGGGAGTGGAACCATGGATCTGAAAATACTGACCTACCTCGTTGTCGGTGCTTCGTTTGCGCTTTACATTGGCATTGCGTTTTGGGCTCGGGCTTCCTCGACAGGTGAATTTTACGCCGCCGGGCGTGGCATTCATCCGGTTGCCAACGGCATGGCCACCGCGGCCGACTGGATGTCGGCGGCCTCATTTATTTCCATGGCCGGCCTGATCGCCTTTGACGGTTACGACGCGTCGGTATTTTTGATGGGCTGGACCGGCGGTTATGTGCTGCTGGCGATGCTGCTGGCGCCATATTTGCGCAAGTTCGGCAAATATACCGTGCCGGAATTCATCGGCGACCGGTTCTACTCGAATACCGCCCGCATTGTCGCCGTAATCTGCCTGATCGTCGCCTCGATTACGTATGTTATCGGTCAGATGAAAGGTGTCGGCGTGGCGTTTTCGCGCTTTCTCGAAGTCCGTGCCGAGGTTGGTCTGCTGATCGGTACGGGGATTGTGTTCCTTTACGCGGTGCTGGGAGGTATGAAGGGCATCACCTATACCCAGATCGCCCAGTATTGCGTGTTGATCCTCGCCTATACCATCCCGGCGATCTTTATCTCCTTGAGCCTGACCGGTATTCCGTTGCCGCAGATCGGTCTGTTTGCCGATCACGTGGCCTCCGGCACGCCTTTGCTGGCAAAGCTGGATCAGGTGGTTGCCGATCTGGGCTTTCGCCAGTACACCGAACAAAACGACAATCCTTTTGCAGTGCTGAACATGGTGCTTTATACATTGTCGCTAATGATCGGCACGGCTGGTCTGCCGCACGTGATCATCCGCTTCTTTACCGTTCCAAAGGTGGCGGATGCGCGCTGGTCAGCGGGTTGGGCTCTGGTGTTTATCGCCATTTTGTACACCACCGCCCCCGGTGTTGGCGCCATGGCGCGGCTTAACCTGATCGACACCATCTGGCCAAGCGGCCCACAGGCGGAGGCCATGGTCTATGACGAGCGGCCACAATGGTTCAAGTCGTGGGAGACCACAGACCTGTTGGAATTTGAGGACAAAAATGGTGATGGGCGCGTGCAATACTACAACGAAGCCAACGAGACATTTGCCGACTCCGCACAGGCCGCGGGCTGGCAGGGTAACGAGCTCAAAGTTGATCTTGACATCATGGTGCTGGCCAATCCGGAGATTGCCAATCTGCCCAATTGGGTGATTGCCCTTGTGGCCGCGGGTGGTCTGGCGGCGGCCTTGTCGACCGCGGCGGGTCTGTTGATGGCGATCTCCTCGGCGGTCTCCCATGATCTGTTGAAGAGCACGTTCCGGCCAGATTTGAGCGAGCGGCAAGAGCTTTTGGCGGCGCGCATTTCCATGGCCGTGGCGATCGTGATCGCAGCGTTTCTGGGGCTTAATCCGCCTGGATTTGCGGCAGAGGTGGTGGCCTTGGCCTTTGGCCTTGCGGCCTCGTCCATCTTCCCCGCCCTGATGATGGGTATCTTCTCCAAACGGATAAACTCCAAGGGCGCGATCGCGGGCATGTTGGCGGGATTGATATCAACCCTGCTGTACATCTTCGCCTACAAGGGGTGGTTCTTTATTCCTGAGACCAATATGCTGCCTAACAATGCAGACAATTGGTTGCTTGGAATCTCCCCTGAAGCCTTTGGCGCTGTCGGTGCCATGATCAACTTTGCGATAGCCTATATGGTCTCCAACGCCAGTGAGGACATCCCGCAGGATATCAAGGACCTGGTTGAAAGTGTTCGGGTGCCCAGAGGTGCCGGGGCTGCAACAGCTGATCACTGACCTCTCCAAGCGACTCTGTGCTCGGGACTTTTCATAGTCCCGGGCGCAGAGCCCATCGATTGCGGGACACACCGGGCATGGCCAACGTCAAAAAAATTCGCCGTTTTTTGACTGCCCGTGCGCCGTTTGATCTTCTTTCCGCCTCCCAACTGGATACCCTGCTGGACGCGCTGGAGCCGCAAAAGTATCGGCAGCAAGAGCGCATCATCAAAGCCGGGGAGGCCATTGCGGGCCTCTATATCGTTGCCTCGGGGGTTGTAAAAACCTGCACGGTTGACGGCACGCGAATATCGTTGCACCACCGCGGCGATATGTTTCCCGGGTTGAGCGTGCTGGATGCGCGGGTGGCCTCTCATGATGCGATCTGCGTCGAGGCGGCCACGCTTTATGTGTTGGCCCTTGAGCCGTTTTTTACCCTTGTTGAAGCGGTCGATGACTTTCGCGCCTTCTTTGATCGCCGCGCGACACGCAAATCCCCTTCGGTACCGGTCAGTGATGATATGGTCACCATGTCGGTGGTTGATCTGATGACAAGAAATCCGGTCGCCGTCGCGCCGGATATGCGCGTCAAAGAGGCGGCGCAGTGTATGCATAACAAGAGTATTTCCAGTGTCCTCGTTTGCGACCAAAGCAAGCTGGTGGGCATTTTGACAACCGCCGACCTCACCCGGCTTTTGGCCAAGGGACAAACAGGAGACAATCTCGTTCAGGAGGCCATGACCTCTGCGCCGCACACTCTTGGGGGCAAGGCGCGCGGAATGGATGCATTTCTGCTCATGCTGGACAAGGATCTGGGGCATTTGCCTATTGTGGAGAACGGGCAAGCGATTGGCATTGTGACCCGCTCCAGTCTTCTGCGCCAGCGCCAGGCGTCGCCGCTTTTCCTGATCAACGAGATCGCCCGCGGCACAACAACACAGGGCCTCGCCCAGATCGTGGAGCGGACCCCGCAATTGTTGTCGCGCCTTGTGGGCTCAAGCGCCGAGCCCCATGTTATCGCGCGCCTGATTACCGATGTGACCGACGCCTTAACCCGGCGCCTGATTGCACTGGCTGAAGCGACACTCGGGCCCGCGCCTGTTGCCTATGCGTGGCTGGCCTGTGGCTCGCAAGGGCGGCAAGAACAAACAGGGGTATCAGACCAGGACAATTGCCTGCTCTTGCACGATGATGCAACCGCGGAACACGACGCCTATTTCTCTCGCCTGGCGCGTTTCGTTTGTGACGGGTTGAATGCTTGCGGGTTCTACTATTGTCCCGGCGACATGATGGCCATTGTGGACAAGTGGCGTCAACCTTTGCGGGTTTGGCGCGACTATTTTTCGCGCTGGATCCATACGCCGGATCCCATGGCGCAGATGCTGGCCTCGGTGATGTTCGATCTGCGCCCCATTGCCGGGGATGTTTCGTTGTTTGCGGGGTTGCATGAGGAAACCCTGGCCGCTGCGCAGAAAAACAGCATCTTCATTGCCCATATGGTGGCCAATTCGCTTAAACATCACCCGCCGCTGGGACTGTTTCGGGGCTTTGCCCTTATTCGCTCAGGGGAACACAAGAACACCGTTGACCTGAAACTAAACGGGGTGATCCCGGTAACGGATTTGAGTCGGCTTTATGCGCTTATGGGCAAATTGACCCCCGTCAATACCCGTGAGCGACTTGTGGCGGCACGGGACAAGGGGGTGATCAGCGGAGCCGGGGCTCACGATCTGATTGATGCCTATGATTTTATCGCGGAAACACGTTTGCGCCACCAGGCACGGCAAATTCGTGCCGCCACGGCCCCCGACAACTTCATGGCGCCTGCCACATTATCAGAACTGGAGCGCAACCATCTTCGCGACGCGTTTGCCGTCGTTAAGACCATGCAGTCCGCCGCCGCCCAGGGGCGTGGTGTGCTGATTTAAGGAGCGTTCGTTTGTGCTGTTCGTATTAATCGCGACTTTTGTTGCAGGTATTGGGGCCGCCGGTGTTGTTTATGCCTTTGGCCGGCTCACAGGACGCAAGGTGCCCCGTTACGCCATGCCCGTCGCAGCCGGGATCACCATGTTCGCGTTTATGCTCTGGAACGATTACGGCTGGTACGCGCGCGCCACCGCAGGCCTGCCGGATCATGTCCGTGTCGCGCAACACTTTACCTATAAAAGTGTTTTCCAGCCATGGACTCTGTTTGCGCCGCGCGCTGATCGCTATGTGGCCGTTGATATGTCGACAACCTGGCGCAACAAGAATGTTCCCGATATTATGTTTGTCGATGTTTTGTTTGTAGAACGCTATCAAACGCCCAAACGTGTTTTATATGCCTTCGACTGCGCCAATTCGCGATGGGCCCTTGTTGCCTCGACAAACCCGTTTGCCAGTGACGGCGACCTATCCAGCATAAACTGGCAACCCGTAACCGTGCAGGGCCCTCTTATTCAGGCCGCCTGCCGGTCTGATAGCAAGATTAAGGACAGGAAAGGGTGAACTCCATATTGATTGCCGAGGGCGAAAGGAATGTCGCCTTTGCCCTTAAAGTGCTTATGCAACGAGAAGGCTACGCTGCCAAGGTTGCCCACGATGGTACGGCTGTTATGGCCGCTTTACGCCTAGAGCCTGTGGACCTGCTGGTGCTTGATCTGGCTCTGGATGGGTGCAGTGGCTATGAGGTCTGTCGGCGCGTTCGTGAGGATCCCGAACTCGCCCCTATCAAAATTATCGCGATCAGTGCCCGCACCGGCGCGACCTGCGAAAAGGGATTGGCCCTTGGCGCTGATGCCTGCCTTGTCAAACCGTTTTCCAGTGCCCAACTCGGCGCCATTGCCGGTCATCTCCTGGCGCGCCCATCAAAGGAGCTATCAAAGGAGCGGTCGAAGAGCCATGCATGAGCGGTGGAGTCTGCGGTTTCGCGTGTTCCTGTTTTTCCTGCTGATCATACTGGGCTCGGGCGCGATCATTACCGTATTCTTGTGGGCCGCGAGCCTGCGTATGGGACCGGTTTCGCAAGCGCATTTGGTCTTTGTAGGGGTGATGACCACCCTGGCCATCGCTCTGCTTTGTCTTTATGTTTGGCACCTTTTTGACAAAAATGTCGCGTGCGCAATTGAGCATCTGATTGGAGAACTCGACACCCGCACCCATGCGCCAAAGGTCGACAACGTCTTCGACACCACGCCGGCGCTTTATCTTGGTGGTCTGGGGGGTGCCATGACCCGCATTGCCGAGGCGTTGCATGAGGCGCACAAAGATACGGAAGCCAAGGTGCAGACGGCGCTCGCCAACAGCGAAAGACAAAAAGCGCAACTTGAGACGGTTTTACATGATCTGCACGCGGGCATCGTGATCTGTGCTTTTGACTATCGTGTGCTGCTTTACAATCGGGTGGCGGCGCGGCTGTTGCAGGCGACTGGAAATATTGGCTTGGGGCGCTCTCTTTTTGACGCCGTGTCCGAACACGCCATCCGCCACGCTGTTGAGCGTCTGCGCAATCGCGTTGCCGAGGGGCGGCGCGCGCATAACGGAGGCGGCGTCGACTTTGTGTGCGCGACGCGGCCTGGCGCGGACAAGCTGCCGAAACTGCTGCAAGGGCACATCGCCCTCATAGACACGGACCCCTGTGATGAAGCCGGGGGCTTTGTGATCACCTTTCGTGACGCGACCGAGAAAATGACCGACAGGGCGGCGCGCGATCAACTCGTGTCACAGTCGGTTGAGGCCTTGCGCCGCGCGGCCATGGGCATACAGGTGGCGACGGAAATCCTTGCCGATGATCAGCTTATCCTCGACTACGGCGATGTGTGCCAGACGATCCTGAGCAAAGAAAACGATCACCTGAACAGGGCCATTACCGATCTGGACAACCATCATCAGGCCTTGCGCGCCAGTGGCTGGCCCATGGGAGACGTCTATTCATCGGCGTTGTTCAGCTATGTTGTGGCGCGGATCGGGGGAACGTGCACCATCAAGGGTAAACCGGTTCGCCTTTGCTGCGACAGTTTTACTGTTGCGGAGCTGCTGCGCCACTTGGCGGATCGGATTATGGTCGCAAACGCGCGGGGCTCTCTTGAATTGCATGCCGCGCGGTCAACCAGCCATGTGCACCTTGATCTGCGCTGGCGCGGCAAGGGGGCGACATTGAGTGACATTGAGCGCTGGCTAGACGAGCCTTTGGTGCAGGCGTTTGCATCCCTGACGGGGCGCGAGGTTCTTGAGCGGCATCGGGGCGTGGTGTGGCCGATAGACGGTGACACTACGGGATTGCGTCTGGTACTCAACGCAGTCGATGAGGCGACCGGCAAAGTGCTGAGCGTGCCGGAGCGCCCGGTGTTCTATGACTTTTCCCTGCCGCAAACCGGACCTGAAACCAAAAACGACCAACGGTTGTTAA
Organism: Hyphomicrobiales bacterium; assembly: GCA_965224015.1. Taxonomy (GTDB): domain Bacteria; phylum Pseudomonadota; class Alphaproteobacteria; order Rhizobiales; family CBDCVD01; genus CBDCVD01. The sequence goes on from OZ245032.1 coordinate 350,827, forward strand.
AAAGCCTGACTTACGTCGTGTTTGATACTGAAACAACAGGACTTTTCCCCCGCGATGGGGACAGGATCGTGCAGATTGCCGGGGTTCGGATCGTCAATGGCCGCCTGATAAAGGGCGAGGTGTTCGATACCCTCGTAAACCCGGAACGCAGAATTCCTCAGGCGGCGACCCGTATCCATGGCATTGACGACACCGCTGTCATGGATGCGCCGACCATCAAAAGCGTTTTGCCGCGCTTTCATGCGTTCATCGACGACGCGGTCCTTGTTGCTCATAACGCAGCTTTCGACATTGCGTTCCTGCACCAGGCGGCGACCCCGGAACATCCCCTGCCAGCCTATCCGGTTCTCGACACGGTGCTGCTGTCCGCTTATCTTTTTGGCCAGGGAACACGTTTGACACTTGATGCTCTTGCGCAACGCTTTGGCATTTCCATCAAGGCGCTTGATCGTCACTCTGCCTTGGGGGATTCGATGGCTACCGCGCAAGTCTTTTTACATCTTCTGGACATGCTTGATGGGCGCGGGGTAACCCGCCTTGATCAGGCGCAGGTGGTATCCAACAAGATGCGCGCCATTCGCAAAAAGCAGGCGCGTTACTGATAACGAACGTGCCGCCATTCCGGACTGATCAAGTCGCAAATAGGCGTTTCCAGACAGGACAGGCGGCAGCCCCACCATCAAAAGACCGCTTGACATTGAGCGGTTTTCCGCTCACATTTAATTTAATTTAGTTTGTGAAATAATACCAGCGCGATGGGGCGCCCTATAGCAAAATGCGTTACCATCAGGGAGGAGTGCATATATGAAAACGGTGAGAACGGTGAAAACGGCTCTGGCGGCTGCGACCGCTCTGGCAACTATCAATGTGGCCACGGCGGCTGAATTGGAGGTTACCCATTGGTGGACCTCCGGTGGCGAAGCCGCTGCGGTGAAGGTCATGGCGGATGCGTTTAACGCGGCGGGCCATACGTGGATTGACGGTGCAATCGCCGGTGGGGGCAACGCGCGGCCGATTATTATTAGCCGTATCTCCGGTGGTGACCCTATGGGGGCGACGCAGTTGAACACCGGGCGCGACGCGGAAGATCTGGTCAAAGCCGGCTTGATGACCGATTTGACCGATCTTGCCGAAGCGCAAGGGTGGGCCAACATTATTCGCCCCTCCAAATTGCTGGATGCCTGCAAATACGAAGGCCGCATCTACTGCGTTCCGGTCAATATTCATTCGTTCCAGTGGATGTGGTTGAACCGCGATGTGTTTGTGTCTAACAACCTGCCTGTTCCGACAAACTGGAACGAGTATATAAGCCAGGCCGGGGCGCTGCGCGACAAGGGCATTATTCCGCTGGCGGTAGGTGGCGAGCCCTGGCAACTCACGGGGATGGCGGATGTGTTTATGGTGGCGCTCGGCGGCACTGATCTTTACAAGAAGATCAAAGTTGAGAAGGATCCCAAGGTGGCTGGGGGGCCGGAAATGCGCAAAGTATTTGATGCCATTATTGCGGCGCGCAGCATGGTCGATGATGGATTTGTCGGTCGCGCCTGGAACGACGCCACCAATATGGTGATCACCGGAAAAGCAGGCGCGCAAATCATGGGCGACTGGGCGCAAGGAGAGTTTGCGGTTGCCGGACAAACCGCAGGCCAGGAATACGATTGTTTACCAGGCCTTGGCATTCATCCGGTGCTGGATACCGGGGGCGATGCGTTTTATTTCCCCAAGCTTGCAAACGCAAACGAGGAAACCCGGCAGGCGCAGTTGGAACTGGCTTCGCTTTTGGTATCAAAGCAGGTCCAGGTGGACTTTAACCTGAAAAAAGGCTCTCTGCCCATTCGCGGCGATGTCGACCTGGCGGCGGCTAATGCCTGCATGAAGAAGGGTATCGTGATCCTTGAGAACCCTGAAAACATTCTTCCCTCAAGCGAGCAGAGCTTCTCGTCCGATACACAAGGGCAACTGGAAGACCTGTGGGTCGAACTGTTCAATGATCCGGATATGGATGCTGCAGAGGCGCAGGAGCGCTTTGTCGACATTATCGCCAACGCTGACTAATATTATATACAACCATGCCGGTCCGGTGGCGATGTCTCAAGTCTCGCTTCAACCGGATCGGCGAGTTCCTGAAAGTATGGCATGTCGGCAACCGGACGCCCAAACCCCTATACGCGGAACCTGAACGCCAAGATCGCGGCCATGCCGATGATCCTGACGGCGCTGGTCGTTTTCGTCGGCTGTTCCCTATGGACCATCATCTACTCATTCAGCGCCTCCAGGGCTCTGCCGATCAATGAGTTTGTAGGCTTTGCCCAATACGAAAGACTGTTCAGAACCTCCCGGTGGGAAAAGTCGGTTGAAAATATCCTGATTTACGGCGTTTTTTCGCTCGCCTTTTCCTTTATCGTCGGTTTTGTGCTCGCGGCGCTGATTGACCAGAAAGTCCGTTTCGAGAACACGTTCCGCACCATCTTTCTTTATCCCTTTGCCTTGTCGTTCATTGTCACCGGCGTTGTCTGGCAGTGGATTCTCAATCCAGGCCTCGGGCTGCAGGAGACAATACGCTCCCTGGGCTTTGAGACCTTCACCTTTGATCTTATCTCAAACCGCAACACGGTGATCTTTGCCCTTTTGATTGCCGGCATTTGGCAGGGAACCGGATTTGTCATGGTGCTTATGCTGGCAGGCTTGCGCGGGATCGACGACGATATCTGGAAAGCCGCCCGGGTCGATGGAATCCCAAAATGGAAAACCTACGTGCTGGTGGTCATTCCCATGATGCGCGGCGTGATGATCACGTCGCTGGTTATTGTCGCCGCAGGTATCGTTAAGCTCTATGACCTTGTTGTCGCAATGACGAACGGCGGCCCTGGGATTGCGTCGGAAGTTCCGGCAAAATATGTTTACGATTTCATGTTTGCACGGGCCAATGTTGGCCAGGCGCTGGCCGCCTCGACGGTCATGTTGACGACGGTGCTGATTATCCTGATCCCGTGGATCTATCTTGAATATGGCAACAGGGGCCGCAAGTCATGAGCGCTGTAGCAGACGTCCAATCGCGGCGCGGGCCCAGGCCGCGCACGGTGATGAACCCGGTCAGGATCATGATTTATCTGGTTCTGTTTGTCGCCGCGATCTATTATCTGCTTCCCCTCTACATCATGGTCATGACATCGCTGAAAGGTTTACCCGAAATCAGGCTCGGGCATATTTTTGCACCGCCGGTTGAGATCACCTTCGCGCCCTGGGTCAAGGCCTGGGACACGGCCTGCACCGGACTTTATTGCGAAGGGCTGAAAGTCGGTTTTTGGAATTCGGTCAAGATCACCATACCAAGTGTAATCGTGTCGATTGTCATTGCTTCGGTCAACGGCTATGCCCTTGCCAACTGGAAGTTCAAGGGCTCCGAGGTTTTCTTTACAATCTTGATATTCGGATCGTTTATCCCTTATCAGGTCATGCTCTATCCGCTGGTCATCATTACCCGGGAACTGGGGATATTCGGCTCTCTGACCGGTGTGATCTTTATTCACACGATTTTTGGTATGCCGATCCTGACATTGTTGTTTCGCAACTATTTTGCGGCACTGCCTGAGGAACTTTTCAAGGCCGCTCGGGTTGATGGGGCCGGGTTCTGGGGTGTGTTTCTTAAGATCCTCGTGCCGATGTCGACGCCGATCTTTGCGGTCGCCGTTATCCTGCAGGTCACCGGCATCTGGAACGACTTCCTGTTCGGCGTTGTGTTTGCGGGCACGCAGAACTTTCCGATGACGGTGCAGCTCAACAATATTGTCAATGCGACCCAGGGCGTCAAGGAATACAACGTTAACATGGCGGCAACACTGCTGACCGGGGCGGTGCCGCTGGTTATTTACTTTCTGTCGGGAAAGTACTTTGTCCGGGGCATTGCCGCCGGCGCGGTAAAGGGGTGAGCACCATGAACAGCATTGAAATTCGCGATCTGGTCCTCAACTTCGGCGAAGTGAACGTGTTGAAGGACCTTAATCTGAACATTGGCGAAGGCGAGTTTTTGGTTTTGCTCGGCGCCTCCGGCTGTGGCAAATCGACGTTACTCAACTGCATTGCGGGCTTGCTTGATGTATCCGACGGACAGATATTTATCAAGGGCCGAAACGTGACATGGGACGAGCCGAAAGATCGTGGCATTGGCATGGTGTTCCAGTCCTATGCGCTTTATCCGCAAATGACGGTCGAGGGCAATCTCACCTTTGGCCTCAAAAATGCCGGCACACCAAAGGACGAGATCGCCCGGCGCGTGGCCAAGGCGGCGGCTATCTTGCAGATCGAGCCGCTGCTGAAGCGTCGCCCCGCCGAACTTTCCGGCGGACAGCGCCAACGGGTTGCCATAGGCCGTGCCCTGGTTCGCGATGTGGATGTGTTCCTTTTCGATGAACCCCTGTCCAATCTTGATGCCAAACTTCGTGCCGAGCTTCGCGTGGAAATCAAGCGTCTGCACCAGCGCCTGGAAAACACGATGATCTACGTGACCCACGATCAGATTGAGGCCCTGACCCTGGCCGACAGGATCGCAATCATGAAGGCGGGCGCCATTCAGCAATTGGACACGCCCAAGGGCATCTACGCCAGCCCGGTCAACAAATACGTCGCGGAGTTTATCGGGTCACCGGGCATGAACTTTCTTGATGGCGAGTTGCATAATGACGGCGCGCCGGCGTTCAAGGTCGCAAGGGATGCAATCGCCCTCTCGCGCTATGCTTTTACCAGTGATGAAATACCGCAAGGTGACGCAATATTGGGCATTCGCCCTGAGGATGTTGTCTCCGGAGACGAGGCTGCGGGCCTGCCGTTCAGCACCCGGGTTTCCATCGATGTTCTGGAGCCCATGGGTTCCGATACCCTCGTTTGGTCGAAACTATCGGACCACCCGTTCTGCTTTCGCATTGATGGACAAAGCGATCTCTCCGTCGGCGATCAGGTGCCGATCGGCTTTGACCCGCAGCGCGCCTCACTCTTTGATGCCGCCAGCGAGTTGCGCATCTGATACGCACAGAACAAGGGCATGCCGATGGATTTCTCCTTTCAACTCTATAGCGCCAGAAACTTTCAGCCCTGGGACGTTGTTTTCAGGCGCGTGGCCGAATTGGGATATCGCCAGATCGAAGGCTTTGCTGGCGTTTACGACGATCCGGGCGCTACTCGCACCTTAATGGATGACAACGGCCTCACCATGCCGTCGGGGCATTTTGACATTGTTGCCCTTGAGCACAATTTCGAGGGCGTTGTTGAGATGGCCCGCGTCCTGGGGATATCCACCATCATCTGCCCATTTCTTGTCGCTGATGCGCGCCCTGCGTCGGCGTCGGGGTGGCGCGAGTTGGCTAAGCGCCTCTCAGATATTGGTGAGAGGGTTGTGGCGAGTGGGCGCACCTTCGCCTGGCATAATCATGACTTTGAGTTCGACGCGCTTGCGAAGGGGCGCACACCAATGCAGATTCTGCTGGAACACGCACCGGCGATCGCATGGCAAGCTGATCTGGCCTGGATTGTGCGCGCTCATCAGGACCCTCTCCATTGGATAGCGCGCTATGGCGAGCGGATCATAGCGGCCCATATCAAAGATATAGCCCCACACGGTAACTGTATCAATGAGGACGGTTGGGCCGACATTGGTTACGGCACGATGGCATGGCGAGACCTGTTCAACGCTCTTAAAACGCAATCCGCTTGCAGACTTTTCATTGCCGAGCACGACAATCCAAGTGACTTTGAGCGTTTTGCGCGCCGCTCCATCGCGGCCATGCGCCGCTTTGTGGGTTCCGCCCATGTCTGAGCGCTTACGTGCCGGGATCATTGGCTGCGGCAGCATTTCCACCAGCTATTTGCGGCTGGCGCCTTTGTTCCGCGGTATTGAGATCGTTGCCTGCGCTGATATAAACCCGCGCGCGGCCAAAGCGCAGGCACAGGCGTTCGGCATTCAGGCCGTGGACGTGAGCGATATGCTTGGCGCGCAGGACATTGACATTGTTGTCAACCTGACGGTCCCCACCGCCCATTTCGAAGTGTCTGCCATGGCACTGGAAAATGCAAAGCATGTGTATTCGGAAAAGCCGTTCGCGCTTTCAATCGAAGAGGGGCAACGCCTGGCGTCATTGGCGCACGAGAAAGGCAAGCGTATCGGCTCGGCCCCGGATACGTTTCTCGGCGGCTCCCATCAACTGGCCAGACACCTAATCGACTCCGGAACCGTGGGGCGAATAACGAGCGGAACGTGCCATGTGATGAACCATGGCATGGAGCACTGGCATCCCAATCCGGACTTCTTTTTCAAGCCCGGCGGTGGCCCCGTCCTTGATCTTGGCCCTTACTATATTACCAATCTTGTGCAGCTTATCGGGCCCGCCAACAGGGTTACGGCCATGACTGCGACCCCTGCGCGCGCGCGCGTGATCACCTCTGGCCCGCGCGCCGGTGAGACGATTGCTGTCGAGACCCCAACAACCATTCATGCCATTATTGAGTTTACGCAAGGCGCTGTCGTGACCCTCGGCACCAGTTGGGATGTCTGGGACAATCGCCATTTTCCTATGGAGCTCTATGGCGAGGCGGGCACGCTCTATGTTCCTGATCCGAACTTCTTCGGTGGTGTTGTCGAATGCGTGTCAAGTTCCAAAGCGCCTGCGGACCTGCCCATCTGGGAGCATCCGTTCCTGCGCCCTAACCAGGAGCAAGCCGCGGGCGCTGTTGCCAATTATCGGGCGGCGGGCCTGGCCGATATGGCGCTTGCTATTCTTGAGGATCGCCCGCACCGATGCGCGGGCGATTTGGCGCTGCATGTGGTTGACATCATGACTGCAATTTTGAAATCGGGCCGGGAAGGGCGGTCTATCTCCCTGCAGACCCGCTGTGCGCGCCCGGCGGCCCTTGATATTGACGCGGCCGAGGCCTTGCTCTCATTTCCGTCCAAAGTGTGATAACCCCAGTTCTGGATAAGACATGACACGCTCTTGAACGTATTGCGTATACAACGCCCACTTCGGGGCCACCGCCCGGCCTTCTGCCCGATGCGCGGCCGCATCAGGCAATCTGAGAAGGTCGGCAAGCCCCACCATAACCCTCTCGCAACAGGGGAGGGTGACTTTTTTACCCTCGGCTATGGATAAGGGATTTTTCTCATGCTTTATCGGTTCATGTCTATACAAAGGCGCTACCAGCCATTCATCTGATCATGAGCCCTAACCCGGCGGCTGCGGTGTGTCCAAGGGTGCGTCGCGCCGCCTTCGGCGATTGTTAAACCCTTGACACGCTCTAGAACGGCAGGTCCAATCTTAGCCTTGCACCGTAACTCTTGTAATCAGAGCCGATGCCATCATAGGTTCCAGATAACGATAGGCTCGCGCCACTGGCCATACGAAAATCAAAACCAGCCTCGATACCACCACTCAAGCCGTGTATATCGGATGCCAGCGAACCATCGCTAAACTGCCCACGGCGGCCAAACGTATAAGCGCCCTGAAACTCAAACCACGGCGTTAGCGTGCTGTTGATTTCATCCAGCTTGTATTCGTACGAAATACGTGGCGCCAGACGCAACTGCCCCTGCGAGATGGTCTGTCCACTGACATAAGCCCCTGTCTTGCTGGTGTAGGCGTGTTGGCTTTCGCCAATATACTCCAGCGACAGGCTGGGGGTGAATGTCCATGGATCATAGGCGAACTCACCCGACAGGGTCGCGCCGCTCAACCAGCGCGTCGTTGTAAAGCTGTCGGTGTAGGTGCCAAATGGCGTGATGTCGTTGCTGGAGCGGCCCCACAGGGCGTGTGCATCAAGATACAGATTGTTGCCAAAACGCATGGTCGCATAAGGCCCGAGCATCCAGCCATGACCATCAATGGAGGCGCCATTACGATCGTACTTTTGCTTGAACCAGTCGTACTGCAGTGCCAGACCGATCAACGTATCCGGTGTTACAATATAGTCGATACCCCCATGGACAATCCCAAACCGACCGCCAGAACTGGAGGTATCGTCAAAACGGGCGATATATCCTTGCATCCATACATCCCAGCGGTTTGGCGGCGCATCCTGTCCGGACAACCGACCTCAGGCGGACCATCCACGCTAAAATTATTGCTGCTGATGGGGTGCACGGGACGGCTGAACGTTACAAGCCATTTCAGCGTATCCGCATTTGTCAACTGGGGGGTATTTTGCGGACTTCTCTCGATTTTGAGAATGGTCAAGGGAGCCGGTTGTTCGCCATCGCGCGCTGTGGCGGGGGTGACCTGCACAGATACTTGTTCATCAGGATCAAAATTGTAATTCTGATCTCCGGTTGAAACATTGTGCAAGAACACCTGAAAGCCTCCGGCTGAAGTCACCTTGAACGCGCACTCGACGTTAGTTTCTCCATTAACCTGGATCGGTTGCTTTTTGAGACCCGCGCAACAATCGGTGAGCATGGTATCGTCGGGTTTTTCCCTTGTGGCTTGCTGCAGAGATCTCGGGTCGTCCTGAACGGCAATATCAAATGTCTGACCACTGGCATAATGGGGCCAGCCGACGTTCGGTGCGCCAATGACAACGGTGACATTGACGGTCTCGCCCCCTACCGTAAGATTTACACGTCTCATGGTAACGGCCGCCTTGCCTGGCGTTGCTTGCTGAACGCGCACGTAGGCCTTGTAGCCAAAACCCACCGTGGCTTGCAACCTATCCGGAACGGGCTCCGTCAGTGGCGTTATGCTATCGCCATCCTCAACAAACACCAGCTCGACGGGCGTCTTCGCACCGGCAGCGGCGCCGACTTCAGGAGTCGTGGGGCAATTCGCTTGCTCTTGTCCAAGTTTCACCGTCAGAGTGCCGCTTTGGTAGGTCCTCTGCGGCAATGGAAGCGTCGTGCCGGCGAAACTCACCTGGACCCTGACCTTGAAATCGTCCTGTGTACGGACCTCGGTCGGTATGGGTGGCTGCGTCAAAAACGCCACCTCGGCCCGAGCCCTCTCGACATTGTATTGCGGGGGGCATACGTGGAGTCCAAATAATCTTTTGGCGGATTTCCCCCGACTGTCCTGCCGATGAATTTCGCCGTAAGCTGCAACGTCCCTAGTCTGGTTTGCAGCGGGATAGTGCAGGTGTACCAGCCAATAGACGTGTGAGGCTTGCAGGGTAGTACATGGCTGACGACTTTTGCGATTTTCATGCATTGGGCCCTTCGAAGTTAAACGGGAAAAAGTAGACCGAGGCGAAGCCGAGGGACTTTTTCACATTCAACAAATCAGTGTGGCCGGCGATCCTCCAAGCTCGATAATGCGCGTGCCCAGGCGTTCGGCCTCGGCGCGCTGATGGGTTACAAATAACGTTGTCGGGCGGATCTCGTCGATCAGCTGTTCGGTCAACGCCAACATATCCTGCGCCGTTTTCCCATCGAGCGAGACAAACGGCTCGTCCATGATCAGCAACTCCGGTCGTCCCGCCAGGGCGCGCGCCAGCGCCAGCCTGCGCTGCTCGCCCAGTGACAACTGGCGCGGAAACATCTGCGCCTTGGCGCCAATGCCGACCCGTTCAAGCGCCGACCGGATAACGGTCGCATCAAGGCGCTGGTGAACAAGCGAGACGTTTTCACCTACATTGCGCCAGGGAAGCAGTGTCGGGTTCTGAAATACAACCGCCATCCGCCGGGGCCTCTCGATGCTTCCGACAAAATCCGTGTCCGTGTTGGCGATCAATCGCAGTAACGTGGATTTTCCGATACCCGAAGGTCCCAGGATTGCCACGGTTTCACCCTTGCGCGCGGAAAAGGAAACCCCACGCAAAATCTCATTGTCGCCGAAGGATTTGGATACCACATCAACCGAGAGCATCGTTGTCTTCCCTTACCTGTCTCTCCATTGACGCGCCCGGCGCTCCCACGGTTGCAGAACGAGCCACTCAACTAAGAGCATTACGGCAATAAAGGACAGGGAATAAATCAGCACCATGGCAACGTCGAACAGTTGAAAATAGAGATGAATTTGAAAGCCGATACCGTTTGAGCGACCAAGGAACTCGACAACCAGCACGATCTTCCAGATAACCGCGATACCTGAGCGGGCCGAAGCGGCAATGAACGGCGCCAGTTGCGGCAACAATACGTGACGCAGATATGTCGCGCGCCGCATCCTGAACACCTGCGCCATCGCCTTTAGATCAGGGTCCAGCGCGCGGGCGCCCTCGCGGATGATTGTCGTCACATTGGGTATCTTGTTCAGGGTAACGGCCGCGATGGCGGCGGTCTCGTTCAGGCCAATCCACAAGTAACACAGGACAATCAGGACCAGAGCGGGAAGGTTAAGGAATACCACTAGCCACGGATCGAGCCAGCGGTCGATGGCTGGATAACGGCCCATGATCCCCCCCAAAACCAGGCCGATCGACATGGCCAGGGCAAATGCCCAAAATACCCGAAAAGCGGTGACAGACAGATGATAGGGCAGCGTACCCGACGTCAGTTCCGATAAAAAGGGCGCGCCGAGCGCAAACGGCTGCGGCAGAACCTGCGGATCCGCCGTCAGCGCCGATGCGATGATCCAGGTAAGCAGCAGCAATGCCAGCGACAGCACCCGGATCATTACCTGTTTCCCGTGGTGAGCGTTTATTCTACGTCGACAAACAGTCCCGCCGGCAGTGTGGTGGCTTTGCCGACCAGTTTTTCACCTCCCAGTCTGGCGAGCAGACTCAAGAGCTTGCCGGCAGCCTCGGCATCCACATTGCCAGCTCGCGGAATACCGGCGCGAAAGTCCTGACGCAGGGTCTCGTATTGCGTTTCATTGCTGACGCGCATGCGTTCACGCAACGGCTCCCAGGCGGCGTCATCGGTTCCCAAAAGGTCTTTGGCGGCGCGCGATGCACCATAAAACGCCTTGGCAATGCCGGGATTTGCCGCAAGATAACTCTCCTTCATCACATAGCCCAAAAGAGGGGTTTCGGAATCAAGTCCCAGCGCCCGCGAGGCGTCGGCAACCGAGATCAGTTCGCGCATTCCGGCGGATTTCATTTTTGCAAGAAAATGCCAAAAGTTGATTGCGCCATCGGTCTCTCCCTGCAGGGCCGTTTTGAATATAAGGGGGGGCGCACCGAATACCTGCTCGCTCTCGGCGGCCAGATCCATCCCGTATTCCTGCGCGGCATAGGCTTGCAGGATAAGCCAGCTCTTGTCCAGTGGCCCGCCTGCGATACCGATCTTTTTGCCCTTCATGTCCTTTAAGCTTCTGGCCGGGCTGTCCTTTGCCACCACCATGCCACCGACCGCCCTGGAATAGGGAATAAATACATAATCCTTGCCGGCTGCCCGCTGGCGTGCCACCCAGATCCAGTCAGCCACCGCAATATCGGCCTCGCCCCCCTCCAGCGCCACGCGGGTGGCACCGTTATCGGCAAACGGCTGGACGACAAGTTCAAACCCGTTTTTCCTGTCGAAACCGTTGCGTTTGATGGTGTCGAGTTCCCAGTTTACGGTTCCGATTTTCAGAACGGCCGCGCGTACTTTCGGCACCTGTGCGGCTACCGTTCCGACAAGCCACAGCGCCGCTATCACCGTTGCACAAATTCTGATCAACATACGTGCGTCCTCCCCTGATGGTTTGTCTGGAGCGCGGTTGGCCCCGCCGATTGAGAAACGAAAACCGGATCCATGGATCCATGTAAGACCGCCACGCTCTAAGGTGTGTCTGGTGCGGCAACGACCCCCCAGGGCTGCTGACCGACCTGCACAGATTTTATCGCCTTTTGCGCCGCGACATCAATGATGGTCACGTCGTTGGAATTGCCGTTTGTGGCGATAAGATATTTCTCATCGGGCGTAAACTCCAGTTGCCATACGCGCTGTCCAACCAGAATATATTTGGCCACAGTATTGTTCTCGGTGTTGATGACCGCGACACGATTGGCCGGCCCGAGGGCAACGAACAACCATTTATTGTCAGCGGTCACGCGCATCCCCACCGGCTGGAGCCATTCCGGTTCTACCCCGGCGACTTTAAAACCGATTTTTGTTTCCAGATGCGGGCCGCCCGGTGCGTGCGGGTCGATAACGCTTACCGTGCCACCGATTTCCGAACTGACAAAAAGCTTCGCGCCGTCGCTGGTATAAATCGCATATCGTGGGCGCTGGTCCACCAGTACATTGTGCTTGATCTTGAAATCGCGCACATCGATAAAATGCGCCATATTGGTGGTTTCCGAGGTGTTGATGACGAATCTCGCATCCGGGCTGATCGCCATACCCTCGGGTTCGACGCCCACCGGAATTTCCGCAATAACGGTACGTTTTTGCGTATCGATCACGGTGACCAGATTATCGTCTTCATTGGCGACATAAAGCGGGTTGCCGGAAGGGTGCAGCACAAACAATTCCGGATCCGGCCCCGAGGGTAACGTCCAGAGTTCCTGGTAGGTATGCGCATCAAACACCCTGACCGTGTCGTCATCGGAGGCGCAGACATAGAGATGCGCCCCATCGGGACTGATGCCAATCCCGCGCGGCCGGTTGCCGGCGGGAAATTCCGCGACCACCTGCCACGTCTCGCTGTCGATGACCGAGACCGAATTGCTCCTTTCGTTGCTGACAAAGACCTTGTGGGCAAGCGCCGGCAAGGCAAGTGATATAATGCTTGCAAACCATACGGGTAACAGAAGATATTTTTTCACTGGCACCTCATTTCGCAAAAGCCGTGCATGTTGTTTCCGGTTTATCCAGCCCTAGTGTATCAAGGGCGGAGCGCTGATGCAGATAGCCTTTTTGCGGCGATACACTGATGGTGATCTTACTGTCCGTGAGAATGATCGGCTGGCGCAATTGCCCGTTCCAGTTTCTGAACGTCACCTTTTGCCCTTTAAACGCAGCCAGTTCAAAGGCATCGGACAGGATATAATCGCGCAGTGTCGCAGGTGCATCCGAGCGGATACGGGTCGCCGCTTCGCCGATCACCCGAATGGCCAGCCAGACCTCATAATCGGCCTCCTGGATAACACGCCGCGCCAGCCTTTCGAAACGACGTTGAAATTGCGTCGCTCCCCAGGCTTCATGCGCCGGATGAAACGATACTGGCCGCAGGCCGCCCGATCCCATGACCGGGCGCGCCTGCCAGGTATGAAAAGGCAAATACAAGCCAAACACATCGGAAGCATCGGCGGCGATCACCACATCATGATCGGGGGCATCCTGGGTAAACACCGGGATTTGCCGCTGGACCAGCACATGACCGGTATCGGTACGGCGCGAGCCGCCGCGATCTTCAAATTCGCGTTCCTGCACGATCGTCGCCCCGAATTTCCTTGCCGCGCGCCGGTACGCATCGGCCAGGGCGCGATCCGCCGGATTGGAGCCGTGGATCAAAAACCACCGGTGCCACTGTTTCCACATGGCGTATTGGGCGATTGCATCCGCGATCATCGCCGTGGACGGTGCGATATGGATCATATTTTCCCGGCATTGATCGTTGCGCAGGCGCGTTTGCCGCGCCGTCGCATTGATGACCAGCGCCGTCTCACCAGCCTCATCCGCCAACCGGAGCGTATCGTCGGCGCGGGCGACGATGACGAACAGATCGATTCCCTCAGAACGCATTTCAGCGAGCGCATCAGAGGCCTGACCGGGAGAAACCGCCGTATAATGCGTTGTAAATCCTATCCCCAAAAAGCTGCCTGTGGTGCGATTGTCCTCGGTTGCCAGCCTGCCGCCTGCAAAGCCCAGGTCGTCAGGTCTGGCATCAAGGCGGGATATCGGCGCGCGGGCGGGATAGTCGACACGCAGGACGCCCACGTTGATGTCCAGTGCGAGAGCGGCCGGAGAAAACGCACCATTAAGGACAAAAGCAACCAGTACCATATGAACGAAATACAAAGAAAGCTCCTTCACGCCGTTACCCGAGTATGGCCGAAACAGACATCACAGTAAAACCGATACTTTCGGATTATACCAGCGATATTTGTCTTACGTACACATTGGCACACCGACTTGCAAAGCCGCGCTGCGTTATGTTAGTTTTGTATATCCGGTAAAGGTGGTAGGCTTTGTGGAAAACGAAAAACACATCAGGGTGGAGATCAAGTCTATTCTGGTTATTGACGACCACCCACTCTATTGTGATGCGCTCGCCTCGACGCTTGAGCGAATATTTGAAGTCAAAAAGGTCAAAAAGGCGACATCTTTAAACGCGGGCCTGAAAAAAATCGGGCCGCGGTTTACACCGGAACTCGTTATCCTTGATCTGAAACTGCCCGATGTTACCGGATTAAGCGGATTTTTCAAGATCAAGGACAAGATCCCGGACGTTCCGGTGCTTGTCATTTCGGCTGTGTCGTCGCCACAGACCATTCAGGCCCTGATTACCGCCGGTGCCGCCGGTTTTATTCCCAAAGATGCGTCTCACAAGGTTCTGCAAGCCGCGCTTATGGACGTGCTGGACGGGCGTAAATTTCTGCCCGCAGGCTTCAAACCCTCTGCCCGTCCAACCAGCACCGAAATGTCGGCGCAGCAGATCGCCCAGAAGATCGCCGATCTCACCCCGCAGCAAAGCCGCATTATGAAATTGATCTGCGCCGGTAAACCGAACAAGCAGATTGCCTATGAGATGTCCCTGGCCGAGGCGACCGTCAAGGCGCATATCACGGCTCTGCTGCGGCGGCTTGGGGTCAATAACCGAACCCAGGCAGCGGTTCTGGTCAAGAGCGCCAGTCTTGACAGCGCCGGTCCGGTCCCGGAGCCGGAGATACCGCCGCGTGCCATTGCGAACTAGATGTGTAATTTCAGCAGGTTGTTCTTACAAAACCCGTCGGGTGCAGATGGCAAGGGCACAAGAGGTATCACTTCCGGTTTGCCTGTCTTGAGAACAATCGGCTGAAGAGTCACAACTAGAGCGTGTCATGTCTTAATGCAAAGCGCTGCAAGCGAAGAATGAGTAATGTACCTCCACTGGATCGTCGGTCACGGCCAATCGTTGGCGTCGGTGTTTCCCGCAGCCGCGATCCGGCGGAGGCCGTCACACAGGCGACCTCGCAACTGGCCCTTTCCAATATCAGCTTTGTCCTGGTATTTGTGCCCGATTGTCTTAGCCCTGAGAAGGTAGCGGCTTGCCTGAACGATCTCGTGCCATCGGTTTCGGCGTTCGGCTGTACAACGGCAGGGCAAATCACGCCCAAAGGCTATGAGAGCGATGCGCTTTTGCTTATCGCCTTTGCCCATGAACACTTTCGCTGCGCATCGGCACTCTTTAAACCGCTGAAGTCCCTGTCCATTGAGCAAACGGCGAAAAAGGCGCAGGAATTGAATTCGCGTTTTCACGCAACCGCCAACTGGAACCGCATCGCCCTGATCTTTGCCGATGGCTTATCCAAACAGGAAGATATTCTGGTAGCCGCCCTGGAAGCCGGATTGGGCGATATTCCGGTTTTTGGCGGCTCGGCGGGCAACGGGCTGGCGTTCGATGAGACATTCGTTCTGCACGGCGGGAAGTTTCACAGCAACGCGGCGCTATTGATCCTGCTGGAAACCGATCTGGCGTTTTCCGGTCTTGGGTTCGATCATTTTCTGCCGACCGACAAACGTATGGTAGTGACCCGGGCGGTGCCGGAGGAGCGGCTGGTACTGGAGATCAACGGCTCACCCGCCGCCTTCGAATATTCCCGCCTCGTCGGTTGCGATGTCAACGCGTTGTCCCCAAGGATTTTTGCTGAGAACCCGGTTTTGGTGCGCAATCGCAATATCTGGCATGTGCGCGCCATTCAACAGGTGACCAATAATACGGCATTGTCGTTTCTGTCTGCCATCGACGATGGTCTGCTGCTCACCCTGGGACGCGGTATGGAAATACTGAAGACACTGGATGCCGGTCTGTCGTCCGTCAGCCTGCATGGCAATTCGCCCGATCTCATACTGGGGTTTGATTGTTTTCTGCGAAAGCTGGAAATCGAACAAAATAATCTCGTGCTCCAGGCCTCGGAGTTGTTGACCCGCCATCGTGTTCTCGGGTTCAATACCTACGGCGAGCAACATTGCGGCGTGCATGTTAATCAGACATTTGTCGGCGTTGCGTTTTTCTCTTCCTGACGGAGCTTTACCTTGATTGATCCCCATGATCCTCTGGAAGTCCAGATCGAAAAACAGGCGAAAATAATCGAGGCACTGATCCAGCGCGCGAACAGGGAACACGATGTTGGTGGTTCGGCTTATACCCTGTTTCAATCCGCCATCGCCCTGCAGGGCGAGGTCTGGGAGAAAACCAAGGATCTGGAGCGCGCGCTCCATACCCTGGGGCGGGCAAGTAATGAACTGGAAATCACCGAATACGCCTTTAAGCAAACGCGACGGAACCTGGCCGTCGCGCTTGATGCCATGGAAGGCGGCTTTGCCCTGTTCAGCGATGACAGGCTTGAGATCTGCAATGATTTTTTCAAGAACCTGGTTGCCGATATTGCGGACATGGTAACGCCGGGGCTGCATTTTAAGGATTATTTCGCCGCCCTTAATCGCAGTTCATTGGTAAACCTGAGCCGCGACAGCGACGGTCAATCCGGTGTTCGTGTGAAAAAATGTGACCGCTCGGGCGCGCTGGCCGCTCCCCTGATGCTGGCCCTTGGGAATGACCGATGGTTTCAGATTACCCACAAACAGACCGGTGGCAATAATATCGTCGTCCTGCAAACCGAGATCACGGGCATTGTTCGCAAGAACCGGCTAGAGAAAAACCGGCTGATCGATGAACAGGCCCATTTTCTGCAATCGGCGTTTAATCATATGAGCCAGGGCATAGGCATTTTCTCGCCCGAAGGCACATTGTTGATTCAAAATGTGCGCTTTGGGGAGTTGCTCGGTCTGCCACTGCAACTGCTTCACAAGGGTACGGCATTTGAGCAAATTCTCGACTTTGTCAAAAAGAACGCGCTGTTGATCGAAGATTATTCACGTGAAAATATTGATCTGTGGCAGAACAGGCTTCTCACTGAAAGCCATCTGAGGCACCGTATCCGCCATAGCGGCGGCAAGGTTCTGGAAATTCAGGCTCACAAACTGCCCGATGACAGCTATCTCACCAATATTATCGACGTTACGGTGGAGTCTGAAACGACGATACTGCTCGAAAAACGTGTCAAAGAGCGCACTTCGGAGCTTTTGGAAGTCAATTTGCGTTTGCGCCAGCAATACGAGGAGCAGGCCAAGGTTGAAGACGAACTGCGCATCGCCAAGGAGGAAGCGGAAAATGCGGTTTCATCGAAAACGCGCTTTTTCGCTGCCGCCAGCCACGATCTTCTGCAGCCGATTAACGCCGCCAAACTGATCATCTCAAACCTGATCGAGTGTTCCCGCAATACCAAAATGGAAGTAGCGGTCAATCGGCTTGACGGATCGTTTACGTCCATCCAGTCGCTTCTTCAGGCGCTTTTGGACATCTCCCGGCTCGAATCGACCGGCACTGAACTGGCCGTGACGTCATTTTGTATCAATGACATTCTTCATTCAGTAAAGGAGGATTACTTCCAGCTTGCGGCGCAAAAGAACCTGCGTCTTGACGTTGTTCCCTGCCGCGTCTGGGTGCGGAGCGATCAGCGTTATTTGCTGCGCTGCGTTCAAAATCTGGTCGTCAACGCCATCCAGTACACGGAAAAAGGCCGTGTGCTGGCGGGATGCCGAAGAAGGGGAGGCAACGTCGTTCTGGAAGTTTGGGATACGGGAATTGGAATTTCGAAGAAGAATCAAAAACGCATCTTTGCCGAATTCATGCGGCTCCAGACCGAAAAGTCCGGCTATGGCATGGGACTGGGACTCTCGATTGTCGAGCGCGCCTGTCGACGTTTGGGACACAACGTCTCCATTCGATCGAAAACCGGCGTGGGTTCTGTTTTTTCCATTGAATTGCCGTATGTTGAGCCTGGGACTGTCCGCTTTGAAGCAAAAGAGCAGCTAAATCCGCCATCCCAGGCCGATATGGATTTGATCGTTGTGATCGTGGAAAATGATCCCGACGTGCTCTTTGCGACAACGCAGAAAATCGAAAGCTGGGGAGGGAGCGTTCTGGCGGCGGAATCGACGAAAGAGGCTGTCAGGCTGGTTCGCGATATCGGTATGGCGCCGGATATTATTCTTGCAGATCACCAACTCAATAACGGCGATGACGGGATAAAATCGATCATTGCGTTGCGTAATCTGACCAGGACTCATATTCCGGCAATTATGATCACGGCAAACCGGGAAAAAAGCCTGATTAAGGCCGGACAAAAGCACGCTTTCACGGTTTTAACCAAACCGGTGCAGCTTTCGCGCTTACGGCCGTTGATCGATTGGAAAGTCCGTCAAAATGTGGCATCATAATGCGCACTGTACAGGGTTATACATAATTGTGCAGATATATCGGGGGAGGGGTTATGCGATCAATATTCGCCGGCCTGCTGGGATTGCTTGCGATCTGGGCGTCGTCTGCGGTGGCAAACGAAACCTATGATCTGATATTCAAACGGGGCACCCTGGCGGCGCTGCCCGAAAACAGTACCCTGATCTACGCGCGCCGGTTGACGGTAGCGGGCAGGCCCGGCGCATCCAACACCAATACCGGCATTGTCGAACTGACCCTTGAGCGCGATAAGACGGCGCGGCTGAAGTTTGTCCGCAATAACAGGTTTCGCCCTATCGGCGTCTTTCCTGCCGCGGTTGGAAACCCGATTATTATGTATTTTCTGGAAACCGTCATCCGCGATGTCGCACACAATACCGGTGGCAGTCCGTTCTACATTCGCAACCGGATAAAGGAGTCTGTCGTTCGATTCGCGCTACCCAGAGCCGGCACCGTATCGTTTGACGGCAGAGACAGGGCGGTAAAGCAGATCGTCCTGCGACCGTTTATTGAGGACGCTAACAAACATAAAATGCGCGGCTATCATTCTCTGACCCTGTCGATAAGCGTATCGGAGAGTGTTCCCGGCTGGTATTACGCCCTAGCGGCGAACGTGAAGGGCACCGATGGAAAGATACTTTACTCAAACGCATTAACGCTGTCTGAAAATGGAAGGGTGCAGTAATGTTGACAGGTACAAACAGCACAATTGCCTTTGCACGCCTGGCCTTTCTAGGGCTCGCCCTGGTCCTTGGCTCCAGCGCCATGGCGCAAAGTCCGGCGCAGCGCCTCAACGATTATCCGACGTTTGCGCGGGCCGATTACGTATTCGCCTGTATGGCGGCGAACGGACAGGGGCGCGATGTGCTACAGAAATGCGCCTGCTCGGTGGATGTGGTAGCGTCAATCCTGCCCTACGAGAAATATGTGGAGGCCGAGACCGTGTTGTCGTTGCGGCAAACGGGCGGTGAGCGCATGTCTGTTTTCAGAACCACTCAACTTGCCAAAAACCTGGTTGCGGATTTGCGCCGCGCGCAGGCCGAGGCCGAAATCATATGCTTTTGAATTGAATGTATTGAATGTGTTGAATGTGAAAACCCGTCGGGGGCTGCTGGCCATTCATTGATCTTCGACGAAGCAAAACCTGCTGGCACTATGACTGTATGTCCTTTTTGAGGACTTTTTCAAAGACATTGCCTTCGGTGTCTTCGGCCCGCACCCGAAACGCGGGCGCGCCATTGTCACGATAGGTGAACCGGAACACCGGATTCTCGCTGATCGAAATCCCCCCTTGCAGGGTGAACAACATCTCATCGCCCTGAAAGACTTCAAGTTGGTGGATAAAATGGGCCCCGACAAAAAGCTGCGTTATCTGATCGCGCTGTAAACCGGAATAATTGGGATGACGGATCATAATCTGGGCTTCACGGTGCCCACCCGACCGGGCGGCCGCCTCGCCAAAATGTTTCAGCCGCATCCTGCCCATGGAAGCCAGCGCCTGTTCGCTGCTTCTGCTGGCTGGGGCGGAACACCCCCCCGATGCCTTGACGAATCGTCCCTGCATGAAACTGCCCCTTGCCGTCCTGGCGATCACCCGCACATTGGAATACTGGTCGACGCGCACCCGCAAGGCAAAGTCAAGGGGGCTCATGGCCTCACCGAAAGTCATTTCGGCGGCCATGGGCGCCGGATTTTCGTCGATAACAACCATCGCCCCTGTTATCCGGTCGGTACCCGTCGCAGCTTGCCTGATCTGGATCGGTACGGTTGCAGCATCGTGGGCGCGATAAGGCGCGACAACATCGAACAGGCCCGTGGCGTCGTTGAGAACGGCATTGCCCGCCAGATCATCGCGCAGTTCGATCCAGCTTTGCGATTTCTGAAGCGGGTTGTCTGGAGCGGCCTGGTTTGCGGCCGGGGTATCTGTCACCGCTGCTGCGCTTGTCGCGGCAACGACGAGGGCTATAAAAAGCTGTTTCATAAGGCGTTCCCATAATGATATTGCTCAATATAAATGATAGCATGATAATACGTAAATTGAAATATCGCCCAAAGGATGTATTCGCCAGCCATTCACGACAGACAAATGTGTGCCAACAATGTTTGAAGTCATCATGACCGTTTGCCTTCTCTCCGCCCCTGACATTTGCCGCGAAGTTCTGCTTCCCGGCTATGAGACGGAGCACCTGGCGGCGTGTGAGGCCCGCCTGGATAGCTTGCAGGATGCGACGTTGAAGAAATTCCCGTCCTATCATCCGTCAATCCGGGGAAAATGCGCAAAAGTCCCGCAGGGACTGGCATTCGACGAGGTGCATGAAGGCGTCTTTGTGCATCGCGGTGCCATCAGCGATGCGGCGCCGGATAATCTGGGCGATATTGCGAATACCGGCTTTATTATCGGCGATACGTCCATTGCCGTCGTTGACGCGGGCGGCTCGCGCCAGATCGGGGAAAAGATGTACCGCGCCATCCGCGAAAGGAGTGATTTGCCGATCAGCCACGTCATTCTGACCCATATGCATCCGGATCATGTTCTGGGAGCCAGCGTGTTTTCCGATATCGGCGCCACGATCGTCGGCCATGGCGATCTGACCCGGGCGCTGAACGATCGCGCCCGGACGTATCTGCGGCGTTTCGGCAGCCTGATTGGAAAGCGCGCCTTTATTGGTACGCAGGTCATTGTTCCCGATGTGGGTGTGGCGGAAAAAATGACGATTGATCTGGGAAATCGCGTGCTTGTCCTACAGAGTTGGCCGCAATCCCATAGCGGCACGGATGTGACGGTTCTGGACACCGGCAGCGGGATCCTGTTCACCGGAGATCTGGTATTTCACGGCCATCTGCCAACATTGGATGGCTCGCTAAAGGGCTGGCAGGCGGTGTTAACCGCCCTTTCCGAAATGCCGGTCACACGGATCGTACCGGGCCATGGAGGACCGGTTCTAAAATGGCCGCGCGCCTCGGTTGCGATGCAGCGATATCTGTCTGTGCTGGAGCGCGATACCCGGGCGGCGATTAAAACGGGTGCTACGCTCGGGGCTGCCGTTGAGACAATCGCCGCAAGCGAGAAAAGGCACTGGCAATTGTTTGAACTGTACAATCCGCGCAACGCGACCGTCGCCTATACCGAGCTGGAATGGGAGTAGCCGTGTAATTTCAACAAGTTGCCCTCAGAAACCCATCGAGTGCTGCTGGCCATTCATCTGATCTTGGCCGCAACAGGTATCGCTTCAGGCTTGCCCGTCCTGGACACAACCTGCTGAAAGATCCCCAGTACCCGGTTACTTCGGCTCTGACGCATATTTGCGCAATAGTTGCGCAATCGCATAGGCGCGCTTTTCCAACAGAACGGGCGTTTCGCAAACATATGTTAGCGATCTGGCGCGTTCTCTATAGATGCGTTCGTCCCAGTCGATCTGTTCCTCAAGCCTGTCCACTGTTTCGAAGTCCGGGCTGGTAGCCGCCATCTGCGCCGCCATTTGCCCGCGCGCGCGATCGATTTTTTGCGACAGGGCGATTTGCGCATGGGCGTATTTTTCGATTCCGCCGATAATTTTCTTCCGATAATCGCTCAGTTGATCAAATATGCCGACAAAGATATGGCCATAAACATCCGGCGAAGCCTGTTTGTGGAGCGCGGCAAAATTGGCGATTAATTCCTTGCTGCGGGTAAGATCGGTCCGGCGCAAGGCCAACCGGTTGACCAGTTCGTTCACATCCTTGACGATATCGCCATTCAAGGGTGCCTGTGGTCTGCCACCGGGCCACATGATGCCGAGCGAAAGGGACTTCACCTTGCGCTGAATACATGGCCAGCCCGGATCGGAAAAATCCGCCGCCACACTATAGCCGCCCGGCAACAGGGAAATCGCTGCGATCCACAAAATCCTATACATCTTCACGGCATATCCTTCTTAGATTGTAGCATACGTATTTCGGCGTTAATGTCCATGACAGGAAATACACACCAAGGTCGTAGTTGTTTATCGGAGCCGACCATCTATACTCTTGGGTAAGAGCGTTTCGGCATTACAGTTCTCGTCAAGCCGACTGATGTCGCGGATAACATGGCTGTTTGCCCGACCTGGTGGAACGCATTTCACATGTGAGTGCGGTTTGCCAACGGGCGCGTTCTCAAATGTCACATTCAGCGTTCCACTCGGGAATCGCGGGCGGAGCGGGGTGGAGTGGATTTTACCCTGGATGCAACCGGCAATACCAATATTATGCATACCGCACTGGACTCAACGCCACGAGGATTGGGGGGATGACATCATTATTGGAATTATTGGAGTTGCAGCGCAGGAGGGGTGCGGGAGAGACATTTCTGCCCGTCCGTGTTAACGTGTGACGTGATGCGCCTGGATGTGCGATGTCAATGGGATGATCCTGAAGGGTGTTCCGGAAAACTCATCGGGTGCAGCCGGTTATCTGTTCGATCAAGGCTGCTGGTGGAACGAATCTGACATTTGATCCCCGTTGGCCGCCTTGAAAAACAACCAACTGAAAGATCACGACGCGATCCTTGAAGATGCCGCGGATTGAAAACAGACAAAGGGGGCCTGAAAAAGCAAAACTGAAAAAATCCGGGATAACCGGTCGATGTCACCGGTCGATTGTCGTGGTTCACGAATACTAACTTAAAACAATGGGAGACGTGTTATGAGAAAATTTCTGATGTTGACGTCGATATTCGGAATTTGCATGTCCGGTCCGGCCTTTGCCAATTCGGGCGTGCAAGCTCTGATAGATGACCCCAACCAATGGGCCATTCAGACCGGCGATTACAAGAACCAACGCTATTCCACGCTTGACCAGATCAACAAGGACAATGTTAAAGATCTGCAGGTCGCCTGGACATTCTCAACCGGTGTCCTGCGCGGTCACGAGGGCGGCCCCCTTGTAATCGGCAGTACCATGTATGTCCACACGCCATTTCCGAACACGGTTTATGCCCTTGATCTGGATAACGATGGCAGAATCATCTGGAAATACGAACCGAAGCAGGACCCCGACGTAATACCGGTGATGTGTTGCGATACGGTTTATCGCGGCCTGGCCTACGCTGATGGCAAGATCCTGCTGCACCAGGCCGATACGACCCTGGTGGCGCTGAATGCCAAGACGGGAGCGGTGGAATGGAGCGTTGTAAACGGCGATCCGACGATCGGCGAAACCAATACTGCAACCGTAATGCCGATCAAGGACAAGGTATATGTTGGCATTTCCGGTGGCGAGTTCGGCGTGCGTGGCTCGCTTACCGCCTATAGTCTGAAGGACGGCAAGCGCGTCTGGCGGGCGTATTCAATGGGACCCGACAGCGATATTCTCGTTGATGAAAACACTACCCATCTGGGCAAGCCGGTCGGCACGGACTCCGGCCTGAATACCTGGGAAGGCGATCAATGGAAGATCGGTGGCGGAACGACCTGGGGGTGGTATTCCTATGACGCCGAAGAAAACCTGATCTACTATGGTACGGGAAACCCTTCGACTTGGAACCCCGCGCAGCGCCCCGGCGACAATCGCTGGTCCATGACCATCATGGCCCGCGACGTCGATACCGGCATAGCCAGGTGGTTTTACCAGATGACCCCGCACGATGAATGGGACTATGACGGCGTCAATGAAATGATCCTCACCGAGCAGGAAATTGACGGCCAGATGCGAAAATTATTGACCCATTTCGATCGTAACGGCTTTGGTTATACCCTTGACCGGGTAACCGGTGAATTGCTCGTTGCCGAAAAGTTCGATCCGAAAGTCAACTGGGCGACCCATGTTGAAATGGACAAGAACTCGCCACAATACGGCCGGCCGCAAGTGGTATCGCAATACTCGACCGAGCAGAATGGCGAGGATGTGAATTCAACCAATATCTGCCCGGCGGCACTTGGCACGAAGGACCAGCAACCGGCCGCCTATTCTCCAAGAACGGAATTATTCTATGTTCCGACCAATCACGTTTGCATGGACTACGAACCGTTCCGCGTCAGCTACACAGCCGGCCAACCCTATGTGGGAGCGACCCTGGCGATGTATCCGGCCGGCGAGAGCCATGGCGGCATGGGTAACTTTATCGCCTGGAACGGCAAATCCGGCAATATTGTCTGGTCCTTGCCGGAAAAATTCTCCGTATGGTCGGGTGCCCTGGCAACCGCCGGGGATATCGTGTTCTATGGCACCCTTGAGGGCTATCTGAAGGCAGTCGATGCGAATACCGGCCAGGAGCTCTACAAGTTCAAAACCCCATCGGGCATCATCGGTAATGTCATGACCTATACCCATGGCGGAAAGCAATATATTGCGGTTCTCTCGGGCGTCGGCGGTTGGGCCGGCATCGGTCTGGCGGCCGGTCTGACGAACCCTAACGATGGTCTGGGTGCCGTGGGGGGTTATGCCGCGCTGAGCAATTATACAGCGCTCGGCGGCCAGTTGACTGTCTTTGCTCTGCCGAACTAGCGCTTTTTTCTGACGGGGCAGGAAATTGTAGCGTTGTCTACTTACCCCTCATTGCGCAACGGCGCAATGAGGGGAGCGGATTAACGGTCAGATGTGTAATTTCAATAGGTTGCTTTGGCAAAATCCATCGGGTGCCGAGGGCCATTCATCTGATCATGATCCGGTATGTCCTTGCTGCGATAATCTGCGGCAATGGCCGTAAGAGGTGCCGCTTCTGGCTTGCCCGTCCCGGGAATAGCCTACTAAAAGATCACAGTTAGGTATCTATCGCTGCCGGCCGCTTCTGCCGGCATACCGATCCATTAATATGCGATGCGCAAGCCGGACAATCTTCTGATTGCCAATCGCCAAGAGTAAAGTCGATGCACAAACTGATAATAACATTGACCGCCACGGCAGTGATCGCCATACAGGGCTCGCTTGCCCGCGCGGAGGACGCCGCGGTAAAACCTGACAATATCACGGCCGCCTATAGTGAAGGCGGGCGCTATTTTACCGAGGACGATATTCCCACCTTCCATATTGCGGAAGATGGCACGATCGATTGGCTGACGTATTCGGGGTTTCGCCGTTATCACTCGGAATGTCATGTGTGTCACGGACCGGAAGGTGAAGGATCGAGCTATGCACCGGCCCTGAAAAATTCGGCTGTGAATATGGATTATTATGACTTCGTCGAAGCGGTCACGGTGGGAATAAAAAAGGTCAGTGCATCGCAGACTTCGGTCATGCCGGCGTTTGGAGAGAATGCCAATGTGATGTGCTATCTTGATGACATATACGTCTATCTGAAGGCGCGCGGCACGGACGCCCTGGCGCGGGGACGACCGCGAAAAAGACAGAATAAATCCGATGAAATTCGAGAAGCGGAGAATGACTGCCTGGGCTAGAGCGGCCACCCGGACAGGTCTGTTGCGCCGAAAGTCCGTCGGCGCGGTCGTGCGCCTGGGACTAAGGCTGATACCGCTGGTGTTGGGCCTGTCGGGCCTTGGGTGCGTGGCGGGCGCGGCGCAAACATCTGATCTCGTCTCGAAAACGGCCTTCAGGGTCTGTGCGGACCCTGCCAACTATCCTATGTCGGACAAGCGCGGACGCGGCTATGAGAACCGTTTGGCGGCGCTGTTTGCGGCAAAACTGGACCTGCCTGTTCACTACACGTGGTATCCGATGGCGACAGGGTTCATTCGCAATTCTCTGCGCGCCAACAGATGCGACGTTGTTATGGGCTACGCTCAGGGGCATGAGATGGTTTTGAACACCAATCACTATCTTACCTCCGCCTATGCGTTGATCACACCGCCGGACAGCCCGCTGGCGGACGTCAGGGCGTTTTCCGATGAGCGGCTGCAAGGCCGCCGTCTGGGGGTCATCGCCGGCTCCCCGCCGGCAACGCATATGGCGCGTCATCGATTACTGTCGCGCGCCAGATCGTACAATCTTGTGGTCGATCGTCGTCACGAATCCCCCGCCGTTGATATGTTGGAGGACCTGGCAAACGGCGTTATCGACGCGGCAGTGCTATGGGGACCGATCGGCGGCCCGCTGGTGAAGGAACTCCATCCCGGATTCGCTGTGACGCCCCTGCTGAATGAGGGCGTACCGCCACGATTGTTTTTCCGTATCACCATGGGTGTCCGCCAGGGTGAAAAGGTCTGGGCGCGAAAGCTCAATTCGCTTATCCGCCGCAATCGAACCGAAATCAACAGGCTGCTCACACAGGCCGGTGTTCCATTGTTGAACGATATGGGCACCGGTTTGCTGGAAAACACAGGACAATGACCGCGATTCGCCTATGTCTGTTGCTTGCCTTTTTGATACCCGGCGCGGCGCTGGGGCAGACAGTCGTGGAGCCCGATGCCTACAGAATGGATCGTTACAGGAGCGCCGTACCGCAAACCCTGAAAGGTGGCACGGTTATTGGCTCCGATGCGGCCTATGCCCTGTGGAAAACCGGTCGCGTTGCTTTTGTCGATGTGCTTCCGCGCCCGCCCAGACCGAAGGAATTACCTGCGGGAACCTTCTGGCGGGAAAAGCGCAGGAATTCCATTCCGGGCTCCATTTGGCTGCCCAATGTCGGGTATGGGAAGCTCTCCGCCGAAGCCCGCGACTACTTCAAAGCCGGTCTGAACAAGGCCACCTCTGGCGATCGGCACCATCCGGTGGTGCTCTTTTGCCTGAAGGATTGCTGGATGTCGTGGAACGCCGCCAAACGGGCCATCGAATACGGCTTTACCAATGTATTCTGGTATCCCGAGGGCACCGACGGGTGGCAATCGCGTCAATATCCATTAAAAGAACTTAAAGCGGAACCGAGAGAGTAGTTGAATGGGAAAAGTCCCCCGGCTTCACTTCGGCGTACTTTTTCACACTCAACTAAACAGTCTCAACCGATCGCATCGCCATACAAAAGCGGCGGTGAAAATCCCTAAACCGGAAAACGTCGCTCGAACGGCCATAAATTTCGCCATCGAGTTCATCAAGCAACGCCTTGCATGCGATATTCGGTTGATGGATGGTATAGAGTTTCTGGCAGGTCCTTCGCAAACCGCACAGGTCCTGGGCCTTTACGTTCTGCCGCAACAAGAATTTCAGGCGAGACAGCCGCACCCTCTTGCGCAATGGCTCAAGGTCGAAAGCCCAGGAGGCGCCCATCAGCACACTAAAACCGCCGATAAAAGCCGCGAGGACTGCGACAATCAGCCATACCGGTTTTAACATGGCAGGCGGAGCGCGTAATGGCTGTTCGTGTAATTGGTTACGGGCAGGTGGCATGACAGGCGATATGGCCACCCGTTGCGGCGAAATGACAACCGATTTCATTGACCGCTCAATCGTATCGAAATAGGAAACCTCCATCGGCTCGACAATCGCCGACACGCCGTTCTGCGGCTTGATGGTCCATCGCCAGAACGCAATGGAGACTGGGCCTTCGGGGGATAACTCAACCAGGCGCTTTTCCGGATGGGGAAAGATAAGCGCGCTCGGCGACTTTAGCTGCGGCATCGGCGGGATCATATCGGGGCTGGCGCCGGTGGCGGTCAACTTCACGACGCGCAAAACGCCTTCACCCTCACGCAGTTGATCGGGTGCGTTGGACCAGCGATCTGATATCTTCAATTTGCGCACCGGAAACCACCAGGCACGCTCGCTCGGGGCCGGCAGCACCTCCAGCGTGACCGGGTTTGATATCACGTCATACGCAAACCAGTTATTGTTTTCGTCAAGCAGGGTGAGATGATGAATGAAAGGACCGATCTTCAATTCGCCGGCATGATCAGGGAACAGCGCCATACGGCGGCGCATGTTCTTGACGGTCTGTCCGTCGATGACGCTTTTGTACCAGTGATCCTCACCCAATTGCATCCAGTTGATCGGGCCGAAGTCTGGCGGTTCCAGTTTTTCCAACGTGATATGCCGGCGATAGATGCCGTGGATTGTCAACAGCACCATCTCGTGCTGAAAGGGCAGGGTGCCGGTCTTCTCAATCGTGACGGTAAGCACCAGATCGGCCGGATCGACGGTGTGCTGCGCCGCAGCCTGCTCAAGACACAGCAGGCACAAAAGGAGCGCCGGCCAGTTTCCCAGGGCTTTCCTTATCATGTTACCACGGCTCCTCTGCAGCCTTCTGTCCGATTCCTGCCTTGGCGCGGCGTTTGTGTTCATGGGCAATCCGAACGGCGAGGAATGCTCCGGGAACATCTTCCAGCGTAGCCAGCCAGCGCGATCCGGCGACGACGAATTTGTCGTCAAAAACCTTGCGCACACCCCTTTGAGCCCGACTTTGCAGGAGAGGCAGGCCAACGCCGGGGCCGCTGTTGGTGACATCGGCACCGGTCCCGGAGGCGCGCGCGCTGCCGCGTGCAATACCCGATTGCGCTGTTGGCCCCTCCTTTCTAGGCTCCCATCGGGCGATGGCATCCGCCTCAATGGGTGTGCCCCCATAAAAGGCCGCCACGAGATCGAAATTTGCCCGTGCTTCGGCATCGGACGGGCGCTTGAAAAGAACGCGATCGTATGCCTCCAGCGCGGCGGCATAATATGCCGTATGCACCCAGGCGTTGCCCAGATTGAATACAGAGCCCGGTCCCGCCTGACGAAACGCCTGTACGGCTTTCTCATAATGCCCGGCGCGATAGGCGGCGACGCCGCGCCAGGCCGGGTCCTGAAAAAGCGCCGCAGCGAGTTGTGGCATATCAAGGGCAAGCGCTATTCTGCCAAACGGCGCCGTACCGCCGGAGAAAAAGGCAACGGCCAGCAGAACAAGTGCCAGGCAAAGGATCCAGAGCCGGTTCATGGGCTTTCCCTTCGAAACAGCCCAAGAACCGGTAAAAGCGCGAAGATCAGTACATATCTGCCATAATCGACCCAAAACAACAGCCGGTTTTCCAGACGCCCCAGGCGTTGCGCCGAATGGCTCTGGAGATCTTTCATCAATCGCCCGGCATCTGCCAGGTGATATAGATGACCGCCGCCGATGGATACCAGCGTTCTGAGCGCCGCTGGCGCGACAGGGGCGGCCGGTGATACCTGCGTCGGCGCGTGAACGACCGATAACCGTCCGCCGCGATCGGCAATGTCGGCCGCCGACGTCAAGGCTTGCGGTCCGATCCCGGCGCCATCGCTTAGCAATATCACATCGGCGGAAACAAGCGCGGCGTCTGCAAGGATCTGCGCTGCCTTTCTGAGCGCCAGCGCCGGCCGGCTTCCCGGATCGGGAACGGTTTCTTCATCCAGCAGCGCCATGGTCTGGCCGATTTGGGCACTATCAGCGGTCAGGGCGGACGCCACATAGGCATCCCCGGCATAAACGATCAACGCGGCCGGTCTTGAGCCCAGCGCCGCAACACCGGCACGGCCCATCGTTACCAGGGCCTGCCATGTTTTGTCTCCTGTTGTCGACCTGGAAACGTCCATGACAAAGACCACGCCGTCAAGATTTCGATACGCTCGCGCATCGCGCCGTTCCACCGCCGGGCCCGTCAGAGCGATCACGATCGCCGCTGCCGCCAACAGCGGTAGCAAATAAGACGTCTGTCCTGCACCACCCTCAATACGTCCCATGGCCCCCATGGCGCGCATCAGCGCCGGATCGACAACGTTCTCCCAACCGCCAACGGTGTTGGCAAAACGTCGCAGAATAACACCCGCACCCGCAATCAGCACCAGGGCCAACGCCCACGAGGGACGCAGAAATGTCAGCGCGTCCAGGGGCATCACCGTACCTCCCGCCAGGCGAGCAACAGGCACAAAAGGCCGGCCAACAGCGCCGGATACAGCCAGAGATCGCGGACGACCTCGGCGGCCAGACCGGCGGTGGCGGTGGCTTCCAATCGGTCAAGGGCATCTGTCGCGGCCACCAGATCATCGGTTGTGCGCACGCGAAACATCTGGCCGCCGGTCAAAGCTGCCATGGCCTGCAGCGTTACCGCATCGACAGCACCGCGTTTGTCGGCGGCCTCTTCGATATCCCTCGGCCCAAAAGCGATGGTGTGCACCCGCACGCCCATTTCGCCAGCCAGCCTGGCGACACCGCGCGGCGTGGCGGCGCCGGCGTTGTTTTTTCCATCGGACAGTAAAATCACCACCCGGGTTTTGGCCTTTGAGTTTGCCAGCCGCTTAAGGGCAATGCCGAGCGCGTCGCCGATATTGGTGGCGCGACCGGAGATACCGATAACCGCCTGCTCGATGGATCGGGCCACGGCTTCAACATCGAACGTGAGCGGTGCGGCGAAATAGGCCCGCGAGCCGAACACCACCAGGCCCACCCGATCACCGCCACGCTGGCGCACAAAACGCGCCCCGACGGCCTTGAGCGCCTGAAGGCGCGTAACGCGCTTGTCGTTGAGGACAAAATCCTCGCGCACCATCGACCCCGACAAATCGAGCGCCAGCACAAGATCGCGGCCTGATGTGGGCAGGGCCGGTGTTGAAACCAGTTGCCTGGGACCGCAGGCGGCACCGACAAGCAAGAGCCAGATCAGAGCCGGAAGGATATGTCGGCTGGGAAAGACCGTGTTTGTCCTATCGGTTCGCCGCACTAGTCTGCGCCCCACCCGTTCCGGCACAAGCAGAGTGCTCCCGTATGAGGCGCGGGGGGGAAGAAGAAAATAGACAGCAATGGGCAGCGGCAGAATGAGAAAAAGCCAGGGTGTTGCGAAGTCAATCATCGCCACCGAGTTCCTTTGTCAATGCGCTTTCCAGGGATGCAATGGACGGCAGTCCGCCGGGCCGGTACAGGCGTGCCTCCAGCGTCGCTGCCGCTTTCGGGTTGCAGCTTTTCAGCAGACGCAGCAGGGCGATGGTGCGATCATCGTCGGGCAGGGCCCTGAGCACCTGTATCTGCCGCGCCAGGGTATCGGGACGTGCTCTGGGGGGGCGCTTTTGGAGTGATGGTGCGGCAATCAGCGACAGCAGAAAACCCGCAGCAAGAGCGATCAGCAGGCCGATTGCGGCAGCGGCAGCGAGTTCGGCGATAAAACCGCCGGGTGCCTCGGGGGGCAGCCTGATGTCATGGAGCCCAGCTACTAGCTCAGCAGCGGTGATTGCGCGCTCGGCCATCTCACAATTCCAGTTGCCTGATCAGCGCCTCCAGCGGCGCGCCTGGATCGATATATTGGGCGCGCCGGGGCATCCATTCACCGGGCGCGGTCTTCGGCGTTCCCGCCCTAGCAGATACGCGCGCCCGAAAGCGCCTGCCATCGGGTGTCCGAATTGGATAGGTTCCCGCAGGCAATGCGTCGATCGCCCGTTCCTGAAGAACGATAAAGCGCAGATGACGATGTTGCGCCAACTCGCCCACAAGGTCTTCCAATGCGCTTCCCTGGGCATCCAGACCGGAGGCGATAATAATCCGCGAACCTTTCGGCGCGATGTTCTTGAGCCCCGCAAGGGCCCGATCAAGATCGGGGCCCGAGTGCGCCCACCCGCCCGGGTGCTTTGCCCGATCTGTTGCAAAGGCGAGCGCATTTTTATGGGCCCGCACCATTACGCCAATGACATTGAGCATGCCGCGAGCCCGGGCGCGCGGTCTGACCACATGGGTTTCATGACCGGTTATGGCCATGAGAGCCACCTTGCCGCCGCTCTCCACCGCCCGCCAGCCTGTGAGCGTCAGGGCCTGTGCGGCAGCAATCGAGCGAAACGCCCGCCGAACACCCCATAACATGGAAGGCCGAAAATCGGCGACCAGCAGACTGACCCGATCGCGTTCTTCGTGAAATGTACGGATATGCAATGTACCGGTACGCGCCGTCGCGCCCTGATCGATATGGCGCAAATCGTCTCCTGGCGCGTACACTCTGGAATCGGCGATGTCCTGCCCCTTGCCCCGGCGCCGGAGGACAAAACCGCCGGAAAGGGGGCTCAGTGCGCTGTTGTGACGGCGCATTTGCGCAATGCAGGCGCGTAGTCCGATCAGATCCGATGAACGCAGGGATACCCCCGGCGCACAAAGATATGTTTCCTGTGTACTCATAGCGGTTCGGTCTGCGCCACGATGTCCCGCACGATACCACGTGCGGTGCGCCCCTCGGCTGTTGCCCGCCAGCTGACAACCATGCGATGGGCCAGCACATCGCCGGCGACGGCCTGCACATCCTCGGGCAGCGCGTGATCGCGGCCCGAGAGGAAGGCGCGCGCCTTGGCGCAGGCCGCCAGGGAAATGGAGCCGCGTGGCGAAACCGCATGATCGATTTCATCGTGAAATGGCGGTGTGCGCGTCGCCATTACCAGTCGCACGATATAATCGCGTAAAGGCGCGGCAAGATGGGTTGCCATGGCCGCCGATTTGGCATTCAGAATGTCGGTCAACGTCATCCGGGCGGGGGGTCGGTGCTTATCGCAGGCCTCACTTTCCACCAGGTCCAGGATCTGCCGTTCGTTGTGTGCATCGGGCATATGCAGCATCACGTGCAGCAGGAATCGGTCGAGTTGGGCCTCGGGCAGGGGAAATGTCCCCTCGTGCTCGATCGGGTTCTGGGTGGCGACGACGACAAAGGGATCGCGCAGTCTGTGGGTATCGCCGCTGCTGGTGACTTGCTGCTCCGCCATCGCCTCAAGCAGCGCCGATTGCACCTTCGGCGGTGCCCGGTTTATTTCATCGACCAGGATCAGATTGTGAAACACCGGGCCCCGGGAAAATTCAAATGATCCGGTTTCGGGGCGATATATGCGGGTGCCTGTCACATCCGAGGGCAACAGGTCCGGCGTGCATTGAATGCGCGCGTAGTCCCCCTGGATGGCCTCTGCAAGCAATTTCACGGCGCGGGTTTTCGCCAGCCCCGGAGCCCCTTCCACCAGAATATGGCCGCCGGCTAGAATACCGATCAGCAGCCGCTCAATCAGCCGCTCGTGTCCGATGAGACCGGCTTGCAGAAAGGATCGCAACGTGGCGATGGGACTGATCGTTGTCGCTGGCCCGGCTTTTCGATCACGCCCGCTCGCCTCAGGGTTTGCTTGTCCGGACACGCTGCCGGCGGGGCCGCCTGCCCTTTCCACCCTTTCCATACTGTCCGATTCGAAAGTGTTCACCGCCTGGACCCGAATTGTGCCGGTTTTGATGTTAGAGCTACTCTATACGATCGCAGGAACACGGACCATACACCCGAAAGTCTTATCGCCTCTCATGGTCAGATGAATGACCGGCAGCACCCGATGGGCTTTCGAGAGCAACCTGCTGAAGTTACGCAGTTAGCCAACTTTTCTGGCCATCGACCCGCGGCCCGGATCATATCCCCATAAACTGGCGAGCATAAATGCGATCAGCGTCGCTACGACCCAAAGCAAAGCAGTTGCATTGAATTGACCATAAAGGGCAAAACGGATCAACTCGACCCCGTGGGTAAACGGATTATAGGCGCATATATCACGTAGCAGCGGCGATGCCTCGGCCATTTTCCAAAGCGGGTACAACGCGCTCGACAGGAAAAACATGGGAAATATCACAAAGTTCATGACGCCGGCGAAATTCTCCAGTTGTCGAATCCTCGAAGACAACAAAAGCCCCAGACTTCCGAGCATCATTCCGCTTACCAGCAGAGCAGGAAATACAGCCAGATATCCGGGAAAAGGAAATGTAATATCGAACAGGGCGGCAAGGGCCAGAAACCCGTAGACCTGGATGACGGAAATGATCGTTCCCGCCAGCAACTTTGAAGACAGCAGCCACCAGCGCGGCATCGGACTTGTCAGCAGCAGGCGCATGGAGCCGATCTCGCGATCATAGACCAGACCAAGGGAGGATTGCATCCCGTTGAACAACTGGATCATACCGCACAGGCCGGGCACGATATAGACCTCATAGGTGATATAAGTTTCATAGGGCGGCATGATGGAAAGGCCAAGAGCGGCGCGAAACCCGGCGGCAAAAACCACCAGCCATACCAGCGGTCTCACCAGTGCCGCGAGGAACCGGCCGCGCTGGGAAACAAAACGCAGGATTTCGCGATATACGATACCGTAAAGGCTGATCCTGTAGGCCTTCACGCCAGCGCCTCGTTCGTCGTACCCGTCATGTCCGCAAAAGTCTCGGCGAGGGTGCGTGTGTTGCAGAGGGCCTCGCTGAACCCATCGGCGATAATGCGCCCCTGGTGCAGGACGATCAGGCGATCACGGGGGTGCACTTCATCGACCAGATGGGTTGCCCACAGGACAGTTATGCCGTCGTCAGCGCTAAGCTCATGGACATGGGTGGTAATGGCCGCCCGGGTGGCGGCGTCCAGGCCCACGGTGGGTTCATCCATCAGCAGAATATCGGGGCGATGGATCAATGCCCGGGCGATTTCCATGCGCCTGCGATGCCCGCCGTTTAAGGTCCTGACTTTTTCGCGTTTGCGGCTGCGCATGCCAAGACGCTCCAGGCACGCGTCGATACGCGGCGCCGCCTCTCTTGCGGACAATCCATGCAGGGCCGAGAAATAGATCAGGTTCTGCTGAACCGTCAGATCGAGATCGAGCGTGGGTTGTTGAAACACGACCCCCAGTCTGGCAAGCGCCAGGCGTGGCTTTTTATCAAGGGGGATGCCGGCAAGATCGATATTGCCCGATTGGGCAACGAACATGCGTGTCAACAGCGCGAACAGGGTCGATTTTCCGGCGCCATTGGGTCCCAGCAGGGCGCAGAAAGTGCCCTGAACGATGTCGAAACTTATCCTGTCCAGCGCTTTCTTCGTACCGTAGGAATAAGACAGATCTCTGACAACCAATCCTTTGAAAGCACTGTGTTTGCTCACGCGGTCACATCTCCGATTGATCCTGGAAAAGCAGGGAGCGCTGATAGGGGTATCATTTCAAATTTTGCAGGACTTGTATATACCTGACGATCTGGTTTTGATCGTTTCCCCGGGGAGCAAACAGCACCCGGCGCATCAGCACACCGAAAGCGCTCTAGCTATATGCTTTTATTATCGCTCGGCTTTTCGCCTGAAAATGAAATCATTTTCAGGCGGCCTGGCTATAATACCAAGGGTCTTTGACAAGGGCTCATGCATTAGCGTCAAAGAGTTATGTTATCAAGGCAGTACACCAGTCGG
Source organism: Hyphomicrobiales bacterium (assembly GCA_965224015.1). Classification (GTDB taxonomy): domain Bacteria; phylum Pseudomonadota; class Alphaproteobacteria; order Rhizobiales; family CBDCVD01; genus CBDCVD01. The sequence goes on from OZ245032.1 coordinate 386,159, forward strand.
CGTGTAAATAAAGCCCATACCACTGGTATAGTCTCGCAGGATATAGAGGAGCTATTTGCAAGAGGCTTAAGGTTCATATGAGATCGGCATGGGGTTAGCTGTACCCATTTTGCCAGGGGTAAAGCTAACGCCATAAAGCTGATCGCCTTAAAATCTATAGCAAAGTGCGAGAAGAATACGGGAAAGCCCCATGATTCCAATTAAACGCGCTTTGCTATAGATTACGAAAGCGAGCGATTGTTTCAGGGCAATCTGAAACTTGTCGCCAAGGGTCGCACGGTGATCATCGTGGCGCATCGGTTATCGACAAATCCGCCACTCAGATCGCATTCTGGTTATGGACAAGGGCCAAATCGTCGAAGACGGTACCCATGAAAAACGGGGCCAACGTGACGGCATCTATGCCGCCCTCACCCGCCAGGACAGCAGAGCAGAATAAGCCAATAATAAAAACCACCACTGGGAACACTGTCACGGATAATAATCTGGAGACGAGTCCAATGCAGCCTACATACTCCGCCAGCCCGTTGTGGTGCTGTGCGGCGCTGTCGTTAATGCCTGTTATCTTTTAATTTCAGCCAGCTTTTCCTTATCCTTACGATATCAGATACGGTATTTCCCGCGCAGCAGCATGCGCACTCAACGTCAACCGCCAACCGCTACAATGACGAGGCAGCGCGCGATGCCTGATCGTAGATGCCCGATAAGGCGCGCAGCGCGGTTGCCAGGGCGCGCATATCATTGTCGTCTCGGTTTATCATGTCAAGCGCCTGAACCAAACATGTCTCGCGCACCTTACGATACTCGGCGCACGCCTTTTGACCTTGCTTGGTGGTTGAATAAAACGTCTCCTTGCCCCGCTTTTCTCCGGTGACCAGATGAGCCCGAACAAGTTTCTTCAGCGAATAACTTACCGTGTGGGTATCATCAATGTTAAGCACAAAGCAGATATCTGAAAGGCGTTTGGCGCGGCTGCGGTGATTGACATTGTGTAGCACCAGAATATCCAGCGGATTAAAATCGGTAAATCCGGCAGCCGACATACAGTGAACCATCCAGCGGCTAAAGGCGCTATAGGAGACGATCAAGCCATATTCGAACTCCGATAGTTCCCAGGCACTGGAGTGGGCCAGGTGACGAGACGAAACGATGGCACGGGTATCGGCCGACGGGCCCTTAATGTTTGTCATGATTACTCAGGTTCTTTGTCCTTTAATCTCTTGCAGGTTTCGCCCCAGGGTCCAACGGGTTTCGTTGGCACCTGTATCGCCTATGTAGGGCACGTATGATCAAATCAAAATCGTTTGGGATATCCTATCATTTTCACCCTGTAATACCAAGGGCCCCTGACAAGGGTTCATGCATTAGATCAGCTTGGCGTTAGTTGTACCCATTTTGCTATGGGGACAACTAAACGCATAAAGCTGATCGCCCTCTAAATCTATAGCAAAATGCGAGAAGAATACGCAAAAGCCCCATGGTTCCAATTAAACGCATTTTGCTATAGCGTCAAAGCGTTGTATTATCAAGGCAGTACACCAGACGGCGTGTCTATAAAGCCCATGCCGCTGGTATCAATCAAATTATCCGGGCTTGGGCACCACCCTACCTGCTCTCTGCCTCCCAGGCCACCCAGAGGGTACCGCCAATACGTGTGGCTCAACAGAGGCAGCTGGCCGGCCAGGTAATAAATAGAGGTTTGCATCTGTCCTAAGGGAACTTTTTATATTGAAAATACAGATAATTTATGCATATAATTATCGAAATTTATGGATGCTCAAGTTCGCGTGTACGCTTTTCATACCTCAACAGCAAATGCAATCCGGGATCAAAACTGTGGTAGTGAGACAAACCGCCAACGATAAACAATGGGACTTCTGGATCGACAGGGGGGGGACATTTACCGATGTGGTGGCGCGCTCACCCGAGGGTCGGTTGATCACCAAAAAGCTTCTGTCCGAGGCTCCCGAGCATTATGACGATGCCGCACTCCAGGCCATCCGTGAGTTTCTCGGTGTGGCCAAAAGAGACGTTATTCCCGCCGATCGGATTGCCTCCATACGCATGGGAACAACTGTTGCTACCAATGCCCTTCTTGAGCGCGCCGGCGAGCCAACAGCTCTGGTGATCACGCGCGGATTTGGTGATGCCTTGCGTATCGGTTATCAGCACCGGCCGGAGATTTTTGCGCAACAGATCATTTTGCCGCAGCAACTTTACTGCGACGTGATTGAAGTGAGTGAGAGGGTTCGCGCCGATGGAACGGTTGAAACCCCTCTTAACGAAACCGCCCTCACCGCGGCGCTATCGGATGTTTATGCAAACGGCATTCGCGCCCTGGCCATCGTGTTTATGCATTCTTATGCCTTTCCGCAACATGAGGTGCGGGCGGAGGCAATTGCGCGGAAGATCGGCTTTGATCAGATTTCCGTCTCTCATGAAGTCTCGCCGTTGATAAAGCTTGTTGGGCGCGGCGACACGAGTGTTGTGGATGCCTATCTGTCTCCGATTCTGCGTCGCTATGTAGATCGGATCTCCGGCCAGTTGAGCACCCGCGACAAAGCTACGCGATTGATGTTCATGATGTCATCAGGGGGCCTGACGGATGCGGCCCTGTTTCGTGGCAAGGACGCCATTCTATCCGGTCCGGCGGGCGGGGTCGTCGGGGCGGCGAAGACGGCGGCGCTGGCCGGCATGGACAGGATCATCGGGTTTGACATGGGGGGCACGTCGACGGATGTTTCCCATTATGATGGGGCCTTTGAACGGGCCTTTGAAACCCAGGTTGCGGGCGTGCGCATGCGCGCGCCGATGATGCGCATTCACACGGTCGCGGCTGGAGGCGGGTCAATCCTCGACTATGACGGGATGCGCCTTAAGGTGGGTCCGGCGTCCGCGGGGGCCGATCCGGGGCCGGCCTGTTATCGCCGCGGTGGCCCCCTTACGGTCACCGATGCCAATGTCATGACCGGTCGGCTGCCGCCGGCGTATTTCCCACACATATTCGGTGATACCGGTGCGGATCCTCTCGATTTGGATGTGGTTCGCGACAAGTTTGAGCACCTGGCGCGAAAAATCGGCGATGGGCGTTTCGGGGTTGAGATCGCCGCTGGATTTTTGCGTATTGCGGACGAAAACATGGCGAACGCTATCGCTCAGATCTCTGTTCAGCGTGGCTATGATATCACGGCCTATGGGTTGGTGTGTTTTGGCGGTGCGGGAGGCCAGCACGCGTGCCAGGTCGCCGATCGGTTGGGTATGCGCCGGATTATGGTGCATCCGTTCTCGGGGGTCCTGTCGGCTTACGGCATGGGGCTGGCGGATGTGGGGGCCAATCGGGTGGCGGCTGTGGGCAAGGTTTTGGACAGGTCCATAGTGCCGAAGCTGTGGGACAAGGCCGACGCCCTGTCCCACCAGGCGCGAGAGGAGCTTGCGGGTCAGGGATTTAACGGCGACAATATTGCCACCTTTGTTCGTGCACATGTGCGCTTTGATGGCACCGATACGCCCCTTAGTGTGCCTCTTGGGGAGTTTGAGACGGTTGTGGCGACGTTTTCCGCTGCGCACAAAAAGCAGTTCGGCTTTGTTTTTGAAGACAAGGCGCTTATTGTCGAGGCGCTTGAGGTGGAGGCGCTGGCGCCGAGTCCGGTGGGGAGTGAGGAGGAACAGCCCCTCTCAACGGGGGGGCCACGGGCGCAGGCGGAGGCTGCCTTTTACGCTTTGGACGCCTGGCACGAGGCACCGGTTTTTAAGCGCGCAGCACTGGCTCCGGGTCATCATCTGAGCGGTCCGGCCATTGTTATTGAACCTCATCAAACCCTGATTGTCGAACCCGGTTGGACCCTTGATGTGAACCCGCATAATCACCTGGTTTTGACGCGATCAGTGCCCCCATCCCGCCCTAGCCCCGTCGGCACGAAGGCGGATCCTGTCATGCTGGAAGTGTTTAACAACCGTTTCATGTCAATTGCTGAGCAGATGGGTATTACCCTGCAAAACACGGCCTATTCGGTAAATATCAAGGAACGTGTTGATTTTTCCTGTGCGGTTTTTCGTACCGATGGCGCTCTGGTTGCGAACGCACCCCACATGCCCGTCCACCTGGGCAGTATGGACCGCTCGGTCAAAAGTATTATTCGGCAAAACCAGGGGACGATCCAGCCCGGGGATGTTTATGCGTTGAACGCGCCCTATAACGGCGGTACGCATCTGCCTGACATTACTGTTGTTACGCCGGTTTATGACGCGGCCCAAACCAATATACTGTTCTGGGTGGCAAGCCGCGGGCACCATGCGGATGTGGGGGGCACCTCGCCGGGCTCCATGACCCCTTTGGCAACGCGGGTTGATGAGGAAGGGGTGCTGATTGACAATTTTAAACTTGTGGATAAGGGGCGCTATCGCGACCAGGCGTTGCTGGCGCTGTTGCGCGACCATCCCTATCCGGCGCGCAATCCCGCCCGGAACATGGCGGACTTGCAGGCGCAGATCGCTGCCAACGAAAAGGGGGCGGCGGAACTTGGCAAGATGGTGGCCCAGTTTGGCCTGCAGACCGTTAACGCCTATATGGGGCACGTGCAGGACTTTGCCGAGGAGAGCGTGCGCCGGCTGCTTTCCAAGCTGGATGACTGTGCTTATACCTATCCTCTGGACCATGGGGGCGTGATCCATGTGGCCATTCGCGTTGATCGCGACAAACGCCAGGCGGTTGTCGATTTTTCCGGCACCAGCGCGCAGATGGACAATAACTTCAATGCCCCCGAGCCGGTCACCAGGGCGGCGGTTCTTTATGTCTTTTGCGTGATGGCGGAGGATAATATTCCCATGAACGCCGGATGCCTGAAGCCAATCACAATAAAAATTCCCGATAACTCCATGCTCAAGCCTCGCTATCCGGCTGCAGTGGTGGCCGGCAATGTGGAGACGAGCCAGCACGTGACAAACGCTCTGTTTCTGGCGCTTGGCGCTCTTGGTTCCGCCCAGGGCACCATGAACAATCTGACCTTTGGTGATGAGACCTATCAATATTACGAAACCATATGTTCCGGCTCGCCCGCAGGCCCCGGGTTTCATGGCACGGCCGCGGTTCATACCCATATGACCAATTCCCGTTTGACAGATCCGGAAGTGCTGGAGACGCGGTTTCCGGTTTTGCTGGAGGATTTTCATATTCGCCGTGGCTCCGGCGGCAAGGGTAAGTGGTGCGCCGGCGATGGCACCGAACGTACAATCCGGTTTTTGAAAACCATGAACTGCGCCATTCTGTCGTCTCACCGCACCCTTGCCCCCCCAGGGATAAAGGGCGGAGAGCCAGGAGAAAAAGGCACTACCATCGTTCGTCGCCTTGACGGAACTATAGAAATTCTCAAAGCCTGCGACCAGACGACGATTCATGCCAATGAGGCGGTGATTGTCAGAACACCTACGGGAGGCGGCTATGGGTGTGTTATCAAGGCCGTACACCAGTCGGCGTATCTATAAAGCCAATACCGCTGGTATTGCCCCTGGCAAATGGGTACAGCGAAACGCATGCTGATCTACAACATCGGCTTTGCGACCATAAGCCAAAACACAATCAAAAGTCCGATAAAGGCCGGCCATCCCAAAAAAAACCAGAGCCTGAAACTGCGATGATAGGCCTTTGGCAGCGGTTGATCACCGGGCGACGACCGACTGGCGGTGCCGAGTATTGCACGCATGTGCAATTGCAGTCGAACAACGATCAGCCAGCATATTGCCACAGCGATGTACAAAAACAGGGCAGCAGCAATCCACAAGTCCGTGAAACTGTGCCCCCCCTGATGAACAAGGTGAACCCCCGTGACAAGCTGAATGACGGCTGCAGGCGCAATAAACATGCCATCGGCCATAACCGTCCAGCGCGCAACGGCCAGTTGTACCCGCCGATCTTTGCTGCGTTGACCAACAAGCATGAAAAACGCGATGCCAATGCCGGTTCCGAACAAAACCGTGGATGACAGAATATGGATTGTCTTGACGACCAGATAAGCGTCCACGGCAACCACCCGGGCATTTCCATTAACATGACACGCTCTAGTGGCCTGGAAACGTGATCAATGTGCGCACCGGTACCCCAAGGGCCACGATTTTTTCCGCCCCGCCCAAATCGGGAAGGTCAATGATAAAACATGCGGACAAAACATCGGCATTGATCTCCTGCAGCAGCTTTATAGCGGCCTCCGCCGTTCCCCCCGTCGCGATAAGATCGTCAACAAGCAGGACTTTTTCCCCCGGTAGGATCGCGTCACGGTGCACTTCCATTTCGTCCAGGCCGTATTCAAGGGAATACGCGATACGCACAGTTTCGTGGGGCAATTTACCCTTTTTGCGCACCGGCACAAATCCGGAAGACAGTTGATGCGCCACCGCACCGCCGAGAATGAAGCCGCGCGCCTCAATGCCGACAACCTTGTCGATTTTTTCTCCCGCCCACGGTTGCACCAGCGCGTCAACGGCGGTGCGAAAGGCTCGCGCGTCCCCCAGCAACGTCGTAATATCCCGAAACACAATCCCCGTCTTGGGATAATCGGGAATGGATCGGATGGTCCGTTTCAAATTGTCCATAATTGCGGGGGCCCTATTTGTTGGCAGCCTCCTGCCCCAGAACGCGTCCGGCAATGGCATCAAGCTTGGCAACAAGGGCCGGATCACGGGCCTCGGGTGGGGTAATCACAGCATACTCAAGGGCGCGATCCGAGCCTATCGGACAAAGCTCGCGCACACGCGGAAAATCAGCCACCAACTGCACCACCAACTTTTGTGCGTTTTCCTTGTTGTCAACCAGCACCTGAAGAATGCGGGTGACGTCAACTTCGCCGTGATCGGGATGCCAGGAATCATAGTCCGTCACCATGGCCACACTGGCGTAACAAATCTCCGCCTCACGGGCCAGGCGCGCTTCAGGCATGTTGGTCATGCCAATCACGTCACAGCCCCACTGGCGATAAAGTCGCGATTCAGCCAGGGACGAAAACTGCGGCCCCTCCATGGCCAGATAGGTTCCGCTGCGATGGCAGGGAACGGTAACCTTTTGCGCCGCCGTCTCCAGATGATCGACAAGGCTTGGACTGACCGGAAAAGCCAGGGACACATGCGCCACACACCCCTTGCCGAAAAAACTCGCCGCGCGCCCCCGGGTGCGATCAATAAACTGATCAATAAGAACAAACGTTCCCGGCGCGTGCTGCTCCTTTAGTGAGCCAACAGCAGAAAGAGAAACAAGATCGGTAACCCCGGCACGTTTCAAAACGTCAATATTGGCGCGGTAGTTGATCTCTCCGGGGGGAATGGTATGCCCGCGCCCATGACGCGGCAAGAACACGACAGGTAAATCATCGTAGTAGGCAAAAAGCAGGTCATCCGACGGCGCCCCCCAAGGGGAGGCCATGGATTTCCACTGGGCATCGCTCAAGCCTGGCATGTCGTAAAGGCCTGAGCCGCCGATAATGCCGAGGACGGTATGCGCTTGCGCTTTTGTCATGACACGCTCTATAGCAAAATGTGTTTAATTGAGCAAAATGCGTTTAATAGGCTTCATGGGCTTCATGGGCATTGCCGCATTTTTCGCGCTTTTTGCTATAGATTGAGAGGGCGATCAGCTTTATGGGTTTCGCTTTACCCCTGGCAAAATAGGCAAGGCTAACCCCATGCTGATCTAATGGGGAACGCGATGCCAGATGCGTCGTTTGACGAGGAACAACATGACCGCAAATATGGTCAAAAAGATCATGACAACAAAACCCAGTTTTTTACGCTCCTCAAGCTTGGGTTCCGCAGCCCACATGAGAAATGCGGTCACATCACGCGAATACTGATCCACGGTCTCCTCCGTATCAATATCCAAGAGCGGCTCTGGATAAGTCACCAGGCCGTCTGAAAGCGGCGGCGCCATGGCGAGCTTATATCCGGAAAACGCGATATTGAAATACTGCCCTTCTTCGACCTTAAATCCGCTTGGCGTGTCACGATATCCTGTTAGCAGGGCATGAATATAGTCGGCACCGGCCTCCTGGTATCCTGTAGCCATGTCAATGACCCAAAGGGGAAAACCACGCGGGATGGTGCGTGCGTTGGCAATAACCGAAAAATCCGGCGGCAGGGCACCATTGTTGGCATCACGGGCCTCGCGATCGTTGGCAAAGGGATTGACAAAGCGATCAGACAGACGCGCTGGACGCTCCCCGCTTTCTTCCTCTTCATCAGCGACAACAAAGTCTGCGATCAGCGCTTTGATTTCGTCGTCACTGTATTGCGGACCTCCGGCCTGCCCCAAATTGCGATAGCTCAACAGGTCCATGCCATGGCAGGCCGCGCAAACTTGTGCATAGACAATGTGGCCGCGACGCAATTGCTTGCGATCATAACGGCCAAAAAAGCCGGAAAAAGACCAGCTTTGTGTATCAACTTCAGGGGCGCCCCCCGCTGCGGTCGCAGGCAAGGACAAGGGCGCGAGCCCGATCAAGATGACAGCAAGTCCCGCGCCAACCGCACGTCGCATTGTCTTGAACATGACAAAGAGTTTCCTTTTTTGCACGCGCTTCTCCCTACTTAACCTGCTGTAATTCTCGCCGGGGCCTCGGCATCGGATTCGTCAAGGACCGCCTGCGATATGCTATTGGGTGTCGGACGTGTTTTCTCAAACCGGCCCAAAAGCGGCAGGACAACAAGAAAATGAACAAAGTAGTAGATTGTCAGGATCAGGCCAAGATCAACCGCCGTGAACTTGAAGGAATACTCTTTTAACTCCCAATCGGCAGTCTTGTAGTCCTCGGAAAAATGCACCGTGATGGCGGTATCAGCCTCCGCGCCGCGTGCCTTATACGCGGCCTGCATTTTCTCCTTTGCCGCGATGGCTTCAGCTTCGGTGGCAAAGTGCTGGGATTGTGACGTATGCATGATAATGCTGTCGGCTGTTTGCGAACCAATCCATCCCAACACAACAACGACGGCGATAAATATCCAAAAGAAAATCCTGTACAAAGGACGAAAGCTCGCCGAGCGTACCGGCGACGTGTCGAGCCACGGCACCAGAGCCAACACAAAGATGGACCCAAACATCACCAGAACCCCGGCCAATTGCGCAGGGATAAACAAAATGTCAGGAACTGCACGCAGAATGGCATAGAAAGGCAGGAAATACCACTCCGGCACAATATGCGCAGGAGTCGACAACGGATCGGCGCGAATAAAATTGTCAGGATGCCCCAGACTGTTCGGGCTGTAAAACACGAACCAGGAAAACAGGATAATAAAGACAACAACCGCAAACAGGTCTTTCATCGTGTAATAGGGATGAAACGGCACGGTATCCTTGTCGGATTTCGTGTCGATACCCAGGGGATTGTTGTTGCCGGTTACATGTAAGGCCCAAATGTGTAAACCAACCAGAGCCGCGATAATAAACGGCAAGAGATAGTGTAACGAGAAAAAGCGGTTGAGAGTCGGGTTTTCAATGGAAGGCCCTCCCCACAGCCAGGTGACGAGAGCATCACCAACCAGCGGAAACGCACCAAACATACTTGTGATAACTTTCGTGCCGGCATAGCTCATTTCACCCCAAACCAAAACATATCCCAGAAATGCCGTTGCCATCATGGCCACAAATATCGCCAGACCAATAAGCCACAGCAGTTCCCGTGGACGCCGGTAAGAACCGTAATACAAACTGCGCCCCATATGCACATAAACAGCAATAAAGAACATGGAAGCGCCAACCGCGTGCATATTGCGCAACAACCATCCCCAATTCACATTGCGACGAATGTGCTCGACGGAATCAAATGCAAAGTCCACATGGGGCGTATAATGCATCACCAGCACAATACCGGTGGCGATTTGCGCGATCAGGCAAAAGCTCAATATGCCGCCGAACGTCCACCAATAGTTCAGATTGCGCGGCGTTGGAAAGGTATTCAACTGCGCATCAATCATGCTGAATATGGGCAACCGCTCCTCAATCCATTTAACGAAGCGATTGCTGGGCTGATAATTTGAGTGCTCGCTCATTCGTTATCTCTCAAGCTGCAATTTGCCTTTTGTGCGATCAATCAGGAAATCCGCAGTACGCTGACCCCGGAAGACACCTTTAGCCGATCTTTATGACACTATCGGAGATGAATTCATAAGGAGGGATCTCCAGATTAACGGGTGCCGGTCCTGTGCGGATGCGCCCGGAGGTGTCGTAGTGAGACCCATGGCAAGGACAGAACCATCCATCAAAGTCCCCGGCCTGTCCCAAGGGTACACAGCCCAGGTGCGTGCACACGCCGATCATAACCAGCCATTGCTCGTACCCCGTCTTGACCCGCTCGGCATCGGTCTGTGGATCCTTCAGGTCTTCAAGGGGGGTCTTCACCGCCTCTTCGATTTCGCGCGGCGTCCGGTGGCGAATAAAAACAGGGGTTCCCCGCCATTTGACCGTTATGGCCTGCCCCTCACTGATCTGGCTAATGTCGAACTCCAACGACGCCATGGCCTGTACCGAGGCGTCCGGGTTCATCTGATCAATGAACGGCCAGGCAAGTCCGGCAACACCCACGGCCCCCATGGCACCGGTCGCAATATATAAGAAATCGCGTTTCGTGACGCCGTCGTCTTCATCATGATGGGAAATAACGTGATCGCTCATGGTCATACTACCTGCTTTGCGCGACGTGTTGTTGATTGCCGACCGTTTCCGGCTTTGCCTCCTGAGCCCAAGCGGCCTCTGCGCGAAGCCCAAGAGGTCTTACAAAGCCTCAATCTTTAACGATATCCGCTCGCTCTTTAGAAATCGCCTTCTTTTGCACCGAAAATAGACTAATGTCCAGTCTTTGTAAGCGGAGAAACAGCAACAGCGACAATTCGTCCTCATCACTCATAGATCCAGCACAAGCCAATCGTGCCCGTCCGCCCATAATGCTGACACTGCTGGTATAACGCAAGGGGTATTGAAAAACCATGCGTATCGCTCTTTTTCAACCGGATATTCCACAAAATACCGGAACAATCATGCGTTTTGGCGCCTGCATGGGGATTTCTGTCCATATTATCGAGCCGGCGGGGTTCGCAACCACGGATCGCGCCTTTCGCCGCGCGGGCATGGATTATCTTGATCACGTGCACTGGCGCCGCCATGTGTCCTTTGACGCGTTCCAGACCTGGCGCCTGGCGCGCGGCGCCCGTTTGCTGCTGGCGACCACAAAGGCAAGCCGGTCGTATCTTGATGTGCGTTACGAGCCTGACGACATCGTTCTTTTCGGACGAGAAAGCGCAGGGGTTCCCCAGGCTGTCCACTTTGGTGCGGATCAGAGCCTTATGATCCCCATGCAAAATCACATGCGCTCCCTGAATGTGGCCCTTGCGGTCGCAATGATCAGCGGGGAAGCCCTGCGCCAGACCGATTGGTTTTCCTCATTGAGTGCCTGAGTTTACAGGCTGATCAACGGGGCCTATCCCCATAGCGCAGCATCAGGAGGAGCGATGTTGCTGCCATCCACAACAAGAGGGTGGGCCCGGTCCTGTGCCAACCATAGCGGCCCATCAAGATCAACAATCTGCGCGCCAGGGGCTAGCATCAGCGCCGGCGCCATTGCCAGCGAGGTGGCCATCATACATCCGACCATAACCTGCAATCCCATTGCCTCTGCGGCTTCGCGCAGGCGCAAAGCCTCGGTCAAACCACCTGTTTTATCAAGCTTGATATTGATCATATCATAGTTTGCGCGCAAATGACCGATGGCCCGTGGGTCCTGCCAGGCCTCGTCGGCGCAAATCGGGATCGGACGCGGCAAATCCCCAAGGGCGGCGTCTTCGCCGGCGGGCAAGGGCTGCTCGATCATCAAAACCCCAAGGCGGACAAGTTCCGGCACTAGGGCTTCATAGGTTGCAGCGGTCCATCCCTCGTTGGCATCAACGATCAAACCGGCATTGGGGGCGCCGGCGCGCACCGCCTCGACCCGGGCCAGATCATCCGGGCCCGCAAGCTTAAGTTTCAACAGCGGACGCATACTATTGACGCGCGCCGCCTCGTACATCACCTCCGGCTCGTCAAGAGAAATCGTATAAGCCGTCGTGACCGGCGGCAGCGAGGACTGCCCCATAAGCTCCCAGACGCGCTTTCCAGAATTTTTAGCCTCCAGATCCCAAAGCGCAGCATCAACAGCGCTGCGCGCGGCACCGGCCGGCAACATGGACAACAACGCGACGCGGTCCAGCCGGGATTCCACCTGCGAACGGACCGCTTCAATCGCCGTGATGCTCTCCTTTATTGTCTCTCCGTAACGCGCATAGGGAACCCCCTCTCCGCGGCCCACGTGGTTGGCGTGCGTGATCGTGACAGTGATGACGTCGGCCCTGGTTTTGACGCCGCGGGATATGCGGAATGGATTTTTCAATGCAAACGAATCGGCTGTGACGCTGAGTTGTGTCATGGCGGTGTGAACTGAAAGCCTATCACTTTTTAATGAGGGTTATTCTGATTCGGCCCACACCGTAAACAAGATCAACCAAACAGCAATTCCGGTATCCACGTAGCCAGCCCCGGAAACAGGGTCAGGATCAAGAGGCCAATAACCTGAATAACAACAAAAGGCGCCACACCGCGATAAATATGACCTGTGGTGATGGCGGGAGGCGCAACACCGCGCAGATAAAACAAAGCAAAGCCGAATGGAGGTGTGAGAAACGACGTCTGCAAGTTAACCGCGATCATGATCGTGACCCAACTCGGGTCCATCGTCCCGCCATAGATAACCGGACCAACGATGGGAATAACAATATAGATGATCTCCAGAAAATCGAGGACAAAACCGAGGATGAACAGGACCAGCATAACAAACAGGAAGGCAACCCACTCCTGCTCGAACGAGCGCAGAAATGACTGTATGTAATGCTCTCCGCCAAAGGAAATGACCACCAGGTTCAGCATTTGTGATCCGATCAGGATCGCAAACACCATCGATGTGACCTTGGCGGTCTCACGCACCACCGGGGTCAAAACCGTATGGCGCCACAGCGCCCAACACGCATAAATCAGCCCACCAAAAGCGATGTGATAGGCAATAAGCGCAACAACTACCGCGATCCAATTTTCGATACCAACATCGGTGATCCCCGTGCGCAGATCAAAATTGATGCCAATGAGTAGGAAAATTACCACGCAGAACGAAGCCACAAGAATAAAACGCCCGCCCGGATGACCGCTCTCTTGCAGGCGCCGGTAGGCGGCAAGCAAAATCGCACCCGCCGCACCCAAAGCCGCAGCCGGGGTCGGATTGGTAATCCCCCCCAGGATGGAGCCCAGAACCGCAACAATCAGCACCAGGGGGGGAAACACAACGCGCAGCAATTCCACTCGACCCAGAACAGGAAGGGCATGGTAAAGCCCATAAGCCACGAACGCCATGGGCACGGCCTGCAACAGAAACGTCGCACCGGGGCTGGTAAACGGCCCCACCAAAACCGCATCAACGAAAAGCGCCAGAACAATACCGGTCCCGCCCGCAACAAGCGGCCCCATTAACGCATTACGGCTGATGCCATAAGTCGTTGTAAACACAAGCGCGATCAACAACAGACTAATCAGCAGGAATGACGACAAGGGCGGCACCCGCAAAGCGGCGGCGGCAAGCTGTTCAGCGCGTTGCTCTGGTGTCAGTTCCTCCTCCACGGCTGCCCCGTCACCGGTATCGCTGGCAGCGATTTTTGTGGTGAGGGCGTGCGAGCGGTCCCATTTTTCCTGCCCGTGTAAGCTGATCATCGCGGCCCTGCACTGATCGGAAACACGGGTGCGCAGCTCAGGCGCGGCTCTTGCCTCAACCAGCGCATTGCCGTCGACCTGCTGCAGGCCCGCCAGATTTGTGCCATGGAGCGCAAATACGGCAACAATCGCGACAAAAGGAACAATAAGAAACCACAGAATTCCCCGCCGGCGTCCGATCACACTCTGTTCATCTTCGCTGTGCACGGCAGGCGCGCTCGCTGGGTTCAGCAAAGCATAGCCAAACGCATAGGCCGCATAAAGAACTGCCAGCATAATGCCCGGTAGAACCGCGGCCTTGAAAAGCGTCCCCACGGAGAGAACCGCCGCCTCGCCCAAATAGGTCAGCGCGTCCGAACAGCCCACGTCCTTGGCCCGGGCCTCCTGCGCCGTCGCGTACAGATCTCCCGCTAATGTGCCCAGCAAAACAATGACAATCGAGGGGGGAATAATCTGGCCCAACGTGCCCGAGGCCGCGATAACACCCGTCGACAACTCCGGCGAATAGTGATTGCGCAACATTGTCGGCAAGGACAGAAGTCCCATGGTTACGACCGTGGCACCAACAATTCCCGTTGAGGCCGCCAACAGGGCACCAACAACGACAACCGACACCGCAAGCCCTCCCGGTAAGGGGCCAAACACCCGCGCCATTGTGGTCAGCAGATCATTGGCGATGCGTGAGCGCTCAAGGGTAATGCCCATGAGCACAAACATGGCCACCGCCAGCAATGTCTCAATGGAAGGACCCGCAAACACCCGTTCGTTCATGCGATTAACGATAAACGACAGGGTGCGCGTAAAGGCCCCTTGCCAACCGCTCTCAAACAGTGGCACCACCTCAAGAGGCAAGTCCGGGTATCGAAATTGCGTAATATCACTGCTTGCAACCCCTGATGCGCGAAGGTTCCTGTAGGCCTCACTCGATGTGTCTATAACCTGCTTGAGTAAAATGCCGTTGGCATCGAGCAAAGCCAATAGGCCAAAGGCTATGACGGCGGCACCACCAATGGCAAAGGCCACCGGATAGCCGGTCATAATCCCGGCGAACAGGCAGAAGAACACCACGATAAGGCCAATTTCAACGCCATCAAGACCCAGGATCATGTCTTACTCTTTCGGCTATATTCCTACATTCGCGTCAAAGACGGATCACTCAAGCACGGCGGGCGGCCCGCTACCACCGAAGCCTCCTGCTCAGGCGGTTTGGGGGATTTTATTCCCATTCTCATCCCCATCCCCACCACGCGGATCCCGATCAAGGTACCTGCCTTGCGCTTCGGGCCCCTCGCGATATTCCAGATAACTGCGATAGAAAAAAGCAACGCCTTGCAAAAACATCATTCCGGCAAACATCACCAACAATACCTTGAACAGGAAGTAGGCGTTAAATCCGTTTGGGGAAAAGCCTATGGTTTCGACATTCCAGCGCATTATCGCGGCTTTGCGCAACAATATGTCCAGCTTGTCAGAGGGAGAGACCTTGGGGGTCACCAGATGACGCCACAGAAAATACCAGCCAAACATCCACACAATTGTCATGAAGGGCAAAACAAAAAACAGGGACCCCGCCATATCGATGATTTTTTTTGTGTGATATCGCGCCGGGGCATAAAAAAGATCAACGCGCACGTGCCCACCCTGCACAAACGTATACGCGGCACAAAGAGCAACGATAATCGCGTTATAGAGTTTCAACTCCTCGGCATACCAACTAAGGTCTTTGGTCAAGACGTAGCCAAAGGGCCCCACGGAGATTTCGGAGAGGCGAAATATGCGTTGCAGGGCAATAATCATAACCTGTTGAAGCACCATCAGCAGGACGGCCCATGCGGCAATCCGGCCCACTGAATTGTTCAGCCCTTCAATCAGGCGCACAATACCCCAGAGGACCTTGTGGTAAAAAATGCCGATGATAAAAATAACAAGGAAAATATCTAAAACGGCAAAGAAAAGCCGTGCAGAGCCGCCATAAAATATCATCCTCGCGATCGCCTGCTTATCGCCCCAATTCAGCCACAATTGAGGATGCGTCACCGCATAGGCGATATCAATGACGCCGCCCGCCACGTGCATAAAAACCCAGACAACAAAATCGATCATTGCGTCGATACCGTCAGGCTTGGCTTAACTATCAGTAGCTGGGCCTCTCTATCTACCGGCATCCACCTACCCGCTCCCCCTCGCGGGCCACCCTTAGGGTACCGCCAATGCGGGTGGCGGGGAGAGGAAGCGGGCTGGCCAAGTCGTCAATAGACGTTTCCAGCTATCGGACGGAATGGGTTGTTGATGCACACGACGACGCCTCATCCGCGCTTTGTAACGTTTTCACGCTGCCTACGGCACGGACGATCCGCTTGCCCGCCGCGATCAAGCACCCCGATTGCGAAGGCTACCCGAGTATCCGGTCGCGCTGGGTTCGGTAAATCCCTTCGGATTTGGTTAGCCAGCTAGATGATTTTTTCATGGAATCCCGGAAAGAATCAAAAATTTCCTTGAACAGGGAATCGCTCATATTTTCGTCAAACACCTTCTGGGATGCACTGCCAAAGGCATCCCAGACACTGTCGGGAAATTCCAGAGTTTTCACACCCGAAGCTACAAGGCGCGCCAGCGCAGAACCATTATTGGCGAGGTATTGTGACAGGTTCCACACATTGGCATGCCCGGCGGCGATTTCAATCATCGCCTGTTGCTGGCGCGTGAGGCTTTCAAACTTGTCACGGTTGACCGCAACAGACAGGCCCGCACCTGGTTCATGAAATCCGGCTGTATAGTAAAACTTGGTGATTTCGTCAAATCCAGCCTTCTCGTCGGCCCACGGTCCTATCCACTCGGTGCCATCAAGGGCTCCGGAGGACAAAGCCTGATAAACCTCCGCACCAGGAATGTTTTGAACCGATGCCCCCAGGTATCCCAACGCCTTGCCTCCCAGACCCGGCATGCGAAACTTAAGCCCGTTGAAATCATCAGGCCCTGTTATCTCCTTGCGGAACCAACCTCCGGCCTGAGCTCCTGTGTTGCCGGCAAGAAACGATTTAAGTCCAAAAATCTGACCGAGCTTATCGTGCAACTCGATACCACCCATATGGTAATACCAATTGTTCAGCTCAGTCGCGGTCATGCCAAACGGCACGGCGGTGAAAAACGCGTAACCCGGATGCTGCCCAACAAAATAATAGTCGGCACCGTGATACATATCCGCCTGTCCCGACGTGACCGCATCAAAGACCTCAAAAGCGCCGACAAGCTCCCCCGCCGCCTTGACATCGATTTCTATGGAGCCATCGGACATGGCGTTCACGTTATCCGCAACCTTCTGCGCGGCATCAAACACACCGGCAAGTCCACGCCCCCACGTGGTGACCATGGTCAACTTGACCTTGTTTTGGGCAATCGCCGGCGCCGCGAATGCCGATGCAGCCCCGGTGCCGGTAACAAGCCCAGCTTTTTTTATAAACGAACGACGATCCACAACAGTTCTCCCCTGGTTGTGCTCAAGAGCATCTCTGGTTCAAAAATTGCCAAACAAAATTGGCTTACGGGCAAGTTGTCACGCTGGCCAGTTCACCAGCTAACCGACGCGTCAGTGCCTCACCAATGCAAACGATCAACTCAGTCATCAATATCATTCTGCTGGTTCGGAAATTGCACCGTCTCTGACGCCGGTTTTAGAACATGCGGTCAGCGATTGCAACACGCTCTTGGTCGGTGGGTATTGGCAAAACCGCAAATCTGCACCGTTGATAGGCAATGGTAACTGGTGTATAAGGCCGCAAATGGAGTATTGTTGATAATAGTGAGGCTATTGGGCGGGCCTCCTGATATTTAAAGCCGGAGAAAAACATGGCCAAACTATCGCCCACGCCTATTGTTCTTGTAACCGCGGATGTGAAACCCAGTGAGGGTTATGAATGGCATGCGACAATTGCCCACTATTTGTCGGCGGTGCTTAATGTAGCCGGAGCCGTGCCGCTTATCCTTCCCTCGCTTGGGGAACGGCTTCCTCTCAAAAAGCTGCTTCAACGTATTGACGGTGTGCTGGTAACGGGCAGCCGCTCAAACGTCCATCCCCGCCACTATGGTGAAGTCCCCAGCGCTGCGGCGGAACCCTATGACGAACAGCGCGATGCGACGACCTTGCCACTGATACGCGCCGCCATTAACGCCGGCGTACCGTTGTTGTGTATTTGTCGCGGCATACAGGAACTCAATGTGGCGCTCGGTGGCACCCTTCATGTCAACATCCACAATGTGGAAGGCCGTGTAACGCACCGGCAAAGCGGCAGTGATGACAACAAGGACAGACTTTTTGCCATCAATCATGAAATCACGTTCAGCCACGACGCACACCTGGCGACCCTCGCCAAGGGACGCAAGGCGTTGACCAATTCGGTTCATTTTCAGGCCATCAAGGATCTCGCCGACGGGCTGGAAGTCGAGGCCACCGCAGCTGATGGAACCATCGAAGCGGTCCGGGTTGCGCATGCGGACGGTTTTGCCTTTGGCGTTCAGTGGCATCCGGAATACTGGTCCAATGATGATCCCTTTTCGCGGGAGATTTTTATAGCCTTCGGCAAGGCCGTGCAGACACAAGCGGACCGGCCAGGTCGTCAATAGACGGGTCCAGCTGATCCCCCAGGAAAACCCATAGTAGGAGAACTTGTCATGACGGAGCGAATTGTCGAGTCAGTAAAAAAGGCCTACGGCGCGATCGCCCGCGAGGGCCTAAATTCGCAGCACGAAGGAATCGCCAAAATAGCCAGGGCTTTTGGTTATTCGCATGAGGATCTGTCCAGCATTCCAGCCGAAGCCAACATGGGATTGTCGTGCGGAAACCCCGTTGCCATGGCATCGTTGCAGGAAGGAGAGGTCGTCGTGGACCTTGGCTCCGGCGGGGGATTGGATGTGTTTCTCGCGGCGAAAAAGGTCGGCCCCGGCGGCCAGGCAATCGGTATCGATATGACACAGGATATGGTCGACCTGGCGCGCGAAAACATGCACAAAGGGGATTACCAAAATGTCTCGTTTCATCTCGCGCAAATCGAGAATATGCCCTTGCAGGATAATTCGATCGACTGTGTTATTTCGAATTGCGTACTCAATCTGACCCAGGACAAGGATGCCGCCTTTGCGGAAATCTTTCGCATACTCAAGCCCGGAGGGCGGCTCGCGGTTTCCGATATTGCCCTGAAGCAGGATTTGCCGGAAGCGGTTGCCGATAGTGTCGCGGCCTGGACAGGTTGTATCGCCGGCGCTTTGCTAATCGAGGAAAATCGGATAAAGCTGAAAAATGCCGGCTTTGCGCACATTCAGATTGTCGATGCGGGCAGCGATCTCAACGCTTACCGGGAAGGCGGTAACGCCGCTTGCTGTGCCCCAACGGGCGCACAACAAGCAAGCAGCAAAGCGGGCTGCTGTGGATCACCCGAGCAGATGAATGGCGCGGAAACCAAGACGCAAGTTCAATTTCATGATGAAATGAAAAAGATCACTGAGGCGTTTGATCTAAACGCATATGCCGCCAGCGTAAAAATCTTTGCGCTCAAGCCCGCATGATGTTGCGTTTTATCCTGACGGCATGCAATGGCATTATCAGGATTGGCTGGCCAGGTCGTCAATAGACGTTTCCAGTTGATGTCCGTGTTGCCGGTGAGCGCGGCAAGCGTTGCGACCCGGAACTCGGCGCAGACGCAGACGCAGGGTAAAGCGAGTTCGGTTATGGCATCTATTCGCAAGGTCGGCATTATAGGAGGCGGGGTCATTGGCGCCGGTTGGGCGGCAAGGTTGGTGCTTAACGGCATTAACGTTGCGGTCAGTGATCCCGACCCTGAGGCGGAGCGCAAAATCGAAGCGGTCCTTGCCAATGCGACCCGCGCATTTAACGAGCTCATCGACGCGCCGCTGCCGGAGCGGGGGACGCTCCGCCTGGTTTCCACCGTGGAAGACGCGGTGTCGGATGCGGACTTTATTCAGGAAAGCCTGCCTGAGCGCGAAGCCCTCAAACAGGAGATTCTGGCGCTTGTCAGTAAGGCCGCACCTGTTGATACCATCATTGCCTCTTCAACGTCGGGACTTTTGCCAAGCCGGATCCAGAGCGCCATTGAACATCCGGGCCGATTTTGCGTGGGCCATCCCTTTAACCCGGTCTATCTCATGCCTCTGGTTGAGGTCTGTGGCGGTGACAAAACCACCTCCGAGACCGTCGCCGGTGCCATCAGTTTCTACCGGCAAATCGGCATGCAGCCCTTGCATGTACGAAAAGAAATTGACGGATTTATCGCCGATCGCCTGATGGAGGCGCTGTGGCGGGAGGCCTTATGGCTGGTTAAGGACGGCATTGCCACAACAGGAGAAATCGACGACGCGATGCGCTTTGGGCCCGGCCTGCGTTGGGCGTTTATGGGAACCATGCTGACCTATCGCCTGGCCGGCGGCGAGGCGGGCATGGAACACTTCCTTGCCCAGTTCGGGCCGACGCTGAAGCTGCCCTGGACAAAATTGATGGACGTTCCGGAGTTGGACGAGGCGCTGATCGGACGCATTGCCGAGCAGTCTGATGCGCAGGCCGGCGATGCTGACTTGCGTACCCTGGAGCGCAAGCGCGATGATTGCCTTGTCGCCATTATGCAGGCCCTAAAACACCACGATTATGGTGCCGGACAAACCCTGGCCGCCTACGAGCAACACCTGAACAAGAACGCTTAAAGCGGATTACGCTTATGTCCACGTCCCCGCCCATGCAAACAATTCCCTTCATCAGCGCCGATCATATCCGCACGCAGGTGACTTTTCCCACACTCATTGATCATTTGCGCCAATGTCATACACGCCCTTGCCCCGATTACGAAAAAGCGCTCCTGACCAACACCAATAGCGATGGTGAAACCAACAGTTTTCTCATTTGGCCCGCCTGGGATGCGGGGCAATCCCTGGGGGCAAAAATGGCAACTATATTTCCAGGCAATTCGCTGCACCAACCCCTGATTGCCGCCGTTCAGGCGGTTTATGTGTTGTTTGAGGGAAAGACCGGCGCTCCGGTCGCTCTGATTGACGGCACGGAGATGACCTATTGGAAGACCGCTGCCAATTCAGCACTTGCCTGTGACTGTCTGGCGCGCGCAAGGGTCAGTGATTTGCTTATGGTGGGAGCTGGAGATCTAGCGCCCTATCTGGTGCGCGCGCATTTAAGCGTGCGCCCGGACATCAGCCGAATCCACATTTGGAACCGCACGTTGCAAAAGGCGCGCGACTTGAAAAAGGATTTGCGCACAATTGATTCTAGCATGGAAGTCATAGTGGTCAACGATCTGGCTGCGGCCGCCGCTAATGCACAGATCATCTGTTGCGCCACCGCGGCCACACATCCGCTCATCCTTGGTGAGTGGCTGGCGCCGGGTACCCATCTTGATCTGGTCGGCGGGTTTCGACCAGACATGCGGGAGGTCGACGCCAAGGCCATCGCCCGGGCGCGCATGTTCGTTGAGCATACAAAGTTTACCCCGCACTATGCCGGCGAGATCGTGCAAGCCATTGCCGAGGGGGCTATTGAAAAAGAACACCTTCTTGGAGACTTGTTTGATCTCATCTGCAAACGCGCTTCCGGGCGTCTTAGCGACGACGATATTACTGTTTTCAAGACCTGCGGAGGTGGACATCTGGATTTGATGACAGCGCAATACCTGCATAAGCGCTTTCACCATATGTCATCTTCCTGAGCGATCAGATACCAGCGGACTGTCACCTATGATCACAACAAAAAAGCGCGCATTGCTTTCCTGGAGCAGTGGCAAGGACGCGGCCTGGGCTCTTTATTGCGCCCGGCAGGACCCGGATATCGACATTCTCGGCCTGTTGACAAGCTATAATGCGTCCGCCGGTCGCGCGGCCATGCACGGCGTGCGCCGCGTCCTCGTTCATGCGCAGTGCAAGGCGTTGGGATTGGTGCATTATGACATTGATCTGCCCTGGCCGTGCAGCGACGAAGACTATCAGGCTGCCATGAGAGGTTTTCTTGAAAAACAAATTAGGGAGAATGAAATCACCCATGTGATCTTTGGTGATCTGTTTCTTGAGGATGTGCGCGCTTATCGTGAAAAGCAATTGGCGCGCCTTGGCCTGCACGGGATTTTTCCGCTTTGGGGGCGCGATACCACGCAGATGGCGTACCAGATGTGCGATGCCGGATTGAAAGCCATTTTAACCTGTGTCGATCCTGCGCGACTTGATCAGGCTTTTTGCGGACGCCATTACGACCGCACCTTGCTTTGCGACCTGCCGGGCTCGGTCGACCCTTGCGGTGAAAACGGTGAGTTCCACACGTTTGTTTATGAGGGCCCCGGGTTTGAAGCCCCTTTGCAGATCAGGCTTGGCGAAACCGTTACCCGAGACGGATTTGTCTTCGCCGACATTCTGGCCTGTTGATTTCACTTCATGTCTTAATAGAATCCATTCTGTTTCTCAATTAAAGCGCCGGGCCCTTAATGTTTCACGTGAAACATCTCTGTTTCTCAATTAAAGCGCCGGGCCCTTAATGTTTCACGTGAAACATCTCTGTTTCTCAATTAAAGCGCCGGGCCTTTAATGTTTCACGTGAAACATTTCTGTTTCTTAATCAAAGCGCCGGGCCTTTAATGTTTCACGTGAAACATCTCTGTTTCTTAATCAAAGCGCCGGGCCTTTAATGTTTCACGTGAAACATCTCTGTTTCTTAATCAAAGCGCCGGGCCTTTAATGTTTCACGTGAAACATCTCTGTTTCTTAATCAAAGCGCCGGGCCTTTAATGTTTCACGTGAAACATCTCTGTTTCTTAATCAAAGCGCCGGGCCTTTAATGTTTCACGTGAAACATTTCTGTTTCTTGTCAAAGCGCCGGGCCTTTAATGTTTCACGTGAAACATTTCTGTTTCTTACATCAAGCGCCGGGCCTCTCTATGCGCTGGCATAACGGGCCCGCTCCGCTCTATAGTTGGTAACGTCTATTCACGACCTGGCCAGCCCGCTCCCCCTCCCAACCACCCGCACAACGGTACCCTATGGGTGGTTGGGAGGGGGAGTGGGCTGGTGATGCCAATAGACATGCCCGGCTCAAAAACTCACAACGGCGCCAAAATGCCCGTTCAAGCTGAATACACCATGGCCAAAGTGCATTTCAGCATCCATATGCGTTGACAGTCCATCAGCCAGTTTGCTCACAACGCTAACACCTGCCAGACCCGTGAAAGTCTCGTTTCTACCACGCGGCGCGAAATTCAGGGTTTGACCAAGCAGACCAAGCGCAATATCGCCATATTTGTTGGCGCGCCCCTCAATGCCAAAGCGAGGTGATAGGACTACGGAGCCGATGCGTTGCGTGGTGGCCACCTGGGCGCGCGCCGACCAGACGTCAACGTTTCGCTTGCCCATACTCATCCCCGCCACGGCGCCGGTTTCCGTATATCCATCAAGAGCGAGATGCCCATAGCGCACACGCACACTTGGCGTGAGGCTCCTCTCTCCAACGCTAAAGTGCCCCCCCAGGGTCAGTTCCGGTGAGAGGAAAGTACCATCATAGGCGGCCGTTAAATTGGAAAATCCTGTGGGAGATAAATTGTTCAGAACCTGCCGGGAGCTGTCGTGATCAACACGACCGGCGGTCAACATTAACCGCGCGAACCAGGCGTTTTCACTATATTCACCGTAGACTCCACCGAACAGGTTTTTTGTTTCAATGGCCTGTGAGAGGGTGCTGATTCGCGTCTTTCCGCGCGCCGCCCCCACATAGACACCAAGACGCAGACCCGTTTCGCTCTCTTGTTTGATGGGCATATCGAAGCCCACAAGACCGCCTGTCAGCCCATGCTTGACCGTGCGCCCGAGATCGCTATTGTTCTCGTTCTCCTCATGATAAGCGCCAAAAAGCTGCCCCCAAAAACCGCTTCGGCGGGGTTGTAGCTCCAGGTCTCCTCCGTACAACCCCATAGCGGCACCCATTTGCGCCGCAAGTACAGGTTCATCACCACGACCTTGACGCTGTAGTTGTTCCGCATCAAGGCGGGCGTGGACAGAATTGAATATGCTGCTCGTCAGGTCATCAAGTCGCGCACCGTCATGGGAGAAATCACCAGGCTCAAACACAACAAGCATCGGGTTTTCCCCGTTTCGCGGGACAACGCGAAGATAGGGGCGCCCCTTGGTATCAATGATCTCCGGTAATCCCCCGTCATTTGTAAAAGTGAGAAAATTCGTCAACTTTGTGTGCACGTGGACTGTGTCTTTGTCTTTACCCAACCGAATGAGCCCCGACAGTACCGAACCCGGGCGCAAGACCAGCAGGTCGGCGCCGTCATCCATATCAATCGCGTTGGCGCGCTTTCCCCGTACCATGACGAGGCCGCTATTGATTAACGTATGGGTCCCACCCCTTTGAAAATCGATCCCATGCGATTCATCTCCCAGGGTTATAATGTCTCCACTGTTTTCAAATGCACTCGCCTTGCTCATAATAAGGGCACCTTCCGCGTTCAATCCGGATGTGAACAAACGACCACGATTGATAATGTGATTGTTATCTCCGATGAAAAGCAGCAAAGCCTCCGAATGGTCTCCCGTTGTGCGTATGTAACCCAGGTTAACAACCTTGTTCCAATGACCTTCAATTTCAATACCCTCGCCGTTGTCTCCGGTGGTCGCAATCGTGCCCATGTTTATGATTTCGTTTTTGTTCCCACGTGCATCTATCCCCTCCGCATACTCGCCTCTGGTTGAAACCAACCCTCTGTTTCTCACCTTCGCCGCACTGCCTCTGACGGTCACACCGGCAGCCCTATCACCTAAAGTACGCAATACTCCCGTGTTAAGGACCTCGCTTTGCTCGCGAATAATAATCGCGTGAGCGCGCACGCCATTTTTCATCTGACCGGACGTTTCAATAGTGCCGTGATTAACAACCTTTTGCTTTCTCCCTCCGGAAACTCCCGGTTCGCCGTCGCGGGTTGTGCGAATTTTAGCCCCTCGTTTCACGACGCACTCATGATTGTTTCTGTTAAGGTTCTGTCCCCCAGCCGTTCTGCCAACAGCAATCACGGGACACCCGGCTTGCGCATGCGCTGCGGTTTGCGAAAATATGGCTTGTCCTATTGCGCCCAACGGGCCTGCGAGGATCGCCAAAAGCGCCAGTCTTGTGTAGTGCCCGATGGGGGTGTGCCGGAACCTGGCGCCGACCTGACCAGCACTGTGGACTTGTCTTAAAGATTGTTGATTTGCCCCCAATTGCCGTCGCTTTGCGTTTTCCATCATGTCGATGCTTTTCATGAAACCCTGCCCCGGCAAGCGCCACATCACTTTGCTTACACAAGGCCGTTGAACGTTGATCTGCATTGCCGATTAAGGCTTGCAACCGGACGCGCGTAATAGCAAATTGCTATAGATTTAGAGGGCGATCAGCTTTATGGGTTTCGCTATACCCCTGGCAAAACGGGTACAGCTAACCCCATGCTGATCTAGAGGTCGCTGACTGTTGAAATTATTTACGCAATTAATACTAGAAAATAATCCTAATGCACTTTTAACGATATATGCTAAACAAAAGGTTTACGCGGCGTGACCCCTATGCGTAGAGGATTATACCAGCGGTATTGGCTTTATAGACACGCCGACTGGTGTACTGCCTTGATAACATACTTGCTTGACGCTAAGCCATGAGTCATTGTTAAGGACCCTTGGTATTAAATAAGCTTCAATCCGCGGAAACTCGCGTGGCCGTCCTTGCCGACAATAATATGGTCGTGAACGATGATGCCAAAAGGCTTGGCGGCATTCATAATCGTGCTGGTCATCTGAATGTCTGAGCGTGATGGTGTCGGATCGCCGCTTGGATGATTGTGCACCAGAATGATTGCTGTCGCCGAAAGCTCCAACGCCCGCTTGACAACCTCACGAGGATAG
Organism: Hyphomicrobiales bacterium; assembly: GCA_965224015.1. GTDB lineage: Bacteria > Pseudomonadota > Alphaproteobacteria > Rhizobiales > CBDCVD01 > CBDCVD01. The sequence continues at coordinate 411,843 of OZ245032.1, forward strand.
ACCGGTGTATGATCCACAGTCCCGGTTTGCTGCACCTCATCGGCAATCAGGGCGTTACGTTTATCCAAAAACAAGACACGAAACCGCTCTTTTTCGTCATAGGCCATCGCCGTCTGGCAATAGGCGATAACGCTTGCCCAGGAACTGAGAACTTGGCGCTTGTGGATCTTGCCCTTGGCAAAGCGCTGGGTAGCGGCAAAAATGACCTTCAACTCCCTTGCTGCGGATTTTCCCATGCCCGACACTTCGGTCAAACGGTCGGGAGGCGCTGACAGGACTTCAGCAAAACTGCCAAACCGCTTTATCAGGCTCTTGGCAATCGGCTTGGTATCGCGCCTTGGCAGGACCCGAAACAATATCAACTCAAGCAGTTCGTAGTCTGCCAGACTGTCGGCGCCGTTTTCCATGAACCGTCCGCGCAGACGCTCACGATGCCCCGAATAGTGGGGCTGCTGAGCACTGCCGTCTGAGCGTTCCCTCTTCAACTGGCTTGACCTCAAACTGACCCTATCCGGCACGCCTGTTTATTCGCCGGAGGTGAATATCTCACAGCCCTCTTCGGTGACCCCAACCGAGTGCTCGTACTGAGCAGACAGGGACCTGTCACGTGTTACAGCGGTCCAGCCGTCCCTGAGTATCTTGACATGCGGTCTGCCTAGGTTGATCATCGGCTCAATGGTGAATATCATCCCCGGCTTTAACACAATGCCATCTCCCGGTTGGCCATAGTGCAGGATGTTCGGCGCATCATGAAACAGGCGCCCGATGCCGTGGCCGCAGAAATCCCGTACAACACTCATCCGCTCGCTCTGCGCGTAACTTTGTATTGCATAACCGATATCGCCAGTGGTTGCCCCTGCACGCACCACAGAGATACCTCGCAACAAGGCTTCATAAGTCGTCTCCAACAAGCGTCTGGCCCGGCGGGATATGTCGCCAATGGCATACATGCGGCTACAATCGCCGTGCCAACCATCCACAATAACCGTGACATCAATGTTCACGATATCGCCTTCTCTCAAAGGTTTTTCCCCGGGTATGCCGTGGCAGACGACATGATTGACGCTCGTGCAGATGGTTTTTTCGTAACCGCGATAAAATACAGTCGCCGGAAGTGCTCCCTGATCTGTGACAAAGTCAAACACCGCATCATCCAGGTGCTGGGTGGTTTGTCCCGGAACCGCCAGGGGTGTGAGCATGTCAAGGGTCTGTGCGGCCAGCTTGCCGGCCTTGCGCATGCCTGCGAAGGCCTCTGCGCCATGAAGTTTGATGGCGCCGGTATTGCGACAAGGCGAGTCGCTGGCGTCGATATACGTGGTGGTCATTCTGCTCATTGGGTGCTCAGACAGGCCGTTCATATTGGTACTCCCAATCCTAGAGCGTGTCATGTTTTAATAGAACTATTTTGCCAGGGGTAAAGCTAACGTCATAAAGCTGATTGCCCTAAAATCTATAGCAAAATGCGAGAAAAATACGCAATGCTCATGAATCCAATTAAACCCATTTTGCTATAGTCGGAAATGGGACCGCCTTTCCCGTTACTGTTGGCCTACTATGACAAACAATGCCCAATGGACGCAATAAACAACATCATGCCCCCCGTGTTAGCGCGATGTTGAGTTGTAACAGGTTGTTGCTTGAATATATGACGAAACAGGTCGTCGGACAACAACTATGCTTTGGTCGATATACTTACGTATACGGCCCGCCAGCCCGACAAACTATCGGGCTGGCTTGGTTTTGAAAAACGGGGCGCTCACGTGCAGAGCGCCCTACCTGTTTTGGCCACTAACTATGCTGTTTGGCGGCGTCCGCGAGGGCTCTTTCGGCCTCTTCGTCGATCCCCAAACTGTCTTCGGTGATAATGCCCGCCTGCGGATCATTGAAAACAGCCATGTCGAGTTTGCCTTCGCCTTTGGCGACGATCGACGATACGACTGCATCCCCAGAGACGTTCACCGCGGTGCGGATCATGTCCATGAGGCGGTCGACCCCCATGATAATGGCAATGCCCTCTATGGGCAGCCCGACCTGACCAAGCACCATGGTCAGCATGATCAGCCCGACGCCGGGAACGCCGGCGGTGCCGATAGATGCCAGAACGGCCATAAGGATCACGGTCAGGTATCCTGATACCCCAAGTGCGACCCCATAAACATTGGCCAGGAACACCGTCGCCACACCCTGCATAATTGCGGTGCCGTCCATATTAATGGTGGCGCCAAGGGGAACCGTAAAGGAGGCGACGGAGTTGTGCACGCCGATGCGCTCCGTTACCGAGCGGAAGGTCACGGGTATGGTTGCGTTGGAACTGGCTGTTGAGAAGGCAAAGATCTGTGCGGGACGGACTTTGGGCAAAAACTTGAACGGATTAAGCCCTGAGAACAGTTTCAGCACGATCATCAGGGTGACAAACAAATGCAGCAACAGTGCAGACACCAGCGTAAAGACGTATCCCATCATGGGCATGAACAAATCGATGCCCTGGGTTGCAAACACCTTTGCGATCAAGCAGAAGACACCAATCGGCGCAAAGCTCATGACGATGGTCACGACCTTCATCATCAATTCGTTCATATACTCGCAGGCCCTGATGAAGGGAACCGAGCTCTTACCCAGCATCAGGGCTGCTATGCCAACCAGAATGACATAGAAGATGATCTGGAGCATTTTCCCATCGGCAAAGGCCTGGATCGGATTGGTCGGCACGATATTAATAAAGACGTCAGTGATTGGCGGTTTTTCCTTAGCCTGAATTCCACTGGTATCGACGCCTTGCAACTGAAAACCTTCGCCCGGTCCGATGAGCATCGCCAGGCTGATTGCAAAGGCAATCGCTATGGCTGTTGTCATCAGATAAAGCCCGAACGCCTTGCCGCCGACCCGGCCCAAGGCGCTGATATCGCCAATTCCGGCAACACCGCAGATTAATGAAAACGTGACCAGCGGTACGACCAGCATTTTCAGGGCGTTGACAAACATCTTGCCAATCATGTTGAACGCGCCGTTGACAATGTAGTCGTTAACGAAGGCGCTGTTGGCCATGGTTTGATTGATGATCACACCGACAATGAGACCAAGGACCATTCCGATAATGACCTTGGTTGTCAAAGACATTTTGCCTTCTGGCATAATTCCACCTCCCTAAAGGTTATTGTTGTGAACGGACGAACATGCGTTCATCTATACATTTGTTTGCCCATCCAAACATTTGTTCATCTATAATGTCGCCCGTATTGCTGATAACCCCGCGAATACGTTCGGCATTTTTTTGACACACGAACACTGTCACGAAATTTGTGCCATCTGTCAATACCACAAAATAAGGCGCTGAGGGGATGCAGGGGCTTGAAAACTGGGCATTGGCATTGCTATTTCACGCCATGCTGTTTTGGCGGAGTACGGGTTGGCCGCAGACACCACCCAATAAAAACGCCGCGACAGGGCCGTGATCGCAGGGGATTTTTTTCAAAAAGGCTTTGATAAAGTATGCCACTTGGTATACTTTCAGGCATCAAAGGGCAGCACCCCCGTCCATTGAGAAAAAGAATTCACATGACCAAACAGCAGGAAATTGAATTTACTCAGAAAATTGCTGAATCCTTGGCGCTGACCGCTAAGTTGCAGGCAGAAACTGCCAAGTTGCAACGGGAATACAATTGGTACCCGGTGGTTATCATGACGGCTGCTGTGGCAGCGACGGCAACAATTGTAAAGCTGCTGTTTATATGACGCCCGCTGAATTCAGGAAGGCTCGGCACAAGCTGGGTCTTAGTCTCTCACAGCTAGGTGAGATGCTTGGTTACAATGGGGCACATCTTAAGCAACAGGTGCATCGTTTGGAGATTGGCGAGCGTGAAATCCGCGAGCCGCAACGGCGTTTGATGCAGGCCTATCTTGATGGTTACCGCCCCAGGGATTGGCCGCGATAGGGCGCTTGATAGAAAAGCGCCGCGAATCAAAACATGCTGTAAACGCCGGGGAACCGGGCGCTATTCTTGTATTGTTAAAAATTCACTAATATTTTACTCGACTTTGCTCTGAGATAAAAGTATACACCCGTTTGAGGGGCCCACAAATCAGATTTATCCTGTTGCCAGGCCGGCGGAAAGGTGCCGGTTCCGGGACAGGTATCGTTTTGGCTATCGCGCAGGCGTGGTTGGAAAGGTAAAAGCATGTTGCTGAATGTGTGGAATTGGGCCTGGAATTGGAATTGGGGATTGTTTTCTGGCGTGTTTAGGCGACCGTTGGCCGTGTTTATCGCCGTGGCGGCGGCGGTGTTGGCCTTTGCGGCTTTTGATGTTGAGAGCGCGCAGGCGCAAGGCGGTCAAAATAACGACGTTGAGCTGAAGCTTGTTACCGATCGTACGGGGGCGATAGAACTGGAAACAACTTCGGAGGATCGGTTTAAAGCCTCGGCAGGTGTTTCCTATTGGGCCTACGTGCGCGTGCGCATAGAGGGGAGTACTACCGCCGTTACCCGCGGCTCTGTATTCATTACACACATAGAAGGCAATCGATTAACCACAGCTATAGGCTGCAGCCCTCTTACGGTTAGACACGGTTTAGCTGCCGGCGTCGCCGCGTGCCTCATTCCCGCGGATCAGATTACCGAAGCCGGAACCCTCATCCTCAAGGCCGCTTACAATCCTGAGGCGGGAATGAACTTCAACACGCAAACCTCAGAACTGGATCTTCCGGTCAGGATCTCCGCCACGTCTATCACATTTTTGGGTGGCTCGGGGCAGCCGACTAAACGCGCAACAGCAACAGCACAAGCAGGGGCTCCATTCACTGTCCGCGTTAGTGTAAGGGCACGAACGATCAACCGCGAAGGGAGCAGCGATGCAGGTGTACCATCTAGCGCCGGATACGTGACACTCAGTGGCCGCGGGATTGTGATTGCCAAAGGACAAGGCTGTACGTATGACCGTAACCTTAGTGGAGTATACACCTGCACGGCCACCGCCCCGACGACGGGCCCTGTGACGCTTAACGCCACATTCATCGGCAAGTATGGTAGTGACCTAATTAAGGACTACCTGAATTCGACAACTGATGGTAAGTCGCCCAATGGTGGGGCATTAACCCTCACCGTCACGCCGCGGATGACGGACGTGGAGCTGAAGCTTGTTGAGTCCCCCACGAGGGTGAAAGAACTGACAGGGCATTGGCCGGAAGTGGATATACCCACGGTGGATTTTTTATATGAGGCCCACGTGCGCGTGCTCGTAGACGGGAGCAATACCGCCGTTGCCAGCGGCTCTGTATCCATTACACACGTAGGAGGCGCTCCAGTAGATAGAGTGTATAGGGAATGCAACGAGTTGAAAGGTAATGGCGTCGCCAGATGCTTCATTCCCAGGTCGCAGTTTAGCGAAGTCGGAGCCCTCGTCCTCAGGGCCGCTTACACCCCCGCGCGGGGAACGAACTTCAACGCGCAAACCACAGACCTGAGCCTTCAGGTCAGGGCCCCCACCACGTCTATCACATTTGTGGATGGCTCGGGGAAGCCGACTAACCGCGCAACAGCAACAGCAGGGGGCAAATTCACTGTCCGCGTTGGGGTGCAGGCAGTAACAATCCACCGCACCGGGTGGCCCTTCAGGGTAGCTGTACGGCCTGGGGCCGGAGACGTGACACTCACAGGCATCGGGTCTCGTCCCATAACCTGTACGTATGAAAGGGCTAAAGTATACATACATGGGAAGAGGGCTACAGTATACAAATGCGACGTGACCGCCCCGGCGAAGGCGGGGGATGTACAGCTTACCGCGGCATTCGCCGGCGGCAATGGTCGTGACACAACTAAGGACTACCAGGATTCGACAACTGATATTGATCGCACTACACCCAGTGGTCCGCCATTAACCCTCACCGTTGTCGATGGGCCGAAGATTGTCAGTATTGAGCGCCGGGATACGACTGAAAACCAAGCGGTGACAAATCCGTTAACCAACGCCACTTCTATAACGTGGCTTGTCACGTTCAGTGAAGATGTGAATGTCGAGGAAAACGCCTTCTTGTTGGCGGCGGGTGGAGCAACGGTAGCGCAAACCCCGACGAACCCAGCCGTAACAAGCGGTAATACCGTGCTTGTCACTGCCGCCACGAAGGATAACCAGCAAGGCGAGGTGGGGCTGGCGATCGATCCAACAAAAATCTCGCGGGCGAGCAACGCGAATATCAAGCTCTCCCCCACACTACCAGCCGCTGATGCCGACAACCAAAAATATACGGTGGACAGAGTAGCCCCGACGTATAAGACGAGCCCCGATTCCGTTGCGGTGGGCGACACAATCACGTTTACTATGGATTTCGACGAAGACATGCAATCGAACCCCTTGCCGAGCATCTCCTCGCCGACTGCCGGTATTACCTTGGGTACTGTAACCCACGGCGGGAACAGCAATGCTGATAAATTCACCGCTCAAATCACCGTCCCGGCCAGCTTTAGTGGTACGTCATTGGCGGTCGAAATTGGCAATTTGCAGAATGTAAAAGATCTGGCCGGCAACCCGGCTTCCCAGTCACCTGCTGCAAAAACCGCAACCCTCACCGTCACCCCCGCGGGGAATGAGAACGTGGAGCTGAAGCTTGTTGAGTCCGGCACGAGCGCGAAAGAACTGGCACAGAATTCGCTGGAAGCGAATAAAGCCGCGGTGAGTTTTAACTACTTTGCCTTTGTGCGCGTTCAGAGAACAACAGGCAACGCGGCCGTTACCGAGGGCTCTGTATTCATTACACACATAGGAGGCACTGCTTTAACTTCGGCTATACGCTGCAGCCGTCTTACGGGTGGAAGCAGTGTCGCTGCCGGCGTCGCCATATGCAAAATTCCCGGGGCGCAGATTACCAAAGCCGGAACCCTCGCCCTCAAGACCGCTTACACCCCCGCGCCGGGAACGAAATTCAATTCGCAAACCACAGATCTGGACCTTCCGGTCAGGGCCCCCACCACGCTTATCGATTTCCAGATTCATAGCGCAACAGCATCAGCACGGGCTCCATTTACTGTCCGCGTTCGGGTAAGGGCAATAACGACCAACCGCGGCGGGGCGACCCTCTTCGGCAATATACGGGAGCGGACGGCCGGAGACGTGACATTCACAGGCATCGGACGTGATCCCATAACCTGTACGTATGAAAGTGCTGGAATATACAAATGCGACGCGATCGCACCGGCGACGACGGGCAATGTGAGGCTTAACGCGAAATTCACTGGTAGCAATGGTGGTGACGGTACTAAGGACTACCAGGATTCGACAACTAGTGGTCAAAGGGGTAATGGTGGGCCATTAACCCTCACCGTCACCCCCGCGTTGAATGAGGACGTGGATCTGGTGCTTGTTGAGGGCAACAGGAGCACAACAGAACTGACAACAAGTTCGCACGATCAGTATAAAGCTGCAACAGGTATTCGTCACTTTGCCTACGTGCACGTCCGGAAAGCAGGAGCGGATAACACGGCCGTTACCGAGGGATCTGTATCCATTACACACATAGGAGGCTCTGCTTTAGGTCCGGCTATACGCTGCAGCCGTCTTACGGGTATATCAGGTGTAGAAGGTGTCGATAAAGGTATCGCCAAATGCCCCATTCCCTACAACAGGATTACCGAAGCGGGAGGTCTCACCCTGAGGGCCTCTTACAATCCTGAGGGTGCCCTGTTCACCGCGAAAACCAAAGACCTGAGCCTTCCGGTCAAGGCCTCCGCCACATATATCAGATTTTTGGATTCGGCAGGAAGTTGGCCTTTACGGCGGGCAACAGTAAAAGCAGGAGCCCCATTCACTGTCCGCGTTCGGGTAACGCCAATTGCGACCTTCTACGATAGGTGGAACACCGGCAGTATAAGGAGAGAGGCGGCTGGAACCGTGGCACTCAGTGGCGACGGGATTACGATTGCCCCAAACCAAGGCTGTACGTTTGAGGGTTTTAGAAAATACAAATGCACGGCGACCGCCCCGGCGAAGGCGGGGGATGTGAAGATTACCGCGACATTCACCGGCGGCAATGGTCGTGACACAACCAAGGACTACAAGGATTCGACAACTGATAGCAGTTCGATTCCTGCGGGGCAGTTCCAGGTGCATAATGATCCGCCGTTAACCCTCCGTGTTATCGATGAGCTGCAGATTACCAAAATCGAGCGCCTGAAGAGAAATCCGTTAACCAACGCCGAAGAGATAAAGTGGCTTGTCTGGTTCAACGCCAGTGTGAACGTCGAGGAAAACGCCTTCTCGTTGGCGATGGGTGGAGCAACGGTGGCGCAAAATCTGACGAACGGCAGAGTAAATAACGTAAATGTCGCGTATGTCACCGCCAGTACGATCGATAATCGGGAAGGCGACGTGGGGTTGACGGTCGACCCAACAAAAATCTCGCTGGCGAGCAACAGGAACATCAAGCTCGCCAGCGCAACGCCAACCGGTGCCAACGAAAAATATACGGTGGACCGGATCGTCCCGAGGTTTACGACGAGCCCCGACTCCTTGACGGCGGGCGAGATAAACACGTTTACTGTGGATTTCGACGAAGACATGCAACCGACCCCCCTGCCGGAGATCTTGGGCGGTCTTCCGGTGCGTGGTGTAAGCCATGGCGGGGAGAGCGATCCTGATAAATTCACCGCTAAAATCTTCGTCCCGACCGGCATTCGCGATACATCAATGGAGTTCATCATTCGCGCTTTGTACAATGTAAAAGATTTGGCCGGCAACCCGGCTTCTACCGGGGTAAATGATACACGAACCGTAACCCTCACCATCACCCCCCCCGCGGCGAAGACGGACGTGGAGCTGGTGCTTGTTACCGGTCCTGACGATCCAACGGCACTGAATACGAATATTCCTGCGAATCAAGCCACGGTGGGTATTGACTACACGGCCTACGTGCGCGTTCAGAAAACAGCGACAGGTAAAGCGGCCGTTGCCGAGGGAAATATATCCGTCAGCTTAGGGGGCAATACACTAACCTGCACGGCCGGCAGGTCTAATTACGGCGCCATTCACAACACCTTCATTCATAACGGCATCTTTGCGTGCGACATTCCCGGCACTTTGATTACCCAGGCCGAAAAGCCTCTCACTCTGAGCGCCTCTTACAATCCTGGGGCGGCCGCGTTCGAAGCAAAAACCGAAGACCTGAACCTTCCGGTCAGGGTCTCCAACACGTCTATCGAATTTTGGAATGCACAAACAGGAGGAGGTAGCAGAGTTTCAGCACCGATAATGGCCGCCGCAGGGGCCGAATTCCCTGTCAGCGTTCGGGTACGGATGACCGACGGTAAGACGGGCACCACCGCTGTACCTGTACCCTCAACGGCCGGATCCGTGACACTCCGTGGCGGCGGGATTACTAATCCAAGGTGCACGTATCAGTCAAATCAAGCAAGTCCCGGACAGGCAACGGGACTATACACCTGCACGGCTAACGCCCCGACGACGGGCAGCTCTGCGGAGGTTACCGCGATATTCACCGGTAGCAATGGTGGTGACGGTATTCAGGACTACACGAATTCGGAAACTGGTACCACGGACAATGGTGAGAACCTAACCCTCACCCTCACGTCGGCGAGAGAGGACGTGGATCTGGTGCTTGTTGAGGGCAACAGGAGCACAACAGAACTGACAACAAGTTCGCACGATCAGTATAAAGCCGCAACAGGTATTCCTCACTTTGTCTACGTGCACGTCCGGAAAGCAGGAGCGGATAACACGGCCGTTACCGAGGGATCTGTATCCATTACACGCATAGGAGGCACTGCTTTAGGTTCGGCTATACGCTGCAGCCGTCTTACGGGTATATCAGGTGTAGAAGGTGTCGATAAAGGTATCGCCAAATGCCGCATTCCCTACAACAGGATTACCGAAGCGGGAAGTCTCACCCTGAGGGCCTCTTACCCTGAGAATCCCCTGTTCACCGCGAAAACCAAAGACCTGAGCCTTCCGGTCAAGGCCTCCGCCACGTATATCAGATTTTTGGATTCGGCAGGAAGGTGGCCTTTACGGCGGGCAACAGTAAAAGCAGGAGCCCCATTCACTGTCCGCGTTCGGGTAACGCCAATTGCGACCTTCTACGATAGGTGGGACACCGGCAGTATAAGGAGAGAGGCGGCTGGAACCGTAGCACTCAGTGGCGACGGGATTACAATTGCCCCAAACCAAGGCTGTACGTTTGAGGGTTTTGGAAAATACAAATGCACGGCGACCGCGCCGGCGACGACGGGGGATGTGAAGCTTACCGCGACATTCACCGGCGGCAATGGTGGTGACGGTACTAAGGACTACAAGGATTCGACAACTGATAGCAGTTCGATTCCTGCGGGGCAGTTCCAGGTGCATAATGATCCGCCGTTAACCCTCACCGTCACCCCGGCAGCGAAACAGGACGTGGAGCTGAAATTTGTTACGTTCGTCGCGAGCGCAATCGAATTGGATACAAAAAATGCAGACAATCAACCCGCAGTGGGTTTTGACTATAGGGTCTACGTGCGCGTTCAGCAAACAGCCACAGGCAATGCGGCCGTTACCCGCGGCTCTGTATCCATTACAGAGATAGGCGGCAATCAATTAAACCCGGCTATAACCTGCGATCGTCTAAATTCTAGGGGCGTCGCCGGATGCACTATTCTCGGGTCGCAGATTACCGAAGCCGGAACCCTCGACCTAAAGGCCGCTTACGATCCTGGGACGACCGCGTTCGAAGCGAAAGAGGGAAATCTGAGCCTTCCGGTCAGGGCCCCCACCACGTCTATCGAATTTTCGGATGCCACCGGTGGTCCTATTGACAGCGCAACAGCAACAGCAGGGGCCGAATTCACTGTCCGTGTTAAGGTACAAGCGCGGGCGAACTTCAAGTGGGGGCCGGTCGTCGCAGCTACACCGAGCGAGGCGGCCGGATCCGTGCAACTCTCAGGCATCGAGGGTAATCCCATAACCTGTACGTATGAGGGTGAGGTAGGAGACGGCGGCGGACTATTGAGAAAAGGCGGAATGTACACCTGCACGGCCACCGCCCCGGCGAGGGGCTCTGTGAGGCTTAACGCTACATTCACCGGCGGCAATGGTAATGACACAACTAGGGACTACCAGGATTCGACAACTGATGGTAAGTCGCCCAATGGTGGGGCATTAACCCTCACCGTCAACCCGGCGGCGAAGACGGCGACAACCGCCACGTTTGTCGCGAATGATGCGGGGGCCGCTCTGTCGCCTGCTCGAGGTGCAAATCCAGAACTTCGACCTGATAGTGGTAACTTATACGCGATTTACGTCAGGGTGGCGGAGCAAAATAACCCAGGCACTGCGGTAACCACCGGCGCCTTGAAGGTTACAAAAATAGCTAATGTTAACAAAGACATAAATTGTAGCGATAGTAATAATAATGGCATCTTTCTCTGCCAAATACCTTATACGGATTTTGGTTCCTCGCCCGGTGATAAATTAATCGAGGTCGCGTTTGCCGCCACGCAAACACATGCCGAAGTGACAAACAGTCAGACATATAGTGTCATCGCGCCGGTGACGACGCCGGACGTGGAGATTGTGTCCATCAAACGGAAAACCCCAGCCGGCCAGCATCACAGTGCGGCCATCTCTTCTGAGCAAGTAATATTTGAGTTATCATTCAACCAGCCGGTCAGCATAGCCGCTGGCGCCTTCGCGTCCGGCAATGCAGCTGTTGCAAATCGTGTTATTGATTCCGATGATGAAAGTAGTGGTGCTGATAACCTTGTATCGGTCACCCTTGAATTAACAAGACAAGAAGGCGATTTGCACCTGGATATCGCCGATCGGGCAAGGATTACCGCCCGGTCCGCCCCCAGCAAGTCGCTGACCCAAAAGAGTATTACAGATCTCGGCGCCCCCGCTGCAAACAACGACAAGTATCAAATATACACCATTGACAACACACAGCCGACCATTGCCTCGGTTGAGTTTTTCCGTGTTCAGCAAGGCGGCGCAGTCGAAAGCACAGCAACGGACAACGCCAACCCGGGCGAGACTGTCGGAATGGTTGTGACCTTCAGCGAAGACATGCAAGCCACGCCGGTGCCAACCGTCATTCTGCCAACCAATAATCCGACACAAAATGGTTTTACGGCGGTTACTTTAGCGCCGGTGTCGGGAGATAATACAAAATTCTCCGCGGATATCTCCGTGCCGTCAGGTATCACCTCTGACGATTACACATTCACGGTCAATGCAAATGGAGCATTGGATCGGGCTGGCAACCCGGCCACGGGAACACCAACCGCCGCAACCCTTAAAGTTGCCCCCGCTAAGCAAGCGTCCGGGGTCATAGAAACGGTGGCGACGTTTGTAGAGAGCGATAATTTTGGTGCATCGCCGTTAACAAGTCCGCAAAATAATGTGTCCGCATCCGACAATTATCTTGCCTATGTCAAGGTGGCCACCAACCCCGGCAATAGCGCGGTTACAACCGGTACGGTAACACTCACCGGCGCCGGTCAGCAAATAACCTGCAACGACAACGACCCCAAAAATGGTGTTTTTGAGTGTGAAGTTCCGCAAGACCGCATAACGCGCGGCGCGCAATTGTCCCTGATCGCGCAGTTCACAGGCGGCGGCGGTGCCTATTCCGACTCTCCTCAATCTTCTCCACTCATTCTTAACGTTGTCGATGCGCTGCGGATTACCAAAATCGAACGCTGGAATACGACGAATGACCAAGCGGTGACCAATCCCTTAACCAACGCCGCTTCTATAACGTGGCTTGTCACGTTTAGCGCCAATGTGAACATTGCGGCAAGCGATGCCTTCTCCCTGACGGGTACAACAACGGTGGCGCAAAATCTGACGAACAGCAGAGTAAATAACGTAAATATCGCGTATGTCACCGCCAGCACGATCGATAATCGGGAAGGCGACGTGGGGTTGACGGTCGACCCAACAAAAATCTCGCTGGCGAGCAACGCGAACATTAAGCTCGCCAGCGCAACGCCAACCGGTGCCAACGAAAAATATATGGTGGACCGGGTCGCCCCGACGTATACGACGAGCCCCGACTCCTTTACGGCGGGCGACAAAATCACGTTTACGTTGGATTTCGACGAAGACATGCAATCGACTCCCGTGCCGACGATCAGGACCTCGGTAGCCGGTGTTGCGGTGGGTGATGTAAGCCATGGCGGGGGCAGCAATGCTGATCAATTCACCGCTGAAATCATCGTCCCGGTTGACTTTAGCGGTGCGTCATTGGCGGTCAACATTGGCAATTTGACGCAGGTAAAAGATCTGGCCGGCAACCCGGCTTCCCAGTCAACTGCTGCACAAACCGCAACCCTCACCGTCACCCCCGACAAAGCGCGCGATGGCGAACAACCGGCTCCCCTGACAATTCTCAAAATCGAGAGAAGTCCGCAAAACACCCCCCAGTTGACAAATGCGGATACGCTGAAATGGCTTGTAACGTTCAGCCGTCCCGTGCACCCCATCAGCAGCAATGATTTTAGCGTGGATGGTCCGCTTAAGGTCGGTAGTCCGGAACGTCTGCGGCCGGCCGATATGAACCTGACCGTCTCCAACCGAGATTCCAATGCCGGCATCCTATGGGAAGTTACCGCCAGCGGCGGTGGATTGTCGTCCTTTAACGGTGAAGCGCTCCTGGGCTTGTCACAAGGCCAGACCATTCGCGCCAAAGACAATAACAGCGTGTTGACCTGGTCAGCCCCGCCCGCGACTTATCAGACCTATAAACTGGATAACGCAGGACCAAAGCTCCTGTCGGTCAGACGCGTATCGAAACTTCTACACGGCCGGGCGCCCGTCGTGAACGGAAAGCCCCAGCTCGTCTGGCGGTTGGCGTTTTCAGAAAAAATCGTCGGGATGAACACCAATCTCTTCGAAGTCCAGGGATCGACGGCAACCATAACGCGCATCGAACCCGTCGGGGAACTCGAGAAGCACTTCGATATTATTGCCGAAGGCGGTGACCTGCAGACGGTCTCCGGTGAGGTAACACTGCAGTTCTCATCGGATTTCGCCAGCACCATCAAGGATACTGTTGGTAACGGCTACATCGCCTCCCATACCCCCAGCCGCAATGAACGCAGCTACATTATACGGCCCGTACCAGAGCCGGTGCCAAGGCCATTGACAGTTGCCCTGTTGGGTAAAATTGTGGATAAAAAGAACGCCGAACTCCCGTCGGGAAAATCAACGTCGTGTACCGCGGATACGAAATTCTATATCAAAACCAGATTCAGCTTCACGCCGGATGGCAAATCGCAAAAAGCAACGATCTATTTCTATCTTCTGGATGGGCGCAGACGGATCCTCGGCGCTAAGGTATGGAGACATATCGCACCCACACAAGGCTGGACCCAATGGCTCGCCATAAGCAAGCAAACTGAACTTGTCGGCGATGGGACAGGATACTGGAACATTGTGGCCGCCAAAAGGGATAATAACTATCGACTCGGCGATATATTCACCGATAATGACGCCATCCTTGATAGCGCCCCCTTCAATGTAAGGTTCGTGCATCCAAACTGCGCGGGAGGGACCGGTGCCGGCTCTCGTTCCTCTGATATCTTCAACATCGACATTATCGATCGCCAACCACTACAAAGCCTTGGCAATAGGCAAACAGGACTGTTCGGCGCCGCAAAAAGCAATGCCCGCAAGCATGGTCAAAGACGTAACGCGGGTATAATAAAGCCCGCCGCTTTGGGGACTATCGGTGGGGGCGGTGGTGTTTCCGGCGAATCCCGGGAACGCTGTACCCCAAGCCGCCAGCCCCTGCCATTCAAATATGCCACGAAAATAACGTATATAGACGCAGATAAAACGAAGCGGCGTCAAGTCCGCTATTATCTCATCGATGGCGCCGGAAAAATCGTCGGTATCAGGTCGCGAAACAGTATTGCCCCCACAAGCGATGGCACCATTAATAACCCCGATAATCGCGCATCGATAATGTTGCGCGAGCAAATCCGCCTGACACACGACGATCACGATAAAGACCCAACGAAATCATGGCGCATTGCCGCCGTCGATTACGGCGATCAAAGCAAACGAAGTACCTGGGGTAATGTTCCTGAAGAGGAGTTCGATTATCTGCCCCGCCCAGGTGAGCCGTGGTTCGGACAACCATACGCCGTTCCCGCTTTTGGTAAAGAACTCGACACGATCACTTTTGATGCCAGCGCACTTTATCCCGGCTGTTTTGAGATCGAAACAGTCTCCGAAGATCTGGCCCTGTCAACATCGGCTGCACTAGCGGCAACGCCCGCCACAATCACCATCAAGCAGGAAGTAAGGGCGGGCACGTCAAAGCTGCGGCCGGATGCGGCTTTTGGATTTTCCTCGAAAAAACTGGGAGCGTTTTCACTCACAACAAAAGACGGTAAGGCAGAACGCACGTTCACCAACCTGCAAAGTGGTACCTACACAATCACCGCAGACGATCTGAGTATACAGGGCTATACCCTCAAGCAAATCAACTGCAGCACCGGCGGCGCGGGCAACGTTAACAACAAATCAGCGGATATCACCCTCGCCAGCACGTCGATTAGCTGTACATTCGTATCAGAATTCTCACCCGAAAAACCAGTTCGCCATGCCAAGCAGATGATCGCCGATTACCTCGGAGCGCGAAACGTCATGCTGCTTGCCCATCAGCCGGACAAGAACCGTCGTATCAAGCGCTTGAATGGCCAGCATAACAACCCCGATCCGAACGGCACGCTCAACGCTTCCTTTTCCAAGCCATCGATGTCCCTGACAATGAACCTGAAAACCGGAGCGCCGGTCGATGTAAGAATGGATAACAAGTCCGTTTCCTTTGCCTCCAGCTTGAGCCGTTTTGGCCTGTTTGGCAGCGGATTGGGTCGGTTGTCCGGACAGGATGCGCCGCCAAACCGCTGGGATGTATGGACGCAAGGATATATCGCCCGTTTTGACGATACCTCCAGTTCTGGCGGTCGGTTTGGGATTGTCCATGGGGGTATCGACTATATTGTAACACCGGATACGTTGATCGGTCTGGCACTGCAGTACGACTGGTTCAAGCAAAAGTACGATCGTAATGGCGCCTCCATTGATGGTCATGGCTGGATGCTCGGGCCTTATGCGACCATGCGTTTTGGCAATAATCTGTATCTTGATGCACACGCCCTGTGGGGCCGCTCCAGCAACGACATCACGCCATTTGGCACCTACACCGACAGCTTTACAACGACGCGCTGGTTGAGCGGCGCGACCCTGTCGGGTGAGTTCGCCTATGATCCATGGACATTCACCCCCAGCCTGTCGCTGGAGTATATTGGCGAAAGCCAACACGCCTACACCAGCAAGACAGGGGCTTATGTCAGTGGACAGACCATCTCGCAGGGGCAGTTGCGTCTGGCGCCACGTATTTCGTACGAATACAAGCTGGATGAAATCAACAGCACGCTAACGCCGTGGTTTGAGTTTCAGGGCGCTTATACGTTTGGCCGCCGTGGGCAGTTTAGCGATGGTTCGCTGGCATCCGATATACACGGCTTGAGTGGTGGTATCGAGGCTGGTTTTGATTTTCGTATGGCCAGTGGCGCGAGCCTATCGTTATCTGGAACCTATGATGGCATCGGCTCTGATTACGAGAGTTACGGTGCAAGGCTAAGATTGGACCTGCCGTTCTAGCGTATATACCAGCGTTAAGGGCTTTATAGACCCGCCGTTCGGGGTGGGGGGCCTTGCTAACACACCTGATTGACGCTAGATCAGCATGGGTTTCGCTGTACCGCTCACAAAATGTGTACACCTAAATCCATGCCGATCTAGCGTACTATCGCGGATTGCCTGGGCTTACAAGGCAAAGGTACGAGCATCACGCGCTAATCCAATAGCTGCGGCCAATCGCGCTTGTACTTGTCGAAATCTGGCACGCCATCCAGATCAAGGGCCTTGTCAAGGGGCATGAACCATTTCAAATGATAGAGCATGTCCGGGTTCTGTTGCAGTTGTTCGACAGCTTCATAATAAAGAAGCTGTATTTCCTCCGAAGTTAAAAAATCAAGATGCTTCTTTCCAAACTGGCGAAGCATTAAAGCGTAAATGGATAGCTCGAAACAGGTTATTGGCGAAAGCCAAATCTCTTCAAAAAACTGAACCCAAAGAAATTCGTCCCATTCGCTTCGCGCGCTTTTATTCTCAACCCAATTGCGTTCAGCGTCTTCAGTTCCGCTTTCAAGTTTCTTCTTAGGGATAATAAAATCCTTATGAACCAGGCGCATAAAGGCGTTGAACCTATCTTGACGCATGTGTTTTGTCTTATAATCAGGATCGTTTGCCCACCACCAAAAAACCGTTCTCCAAGTTGAACAAGCGGCGCTAAAGCCAACTTTTTTGTCATAGTGCTCGGAAATAGAGGCAAGCCAAACCATAATTCGTTTGGAATCCTCTCCGTGTGCATCCCAAAAATCAATCATTTCGTCCAAAGCGATATACATTCCTGCATCCGATCCTCCCGGATCAAGGGCATTGACAGTCAGGGAATATTGCTCGATACCTGCGCGAATGACCTTCTTGCTTCTGAATGGAAACAACATATATTCATCGTACTCAAAGGCAAGATCAGAGCTAATCCAACGTAGCCCGTAGAACAACTCTTCCTTTAATAATTCTTCGGTATACAATTGCTCGTTCATTTTACTTCCCCGTAACCCCAGTTCTGGATAAGAGAAAGATTAAAATGGGGCCTTGGACCTAAATGTGTAATTTCAACAGGTTGTCCCTGGTCAATGCATCGGGTGCAGATGAATGGCCCGATAGGGCCTTCCTGGCGGTAAGGGCCGCAATAACCCTGACTTCAGACCTGCCACCTTGAGAACAACCTATTGAAAGCTTACAGCTAAGCGTCGCGGAACCGATAACCGACCCCGTAGAGGGTCTCGATCATGTCAAAAGTGTTATCAACAGCTTTAAATTTCTTTCGCAAGCGCTTGATATGACTGTCAATAGTGCGGTCATCTACATAGACCTGATCGTCATAGGCCGCGTCCATAAGAGCATTTCGGCTTTTGACCACTCCCGGGCGCTGGGCCAGGGAAAACAGGATTAAAAATTCGGTTACGGTTAATGTGACAGGGATACCCTTCCATGTGCACACGTGACGCTCATTGTCCATGAGCAGGTCACCGCGCTCCAACGTATCACCACCTGCGGTCCGCTCGGGTGCGCTCTCGTGCGCACTGGCCCGGCGCAGCACGGCCTTGACCCGCTCCACCAGCAGCCGCTGCGAGAACGGCTTTTTGATAAAATCATCGGCGCCCATCTTGAACCCGAACAACTCGTCGATCTCTTCGTCCTTTGAGGTCAGGAAAATCACCGGAACATCCGAAGTTCGGCGCAA
Organism: Hyphomicrobiales bacterium; assembly: GCA_965224015.1. Lineage (GTDB taxonomy): Bacteria > Pseudomonadota > Alphaproteobacteria > Rhizobiales > CBDCVD01 > CBDCVD01. The sequence goes on from OZ245032.1 coordinate 430,206, forward strand.
CCGACGAAGCAGCTCCATGCCGTCCATGCGCGGCATTTTGATGTCCAAAACCGCCAGATCCGGCATGGTCGCACTCATGCCTTCAAAAGCCGATTCGCCATCTGTATAAGTATCAACCGCATACCCCTCCGATTCCAGGGCCATGGAGATCGATGTCAGAATGTTACGATCATCGTCAACCAATGCAATTGTCGCCATAATTATCTCCACTTCTGGTCAAAACTGGCACCGGCGCAAGCGCGTGCGTGAGTTCCTGATACACGCATACCCCGAGAGACGCGCACCGGCAACGAGATTTTGTGAAAAGCGTTACTACACCAGTGTAATGGTAAACCCGATCAGATTGTGGCATCGCCTATTGAGCTCAAAGCGCTTTTGTTGGCAAACCCAGGCATTCTGCCTTGAACCGCAAGGCATGATCGCCTATAGCAAAAGCCAAAGTTGAAATCATACACACTGATAGGAATTTGCGCATTTGCCGTTTGTAAACAAGTATTGTTAGCCTTATGCGTTCATTTGTATGCATATTAAATGCGTACAAATTAGAGCATGCCTCCAGGCCTTTCAAGGGGGCCTAATGGGTATTTTGGTGGTGGATTGGTGTACGGTCAGGCTTTCAGTACACTTGGTAAAATGGAATGCGGTTTTGACACAGCAGGGTCTTCGGAATACCCCCCTCGGTGGCAACACCTCGGGGTTGGATCAGGCGTCCTGGATGAGTTGCAATGCAACTGAGCCTGAGCTCATTGAGTTGGCGATTGGGCGAAGGGAAGGGCAGCTCAGTGCGTCAGGCGCCCTTTGCGTGACAACGGGGCGTCACACGGGGCGTGCGGCGAAAGACAAGGTGATTGTCAAGGACGCGCTTACAGCCGATTGCGTTTGGTGGGACGCTAATCGGTCCCTGTCATCACAACAATTTGACACGCTATTAGATGATTTTCGCGCGCACATGCGGGGGCGGGAGTTCTTTGTTCAGGATCTCTATGGCGCTGCGGACAAGCGCTATCAACTGCCTACCCGGGTAATATGCGAGAAAGCCTGGCATGCTCTTTATATCCGTCATTTGATGATCCGACCCGAGGGTGGGGAACTGGCGGCGTTTGCGCCGCAATTGACAATTGTCAATCTGCCGACTTTTAGGGCGGATCCTGCCCGTCATGGTTGCCGCAGCGAGACGGTAATTGCCATGGATTTTACGCGCCAGATGGTTCTCATTGGCGGCACCGCCTATGCGGGAGAAATGAAAAAATCCGTCTTTACAATGTTGAACTTTCTTCTGCCAAGGCAGGGGGTCATGGCGATGCATTGCTCCGCCAATGCTGGCCAGAACGGCGATACGGCGTTGTTTTTTGGGCTTTCGGGTACGGGAAAAACAACCCTGTCTGCGGATCCTGAGCGCCGTCTTATCGGCGATGACGAGCACGGCTGGGGGGACGACGGCGTTTTTAATTTCGAAGGCGGGTGCTATGCCAAGACAATACGCCTGTCTGCGGCCTCAGAACCGGCGATTTACGGCGCCACTCAGCGATTTGCCACCGTTTTGGAAAATGTGCCTCTTGACGAGACCACGCGCCAGCCGGATTTTGACGACGACACGCTGACAGAAAATGGTCGCTGCGCCTATCCGTTGCATTATATCGCTAACGCCAGCCCCGCCAGCCGCGGTCGTCATCCCTCCCGCATTATTTTTTTAACGGCGGACGCTTTTGGCGTCATGCCGCCGATTGCCCGCTTGAGTAAGGATCAGGCGATGTATCATTTTTTGTCCGGCTACACCGCCAAGGTAGCGGGCACCGAGGCGGATGTCGTTGAGCCTCAGGCGACGTTCTCGACCTGTTTCGGGGCACCTTTTATGCCCCTGAAGCCCTGCGTCTACGGGGAATTGCTGCGCGACAAAATGACCACCCACGGTGTGACCTGCTGGTTGCTCAATACCGGCTGGACTGGCGGTCCTTTTAGGACGGGTGCGCGTATGCCCCTTGATGTGACGCGACAGTTATTGGCATGCGCCCTCGACGGGTCGTTTGATACGGTGCCCATGCGCCGGGATCCGATTTTTGGCTTCGATGTGCCGCAGGCCTGCGAAGGGATCGACAACAAGCTCCTGACCCCGCGTCGGACCTGGGCTGACGTGTCCGCCTATGACCGCCAGGCAAGCCAATTGGCGCAAATGTTTGTTGATAATTTCAAGGACTTTTCCCAAGACGTGGGGGAGGGGGTGCGCGCGGCAGGACCTGTTATTGATCGGGCGAGGGAGGTGTAGGATGATCCATGACATGAACCTGGTGCTTGTTCTTGTTACGGGATTTGCCGCAGCCGCCAGTCCGGGGCCGGCGATGGTTTTTATTGCCCACACATCAATAACCTCCAGTCGAGCCCGTGGCCTTGCCCTTTTGTTTTCCAATCGGCTCATGGTTTCCATTTATGCCCGATTTCAACGCTGGTTCGAGGGGACCCTTGCGACCGCCCGTGCATTTGCGGGGATAAAATTCTGATTGCACGGCTTCAATGATTTTTGTTTTCGCGGCGCTATGAAGCGAGTCATGGTATGAGCAGAAATGAGTCAGTCGGGGGCGTTGCAGCGGGGCACATGCAAACCGCACGCGCGGCTGCCGAAATTCTTGCCGACGGAGGCAACGCCTTTGACGCGGCGATCGCTGCGGTGTGGACTGCGTGTGTGTGTGAACCCGTGCTGGCCTCTCCTGGGGGCGGTGGGTTCTTTATGGCTTTGCCCGACGACGTGGGTGCGCCCCGACTGTTTGATTTTTTTGCCAATACGCCGAGGCAAAAGGTCTCAAAGGCAGACGTTGAGTTCGAACAGATCGTCGCCGACTTTGGTCCTGCCACCCAGGCCTTTTGTATCGGCGCAGGCGCGAGCGCGGTTCCCGGACTGGTTCCGGGGTTGTTTCGTGTTCATGCGGCGCTGGGGCGTATGCCTATGGCGCGCCTTTGTGAATATGCATGCCGCCTGGCCAAGGAGGGGGTAAAGGTCAACGCCTTTCAAGCGTATCTGTTTCAGGTGGTGCGGCCTATTCTGACCTGGACCCCTGAAGGGACGGCGTTGTATGCGCCTAAGGGCCATCTGCTGGAAGAAAATGACACGTTTTTCAACCCGGAGCTTGCTGATGCGCTTGATTCGATCGCCCGAGAGGGCGCACCTTTGGTCACCCAGGGAGCCATAGGACGTGCCATTGACGAGGGGATGCGTGATTATGGGGGGTATCTGCAAAGGGATGATCTGGCGGATTATAGGGTCGAGGAACGCGTGCCGCTTTCGTGCGCGTTTCATGATTATACGGTGAGCCTAAATCCGCAACCGGCGGCGGGTGGCGCGTTGATTGCGTCCATGTTGCGCCGTTACGTCGACTTCAACAAGGTCGATGGGACCTTAAAGCGGCCTGTCAATATGGCCCGAGCCATTCATTTTGTAGACTCAGCCTGGCGACGCAATCCGGGCGCTTTTACCGGCATTGCCACGAACCCGTCCAGCCGTGGGACAACCCATATTAGCGTGATTGATCGGTTCGCCAACGCTGCCGCGGTAACCGTTTCCAACGGCGAGGGCAATGGCCGCCTTGTAAGGGGGTGCGGCTTTATGCTCAACAATATGCTCGGTGAGGATGACCTTCATCCTTACGGATTGGACGCCTGGACCCCGGGTGTGCGTCTTTCGTCAATGATGGCTCCCAGTCTGGCGCGGCATCTCCGCGGCCGACTGATCGCTCTTGGCTCCGGCGGATCAAACCGTATTCGCACGGCCATCACTCAGGTCCTGTGCCACCTGTGCGAGAGCGGTCTGCCCCCGGAAGCGGCTGTGAACGCTCCGCGCCTGCATGTGGAAGCAGGAAAGCTTGACTTCGAGGACGTTGCGGATCAACCCCCAGATGAAAGATTGGCGCATCTTCTGTTACCGGCCCTGAACGCAGGCCGCGCGTGGACTGAGGGCTTTGCCGCGCATCGTGTCTGGCCCCGGCGCAACATGTTTTTTGGCGGCGCGCACGCTGTGATCCGCGGGGAAAAAGGAGCCGTCACGGGAGCCGGCGATAGGCGCCGTAGTGGTGTCTTTATCGCCGTTTAGATCCGCATGCGCTTCGCTTTACCCCTGGCAAAATGGGGATAGCGAACTCCATAAAGCTGATCGCCCCGAAATCTATAGCAAAATGCGAGAAAAATACAGGAAGCCCCATGATTCCGATCAAACGCGTTTTGCTATAGGCTGCAACCGGGGCTTCTTTTTTGCACTTCAGAGGGCTACTATGCAAATGGATCACGAACATACGCCCCAGGCGATTGCCGAGCGTCTGGCCAAGGGTCCTGACGCCAGTTATCTGCGCGACTGGATCTACGGCGGTATTGATGGGGCCGTAACGACGTTTGCCATTGTGGCCGGTGTGGTGGGGGCCAATCTCTCCTCAGGCGTGGTTTTGGTTCTTGGGTTGGCCAACCTGCTGGCCGACGGCTTTTCCATGGCGGCCTCCAACTATTCCGGCACAAAGGCAGAAATGGATGACTATCAGCGCATTCGTCGCATCGAGGAAAAGCACATAGACAATAATCCTGCCGGCGAACGTGAGGAAATACGACAGATTTATGCCGCCAAGGGTCTCGGCGGTGACGAACTGGAGGGTCTGGTTCACGCCATTACCTCGGAGCGTTCGTTGTGGATTGATACGATGTTGACGGAGGAATATGGCCTATCCCTTGCCCAACGCTCGCCTGTAAAAGCGGCGCTTGTGACCTTTGCAGCGTTTATAGTCTGTGGTTTCGTGCCGCTGCTGCCTTTTGTTCTCGGAATGTCGGCAAGTGCTGGGTTGGCGACCATCATGACGGGCTGTGTATTTTTTCTTATTGGTGCTGTGAAAAGCCGTTGGTCGACCCAGCACTGGATCATCGGAGGCGTGGAAACAGCAACCATTGGCCTTACAGCTGCCGCCGTGGCCTATCTGGTTGGCTATGGTCTGCAAAGTCTGGTCAACGGCGTGTGAATTGATGTTGGGACTCCTGCGTGTTTTCATGGGGGAGGGCTCTTTTCATGAGACGCAAACTTGTGTAATCATTATCTATGGCAACACACGACCCCTCTTTTACCATCGGCATTGAGGAAGAGTACCTGTTAGTCGATATTAAGACGCGGGATCTGGCCAACGATCCACCTGCGGGCTTGATGGAGGCGTGCAGGGAGCGCTTGGGGGATGCGGTGGCGGCGGAATTCCTGCGCTGCCAGATTGAGATCGGTACCCCTGTTTGCAACACGGTGGCCGGCGCGCGCGCGCATCTTATACGCTTACGTGGCACCATTGCCGAGATTGCCAAACCCTATGGTTTGGCGCCCCTGGCGGTCTCAACCCATCCCTTTGCCCGTTGGCGTGACCAACGGCATACTGACAAGGCGCGTTATCGGGGATTGGCGGAGGACTTGCAGATGGTGGTGCGCCGCCTGATGGTGTCGGGCATGCACGTGCATGTGGGTATTGAGGATGAGGCGCTACGCTTTGATCTTTTTCGCCAACTCCCTTACTTTTTGCCGCATTTGCTGGCTTTGTCCACGTCCTCTCCTTTTTGGGAAGGAAAGCGATCCGGGCTCATGTCCTATCGCTTGTCTGTTTTTGATGAATTGCCAAGGCGCGGGCTGCCCGAGCACTTTGCCGATGCCAGCGAGTATCATCGCACCGTTGCCATGCTGGTGGATGCGGGACTTATTGAGGATGCGACAAAGATCTGGTGGGACTTGCGCCCTTCGGCGAAGTTTCCCACTCTGGAAATGCGCATTACCGATGTGGTGACACGGATTGACGATGTGGTGGCGATTGCGATGTTGTATCGCTGTATTGCGCGCATGCTTTATCGGTTGCGCAAGAGCAACCAGCGTTGGCGCATATATTCCCGCTTTATCTTGGCCGAAAACCGATGGCTGGCGCAGCGCCACGGGGTTCGTGGGCAGTTGGTTGATTTTGGCAAGGGCGCTCTCGTAGGCTTTGCGGAACTGATTGATGAACTCACGGGTCTTGTAGCTGAGGATGCGGCGTTTTTCTCCTGCGAGGATGCCATAGGACGGATCCGCAAGATCGCGCATGATGGGACCAGTGCGGACAGGCAAATCGCCGTTTTTAACAAGCAGCGTCAGGCCGGGGCCAGCGATAAGGATGCCCTCATCGCGGTTGTCGATCACCTGCGCGAGGAAACCCTGCTGGGCTGCTGAGCTTGCCTGGAAACGCCTATTTGTGCGACCTTCAGCCCGTTTTCCTATCCATAACCGGGGTTATAAAAAGAGATGTCGATGATCCTGACTTGCCAGAGCGATCTGGAGCAATGTTTGCATAATCTGAAACAGAGCGACCCGCGCCTTTGCCGGGTTGTTGAAATTGCCGGCACCCCACAACTGCGTAAAGGTCGTGCGAGTTTTGCGGGTCTGGCCAATATCATCAACAGTCAGCAGATCTCAACCGCCGCCGCCGATGCGATCTGGAAACGCCTTAATGCCAGCGTCAAGCCGCTTAACGCGGCGGGCTTGAACGGCGCGACCGACGCACAATTGCGCGCAGCGGGGGTTTCGCGCCCGAAAATCCGCACCCTTCGTGCCATAGCGACGGCCATCGAGACACGCCAGCTGAGAATTGGCGCCTTGCGCCACATGCCGGTCGAAGAAGCTCACAGCGCATTGACTCAAATCAAAGGTATCGGCCCCTGGACGGCGGATATATACCTCATGTTCTGTATCGGGCATCAGGATATCTTTCCATCCCGCGACATCGCTTTACAGAACGCAGTCAAACATGCATTCGCGTTGAAGGCGCGTCCACAGGTCAAAGAGCTTGATGCCATTGCTGCCTGCTGGTCTCCCTGGCGCAGCGTGGCAGCGAGCGTATTTTGGAACTATTACCGCGCCATGGGGCGGGGCAAGGGATTGAGCATTGCAAAACAATAGCAACATAATAGCAACACTATGAAAGCGCTTGAAGGGCCGAGTCTCACGCCCGCCGGTGGCGGCGCACCGCAGCATTTGGTTGTATGTCTCCACGGGTTTGGCGCCAATGGCCACGATCTTATTGGTCTTGCGCGCAACTGGGCACCGTTGTTGCCCAATGCGGCGTTTCTTTCGCCCCATGCACCCCATTCGTGTCCCATGGTGCCAGGCGGTCGCCAGTGGTTCGATCTGACCATGAAAGATCGGGACGAGTACTGGCACGGCGTTACGCAGGTTGCGCCGATTGTTGATGCGTATCTCGATATGCAGTTGGAGGCCTATGGTCTTGCCGAGGATAAGCTCGCTTTGGTGGGGTTCTCCCAGGGCGCCATGATGGCCCTTCATATTGCCCCACGACGCCCGCACGCCATGGCCGCCGTCGTGGGCTATTCCGGCCTGCTGGCAGGTCCGCAACATCTGCCCCGGGATATCCGCTCTCGTCCGCCGGTTGTTCTCGCACACGGAGATCGAGACGACGTGATCCCGATTGCTGAAATGTTCGCCGCCGCACAAGCTTTGGCCCAATCGGATATTGGTGTTGAGTTTCATACCGGTCAAGGGGTTGGCCATGGTATCGGCCCCGACGGTCTGGAACTCGGGGGGCAGTTTTTACGCGCATGCCTTAAGCAGGCATGAGGCTGCACCCAATCTATTAAGACCTGACACGCTCTAACCCACGACAATATCGGCTTTCAGACTGGAGAGGCGGGCGAGGCGGGCAAGGCGTTCGGACAGCCGGGCACCAGCGATCGGCTTCATATCCTTGGGCAGACACAGAACCAGCGTGTTGTCGCGCCGCTTTAAGGGCATTTTGGGGAGCACGTCAGGGGTCGCCGCAGCAGCGACATGCGCCAGGCGCAAAGCGGCTCCCAAAATCCGGGCCCGCTCCCGTAACCGCGTCGATGTTAATTCCACAATCCGAGGGCTTAGCGCCTTATCGATTAACCCCACGTGACGGTAGTAGTTGGCCATCGCCAGGTAGGCGCGCCCTGGGTGGTCGATGCCAATAAAAGCCCCATGCGCGATAATGTTTAGGCTTTGCTCCCCGCGATAATCTGCATGAGCGCGCCAACCGATGTCGGCGAGAAGACAGGCCGCATGGCGCAGCCGCCTCTCCTGTGTACGTTCATCAATGTTTAGACATTTAAGGGCCTGACCTGTCCAGCGATAAAGTTCCTCCCCATGGGATGGTGAGCGGCTGCGCAGATACCCCAGTTCCCGTGCCGCCTCCACAAGCGGATCGCGCTCGCGCTCGCGCTTGGGCAGCTTACTGTAAATATATCCCTCTCGCACGCCAAGGGCGGAGAACACAATCTCTTTGGGGCGAAAAATGTCGATGATATTAACCAAGATAACGGCGCCATAGGGCAGGAGCGCGCGCCGGGGGCTGGAAATAGCGGTAATCCCGGCAAGGGTTTCAACCTCGGAGCGGGCCACCATTTGGCAAAAATCCTTTGCTTCCCCGGCCTTGATGGCGTAGTGGTGCATGACCTTCAAAGGATATCCGGTTTCCACCATGTGCAGGCGCGCCAAGGCCCGCCAGGTGCCGCCGATGGCATAAAAGCGTCGCCCCTTCGCTGTGTATTTTTTGGCGTAAGGTTTGAGCGTTTCGCGCGCCAGTGTGTCGGCCTGTTGCGGAGAATTCTTCGATAACTCGGCCAGCTTGATGCCGCCAAGCGCCAACGTATCACCGCGGCGCAGGCGTCGCCCCTTCAAATCCGTCAGTTCCAAACTGCCGCCTCCAAGATCGCCGACCAGACCATCCGGGGATATAAAACCGGAGACAATACCACAGGAGGCGTAGCGAGCCTCGAGTTTTCCCGACAGGACATCAACCTTGGTATCGCATATGCGCTCTACATCAGCAATAAAGCGCGTCCCATTCTTGGCCTCGCGCACGGCTGCGGTGGCGATGATGTGGAGCTGCCTCAATTGCAGAATGTCAGCAAGGGCGCGGTAACGCTTCAAGGTCGCCAGGGCTCGTGCAATCGCATCCTCACGCATGCGTCCTGTTGTGGCGACGGCGCGCCCGAGACCGCACAGGTCTTTTTCGTTATAAAAGGGAGTCAGAGATCGGCTCGCCCGCTCGTAAACAACAAGGCGTACGGAGTTGGAGCCAATGTCGATAACGCCGACAGGACCTTCGGGGCCATGGATACGCCCCGGCGCATCGCGCGACCGCGTCTGGTCCCCCACAGTGTTGGCAATATCCAGGTTGTCGCTGTCAACCTTGCAATCTTGATCTGCGACTTTATTGTCATTGTGTTCGTTTTTACTCACCGCCCAGTCCCGCGATATTGCTGATTTCACCCTGCAAGAGCCGTGCGACCTCTTCCAGATCCTGAGGTTGGCTCTCCTCAATCGAGCGCCCGCGGCCAGAAAGGCTCGGGTTCGTCATAAAATAATGGTGCGCATTGAACTCTGCCTCGTCGGGTGCAACCTGGATCCGCTCTGAAGACCCGTCCGCCAGAACCCGCCACGATTGCTGGTTGTCGCGCAGATTGGCGACCATGATCTGGTCGACGATCTGTTCACGAACCGTGGCATTTGTAATGCGCACCACCACCTCCACGCGCCGGCGCAGATTGCGCGGCATCAAGTCCGCGGAGCCAATATAGACAATCGCTTCACCCGAGGGCAGGCCGTGGCCATTGCCATAACAGTAAATGCGCGAGTGCTCCAGGTAGCGTCCGATGATACTTTTAACCCGGATGTTCTCGGAAAGCCCGGCAACCCCTGGACGCAGGCAGCAGATGCCGCGCACCACGAGCTCAACCTCAACACCCGCCTGGCTCGCCTCATAAAGCGCCTCGATGACATCTTTGTCGACGAGCGAGTTCATTTTCATCCAGATTGCCGCCGGTCGGCCGGCGCGCGCATGGCCGATCTCCGCGCCAATGTGATCGATAATCTGCGTCTTAAGGGTAAAGGGCGACATGGCCAGATTTTCGAAGGCATCCGGATGGGCGTAACCGGTAATAAAGTTGAACACCCGTGCCACATCACGGGCTATGGCGGGATCGGCGCTGAAATACGACAGATCTGTATAAATACGCGCCGTAACCGGATGGTAATTGCCGGTTCCAATGTGTACGTAGGAGGTGATCTCATCGCCCTCGCGGCGTGCAACCAACGACAGCTTCGAATGGGTCTTAAGCTCCATGAACCCGTACACGACCTGGACACCGGCACGCTCCAGGTCGCGCGCCCAGCGTATATTGGCCTGTTCATCAAAGCGGGCCTTGAGTTCCACCACAGCGGTGACGGACTTTCCCGCCTCCGCCGCCTCCGCCAGGGATTTTACAATGGGCGAATTGTTGGAGGTGCGATAAAGGGTCTGCTTGATCGCGATCACGTCGTCATCGCGCGCGGCCTGGCGCAGAAACTGCAGCACCACATCAAACGATTCGTAAGGGTGATGAACGAGAATATCTTTCTCCAGGATTGCGGAAAAACAGTCCCCGCCATGCTCGCGGATGCGCTCGGGAAAACGCGGCGTAAAGGGAGCAAACTTCATATCCGGCCGATCCATATCAGCGATTTGAGACAGATCTGCAAGGGCGATCATGCCGTCAACACTGATGGTCTCGCTTTCGCTCACCGCTAGGGCCTTGGCAACGTAATGCCGTAACGCTGCTGGCGCGCGGGCGTCCATTTCCAGGCGAATAACCGACCCCCGCCGCCGCCGTTTTAAGGCGCTCTCAAACAACCGAACAAGATCCTCTGCCTCCTCCTCAATTTCGATATCGCTATCGCGGACAATGCGAAACATGCCTTTTCCTGTCACCCGATAGCCGGGGAACAGGGTTGAGACAAAAAGGCTAACGGCGTCCTCCATGGCAACAATGCGGCCGCCGTCGCCTGTGTGATCAGCGGGGACATCTGGGGCATCGCCGACGACGATAAAGCGCTCCAGTTTATGGGGAATGCGGATAAGCGCGGTCAGTTTGCGATTCTCATCGTTTTCAAGCTGTAGAATCAGGTTGAGTTCAAGATTAGGAATAAAGGGAAACGGATGTGCAGGATCAATGGCAAGGGGGGTTAGGGCGGGAAAAATAGTCTTCAAGAAGTGCGCCTCAAGCCAATGGCGCTGCGAAAGGTTTAGGGTCTCGCCGGAAATCAGGCACAGATCATCCTCTTTGAGGGCCTTGCGTAAATCCACCCATATGTCCTGTTGCGTGCGCTCCAATTGGGCGATTTCATCGCGTACAAGCGAGAGCTGCTGCGCTGGGGTACGTCCATCGTCGCTCAATTCTTCAACGCCGGCGCGCAGCTGCCCCTTGAGCCCGGCAACCCGCACCATGAGAAACTCGTCCAGATTGCTGGCAGAAATCGACAGAAACCGGAGCCGTTCCAATAGGGGATGTTTGTCGTTCAGAGCCTCTTCGAGCACCCGGCGATTAAACTTCAGCCAAGACAGTTCCCGATTGATAAGCCGTTCATCGGCGTTGGGAAACGATAAGTCGGGTCGGTTGTCGGCAACCCCTGCATGGCGACGCTCGGTGTGTGGCGCTGAAGCATGCGGGAGAGGCGTGATAGGATCAATTCGTGCATTCATGCGGCAAACCCTTGGTCAGCTACGCGCCGTGGATCAGGCGCGGCGGGGTGTTCGTGCTGTGCTTGAGCCTTTATCCATACTAGCGTGTAACTCTTGCAATATCTATATCAATGGTTCTATTAAAACATTACGCGCTCAGGTAATACCGCATTTTAGGGGCTTGTCAGTCCTTGGGTGCGGGCAAGACTTGAACAGCCCTGTCCCGGTAACCGACTACCACTTCACCGCGTAATAAACGCAGCGCGTTCGCCCCAAAGATTTCCCTACGCCAACCCCGAAGAGCCGGTATGTCGGCGTCAGGATTGCGGGTAAGGGTTTCAATGTCCCGCGTTGTTGCGATCAGGCGGGGGGCCACATGATGCATCTCACACACATGTTTGAGGAGCACTTTAAGCAATTCGATCGCTGCGCTATCCTTGGCCGCAAATTGTCGATCCCGCGGCGCGCGGTCCAGGTTTTTCTCCGGCAGTTCCAAAACCGCGTCGATAATCGCAATAATCTGCCCGCCATTGGCCTTATTGGCAAGCCTTTTGGGAAAATTGCGCAAGCCCCGCAAAGCCTCCAGGCTGCGCGGCTTTTGCTTGGCAATTTCGTTTATCTGGTCGTCCTTGAGGATGCGACCACGCGGGACATTGCGGGTTTGTGCCATGCGCTCGCGCCAGACGCCAAGGCGCTTGGCGATCGTATAGTCACGGGCCCTGTTCACCCGGATCTTGACCCGCCGCCAGGCATTTTCCGGTTGCAGGTCATAGGTCGCGGGGTCCGTGAGGATATGCATTTCCTCATCAAGCCAATGGGCGCGTCTTGAGGTCTCCAAACGGCTCTTCAATGCCTTGTAGATGGGGCGCAGATGGATGACATCGGCAAGCGCGTAAGATAATTGACGCGTACTCAAGGGCCGCTTGCTCCAGTCTGTGAAGCGAGAGGCTTTATCGATGCGCGCTCCGGCAAGCTGGCGCGCGAGCTGCTCATAGGCCACTTGGTCGCCAAAGCCGCAGACCGTGGCGGCCACCTGCGTATCAAACACCGGAGTCGGGATCAGGTCCGCTTGATGGTAGAAGATTTCGATATCCTGTCTGCCGGAATGAAAGACCTTGAGGACCGTGTTCGTGCTCAGCAACTCATAAAGGGGCGACAGGTCGATCCCGTGTGCCAGGGGGTCGACGCACCAGGCGTCATCGGCATTTGCACCCGCGAGTTGTACCAGGCACAGGTTTGGCCAGTAAGTGGTCTCGCGCACGAATTCCGTGTCGACGGTGACGAATTCTGCATGGGTAAGCCCGGCGCAAACCTCTGCGAGCGTATCGGTCGTTGTAATTACTGACATGAATGGGTCCCGCTTACGGTTGCTTTTGTCGCTGCCTTTGCTCTCATATAAGGCAAAGCGGTTAAATAATTAAGGGGAATGGGATGAGCCTGCGACAAATCTTTGCTTTCCTCATCCATACAGATTAAAACCCCTTGGCAACGATGCCATAAAGCAGAGGGGTCGCCGTGCAGTATGGGGGCCTGCCCTATAGCAAAATGCGTTTAATTGGATTGATAGGCATTGCCGTATTCTTCTCGCATTTTGCTATAGATTTAGAGGGCGATCAGCTTTATGCGTTTAGTTGTCCCCATAGCAAAATGGGTACAGCTAAACGCATGCTGGTCTAGCCAAAAATGAGGAGTCGCATGCACAGATACCGGACACACAGCTGCACCGAGCTTAGGGTGACACATATTGGTAAAACCGTGCGCCTGTCGGGTTGGGTGCACAGGGTGCGTGATCATGGTGGGGTGCTGTTTGTGGATTTGCGCGATCACTATGGCGTTACGCAGGTGGTTGCGGATCCGGACTCACCGGGCTTTGCCGTGCTTGAGCAAGTCCGCGCGGAGTGGGTGATTTGCGTTGATGGCCTGGTGCGCGCGCGCCCGGCGGACACCCGAAATACGGAATTAGCAACCGGTGAGATAGAGATTTTTGCAAGCAAGGTCACGGTACTGAGTGAGGCGGATGAACTACCCTTGCCGGTGTTTGGGGAGCCCGACTACCCAGAGGACATTCGCCTGACCCACAGGTATCTTGATCTGCGCCGGGAGACCTTGCACGGCAATATTGTCAAGCGGGCGCAGATTATCGCCTCTATCAGGCGGCGCATGACCGAGGCCGGCTTTATGGAATTTCAAACGCCCATCCTGACCGCCTCCAGCCCTGAGGGTGCGCGGGACTTTTTAGTTCCCTCGCGGTTACATCCGGGGCAATTCTATGCCCTGCCGCAAGCGCCGCAGCAGTTCAAGCAGTTGGTCATGATTGCCGGCTTTGACCGCTATTTCCAGATCGCCCCCTGTTTTCGTGATGAGGACGCCCGAGCCGATCGCTCGCCGGGGGAGTTTTATCAACTGGATATCGAGATGAGCTTTGTCGAGCAGGAGGACGTGTTCAAAGCCGTTGAGCCGGTTTTGCGGGATTTGTTCATCGAATTTGCCGGCAGCAAAACCGTCTCCAGCCCTTTCCCGCGTATTGCCTATGACGAGGCCATGCGCAAATACGGGACCGACAAGCCTGACTTGCGCAATCCCATTGTCATGAGCGATGTGACCGCGCATTTCCGCGGCTCCGGATTTAAGGTCTTTGCCGCAATGATTGCGCGCGACGCGGGTGTTGAGATCTGGGCCATTCCGGCCAAGGGCGGCGGCTCTCGCGCCTTTTGCGACCGGATCAATGGCTGGGCGCAAAAACAGGGGCAACCGGGCCTTGGTTATATCTTCTTTCGCGACGGGGAGGGAGCCGGTCCGATCGCCAAGAACATCGGCCCCGAACGCACCAAGGCGCTGCAAGCGGAATTTGCGCTTGAAGACGGGGATGCGATTTTCTTTTGTGCGGGCAAACCAAGGGATTTTACCGCCTTTGCTGCTGCCGCGCGCACCACAATCGCCGAGCAGCTTGATTTGATCGATAGTGATCAGTTTGCATTTTGTTGGATCGTTGACTTTCCCATGTTCGAGTGGAACGAGGAGGAAAAGCGGATCGATTTTTCCCACAACCCGTTCTCCATGCCCCAGGGCGGCCTGGAGGCGCTTGAACAACAGGACCCGTTGACTATCCTGGCTTACCAATATGACATCGTTTGCAACGGGGTGGAGTTGTCATCGGGAGCGATTCGTAACCACCGGCCCCAGATCATGCGCAAAGCCTTCGAGATTGCCGGCTACGATGAACAGGTGTTGAAAACCCGCTTTGGGGGCATGTATCAGGCGTTTCAATATGGGGCCCCGCCGCATGGGGGTATCGCGCCCGGGATCGACCGTATTGTGATGCTCTTGTGCGGGGTTGAGAACCTGCGCGAAGTCACCCTGTTTCCCATGAACCAGCAGGCGCAGGATTTGATGATGCAAGCGCCCTCCAGCGTTTCCACGGCGCAACTACGTGATCTGCATATTCGCCTAAACCTGCCCAAAAAGATTGATTCATAAATGGAGTTACAATAATTGTAGCAGCCATTTGTGTTGGCAACGGGTCGAGACACAAGAGAGAGGTAAACGGAATGGGAAAGGTTGCGTTTTTGGGGCTTGGGGTGATGGGCTATCCCATGGCGGGGCACATCAAGGAAAAGAGTGCGCACGAAGTTTTCGTCTTTAACCGTACGCACAGCAAGGCCGAGGCCTGGGCAACTGAGTACGGTGGCCAGGCCTGTGCAAGCGTCGCCGATGCCGTCGAGGATGCTGATTTTGTCTTTGCCTGCCTTGGTGGTGATGATGATGTACGCGAGATGACGACCGGCGAGAACGGTGCGTTCCAATACATGAAGCCAGGAAGCATTTTTATTGATAACACGACCGCTTCCGCGGATTTGGCGCGCGCCCTGGCGGCGGCGGCGCATGAGCGCGGATTTGCGTTTTTGGATGCCCCGGTTTCCGGTGGCCAGGCGGGCGCTGAGAGCGGTGTGTTGACGGTCATGGTGGGAGGCGATGAAGATGTGTTTGCGCGCGCGGAACCGGTAATTTCCTGTTATGCCCGCGCGGTGCGTTTGCTCGGTGGTGCGGGGGCAGGGCAGTTGACCAAGATGGTCAATCAGATCTGCATTGCCGGACTGTTGCAGGGGCTTTCCGAGGGCATTCACTTCGGCAAGCGCGCCGGTCTCGATATCCCCGCGGTTGTTGATGTGATTGCGCAAGGGGCGGCGGGGTCGTGGCAGATGCAAAACCGCGGTGAGACCATGGCCGCCGGAGAATTCGATTTTGGCTTTGCCGTCAAATGGATGCGCAAGGATCTTGGCATGTGTCTTAATGAGGCCAAGCGCAACGGGTCCCATCTTCCCGTCACCGCCCTTGTGGACCAATACTATTCCGCGGTGGAAGCCATGGGAGGAACACGATGGGACACCTCGTCCCTGATCGCCCTGCTTGACCGCGATTGATCGGCGACGCTCTATACACGAAGAAACCCACCCGACTGGTGTTGCCAGAGTTGGGCGTACAGTCCCTCGGTCTTGATCAGCTCTTCATGGGTTCCGGTTTCGATAATGCGGCCCGCATCCAAGACCACCAGCCGGTCCAGGGCGGCGATAGTTGACAGTCTGTGGGCGATAACGATAGCGGTCTTGCCGTGCATGATTTGCGCGAATTGCTCCTGAATGGCGGCTTCGACTTCTGAGTCCAGGGCAGAGGTGGCCTCGTCCAGGATCAAAATCGGAGCGTCCTTGAGAATGACTCGGGCAAGTGCAATACGCTGGCGCTGACCACCGGAGAGCTTGACCCCACGCTCTCCCGCATGAGCATCAAAACCTTGCCGTCCTTTCCAGTCTTGCAGATCACCAATGAAGGTGTCAGCGGCCGCCTGTTTTGTGGCACCGATTATGTCCGCCTCGGACGCGCCCGGGCGTCCGATCAGGATGTTTTCACGGATCGAACGGTGCAACAGGGAGGTGTCCTGGGTCACCATGGCAATATTGGCGCGCAGGCTCTCCTGGGTAACCTGGGAAATATCCTGGCCATCAATGGAGATTACGCCCTCGCTAACATCAAAAAAGCGCAGCAGCAAATTCACCAGGGTCGATTTTCCCGCGCCTGAGCGCCCGATGATGCCAACTTTTTCGCCCCCCGCAATGTCAAGATTAAAGTCGCGGATAACCGCACCAGGGCCTCTCGCCTTTTCGTCGTCAGTGCTTTGATAGGCGAACGTGACATGATCAAACCGAATAGTCCCTCTTGCGGCCACCAGAACTTTCGCATCGGCTCTGTCAACGATTTCATGGGGTTGGGTGATCATCTTCATGCCGTCGCGCGCGGTACCCATGCCCTCGACGATGGAACTGATGATCTGGGTGATCCAATCGGCCATGTTGGTAACCTGGATGGTTAGCGGCAAGGCCATGGCCAGTGCGCCGATGGTGATCGCGCCCTGGTGCCACAAATAAAGCCCGAGCGCGATCGTCCCTACGATGGCAGCGGCGTTGAAGAAACTCAAAGGCAGCCAGATATCGGTGATGGCGCGGGCAACTTGCAGGTTTTTTTCGTGGGTTTCGCGAATGGCGTTTGTGGCATAGGCGTCCTCGCGCGCCTGGCTTGCAAACAGTTTGATTGTCTGGATATTGGTATAGGCGTCAACCATACGTCCATTCAGGTCCGAGCGAGCGTCGGCAACGTCCTCGGCGCTTTTCCCCAATATCGGCATCATCACGCGCAAAAATCCGACGACACATACGAGCCACACCAACATGGGGATTGCCAATCGCCAGTCTGCCCACGCCAGGGCCACAAGGGTGATAACAAGAAATATGGACACATACCAAACCGGGCCCACGAAATTCAGGGTTGAATCCCGCAGCGCGTAGGTGGTCTGTTCGGATTTACTGGCGATACGTCCGGCAAAGTCGCGCTGAAAGTAAGACCAGCTATGGCGAAGCAAATACCAATGGATCTGGTGCCGGATACGGCTATACATGACCGGTCGCAGGGTCTGCATTTCAACCATCAGGTCAACCGCAATAACCAAGGGGCCGACAACCAGGAACAAAACGCCAAGGCCGACCAGATGCCACCAGTATTGCGCCAAAAACGCGTCCCGACCCAGGGCTGTCGCTGCATCCACCAGCCAGCCAAGGGAGACGGGCTTGAGCACGTTTATGCCAGCAGCCAAAAACGCACTCACCAGCATAACAATAAGAGCTGTGCTGAACTGGGCTACGAAATAACGGCAAAACGCCCAAAACCCTCGCGGGATCATCGGGTTGCTTTGCAGTTCATCGGGAGCGTATTGTTGTTCAAAAACACTGTAGAGTTTGTCACGCATGGCCTGGCCCTTCACGATAGGCGGGTTGTTTCAGGTCTATATGACCTGCAAGGGTAAGAGGATCATCTGAAGATTTCTATTTACGACCTGGTCAGCCCGCTCTTTTGCTATAGAGAAAGGAGGTCCATCCCATTGGGCCCCCAGTATAATATCGCAGCAACAACGCGATGACGAAGATCAAGGGATAAAGATTGGGGCGTGCAATTACCTCCATACCCAAATGAATCACATTGGTCCCCAAAAAGGGAACCCTTAATCGATTCACAAAACCTACCCGATGCTCTATACGCTATAAAGGGGAGCGGGGTGGTGATTCCCGTTAGTAGACGTGTTTATTGAAAGTTAAGGAGAAAATTTGCTGATGAAAATATATAATATATTGTATTTCCTTTTGTACCGATGGGGTACTGTCGCGCTTCTTAGCCTATTATTATTTTCCTGTTCATACTGGGACAACGGAAATGACCGGAATATCTCGGATATCTATCCTGATTTGCCAAAAGTTAATATAGAGAATATTTACGTGTTCGGTGATTCCTTGTCCGATAACGGAAATTTTTTTTCGCAAGTCAGCCATCTCGTCGAACTGTTTGACGTGCACCTTGAGGCGCCACCAGCTGCCAAAGGTGGAGAACGCTTTTCCAATAAGTTCCTTCCTGTAGAATATGTGGCAGCCCATTATGGAATATATCTTCAACCTGCATGGGGACACTCCAAACACAGTAAAGGTGCTTTGAGTGACCAAATGCGAAATAACAAGGAAGGTTTGCTTAAAATTATCACCGCACTTTCAGATCCTACACGATCAACGCAACTGACGCAGGAGCAAGAAGGCCATGTTATCCGTGCGGCTCAAAAGCACGAACCCGTTTTGAGGAAAGATGCTGATCACAAAGGACTTAACTATGCTGTTAGTAACGCTACCATCGGTAGCTATAGTGGTGTGTTGAATAGATTTTTTGATATCTATAACCTGCAAAATCAACTAGATCTGTACCTGAATAATGTCAAGCCCGATAACATCGGGAAAAGTAACGCCCTTCATATCGTTATCATTGGTGGCAATGATATTATGCAGATTGCATCATCTTCATCCGGCGTTCCTGATATGATGCGTCAAATAGATGCGGTGGCACAGATTTATATTACACAAGTTTCCAGATTGGTTGACAACGGGGCAAAAAAAATCATGGTTTCAACAGCACCAATGATTGGCGATATTCCGGCTTTTTATCCCTTCGAACATTCTTCAGCTATTGCCAATCAACTTTCTGCCCGTCTTGAAAGTAAAGTAAAAACGCAAGTGGCGAACCGTTTTGCCGAATCGAATGTCAGGTTTTTTTCGGTTGCCGAAAGCTTTAATAAGGTAATCAGCCAGTGGCCTGATGACAAAAAACATATCGGTTGTGTAAGCGATATTGCTGATGGGTATTTTAGTTTGTTACATTTTCTCCTCACCGATGGTGAGTTGGCAACGAAGTTTGTTAACAATTGTAACGAGAAATTATTGACAGAGGGGGCATTTGCATTTTTTGACTCTTTTCACGGAACAAACGCACTATATCAAAAGATTGTTCCCTTCTATATTATGGCGGTCAACGACCTATTTGCTTCTTCCTGACCTGCCCGGTGAATTGACACAACTAGAGCAGCATAGGTTTAGTTGTCCCCAAAGCAAAAAGGGTACAACTAAACGTATGCTGCTCTAAAACGGTCCTAAACGACCAAGCGTATCTCGATCCGACCACCGCCACTGACCGGCTGTTGAAGGCCGGTCAGTGGAACCAATCTTTGCCCAGAAACCGGCAAAATCATAAGACAAGCGTGTCATATCTATCGGCTCCAGCCGCCAAGCTTCGCGCAAGCGGGATTTTGCTCAGCGGATCTGACCGGCAGGCCCGTCATAACGCTGCCAGCCGCCCGCGCCAAGGCGCTCTTGTGGGTAAAAACGCGCCTTATAGGCCATCGTGGCTGATCCTTTTATCCAGTAACCGAGATAGAGATAGGGTAGACCCAGGCGTCTGGCACGCCGAACGTGGTCCAGGATCATATAGGTACCCAGACTGCGCTTTTTCGCCAGGGGATCGAAAAAACTGTACACCAGCGATAGCCCATCGCTCATGGTATCGGCAAGGCACATCGCCACAAGAGGTCCAGTACCCACACCGGTGGTCGAAGTATCCGGATCGCGGCTGCGATACTCAATCACCTGGGTCTCGACGTGGCTGTCCTCGACCATCATGGCAAAGTCGAGCATGGTCATCTGGGTCATGCCACCGGCCCTGTGGCGGGCGCTCAGATACCTGCGAAAAAGACGGAACTGTTCGTTGGATGCCTTCGGGGGCCTTAGGGTGGCCACCAGATCCTGATTGCGGCGCCACACGCGGGAAAAATTGCGGGTTTCGCGCATCTCATCAACAAGTACACGTACGGACGTGCATTCGCGGCAACCCTCGCAGGCGGGTCGATAGGCGATGTTTTGTGAGCGACGAAACCCGCCGTGCGTCAGGGCATCGTTGAGGGTGCTTGCCTGAGATCCGAAAAGATGGGTAAACACCTTGCGCTCCAGTCGCTCGGGCAAGTATGGGCAGGGCGCCAGGGTTGTTAGAAAAAACTGTGGAGCATCAATCGGATGTTGTGTCATGGGGTAAGCGTCAGGGATTGTCACAAACCATAGTAAGGCGGTGCAAACAGGGTAAAAGTCAACCACAAAATAATGACCAAAGGAATGCCAGCAATCATAAAATCAGAAAACTTATAGTGCCCGGGCCCCATCACCAGAAGATTGGTCTGGTAAGCAATCGGGGTGGCAAACGAGCAGTTTGCGCTGAGAATGACAGCGATAACAAACGGTGTTGGCGAAACGCCCAGATTTTGCGCAATGCTGATGGCAATAGGGGTAAACAGAATGGCCGTGGCGTTGTTACTGAGGATGTTCGTCAACACCGCGACGAGAAGGAACAGGGCCGAAATAATGACCGTCGGCGACGTTCCCGCAAGTGCGCCGAGCATTGTATTGGCGATCCAGTCTGCGCCTCCGGTCGCCTGTAAGGGAACGGACAAGGCGATTGAGGCGGCTATGAGCATGATAATGCGCTGATCGATGGCGCGCACGGCCTGACGCAGGTTCAAACAGCCGGTCAGGATCATTGCCAGGGCGCCTGTCAATGCCGCAACCACAATGGGAACAATCCCGGATGTCGCGGCAGCGATTATGGCAAGAAAAATTGCCAGCGCCCGGCGTCCATATTGACGCAAATGCACTTCCTGGGCTGACCATTCAAGTAGAATCAGGTCGCGGTTTGGGCGCATGCGCATGATCTGACCGTGGGTGCCGCCGATCAAAAGGACGTCTCCCGATTCCAACCGCACGTCTGTCATCGCCGTGCGCAGCATGTGACTGCGCCGCTGTACCCCAAGAACCAAACAGTCCGTATGCGCCCTGATGCCCGCGGTGGCGATGGGACGTTTGATATAACGAGAGCCAGGAGAGACCATGGCTTCGGCAAGAACAAATGTCTCCGCTGGATCGTTCTGACGGGTCGCGTCGCGAATGACGTCCAGGGAAGTCGCCGACTTGACGGTGGCTTTCTGGCTGGTCAGATAACGGGTAATGGTTTTGCGCGTCGCGGCAAAGATCACAATGTCACCCGGGGAGAGTTCAATGTCGTCAAAGGGTGGCGACAGAATGGTCTCGCCGCGAATAATGACTCGAATGGTAATATCGGTCAGGGTGGGGAAAAGCCCCGAGACTGATCTTGCTCCGACGAGATCGTCTCCGGAGGTGACGATAAATTCCGCAATGAATTGACGGCCGGAGGAGCCTTTTATCGTATCAAGCATACCGGCGCGTTGGCGCAGGAACCGGGGCATAACAAAAAGGACGTACAAAAGCCCTACCGCGGCCAAAATCCCGCCAGGAACGACAAAGGAAAAAAAGTCAAGTGCGGGCTGTCCCAGGTTTTCGGCCACACCAGCCACCAGCAAGTTAGTTGACGACCCAATTAATGTCGTCATGCCCCCAAGGATTGAAATGTAGCTTAGGGGCATCAATAATTTTGATGTAGGAGTTGCGTTTTGCCCGGCAAGCGCAACGATCACCGGCAGCATGACCACCACAACAGGCGTATTGTTGATAAAAGCGCTGATCAATCCAGCAGCAACAATTACCGCCGGAATGGTCCAGGGCGAACGCCCACCCCATCGGGCGATAACTTGAACCGGCCCTTCCAGAGCTTCTGTCTGGAATAGCCCCTGGCCAACAATCAAAAGGCTAACAACGGTAATCAGGGCGGGGTTGGCAAAGCCGGCCAGCAAGTCCGCTGCAGTCACCATCTCCCCCGTCTGCTGCGATGGCAAGGGGGCAAGAGAAAACAAAAGCAAAAGAGCAACCAGCGCTCCAAGGGAGGTGATTTCGATGGACACGCGCTCAACGGCATAGGAGACGATCGTGGCGATGATCACCGCGAAGGTCAACCACATGTGCAAGTTCGGGATTGTCTGAAAATCTAGCATGATCTTGAAAAAAAGGTCTCTTCCTGTTCGCCGCATGTTTTGCGACTTGCGCCGGCCTGCTTCAGCCAAGTTTTCTCCACGATCCCGGAGGCGGAACCCCATTTGGCAAAAAACAACTCATAGGCGAACAACAATGGCACCGATGGCGATGTCATGCAGGCAGCGTCGATAGGGGGACAGAAACGGTATGAAAAATACCGGCGGCACCAGAAACGAGAGATAAAATAGTGCGGCATGGGCTGCGGCAAACCATCCGCCGGGCGCGCGCCCATCGATCTCTCGCACTTCAATTCGGAAAAACCGCATGCCCCATGTAGCGTTCCACGGGCCGCCGACCGTCAAGCCGGAATAAAGAATACCAGCGATGGGAAAAAGAGAGCCGAACAATATCCAGGTCAAGCTCAGAGCAACAAAACCAAACAGAAAAACAACCTCATGCATGACAATGGACAAGGCGATTATGATCATCATATCAAACAGGTAGGCGTAGCACCGGCGCACAACAACGCCGTGCAGATCGCCATAGGCCGTGGCGGCCCTTTGTTCCGTCGTGTCGTGGGAATTGGGGTGGGTATTCTCCATGGTCCTCTCGCCTATGGCACCGGTGCCACAGCTGGGTATCTCTATTAAGGCATCACCGCCCGCTCCCCCTCGCGAGCACCCGCACAATGGTACCCCAGGGGTGGCCGGGAGGGGAGGGGGTGATCAGGTCGTCAATAGGCGTTTCCAGCTCCCATCACCCTCGACAGTCTGACTTGGCTCCCGTTTGTTGGTTTTGCCTCTACCTATGCACTTATCGAATCGATCAGCAGTCAGGAGCTTACAATAAGGCATTGTCGGCGCACATGACAGTAGAATATCGTTTCTGTCGGGATCACAGAAGCAAATTTGCAAAGCGTGGGGTCTCATGCCCCGATTATACCAGCGGTACTGGCTTTTTGTACACGCTGACTGCTTGTCTCGGCTAGATCAGCATGCCCACCTCTGTCGAAGACCTCTTTAGCAAAAATGACATTTGAATCAAGATAAGGTCGTCATCCTATAAAAGCCAGAAACAAAAATCATGGGCATGGTCAAAACGGCAACAATGTCTTGCAAACGGCTTGTTTGTTAAGGAGTGATTTGTTATAGCCAGTCCACAGATTTTGATCTGACAACCTTTCCTGACCCCATGTGGGCCCGCGACTGTTTGCTACCATATCATAATAAGGTGGATATAGGCGGCGGCGCGGAAAGGGCGTGCGGGGTCAATTGGGGCTGTTCAGGCAACGTTGTTTGAGTATGCCCGGTTGTGCGGCCGTGGCGGAATAGGTAGACGCGCAGCGTTGAGGTCGCTGTGGGAGAGATCCCGTGGAAGTTCAAGTCTTCTCGGCCGCACCATAAATTCAGAAAACAGACTTTTTGAGTTATTGTAATTGCTGAATTTATTACCCTGTAGGTCACGGAACCTCGTAGTTACCTTCGATTTTGTACTACATTTTGTACTACAAAGGGAGCTACGCTATGGCCGTGATGAGGAGCCTGAATCAACATCTCAAACAGCGCGGAAACCGCTGGTATTATCAGCGCAGAGTGCCGCTTGAATACGCTGATTTCGATGATCGCAAGCTCATTTGCAAAGCGCTGAAAACCGAATCTCTTATTGAGCCGCCAGCCTGGCCGCACCCGTATGGTGGGTTGCACATTGAGTTGGCGATTGACGATGCGCTGTCCGGCCTGATTGAAGGTGCGCTGGCCGCCGTCGCGGATTGCCGCAATCAGGACATCTTCATTGGAATCGCGGCCAAGCTCGCTGTCGACTGAAAGAACGGTTGAAAGGACCGCGACCTGGAAAAGACGCAGTGTGTGATTGTCCACGCGATCTTTCAGTCCCGCATAGCCCGATAGGTCAGTGCCGGGAAGGTTCTCCAGAACAAGCGAAGTGCCGTCAGGCCGGATAATACCAGCGGTATTGGCTTTATAGACACGCCGACTGGTGTACTGCCTTGATAACACACCTCTTTGACGCTAATCCATGAGTCATTGTTAAGGACCTTTGGTATAATGCGGCGCCACGTCACGAGGGCGCGTGACTGGCCGAAGGCGATTACGCTGTCATATTGACCGATCAGGCGCGACCCTTGTGGGATGAGCAAATGCTGACCGGTTGTCGTGTCATAAACGTTCTGCGTGACCTGCGCGATGACCTGACCGGGTAATACCAGCGGTATTGGCTTTATGTACACGCCGACTGGTGTACTGCCTTGATAACATACCTCTTTGACGCTAATCCATGAGTCATTGTCAGGGACCCTTGGTATAAATCCGAGTTCAGTCCGGTGACGAGACTGGCGGGAATGATGGTGCCGGCCATAACCTGATAGGGCGACACCGGCGTCTGCAATCTGCTTGGATTGTAAATCTCGGTATCGACATCGCGTGACAGAAACGCCTCTTTTCTATCCTGACGATTTGGATCGACGGGGTTTTGAAATTGCCCGTCTGAGGGTGGTCGAGTCTGTATCGGCAAGGCATTGAACTGATCGAGCGACGGCATGAAAGCCTGTGCAGTAGCGCCAACGGGCCGTGGTGAACGATTGCGATCATGCTGAACAAAAAAACAGCGGCGATCCCAATGCCGCATCGACAGGCGCAGGTTGCGCCGAAATCTGCGCAGGCGCGCCTTGATAACGGAACGGATTGTCCTGCAGCGTCTCCGCCGATGATGGCTTTTTCAGAAACGCCGAACCAAGATCACCCGGCAATGGTGGCCCGAGTTTCGGTTTCACCTCGGAGTAATCAGCGGGCATCGCCGTTATCTGATCAGGCAGATTGTTTCGGTTGGTTTTGTAGAGTTCTGGCGATTGTCCGGAGTTCGCGCCGCTATCATCTCGAAAGGCGATGGCGGCGGCGCTTAGGATGAATAATCCAGTAGCGCCGACCACGCCAATAAGCGCCTTCCGATTAAATCGCCGGACAGGTTTGGGCTTTGCCCGAATGGCAAGGCGGTCGGCTTCATCGACTGTTGTGTTCATGCGTCTTTGCCTCCCGTGCGCGTTTTGCGTGATTTACCCTCTTTCTTGCGAAGGATGCGGACGACGTTCTGGTCTTTCTCGCCAAGCCTCAGCTCTGCTGCGCCAAACAAACGGTCAACGACATAGTAGGAACCGTTGATCCGGTAATTGACGAGTTGGCTTTTTCCGTTTCGGCCCACAACGAACAGCGGTGGCGCTTCCCCCTGATCGAGCCGATCTGGAAACTGGATAAAGACCTTACGGCCATCATCAAAGGCGCGCAGCGGGCGCCAATGCGGCTTGTCCCCTTTGATTTCATATCGGAAGTTCGGGCGATCAACCTGTAATCTGCGCTCCACGGTCTGCGTTGCCTGTTTTGATCGCGCTTTAGATTTGGCGCGTTGCCGCACCAACTCCTCATGGGGATAACGCCAGGATACTGCCGCCATATAGGTTTCACGGAATGATTTGAGTTCCACATGATAGGTGCGTTTGGACGTGGTGATAATGAGGTTTGTCGTCAGGCTTGGCGCAATCGGCTTAATCAGAATGTGGACTTGCTCTTTGTCCCCAATGCCCGAAACGGTGTCCCCCAATATCCAGTTTACGGTATCGCCGGCGGACACTGACATAAGTTCCTCGCCCGGCTGTAAGGCAATATCGGTGACTTGCTTGGGCGCAGAATAAACCTGATAAAGCGCGCCGACGGTGAACGGATAAATTTGGATAGCATTTATAAAGCTGTCCTGATCGGGTTCGACGGCAGCGGACGCATTCGCGCGGTCAATCGCCAAGTCAGGGCGCAGGCTTGGGGATTGCTGCCACTTTCCGGCTTTGAATTGGTTTCAACTGACCGGGCAATGCAAGCGGTTCGATACGCTTGTCTTATGATTATGCTGGTTGATTTGCTAAAGTAAATTGCTGAGCGGGGCAAGCTTGCCCCGCTCAGCGGCGAGGGATGGATCGCAAAAACGCAGGTCCAAAATAAAGACCGGGCTAGAGTAGGATCACCCTCGTCTTTTCGATGTAGCCTGAATGGATACATGCACTAAAAGTGCGAATGACAAGCAAAGGACATACGAAAAGATGACACAGCTTACCATAGGCATCGATGTTTCCAAAGCCCAACTTGATCTGGCTTCTTCTTGTGGAAAGGAAAAGAGACGCTACGCCAACACGACCCCAGGCCACAAAAAGATGATTACATGGTTACAACAATGTGTTGCCAAACTGGTGGTATTTGAAGCCACAGGAACGTATCACCGTGCTTTGCAAAAGGCGCTGTTGAGAGCTGAAATCGCCTGTGCCTGCGTCAATCCCTTGCAGGCGCGCCAGTTTGCCCAGGCCTCATCTGCGCGGGCCAAAACGGACAAAGTAGATGCGCTGATGTTGGCCCGTATGGGCGCCTGTTTGCCGTTGCCACGTTGTGAAGTACTCAGCCAAAGTGTTGAAACCTTGAAAGAATTAGCGGCAGCCCGGCGGGCACTGGTGCGCGACAGAACAGCGATCAAAAATCGTCAGCACACCTTGAAATCGACACTGCTCAAGCGCCAGGCAACACAAAGGCTCAAGCAAATCGATAAACACATTAAACAGCTCGACAAGCAGTCCCAGACCGTGATTGAGAGTGACAAAAAACTGGCAAGGCGTCGCAATATTCTCCAATCCATGCCTGGCCTTGGTGCTGTCAGCATTCTCACAATGCTTGCCGACATGCCCGAGTTGGGCAGTATGGATAAACGTCAGGTGGCGAGCCTTGCGGGTCTGGCACCTTTCACCCGACAATCAGGCACTTGGCAGGGCAAAAGCTTTATTCAGGGGGGCAGAAAGCATGTACGAGACGCGCTCTACATGCCAGCTCTGGTTGCCATACGGTTCAACCATCGGTTCAAGGCACGGTATCAGCATCTTACCGCACTGGGAAAACCAAAAAGGTTGCGATAACGGCCATCATGAGATCAATCATCGTGACGGCAAATGCTCTCCTCAGAGACAACAGAAAATGGACCCAAAAAACAGCTTGATCACAATGGATACTCTAGGTGTGTAACGTCAAGAGGTTGTCCCCATTTAATCCTAAAGCAGAGATAGGCGGTTTGGTCTTTATGGCGCTATGAGGTCGGTGCCAATTATACATATGGGTCCACTCTGGTAAATAGGCCTTACGCTGTTCTGATGTTTGGTACAAAGGCGCGTAAGCCCACTCATTAATCGCCGTCTTGATGAAGCGTTCCGCTTTGCCATTGGTTCTTGGGGTGTAGGGTTTGGTTCTGACATGCTTGATACCCAGTTCTTTACAGGCACTGGCGAAAGCCTTGGACTTGTAGCACGCGCCGTTGTCGGTCATAGCCCGCCGGATGGTGATCCCCAGCCTTTTATAATACGCAACAGCGCTTTGCAGAAAAGCCACCGCACTCTGCTTTTTTTCATCTGCGAAGATGTCCGTGCAGGCGATGCGTGAGTTATCATCGACACACACATGCAAGTATTCCCAGCCATAGCCGCCTTTGCCAGAGCGTGTGTTGGATTGCCCGACGCGAGACCCGGTGACCCGGTGGCCAGGGCGGCCAAACCGTCCCAGTTTCTTGATATCGAGATGGATCATATCCCCTGGATGGTCATGCACATAGCGCCGTTCCGGCACCTTTGGTTCCAGGTCCTTAAGGCGCGAGAGCCTGGCCCGTTTCAAGACACGGCTGACGGTTGCCGCAGAAACATCAAGCTTTAGGGCGATATGTTGTCCGCACAGCCGCTGGCGGCGTAGGCTTATGATGGCCCTTGCCAGCGGCTGTGGGATGGCTCGTGGACTATGCTGGGGGCGCGACGAACGATCTATCATGCCTGCTTGTCCGAACTGTTCATATCGCTTGACCCATTTGGTCACCGTTTTAGCGCAGACGCCATAGGCGCGGCTGGCTTGTGCTTTTGTCAAGCGCCCGTTTAAGACGTCGCGGGCCATTTCTACTCGACGTGAGGGTGCTAATCTGGCATTTTTGTGGATGTTCATTCGGTCTCTCCATGGATGTTTGAAGTGTGATACCTCCAATCTCCATAGCAGGGATCGAATGGACAACCTATTGAAAGTTCACATCTAGGGCTTCTTCCCCTTAATACCCGCCCCACGGTTTGAGGCAGCCAGATCACGGTTGTGATTGTACCGAATACGCTCTTAACGCTTGGATGTCTGGGTGTCTGGGCGTCTGGATTTTGTACTGCCGGGCGAGCACAGCCTACCGGTAACTTTCCCTGAAATTACAACGGTGTAAGAATACAATATAGGGGTTGACGGGCACCCGTTCCTTTGTTAGCAAGCCTATTGCCAACAATTGAATAATTATCAAAAAACGGCCGTATCAGGGAATTTGTTGTGAAACCGGTTAAAGTCCTTTGCGGGTTGCTCTTTATTAAGACGCGAAAGGGCTTTGAACATCGGGGAGTTTGTATTATGAGGAGCCCGGCAGGATCAATGGGAACAGAAGGCACGACAAAGCCAACGGCTGTGGACGAACGCGCCGAGGGCGGGATACCCGTTTTAAAGTCACCATTTGATAATCTTGTCGCACGTGTTTTGCGCGGCGGCCATGTGGTTAAATTTCGAGGCCAGGTGGCCAGTGCGGCGCCGACTCTCGGGTTGGGCCTTGCGTCCTGTGTTGTGGGCGCGGGGCTGAGCGCCCTTATTGGCCTCGGCAGCACCACCTCCGCTCTGGCCGCCTGCGACCTGAAAGCTGGTGGACAACCAAACGAAATTTTTTGCGAGGGTACTAAGACAACTCAGCAAGACATCACTGTAAAAGACGCCCAGATCACCACCTCGGCAGATTTTTCCGTCGACACGTCTAATGACCCTACCAAGCATGGCATTTCTATTGACGCTATCAGCACAAAAGCAGGGGGCGGTATCACGTTCACCAGTACCACCAGCAAAGAGATAAAGGGCGGGAACGCGGCTCTTAACGCCGTGGTTCGCAGCGGTGACGGCGATTTAACGATCAAGACCGGCACAGGCGCGGTGACAGGCGGCGACCACGGCATCTTCGCCGACCATCTAGGTACCGGAGCCGTGACCATTGAGACCAACGGAGATATCACCGGTCAACGGAAGGACGGCATTTTTAGCGCTATATCCAATAAAGACAACCAAAAGGACCTGACGATCACCACCGGCAAAGGCAAAGTGACAAGTGCCCGAGATGGTATAGTAGCGCTGCACATTGGCAAGGGCACTGCTACGATCAAGACCGCCACAGGCGCGGTGACAGGTGGCCAATCCGGTATCCGCGCCATTCATTACGGTACCGGAGCCCTGACTATTGAGACCAACGGAGATATCACCGGGACAAGTAACAATGGCATTTATGCATTGATTGATAACGTAGATAACAACAACGCCCTGAAGATCACCACCGGCAAAGGTAAAGTGAAAGGTGGCAAATTCGGTATCTACGCGTGGCACGATGGCTTAGGCACTGTGACGATCCAGACCGGCGACGGGGCTGTCTCCGGTGGCCAGAAGGACGGCATTCGCGGCTTTATAGGCAATCAACAAAACGATAGCGCTCTAACGATCACCACCGGCACAGGTGCGGTGACAGGTGGCAGACACGGCATCTCCGCCGAACATGGAGGTACCGGAGCCGTGACCATTGAGACCGGCGACGGGGATGTCACCGGAACAAACGCCAATGGCATTTTTGCACATATTGCTAACGTAAATAACAACAAGGCCCTAAAGATCACCACCGGCGACGGCATAGTGACAGGTGGCCAATACGGCATCCTCGCCGAACTCAGGGGTGCCGGAGCCCTGACCATTGAGACCAACGGAGATATCACCGGTCAACGGAAGGACGGCATTTTTAGCGCTATATCCAATAAAGACAACCAAAAGGACCTGACGATCACCACCGGCACAGGCGCGGTGACAGGTGCCCTAAACGGCATTGTTGCCGAGCACTCTGGCAAGGGCGCTGTGACGATCAATACCGGTGGCGGGGCTGTCACCGGTCAAGGGAGTCATTATGGCATTCGTGTTTATGTAACCAATCTACAAAACGATAGCGCCCTAACGATCACCACCGGCACAGGTGCGGTGGAAGGTGGCCTAGACGGTATCTTCGCCAAACATAGAGGTACCGGAGCCTTGACCATTGAGACTAACGGAAATGTCACCGGAAGAACTCTAGATGGCATTAATGCATTGATTGATAACGCAAATAACAACAACGCCCTAACGATCACCATCGGCACAGGTGCGGTGACAGGTGGCCAACACGGCATCTTCGCGGATCACCAGGGTAGGGGCGCTGTGACGATCAAGACCGGCGACGGCAATGTCACCGGTAAAGGGCGGAACGGCATTGTTGGCATTATGCGGGATTTCGGAAGCACAAACGACCTAACGATCACCACCGGCAAAGGCGCGGTGAAAGGTGACCAATACGGCATCCTCGCCGAACTTAGGGGTACCGGAGCCCTGACCATTGAAACTAACGGAGATATCACCGGAACAAACGTCGATGGCATTAATGCATCGATTTTTAGCGCAAATAACAACAACGCCCTGAAGATCACCACCGGCAAAGGTAACGTGATCGGCGAAACTAATGGCATTTTTGCCCATCATCAGGGCCAAGGCAAAGCGGTGATTGCAGTCAATGGCCTGGTGCAAGGCAGGACCCGATACGGTATTGATAGTTTGGGCTTAAATGGGATGACGGAGATCACCCTTAACAATAACGCCGATGTCAGGGGGGCGAGGGGAAAAGCTGCCATTATCAATGGCGACGGCAACTCACAACTTAAGGTCAATGAAGGGGCTCAGATCACCGGTGATGTGACCTTGGGCAAGGGCAAAGATGAGGTGATCTTTCTCGGCGGCTTTGATTTTTCCGGGGTTAACGGTGAATTCGACGGTGGAGATGGTGATCAAGATGGGATTGTGTTCAGGAACCGCACGAAAACCGCCGCCGCGGTGAATGCGGACCAGTTCGAAGGTTTCGAACGCGCCACCATCGATGGCGGTTCCACCGAATTTACCGGCCAAACCCTGAACCTCGGTGGTGCTACAGGCCTGCTGTCGCTCATCAACGACGGTACCCTCGTTGTCGGTACACAGTTGAACAATATCAACGGCAGTGTGCACAACAACGTCGGCAGTACTATCGACATGCAGGACAGTCAGTTCAGCACGCTTACCATTACCGGCGATTACACCGGCGGCGGCACTATCAGGATGGACACGGTGCTAGGCGATAGCAAGTCTGAAACCGACAGGATAATCATCACCGGCTCCACCAGCGGCACGACAAACGTGTATGTCGTAAACCGAAGTGGCAAGGGTGCCGATAAAGCCAAAATTCAATTGATTGAAGTTCGAGGCACGTCAGGCGGCAAGTTCATGCTAACCGGCGGCTTTACCAACCCTAATATTGGAGGCGGAAATGAGCAGTTCGTAACGGCGGGCGTCTACGCCTATCGCCTGCAGAAAGATGGTAAGGACTGGTTTCTGAATTCGGAAATGGCACCAACACCACCGACACCAACGACACCGGGCGCTAGCGGTAAACAACCTGGCCAGGGTGGCGGTGGCGGCCAGCAACCTGGCCAGTCTGGCACGGGCAGTGGCGGTGGCGGTAAACAACCTGGCACTGGCACGGGCGGTGGCGGTAAACAACCTGGCCAGGGTGGCGGTGGCGGTAAACAACCTGGCACTGGCACGGGCGGTGGCCCAAGCGGAGGTAACCAGCCTGGCACGAGCGGTAACCAGCCTGGTAGGAGCGGTGGCCCAAGCGGCGGTAACCAGCCTGGCGCGAGCGGTAACCAGCCTGGCACGAGCGGTAACCAGCCTGGTAGGAGCGGTGGCCCTCGGATTTACTCCCCCGGGGCGGTTGCCTACGAAAACCTGGCGCATACGGCCCTGGAGCTCAACCGAATGGAGAGCCTGCACGCGCGGTTCGGGGGGCGGGTGACCCGCATGGCCTTGAATGGATCGCAAAGCACCCTGACCCTGGGGGCCGCAAGCCAGGATGCGGGGCTTTTGCATGAGGGTGAGGGTGGGGCTAAGGCAAACCCTGACCGCTGGCTTACCAGTTGGGCCAGAATGAGCGGGCGGCTCTCGCATCAAACCCCCAGATCTTCGACCACAGGGGTCACGGAGCGCGACACCCAGGTCTTCAAACTGCAAGGGGGCGTTGACGCGGAGTTCGTTTATGATAACGACAACACCGCCGTGTTCGGCCTCAACGCCAGTTTGAGCCATGGTAGGACGGACTTTTCCTCGGTTTTCGGCAATGGCGAGATCAAGACCACGGGTATTGGCATCGGGCTTAGCGCGACCTGGTACGGCCCCCAGGGCTTTTATGCCGATGTGCAGGGGGCCCATACGTGGTACTCCAGTGACCTGACATCGGATCTTGTGGGCAAGCTTGCCGATGATGTGGACGGCACCGGCTATGGGCTGAGTGCCGAAGTGGGCAAGGCGATGGCGATGGCGAACGGCCTGACGCTCACCCCACAGGCGCAGCTGGCCTACTCCAAGGTGTCTTATGATGACTTTACCAGCCGTACCGGGGTGGTGGTCTCCGGCAGTGAGGGCACGAGCGTGCTGGCCCGTCTGGGTATTGCGGCGAGCCATGAGCGCACCTGGCAGGACAACGGTGGTGGGCAGGCCCTGCACGTTGAGGGGATCATGAACCTTTATCATGAGTTTGAGGATGGGGTTCGTGTTGATGTTGCGGGGACGCGCTTAACGAGCGGCCAGCACCGCTGGACGGGCGAGCTAGGGGGGCGCTTTACCCGGGCCTTCAATGATGATGCTTATGCGCTTTATGGGGAGTTGAGCGTCTCGACAGACCTTGAGGACTTTGGCGACAGCTATGCCCTCAAGGGCTCCCTCGGCCTCGCCGTGCGCTGGTAGTGGCTGATGCCGCTGGTATAGGCCCGGTCGAGGATACTATGTGGCTTCGTCCTGCCCCTGTACGCGGGCGGTCTCCAGGGCGATCTCCACCATGTTTGCAAAGCTCTGCTCGCGCGCTTTGGCGCTGAGTTCTTCTTTTGTAAGCAAATGATCACTGACAGTGCAGATCAATCCTCGCACCGGCTCGGTTCGTTCGCATTGTGGGGCCAATGAGTAGCGAAGAGAAACGCGACTTCGATGATGTAAAGCGTATGAAGAAACTTTGGGAACGCGAGGTCCCGTAGTTGGAGGCGGACCTTGCCACAACAGATGATCCTCAGGAGCAAGAGATAATCGAGAAAGACCTGCGCCTAGGACGTGACTTCCTGCAACAACGTCAGGAACTTTTTTCCCAGTGACAATCCCTTTCACAATCACCTGCACAACAAGGAAACGAACATCTAGCTGTGTAATTTCAACAGATTGTCTCTGGTAAATGCATCGGGTGCAGGTTGCCATTTATCTGATCATGAGCCGTTGTCAAGGCGCCCCCTGGTACAAAATGGGGCCTTGGACATGACACGCGCTAGAAAAGCCCGGCAATCTCTCCCTGATCATTCAGCTTGATGGCCTCCGCTGCCGGCACACGCGGTAATCCGGGCATTGTCATGATCGCCCCGCAGATCACCACGACAAAGCCGGCACCGGCGCAAAGCCGCACCTCACGCACCGGCACCGAGTGCCCCACGGGCGCCCCGCGCAGGGCCGGGTCCGTGGAAAAACTGTACTGGGTCTTGGCCATGCAGATTGGCAAGGTCCCATAATCCTGCCCCTCCCAAGCGCGCAACTGGTCGCGAATTTTCTTATCCGCCACCACCGCATCGGCGCGGTAGATGCGCTTGGCGATGGTCTCGATTTTTTTAAACAGAGGAAGGTCATCGGGATAAAGCGGCGCATATTGGGCCTGGCCGCTGTCGGCAATCTCAACCACACGGCGGGCCAGGTTCTCGGTTCCCGCCGATCCCTTTTCCCAATGGCGACACGTTATGGCCTGCGATCCCTGATCGGCGACATAAGCCTTGACCGCATCAATTTCAGCCTGCGTATCGGTGACAAAGTGGTTGATCGCCACCACCGCCGGCACGCCGAAACCGTATGGCAGGCCCTGATCGCCGCCAAGTTGGCAGGCCCTGACGCCATTCACGTCAGGCCGTATGAAGGCGCGGAGCCCCACGGTTTCGTCCTTGAGACTCTTGACACCACAATGACTATCAACGGCCACACAGGCCTGATGGTTGTCAAGCGCAACTACGGACCGGAAGGGGTTGAGGTTGAGGCGGTCGCCGATAATCCTGATGAGCACCTGGCCGCAGTCACCATAATGTTTAAGCGCGAAGCCGGTTATGATCCAGAGAACAAGAACTGGTTCTGGGCCAAGTATTTGCCCGATGGCACCCTGGACAAAAATCCCAAAGGCCTTCGGTTGGCAGGTCGCGTAGCCAAGGGCAATGACGAGGCGGCATGTATCGCCTGTCATAAGGGGGCCGATGGCGATGACTATCTGTTTATCCACAATCGCCTGAGCGACTAAAGCCGCACTGCAACCCACGTATGTTGGTTGGGCAAACCTGGTGCTCGACTCCAGGCGTTATACCAACGGTCGTGGCTTTTTGTACACGCTCTAGCTGTGAACTTTCAATAGGTTGTCCATTCGATCCCTGCTATGGAGATTGGAGGTATCACACTTCAAACATCCATGGAGAGACCGAATGAACATCCACAAAAATGCCAGATTAGCACCCTCACGTCGAGTAGAAATGGCCCGCGACGTCTTAAACGGGCGCTTGACAAAAGCACAAGCCAGCCGCGCCTATGGCGTCTGCGCTAAAACGGTGACCAAATGGGTCAAGCGATATGAACAGTTCGGACAAGCAGGCATGATAGATCGTTCGTCGCGCCCCCAGCATAGTCGTTGAGCCATCTCACAGCCGCTGGCAAGGGCCATCATAAGCCTACGCCGCCAGCGGCTGTGCGGACAACATATCGCCCTAAAGCTTGATGTTTCTGCGGCAACCGTCAGCCGTGTCTTGAAACGGGCCAGGCTCTCGCGCCTTAAAGACCTGGAACCAAAGGTGCCGGAACGGCGCTATGTGCATGACCATCCAGGGGATATGATCCATCTCGATATCAAGAAACTGGGACGGTTTGGCCGCCCTGGCCACCGGGTCACTGGGTCTCGCGTCGGGCAATCCAACACACGCCCCCCGGTATGACGCCCGGAACTGCGGTTATCGGTCCATTCGCAACTGTCTGGATGACAAAGAAACGCCAGTCTTGCGTGCCGTATCGGTTGGCCCTTCATCTGATGTATCCGAATGTCGCTCCGGCGGTGAAAGCCGATGCTTTTCGCCGCCAGTCGAGGCGGGATCCCAGAATAGGAACGCCAAAACGCAGCCGGTGATTGATGCGTTTCTGTCGATAGACAATCAGAACGGCGGTCAGATTACGCACCGTTGTCATTGTCTTTTTCCTGATCGTAGGAAAGACCGTGACCGCAATCGCGACTGCGCGACCAACCCTCCAAATCCTTGATATGGTAAATCACCTTGCCGCCATGTTTGCGCCAGTGCGGCCCTTCATCGTGCCAGCGCATATTATTCAATGTCCGCTCTTCAAGGCGGAGATAGCGGGCCGCTTTGGCGGCGGTGAGATAAGGACTTTGTAAACTTTCGGACATATAATCCCCCATACACTCAGCAGTCGGACGGCCTGTTCGGGGTCGTCACTGCTGGGGGTTCAGCCGGAATTACGGGAACAGTGAATGCACGAAAACGCAACGTTGTGTTTTCGTGACGCGAACCTCAACCCGATGTTTAGAGGTTTTTCTTGGTCAGAAATGTCCGGTAGTCGCCACCGATCAGGCGCTCCGCCCGCGCCAGCGAACGTCTGATCTGCGCCTTCAATGCGCGGTCATTAACGCTCCAATCGGCGTTGACGCGGGCCTCGCCGACAATGGCTTCGGCGATGTCTTTGAGGTCGCCTTTGGGGCGTTCAAATCCGTTCCAGATGTCGAATGCAGTAAGGGCGTTGACGAGAGCATTGGAATTCTGACGCCGCCCGATCAGAGAAAGCTTTCCATCATTGGAGCGATAAAGTGAGAGAAGCTGTGCGGCTGTATCAAGTCGCCTTCCCATATGCCGGGCGTTGTCGATACGGATGCCGATCTCCGCGGTTTCTCCGGGCGGTAGATCGGAATCGCGGAACAACTGTATCCAGAAGCGGTTTCCGTTGAGGACAATATGCCGGATTCCATCAGCGGTATCGAGGATGATGCGGCGGGTTTTCAAGGCTGAAAGAATGATTGTGTCATTGCTTTCAGGGGACCCTCTATCATCGCTTTCAACTTCGGTCAGACATACGCGGACGGCGCCTGCGAGCAAATCGGGACGCCAGAACACATTGGCGTCGATTGCGGGTTTTTCGAGATCAGCAAACGCCAGAAGCCCCCATTCACGGGCTGCGGCAATTGTTCGTTCAAGCGTCAAAAGCGAAGCCCCACTGGAGAGCATTGAGGGCATGGGTGGTTTATGCGACGCGCTTCAACATGCATTGCTAGCGAAAGGCAGAAAATACAGGATGAAATGAACACATCTCAGATCGCGCGGAGCATCACGGATTGCCCCCATCAGGATCAGCCGATTGTGTTCAATAGCACTGTCCGTACCTCATTGAACGCCAGTATGATTACTCGCACATTGCTGATTACTTTGATAATCTATTGAATAATGAAACGATCTGATTCTTTTATCATCTACTCCGCTACCGACCTGGTAGGATATTTAAGTTGCCAGGCTTTAACCGCATTTGATCTCTCCGTAGTTGAAGGAAAAAGCAAAGCGCCGCAAATCTGGAATCCCATGCTGGAGGTGCTGTGGGAACGCGGCGCTGAACACGAAAGGCAATATGTCGAACAACTCATTAACTCAGGGCTGACCATTTGTGAGATAGCGGGCACGGGCATCGATGCTGCAAGCATTGAACAAACGCTGACCGCCATGAAGGAAGGTGTAGATGTTGTTGTCCAGGCGGCACTTTCTCAAACAAATTGGGTCGGTCGTGCGGATGTATTACTCAAAGTAGATAGTCAGTCCAAACTTGGAAATTGGCTCTATGAGCCGCTTGATACAAAGCTCGCCAGAGAAACAAAGGTCGGAACGGTTCTTCAGCTTTGTCTCTATGCTGATCTCCTTGCAAAGACCCAGGGTGTAGCGCCTGAACATATTCATGTCGTATCCCCCTGGACGGAGTTCCAACCTGAGACATTCCGCTATCAGGATTTCGCCGCATATTTCCGCTTCATAAAGCGCACATTCGAAAACTACATGGAAAACACCGATGGGGCGCCTTATCCTGATCCTAAACCGCACTGCGATATATGTCGCTGGCGTAATTCCTGCGACCAGAAGCGACGTGCGGACGACCATCTGAGCTTGGTTGCCAATCTGTCAAAGGCACAGATTGTTGAGCTGCAGGAGCAAGGGGTTGCGACACTTGCTGAACTGGCTGCACTACCATTGCCGCTGCAGTTCGAGCCAACACGCGGCTCAAAACAATCGCTTGAAAAGGCCCGTGAACAGGCGCGCGTACAACTGCAGGCGCGTAAAACTGGTGAGACTGTCTTTGAACGGCTTCCCGTTGAAGCCGGGTTTGGTTTTTGTCTTCTGCCCGAACCGGATAACGCCGACATCTTCCTTGATTTCGAAGGGGATGCGTTTGTTGGTGAACATGGCCTGGAGTATCTGACAGGATACGTTGCCCGTAATCAGGCAGATGAGTGGGAACATCATGCAGTATGGGCCTTAAATCGTCCTGAAGAGCGTGCCGCATTCGAAGGCTTTGTTGACTATGTGATGGCGCGATGGGAGCAAAACCCCGGCCTTCATATTTACCATTATGCACCTTACGAACCCGCCGCGCTGAAGAGGTTGATGGGACGCTACGGATCGCGTGAAGACGAAATTGATCGTATGCTGCGTGCTGGTCTTTTTGTAGACCTCTACAGCGTGGTCAGGAACTCTATTCGTGCTGGCATCGAGAGTTATTCAATCAAAGAACTGGAACCCCTTTTCGGCTATGTCCGGGAAAAGCCGATGGACCAGGCGAATGTCGCCCTTGCTAGGCTTCAGGCTGATTTGGAACTGGGCAAGCCTGAAGATATCGCCGAAGAAATCAAAGCGGATGTGCAAGCCTACAACAAGGATGATTGCACAGCGACGCTGCATTTGCGGGACTGGCTCGAAACTCTGCGTCAGGATGCGATCAATGATGGAGAGGTTATAGCGCGACCACAACTCAGCGAGGCCGATGCTTCTGAAAATCTGACGGAATGGATCGAACGTGTCGCAGCTCTGATGGAACGGTTGACGTCCGATCTATCGGACGATCCGGAAAGCTGGACACAGGAACAATCCGCCCGATGGCTGCTTGCAAATGTACTCGACTTTCACCGCCGCGAAGACAAAGCCGCATGGTGGGAGTACTTCAGATTGGCCGAGCTGTCGGCCGAAGAACTTATGGATGAACGTGCCGGGATATCAGGATTGAATTTTTCCGGAAAAAATGGTGGCACAGCCCGTGCTCCGATTCACCGTTATACGTTCCCTCCACAGGAATCCGATGTTCGCGACGACGACAGTTTACACCGCGCCGGAGGTGATAAGCTGGGCACGGTCATCGACATATCCATTGAACAAGGGTTTATCGACATAAAGAAAAGGATGGACAGCCGTGATCTGCATCCAGACGCGATTTACAAGCACAAAGTTATCAATGCTCAGGTGATTAAAGACGCGTTGATCAGACTGGGAGAGTTTGTTGCGGACAACGGTATCGAAGGTGAAGGTAACTATCAGGCAGCGCGCGATCTATTGCTTCGCCTTAATCCGCGTGGAGTTACCCAGCCGCTTATTCAGGAAGGTGAAGAAACACTGGATGCGGCGAAACGGATCGTTTGCGCGATGCCAACTGGGGTCTTACCTATCCAAGGTCCTCCCGGCTCAGGGAAAACCTATGCGGGAAGCCGCATGGTTTGCGAGCTTGTAAGGCAGGGAAAAACCGTTGGTGTCACGGCTAATTCACACAAAGTCATTCGCAACATGCTTGATGGCATCTGTGAAGCCGCTGAGGAGGAAGGTGTTAATGTCAGTTGCCTTCAGAAAGTTCCTGAGCTTGAGGACAATCAGGCAAGGCTTTCTTTTACAAGGCAGAACGATGACCTTTTGAACGGAATTGGAAACGGCATCGATGTGATAGGTGCGACGGCATGGTTCTGGTCGCGCGCTGACGCTCAAAACCTCGTGGATGTTTTGATCGTCGATGAAGCTGCCCAGATGTCACTTGCGAACGTTCTTGCTATATCCGGCGCTGCCAGGACTGTGGTTCTACTCGGTGATCCCCAGCAACTTGATCAACCTGTGCAAGGAAGCCATCCTGACGGAACTGACATATCAGCACTCACTCATTTATTGAGCGATCAAGAAACAATTGCCGATGATCAAGGTTTGTTTCTGGAAAAAACGTGGCGCCTTCATCCGGATATCTGCTCGTTTACATCTAACCTCTTCTACGCCGGAAAACTTGAAGCCCGCGATCGTAACGCGCGGCAGTCGATCATGTCCGATAGCACGGTAACTGGCGCTGGCCTCTGGTATCTACCGGTTGCGCATGAGGGCAACGTCAACTCTTCCATTGAAGAAGCCGAGGCAATTGGAAATCTGGTTGCGGACATACTGGCTGGATCGCCGGAGTGGGTAAACCGCCTCAATCAAAA
The DNA here is from genome assembly GCA_965224015.1 of Hyphomicrobiales bacterium. Taxonomy (GTDB): domain Bacteria; phylum Pseudomonadota; class Alphaproteobacteria; order Rhizobiales; family CBDCVD01; genus CBDCVD01. The sequence goes on from OZ245032.1 coordinate 470,233, forward strand.
TTCGCTACTGACGGTCGATGATATTCTGGTTATTACGCCGTATAACGCACAAGTCTACGAAATTCAGCAGCGGCTGCCGGACATTCGTGTCGGGACTGTTGATAAGTTTCAGGGTCAGGAAGCGCCCATAGCAATATATTCAACGGCCACGTCCACACAGGCAGATGCGCCGCGTGGGATGGAGTTTCTCTACAATCTCAATCGTTTCAATGTAGCGACATCGAGGGCGAAATGCGCGTGTATTCTTGTGACATCTCCCGACCTGATGGAAGCAGATTGTCGGACGCCAAGGCAGATGCAGCTTGCAAATGCATTCTGTCGTTATGCTGAGCTGGCTGTCAGAATTTGAGGCTGAGCCAGCATTTTGACACTCGTTTGAGAATTGCTAGCGCGTGATTTTCATGCCACCAGCGCCGCAAGAGGGGTTTCCGGTTCCTGATTGTCAAAGGCGAGGATGTAATCATTGGCCTTGCTGGCGAGGGATGCGGCTTTGAAAATGGCGCGTTTGTCCTCTTTCAGGACTTCCAGCCAGTTCGCGATATAATCCGTATGCCGCACGGTCGGCTGGATGCTCTGGGCCGCGCAGATAAAGGCGCTGGCGATTTCCGCAACCAGTTCCTCACGGGCATAGTCGTTGGTGCCGAAATTGGTGGTCATGTTCCGGTCGAAGCGGGACTTGTGTCATGTCCAGTGACCGAGTTCATGAAAGCAAGTGCGGTAATAGTTGACCTGCTCGCGGAAGGCTGGTTGCGGCGGCACCTGTATGAAATCCTCCGACGGCACGAAAAACGCCTTGTCGCCGCCAATGCGAAAATCGGCTCCGGTAGCCTTAATCAGGGCTTCGGCGCGGGGAATAAGTTCTCGTTCGGGAAGTGGCGGCGTATTGCGGTAAAGCGCGCCGGGCAGGCCGTCACACTGATCTATGTTGAAAACCGTGTAGCGTTTCAGGAAGCCGACACGCTGCGGGTCATCCCCGGTCTGCCGCGCTTTTTCTGCTTCCGCCTTCGGTATGAAACTGTCAGCGTAACAGACGGTCGTGCCGCGTTCGCCTTTTCTGACAGCGCCGCGATGCGCCCGAAAGGTAGGAGAATTAGACTCAAGCAAAAACCGGTAGCAAACGCATATTTGTGTCGCGCGGGTTCGAGAAAGTCTTGTTACGGATCAATCCTCTCTGGCACGCCAAAATGAGAAGCAAGTTGATTTTCGACAGTAATTTATCGATGAAGAAAATAAATCTTTTTGAACATTCATGCGCATCTATGCTCCCTGCAATGCACTGGAAGTATTCAATGAGAGATAATGGCAGTAAGAAGCAATTCAAACTTGTAGCTTGGTCAATTTTCCCGTATTTTCTCACTGATCCTCACGGGGGTGATTCATGACAACCGACATGATGACGATCCGCGAAGTCGCTGAGTATCGCAAGATCGCGGAGAAGACAGCCTATCGCCTTGCTGCGGACGGTGAATTGCCGGGCTTCAAGATTGGAGGGAGTTGGCGATTCCGAGGGAATGAAATTGACAGATGGATAGACGAGAAACAAGGCGACGCTGATGAGTAATTCGTTTTTCGACGAGCCAATTCTCAACTCGCCCTACGAGGAGCCGGCGCGGCATCATGCGCTTGATGGGGAAGGTCAACCGACCGATCTGCCGCCGATCTCGGGGCGTCGTCCGTCGGCGCTCCTTTCTCCGGTTCCGAAACCGAAAAAGCGCCGCTCTCGACAATCCAACGATGAACAACAAAAGCTGAAATTATACGTGGATGACGGCATATCGTCGGAGGATCAGGAATATAACCCGACGCCGATAATCAATGATATTCGCACGCAGCTAAAGCAGTGGAGATCTGTCTCCAATCCGCAAGATTGGGGCGTGACGCCGGCGACTGCTCGATTGCTTCAACACTGGCGGAGCCATGAATTTCAGGGCATCCGCCCGTTCTTTTGTCAGGTTGAAGCCGTTGAAACCATTATCTGGCTGACTGAAGTTGCTCGCAGGAATACGCGCTACAAGCGGTTCTGGAATCACATTGACAGCGCAAATGCGGGCGCCAATCCCGAACTTTTGCGACTGGCGCTGAAAATGGCGACCGGCGCCGGTAAAACGACTGTAATGGCCATGCTGATTGCCTGGCAGACAATCAATGCGGTCCGATCGCCAGCCAGCAAACTCTTCACGCGCGGATTCCTGATCGTTGCTCCAGGCATTACGATCAAGGATCGCCTTCGTGTTCTGCAGCCAGGCGATCCGGACAGTTACTATGAGAGTCGGGAACTTGTTCCCCCGGATATGCTGACCGATCTCGCAAAGGCCAAGATCGTCATCACCAACTATCACGCTTTTCAGTTGCGTGAGTTGATGAACGCCAACAAGACGACACGATCCCTGCTGCAAGGCCGTGCGGATCCTGTTCAGAGCAAAGAGACGGAAGGGCAAATGGTTCGCCGCGTTGCGGATGAACTCATGGGGATCAAGGATATTGTCGTCATCAACGATGAAGCGCATCATTGTTACCGTGAAAAGCCGGATGGTGAGGCAGAAAAGCTCACCGGCGATGCGCGCAAGGAAGCCGAGGAAAACAGCAAGGCCGCGCGTCTTTGGATCAATGGCATTGAAGCCTTCAAGCGTAAACTCGGTGTCCGCATTGTTTACGACCTGTCCGCCACGCCCTTCTTCCTGAGCGGCTCCGGATGGGCGGAAGGAACACTCTTTCCCTGGACGATCAGCGATTTCTCGCTCATGGACGCCATTGAGTGCGGCATCGTCAAACTGCCGCGTATTCCGGTGGATGATAATATCCCCGGTGCGGAAATGCCCATTTTCCGTGATCTATGGAAGCATATCGGCAAGGACATGCCCAAAAGGGGCGGCCTGACTGCTGATCCAAATGCCATTCCTGACAAGTTAAAGACGGCGCTTCACTCGCTCTATGGACATTATGAAAAAGTTGCCGATGCCTGGGAGCGCGAAGGCATTGATATTCCTCCCGTCTTTATCGTGGTGTGCAGCAACACGACCACATCCAGGCTGGTTTATGAATGGATATCCGGCTGGCAGCGCGACAATGAGGACGGGGAGCCCATAACCCGGCATCGCGGAAACCTGCCGCTCTTTCGTAATTTCGACCAGTATGACGAGCCGCTGGCAAAGCCGAACACACTCCTCATCGACAGTCGCCAGATCGAAAGCGGCGAGCTCGACAGGAATTTCCGCGCCATGGCGGCGCCTGAGATCGAAAAATTCAGGCGGGAACGGAAACAGCGCGGCGAACACGGAGAAATTTCCGATTCCGAACTTCTGCGGGAAGTGATGAACACCGTCGGCAAGAAGGAAAGGCTTGGAGAGCAAATTCGCTGCGTCGTATCCGTTTCCATGCTGACAGAAGGGTGGGACGCCAACACGGTGACGCATATTCTCGGGGTCCGCGCATTTGGCACACAGCTATTGTGCGAACAGGTTGTCGGCCGCGGCCTGCGCCGTCTCAGTTACGAACTCAATCAAGACGGGCTCTTCGACAGTGAATATGCTGATATTCTTGGCATCCCCTTCAATTTTACCGCCAGGCCTGTCGTCGCGCCGCCGAAAGCGCCGAAGAAAACGACTCATGTAAAGGCGCTGAAGGAGCGGCAGGCGTTGGAAATCTCGTTTCCCCGTATCATCGGCTATCGCGTGGACTTACCCGAGGAGCGGCTGCAAGCAGAGTTTACCGACGAGTCCTCTTATGTGATCGATCATGAAATGATCGGGGCCAGCCAGACCGATATGTCCGGCATTGTGGGCGAGGGGCATACGCTCTCACTGAAAGAAGCACAGAATCTAAGACCCAGCACCATCGCCATGAATCTGGCAAAGGATGTGCTGAACCGTCACTTTATCGATGCGGACGGCGAGGCCAAATACCACCTTTTCGGTCAAATCATGGGGATATGCCGGCGCTGGATTGACGAGGGCTATCTGAAATGTCCGGGAGATACCGAACCCTGGATGTTGAGTTTCTATCCGGAGATTGCGGCTCAGGCGACGGAGAGGATTGTCACCGCCATCGTTCGCGCCCGCGGCGGAGAGGCCCGGGTTAAAGCGGTCATCGACCCCTACAATCCGACGGGTTCAACGCGGCATGTGGGCTTCACCACGACCAGGGACGTGCGGCAAACCGATCCGCGCAAATGTCATGTAAATTATGTGGTCAGCGACAGCGATTGGGAGGCGGAATTCGCCCGCGCTGCCGAGAACCACGCCCGGGTCCTGTCCTATGTGAAAAATCAGGGTCTGGGCTTCACTATTCCCTATAAGGACGGCAGTGTCGCTCGTAACTATGTGCCGGACTTTATTGTTCAGGTGGATGACGGGCGCGGGCGCGATGATCCGCTGAACCTCATCATCGAGATCAAGGGTATGAAGAATGAGCAGGTGAAGCTCAAGAAAGAGACGATAACCGGGAAATGGGTTCCGGGCGTGAATGCGCTCGGCGTCTATGGCCGCTGGGCGTTCGATCAGTTTGATAGTGTTTATGAGATTGATCGGGAGTTTCGGGCACTGATTGAGCGTGCCATGCACCAAACCCACCCCAACCCTCCCTTAACAGGGAGGGAGTAGATGAAGGAACCTCTCTTATCAGAGAGGGAGCAGATGAAGGAACCTCCCTTATCAGGGAGGGAGTAGATGAAGGAACCTCTCTTATCAGAGAGGGAGCAGATGAAGGAACCTCCCTTATCAGGGAGGGAGTAGATGAAGGAACCTCTCTTATCAGAGAGGGAGTAGATGAAGGAACCTCTCTTATCAGAGAGGGAGCAGATGAAGGAACCTCTCTTGTCAGAGAGGGAGTAGATGAAGGAACCTCTCTTATCAGAGAGGGAGCAGATGAAGGAACCTCTCTTATCAGAGAGGGAGCAGATGAAGGAACCTCCCTTATCAGGGAGGGAGTAGATGAATGAACCTCTCTTATCAGAGAGGGAGCAGATGAAGGAACCTCCCTTATCAGAGAGGGAGCAGATGAAGGAACCTCTCTTATCAGGGAGAGAGCAGATGAAGGAACCTCTCTTATCAGAGAGGGAGCAGATGAAGGAACCTTCCTTGTCAGGGAGGGAGCAGATGGAGGAATCTCCCTTATCAGGGAGGGAGTAGATGAAGGAACCTCTCTTATCAGAGAGGGAGTAGATGAAGGAACCTCTCTTATCAGAGAGGGAGCAGATGAAGGAACCTCCCTTGTCAGGGAGGGAGCAGATGGAGGAACCTCCCTTATCAGGGAGGGAGAAAGCAAGTCCCCTTGCAGCCACAAAGCCCTTCCTGATAAGGGCACAATGACAAAGCCCCCCTGATAAGGGCACAATGACAAAGCCCTTCCTGATAAGGGCACAGCCACACACCCCCCCTGATAAGGGGGGTATGGGGGGTTAGGAAGGAGTTCGCTTAATGGCGAGACGAACAAAAAAGGGACCGAAACAGGTTGAAACGCTTACGCACGACAAAGCCAGGCGCCGGAATATTCCGACGGCGGAGTTACAGTCCATGGCCGAACGGCTGGAGGAGCAAGACCCGTTCGAACCGGTAATCTATGAACGCGCTTATCCGTTGGCACAGGGAGAGACGTGGGAGCGCGATGAAGACCTCGACCCGCAAATTGTCTGGAAGGGAACCAGCATTCGTCTGACCAAGGAACAGATTGACGCGCTGAAGGCGGGCGAAAAAATTGAATTGGGCGACGCGCAACTGGTCTGGCGCGGCAAGGATACCCAGGACTGGTCAGATCTCGTGGTGCAGGCGCCGCCGATCTATGTGCAGGAAAAAATCCACCCGAAACACATTATCGAAAACCTCAAGCGCCAGACGAGAAAGCGGCGCAACGAGGACCGCGATGCCCTTGATCTGTTTGGCGATTTCAACGGGCTCGACCTGGAAGCGAAAACCGAATTCTATCAGCACGACCAGAACTGGTCCAACCGCATGATCCTGGGCGACAGCCTGCAGGTGATGGCGAGTCTGGCCGAGCGCGAAGCCTTACGCGGCAAGGTGCAGTGCATTTATTTCGATCCGCCCTATGGGATCAAATTCAATTCCAATTGGCAGGTTTCAACCCGCAGCCGCGACGTGAAGGACGGCAAGCTGGAACAGATCACGCGAGAACCTGAGCAAGTAAAGGCGTTTCGCGACACCTGGAAGGACGGTATTCACAGCTACCTCACCTACTTGCGCGATCGATTAACGGCAATGCGGGATCTGCTTACCGACAGTGGATCGATCTTTGTCCAAATTGGCGACGAGAACGTCCACCGCGTCAGAACGCTCATGGATGAAGTATTCGGCGAAAACAATTTTCTCAGCCTGATCGCTATTCAAACAACCTCTGGGTTCCAGGCCGAATTCCTGGGTAACATGTCAGACTTCGTAATTTGGTACGCTCGCGACAAATCCAGGTGCCGAATCAACACTCCGTTCTATCGAAAGAGCTTTGAACTCGGCCAAGGCAATGCGCGTTGGCTCATGTTCGATGACTTCACCTATCGAGGTGTATCTGCTGCCGAAATGCGCGGTGAGGCAAACATACCTTCTGACACAAAGCCATATATGCCCGGGGACCTCGCTTCTCAGGGCAAGGCAAAAGGTAGGCAGCCGTTTGAATTTAGAGATAAGTCCTACGACCCTTGGGACAAGAACTCCCATTGGAAGGCAAATTACCCTGATGGGATGGATCGCCTCGCAAAGGCTGAACGTATCCACGTTGCTGAAAACTCAATCCGCTATGTGAGGTATCACACCGACTTTGACGTTGCGGTGCATGGGAACATCTGGACTGACACGGGTACAGGCAACTTCACCGATGAGAAAATCTATGTCGTCCAGACGAACACCAAAGTCATCGAGCGATGCATTCAGATGGCTTCCAATCCAGGTGATCTTGTCTTTGATCCCACGTGCGGTTCAGGCACCACTGCGACCGTCGCTGAGCAATGGGGGCGGCGGTGGATCACCATCGATACTTCCCGTGTGGCTCTTGCGCTGGCCCGCACGCGATTGATGAGTGCGCGCTATCCTTACTACTTGCTCGCTGATACACCACAGGGACGCGAAAAAGAGCAGGATGTTTCAGGTATGATTCAACCTGATACGCCAACCCACAATGACATTCGTCAGGGTTTCGTCTATGAACGTGCCCCACATATCATGCTCAAGACAATTGCCAACAACGCCGAAATCGACGTGATCTGGGAGAAATGGCAGGAAACCCTGGAGCCACTGCGCAAAGAGCTGAATGATATGCTGGGCTTGACTAACCCTCCCCACCCCTCCCTTATCAGGGAGGGAGAAAAGGGGGGTGCTGCATTTAACTCTCCCCCTGATAAGGTAGTTGCTGCATCTAACCCTCCCCACCCCTCCCTTGTCAGGGAGGGAGAAAAGGGGGTTGCAGCATTTAACTCTCCCCCTAATAAGGGGGTTGCAGCATTTAACTCTCCCCACCCCTCCCTTATCAGGGAGGGAGAAAAGGGGGTTGCTGCATTTAACTCTCCCCCTAATAAGGGGGTTGCAGCATTTAACTCTCCCCACCCCTCCCTTGCCAGGGAGGGAGAAAAGGGGGTTGCTGCATCTAACCTTCCCCACCCCTCCCTTGTCAGGGAGGGAGAAAAGGGGGATGCAGCATCTAACCCTCCCCCTGATAAGAGGGTTGCAGCATCTAACCCTCCCCACCCCTCCCTTGTCAGGGAGGGAGAAAAGGGGGTTGCAGCATCTAACCCTCCCCACCCCTCCCTTATCAGGGAGGGAGAAAAGGGGGATGCAGCATCTAACCCTCCCCACCCCTCCCTTATCAGGGAGGGAGAAAAGGGGGATGCAGCATCTAACCTTCCCCCTGATAAGGGGGATCGAGGGGGTTTGCGTGTTTATATTCCCTATAGCCCGGAGCTGAAGGAAAAGGCCCGTGAACTTCGCAAAAATACAACACCGGCGGAAAAGAAGTTGTGGCGGGAGGTGCTGTCAGCAAGGCAATTGCAAGGTTATAAATTTCTACGCCAGAAACCTTTGGATAAATATATTGTTGATTTTTATTGTGCGGAATTGCTGTTGGCAATTGAAGTCGATGGGGACACGCACGCTTCGCAAATCGGGTATGACGAGCAGCGCGCAGCACAACTGGCCGAATTCGGGATTACAGTGATCCGGTACACTAACGCGGACGTGTTGAACAATATTGCGGGCGTATATGAGGATTTAACGCGCAAGATAAATCTGCGTAAATCAATCCACCACCCCGAGTCTTTTTTGTCACAGAGGCAGGAAGGGACAACTCCTCCCCCTAATAAGGGGGTTGCTGCATCTAACCCTCCCCACCCCTCCCTTGTCAGGGAGGGAGAAAAGGGGGTTGCAGCATCTAACCTTCCTCCTGATAAGAGGGTTGCTGCATCTAACCTTCCCCCTGATAAGGGGGATCGAGGGGGTTTCCAGGAATGGGAAATCCCGCGCAAAGCCGATGAAACCTGGTCCGATAATATCGCAGCGGTTCATGCCCGCTGGTGGGAAGCGCGCATCAAACGCCAGCAGGAAATCGACAAATCCATCGCCCAAAAGGCCGATGTCGAATATCTTTATGATCGACCCTATGAGGATAAATCGAAAGTCCGGGTTGCTGGCCCCTTCACCGTTGAAAGTCTCTCGCCGCACCGTGTAATCCCCGCCGATGAAGACACATTGATGGATGAGATCAAGGCGGTTGAAGGCAATCGTCCGCGTCCGAAGTCCGGCCCGGGCGCTGCGCCGGCACAGGACTTCGCGACGATGGTCCTGGAAAATCTCAGATCCGCCGGGGTGCACCAGTCGGATAAGCAGGATCGCATCGAATTCACCGCAATGGAAGGCTGGCCCGGCGACTATATTGCCGCCAGCGGCTCCTATGAGCAGGGCAGAACGGCAAAACGGGCGGCTATTTTCATCGGACCGGAATTTGGCTCCATCACCCGTTCCGACATGATGGCCGCCGCGCGCGAGGCCAATGATGCGCGTTTTGACGTGCTCATTGCCTGCGGCTTTAACTTCGATGCGCATTCATCCGAGGTGAACAAGCTCGGCCCCTTGCCGATCCTGAAGGCCAAAATGAACCCCGATCTTCACATGGCGGATGATCTGAAAAACACCGGCAAGGGCAACCTGTTTGTCGTCTTCGGTGAACCCGACATCGAATGGACTTTCGATGCAAACGGCAATATCGTTGTGGAAGTCTTAGGCATCGACGTGTTTGACCCCAGGACAGGCGAGGTGCGCGCCTCCGGCAAGAACGACATCGCGGCGTGGTTTATTGATACGGACTATAATGAAGAAAGCTTCTTCGTCCGCCACGCCTATTTCATGGGGGCGAACGATCCCTACAGATCCCTCAAAACCAGTCTGAAAGCACAAATTGACGAGGAGGCCTGGGCAACCCTCTACCGCGATACATCAAGGCCCTTTGCGCGCCCCTCGAGCGGCCATTTTGCGGTGAAAGTCATCAACCACTTCGGCGATGAAGTGATGAAGATATTCAGGGTGTAAAGGCATATGAAATTCCTCCTTGCGGATACATTCCAGGCGGCATTAGCGAAGCTCTCCAACGAAGAGCAGAAAGCCGTCAAGCTGACGGTATTTGATCTGCAACAAGACCCGTCACACCCTGTCTTTCAGTTTCATCGGATCGACAAATCCAAAGATCCCAACTTTTGGTCCGTGCGGGTTAACCGTGACATTCGATTGATCGTTCACAAGACGCAGGCGAGCTTTCTCATCGCCTATGTGGACCATCACGACGATGCGTACAAATGGGCAGAACGGCGACGTATCGATACACACCCGCGTACCGGCGCGGCACAGATCGTTGAGGTCCGCGAAGCCATTGAAGAAATTGACACCGCAGTTCCAGAAGATGTTCCTGCCATCGAGCCGGAAGATGATATTGTTTATGAAGAAAGCCCCCCTACGCCGTTTTTGGAAATTGATGAAGAAGCGCTTCTTGATATCGGCGTGCCGACAGATTGGCTTGGCGATATACGACACGCTACAGAGGACAGATTTTTCGAGTTGACCGATCATATCCCGGCCGAAGCGGCGGAAGCATTGCTGGAATTTGCTGTCACGGGAAAGCTGGAGATACCCCCCGCATATTCGTCTGATGATCCCTTTACGCATCCCGATGCGCGGCGACGGTTTCGTGTCATGGACAATGTGGAAGAATTGAAAAAGGCGCTCAACTACCCCTGGGATAAATGGGCGATTTATCTGCATCCGGCCCAACAAGAACTGGTGGACAGCAGGTTCTCCGGTCCGACCCGTGTGGCCGGTTCGGCGGGAACGGGAAAGACCGTTGTGGCACTGCACCGCGCGGCCCATATTCTCCGATCAGACAAGGATGCCAAGCTTCTTTTGACAACATTCTCCAGCCCGCTTTCCCATGCCCTGGAGCACAAGCTGAGACTCCTGCCACATGCCGATCGGAATCTGGATTGCCGAGTGTCAGTCCGGCCCTTTGAGAACGTGGCTAAAGAACTGTTCACGCTAATACATGGCCATGATCCGAAAATGGCGAGACAGGAGCATGTTGCGCTTGCCTTGAAACAAGCGGCTACAGAGCTTGAATTTGACGGGTTTGCGGATCGCTTTTTGATGTCGGAATGGCGATATGTCATCGATGCCTGGCAAATCAACGGACTGGAAGCATATGCGCGCGTGCCTCGGCTGGGCCGTAAAAATCGATTGGGAAGCCGCCAGCGCGAGAAATTGTGGCCCGTTTTTGAACGCACAAGAGAGATACTTGCAAGGCAGCACAGATACACACCCGCCAGCATATTTGGCGAAGTAGCCGATCATTACAAGGACCGGCCGCACAAGCCTTTCACACACATCATTGTCGATGAAGCGCAAGACCTTGGCGTGCCGGAGTTGAAAATGTTGGCCACCATTGCGCCGGACGACCCGCAAGCGCTGTTCTTTGCCGGCGATTTGGGGCAACGCATTTTTCAGGAACCATTTTCATGGCTTGGTCTCGGCGTAGACGTGCGAGGGCGTTCGCACACCCTGAAAGTCAACTACAGAACATCGCATCAAATTCGACAATCCGCGGATAAACTTCTTCCAGCCGTGGTGCGTGACGTGGACGGTATTGAAGAGGATCGTGGGGGAACCGTTTCGGTTTTTAATGGTCCTGATCCGGACATTCAAATTCACTCAAATGCAGATGAGGAACTGCGTGCAATCGGACTGGCCATCCATGAGGCTGTAAATGACCATATGCCGCCGGAAGAAATCGGTGTGTTTGTCCGATCGACAGACGAACTGCCACGCGCAAGAAATGCCGTGAACGCGGCTGATCAGATACCATTGGAACTCTCTGACAGGGTGGAAGATCGCACCGGGCGGATTGCTATCGGCACAATGCACTTGGCGAAAGGTCTGGAATTCCGCCAGGTGATCGTCATGGCCTGCGATGAGGACATTCTTCCGGATCAGGACCGGATCGACACAGTAGCAGACGAAGTCGAACTCGATGAGGTCTATGACACCGAGCGCCAGCTGTTTTATGTGGCCTGCACCAGGGCCAGGGAAAATCTGATCGTATCCGGCGTCTCGCCTGCCTCTGAATTCTTCGCGGATTTGAAGGGGGGCGAGAATGAATGATCTTTGCAAATACAAGCTTCTGTCACATGCTGATAGGGTTGGGCCTTTAAGTTGAAGCTAAAGAAAGCGCATATTCGTAATTTTCGGCGTCTCGAAAACGTTTCATTCCACTTGGATAGCCGAGAGACCCTATTTGTTGGGCCTAACAATAGCGGAAAGACTTCAGCAACCAGTGTATTTCGTTGTTTTCTTGGAAGGCGAGACTTCACTATTCATGATTTCCCTTTGAAGTCTCTCAAAGACATCGATGAGTGGCGCCTGGAAAAAAAGGACGAAGCAGGCGAGCCCGTCAACTTACCAGAAATTGGCTTTGATCTCTGGTTTTCGTTAGACCCGACCGGCGTGCCTTACGGAAAGATAGGCGCTTTGATTACCAGCTTAGCGGGCGATGTTGTTGAGGTGGGTGTGGGGTGCGTTTTCAAGGCCGACGATCCGGTCGCGCTTTGGCGCGACTACAACGAGCTATATCCTGAGGATCAGGATGGGACGCGCGAGAGAACAATTAGTCAGTACTTGGAAACTGAAGGGCGGCTTAAGAAGCATTTTGGAGTTTTTTATTCCTCGCTAAAGCAAGATGGTGGTGAACTGCAACAATTCGACCTGACGTCAAAAGAAGGAAAGCAAACCCTCCAGTCGCTTCTACGGGTCGATTTCGTGGACGCCCAGCGCAATCTCCAGGATGACGAAATGACGAGCCGCGGCAGCCGATTGTCAGCCGCCTTTGCGTCCTTCTATCGCGCGAATCTGGAACAGGCGGAAGCCGGCGAAGAGGCAATTAGAATTGTTGAGGAGCACAATCAGAAGCTAACTGACCACTATGGTGTCAGCTTTAAGGACCTAATGGATGTGCTCAAAAAGCTCGGCGTGCCATCGGCCAGCGAGCGAGAGCTTACGATTGTATCAGCGCTCGGGGCTCAGGAAGCTCTCAAAGGAACAACAGATTTGGTCTACACTGAAGCTGGCGCAACGCATAGTCTTCCAGAAGCATATAATGGGCTGGGTTTTAAGAACCTCATCCTCATGGCGGTTCAGTTGCGAGATTTCCAAGTACAATGGGCCATGACCGAAGAAGATCGGCCGTTATGTCATGTGATCTTCATAGAGGAACCTGAAGTTCATTTGCATGTTCAGGTACAGCAAACATTCATTGGCAATATGTGGTCAATCTTGTATGAACTAGCTAAGAAAGAACAAATTACACCGCAACTCGTCGTTACGACCCATTCATCCCATATATTGAATTCGGTCGATTTCGAAAAAGTTCGATACTTCCGTCGTTGTCAGCGGGAGGGCGAAAGCAAACTCGTAAACACTGTCCTGCCGATATCAAAAGTCCACAGTCTGAAAGACTTCAATGCGCCAGCCGTGACCGAGGAACCCAATCCTCTTTCGGAAGAGGAAGCTCTCGCATTTCTAAAGCGATATATGACACTAACTCATTGCGATTTGATGTTCGCCGATGCGGCAGTATTGATCGAGGGCGCTGCGGAACGGCTTCTGCTTCCCGCTATGATCGACAAGGCGCGACCGGAATTGAATGGCGTCTATCTGACTATATTGGAAGTTGGCGGTGCCTATGCGCATATTTTTTCAGCATTGTTGAAATTCCTGCGTGTGCCGTATCTGGTCATAACGGACCTGGATTCTGTGAAAACAAATCCAGAAACCAACACAAGAAGAGCTTGCTGCGCAAACGAGCCGGATGCGGAGACATCCAATACCGCACTTAGATCCTATTTTCCCGAGGCAAACGACGTTCCGACACTGGCCGCGTTAAGCCCCGATGACAGAACACAAGAAAGCGGGGATCGGTTCGTCGCGTTTCAGCGACCGATCAGTGTCACCTACGGTAATCAGGATTTGACGCTTTGGGCACGAACGTTTGAAGAGGCGTTGATTTTTGAGAACATTTTAGCCTGTGGCGGAGAGGGGTTTCTAAATTTTATCACGCTACCGGAAACGCCGGACGACATAAATACATCAGTTTTCAAGCAGGTTCGTGCTTCCACTTTCAAGAAAACGGACTTCGCTCTTACTGCACTTGCAGAGAGCGATTGGAAACCCCCCGAATACATTCGCGAGGGGCTGAACTGGTTGGCAAAACGCCTCAAGGTAGCTGCTGGTACTGGTGATACCAATGGCGCATGAACTGACCAAAGCGGACTTGGAAATCCAAACCTGTCTCGATGAAAAACAATCGTTCGCTGTTATCGCTGGGGCTGGTTCGGGCAAAACCACCTCGCTCGTCGATGCACTGAAATATGTTCGTGCCGAGCATGGCCGAAAGCTCCGGCGCGACGGACAAAAGGTGGTGTGTATCACTTACACAAAACGCGCGCGGGACGTGCTGCGGCATCGGCTCAACGATGACAATCTTTTCGAGGTCTCAACAATTCATAGCTTTCTGTGGAACGAGGTTAGTCGTTATTCGCAAGATATCGCTGCCGTCATTGCAGAAACGATTATCCCGGTAAAAATAGCAAAGTATAAGGAAGACGCATCAGGTGCCTCGCAGAAAGCGGTACGAGCCCGCGCAAACATCGCAAAACTTGAAAAGTTACTCCCACACGTAAGTGAGATCGCCAAATTCGACTATGATGATGGCAAGTTCAGCGACTTCGAAAAAGGTACAATCGGTCACGATGACGTAATCGATATCGCGGCAGCTATGATTCGCTCTCGTCCGCTCCTGCAAAAGATCATAGGACAAAAATACCCATACACTTTTGTCGATGAAGCACAGGACACATTTCCTATCGTCGTTGAAGCACTCAACCAAATCTGCAGCGGTGATGGTCTGCCAATCGTCGGATATTTTGGTGACCCGATGCAGCAAATTTATGAGAAGCGAGCGGGTCAATTCGAGGGACCACCTGGATACAAAGAAATCGCCAAAGAGCAGAATTTTCGGTCCGCCAGGTCGGTAATCAAGTTAGCAAACAAACTCAGAGATGACCTGCAACAAGTGCCGGCCGGTCCGAATGCCGAAATCCAGGGAGATGTCACCCTGATTTTGGTCGCTGCAGAAGAGCCCGGCGCGCCGCGCAAGCGCTACACTGACGAGCAGCTAGACCGCGCGCTTAGTAAATTTGACGCCGTGCTTGCTGAAATTGACTGGCAAGACCATGAAGGTTCGAAACGTTTGTATCTGGCCCGTCAAATGATTGCTCGCAGATTAGGCTTCTTAGAACTGCATCGGTTGTTCGATGGAGAATATGCGTCGCAACGCGCCAAAGACGAATTTGAGGAGGGCAATCACTTCCTCATAAAGCCCATTGTGGAGACTCTCTGGCCGATTGCGAATGCGTTGGAAAGAAAAGAGGAACTGGGTGTATTGAAGGCGCTGCGTACAAACAGCCCTGCATTCGACATAAGCGGGGACAATGCCGGGCGCCCGCTCAAGCACATGCTCGCCCAAGCCAAGATCAAAGGCGAAGGGCTACTAAAATGTTGGAAAGAGGGCACAATAAAGGATGTTCTGAGCTATGGATGCGAGGAAGGGCTCTATAGATTAAGCGAACGCCTGGCGCAGCACCTCAACCGAGACCCGCGACTAGAAGCTTATAATAAGGATGAACATGGAGCGGAGCGGTCTGATTGGCTTGCGGATACGTTTTTTCAGAGTACCACAAGCGAACTTTCACCCTATGCCAAATTCGTCACCGACAATACACCGTTCAGTACACAGCATGGTGTCAAAGGCGAGGAATATGACGACGTACTCGTCCTTTTTGACGACGTTGAGGCAGCTTGGTCTATGTACAGCTTTGCCAAACTCTTCGCGCCTGGTGTTGCAGGGGAGGGCACATCTGGGCAGATCGAGCGGTCACTTCGGTTGGCATATGTGTGCTTTACCAGAGCTCAAAAGACACTGCGGATTGTGCTTTTTTGCCCGTCGCCTGGCAAGGCCAAAACAGAATTAGTCGCAAAGGGATGGCTTGATGAGAGTCAGATTCGTATTTTTCCCGGTTAATACCAGCGGTATTGGCTTTATATACACGCCGAATGGTGTACTGTCTTGATAACATACTTGCTTGACGCTAAGCCATGAGTCATTGTTAAAGACCCTTGGTATAACGGGGACCAATTCAATTAGGCGCACTTAAACAGTCGTTTGTGAAGAATTTCTATTGCGTTGATATTGTTTGATTATCAGGCTTTTTCGGGCCTTCGATATTGCAAGATTTTGCACGCCTGTGGTTTGTTTCCTTGCAATTTGCGTAACGTCCTTTTCTGTGATTCACTGGCCAAGCAAGTGATTTGGAGAGGGATATGAAACCAAGAGAACCTTTTAAGACCGGTCAGTTCGATATGTTTCGTTCAAGGCTGGATCAGATCATCAACATGGGCCACGAGAAGGCGATTTTAGCCGACAAGATCGATTGGCAATTTCTGTCGGATAAATGTGAGGCAGTCTATGCGGACAAAGCCGGTCACCCGCCCCTTCCGACGCGGCTGATGGCGGGACTGCATATCCTCAAATATGCCGACAATCTTTCCGATGAGGAAGTCTGCGCCCGCTTTGTGGAGAACCCGTATTATCAGTATTTGTGTGGCGAGGAGTTCTTTCGCCATGATCTTCCGCTTGAGCGCTCGTCAATGACCCGATGGCGTCAGCGCATGGGCGAGGAGAGGATACAAGCCCTGTTGCAGGAGAGCCTTGCCGTGGCCCTGAAAGTGGGGGCTGCGACGCCTTCGGATTTTACCCAGGTGATTGTCGATACCACGGTTCAGGAGAAGAACGTTGCTTATCCGAGGGACGCCAAACTGTGCCACAAGGCCCGGGAGCGGTTGGTTAAGCTGGCGAAGAAGCACGGCATCAAGCTGCGCCAGTCCTATAGCCAGGCCGCCTGAAAATGATTTCATTTTCAGGCGAGAAGCCGAGCGACAATAAAAGCATATAGCTAAATGAGTTTATCAGAATAAAGTCATTTAGCTATATGTGCGGGTGAGCAAGAAGGCCCTGATCAAACACCAGCGCTATGCCCATGCCAAGCCCTACAAGCGGGCGAAAAGGGAGTTATACCAGCGGTATTGGCTTTATATACACGCCGTCTGGTGTACAGCCTTGATAACACACTTACTTGACGCTAACCCATGCGTCATTGTCAGGGGCCTTTGGTATAAAGGCAACAAGGCCCACCAGGAGGCTTTCCTGCGGCCCCTGTGGCTGGCCGAGCGGGTGATGACTCAGAAGCCGCGGGATGATATTGCAAAGAAAGTCTATAGCCTGCATGCTCCCGAGGTAGAGTGTATCGGCAAGGGAAAGGCCCACAAGCCTTACGAGTTTGGCGTTAAGGCATCGGTGGCCACCACGCTCAAGCGTTCAAAGGGGGGTCAGTTCGCCATTCATGCCAAGGCATTGCCGGGCAGGCCATATGATGGTCACACACTTGCCAGCGTCATTCCTGCGATTGAGGAAATCACCGGTGCGGTCCTCAAGCGTATTCTCGCAGACGCCGGCTACAAGGGCCACAACGCCCCCTTTAGATCAGCATGGCGTTAGCTGTACCCATTTTGCCAGGAGTAAAGCTAACGCCATAAAGCTGATCGCCCTGAAATCTATAGCAAAATGCGAGAAAAATACTAAATGCCCATGATTCCAATTAAACGCATTTTGCTATAGTCACAAGTTTCGGGTCTTTACCGCCGGCCAGAAACGAAGGGTGACACCGGCCATCAAACGCCAGATGAGACGACGGGCAGCAATTGAGCCGGTGATACCAGCGGTATTGGCTTTGTGTACACGCTGACTTGTGTGTCGTATTGATAAGACAACGGTTTTACGCTGGGCCAGGAGTCAAACGCAAGGCCCCTTGGTATGATGGGTCATCTCAAGTCAGGGCACCGCATGGATCGGAACTATCTTGCTCATGAACAAGGCGATGCCATCAACCCGATCCTTGCAGCCGCGGGCTACAACTTCCGCCTTATCCTCAAATGGATCAAGGCTTTTTGGTTCAAAATCTGGATCATGTGGATATTCAATCAATCAGCCAAAATCGCATAGTTCACAATCGACTGACTACCCCTTCGAGAAACTATTGACAGTTAAGAAACGCGGACAGGCCTGCAAGGTCAAAGTCAACAGGTTAAGGTTTTTAGATATCATCAGCGCTTGTGGGCACGTCGCCCTTATCGACGCGCAGAGAGAACGCCGTCTTGCCGCCCTGGCTGAGGGTTTTGGCTTGGGCAATCCAGTCGTCGCGCGCAATACGCCCGGGAAACTGCAAATAGGCATCGACCCAAGCGACATGATCGTCCGTCCAGGCAGCAATCTGTTCAAACCGATACACCCCCAATTCATGAAGTAATTGTTCAAGCTTTTGCCCTATACCTTTAATTTGCTTTAAGTTATCAAGTTCACCTTCGGGGCGCTCAAGTTGCGGGGGCCGCTCACCAACTTTCACCTCGCCGTGCGCCTTGTGTTTATCATCGGCTTTTTCACCACCCACTGATTGCACAGCGGAGGCCTGTTGAGACGCGACATGAGAGGCAACGGGATTCGTCCGCAAAACGCCCGCGCGCGCCGCCTCGGTCTCCGCACGGGTTTGCGCGTCTGTAAAGTGATCGGAGTGGACGCCGTGGACGCCGTGGACGCCGTCTGCCGGAGCAGGAATGTGATCCGGTTCGAGAGATAGAGGCGACGCTTGCATTGCTGCCCCTGAATTTTCAAGAGCGTTTGCACCTGGCGGGGTTGCAACCGTATCCTCGCCGGCGCGCGACGAAAACAACGGCACCAGATAACAGCCAAGGATCGCGCCCACAATAAATGCCGCGAAAATGAGTATCGCCGACTGAATAACCAACATAACCATGGCTCAAACCTCCTACCCCGCCATCCTCTTGTCGATCGCTAAGAGCATTGCAACATACCCAAACCACAGTGCCGCGCCAACACCCGTTACCAGTAATTCATATCAAGGGTCTTTGCGCTGGACTCCGCGCACAAGTTGAAAACCGTTGTCTTTTGTCTTAAACAGCACGATACACAAGGAACTGTCTATTAATACCGCTGGTATTATTCAGGCTCCGCCTGGCGACAGTTCCACCAACCGGCGGCAACGCCGGCTAAAAACGCAAGCAGTAAAAACGGCCATAACCAGACAATCAAATAACTCGACATTGCTGCTCCTCTGCTACCCAAACCTGTGATATCGCACCTTGCCCCGGAGCCGTTCGCACTACTCGTTCACAGTGCCAACAACATTGAACTCAATCCGCCGATTGCGCGATTTACCTTCCGCGCTGTCATTTGAGGCAATGGGTCGGGCTTCTCCATAGCCGATCGCATGCAGGCGTGAGGGTTCAATCTCGGCCTGCCTCAGGTATTCTACAACTGCTTCGGCCCGTTGTTGCGATAGGGTTACGTTGTAAGCCTCATCTCCATCCGAATCCGTATGCCCTTCGACGGTAATCAGTGTATTGGGGCAGCGCGCGATAGACCCGATGATCCGCTTCAGCACCCCTCGTCCCGCGCGAGTCAAACGGGCACTCGCAGTCTCAAACTGAATGCGATGCTGCCTGACAAAATCATTGAGAATGGCCTCACAACTACTGGCGCGGCGCGCATTGAACGTCTGCAGGCCCTCTATGGTGATGTTTGCGTGCGTAAAAATTTGCGTCTCCTGCACCAATGCCGCCTGAACATCGGTGGCCTGCGCTTCAGATTGGACAACGGCGAAAAAATTCAGCGAGTCATCGATAATGCGAAATCGCCCTTCAACGCTGGCCGCCAGACGCCGCAACAGGGTCTTGATCTGCGCATCGATGCCTTGTCTTCCTCGCGGCAGCAGATCGATCGACACCTGCGCCGGCACATTGACAAAGGTGTCCGCCACAAGGCTCTCCAACTGCGCCTTGGCCACCGCATCACGCACGACCCCATCGACGGTCACATTACGCCCATCAAAAGTGGCAAGAAACGTATACGGCAATGTCGCCGCATCCGAGCGGGCCGGTGGTTTGACCAGCTCGCGCAAAAGGTACAGGTTGGCGGGCAGATTGCCCGACATCGCCGCCAGGATAGCGCGATAGTCGTCGATAGTCTTGGCTTCTCCCTCGACACTGATGTTGTCATTTTCGAGAAATACCGATCCCTGTTGCAAACGCGCGGCCAGCTTTAGGGCATAGTTTGTGGCCGCACCCCAATCGACTCCGATCGGCGCGCCCTCTGCGATCAGCATTTGATCGACAACATCTGTATCCGTCAGTTCCACCCGCGCCGCGGCATTGACGACATTTCTGACCGCCTGCGAGGGAATGAACCCCGACAGCACGCTCAAGCCGTTGTCGCGCTGAATGCGCCAAATATAGCGCTCAACAACCGGCGCAGCGACGGAAATTCGTCCCTGAACATACCCCTTGGGTACCGCGCTTTGCAGATTGCTGACAATCTGCAAATAGGACTCTGGCGATATTGCGCGACCGAAAATATGAATCGTGTCCTTTTCCAATTCGATCACCGCACCAGGCTCCAGATTGGTTGCCTGATCCAGCAAAAATTGTATGGCGCCGACCCATCCTTCACTCTCGCCGGAAGCGAAGTTCGAGTCATCTTCGACTTGAAGGTGCGGCATGACCGTTTTGATATGCGCAAGAACCTGCGCTCGGGCCTGTTTATCCGGCACAACCCCCGACAGGCTTGCCACTTCGGAGCCGATAACGGCCTGCCACCGATAATCCGTGACGACAGGCGGCAGGATCTGACTTTCCGCCAGTCGCATCGTATCAGGCAGCCGGCCCCCAAGAGCGTCAACCAGTACCGAATAGGCTTGCGGGCCTGCAGCGGTAGCGCGAAACGTCAAGTCCGTGTCGCGCAAACGAACTTCGGCCTTTTCGGTCAAGGCCAATTGCTCCAACATGAACCCGGTCATTTCACGCCATGCCTGCGGAGCCCCACGCGCGACCTCAACGCGAACATCAATCCCACTATCGGGGAACAAACGCCTGGCATGTGCGACCAGTTGTTGCACGCTTCGCGGGCTGGGTGCAAAGCCTTGCAGACTTAGCTCATTCTCCTCGTATGTCATGGACAGAACAAAGGGAGATTGGATGGGTTGAACAACAGCGCTTTGCACCGATTGCAGGCCCTTGATGTCATCCTTTGCAAGCCATGTCTGCAGGGCCAGATAGGCACTGGCGCTGGCGGCAACGCCTTTGACAACGAGTGTTTCGTCACGCAGGGTGATTGTTCCATGTTCCAGCAACGAAACCAGTTCAGCCAATTGGGCCTGGGCGGACAACCAAGCCTGCGAGGCCCCGGACGCAAGACGCAGAGTGTCCGCAATCTCAAGGCCCTGTGCGCTCAACCGTTCTTTCAATCGCTGTTGTAGCGCGGGGGTTGGCACCTCACCGGCCAGCACCACGCGCCCCTTGTTGAGAGTGAAGGTTATCTGATAAGGCTTGACGAAGGGGGGCCGCACTGCGATCAACCCGAGACTCAGTCCCTCTGGCAGGCTCCCCTCCAGTGCGGTGCGTAAAACCGCGTGGCTGGCGAAATCAATGGCCTGACCGGAAACCGAGAGGATATTGTCCTGCAGGACAACCTCGCCGGGGCGCAGTGTCGGCAGCAATGAGGCTGCAAATTCGACCCACTGCGGCCAGCGCTCATCGGCCCCTGCTGCGTAACGGGTCTGGTCATCAACTGCAAAGCCCGCGGCTTGCGCCATGTCCCCTGGTCGTTGATGGGGTTCCACGGTTGGTCGATACCCGGAGAGGGTCACGGCCTTATCGACCTGGGCGCGCCAGACAAAAGGAGAGGCAACGGGAGGCGCGACGGTGTGCGTGGCAATTTTCACACGCTCATGCGCCAACACGGTTGGGTCGACAAGCTGGTCATACCCGGCGAAACTGGCCGCGCGACCGCTTATTGACATCATCAGTTCTCCCGAAAGCCCAACCTGCCCTTCGCCCAGCTTTGTGAGATGTCTCAGGGCCACCGAGACCGCATCCACCCAAATGGAAGTGGCGGGGGCACCGGTTGCCAAAGCCATATTGTCGGTGATTTCGATGCCTGGAAACTGCTGGCGAGCGACCTCGAGGATCGCTTCCCGTTCCCCGTAAGGGGGAACATAGCCGGACAGAGTTAGGCCGGTGCTATCGCGCTTTGCGACCCATTCAAACGGATTTTTCCGTGGCAGGACTTCGCTCTCATCCACAAGAATGCGCACGCCAAAGGTGCGCATAACACTGGCGCGGGCCTGCGCTTGCGACCATGCATCGGGGGATGTGCTCTTTAAGGTGACGTCGCGCCCATCCACAGCCACCTTGCCCCATCCCTGCCCATCGTCCACAAGTGCCTTGAGAGAGCGTGACGCAATATCAGCCTCAATCGCCGCACTATGGAAAAGCATTGCCATTGCGGTCAACGCACCGGTGAGGACGCAACCTGTCAGAATAATTCTCAACACTTGTGACATGACGTACCGTACTCTGTGGCGCTGGGGCGCAACCGCGCGCAAGGCTCAAGGGCTGCGAATGATTCATCACGGCCTATATTTGAGGAAAATCACCGGCGACGCAATTGGAAATGCACGTGCACCGGCGACAAATGTTATTTCAGCCTTATCCATCCGCTTGCGAGCTGGTGAGCTCCGTTAATTCCGTTAATGGAGAGGCCTACAGATCAACAGGTACAAAAGGTCCATACCGCTGGTGTTAATCTTTTGTTAAGCTGGTGTTAATCTTTTGTTAAGCTGGTGTTAATCTTTTGTTAAGGATGTGCGCGGAGGGTTGTGGGAGATTGTTGCATATTTGCAACTTTGAGCAATTTTCCACCACACGGGCCGTCAAAAGGGTACCGATGACTTGACAGGGGTTTCTTAGCCGCTAAAAGGGAATATAGAAATGTAACGAAATATCAAACGAATCGTTGTTAGCGTGCTATTGTTTTCGCGGGGCATTTTCGGTCGGTTGCAAAGGGTTAGGGAAACGGGATAACGTTCCATATGCTGCTTTATTTCGTCTGCTGCTGTATTTCGTCGTGGGCTGGGACGAGGCCGGACAAAAGGCGGTTAGGCGTTTGCCATTGGGGTGTTTTACCGAACTGATTCGTTACTATAAGTTACGCTGCGGCAGGGGCAGGGGCAGGGGCAGGGGCATGCGGCGAGGTTGGAAAGACCGGAAAAGACCGGAATAGGCGGGATAGGATAGACGGTAGGATGAAGACGGTAATACCAAGGGTCCTTACCAATGACTCATGGCTTAGCGTCAAAGAGTTATGTTATCAAGGCAGTACACCAGTCGGCGTGTCTATAAAGCCAATACCGCTGGTATAAGTCAGAGATGGATGCAGATACAGGCAGGCGTATGGGGATTGCGAATCACACGGGATCGTCGCGGGCGGTCGCGGGCAGTTATTGGAGGCCGACCATGAGCACGTTTGACAGCATCCCCTGCAACCGATGCCTGCGGGGGGTGCGACAGTGAAATCGAATCACCCGAGCTTGACGAGCACCAGGAGCGCCAGACTGAGCGCCTGGGCGCACCAGCGCCGACACGGATACAGCGGACACACGGGACACGCAGCCATGAATAGCAACGACGGATCGCACGAATCAAACAGCCAGGGCGGCCAAGGCATAGCGAACAACCCGGGCGGACGGCGCGTTTTTGTGCCGGCGCGGCCGACGAGGAGCGAGAGCATGAAAGAGAATATGAGCATGAGCGAGGACAGGATGAATTCCCGGCAGACGTCTTACGATCGCCATGGCCCCAGGGCCCGCCACAACCCTACGCCGCGCTTGCGCTCGGGTCTGGCGCGCCTGATGGATGGGGGGCTCTGGCGGGGCGGTTTGCGCCGCGCCGCGGCCGGACTGGCTCTGACGGCGGCGGCCGTATTGGCCCTTGGCGGCTTGGGCGTGGACAGCGCCCAGGCACAGACCACATGCGACAACAAAGATACGAGAACTTCTTCTTGGGTTAGTAATCGTTCTACTGTGGTATACAACTTTTTTGATTTCGCCCATCCTGCGGCGCGGTGTTCTTTCAGAACGGCCCGTCTCGGTATCGTTTATGACACTGACTCACTCAGAAGTGGTCCAGGGATATCGGTCTTATTCGGTAAGTGGGGAAGAACAAACGGAGAAATGGCGCCCAATCTGCCAATCAAGGTTCGGGCCTATCCGCAGGCCAGTCAACCTGCGACGAGTGGCGTTATGGTGACGTGCACGCCTTCTGGCGGTGCGAACGTTGCTGTTGTTAATAATGTTGGCAGCACGGGCACACACACAATTGCCCTGAATGCCGGGCAAAGCTGCGCCCTCTACGTTGGGGTCCGCGCTTCGACAGGCCGCCCCGCCATGGAAATGACCGCCACCCTGGAGCGCCTCACAACGGGCAATCATGTGAGGATGAGCAATATTATACTTAAGGGCGGCAATCACTATGGCGGCACTGTTGCCGCCCCCCCGGCGCCGAAACAGGACGTGGAGCTGAAGCTTGTTGAGTCCGGCACGAGCACAACAGAACTGACAGCAGGTTCGAATAATGACCTTAAAGCCGCGGTGGGTTTTGACTACTTTGCCTTCGTGCGCGTTCAGGAAACAGCCGCAGGCAAGAAGGCCGTTACCAGCGGCTCTGTATCCATTACACACATAGACGGCAATAAATTATCCTCAGCTATACGCTGCAGCGCTCTTACGGGTGGACCCGGTGTCGCTCCCGGCGTCGCCGAATGCTCCATTCCCAAGTCGCTGATTACCGAAGCCGGAAGTCTCACCCTCAAGGCCGCTTACAATCCTGGGTCGGCCGCGTTCAACACCGAAACCGAAGACCTGAGCCTTCCGGTCAGGGCCTTCACCACGTCTATCACATTTGTGGATGGCTCGGGGCAGACGACTAACAGCGCAACAGCAACAGCAGTGGCTCCATTCACTGTCCGCGTTGGGGTGCAGGCAGCAACGACCAACCGCCAGGGGCAGAGGATCGCTATAAATGTACCGTCTGGGGCCGGAGACGTGACACTCAGTGGCACAGGGATTACGTTTACCGCTGGACAAGGCTGTACGTATGACAGTAATGGAATATACAACTGCACGGCAACCGCCCCGGCGACGGGCCCTGTGACGCTTAACGCCACATTCACCGGCAGCAAAGGTAAGGACACAACCAAGGACTACCTGGATTCGACAACTGATGGTCAAGGGAATAATGGTCCGCCATTAACCCTCACCGTTGTCGCCAAACCGAAGCTTGCCGTGAGTATTTCCGTAGATCAGCCTTTGGCGGTCGGGACGTTGGCCTCGGTAACCGTTACGTTCACCAAGCCAGCAGGCAGCAGCGCGGCCATCGACGGCACACCAGTCATTGCATTGACGGGTGTTGCAGCATCGACGCTGACAACCAATACTTGCAGCTCCCCGACCATTAACCGAACTGCGACGGCTAACACGGCTACCGCCACGTGCACGTTCACGTCCTCAACCGGCGGTGACGGCAAGGTGGAAGTCACCTATTCCGGCGGTAACAACTACGCAGCCATCTCCACACCCGTCACCAAAGACTTCACAGTTGACGCGGCGAACACCGAGGCGACGTTCGTAAATGACGTAACCGGTGCCAGCGTCACCGCAGCCGCCCAGGCGACGATCGGCCAAAGCCTCAATCTTTTCGTCAAAATCGTATCCGTCTCCACGGTACCGTCTCTCCCTTTAAGCAGCGGCAGGGTTACGCTTCAAGATCAGGCCGGAAACCCAATCGCCGGCTTCACCTGTTCGCGCCCCAACACCAACACCGGCATCTTTACCTGTACCATTGCAAATGTTCCGGCAAACCTGCCAACAACAATCTATGCTGCCTACTCTCCACAAAATTTAAACAATTACAATGAGATCACGGGCAACGAGCGACCACAGCGGTCGGTTTCCCTGAGCAAATCGACGCTTGCCGTGAGTATTGACGTGCAACCCCAGCCTGTGGCGGTCAAGCAGGTGGCCACGGTAACCGTTACGTTTACCAAGCCAACAGGTGTCGTCGCGGCCATCGACGGCACACCAGCCATTGTATTGACGGGCACTGCGGCAGCGGCGCCGACAGCCAATACTTGCAGCAGTCCGACCATTAACCGAACTGCGACGGCTAACACGGCTACCGCCACGTGCACGTTCACGTCCTCAACCGGCGGTGATGGCAAGGTGGAAGTCACCTATTCCGGCGGTAACAACTACGCCGCCATCTCCACACCCGTCACCGAAGACTTCACCGTCGCGCCGGCGAAAGAGGACGTCGAACTGGTGCTTGTTGAGTCCGGCACGAGCTCAACAGAACTGACAGCAGGTTCGAATGAAAACCTTAAAGCCACGGTGGGTTTTGAATACGAGGCTTTCGTGCGCGTTCAGCAAACAACAGGTAACGCGGCCGTTACCGAAGGCTCTGTATCCATTACACACATAGGCGGCAATCGATTAACCCAGGCTATAAACTGCGACGCTCTTACGGGTGTAAGAAATGTCGATGACGGTATCGCCTCCTGCACCATTCCCTCGGCGCGGATTACCGAAACCGGAACCCTCGTCCTGAGGGCCACCTACGACCCCGCGCAGGGATCGAACTTCAACGCGGCTGGACCCACAGACCTGAGCCTTCCGGTCAGGGCCTCCGCCACGTCTATCGAATTTGTGGATTCGACCACGAATCATCCGACTAACACTGCACCAGCAACAGCAGGGGCTCCATTCACTGTCCGCGTTGTGGTAAGCGCACGAACGACCGGCCGCGGCGGGATTGGCCGCATTACAGATTTACAGTCTGGGGCCGGAGACGTGACACTCAGTGGCACCGGGATTACGTTTGCCGCAGGACAAGGCTGTACGCATGTCAGTGATGGAATATACAACTGCACGGCCACCGCACCGGCGACGGCGGGCAATGTGACGCTTAACGCCACATTCACCGGCAGCGATGGTGGTGACGGTGTTCAGGAATACCTGAATTCGGCAACTGATACTGATGGCACTACACCCAGTGGTCCGCCGTTAACCCTCACCGTCAACCCGGCGGCGAAGACGGCGACAACCGCCACGTTTGTCGCGAATGATGCGGGTGCCGCTCTGTCATCTCCTCCAGGTGGAAATCCACAACTTCAACCTCACGCTGGTACCAACTACAGGATTTACGTCAAGGTGGCAGAGCAGAATGCCGCAACCACTGCGGTAACCAGGGGCACCGTGAAGGTTACAAAAATAGCTAATGTTGACAAGGACATCAGTTGTGGCCCTCTTAATTCACGTGGCATTTCCACCTGCGAAATACCTTATACGGATTTTGGCTCCTCGGACGGTAATAAAGCAATCGAGGTCGCGTTTGCCGCCACGGCGACCCATGCTGAAGCGACAGCTACGCAGACATATAATGTCATCGCGCCGGTGGCGACGCCGGACGTGGAGATTGTGTCCATCAAACGGCAAACCCCGACCGGCCAGTATGTCAGTGGCGGCACCGCTGAAGTAACATTTGTGTTATCATTCAATCAGCCGGTCAGCATAGCCGCTGGCGCCTTCGGGTCCGGCAATGCAGCTGTTTCAAATAATATTGCTAATTTCGATGGTACAAGTTCGGGTTCTGATAACCGCGCATCTGTCAGGTTCGCATTAACAGGACGAGCAGGCGATTTGCACCTTAATATCGCCGATCGGACAAAGATTACAGCCCGATCCGACGCCAACAAGCAACTGACCGTAAAGAGTATTACGGATCTCGGCAACCCTGGTGCAGGCAATAGCTTCTATCAAATATACACCATTGATATCACAGCCCCGACCATTGACACCGTTCAATTTTTCCGTGTCCAAAGCGGCCCACCCACAGCAACGACCAGCGCCAACCCGGGCGATAGGATCAGGATGCTCGTGACCTTCAGCGAAGACATGCAAGCCAGTCCGCTGCCAACCGTCACTCTGCCAACCAATAATCCGACACAAAATGGTTTTGCGGCGATTACTTTAGCGCGGGTGGCGGGAGTTCCCGAACAATTCTTCGCGGATTTCACCGTGCCGTCAGGTATCGCCGCTGACGATTACGTATTCACGGTCACTGCAAATGGAGCATTGGATCGGGCTGGCAACCGGGCCACGGGACAAGAAACCGCAACCCTCACCGTCAACTCCGCCGCCGCGGCGAAAGAGGACGTGGAGCTGAAGCTTGTTGAGTCCGGCACGAGCGCGAAAGAACTCGCAACAGGTTCGGATGATAGGTTTAAAGCCGCGGTGGGTTTAGGCTACACGGCCTACGTGCGCGTTCAGGAAACAGCCGCAGGCAAGAAGGCCGTTACCGAAGGCTCTGTATCCATTACAGAAATAGGAGGCAATCCAATAACCCCGGCTATAACCTGCACCGATCTTACGGGTGTAGGAGGTGTCAATGACGGTATCGCCAGATGCGTCATTCCCTCGGCGCGGATTACCGAAGCCGGAACCCTCGTCCTGAAGGCCACCTACACCCCCGCGGCGGCATCGAACTTCAACGCGGCTGGACCCACAGACCTGAGCCTTCCGGTCAGGGCCACCACCACGTATATCGAATTTGTGGATTCGACTGTAGGGGCAGTGCAGCGGGCTACCGGAGCAACAGCCACCGCAGGGAAGGAATTCACTGTCCACGTTCGGGTATACGCACGAGCGCGCAGCCGCAGCGGGTTTAGCGCTAGTCTTGTACCGTCTGGGGCCGGAAACGTGACACTCAGTGGCAACGGGATTACGTTTGCCCCAGGACAAGGCTGTACGTATGTAAGATTTGGAATATACACCTGCACGGCCACCGCACCGGCGACGGGCCCTGTGACGCTTAACGCCACATTCACCGGCGACGATGGTAAGGACACAACTCAGGACTACCAGGATTCGTCAACTGATGGTCAAGGGAATAATGGTCCGCCGTTAACCCTCACCGTCAACTCCGCCGCCGCGGCGAAGACGGACGTGGAGCTGGTGCTTGTTGAGTCCGGCACGAGCACGGCACCACTGACAGGGAATTCGAATAATGACCTTAAAGCCGCGGTGGGTTTTGACTACACGGCCTACGTGCGCGTTCAGCAAACAACAACAGGTAACGCGGCCGTTACCAGCGGCACTGTATCCATTACACACATAGGCGGCAATCGATTAACCCAGGCTATAAACTGCGACGCTCTTACGGGTGTAACAGGTGTCGATGACGGTATCGCCGGATGCCTCATTCCCGAGGGGCGGATTACCGAAGCCGGAACCCTCGTCCTCAAGGCCGCTTACAATCCTGGGACGGCTGCGTTCGAAGCGAAAACCGAAGATCTGGACCTTCTGGTCAGGGCGCTCACCACGTCTATCGAATTTTGGGACAACGGGCAAATTGACAGCGCGACAGCAACAGCAGGGGCTCCATTCACTGTCCGCGTTCGGGTAAGGGCACGAACGACCAGCCGCAGCGGGGGCGTCATCATTACAAGTGTACCGTCTGGGGCCGGAGACGTGACACTCAGGGGCAACGGGATTACGTTTACCACTGGACAAGGCTGTACGTATGACAGTAATGGAATATACAACTGCACGGCAACCGCCCCGGCGACGGCGTGGGATGTGACGCTTAACGCCACATTCACCGGCAAAGTTGGTAAAGACACAACTAAGGACTACACGGATTCGGAAACTGATACTGATGACAATACACCCAGTGGTCCGCCATTAACCCTCACCGTCGACCCGGCGGCGAAGACGGCGACAACCGCCACGTTTGTCGCGAATGATACGGGGGCCGCTCTGTCATCTCCTCCAGGTGGAAATCCAGGACTTCGACCTCACGCTGGTACCAACTACAGGATTTACGTCAAGGTGGCAGAGCAGAATGCCCCAGGCAATGCGGTAACCAGGGGCACCGTGAAGGTTACAAAAATAGCTAATGTTGACAAGAACATCAGTTGTGGCCCTCCTAATTCACGTGGCATTTCCACCTGCGAAATACCTTATACGGATTTTGGCTCCTCGGACGGTAATAAAGCAATCGAGGTCGCGTTTGCCGCCACGGCGACCCATGCTAAAGCGACAGCTACGCAGACATATAATGTCATCGCGCCCACCCCCGCGCCGGCGGCGAATGCTGTCGAGTTGGTGCTTGTTACCGGTCCTAACGACCCAACGCCACTGGATACGAATACTCTTGCGAATCAAGCCACGGTGGGTAGTTTCTACACGGCCTACGTGCGCGTTCAGGAAACAGCCGCAGGCAAGAAGGGCGTTGCCGGGGGAAATTTATCCGTTAGTGTAGACATCACCGGGTTAAACCAGATCATACGCCAACGCTTGGGGGGGACAGGTTTGGGGTGCTCCAGTGCCGCAGGTAATGGTGCGGGCATCTATACGTGCAGCGTTCCCGGGAGGTTTATTATTGATGAGGCCAGACCAGATCTCATCCTTACGGCCAACTACACCGCCGCGCGGGGCTCGGGCTACAGCGATGCTGGACCCACAACGCTGACCATTCCAATAAAAGCCGCCACCCCGACGAAGACGGACGTGGAGCTGAAGCTTGTTGAGTCCGGCACGAGCTCAACAGAACTGACAGCAGGTTCGAATGATAGGTTTAAAGCCACGGTGGGTTTTAGCTACGCGGCCTTCGTGCGCGTTCAGCAAACAACAACAGGCAAGGCGGCCGTAACCGAGGGCTCTGTATCCATTACAGAAATAGGCGGCAATCCAATAACGCCGGCTATAACCTGCAGCGCTCTTACGGGTGTAAGAGATGTCGATGACGGTATCGCCAGATGCTTCATTCTCGAGGACAGGATTACCGAAGCCGGAACCCTCGTCCTGAAGGCCACCTACACCCCCGCGGCGGCATCGAACTTCAACGCGGCTGGACCCACAGACCTGAGCCTGCCGGTCAGGGCCTCCGCCACGTCTATCCAATTTTGGGATACGAGCCAGAGGCAGCAGGCTACCGGAGCATCAGCCGCCGCAGGGCGCGAATTCACCGTCAGCGTTCGGGTACTGGCACGAACGACCTTCTCCAACGGGGCGCCCCGCGTTACAACTGTACTGTCTGGGGCCGGAGACGTGACACTCACAGGCATCGGGTCTAGTCCCATAGACTGCACGTATGACAATAACATTGTCGGAATATACAACTGCACGGCCACCGCACCGGCGACGGGCCCTGTGACGCTTAACGCCACATTCACCGGCAGCGATGGTGGTGACGGTGTTCAGGAATACCTGAATTCGGCAACTGATACTGATTTCAGTACACCCAATGGTCCGCCGTTAACCCTCACCGTTGCCGATGCGCCGCGGATTACCAAAATCGAGCGCCAAACTCCCCCGAACGAGCGGACCAACGCCGCTTCTATCACGTGGCTTGTCACGTTTAGCGCCAATGTGGACATCGATGCAAACGCCTTCGGGTTGATTCAAGGCTCAACGCGGGTGGCGCAAACCCCGACGACCCCAGCCGTAACAAACGTTAATACCGTGCGTGTAACGGCTACCACGATCGATAATCGGGAAGGCGACGTGACGCTGACGGTCGACCTAAATGCAGTCTCGCTGGCGAGCGCCTCGAGCGTCAAGCTCGCCAGCGCAAGGCCGAACCCCTACGAAAAATATACGGTGGACCGGGTCGCCCCGACGTATACGACAAGCCCCGGCTCCGTTGCGCCGGGCGCCACAATCACGTTTACGTTGGATTTCAACGAAGACATGCAAGCGAGCCCCTTGCCGACGATCACGACCTCGACAGCCGGTGTTCAGGTGGGTACTGTAAGCCATGGCGGTCCCGGCGATGCTGATAAATTCACCGCTCAAATCACCGTCCCGGACAGCTTTAGCGGTACGTCATTGGCGCTCGCCATTGGCAATTTGAATGACGTGAAAGATCTGGCCGGCAACCCGGCTTCCCAGACACCTGCTGCACGAACCGTAACCCTCACAGTTGCGCCAATGACCGTCACGAGTGTGGAAGTCACAACATCCGGCACACCATCTAACCAACCACAAATCGGCGATACCGTCACCATCACCGCCACCGTAAAGGCAGGAAGCGCATCAGGACCTGCGGTCAATGGCGTCGGAAGGGTGACATTTGCTTTTTCCAATACGGGGCAGGCAACGAATCAGGGCCTGAACGCACCGACGTGTATCGGTCTTACCAATAATGCTGGCACCCCTGATGCCAGCGGCGAGGTAAGGTGTACCTACACCGTGCAAAATACCGGCGCCTATTCCGTTGTCGCGACATTCACCGATGCCACCGGCAGCCGCGCAGGCTCCAACTCGGGAACGGCTAAACCTATCCCGGCAGCGACAAAAATTGCCTATGCTGTCCAGGCGAATGATATCACGGTCAGCAGGGATCCCACAGTGGGGAAAGAGGTGATCGTCACCTTTGCGCCTAAAAAGCCCACGGGTGCGCCGACAGATGCTCCTGATCCCAACCCTTCGGCTGTTACCATTGTAGTCAAACAAGGGAATGCACCTATAGCTTGCGATCCATCATCTGCAGTTGGCGAGTGCAAATTCACACCAAAAGCCGCCGGGCCATACACGGTCGAGGTCACGGGCTTTACCGATCCGGCATATGAATTTGGCTCATCGGCACCTCAGTCCTTCACGGTCGCGCGGGCCTCTACCCAGATCGCGTTTGAGGCCACTCCGTCTATTCCGAAGAGGGTCGCGCAAAACGGCCGGTTGGTGTTCAAGGTCAAGGTGACCATCGACGGCCCCACTACGCCCTTGCCGAACGGACATGGGGGCGCAGTTAAGGCAACCCTTGGAGGGCAGGAAGTCACCTGCACGGAGGACACGGCCTCTTCCGGCATTTTCACCTGCACGTTCTCCCCGGGGGCATTTAACGGCCTTACGCAACAACAGGGATATAAATTAAAAGCGGAATATGAAGCCCCGGCGAATTACGATAAGAGCACCACACCGTCCGCGCAAGAGCCAGAGATCACGATCGTTGCGCCGGCAGCTAATCCCACCGTTGCCGTCACCGTCGATTATGACGCGAGCACGCCAGACGTTGTCGATACCGCCCCGCCGACATTATCGGCGACGAACAAGAATATCGAGGTGATCGCCACCATCCGCGGCACCAGTGCCGTGCCGATGCAACAAACCGATGGCACCGTGAAGTTCACCGGCCTGCCAACGGGCGCTACTATTGTGAGTGGTGGTGGGAACTGCAATGGGGTGGGGCTCGTCCAGGCTGCAGCAGGAACGCCCACTGAATTTAAAGCTTCCTGCGTCTTCACGCCGGTTGCTGGTACCCTTGCCGGTACTTATAAAGTGACGGCCGAATTTGTTCCTAACCCGGCTGCAAATCCTGCGAAGTTCAATTCTGCCAGCGACACCGTTGACGTTGTGCTCAATGCCGGCAAGCCGACAGTTAATAACGCCCCGCAGAATAACAGGCTCGTCTTCAAGGCAAACCCGGCACAAGGCAACAACCCGCCACAGGGGGAGGTCCCCTTCGATGATGCGAACTTCGGTGCGCCGCAAGCCGGCGCGGGAGGCCGACTAGGCAAGGTAACCTTCGATGTGGTGGATAAAAATGGCAAGCCGCCGCAAGGGCCAGGGCCAGGACCCAACGGCGGCTGGAGCAACATTCCTCACAATCAGCAGCCAGCCGCCAGAGCGTTACTGCGGCCCGGTGTTTATCGTTTCACCATGAAAATTCCGCAATCTGCGCCAGGAGGACAGGCGAGCCAGCAGGGCAGAACGCCTGCGCCACAGCCATTTACGCAGGACTTTACGGTACAAATCGTAGCGCCAGCGACGCAGGCCGCCACACAGCCGGCTGCGACCAAGGGAAAGATCGTTGTTCAGCTGGATACCAACGGCGGCGGCGATGGGCTGCAGGCGCACGCCTTTACGGCAACACCGGCTTTGGGAACCCTTGGGACAGGCTTTACGCTGACAACCACGAAAACCCAGACAAGCGATAGCAAGGACTCTGGCGATTTAGACCCGAACACTTATACGATCACGGCGACGGACTTTGCCGGCACCGACTATAGTCTGTCGGATATTGGCTGTATCGTTACCGGGACTGGGTCACGCGGTAGTACAACAACCCCGACAGCCTCCGATCGAAAGGTAGAGGTGGTACTGAATGCGAACGATATAGTAACGTGTGTGTTCTCTGCGGCTTACGCGCCGAAGGCTTCGGTTGCGACGGCAGAGAAAACACGGCAAATGGTGACCGATTATCTGGGGGATCGCAACGCCATGCTGCTCGCCCATGGGGTGGATATGGACAGCCGCCTGAACCGCCTGCGCCAGGGAGGCCGAAGCGGCCAGGTCGGCGGTACTCTCAGCGTCAATCTGGGCCAGTCGCAAGACG
The DNA here is from genome assembly GCA_965224015.1 of Hyphomicrobiales bacterium. Classification (GTDB taxonomy): domain Bacteria; phylum Pseudomonadota; class Alphaproteobacteria; order Rhizobiales; family CBDCVD01; genus CBDCVD01. Next base: position 504,174 of record OZ245032.1, read on the forward strand.
CCACCGCCTCCGCCTTTTCCATGGACCTGCGCACCTCCCTGCCCGGCGATGTCAGCGTCACCGACGATGCCATCACCTTTGCCGCCAGCACCAGTCGTCTGCGACAAACGGGGCTGTTCGGCGCCGATATCGGTGATGACGACGATATCATGTCGGGGGATATTGGCGATGTGAGCGAGGCTTCCGGGACGCCGCAGATGCGCTGGGATGTGTGGATCGAAGGGCGTATTGCGCGCTTTGATAGCCGCAACAACAAGGACGGCAGGTTCGGGGTTGTCTATCTGGGCGCCGACTATCTGATCACCCCAGACGTTCTCATCGGCCTGATGGCCCAGTACGATTGGCTGAAGAAAGACTACGACACCAATGGCCACGTTAAGGGCCAGGGCTGGATGGTCGGGCCTTACGCGGCCTTGCGCTTTGGTGAGGCCCTTTATCTGGACGTGCAGGCGCGTGCGGGGCGTTCCTCCAACGACATCACGCCTGTGGGCACCTATACGGATAAATTCAAGACCACCCGCTGGTTCGTCAGCGGCAAGCTGAGCGGCGACTTTGATTACGGCGACTGGACCATCCGTCCTGGCATCAAGGTGCAGTATATCGGTGAGAAGCAAAAGGCCTATACGGACAGTCTGGGCAACCGGATCGCGGCACAAACGGTATCGGAAGGCGATGTACGCGCCGGGCCGCGCATTGCCTATACCTATAACCTCGCCGATGGCGGCACGCTGATCCCCTGGGCGGAGTTTGAAGGGGTTTATACGTTTGGCAGCAAGGGCAAGTTCAGCAAGGGCACCTACGCCTCCGACATCCACGGGCTATCGGGGAGTATTGAGGCGGGCTTTGACTGGCGCATGCCGGCGGGGGCAATGTTCTCGCTGTCGGGCTCCTACGACGGCATCGGCTCCGGCTCCAAGAGCTACGGCGCCCGGGCCCGCATCGACATCCCGTTCTAGCGTATATACCAGCGGTATGGGCTTTATAGACACGCCGTCTGGTGTAAAGCCTTGCCAACACACCTCTTTGACGCCAACCCATGCGTCATTGTCAAGGGCCCTTGGTATTAAAGCGCCTGAAAACCTGGCTTGGCCGTACCATTCGTGACATCAAACGCAATATTAAAGGCAACAAGGCCCACCAGGAGGCTTTCCTGCGGCCCCTGTGGCTGGCCGAGCGGGTGATGACTCAGAAGCCGCGGGATAATATTGCAAAGAAAGTCTATAGCCTGCATGCTCCCGAGGTAGAGTGTATCGGCAAGGGAAAGGCCCACAAGCCTTACGAGTTTGGCGTCAAGGCATCGGTGGCCACCACGCTCAAGCGTTCAAAGGGGGGTCAGTTCGCCATTCATGCCAAGGCATTGCCGGGCAGGCCGTATGATGGTCACACACTTGCCAGCGTCATTCCTGCGATTGAGGAAATCACCGGCGCAGTCCTCAAGCGTATTCTCGCAGACGCCGGCTACAAGGGCCACAACGCCCCCTTTAGATCAGCATGGCGTTAGCTGTACCCATTTTGCCAGGAGTAAAGCTAACGCCATAAAGCTGATCGCCCTGAAATCTATAGCAAAATGCGAGAAAAATACGGAATGCCCATGATTCCAATTAAACGCATTTTGCTATAGTCACAAGTTTCGGGTCTTTACCGCCGGCCAGAAACGAAGGGTGACACCGGCCATCAAACGCCAGATAAGACGACGGGCAGCAATTGAGCCGGTGATACCAGCGGTATTGGCTTTGTGTACACGCTGACTTGTGTGTCGTATTGATAAGACAACGGTTTTACGCTGGGCCAGGAGTCAAACGCAAGGCCCCTTGGTATGATGGGTCATCTCAAGTCAGGGCACCGCATGGATCGGAACTATCTTGCTCATGAACAAGGCGATGCCATCAACCCGATCCTTGCAGCCGCAGGCTACAACTTCCGCCTTATCCTCAAATGGATCAAGGCTTTTTGGTTCAAAATCTGGATCATGTGGATAGTCAATCAATCAGCCAAAATCGCATAGTTCACAATCGGCGAAATAGGGCGGCTCAATGTCCTCTTAGATCAACATGGGGCTTGAGCATTTCCGGCGAAATTGGAATCGAATGGTGGTTTACAGATTTGGCTTTTTCTGATTCAAGGTATCAGGAGGATTTATCATGACTTTATCTGTGGATTTACGACTTCGTATTGTCGATCTGGTTGCGTCGGGTGTTTCTCGTCGCCAAGCGGCGCGGCACTTTAAGGTGAGTGCCAGTTCGGCCATTCGGTTTGTCAAACAAAAAGACGAACTTGGTCATGTTGATGTGAAAGTGCGCAAAAAGCGCAAGTCCAAGCTCGATCCTTACCGGGTTGATATCCTTGACTGGATCGCAGAACAGCCGGAGTTGACCCTGGCCGAATTATGCGCTCGTCTGGTTGAAATCCATGATTTGCGTGTTGGGTGTTCGACACTGGATGACTGGCTGAGAGCCAATCAGATCACCTATAAAAAAAACGGCTCACGCCAGTGAGCAGGGCCGGGTAGACGTGCAGGCCAAACGCCGCCGCTGGCGCAAACGTCAAGATTGGTTAAACCAACATCTACACCTGTTGGATCAGATCGTGTTCATTGACGAAACCGGACTGAACACAAAGATGGCCAGACCACGCGGACGTTGTACAAAGGGCCAGCGCCTGGTGGCCCCAATCCCCCATGGGCACTGGAAAACAATGACATTCATTGGTGGCCTGCGTCATGATGGCATGGTAGCGCCGTGGGTATTGGATGGTCCGATGGATGGTCCAGCCTTTACCACTTACATCAAAACCCAATTGGCACCGACCCTCAAAGAGGGGGACGTTGTTGTTCTTGACAACCTGCCTGCCCACAAAGTCGCGGCGGCGCGAGCGGCCATTCGCGAACGGGGCGCATGGCTTTTGTTTTTGCCACCTTATTCTCCAGATCTGAACCCGATTGAGATGGCCTTTTCAAAACTGAAGGCCCATATGAAGCGATTGGCGCTGAGAAGCGTCGAGGATTTATGGAAAGGCGTTGGCAAAATCCTAAAACTATTCTCACAAGAAGAATGCGCGAACTTTTTCAAAGCCGCCGGATACGGATCATAATAAACCGGAAATGCTTGTCTTATGATTATGCTGGTTGATTTGCTAAAGTAAATTGCTGAGCGGGGCAAGCTTGCCCCGCTCAGCGGCGAGGGATGGATCGCAAAAACGCAGGTCCAAAATAAAGACCGGGCTAGAGTAGGATCACCCTCGTCTTTTCGATGTAGCCTGAATGGATACATGCACTAAAAGTGCGAATGACAAGCAAAGGACATACGAAAAGATGACACAGCTTACCATAGGCATCGATGTTTCCAAAGCCCAACTTGATCTGGCTTCTTCTTGTGGAAAGGAAAAGAGACGCTACGCCAACACGACCCCAGGCCACAAAAAGATGATTACATGGTTACAACAATGTGTTGCCAAACTGGTGGTATTTGAAGCCACAGGAACGTATCACCGTGCTTTGCAAAAGGCGCTGTTGAGAGCTGAAATCGCCTGTGCCTGCGTCAATCCCTTGCAGGCGCGCCAGTTTGCCCAGGCCTCATCTGCGCGGGCCAAAACGGACAAAGTAGATGCGCTGATGTTGGCCCGTATGGGCGCCTGTTTGCCGTTGCCACGTTGTGAAGTACTCAGCCAAAGTGTTGAAACCTTGAAAGAATTAGCGGCAGCCCGGCGGGCACTGGTGCGCGACAGAACAGCGATCAAAAATCGTCAGCACACCTTGAAATCGACACTGCTCAAGCGCCAGGCAATACAAAGGCTCAAGCAAATCGATAAACACATTAAACAGCTCGACAAGCAGTCCCAGACCGTGATTGAGAGTGACAAAAAACTGGCAAGGCGTCGCAATATTCTCCAATCCATGCCTGGCCTTGGTGCTGTCAGCATTCTCACAATGCTTGCCGACATGCCCGAGTTGGGCAGTATGGATAAACGTCAGGTGGCGAGCCTTGCGGGTCTGGCACCTTTCACCCGACAATCAGGCACTTGGCAGGGCAAAAGCTTTATTCAGGGGGGCAGAAAGCATGTACGAGACGCGCTCTACATGCCAGCTCTGGTTGCCATACGGTTCAACCATCGGTTCAAGGCACGGTATCAGCATCTTACCGCACTGGGAAAACCAAAAAAGGTTGCGATAACGGCCATCATGAGATCAATCATCGTGACGGCAAATGCTCTCCTCAGAGACAACAGAAAATGGACCCAAAAAACAGCTTGATCACAATGGATACTCTAGCTTTAGCCATTTTGCGAGCGGTATAAGCGAAACCCATAAAGCTGGCCAGTCTGATTAACGGCTAATTTTTATTGAGTTTTGTCGTCAGGGGCATTTTTGGCTATTCAGTCGTGGGGTTTTGAATTTGTTTTGCCACATCTTGCGCCTTTCTTGCGCGTGGGTGGCGGATTTTCCTCAGTCTCATGCCGCCTTGCGCGCAAAGAACATGTATCGGCGCAAGTTATAGGTAAGATTGGCCATGCCGATTTTGGTTCGCGCCCGCTCCAGCCCGATCGTGCGAACAAACAAGCGTGTCATGTCCGCAAATAGGATTTGAGACGAACATCTACGTTGCTGACTTCAGAAACTGACGGAGAAAGGCCTCTTGCCAGCAGGTGGCGGCCGGCCATGTGATCGGCAGGAGCGTTGACCGAATCAATGGCCACGAGCGTGTCGCCTTTATAATAACAGATCGAAAACCGCTCGCCTTGTGTGTCCCCACGCACCACATAGGTGTCGTGATCCGTCGACAGCCCCACTATTTGCAGCTTCGTGGCATATTGATCGGACCAGAACCAGGGTACAGCCTTGTAAACTTTGGACGGGCCGCAAATGTTGGCGGCGGCGCAGCGCCCCTGATCCAGGGCATTTTGTACGGATTCCAGACGTATAGGCGATGTCGCATAAGCACTGGGGTGCCGGGCCACGTCGCCGATGGCGTAAATTGAACCCCTCTCGGTTCGCAGATGCGCGTCCACCACAATGCCGTCGTCGCAGGGCAGTCCCGCTGCCTCGGCGAGTTCCACGTTGGGGATAACCCCAATGCCCACAACAACCATGTCCGCGGCAAGAGCCCGATCATCGGTGCAAACGACCTCGGCGACACGGCCGCCCTTACCGGTTATTTTGGTCACGCCGGTGTTAAGGTGCAGTTCAACGCCATGGTGGCCGTGCAGGCCTTCGAAATAGTCGGACAGTACCGGCGGTATGACCCGGGCCATCACCCGATCCTGCATCTCGACAACCTGTACGCGTTTCTTCAGCAGGGCCGCCGTGGCAGCAATTTCCAAACCGATAAACCCGGCGCCGATAATGACAACATCCCGGGCGTTATCCATATGCGCCTTTATGGCGTCCGATGAAACCCGGTCGCGCAACGCAAACACGCCCGCAAGATGAGCGCCCGAGACAGGTAAAGCCCGCGGGCGGGCGCCTGTTGCTAAAACCAATGCGTCAAACGAGAGGGTCGTGTCATCGTCAAGACGCACCGTTTGCGCTTCAGCGTCCAAGGCGGTAGCACGAACCCCCAGGCGCAAATCGATCGCCTTGTCAGCGTAGTACTTTGACGGGCGCAACAACAGGCCATCCGCATCCTGTTCCCCCTTCAGATAAGCTTTCGATAGGGGAGGGCGATGATAGGGAAGAAACGGTTCCTCGCCAACGAGAGTTATAACGCCGTCATAACCCACCTCGCGCAGGGATGTCGCGCACTGAAAGCCGCTATGGCTGGCGCCAATAATCACAACGGACATAAATCTATCTTTCCTTTCTTAATACCCTTGTTGCTGTTGTCAAGGCCGTGGCGGCGGCGTGCGCTCCCAACGCTGCGGCTTGGTGTAGCGTGTGTCCTTGCCCAAGACCATAAAGTGTGCCAGCGATCAACGCGTCCCCCGCACCGGTTTCATCGGTAACCTCTGCTGGGGTCGCGGGCACATGAAACACATCTGCCGAATCACCCGCCCACAATCCCGCGGCTCCCGCGGAGACGATGACACGGCGAGCGCCACGGGCGACAAGAGTTTCAACCGCTTCCGGAGGTTCTTTCTTGTTCGCCCGCAAAATGGCCCTGGCCTCATCACAATTGCAAAATAGGGTATCAATACCGCGCAAATCGCACGGAAGATGGGTGGCTTTGGGCACAGAGACCGCGTCCATGGCCAGAGGCAACCCTTCATCCGAACAATAGTCAATGACCTGCCTTATAACAGTAGCGGAAAGATTTGTATCAATGAACAGCGCATCCACATTGCCAGCAGCCTTGATCGCGGCAATGATCATGGACGCGTCCAGGGCATGAATGATGTCAACATCAATGGCGCCGATGACGAGGCTACCATCGGGTTCGACAAGGGATACATAGGCACCTGTTTTGTGCCCTTTCATGATGCGTGAGGGCGAGATATCGACACCACGCCTCTTGGTTGCGCGCAAAACGTCCCGTCCGGCGGCATCATCACCCACGAGGGCCAAAAGTAGGCTGTGCGCCCCGAGGCGGGCGAGATTGCTGCTGACGTTGCGCGCCACACCTCCCAACGACTGCGTGCGCATGGCGGGATTTGATGTCCCCGGTCGACTTTTCGCTGCAAGTACGAAAGACGTATCCACAACAGCGGCGCCGGCGCACAGAATCACCGGTTGTCTGGACGCGATCATAGGTCGGCCTTTCGTCCCTCTTAAGCATTATGGGCTTGTAGTGATTGCCAGCGACAGTTTTATCGTGCAAAGTGCCGGTAAGTAAATATTCGAAGATGATCCAATGTTAGGGAGTTGGTTATGAGTAAGAAAAAGCGTGACAATGGAGCTAATAACGGCACCAGGGCGCGGGTTATCGTGTCCAATGGAAACGCCTCGAAAGCAAAGAAAATAAACAACAAATTCTATCTTGAAGAGCTGGAGCGACTTCAGATTGAACTGGTGAAGTTGCAGGAGTGGATAAAGGCGCAAGGGCTGAAGGTCGTCGTTATCTTTGAAGGCCGTGATGCGGCGGGCAAGGGGGGCGTGATAAAACGCATTACCCAAAGCCTGAACCCGCGCATTTGTCGGGTTGTTGCCCTGGGCACGCCAACGGAGCGGGAAAAAACGCAATGGTATTTCCAGCGCTATGTGCCGCATTTGCCCGCGGCGGGGGAAATGGTACTTTTTGACCGCAGTTGGTATAATCGGGCCGGGGTTGAGCGGGTGATGGGCTTTTGCTCCGATGAGGAATACCGTGAGTTCATGCGCTCGTGTCCGGAATTTGAACGCATGTTGGTGCGCTCCGGCATTATTTTGATCAAATATTGGTTCTCCGTCAGCGATGACGAGCAGGAACGGCGCTTTCAGGGGCGTCTCACCAGCCCTGTAAAGCGCTGGAAGCTAAGTCCCATGGATCTCGAATCCCGCTCGCGCTGGGTGGAATATTCGAAAGCCAAGGACCAGATGTTTGCCCATACAGACATCAAGCAGGCGCCGTGGTATGTGGTAACTGCTGATGTAAAAAAGCGCGCCCGGCTGAACTGTATCAGTCACTTGCTCAGCATGATACCGTATGAAGACCATACGCCCGAGCCGATCGAACTGCCCCATCGCCAGGAGGGTGTGGGTTATGTGCGCCCGCCGTTTGACGATCAGACACTGGTGCCGGATCTTTACGAATAGATCGGGGCGTTGTCTGATACCAAGGGTCTTTAACAATGACTCATGGCTTAGCGTCAAAGAGGTATGTTATCAAGGCAGTACACCAGTCGGCGTGTATATAAAGCCAATACCGCTGGTATGACATCTGCGCGCGCTGGAATACGCGGGTTTCAGTGTGAGCGGGTAGGGTGGGTCTCCATAGCGTTTTGTCAGATTCAGGTAGCTGCGTATCTCTCGTGTTCTACCAAGGATTTTACGGGGATCAACTTTAGGGGCTTGTAGCCTCATTTTAAACAAAACTAGAGGCAAACTCCCCTTCACGGCGCTATCAGTTCCGCGTATGAGTGGCACGCAAGGGCGGTCAAGGGCAATCGGGCCGGTAATGCCCGTTATACCAGCGGTATTGGCTTTATATACACGCCGACTGGTGTACGGCCTTGATAACAGACTTAATTGACGCTAAGCCATGAGTCATTGTTAAAGACCCTTGGTATTAATAGAGAGGCCCGGCCGTCCGTTGCGATGATAGGGATACATGGGGGAGGGGAGACATCCATGTCGGAAGCCAGACGTACAAGCCCACCGAAAATTACCACCCTTAAGGACGCCCTCCATCAGGCGCGTCTGGAGGAGGCTGAGCGTAGCGATGTTATCGTCGAACTGCACGAGGCCGAACGCGCGCGCCTTGAACTGCTTTTTGATGATCTAGCGCCCCTTGCGGCGGACATTCCGGACAATAACGATCTGTTTGCGCTTGCGATTATCCCTGGTGAGCCACCGAGATTATGGGTTGATGTTATTGCCCATGTGCGCATGGGGCCGGACAAGCGCACTTACCGGTTCGTGCGTGAGGCTCGCCATGGCCGCGAGGTTTTATGCGAGACAATGGATCGCGGCAAGGTCGCGGAGAAAGTTACCGACTATGTGGCTCGGCGCATTATAGAACGCGAACGTGCATTGGCCGGTGGTCCCGTGATGTCACCGCAACAGCCCTCAGCCGCGCCCGCCACTATTTCTCAAGGCCCGCAATCCGCACAAGCACGGAACCCGTCCCGCAAGGCAGAGACTATCTCCGGTCCGCATCGTGGGCGTTCTTTGTTTTCCTATCTTCTTGTTTTTCTTTTGGGTGCAGTGGTTGGCACGGCGGGCCTACTATTCATGCGGACACACTATCCAGCTCTATTGGAGGCTGTGCAACTGGGATCAGTTGCGAGCGGCGTATCGTCTCAATAGCCAGGCCGTCACTTTTTTGATCGTTTGCCAGGCCGCGCTCGGTCCAGGTGCAAATCCAGGTCTTCTCCTGCTTGCCGATCTCAAACAGATTATAGCGCGCGGCATTCTTGTTCTCAGAGCCCGCATGGTGCGCGGCTGCTGGAACCCCAATCACGGGCACGTCTGCATCCGGTCCTGCCATTGTCGCACGATCAGCCGTATGGGTGTGTCCATGCAGGATCAGCTCAGCGCCCTGTTCCGCGATGGCCTCACCCAAACCGTAATGGTCAAGCAGGCTTTTGGGCGGAGCAATCTTGTAGGGTGGGTGATGAATCAGGACGACGCGAAACAGTTCGGCAGCTTTTGCACCGGCCAGTTTTGTCGCCAGAACCTCAATTTGGGGCCTGCCCAGTTTGCCAGTTGCGTTAAACGGCGGCGTGGCAACCGCGCTTGAGAGGCCGATGATCGCAACCGATCCAATCTGGCGTAGCGTCGGAAACGTGGTCGCGGCGTCAAGCGGGCAGGTATCATCATCATCGCCTTTGTAATAGTCCGCCCATGCCGACAGGGTTTTGTCCAGCGCCCCCGGCACATAGGCGTCGTGATTGCCCGGCACCAACGTGACCTGGTTCGGCGATCCCAGGTGGTGCAGCCACGCCGCGGCCCGGCAAATTTCCTGATCAAGCGAAAGGTTGACCAGATCCCCGGTCAGTGCGATGTGATCGGCTTGCTGGGCATGAATGTCCTTAATCAGCACGTCCAACACGTTGGCGCTTATCTGGGTGCGCCGCTTAAGATGCCAATTCAGGTAGCCCGTCAGCCGTTTGAAGGTTACCTCGCCAAGGCGCATTCGCGGCAGGGGGCCAAGATGTGGATCGGACAAATGCACAAGCTTGAACATATTCGCTCCCTTGGCGCATGGGGCCACCCAAGCGCCGCGCGTGCTTTGTTCCCGATGACACAGTCAAACTTTAATCGCTTGGCCATGGCAACTATAAATCAATGCGGCGCAGGCGCAGAGCGTTGGCGATGACGCTGACCGACGACAGGCTCATCGCCGCCGCCGCGACCATGGGTGATAGCAACCAGCCGGTCAGCGGATAAACAATACCGGCGGCAACAGGCACGCCAATCCCATTGTAAATAAAGGCAAAGAACAGATTTTGTTTAATATTGCGAAGGCTCGCCTGAGCCAACTTCCGGGCTCGCACCACGCCCCTCAAATCTCCCCCCATAAGCGTAATCCCGGCCTGCTCCAGAGCCACATCGGCGCCCGTTCCCATAGCCAGGCCCACGTCCGCAGCCGCCAGGGCCGGGGCGTCGTTAATACCATCACCCGCCATGGCAACCTTGGCGCCGGCTTTATGGAGGTCAGCGACAAGAGCCTGCTTGTCCGCCGGCAAGCATTGCGCGTGCACTTCGGCAATCCCCAGTTTTTCGGCCACAGCCCGGGCCGTCTGGGCGCTATCGCCCGTGGCCATAATGACGCGCAGCCCCGTCTCGCGTAATGCCGCCAGCATGGGAGCCGCGGTTTCCTTTATAGGATCCGAAACCGCGATCCCCCCCACCAACTGTCCCTCCCGCACGACATACATCACGGTCTTGGCCTCCCGGGTCAGGGCATTGGCGCGCGTTAAAAGCCCCGTGCCATCAACCCCTGTTGTCGCCATCAAGGCTTCGTTACCAATGACAACCTCGGCCCCGTCAAGGCGGCCGCGAACCCCCTTGCCGGTTATGGCCACAAACGTATCCACCGGTTTCGTCTTGACGCCCAGCTTTTTGGCATAATCAAGGATCGCCTGGCTTAGGGGGTGCTCGGAGTTGGCCTCCAGACTCGCGGCGAGCTGTATAATATCATGTTCGCTTAAGGGGGCATCAGCGCTATCAGGGCCTAAAACGTCGGTAACCACCGGCTTGCCCTCGGTCAGGGTTCCCGTTTTGTCGACGATCAGTGTATCAACCCGCGCCATTCGCTCAAGGGCTTCAGCGTCCTTGATCAACACCCCGGCCTGCGCCCCGCGACCACTGGCGGTCATGATCGACATGGGCGTTGCAAGTCCCAGAGCGCACGGGCAGGCGATAATCAAAACCGACACCGCAGCCACAATCGCAAACGCCAGTGCGGGCTCAGGACCAAAACCCAGCCAAAACCCAAACGCCAGTAGGGAAACACCCACAACACTCGGCACAAACCAACGCGCAACGCGATCGGCCAGAGCCTGTATGGGCGCGCGCGAGCGCTGCGCAGAGGCAACCATGGCCACGATATGGGACAGGACCGTCTCCGCGCCTACCTTTTCCGCCTCAATCAACAGCCCGCCCCGGGTGTTTAAAGTGCCGCCGGTTACCGTGTCGCCTGGTCCCTTTGCAACCGGGACAGGTTCACCTGTAAGCATGCTCTCGTCTACATAAGAGTTGCCCTCCAGCACCCGTGCATCGACCGGTACGCGCTCGCCAGGGCGTACCCGCAATCGATCTTTGGCCATGATATTGTCAAGGGGCGCATCGTACTCATCGCCTTGCGGGGTCACGCGGCGGGCCTGTTTGGGTGCCAGATCCATCAACGCGCGAATAGCACCGCCGGTGCGCTCGCGGGCGCGCAATTCCATCACCTGTCCCAGGAAAACAAGGGCAACAATCACCACCGATGCCTCAAAATAAACAGCGACCATTCCGGCCTCATCGCGATAGGCTGCCGGAAACATGCCCGGTGCAAAAGCGGCTACCACACTGTAGGCGTAAGCCGAGCCGACCCCCAGCATGATCAGCGTCCACATGTTGAAGTGTGCCGTCTTGATCGATGTCCAGCCGCGATGAAAAAATGGCAAAGCCGCCCAAAGGACGACCGGTGTAGCCAAAGCAAACTCAACAATAACCGCAAGCCGCTCGCCTATCCATGTACGCACCGGCAGGCCCAGAATGGGCCCCATGGTCAGGATTAGTAGCGGCACAGCTGCGGCCGCGCTCACCCAAAGACGCCTTGTAAAATCGATTAACTCGGCATTCGGGGCATCGGAAACGCCCCCCATAGGCTCCAACGCCATACCGCAAATAGGACAGGCGCCGGGGGCATCGCGAACAATCTCCGGGTCCATGGGGCACGTAAAACGCGTGCCCTCTGGCGCTTTGGTCTGCACAAGTTTGTGATGACCGCTGAGGTAAAAGTACGGATCTGCGGCGAACCGCGTGCGGCATGATGGGTTGCAAAAGTGATAGGTCTCGCCCCCATAGTCAAAGCTCGGCTTGCCGCTCTGCAACGCCACATCCATGCCGCAAACCGGATCCGTGGCTTTGGCGATAGGACGGTCAGACGGTGCGTGAGGAAGGATATCAGCGTTGCTCATGAACAGGTCAATACAATTTGCTCCGTGATGGCGTCAAGTCCATTGCACTGACGGCGAGGCCGTCGGCTTTACCCGTGGCCCCACTTTGCCCATGTGGCGCAAGGGGCTTATACTAGCGGTATTGGCTTTATATACACGCCGACTGGTGTACTGACTTGATAACATACTTGCTTGACGCTAAGAGTCTGATTCAAAATTCGGTGCCACCATCGTAGCTGACTAAAATTGCATATGATTTTGGCGATTTTCCTGCTTCTGTACAACATTCAGCCTTCCATAAGGGCACAAATGGTTTCATTTTATCCTAAAACCGACGCATTGGATGTCGCAAATTGAATTTCCAATCAGGCTCCAAGCCATGAGTCATTGTTAAAGACCCTTGGTATTATGCATGTTCGGCGCTGCACGGGTCGGGTATCACAGGCCGATAATGCCGCTTAAAGAGGGGCCCAGGTGGGCCTGTCGGCGCCACTTGCCGCCACGTCTTTACAAGCGGGCGAAGGCGTCGCTGAAGCCCTTTAGCGAGAGTTGGAATTCAATCGGCTCGCCGTTTTGCGCCTGAGCCGTTATCGTAAGCAGAGCGCCGCGCTTCATAGCAACAAGCATCGCGTCGCTAACAGGTAGCGTCGCATAGCTGCCATTTTGGTCCGCAATCTGGATTGCAGACTGTACCGGCGTGCCTTCATCAACTTTAATAGAAACGCCCGCAGGAAGCATTATTCCGTGGGGAAGATTGGTTCGAAATTGCAACTGCTTGTTTAAATCATAAAAGACCGTTGCGGAAATAACAAGCTGGCCCGAAGTCTTGACCCTCAAAGCCTGTTGCATTGAACACGAAAGCGCACTTTCTCCCGCATTGGCAGCACAATTGACTGTCCAGGGTTGAAGAACCGGCGGCGGCTCCTGTCCGGACTGTGTGGACGCGCTTTGCGCTCTCGCGTCCGGCGAAAAACCAGCAATCCCGATCGCTGGCAGCGACGCAAATACAATAAGGCAAACTGGCAAAAGCTTTGACCTGGACATAAGATACCTTCTCCTCAAGTCTGTGATGAAAGGACAATCTCGAATTTTTCTCGCATTGCCAGGCACGCCACGCGCACCACGTCCTCAACGTCCTAGGACTTTATCGGGACGGTATAGTTTAATCCCAAACGCCCTCCGTCGGCATAGATGGTTTGCCCGGTGATGTAACTGGATTGGTTCGAAGCGAGATAGGTGGCAACAGATGCAACCTCCTGCGGCGTTCCCATTCGCCCCAAGGGCGTTCGCGCGAGGATCCCGTCTTCTCCGGACGGGGTTGCAGCAATAACAGCCATGGCCATTTCGGTGGCAATAGAGCCCGGACCAATCGCGTTGACTCGAATGCCGTAGGGCGCGAGCGCCAAAGACATGACCTTGGTCAACTGGCTCAAGCCGCCCTTGGACGTACAATAAGGAACCTGATTGGCGATGGCGAACGTGTCATTGACCGACGACATGTTGATGATCGTTCCCGGCTCGCCACCATCTTCGTTTTTTACCTGCGCCACCATCTGGCGTGCAACACGCTGTCCCATAAGAAACGCGCCCTTGAGGTTGACCGCCAGAACACGATCAAAATCTGCTTCTTCCAGTTCAAGAAATTCGGCCCCATGGGTAACGCCAGCATTGTTGACCAGAATGTCAATGCGCCCGAACGTATCAAGCGTGGCCGCGACCACGTTCTTTACATCAAGCCTCTCGCTCACGTCGCAGTGAATAAAGTCGCACTGATAATCATCGTCACGAAGCGCTGCTGCAGAGGCCTCACCGGTTTTCTCATCGATATCGGCGATGACAACACGGGCGCCCTCTTCGCAAAACCGTCTGGCGCATGCCAAACCAATACCCGACGCCGCGCCTGTGATAATCGCGACCTTGCCTTCAAGTAACATGATAATAACGCCTCGGTTGGCACCATCGGTTATTCCCGGCCAAGGTGCGCGCACAAATCACGATCCCGTCCGAGGGTGAGAGGCCGACAATATCGACTGCTGTACGTTGAGACATCAGCACTTCCCGATATGCCACTTTATGGGCCTCGCGTGCCCCGGGCAAACCCTGCCTTGTTCCCATTTGACAAACACCTGACACGCAAAACCTGATGCTATAGCAAAATGCGTTTGGTCGGAATCATGGGGCTTTCCCGTATTCTTCTCGCATTTTGCTATAGATTTAGAGGGCGATCAGCTTTATGGGTTTCGCTTATACCCCGGGCAAATTGGGCACAGCGAAGCGCATGCTGATCTAGGACTGACTGTCGTCACCTGAATTGTTGTCATCTTCCGATTGTGTTTTGGGATCTTTCAGCTTGGCAAAGACCGAATCAGCGTCGATATCATCTGCACTGGTATGATCGGACTGCGGGTTCTCTGGATGGCGAGCCGCGGAACTGTCCTCGTGCCCTGCGGTGTCGAACAACGCTTCGGCCTGTTCAGCGGCTGTGGGTTCCGCTCTTGCGCTCACCAGATCACCTGCGGGGCCGGCGGCAAAGTCCTGCAGCGGCATCTCACTTATGGTTTGCGTTGCAGGGAGTAGCCGCGAACTCACCGGCTGTACAGGTGGCGCAACCGTCTCGCCCACCTTGCGTGCCGCGCTGTCCGCAGCCTTGCGAATTTCCGTATCCAGATCAATCTGGGTACACAGCCCTAAGGTTACGGGATCAAGCGGTTGCAGATTGGAAATATTCCAATGGGTTCGGTCTCGAATGGCCTGTATGGTATTTTTTGTTGTGCCGACAAGACGCATGATCTGTGCGTCCTTGAGGTCTTCGTGATTGCGTACAAGCCACAATATGGCGTTTGGTCTGTCCTGCCGCTTCGACAGGGGGGTGTAGCGAGGTCCTCGTTTTTTGGTTTTGGGGACCACAACCGCAGTGCGGGCAACCTCAAGCTTTTTGTTCGGGTCCTGCTCAGCCTCCTTGATCATGTCCCGGGTGAGTTGACCTGATGTAATGGGGCTCATACCCTTAATGCCCGTGGCGACCTCACCATCGGCAATTCCCTGAACTTCGAGCAAATGCAAGCGGCAAAATCGGGCGATTTGCTCAAACGTCAGTGTCGTATTGTCAACGAGCCAAACCGCGGTCGCTTTTGGCATCAGTGGCGTCTCGGCCATAATGTCTAAGTCTCCAACAGGCTTAAAATTAGTAGGTCCTCATGCGCTTAATGGCACGCATTGTTAGTGCGCGCCGGCAAAATGCACAGCCGATCGCCCTAGGGTCCGCAGCAAAATGCCAAATTCTTGGGCTCACGTGGTACCAACTCAACATACCGGCTTCAGACCAGCCAGCGCACAACTGCGTTGCCGTGCCGCCGATCCATCGCGGCGAATAGCGATCCCGACGGCTCTGCCCAACCGGGCGAATTGAAAAACCGCTGGCGGTGGATCGTAACCGCACTCCTATACGACGGTTTGATTGTCAAAGCAATGGAGATTCAACGACACCTGTCGTTTAGGGTCAAGACAATTTTACCAATATGCGCACTGGTTTGCATTCTCTCATGGGCGCGGGCGGCCTTGGAGAGGGGAAAGGTGCTGTCAATAACGGGTCCGACCTTGCCGGCCGCCAGCAGCGGCCAGATGTGATGCTCCACCTCTTCGGCCAGCGCGGTCTTGAAAGCGACGGAGCGCGCTCTAAGCGTAGATCCTGTATGAACAAGGCGCTTTCTTATAAGCGCAGCGAGATCCAGTTTGGCGCTGGCACCGTCAAGAAACGCGATCTGGACGATGCGGCCCTCGTTGGCCGCCACTTTATGGTTGCGCTCAACATAGCTGCCACCGACCATGTCGAGAATGACGTTGACACCGCGATTGTCTGTATAGTCCTTTACAGCGCTTACAAAGTCAGTGGTCCTGTAGTTGATGGCCAGGTGAGCGCCGAGGTCGCGGCAGGCGGCACATTTTTCGTCCGATCCTGCCGTGGCGATGACTTTAGCTCCAAACGCCCTTGCCAGTTGAATGGCGGTTGTACCAATACCGGAACTGCCTCCATGAACCAGAAACGTTTCACCGGGGGCCAACCGGCCTCTCTGGAATACGTTATGCCAGACGGTAAAGTAGGTCTCCGGCACCGCCGCCGCTTCGATCCACGTCAGGTCGGCTGGAATCGGCAAGGTGACCGAAGACGATGCCACACAGTATTGGCTATAGCCGCCGCCGGGAACGAGTGCACAGACCCTGTCTCCGACCTTAAACCGTGCATCGTCGTTGGCGCAGGCGACAACCTCACCAGCAATCTCCAGGCCAAGGATGTTTGATACACCTTCAGGCGGCGGATAAAAGCCTTTGCGCTGCAAGATGTCCACCCGATTGACCCCCGCGGCTACGACTTGGATCAGAATTTCTCCTTGTCCAGGCTTAGGCACGGGGAATTCTAGCGTTTCAAGAACTTCAGGCCCCCCCGGGCTTTGCGCTAAAACCGCGGTCATCGTTTTCGGAATTTCGCAAGATATCGTTGTCATTGTCGTTACCGTTGTCATTGTCGTTGTCAGGAGCGGGCAGGTGATCGTTAGTAGAGAGGCCCATAAAGTCAGCGTGTACAAAAGCCATTGCCGCTGGTATCGGCGGGGGTTGCTAGGCTTTCCCTCATCGCCTACTGCGACCCCTGGTTGCGGTCGCCATTATCTTTGTCCGGTTGAATAGAGGATTTCTCGTTTTCGTCGTGGCTATCTGTCGGCTTATAGACTCCCGTCTCCGGGTCCTGTTGCAAGGTCGGCAGCAATGCTTCGCCCTTAGGCTTTGTTTTCCTGCCTGCATCGGTGGTGCCATTGTTGCGTTGACGGCCGCGCGTCAACACATAAAAGCGCCACCCAGACCAAACAGCGTAAATGACCAGCGCAGTCAGAACAAATCGTATCAAGGCTCTATCCTCATGCGGTGTGCAATCATGGTTGGGTTCATTTAATACCAGCGGTATTGATTCTATATACCTGCTGGCTGTTGTATGGCGCTAATAACACACCTCTTTGACGCTAATCCATGAGCCCTTGTCAAGGGCCCTTGGTATAAGGGGCCTTTCCCCACGCTTTATCGGTTCATGTCTATACAAAGGTGGATCCAGCCATTATCTGATCATTGCTTTTTTCCGGCGGCCTTGCGGTGTGTCAAGGGTTTGGAGCGTGGTATGTCCAAGGCTCGATTATGGTCTTTCTCTTATCCAGAACTGGGGTTCTAATAAGACATGACACGCTGCAGGGGGTGGCCGAAACAAAAAAATATTCGTCCCAGAGATCACGGGCGTGCGAAAAAGGCTGGTCTTCGTGAAAATTTGCGGCTATATGAGCACGAGGTGCGCCAGCAATAAGGCTACCGATGGCTATAGCAAAATGCGTTTAATGGGAATCATGGGGCTTTCCCGTATTTTTGTCGCATTTTGCTATGGATTTAGAGGGCGATCAGCTTTATGGGTTTCGCTTATACCCTGGGCAAAATGGGCACAGCGAAGCGCATGCTGATCTAAGCTGTAAACCGCACGAAAAGAACAAAAGCGCATGTAATTCAGTATTTGATTTTATTATGATGCCCAGGTAGCTCAGTTGGTAGAGCAGCGGACTGAAAATCCGCGTGTCGGTGGTTCAATTCCGCCCCTGGGCACCACGCCATATTGTCGAATTTGCTTGGCTTTTCCATTTTTATCACTCTAGATCAGCATGGGTTTAGGTGTACCCATTTTGCCAGGGGTGCAGCTAACCCCGTAAAGCTGATCGCCCTCTAAATCTATAGCAAAATGCAAAAACAATGCTGAATGCTAATGATCCCAACTAAACGCATTTTGCTATAGCGTCAATACGGTGTGTTATAGCAAAGTGCCGCAATTTTGATTCGCTGCGCGGTTACTTCTCTCAACAAGCTTTGAGCATAACGACCCGATCTTTCGCAGAAGCCCCCTCAGCGTCGGTCGCTACTTGTTCCTGAAGATATGATCAGAATTCAGTCGCCAGGCTATAGCAGGGCCCCACCCCAGACGGCGTGTCTATAAAGCCCATACCGCTGGTATAATTCGGCGGTGAATTCGGCCTTGCTCCTCGAAAATCCTGCCGGCAAAGGGGCGCAGGCGGTGAAGCCTGGTCCCCTTGGCTCGCACATACCCTTGGCTCTTGTATCTCAGTTGCGGCCATCAAGCAGGCGCCGAGCAATCACCTGGGCCTGGATTTCCGCCGCCCCTTCAAAGATATTGAGGATGCGCGCATCACACAGCACCCGCGAAATCGGATATTCAAGGGCAAATCCGTTACCGCCGTGAATTTGTACTGCCCCATCGGCAGCGCTCCAGGCCACACGGGCCCCCAGTAATTTCGCCATCCCCGCCTCTAGATCGCAGCGCTTGTCCTCGTCTTTCTGCCGGGCCGCAAAGTAGGTGAGCTGGCGTGCCATGGTGATTTCCACTGCCATCATGGCAATTTTATTGGCAACGCGGGGAAACGTAATAATCGGCTCACCAAATTGCATCCGCTCGCGCCCATAGCGCAGCGCCAGATCCAGGGCTGACTGCGCAACCCCGATTGCCCGCGCTGCCGTTTGAATGCGTGCCGATTCAAATGTTTGCATCAATTGCTTGAAGCCCTGTCCCTCCTCGGCCCCCAACAGATTTTCCTGCTCAACAACAAAACCATCAAAGCTGATCTCATACTCTTTCATGCCTCGGTAGCCAATAACCCCGATTTCACTACCGCTCATCCCCGGCACCGGAAACGGGTCCTCTTCGGTCCCGCGTGGCTTTGGCGCTAGAAACATGGAGAGCCCGCGATAACCAGGCTGGTGCGGATCGGTGCGCGCCAGAATGGTCATCAAGTCAGCGCGTACGGGATGGGTGATCCAGGTCTTGGAGCCGGTTAGCCGATAAACTTCGCCATCAGCCGTTGCGCGGGTATGCAAGTTCGCCAGGTCCGAGCCGGTATTGGGCTCCGTGAACACAGCTGTCGGCAGAACCGCGCCACTGGCAATTGCCGGCAGCCAGCGCTCCTTTTGCGCCGGCGTGCCCCCCGTCAGGATCAACTCCGCGGCGATTTCCGAGCGGGTTCCCAAAGAGCCAACGCCAATATAACCCCGCGAAAGCTCTTCCGAGACAACGCACATGGACACCTTACCCAGCCCCAATCCACCGTATGCCTCGGGGATGGTAAGGGCAAAGACCCCCATTTGCGCCATCTTGTTAATGACCTCCATGGGAATGTATGCGTTATCCAGATGCCAGTGATGCGCGTGTGGGACGATGTCCGCGTCGGCAAAGCGGCGCATCTCGCCGCGAAACTGGTTCAATGTGTCATCAAGTCCCATATCGCCAAAGGTATCGTGCCCCTCGGCGGCACACAGAAGTGAAACCAAATCGGCGCGGGCCTTGCGGCTATTGGCCCTATGCGCGATTGTAAGAACCTGTTCATTCACGATCTGGGTTATGGTGCGTTGATCAAGTCCCAAGTCTGTCAGGCGAACGGTTTCGTTCTGGCTCATGGGGACACCGCCAACAATCTGAGCGATATATTCGCCAAGTCCAACGCGCAGAATGAGCGCCTCAAGATCCCCCAAACGTCCCGCATCGTGGAGGGCGCGCCCCCATCCGAGAAATTGGCGCAGAGCCTCAATATAGGTCTCCAGCCACGCAATGCCATGAGTCGCATGCTGCTCGCGGATGAGCGCGTGCGCATCAAGTTGACCATCGCGACTTGCGATTTCAAAAACACTGCGCCTGGCCCGGTGAGCCAACGCCTCAAGGCTCGGCAAAGCGCCTTCCGCCAGTTCCAGGATTGTTCCATTATCCGCGTCCAACATCGTCCTTACCCCATCTCCATAGCCAGAAGGTTTGCGCCTGTTGCACCTGACCGTCGCGTTAGAACGGATTGGCAATGGATGCAAACAATATCTGGGCCTTCTCCATTAAGACATGACACGCTCAAGAGCTTGAGCCACCCCCAGGGTACCCTTTCATAGGCGAGTGGGTAGGGGGAGCGGGCCAAGTCGTAAATAGATGTTTTCACCTGCATTATTGCCGGTATTGTGTCACTGACGCCCGACCCCTTATCCGATGGGCATGGTAATATCCACCCGCAGTCCACCCAGGGGGCTGTCGACAAGAAGTACGTCACCGCCGTGGCGGCGCACGATGTCGCGGGCGATGGTCAACCCCAAACCAGAGCCGCTGTTGGTAATCGTGCGCGCCTCGTCGAGGCGCTCAAAGGCCCGAAACACCCGTTGACGATCCGTCTCGGCGATGCCCGGGCCGTCGTCATCGATCTGCAGGATCAAGGTGTTCTGTTTTTGTACTGCCGACACCTTAACGCGGCTGTTGGCGTGGCGGAGGGCATTGGTGAGCACATTCACCACACACCGCCGAAAAGCCACAGGACGCACAGGGATGGAAATCTTGTCACTACAAGTCCATTCGATCGAAACTCTGTCATTTTCGTATGTTGCGCTCAGATCCTCAAGCAAGACTTTTAGATTAATGTGGGTGGCCTTTTCCGACTCTTTATCCTTTGCGAAGGTCAGATAGCCATCAAGCATCGCTTCCATTTCGTTAGCATCGGCGACCAGGGATTGCGTATCGTCGTTGCGCTCAAGCAGAGCCAGGTTCAAACGAAACCGGGTCAGAATGGTTTTGAGGTCATGGCTGATGCCGGCAAGCATGATGGTCCGCTGTTCAATCTGACGCTCAATGCGATTGCGCATTTTGATGAAGGCATGTCCGGCCTGGCGCACCTCTCGCGCCCCGCGAGGGCGATACGTCCCGCCGAAACGGCCAAGACCAAACCGCTCCGCGGCCTCAGCCAAGGCCTGGATGGGTCTAATCTGGTTATGCAGGAACAACAACGCGACACCGAGAAGCACCAGGGATGTTCCCACCATCCAAACAATAAAAATGTGCGAATTTGACGCATAGGTGCGGCTGCGGCCGACATCAAACTGTAATGTGCTGTCGCTCAGTTGCACCTGGACGGTCACATCTTCGGAAGGGTTGGGCCAGATGATGCGAAAGGGGGGGGCCAGTTTCCGCCCCAGTTCTTCGCCGAGAGCCCGATGTAAAAGTGTTGGCCCTTGAGGCGATGTCTCAAGTGCGAACTCGTTACGGGGCAGAAAGCGGATATGAATATCCATTTTCTCGCGGATCAGTCGCCGTAACGCCATTTTTCCCTTGTCTGATCTATCCCCCTCATAAAGGCTGACAATCAGCGCGATATCTGAGGAGAACGTTTGCGACAAACGCCGCGTCACCAGGTTCCAGTGACGCTCAAGAAAGACAAAAACCAACACGGATTGCAGCAACACCATAGGCAGGATGATAATAAGCAAGGAGCGCCCGTACAGTCCCTTGGGCATCATGCCGGTTAAAAAGCCTGCCAGTTGACGATAACGGCGAAGAAGGAAGGCGGACATCTCGGTTACTTTACCTATCCTGTGTGACTCCATGTGCCCGACTCGCTCTAGATCAGCATGCGTTTAGGTGTACCCATTTTGTGAGCGGTAATACCAGCGGTATGGGCTTTATGGACACGCTGGCTGGTGTACTGCCATGATAACACAACGCTTTGCCGCTAAGGCATGAGTCATTGGCAAGGGCCCTTGGTATATGCCAGCGGTATGGGCTTTATGGACACGCCGACTGGTGTACTGCCTTGATAACTCAACGCTTTGACGCTAAGGCATGAGTCATTGGCAAGGGCCCTTGGTATAAGCTAACCCCTTAAAGCCGATCGCCCCCTAAATCTATAGCGAAATGCGAGAAGAATACGCAAAAGCCCCATGAGTCCCATTAAACGCATTTTGCTATAGGATGTTTTACTAACTGGCCATTGCGCTGCCAAGACAGCGATTTTGAACTTAGGGCGGCAAGGGTCAAAGGCAAATCCCCCTGGCATTATATATGCGTGCGCAGCCTATACCCGACTCCGCGAGCGGTCAGCAGATAAACCGGATCGGAAGGATTGGCTTCAAGTTTGCGCCGCAACCGGTTGATCTGAACGTCTACCGTGCGCTCGCTCGACCAACCGACGCTCTCAGCCAGATGGAAACGCGGTATGCTTTGATCTGGCTTCGAGGCCAGGCGCAGCAACAGGGCGTTCTCGCGCTCGGTCAAATTGATGACGGTACCGGAGCGGGTGAGGGTTTGGTGTTCCAGATTGTACCGGAACTCCCCGAACGATACCGTCTGTGGCGTAGAGGTTTTGGGAACCCGGCGTAGAATGCTCTTTAGGCGCAGCAGAAGTTCGCGGGGGTCAAATGGTTTTGGTAAATAGTCGTCGGCGCCGATAGCAAGGCCTTCGATGCGCTCATCCACGCTGGAGCGGGCGGAAATGATCAGCACCGGAACCTCATCCGTCTTTTGCAGGGAGGCTGTCAATTCAAGGCCGCTTTCCCCAGGCATCATGATATCCACGATCAGCAAATCAAAATCCATAGCTGCCAGCTTGCGCCGTGCCGATTCCGCCGAGTCCGCAAGAGAAACGCGGTATCCATTTTGGCCAAGAAAGCGCTGCAACAATGTGCCGATGCGCCTGTCGTCATCAATAACGAGAATATGAGGGGCGTCATCATCACAGGCTGTATGCCGGGTCTGCTTGTTTTTTGCTTCGGTGTGTTGCGATATGTCCATCGCGATTTCCTCAGGATTGGGACGGGGGATCAAGACCAGGATCAGGGCGGGGCGATCGGGTAAGGACACAAACCGCCTCCCGTTCACTGGCTTCAATGATAGTGAACAGGAAGTTGCGAATGGTGTCCAGGTCATCACCGGACATGGGTGCAAGCGCCGCGTTGATCCGATCTGCCTGCAAACGGGCCAGGCGCAGTGCTAGCGTTTTTCCTTTGTTGGTTGCAAATAGGTGACGCTTGCGCCGATCTAAGGAGCCCGGCCGTTGCGTGATGAAGCCACTGGCAATCAGCCGCTTGAGAACGCGCGCCAAAGACTGCTTGGTGATCTTGAGGATATCCAGCAAATCGGCAACGCAGATCCCCGGATTTCGGTTGACAAAATGCAAAACCCGATGATGAGCGCGCCCAAGACCCATGTCGCTAAGGAGAAGGTCCGGACCACTAATAAAATCACGATAAGCAAAGAATAACAATTCTATCATTTCAAATGGTATGGCCGCGTCCGGGGCGGCCTCAGTGGCCGAACCTGGTCTGTGATCGTGCGGCTCTGCGTCAGCGAGCTGTGATCCGGAATTGATGGGCACAATGCACCTGAAACTTAGCGTAAACGCGTGCTGGGAGCGTTTGGTTGATATCGTGCGCGTGATTGCAACTCAGCGCATTTCGCTGTTTGCTCTGCGACAATCTTCGTTTACCCTTGGCGCGGGCCGACCAGACAGTAGATCGGAATTGCCATTGACAACCTGGCCGGCTCGCTCCCCCTCTCAGCCACCCGCACAACGGTACCCTATGGGTGGCTGGAAGGGGAGTAGGCTGGTGATGCGTGTTAATAGAGAAGCCCGGACAATGGCTCCCACATATTTTATGTATCCTTCACTGGAAAGGTTCATAAGTCAATAATATGTCAGTATTATTGACTTAATTAGCAGGCTCCGCTACCATAAACAAGCCAATACGGCCTGTAACAGGGGATATCGCGAAAATTGTGGCAATCAATACCATGTGCAATGGGCTAGATCAGCATACGTTTAGTTGTACCCATTTTGCTATGGGGACACCTAAACGTATAAAGCTGATCGCCCTGGAATCTATGGCAAAATGCAAAAACAATGCTGGAGCCCCATGATTCCAACTAAACGCATTTTGCTATAGGTTTGCGCCTAAAGGCCTATTTTTGAAACACCCGCAGACGGACAGGAAGGGACAAGCCATGAGCATGGACGCATTTGACGATCGTGAGGGAGCGATTTGGTTAGATGGGGAAATGGTTCCGTGGAAGCAGGCAAATTTGCACGTGCTGAGCCACGGCCTGCATTACGCCAGTGCCGTTTTTGAAGGGGAACGGGCCTACGGCGGTGAGATTTTTAAACTGAATGAGCACACAGAGCGCTTGCACAGGTCAGCTGAATTGCTGGACTTTGAAATCCCCTGGAGCGTCGATCAGATCAACACGGCCTGTCGGGACTTGCTCTCTGCTCAGGGCTTTGATGATGCCTATGTACGCCCCGTCGCCTGGCGCGGGTCGGAAATGATGGGGGTTTCTGCGCAGAAAAATACAATCCATCTGGCGATTGCCATTTGGGAGTGGCCGTCTTATTTTTCCCCCGAAGAACGCCTAAAAGGGATTCGGATGGATGTCGCCAACTACCGCCGGCCCGACCCGCAAACCGCCCCAAGCCTGTCGAAAGCGGCAGGTCTCTATATGATCTGCACACTATCGAAACATCGCGCCGAACGACGGGGCTTTGCCGATGCTCTGATGTTGGATTGGCGTGGTCAAATTGCTGAGGCAACCGGTGCCAATGTGTTTTTTGTCAGGGACGGGGACCTTTATACACCGGTTCCCGACTGCTTTCTTGACGGGATTACCCGGCGCACGGTTATTGCACTTGCTCAGGAGAGGCAAATCAAGGTGGTTGAGCGCGCCATCATGCCCGACGAAATGGCTGACTTTGAACAGTGTTTTTTAACCGGAACAGCTGCCGAGATCACCCCGGTGTCCCAGATCGGGGCCTATAACTTTGTGGTGGGGGATCTCACCCAGACGCTCATGGGCGATTATCGTAAGGCTGTCCAGCCCCTATCCGCGGCTTGAGGAGGATCAGGCAAGGATGCTTTTGAGAGGGTCTTCGGTGTCGGTTTTTCATGCACCTGCAGGTCGTGGCAAGAGATGTGGGCGTTTCCTGTGGCTGCTAGCAATCGCTGTTGTGCTTGTGAATGGGCTTGGCCCCGTAGCGGCGCGCCAGTTGGACGAGGCTTATGGAGCCTTTCAAAGAGGCGATTTTGCTCAGGCGTTGACTTTGGCTAAGGCCCGTGCAGACCTTGGTGATGGTGAGGCCATGACCCTGTTGGGTGAGCTTTATCGGGAGGGGCTGGGAGTCCCACGCGATATTCACAAGGCGCTGGACTGGTATCACAAAGCGGCGACGGCGGGTAGCGCAAACGGGCAATATGTTCTCGCAACCCATTATCTGCGCGGGCAAGGGGTCGAACAGGACGCCACCAAGGCGGCGGCGCTGATCGAACAAGCGGCGCAACAGGGACACCTGCACGCGCTTTATGATGCGGCGTTGATACACGGGGATAGTCGCATTGATCAGCAGGGCTCCCAGCGCGCCATCGCATATCTGGAAAAGGCAGCCCGTAGAGATTATGTCGAGGCACAATACTCTCTGGGGCAGCTCTACGCAGCAGGGGTCGGTGTAAATCAGGATGAGCGCCGAGCAGCCAGGCTGATGGGCAAAGCCGCGCGGGCCGGACATCGGGAGGCCCAGGTCGAATACGCGATAATGGTTTTCAACGGGCGCGGAATTCAGAAAAACGAAGATGTCGCAAAACGCTGGTTTGCGCGTGCAGCGCATGCGGGGAATGTGGTGGCACAAAATCGTCTGGCGCGCCTTCTTGCTGCATCGCTCGACACCGAGGACGACGCCATACGGGCGTGCAAATGGCATTTTCTGGCCCGTGGCGAGGGGCTTGATGATGCCTGGCTCGATACTTTTTGTGCGGACCAGTCTGATGCTATTCACGATAAGGCTTTGCTTCAAGCCTATCATTTTTCGGCAAATCGAAAGTTTACCCTTCCAGGACTTATCTTCCGGCCTGTTGAGGTCAATTAACCTTACGTGGCTGCAAGGCCATAGGGTGCACGAAGACACAGTTTTTAGTTAGCGCGGTGATTTGGACTGGGCAGATGAACTTTCTGAATGGCTTTCGCCATTTTTGCCCCGATTGGGTCACAAGGCGCGGCGGAAGATGTATCCGTTGTATATTTCGGGGCTGATTGGGCCTGGCGAACGCAGGAGCTTAATCAACAGGGGATTGCGACGCAACCAAAATCAGACCGAAAAAGGATAACCAAGGCCATGGCCAAGGCCTGACTTTGGTCTTTCTCTTATCCAAAACGGGGCATTGTAAATTTTCTTGTTTTTTGGTTTTTTGCCTTCAGGCTTTTGCTCACCGGCGCAGGTTTAACAAAAACGCCAACGCCTCTTGACGCCCGTTGACCAATAGATAGAAACGTCTATTGACAACCTGACCTCAATTCAAAACCGTTATCTTCTCAGCACGATACACAGGGACACGTCTATTTCTTGTTCAAAGCGTTGAGCTGTGCCTGCATTTGAGACAACTGCTCCTGCAATACGGTGATGCGGTCGTCGTCACTGGCGGCGCGCGCCCGGCTTTTGGACTTACGTTCATTTTTCCGTCCCTCATTTTCGGTGTTCGTGTTGTCGCCGTCGTCGGCCCCGGGGGTCATGACCGCCTGCATACTCTTAATCCAGGTACTCATGTCGGGCAAGGTGCCGGGCATTTTTGTCATGGCTTCAAGGCCTGGTAATGCCGGCGCAAACATGCGCACGGCCTGCTCGAACATCTGTGTGTTGGTGCGGATCTGGTCCTCCAACAGACCGGAGCCGTGGGTGCCCATGGTGCTGGCAAGAACTTCGCGCCACTTGTCATGATCGCGGGCAAACGAGTTCATGGACATTTCCAGATAGCCGGGTACAAGCATTTGCATGCTGTTGTCGTAATACTGGATGAGCTGGCGCAAAAAATTGACCGGCAACAGATTCTGCCCCTTGCCTTCCTGCTCAAAGATAATCTGGGTGAGTACGGAACGGGTGATGTCCTCACCAGACTTGGCATCCTTGACGACGAAATCGTCCCCCTGTTTGACCATGTTGGCAAGATCCTCAAGGGTTACGTAACTGCTTTCGTGGGTGTTATAAAGCCGCCGGTTGGCGTATTTTTTAATGACGATCTGTTCCTTACTCATATGCTGGCGTGTCCTTTGCGCTTCCGCCTGTTTGCTATGGACGGCACTCATCAACACAAGAGCAATGTGTGCATTGACAAATGTCTATTCATCCTGTCTTTATAGCATAGCATGACTTCAGAATTTGTAGGAAATGAATTGAAAAATAGGTGGAAGCGTTATGAGCACGAGAGATATTGTTATCGCGGGCGCGGCGCGCACGCCGATTGGTTCGTTCAGTGGTGCCTTTGCCGGTGTGCCTGCCCATGAACTCGGTACTGTCGCGATCCGTGCAGCGCTAGCGCGCGCCAACACGGAGCCGGCGGATGTGGATGAGGCGATCATGGGGCAGGTGCTTGCGGCCGGGCAGGGTCAGAATCCTGCGCGTCAGGCGGGCGTTGCGGCTGGGTTGCCTGTCTCCAGTTCGGCTTGGGGCCTTAATCAGGTGTGCGGTTCGGGCCTGCGCGCGGTGGCCCTGGCCATGCAGCAAATCGCGCAAGCGGATGCGGACATTGTGGTTGCCGGGGGGCAGGAGAACATGAGCCTGTCGCCACACTGTCAACACCTTCGCGCAGGCCACAAGATGGGCGACTACACCATGATTGATACCATGATCAAGGACGGCCTGTGGGATGTGTTCAACGGCTATCACATGGGCGTAACAGCGGAAAATGTTGCGCAGAAATGGCAGATTTCCCGCGACGATCAGGACGCTTTTGCGGTGGCTTCGCAAAACAAAGCCGAGGCGGCGCAAAAGGCGGGCCTGTTTAGGGACGAGATCACCCCCGTGACCGTTAAATCGCGCAAGACTGAGACGGTTGTCGAGGATGACGAATACATTCGCCATGGCGCGACCCTGGAAAGTGTTGCCAAGTTGCGCCCCGCCTTCGCCAAAGACGGTTCGGTAACCGCCGGCAATGCCTCAGGCATTAATGACGGCGCGGCGGCGGTTGTGGTGATGGGGGCTGACGAAGCGCAAAAACGCGGTGTGACCCCGTTAGCGCGTATTGTCTCCTGGGCCACCGCTGGTGTTGATCCGGCGATCATGGGCTCGGGACCCATTCCGGCCTCGCAAAAGGCATTGCAAAAAGCCGGCTGGGCGATCAGTGATCTTGATTTGGTGGAGGCCAATGAGGCCTTTGCGGCTCAGGCCTGCGCTGTCAACAAGGAGCTCGGCTGGAACCCGGAGATCGTCAATGTGAACGGCGGCGCCATTGCCATTGGCCATCCCATCGGCGCGTCGGGATGCCGCGTGCTGGTGACGCTACTACATGAAATGAAAAGACGTGATGCCAAAAAGGGCCTGGCGACCCTGTGCATCGGCGGTGGCATGGGCGTGGCCATGTGCGTCGAGCGCGACTGATCACGAATGAGGGCTACGCCCAATTGGTCGACATGTAATAACGTATTCAGGTAAGGGGAGAAATTTCATGAGTACAGTCGCTGTGGTAACAGGGGGCACTCGGGGAATTGGGGCAGCGATCTCGACGGCCCTGAACGAGGCAGGGCATACGACGGTTGCGACCTATGCGGGCAACGCCGAAGCGGCGCAGGCGTTTAGCGCCGATACGGGGATTGCCACCTATAAGTGGGATGTTGGTGATCCTGACGCCTGTCGCGAGGGATTGGCCGGTATAGTCTCTGAGATCGGGCCCGTGAGCGTTCTGGTCAACAACGCCGGTATTACGCGCGATGCCATGATGCACAAGATGACCTTCGAGCAATGGTCACAGGTCATTCGCACCAATCTGGATAGCATGTTCGCCATGACCGCCCCGGTGCTGGCAAGCATGCGCGATGCAGGGTACGGTCGGATTATCAATATTTCCTCCATCAATGGCCAGAAAGGGCAGATGGGGCAAGTCAACTACTCCGCCGCCAAGGCAGGCGTGATCGGCTTTACCAAGGCGCTGGCACAGGAGACCGCGCGCAAGGGAATTACCGTCAACTGTGTCGCCCCGGGTTACATTGATACCGACATGGTGGCAGCGGTTCCCGAGAAGGTTTTGGAGAGTATTATCGCCGGCATTCCAGTTGGCAGGCTGGGAAAGGCTGGGGAAATTGCCGCCCTGGTCCGTTTTCTCGCCTCGCCTGAGGCGGCGTTCATCACCGGCGCCGTGATGACAATCAATGGTGGGCAATATATTGCGAACGGCTAGGTGCATTTTCCCGGACGTCAATCGTCACCTTGCCTGAGGCAACGGTGCACCGGGTCTCGAAGACAGAGGTGACATGTGGGCGACAAAGCGCTGTCGGGCCGCCGCCTGGCCACTTCCGTTGGTCTCATTGCCATTGTCTTGTGGGGGCTCCTTGCACTCCTGACGGCGGCAAGTGGTAATACGCCTGCGTTTCAGCTCCTGGCCATGACCATGGGAATTGGAGGGCTGCTTGGGCTTGCTGTCAATCTCTGGCGCAAAAAAGCAATGGCCGCCTTACGCCAGCCAGGGATCGTGTGGCTTGTTGGCGTTGCGGGGCTTTTCGGTTATCATTTTTTTTACTACACGGCTTTGCGCAACGCGCCTCCCGTTGAGGCAGGATTGATCGCCTATCTTTGGCCGTTGCTGATTGTTTTGTTTTCTGCGCTGCTTCCTGGGGAGACCTTGCGCTGGTATCATGTTGCCGGTGCGGCTCTTGGCGCATTGGGTACGGTTGTGATCGTCTGGGGTGGCATAGGCAGGGGGGGAGATGATGGCATGTCTGCGCCCACCGGTTTTGTCGTTGGCTATGGCGCGGCCTTGGCCTGCGCCCTGATCTGGTCGAGTTATTCGGTTGTCTCGCGGCGCTTTGCCCATGTGCCCTCCGGCGCGATCGCCGGATTTTGCCTGGTAAGTGCGCTGCTGAGTGCTGTGTGCCATATTTTGTTTGAGTCTACTGTTTGGCCGCAGTCCGGGACTGAGTGGGCTGCCACGCTGGCCCTTGGTGCCGGGCCGGTCGGTCTGGCGTTTTATGTTTGGGACTATGGGATGAAAAGGGGTGATATTCAGGTTCTGGGGGCTGCGGCCTACGGGGCCCCGCTGTTGTCGACACTGGTTCTGATCCTGTTTGGCTTTGGTCAGTTCACCTGGGGCATTGGTCTTGCGTGTGCGCTGATCACCGGCGGGGCACTGCTTGCGGCGCAAGACATGTTAGGGCGCAGTTAGATCAGCATGGGGTTACCTGTACCCATTTTGCCAGGGGTAAAGCTAACGCCATAAAGCTGATCACCCTGAAATCTATAGCAAAATGTGAGAAAAATACTTAAATGCCCATAACTCCAATTAAACGCATTCTGCTACAAGGGCGGCTATAGGGTTTCCAGCCCTTGCTATCCTTTTTCAGCCTCGCGAAGCCATTTATCTGATCATTGCTTTTTTTCCGGCGGCTGCGGTGTGTCAAGGGCTGCTCACGCGCCGCCTTTGGCGGTTGTTAAACCCTTGACACACCGCAGCCGCCGGTTAGAGCATTTCCGGTTTATTATGATCCGTATCCGGCGGCTTTGAAAAAGTTCGCGCATTCTTCTTGTGAGAATAGTTTTAGGATTTTGCCAACGCCTTTCCATAAATCCTCGACGCTTCTCAGCGCCAATCGCTTCATATGGGCCTTCAGTTTTGAAAAGGCCATCTCAATCGGGTTCAGATCTGGAGAATAAGGTGGCAAAAACAAAAGCCATGCGCCCCGTTCGCGAATGGCCGCTCGCGCCGCCGCGACTTTGTGGGCAGGCAGGTTGTCAAGAACAACAACGTCCCCCTCTTTGAGGGTCGGTGCCAATTGGGTTTTGATGTAAGTGGTAAAGGCTGGACCATCCATCGGACCATCCAATACCCACGGCGCTACCATGCCATCATGACGCAGGCCACCAATGAATGTCATTGTTTTCCAGTGCCCATGGGGGATTGGGGCCACCAGGCGCTGGCCCTTTGTACAACGTCCGCGTGGTCTGGCCATCTTTGTGTTCAGTCCGGTTTCGTCAATGAAAACGATCTGATCCAACAGGTGTAGATGTTGGTTTAACCAATCTTGACGTTTGCGCCAGCGGCGGCGTTTGGCCTGCACGTCTACCCGACCCTGCTCACTGGCGTGAGCCGTTTTTTTTATAGGTGATCTGATTGGTTCGCAGCCAGTCATCCAGTGTCGAACGCCCAACACGCAGATCATGGATTTCAACCAGACGAGCGCATAATTCGGCCAGGGTCAAATCCGGCTGTTCTGCGATCCAGTCAAGGATATCAACCCGGTAAGGATCGAGCTTGGACTTGCGCTTTTTGCGCACTTTCACATCAACATGACCAAGTTCGTCTTTTTGTTTGACAAACCGAATGGCCGAACTGGCACTCACCTTAAAGTGCCGCGCCGCTTGGCGACGAGAAACACCCGACGCAACCAGATCGACAATACGAAGTCGTAAATCCACAGATAAAGTCATGATAAATCCTCCTGATACCTTGAATCAGAAAAAGCCAAATCTGTAAACCACCATTCGATTCCAATTTCGCCGGAAATGCTCTAGGCTGTGGTGACAATTTAACTATTTGAGCCACAGCTGGATTGCCGCAAGTTTAACGAAGCCAAGAAAATTCGCCAGCAGTTTGTCATAGCGCGTCGCAACCCGTCTGAATTCCTTGAGCCGTCCAAATAGACGTTCGATCCTGTTGCGCTCCTTGTACAGCTCTTTGTCATATGCACGCTGATCTGTGCGATGCCGGCGTGGGGGTATAACCGCTTCACCACCGGTCTTCACAATTGCCTCCACCAAATTGTCTGCATCATAGGCGCGGTCACCAAAAACATAACTTGATGCAAAGCCTGCAATCAAATCAAGCGCTTGCTTCATGTCGTTCTCCTGGCCTGGCCCTCCGCCAAAGCGCACGGGAAGGCCCAACCCATCGCCTACCGCATGGAGTTTGGTGGAGAACCCGCCCTTGCAGCGACCCAACCCTTGGGATGCAGCGCCCCCTTTTTTTGCGGGGCTCCTGCCGCATGTTTGTGTGCCCGGATGATAGTTGTATCAATCTGCAACCATTCAAAATCTGCCTCTTTCGACAGGGCCTCAAACATACGCTCAATAACACCGTTCTCTACCCAACGATAGTACCTGCGCTTAACTGTTTGATAGGGGCCAAATCGCTCCGGCAGGTCTCGCCAGCGTGCCCCTGAACGGGCCATCCAAAGAAGGCCGTTAAGAAAACGGCGGTTGTTGCTGCGAGGACCACGCCGGCCTTTGCGACCTCCAGGGATAAAAGGCTCCAAGCGTTCCCACTGATCATCACGAAGTTCATCAACAGACATAACTAACCTCTCAAAAGTCAGTAATGAATCTGATTCGTCGTCAATTGAGAACCCAAAACTCCTTAAATTGTCACCACAGCCTAGGGCTCATGATCAGATAAATGGCTGGATCCGCCTTTGTATAGGCATGAACCGATAAAGCCTGAGAAAAAGGTCCTTATCCATAACCGGGGCTATTGTGCAACTCAAACGCCCAATGCTCTAAAGGGGAGCGGGTGGGTAGATGCCGGTTAATACCAGCGGTATTGGCTTTATATACACGCCGACTGGTGTACTGCCTTGATAACATACCTCTTTGACGCTAAGCCATGAGTCATTGTTAAAGACCCTTGGTATAACAGAAAAGCGCACAAGTCAGCGCGTAAAAAAAGCCCGTACCGCTGGTATCATTCATAGCTGTGGCTGGCGCGTAGCCCCTCGCGAACCTGGTGTGCAAGGGCAAGAAATTCGGGCGTCTCGCGCACATCAAGGGTGCGCGCGCGGGGCAGATTGCTCGTCACCACCTCATGAATGCGCCCAGGGCGCGGACTCATAACGACGATTTTCGTTGACAAAAATACCGCTTCAGGAATGGAATGGGTGACAAACACCACCGTTTTATGGGTTTTGTCCCACAGCCGCAACAGCTGTTCGTTCAAATGGTCGCGGACAATTTCATCAAGCGCCCCAAAAGGCTCGTCCATCAACAGCAAATCCGGTTCCACCGCCAAGGCCCGCGCGATGGAGGCACGCTGCTGCATGCCCCCCGACAACTGCCAGGGAAATTTCTTTTCAAAGCCCTGCAAGTCTACCAGTTCGAGGTTGTGCTTAACGCGCGCATCCTGCTCTTGTTTTGAAAGCCCCATGATCTCGAGCGGCAGCGCCACGTTGCGGGCGATGGTGCGCCAGGGATAAAGCCCGGCCGCCTGGAATACATAACCATAGGCACGCGCCTCACGGGCCTGGCGCGCCGAGACACCGTTGACACGAACCTTGCCTCCCGTGGGTTGCTCCAGATCAGCGATCACCCGCAACAGGGTTGTCTTGCCGCAACCAGACGGGCCGATCAGCGAGATAAACTCCCCCTGATAGATCGTCAGGTCAATATCCGCAAGGGCGTGCACCGGCGCATCTGCCGTCTCGAAAGTAAGAGACAACCCCTCCACCGCGATGACCGGGGTTTTTGTCGCTGAGCTCGGGGGGGTCTGTTCAGCCGGCAGCAATGATCTCGACCTCGACAAGCCATTCAGGAGAAAGCGTTTGCGCAACGATGGTGGTCACGGGGACGCGGTGCGAGCCGAGTGCTTCTAGCCGGGCGGCCTCATTGGCGCTCATATAGGAGGCGTCGCGCAAATAGCTCGTGATGCGCACGATGTTATCCGTGGTCATTGCGGCGTAGGCCAGAATGGTGCGGATATTTGACCAGATGAGCGTAAGTTGCTGGTCGAGCGTTTTCCCCGGCTGCCCATCGGCCTGTAAGCCCATCGTGCCGCTAACAAAAAGAAAGCGTTTTGCCCCGCGCACTTCCAATCCATGAATATAGTCGTCTGTCGCAGGGTATATCCCTTGTGCAGGGTTTATGGCTTTTGTTTCCATGACTGTTTCGCGCCTTGCGCTTTACACCCCGCTTGCGGGGATGCCCGTGCGCTGCACGGCCCGCGGCGCGGTGATGTCCTTCCATTTTGACAGGGCCCTATTGACCGCCGGATAGGCCTCTCGGGGAACGAATTGCCCATGCCCCATTTGCGTGTTGACTTCGTCCTCTGAAATGGCGACATGACCGTGGGTGATGGTAAAGCGCGGCAGGCCGGTGACGTGTATTCCCTCAAAGACATTATAGTCGATGGCCGATTGCTGCGTTTCGGCGCTGATGGTTTTCTCTCTTTTCGGGTCCCACACAACAATATCCGCGTCGGCGCCTTCGACGATGGCGCCTTTTTTGGGATAAATGTTGAGGATCTTGGCAATATTTGTCGACGTCACGGCAACAAATTCGTTCATCGTCAGGCGGCCGCTGTTGACACCCTTTGTCCACAACACCGGCATACGGTCTTCAAGACCACCGGTGCCGTTGGGGATTTTGGTAAAATCACCGACGCCGAAGCGTTTTTGCTCGGTGGTAAAGGCGCAGTGGTCGGTTGCAACCACTTGCAGGCTTCCTGCCTGCAAGCCGGCCCAGAGCGAGTCCTGATGTTGCTTGTTGCGAAACGGGGGCGACATGACCCGCCGTGCCGCATGATCCCAATCCGCGTGGGCGTATTCCGTCTCATCGAGGC
This sequence comes from Hyphomicrobiales bacterium, assembly GCA_965224015.1. Lineage (GTDB taxonomy): Bacteria > Pseudomonadota > Alphaproteobacteria > Rhizobiales > CBDCVD01 > CBDCVD01. Next base: position 538,755 of record OZ245032.1, read on the forward strand.
TCAGGTGCTGTATGAGCGGCTCGCCGTAAACGCGCATACCCTTTTGCCGCGCCCGGCGGATAGCCTCATGGGCCTGCTCGCATGAGGTATGCACCACGTAAAGGGGAACCCCGGCCATATCGGCGATCATGATGGCGCGGTTGGTCGCCTCTCCTTCCACTTCCGGCGGGCGCGAATAGGCATGGGCTTCGGGGCCCGAGTTGCCCTCGGCCATCAACTTTGCCTGCAATTGCGCCACCACGTCGCCGTTTTCGGCGTGCACCAGGGGCATGGCGCCAAGGGCCGCACATCGCTGGAACGATGAATACATTTCATCGTCATCCACCATCAGTGCCCCTTTATAAGCCATGAAGTGCTTGAACGTATTGATGCCGCTATCAACCACCTGCGCCATTTCCTCGAAGACCTGCTCCCCCCACCAGGTTATCGCCATGTGAAAGGAATAGTCGCACGCGGCCTTGGACGTCTTGTTGTCCCACATTTGCCGCGCTTCAAGAAGCGATTGTCCCGGGGCCGGCAAGCAGAAATCCACCACCATGGTGGTGCCACCGGATAGGGCAGCGCGGGTGCCGGACTCGAAATCATCAGACGAATAGGTGCCCATAAACGGCATCTCAAGGTGGGTGTGCGGATCAATGCCACCTGGCATGACGTAGCAACCGTCGGCATCAAGAGACTGGTCGCCGGAAAGGTTAGCGCCAATCCGGCTGATTTTACCGCCGTCGATCAGCACATCGGTTTTGTAGGTGCGATCTGCGGTCACAACGGTGCCACCTTTGATGACTGTGGCCATGTGCTTCCTCCCTTGAAAATCTACTTAATCCACAATCTCTGCCGTCTCCAATACAGCATGAAATAACACATCGGCACCCGCGCGCGCCCAGTCTTTGGTGATCTCTTCTGCTTCGTTGTGGGACAAACCATCAACGCAGGGGCACATCACCATGGCCGTGGGTGCCACGCGGTTGATCCAGCACGCGTCATGGCCGGCGCCGGAGACGATATTGCGGTGACTAAGTCCAAGACGCTCCGCGGCATTACGCACGGTGTCTACGCATGTTTGGTCAAATGTGACCGGTTCAAAATGTCCTGCCTCCTCAATTTCGAAATCAAGACCAAGGTCGGAGGCGATCCTGGGACCCTCATCCTCCAGCCGGGCCCTCATGGCCGCAAGAACCTCTTTGTCAGGAGAGCGTATATCAGCGGTGAACACCACCCGTCCCGGGATCACATTGCGCGAATTGGGATAAACATCACAATGGCCGACAGCCCCCACCGCGTCAGGTTGATAGGACAGGGCGATTTCATGGATCAATTCGGTAATGCGGGCCATGCCGAGGCCCGCGTTGAGGCGCATGGGCATGGGTGTTGAGCCGGTATGGGCCTCCCTGCCGGTCAGGGTAATTTGCAGCCACCAAAGTCCCTGCCCATGGGTCACGACGCCGATGTCCTTGCCCTCAGCCTCCAGAATCGGCCCCTGCTCGATATGCAATTCAAAAAAGGCATGCAGCTTGCGTGCCCCGCAAGGCTCGTCGCCTTTAAAGCCGATGCGCGCCAGTTCCTTACCGACGGTCTTTCCCTGCGCATCCTCCCGGTCGTAAGCCCAGTCGCGGGTATGTATGCCGGCAAAGACCCCGGAGGCCATCATAGGAGGCGAAAACCGGGTTCCCTCCTCGTTGGTCCAATTCACCACCTCAATGGGGCGCCGTGTCCGGGTACCGCTTTCGTTGAGGGTACGGATAATTTCCAAAGCCCCCAACACGCCAAGAACGCCATCGTACTTGCCCCCTGTGGGCTGGGTGTCAAGGTGGCTACCCACCATGACAGGCAAGGCTTGTGGATCGGTACCCTCGCGCCGAGCGAACATGTTACCCATGTCGTCGAGCCCCATGGTCAGCCCCTCAGCCGCGCACCAGGAGGCAAAAAGTCGCCGACCCTCAGCGTCCGCGTCGGTTAACGTTTGCCGATTGTTGCCGCCGGCAATCCCGGGACCGATCTTGGCCATCTCCATCAACGCATCCCAAAGCCTGTCGCCGTTGATGCGCAGATTGCTCGCAGGTCTTTTCGTGCTTGCAATCATCTTACCTCCCCTGTTTTTCAGGTACGCCACTGCAGCAGTTACGGCCAAACGATCCCATGCGATTGGCTCAGCCTTTATACCAGCGGTATAGGTTTTTTGTACACGTTGACTTGTAGGCCTCGCTATTAACCGGCATCGAACCTTAATACTGACGACCTGGCCAGTCCATTTCCCCGTCCTGGGCCAACGGCCAAACGCAAAGCCCCTGCTTGGTATCAGCCTGGTGGTCGAGCCGATCTGTCGGTCACACCCCTGCCGCGAAGATCACGGCCTCGCGACAGATCACCTGAAGGGGTAGGGCGGTTCGCCCTACCCGGTGAAAGGCTCACACATAGTCAAGCGCCTTAAACACGCTTAGTCAAGCGCCTTAAGCACGTTCGCGACGGTCTCGAAGATATGATCGATTTGCGTCTTCTTGATGATCAGCGGTGGTGACAGTGCAATTGTATCGCTGGTCACACGAATAAGAACCCCCTTTTCAAACGCATCAAGAAACGCCTGAAACGCTCGTTTTGTCGGCTGCCCCTCCATGGGTTCAAGTTCGATCGCGCCGATAAGCCCGAAATTGCGTATATCAATCACATGGGGCAGACCTTGCAGGCCATGCAGGCCATCCTCCCAATAAGATGCCAGATCACTTGCCCGGGTCAGCAAGCCCTCCTCAAGATAGGTCTCTAGCGTACCCAACGCTGCCGCGCAGGCCATAGGATTGCCTGAGTAAGTATAGCCGTGGAAAAATTCGATAAGATGTTCCGGCCCCTGCATAAAGGCATCGTGAATCTCATCGCGCACAAAGACCGCTCCCATGGGAATGACACCATTTGTTAGCCCCTTGGCGGTGGTAATAATATCGGGAGTAACCCCAAAGGCGTCGGGGGCAAAGGGTGCCCCAAGGCGTCCGAATCCCGTGATGACCTCATCAAAGATCAACAGAATGCCGTACTTGTCGCAAATGGTGCGCAGGCGCTCAAGATAGCCCTTGGGTGGCAACAGCACCCCGGTGGAGCCCGCCATGGGTTCGATAATAACCGCGGCAATAGTCGAGGGGTCGTGCAAAGCCGCAATGCGCTCGAGTTCATCGGCGTACTCGGCCCCGTGCTCCGGCAACCCGCGGGTAAAGGCGTTGCGCGCCAGGTCATGGGTGTGGCGCATATGATCCACCCCGGTCAAAAGCGTGCCGAACATTTTGCGATTGGCCACGATGCCCCCAACAGAGATACCACCAAAATTCACCCCATGATAGCTGCGCTCTCGTCCAATAAGGCGAAAGCGGGCTCCATCGCCCCGGGCCCGGTGATAGGCGAGAGCGATTTTGAGGGCGGTATCCGCGGACTCGGATCCGGAATTGGTGAAGAACACGTGGTTCAGCCCCTCAGGTGAAATCTGTGCCAGTCGCGAGGCCAACTCAAATACTTTCGGGTGAGCCAGCTGAAAAGTGGGAGCAAAATCCAGGTCATCGACCTGGGCCTTGATGGCTTCGGCAATAAGAGGGCGTCCATGGCCTGCGTTCACGCACCAAAGGCCCGCTGTTGCATCAAGTATCTGCCGCCCATCATCGCTTGTGTAGTGCATATCCTTGGCGCTAACGAGCATGCGCGGCGCTTTCTTGAACTGCCGGTTGGCAGAAAACGGCATCCAAAATGCTTCAAGGTCATTGGGGCGGGTATTGGTATTCAACATGACATGTCCTCCAGACTCCACGGGGCGTGAAGCTAAAGATCTGGAAAGGGTGTACCGGTTGGCATCAGTCAGGTGCAAACCGGCGGTGAGTTTGGTACCCTTGGGCGATGGTATCAGGGCCACACGGCGCGTACCCTGGAATTTGGCACGGCCTTTGTGTTGTGGATCTTGCGACCGTAACCAGTATTGCAGAAAAATAGCCAAATGACTACAGATTGGTTAGACGATCCTGATCGGACGATCAACCAAATTCTCCAGCCAGGTCGAGCTGAATTTCTATAGCAAAATGGGGACAACTAAACGTATGCTGATTTATGGAGATTTGACTTCGCGAAAGCGCCGCACCGTGCGAAGCGGCAAATTAAGAGCGTCATTGCGCTTTACCACACGACGGATTGGTTCAGTAACGGTGAGCATCTGATGGCCACAAGCGTGCACAAGCGTTCTTTGTGTTTTCATGATCCCCACATGGCCGGGCCAGAACACAAGATCGCCGCGTCTTAGATTGGTCAGGTCGCCCGCAAGCGCGACGGGCTCGCCCAAGGTGGCTTCCTGCATATAGGCGTCGCGCGGTGCGGCAATGCCTGCGGCACGCAGCACCGTAAATACCAATCCCGAACAGTCCAGCCCCAGACTTGTGCGCCCGCCCCAAAGGTACGGCGTGCCGACAAACTGGCAAGCCAGCGAAACGTAATCGGGAACGTTATGGGCAATGGGAACCAGGTGCCTGGCAAACAAGGCCGAGCCATTGGGCAAAACCGCAAACGCCCTGTCCTCGTCCTTCACCGTTACCAGAGAGCCCATACTGATCAACGCAACGGTTGGGGCTTTAATATTGGTTGTTTTGTAGATATAGGTGCGCAGAGTTGCAACCCTGTGGGTAGGATCACTGTATTTTTCTGTTAGCGGCGACAACCGATCGACAGGCAGGTAGCCAACATAGCCGTCGGTCTCCAACTGTCCCCACGCCCATCCGTTGGCAATGTCATAAACCCGCACCCGTTCACCAAACAGCGCCTGGCTATCGAGCGGGGCATCCGTTGCGGGCAATCGGCGTACAGGAACGCTGGCGGCGGTGACATTGTAGGGCGTGCCTGCAACGAACCGTTTCGCCTTGACCTTTCCGCGCAAGGTTGATGCGGCAAGATCGTCGCGATAGGCGTTTAAGCGTGGGTCGAGTTGCATGGCGTTATCCTTGCGCGTAACGCTCTTGCAGCATTGCATAAAGGGCGCGTACGGCCTGTGCTTCCCCGCCTTTGGGCCGGCCGGGACGATAGCGCAGGTTGTAGGCAGAAATATCAAAGTGCATCCAGGTATGCGCCTTTTCCACAAAACGATGAAGAAAAAGCGCCGCCGTTATGGAGCCCCCGTAAGGTGTGTTGGAGATGTGATTAATGTCGGCGATCCCCGTGTCCAGCATGGACCGGTACCCGGGCCAAAGGGGCAGACGCCAGACCGGATCGGCCTCCTCATCGGCCGCCATCATCATGGCTTCAGCCAATTGATCGCAGGTACAGTAAAACGGGGCAACTTCAAATCCGAGCGCCACCCGCGCCGCGCCCGTCAGGGTGGCCATATCGATGAGCAGATCAGGGGCCTGAGTATCGGCAAGCGACAGGGCGTCGGCCAGGATAAGCCGCCCCTCCGCATCCGTGTTGCCGATCTCGACATGAAGGCCGTTACGTGCGCGCAGGATATCCCCTGGGCGATAGGCGTTTCCTGCGATACTGTTTTCGACCGCCGGAATGATAACGCGCAGTCTTATCTTCAACCCGCCCTGCATTACCAGGGCCGCAAGCCCGAGGACATGGGCGGCCCCACCCATGTCTTTTTTCATTGTCCGCATACTATTGCCGGGCTTGATGTTCAGGCCACCACTGTCAAAACACACCCCCTTGCCCACAAGGGTTACTTTAGGGGCCTGTTTGGGCCCCCAGGTCATGTCGATGAGGCGGGGAGGGCGGGTGCTGGCCATGCCGACGGCGTGAACGAGAGGGAATTGCCGTTCCAGGCTTTTGCCCTTGGTGACCCGTATGCGCGCCTTGTGAGCAAGAGCCAGATCGCGGGCGGCTTGTTCGAGCTCCTGTGGACCGCAATCGATTGCCGGGGTGTTTATGAGATCGCGCACCAGGGTAACGGCGTCAATGACGGGTCTAAGCTTTTTGACTTTGGGGCTCGGACAGCAGAGTTGCGCGGGTTCCCAGCGAGGTGAGGAGCTTTTGTATTGCCGAAAGCGATAGGCATCAAGGGCCCAGGCCAGGGCTGTATGCGCAGGAAAGGCATCGGCGTTGGCCAATCGGTAACGCCCGGCGGGAAGGGTTCGCGACAATTTCCCCGCCAGAAATCTGTCTTTGTTCTCCTTTGTATCCTCGCACCCGAGTCCCCACAGAACCGCGGCCAAGTGTCCTTTTTTGCCCGCTACAAGCATCTGCTCTCCCGCCTTTCCCTTGAAATCGCAGGCTCCGGCCCAGGTTCTAAGCCAGTCCTCGGACACATCGGCCTGGCGCGCCGCAAGCGCCCATGCTTTTGCGTCCTCGCCATGGGGGCACAGGCCAACGATCGGAATGGATTTCTGTCCTGCACGTTGGCCAATCAGGCTATTTGTCATTAGTTGTACCGTCAGTCTGTTGCATCAAACCGTGAAGGGCCCCAGAGCGTGTCATGTCTTATATCAAGGGCTCCCAGGGGGAAAGTCTATTTGGAAGCCGGCCCGCTTCCCGACAGGCCCTTCGATAAGCGCTCTGATTAACCGTATGTTAGGGTTAACAGAATATTGCTGAAATCATCTCAATTGCAAGACAATCACTGATTCGGGAGTGTCCTATGGTTTTGTGCCAACGTAAAGCCGCCGATCCGTTTTTTGCCAGGCTTAAGGGCATTGCGCTTATTGCGGCGTCTGTTCTGGCGCTTTCCGGCTGTGGAGCCTTGCCTCTTGCGGTACAGGACAGACACGAAACGTCCCCCTATGGTGAAGAGCAACTCGGGGCCCCGGAGGCTGTACACTATTGGAGCGAGCGCTACACTCAGGATCCAAAGGACAAGCATACGGCTATTTCCTATGCTTCCCACTTGCGCGCTGCGGGGCAGACCAAGCAGGCCGCCGAAGTCATGCAGCAGGTTGCCATCCAGTATCCCGATGACCCGAAAATCCTCGGGGCCTTTGCCAAGACGCTTGCAGCCAATCGCGATTATCAGCGCGCGCTAAATGTGATCAATAACACGATCCAGCGCGACAATCCGGACTGGAGTTTGTTGTCCACGGAGGCGGCGATTTATGATCAAATGGGCGAGCATGACCAGGCGCGCAGAATCTACCAGCAGGCGCTGGTTCTGGCGCCGGGAGAGCCGTCCATTCTCAATAATCTTGGTATGTCATATATTTTGACAGGTCAGCTTGCCGATGCGGAGGCGGTCCTGCACCAGGCCAGTCAACACGCAAAGGCCGACACGCAGGTGCGACAAAACCTCGCTCTGGCGCTTGGACTCCAGGGAAAATTTGCAGACGCCGAGGCCATTTTAAAACGCGAGCTTCCCGCTGAGCAGGCGAACCGCAACATCGCCTATTTGCGTGATATGCTGTCGCAACCCAATAACTGGAAAAAGTTGGGCGAAATCGACGGCATCGACGGCAAGGGACAGATCGGCCTGCGTCTTAACGGCGACACGGCGCTGGGGCTGATCGCGCCATAAGGGCGTAGAAGTTTTCACCACCTCAGGCCGCGACCGGACGCACAGGCTCTATAGCAAAATGTGTTTAGATGGAATCATGAGCATTCAGCATTGTTTTTGCATTTTGCTATGGGGACAACTAAACGTATGCTGATCTAAGCTGCGGCAGCACTTTTGGTCGCCGCGGTTGGGCTTAGTTGCAGATGATCGCCGTTACGCGTTACGTTAACCGTCTCCCCATCACGAATGTCTCCGGCGAGAATTTTTTCCGACAACGTATCCTGAAGATGCTTTTGTATGGCGCGTTTGAGCGGACGGGCACCGTAGGCGGGATCATATCCCTGATCGGCCAGCCAGTCCTGTGCGCCTGCATCAAGCACCAGGGTAATTTTCCGCTCATCCAGAAGCTTTTGCAGGCGTTTGATCTGGATATCGACAATCGCATTCATGTGCTCGCGATGCAGGCGATGGAAAAGGATAATCTCGTCCACACGGTTAATGAATTCGGGGCGGAAGTGGCCCTTGACCATAGCCATGACCGGTTCCTCCACCGTATCGGTGTCCTCGCCTTCCGCCTGATTGACAAGCAGCTCAGCACCAATATTGGAGGTCATCACAATTAATACGTTGCGAAAGTCAACGGTGCGTCCCTGACCGTCGGTTAGGCGCCCGTCATCAAGAACCTGCAGCAAAACGTTAAAGACGTCAGGATGCGCTTTTTCGATTTCATCAAAAAGGACCACCTGATAGGGCCGCCGACGCACCGCTTCGGTAAGCACGCCGCCCTCATCGTAGCCAACGTAGCCCGGTGGAGCGCCGATGAGGCGGGCCACGGAGTGTTTTTCCATGAACTCCGACATGTCAATGCGCACCATGGCGTTCTCATCATCAAATAGAAAGCGGGCTAGGGCCTTGGTCAGTTCGGTTTTGCCGACCCCGGTCGGTCCGAGAAACATAAATGAGCCGATCGGTCGATTGGGATCCTGCAGGCCGGCGCGCGCGCGGCGCACAGCGGTCGAAACCGCCGCCAGAGCCTCGCTTTGTCCTACCACGCGGCGGCTGAGCATTTCTTCCATGCGCAGAAGTTTCTCGCGTTCTCCCTCGAGCATGCGGTCGACAGGAATGCCGGTCCAGCGCGCCACCACATGAGCGATATGCTGCGGCGTGACCGCCTCATCAACCAGCGCTGAGGCGTTGTTGTCCTGTGCCTCAAGGGCGGTTATTTTTTGCTCCAGATCCGGAATGATGCCGTAGGAAAGCTCCCCCGCGCGCGCCAGATTTCCCTCGCGCTGCGCCCGTTCCAGTTCAATGCGTGACTGGTCCAACTCTTCCTTGATGTGCTGCGCTCTGACCAGCTTTTCCTTGTCCGCCTGCCAGCGTTGGGTCAGCACACTGGACTTTTCCTCCAGGTCTGCCAGATCCTTTTCGAGTTTCTCCAACCGATCCCTGGAAGCCTCATCGCTCTCCTGCTTGAGGGCCTCGCGCTCGATTTTAAGCTGGATAATCCGGCGGTCGAATTCATCTAACTCCTCGGGTTTGGAATCTACCTGCATGCGCAAGCGCGAGCCTGCCTCATCCATCAAATCAATAGCCTTGTCGGGCAGGAAGCGATCAGAGATATAGCGGTTCGACAGGGTTGCCGCTGACACCAGGGCCGAATCACTAATGCGCACCCCGTGATGCAATTCGTACTTTTCCTTGATCCCGCGCAGGATCGAAATGGTATCCTCCACCGTCGGCTCGCTAATGTAGACCGGCTGAAAGCGTCTGGCCAGAGCGGCGTCTTTTTCCACATGTTTGCGATACTCATCAAGGGTGGTCGCGCCCACACAATGGAGTTCGCCGCGCGCCAGAGCCGGTTTCAAAAGGTTCGAGGCGTCCATTGCCCCTTCCGCTTTGCCCGCCCCAACAAGAGTGTGCATTTCGTCAATAAACAGAATGATATCCCCGTTGGCCGCATGTATTTCCTGTAGGACGGCCTTGAGGCGTTCCTCAAATTCCCCGCGGAACTTTGCTCCCGCGATCAGGGCGCCCATGTCCAGAAGCACCAGCTTTTTGTCCCGCAAGCTCTCCGGTACATCACCATTGACAATACGTAACGACAAGCCCTCGGCAATCGCGGTCTTGCCCACACCCGGTTCGCCGATCAGGACCGGATTGTTTTTGGTGCGCCGGGAAAGAACCTGTACCGTTCGCCTGATCTCCTCGTCACGTCCGATAACCGGATCAAGCTTGCCGGCGCGTGCCTCTTCTGTGAGATCGCGGCCGTATTTTTTCAAGGCATCGTAAGAGCCTTCGGCGGAGGCGGTGTCGGCGGTGCGCCCCTGGCGCAGGGCATTGACGGCCTGCTCAAGGGTTTGCGGTGTTACGCAAGCCCCTCGCAGGGCCTCGCCGGCGGCGCTTTTTTTCAGATTGGCCATCGCCAGCAACAACCGCTCAACTGTGACAAAACTATCGCCGGCCTTTTTGGCCAGTTCTTGAGCCGAGGTGAGCAGTTTGGCGGTTTCACGTGAAACATGAGGCTGCGCGGCGTTGCCCTCGACCTGGGGCAATTTCTGCAACGCCTCCGTGGTGCGCGCAAGCACCGTTGCAGGGTCACCGCCGGCGCTGCGAATGAGCCCCATGGTCAGTCCGTCAGGGTCCTCAAGAAGCGCTATCAGCAGGTGTTCTGGAGTAATTTGAGGATGTCCCTCAGCAAAGGCGCGCGACTGGGCCTGCTGTACCATGGCCCGGGCGCGTTCGGTATAGTTGTCAAAGTTCATTGCTATAATGCCCCTTGGCTTGCCTCAGTGATGATTGTGATTGCTCTGAAGGCGACACCTGCGTGCACGAGCGCGAGTGCCGACTATACCACAGCAAAATGCGTTTAATGGGAATCATACGCATTTGCGTATTGTTCTCGCATTTTGCTATAGACTTCAGGGCGATCAGCTTTATGGGTTTAGCTGCACCCCTGGCAAAATGGGGACAACTAAACGTATGCTGATCTAATGCGTTCAGGTCAAAAGTTTCTGACAAAAAATATATAAGGGGTGGAATTAAAAATTGAAGAGGCCAGATGCGATGTTGCGGTAAAATGTCGGGGAGCGGGTAGGTGGATGCCGACTATAGCAAATTGCGTTTAGTTGGAATCATGGGGCTCCAGCATTGTTTTTGCATTTTGCTATAGATTCCAGGGCGAAATGGATATGCCCATAAATCTAACGTGTACAAAACGCCAATGCCGATGGTATAAATAGACGTTTCCAGCTGCCGAACTCACTACTCACTCTTCTTCAAATTTGCTTTCCACAAGCGCCGCGAGTTCGTCAAGAGCCTCGCGCGCCTGCGGGCCCTCAGCGCTGACAACAATTTGTGTTCCCAGGCTGGCAGCAAGCATCATCAGCCCCATAATCGACGTTCCGGCAACGCTCATTCCGTCCTTTGTGACCTGAATATCGGCATCGAATTTTTCCGCATAGCGGACAAACTTTGCTGAAGCGCGCGCATGCAGGCCACGGACATTGGTAATAGTTAGGTTTTTTTTTAGCACAGGCAAGGCAATCCGGGAGCCGTTGTCACCGCATTCATATGCCTGTTGCCACCCAAACTGTCAATCCTCGCCGGAGAGAACATGCGAGGCAATATTGATATATTTTCTACCGGCCTCCTGGGCCGCCTCCACGGCTTCCACCAGAGATTTGTCTGCGCGTACCCTTGAGAGCTTAACCAGCATGGGCAAATTGACCCCGGCGAGAACCTCCACATTGGCGTTTTCCATTACCGAAATGGCCAGATTGGATGGGGTGCCCCCAAACATGTCGGTCAAAAGCGCTACACCCTCGCCGCTGTCTACGGACTGAACCGTGGAAAGAATGTCATGCCGACGCTGCTCCATGTCGTCGTCCGGACCGATAGAAATCACCGCAAATTGGGATTGCTCGCCAACAACGTGGGTTAATGCCGCATGAAACTCCTGCGCAAGCTTACCGTGAGTAACGACAACAATACCAATCATGCAACCTACGCCCATTGTCAAATTCGTCTGCCCATCCCCCAGCGAGTCTCCATGGTATCCCCGATCGTGGTGCGAGTGCAAGCAGCGAACAACAAATTGTTGGCACGACAAACACAAGGGCAAAACGCCAATCTGGCGTCTGTGCAGCCGTTCATGCCGTCACGGATAGCGGGTCTGGGCAACCGGCATTGACGTGCAGGGCGATGAAATGGTCCACCAGATCGGGGGTATCGTGCCGCAAGGACGTGCGTAGCCAAGGCAAAGGTACCCCGCAAAGCACCTGGCGTAGTGCCCGGTCATCCGGCGCTCGCTCGACCTGCCCCAATGTGAGATCAATCACGCCATGAATTTGTGCGACAGGTTCATGGGCCATGGGGGTGATCCCCAAACCGAATATTTCAATCATTCCGGCAATGGACGAGGGCGCATGTGCGAGCAGGCGCCCGTTATGGGCTGCGATGAACACCTGATCATCGCTCACAAGACGGGCAAACTGGCTACGGTCTTTGGCCACCCTCAGCAGAGCGCGGGTCAGGGATGTCTTGCCTGTGCCCGAAGGGCCGGTTATCAGCAAGCCGAACCGTTGATACAGGAGCGCGCTGGCATGAATATTGTCCATAGGGATACCGACTTCACTGTATGCTGAACCCGGGCCTCGGTCAGGATACGGGCAGCCGCGCGATAAATCGGGCCCCGATAATGCGTGGTGGGTCGAAAGATCGATCATATCTGTTTTCGGCCCACAGATGTCCTCCATGGGCCTCGATGATTTGGCGCGAAATGGACAGGCCGAGCCCCGAATGCTGGCCAAAGGACTCGCGCCCGGGGCGATCGGTGTAAAAGCGCGCAAATATTTGCTCGAGACTTTCCGGTTCCACGCCCGGCCCCCCGTCCTCAATGTGAATATCAAGCGTGCTTTTGTTTCGCTCAAGAACAACCGCAACCTGGGAAGGAGGAGAAAACGAGCACGCATTGTCCAACAGGTTATGCACCACCTGACCCAGGCGGCTGTCGTTTGCAAGCACGCTAAAGGGCGAGGCGAGGGCATCGCTTGCGCCTTTTGCTGTCGCCTCACCTGGATTATTCGGGCTGCGGCGGTCCTCGCGCGCGCGTCTGTCTACACACGACAACGCGATCCCTCCGGTAGGCGACGGCGTTCCACGAATTTCATTGGCTATGCTGATCACGGTCTCCAGCAGCGTTTTCACGTTCACCGGTTGCAGGTCCTCCCGTGCGAGTTCGGCATCCAGCCGGGACGCATCGGAGATGTCATTGATGAGCCGGTCGAGGCGGCGAATATCGTGCTGCATGATGGCGATAAGGCGATCGTGATCGTCTTTGGTGGGGGCAACCGGTAATGTCTCCATGGCGCTGCGCAGGGACGTCAGGGGGTTCTTCAGCTCGTGCGCAACGTCAGCGGCGAAGGCTTCAATCGCTTCGATGCGGTTATAAAGCGCGTTTGTCATGTCACGCAGGGAACCGGACAGATGCCCGATTTCGTCGCGGCGATTGGAAAAATCAGGAATCTCCCTGCGAAACTTCACCCCCTTGACCCCGCGCCGGACCCGGTCCGCGGCTGCGGCCAGGCGGTGCATGGGACCGGCTATGGTTCCCGCCAGGAGGATTGACAGAATGCTGGTCACCACCGCTGCAATGACAAAGACCCGTAATATTCCGACGCGCTGTCTGCGCAGGACCGCATCGATGCGCCCCGGCTCGGTGGATAACATCAACGCCCCATGGACCTTGCGCAGTCGCTGGATGGGAACCGCCACCGAGACAATGAGCTCTCCGGCCTCGGTGAGGCGTGCCTGACTGCCGGTCGAGCCTTTCAGGGCGCTTTCGATTTCCGCATAAGCCTTTCCATTGACATCGGCCAACTCACGATAAATTTCCTCGTCGCCGCGCCATAGCCAGATAACCGATCGCCGCCAGAGCCGGCGCCAGTAGCCAGGTTCTTCCTGCACGTTGCCCTCAAAGCGAAACACATCGCCACGGGAGTAGAGGTTTTTTGTATCAACCACCAGGAAACCTTCCTGGTCAAAGATACGGGCGCGATTTCCTGTGGGCGTGACCAGGCGACGCAGAATTGGCGTGGCGCGTTCTGGATTAATGGGAAAATCCTGCTGTGTCAGGGCGTTTTCAAAGTCCGTTGCGGCCTCGCCGGCGTCCAGGTCCAGCAGACGCTCCGGCTCGATCATAAGGGTATTGGTCTCCACCGTCGCCGCCGAGGCTATGGCACTGGCAATGATCTCGCCCTGTACCTTCAGGGATTGGGTGCGTGTGGCGATTATGTCCCGACGCGACTGATCAAGATACAGGATACCGGCAACCAGAACCAGCAGGGCCGCAATATTGAGAAATACGATGCGTTGAGTCAGGGAAGAGAACGCTGAAATACGCACCTGCTTAAGAAACCGCCGCCAGGGATGTTCCACCAGATCAGCGGAATCCTTGACGTGAGGAGGGTCCGCGGGTGCCGGCTGCCGCCAGGTATCCCTAAGCGCACTTTCCTGGGTCGCATGCGCGAGCTGTGGGGAAACCGGCGCTTTGTGGGGTGAAAACTGAGAAACCACCACCACATTGTCGCTACCCTTGGGGACGGTTGCGCTTTTCCCTCTGTCTGCTTTATGGCTCTGCGCCGTGGATTCGGGTTTCATGGCCCCGGGATCCTCACGTATGAATCGGACAAATGAATCGGGCAAAATATATTTCGCTTTGCGCATACCAAAATGGCTACAGCGAAATTCAGGCTTTTGGATCTGCAACACCCCATCAAGCTTCATTCGGCCATGCAATGGTTCAGATCCGACCGAGGAGACCCTATCACGAAAAACATGTATTTGCACGTGCCGTTGTGGTTTTAGGTTATTCTAGAGCGTGTCATGTTTTAATAGAAGCCATTCTGCTTCTATTAAAACATGACACGCTCTAGTTGTACCTGAAAACCGCTATGGACAACCTGGCTGGCCCGCTCCCCCGTTGCTGAGGGGGCAAGCCAGATCCAGGTGGCATCGATCACGGATGCCAGGCAGACGGCCATGACGAGCAAAAGCGCAAAGCGACGGTAGAACGTCTGGGACGCAAGGGGAAATAGCTTCACCCCGAGCCCAACGCCCACAATATAGGGGACAAGAAGCATCAGGCCCAAACCCAGCGCCCTGGGCGTAAAAAGACCAAAAAGTGCCAGCATCGCTACGGAAATGATGGTCTGGATAAAAAAGTAGCCGGCAATCAGGGCCCTGGCCTGCGTGGCAGTGCCAGCAGTGGCAAGGGTAAACAGGATCACTGGCGGGCCGCTTAGGGCCGTGGCGCCGGACAGAAAGCCAGCTAAGGCGCCAACACTACAAAGGGCCAGGCGCCGCGTCCGCGCCACAGATGGAAAGCGCCAGCCCGACGCCAGTATCAAAGCGCAGGTCAGCGCCAAAAGGCCAATTGCAACCCGAAGCGGTATGGGGTCGATCCGGGTCAGAACATAGACCCCGATGGGGGTGGTCACCGCGCTGGCCGTCACCATAAATGACAAGTCTCGCCAGCGAATATGCCGCCAGGCGTTGAGGACCAGGGGGATTTGCCCCGGCATATCCATGATTTGGATAACCGGCACCGTCAGAACCGGGCCGATCAGGGCGGCATAAGTGGGTACGATAACCAACCCGGCACCAAAGCCGGTTAACCCGCGCAGCGCGCCGCCAAGCAAAGCGGCGGCGATCATAATTGCCAATGCGGTGGCGGAAAGCGCAAATAAACCCGAACCAAGCGCCTCAATCATGGAAAGATAAAGTCAAGATCATAGTCAGGATCATACGGCCCGATGACGCAAAAGTTCAGCCGCTTCCAGCGCAAAATAGGTCAAGATACCGTCGCACCCGGCCCGCTTGAAAGCCAAAAGAGACTCCATCATCACGGCGTCCTGCTCAAGCCAACCGTTTTTCGCGGCCGCACAGATCATGGCGTATTCGCCCGAGACCTGATACGCAAATAACGGCACCTCGAAACGTGTTTTCAGCCGCTGCACAATATCAAGATAGGCAAGCCCCGGCTTGACCATCAACATGTCGGCCCCTTCGTCGATGTCAAGGCGCGCCTCCATGATGGCTTCGTCACTGTTGCCTGGGTCCATCTGGTAGGTGCGCTTGTCTCCTTTCAGGGCTGGCGCCGAGCCCACCGCATCGCGAAACGGACTATAAAAGGCAGAGGCGTATTTGGCGGTGTAGGCCATGATGCCCACGTCAGTAAATCCGGCATTGTCCAGGGCGCCGCGAATGGCGCCGACCCGACCGTCCATCATGTCCGAGGGGGCGATAATATCAGCACCCGCAAGGGCATGTTTACACGCGATCTGGCAAAAAAGTGCAACACTGGCGTCATTGTCAATCAGCCCTTGGCGCATAAGACCGTCGTGGCCGTGACTGGTATAAAGATCAAGGGCAACATCGGTGATGATGCCCATATCGGGAACATCCTGCTTGATGGCTCTGATGGCCTGGCAAACGAGATTATCTTCGCACAAGGCTTGCGAGGCCGTGTCATCGCGGGTATCGGCGTCGGAATAGGGAAACAGGGCCATTGCCGGAATGCCCAGCGCGTGCGCCTGGTGCGCGCCCTTGCGTGCCTCATCAACGGACAACCGCGCAACCCCCGGCATGGACGCAATGGGCTGACGCTGAGCGGTTCCGGAACAGAGAAAAACCGGCCAGATTAAATCCTCAACCGCAAGTGAATTTTGCCGCACCAGACGCCGGATCCAGCCGTGGCGCCGGTTGCGCCGCGGGCGCCGGGTAAGAGATTGCACAACAGGACTTTCAACATCTGATGACGTCTTACGCGAACCGTACTTGCCCATATAACACCTACCACCTGGTACCGGCCGTTAATCGTGGCCTAACAACGCCAAAGAGCACCATAGCAGCGTCTGGTTGGGCTGCAAGAGATTTTACCCCCTTAAACCCGACACACTGCTAGGGCGCTGATTGGACAATGTCCGCGTTATTCAGCAAGTCCAGCGCCGTGGCCACCGCTTGATAGCGCACCTGGGTCCGTCCCAGGTCGCCAAAGCGCTTCTCAACAGGATGAGAACGCATCAGCGTCGCTACGCACAAGTGCACCAGCCCCACGGGCTTTGCAGGACTACCGCCGTCTGGTCCGGCAATGCCCGTAAGCGCAATGGCAACATCGGCTCCTGCCGCCTTAAGGGCCCCCTCGGCCATGGCGACCGCGACCGGTGCGCTCACCGCGCCGCAGGTGTCCAAAAGAGCAAAAGGCACATCAAGCTGCGCCTGTTTCGCGCCATTGGAATAGGTGACAAAAGCGCAATTCAGTACCCTTGAGGCGCCCGCGGCACTGGTGATCGCGCCGGCGACCAGGCCACCGGTGCAGCTTTCGGCACACGTTAAGGTCAGGCCCTTATGGGTATAGATGGCGACCGTGTGCCGCGCTCTATGGCAAAGTTCATTCCAGGTGAGCGGTTTCGTCATGGTCATGGTGATAGTCATAGTCATGGGCGTCGTTATTGTGCGGGGGAGGGGGGTCCGGTAGCGCAAGGGTGGCGAGGGCCTGAGCGGCAATGCCCTCGTTACGCCCGGTAAAACCTAGCCCCTCGCTGGTGGTACTTTTCACGCTAACCCGCGTGCTATCGATGCCGGTGATGCGGGCGATATTGCGCGCCATGGCCCTCGCATGAGGCGCAATTCGGGGCGCCTCGCAGATGAGCGTCACGTCCAGATGATTGATAGTGCCGTTGCGCTTTCTGACACGTTCGCAGGCAAAACGCAGGAATATATCTGATGATGCGCCTTTCCACCGGCAATCAGAGGGAGGAAAATGCTGCCCGATATCCCCCTCCGCCAACGCGCCCAGAACCGCATCGGTGAGAGCATGAAGCACGACATCGGCGTCTGAGTGGCCTGCGAGCGCCTGGGTGTGGGCAATGGAAACGCCACCCAGGATAACGCCCCCCCCGCGCGTGAAACGGTGCACATCATAGCCGATACCGGTACGGATCTGGCTTAAGCTTAAATATGACGCATCCATAGCGCTCAGTTTTTGTCGCGCCTGCACCAGATCCTCCGGGTTTGTGAGCTTGGTGTTGTTGTCGCTGCCCGCAACACAGATAACGGGTATACCGGCCTCATGCGCGATTTGTGCATCGTCTGTAAAGGTCCTGTCTGTCGTCTCGCGGGCCCTTTGATGGGCATTCAGAATGGCCTGATAAAGAAACCCTTGCGGGGTTTGCGCGCGCCGGTAGTGAGCACGCGCGGGGGTCTCCTGGACATATGCCTTTTCGTCAATCAGAGCGAGTGTATCGCTTAGCGCCAGAACAGGGGTGACGGCGTCGTGGTCCTTTAGCCCGGTGCACACACGGGTGATCAAGGCCGCGTCCACAAAAGGTCGTGCCGCGTCATGGACAAGCACATGCCGAGGCGGATCGCCGGCTAAGGAAACAAGACCATTATAGACGGAATCCTGACGGCTCGCCCCCCCGATGACCGGAGGCATAAGGCGGCTCCTGTCAGAAATATTTGCGATGCAGGTCTCATAAAGCGCCTGGTCGTCCTGGTGAATAATCACCACAATACGGGTGATTTCCGGATGCGTGAGATAAGGACCCAGGGTGCGGGCAAGGACGGGTGTTCCCGCCAGATCGGCATATTGTTTCGGTGTTAGCGAATTTCGCTCTTTGGCGCCCCGTGCCCGTGTTCCTCGTCCCGCAGCGACAATGATCGCAACGTTATTGTGCTCGCCGTGTGTTTTCCTGTCAGCCATGAGCCTGTATTATTCCCGGGATAGCTCCGTAATACCAGCGGTATTGGTTTTATATACACGCCGGCTAGACGTGTACAAAAAGCCAATACCGCTGGTACAAGACTATCGTGTTTGGCCCAAGCTGTAAGGGTGATGCAAAAAAAAGCAACTTTATTTTTGCACATTTTTTGTGCATGATCGGATCATGGTTCCTTCTCAAACCTCTCAATGCGATATTTCGTCCCCTCTGCGGGCGCTTAGACAACCTTTAACAATCGCCGGTGTGGGTTTGCCCAATCGCGTGTTTTTGGCCCCCATGGCAGGGATTACAGATGCGCCAATGCGCCGCTTGGTGGCGCGCTTTGGCGTGGGGCTGGTGGTAAGTGAAATGGTGGCGTGCAACGAAACGACGCGCCAATCCGCCGAGGCCCATCTTAAAATGGCCCGGCACGGCTTGCATGTGCCCCTTGCGGTACAACTGGCGGGGCGCGAAGCGCGGTGGCTGGCCGAGGCCGCACGCATGGCGGTTGATGCCGGGGCTGCAATCATTGATCTCAACATGGGATGCCCAAGCAAGCGCGTGACCAGCGGTCTCGCCGGGGCCGCGCTTATGCGCGATCTGGATCAGGCGATGGGATTGATCGGGGCTGTTGTTGAGGCGGTTCCGGTGCCGGTGACGTTGAAAATGCGCCTCGGCTGGAACGCACAGGCCATCAATGCACCGGAACTGGCCCGAAGGGCGGAAAATGCAGGTATCCAGATGATAACCGTGCACGGGCGCACCCGCTGCCAGTTTTATAAGGGGCACGCGGATTGGCGCGCCATTCGACAGGTCGTCGAAGGGGTCTCGATACCGGTTATTGCCAACGGGGATATTGTTGATGAAAATACGGCCCGGACGGCTATAACACAGGCGGGTGCTGCTGGGATTATGGTGGGACGGGGCGCTTGCGGGCGGCCATGGCTTCCCGGATTATTGGCGCGCTCAAAAGGCGCCGCGGCGCTGCACACCCGGCGCCAGCCCATAGGTGCCATCGTGCTTGAGCACTATGACGCGCTTCTTACCCATTACGGTCGTGACTTGGGGGTGCGCTGTGCGCGTAAACACATCAATTGGTATCTGAACCAGTGTTTTGGTAAAGCGCGGGTTCGACAGGCCTGGCGGCGACGCCTAATGACCTCGGAGGATCCGCAGGTGGTACGTAAAATGCTCGGCGCCGTCTTCGGTGACAGCCCCGCGGTGGCGATTTAGCGACGTGCGGGAGAGACCCTGTAGCGATAATGAGGCGGTCCTGAACGCCATTTTGCACCCAATAATTCGCATCGACGCAAAAGATACGATCAAAGCCGTCAACACGGCGGCGGAGACTTTTTTCTCCGCCAGTCAGCAAAGCCTGATCGGAAGCGCATTGCAGGCCTTTATCCCTGCGACAAGCCCTCTCAGCGCGACCCTGGCCCAGGTTCGCAAGACCGGCACTGCCACGCGCGTTCGCCGTGTCGATCTGCGCTTGCCCGCCAATCGTGGCGGCGAGGCGGACGTTTTTGCCGGGCCCCTGGAGGCGAGTCCAGGAGCGCATTGCGAAGATCTGCTGATAATGCTGGAAGCGCGCACCCTGGATGAGCGCATGGGGCAGCACACAAATCAGGTCAGTGCGACGCGCGCGGTTACCGGTCTTGTGTCCATGTTGGCTCATGAAGTGAAAAATCCGCTTTCCGGCATCCGCGGTGCGGCGCAATTGTTGGAAAGCTCGGTTGATGATCGCGACAGGACCCTGACCGCTCTCATTCGCGATGAATGCGATCGCATTGTCCGCCTGATTGAGCGCATGGAAACATTTGGAGACGAGGCACCTTTTGTCTTTGCGCCGGTCAACATGCATGATGTGTTTCGCCGGGTCAAACAGCTGGCGCAGGCGGGATTTGCCTCTCATGTGGAAATTGTAGAGGATTTTGATCCCTCACTGCCAATGGTTATGGGAAATCGCGATCAACTGATCCAGGTGATTCTCAATCTTGTGAAAAATGCAGCTGAGGCGCTTTCCGGCAAGGGCGATGGGCGTGTCACCCTCAAGAGCCAGTGGTATCCTGGCGTAAAGATCAAGGGGCCTGGATTGGCCGCCCCGCATCGCCTGACCCTTGCCTTTAGTGTTGTTGACAACGGTCCCGGTTTGAGCGAGGCGCTGCGTGATCACGTGTTCGAGCCGTTTGTCTCCGCGCGTCCTGAAGGCGCCGGTTTGGGGCTGACGCTATCCTCCAAGATCATCAACGAACATGGTGGGGTGATCGACTACAAACGCCAGGGGCACCTGACCCTATTCCGGATTCTTCTGGCCCCGGCCCCAGGCTAGATCAGCATACGTTTAGTTGTACCCATTTTGCTATAGATCAGTCAAAGAGAACAGAACATGTCTACAAATACAATTCTGGTCGCCGAGGATGATGTGAGCGTTCGAACCGTTGTAGGGGAGGCGCTGGGCCGCGCCGGCTATGACGTGCGCGCCAGTGCGCACGCGGCCGGTCTGTGGGAAAACGTAGCAGCGGGGGAAGGGGACCTGGTGATTAGTGATGTCATCCTGCCGGACGAAAATATCTTCGACCTGCTGCCTCGCATCACGCACATGCGTCCCGCGTTGCCAGTCATTGTCATGAGCGCGCGCAATACGTTCAAGACAGCACTGCGAGCGTTGCAGTTGGGGGCCTATGAGTACATGCCCAAACCGGTTGATCTTGATCAACTGGTACAGGTAGTCGACCGGGCTTTGCGGGTCAAAAAACCAACCCTTTCTGCCCCCCAGTGGGATGTGCTGGAGGACTTGCCGCTGGTTGGGCGTTCCAGTGCCATGCAGGAGATCTATCGGGCTATCGGTCGGCTTGTCCACACGGATTTGAGTGTCATGATTGTTGGCGAGTCGGGTACGGGCAAGGAGCTTGTTGCGCGCGCCCTGCATGATCATAGCAAGCGTGCCAGTGGGCCTTTTGTTGCGGTGAACATGGCGGCCCTGCCGCGCGATCTGATTGAGGCGGAGCTATTTGGTCACGAAAGGGGCGCCTTTACCGGTGCCGACCGACGCATGCCCGGGCGCTTCGAGCAGGCAGACGGCGGAACCCTGTTTCTGGATGAAATCGGTGACATGCCCGTTGAGGCACAAACCCGCCTGCTGCGGGTTCTGCAAGAGGGGGAGTTCTCCCGCATAGGAGGGCGAACACTTGAGCGCACCAATGTGCGGATTATCAGTGCGACCCACAGGAACCTATCCCATTTGATTACTCAGGGCCGCTTTCGGGAGGATTTGTTTTACCGATTAAACGTCATGCCCGTAAAGGTTCCGGCCCTGCGCGAGCGGCGCGAAGATATTGCCGACTTGATTTTTCATTTTGTTCGCCAAATGACCGGTGCCGGCCATTCCGGCAAGACCTTCACCGGTGAAGCCCTTGAGGCCCTGCGTCAGCACCATTGGCCGGGAAACGTGCGCGAGCTTGAAAACCTCGTCAAGCGGATTACCGTCCTGCAGCCCGAAGAGACTATTACGGCGGATATTGTCAATACCTATCTTGCGGAGCATTCCCGTGACAACGGGAACCAGGGGCGTGAGGCAAGCCGGACAATGTCCCCACCCATGGGCATCAGTGATGCTGTGGCGCATCATATGCGTATTCATTTTGCCCAACCCAAGGTAGCCGAGGAGACCGGTCTTTATGAGGCGTTATTGCCTGCCTTTGAGCGGCCTTTATTGCAGGCCACATTGGCCGCAACGGGGGGCAATCAGGTCAAGGCGGCAGCAATTCTGGGAATGAATCGCAACACCCTGCGGAAAAAAATTCGCAAATTGGGCATTTCCGTCTCCCGCCAAATGAGATAAAAAGGCAACACTGTTACCAAAGTGCAACATATTGTGTTCTGTATTCCGGGGCAAACAAGCGCAAATAGACACCTCATACCACGTTGCAGAATGTGAGATATTCTCGCGCTCCGCGTAGCTCCAACGTAATGACAACTGCCCAAAGAGCGTTCATGGCTGAAATTGCAAGCACTACCCTGCGCCCCGTAACGCCCGAGCCAAAAACCTCGCCGGCTGTGCCGTCGCATGTAAGTCGCAAGATGCGCTACCTTGGCGCTGCCACGGTGATCGGTGCGCCCCTTGTTGCGGTTGTATCATACCTGTTGTTAACGGGGCTTAGCCCATACGAGATTGGTGCAACAGCAAAGATGCTGATTGTGGCGCTTAATGCCGTGCTGCTGCTGTTGCTGATCGCGGCCATTGTTTACGAGCTTGTCCATGTCCGCCACCAGCGGGGAGGCGCAACGACAGGATCGCGCCTGCATTGGCAGATCATCGGCTGGTTTGGTCTTCTTGCTGTGGTTCCGGCGATAGCGGTGGCCATCGTTGCCTTTGTGACCCTTGAGCGCGGACTGGACTACTGGTTTTCCACTGACACTCGAACGATCGTCGAGACTTCCGGGGAGGTTGCTGATGCTTATCTGCGCGAGCACGCCAAGGTGTTGCGCGGTGACTTGATTGCCATGTCGGTTGATCTTGATCGCGCCAAATCCACATATGATTCGGACCCGAGCCGGTTTGCACGCATTGTTCGCACACAGGCTGCTCTGCGCGGTTTGCCGGCTGCCTTTCTGCTGGACGCGCAGGGTCAGGTTCTGATGCAGAATCTGCGTGAGCCGGACTTGCGCATCTTTATGCCATCACGCCTTGCTATCGAACAGGCGGGGCAGGGGGCGCCGGTTTTGATTGCCCCTGGAGCAACGGATCAACTTGGCGCGCTTATCGAATTGCCGAGCTTTACAAAGACCTATCTTTATGTGGCTCGCAAAATGGATCCACAAGTTGCCTCATACCGGCGCCTTACCATAAAAAATGCCCGGACATATCGTCTGTTGGAGAGCGAAGCCAGTGCTGTGCAGAGCACGTTTCCGGCGACCTACGGGTTGCTGACCCTGATCATGGTGTTGGCTGCGGCATGGGTGGGTATTGTGTTTGCAACCTGGTTGGTGGCGCCGATCAGACGTTTGATGCTGGCGGCAAAACAGGTCTCGGGGGGCAATCTTGGGGTGCGGGTTCAGGTAGCGCAAACCGGCAGTGATCTGGATAATCTCGGGTTGGCCTTTAATGCCATGACCGAGGACCTGGCGCGCCAGCGCAATAAGCTGCTCGCGGCCAATGAGCAGATTGATCAGCGCCGACGGTTCACGGAAGCGGTTTTGGGAGCTGTCAGTGCCGGGGTTCTAAGCGTCGCCCCTTCGGGAACCATCATGCTTGCCAACGCCCGCATATGTAACATTCTCGGCGTCAGGAAAGAGGAACTGGAGGGCGTTGATATCGCCATTGCTATTCCCGATTTTGCCACCCTCGTTCAGCGGGGCTCTCTTGCCTGGCGCGCCCCGGCACAGGTCAATTTTAAACGCAAAACTCAGGATCGTATTCTGACCGTGCGCGTTACCGATGAGCCCGCGGGCCGTCGCCAGGACGAACATGGGTTTGTTGTGACCGTCGACGATATTACCGATTTGGTCGCTGCCCAACGCACCTCCGCCTGGGCGGACGTGGCGCGGCGCATTGCGCACGAGATTAAAAATCCGCTCACCCCCATCCAACTGTCCGCGGAACGGCTGAAAAGGCGCTACAGCAAACATATTGAAGATCGCCGCGATGTGTTTGACAATTGCACCGATACGATCATTCGCCAGGTCCAGGATATTGGCCGTATGGTGGACGAATTCTCGTCCTTTGCCCGCATGCCCAAGGCGCATCTTGCGCCAGAAGATATCGTTGAATTGCTGCGGCAAAACGTATTCATGATGCGCGTGGGGTATCCGGACATTGGTTTTGTCCTGTCATCGCGCCTTGACGCACATGAGCCATTGGTTGCGACCCTTGACCGCCGTCTGATTGCCCAGGCCTTGACAAACGTATTGAAGAATGCCGTTGAATCGATCAGGCAGCGTCACGGCCATGACCTCCCACCCGGAGAAATTCATATTGACCTTCGCGCCGACAAGTCCCTTATCACAATCGACATCGAAGATAATGGCATTGGCTTGCCGTCGCAAAATCGCGAACGCCTGTTAGAGCCCTATATGACAACCCGGGAAAAGGGGACGGGTCTGGGACTGGCGATTGTGAACCGGATCATGGAGGAACACGGGGGCAGGATTATTCTGTTAGACCGTACAGAGGAAAAGCCGGAACCTGCGCAGGATTCACATAGGCGAAGCGGACAAGGCGTCGAACAGTCCGGTGGTGCCCACGTGCAATTGACTATCAGTCGAGCCCTATCAACGTTGCAGGATGATCAGGAGAATAGCCCATTGAATGTTTCGCAACAACTGTAAGACGCGAGACGCTGTTGCGGACTGTGGCAAACTGATAGGAGGAGGAATTTTCAGGTTTATGGCTGCTGATATTCTGGTTGTCGATGACGAGGACGATATTCGCGAGCTGGTTGCGGGGATCCTTGAGGATGAGGGCTATGCGCCGCGTCTTGCCGGAGACAGTGATGGCGCGCTCACGCTTATTGAGGAGCGTCGCCCCAATCTCGTGTTTCTTGACATTTGGCTTCAAGGCTCGCGTTGTGACGGTTTGAGCGTTCTGGATTTGATCAAGGCGCAGCATCCTGACCTGCCGGTTGTCATGATATCGGGACATGGCAACATTGAAACCGCGGTTTCCGCAATAAAACGGGGAGCCTACGACTTTATCGAAAAGCCGTTCAATGCTGACCGGCTGCTGTTGGTTGCCGAACGCGCCCTTGAGGCGTCCAAGCTCAAAAATGAAGTGGCACAGCTGAAAGTCCAATCCGGCACAGAAAACCGGCTGATTGGCAACTCCCTGGCCATGCTTAATCTGCGTCAGACCATTGCCCGTGTGGCCCCGACGAACTCTCGAATTCTTATTACCGGTACTAGTGGAAGCGGCAAGGAACTGGTCGCACGCGCCATACATGCCGAGTCGGAGCGCGCCGACGACCCGTTTGTTGTCTTAAACGCAGCGGCAATGACCGTGGACAATATGCCGACAGCTTTGTTTGGAAATGAACCTTCGGCCTCTTCGGCGCGGGTAACCGGCGCCCTTGAGCAGGCTCATGGAGGAACCCTTTATCTGGACGAAATCGCTGAAATGCCCCGCAAAACACAGGCCAAGATTCTGCGCGTACTTGTGGATCAGCGCTTTACCCGTGTTGGTGGCTCGGTGCCAGTGGCGGTGGATGTGCGCATCATTTCCTCGACCGCCAGGAGTCTTGAGGCGATGATCGCAGCGGGAAAATTTCGTGAGGATCTTTTTCATCGCTTGAGTGTCATTCCGGTCGCGGTTCCCTCGCTGGCCGAGCGGCGCGAGGATATTCCGGAACTTGTGGAGTATTTTGTTGATCAGATTTCGCGCGCCTCGGGCCTGCCGAAAAAACGCATCGCCGATGACGCCATGGCGATCCTGCAAACAACGGAATGGCCGGGCAATATTCGCCAGCTGCGTAACAACGTGGAACGGCTGTTGATCTTGACTCGCGATAAGGCCGACACGCATATTGATGCGGATCACTTACCAAAGGAAATTGGAGTTGTTCAGTCCCCAATTAATGTCGTGGCCGACAGCGCGTTGATTACCATGTCTCTACGCAAGGCGCGCGAGGTCTTTGAACGCGAGTACCTGTCGGCACA
Source organism: Hyphomicrobiales bacterium (assembly GCA_965224015.1). GTDB lineage: Bacteria > Pseudomonadota > Alphaproteobacteria > Rhizobiales > CBDCVD01 > CBDCVD01. Next base: position 564,594 of record OZ245032.1, read on the forward strand.
GGTCAAGCGCTTTGGTGGGAATATTTCTCGCACCGCGACATTTGTTGGCATGGAGCGCTCGGCTCTGCATCGCAAACTCAAAGCTCTCGACATTCGCCATTAACAACTATGAATGCCAGATAGCACGCTGTGATTGTCAGGCGGCCACAACAGGCGCGGAAAATGAACGCATGCCTTGCGCGTGGTCTCGACAGGGCGCCCTTGCCGGCGCGGTGCCACGAAAGACGAGGCTTTGCCATGCATGGGGCTCTTGTCAAGAGCCCTTGCAATTAACGTAATTTCAGGGTGTTTTGCTACGCTGCCAAACCACAAACAGGTTATGATGGAATGAAGATTATTATCTGCGGAGCCGGCCAGGTTGGCGCTGGCATTGCTGAACGCCTGGCGCGCGAAGGCAACGATGTTACGCTGATCGACAAGGAACCGGAGCTGGTACATTTGTTGCGCGAGACACTGGATGTGCGCGGTATTGTCGGGCACGGGGCGCAACCAGATATTCTCCAGGCAGCCGGTGCCGAGGAGGCCGACATGGTCATCGCCGTTACTTTGCACGACGAGGTTAACATGGTCGCCTGTCAGGTGGCTCACTCCTTGTTCAACGTGCCCACCAAGGTCGCCCGCATTCGCGCCCAGACCTATCTCGAGCCCCATTGGCAGGACCTGTTTTCGCGCGATCACATGCCCATTGATGTCATCATCTCTCCCGAGGTCGAGGTGGGTGATATGGTTCTCAAGCGCCTTTCGCTTCCCAGTGTGCGCGACGTGGTGACGTTTTGCGACGAGGCGGTGCTGGTTGCCTGCATACATCTGGACGAGGACTGTCCGGTTCTGGATACGCCACTGACGCAATTGACCGATTTGTTTCCTGATCTGTTGACAATCATTGTCGGGATCGTGCGCGCGGGGAATCTGTTTGTGCCCAAGAGCAACGACTCCATGTTGGAGGGGGACCTGGTCTATTTTGTTACCGAGCGCAGCCAGATCCATCGAACGTTGGGTATTTTTGGCCGTGATGATCTGCAGACCCGCCGTGTGGTTATTGCCGGGGGCGGCAACATTGGCCTTTATATCGCTCGGGCGCTTGAGAACAGTGACCAAACGCGTGCCAAGCTTATTGAGTTGGATCGCCACCGGGCGGTGAATGCGGCTGAGCAATTGGACCGGACTGTCGTGCTGAATGGAAGTGCTCTTGATCAAGACATTCTGCGTGAAGCCGATATCGAACATGTTGATATGTTTATCGCTGTTACCGACGACGACAAGATCAATCTGCTGGCCTGCGCCATGGCCTCGACGATGCACGCAGGTGCGAGCCTGTGCCTGATCAATGACCGCAGCCTACCGAACCTGGCGTCAATGATCGGGTTGGAAGCCATGATCAATCCGCGCGCGGTTACGGTTTCGAAAATCCTGCAGCACGTGCGCCGCGGGCGCATTCGTGGTATCTACTCCGTTCACGATGGTGGCGCCGAGATCATTGAGGCAGAGGCTATGGAGACATCGCCGCTGGTGGGTAATGCCTTGAACGCCATCGATTGGCCCGACGGTGTGCGCGTAGGCGCCGTCTATCGTGATGACAAGATTATTGTTCCAAGAGGAGATACACAGATTGCTGCCCGTGATCGCGTTTTGATATTCGCCATCGATAAATCCGTGCGTGAGGTGGAGCAAATGTTCCGTGTCAGCATCGAGTATTTCTGACGCCTGGGCTATGCACTCGGTTCTCTTTTATTTTTCGATCGCACTTGGGGGTTTTGGGGCAAACCTGATTATGCCGACCCTCATGGCATTGCGATATGCAGAAGCCGGAGGCGGGGCGGTTTATCTGCTTGAGGCGATTTTAATTCTGTTTGTCGCCGGGGCACTGTTTTTTTCGTTTCTGGGACACCAGCAGCGTCTGCGTCGAGCTGACGGTTTTTTGCTTGTCGTTGTCGTGTGGATCGCTTTGATTGTGCTTGCGGCTTTACCGATTATGGTTGTGGCGGAGGTCGGATTTTTCGATGGCCTTTTTGAGAGTACTTCAGGGCTGACGACTACCGGGGCTTCCGTATTTGGCTCAGTGTCTGCATTGCCGCGAAGTCTGATCTTTTGGCGTGCACAAATGCAGTGGCTGGGGGGACTGCTGACATTGCTCAGTTTCGTATTGATTCTGGCACCGGCCAACGTCGGAGGCCTTCCCGATGTCAGCCTGCGGGTGTGGAACAGTGCAAAGCAGGTTGCCAGCGCCAGGTTGCGCGCAACCGCCAGCGAAATCCTGGCAATCTATATGGGGATTACCGTGGCGATCTTTGTGTCTTTGCTCGCCTCCAACGTTCCCGGGTTTGATGCCCTGTGCCTGGCGCTGTCGAGCATCTCAACGGGGGGCTTCATGCCACGCGAAGGCACGCTGGATGTCTATCAGGCTCCCATGGCGAAGGTGATCCTTGCGGTCGCCATGCTGATTGGCGCGACGAGCATTGTGTGGCACAGGCAATTGGCGCAACTACAATGGTCTGCGCTGCGCCGCCATCGCGAGAGTTATGCTGTGCTGTTAATCGCCATCCTGGTCGGATGTGCCTACGGGGTCGCCTATAGTCTGGCCAGTGGAAATACGGTTGGTGCGCAGGTTGCCAACCTGGGGGAGGGGCTGTTTACAGGAATTTCCTTGATCACGACTTCCGGTTTTGAAGTGCGCACGCGCAGTTTTGCAGTGCTTCCCATCGAATTTGTCATGATTGCAGCGCTGATCGGTGCGGGCATATTCTCAACCGCGGGAGGGTTAAAGTATTACCGTGTTGGCGCCATGATCGTGCATGCCCATGGTGAACTGCACCGCCTTTTGTATCCCCACGGAGTTCGCGCGCCTCGCTTTGGCTCTCACGCCAAGGAACGCCGGTTTATGACGGCAATCTGGAGCTATTTCATTCTCTCGCTGATTATCGTCAACATTTTCAGTGTGATCGTTGCTGCGCACTTGAGCGATTTTTCCAGTGCGCTGACCGTTGTTGTTGCCGCTTTCGCCAACATGGGGGCCCTCTACAGTGTCGCCGCCCAAGAGGTTCCCCAGTGGCCCGCGTTTGCCGATATGGCGGCTCCCACAAGGTTGGTCCTGGCAATAACCATGCTTTTGGGGCGTTTGGAAATTCTCGTTTTCCTGGGGGCCCTGGTGGGAGGGGTGCGGCTGCAACGCTGACTTTTGTGCCTGCTAATACCGAGGGGCTTTGTGTTTAGATCAGCTTTATGCGTTTAGCTCTAGCGCTCGGTGAGCTTTAGTTCAATGCGGCGATTGCGACGCAGGGCCGCATCCGTGTCGCCACCATCAAGGGGCTGATGCTCACCAAAGCCGGCTGCCACCAGGCGGTTAGGCGAGACGCCGGCGGCGATGAGATAGCGCACCACCGAAATCGCCCGTGCCGCCGAGAGCTCCCAGTTGGAGGCAAACGCCGGTGTGGTGATCGGGCGCTTGTCCGTGTGTCCGTCAATACGCAGGACCCAGTTGATGTCGGCAGGAATTTCGTTTTCAAGGGACGCGATGGCCAGGGCCAGTTCGCGCATTTCGATACTGCCGGCGGTGTTGAGGTCGGCGGAACCGGTGTCAAACAGCACCTCGGACTGAAAGACAAACCGATCCCCAACGATGTTGATGTCGGAGCGATCACGCAAAATTTCGCGCAGTCGCCCAAAAAACTCGGAGCGATAACGGGACAGTTCGTGCACCTTTTGCGCCAGCGCCGTATTGAGCCGCTTGCCGAGGTCGCGGATTTTTGCCTGCGCTTCAACATCGCGAGCCTCCGATGCCTCAAGCGCCACCTCAAGCGAGGCGATTTGCCGACGCAATGCGGCAATCTGCTGGTTGAGAAGATCAATCCGATTGCGCGCCTGCGTGCTTAGACGCTTTTCGTTGGCAAGAGCTGTTGTCAGAATACGCAAGCGACCGTCCTTTTCCTGTGACTGATTGCGCACCGCATCGGAGGTAATGATCAGTTGCTTTTGCGCCTCCTCCGCGTCGCTCGCGCGGTTGCGCAACGCGGTAACGACCAATAAGGCCTGGTCACGCTGACGACCAAGCTTCTCGACCTGGCTTTGCAGGACAATAATCCTCTGGCGCGCCGCATCCCTGTCCTGGGTGATCCGATCCAGGTCTGCCTGCAGGATCACGATGTCGCGCTTAATTGAGGTCTCGGTGGCGGAGCTTTCATCAAGGCGGGCCCTGGCCACTGCCAATTCGCGCGCGGCCGTTTCGTGTGCTGTTTTGCTTTCCTCCAGATTGCCCTGCAATACGACGATCCGCGCGGACAGGGTGTCCTTTTCGTCCTGTAAATCCTTGACCGTCTGCTTAAGGATATCGATCTGCCCGCGAAGGGCTTGTCCCGTCTCCTGCAAGGTATCCTTATCGCCTCCCAAAATGACAATTTGCTCCTCCAGACTATCCTTTTGCTGGCCCAGAAGGAGGATGCGGTTGCCAAGCGCCTCGCGCTCTTGCTTTAAGGCCTCCGCCTGTTCGCCGATAATGACCAACTGTTCTTCAAGCGCGGATTTCTCCCCGCCAAGAACGGCAATCTGCGCCTGAAGTCCCTCGCGCTCACGCTCCAGCGCGCTCACCCTGTCGCGCACGATAACCAGTTGGGCGCTCAGATCATCGCGGGCGCTCTCCAGACTGACAAAGGCCTCTTGCAGGGTGGTAAAATCTGATTGCAGCGCGGTGATCTGTTGCGCCGCTTCTTCGCGTGCCGCCTCTGAGGCGCCAAGACTTGCCTCCAGAGCACTCAAGGCATTCTCCAAAGAGGCATTCTCATTGCGCTCAAGCGCCAGCATTTCAGTCAGCTCGCTAACCTGTTCGGTCAGGGCCGTGAGGGCATCGTTTTTACCGCTAATCTCGCGGCTTAGGAAAAACTGCGCAATAATAAAAATGGTCAAAAGAAAAAACAGCGCCAGCAACAGGGTTGCCAGAGCATCCACAAAACCTGGCCAAAAATCCGGCATGCCGGTGCGCCGTCGCGTACGTGCAAGTGCCATGGGCGAGCCGAGTCCTCAATTGTTGTCATATTCTTTGTGAACATGACGAGAGCGTTCTTCCAGATAGCGCTGCAAAAGCGCTTCGATACGCCGCTGGTGGGACGTATGCTGGTCCAGGCTGGTGCGCATGGTGTCCTGTTCGTCACGCATATACTGGATCATATCCTGGATGGCTTCCGCCAGGCGTGCCATGGCCGCCGTTGCCTTACCACTGGTGCCCAAATCACGTAAGGTCTCTTCCAGGCGATGCACCATTGCTTCTTCCATATTATTTTCCGCCTTGCTGCCGGCGGGGTCCGCAACCGGATCGACTTCGGTCAAAGTGGTCAACCAGTCTTCGAGATCAATATAAAACCGGTTCTGCGCCTGGTTCGCCTGCAAATCCAGAAACCCCAGAACCAGCGAACCCGCCAGACCAAACAGCGATGAAGAAAAAGCCGTGCCCATGCCCGCCAAGGGGGCCTCAAGACCGGCCTTCAAGCTGGCAAAAATCTCACTGGCTTCGTTGCTGTCAGCACTCAAGGAGCCAATGGTCTCTCCTACGGCGCCAATGGTGCGTAGCAGGCCCCAGAATGTCCCCAGCAACCCCAGAAAGATAAGCAATCCGATCATGTAGCGCGAAATATCGCGAGACTCATCAAGCCGGGTGCCTACCGAATCCAGGATTGAGCGGGTGGTATTGGTGGAGACCCGCATGCGCCCGCGCTTGTCCCCAAGCAGGGTTGCCATAGGTGCCAGAAGAACCGGTGGTGTGCGCACATGAATGCCCGGATCATCGGAAAAACGGAAATCATTCACCCACTTGATTTCAGCAAATAGGCGCACGACCTGACGCAACGACAACATTATGCCAATAATCAGCACCCCAAGGATCAGGCCGTTGAGCCCCGGATTGCTCAAGAACGCGCTTGCCAGCTGACGATAAAGAATGACGCCAATGACCCCCGCCGCTATGACGAACAGGATCATTCGCCACAGGTAAACCTGTGGGCTGGAGAGGCGATGCAGATTATAATCAGCAGCCGCCATGGTCCAGCCTTACCTGAAGCAGCACTTCCCGCGCAACACGCATCGATTTGTGCTCCCTATCCTTGCACCAAATCTGACAGGAGGCCAGCGGCGACGGAAAGTTTGGCTACACTCAGTCCACCATCACGAATGGTGCCGATGCCCTCCACGGTGCGCGCGATTTCCACCGCACGGGTTTTGCGCCAGCCGGCAACCGACCTGTTCTTGCTTCGCAACGCCTCAATCGCCAAGCGCCGATGGGCACTGTCCAAAAGCGCCAATGCGCGATCAAGCGCCAGACGGTCATAATAAGCCTCGACCGGCAGCGCGCGCGCCTGGGCTTCAAGCAACCCGAGTCGGAAAATACTGGCGATATCAAAGTAAACCTGTGCTGCCTGCAGCAAGGGCCGCCTGGCCCGGTCCGCAACAATAACGATATTGGGCGCCTGGCCGAGAACACCGAGAAATTGCAGTTCCTGGGCCAGGGGGGCCGGCACCCCTTGATCGACGAGTGTCGACTCTTGCGCCTTTATTTGCTCCACCAGCATCGGCGGGATCAAACCGCTTAATTTTGGCCGTAATGTATCGATCCCGGAGCGGAAATGATCAATCGTGCGTCCCAAGCCGCGATCCAACCCAGCACGGCGAATGAACCAAACCGTTTCGCTCAAAAGTACATCCTGCACCCTCTGATAGAGCTGTAGCTGTATTTGGCCGTCGATCCTGTTGTCGAGGGCGTCTATTCTGTTGTTTAACTCAAGAAGGCGGAGGCTGTCGCGCACGGCAATGTAGGCGGCACCGATCTCGGCTGGAGAAGCGCCGGTTTGATCCGCAACGCGCAGGACATATGTGCTGCCACCACGATTAATGGCTGCGTTTGATACCTCTGTGGCTATGATCTCGCGGCGCAAGCGGTGGTTGTTGATTTCCTTCGCATAGGTCTTGCGCATGGGAGCGGGGAAATAAGCCAATAGATCGCCCTCCAGATAAGGATCATCAGGCACGGCGCTGTTGATGAGTTCGCTGAACAGGTCGATCTTTGCGTAGGCAAGCAGTACCGAGATTTCGGGCCGGGTCAGTGGCTGATTGCGCTGGCGCCGTTCCTCTAAGGCGGCTGCGTCGGGCAGGTTTTCAACCACCCGATCAAGTGAACCCTTGCCCTCCAGGGTGCTCATCAACCGCGCCTGATAATCAAGGGCGGCCATGCCACGCTGTTCGCTCATGCTCAACGACAGGGTTTGCAGATAGTTGTTGCGCAAAACCAGCGTCGCCACATCCTTGGTCATCGCGGCAAGAAGCGTGTTGCGCTTGGGGGTCGACAGTCTGCCAGCGCGCACGGCGCTACCCAGCGCGATTTTGATATTGACCTCCAGGTCCGATGAGTTTACGCCGCCGGAGTTGTCAATGGCATCGGTATTTGAGCGCCCCTTGGCCAGCCCGTATTCAATGCGCGCATCCTGGGTCATTCCCAGATTAGCGCCCTCGCCCACGACCTTGGCGCCGACCTCCCGCGCGGTAATGCGGATTCCATCGTTGGCCCGGTCTCCCACCTCCGCATCGCTTTCAAAACTGGCCCGCACGTAGGTGCCGATGCCACCAAACCACAACAGATCCACATCGGCCTTGAGGATCGCCGTAATGATTTCGAATGGCGTTGCGGTTTTCTTGGTCATGCCGATGGCAGCCTGGGCTTGCGCGGGCAGGGTAATGGCCTTTTCGCGACGCGAAAACACCCCGCCACCCTCGGAGATCAGGCTCTTGTTGTAGTCTTGCCAGCTGGATCGGGCGAGTCGGAACAGGCGTTGGCGTTCCTTAAAGCTTTTGACCACATCGGGATCGGGGTCGATGAAGATGTCCCGATGATCAAAAGCGGCAATCAATTTGGTATGTTTGGAAAGCAACATGCCATTGCCAAACACATCCCCCGACATGTCGCCAACACCCACGGCCATGAACGGTGAGGACTGGATATCGTGATTGCGCTCACGAAAATGCCGCTTGACGGCCTCCCAGCCACCGCGCGCGGTAATCCCCATTTTCTTGTGATCATACCCGGCCGAGCCGCCGGACGCAAAAGCGTCATCAAGCCAGAAACCATGTTCCTGGGAGATGCCGTTGGCAATGTCAGAAAATGTAGCGGTTCCCTTGTCCGCGGCAACCACGAGATAGGGATCGTCCGCCTCGTGGCGGATCACGTCCTGCGGGTAAATAACCTTTTCGCCGTCCAGGTTGTCGGTCACGCTGAGAAGGGCGGCAATAAAAATTTTGTAGGAGGCAATGCCTTCTGCGATAAAGGCGTCGCGCCCACCCTTTGTGGGAAGCTGCTGTGGCACAAAGCCGCCCTTGGCGCCAACGGGGACGATGACGGCGTTTTTCACCTGTTGAGCCTTGGCCAGACCTAGAATCTCGGTGCGAAAGTCCTGCGGTCTGTCCGACCAGCGCAAACCTCCGCGAGCGATAGGGCCCCCGCGCAAATGCACGCCTTCAACCCGCGGCGAATAAACGAAAATTTCACGAAACGGACGCGGCTCAGGCAGATCGGTCAATTGTTCCGGATCAAACTTGATCGCAATTGCCGGCAAGCGCTTGCCGGCACTGTCGCGCTTGTAATAATTGGTGCGCAACGCTGAGGTTACGGCATTGGCAAATCGGCGCAGGATCGTATCCTCATCAAGTGAGGCGATTTGTGCCAGATGGGCCTCGATTTTCTTTGTAATCGCTGACTGGGCCCGTTTGCGCGCCGCCAGAGATGTTTTCTTGAGTTGAAAACGGGCCGCGAACAGGTCGATGACCAGTTTGGCCACGCCGGCATGTTTGTTGATCGTCTCCCACATGTAGTCTTGCGAGTAAGGAATGCGCACCTGACGCAAATAGCGGCTTAAGGTGCGCACCAATGAGGCCTCCACCCAATCGATCCCGGCGTTGAGAACCAGGGCATTGTAGCCATCGTCCTCAGCCGTCTTGCCGCGAACGGCAAGAAAACAGGCCTCCAGCGCCTCGGGGTCATAGGTCGAAGGCAGGGGCCCGGAACCGGGAGCTATAAGCATATCATGGAGCATGACCAGGCTCGCCTCAGCCGGCTCAATGCCATAGGAGCGCTCACTAATAACTTTAAAGCCCATGTTCTCCAAAAGCGGCACGCGCTCGGATAAAGGGATGGGACCGCCGCGGTTAAAGACGTGCAGCCGGATCAGGCCGGTTTTGTCCTCAGGCGCGCCGAACTTTGCCGCAACACCGGTCTCGTCATCAAGGGCCTCAACGACGGCGATGGTTTGGCAGGCGGCCTTGGCGTCAAAACTGTCCCGATAGGCTGCGGAAAAAGCATCTTTGTAGCGGATGCTCAATCGCGAGGCCATCGGTGCGTCGTGAATACCCTTCAAGGCCTGGGCAAGGCCATCTTCCCAGGTGCGCACGATATCGGCGACATCCTGTTCCAGCCTGGCTTGTGGAATGCGCGGGGTCTTGCCCTCAGAGCGGCCGATAATATAGTGAACCCGCGCCAAAGCCCCCTCGGGAAAGGACGGGTAATAGGCTGAAAGCCGGCCTTTGAATACGTCCTTGAGATAGTGACCGATGGCGACGCGCTCATGGGTCGAGTAGTGGTCCCGGGGAACGTAGACAATCACGGAGACAAACCGATCGAAGCGGTCCGACCGCACCAGCACGCGAATACGTGGCCGGTCCGACAGTTGCAAAATGGCAACCGCAAACCGCGAGAGCATTTTTCCATCAATCTGGAAAAGCTCATCGCGGGGATATTGCTCCACAATATTGATGAGAGCCTTGCCGTTATGACTGTCGGGAGAATACCCGGTACGTTTCAAGACTTCGTCCAACTTGTGACGAATGTAGGGAATACGCCCTACCGATCGCGTATAGGCGGTTGAGGTGAACAGGCCGACAATACGTAATTCCCCTAACAGCTTTCCATCGGCATCAAACAATTTAACGCCTATATAGTCCATATGGGTGCGCCGATGCACCCGCGACTTGACATTGGCCTTGGTGACAATCAGGGGGGTTGGCTGCTGCAGGAATTCTCGGATTTCGGGGGTAAAGGTAACCATCTCACGCCCGCGTCGCAGCACCCGCACGTGGGGATCGCTCAGGATGCCAAGGCCCCGGGTGTCGCGGCGCACCAGTTTGCCGGATTTTGCCGTGCCCTTGTAAAGATATTCGCGAATGCCCAGAAAGGTGAAATTGTTGTCCTGAAGCCAGCGTAGAAAGTTTATCGCCTCGGTCAATTGTGCCATGGGGATAGCCGGTGGATGCTGGCTGTATTGTTCTGTGATCTCCTCAATACGGCGCAGCATGGCGCGCCAGTCCCGCACCGCGTGGCGCACGTGTTGCAGCGTGGCATCGATTTCCGCGGCAAGAGCCTCCACAGCTGCATCGTCAACCAGGCGGTTGATGTGAATATGCATACAGCTCTCAGGACGCACCCCGGATGCGTCACTGCGCCCGGTGTGCACAGCCTTGAACGTGCCAGCACTATTGCGTTCAATATTGATGATGGGATGTGCCGATAGGAGAATGTTTGCGCCACTGTCCTGCAGGGTCCCGAGTACCGAATCGTACAGGAACGGCATGTTGTCGTTGTAAACTTCAACAATGGTGATATGGGCAAGATTGGGATGCTTTTTGGCTGCGGCTTTTGGGTTGAAAACGCGCGCCTGGTGTCGACCGGGTTTGCGCGTCTTCATTTGCTTGTAGGCATCGCCGGCAAGGGCGGCAAGGCAGGCAGGCGAATAGCGCTTTAGGTCCTCGGTGGCCGAGCTGCCAAACAGCTGGCTCGCAAAGCGCTTGATGTCTGCCGGTTTGATACGCTTTTCAATTGCCGTGATGTGAAGGGCACCACTTTTGTCTTGTCGAACGCTCATCGATCACCTCTCCCTAAAGCCCGCATTCCTGGCACACGTTACTCTTCTATGTGGACGACTGTCTATATGATTTCCAATCAAAATGAAACGTTCGGGACCAACAGGCGGTAAAAGCGGACGGCGGTCTTGCCAAATACGTCGTCCTGCTGGTCAGCCGATAAGTCGGCACAGATTGTCATGGCCGCATCGTACCATTCGCCATAGGACGCCCGCAGGCGGCACACCGGCCAATCAGACCCCCACATAACCCGTTCGCTACCAAACGCGGCCAGCACGTGATCAGCAAAGGGGCGGATATGGGCAAGGGTCCAATCTGGATCGGCTTCGGTTACCAGCCCCGAGAGCTTGCAACAGGCGCCCGTTTCCTCGGCCAGACGCGTCATCTTTTCGGCCCAGTGCGTAAACCCATTGCCGCCGCGCATCTGCTCTCGGATGTGCGGCTTCATACAATGATCAATCACCACCCGTAAAGAAGGGCGCGGGGCCAGCAGGCGCAGAAAATTGTCCAGATGCACAGGAAACCCAAGGGCATCAAAGGTCAGATCCAGGTCAACAAGCGCATCAAAGGCCCAAGCGATGTCCTTACGCAACATCCAGTCCACGTCGGGGATATCCTGGATCATAGGGCGCACACCAAGGAATTTGGGGTGCATCTTAAGGCGCTGCAAATGGCGAATATGACCGCGGTTTTCGAAATCTATCCATCCGACAACACCGGTAACCGACGGCGTCGCATCGGCGATGCCGAGCATATATTCGGTCTCGTTCACACTCGCTGCCGCCTGTACAAGCACAGTTCCGGCTATGCCGTGGCGCTCAAGCGATGGCAATAGCTGCGTCGGGTGATACGGCTTGTCCAAAATCGGATCGCCTCTGGGCATCCAGTCATAGTCACCTCTTTGCGGATGCCAGTAGTGCTGGTGGGCATCAATGCATACGCGCCCGGGGGGTGTCACGGTCATCGGTTTCATGTCCTCAAGGTGTCACGGCGTCGGCGCGCATGAGGCCGGCATTTTTTAAAGTGCTCCACAGGTTTGGCGGGATTACCGCGGTCAGGTTCGCCAAATTATTGCGGACTTCGCTTACGGATTGGCCGCCGGGTATAACAGACGTGACGCTGGGGTGAAGCAGCGGAAACTGCAACGCAGCCTCAATCAGGGCGACGTCCTCGGCCTTGCACAGGGCCTCAATGCGCCCCACACGATCGAGAATATCCTGAGGTGCCGGGTCGTAATTGAACCAGGCGCCCCTGATGGGGCCCGTTGCCAGGATGCCGGAATTGTAGGGCCCGCCTATGATAATGCCAATGCCTCGTTCTTGACAAAGGGGAAGAAAGGAATCGAGCGCTTCCTGTTCCAAAAGCGTATAGCGTCCGGCCAGAAGAAACAAATCGAAGTCCCCCTGCTCCGCCATGGCCTGTGCGGGTTGCCACTCATTGATACCCGCACCAAAGGCCTTGATAACACCTTGATCACGCAAGGACAAAAGCGCCCTGTAGCCCGACGTCATAAGCGCCTTGAGCTTTTCGTCCAGGGCCTCCTGGGAGCCGTGATTGAAAATATCCAGATCGTGGGCAAACAGGATATCCACATGATCGACCCCCAGGCGCTCCAGGGAGTGTTCCAGAGAGCGCATGACCCCGTCGTAGGTATAGTCGTAGATTTCGCGCCGGTTGGGGGTTTCAAAAAACTTGCCGATCCCGGTGCGCTCTGAGGCCTTGCACGGCTTGAGCAACCGACCGACCTTGGTAGACAAGACATAGTCGCTGCGCGACTTGGACCGCAGAAACCGATTGAGCCGGGTCTCCGCCAAACCAAGTCCGTAAAGCGGTGCGGTATCGAAATAACGGCAGCCGGTATCCCAGGCCGCCTCTAATATCGCGTGTGCATTGTCATCGCTGATGGCGCGGTAAAGATTGCCCAATGGCGCGGTTCCAAATCCCAGTTCGGAAAACGCAATAGCGCAATCCTGGCGATCCTTTATCCTATGCCAGTGACGTGTTTGCATTCGCCTCTCCCCTCTCCCCTGGAGCGTGTCATGTCTTACCAGAATGGCTTCTATTAAAACATGACACGCTCTAAACCTTCCTGCCAAGTGTGAACCATTTCCCTGGTTGTGCGCAAGGGGTTTCGTGGACACGAACACAATCGGGTGGTAAGGTTTACAATGCGGGAAGGAGAAATAATATGACAAAAAGTTTCCGCCGTGTATTTGGAACCGGCAAACCGGTTATCGCCATGGTTCATGTTGCGGCTCTGCCGGGGACCCCGCTTTACGATGCCGAAGGGGGCCTTGAAGCGATTATTGAGGGTGCGCGCCGCGACCTGGAGGCGCTGCAGGAGGCCGGATTTGATGCCGTCATGTTTGGCAATGAGAACGACCGCCCCTATGAGCTGCGCGTTGACCAGGCCAGCGTCGCCACCATGGCCTATGTAATCGGGCATTTGCGCGATAGGATCACCGTACCCTTTGGCGTTAACATGCTGTGGGATCCCATGGCGACCATGGCCGTGGCGGCGGCAACGGGAGCCCATTTTGCCCGGGAAATCCTCACCGGCGTCTATGCCTCTGATATGGGCGTGTGGGCACCGGACGCCGGTAAGACCCTTCGCTATCGAAACCATCTGGGATGTTCGGATCTGGCTGTCCTGTTCAACATATGCGCTGAATTCGCCGGTTCGCTTGATCAACGCAGTCTGGTCGATCGGGCGCGCAGTTGCGTTATGTCCAGCCTTCCCGATGCGGTGCTGGTGTCGGGACAGATCACCGGTGAGGCCGCGGCAATGGATGATCTGTCGGCGGTAAAGAGGGCCCTTCCCGACACCCCCGTTCTCGCCAATACGGGCGTTAAACACGAAACCGTTGCCCCGGTGCTGGCGGTAGCCGATGGGTGCATCGTCGGCTCCTCCCTGAAGGTTGACGGAGATACCTGGAACCCCGTTGACCCGCATCGCGCCTCAGACTTCATGGCACGGGTGCGCACGGCGCGGAAAGACTGATCCCATGACGGAGTCCAAAGTGTCTGCCAGGCGCATCGGCGATGACCTCGTCGCCCTTATGGCAATACCTGGTCTATGCGGCTATGAGGGGCGGGTGCGGGCGTGGTTACAGCATCGTCTTGACAGGTGGCGCATTCCTCATCTTACCGATCCTCTTGGCAACCTCATTTGCACCCTTGAGGGCAACAGGGATGCGCCTGCGCTTATGCTGTTTGCCCATATGGATCAACTGGGGTTCGTGGTACGTAAAATCGAACCCGACGGTTTTGTGCGCATCGAACGGGTTGGCGGAGTACCCGAGCGCGCCCTGGCCTCGCAAAGGGTCCTATTCCAGATCGGCGAAGACCGCGATGTGCCTGGCATCATCGCCAACAAAAGCCATCACGCCACCGCGCCCGAAGAAAAATATGAAACGCTACCCTATCGGGACCTTTATATCGATGTGGGTCTCGATAGCGCCGAAGCCGCCCATAAGGTGGGGATAAAAATTGGTACCCCCGTGGTTTATCACCCCCAGGTGGTGACTTTTGGCGACAACAGAGTAGCCGGCACTTCGGTGGATGATCGTGCGGGATGCGCCGTGTTGCTTGAGGTTTTACGCCATCTGATAACGATCACCAGCAGGCCGCCGGTGCATATTGTGTTCTCCGTGCAGGAGGAGTTCAATCTTCGCGGCGTGATTACCGCTGCGCGAACACTAAAGCCAGACATTGCCATCCAGCTTGATCTGGTTATTGCCAGCGATACCCCGGATATGGCCAACTTTGGCGCTGTGCGTCTGGGTGGGGGACCTGCAATGAGCCTTTATTCCTTTCATGGCCGGGGCACTCTAAACGGTGCTATCGCGCACCCCGCCCTGGTGCAGCTTTTTGAGCGCGCAGGCATCCAGGCGCGCCTTGGCGTGCAACGCAGTGCCCACATCGGCGCCTTGACCGAAACCTCCTATGTACAACTGGTCGGACAGGGAGTCGCGGTCATCGATGTAGGCTTTCCCTGCCGCTATACCCATTCCTCCCTGGAGATGTGCGATATTGAGGATTTGAAGGGCCTTAGTACGCTGTTGCTGGAAGCCATTCCCATGATCGACAGCACGTTCAGTCTTGATCGAAACGACTTTGAGCAATGAGTTACACCCTTGGCATTGACATCGGCACTTACGAGTCCAAGGGCGTTTTGGTGGACGCTGGCGGAAAGATCACCGCCAGGGCCGCAAAGGCGCACAAGATGCAGGTGCCGCAACCAGGATGGGCAGAGCATCACCCCGACGAGGACTGGTGGGGAGATTTCGTTCATATTACGAACGCGCTGATTGCGAAAAGCCGCGTTGACCCGAAGGCCATCCGTGCGCTTTCCTGCTCGGCGATCGGGCCTTGCATGCTGCCGGTTGACAAAAACGGCGTCCCCTTAAGCCATGGGATTCTTTACGGTGTGGACAATCGTGCCGCAGCACAGGTAAACCAGTTAACTGCGGACATTGGCGAGCAAACTCTGATCGACAAATGCGGCAATGCGCTGACCTCCCAATCGGTGGGACCGAAGATCCTGTGGTTCAAACAAACCCACCCCGATCTGTTTCAAAAGGCGCACAAGTTTCTCACTTCCACTTCGTATATTGTGCAAAAACTAACCGGCGAAACGGTTATTGATCACTACACAGCGGCCAATTTCGGCCCTCTTTATCTTATCGACAGCCTAAGCTGGAGCTCCACACTCTGTGACGCGATTGTTGCGCCTGAGCAGCTTGCGGATATTCATTGGTCCGACGCCATTGTCGGCACCGTGTCCGTTAAGGCGGCGCGCGAGACCGGCCTTGCTCCTGGTACACCGGTGACGACGGGAACCATCGACGCCGCCGCAGAAGCGTTAAGCGTTGGCGTGCTGGATGCCGGCGACATGATGATGATGTACGGCTCAACCCTATTCCTGATTATGCTAACCCACGAACGGGTGCGTGATCCGTGCCTGTGGTATGCGCCCTGGCTTTTTAAGGGGCAGCACGCTTCTTTGGCAGGCCTTGCGACAAGTGGAACCCTGACCCACTGGTTTCGGGATCAGTTTGCCAGGGAGCTTTCACGCGCTGAGGCTTTCACCACGCTGGCCAGGGAGGCCGCAACGTCCCCGCCCGGCGCCAATGGACTTGTGCTTTTGCCCTACTTCTCGGGCGAGCGCACCCCCATCCATGATCCGAACGCCAAGGGCGTGTATTTCGGCCTTGATCTGACCCACACTCGCGGCGACATGTACCGGGCTCTGATTGAGGGCATTGCCCTGGGCACGGGGCATGTCATCAAGACCTACAGGGACATCGGCCAGGTGCCAAAGCATGTCTATGCGGTTGGCGGGGGCACAAAAAATCGCCTGTGGTTGCAGGCGACATCAGATGTCTGCGGCCTCGTACAATCCTTGCGTGCACAAACCCTGGGCGCCTCCTATGGAGATGCGTTTTTGGCCTCGGTTGCTGTGGGGGATGCCAGTCCGGTCGATATCGCGCACTGGAACCCGCTTTGCGACCAGATCGCACCGGATCTGGACAACGTGCTCATTTATCAACAGCGCTACAAGCAGTTCCGCGCGCTGTACGAGGCTACCAAACACCTTATGCATTAGACCAAGGCCTAAGGCCTTAAGTCCCCTACTTGACCGCACCGGCGGTCATGCCCTTGATAATGTGCTTTTCCAGTAAAATGCCAATGACCACAAGCGGCAGAATGCCTGCTGAGGACAGGGCTGCCATGGACCACCAGTTGATCCCTTGGCTCCCAGTTTGACTGGCGATCATAACAGGTAGGGTCTTGGCATCCGTACTTGTCAATAGGGCGGCAAAAAAGTATTCGTTCCAACACAGAACCAGCGACAGGATGAACGCCGCTACCATCCCCGGCAAAGCCAACGGGACAATGATGCGCAAAAATGAGCCCCATGTTGACAACCCGTCCACCAGCGCCGCTTCCTCCAATTCCGATGGAATGGCGGCAAACTGGTCGCGCATAACCCAGATCACAATCGGTAGCACCATCAGCGTATAGATCATGATCATACCAATGCGCGTGTCCAGAAGGGCAAGCTCCTTGTACAGAACCAGAAATGGCAATGCCAATACCACCGGAGGCAGGATCAGTTGCGACAGAAAGAAAAAAGAAATATCGGAATTTTTCATAAAACCGAAGCGGTAGGAGAAACGGCTAAGCCCGTAGGCGGCCAGCGACCCGAGCATCACCGCTAGCGCCGATGCACAAACGGAAATCACCGTGCTGTTCATAAAACGCTTGAAAAACTCATCGCGCACTGTCGAGACCGTAAAGATCGTGTCGGGTGACAGGCCAAGGGATTTCCAACCGCGCCACTGGGGAACAAAATCATAACCAGGCACCAAGTTGCCCTGCATCACGTCAGGGGCGATTTTAAAGGATGTGGTGAGGGTCCAGTAGATCGGAAAGATGCAAACTGCGGCCCAAAACAAAAGCAATCCATAAAGGGCAAATCTGTATATCCACCATTTCAACCGTTGCCCGCGGTCATAGTCTTCAAGGGCAGGGTGCATGCGCATGTCACTCATGATTCTGCCCCTGTCCCGTTGCACGAACCAATATGCGTTCAAATACCTTCACAAGAACCGTCATGAAAATGACGATCACAATCAGGTAGACCATGGCCAACAGGGTTCCATAGCCAACATTGGAGCGATCCCGATACTCGCGGAAAATAAAACTGGTGACCGAATCGGTTGCCCCTCCCGGCCCCCCAGAGGTGACATTGATGATGATGTCGGCAAGTTTCAGCTTGAAGATAACCCGGATCATAACGGCTGTAATGGATACGGGAAGCATCAGCGGAAACGTAACCCCCCAAAAGGCCTGCCAGGGACTTGCGCCGTCAACCTTGGCCGCTTCCTGCACCTGTCGCGGGATTGCCTGCAAACCGGCGAGGATCATGATCATCATGAACGGAATAAACGTCCAGGCGTCCATGATCATAATGGTCAATTTGGCGATCTCGGGGGAGCCAAAGAACGAAGGCTGCTCCCAACCCAGCCAGCGCGCAAACCGCGCCAACGGGCCAAAGCGAATTTCCAGCATGGACTTGCCGATCATCCAGGACACCGCAACAGGCGAGAGCATAAGGGGGAGGAGGAACGTAACGCGCCAGAATTTCCGCGCCCTGATATCGGCGTTAAGAAGCAGCGCAAGACCAAAGGCTATGGCGTATTCAACGACAATAACGAGGACGTAGATCACCATATTGTAGAGCGCGTTCCAGTAAAACGGATCACGCATCATCTGGCGCACATTGTCAAGGCCATTGAACTTACGGCCCGTAAGCGACGACAAGTTCCAATCAGAAAACGAAATCCACAGGCCGAACAAAAGCGGAAACACGACCATTGAAATGACAAAAAGGGCCGCAGGCAACACAAACAATGCACGTGCGCCCTGCTCGCCGCGTATAAGCACCTGAGAGATGCACAGACACAGGGCCCAAAGGATATAAGCGTAGAGAATAGGGCGCCAATTCTCAAATCCAATGGCTATCAGTTCGGCTTCAAATAGTGCCTGGAGCAAAAACAGTCCTGCAAGTAATGCCGCCGAAGCCCACGCCAACACACGGCCGAACTGTACGCGCGCGCGCGACTGGGCCTCCTGTTCTTCGAAATGGTGCGCTCTAGCAGACATAATACCAAGGGTCTTTAACAATGACTCATGGCTTAGCGTCAAAGAGGTATGTTATCAAGGCAGTACACCAGTCGGCGTGTATATAAAGCCAATACCGCTGGTATAAACGCGCCAGAAATCTAAAAAGATATGGCAGCGGGGCGCAAAGCCCCGCGCGCCGCTGGATGGATCGGCTGGATGGATCGACGGAAAGCTAGAGGCCCAAACTGGTCTTGTAAAGAGCAATCTGAGACTGTCGGCCGATTTGGTCGGTGATCTTTTCCCAAGCCGCGGCAATGGCATCGGCGGTTTCCTGAGCACTACCGTACTGTCCCGCAAAACCCTTGGCCAGTTCATCTTCGGCCACCGAATAATACTGGAAAATGCCGGGAATGCGCGGTTCAATGGCGGCATTTGCGTGGTTATACGAGTCCGCATTAGAACCCAGATAATCCTCAATATACGCCCGATCATAACCAGCATTCTCCCATTCATCATAGTTGAAATGGGAGTTCCGATAGGGTTGGAAACCGGATGGGTAAGCAGAGGCCCACAAAGACAGGTCCCGACCACCAAGATGCGCGGCCGCTGACCATGCGGCCTTGTGTTTTTTACTATCCCCATCAACCCGCGCCATTACATAGATACCCCAACCGATATAGGCCATGTTTGGGGCTTCATTGGGCGTATTTTCCCACTGGCCTGTTTTGGAGTTGTAGACCCTGTCGGCACCGGGCAGTGTGTCGAAACCCACCACATCGCCAACCACCGACGTGTCTGAGGTGCGTGCGCTTGAGCCTACGTCACCCCACCAGGTTAACATGGAGCCCGTGCCCGCCAGGAATTGCTGAAACGCTGTGGTGCCGGGATCAGCGTTGATCTGATCCGCAGGATAAGCCCCCTTGATGGCGATCAAATCCATCACATCCTGAATGGCCTGGACGAACGCTGGGTTGTTCACCCGCGGCTTCATGGTTTCAGGATCGAAAAGCCAGGCCGGATCATCGGGATGCTTGGCATAGGCGGTGGCGCGGTCCTCCAGGAAATAAAAGCCAAATCCACCCCACCCCTTCAAGGGGTCAAGGAACCCATGGGCGTCCAGGCCGGTTAGGGGGTCTTTCTTGCCAGCAAGGAATTTCGACTGCGCCTGCACATCGTTCCAGGTCTTTGGTGGTGCCCAGTCTCCGGCCATGCCTTCGTCAGCCCAGGCCTTTTTGAAATCCTCATTGTCGTAGTAGTCGGTGCGATAGGCAAAGGTGTGACAATCGCCGTCGATGGAAATCCGGTACGTTTTCCCATCCCAGGTGCCAACCGGTGCCTGCAGGTATCCCACGTAATCGTCCATATCGATCAGTGTTTTCACCCAGTCGGGCAGCTCGGACGCGAGCCCCTTGCCCAGCACATCACCCTCAAACGGCGCGCCCATCTCGATAATGTCAAAGTCAACGGTCTTGGTGGCGATCGATTGCTGTAGCCGGGCGTTGTAATCCGCCTGGGCAAGGTCGATCCAGTTTATCTTGGCCCCCGTATAGGCCTCCCAGGGCTTGAGGAATCCACGAAACAAAAAATTATGCAGATTTTGGTTGTTTAACCCCATAAAGGTGAGCTCAACACCATTAAACTCACCGGCTTGCACCGTGTTTTTGGTTCCCGCCAGGCACAGCTCGCCGACCTTTTGCCACTCGGCATCACCGGGAGAACCGGCGCCGACTCCGGGGATTTTCAAAATCTCGGCGCGCACGCCGGTGCCGCTTTGCGCCACAGCCATACCAGGCAGTCCCGCCAGCCCCGCGGAGGCCCCCATAGCCGCAGCGCCCGCCAACACAGATCGCCGACTGGCCTGCAAGGCCATCAACCGCTTGTAGACGTTCACTTTCATGACTTTCGCTCCCTTGTTTGGCGACAGCGGGTGTCATCCAAACCATCGCGCCGTGCTATCGCTTGTTTATATTCTTGATATTTTCATGGTCTTCATATTTGTTTTCCAGTGCCATCTGCATTTGACAGCCTTGGGAAAATCAGGCGCAATATGCGCATTATAGGTGCTCACTTGGAAAACTGTCAACCAGAGGGATTGTCCACGCTGATGTTGTGCGCGGCTTTGGGTGATTTGAAACGCCGGTCGCGTGTAGCCCTTGCAAATTGCCCCATTATGCGCTCCAATGCATTGCGTACTTCGGGAGGCACCATGGCAGAAGTAACAATAACAAACATTCGCAAGTCCTATGGCGACGTCGAAGTTATCCACGGGGTCGATATTACGATCGCCGACGGGGAATTCGTTGTTCTGGTAGGCCCCTCCGGCTGCGGCAAGTCCACGTTGCTGCGCATGGTGGCCGGCCTTGAAACCATCACTGCCGGACACATCGCGATCGGGGACCGAATTGTCAACCACATGGCGCCAAAAGATCGCGATATTGCGATGGTTTTCCAGACTTATGCGCTTTATCCGCACAAGACCGTGGAGCAGAACATGGCGTTTGCGCTGAAGTTGCGCAACACCGATCCACAGACCGTGCGTGCGCGCCTTGACGCGGCCACCGATATTCTTGGTCTTAAGCCCTATTTAAAGCGTTACCCGCGCCAATTGTCCGGAGGTCAACGTCAGCGGGTTGCCATGGGGCGGGCCATTGTGCGTGATCCGCAGGTGTTTTTGTTTGACGAGCCGCTTTCCAATCTGGACGCCAAACTGCGCGTTCAAATGCGCACCGAAATCAAGGAACTGCATCAACGATTAAAGACAACAACCATCTTTGTCACTCACGATCAGGTGGAGGCCATGACCATGGCTGACCGGATTGTGGTGATGCGTGACGGAAATGTGGAGCAGGTGGGCTCTCCTCTTGATCTCTATGATCGGCCGCGAAACCTGTTTGTGGCGACATTTATCGGGTCCCCGGCAATGAACCTGATCGCGGGTACCCTTGCGCGAGACACAAACGTGGTCATCAGGACCGGAGCCGGTGACCTGGCCGCGTCAAAAAACGCACCGGCTCTTGACGCCGGCACGCCGGTCACATACGGGATCCGCCCCGAGCATTTTGAACTGGCTGATTCCGGCCTGGCTGCCACCGTATCGGTCGTCGAGCCCACAGGATCCGAGACCATGGTCTTTGCCAGGGCCGGAGATCAGGAGATCGTCGCCGTGTTCCATGACCGGCATGCCTTTGAGCCGGGTCAGAAAATTCACTTAAAGCCACGCGCAGATTTGTCGCATTTATTCGACACGCAAACCGGTGAGCGGTTATAGGACAAGCGAAAGGCGCAAGGGCAGAATATTAAGGGAGAAGACCGATGTTAAAGATGATCGACCCGAAACTGAACGCCGATGTTCTTTATGCGCTGCGGGCCATGGGGCACGGCGACGACTTGATCATTGCCGACACGAACTTTCCTTCCGATTCGGTTGCAAGACAAACCCGCCTGGGCCGTCTGTTGCGCATTGATTGTTCTGCGGCCGACGCTGCAAAAGCCGTTCTTTCGGTCATGCCTCTTGATACATTTGTTGACGACGCCGCGGCGCGTATGGAAATCGTCGATGCGCCTGACGAAATACCGCCCGTGCAACAGGAAGTGCAAAGGGAAATCGATGCCGCCGAGGGCAGGCCGTGGCCGATGATGTCCATCGAACGCTACGCCTTCTATGAGCGCGCCAAAAAAGCCTATTGTGTTATCCAAACGGGTGAGCGGCGATTTTATGGGTGCTTTGCGTTTCGCAAAGGGGTTATTCCTCCCGAAAACGATAACACGCTGTAGGGACGGAGTTCATGCTATGAACCAGACCAGACCCGTAACAATCCTTGGTGTGTTTGTTGCTGATACAGCTTATCGGGCCGCGCGACCGCCGCGCATGGGAGAGACAATCCTTGGCAATTCTTTTGCTCTGGGACCTGGAGGCAAGGGTTCAAACCAGGCCGTAGCCGCTGCGCGCGTGGGCGCGGATGTTCATTTTATCACCAAGCTCGGGGATGACGCGTTCGCGGATCTTGCGATCAACACGTGGGAGGAAGCTGGCGTCACAGAAGCGGTGTCGCGGGATCCGAGCAGCTATACAGGAGCCGCCTATATATTCATTGAAGAGGCCAGTGGCGACAACGCTATCATCGTGTGTCCCGGAGCGGCGATGACCATAGGCCCTGACGACATCGCCAAACACGCCGATCTGATTGCCGCGTCCGCGGTTTTCGTTACCCAGTTGGAGCAACCCGTCGATGCCGCGACCGCAGCGCTCAGGATCGCGCGCGAAGCCCATGTCGCCACAATCCTCAATCCTGCCCCCGCCGCGCCACTGGATCCGCACATATTTTCCCTGTGCACCTATGTGACCCCCAATGAAACCGAGGCGTCTGCGCTTACCGGATTACCGGTTGACACGCTGGACGAGGCCAGAGCCGCAGGGGACGCGTTGTTGGCCCGCGGCGCTCAGGTGGCAATCATCACCCTTGGAGAAAACGGTGCCCTTTTCCATGACAATACGCAATCCGTTCATGTTCCAGCGGTGAACGCTGGCCCGGTGGTTGAGACGACGGGGGCCGGGGACGCCTTTAATGGAGGCTTTGCTGCGGCATTGGCTGAAGGGGTTCCGGCTCTCGATGCCGTTCGGTTCGCCTGCGCAACTGCGGGCATTTCCGTCACCCGCGCTGGCACCGCCCCCTCCATGCCAAGCCGTGAGGAGGTGGAGGCACTATTGGCAATCCTGTAGCCAGGACCTTTTCGATATTCTACAATTGGTGCCTCAGCAGTTTGTTCACGTTTATACCTGCTTTGCACTATAGCAAAATGCGTTTAATGGGAATCATGGGGCTTTCCCGTATTCTTCTCGCATTTTGCTATAGATTTAGAGGGCGATCAGCTTTATGCGTTTAGCTGCACCGCTCACAAAATGGGTACACCTAAACCCATGCTGATTTAGTCACTTTTGCCGGGCTTATCTTCATCAAACGGGATCAGCAATGCTTCGCTCAATCGGTTAGGCCGTTCATCCTGATATTGGTTAAGACCAATCGTCATCTTATCGTGACCAAGGCGCGGTTGGTCCGTGTAGGTGCGCCACAGACGGTCCCAGATGGATAGATTAAAGCCGTAGTTCGAGTCCGTCTCCACGTGCAGGGTGGAATGGTGGACCCTGTGCATGTCCGGGGTCACGATCACCAGACGCAGCACCCTGTCCAGCCATTTAGGCAGTTTGACATTGGCGTGGTTGAACATGGCACCGCCATTGAGAACCACTTCAAAAACGAGTACCGCCATGACAGGCGGTCCAAGAAGGACAATCAATATCATCTTGAAGATCATCGACAAAAGAATCTCCACCGGGTGAAAGCGCAAAGCCGTGGTCACATCAATGTCGCGGTCGGAGTGGTGGACCCGATGCAAACGCCAAAAAAGGGGAATTTTATGCGACGCCACATGCTGCACATAAATGGCAAAATCAAGGGCAACAAAGGC
Source organism: Hyphomicrobiales bacterium (assembly GCA_965224015.1). Lineage (GTDB taxonomy): Bacteria > Pseudomonadota > Alphaproteobacteria > Rhizobiales > CBDCVD01 > CBDCVD01. The sequence goes on from OZ245032.1 coordinate 588,573, forward strand.
GATGATCCCTTCAAGCCAAAGAGGCCAATCGAGGCTGTAAAACAGTCCCTGGCCGCGCTCCTGCATGAGGCTGGCGGTTCCAATGGCGGCAACCGGCAAAATGAGCCGCACGAGCACTGAATCAATTACAACAAGAGAAAAATTGGTAAACCAGCGCGGCGCTTTTTTCTGCCCAAGGATGCGCCGGGGAAGCATAATCTCCAACACCGCCATAATAAAAAATATGGAAAGGAACAAGATAATGCGCCACATGGTCATATATTCATATATCCAATCATCTGAAAACGTCTATTAACGGGTAGGTGGATGCCCGTTAATGGAAGGACCGCCCGAAAAATGCAGTTGCGCGCAGGTATGTGCCAATAGCCATTGCGAACAGCCTCACTATACCGTAAACCATGGCCCTGGTAAGACCAATACGACAAAAGAGAGACAGTCTTGATGAGCACACCTCGACAGGAACCCGATCTGCCTGCGGTGTCGCCCGATGCGGCGGCCGCAGCAAAAGCCTGGCCATTTGTTGAGGCGCGCAAAATCATCAAACGCCTTGATGCAGGTCGAACCGGAACAGAGGTTGTGTTTCAGACCGGTTATGGCCCCTCGGGGCTGCCGCACATTGGTACCTTTGGCGAGGTTGCGCGCACGACAATGGTGCGCAACGCCTTTCGCGTCTTGACCCATGACGAAGTGCCAACGCGGCTTATCTGTTTTTCTGATGATATGGATGGTTTGCGCCGGGTGCCTGACAACGTGCCCAACCAGGCTATGCTGGCCGCGCATTTGGACAAGCCGTTGTCGCAGGTGCCAAATCCCTTTGCCGGCAACTCTGCAAGCTTTGCGCATCATAACAATGCGCGACTGCGCCGGTTCCTTGACCGTTTTGGTTTTGATTATCAATTTGCCTCGGCGACCGATTATTATCGCAGTGGCCGATTTGACGCGATGTTGCAACGCATGCTTGAAGTTTACGACGATGTCATGAACATCATGCTGCCGACGTTGGGGGCAGAACGGCGCGCCACCTACGCTCCGTTTTTGCCCATTTGTCCGCGTACCGGGCGGGTCTTGCAGGTGCCCCTGCGCGCCCTTCATCCCGACCGCGGAACGATCGTGTATGATGATCCCGAGACCGGCGAGGCGGTGGAGACGGCGGTAACGGGGGGGCGGGTGAAATGCCAATGGAAGGCCGACTGGGCGATGCGCTGGGCGGCACTGGGGGTCGATTACGAAATGTCGGGCAAAGACCTGATCGACTCTGTCACCCAGTCGTCACGCATTTGCAAAGCCCTTGGCGCCGTGCCCCCTGAGGGGTTTAACTTTGAGCTGTTTCTCGACCAGAACGGGGCCAAAATCTCCAAGTCCAAAGGCAATGGCCTAACCATCGACGAGTGGCTCGCTTACGCCGATCCGGAAAGCCTGTCGTTGTTCATGTACACCAAACCGAGAACAGCAAAACGGCTTTATTTCGATGTTATTCCCAAACAGGTGGACGAATATTTCACCTGGATCGACAAGTTTCAGGGCCAGGGCGAGCTTGAGCGTCTTAACAATCCTGTCTGGCATATTCATGGAGGGCATCCGCCGCACATAACCAGCCCTGTGTCCTTTGCCTTGCTGCTAAATCTTGTCTCTGCCGCTAATGCCGAGGACAAAAGCGTTTTGTGGGGTTTTATGTCGCGCTATGCACCGCAATTATCGCCGGCGTCGCACCCTTGGGTTGATCGTTTGGCGGCATATGCGGTGCGTTATTTTCATGATTTCGTTAAACCTCACAAGCGGTTTCGTCGGGCGGGTGAAAACGAACAGGCCGCCCTCTCCGCTCTTCGTGATGAACTCGCAGGGCTTGCCCCGGATACGCCCGCCGCTGATATCCAGAACCGTGTTTATCAAGTAGGCAAGGACCATGGATTTGAGCCCCTGCGCACCTGGTTTACGGCTCTCTACGAGGTTCTTCTCGGGCAAAGCCAGGGGCCTCGGTTCGGTTCATTTGTTGCCCTTTATGGTATCGACAAGACGGTTGACCTTATCGACAGGGCTATTGCCGGTGCTTTGTGCACCGAAAATGAATAATACCAGCGGTATTGCCATTTCGCGACAACTCCCGCTGGATCGTACCCCGATCGCGACCAAGATGGCGCGCAATTCCCGTGATTGTCACCCCCTGTTCCTGCATCGCCTTGATCCGGCAGCGGTCTTCAAGATCAATCTGTATGTCGTGTGGTCCCATGGCATCTGCCCCTATTGCAGGTGCGGCCCTTCGTTTGCGAATCTATAGCAAAATGCGTACACCTAAACGCATGCTGATCTAAACCCTTGATACCCCGCGGGAGCCGCCGAAAAAAAGCAATGATCAATAACGGGAAACGTCTATTGCCGACCTGGCCAGGTCGGCAATAGAAAGTCCTCATTGGCAATAAAATATTAACCCACTTTGTTAACAGATAGGCAAACCTGAAGCCTAAAGGCCGGATAGAAAAGCCTATTGTCGAGGTTTTAAGCCTTGCATGACTTTTTGCTGTCGATGGGAGGCGGGGGCGCTGTAAACTTTGATCGCACTGGTCAAAAGAGAACAAGCAATAACAACCATTATGACCCTTTGAGGTTTCCTGGTATTTGCATTGTGTTGGTCGAAAACAGGGAAGAATGGGAGGCGGAGTGCGGCCTCCACGTGGGGACGGTATAACCCGTTCCGCGGGCCGTGGCCTGCAAATCCGATCGTCAATCGACAGCATGGACGCAATGGCACCGATGCGGCTCGCATAGGACCGGCAAAGCCAGAAAACGCCAGAAAAGTAAAAGCCAGCAACGGAAATTCGCGCCGGGCATTGGCGCCTTCGGTATCGCGCTTACGGGTTTGAATTGTCATTGCATACTACCGCTCTCTACGCTAAGTTGCGCTCACGGTTGGCATGAAAGCCAGCCCCGGGGTCGTGATAGCCCCGCCCACAGCGGTCTCGTGTTGACCGCGACAGCACCTCCTCAAGCCTATGGCTGGGGAGGCTGCGGCGTATGTTCAAAGCTTCGTCTTAAAGGCCGTAGCGGTCGTCTGTGGGCGGCTTATCACCTCCCCGGCCACCAGGGGCTTGCCCCCTGGTTGTCAGGTTTTGTATTCTTGCAGCTCTCTGTCTCATTCTGTCGTCCCTGTTCAATTCAATTTACAAATGAACGCGGGCAAAGCCGAGACGAAGGCTGCCAGCAAAACTCACCGAAGCCAAGGGGAGAAAAGCCAATGTCTCACGATTCGTTGCCATCGGATTTGCTCAGTCATTCGCGTTTCCTGAGCAATCAAATGAAAATGGAAGCCACACCACAAGAAGCGGCACAATATATTGTCCAAATCTGTGGTGAATTGCAGGCGATGGCACAATGCAAGGAATTGAGCAGTCTTGTGTATTTGCTGGCCGCAGTTAGACAGGAGGCGCTTGAGTTCCTACTCGGGATGAGTCCTCCCAAACAAACGGAACATGATGACCACTAGCGCGTGTCATGTCTTATTAGAACCTATTCGCTAGATCAGCTTGGCGTTAGTTGTACCCATTTTGCTATGGGGACAACTAAACGTATAAAGCTGATCGCCCTCTAAATCTATAGCAAAATGCGAGAAGAATACGCCAATGCTCATGATTCCAACTCAACGCATTTTGCTATAGACCAGTTCGGCAGGACCTCTTAAAAAAAAAGCGCCGGCGACGGGCTCTTATTGTTCTTGTTTCTTCTTATTCTGTCGCCGGCGCAGTTCGCGTTTTAAAGACCTTCAAGTCGCACGATGTTATAGAGCTAGATCAACATGGGGTTAGCTTTATCCATTTTGCCGGGGGTAAAGCCAAATCCATAAAGCTGATTGCCCTCTAATCTATAGCAAAATGCGCGCAAAATACTCAGTGCCTATCAATCCAATTAAACGCATTTTGCTATAGGGTTTGAGAGGCGCCAGCGGCGAAGTCTTCTTCTTCTTTTATCTTCTTCTTCTTCTACCGCTGACGCCGCGGAAACCGATCTTTGTCAAGGCAATTAACGCTTCTTAACGGAAGTACCTAATGTATGATCGTGTTTCCTGACCGTTATTGCTTAACAATTGAAAGTTTGTAAATGTAGTTTTGTTGATTTTTTATTTTAATCGTATTTTTTATTGTTATATTACTATTGTTTATATAAATATTTATATAGATAGTAATTATTAAGTGATTTAATTTTTTATTTATTTTATTGAAGTGCAATAATATATTTTACAAAAAGATAATTTCATAATTGCATTTTGCTCGTTTTGCGAGTTCTTGCTATTGCCTAAGTATATTCAAGTTTCGTGCCAAGAACTTGGATATCTGTATTTACTGTCATCAATGGCCCAAGACGGGGGCGTAGGTCGGATAAGGTGATACACTTAGTGAGCCAAGATAAGCAATTTAAGTGCCAACTGCGTCCGCCAATCGAGAAACAGAATGGGTTCTATTAAGACATGACACGTTCTATTAACAGTCCAGTAACAGACAGGTGACTAAGGTAAATCAAGTGTTGACAGCGTGCTGTCCCTGCCCAACAGTCGGCATGATCTGTACGTAATTGTTGATGGTGAGGCTAATGTTGCGCAGACGTGTTCCTGGGTAGGTTCCTGATATGTTGCCTGTGATGACGACTTTGATTTGGCGATTAAGCGTCCTCGCCGTAACCGTTATCCTGACGGTGGGCCCGGGCGTAGCGGCAGGTGACGACGCGGCGGGGCGCACGCCGGTCCTGGCGTCAGCTGAGACACTTCAGGAGATGCGCGCGTCGGCGCATTCACCTGCCTTGCCGTTTGTTTTTGCCCCTCAAGTGGTTCATCGCAAAGGCAAGACACATTTTTCCATGCGCATGAGCGCGAAGTTACCCACCAGAGCGTTCGTTCTGGCGGAACCGGCACGGGTGGTCGTCGAAATTCCTGACGTCGAATTCAGATTTGTCGACAGCGGCAAAGATAAATCCTCCGGCCTGGTGCGCGGATTTCGCTATGGGCGTTTCAGTCAGAACCGCTCACGTATCGTCTTCGACGTAACGGGAGCGGTGAAGATTGAAAGGGCCGGGGTTCGTGCGGTGCCAATCGCCACTGACACCAGGGGCGAGGAGGAGGGGGAGGGGGAGGCGCTCTATACATTGGTGTTATCACCAACCGACAGGGTCAGTTTTGAAAAGGCCGCGGCGCTGGCGGCAGCCCAGCAACGCGCACCGCGTGTCCACCATGCAAGGCTTAATGACGCAACATTATCAGGCAAATCATCGTCTTATAATGAGGAAGCCGACGCCGTTTCCCACGCGCGCCAACCCGTGATTGTTCTTGATCCCGGGCACGGTGGCATTGATGGGGGCACGACGGGACGGGCCGGAACCCGCGAAAAAGTCGTCGTTCTCGCCTTTGCCAAATCCCTTCGGCAATACCTGCAGACCCACGGGCAGTTTCAGGTCTTACTCACCCGCGAGGATGATCGGTTTGTCTCCTTGCCAGATCGCCTACAGTTTGCCAAAGACGCCAAAGCCGATTTATTCATCTCCATTCATGCCGACGCCTTTAACGAAAATTCGGTGCGCGGAACCACAGTTTACACCTTGTCGAAGAAGGCCTCAGATCGATACGCTGCGGCGTATGCTCAAAAGGAAAACGCCGCTGATCTGGTTGCCGGCCTGTCGACTGCGGATATGCCAGCGACCGTCGCCTCCATTCTTGATGAACTGATGCTGCGCGAAACCAAAGCCTTTTCGATCCTGTTGGCGCGCCAGTTAATCAGCAACATTAAAAAAGTAACCCAGGTACGCAAATATCCCCACAAGCGGGCGAACTTTTTTGTCCTTTCGGCGCCTGACATCCCCTCTGTCTTAATCGAACTGGGTTATATGTCGAACGCACGGGACGAACAAAGGTTGCGCTCTCTGCAATGGCGCGATAAGGTTGCGCAAACCATCGCCACAGCCATTCAGGGATATTTCAGCAAGCCTGTTGCGCAGGAGCCATAGGCTGGAAATGGCCATGTAATCGTCGTAATTTTAGTTAAATCTTAGCGAGTAATAGCCGTAGCGGATTTAAGACCAGGCGAGGCTGGTTCTGCGGAAGTTTCGTTTCTAAGGATGTTTTTGATGAAGTGGCGCCCTACATGTATACAGGCATCACATGTATACAAGCATCGCATGTATAATGCGTCCGCTTGTGCAAGCAGGCAAAATAGTATTTACGTTAAGCCGATAACAACAGATTGACCGGGAACGGGTTTTGAAAAAGCTTTGGCGAGTGTTGGGACGACTGTTTAGCGCCGGCGCGATCCTATCGTTACCGGTTGCCGCCCTGGGTCTATACGGGATTCACTATTACAGTAAAAATCTGCCGGATCATTCGGTGCTGAAAAACTACGCGCCGCCGGTCATGACCCGGTTTCATGCGGCAGACGGCGCCCTGCTGGCGGAACACGCTTTGCAGCGGCGCATGTATCAACCGATCCAGACCATCCCAAAAATGATGATTGATGCCGTTCTGGCGGCTGAGGACAAGAGTTTTTATGACCACGGTGGCGTCAACCTTTACAGTCTGGCGCGGGCCGTGCGGGACAATTTGCGCAATATGGGCTCCGGCAAACGGCCCGTTGGAGCATCGACAATCACCATGCAGGTGGCTAAGAATTTTTTCACTAAAGAGGAGCGGCGCACGGCGGTATCCATTGAGCGCAAAATTCGCGAGGCGCTGCTGGCCTTGCGCCTTGAGAGAACGTTCACCAAGGCGGAGATTCTTGAGCTTTATCTTAATGAAGTTTATTTTGGCCTAGGCACCTATGGTATCGCGGCGGCATCGCTCGCCTATTTTGACAAATCAGTGCACGAATTAACCCTGGCTGAGGCGGCGTATCTGGCTGCGGTCCTGAAGGGGCCGAGTAATTATCATCCGGTGCATTTCAATGAGCGGGCCGTGTGGCGCCGCAATTGGGTCATTGATCGCATGTTGGATGATGGGCGTATTGACCGGCTTGCGGCCGAGGCCGCCAAGGCAACTCCTTTAAAAATGAAACCACGCAAAGCGCGTCGGGCGCGTATTGATTCGGCAGAATATTTTGCTGAAGAGGTTCGTCGACAATTACTCGATCTTTACGGTAACAAGGGGTTGTATCAAAGCGGACTCTCTGTACGCACGACCCTTGATCGGGGTCTGCAAACCCTTGCCCGACGCGTTCTGATGCAACATCTGATGGACTTTGATCGCAAACAGGGTTGGCGCGGCCCTCTGGCCTCAGTCGATATGAAGGCTGACTGGATTTCTCAGGTTCAAAGCCTGATTGAGGATGGTGAGATTAAGGAACTGCTTGATGTTCCGGAGTTCCAGGTCGCGGTGATAGCGGCCGTCGACGCCAGGGGCGCAGCGATTACTCTATTGCCGCCTAAGCAGGACTCGGGCGAGCGGACCCGCACAGCCAAGACGGGAACGATCGCGTTCGAAGATATGCCATGGTCGCACTGGAACCCGCGCCGTGCCGACGCCGAGCGGTATCGCCAGCAGGTGAGCAAACCGGCGCACCTGCTACGGCGGGGGGATGTAGTTTATGTCTCCGCAATAAAGGGGCGGTCTGCCGGCGGCAGCAAAACCTCAGCCTATCGGCTGCAGCAGATGCCTAAAATATCCGGTGCCCTCGTTGCCATGGACCCCCATACGGGGCGCGTTCTCGCCCTTGTGGGTGGCTTTAGCTATCACGCCAGTGAGTTTAACCGTGCGACTCAGGCCGCGCGTCAGCCGGGCTCGGCGTTTAAACCATTTGTTTATGCCGCAGCCCTTGATAACGGATACACCCCCGCAAGCATCATGTTGGATGCCGAAATCTGGGTGAAGTCTGGTGGTGAATGGTGGAGCCCAAGAAACTATTCAAAGTCTTATTATGGCCCCTCAACCCTGCGTCTTGGCATTGAGCGTTCACGTAATGCGATGACCGTGCGTCTTGCTAAAAATCTTGGCATGCCGCTGATTGCTGAATACGCCAAATTACTGGGTATCTACGATGAACTGCGGCCATTTCTGCCGATGTCACTGGGGGCTGGAGAGACCAGCGTGTTGCGTTTGACAACCGCCTATTCCATTCTTGCCAATGGCGGCAAAAAGATAACCGCGACCATGATTGATCGCGTGCAGGACCGCTACGGACGAACAATTTACAAACACGACAGGCGCGGTTGCGAGAACTGTATCACGGATGCCTGGGCAGGCCAGGACGAGCCACAGCTAATCGACAATCGCGAGCAGGTGTTTGACCCCATGACGGCTGCACAGATCACATCCATGATGACCGGTGTCGTCGAGCGCGGTACGGGGCGCACGGTTCAAGAGGTTGGCAAGCCTATCGCCGGCAAGACGGGGACCACCAATGACTACAAGGATGCCTGGTTTGTTGGCTATTCCCCGGACCTGGCCGTGGGGGTCTATATTGGTTATGATCATCCGCGTTCCATGGGAGAGGATGCGACGGGCGGCAAACTGGCGGCGCCGGTGTTTCGCGACTTTATGAAAGCGGCGCTTTCTGACAAGCCCGGTGTCGAGTTTCCTGTCCCTGAGGGCATGTTGGTTTATGCCGTTGATGCCAGGACCGGCCAACAGGTGGAGCGCGGGCAGCGCGGGGCAATCCTGGAACTGTTCAAGCCCGGAACGGGGCCAGAAGACAGCGCGCCGCAACTGAGTGAACAAATCGACGACCAGGGGATGAGCATACCAGTGATCGCCGGCGACGGCACCACGTCAGAAGCGGATCCCACTTCCGATAGTGTGATCCGCTCCGGAGGTCTTTATTGATTGTTGAACGGCTATAAGGCAGCTCTATTGGCAGATGCGATAGGTTCCCGTCGCGCCGTGCCAGCCGAGATCAAAATGAAGATGGTTTTGGTGCTGCGCATCACCATCAGGTCCGATGACGGTGGTAAAGTAACCGCAGGCCCGCGTGTGAATGCGGCGCAGGAACTTTCGCACGGCCTCGTCATCACTGTTCCAGTCCTGCGCAATTGTCAGGTGTCGTCCATCGGCTAGCTTTATGGCGCTCACGTCGATGGCATTGGCAAAGGCATGTTCCGAGAGCTTGCCGGACGGTTTGGCGTTGCGGCGGCGGCAATGATACGAGGCCGCGATTGCTATCTCCCGAACAGTAGTTCCCAAAATGTTACGCGCGGCCGGCTGTACGGCGTCGTCCAGCCATTCGCCAATAGCCTCACTCATGCGGCAGTTTACCGTGGCTTTGGGCCTTAAGGTGACTGTTGGGCTACCGAGTGTTGTAATCGTTGTTACCAGGCTGGCGCCGCATCCCATGGGCGTGAAGGATATCGACGAAAATTCAGTGTCGATCTGTGCCTTTTTCTGACGCTCGCAGGCCGCAGCTTCAAGCTGGCGTAAGCCGATCGGCCTGTGGCGCAAATAGGCGCGATAGTTTTTCTCTTCGGCAGCTTGTGGGTTGGCTTTGCCGTCCTCATGCTGGCCAGGTTCGGGATGCCTTACGGAGCTTTGGGAAATAGCAGACGCCTGTGCAACTTTTGTGCTGGCGGTGCGGGCGAGACGCGCCTTGCGAGCGCGTTCCATCTCCTTGCTGAAAAGTCGGTCAATGAGTGCGGGCTCCAGGTCGGGCTGTACCGGCCGGGGCGGTTTTGCGGCTTTGGTCTCAATGGGGCTCGGGGGCATCAGGGCAGGGACACCGTCGGCCTGGCGACGGGGCCGGGTCCCCTTGATCTGGCGGCTCGGGCGGGCCCGCCCCTGGCGTGAGAAAGCCGGCACAGGGGCGACAAGAGATGATGATGCGTCTGACACTGGCGGTTTTTTGACTACCCCTGATGGCGGCGCTTTTTTCTGCGCCGGAACAAGACGGGGCCGGGGAGGGGGGGTGGCTTGCGAGGCCGTCTGTAAATGCGGTTTCTTCTTATTACTGGCTTGAGGTTTGGGACTTGCGGTGCGAGCCTCAGTAAGGTCCCTGGTCGTCCGTTTGGCGGTCGCGGGGGAAGGCTTTTGCCCTTTGCCAGGTGCGGACAATGGCTCGGAAGTTGTTGCTAACCGGGGTGAGGGCGCGGGTGCGGTTTCGGCTTCAGGCTTGGATGGTGCCGATCGCGGGGAGGGGTGTTTTTGGGCCAAAAAACCAGGTTTGGGGCCAGGCGGGAGTGGACCCAATGGCGATGGCGCATTCACCGACCGCGCCCTGTCGGGGCGGGCGATCGGCCTGGTATGTGGCGCTCTGACCGGCTGAGCGCGTTTGCTCTGGGCCGTGGCCGGGCGCCTCATCGGCCGGGCGTTGAAAATAGCACTATTGGTGTGCAGAATATAGAGTTGGCGTACGTAAACTGTCATGCGCCGACGGCGCATGTCTGCGGTACTCGAAGTCTTCTCGGGCGCAGCGATTTGTGCCAATTGTTTCTCCAAAGCAAACATGGCCCGGGAAAGATGATCTTGCTCGGCATGCTGACCAAGCGCCGGGGCTGTCAACAAAAAGGGTACAATCCCCGCACACGCACATCGCCCTGTGGCCATGGCTTTCAAGGGCAAAAACCTGGAAAGTGCCCCTGAATATGCGGAAAAGAACAAAGATGCAGTCGATTTTGTCATGAGGCGCAGCCAGAAAACAGGTTGCTTGAACAATTCTGATACCCCGAAGGTTTGGCTCTTGGCACAATCAGCGTTTAGCAAAAGCCCATACCGCGGGTATAAAATATCAGGCAAAGGATAACGCGGCCCATGTCCATGGTCGGTGAAACATGGTTAACAATTCATTAAAGGCATGGCTCATGCGCTCATATGGGGTCCCAACGGAACAACCTGTCGGCACCCGTACCCCATGGGCTGCGGGACGGCCGGGCGTGGGGCAGGGGCGGTACGAGCACGCGTCTTGATCGGTGGTGGAGAAGAGAAGACACCGCTGGCGACTTCCCCCCGCGTGGGTGAATTTACCATGACACGCTTCAGGCTCAAGGGCAACCGATTCCCCTTACCCATCACATCCACGCTATCGCCGCGAGTCTAAGGTTTCGGCGACTTTTGCCTGTTGCCAGGCCTCTTCCAGTTCGGCCAGGCTCATCTGCTCCAGGTTTTGATCGTCTGATACCAGAGTGCGCTCCATATGCTGAAACCGTGACGTGAACTTATCGCAGCCTTTGTGTATGGCCGTTTCCGCATCAACGCCCAAATGGCGCGCAAGATTGACCACAGAGAAGATCAGATCGCCAACTTCCTCCCGCAAGGCGCTAGCGCTGCCCGAGGGGGGTGCGATGTCAGCAGCACTCGCCGTGGGCCCTTTGTTTGAGACAAGTAACGCCTCAACTTCCACCAGTTCCTCCTTAACCTTGGCAAGCACATCCTCAGGGCGGCTCCAGTCAAACCCGACTCGGGCGGCGCGCTGTTGCAGTTTGTGAGCGCGTAGCAGGCCGGGTAGGGCGGTTGCCACGCCCTCCAGGGCACTTTGTTGAACGGGTGCGCCTTGGGTCGCGCCACCATCGTTGGAAGCCCGCACGGTTGCCCCATGGTGCCGCTCGCGTGCCTTGATCGCCTCCCAGGTGGCTTTGACATCCTGGGCGCTTTTCTTATGACCGTCAATAGTCTCGCCAAACACGTGTGGATGGCGCCGTATCATCTTGGCGCCGATCGAAGCCACTACATCGGCAAAGGAAAACGCGCCGCGCTCACTGGCCATCTGAGCATGAAAAACAACCTGTAAAAGCAAGTCTCCCAGTTCATCAGCAAGCGCGCCCATGTCGCCGCGCTTGATTGCATCAGCAACCTCATAGGCTTCCTCAATCGTATAAGGGGCAATCGAGGTAAAATCCTGCTCTATATCCCATGGGCAGCCGCTGATGGGGTCACGCAGGCACGCCATAATCTGCAAAAGCGACTCGATCCGGGTCAAATCCGTCGGTGGGTTGGGCATAGGCGTGGCTCCAGGTTTGCAGAAAAGATGAGGCCTGAAAATATTGAGATCGCGCCACAGGAGCAAGGTAAAATGAGTCCGAAGCTGCGGTCCCAGCAAATTCAGCAACGGGAGAAGGCAAATGATATGCAACTGATAAGCAGCGTTGGGAGCGCTATTAAAGAGATTCGCATAAGGGATATTATGGAAACTTTTTACAGTTCCCGCAATCAACCCTGTCACCTGATAGCAAAATATGCTGATCTAACGGGCTGGCCAAGGTCGTCAATAGACGCTTTCCAGGTGCAAAACGGCTCTGAACGGCTCCAGAAAGCGATGCTCTGTAGGTGTTCAAAGACGCGCCGTAATCTGCATACCATCGAAGGCTGGTTCCACGTTGCCGGGTAACGTGCGCACTAGCGTGGCGTAATCCAGATCAACATGCATGTTCGTCAGCACGGCGCGCGCGGGCTTGATGCGCTCGATCCAGGCCAGAGCCTGGTCAACATTAAAGTGGGTCTTGTGCGGCGCGTAGCGTAACGCGTCCACAATCCACACATCAAGATCACCAAGATGCTGGCACGCTGTTTCGTCCAGATCGCTCACATCCGCCGAATAGGCAACGTTGGCGAAACGAAACCCCAAAGACCTGATGCCCCCGTGGTGCTGGGAAAACGGCAGGGCCACAATTTCTCCACCAGAGCCCTGGATCGCAACGCGCGTACCGGGGGTGGCACAGTGTTCCTTCAGAATAGGCGGATAGTCGCTTCCCTCGGGCGCAACAAAACAATAGCCGAAACTTTGATGCAGCTTTTGCAAGGTGCGCGCATCGGCATAGATGTCGATGCGCCGACGGTGATTTACGGCCGGCACTCGCAACTCGTCGATACCATGGGTATGATCCGCATGTTCATGGGTGTAAAGAACACCGTCGATCCAGTCCACATGGGCATCGAGCAATTGGGCGCGCGCATCGGGACCCGTGTCAACCAGGACGGTTGTCAACCCTTTGATGCTGCGCCGGGTGACCAGTAGCGAGCAACGTCGGCGCCGGTTCCTGGGGTTGTCCGGGTCACAGGCTCCCCAACCGTAGCCGATGCGTGGCACCCCACCAGAGGAGCCGCAGCCCAGGATCGTTATGGTTAATGTATCAGACTGTGCCATCAGATTAGCGTTGGTACACGTGAGAACAAACGATAAAAGTTCTCGCTTGTTGCCGCAGCAAGGGCATCAGGTTCCAGGTTTCGCAAACCTGCCAGCACCCCGGCCGTATAAGACACAAATGCCGGCTCATTGGTTTTGCCGCGATGGGGGACAGGCGCAAGATAGGGAGCATCGGTTTCCACCAGGAGCCGTTCCAGGGGCAATTGGCGCGCGATATCGCGCAGGCCCTGAGCACTATTGAAAGTCAAAATCCCAGAAAAAGAAATGTATCCCCCCAACTTAATGCCCGCTTGCGCGAGGGCCAGCCCCGATGAAAAACAGTGCAGAACAAAGGGAAAGGCCCCCCTTCCGTTCTCATCCTCAAGAATACGGATCATATCATCATCCGCATCCCGTGCGTGAATGACCAGAGGCAAGCCCGATTGACGTGCGGCAGCAATATGGATACGCAGGCCCTGTTGTTGCGCCGCGCGGGATGCGTTGTCATAATAATAGTCAAGCCCCGCCTCACCTATGGCAATCACCTTGTCCTCCTGGCAAAACGCAAGGATGTCCTCGACACCCATATCCTGCTCTTCATCGGCATTATGAGGGTGCGTACCAACAGAGCAAAATACCTGCGGATAGGTGTGAGCCAGCATCCTGATGCGGTCAAATTGCCGCATTCGGGTAGAGATGGTGAGTATCTGTGCGACACCCGCCGCCCGCGCCCGATCCAAAACACCATCAATATCCCCAGCAAGCTGCGGAAAATCCAAATGACAGTGGCTGTCGATCAGCATGACTCTAAGCCCCCTGCCCCTGCCCTTGCCGCGATGTTGTATGCGCGACCCGGATCATGATGGGCTCGTGTCGGGCTTTTCCACATACCGGGGGAAAATCCCGTGCGGTGCCGGCAAAGGGTGTTGGGCCACAAGACGATGATCATCCCCAAGATGGGCAAACGTTCGCGCATCCCTGTCAATACCCAGCTGATCAAGCAGTTTGCCCGCGCCTTGCGGAATAAAGGCCAGCAATACAATTCCCAACTGGCGCAGCACCTCAGCGCTCACATAAAGCACGGTTTGCATGCGCTGTGGATTGGTTGTCTTCAAAGCCCAGGGCTGTTGGGCAGCAAAATAGCGGTTGGCATCGGCGACCACGGTCCAGATATCCGCAAGAGCCGTGTGAAATTGCTGTCGGTCCATGGCCTCGCGCAAACCGCACAGGAGGTCACCGGCGCCCGCCATAAGGGCCGTGTCGGCGTCTTCGAAATCCCCGGGCACGGGCACCTGTGAGGTGCAGTTTTTGGCGATCATCGAGAGCGAACGCTGTGCCAGATTGCCAAGATCGTTGGCCAGGTCGGCGTTACTGCGGGCAACGATGGCCTCATGTGAGTAGCTGCCATCTTGGCCAAAGGGAACCTCGCGGAGCAGAAAATAACGCAACTGATCGCCGCCGTACTCGCCAAGCAAGGCGAAAGGATCAACCACGTTGCCAACGGATTTGGACATTTTCTCCCCTTGATTAAAAAGGAACCCGTGAGCAAACACGCGCCGCGGCAACGCCAGCCCGGCCGAGAGCAGAAAGGCCGGCCAGTAAACCGCGTGAAAACGCAAAATATCCTTGCCAATCATGTGCACATCGGCAGGCCATCGATGTCTGAAAGTTTCCCCCTCTTCATCGGGAAAACCGACGCCGGTAATGTAGTTGGTCAACGCATCCACCCAGACATACATGATATGATCGTTCGCGTCCGGCACCGGAATACCCCAATCAAAGGTGGTGCGTGAAATGGACAGGTCGCGCAGACCGGACGAGACAAAGCTGATCACCTCATTGCGTCGCGATGCGGGGCCAATAAACTCCGGATTGGCGGCGTAATGGGAAAGAAGCCGCTCCTGGTAGGCGGAAAGGCGAAAAAAATAGCTGTCCTCCTCAATCCACTCTACCGGAGTACCTTGAGGCGACAGGCGGGCGCCGTCCTCGCCCACACTGAGTTCACCTTCGTCGTAGTAAGCCTCTTCGCGTACGGAATACCAGCCACTGTAGGTATCGCGATATATATCGCCATTGGTTGCCATGCGTCGCCAGATTTCCTGCGCCGAGCGATAATGGCGTGCCTCGGTGGTGCGGATAAAATCGTTGTTGGAACACCCAAGCGTTGCCACCATATCCTGAAACTTCGCCGTGTTTTGCGTGGCAAAAGCCTCCGGCGTCAAACCCTGCGCCTGAGCCATCTGCTGCATTTTCAGTCCGTGCTCGTCGGTGCCGGTCAGAAAATACACGTCGTAGCCGTCAAGGCGCTTGAAACGCGCCAATGTATCGGTCGCAATCGCCTCATAGGCGTGGCCAATATGCGGGGCGCCATTGGGGTAGGAAATTGCCGTTGTGATGTAGTAGGATTGTGCCATGGTGGCGCGTGCTCTATCTTCGTGGATTTACTGGATCAATGCCGGGTGAGCACACTGTATAGGAACTAAACAATCTTTGATCAATTGATAATTATACCCGCGGTATGGGCTTTATAGACACGCCTACTGGTGTCCGGCCTTGATAACACACTTACCTGACACGCTCTAATCCATGAGCCCTTGGCAAGGCTCCCTGGAATTATTGCCCGATGGCGCCGTTTTATCGACGGACGCTGGCGATTCGGACCTGTGTTGGCACCTCAACTCTCGCGAAACACGTGGGCAAGCTGATCAAGAAACGGTTTCAGCAGATAGTTCAGCGCCGTTCGTTTTCCCGTTTGAATGAAAGACTCTGCTGGCATGCCGGGTTTGAGGATTTTGTTGCCAAGCCGCTTCAGTTCCTTGGCACCCAATTCAATACGAACCACATAAAAGGGAGGCGTTTGCGCATCGACCCGCTGCAGGTCAGCGGATATGCGCGCGACTGTGCCAGTCAACTCCGGTGTTGTGCGCTGGTCAAAGGCGGAAAAGCGGACAATCGTTTCCTGGCCAACACTGATCTGGTCAATGTCCTCGGGCTGCACGGAGGCCTCCAATACCAGCTTGTCAGTTTTGGGAACGATTTGCATGATCGGCTCTGCGGCATTGATGACCCCGCCAATGGTGTGGGCATTGGACTGGTGCACGATGCCGGCGCGCGGGCTACGGATGTCCACACGCCTGAGTTTTGCCTGAGCGGCGACCAATTGCTCCTGCAAACCCGATATGTTCGTTTGCGCCTCGCGCAACTCCGCCAGTACGTCGCGGCGGAATTCTTGGTGTTCTTGCAGATAGCGATACTGGATCTCTGCAATCTGCGCCTTAGTTTTCGCGATCTGCGACGAAAACTGGCTAATCTGCCCTTCCAAATCAGCGACTGTATAGCGCAGGTCAGCGATGCGTTGGCGGGTCACCAGACCGCGCCGAAACAGGTCGATCAGATCGTTGACCTGTTTATTGGTAAGTCTGAATTGGCGCTCCTTGGCACGCTTTTGCGCTTCCATCCCCTTGATGTCGTCCTCCAATTGGGCAACTTGCTGTACGAGCTGGTTGGCCTGGGCGTTCAGAGTCTCACGGCGGGCTTTAAACAGTTTTTCCTGGCCCAACAGAATGCGCGCGATCTCCGGCGTTTCGGCGCGCGCATTCAGATAAGGCGGAAACGTGATCGTCTGGGCCCCTTCCCTTTCGCTTTCAAGGCGCGCCTTGCGTGCAAGCAACTCACTAAGTTGGCTGTCAACAATCCCCAAATTGGCTTTTGTTTCCGTTTGATCAAGGCGTACAAGAAGCTGATCAGCCTCCACATGGTCGCCGTCTGTTACAAATATTTCCGCGACAATGCCCCCTTCCGGGTGCTGCACGGTTTGTACGTTGGTTTCCACCACTACCGTAGCCGGAGCAATAATGGCCCCGTTGATCGAAGCCAGGGCACCCCAGCCAAGAACCAGAAAAACAAGTAGTCCCACCAGTAAGGCGCCGAAACGTTGATAGAACTTTAACGAGCGAGCCTTGCCTGCTTTTGGCTCTGGCGCCTTGCCGGGGTTATCCAGTTCCTCGACAAAGCGATCAATCAATGATTTAATTTTTGCCATATGAGGCCACCTATCCTACCTATCTGCCTATCCTGCCTGTCCGACTTGTCGCTGACGAGAATTTGGTGATGAAGGGGAACCTGAAACCGGTGTTCGGCCCTCCAGGACTTGCTCAAGAACCTGTTGCTTGGGGCCAAACGCCATCTGGCGGCCATTTTGCAAAAAAATCAGGCTGTCAACCGAGGTAATCGCACTGGGACGGTGAGCCACGACAACCACGGTTTTTCGCTGCTGTTTAAGGGCGTGAACGGTGTTCGTTAGGGCCTCGTCCCCGGCCATGTCGAGATTGGCGTTGGGCTCGTCAAGCACAATAAAAGCCGGGTCTCCATAAAGGGCACGCGCCAGAGCGATGCGCTGGCGTTGCCCCCCCGACAGAGCCTCGCCCCCCTCCCCCACAACGGTTTTGTATCCCTCAGGCAAAGCCAGGATGAGCTCATGAACTCCCGCAAGGCGTGCCGCATGAACGATGGCCTCAGAATTCGCGTCCACCGCAAAACGGGAAATGTTTTGCTCAATTGAGCCAGCAAACAGTTCCACCGCTTGCGGCAAATACCCGATATACTGGCCAATTTGATCTGCATCCCATTGGGTTAAGGGTGCGCCATCAATGGACACACTTCCCTTGGCTGCGGGCCACACGCCCACTAGGGCACGCGCCAATGTTGATTTGCCTGCCCCCGTTGGGCCAATAATCCCCAGCGCCTGGCCGGGCTCCAGTTGAAAATTAATGCCCTGCAACAATGGTGTTTGCTTGCCGGGAGCCAGAACGATCAGATTCTCCACCTGCACGCGCCCTTGCGGAACCGGAAGCTGCAAGGGGGCCTCGCGGGCCGACGTATCGTCGAGAATATCTCCCAGGCGAGCGCGCGCCCGGCGAAACCCCAAAAACCCGCGCCAGTGGGTGATCGCCTGCTCAACTGGTGCTAGAGCGCGTGAGAGGATAATTGATGCAGCAATCATGGTCCCAGGAGTAATGGACTGGCGAACCGCAAGATAGGCGCCAAGGGCCAGCATGGCCGATTGCAAAAAAAGGCGCACCGATTTGGTAAAGGCCATGATCGATCCTGCCCGATCACTTGCCACGGTGTGGTTGATAAGAGAGGCCTCCCGCAAGGACGCCCAATGCTGTTTGGTTGATCCGCGCATTCCCATGGCATGGGCCGCTTCGGCATTGCGCCGTGCCTCTTCGGCAAACTTATTGGCTGTGTTTACAGACACATTGGCCCGCGCCAGCGGTTCATTGGTCAACATGTTGTTTAGAAGCGCCAGAATAAACAGGAAAATCGCGCTAATCAGCGCAAACAAGCCCAACAGGGGATGAAACAGGAAAATAACAAGCAGATACACCGGAACCCACGGCGCATCGAACAGGGCGAAGGGGCCAGGCCCGGAAAGAAATTGCCGGATCGTGTCCAGATCCCGCAACGGTATTGCATGAATGTCGGGGGTGCGACGTATGGCGTGATCAAGAACGGATGAATAGGATAGTGGCCCCAGACGCTTGTCAATATTGATGCCCGCGCGGATAAGAATACGCGAGCGCACGTACTCCAAAAATCCCAAAAACGCAAATAAAACGGCGACCAGAATGGTCAACGTGACAAGAGTTCCGATGCTGCGGCTGGCCAGAACCCGGTCATAGACTTGCAGCATGAATAGCGGACCGGTGAGCATCAGCAGATTAATGAAAAAACTGAAAACACCCGCCGAAATAAATGCGCCGCGCATAGCCTTGAACGCATTTGCAACCACCGAAGGTTTGACCTGGACTCTACGCATTTTTGTCCTTGACTGAACTCACTCTTCACGCGGCCCGGCCTGTGCATGCGGACCATGGACAACAGACAACAGGTACGAACCCACCCTCAGCCAGGCCCTCGCCTTCGACACCCGCGCCAACTGGTGTCAAAAATGAGAAATTGGATACGCTCGGACAATCCTAAGTGAGGATCATTTCACACCAGAAGATGGTAATAACAGATCATTAATTATCGATTATAAGTTGCATATATTTATTTTAACCTCATAAGATGTAGTAGCGTGCGCGCGAAATGGGCACTCCTGTTGACAAACCACGGGCGCTTCACGCGACTTCACCAACACTAAAATGGCTTAAAGCTTGTTGTTGCCAGCTTGTTGCTATGAAGACCTGCCACCCCCTGGAGCGTTCATTAATCCGCCTTTAAGGTTAAACAACTTTTGTAAAAGCGTGACAAAACGGCAACAACTAACAATAAAAACGCAAATTTTCATTTAAAGTTTGTTGATTTTTATTGATTGCCTGTCTTATGGCGCTATGGTCATCCTACGCCACAGGGGTTGAGTCAGCGTGCGCTCGGTGAGTAAACGGCGACGCAACAAAGATCAAGGCAGGTCGCAACGACACGAGTCGAAGTGACGAGCCAGGGATCAAAACAGCGTGGCGGGTTGCTCGAAGTCGCGAAAGCCGTCAAAGGGTGCTGAGAAAGGGTGAAGTCCCGTGGCACTGTTTAGTCGGCTAAGGGGGTGCTGATTAAGTGATATTGATTGAGTGATACTGATTAAGTGATACTGATTAAGTGATATTCGCAAAGTCATGTCCACCAAGTGATCCAGCCTAAACGCATCATCAGGTCGCGTAACCGTTGTTTTCCTGATGCGCTTCAGTTGAACCCAAGTTGAACCCAAGTTGAACCCTTTAGTTAAAACTCAGGCTCTCGAAAAAAAAGGAGAAAAACGTGAGGCCAATTGGAGGTCAGAATGAAAAAATTTACGACACTTGTTATGGGCTCCGCGGCAGCTGTATCGATGCTGGCCTCCGGTGCCCAGGCCGCCGATCCGCCTCTTGACGAGCCGGCGGTTGCCGTTTGTGACGCCTTTGGCACAGGTTTCTGGGCCATCCCCGGCACCAGCAATTGCATCAAGATCAGCGGCGAAATCCGCGCCGATTACACATATAGCGCAAAGATCAAGGATCGCTCCAACAGCGCCCTTCGTAATACGGGCCCCAATCCGAACCACGCGGCGACAACAGGCATAGCCGCGGGAACGTTTCTTATATATCGGCCTCATGTTTACCCTCCTGTCTATGTGACGCCGCAACCGCTAACGTCGTTGGGCGCGCGCTTTGGATCGGTCACTCACCCCGCCTTCGCAAACTTTATGGCAACCGCCAGTACGCTGGTCATCGGTGCCAATAACGACGGAACAGGAGAAGATCTGGCCTGGTCAAGCCGGTTTCGTTTTAACGTTGACGTGCAGTCCATGACCGAATGGGGCGCGCTGCGCGCCTTTGCCCGCTTCCAGGGCGGCGGTGGCGGCAGTGCCACCGTGGACAAGGCCTATGTGCAATTCGCCGGGCTGACCGCCGGCTGGAACACCAGCAACTTTGCCTTTGACGATGTCAACGACACCCTGCATGGTAACGCCTATGACGGGCCCTGGGACACCCATATGCTGGCCTATACCTTTGCCGCCGGCAATGGCATTACGGCCACCCTGGCCCTTGAAGATCCTGCCAATTCTGACATGGGCGACGGATCGGCAAATGCCATAACCCCCCACACAATGGGTGCAATTTTGGCGTTGGTGCCGAATACGCCTACGCCTCCTAGGAATTTCCGAAATCAGCGCCGTACGGGTGTTGTTCGTGATCGCAATATCCCGGATGTTGTGGCTGCGTTTCAGGTGGAGCAGTCTTGGGGCAAGGTAAAGCTGGCTGGCATCTATCATGCTGGTGAGGCGCGGCTGGACGCCATGCCTGCCATGTTAGCAGTCGCGTCCCCCGTCACCCCCCTCCCGCTTCGCTCGCCCGCGGTCGGTGCGACACCATGGCAGGACTATTCCGGCTATGGTGTAACCCTTGGAACCGCGATCAACCTTCCCGCCCTTTCGGGAGCGGTGTTTAGTATCGCCGGTTCCTATGGCGTGGGTCTTAATCGGGCCATTGGCATGGGCGCTGTTATCGGCCATGCGGCCAATGGAACGCGCGGCGGCATGCCTGACGTTACCATTGATGCAGCCGGTAACCTGCACAAGACCAAGGGCTGGTCCATCAGCACCGGTGTGGACCTGAAGGTCTCGGATCAGGTGACGCTCAACCTTGCGGGGGGGTATCTGGATGCGGATAACGACATCAACGATCCGACCTATGCGGACCTGGGACTTCGGGCTTATGCTCTGGGGGCTTCGGTGAAATGGTCTCCGGTTCCCGATTTTGGCATCAGCCTGGGAGTGGCTTACGATCATGCTGAGTATAGCGCGGGACATGCACCGGTGGAAAACGGGTTTGTAAAAACACCTTCCACCGTTGGTCCGCCCGCCCTTTCCGAACAGGATCAAGCGCTCTTCGATCAAAATGCTGAACGGAAGATTTCCGCCATGTCCGTCCGCCTGCGGGTCGAGCGTGATTTCTAAATGTTCGTGACTTCAAGCTATGGTGGCTTGCGCCACCATAGCGCACCAACACGTCTC
The DNA here is from genome assembly GCA_965224015.1 of Hyphomicrobiales bacterium. GTDB lineage: Bacteria > Pseudomonadota > Alphaproteobacteria > Rhizobiales > CBDCVD01 > CBDCVD01. The sequence continues at coordinate 610,074 of OZ245032.1, forward strand.
AAGGCCCCCGAGGATTTTCCTCGGGGCCTTTTGCTTCGGACAACTTGGTCGGCACGCTCGACCTTCCAGCCACCCCTTGGGTACCGCCAGTGCCGGTGGCTGGGAGGGGAGTAGGCTGGTGATGCCGGTGAATAGAGAGGCCCATTTGTTGCAAAGCCCAGGATCGCCAGGCCTGACAAATTCCCTTTACGAACCCCGATAAGATGGCTAAAACCAATTTTGCCGCTACAGACCTTTGGTTGACTTATACCAGCGGTATTGGCTTTATAGACACGCCGACTGGTGTACTGCCTTGATAACATACCTCTTTGACGCTAATCCATGAGTCATTGTTGAGGACCCTTGGTATTATGCCCTCTCGCCCCCCCTCCCCGATAGCAATGCGTCTGCGTTCGACGACTTTTAACATCGTTTTTTATCTCAACAATACCATTTGGTTTTTTGTTTGCCTGCCGGGCTTGTTGTTGCCTTACAGGTACGCCTGGGTGATCCCCAAGGCGTGGGCGCGCTTTGACGTCTGGTTATTTGAAGCTATCATCGGTACCGAAATTGAATACCGCGGCCTGGAAAATATTCCCAAGGGCTCGCTCCTTGTTGCCTCCAAGCATCAGTCGGCGCTGGAGACCTTGGCTCTGGTTCCTTTTTTTGACGAAATTGCCTTTGTGGTCAAACGCCAATTGATGTGGATACCCCTTTTTGGGTGGTATCTACGCAAATTCCGGCAGATTCCTGTCGATCGAGGAAAGCGCTCCAAGGCACTAAAGGCGCTTGCTGCAGAGGCGCGGAAAGAAGTGGCCCGCAACCGTCAATTGACAATTTTCCCCGAGGGAACCCGCCGCGCGCCAGGAGCTGAACCCCGTTATAAATATGGGGTTGTCTATCTATACCGACAATTGGATGTTCCCTGTCTGCCGGTTGCTCTGAATACGGGCCTGTTTTGGCCCCGGCGACAGTTTTTGCGTTATCCGGGTAAAATCGTTATTGAATTTCTTCCGCCCATTCCGCCCGGGTTGGACGAGAAAGTGTTTGCACACCGACTTGAGCAGATTTTGGAAGCGCATTCCAACCGTCTGATGCAAGAAGCCGGACGTTTCCAGCCGGCACCACCCATGCCCGTTGCTTTCAATCAAGGCAAATGGAAATAATACCAAGGGCTCATGGATCAGCGTCAAAGAGGTGTGTTATCAAGGCCGTAACCAGCCGGCGTGTCTATAAAGCCTACCACCGCTGGTATAAATGACTTGACAGGTGAGATCGAATGTTCTATATTTGTTCTCATGCATGATACCCCCCTACACCATTCCCATTTGCGACAAGCAAGTTCACAAATCCCGTGTGTGCGTTCTACTTCTGACGCGCGTGAGGGCTATCGTCTATGGCGTGGACGCTCGGGGCAGCGTTATGTCTTTAGCGTTGTATCTCCACGATTGGCGGCGCATTTCGGCTCCGTGATCGCCATCCTCGTCGCCCCGTGCGGTCTTGCTGGTGGTCCATTGCGCTTACCAGATGTGAATGGTGCTCACCGCTGCGTCTGCGACCCTCAGGACCCTGAACCCGATCATCTGGTTTGGTTTGGGGTTTTGGATGAAACGTGTGACCGTGCTCTTCCCCTTCCTGATTTCGTGGCGGCTGCCGATGCGGGGCACGACCTGCACGTTCATCTTCTTGCCCGCTCCCTGGATGCACAATTTTCCGTCCTGCAGGATTTATCACCCACACTCAACCACATTGCCAACGCGCCATCGCCAGCGCCACTTCCCCCCAAGCCAGCAACGCCTCTTATGGCGTACCCTTTACCTCCTCAAGTCTTGTCGCAAGTTGCATGAGGTTGTCGTCCTTTATGCCCATTTGCCGTAAATGTCTGACTGTGCTGAGGATATAGTCGATATTGGGGCCTCCCTTGCCATGGCCCTGGCACACATGGATGAGTTGATCGGCGAGGGATAATTGGCCCGCATATTGGGGATGGGCCTGATCGGCAAGATAAACCAGGGCTTGAATTGGTTTGCTTGGTGTGTCGGAGCCTGCTTCGTGTTCGTGATGCAGCGTGATTGCCCGCTCGCATTCAACATAAACGCCGGTGACTTGCTCGCGCGCGCGTAGGTAGTCGACAACTTCGCGCCAGTCATGTTGGGCAATCTCAAACGCAACCCCATCGCAAGCCCCGCCCTCATCAAGTCCCAATACCAGTCCAGGCCGCTCAGGTGTGCCGCGATGAACATAAGAATAGACGCAAAGCGCCCGGTGAACACCATGCATTCGTGCTGGAACCGCTCTGATATGGGAAAAGTCAGGACTCCACATTAATGACCCGTATCCAAAGACCCAGCGATTACCCTGCAAGTCTTGCATGTCGTCCATGTCGCGCATGTCTTGAGCTCCTGCATCGCTTAGATCAGCTTGGCGTTAGGTGGACCCATTTTGTGAGCGGTGCAGCTAAACGCATAAAGCTGATCGCCCTCTAAATCTATAGCAAAATGCAAAAACAATGCTGAATGCTCATGATTCCAACTAAACGCATTTTGCTATAGTTGCGACGGTTATTTGGGTAAAGGGTGTTCGCCGCCGCTAAACTCTTGGCCTTGATCAGCGCCGTGACGGCCGAAATCTATAGTATCGACTTCCTGTCCAGCGGCTATAATACGCTGACGAATGGTTCGGGTGCGATTGAACAGATCAAACAGTTTTTCCCCCTCCCCCCATCGAATGGCCCGCTTCAAGGCGCTCAAATCTTCCATGAACCGGTCGAGCATTTCCAAAACGGCACTTTGATTATCTATAAACACGTCTCGCCACACGGTCGGATCGGAAGATGCCAGACGGGTGAAATCGCGAAATCCGCTAGCTGCATATTTTATGACCTCCTGGCGAGTGACATCCTCCATATCGGAGGCCGTTGCCACTATATTATAGGCAATCAGATGAGGCACATGGCTGACAATAGCAAACACGAGGTCATGATGCTCAGGATCCATTGTCTCGACGTGACATCCGACGCGGCTCCAGAAGGTCTCCAGCAATGCCATGGCCCGAGCGTTGCTCATGGCCGTTGGTGTCATGATAAACCAGCGGTCCTGAAACAGGTCAGCAAAGCCGGCCTCAGGGCCTGAGCGCTCGGTACCGGCGACGGGATGACCGGGAACCAGATGCACACCCTTTGGAAGATGGCCTGACAGTTTTTCGACTACCCCCCCTTTAACGGAGCCCGTGTCAGAAACTACACATCCCGCTTTCAAATGGGTGCTGATCTCGCGCCCCACCTGTTGGTAGGCGCTAAGGGGCACCGACAGGATGACCAAATCGGCATCGGCGACGGCCAGAGCATTGTCAGAATAATAGCTATCCCCGAGGCCAAGCGCTTTCGCGCGGGCGATGTGGTCGGGGGACGCATCGGCAATGGCAATATGGGCGGCAAGGTTCTTCTGTCGTGCGACCTGAGCGATCGAAGACCCAATCAGGCCGATGCCGATAATGCCGAGGCGATCGACCAGCGGCAGTTTCTGTTCATGGCCTAGGGCATCTTTCATCGAAACAATGATCCGGAGATTGTTGCAGCTCAGGCTGCCATAAATTTCTTCAGTGCTGCAAGAACCCGATCATTGGCTTCATTGGTTCCAATAGTCAAGCGCAGTGCGTTGGGCAATCCATAAGCATGCATGGCACGCAGGACAAGTCCATGCTGCAGCAAAAAAGCGTCCGCTCGTTCAGCTGTTTTAACTCCCCGCCCGGCAAACTGGAGTAAAAGGAAATTTCCCACGCTCGGGGTCACCGCAATGCCCATTTGCTGCAGCCCCTCGGTCATAGTGGTAATCGATGCCGTGTTGTGAGCACGGGACTTATCGATATGATCGGTATCGTTAAGAGCCGCGACACCCGCCGCAAGAGCGGGGCGGTTTACATTGAACGGCCCACGAAGACGATTAAGTATGGCCGCAACAGGCTCCGGGCAATAGGCCCAGCCCAGACGCAAAGCCGCCAATCCGTGAATCTTCGAAAACGTCCGAGTCATCACCACATTGTTGTTGGCCCTCACCAGGTCGATACCCGCATCATAATCATTGCGCTGCACAAATTCCGCATAAGCAGCGTCGAGCACAAGCAGCACATTGTCGGGCAATCCGGCGTGTAAGCGCTTGATCTGCTCAATGTCGAGATACGTTCCTGTCGGGTTGTTGGGATTGGCAAGAAAAACGATCCTGGTCCTGCCGGTCAGCGCACCCAACAGCGCATCCACGTCCGCGCACAGGTCCCGTTCGGGAACCAAAACCGGAGTGGCTCCGGCGGCGAGCGTCGCGATTTTGTAGACAAGAAAGCCGTGCTCGGAATAGAGGGCTTCATCGCCGTGACGCAAATAGCCGGAGGCCAGCAAATGCAGCAATTCATCCGAGCCGCAACCGCAGACAATGTTCTCGGGGGGAATTGAATATTTTTGTGCAATGGCCGCACGCAGGGCATGCGCGGCGCCGTCGGGATAGACAGCCAGACTCTGCGCCTCGGCTTGAAAGGCCGCGATTGCCTTCTCACCGGCACCAAGGGCATTTTCGTTCGCCGAGAGTTTGAATGAGCGGCCCTGAGCGGTGGCTTTCGATTTTCCCGGCACATAGGGTTCAATGGCCTCGATTCCGGGTCTTGGTTCTGGCTTGAGACTATAGCTACTCATAATGGTTCGCTGGCGAAAGACAATAGGGTTTGCATACGTTTGATTGTACGCATTTCTTTGTGATTCCATACGGCTGCAAGGGGGCCAAGTTCACGCGCGAGCTTACCCCCATTGGATTAGAACAGCATGGGGTTAGCTTTTGCCATTTTGTGACCGGTAAAGCGAAGCCCATAAAGCTGATCACCCTCTAAATCTATAGCAAAATGCGAGAAAATACGGGAATGCCCATGATACCAATTAAACGCATTTTGCTATGGCCACTGAGGCGCACAGAGTTTTACTGCCCTTGCGCCACCCTGGCAAGAGAGATTTTGTCGGCCTTTCGCGTCGGCGTTGGCGGTTAAAGAATTGTTACGAAATAGCGCCGATATCGCCAACCCATCGCACATCCTGATTGTGAAGGTTTTCGCGGGAAAACGCCTGTGCGATCTGTTCGCTGTCATGGGGCAAAGGCAGTGCAACCAGCATATCGCTGTTATCGCCTTCATCATACTGCGCAATCTCGCCACCAAGACGGATAAGTGATGCTGGCAAACGTGTGCCGGCCAAGGCCCAATAGGATATCTGTCTGGTCGTTATCATAAATTCCTCCTTTGGTAGTCTGTGTGAGACAATCAAACCAGGGGTCGTGATGGGATGGGAGGGAGCCGCCAGGAAAGGCAGCCGCGCAACAATCCGCAGTCCGCGTGGGGCCGCCGCATCCAGATGTCGCCACCACCTAGGGGACCGCCTGTGGGCAAGAGAAATGAGTGCCAAATCGCCCAACGCCTCGCTTAGTGCTGCTACGGCTCCTGTCGTATCGGCATGTTCGCGAAGGGTTACGGAATATCCGAAGACAAATCGCGCCAAATCTCTAACCTCGGGGTCTTTGGCGCTGGCGAGATGAACGGAAAAGGCCGCCTGAACTTGGGTTGAGGCGGTGATAATCTCACGCCAAATATGCTCGAGTGAGGCCAAAGGTAACGGGCCCTTATGGCGATCAAAAAGGCGCCAGGTCATATCGAGCTCACGCGCCGGGCGGAACGCGGGGCGGACACGGTTTTTCTTGCTTAGCGCAACCTGGCGCGAAATATTGCCACGCTTTATCAACAGACGATGAATTTCTGCATCAATGTCATCGAGTTCAGCGCGCAATATTTTTAGGTCAGTTTTCACAATTGTTGTTCCCGGGCCCGGTCATCAGTCATCGGTCATCAGTCATCGGTCATCAGTCATCGGTCATCAGTCATCGGTCATCAGTCATCGGTCATTATTGTCCGCGCCCCGTCTTTGCAAGGGTGCGCCACAGATCAGGATGCTAGTATTAATACAAGGGGCGCGAACTGGGAATCATTTTGTTTCCTTCTGCCTGAGAGTCTGGCGAAGCTGCAATTCGCATGAGACGCTTACGCTTTATGGCTATAGATTTAGAGGGTGATCAGCTTTATGGGGTTAGCTGTACCGCTCACAAAATGGCTAAAGCTAACCCCATGCTGATCTAATCTGCCGGCCTTTGATTTCTTGCTTCCGGCTTTAAATCCGGCATAAGAACCGGGCGTAACATACCGCGTAAGGGTTGGCCGACAGCCTCAGCTTGAAACGGTTGCTTGCTTGCCCGCACAATGACAAGGCCGGACAAGCCTGGCCAAAGGCGTCGCCCGGATTTCTCTAAAGTGTCGGCCCAGCGCAGGATCGTGCGGCCGCGCATAGGGGGGACATGAATAGCCCCTGTCCACGCCTCCAGCTTGAAGTTCGCTGCTCGCAGCAGGCGCCTTATCTGCGCCTTGGAAAAAGGAGCACCATAGCCAAATGGTGTCGTGTCAACGCGCGTCCACGGACTACGCCGGTTAGGAACCACGGCAATCAACTCGCCCCGAGGTACCAGGACACGCCAAATTTCATCCAGTAAAGCCTGTGGCATATTGGACATTTCCAGCGCGTGTACCGCCAGAACCTGTTCGACACTGCCACTCGTCAGAGGTAGCGCTGTTTCTTGTACCAAAGCTGTTGCCGCCGGCGCGTATGGCGGCCAACGCACGACGCCCTGGCGAGCCGGCATGAGGGCAACAACACGCAGCCCCTTTTCGTTCGCCAAAGCTACGTCAGGAAGATAGGGCACACAATAGCCAATGCCAACAAGGGTGCCCGTTTCCGGCGTCTGCCAAACCTCTTGCAAGCTATGCGCGAGCAGCCGGCAAACCACTGTCCCCTGTCGGCGATGATAAAACTGCATCAGATCAACAGCATCAAGATACATGAATCTCTCCGCATCGCACAAAGGATCATAATACCAATAACATGGCCTTATTGCTACGGCGTATCTGACACGGGCTGGCTATGGGGGGACAGTTATTAACCACTTTCGCCTTTCGTGTAAAGACAAGAGCACAGAATAAGCGGCCTCGACAACGCCGGATCCGCCAGGGTTCAACAAACGACGTGGGGAGCAGCAGATGTGGAGATTGGCGCAACATCCCTGTGCCCAAGATGATCCAAACCGGCAAATATTGCTGTGCCATCCGTTATGGTATGATAGGGGGCGATGGCGTTTTCGGGGTGAGGCATCAGCCCCATAATATTGCCCTTGCCGTTCACTATTCCCGCAATATTGGCGCAGGAGCCGTTGATATTTGTCTCGTGGCCCACATGACCGGCCTTATCGCAATAGCGCAGAACGACAAGTCCCTCGCCCTCCAATTCAGCGAGCGTGTTTTCGTTTGCAAAATAATTGCCGTCGTGATGGGCGATGGGAAAGGAAATAACTTGGCCCTTTTTATAGGCCCTGGTAAACGCAGTTGTTGCATTCTCAACACGAAGCGAGGCCCACTTGCATAAAAATCGCAAGTCCCTGTTGCGCAGTAACGCACCTGGCAGGAGACCACATTCGGTCAGGATTTGAAATCCGTTGCACACCCCGAGGACAAGGCGCCCCTGGGCAGCATGGGCTGCGACCGCACGCATGATCGGCGCCCGTGCCGCGATGGCACCGGCGCGTAAATAGTCTCCATAGGAAAAACCACCGGGCAAAATAACCAGATCACACGCCGGCAGCTCCGTTTCTGCATGCCATACACATGCCGGCTCACGCCCATGGGTATGGGCGATGGCACGTTTCATGTCCTGGTCTCGATTGGAGCCTGGAAAGATAACAATACAGGTTCTCATAAACCGCTAGGGGAGATGCTTCCGGTAGAACCATGAGAACCGGCAGAGTAGGCGCGCGGCCGATAGGCGTTGATGAACTGTTTCATATACTTGTCGGACACGGCAAACTGGGTCGAACGCCCACTGACGCCGAGCAGCTTGTTGGGAAGAATGACGATGCTGACAGAATCCTGAAATCGTTGTCCCGAGTTGCGCGAGGTCAAATCAAAACGCCAGTAATAGGCGGGGGAGCGTATATGACGCGTGAGTCTGGGACCGCTTACGCTGTTAATGCGAAACCCCTTGCTCCGGTATTCGCTGGCAAAATTGGCTCCAAAACCACGCATGACCTCCAGGCCCATGGCATCATTCTGTAACACAGTCCCGTCCTGGGGTTTTAAGTCATCAACATAGGTCTCAACAATAACCGGTTCCCCGCAATAGTCGGGCGTGCAGTGGAAATGGACTTCCCCATTTGCCGCGCGGCGCCGTGTCCAGGCAATGGTATCATATAGAAAACGTCCGCGCATCGCAGACTGATCCGGGGTCATGACTGATGGTGGACCAATTTCGTTAACGCCAGGATTTTGTACGGAAGGCAGCCCACCAACGCAAGCGCCAGCAAAAAGCCCGGCAACCGTGACACTAAAGCAGGTTCGCGCGAGCCGCATACACCCATTAGCGGCTACCTGGCGCATATTGGTCTGGCAGCGGCCAGCTTCACATCTTGGCAAGTCGTGCGGGTGCAGTATGGATCCCTTGGCAGTCATATCTGATCATCTCTTGTCTGTTGGGCCCCTATCCGCTACGGATCAGTGACAATTTATCAATTGTCGCGATTCGGCGCAAATTGCGTTGCAAAAACAGAAACACTGCCGTCCGTTCATGACCACCGGAGCGTTCACGCTTTAATGTTCAGTTTTGTTGCAAATTCACGCAGGTAGTTTGCCGCCTCGCGCTTGTCGGCGGCGATAGACTGCAAAACAATAAGCGCCTCGCCATTGGGGACGAGAAACATGTAGCCGGCGGCAGGGATATTCTGGCTCGCGTCAGAGGCCGCCGCTTCGTTGCTGGCTGCTTGTCTGGCTGTTTCCGGCGTGGCGTCTGAAGCGCTGAAATAGTTATAGCGACCGAGAAATCCCTGGCGTCCTGATATGGTTGCGGCGGAGAATTTCTCCACGAGTACAACCTTACCCAGACTGGCGTCCGGCTCCACCAGAGCCGGTGCCGTTTCGTCGTTCATGACATCGACTATTTTTGCTCGCGCCTCCTGCATACGCAAACGCGGTCCGATATTGACACTGCGAACAAGCACCACCGCCCCGCCCTCGCCGCAGCTCGGACACTCATAGGTGATAACCCCCTCTCGCTCAACTTTCTTCCATTTCCCTGTCTCCGGAAGAGCTGAAGTTTGCCGGTCGTCCAGTATGCATCCACCCAACAGGCTCCCCACGCTGACAAGGCAAATCAACCGCAAAAAAGCACGTAAGCCCACATTTCCATCCCTTGTTATTGATAATTTGTCCTAAACTATCGAGGTTTCCTTATCACCGCCCGCAAGGTCGACCTACGGTGGCGTTTTGGGGCCCCGCCCCATTTCGATGGTCATTTGCCACGGTCTCGGCCTCCTTTTCCGTCAAGGAGCACAGGCCGGGTTTGCGCCTCAGCCTCCGGTCCTCCGGTCACCCGTTGGTCGCGGGAACAAACGCGATCGCGTAGTCTTCAATCACCAGGTTCGCCAGAAGGGATTTGCACATGCGATCGATTTCGTTCTGTGCGGCCTGCCGATCGGGAGCCAGCAACTCGATGTCAAATATCTTTCCCTGCCGCACCGTCGCAGAGCCGGTAAAGCGTGCATGACGCAAAGCATTCTCAATCGCTGCGCCCTGGGGATCAAGCACACCAGGTTTCAGTGTCACGGTTACGCGCGCCTTGATCGTCTGCATTTATTTCACCAACACCGGTCCAGACTGAGTGGCATGTCCGTCGCTGCCCACCCGGATCCCCAAACGCCGGGCAACATCGCTATAGGCCTCAAGCAATCCACCCATATCGCGGCGAAATCGGTCCTTGTCAAGTTTGTCATCTGACTTGACGTCCCAAAGACGGCACGAATCGGGCGAAATTTCGTCAGCCACGACAATACGCATCAAATCGTTTTCCCATTGGCGGCCAAACTCAAGCTTAAAGTCTACAAGGCGGATGCCAACGCCGAGAAACAGGCCGCCCAGAAAATCGTTGATGCGAATGGCCAAGGACATAATATCATCAATTTCCTGAGGACTGGCCCAACCAAACGCCGTGACATGTTCCTCAGAGACCAATGGATCGCCAAGTTCGTCGTTTTTATAACAAAACTCGATAATCGAGCGCGGCAGCAGCGTTCCCTCATCAAGCTTGAGCCGCTCTACCAAACTCCCCGCGGCTATATTGCGAACGATCACCTCCAGGGGAATGATCTCAACCTCGCGAATGAGTTGCTCACGCATATTCAGGCGGCGTATAAAATGAGTCGGAATGCCGATCGTGTTGAGGTGAGTGAAGATATATTCCGATATGCGGTTGTTGAGGACCCCTTTGCCATCAATCACATCTTTTTTCTGCGCATTGAAGGCGGTTGCCTCATCCTTGAAATGCTGAATAAGGGTCCCAGGTTCAGGACCTTCATAAAGAATTTTGGCTTTGCCCTCGTAGATGCGTCTTCTGCGATTCATTTTATCGGCTCCAGCAAGTTGGCACCAGACCTTGCCGCGGTCCCCTTAACCGGACCTTTCAGATCGGTTTTGCTTACCTTTACGGGTTGTGACCGCGTGTGCGGGTCGAAACACGGACCAGATTGCCATAAACCTATAGCAGAATATGGGTAATCTTTGCGTTTCCCCCTGATTTTGACCTGGGCAGCATTTGCCAAGGTTTGGTAGTCAAGGACGTTGTGCCATCAGATTCGCCCTTTGACAACGGTTTTACGCCAGATAGGCATCACTATTAAGATGCTAGTTAATATAAGCGTGTCATGTTGCAAAATCGCTCCATCAGAATGGTTCTATTAAGATATGACACGCTCTGGCAAATTAGCCGTTGAATTATTTGTCTAAATCAGTTTACAACGCGCTCATCATTTTTCGCGTTGGGGTACCAGCACGACGAGATCAACAGGAAGAGGATTTACTGATGACCAGCTTCAATGAACGCGAAGATACTTTTGAAAAGAAATTTGCCCTTGATGAGGAGCTTCAGTTCAAGGCCGAAGCGAGACGCAACAGGATGCTAGGCTTGTGGGTCGCCAATCTGATGGGCAAAACTGGCGAGGATGCGGAGGCTTACGCAAAAACGATCATCCTGTCTGACTTTGAGGAGCCAGGCGATGAGGACGTGTTTCGCAAATTGCGCGCGGATCTGGATGCGGCAAACATCGATCAGTCGGACCACCAAATTCGCAGACAGATGGAAACATTTCTGGCCCAGGCCATTGAAGACATCAAAAGACAATCCTAGCCGTCTATCGGATTTGTCGCTTTCTGCCACGGATCTGGTAAGACCCGTTATGTTTTGCCGTGAAGGATTTTCGTGACCGTAGCCGCTCGCGAGGGTTCTTGCTGCCGCCTGAGCTGAGGATCGGATGGCCAGTTGCTGATAACCTGGCCCCTTTCATCGTACCGTTTCATTGTGGAAGCGGTCGAGGGTGTTGGCTTGAGTGCCTTTCATGTCAGCCGCATCAGTTCGCAGGGCACACGATCATTCTCATCATCCGCGCATGATGCGGGCTTTGGTGATGTCCGTTAATAGATCAGCATACGTTTAGTTGCACCGATTTTGCTATAGGGACAACTAAACGTATAAAGCTGATCACCCTGGAGTCTATAGCAAAATGCGAAAACAATGCTGAATGCTGATGATTCCAACTCAACGCATTTCGCTATAGAGATGCCCGGACAACGGAAATGGGCGCAAATGACAGACGAAAACAGGCCAAAACTGTACTCAGGAATTGGCAAAGTCGACTTTGGGAACAGCGCGCTGGGCCTCGTCTTCGATTTCGAAATATTCCGCCTGCGTGAAGCCAAATTGAGCTGCAACCAGGTTGCTCGGAAACGTCTCAACCGAGACGTTAAGGTTGCGCGCCGCCCCATTGTAATAGCGGCGCGCCAGTTGCACCTCATCCTCAATGTCCTCCAGAGCATTCTGGAAATCAATAAAATTCTGGCTGGCTTTAAGGTCGGGGTAATTTTCGGCCAAGGCAAAAAGTCGACCGAGCATTCCCGATAGCGCGGTTTCCGCCTTGGCGCGATTGGCGACATCATCACCGGCGGCTGTGGCCGCATTGCGCAGTTCAACGACCCGCTCGAGGGTTTGTCTTTCGTGCCCCATGTATCTTTTGACGCTCTCAATCAGATTAGGGATCAGGTCCGCGCGGCGCTTGAGCTGGACGTCAATTCCGCTCCACCCCTCGGCAACCATCTGACGGTTCTTGACCAGACGGTTGTACAGAATGATCGCAAACAGGGCGAGCGCGGCAACAACGAAAAGCAATAGCGTTGAAACAGCTCCAACCGACATAAATGGCCTCCTGTTGTGGCTATAGCAAAGTGCGTTTAATGGGATACATGAGCATTTGTGTATTCTTCTCGCATTTTGCTATAGATTTAGAGGGCGATCAGCTTTATGGGTTTAGCTTATACCCAGGGGCCCCTGCCAATGACTTATGCCGTAGCGTCAAAGCGTTGTGTTATCAAAGCCTCACCCCAGCCGGCGTGTCCATAAAGCCCATACCGCTGGCATATACCAAGGGCCCTTGCCAATGACTCATGCCTTAGCGTCAAAGCGTTGTGCTATCAAGGCAGTACACCAGCCAGCGTGTCCATAAAGCCCATACCGCTGGTATTACCGCTCACAAAATGGGTACAGCTAACCCCATGCTGATCTAGAGCGTGTCATGCTGATAAGACAACGGTTTTCAACCTGGGCCAACGGTCGAGCGCAAAGCCCCTTGGCATAAAACCCTCCCGGCGCAAGCGAAATCGGCAAAAAGCCCGGTTGCAAGCATTTCCATAGGCATGTGGCCAGGCGGGGTTTCTCATGTCCAGCACACTTTCTTTGTAAGGCAAAAGTCTTAAAGTTTTGTCCAGGTATGGCGCATTCTTTAAGCGCCGCCGCCCCGTGTTGCCAGCCATGCCTCACCGCAGGTCTTCGCCAGTTCACGCACCCGCAGGATATAGCTTTGTCGCTCGGTCACTGAGATCACACCGCGCGCATCAAGAAGGTTGAATAGATGCGATGCCTTGATGCACTGGTCGTAGGCGGGTAATGCCAAGGTGTGGCGATTCCCCTGCCATCCGGCGCTCAGCAGGGACCGGCATTCCGCCTCGGCGTCGGAAAAATGGGTGAACAGCCGATCGGTGTCGGCAAGCTCAAAATTGTAGCGAGAGTATTCCTGCTCGGCTTGCAGAAATACATCCCCATATGTCACCTTGGCATCGCCGCTGCCGCCGTTAAAGTTTAGGTTGTAGACGTTGTCGATGCCCTGGACATACATCGCCAGCCGCTCAAGTCCATAGGTCAATTCGCCGGATACAGGGGCGCATTCAAAGCCCGCGACCTGCTGGAAATAAGTAAACTGCGAGACTTCCATGCCATCGCACCAGCACTCCCATCCCAGTCCCCATGCGCCAAGGGTTGGGCTTTCCCAATCATCTTCGACAAAGCGAATATCGTGCGCCCTGGCATCAATGCCGATGGCCTTCAGGGAGCCCAGATATAGATCCTGGATGTCGCGCGGAGAGGGTTTCAGGATAACCTGGTATTGATAGTAGTGCTGTAGCCGGTTTGGATTTTCGCCGTAGCGTCCGTCTGTGGGGCGCCGCGAAGGTTGCACGTAAGCCGCATTCCATGGGTTGGGACCAAGAGCGCGCAACGTTGTCGCCGGATGAAAAGTGCCGGCACCCACTTCCATGTCATAGGGTTGCAGGATCACGCAGCCATAGCTGGCCCAATACTGTTGCAGGGTCATGATCAGATCCTGAAACGAATGTTTATGCTTATGCTTACCCGCGCGCCGTTTGCTCTTGGGCGCGGATGTGGCATCGGGTTCTGTTTTCTTTCTGGCTGGCATGATATAACTCTCTAATACCCGGGGGCTTTGCGTTTGACCCTTGACCCAAGTTCAAAACCATTGTCGTTGTCATAGCGCGTGTCAGGTTTTAATAGAACCATTTCATGGGTAGATGCGCGGGGACGGGAGTGGTAAAGTGCTTCCTATAAAATCCAGTATACGACAACCGAGGTAGAGGGGCCGTAGCTCAGTTGGCAGAGCGCGTCGTTCGCAATGACGAGGTCAGGGGTTCGATTCCCCTCGGCTCCACCAGGCCTCCCTCACTTCAGAACCGCGGTGCCGCGGGGCATGTTGACAGGATCACTCCACAGATACACCCCACAGATAGTGAGAAGACGTTTATTGCGACCGGCGTTGAGTCGTCGCGTTTTCCGCATAGGGAGCCACCACGCCACCTGCGTCACGCCAGGCGGAAAAGCCGCCCCCTATATGGGCGACGGGGCCGAATCCCATGTCCTGAACCGCCTTGACCGCCAGGGCCGAGCGCAAGGCACCGGCGCAGAAAAAAACATACAGTTTATCCTGACAAAAAACGTCCCGGTGATATTGGCTTTCCGGATCGATCCAAAATTCAAGAAAGCCGCGCGGTGCGTGTACGGCTCCCGGAATGCCCCCTTCGCGCATCAACTCGCGCACATCACGAATGTCCACAAAAACCGCCTCTTCGGTCTCATAGAGTGCAATCGCGCGGGCAACAGGCAATGTCTCGATTGTCGCCATGGCCGCATCAACAAGCGCCTGGCTGGTAATGGTAAGGGCTGTCGGCATAGGCAGGACCATTCAGCAAAGACAAATGTTCGGCAAAACACCCCCTCCCCTTGACAACAACCCGCCGCGCCGACTCCGCCACACGTCAAGGGCATCTTATAACAAGGGGCTTTGCGTTTGCCCGTTCGCCCAAGTTGAAAAGCGTTGTCTTATCAGCACGGCACACAAATGGCCGACACCAAGGTCAATGCAGGATCTGACTCAGGAACTCCTTGGTACGTTCGTGTTGCGGATTGCTAAAGAACGGCTCTGGCTCATTCTGTTCGATAATCTCGCCAGCGTCCATGAAAATGACCCGGTTTGCGACCTCGCGGGCAAAGCCCATCTCGTGGGTCACACACAGCATGGTCATCCCCTCCTTGGCAAGATCAACCATAACGTCGAGCACTTCCTTGATCATCTCCGGATCAAGCGCCGAGGTCGGTTCATCAAACAGCATGATACGCGGGTTCATACACAAGGAGCGGGCAATGGCCACACGCTGCTGCTGGCCGCCCGAGAGCTGTCCGGGATATTTGTTCGCTTGATCGGGGATTTTCACCCGCTCAAGATATTTCATGGCGGTGGCCTCGGCTTGCCTTTTCGGCTCCTTGCGCACCCAGATGGGGGCCAGAGTGCAGTTCTCCAAAATCGTCAAATGGGGAAAAAGATTGAAGTGCTGAAAGCACATGCCTACCTCGCGGCGGATTTCGTCGATTTTTTTCAAATCGTTGGTCAACTCGATACCATCGACGACAATACTCCCCTGCTGGTGCTCCTCAAGGCGGTTAATGCAGCGAATAAGGGTCGACTTTCCCGAACCGGACGGCCCGCAAATAACAATCCGTTCGCCCCGATTGACAGTCAGATTAATATCGCGCAGCACATGGAACGTGCCGTACCATTTATGCATGCCGGTGATTTCAATGGCAACGTCATCGGATATTTGCATTGCAGTTTGGCTCATAATCTCGCTCCGTATTTAAGTTTGTCATGCCTATAAATGGGCATGCCCTGTGTTGATCCGGCTTAGCGCGCATGTCCGGTATGGAGTTTCTCCTCCATTTTGACCGAGTAGCGCGACATGGAAAAGCAGCAGATCCAGAATATAAAGCCTGCCACCAGATACCCGGTCTCCGAGGTCACCGGCGTCGACCAACTGGCATCACGCTTGGCGAACTCAACGATGCCTAGCAGATCGAACAGCCCGATGATAAGAACCAGCACGGTATCCTTGAACAGCCCGATAAAGGTATTGACGATACCCGGGATCACTGTCGTTAGAGCTTGCGGTAGGATAATCAGACGCATCATCTTCCAGTAGGGAAGTCCAAGGGCCATGGCGCCCTCATACTGTCCCTTCGGCATGGCCTGTAAGCCCCCACGAACCACTTCAGCCATATAGGCGGCGGAGAACAACCCGACACCGATCAAGGCCCGCAGGAGTTTATCGAAGCTAGTGCCCTCAGGCAGAAACAGAGGCAACATGACACTCGACATGAATAGGACCGTAATCAATGGCACGCCGCGCCAGAACTCGATAAAGATAACCGACAAGAGTTTGATTATCGGCAGGTTCGAGCGCCGCCCCAGAGCGAGCAGAATGCCAAGAGGTAATGAAGCCACAATACCCGTAAGCGCCACCACCAAGGTTACAAGGAACCCGCCCCAATTTGCGGTCTCAACGAATTCCATGCCGAAATTACCGGCGCTGATAAAGACCACAATCGCCAGAGCGAGGAAGAATATCCCAATAGCCAGAAGAGCGCCAGAGAACGCCTCCAAAATATCACCTGCCTCGCCCTTACCTCCAATCCAGCCCAGGCCAATCAAGCCCAAGCCAATAAGCGCCCAGACCGTCCAAAACGTCCAACCGATGTCGGCATTGCCGCCGGTAAGCAGGATAAAAGCAACAAGCGGAAATACCGTCAGCATCAACCCGCTCACAATCCCGCGATAGGGAAGTCGCTCAATCACGAGCCAAACCAGCCCGAGGGCCAGCAGAATATAAACGATATTGACCCGCCACAGTTCGCTACTGGGGTAGCGTCCGTAGAAAATGAGCTTTAACTTCGCCCAGATAAAAGGCCAGCAGGCACCGTGGTTAGGTCGACACGCTTCGCGTTTAAGGCCGTCCGGATCAGACCAGGTGGCGGAGAAAAAAGAAAAATCCAACAGATTCCACAAGACCGACAGGCCAAAATAGAACGCACCAAAGGTCAAAATGATCATGCCAATAGAGCCGAGCGACGCGGATAGGGTCGAAAATTTCGTCATTGACGAAAAGATGTTCTCCCACAACCAGCCCTGCACGCCGATGGTGCTCGGCGGCGGTGGGGCAGCGGGAGTGTACTCGGTTCGCACATAGGCGATTGTGTTATCGGCCATACAAAGTCTCCTACCCCTAGCGTTCGACCAGTTTGATGCGCGCGTTATACCAGTTCATGAGCGCCGCCGTCCCCAGCGAAAACGTCAAATAGACCATCATGGTAATAAAGAGGATCTCGATCTCCTGCCCGGTCTTTTGCAAAACCGGTCCCGCGAAAACGGAAACGAGTTCCGGATAAGCGATGGCTACCGCCAGAGACGAGTTTTTGGTCAGGTTCAAAAATTGAGATGTCAAGGGAGGGATGATAACCCGCAGAGCCTGGGGAATAATTGCCAGGCGCAAGGTCTGCCCGTTGCGCAGGCCCAAGGCGTGCGCAGCCTCTGTTTGTCCGTGACTAACCGACAGGATCCCGGCCCGCACAATCTCGGCAATAAACGAGGCCGTGTAGGTCACAAGGGCGACAAACATGGCAATCATCTCGGGGATAATGACCATGCCGACACCCTTTTCGAACCCAAGTTTAAGTTTCGAACCCTCCGTGACAAAGTTTGCGTGTTCCCACGACAGAGGGCGTCCGGTAAACAAAAACACGAGGATGGGAAGTCCAATTATCAGCCCCACTGACGACCAGAAAACCGGAAACTGTTCACCAGTCTGCGCCTGTCTAAGGCGCGCCCAACGGGCCAGAAAATACGCCCCGACAATCGCAATCAGAAGCGCAGCAAATGTCATCCACAACCCCTCATATGGTACCGGCGCCGGGCCCCAATAGCCGGTCTTGTTGAGATGAAACGTCTCGAACAAAGACCATTTCTGATCCTTTTCGGGAATGGATCGGAGCGCGGCAAAATACCAGAAAAACAGCTGTAAAAGTAACGGCAGATTACGCAAAACCTCAACATAAACTGTGGCCACACCATTGATGACCACGTTCTTCGATAACCGCGCGACACCAACTATGAACCCTAATATGGTGGCAAAAATGATACCAAAAAATGCCAAGATCGCCGTATTGATCAACCCAACGAGAAATGCGTCCCAATAGGTCGATTTGCCGGGAACATAGCTCATCACCCACGTGCCCAGTGTTGGCGCAATAGCGAACCCCGACTTATCGGAGAAAAATTCGAAACCCGACTTTTTGCCCAAGCGCGTCAGATTGTCGATCGTGTTACCGACAATCCACCACACGAACGCAACAAGCAAAACCAAAATGACAATTTGAAAGAAAATCCCACGTACTTTGGGATCATATAATATGGAGGTGCCTCCCGACTCTGCACGGCCGCCTCCAGGCATCGGTCGATCCGAAATTATGTTGTCTGACATTGTCCTGCCCTGCCCTTGCCTTTCTGCCCCAATCCGTCTTACCCGAGTTCTTTTTGGTTCTCTCGCCTTCATGGCCGCCGAAAGTATCAATGGCACGGAACATGTAAAAGAGATGTTCCTGCGGCCAGCGCTAGCGTGACCAAAGTACTTCAAAAGACACGCAACCAGGCCACACGGGCTTTTGAAGCTGGGTAAACACTGCCCGGCGCAAAGGCCGGGCAGTGAAACACGATTATCGAATGGGCGGAGCGTATTGCAAGCCGCCATTGGTCCACAGGGCGTTTAACCCGCGGGCAATGCCAAGATCTGTCTTGGGACCGACATTGTCCTCGAAAATTTCGCCGTAGTTACCGACCTGCTTGACAATGTTGTAAGCCCATTCGTTAGGCAAGCCCAAGCGATCACCAAAGTCACCTTCAACGCCCAAAAGCCGTTTGATGTTGGGATCGTCAGACCCTTTCATGGCGTCTACATTGGCTGACGTTACCCCGAGCTCCTCAGCATTGACCATGGCAAAATGAACCCATTTATTGATGTTGAACCATTGGTCATCGCCCTGGCGCACCACGGGACCCAAAGGCTCTTTCGAGATAATTTCCGGTAACACCATATGCTCGTCGCGGTTTGTCAATTTGAGCCGCTGCGCATAAAGACCGGATGCGTCCGTGGTAAAGACATCGCAACGGCCCGCATCATACGCCTGAACAACCTCATCAGCCTTTTCAAACGCAATCAACTCGAACGACATATTATTGGCACGGAAATAGTCGGTGATATTCAGTTCTGTGGTTGTTCCGGTATTGGTGCAAATATTGGCGCCATCAAGCTCGGTTGCTGACGTGACTTCCAGTGCCTTGCGCACCATCATGCCCTGCCCGTCGTAGTAGTTAACGCCCGTAAAGTTCAGTCCTAACTGGGTATCACGGGTCATGGTCCATGTGGTGTTGCGGGGCAACACATCGACCTCACCGGATGTGAGCGCGGTAAAGCGCTCTTTGGCGGAGAGCGGTGTGTATTTAACCTTGCTCGGATCGCCGAAGATCGCCGCGGCCAGAGCGCGGCAAAAGTCTACGTCGAGACCTTTCCAATTGCCTTCATCGTCGGCGCTCGAAAAGCCGGGCAGCCCCTGGCTGACGCCGCACTGGACAAAGCCTTTGGCCTTGACATCATCAAGGGTCGCCGCCGATGCAACACCGACGCTAAGGCCAAGGGCGGCGCCCATGGCTACAAGTACGTTTAGTTTTTTCATGCAAGTCACCTGTCTAGACTGGTACCCAGATTAAAGTGAGCCCATCTACGCGCCGCGCTTCAGACAAGTTATCAAGGAACTCACCATCAAAGCGGCGGCAAATGCGCTGTGCTAGCACCCACTCAAGAAAGGAAGATTTCATTTCAAACAAGCCGACACCCACTCCAAAGCAAACCGGTCTGCAACCAGGTCCGAAACAAGTGCCGGATATGATAACCCTCCCTGCGGGTAATACTCTTGCTTTGCGTTATATCATACGAAAACGCCGTCAATCAACTGGCTAAACAGCGCCCTGATATCCTGCAGACCCCGTTATTGCCCTGTTGCTCCCCAAGATCCGGCGGCGCTGCATAGCAAAAAGCAAACGCAAATATTATTAGTTCTCATCATTTAGCCGAACCGACTTCACGTTCATCGCTGATAGCGCAAAGGAAGAAATATAGCGATATTTCTAAACATAATCCTTGAAAGGTCAAGAGCAAACCTGCAAGCATGAATAAACAGAACCGCGAGTTTATCCCTTCTAAAGCGAGTGACCGGACATGCATAAAATGGAAAAACCATCCTTCAAAGCCACTCAGAACGTGCACATTGATACCCAGTTAGCCCATTGCGGCCTTAATCCACGGGCCAATTTCGGCTTTGTAAACCCGCCGGTGGTGCACGCCTCGACCGTTGTGTTCGATTCTGTTGAAACCATGCAAAACCGCTCCGCTCCCTACAGCTATGGGCGACGCGGAACACCCACGACCGATGCGCTTACTCAGGCGCTTTGTACCCTTGAGAATGCAGCCGGGGTGGCACTCGCGCCGTCGGGCCTGGCGGCTATATCGCTGGCACTGCTGTCTGTCACCAAAGCGGGGGCGCATATTCTGGTTGCAGACAGTGTCTATGATCCCACGCGTTATGTTTGCGATCACTTTCTCAAGCGGTTTGATGTGGCAGTCACCTACTACGATCCGCTCATTGGCGACAATATCGTCGGCCTGTGCCGCGACAATACGGTGGCAATCTTCACAGAATCGCCAGGCTCCCGCACTTTCGAAGTTCAGGACATTCCGGCAATTTGTGCGGTGGCCAGGCCGCGCGATATTGCCGTCATTATGGACAATACCTGGGCAACGCCCTTGCATTGCAAACCCCTTGCACTGGGGGTGGACCTCTCCATTCAGGCGGGCACAAAGTATATCGGGGGCCATTCCGACATCATGTTGGGAACCATTGCCGCTAATGAAATCTACTGGCCTGCGCTCAGCGATCTTTGTGGCAATACGGGAATGACGGCGGGGCCTGACGACGTGTATCTGGCGCTGCGCGGTTTGCGTACGATGGGTGTGCGTCTTGAGCGTCACCACAAGAATACAATGGCTGTCATCAACTGGCTACGCACCCATGACAAGGTCCATCGCATCCTCTATCCCGCCCTTGCGGAGGATCCGGGACATACAATCTGGCGTCGAGATTTTACCGGTGCGACGGGCCTGTTTGGGGTTGAACTTGTGCCTGCGCGCCAATCCAGTGTCCATGCCTTTTTGGACAGTTTGCGCTATTTTGGTCTTGGCTTTTCCTGGGGCGGTTTTGAGAGCCTGATCATGCCGTGTGACAAGACGCCCCGGACCGTGCGCCCCCACGACGACACCTATCCCTTGCTGCGCCTGCATGTGGGACTGGAAGACCCCCGTGATCTGATCGACGATCTGGCGCAGGGGCTTGCGCGGGTGGAGGTTGTGGGTCCGTAACCCCTTCCGCGCGCAAAAAACCTGTTTACTGTTCACGACGGGTGCCAGCGGGGGGCGGGCAAGCTCAAAAAAGCATCGCTGGATCCTGGGCGCTGGGGCCCCGTGGATACGGCTTTATTGGACAAGCGCCTTGTCAATGACGTCATGGGTCCAAGCCCCCTTTGGTCGCTTGGAAATAACCGGATCCGAGCCTCCCGAGAGCAGGGTCGTAACCGTGCGGTTGTAGTCTTTTATATCAAGACGACCGTAAGCGGAGCCCTCGGTCAGCTTGTTGATCTCACCGAGCATGCGGCGCTGATGCTTATACGTCTGGGCACCTGTCGCGTCGTTTTCCAGCACAATGTCGGTGGCGCTGTCTGGATTGGAGCGCGCCCAGGACCAACCGCGCATGGAGGCGCGAACAAACCGGGCCATCTTATCCACAAAGGCCGGGTCCTTCAGATGATCCTCAAGCACGTAAAGGCCATCCTCCATGGTTGAAACACCCTGGTCCTCGTATTTAAAAACCACAAGATCATCAGCAGAGAGCCCTGCATCAATCACCTGCCAATATTCGTTGTAGGTCATGGTGGAAATGCAGTCTGCTTGCTTTTGCAACAGGGGATCAACATTGAACCCCTGCTTGAGAACCGTCACGCCATTTTTTCCGCCACGGGTTGGAATGTTCAGCTTGGACATCCAGGAAAGAAATGGATATTCATTACCAAAAAACCAGACGCCGAGGGTTTTCCCCTTGAAATCCTTGGGCTCTTTAATGCCCGTCTCCTTGCGACATGTGAGCATCATGCCTGAGCGCTTGAAAGGCTGGGCAATGTTCACAAGGGCTACTCCCTTTTCCCGGCTCGCCAAAGCCGAAGGCATCCAGTCAACGATCACATCTGCACCACCACCGGCGA
Source organism: Hyphomicrobiales bacterium (assembly GCA_965224015.1). Classification (GTDB taxonomy): domain Bacteria; phylum Pseudomonadota; class Alphaproteobacteria; order Rhizobiales; family CBDCVD01; genus CBDCVD01. The sequence continues at coordinate 632,255 of OZ245032.1, forward strand.
TGACCTGAGGCGGCGCTATATCGGGCCCTCCCGGCTTGATCGTCACATCCAGATCAACCGCCTCATAAAATCCCTTGTCCTTGGCCACGTAATAACCGGCAAATTGTGCCTGGGTAACCCATTTGAGCTGCAGCGTTATCTTTTCCTTGGCCTGCACAGAGTCCACTGCCAGGCTCAGCATCACCACGGCCGCGACCGTCAGCGATGCTTTTATCAATAATGTTTTCATCGACTGCTCCCTTTCCGATTATTATGCCAGCGGTATTGGCTTTATAGACACGCCGTCTGGTGTACGGCCTTGATAACACACTTACTTGACGCCAATGCATGGGCCCTTGTCAGGAGCCCTTGGTATTATATGCCCAAATCAAAGCGCGAGCCTGATCGCAATGCGAACACACCACACCCCTTAAACCATGCAGAAGCAAACAAATCATAAAGTGTTAGGCGCTTTCGCCTCTGTCACAGCCCCAACGTTACAGCAGCAAAGTTAAAGCACCAACAAGCGCGGAAGTCCACGCCCATGACCTCAAAGCAACGGAAAATGCACCCCTCCACGGTTGCACAAAATTGCAACCGCGTGCATCCCGCTACAGCCTATAGGACGGATGCCAAAAAGTAAATACGCGTTCAAGGGCGCTCAGCAAAGCGTAAAACAGCGAACCAGCAAGCGCCGCAACCGCAATTTCAGCCCAAACCATATCGACATTCATGCGCCCCACTTCTGTTGAGATGCGAAATCCCATCCCAACAATCGGCGTGCCAAAGAACTCGGCCACAATAGCCCCAATAAGTGCCAGGGTTGAGTTAATTTTTAAACCATTGAATATGAACGGCAAGGCTTGTGGCAGGCGTAGCTTGGTCAGGGTCTGCCGATAGCTCGCCCCGTAGGTCTTCATTAAATCCCGATCCGCGAACGAGGATGATTTGAGCCCGGCAACGGTGTTAACCAACATGGGAAAAAATGTCATGACCACCACAACCGCTGCCTTTGAGGGCCAGTCGAACCCGAACCACATCACCATGATCGGCGCCACACCGATAATCGGCAAGGCAGAGACAAGATTGCCCACCGGCAACAGGCCGCGTTGCAAAAACGGCGATCGGTCAACCAGGACAGCGACGGCAAATCCAGCACCGCAACCAAGGCAATATCCGATCAGAACCGCCTTCAGAAACGTTTGCTGAAAATCCGCCCACAGAATCGGAACCGACTGTACGAGCCGCGCCCAGATGGCACTTGGCGCGGGAAGCAGAACCTGAGGAATATGACTGCCCACCACAACGATCTCCCACAGGATCAACAGCCACAGGCCAAACACAAACGGTATAGCAAGAGACAGAATGAGGGCAAGCGCCTTGTTTCGGGCCTCAATCTGCGCCAACCGATCCACAAAACACCACGCCAATAGCCACAAGGCAACGATACCACTCCAAAACCCGAGACCGCGGGTCGCGCTGGTCGGGCTGTCTGTTGGCATCCCCAATGCCTCCAACACCAACCACGCGCCAGCGTGAACAAGCAACCCGACAACTATAGTTGTGAGCATCCACGTAGGTTTGAAGATAATATGCGCGGCACACACGACGATTATCAAGACAAGATAGACAAGCACCGCAGAGGCCTCGCCGGCGCTGATGATCAGCCCCGCCAGTCCAGCCATGACGGCGAGAACCGGCAATACAGGTATCTTTGGCATTGTTCGTATTGAGCCGTCTTTTCCTGACAGTGCCATTACGTCTCTCGCACCCCCATGCGCCGCAGCATGATCCTGTGGGCAACCCCCACCAGTCCCACAAGCGCTGCTGCAAGGCACGCTGCCACAATAAGCGCCGCCCAGATCTGAATGGTCTGACCGTAGTACGATCCCGCCAATAGCCGCGCTCCCAACCCCGCCACTGCCCCCGTCGGCAGCTCTCCGACAATCGCCCCCACCAGAGCCACCGCGACGGCAATGCGCATGCTGGCAAACAGCATGCCCATGGAGGCCGGCCAGCGCAATTTCCAAAAAATATCCCGGCGCGACGCGTTATACGTGTACAGCAAATCGAGATCTACCGGCTCCGGCGCGCGCAATCCCTTCACCATGCCGACAGCCACAGGAAAAAAGCTCAGGTACATGGAAATAAAAGCCTTCGGGAGCAACCCCTGAATACCAACGGCGTTCAGCACAACGATGACCATGGGCGCAATCGCCAGTATGGGGATCGTTTGCGAGGTGATGATCCAAGGCATCAGGCTTTTGTCCATAGCCCGGTTGTGTACTATGACCACCGCCAAAACAATGCCCAGACACGTGCCCATGAAAAATCCGAGCAACGTCGATGAAAGGGTGATCCATGCATGATAAACAAGGCTGCGCTTGGAGGTAACGGCGCGTTTGAGAGTGGTGTTAAAGACCTCCACGGCAACCTGATGGGGGGCTGGCAATACGGGCCGCGGCTGCGCCAAGCTGTCGCGTACCAGATCGACGGCACGCCAAGGGCTGACACCGCTGCGCGCATAGGCGTCCCGTTGCCCGGGGGCGTTTAGCATGACTGCCGCCGCGTACCATATCACGAGGATCGCGATCAGAACCGCGGCAACAGGACCAAAGCGGTACCAAAAATGCCTGGCAATCCTTTTAACAGGCATGACAAATTTCGTTTCGTGGAAACATTGTCAACGTCCCCTCCCCCCGCTCCCGTGCAATTAGAGGGCAACCCCTTGTCTTTCCTCGCACGGTCCGCCTATCCTGGGTCGACCTTAAGCGCTAACCTCACGCGAATGTGAATTTCTGTTGAAAAACCCTTATTTTCAACGCCGCCGCGCGCGCCCTATAATGACGTATGAGCAATGGCTTGGCAAATCACGAAGGATGGGTGCGAAATCTTTTTCGTTGCACGGCCCTCACGGTCGCGGTGTTTGCCGTGGCCGGCGTTCTCATGGTCATGGGCCGCACGGCCGCGGAGCCTGCACGGTGGACCCATGAGGGCTGGAAAACCGACTTCAGCAAACAGGCGGTGGAATGGAGTGAAATAATCTCCGGTGGCCCCCGAAAAGATGGCATTCCTCCCATTGATGCCCCTGAATTTGTGCCAATCAAGGAGGTTACAGGTTTAAAAGACAACGAGCCTGTCATCAGTGTTGCCATCAAGGACAGGGCGCGCGCCTATCCGATTCGCGTTCTCATGTGGCACGAAATTGTCAATGATACATTGTCGGGGGTTCCCATTGCGGTCACATATTGCCCTTTGTGCAATGCCGCTTTGGTGTTCAAGCGCAACCACAAAGACACGCTTCTTGATTTCGGCACCACGGGAAAACTGCGCAATTCCGATCTGGTTATGTATGACCGCCAGACAGAAAGTTGGTGGCAGCAGTTCACCGGTGAAGCCATTGTGGGCACCTACACAGGGGATCTGCTGGTACTGCTGCCCTCGCGTCTGGAGTCGTTTGCCCTGTTTAAAAAACGCCACTCAGATGGTGAAGTCCTCGTCCCCAACAATCCCCATATGCGCCCTTACGGAACCAACCCTTACGCCCGATACGACACCGGATCTACGCCTTTTTTGTTTTCGGGGGAATTGCCGAGGGACATTGCCCCCATGGCCCGCGTCGTCATTGCCAGGAATGCGAACACCGATAACCGGAAAAAACGTGCCGCCATCGCCCTCGACCTTCTTAAGCAGAAAAAAACCATGACTGTGGATGGGATCACCTACCATTGGAGCCCTGGTCAGGCGTCAGCCCTTGATACGCGGCTTATTGCCGATGGTTTTGATGTGGGTAATGTCTGGGTCACACGCAAACAGGGGGGAAGAGACGTTGACGTAGCGTACGATCTCACATTTGCGTTCGTTTACAGGGCCTTCAACAAGGACGGCGTGATTATAACCCAATAACGGGCCTGCTCCCCTTGGCGCGGGTTATGTTTTAATCGACGTTTCCTTGAGTATCGTACTGATAAGACATCGGTTTTCAACCTGGCCAAGAGTCAAACGCAAAGCCCCTTGATATCAGGCAATTCAACACGATGGCGTGTCAGGTCTTCCAGGCGGCGCTAAACAGGACGGACTTCGCGCACTTGCGGGATGAAATGGCGAAGCAGATTTTCAATGCCATTTTTCAAGGTAACCGTGGAACTGGGGCAGCCCGCACAGGCGCCACGCATATGAAGGAAAACAATTCCCTGCCTGAACCCATGAAAGACAATATCACCGCCGTCATGAGCAACCGCCGGACGGACCCGCGTCTCAAGAAGTTCCTTGATATGATTAACGACGTCCTCATCGACTGCATCATACTCCTCGTTCAAGGCCTGGCTCGGGGCCTGCATGGCCTGGTTGTGTATGACTGGCGCGCCCGACATGTAATGTTCCATAATCGCGCCCAGAATTGCCGGCTTCAGGTGTTGCCATTCGCCATGGGATTTGGTGACAGCGATAAAGTCATGGCCAAGGAAAACGCCGCCAACCCCCTCAACCCCGAACAGGCGTTCCGCCAGCGGTGACTGTTCCGCCGCCTCAGAATCGCGAAAATCGAGACCGTTGCCGGTAACAACTGCCTTACCTGGCAAGAACTTCAAGGTGGCTGGATTGGGCGTGGCTTCAGTTTGAATGAACATGGTCTGTTGCTCTCCTGCGTCCACAAATTATGCGCTACAACAAAAATTATGCGCTACAACAAAAATTATGCGCTACAACAAAAATTATGCGCTACAACAAAATGTACTGCGTTGCAAGCACGCGGCATTATAAAATCTCTGGCCGCCTGTCATAGAGTTTCCTGGTACAAAATACCTTAGAATATTTCTAGAGTACAGGATTTTCCCCTCCCACGCAAGCGCCGCATGGCGTTTTCTGCGTGATAGAGCGTCGGGCGCTTAATTTGCAACAATAACCCCAGCTATGGATAAGGACCTTTTTCTTATGCTTTATCGGTTCATTCTCACGCCAAGGCGCTACCAGCCATTTATCTGATCATGAGCCCTAACCGACGGCTGCGGTGTGTCAAGGGTTTAAGAACCGCCAAAGGCGGCGCGTGAGCAGCCCTTGACACACAGCAAAGCCGCCGGAGACAAGCAATGAACAGATAAATGGCAACGTCTATTTGCGACCTGGCCAGCCCGTTCATAGCGATGCCACTGTCCAAGGCCCCATTTTCGTCTTTCTCTTGATCCTAACCGGGGTTATTGTTGCAACTTAAACGCCCGACGCTCTGGAGTTACGGAACCCTCCGATGCTCAGATTTGTCGTCATCCGCGGAACCCGCGGTGGCGTTCTGCCAACGCTGACGCCAGGGGGTAAAGATCACCACGTCATCGGGATGGGTCAAATAGAGAGATTGTCTGGCGCGCTCTTCAACCATATCCATATCCGCGTTGTTGGGGCGTAAAAGGGCCACACGCAGCGCCAGTGCCTGGCGCGTGGCCTGCACATGGGTAAGCTCAGTCTCCAGCTTCGCAATGCGCTCCCGAACCCGCTCAAGCCCCCTGATACCGTAAGCCCCGTGCATCAGATGATAGCCGAAATAGGCAAGAACGGCGACTGACAAGCTTGGAACCACAAGGGCACGCAAAAACAGGTGCTTTTTGTATCGCGTACTCATAAATGGAAAACCGACACGGGTGAAATAAGTTGATCAGGCTAGAGCGTGCGTTTCGCTGTACCCATTTTGGCAAAATGTCGCCCCGCCACGACCCAGTGTCACTCGTCAATGATGAACAAAATCTTAACCCGTTCACTCCTATAGGCTCAGGCACCGCGCAAGATCGACTTTCCAGCGTATCTGGCCTGACTTCCCAGAGCTTCCTCTATACGCATGAGCTGGTTGTATTTTGCCGTGCGATCGGAACGCGAAAGAGAACCAGTTTTAATCTGACCACAGTTCGTCGCCACGGCCAAATCGGCGATGGTCGCGTCCTCGGTCTCCCCCGATCGGTGCGACAATACCGCTTTATAAGCCGCCTTATGGGCAGTCTCCACTGCATCAAGAGTTTCACTCAAGGTGCCGATCTGATTGACCTTCACTAAAATCGCATTCCCCACCCCCTGTCTGATGCCAGAAACAAGGCGCTCCGTGTTGGTGACAAACAGGTCATCGCCGACCAACTGGCACCGATCACCAATGGCCTCACTTACAGTTTTCCAGCCGTCCCAATCGTCTTCGGCCATGGCGTCTTCGATGGAAAAGATGGGATATCGGTCCACGAGGTCGCGCAGGTAGTCGCTCATGGCTCCTGCATCCAACGTCTTTTCCTCGCCGGCAAGATGATAAAGGTCATTGGTGAAATACTCCGTTGCGGCGCAATCAAGGGCCAAATAAATGTCATCGCCTGGCTGAAAACCGGCATCCTCAACGGCTTTCATAACAAAACCAAGCGCTGCGTCGGTCGAACTCAGGTTGGGGGCAAAGCCTCCTTCATCGCCTACATTGGTGCTGTGTCCGGCCTCGCTTAGGGCCTTTTTCAGGGTGTGAAAAATCTCTGATCCCATGCGAATGGCTTCGGCGCATGTGGGAGCGCCAACGGGAACAATCATGAATTCCTGAATATCAATAGCGTTATCCCCATGCGCCCCGCCGTTGATAATATTCATCATCGGCACAGGCATCAAGTGGGCGCTGGTGCCCCCAACATAACGAAAAAGCGGCAGACCGGCGGCATCCGCGGACGCCTTGGCGAGCGCCAGAGAGACCCCGAGAATAGCGTTGGCGCCGAAATTTGCCTTGTTAGGTGTCCCATCAAGCGCGCACATATGGGCGTCCAGGTCGATTTGCGCCTCGGCATCCATGCCATTGATGGCGTTAAAAATATCCTCATTGACGGCTTTGATGGCCTGACGCACCCCTTTGCCGTTATACCGCTCGCCCCCATCGCGCAGTTCGACCGCCTCATGGGCACCCGTGGAAGCACCCGACGGTACGCTGGCGCGCCCAAATGAGCCGTCCTCCAGCACCACATCCACCTCAACTGTGGGGTTGCCACGGCTGTCGAGCACCTCGCGGGCGTGAATATCAATTATTGCCGTCATACAGATTCCCTGGCAGATTCCCTGGTTTTTTGCAATTGCCCCGCCGACAAGGATTACATTCCCTTAGGACCACGAGCGATAGAGGCAACTCCGGTGCGCGCCACCTCAACAAGGCCGAGGGGCGTGACAATATTGATAAACTGATCGATCTTCGACACCCGCCCCGTGATCTCAAACACAAAATGCCCGGTTGTCGCATCAATAACATCGGCGCGAAAGGCTTCCGCCAAACGCAAGGCCTCCACCCGGTTCTCGCCCTTGCCAGCGACCTTGATGAGCGCCAGCTCCCGCTCCAGAGGTTGTTTTGTAAGCGACAGATCAATCACGCGGTGTACGGGAACCAAACGCTCAAGTTGCGACTTGATCTGCTCAATGATCATCGGCGGACCAGAGGTCACGATGGTCACCCGAGAGAGGTGTTTTTCATTCTCAGTTTCCGACACGGTCAACGAATCGATATTATACCCGCGCCCGGAAAACAAACCCACAACCCGCGCCAGAACCCCCGGCTCGTTATCAACCAGAACCGACAATGTGTGTCTGCCAAAGTCGTTGGTTCCATCGTTCATACCCGCATTCCTTTGTACATCGTTCCCTGCCTCGCTGATCACCTGCCATGCGCACCGGGGGGCTCTAAACCAGTACCTTGCCCTCAGCATCAATGGCCTTATCAATGGCCTCAGCCTCGCGTCCAAGGAGAATTTCGTTATGCGCCTTGCCCGAGGGGATCATGGGAAAGCAATTTTCATCCGGATCCACAACACAGTCGAAAATGACCGGTTTATCACTGCTGATCATCTCTTCAATGGCCGCATCCAGATCGTCGGGGTCCTCACAGCGGATCCCGTGCCCGCCATAGGCCTCAGCCAATTTGACAAAGTCAGGAAGCGCTTCCGAATAGCTTTGCGAATACCGACCTCCGTGGAGCAATTCCTGCCACTGGCGTACCATACCCATATATTGATTGTTGAGAATAAAAATCTTGATGGGCAGGTTGTGCTGCACCGCGGTTGACATTTCCTGCATGGTCATCTGCACGCTGGCCTCGCCGGCAATATCAATCACCAAGGCGTGCGGGTGCGCCAACTGAACCCCAATAGCTGCCGGCAGGCCATAGCCCATGGTTCCCAGGCCGCCGGAGGTCATCCACCGGTTTGGCTCTTCAAAGTGATAGTGCTGCGCCGCCCACATCTGGTGCTGGCCCACCTCGGTGGTGATATAGGTGTCACGGTCCTTGGTTAACTGGTAAAGGCGCTGGATGGCATGTTGCGGCTTGATGACTGTATCAGAGTTCTCAAACATTAGCGATTGCTTTGCACGCCAGTGATTAATCTGCTGCCACCAGGGCTTCAGATTGCGCTCTGTGTTTGCTTGCGCGCTTGAGCGCCACATGCGCACCATATCCTCCAGAACATGGGCACAATCGCCAATGATCGGCACATCCACCCGGACATTCTTGTTGATTGAGCTGGGATCGATGTCCACATGAATTTTGGTGGAGTTGGGCGAGAAATATTGCAAGTTCCCGGTGATCCGATCATCAAATCGCGCGCCGATACAGATCATGACGTCGCACCCGTGCATGGCCAGATTGGCCTCATATGTTCCATGCATACCCAACATCCCAAGCCAATTTTTGCCCGACGCAGGGTAGGCCCCAAGCCCCATAAGGGTGGAGGTGATGGGAAAGTCGGTCAACTCGACCAGTTCGCGCAGCAAATGGCTGGCCTCTTTTCCCGAATTGATAATGCCGCCACCGGTATAAAGGATTGGTTTCCTGGCTGCGATCATCAGATCAACCGCCTCGCGCACCCGCTCCATGTCCCCTTGTAACTGGGGCCGGTAAGTCTTGTGCACGATATTGCGTGGGGGCACATAGGCGCCTGTGGCGAACTGTACGTCCTTGGGAATGTCGACAACAACCGGACCTGGCCGTCCTGTTGTTGCAACATGGAACGCCTCATGCAGAACCCGCCCCAGATCATCGACGGATTTGACCAGGTAATTATGCTTGGTACACGGGCGGGTAATACCGACAGTGTCGCATTCCTGAAATGCGTCATTGCCAATGAGAGCGGTTGGAACTTGGCCGGTTAAACAAACGACGGGAATGGAATCGAGCATGGCATCGGTCAGGCCGGTAACAGCATTGGTGGCGCCGGGCCCTGAGGTGACCAGCACAACACCGGGTTTGCCGCTTGCACGTGCGTACCCTTCTGCTGCGTGCACGGCTCCTTGCTCGTGGCGCACCAGGATATGGCGCACGCTGTTGCGTTTGAACAATTCGTCATAGATCGGCAGTACCGCCCCCCCGGGGTAGCCAAAAATCTGCTCAACCCCCTGATCAGCAAGGGTTTGCATGACGATTGCAGCGCCGGTCAGTTGTTGCGTCATCGGTCCTCTCCATTCATCGTGAACCTTTGTAGTGAAGAAACGCTAACAGGCCCCAAATCTTTGCAAGATGTCGTACCGGTTCACGTTTGGCCAACAAAAAAGGCCCCGAAAGGGCCTGGATACGCGTCATCATCCGCAGGATAGGAATCCCGCGCCTCAGACGCGCGTAATCACCACAAGTGATATCATATGTCGTCGTTTCTGCATTACACACTCATCTCAACATAAAAGCGCAAACAGCGCAATTTTCTTCAATAAAACGGTAATGATCCCGGGTCAAGTATTTTATTGGATGATTCGGCTTCCGGCTAAGATAGACACCAAGCCAGGCAGCGCAGATCAGGGAAACAGTGGCAACTGTTCAAGGCCCGTTGTCTCATGCAACCCGAACATGAGATTCAGGTTCTGCAGCGCCTGGCCCGCCGAGCCTTTCACAAGATTGTCCAGCGCAGCGATAAGGATCACCCGCCCGGGCGCACGATCGGCAAAAACGTTGATATGGGTGTGGTTTGAGCCGCGCACTTGAGAGGTCGCGGGATGAACCCCTTCCTCCAGCACATGCACAAAGGGCGCATCGGCGTAAAAGTCCTCCAATGCCGCGCGCACGTCGTCCACCTGCGCCCCCTCGCCAAGCCTTGCATAGCAGGTCACCAGCTCGCCGCGGCTTGCAGGGACAAGATGCGGCGTAAAACTCGCCAATACCGGCGCGTCAGCGGCAAGACTGAGCTCCTGATCAAGCTCGGCCATATGCCGATGATGCCCGACCGCGTAAGCACTCATCCCCTCGCCGGCCTCACAAAAAAGCGCCCCCTGTTTAAGCCCCCGCCCCGCGCCAGAGACACCGGATTTCGCATCAACAATAATGTCCTGCCCGCAAATCAATGCGCGTTTTAATGGTGGGATCAGTGCCAGGAGCGTTGCCGTCGGGTAACACCCGGGGCAGGCCACAAGCCGGGCCGCGGCGATCTGTGCACGGTAGTGCTCGCTCAGCCCATAGACCGCCTCTGCCTGCAGGGTCTTGGCCTGGTGCTCCTGATCGTACCAATCGGCGTAGGCGCGAACATCGCGCAAACGAAAATCCGCCGACATATCGACAACCTTGATCGCCGGATGGCTATCAAGGACCTGCGCGATAAGGGGCTGCGATGTCGCATGGGGCAACGCGCACACAAGCGCATCAACCCCGCTCCAGTCTGCGTTTTCAACGGCAATCAGATCCGGCAGGGACGCGCTTGTCAAGTGCGGGTAGACCTGGCGCATGGGAACGCCCGCATGGGCGTTTGCCGTCAGCACCGTAAACGCTAAATTGGGATGCGCCAAACCAAGGCGAATAAAGTCAGCACCCGTATAGCCCGATGCGCCCAACACACCGATGCGAAGGGTGGGGCTACTCATGAGTGGCCCCTTTCATCTTCTGTGTGCCATGCAAGCGCCGTTGTTCGGCCAAAAGCCCGAGATACATGTCAATGATCGTGGCCCCGGCAAGGGCGGTAATGCCCGCATGATCATAGGCCGGTGCCACTTCGACCAGATCCATACCAACGAAATCAATCTCCCCAAGGCCGCGCAGGATAGAAAGTGCTTGTGCACTGGAAAGCCCCCCACAGACCGGCGTGCCGGTTCCTGGCGCAAAGGCCGGATCCAGGCAGTCAATATCAAAACTCAAATAAGCCTTCCCCTTCCCTACCCGGCGGCGGATCGCGTCAACGGTGTCGGCAACCCCCATCGCGTGCACGTCGTAGGCATAAAGCACCTTGATACCATAGTCAGCGTCCGCATGGGAGCGGATACCAATCTGTATAGAGTGCTCCACGTCAATCAGGCCGTCATTGACCGCTCGGGTGATCATGGTGCCATGATCAATCGTGCCGTCTGCATCATCCCAAGTATCCTGATGCGCATCAAACTGTACCAGCGCCACGGGTCCATGTTTGTCCACATGGGCTTGCAAAAGCGCCCAGGTGATAAAATGATCACCCCCAATGCTAACCAGATGGCCGGTCTGATCCAACAGAATCCGAGCCTGCTCGCAGATGCGTCGTGGGGTATCGTTGACGTTGTAATAGGCTAACGCACAGTCTCCCGCATCCGCCACCGCCAAAGTCTGGAATGTATCGTAGTGAAACGGATAGACCGGATCGCCGGTCATAATGGAAGAGGCCTCGCGCACCGCCCGTGGACCAAAACGCGCACCGGGGCGGTTGGAAGTTGCGGCATCAAACGGGACACCCCATACGGCGACATCGTAGCCGCATACATCCTTGCTATAAGGCCGGCGCAGGAAGGATAGAACGCCAGAGTAGTTGGGCTCGCGCGATTGCCGATCTCGCGCCTTGGTGCCGAGGGCGCTATCAATCTGCCCATGCCGTGTGCCGTCAGCATCATGGCTGCTTTTTCTGTTCTCACTCATGGTTCTATCAAGACATGACACGCTCTATTAAAAGGCGCGCCGGTCAAGGGCGCGCTCACATGCAAAACCGCAGAAAATGGTAGGCGATCGCCAACGTCAGCGCTTTGAAAACTGGAAGCTGCGTCGGGCCTTACGGCGTCCGTATTTCTTGCGCTCGACCACACGGGAATCCCGGGTCAAAAAGCCTCCCGACTTCAGTACGCCTCGCAGCTCCGGCTCGTAATGTGTCAGCGCCTTGGCCAAGCCATGACGTAGCGCTCCCGCCTGGCCCGACAGGCCGCCACCAGACACGCTCGCCATAACGTCAAACTGCCCTTCGCGATCGGCAGTTTTCAGGGGCTGTTTGATAATCATTTGCAACACGGGACGGGCGAAATAAGTTGCAATGTCGCGCTTGTTGACGGTCACGATGCCCTTGCCGGGCTTGATCCAAACCCGTGCCACGGCGTCCTTACGCTTACCTGTGGCGTAGGCACGGCCGTGCGCGTCAAGTTTTTGCACATAGGCAGGGGCCTCAGACGCCTGCGCCGTATCAGATCCGTTCGCAGAAGCCGCCGCAGGTGCATTCGTCTTGCCAGCGCCCTCACCCTCAATGGCGTCCCCCAACTGCTCAAGCGACTTGATATCGTCCGCGCTCATGGCCTAGGCACTCCTTTTGTTTTTTGCGTTCATCGCACCCACATCCAGAACACGCGGCGCTTGCGCTTCGTGGGGGTGGTCCGGGCCCGCATAAACGCGCAAATTTTTCATTTGCGCGCGCGACAAAGGACCGCCAGGCAACATGCGCTCGACCGCCTTTTGCAAGATACGTTGGGGAGATTTGCCTTGCAGGATCTGACGCATGCTGCGATCCTTGATCCCGCCTGGGTATCCTGTGTGCCAGTAGAAGCGTTTGTTTTCAACCTTATTGCCTGTCAAGGCCACCTTCTCCGCGTTCACCACCACGACACAATCGCCGCAGTCGACGTGCGGGGTAAAAATCGCTTTGTGCTTGCCGCGCAGGCGTGTGGCGATCAACGCCGCAAGACGGCCCACAACCAGATCCTGCGCATCAATCAGGATCCAATCCCGTTCAATATCAGCAGGTTTTGCAGAAAATGTCTTCATTCAGTTCAACTCATCTACCCTGTTCAGGGCGTTCCGCCAATCGTGATCACATGTCATACCATTATTCACAAGCAACGACACTATAGCCAATTCTTATAAATTCATGGAAAGATCACGACCAAAACGCAAAAATTTGCCCAACGCAAATCGTTCGGGTATCCATTCAGGCCCAACCCAAACAATCCAAATCAAACAAGGCTCGGATATGCCCTGTTTACGCGCCAACGTCAACACATAATTGCGCAAAAGGCAATCCTGCTTTTGCGTTTCTCGGGAATGCCGTTCCAGGGAGCCGGTAACCGGTAATTTGTACAAAGGCGCCGGATCCCGAGCCCCTCCCCCACCGAACCGTCTCATCTCGCCGTCCATTCTGGCAGCCATAGGGCCAATTGTGGAAATGCAATCAAGAGAGCGACTGTCAGGGCCATGGCGACAACGAACGGCAGCGAGCCGGCCGCGACTTCGTTAAACTGAATATCGGCCCGGATCCCTTGTATTACATAAAGATTGATACCAATGGGAGGCGTGATCAGCGCCATCTCCAGTAAAACCATGAGCAGAATGCCAAACCATACGGGATCATATCCAAGGGCAATCACAATGGGCGCAATAAGCGGTACCGTTGTTAACATCATGGAGAACGTCTCAAGAAAGCACCCCAGAACGACATAAAAAATGACAATCGCAATAATCATCTGCAACGGCGACAACCCAAGGCTTTGCATAAAATTTGTCAGCTCACGAGTCAGCCCGATGCTGGCCAGCACGAAGTTCAGATAGATTGCCGCAAGAATAATAAACATAATGACGCCGGTTGTGCGCATCGTCGACAACAGAGCCTCGCGCAGCGTGAGAACTGACAATGTTCTATTACAAAGTGCGAGCATCAACGCGCCGACAACACCCAAGGATGCCGCTTCGGTTGGCGTTGCGTGCCCTGAATATATGGAGCCGATGACAACGGTGAAAAGTGCAAGCGGCGGCAGTAAATGGACAAGCGAGCGGACCCGCTCACCCCAGTTGCTGACAAACCGTTTGCCACCCATTTGGGGGCGCACAAGACAAGTCACCAACACGGTTCCCATAAACAATAGCGCTAGCAGGAACCCTGGAATAAAGCCGGCAAGATAGAGTTTGGGGACCGATGTATTGGTTAACAGCCCATAAACAATAAGATTTATCGATGGAGGAATGAGAATACCCAGTGTTCCTCCGCTTGCGAGGGTGCCCAGAAAAAGGCGCCTGTCGTAACCGTGGCGCTCGCATTCGGGGATTGCCAGCGTACCCAGCGTCGCCGCCGTCGCAACGCTCGAACCTGAGGTTGCTGCGAACATGGCGCAGCTTCCGATGTTTGTGTGCATCAGTCCACCCGGCAACCACGACAACCAATGTCCCAGCGCGCGATACATTCTCTCAGCAATACCGGCTCGCAAAACGATCTCACCAAGGAGTATGAACATTGGCACCGCGACTATAAGAAAGTCATTGCTGGCGCGCCAAAATATTTCCCCAAGGGCCCGATCGAGCGGCACGGGCGAAAAAGCAAAGCCAAGCCCAACGCCGAGCAGGCCAAGCGCTGCCGCAATCGGCACACTCAGGGCAACAAGTAAGATCAGGGCAACGGCGGTGACGGCTAACATAATCTGGAAACTTCTGTTGGCGACCTGACACGCTTTAGGGGTGGCCCAAGACGGGGGAGCGGGCGGCTGATGCCCGTGAATAGAGATGCCTATCTTTATCCGGTTGCTGTTCCGGTTACATCACTGACTTTTGTCCACTGTCTGATTGATTGGCACCCTCATTGGCAAGAACGGTGTGGACCCTTTCCAGGTCGCCGCGCGCAAGCGCAAGCAATCCCCGCAAAGCCGTTAAGGCAACGGCGAGCGCTGTAAATACCAGTCCTGATACCCAAAGCGTTTGCGGCCAAATTTGCGGAAGACTCAACGGGCCGACCGACAAAGAGTTTCGTTCGGCCGTCTCCAAGAGAACCAACCCGGCACGGTAAGTGAGCAATAGAATAAAGGCGCCAATCGCCATCAGGCTTATGATGTCGAGAAGCGCCCTCGTTTTCACGCCGGTTATCCGGTAAAGCGAGTCAATTCGAATGTGGTGTTTGCCGAGCAGGCAATAAGGCAGTGCCCACGCGGTTCCGATGGCAAGAGCGTAACCGGACAGCTCGTCCGCCCCCCCAAGGGTGTAATTGACGATATTGCGCAACATCACATCAGCAAAAACCAGCAAAGCAGCGAGAAGGATTAAAACGCCCGCACCGATGGCAGCCCACTTCGCTAACCGATAAAAAATTGCAAAAACGCTATCCAGCATCGTTCAAATTTCGGAAACTTTGGACCAACATGCGGTCTGGCCAGGTCGTCAACAGACGTTTGCTTCAACTATCGTTCTGATAAGACAACGGTTGAACTTGGGTCAACGGACAAACCCAAAGCCCCTTGGTATGACAGGCCGGAGACATGACGCCAACGCAACCGGCCACGGCGCACAGGAAAATGAGAGTTGAACACAAGGGGCGGTGGCAAGCATCAACTCCCCACGCCTCAAACGAAGGCCGTCCTATTTTACGGGTGCTGTCAGCCCCAGAACCTTGCCGACAGACTGGTTCCAATCCTTGACGCAGTCGGCGCTACAGCGTTCTGCCCAGCCGGCAAGGACGTTCTTTTCAACAATTGTCTTCAGCTTTGCCAAATCATCCGTGCTGGGTTTCACCCAGATCATATTTTGCGCCTCACCGAAGGTGCACGGCCCATTGCCCGTGTTGCAGTCGATGCCCTCCTGATCCGCCTTTAGGCCGAACTCCCAAGCGGCGTTCTCAAACTTTGCGGTTTGCTTTTGCAAAAGTGTCCGTGCGTCCGGCGTTAACTTGTTCCACGTTGCGTTGCTAACGGCGAGAAACAGTCCGGAGCCCTGCGCGGCTTGTAAGGTGTAGAGGTGTGTGGCGACTTCGTACCATTTCGCCGTATATCCGGAAAGCGTTCCTGTTACGGCGCAATCGACAACTCCACGCTGCAAAGCCGGAACGACTTCGGCAAAGTCGATCGATGTAGCCACGCCTCCCATGCCGGTTACAAGATCAGAAAGTGCGCGATTATATACCCGCACCTTTTTTCCTTTGAAATCATCTATGCTCGTGATCGGCACACGGCAGTAGAATACCTGTGTCGGCTCGCTGTAATTGGCAAGCAATTTCGCATCAAATGTATCATTCAACTGCCTGGCCAATACAGGGCGATATGCCGCAACGGCGTTTCTGGCGTCCTCCCAACTTTGGATAGAACCCGCAAGATCCACCCCTTCAAATCGCGTATTGTCGCCTGCCACATAGGTAAAGCCCGCATGGATAAAATCAAACAGCCCAAGCTTCAGCATACGACCGACATCAAAACCTTTTAGGCCCAACTCATCAAGTGGTGTAATAAGGCCTGATAATGCCTGGTCAGAGGCCTGAGGCAGAGATGTTTCCCAAAACGGCTTTTCCGAATTTTTAAAGTGCGGGGCGTTAGTCCAGTTGCCAATGACCTTGAACTCATGCTTGCCGTAGTCTTGTGCACGCGCGGGTCCGTGCAGAACAAGCACACTGAGTGTGACTGTTGACAACGTCACAAGTTTTGAAAGAAAGTTGCGGTCCGATTTGCCCGATGTGATCGTCATTTTTCGCTCCCTTTTTTATCAGCGGTCAAAAAAGACAGGCCATCTTTGTTTCGAAGACAGATTATGCCGATTATCAGTTACTTTAAAGAGTAGTCGAGTTATGGTTGAAAAAAAATTGAATAAAATGTGCTTTTTGATGAAAGGTGCTCAGCTAGCCGTTGACGTGTGACGTGGCGAAACGAAAATAATGTAGGACTACAGGCCTCCCCTTCGTGAACACCAATCCGCAAGACAACGCATGGTCTGAATAACAGGTCCATCAAGAGGCTCATCGTCGCGGCACAGGCACTGCCAAGGAACGTTAATACCGCTCTCACCTACGGGGCGCGCGGCAACGCGGTTGGATTTAACGTGCGGGCGAACTGCCCATCCCGCGAGTACGCTTGTGCCCTGTCCAGCGGCGATGAGCTCAATAATCGCCTCCGGCATTTCAACCGTGGCCGTCCAACGCGGATATTTATCCTCAGCGCGAAATAACCGCACAAACTCACGATCCGGCTCAGGTACTTTTGTATAGGTAATAAACGTCTCTCCCTCAATGTCGCCGGCATCAACAAACGTCTTTTTCGCCAATCGGTGCTTGGGATTGCAGATGAACATTAGCGGATCATCAAACAAATGCAATGGGTTCGTGCCGGGACGCTTATGGTCACCGGGTGCGATCACCAAATCCGTTTGCCGGTTGCGTAGTGCACGCATAGTGTTCTTGCCGGCACCCGCCATGACCTGAATGTCAATACGCGAAGCATGGGACTGAAAATTCTTCAAAAACTGTGGAAACCAATGATAGGAGCTGTAGGACTCAACGGCAATGCGCACAACATGCTCAACGCCGCAATTCATCCGCCGTACATCCTGCTCCACAAGCTCCAGTTCGCAAAGAATACGCTCGCTCACCTCAGCAAGATACTCAGCCGCAGCCGTCATGCGCAGGCGTTTATGCAAACGCTCGAACAAAGGCACCCCAAGGCGGCGCTCGGCTTCCTTGATTCGGTGTGAAAGCGCCGAAGGCGTTAGCCCCAATTCATCGGCGGCATCGACAACCCGACCTGTGCGTCCAATCGATCGGATCATCTGCAGATGGCGCAATTCCAGGAGAGGTCTGTACATGGGACACCTGAAAGAAATTCATTAAACTGGATAATAATTGAGATTGCAATTCAGTCAAGCCAATGTGCATTCTGAGGACACGATTACAACATTACAGTGAAAATGGACCCTTGCTGAGTGTTTTGACTGGAGAGCTGCTATGCATCGCCCCCTGCGCACCAATTCCGATATCCATTACGACAAGTGCCACCATGTTCATGGGCAAACGAATTTGCGAGAGCATCGGGAGAACGGGCCGGCAGCGATGGTTGTGTCAGGGCGCGGCATTCGCTTTACGACAGATGACGGGCGCGAGTTGATTGACGGATTTTCAGGTCTGGGCTGCGTATCCCTGGGCTATAGTAATACGCGAATAGCAGCGGCGGCAATGGCCCAAATGGAGACCTTGCCTTTTGCGCCCACGTTCTATGGCCGCTCGCACCCGAAGGTAGCGCAGTTGGCCGCCCGACTGACGAGCATGGCGGCGGTTCCTTTCGACAAAGCCATGTTCCAGTGCTCGGGATCCGAGGCCAATGACGCTATGATCAAGTTTCTCTGGGCGCGCAATGTGGCACGCGGGCAATCACAGCGACGCAAGTTTATCTCGCGCTGGCGCGGATATTATGGCAGTACGATCGCCGCCGTCTCGCTCTCCGGGCAGCCGCATATGCATGCCAACTTTAATCTTCCCATGGACGACTTTCTAAAACTCTCGACCCCGAACTATTTTCTCTATAGCAAGGACGGGGAAAGCGAAGAGGAATTCTCCGCTCGCCTTGCCGAGGAGTTCGAGCAAACAATCGTTAGCTCCGGACCAGAGACCATTGCCGCTTTCTTTGCCGAGCCGATGCAGTCCGGCGGGGGGGCCATCCTCCCGCCAAAGGGTTATTGGACGGCCATGCAGAGCGTCATAAAAAAATATAATATCCACTTTCATGTGGATGAGACTGTCTGCGGTTTTGGCCGAACAGGCGAAATGTGGGGCGCCCAGACTTTCAATCTGGTCCCCGACAGCACCACGTGTGCCAAGGCCCTGACGGCCGCCTATTTTCCCATGTCGGCGATCATGTTCAAGGATGAGTTATTCGATGATCTGATGAAAAATTCCGACGCGGCCGGCGTGCTGGGACATGGATTTACCTATGCAGGACACCCCGTGGGCGCGGCGGTGGCCCTTGAGGCCCTTGACATTTATGATGAGATCAACCTGGTTGGCCATGTGCAAGCGGTTTCGCCGCATTTCCTCTCTTGCTGTGAGGCCTTGCTTGATCACCCCCTGGTTGGGGATGTGCGCGGCGTCGGACTTTTTTGCGGCATTCAACTGGTCGAGGACAAAAAAGCCCGCAAGCTCTGGGAGCCATCCCTGAAAGTCGGCACCCGGGTACAGGAGCGTGCCCATGACCGAGGGCTTTATGTGCGTTCAATCGCGCCGGACCGCATCAGTTTCATGCCCCCTCTGATTATCAACAAAGATGAGATCGACGAAGCCGTGGACATCTTAAAGAGCGCTTTGGATGATACCTGGCAACAAGTCAAGGAGACAACCTGATGGCATTATACCGGTTCGATGGGGTCATCGCCCCGAACCTCACGCCTTTCAATGATGATCTGTCGATCGCCACAGACCTGTATGTTCGCCATGCCGCCACCTTGCTGGAACACCCGTGTGCGGCACTGGCGCCGTTTGGAACCACAGGCGAGGCCCTGTCCGTTGCCAGCCATGAACGCATTGCCGCCGTCAGATCGATGATTGATGCCGGTATAGACCCGGCGCGCCTGATCCCTGGCACCGGCCTTACCAATTTGCCGGAAACAGCCGCTTTAAGCCAGGCGATGCTTGACTTTGGATGCGCGGCTGTAATGACCTTGCCGGCGTTTTATTTCAAGACTGTTTCCGATGATGGCCTTTTTGCCTATTTCAGCGCCCTCATTGCGCGCATAGATCGCCCCAATTGTCGCATTTATCTGTACCATATTCCACAAATGTCCGGCGTTGGTCTATCTGTTGATCTGGTACGGCGGCTGCATCATGCATTTCCAAAGCAAATTGTTGGGATCAAGGATTCGTCTGGCGACAATGACAATACGCTGGCGCTTCTTGAGATCGACGGGCTTGTGGTTTATCCAGGGTCTGAGCTGGCCCTTTTGCAAACGACGCCGCGCGGAGGCCCTGGCTGCATTTCAGCAACCGCCAATCTTAACGGCGCGGATATTGCCAGGACAGTGGCGCTGCTTCATGAGGGAAAGATCAAGCAAGCCAGCACGCTACATGAACAGGTTCGCCAAACCCGCATGATATTTCAGGACTACATGCCAATCCCCGCACAAAAGCGTTTGCTGGCGCTGGCAACGGGTGATGCGCGCTGGGCCAATGTGCGCCCGCCGCTGATGCCATTGGATGAAACACGTGGGACGGAGCTGCTGGCAAAACTCGGGCATAAGTTTCGGGAACAACTTAAGGCATTTGCTGCGCGTCTGACCGCCTGACGCCCTTCACGCCCTTACCCTTTAAGGCGGCTGTGGGTTGGATCGTAGCTGTCGGGAGGGTGTCGGATAGCGCGTCGCCGGGTACCAAAAATATTCACATGGCAGTCCGCACCCATCGCAAGACTGCCTCTTCGGACATAGCCAAGCGCGAGATTTTTATCCATGCGAAAGCCGTAAGCAGCTGATGTGACATAACCAATCCACCGGCCGTCACGCAAAATGGGATCGCTCGCCAATGCATCAGGGCCGTCGTCCAAAATTTCAAGGCCAACCCATTCCCATTGCGCACGCCTATCACGTTGGGCGATTACGGCATCACGGCCGGTAAAGTCTTGCTTTTTCAAACTGGCAAACCGGTCGAGCCCCGCATCAAACAAAGTATATTCGGTGCCGATATCATGGCCCCAACCGTGGTAGCCCTTTTCAATGCGCATGGCGTTGAGCGCATAGGAGCCGAAGTCACATCCCCCACACTTGTGGACCTCTTCCATGATGGCTCCATAGACCTGCATCAAATCCCGCGAGGCCAGATGAAGCTCCCAGCCCAACTCCCCGACAAAAGAAACGCGCATCGCGGTGACGGGAACGTCGGCCACTGTCATTGCCGAGACGCTTAGCCACGGTTGTGCACCGACACTAACATCAGCATCGGTGAGTGCGCCGATCACCGCACGTGCCTTGGGCCCCATGACCATCAGCGCCGCGTCGTGATGAAACCCGCGCTCAAGGGTTACGTCTTCGCTTGTGTCGCGTGTTGAATCCAACCAATCATAATCCCGTTGCTCGGCAAGCGTGGGACCACACAGGAGAAAATGCGTCTCCTGCAGCCGTGCGATGGTGGCCTCGGACCATATGCGTCCCTTCGGCGTCAGCATATAGCCAAGGTTTACGTGCCCAACCTTAGGGAGCCTGCCGCAAAACACCCGGGACAGATAAGCCGCCGCATGGGTGCCGCGCACAACAAACTTGGTAAAGCCATGGTGATCCATGACCCCCACCCGGTCGCGCACGGTTTCGCACTCGTACCGAACGGCCGCGCGCCAGGGCTCATCACCAAAACTCAACACGCCGGTATCAGGAGCATCATCGCGCGCAAACCAAAAGGCGCGCTCCCAGCCTCCAATCTGCCCCATGACAGCCCCTTTGGCGCGCAATGTATCATAAAGCGGGCTCTTCTTGACCGGTCGGCCCGATTGCATATTACGGTGAGGATAGGGAATGGCGTATTGCAAGTCGTAATGCTCGCTTGCGCGTGCGCAGGCATAGCCCCGGTCAGCCCAATCGCCAAAACGACGCGGATCCCAGGCAGACAGGTCCCATTCGGTCTCCCCTTCGGTGATCCATTCAGCCATGGCTTTGCCGATCGCGGCAGAATGGGTAATCCCGACCTGTACGCCGGTTGCGTGATAGAAATTACACAGGCCCGCCGCCGGACCCACGAGGGGCAAGGCGTCCGGCGCATAGGCAATCGGACCGTTGACGAAACGCTGTGCACCGGCTGTGCCCAGGAGCGGTACGTGCACAAGCGCCTTGTCCAGAACAGCAAGACTAGCGTCCACATTGTCAGGAAATAGCTGGTGGGCAAAATCATCAGGTGGTCCTGACTCCACCCAAGCGGGCCGTCCTTCGTGGGCATAAGAACCCAAAAGAAACCCGTTACCCTCCCGGCGCAGGTAGAAGCGGATATCAGGATCACGCACAAGGGGAAATAACCCCACGTACTCTTCGATTTCCCTTATAGGGTCGGTGACAAGATACTGGTGCTCCAGTGTCACCACCGGCGCCAATGTTCCCACCATGGCGGCGATCTTGCCACCATAAAACCCTGCGGCATTAATAACGATCTCGGCGACCACTGTGCCTTGCGGCGTGCTGACCTGCCATTGACTGTCAGGTGTTGGCGTTATGGCCGTTACCGGACAAAAGCGCACAATCGCCGCGCCCTTGTCCCGCGCCCCCTTGGCGAGGGCTTGGGTTAACTGGCTCGGGTCGATATCCCCTTCGTAAGGATCATACAGACCGCCCAATACAGTGTCTTCCGGCTGCCAAAATGGATGCATGTCCTCCATGTCCTTTGGCGACAGGAGGCGCAGATCAAATCCGGCACTTTGTGATACGCCGCACAAATGGCGGTACAGCGCCATACGTTCAGGTGTATGGGCGGGCCAAAACGCGCCCGTATGGCGATAGGTTATGGCGCTGTCGAGCTTATCACCCAGGTCCTTGTACAATCGCCAGGCGTAGTTGCCGGCGCGCATGCCGAGCCAGGTGTTCGCATAGGTGGGGATGTTCCCCGCTGCGTGCCAAGTGGAGCCGGATGTAAGCTCGTTTCGCTCAAGCAACACCGTGTCCGTTATGCCCGCCCTGGCGAGATGATAGAGAATGGATGTGCCGACCGCACCGCCGCCAATGATAACCACCCGTGCATGAGATTGTAATGCCATAGGCAACCCTCGACTCACTGTGGCAATTTGATATCAAATGCGGTCCGTATTGCGGCTTCCCGATCGGGGGGAAGGTGTGCGGGCGGGTTCTGATCGAGTTCTTTGACCCGCGCCACGGCCCGGTCCCATAGGCTTGGCGCCCCCGCTTCCTCCCATGCGGAAATGCTTAACCGATTGCTTAGTTGTGGATAAACGTACTCTTTTTTCATTAAAGCGAGGGTCTGCGCCTGGCCAAGGTAGTGTCCCGGACCCGTAGCAACGGCTTCAATGTCGTCAAGATTGATACTGTTTGCAGAGACTTCCACCCCCCGCACGGTACGCAGGATCGCGCCACACATATCGTCATCAATGACCAACACTTCCGGCGATGCGGCCATGATCGATCCCAACATGCCGACAGAAAGATTGATCATATCAGCCCCCGCCTGCGCGGCAAGAGCGACGGAATACCCTTTTTCGTAGCCGGCCTGTGCATCGGCAAGTTTGGCATCGGTCATGCCCGCCGAAACCGTAGACGGCAGACCCAAATGCCCAAGCAGTTGTGCTGCGGCGGCATTGGCAATGGCCGACTCGCCGCTGCCGCCGGTCATAGCCCCCGTGCGCAGGTCAGAAATAAACGGCATGAAGGCAAAAATACAAGGGTGGCCCGGTCTTATAAGATCAACGATCAGTAACCCAGCGAGGCTTTCCGCAAGCCCCTGTGCCAGCGCACCGGCAAGGGTTACAGGACTTGTCGCACCGGCCTGCGCCGCTGAACATATCTGGAGCGCCATGCCAGCGTCAATGGCTGCCTCCATAACCGCAACGCCCTCAGCAGCATAGCGCAGCGGCGATACCGCATGCACAATAACCGCAAAGCAAAAGGGTTGGCGCGCAAAGGTCCCGTCACCGCCAAGCCCAGCGTCAAATATTTTGACGACTTCGTGAAGATGCTCGGCTGCAGAAAAGCTGACGCCGATGGGTTTGGCGCATGCTTTCATACAGGCAAACGCGGTGTTGGTGTCAAGAGCACGAGCAACAAGCATATCACGCGCAACAACGGGGCGAACCCCGTAGTGGATATTTGCGCACTGGTCGACGATGCGCATGAGTTGATAGAGGTCCGAAAGGCGCGACTCGCGATAGACCATTGACGATGCATCAAGCACCTGCACGGCCGCGCCGCCTGTGCCAATGTGCGGGCGGCCGCCGCCAATGGTCAATCCCTGATGCGCGACAAACCCTGGTAAATTGACACGGGTCTGCGCGCGCGCAATTGCATCCTGAACAAGCGCGCGGGGGAATGTCAGGCGGCCATCTTCGCGAAGCCCGGCCCCTTTTGCCACAGCCCGCCCGCGCAAATCCAGGGGACACTGGGCCATGCCGGTTTTTTCGAGAATGGAGAAGGCCGCATCGCACAGGGCCTGCACATTGGTCCGGCTCAACGGACGCAACCGCCCTCCAGCAGGTGGGGGCACGCGCTGGGAGGTGTCAATAGCCGGTGCAGACCTTCGCTGTCTTCGTCGCAATGCGTAACGCCTTTTTCCAAGCAGGATGAGCAAACCTCATGATGGGGGCATTATCCCCTTGCCATCAATAAAAAAATTCGTGTATTCCCAAGCGCATTTTTCACAAGACACGCCTTGTGCAAATGATACTCTGGTTCCAACAGTCAGAGACGACAATAAAGGTAAGCACGATGAAAATTACGGTCATTGGTCTTGGCGTGATGGGGCTACCTCTTGCCAGCAATCTTTTGCGTAAACGATTTGATGTCACCGGCGTTGATATCAGCAAGGCGGCGCGTGCGGCCTTTGCCGACGGCGGCGGACGTGTTGCCGAATTGTCCAAAGCGACACTTAAGGATCAAAACGTGATTTTGACCATGTTGCCCGAAAGCACGCATGTAAGGGCGGTTTACAAAGGCCACGTGCTGCCTGGCGCTTCTCCCAACACCCTGTTGATCGATTGCTCCACGATTGACGTCACCACGGCCCGGGATCTTGCCGCGCGGGCCGAGACGAAAGGCCTTACCATGATAGACGCGCCGGTCTCAGGTGGTAATGTCGCCGCTGGCGAGGGCAAACTAAGCCTCATGGTTGGCGGTGCGGACGAAGCGGTGGGGCGCGCGCGCCCCGTGTTGGAGAGTATAGCTACAAAGATCACCCATTTTGGTCCTGCCGGCAGCGGGCAGGCGGCAAAGGCCTGCCATAACATGATTTGCGGTATCACGGCCATGGCGGTTATCGAGGGATTCGCGCTGGCCGATGCGCTTGCGCTTGATTTGCAAAAATTCTACACAACTTGTGCCGGGGCCGCCGCGCAAAGCTGGACGCTTGAGAACCGCTGTCCCATACCGGGGATTGTTGCCAGCGCACCCTCATCAAATGACTTTGTCCCCGGCTTTGCCGCGCGCCTCATGGCGAAAGACCTGCAACTGGCGCAATCCGCCGCCATGGCGCAAAACCAGGACGCACCGTTTGGCGCTCTGGCAGCGCGCATGTTTACTGCCTTTGTCGAGGCAGGTAACGGCGAAAAGGATTTTTCCGCGTACTACACCGCGCTAAGGCGGTTGCCGCAAAGGAACGTCAATTGAGGCATCCGCAGGAAGGACGGCGCGCCCTAAACTTGAGGAACCCCATTATGCCACCATTGATCCCAAAACTACCCACCGATGGCCTTGCGGGTTGCTTTATTAATGGCGCCTGGCATCGCCCCGACGGCTCTCTTGTTATCGAGAACCCCTCACGCCGAGAGCCTATTTGCGAGATTGGCAGGGGAACGGCGACGGAAATTGATTTGGCGGTCAAGGCCGCAAGGCGTGCGTTCCCTGCATGGCGCGTCCTGGCGGCAAGTGAACGGGGAGCCATGTTGAGCGCGCTTGGCCATCGACTGGCTGAGAATGCTGAAGATGTGGCGCGCGTTCTTGCTGCAGAAAGCGGCAATTGCATCAAGACCCAGAGCCGGGGCGAGGCGAATGGTGCGGCTGGCGTTCTAAAATATTATGGGGGCGTTGCTGTGGAGCAAAAGGGGGAGACGTTGCCTTTGGGTCCGGATTTGTTCAGTTATTCCACCCGCGAGCCGCACGGCGTCGTTGGCGCCATTATTCCCTGGAACTCGCCTTTGCAGCTGGGAGCAGTAAAAATCTCCATGGCGCTGGTGACCGGCAATACTCTTGTTTTGAAACCTGCAGAGGATGCCCCTCTTGCTGTTCTCAAACTTGCGGAAATGGCTGCCGACATCTTTCCGCCTGGCGTTTTGAACATCGTTTCAGGCCTTGGCGAAGACGCGGGCGCTGCTCTTGCGGGCCATCCTGATGTTGCCAAAGTGTCCTTTACCGGCTCCGCGGAGGTCGGCCGTCTTGTTGGTCATGCCGCTGCTGATCGCATTGCCAATGTGACGCTTGAGCTCGGCGGCAAAAGTCCGTGCATAGTTTTTCCCGATGCGTGCACCCCCGATCGTGTTCAGGCAACAGCCCAGGGTGTCGTCAATGCCATGCGCTTTGCCCGCCAGGGGCAATCGTGTACCGCAGGCTCGCGATTGTTCGTGCATAAGTCGGTTTGGGATGATCTCATGCCGCTGGTGGCGCAAACCGCAAAGGCTATGAAGGTTGGTGACGCTCTTGACCCAGATGTTGATATGGGTGCGGTGATCAACGCGGAGCGCTACGGTGAAATCCGCGCCTACCTGGCCCAGGCTGAGGCGCAGGGCGCCCGCTTTTTGATCGGGGAAACACCACAAGAGAACCCCGCAGGCTTTCACCCCGTGCCGACGATCCTTACCGGTCTTGACAATTCGTGGCGCATTGCGCGTGAGGAAGTCTTTGGTCCTGTTCTGGTCGCCATTGCGTGGGAAGATGAAGCCGACGTCGTCGCCATGGCCAACGACACCCATTATGGTCTGGCGGCTTTTATCTTTACGCCGAACCTGAGTACTATCATCCGCATGACCCGTCTGATCGATGCGGGCTGGATACAGGTCAATCAGGGGGGAGGACAAATTCCCGGCATGTCTTACGGGGGTACGAAGCAATCTGGCATGGGGAGTGAGTATTCCATTGAGGGCGCACTTGAGGCCTATACCTACCGCAAGAGCGTCACGGTAGCGGTAAACCCATGAGTACCGACCGCTTTGGCAACGTTATCGATCCGCAGGTTGGTTATGCGCGCGGTCGACACCTTGCCTCAAGCGCTGACGAGATAAGGCGTTTGCGCCACGCGCAGGAGGTGACAAAACAGGTGGCGGCTGAGCGCGGTATAGATGGTATCAGTATTTTTACCGGCAATCCCCGCTACTTTCCCCTAAGGCCTGAGGATTTGGTGCAATATTGCGAAGAGTGGATCGGCCCCGGACTGTTTGCCGATGAATTGGCAGCGGTTGCGCGGGATCATCTGGGCGGCAAAACCGACGATGCCGTGGCCGTCACCAACCGCACCAGCGCTGCAATCATTGCCGCTGTCCTGGCCTTGAGTGACAACCGCTCGGTGGTTGCAGTCGTTCCCGATGGTGATCGTTCTCACCCATCACTCATTCGCGCATGTGCGCTGGCGGGCGTGCCGCTGCGTGAGGTGGGTATCAACCAATACCCGGAAGAGGTTATAGCCAGGCAAAAACCAGCACTTGTGGTCATTACGCTGGTGACGAGCGCGTTGGCGCGGATGAGTGACAGCTCCTGTATGACAGTTGTGGGTGCGGCAAAGCGTGAGGAGGCAACGGTATTTCTTGATGAGGCTTACGGCGCGCGGCTACGGCCCGTTCTATATAATGGCAGGAAAAGCTTGCAGCTTGGTGCTGACCTTGCGGTTACCAATACGGACAAGGCAGGCCTTGGCGGTCCGCGCGCAGGCGTGCTGGTTGGGGCGCGGGGCCCTGTTCTGGCAACATTGGCAAGGGCGTCCGAACTCGGACAGGAAGCACGCGCGCCGATCGCCCTTGGCGCTTTGCGATCCCTGCAACACTACAACCCTGAGGACCTGCTGTTGGAGGCGCGAGAAGGCAGCGACATTGCCGAGGCACTGCGCGCGCGATTTGGTGACAACGTCGTACACCGCTCCGATCTGGGGCCTTCTATAAGCGAGGAGGACATTCTTGCCTTATTGCTGGCGCGTTCAAAGGGCGGGACAACGTCCATGGTTCCCGCGGAGGCATCGGCGGCGCTGGGCATGTTGATGTTGCGCGATTTTGGCGTATTGACCGTTAACACGCATGGAGCGCCGGGGGGACGGGTTTCAATCCGGCTTAAGCCGACCCGCGGCGCTTTGCAGGCGGTTGGCGGCGCTGAAAGGCTCGTTGACGGCGTGGCCTCAATGTTGGATAAAATTGCAACACATATGAATGACGACGTTTGGCTGCGCGCGACGCTATTTGGAACGCATTAGGTAAGGAACCCTATGACGAAAAAAGACTTTTCTCGTTTGGATGACCGCCTGGACCGCCTTGTTAATCTTGACATTGGCGAGCGTGGTATAGAGCCCCTTTATGAGGCCAGCCGTGCGCTTGCCGGTCGTTCGCTTGTGGGTGCGGCGGCGCAGGCTTTGTTGTCGGTGCCTGAGGGCGGATGCGTGATGCTCTCCACCGGCTCCGTCTCTCGAAGCTGGCTATCGCCGACC
The DNA here is from genome assembly GCA_965224015.1 of Hyphomicrobiales bacterium. Classification (GTDB taxonomy): domain Bacteria; phylum Pseudomonadota; class Alphaproteobacteria; order Rhizobiales; family CBDCVD01; genus CBDCVD01. Next base: position 660,454 of record OZ245032.1, read on the forward strand.
ATCGGCGAGAATGACGGGCCCTCGGGCGCCGCCACCATTGCCCGGGCACTCGTCCTGGGGCGCCGGGCAACAGTCATTTGCGCGGTGGAGGAAAGCCTGATTGCGCCCATTGGCACGGTCATGCAGGCTGCCGGTTTGTCCCTTGTTGATTTTGCGACAGCGCGCCGCGCTAGTGCGGACAAAAGCCTCGCAACGGTTGTCATGATGGCTTATCCGACCGCGGACGATGCAGCAAAGGCAACGGCGCGAGACTGGTTGGATCGTTACCAGGTCGACCTTCTCTTTGCCACGGAGCGGGCCGGCCGCAATATCAACGGCATATACTACAGTATGAGAGGGCGTGATTACGGCAGGGGCCGGGCGCGCGTTGACTACCTGTTTGATGAGGGGCTCGGGCGCGGTATTCCGGTTGTCGCGGTTGGCGATGGGGGTAACGAAATCGGCATGGGGAAAATTGCTGACGCCGTTGCCACATACATCCCCCTCGGGGCGCCGGGCGATTGCCCCTGTGGGGGTGGCATTGGCGCGATCACAAGTGCTGATATTCTCGTCACCGCCGGCGTGTCCAACTGGGGCTGCACAGCCATAGCCGCCGCCATGGCCGCACGCACTAAGGATGCACGGCTATTGCACACGCCAACAGCCGAGCGACGCCTTACGGATGTGATGACGATGCACGGTTTGATCAACTCACCCCATGGCATCATTGATCCGAATGTTGATGGCATCTCCCAGGAAACCCACATTGCCGTTGCAGAAATCGCCTGCGCTGTCGTTGCCGGCAATCTGTGATGGCCCCGGTTGCGGATAATACCAGCGGTACGGGCTTATTTCGCGTTTTTGGTGCCCACTCCCGGACTCGAACCGGGACGCCTTATTAAGGCGAGGGATTTTAAGTCCCTTGCGTCTACCTGTTCCGCCAAGTGGGCTATAGAGCGTGTCAGCTTCTTATACCAATGGTCCTTAACAATGACTCATGGCTTAGCGTCGAAGAGGTGTGTTATCAAGGCAGTACACCAGTCAGCGTGTCTATAAAGCCAATACCGCTGGTATTACCCGATCCGCGTGTGTAAGGAAAGCGCTTCTTCGGGCACCCACTTGTATATCCAGTCAAGGCGCCTGCGCAAGTGATCTTGCGCCAGAAGTCCCAGGGCCCGGTCGCGCACCCAGCTCCACGGGGCCCGCAAATGATAAATACGTCCATTGCGCCTTGAGGCACGCCACACAGCAGCAACTCTCTGCCTGCGCGCAGCGTGATAAGCCGCCAACGCCTCCTCCCAGGGGCGCGAACGTTCTCGCCCACGCACTAAAAACAGGGTCAAAACGGCCGCATCCTCAATTGCCATTGCCGCCCCTTGCGCCATGAACGGGCGCATGGCATGAGCGGCGTCACCAATGAGCGCCATACGCCCCCGTGCCCAGGGATATTGGGGGGCATTTTCGCAAAGAGCAAATTTTGTCCAGGATGAAGCCGCGCCAATCAACGGACGCAGTGTGTCCGCACAGCGATCAAAGGCTTGAAGCAGAGTCTCAACCTCGCCTGCAAGCGACCATGTCTTATTCGCCAAGTGCTGCTCGGTAACCGCCACCAGGTTTACACTTTGGTGCTTTCGCATGGGATAAGCAACCAGATGAGCCCTCGGAACCAACCAAAGCCTGACGGAGGCATCCCTGCTAGCGCCTTCTCCTGCGTCCTCTGACGGGGCGACGTATTTAAGGTATTCAGGCCAAGGCAGTTGCGCCCGCCAGGCGGTCATATGGGTATTGATTGGCCCCGGATGACCGAACTGGTCAGTACGAATGATGGAGCGCACCCCATCGGCACCAATGAGCACCTTAGCCCTTATGGCGCACGTTTTTCCCTCATGCTCGTAGGTCACCAGAATACCATCGACTTTCTCGTCGCAGGTCAGCATGTACGCCCCAGATACCAGGATAGCCATGGTCTCATCTGCAAGCGCATCCAGCAACATCTGGTGCAGATCAGCACGATGGCATATATAGTACGGCGACCTGGAGACGGCATCCTGGGCGTTCAGCGCGATTTTGGATAATGTTCTTCCGGTTGTGCCCGCGTGGATAGTTACGGCCGTGGCCAGATCGCACCGGCGTGTCATTACGGGACCCAACCCCAGCCCCTCCAGCACACCGGTCGCGTTGGGTGACACCTGAATTCCGGCACCAATTTCGCTAAAGCGCGTGCTGCGCTCAAGCACAACGCATTCTATACCGTGGCGCGCCAGGGATAGGGCGCAGGTCAAGCCCGCAATCCCGGCACCAATAATAACCACAGGAACAGAGATCTCCACTATCAGCTCCGCACCTGCCATTGCCCCTCAGTCGGCGGCTGCAAAAACCGCTTGTGCAGGCTCCGCAGCATCATGGGCCAGCGACTCCCGATACCGATAGTGAGTGGAACAATAAGGACAGACAATCTCATCTTCGCTGCCCATTTGCAAAAACACATGCGGGTGATCCAATGGTGGCAAGGCGCCGATGCATTTGAAGCTCTTGCAACCGATATGAATCGTCTCGACACCAATGGAATTATGAAAATGTGGGGTTGAATGCACAGACATGCTATTAAGCTTCTTTGATCGAGGACAATCTGCGTGAAGCATGCCTGAAACCGGCTTCCAGGTAAAGCCACCAACTCAAAAAAATGCAAGGATACCGATGTCTGCCCATCGCTTACAGTTTTTTAATGCCATTGGCTTGCGGATCGCCTTTGTGGATGAAGGCGATGGGACGCCAATTGTTCTCTTGCACGGATTTGCCTCCAACGCGAGGGTTAACTGGGTCGGCACTGGTTGGGTGGCGCATCTTGTCAGGGCCGGTTTTCGGGTTATTGCCATGGATAATCGCGGCCATGGAGAGAGCGAAAAACCGCACGATACCGCCGCCTATCCGGCGCCTGTCATGGCCCGCGACGTGGTGCAGCTGATGGATCATCTGGCGCTTCCTCAGGCCCACGTTATGGGTTACTCCATGGGGGCGCGAATAGCTGCATTCTTGTGCCTCAACAATCCCGAGCGGGTAACAAAAGCTGTATTCGCCGGCCTGGGCATCAATATGGTACGTGGCACTGGTGATCCGGCGCCGGTTATTGCAGCTCTTGAGGCGGCGCATCTTGATGACGTTCACGATCCCAAAGGGCGCATGTTCCGCAAATTTGCAGAGCAAACAGGGAGTGACCTTAAGGCCCTGGCGGCCTGCATGAAGGCCCCGCGGCACCCGATCGATGCGAAAGCGCTGGCAAAGCTGACCATGCCCATTCTTGTTGCCGTAGGCAGTAAGGACACTATCGCGGGGTCCGCCGATGCGCTCGCAGCGCTCATTCCATCGGCCCGTGCCCTTGATATTCCCGGACGCGATCACATGCGCGCCGTTGGTGATCCTGCTTATAAGGCGGGTGTTGTGGCGTTCCTGAGAACCCCTTGAGAATCACATCCAGATCCTCATTCTAAATCTGAGTATCATTCCAAATCCGAGTGCAGGTGCCCAGATGCTGCCCACCACGCGCCTTGGCAAGTGCGATCTGTTTCTGCCGCTCCCTAAAGCCTCGCGTTTTCGCCTGCGAATGGGTGCCCACGCAACGCGGGCAACTGACCCCCGGGACATAGTCGGGAGAGGTCTTGTCGTCTTCATCAATTGGTCGCCGGCAGGCATGGCACATATCGTAGCGTCCTGGGACAAGCCCGTGACCAACCGTCACACGACGGTCAAATACAAAACACTCCCCCCGCCAAAGGCTCTCACTTTCGGGGATATCTTCGAGATATTTCAAGATGCCGCCTTTCAGGTGATAAACCGCATCAACCCCTTGCGCTTTGAGCCAGGAAGTTGCCTTTTCGCACCGTATGCCACCGGTACAATAGGTGGCGATCTTTTTGCCCTTAAGGGCTGCCGCCTGATCGTCAAACCATTGGGGGAAATCTCGAAACGTCGTAATGTGAGGATTAATGGCGCCTTGAAACGTCCCGACCTCAACTTCGTAATCGTTTCTCGTATCGATAAGCACAACCTCAGGGTCGCTGATCAAGGCGTTCCAGTCTTCTGGCGCCACATACTCGCCCACCTGCGCAATGGGGCTCACGCCGGGCACCCCCATGGTTACGATTTCTTTCTTTACGCGCACCTTCAAGCGTAAAAACGGGTTCTTATGGGCGTATGATTGCTTGTACTCCAGCTCAGCACATCCGGGAAGCTGTCTGATAGCTGCAATGGCTGTATTGATACCATCGCGCGTGCCGGCGATCGTACCGTTGATGCCCTCAAAGCCGAGAATCAGGGTACCGGAAATGCCCGCGGCCTGGCAAACTTGCCGAAGACTTTCCTGATGCGTCGCAATATCTTCCAGGGGAGCAAATTTGTAAAGGGCCGCGATCACATATGGCGATGCCTGAGGGGTCGAGGCGTTTGGTGCTGTTTTTGACATAGGCTTTCATCATGATGGGTTGGCTTTATGAACTGGTTTTACGCCAAAATGGCAAGTGAACCCGTCTTAACTTATTGAATTTTACCGGCATCACGGGGCAACTCAAAGCCCAGATTGCGGTGGGCGTACATGGCGCGGTTGATTTCTCCACCAAACTGAAAGATAGCCGCGGAGAAGTAAAGAAAAATCAAGGCCGCAAACAGCCCTCCAAGCCCCGCATAAAGAGTCGTAAAATAGGCAAATTGCGACAGATAATAGGAATAGGCAACAGCAATGATAAACCAGAAGACCAAAGTGATCATGATCCCCGGCCACAGTACCGAAAGGGGCAAACGCCTTGCAGGCAAAAACACATGCCCGCCAACCAACCCGATCAGCAACAGGCAAAACCCGACAACATAGCGCAGGAAATCAAAAGTAACCTGAGCGCTACCCAATTGCGGGACGCGGGCAACCGCAAGGCTCCACAAAGTAGGCGCAAATACAATCGTCAAAGCCAGCGCAATGGCAATAACGGCGCCGCAGATAACAATGACAATGTCATGTAGAGCCCGCACCCACCAGGCACGGGTCTCGGTAAAGCGATAGGCGCGGTTGAGGCCCGTACGCAGGCTCTCCACACCGCGTGAAGACGTCCAGATTGTAAAAAGACCGGAGATCGTCAACAGGTCCCGCCGCTGGCCGGTCAAAAGTGAGGTGATTTCGCCGCGCAGCGGGTTGACCAACTCCGCCGGGGCGACCTGCAAAAGCGCACCGATTACCCCTTCCGCCAACGCCGCATCGCCAAAAAAACTGGTTGCCGAAAACAAAAAGATCAAAAACGGAAACAGCGCCAGGATAATGCAATAGGCAATATTGCCTGAGTTGGGAAACCCGTCGTCTTTATAAAACCGGTCATAGGCGTCTTTGAGAATGTCCCAAACTGTCTCTAGCATTTAAGGGCCCAGGTAAGGTATGTCGTTGCTTTTGTCCACAAACTTGCAAATGTCTGCAATAAGGCAGCGATCACACAGGGGCTTGCGCGCCTTGCAAATGTAGCGCCCATGCAGAATGAGCCAGTGATGGGCGTGCAGGCTGTAGTCAGCCGGCACGACTTTTTCCAGAGCAAGCTCCACCGCCAGAACGGTCTTTCCCGGCGCCAGGCCGGTGCGGTTGGCAAGACGAAAAATATGGGTGTCCACAGCCATAACCGGCTTTTTGAAGGCAATATTGAGAACCACGTTGGCCGTTTTACGCCCAACCCCAGGTAAGGCTTGCAACGCAGCGCGGGTATCCGGCACCTTACCCCCATGGTGATCAATGAGCTGTTCGGACAGGGCGATGATGTTTTTTGCCTTGTTACGATAAAGACCGATGGTTCGAATGTGCTCGACAAGACGCTGGTGACCAAGGGCAAGCATTTTTTCGGGCGTGTCCACGCGCGCAAACAGGGCTTTCGTCGCTTTGTTGACCCCCACGTCTGTTGCCTGTGCTGATAACACCACAGCCACAAGGAGCGTGTAATGATTGACATAATCAAGTTCGCCCTCCGGGGCAGGATCAGCAGCCTGCAGGCGGGCAAAAAATGTCTCAATTTCACCATGTTTTAGCTGACTGAGTGCGGTTGTATCCGGTTTTCCCTTGGCCACGCTGTCTCCACGTCTTTTCACTACGCACGAAGCCCCCTATAATAGTCCGCGATGGGTGCGACAATCCTATTACACGATCTGATAGCCGGTGAATTGATAGCATTTCAGATACCTAATGACCAATTCTTTCGTAAACCAGAGCAAAGCCGAGCAAGACAGGGCGTATACAGCCCGTTTGACTCCCTATCGCTCGTTGTCAGCGTCTGGTTTTACCGCGCTGATGATCTTTATGGGGGTGTACAATATTGGCTTGGGCATTGTGTTCACGCTTCACGGCGCGTGGCCGGTTTTCGGTTTCCTGGGCCTTGAGTTTGCGCTTGTCTATGGCGCGTTTCGCTGGACCTATTGGAGCGCCCGGGCCTACGAAGAAATTGTGCTTCGCAGCGATCTTCTGTTTGTGCGTCACGTATCGCCGCGAGGCCGGGTCAGAGAGTATCATCTGAACCCGTTATGGACCCGCCTGCGCATTGAGCGCATGGCCGATGAAGACGTTCACCGCATTGCCCTTACCTCTCAGGGCGCAACCGTGGAGATCGGCGCTTTTCTCAATCCTTGCGATAAAACAGCCTTTGCCCGCGCCTTTGCCGCGGCGCTCAACAGGGCCAAGGGCCGAATATAGCGTCGCGCGACAAGAATCGGGTGGCAAGCGCGCGACAAGGCTCTATGCTGTGTACTGAAGGAGACGGACCTATGGAATATGCGCTTGGAAATGACAAGGCTCTCAACGGTGGCCATTCCAACACATCGGGCACACAGGAAAAGACAAATGCTGTTGATGATTACGAAATTGTGCGCCGCACGATCGCGTTTGTCAGCCTTTCGTGGCGTGAACAACCTTCCCTTAAGACTATTGCCACCCATGTGGGCATGTCCCCGTTTGCTCTGCAAAAGCTTTTTACCCGGTGGGCCGGGATCAGCCCGAAAGCGTTCTTGCAGGCCATAACTCTGCGCGCTGCCAAGCAGTTGCTTGATGACAACGCCAGCCTGCTTGATGCGGCCTATGAGGTCGGCATGTCGGGCCCCTCCCGCCTTCATGATTTGTTTGTTACCCACGAGGCCATGCCTCCCGGGGTGTACAAAAGCAAAGGAGTCGGCTTGACGATCCAATACGGCTATCATCCCTGCCCGTTCGGCGTGGCGGTTGTGCTGATGACGGATCGCGGGCTAGCCGGGTTGGCGTTTGCCGATGCGGGTGGCGAGGATACAGCCCTTGATGACATGATGAGCCGCTGGCCGAACGCTCAATACGTTCATTCTCAGGAAGCCACAGCCCCCATGGCGATGCGCATTTTCGCTACTCGGAAATGGACGCCGGAGACTCCATTGCGGGTGGTGTTGATCGGCACCGACTTTGAAATCCGCGTATGGCAGACCTTGCTGAAAATCCCTGCGGGGGGCCTAACCAGTTATGGGGCGATTGCCAATCATCTCGGCAGCCCCAAGGCGGCCCGCGCCGTGGGTTCAGCGGTTGGGCGCAATCCCCTGTCGTTTGTTGTCCCATGCCACCGCGTTGTGGGGGCGAGTGGAGCGATCACTGGATATCATTGGGGTTTAACGCGAAAGCGTGCCATGCTCGGTTGGGAGAGCGGCCTTGGGGCACGCTCTATAGCAAAATGCGTTTAATTGGAATCATAGGCATTCCGTATTTTCTCGCATTTTGCTATAGTTAGATTAACCGTTTGTGGCTGATCACCACACCGGCTTCATCAAGCCGGTATACGAGCGGAACACCGGTTCCGATCTCATAGGCGACAATCTCGTCAGGTGTTAGCTGCTCAAGCTGCATGACAAGGGCCCGCAGGGAATTTCCGTGGGCGACCACGAGAATATTCTCGCCGCTCTTGACCCGTGGCAGAATATGCGCCTCATAATAGGGCAGCACCCGTTCCGCCGTGTCCTTTAAACTTTCGCCGCCTGGCGGCGGCACATCAAAAGAACGGCGCCAGATATGGACTTGCTCATTGCCCCATTTTTTCCGCGCATCGTCCTTATTCAGACCGGTCAGGTCCCCGTAGTCGCGCTCATTGAGCCTTTCGTCCCGGATAACTTCGAGCCCCTCACGTCCCATCTCAGCAAGCGCCAGGTCCAGAGTCGTCTGGGCGCGCTGCAGGGCACTGGTAAACGCGATATCAAATTCCAGGCCCCCTGCCTTCATCAAACGGCCAGCCGTTTTCGCCTCCTCAACTCCCGTTTTGGTCAGGGCAACATCGGTCCAGCCTGTGAATTGGTTTTTTAAGTTCCATTCCGATTGTCCGTGACGAACAAGAACAAGACTATGCGCCATCGCGCCTCGCTATTTGTCTATTGCATTCAGTCTGATAAGCCGAGTACATCATACATCGAATAAAGCCCGGGCTTTTTCTCATAGGCCCAAAGAGCGGCACGAACAGCCCCGCGGGCAAAGATTTCCCGGTCTTGCGCCCTATGGGACAATTCCAGCCGTTCCCCCTCCCCGGCCAGGATCACCGTATGATCGCCAACCACCGACCCTCCGCGCAGGGTGGCAAAGCCGATCGCACCCGCTTGCCGCGCGCCTGTGTGCCCGTCGCGTACCCGCACCGCCTTTTCCCGCAGGTCCACCCCTCGCCCCGCGGCGGCGGCCTCTCCGAGCAGCAATGCCGTTCCCGAGGGCGCATCGACCTTGTGCCGGTGATGCATCTCGGCGATCTCAATGTCAAACCCATCCGCAAGCGCCACCGCCGCCTGTTTTACCAGCGCCGCCAACACAATCACCCCCATGCTCATATTTCCGGATTTGACGATGCGTGCATGATTTGCCGCCAACGCAAGCTCTTTCTCCTGCGCAGGCGCAAAGCCGGTTGTGCCAATGATATGGACTATACGCGCCTGAGCGCAAAGCGCCGCCAAACGCAAACTGGTCTCAGGTGTGGTAAAGTCCAATAACCCATCGGCCATGGCAATCAGGGGAAGCGGATCATCGCCCACCTGAACCCCGAGCGCGGGCAAGCCTGCCAGTTCACCGCAATCCGCACCCAGCGTATCGGCTCCAGGGCGCTCAAAGGCCCCAACAAGCTTTACCCCGTCACTTGCACAGACAGCCTCAATAAGCGCGCGCCCCATACGCCCGCCAGCGCCACTGATAACCAGTTTCAGTGCGTCCGACATGAAACCTCGCTTTTATCTTAAAAACAAAAACATATGTAATCACTCACGTATTGCCGGCGACGACGATCAGTTCACCTTCGGAGGCTTCCTGGCGTATAGCCGCTGCTTTTTGATATTCAGGGGAGTGATAGCACGCCAGCGCATCCTCAACGGACTCGAACTCGATCACCACATTGCGACCACGCGCTGTGCCTTCCAAGTTGGTTAGCGCACCGCCGCGTACCAGATATCTGACATTGTAGTTCCCAAACGCCAGCTTCGTTGCCTCAATATAGTCCTTATAGCGTTCAGGGTCTTTCACATCCATGCGCGCAATCCAATACCCTTTGGGCATAGTGCCTCCTCCTCGTTATGTTAATGGGGAATCTTCCGCGTTCTCAATTTGTCGGATGATCTGTCTGGCGGTTTCTACCCTGTTCTGCGCGCCAACAATTGGCCGTGCGACAACAATGTAATCGGCCCCTGCCTTTATCGCCTCGGCAGGGCTCAGGGTACGCTTCTGGTCATCCGCAATTATGGCATCTTCCTTGGCTTTAAGGCGAATGCCGGGCGTGATCAATTTAAGATCTCCCCCTTTTATCTTACGCAAGCGTGCGACCTCAAGGGGTGAACAGATCAGCCCGTCAAGCCCCGCATCCTGTGCCTGCAAAGCCCGGCGCCGCACCAGTTCTTGCGCGCCGCACCCATAGCCAGCATCATGCAAATCCTGGTCATCCATGGACGTCAAAACGCTCACACCCAGTAGCGCAAGAGACGAACCCGCACGTCCACGCACAGCCGCCGCCATCGTCTGCGGGTAGGCGTGGATGGTCAGCATCGTCACGCCCATAGCGACAATGTTGGTGACCGCCTTCTCCACAGTATTGGGAATATCGTGAAGCTTGGCGTCAAGAAACACCCGCTTTCCCCTATCAAGCAGCTCGGCACAATAACTCAGCCCGCCGGCAAACTGAAGCTGCATCCCGACCTTGTAAAAGCTGGCCTCATCCCCAAGGTCATCAACAACAGCGCGCGCGGCATCAATGCTAGGAACATCAAGACCAACGATCAGACGATCGCGTGCGGCAAGCGCAGGCGAGGTTGATGCCAATTGCGTGGACGGCATGCCCATGGGGTTGTTATCCTGTTGCTAATTCTAACGTTCGGGCCCGCGTTTTTGCATGATGTATTTTGCCGCATCCAGCAGTGCCCTTGCAGCGCCCGCCAGCATGGCCCGGGCACGCTCGTCGACAGGATCTTCATTATCATCAAATCCGGCCATGGCGTTGGGCACCATGGCTTCCTGCGACAAAACGGTCGCCCCCAGTCCAGCGCAAAGGATCTGGCGCAACTGAATCAGACCGCGCACCCCGGCAAATGCCCCCGGAGAGGCGGCACCGATAGCAAATACCGGTTTTACAAAGGCGTTCCTGCCGCTCTCGTCGTGGACTCGGCTGACCCAATCAAGGGTGTTTTTCAGCAAGGGAGTGACTCCGGCATTATATTCTGGCGCTGCGATAAATACGCCGTGGTGTGAGGCCATCTGCTCAGACAGCTTCCGCGCGTTTTCAGGAATGCCCCTATCCCCTTCCAGGTCCCCATTGTAGATGGGTAGCTCATAGTCGATCAAAGAAAGCTGGGTAACTGCAGCATCGCTAAGCGCCAGCTTGCGTGCCATGGCCGCCGCCAGGCGGGCGTTAACCGAGCCACTGCGCGTGCTGCCGGAGAAAGTCAAAATCCTGGGATTGATCACTATGTTACCTCGTTATTTGGGAGCTTGTAGGCAGATGCCGGTTAATTGATATGCCCATTTGTTTTCTTGCTTGGCTGTACCGGCTCTGGCGAGCAAGGTCAAGGCCTGCTCCTAGAGCGTGTCATGTCTTAATAGAAGCAGAACTGCTTCTATTAAGACATGACACGCTCTAAAGCAAGATTTTGCCAATCGGTCGGGTTAGCTGCGCATCAGCTTGCCTTGAGGATCATAGAGAGGCTGGGTTGTGATTGTTGCTGCACGTCGCTCTCCGATAATCTCTATTGAGAACGCGCCTTCATCCCTCACATCTGCAAATTCCCACGGCACGTAGCCGAGCGCAATCGACTGGCCCACATGGTGCCCAAACCCTCCTGATGTGATCCAGCCAATGACCTTGTTGTCGTCATCAAACCAGATCGGTTCATCACCGATCACATCGGCGTCATCGGCATCAACACGAAAACAGACAAGTCGACGCGAGGAGCCCTTATCGCGCGCCCGCAAAAGCGCATCGCGACCCGTAAAGTCCCTGCCATCAAGGTCGATAAACCGATCCATGCGCGCCTCAAACCCGGTGTAGATTGGGCGATATTCGCGGATCCATGTGCCGAAGCCTTTCTCCAACCGGCATGAATTTAGCGCCTGCCAACCAAAAAGGCGCATGTCATGAGCCCGCCCCGCCTCACGCAGCAGGTCGTAGGTCCCCCTCATGTGCTCCGCGGCCATCCACAGCTCCCACCCAAGATCTCCTGTAAACGTAACCCGCGCCGCCAGCGTCGGAAAGCGGCCAATATCAACGCGCCTGACATCCATAAACGAAAACGCCCCTGCGGACATATCATCGGCGGTAACGCTCTGAATGATGGCGCGCGATTTCGGTCCAACCACCGACAGGCAGGTCATGGCCAACCCGAGGGGGCGGACGGCGACACGCCCATCTTCAGGCAAATGCGCCAGAAACCACCGCATGTGTACATCCTGACCCGGCATGGAGCCAAACAGCAAAAACCGCTCGTCGTTGATGCGGGTCACGGAAAACTCTCCGACAATATGGCCCGTTTGGTTCAGCATGGGGGTCAGGCGCATGCGGCCCTGGCGCGGCAATGTGTTGGCGAACAGCCCCTCCAGCCAGTCTTCTGCTCCCGGGCCTGTGACCACATATTTGGCAAAGTTGGAGTTCTCGATCATTCCCGCACGGGTGCGAATGGCGGCGCACTCCTGCGCCACCACGGGAAAGGCATTTGAGCGTTTGAACGTAACCTCCTCGACGGGCTCCTGGCCCGGCTTTTGAAACCATACCGCATGCTCCAGGCCGCAGGTGGCACCAAAGACGGCATTTTCATCGCGAAGGCGTTCATAAATCGGGGTGGTGCGCAAAGGCCGCCCGGCAGGCAGTTCCTCATTGGGAAACGAAATGGAAAAGCGCCGAGAGTAGTTCTCACGTACCTTTTCATTGGTATACTTTAGCGTGGTCCAGTCACCAAAGCGGGCCACATCCATACCGAACACATCAAACCCGGGGTCGTCTTCGTTCATCCAGTTGGTGAGCGCAAGACCAACACCGCCTCCCTGGCTGAAGCCGGCCATCACCCCGCAGGCGCACCAGAACCCACGCTTGCCCGGCACCGGCCCCACCAGGGGGTTGCCGTCAGGAGCAAAGGTAAACGGCCCGTTCACGATCTGTTTGATACCGGCATTCTCAAAAGCCGGAAAATGAGAAAACCCGACCTCCAGGGAAGGAGCAATACGGTCCATATCCGGTTGCAACAGTTCGTGACCAAAGTCCCATGGGGTCTCGCGTTCCGACCAGGGTACACAGGCCTTTTCGTAAGTCCCCATGAGCATCCCCTCACCTTCCTGGCGAAGATAAAGCTCGCCGCCGAAGTCGATGGCATGGATCACCTCTTTTCCTGTCTGGCGATTAATGGCCGCCACCTCAGGCATGGCGTCCGTCAGCAGATACATATGCTCCATCGCCAATACGGGCAGTTCCAGGCCCACCATGCGCCCCACTTCGCGTGCCCACAGGCCCGCCGCATTGACCACATGTTCCGTGTGCACGGTGCCTTTTTGCGTCACCACATCCCAGGTGCCGTCCGGGCGCTGAACAAGATCCTCAACACGATTATTGAGAACAATTTCAGCCCCGCCGATGCGGGCGGCTTTGGCATAGGCCTGGGTAACCCCGGAAGGGTCAACATGGCCCTCAACCGGATCCCACAGGGCGCCCACAAAATGCTTTTCGTCCAACAGCGGAAACAGGGCCTTGGCCTCGCTGACCGAGATCAGCTCCGTCTCCATATCCAGATAACGCCCGCGCGCCTGCGCCATTTTCAGCCATTGCAAGCGCTCAGGCGTGTCCGCAAGCATCACGCCACCGCTCACATGCATGCCGCAGGACTGGCCGGATATCTCTTCGATCTCCTTATAGAGATTGATCGTGTACTGCTGCAGACGGGCCACATTGGGGTCACCGTTGAGGGTGTGGATGCCGCCGGCTGCGTGCCAGGTGGAGCCGGACGTAAGCTGGTCCCGTTCAATGAGCATTACGTCGCACCAGCCCGCCTTGGTCAGGTGGTAAAGCACGCTGCAGCCCACCACTCCACCGCCAATTACCACGGCCTGAACTCTGTCTTTCACACCCTCTCCCCTTCCTGTTTGATTTTACTTTGTCTTGCGCCGCCTAATTGGGCACCAAATCCATTGTGAATGTATCAAGTTGGGTGATACCCGTTTCGGTAATCAGCAACTGGTTTTCCAGCTTGACTCCCTCATGACCACCCTCCTCGCCAATATAGCTTTCCATACACACACACATGCCGGGCTCGAAAACTCCATCGTAGCCGCCTTTTTTGACGTCTTGCGGGTAGGTTACCGAAGGGTACTCATCACACAGCCCCACGCCGTGCAATACCGCGCTGTAGCGATTGGCGACATATTTGCCGGGCAACTTAAAACTCCTGTCAACAAATTGCATGAACGTCATGCCCGGTTTCAGAACATCAACATTGTAAGCGATCTGTTCCATGGCCACACTGTGCAGCGCTGTTTGCACATTGGTGGGCCGGCGCCCCGGCGCAACCCAGGTGCGCGATATATCGGAGCAATAGCCGTAGGGTCCGATGAGATCGGTATCAAAAGCAACAATGTCGCCGGCCTCTATTACCCGATCCGAGCACTCCTGAAACCACGGATTGGTGCGCGGACCTGATGCGAGCAGCCGCGTCTCTATCCACTCGCCGCCTCTGGCGATATTGGCCCTATGCAGTTCAGCCCACAGTTGATTTTCCGTCACCCCCGGCTTGAGCGCCTGCCACATGGCCTGCATGCCCACCTCGGATGTGTGGATGGCACGGCGCATGGCCTTGATTTCCTCGCTGTGCTTGATTTTGCGCGCCTCTTCCACAAAGGCCTGGCTCGAGTAGGGTTCAAGCCCCTCGGCCTGCAGCGCCTCAATGCCGAGTTGGTCGCACCTGTCGAGTGCAACCCGCCTATTGCCGCTTCCGTGCTGGCGCACCAGATCGGCCAGTTCCGCCGCCCATGCCTTGACCCGCTCACGCTCCTTTGGGCCCGCGCCGAAATAATACCAGCTTGTGGCCCCGCGGGTCTCATTGACCAGATCAAACCCATCAGACAAATGCCCGCAACCATGAAAATCAAACAGCACCACGGGCCCCTCGGTGGCGATAAAGCAATAGCGCACGGCATTATGCAGGCACCAGACCTGCATATTGGTCACATCCGTGGCATAGCGCACATTCAGAGGATCATAAAGGATAGCCGCGGCGAAATCGCGCGCCCGTAACTGCTCGCGAATACGCGCAAGGCGATAGGCGCGTATGGTATCAAGATCGGGAGCTTCCAGCCCTGCGGCATCCCACTCCGCACGGGCCGGATTGCCGGGGTCGCCCACATCAATCCCCTGTTGTGACGGGCGCGGCGCCCGCCGGGATGGGTCAATCTTCGGGGTGTGCCCGCGCGCGTCAAGGTCTTCATAAACCATGCCAACCTCCTGTCCCATGCCGTGTCAGTAATCTGTTGGGGCCCCGCCCTCTTCGGTGCGTTTGTCCACAAAGGCACGAAGGGCCTCGCGCACCGCCGGATCAAGGGCAGGCGCTTCATAGTCCGCCAGCAATTGCTTGTAAAGTTCATGGGCTCTTGTTCCCGCATCGGGGCTGCCCGCTTCCTGCCAGCTTTCAAAATTGCGCCAGTCGGAAATCATCGGCTGGTAGAACGCATTCTCATAGCGCGCCAATGTATGCGCGGCACCGAAAAAATGCCCCCCCGGTCCCACCTCGCGAATGGCGTCAAGAGCCAATTCGCCATCATCGACCTTCAGGGGTTTCAAAAACTCAATAACCATCTGCAGCAGATCAGCATCCAGAACCATTTTTTCAAACGAGGCCTGCAAACCCCCCTCCATCCAGCCGGCGGCATGTTTGAGCATGTGGACACCCCCCATGACACAGGCCCAGAGAGAAAATACACTCTCATACGCCGCCTGGGCATCAAGGGTGTTGGCCGCGTTCACATTGGAGGCGCGGTAGGGTAACCCATAACGGCGCGCCAACTGACCGCCGAGTAGAGTGGTTTTCATGTATTCCGGAGTGCCGAATGCCGGTGCGCCGGACGTCATCGCCACATTTGATGTGAAACTGCCATATATGAATGGCGCCCCAGGCCTGGCGATCTGGCTCATCACAAGCCCTGCCAGGGCTTCGGCATTTTGCTGTGCCACGGCTCCCGCCAGGGACACCGGCGCCATCGCGCCCGCAAGCGTAAATGGGGTCACACAGGTAATCTGATTGTGTCGCGCCATCTCGATAATGCCGGTGAGCATGTTCATGTCGAGCTTGAGAGGCGAGTTGGTGTTGATGATGGTCACCAATGAGGGCTCGCGCAACAGGGTCTCATGATCAATCTGGCGCACGATCTTGATCATCTCGAAAGCGTCAAGATTGCGCTCCTTGCCCAGACTGTAAGCGTGAATGGCCTTGTCGGAAAGGGTGAGAAAGTCGTAGATCGCCTCCAGGTGACGCACCGATGCGTGAACGTCCGTGGGTTCAACCGGATAACCACCAAACATATGCACCGCATTGAGCCTGTGCGCCAGGCGCACAAAGTTCTGGAAATCATGGCGATTGCCAGGACGCCGCCCATGCTCAGCCCCAAAGGCATTGGGGGGGCTGCCGACGGTGCAAAACACCATGTGGTCACCACCAAACACCAAACTGTGGGCCGGATTAGGCGCATGCAAAGTAAAGGTCTTGGGTGCCAGGCCGATATAGGACTCGATCAGGGCCGGGTCAAAGCGCACACGATCGGAATTCGGATCAACGTCGGCACCCGCGGCCTTTAGCATTGCGCGCGCCTCCTCGTGTAGGAAATCCATGCCGATTTCCTGCAATATTTCCAGTGAAGCCTGATGCACCGACTCCAGTTCGTCCTCAGACACCACAGCCAATCTGGGAAAACGGTTCACCGGTTGCGCAAAGGGGAGTTGCTTGATGGCCTGCTTGGGGCGCGCCGCGGCTCGACCGCCCGTGCGGCGCCTTCGCGCGCCCTTGCTGTGTTGCGCCGTTGTCCTGATCATTGTCACCACTCCCTGTGTTCACGATCCGCCTAACCGGCACCCGGCGCCCCTTGGTCCACGCGCCTTATCGGGTCCGCATATCCATGACGATCTTTGAGGCCTCGCCCTTTAGAAGAGCCTCGAACCCCTGCTGATAAGCATCAAAGGGAATGCGGTGAGAAATCACCGCAGATATATCAAGTCCTGTTTGCAGCATGGCCAGCGCCTTGTACCAGGTCTCAAACATCTCGCGTCCATAAATTCCCTTGACAATCAAGCCTTTGAATATAATCTCGTTCCAATCAACGGCAATGTCGCCACTGGGAATACCCAAAAGCGCCATCTTGCCGCCGTGGTTCATCGCGGCGATCATGTCGTGAATGGCGCTGGCGCTTCCCGACATTTCAAGCCCCACATCAAAGCCCTCGCGCATACCCAGCTCCTGCATCACGTCACGCAAATTGCGTGTTGCCGGGTTGACCCCACGCGTTGCCCCCAGGGTTTTGGCAAGCCGAAGACGCGCCTCGTTGATATCGGTCACAACAATATGCCGCGCCCCCGCATGGCGCACCACGGCAGCGGCCATCAGCCCAATGGGACCCGCCCCCGTAATAAGTACGTCCTCGCCCACAACGTTGAATGAGAGCGCCGTATGCACCGCATTGCCCAGGGGATCAAGAATAGCCCCAAGTTCATCGGCAATATCATCAGGCAGAGGGCAAACGTTGCGTGCAGGGATAACCACGTAGTCGGCAAAGGCCCCGGGCCTATTGACCCCCACGCCCTGGGTATCTCGGCACAAGTGCCTGCGTCCGGCGCGGCAATTGCGGCAGATGCCGCAAACAATATGCCCCTCCCCTGAGACCCGTTCGCCCACCTTGACCTCGCGCACCGCGGCGCCTACGGCCTCCACAATACCGCAATATTCGTGCCCCACAGCCATGGGTACCGGAATGGTCCTTGCCGCCCAATCATCCCATTCATAAATATGCAGGTCGGTGCCACATATCGCCGTAGTGGTCACACGAATAAGGACCTCATCAAGACCGGGCTGCGGCACATCCACCGCCATGAGTTGCAAACCCGGCTCAGGCTTTGCCTTTACCAGGGCTCTCATTTTACCAACGCTCATTGCAACCCCCACAGATTAGGACTGGAAAACTCAACACTGTTGTTTGCCGGGTCCCGAACATAGAATGAGCGCACCCCGTTGGGCCAGTCGACTTCGCTCTCAATCGGTATCCGTTGCGCCATTACGTGTCGTTTCCACGCCGCAAGCTGATCTTCCCCCACGCGAAAGCACACGTGCCCGGGGCCCTTTGCCCCGTGGGTAGGAATTGTTGATTGGATACGCGTTGCCTGCGGGTTGAACAAGAGTAGCATCTGGTTGGCGCAACGAAAAAAAACGTAGACGCCTTCGCGATAATCCACCTGCAAAAGCCCGAGAATTCCCGCGTAAAAGTCCCGCGCGGCGTTGAGGTCATCGGCGTAAAGCGCCGTCTCCATAATGCCATCAAGTGATCTCATGGCAAAAGCCCCAGGGTTTTCCCGGCATCAATGAACGCCGTAACAGCCTTATCGAGTTGCTCACGCGAATGCGCGGCTGACAGCTGGGTGCGAATGCGTGCCCTGCCTTTGGGAACGACAGGATAAGAAAAGGCGGTTACGAAAATGCCGCGCGCCTCAAGAGCCGCAGCGAGTGCCTGAGCGCCTTGAGCATCCCCGATCATAATCGGAACAATCGGATGCTCACCTGGAGCCAGGGTAAATCCGGCGTCCGCCATACGCGCGCGAAAATAAGCGGCGTTGTCAAACAGTTTGGCTCGCAGATCGCCGCCGGTACTCACCATATCCAGCGCCTCAAGGGTCGCGGCGACAATGGACGGCGCCAGGGAATTGGAAAACAGGTAAGGCCTGGCGCGCTGGCGCAATAGGTCGATAATTGGCTGCGGCCCCGCAACGTATCCCCCCGAGGCGCCACCGAGCGCCTTGCCGAAGGTTCCGCTCAGAATATGCACACCCGCCTCGACATCGCAGTATTCCGGCGTGCCGGCGCCGCGCGCGCCCATAAAACCCACCGCATGGGAATCATCCACCATCACCAGCGCATCATAGGCCTCAGCCAGAGCGCAAATTCCCGGCAGGTCGGCGATATATCCGTCCATGGAGAAGACCCCGTCTGAGACAATAACCCGGTGCCGCATATCATGTGTTTGACGCAGTTTTGCTTCCAGATCCGCCATATCGTTATTGGCGTATCGAAAGCGCCGGGCCTTGCATAAGCGCACCCCATCAATAATCGAGGCATGATTGAGCTGATCGGAAATGACGGCATCATCGGGCCCCAGCAAGGCCTCGAAAAACCCGGTATTGGCGTCAAAACAGGAGGAGAATAAAATGCTGTCGTCTTTTGCCAGAAAACGCGCCAGGCGCACTTCAAGATCCCGGTGCGAGGTCTGCGTGCCGCAGATAAAGCGCACCGAGGCCATGCCAAAGCCAAAGGCATCAAGGGCCTGTTTGGCGGCCTTTATAAGTCGCGGGTGATTGGCAAGGCCGAGGTAATTGTTGGCGCATAGATTAACAAGACGGGAGTGTTCTCGCAGGGCCCCCTGTGCGACGGCGACGCACGCATCCTGCGGGCTCCTGATGAGACGTTCATGTTTGTAAAGTCCCTGTTGCTTGATATCCGCAAGGGATGAAGACACTGTCTGCAGCAACGTCTTTGACATGGAGTACAGAACCCGCCCGTAATAAATCCGATCGGAACCGTTGTAGAGCATCAGGCGTAGCTGTCAATGAAAATGACATACCTCAAATATAGCACATCCTCATTAGACAAGATGCCCGGCTCCCTGGAGGCAGCTCAAAAGTTAAGATTTGATTAAAACGTGCACGCTCCAGGGCCCCTTTCAGCATGCACACCATGCATGGCAGACCTGCAAAATCTTGCACTGCACAATGGTCGTAGATGCGCCTATATTCGGTTCACGTTCAGAGCCAAACGTAGACAAAGACGCGCTCATTACATTCGGCAACATCAATTCAAGGAGATTTGTCATGTCGATTGCAGCCAATGTTTCTTCTCGCTACCGCCGCTGGAGGCAATACCGCCAGACCGTCAAGGAATTGTCGAAATTGTCCAGAGCCGAGTTAGACGATATCGGCATCGCGCCGCACGCAATCAACGAAGTCGCGCGAAAAGCCGCAAGAAACCGTCACTGGATGTAGGATACTCCCTGCTGTAAACGGTTCATGCCATGCTTATTGGCATGTCGAGGCGTCCGCCATTCCTCCCTGGCGGGCGCTTCTTTTTTCCCCCATAGCCTGATTGCGGGATTTTTCCGGCCTTGCCGGTCGAGGCATGGCAAACCTGGGCTCGTTTAAGACATCACACGCTCCAAGAAAGCCCTGGCAAAATGGGTACAACTAAACGTATGCTGATCTAATGGGCGGTCTGCGCCCATGTGGCATACTTATCGTCGTTTAGTCGTGCGATCAGGTCCGGCACTTCCTCACCGGGGACCGGTTTGGCAAACAGATACCCCTGTCCGTAACGGCAGTTGAGGCGCTCGATGATATGGCGTTCGTCCTCGGTCTCTATACCTTCAGCCGTGGTCACAAATCCGATTTCCTCTCCAAGTTTGGTCAGGAATTCAACAATGGCGAAATCCGCATGACTCTTGGTCAGCTTGTTGATAAAGGACCGATCTATCTTGAGAACGGTAAAGTCGAAGGCGCTCAAATGGGTAAGCGAGGCAAAGCCTGTGCCGAAGTCATCGAGCGCCACCCCCGTTCCCACCGCCCGCAGTTGATGAACCAGCTTGCGAATCGAATCATCCTTGTCGGAAAGAATGGAATTTTCCGTAATCTCGATCATCAATTCCGAAACTGACAGATTATTGCGGGACAGTTCGCGCATCAAATGCAGGGTAAAGCCTGGTTGGGAAAAATCCGCGTCGGTAAAATTGATCGCGATGTGCTTGAAGGGGATGGAATTGCGTTTCCAATGCCCCATATCCTGCGTAACCTTGCGCAGCATTGTCTGGCCAAGGGCGATGCACAGTTCGCGCACATCAAAAATCTCGTGAAAGGCTCCGGGAGTGAGAATTCCGCGCGTCGGGTGTTTCCAACGTGCTAAGGCTTCCAGGCCACCGACCTTGCCGGTGCGCATATCCATAACCGGTTGATAATACGGCAGGACCTGGGAATGCTCGATGGCCCTGGTAAACTCGTCCAAAAGTTCAATACGCCGTTCAAACGCATTGGCCATTTCCGGAACGAAGACGTCTACCTTACTCAGACTCGTGGTCTTGGCATTATGCAGCGCCAGATCCGCATGGCGCATGAACTGGGAAGACGATGTAATGGTTTTGTCCAGAAATGCCATTCCAATACTGGTTTTGATCTGAATAACTCGCCCTTGATCGTTGATTTCGGTTGTCGGATTGTCCACAAGCCCCGACAGTTTCTGCATAACCGCCTCATGGCTGTGGCTGATCACCAACATGGCGAACTCGTCTCCCCCCAGCCGCGCGACCATGTCAGTCGGGCCGAAGGCAAAACTTTTGAGCCATTTGCCCACCTGGGTCAAAACAGCATCGCCGGTTTGGTATCCAAAATAGTCATTGAGATCTTTAAAACGGCTAATATCGATTAGCAGCAGGGCGTGGACATCCTCGTTGCGCCTAGCGAGCCGATCGTGCAGATGTTTACTGAAGGCGGCGCGATTGGGAAGCTTGGTCAACACGTCATGAAAGACTTGGAATCTAAGCTCCCTTTGTACATGCATGCGCTCAAGCGCCACGCTCATCATTCCTCCAAGCGTGGAAAGAACACCAACAATATTTGTGTCGTCCTGCAGCACTTCTTTTGACGCCGCATTAACAGCCGCGTGTATCACACCACCCACCGTTACCGGCACACACCATGCTGACTTCATGCCTATTGCACTTAGTCTTCGATAGTTGGGATAATCCTCATCCTCCAACGAGGCGACATAGCACGGTCGGCCCGAGCGAACACTGTCATCAACAATGGACCCGGCAAGTGGGAAGATCTGATCCTGCGTCTCGATTGGAGTGCCCCAGGTGTGTTCGATTGAGAATACGCCTCTATCGGTATCGGGGCGCACATAGCTCATGCGATGGACCGACAAAATACTGCCTATTGTCTCACGGGCAACGTCAAACAGCGCCTTTTCACTATCGACTTTTGCAAAGCGCAATGCGGCGGTGTTCAAGGCTTCCAGCTGGCGCGAATAGGAGCTGATCTTCTCCTCGGAATAGTGCTCGTTCTCGATATATTTTTGTCTGCGCAGAAAAGCTGAAGTGATCGAAGCGACGGTGAACAACAGGGTGGCACTGTAGTCCGAGAGCTTCTGAGCGCTGTCGCTGGCGACATTGATGGTCCCGTGGGGTTTGCCGTCGACGTAGACGGGGGCGTTCATTCCCACGGTCATTCCGCTTTCGTGCAACAGCCGCGCATCCACGCAGTCCAAATGCTCTTCGCTGGTCCACCGATGAAGCCTGTTTTCGCGCAGCGCCTGTCCGGCAAGGCTAGCATTGAGTGGGATTTTTGCCCCCATCGGCAAGAGCCCCCGATCACCTTTCAAAGCAAAGACTTCGAGCCTCTCGCCGGTCTCGTCAACCAGTGAAATACTAAATCGCTTGGCTTCTATTAGCCCAGGCAGGAACTTCATCAAAGTTGAATAAAAATCATCTTTTGTCCGAACATGAACTGTCGCGTTAATAAACTCACACAATCGCGCAAATTTTTTTATATCATTGTTCATTGTATAAGTGATTTCAATTTTTTATTATTATAGATGCTGCAAATTCCATGCAAGTCGTCCTAGTAGGTAATGAACCAACCGAAGATCCACAACAGTTTATGAAAAACAAAATTAACTCAAGTTGAAATAGTAGTTAAAAAAATAATAAAGTAAATTTTCTTCAAATTTTATTAATATATAATACTGATACAAATATATATATATCAGGAATTAGATTTATTTCCACTAATAATATAGTTATAATTGTGGAATTATTTTGATTTATTTTACCGACACAATAGCAAAATGCGTTTAATGGGATGCATGGACATTCCCGTATTCTTCTCGCATTTTGCTATAGATTTAGAGAGCGATCAGCTGGACGCTCTGAAAAACCTCGTCTTTTTGCATGATTTGTGATTGACTGTTGGTGATTTGATTTGAAAAGGAATTTTTGGCGGGTTCCATGTCTGTTCAGCGGGGATTTTTTGACCTTGACGATCGGCATCGGCGCTTGAGCGATGCAGGTGATCCGCTGGAACAGTTGCTGCGCGTGGTTGACTTCGAGATATTTCGCGACAGTCTTGACGCGGCGCTTGATTATAAATCCGGCCCTCAGGGCGGCAGACCACCATTTGACAGCGTCATGTCATGATGTTCAAGGTGCTGGTGTTGCAGGCGCTGTACGGTTTGTCGGACCCGCAGGCTGAATTCCAGATCATGGACCGGCGCACCTTTGGGCGGTTCCTAGAGTGTGTCAGGTCTTAATAGAATCATTCTGACGGAGCGATTTTGCGACAAGATGGGCCTTAATACCAAGGGTCTTTGACAAGGGCCCATGCATTAGCGTCAATCAGGTGTGTTATCAAGGCAGTACACCAGTCGGCGTGTCCATAAAGCCCATACCGCTGGCATATACCAAGGGCCCCTGCCAATGACTCATGCGTTGGCGTCAAAGCGTTGTGTTATCAAAGCAGTACACCAGTCGGCGTGTCCATAAAGCCCATACCGCTGGTATAGTCTCGCAGGATATAGTGGGGCTAGTTGCAAGAGACTTAAGGTTCATATGAGATCAGCATGGCGTTAGCTGTACCCATTTTACCAGAGGTAAAGCTAACGCCATAAAGCTGATCGCCCTCTAAATCTATAGCAAAAGCGCCCCTTCGGGTTTCCGATTGGCGCAACGCCCACGCCCAAGCCGCTCTCGAGAGATGGGTCGCCATCGCTCTTCGATCGCCTTGAGCTTGGGAATTGCCTCGCCAATCGAGAAACAGAATTGATTCTATTTCTATTAAGACCTGACACGCTTGTCTTATGATTTTTCCGGTTTCTGTGTAAAGATTGGTTCCACTGACCGGCCTTCAACAGCCGGTCAGTGGCGGTGGTCGGATCGAGATACGCTTGGTCGTTTAGGACCGTTTTAGAGTAGGATCGACCACTGTCTTCACATGAGGCCTGAACGGATACAGAGTGGTTGATAACCCTCTATGACAAGCATAGGACATGAGAAGACAATGAAGAATAGCATCGGACTTGATATTTCCAAAGCCCATTTGGATGTATATCGCTCAAGCACGGGCCAGCACGCCCGCTTCGACAACAACGCAACAGGCTTTCGGGCCCTCAAGCGTTGGATAGGGTGTGAAATGCCGCAGATTGTGGTCTAAGAGCCGACCGGCCCTTACCACGCTGCTTTTGAGAGGGCGTTTGCAAAGGTTCTCCCTTTGGCAAAGGTTAATCCCTTGCAGGCGCGGCGGCCCTTGCGCCTCACTATTTGATTGGATTTGCGTACAGGCCTTTGGTCATGCGCGTGATTGACTCGTACATGGTGCGCGCTTCGGCAACGGACGCGGCGCCTGCGGAGTCCTTTGTCCGCCTAAGGGACTTGTCCCCGACTCCACAACTATGCACACCCAGAACTCCAATTTTGGGTCCTGCACGAATCACAGGGCCGCCGCTGTTGCCACCATATGTCGCACAATTATGCCGTAGAAAGCCGTCGGGTCGCCGCGTGGAGACCTTACAGCCGTAATCAACGCGAAGAAAGAAACCTTCGTTGAGGTCCCCTGAGTAACCAAGATTGAACAATTTTTCCCCCTTTTTTGCCAGGCTTTCAGCGAGTGGAAGATAGTCGCGATAGCGCTTTCTCGTGACAAGTATGGCCAGGTCGTAAGGACTGCAGGTGCGTTCATCATAATTTGGGTGGCGAAATTGCGCGTGTAATGGAATTTGTTCGTTATCGCCTGTCATAAGCTTGGTCCCATTGCGTGGATTCTGGCGAAAAACGGCGACCTGATCGCCATCATCGAAGCAGTGGGCCGACGTCATGATCATGTTTGGAGCCATAAAGAACCCCGTACACAAGCCTCTTGAGGTTTTGTTTTCGATGCGCACAACGCTTCTGGCGATAGGATGATCGGACACCACAATGCTTCGCCAGATATCTAGATGTGAACTTTCAATAGGTTGTCCATTCGATCCCTGCTATGGAGATTGGAGGTATCACACTTCAAACATCCATGGAGAGACCGAATGAACATCCACAAAAATGCCAGATTAGCACCCTCACGTCGAGTAGAAATGGCCCGCGACGTCTTAAACGGGCGCTTGACAAAAGCACAAGCCAGCCGCGCCTATGGCGTCTGCGCTAAAACGGTGACCAAATGGGTCAAGCGATATGAACAGTTCGGACAAGCAGGCATGATAGATCGTTCGTCGCGCCCCCAGCATAGTCCACGAGCCATCCCACAGCCGCTGGCAAGGGCCATCATAAGCCTACGCCGCCAGCGGCTGTGCGGACAACATATCGCCCTAAAGCTTGATGTTTCTGCGGCAACCGTCAGCCGTGTCTTGAAACGGGCCAGGCTCTCGCGCCTTAAAGACCTGGAACCAAAGGTGCCGGAACGGCGCTATGTGCATGACCATCCAGGGGATATGATCCATCTCGATATCAAGAAACTGGGACGGTTTGGCCGCCCTGGCCACCGGGTCACCGGGTCTCGCGTCGGGCAATCCAACACACGCTCTGGCAAAGGCGGCTATGGCTGGGAATACTTGCATGTGTGTGTCGATGATAACTCACGCATCGCCTGCACGGACATCTTCGCAGATGAAAAAAAGCAGAGTGCGGTGGCTTTTCTGCAAAGCGCTGTTGCGTATTATAAAAGGCTGGGGATCACCATCCGGCGGGCTATGACCGACAACGGCGCGTGCTACAAGTCCAAGGCTTTCGCCAGTGCCTGTAAAGAACTGGGTATCAAGCATGTCAGAACCAAACCCTACACCCCAAGAACCAATGGCAAAGCGGAACGCTTCATCAAGACGGCGATTAATGAGTGGGCTTACGCGCCTTTGTACCAGACATCAGAACAGCGTAAGGCCTATTTACCAGAGTGGACCCATATGTATAATTGGCACCGACCTCATAGCGCCATAAAGACCAAACCGCCTATCTCTGCTTTAGGATTAAATGGGGACAACCTCTTGACGTTACACATCTAGAGCGTGTCAGGTCTTAATAGAAGCAATTCTGTTTCTCGATTGGCGAGGCGGCGGGCTTTATTAACATAATGGTGCTGAAGGTAATAGCGGTTATCCTGGCCTGAAACCGCGTCTTGAATGGACGGGCTCCCTTCTCCAGCGCCTGTTGTCGCGGCGCATCCGGCAAGAAATCCGCCTGTTAGGGCCAGGGCGAAAAGCGCAGGCAAATTGGCCGTAAAATAACCCTTCGCCCCCAACAAAAGCCGCTGATCATACAACCTGTTTGGCATCACCGCCCCCGTACTAAAACATGATACGCTCTAGCGTGTCCCTACCGGCTGGGCAATAGTGCAGCCGCACTATGCCTGTGTGTGCCCATCCAGGTGGGCATTTTGATTAACGGGGATCACCAGCCGGCTCCCAAACCACAGGCCAAAGCGTTTTACTGTTGCAAGGCGTTTTGCCACGCCTCCACCCACTTTTTGCGGTTGTTGGTGATTGTGGCGGCGTCCAATTGAAGTGTTTTGGTTGGCGCGGGCAAGCGCGCGAACGCGTCAGGCAGGCCTTGTTTGGTTTTTACGACTGGATACATCCAGTTTCCCGTTGGGATTGCATCCTGGAAGGCGTCCGTGTACATGAAACGCATGAACCTGCGTGCCAGATCGGGATGCTTGCTGGTCTTCAGGATGCCGGCGAGTTCAAGCTGAAGATAATGTCCCTCGCTGAACGGGGCACTTTTGTAGCGGTTTTCCTTGTCAACGATCATATGATAGGCCGGAGAGGTTGTATAGGATAGTACCATGTCAGCCTCCCCCTTAAGGAACTGTCCGTATGACTCTGACCAACTTTTGGTCACATTAAGAATTCGCGGTGCCAGGGCCGCCCAGATCTCGCCCGCATCGTCTGCGTAGGCGGCCTGGATCCACAGTAGCAAGCCAAGTCCCGGCGTGCTCGCTCGCGGGTCCTGGATAATGATCGTAAGTGGATCACTAGTAGCGACCAATTCTCTAAAGGATTTAGGCGGTTGCGAGAGTTTCCTCTCATCATACACGAAGGAAAAGTAACCGTAATCGAAAGGGGCGAACAAAGGGTCCTGCCAGGGGATGGGCAGGTCGAGGCCAGAAAGATCGGCTTCGTGGGGAGCAAACAAACCCGTCCGTCGTGCCTCCTCGGCAATGTTATTATCCAGACCAAGAACAATATCGGCTTTTGTTTGTGCGCCCTCAAGCTGAACTTTGCGCAGCGCGCCAATGGATGAGTCGGCGGAAACAAACACCAAATCGCATGCGCAAACGTTTTCAAAAGCGGTCTCGATCTTGGGTCCCGGGCCCCAGTCGGCGGCAAAGGCGTCGTAGGTATACACCACCAGTCTCGCTTTGGCTGTATCCTTTGAAGCCTGTGCGGCGTTCAACTGGGTGAGCAGCTTGCCCTCGAAGGCAGAAACACGAGGAAGGCCAATGCCTTCCGAGGCGAACCCGGGGAATGCCGGGGTCACCCAGGCAGCGAAACCCATAAATAAAGAAGTCGTTAACCAAAGCCAATAATTTTGGTTCGTCATGTGATGCGCCTTTCCACGATGGACTGTTTAAGTAAAATAACGGCAAGAGGCGATCAATCACACGGGGGATCGGCAGCTAATTAAGTTAAGTTAAGCTAAATTAAGTTGAGTTGAGTTGAGTTAAGCCAATCCCTGCTTTATCTCCCGCTTCCTCCGCCAGTACGAACTGGATCAGGTTCAATGGGTATGTCTCAGCGCCACCGGCGCACCCCAGATCAGGACATGTTAAAGATAGCCAAACTTTGCTGTGAAATCAAACATCAAATGGAGCTGTCCATTCATAGCGCTGTCCATTCATAGCGCTGTCCATTCATAGCGCTGTCCATTCATAGCGCTGTCCATTCATAGCGCTGTCCATTCATAGCGATGCCCTCACGATTGAATCGATTTTATATGTATTCGAAAATTATATGACTCACATTATTTAATGTTCTCAACTATGATCAAGCAGGTCATCTCCAAAAGAAATAAAAAAATAGCAATAAAAATTATAATAAAAATATCATGAGATTATTTTTCAATTCCTTCCTGATACTTTTTTCGAATTTACTACCCCCGAAAAGGTCCCCCGCATACGTGCGTGTAAAACGCGCGCGCGCGGATCACTTTACCAGAAGAAATTCCCGTTAAATTTTAGCGTAATTCTTTTTAACGAAACAACTTTGCATGGATCGGCCGATTTCATGCAAGCGGATAGCCAACCCGAAGAAGGGCAACCGGAGCAAACTCATGCTAAAGCGCGTCGATACATATTTGCGCAAACAAATTGAAAATAGCACAAATTTTACCAAACATGGCACCACGTCAAGCGTTGTCAGTACTCTTCGCCAGGGGTGGTTGTGCGAGACGTCCCTGGAGGCCCTTGAGCCACGCATTATGCTGGACGCCGCGGGCGCGATTACGGGCGTAGAGGTTGTAAGCGAGCAGACAGCCGCTAAACAGGTTGATGCCCATTTGAGCGATGCGGAGGACGCATCCGTTACGCAACCCGCACCTACGGCTCTCAACGACGAAGAAAATGCCTTATTCGCACGCGCCGTGCAGGAGCAGGCCAGTGACACCGGCAACGCGATTGTCTTCATTGATGCCAGTGTTAGCGATATTGAGCAATACCTCGGAGAAATTGGTGAGTCCAGTGAGGTGGTTTTCATTGATGGACGCACGGATGGCATCGAGCAGATTGCCAGTATCCTCAAAGACCGCACCGACCTTGATGCCATTCACATTATATCGCACGGCGATGCAGGTGAATTATATCTGGGAGACGCGATCCTGAATGCTGAGAGCATGCAGGGTATGTATCTTGATGCGCTCACGGGTATCGGAAAAGCGCTTTCCGAAGACGGCGACATTCTTATTTACGGTTGTGACTTTGCCGACGGTGAAACGGGACTTGAAGCCGCAACGCTGCTTGGCGCGATCACCGGCGCTGACATTGCCGCATCCAAGGACTTGACGGGGCACGAAAGTCTCGGTGGCAACTGGGTGTTGGAAACACAAATAGGCGATATTGAAGCGGTAACTATCAGACCCGGAAACTGGGAGGGGACCCTGATTATTGACGCCACGCCCTCGGGCACAGAAGCCTATGCGCGCGGCAATTATATCGAAATTGGGTTGAATGAGCGTGGCGTCTTTGGGGCAAGTAACACGTTCCGGCCAGCGGGTTATCACGATTCTCGGTCAGGGGCTACCGGAGTCGATCTGTTTGGCATGATCGCAAACCCGCAAAGGAATAACTGGGCCACCTATGATGGTGATTTCTTTACTCCGGGCAACCCGGAAGAAGGGTTTACTCTGGAGATCAGCGGCTCGACTTTTTCCAACAATAACTCCCTCGGCGTCGGTTCATCGACGCTTGTAGAAATCCCCGGCAGCATTACCGGCACCGGCATCGAGACGGTCAATGGCGTCAATCGCGCCTATATCACCTGGTCGGGAATTGCCGCCGGAGTCATACAGGTTGATCGTAAAATCTGGATTGAGGAAAACAGTATCTTCATCCGGATGGAGACAACACTGACCAATATAAGCGGTTCGACATTTAGTGACATCTACTGGATGCACAATCTCGATCCTGATGGCGATGTCACCATAAACGGCTTTGATTACCGTACAACAAATACAATTCAGTCCCAACCAGGCGGAGTCAATGGCAATCTAGCCCTTGTTTCCGCAACGCAACTCCCGGCGGGAAGTGACTTTGATGGGAACTCAATGTCACTCATGGCCAACGACCCGCGCGCGCGCGTAACCCATGGTGGCTTCAGTAACCGTGATGCAAGCGATGTGTGGAACGGGTTTGGCTTGAACAGTATTGTTGGCAGCTCGGTCTTTGCCGATGAGGCCATCTCCCTGGCTTTCAATATTGGCACCATGGCCCCCGGGCAGGTTGAGTCATTTGAATACACGTATCTTTTGGAAGCCGCCCCGCAGCTTGATCTTGATGATAACAATTCATCCGGTGCAACCGGCATTGACTACCAGGCAACCTTTACGGAAGGGGGAGCACCGGTTGCCATTGCGGACACGGATTCCGCGATATTTGATCTTGACAACACCAACATGCAAGGCGGCATCGTAACTCTAACCAATGCCCAGGCAGATGACCGCCTTGTTATTAGCGGAACGCCTGTTTCCAACGGAAGTACCGGATTTATCGGCTCTGTATCCTACAGTGTGAGTGTATCCGGTGGTCAGATCACGGTTTCCCTGTCGGGAAATGCCAGCATCGGTGCCTACCAGACGGCCTTTGAGTCGATCGCCTTCGAGAACACGTCAGCAACCCCCTCGACCGTTGACAGGATTTTCCAGTCCGTCGTCAATGACGGTGTCTCCTCGTCCCCTGCAGCGGTGTCAACAATTTCTGTTGTTGATCTTGTCCCATCCAATACCCCTCCCGGGCTGGATCTTGATAGCACAGACACGGGCACCAGCGTACTCGACAACTTCGACACCGTTAGCTGGTCTGGCAGCAATGGCCCGGATGTATGGGCCGGACCCTGGACCGATAACGACAACAACCCATTGCCTGATAACGGGCGTAACAGAGTTATCACAGCAGGTACTGAGTCTGTTGCGCGCATTCGCCGCGCCGGCGAGTATATTGAGCGCTCGGTTGACCTGACCGGAAACGGACTTGCGACACTTACATTCGATTATCAGCGCAGAAATAACTTGCTGGCCAGCGAGGAATTTAGGGTTTTCGCGTCAAGCGACGGTGTCAGCTTTACCCAAGTGTTTGCAACCAATGGCACGGGGGCTAACGATGCCGGCTATATAACTGAGACTGTGGATATTTCTGCCTATATCGGATCAAACACAACTGTTCGCTTTGAATCAAGCAGTGTCGGCGACAACGGCGATATCTATATTAATTCTGTTGGCATTGACGCGGTCCCCACCAGCTATGCAACGACGTTTACTCCCGCAGGAGCTGCCGTGGCCATATCAAGCATTGATACGGATGTCACGGATGCCGACGATACCAATATGGAATCCGGCTCTGTCGTCCTCACCAATGCGCAGACCGGAGACCGGTTCCTGATCGCGGGCGTGGCCGTCGCCGATACAGATACCGGCACCATTGGCGCGGTGAGCTATAGCGTCAGCGAGAGCGGCGGGCAGATCACCATCAGCCTCTCCGGCACTGCGACCTTGGCGCAATACGAATCCGCCATAGAAGCCATCAGCTTTGAAAACACAGAGGCCTCACCAAACCTGGTGGACCGAATTGTAAATGCCACTGTTAATGACGGTGACGATAATTCCAACACTGCGACCAGCACGATCTCGATCGCGCCTCCCAACTCCCCACCACAGCTTGATCTTGACACCTCTGACGGCGGTGCCTTTGCCGATTACGCTGATAACTTTGAAACAGCTCTCTATACCAACCAGGATGGTAGCGATAACTGGGCTGGAGCGTGGACCGAAACGGGCGAGACAACAGATCCTACGGCGGGTTGGTTTCGCATTATTGACGACCCAAACACCGCAGCCGTTGACAGCGTTTTACGCAATCAGGGAGACGGAACCCGTTATATACAGCGCCTGGTTGGAGACACGACCGGCAGCGCCAGTATCAATCTTAATCTTGATTATCGTCGCAACAGCCTTGAAGCGGGCGAGGCGATGGGAATTTACGCATCCAGTGACGGGATCACCTTCACCCTTGTGGGGCAAATTAGTGGCACGGGAACCAGCGATACAGCCTATTTGAACGTGGATGTCGACCTTACG
Organism: Hyphomicrobiales bacterium; assembly: GCA_965224015.1. Classification (GTDB taxonomy): domain Bacteria; phylum Pseudomonadota; class Alphaproteobacteria; order Rhizobiales; family CBDCVD01; genus CBDCVD01. The sequence continues at coordinate 692,000 of OZ245032.1, forward strand.
GCCTTTGCTGGTACGGCGACGACCGTTCGGTTTCAGATGATAGGCACTAACGAAAATAACGACCGTGTGTATGTTGACAACGTCAGCATAGCTGTTGAGCCAAACACGGGTTACACAACAACATTTACACAGGGTGGTTCTCCGGTTGATATTTCTTCGATAAATACCGGAGTTTCCGACACTGATGACACCAATATGGAATCCGCGACCCTGACCTTGACCAACACCCAGTCAGGTGACGAGTTCTGGATAAACGGAGCAGCGGTGGCATCCGGCGATAGCGGCACCGTGAACGGCATCAGTTATGCGGTATCGACGGGTGGTGGCGGCGAACTTATCATCACCCTGTCGGGAAGCGCGACGCTTGCCGATTATGAGGTAGCGATTGAGTCAATCCAGTTTAATAACACCGATGCCTCGCCAAGCACAGTGGAACGCGTCATAGAAGTTGTGGTCAACGATGGCGATGCGGCTTCGAATACCGCCATATCGCGCATTTCCATCGATTTCAATATTGATATCGATAGCGATGGCGATGGCGTTGGCGATACCCTCGACATCGACGATGACAACGACGGGATTCTGGATGCTGATGAATATATTGCCGTATTTACAGGGACCGGCGACTGGAGTTACGAGTTCTATACAAGGCCGAACCCGACCACGGGAACAGAAGCCGACTACCCAATCACCACTCTGCATCCGGATTTCACCCTGGAACCGGATGGAACATATTCCACCACAGCCACCCCTGACCTGACGGGCACGGTTCCCAACGGTCAAGATGCCGGACCGGGCACCCAGGGGGTTGGACAATTTACTACATATGTGGGGGTTGAGCCTGGGACTTCGATTTCATTGGAGTACCAGAATGGTGGCCGTTGGGAATGGGTTAGTATCGCGGTGCTGGATACGGCTGGCAATGTGCTGAGCGTTCTGCCGGAGTATTACTCCAATGTCACAAATACCCAAACCGTCCCCGCATTTACGGCGCCGGATAACGGTGTTGTGCAAATCGTTGTGACGATTTCCAATCCCGGCTTAACCTACAACTCACCCAATATCACAAGCCATACGGTTCACACCGGATTTTCGTTTACGGATTCGGATGGCGACGGATTGATCGATGCCCTCGACATCGATAGCGATAACGATGGCATTACCGATAATGTGGAGGCGCAGGCCACGGCCGCTTACATCGCCCCTTCCGGGATGCCAGGGGCGGGCTTTACCGATAGCAACGGTAACGGTCTTGATGACAACTACGAGGTCGCACCGGGAACCGCGGGCTTTAACCCCGACGGCATCGGGTTAGCGCCGGTAGATACCGATGGCGACAGTTTGCCGGACTTCCGTGATACCGATTCCGATAATGATACAATTGCCGACGTCGATGAGGCCGGCCATGGCATCACCCAGGCCGCCATCGACGCCTCCGCCGATACCGACGGCGATGGCCTGAAGGACGTTGTCGAGGGCGCCGACAATAATGACGGCTTCGACGTCAACGATGAAAACCTGGATGCAACGGATACAAACTTCCTGCTGTCCGGTGCCGGCTTATCCGTTCTGGCCGATGGCTCCGATGCGGTTCCGCTGGTACGCGATTTGCGATTCAGAGCCGACAATACACCGGTTATCGACCTGAATTCCACCGCCACGGGTTACGACGACGCCCGTGACTGGAGCGCCACCTACACCGAGGACAGTGCGGCCGTAAGGGTCAGCGATACCGATGCCGGTGTTAGCGATATGTTGGAAAGCGACATCACAACCATGACCATCGTCATGGGCGGTGTGGTCGATGGCGCTTTTGAACAGGTAAGTATTGGCGGCAATGCTTTTGATTTGAGCGTCTCTTCCACAGTGACTGTATCTGCTGGCACAGTCTCGGTCGATATCGCCTATGTGGCGGGAAGCGGCACATTCACGATTACCAATAGTAGCGGCGCGGCCAATCCAATACCGCAAACCGACCTTCAGTCGCTGGTGCGCCTCGCAACCTATCGCAATACATCGCAAGCGCCAACGGCTGGAAACAGAACCCTGACATTTACGGTCACGGATGCCGCTGGCAATGTGTCTTCGAATGCTGTCTCTACGATAACAGTGGTACCGACCGACGATCCGTTGGTCATCACCGATACGACGGACAACGGCACGACGGATGCCGAGGTGCTGGAGAGCGACCTGGCAACAGGCTCTAACCCGACCGGCACCGGCGAGACGGCAACCGGTGACTTTACCATCGCCGCCCCCGACGGCATTGCCTCCCTTACTGTTGGCACCACCACCTTCACCTTGGCACAACTCAATGGCGCAAGTGCAGGATCACCGCTGACGGTAACCACAGCCCTTGGCACGCTTTCCATAACCAATTATGAGCCCAGCACCGGCCAGGTGGACTATTCCTATACCCTGAACACAAACGCCAATCATTCCGTCGGTCAGGTGATCGACACCTTTGCCCTGACACTCACCGATGATGATGGGGATACACAGACCGGTAACCTGGGTATCCTGATCGTCGACGATGTCCCGACGGCCAACGCCGATGTGGACAGCGTCACCGAAGACGCCACCGGCGTTGACGCCGTGGCCGATGGTAATGTGTTTGCCGGCTCAGGGGGCAGCGACACCAACACCTCCGATGGCGTGGCGGATACCCTGGGGGCTGACACAACGCCAGCACCGGTGACCGGCGTTGTCGCGGGCACAGGCTCCGCGGCGGGCACAACAGGCAATGTCGGAGCCCCCCTGGCGGGCACCTACGGCACCCTCACCCTTAACGCTGATGGCGCCTACTCTTATGCCCTGAACAATGCCAACTCCGCGGTGCAAGGGCTGAGTTCGGGCGAAAGCCTGACCGACACCTTCACCTACCAGATCACCGATAGTGACGGCGATACATCCGAGACCACCCTAACCATAACCATCAATGGCGAGAACGACGCGGTCCCGCCCATTGGCGGCACCGATGACGGCTCCACGGTCACCGGCGCTGATGCCGAGGTGCTGGAGAGCGACCTGGCAACAGGCTCTAACCCGACCGGCACCGGCGAGACGGCAACCGGTGACTTTACCATCGCCGCCCCTGACGGCATTGCCTCCCTTACTGTTGACACCACCACCTTCACCTTGGCACAACTCAATGGCGCAAGTGCAGGATCACCGCTGACGGTAACCACATCGCTTGGCACGCTTTCCATAACCAATTATGAGCCCAGCACCGGCCAGGTGGACTATTCCTATACCCTGAACACAAACGCCAATCATTCCGTCGGTCAGGTGATCGACACCTTTGCCCTGACACTCACCGATGATGATGGGGATACACAGACCGGTAACCTGGGTATCCTGATCGTCGACGATGTCCCGACGGCCAACGCGGATGTGGACAGCGTCACCGAAGACGCCACCGGCGTTGACGCTGTGGCCGATGGTAATGTGTTTGCCGGCTCAGGGGGCAGCGACACCAACACCTCCGATGGCGTGGCGGATACCCTGGGGGCTGACACAACGCCAGCACCGGTGACCGGCGTTGTCGCGGGCACAGGCTCCGCGGCGGGCACAACAGGCAATGTCGGAGCCCCCCTGGCGGGCACCTACGGCACCCTCACCCTTAACGCTGATGGCGCCTACTCTTATGCCCTGAACAATGCCAACTCCGCGGTGCAAGGGCTGAGTTCGGGCGAAAGCCTGACCGACACCTTCACCTACGAAATCACCGATAGCGACGGCGATACATCCGAGACCACCCTAACCATAACCATCAATGGTGCCAACGACGCGGTCCCGCCCATTGGCGGCACCGATGACGGCTCCACGGTCACCGGCGCCGATGCCGAGGTGCTGGAGAGCGACCTGGCAACAGGCTCGAACCCGACCGGCACCGGCGAGACGGCAACCGGTGACTTTACCATCGCCGCCCCCGACGGCATTGCCTCCCTTACTGTTGGCACCACCACCTTCACCTTGGCACAACTCAATGGCGCAAGTGCAGGATCACCGCTGACGGTAACCACAGCCCTTGGCACGCTTTCCATAACCAATTATGAGCCCAGCACCGGCCAGGTGGACTATTCCTATACCCTGAACACAAACGCCGATCATTCCGCCGGGCAGGTGATCGACACCTTTGCCCTGACACTCACCGATGATGATGGGGATACACAGACCGGTAACCTGGGTATCCTGATCGTCGACGATGTCCCGACGGCCAACGCCGATGTGGACAGCGTCACCGAAGACGCCACCGGCGTTGACGCCGTGGCCGATGGTAATGTGTTTGCCGGCTCAGGGGGCAGCGACACCAACACCTCCGATGGCGTGGCGGATATCCTGGGGGCTGACACAACGCCAGCACCGGTGACCGGCGTTGTCGCGGGCACAGGCTCCGCGGCGGGCGCAACAGGCAATGTCGGAGCCTCCCTGGCGGGCGCCTACGGCACCCTCACCCTTAACGCTGATGGCGCCTACTCTTATGCCCTGAACAATGCCAACCCCGCAGTGCAAGGGCTGAGTTCCGGCGAAAGCCTGACCGACACCTTCACCTACGAAATCACCGATAGTGACGGCGATACATCCGAGACCACCCTCACCATAACCATCAATGGTGCCAACGACGCGGTCCCGCCCATTGGCGGTACCGATGACGGCTCCACGGTCACCGGCGCCGATGCCGAGGTGCTGGAGAGCGACCTGGCAACAGGCTCGAACCCGACCGGCACCGGCGAGACGGCAACCGGTGACTTTACCATCGCCGCCCCCGACGGCATTGCCTCCCTTACTGTTGGCACCACCACCTTCACCTTGGCACAACTCAATGGCGCAAGTGCAGGATCACCGCTGACGGTAACCACATCGCTTGGCACGCTTTCCATAACCAATTATGAGCCCAGCACCGGCCAGGTGGACTATTCCTATACCCTGAACACAAACGCCGATCATTCCGCCGGGCAGGTGATCGACACCTTTGCCCTGACACTCACCGATGATGATGGGGATACACAGACCGGTAACCTGGGTATCCTGATCGTCGACGATGTCCCGACGGCCAACGCCGATGTGGACAGCGTCACCGAAGACGCCACCGGCGTTGACGCTGTGGCCGATGGTAATGTGTTTGCCGGCTCAGGTGGCAGCGACACCAACACCTCCGATGGCGTGGCGGATACCCTGGGGGCTGACACAACGCCAGCACCGGTGACCGGCGTTGTCGCGGGCACAAGCTCCGCGGCGGGCGCAACAGGCAATGTCGGAGCCTCCCTGGCGGGCGCCTACGGCACCCTCACCCTTAACGCTGATGGCGCCTACTCTTATGCCCTGAACAATGCCAACCCCGCGGTGCAAGGGCTGAGTTCGGGCGAAAGCCTGACCGACACCTTCACCTACGAAATCACCGATAGTGACGGCGATACATCCGAGACCACCCTAACCATAACCATCAATGGTGCCAACGACGCGGTCCCGCCGATCGGCGGCACCGATGACGGCTCCACGGTCACCGGCGCTGATGCCGAGGTGCTGGAGAGCGACCTGGCAACAGGCTCTAACCCGACCGGCACCGGCGAGACGGCAACCGGCACCTTTACCATCGCCGCCCCCGACGGCATTGCCTCCCTTACTGTTGGCACCACCACCTTCACCTTGGCGCAACTCAATGGCGCAAGTGCAGGATCACCGCTGACGGTAACCACATCGCTTGGCACGCTTTCCATAACCAATTATGAGCCCAGCACCGGCCAGGTGGACTATTCCTATACCCTGAACACAAACGCCGATCATTCCCTCGGTCAGGTGATCGACACCTTTGCCCTGACACTCACCGATGATGACGGGGATACACAGACCGGTAACCTGGGTATCCTGATCGTCGACGATGTCCCGACGGCCAACGCCGATGTGGACAGCGTCACCGAAGACGCCACCGGCGTTGACGCCGTGGCCGATGGTAATGTGTTTGCCGGCTCAGGGGGCAGCGACACCAACACCTCCGATGGCGTGGCGGATATCCTGGGGGCTGACACAACGCCAGCACCGGTGACCGGCGTTGTCGCGGGCACAGGCTCCGCGGCGGGCGCAACAGGCAATGTCGGAGCCTCCCTGGCGGGCGCCTACGGCACCCTCACCCTTAACGCTGATGGCGCCTACTCTTATGCCCTGAACAATGCCAACCCCGCAGTGCAAGGGCTGAGTTCCGGCGAAAGCCTGACCGACACCTTCACCTACGAAATCACCGATAGTGACGGCGATACATCCGAGACCACCCTCACCATAACCATCAATGGTGAGAACGACGCGGTCCCGCCCATTGGCGGTACCGATGACGGCTCCACGGTCACCGGCGCTGATGCCGAGGTGCTGGAGAGCGACCTGGCAACAGGCTCGAACCCGACCGGCACCGGCGAGACGGCAACCGGCACCTTTACCATCGCCGCCCCTGACGGCATTGCCTCCCTTACTGTTGGCACCACCACCTTCACCTTGGCACAACTCAATGGCGCAAGTGCAGGATCACCGCTGACGGTAACCACAGCCCTTGGCACGCTTTCCATAACCAATTATGAGCCCAGCACCGGCCAGGTGGACTATTCCTATACCCTGAACACAAACGCCAATCATTCCGTCGGTCAGGTGATCGACACCTTTGCCCTGACACTCACCGATGATGATGGGGATACACAGACCGGTAACCTGGGTATCCTGATCGTCGACGATGTCCCGACGGCCAACGCCGATGTGGACAGCGTCACCGAAGACGCCACCGGCGTTGACGCCGTGGCCGATGGTAATGTGTTTGCCGGCTCAGGGGGCAGCGACACCAACACCTCCGATGGCGTGGCGGATACCCTGGGGGCTGACACAACGCCAGCACCGGTGACCGGCGTTGTCGCGGGCACAAGCTCCGCGGCGGGCGCAACAGGCAATGTCGGAGCCTCCCTGGCGGGCGCCTACGGCACCCTCACCCTTAACGCTGATGGCGCCTACTCTTATGCCCTGAACAATGCCAACCCCGCGGTGCAAGGGCTGAGTTCCGGCGAAAGCCTGACCGACACCTTCACCTACGAAATCACCGATAGCGACGGCGATACATCCGAGACCACCCTAACCATAACCATCAATGGTGCCAACGACGCGGTCCCGCCCATTGGCGGCACCGATGACGGCTCTGCTGTTGTTGGGGCCGATGCCGAGGTGCTGGAGAGCGACCTGGCAACAGGCTCGAACCCGACCGGCACCGGCGAGACGGCAACCGGTGACTTTACCATCGCCGCCCCTGACGGCATTGCCTCCCTTACTGTTGGCACCACCACCTTCACCTTGGCACAACTCAATGGCGCAAGTGCAGGATCACCGCTGACGGTAACCACATCGCTTGGCACGCTTTCCATAACCAATTATGAGCCCAGCACCGGCCAGGTGGACTATTCCTATACCCTGAACACAAACGCCGATCATTCCGCCGGGCAGGTGATCGACACCTTTGCCCTGACACTCACCGATGATGATGGGGATACACAGACCGGTAACCTGGGTATCCTGATCGTCGACGATGTACCGACGGCCAACGCCGATGTGGACAGCGTCACCGAAGACGCCACCGGCGTTGACGCCGTGGCCGATGGTAATGTGTTTGCCGGCTCAGGTGGCAGCGACACCAACACCTCCGATGGCGTGGCGGATACCCTGGGGGCTGACACAACGCCAGCACCGGTGACCGGCGTTGTCGCGGGCACAAGCTCCGCGGCGGGCACAACAGGCAATGTCGGAGCCTCCCTGGCGGGCGCCTACGGCACCCTCACCCTTAACGCTGATGGCGCCTACTCTTATGCCCTGAACAATGCCAACCCCGCGGTGCAAGGGCTGAGTTCGGGCGAAAGCCTGACCGACACCTTCACCTACGAAATCACCGATAGCGACGGCGATACATCCGAGACCACCCTAACCATAACCATCAATGGTGCCAACGACGCGGTCCCGCCGATCGGCGGCACCGATGACGGCTCCACGGTCACCGGCGCTGATGCCGAGGTGCTGGAGAGCGACCTGGCAACAGGCTCTAACCCGACCGGCACCGGCGAGACGGCAACCGGCACCTTTACCATCGCCGCCCCTGACGGCATTGCCTCCCTTACTGTTGGCACCACCACCTTCACCTTGGCGCAACTCAATGGCGCAAGTGCAGGATCACCGCTGACGGTAACCACATCGCTTGGCACGCTTTCCATAACCAATTATGAGCCCAGCACCGGCCAGGTGGACTATTCCTATACCCTGAACACAAACGCCAATCATTCCGCCGGGCAGGTGATCGACACCTTTGCCCTGACACTCACCGATGATGATGGGGATACACAGACCGGTAACCTGGGTATCCTGATCGTCGACGATGTCCCGACGGCCAACGCCGATGTGGACAGCGTCACCGAAGACGCCACCGGCGTTGACGCCGTGGCCGATGGTAATGTGTTTGCCGGCTCAGGTGGCAGCGACACCAACACCTCCGATGGCGTGGCGGATATCCTGGGGGCTGACACAACGCCAGCACCGGTGACCGGCGTTGTCGCGGGCACAGGCTCCGCGGCGGGCACAACAGGCAATGTCGGAGCCCCCCTGGCGGGCGCCTACGGCACCCTCACCCTTAACGCTGATGGCGCCTACTCTTATGCCCTGAACAATGCCAACCCCGCAGTGCAAGGGCTGAGTTCCGGCGAAAGCCTGACCGACACCTTCACCTACCAGATCACCGATAGCGACGGCGATACATCCGAGACCACCCTCACCATAACCATCAATGGTGCCAACGACGCGGTCCCGCCCATTGGCGGTACCGATGACGGCTCTGCTGTTGTTGGGGCCGATGCCGAGGTGCTGGAGAGCGACCTGGCAACAGGCTCTAACCCGACCGGCACCGGCGAGACGGCAACCGGTGACTTTACCATCGCCGCCCCCGACGGCATTGCCTCCCTTACTGTTGACACCACCACCTTCACCTTGGCACAACTCAATGGCGCAAGTGCAGGATCACCGCTGACGGTAACCACAGCCCTTGGCACGCTTTCCATAACCAATTATGAGCCCAGCACCGGCCAGGTGGACTATTCCTATACCCTGAACACAAACGCCAATCATTCCGTCGGTCAGGTGATCGACACCTTTGCCCTGACACTCACCGATGATGATGGGGATACACAGACCGGTAACCTGGGTATCCTGATCGTCGACGATGTCCCGACGGCCAACGCCGATGTGGACAGCGTCACCGAAGACGCCACCGGCGTTGACGCCGTGGCCGATGGTAATGTGTTTGCCGGCTCAGGGGGCAGCGACACCAACACCTCCGATGGCGTGGCGGATACCCTGGGGGCTGACACAACGCCAGCACCGGTGACCGGCGTTGTCGCGGGCACAGGCTCCGCGGCGGGCACAACAGGCAATGTCGGAGCCCCCCTGGCGGGCACCTACGGCACCCTCACCCTTAACGCTGATGGCGCCTACTCTTATGCCCTGAACAATGCCAACTCCGCGGTGCAAGGGCTGAGTTCGGGCGAAAGCCTGACCGACACCTTCACCTACCAGATCACCGATAGTGACGGCGATACATCCGAGACCACCCTAACCATAACCATCAATGGCGAGAACGACGCGGTCCCGCCCATTGGCGGCACCGATGACGGCTCCACGGTCACCGGCGCTGATGCCGAGGTGCTGGAGAGCGACCTGGCAACAGGCTCTAACCCGACCGGCACCGGCGAGACGGCAACCGGTGACTTTACCATCGCCGCCCCTGACGGCATTGCCTCCCTTACTGTTGACACCACCACCTTCACCTTGGCACAACTCAATGGCGCAAGTGCAGGATCACCGCTGACGGTAACCACATCGCTTGGCACGCTTTCCATAACCAATTATGAGCCCAGCACCGGCCAGGTGGACTATTCCTATACCCTGAACACAAACGCCAATCATTCCGTCGGTCAGGTGATCGACACCTTTGCCCTGACACTCACCGATGATGATGGGGATACACAGACCGGTAACCTGGGTATCCTGATCGTCGACGATGTCCCGACGGCCAACGCGGATGTGGACAGCGTCACCGAAGACGCCACCGGCGTTGACGCTGTGGCCGATGGTAATGTGTTTGCCGGCTCAGGGGGCAGCGACACCAACACCTCCGATGGCGTGGCGGATACCCTGGGGGCTGACACAACGCCAGCACCGGTGACCGGCGTTGTCGCGGGCACAGGCTCCGCGGCGGGCACAACAGGCAATGTCGGAGCCCCCCTGGCGGGCACCTACGGCACCCTCACCCTTAACGCTGATGGCGCCTACTCTTATGCCCTGAACAATGCCAACCCCGCGGTGCAAGGGCTGAGTTCGGGCGAAAGCCTGACCGACACCTTCACCTACGAAATCACCGATAGTGACGGCGATACATCCGAGACCACCCTCACCATAACCATCAATGGCGAGAACGACGCGGTCCCGCCCATTGGCGGCACCGATGACGGCTCCACGGTCACCGGCGCCGATGCCGAGGTGCTGGAGAGCGACCTGGCAACAGGCTCGAACCCGACCGGCACCGGCGAGACGGCAACCGGTGACTTTACCATCGCCGCCCCCGACGGCATTGCCTCCCTTACTGTTGACACCACCACCTTCACCTTGGCACAACTCAATGGCGCAAGTGCAGGATCACCGCTGACGGTAACCACATCGCTTGGCACGCTTTCCATAACCAATTATGAGCCCAGCACCGGCCAGGTGGACTATTCCTATACCCTGAACACAAACGCCGATCATTCCGCCGGGCAGGTGATCGACACCTTTGCCCTGACACTCACCGATGATGATGGGGATACACAGACCGGTAACCTGGGTATCCTGATCGTCGACGATGTCCCGACGGCCAACGCGGATGTGGACAGCGTCACCGAAGACGCCACCGGCGTTGACGCCGTGGCCGATGGTAATGTGTTTGCCGGCTCAGGGGGCAGCGACACCAACACCTCCGATGGCGTGGCGGATACCCTGGGGGCTGACACAACGCCAGCACCGGTGACCGGCGTTGTCGCGGGCACAAGCTCCGCGGCGGGCACAACAGGCAATGTCGGAGCCTCCCTGGCGGGCGCCTACGGCACCCTCACCCTTAACGCTGATGGCGCCTACTCTTATGCCCTGAACAATGCCAACCCCGCGGTGCAAGGGCTGAGTTCCGGCGAAAGCCTGACCGACACCTTCACCTACGAAATCACCGATAGCGACGGCGATACATCCGAGACCACCCTAACCATAACCATCAATGGTGCCAACGACGCGGTCCCGCCGATCGGCGGCACCGATGACGGCTCCACGGTCACCGGCGCTGATGCCGAGGTGCTGGAGAGCGACCTGGCAACAGGCTCTAACCCGACCGGCACCGGCGAGACGGCAACCGGTGACTTTACCATCGCCGCCCCTGACGGCATTGCCTCCCTTACTGTTGACACCACCACCTTCACCTTGGCGCAACTCAATGGCGCAAGTGCAGGATCACCGCTGACGGTAACCACATCGCTTGGCACGCTTTCCATAACCAATTATGAGCCCAGCACCGGCCAGGTGGACTATTCCTATACCCTGAACACAAACGCCGATCATTCCGTCGGTCAGGTGATCGACACCTTTGCCCTGACACTCACCGATGATGACGGGGATACACAGACCGGTAACCTGGGTATCCTGATCGTCGACGATGTACCGACGGCCAACGCGGATGTGGACAGCGTCACCGAAGACGCCACCGGCGTTGACGCCGTGGCCGATGGTAATGTGTTTGCCGGCTCAGGGGGCAGCGACACCAACACCTCCGATGGCGTGGCGGATACCCTGGGGGCTGACACAACGCCAGCACCGGTGACCGGCGTTGTCGCGGGCACAGGCTCCGCGGCGGGCACAACAGGCAATGTCGGAGCCCCCCTGGCGGGCACCTACGGCACCCTCACCCTTAACGCTGATGGCGCCTACTCTTATGCCCTGAACAATGCCAACCCCGCGGTGCAAGGGCTGAGTTCCGGCGAAAGCCTGACCGACACCTTCACCTACCAGATCACCGATAGCGACGGCGATACATCCGAGACCACCCTAACCATAACCATCAATGGTGCCAACGACGCGGTCCCGCCCATTGGCGGCACCGATGACGGCTCCACGGTCACCGGCGCTGATGCCGAGGTGCTGGAGAGCGACCTGGCAACAGGCTCTAACCCGACCGGCACCGGCGAGACGGCAACCGGCACCTTTACCATCGCCGCCCCTGACGGCATTGCCTCCCTTACTGTTGGCACCACCACCTTCACCTTGGCGCAACTCAATGGCGCAAGTGCAGGATCACCGCTGACGGTAACCACATCGCTTGGCACGCTTTCCATAACCAATTATGAGCCCAGCACCGGCCAGGTGGACTATTCCTATACCCTGAACACAAACGCCGATCATTCCGCCGGGCAGGTGATCGACACCTTTGCCCTGACACTCACCGATGATGATGGGGATACACAGACCGGTAACCTGGGTATCCTGATCGTCGACGATGTCCCAACGGCCAACGCGGATGTGGACAGCGTCACCGAAGACGCCACCGGCGTTGACGCCGTGGCCGATGGTAATGTGTTTGCCGGCTCAGGGGGCAGCGACACCAACACCTCCGATGGCGTGGCGGATACCCTGGGGGCTGACACAACGCCAGCACCGGTGACCGGCGTTGTCGCGGGCACAAGCTCCGCGGCGGGCACAACAGGCAATGTCGGAGCCTCCCTGGCGGGCGCCTACGGCACCCTCACCCTTAACGCTGATGGCGCCTACTCTTATGCCCTGAACAATGCCAACCCCGCGGTGCAAGGGCTGAGTTCCGGCGAAAGCCTGACCGACACCTTCACCTACCAGATCACCGATAGTGACGGCGATACATCCGAGACCACCCTAACCATAACCATCAATGGTGCCAACGACGCGGTCCCGCCGATCGGCGGCACCGATGACGGCTCCACGGTCACCGGCGCTGATGCCGAGGTGCTGGAGAGCGACCTGGCAACAGGCTCGAACCCGACCGGCACCGGCGAGACGGCAACCGGCACCTTTACCATCGCCGCCCCTGACGGCATTGCCTCCCTTACTGTTGGCACCACCACCTTCACCTTGGCACAACTCAATGGCGCAAGTGCAGGATCACCGCTGACGGTAACCACATCGCTTGGCACGCTTTCCATAACCAATTATGAGCCCAGCACCGGCCAGGTGGACTATTCCTATACCCTGAACACAAACGCCGATCATTCCGTCGGTCAGGTGATCGACACCTTTGCCCTGACACTCACCGATGATGACGGGGATACACAGACCGGTAACCTGGGTATCCTGATCGTCGACGATGTACCGACGGCCAACGCGGATGTGGACAGCGTCACCGAAGACGCCACCGGCGTTGACGCCGTGGCCGATGGTAATGTGTTTGCCGGCTCAGGGGGCAGCGACACCAACACCTCCGATGGCGTGGCGGATACCCTGGGGGCTGACACAACGCCAGCACCGGTGACCGGCGTTGTCGCGGGCACAGGCTCCGCGGCGGGCACAACAGGCAATGTCGGAGCCCCCCTGGCGGGCACCTACGGCACCCTCACCCTTAACGCTGATGGCGCCTACTCTTATGCCCTGAACAATGCCAACCCCGCGGTGCAAGGGCTGAGTTCCGGCGAAAGCCTGACCGACACCTTCACCTACCAGATCACCGATAGCGACGGCGATACATCCGAGACCACCCTAACCATAACCATCAATGGTGCCAACGACGCGGTCCCGCCCATTGGCGGCACCGATGACGGCTCCACGGTCACCGGCGCTGATGCCGAGGTGCTGGAGAGCGACCTGGCAACAGGCTCTAACCCGACCGGCACCGGCGAGACGGCAACCGGCACCTTTACCATCGCCGCCCCTGACGGCATTGCCTCCCTTACTGTTGGCACCACCACCTTCACCTTGGCGCAACTCAATGGCGCAAGTGCAGGATCACCGCTGACGGTAACCACATCGCTTGGCACGCTTTCCATAACCAATTATGAGCCCAGCACCGGCCAGGTGGACTATTCCTATACCCTGAACACAAACGCCGATCATTCCGCCGGGCAGGTGATCGACACCTTTGCCCTGACACTCACCGATGATGATGGGGATACACAGACCGGTAACCTGGGTATCCTGATCGTCGACGATGTCCCAACGGCCAACGCGGATGTGGACAGCGTCACCGAAGACGCCACCGGCGTTGACGCCGTGGCCGATGGTAATGTGTTTGCCGGCTCAGGGGGCAGCGACACCAACACCTCCGATGGCGTGGCGGATACCCTGGGGGCTGACACAACGCCAGCACCGGTGACCGGCGTTGTCGCGGGCACAAGCTCCGCGGCGGGCACAACAGGCAATGTCGGAGCCTCCCTGGCGGGCGCCTACGGCACCCTCACCCTTAACGCTGATGGCGCCTACTCTTATGCCCTGAACAATGCCAACCCCGCGGTGCAAGGGCTGAGTTCGGGCGAAAGCCTGACCGACACCTTCACCTACCAGATCACCGATAGTGACGGCGATACATCCGAGACCACCCTAACCATAACCATCAATGGTGCCAACGACGCGGTCCCGCCGATCGGCGGCACCGATGACGGCTCCACGGTCACCGGCGCTGATGCCGAGGTGCTGGAGAGCGACCTGGCAACAGGCTCGAACCCGACCGGCACCGGCGAGACGGCAACCGGCACCTTTACCATCGCCGCCCCTGACGGCATTGCCTCCCTTACTGTTGGCACCACCACCTTCACCTTGGCACAACTCAATGGCGCAAGTGCAGGATCACCGCTGACGGTAACCACATCGCTTGGCACGCTTTCCATAACCAATTATGAGCCCAGCACCGGCCAGGTGGACTATTCCTATACCCTGAACACAAACGCCAATCATTCCGCCGGGCAGGTGATCGACACCTTTGCCCTGACACTCACCGATGATGATGGGGATACACAGACCGGTAACCTGGGTATCCTGATCGTCGACGATGTCCCGACGGCCAACGCGGATGTGGACAGCGTCACCGAAGACGCCACCGGCGTTGACGCCGTGGCCGATGGTAATGTGTTTGCCGGCTCAGGGGGCAGCGACACCAACACCTCCGATGGCGTGGCGGATACCCTGGGGGCTGACACAACGCCAGCACCGGTGACCGGCGTTGTCGCGGGCACAGGCTCCGCGGCGGGCACAACAGGCAATGTCGGAGCCCCCCTGGCGGGCACCTACGGCACCCTCACCCTTAACGCTGATGGCGCCTACTCTTATGCCCTGAACAATGCCAACCCCGCAGTGCAAGGGCTGAGTTCCGGCGAAAGCCTGACCGACACCTTCACCTACCAGATCACCGATAGCGACGGCGATACATCCGAGACCACCCTCACCATAACCATCAATGGTGCCAACGACGCGGTCCCGCCCATTGGCGGCACCGATGACGGCTCCACGGTCACCGGCGCTGATGCCGAGGTGCTGGAGAGCGACCTGGCAACAGGCTCTAACCCGACCGGCACCGGCGAGACGGCAACCGGCACCTTTACCATCGCCGCCCCTGACGGCATTGCCTCCCTTACTGTTGGCACCACCACCTTCACCTTGGCGCAACTCAATGGCGCAAGTGCAGGATCACCGCTGACGGTAACCACATCGCTTGGCACGCTTTCCATAACCAATTATGAGCCCAGCACCGGCCAGGTGGACTATTCCTATACCCTGAACACAAACGCCGATCATTCCGCCGGGCAGGTGATCGACACCTTTGCCCTGACACTCACCGATGATGATGGGGATACACAGACCGGTAACCTGGGTATCCTGATCGTCGACGATGTCCCAACGGCCAACGCGGATGTGGACAGCGTCACCGAAGACGCCACCGGCGTTGACGCCGTGGCCGATGGTAATGTGTTTGCCGGCTCAGGGGGCAGCGACACCAACACCTCCGATGGCGTGGCGGATACCCTGGGGGCTGACACAACGCCAGCACCGGTGACCGGCGTTGTCGCGGGCACAAGCTCCGCGGCGGGCGCAACAGGCAATGTCGGAGCCTCCCTGGCGGGCGCCTACGGCACCCTCACCCTTAACGCTGATGGCGCCTACTCTTATGCCCTGAACAATGCCAACCCCGCGGTGCAAGGGCTGAGTTCCGGCGAAAGCCTGACCGACACCTTCACCTACGAAATCACCGATAGCGACGGCGATACATCCGAGACCACCCTAACCATAACCATCAATGGTGCCAACGACGCGGTCCCGCCGATCGGCGGCACCGATGACGGCTCCACGGTCACCGGCGCTGATGCCGAGGTGCTGGAGAGCGACCTGGCAACAGGCTCTAACCCGACCGGCACCGGCGAGACGGCAACCGGTGACTTTACCATCGCCGCCCCTGACGGCATTGCCTCCCTTACTGTTGGCACCACCACCTTCACCTTGGCACAACTCAATGGCGCAAGTGCAGGATCACCGCTGACGGTAACCACATCGCTTGGCACGCTTTCCATAACCAATTATGAGCCCAGCACCGGCCAGGTGGACTATTCCTATACCCTGAACACAAACGCCAATCATTCCGTCGGTCAGGTGATCGACACCTTTGCCCTGACACTCACCGATGATGATGGGGATACACAGACCGGTAACCTGGGTATCCTGATCGTCGACGATGTCCCGACGGCCAACGCGGATGTGGACAGCGTCACCGAAGACGCCACCGGCGTTGACGCCGTGGCCGATGGTAATGTGTTTGCCGGCTCAGGTGGCAGCGACACCAACACCTCCGATGGCGTGGCGGATATCCTGGGGGCTGACACAACGCCAGCACCGGTGACCGGCGTTGTCGCGGGCACAGGCTCCGCGGCGGGCACAACAGGCAATGTCGGAGCCCCCCTGGCGGGCACCTACGGCACCCTCACCCTTAACGCTGATGGCGCCTACTCTTATGCCCTGAACAATGCCAACCCCGCGGTGCAAGGGCTGAGTTCGGGCGAAAGCCTGACCGACACCTTCACCTACGAAATCACCGATAGTGACGGCGATACATCCGAGACCACCCTCACCATAACCATCAATGGCGAGAACGACGCGGTCCCGCCCATTGGCGGCACCGATGACGGCTCCACGGTCACCGGCGCCGATGCCGAGGTGCTGGAGAGCGACCTGGCAACAGGCTCGAACCCGACCGGCACCGGCGAGACGGCAACCGGTGACTTTACCATCGCCGCCCCCGACGGCATTGCCTCCCTTACTGTTGGCACCACCACCTTCACCTTGGCACAACTCAATGGCGCAAGTGCAGGATCACCGCTGACGGTAACCACATCGCTTGGCACGCTTTCCATAACCAATTATGAGCCCAGCACCGGCCAGGTGGACTATTCCTATACCCTGAACACAAACGCCGATCATTCCGCCGGGCAGGTGATCGACACCTTTGCCCTGACACTCACCGATGATGATGGGGATACACAGACCGGTAACCTGGGTATCCTGATCGTCGACGATGTCCCAACGGCCAACGCCGATGTGGACAGCGTCACCGAAGACGCCACCGGCGTTGACGCCGTGGCCGATGGTAATGTGTTTGCCGGCTCAGGGGGCAGCGACACCAACACCTCCGATGGCGTGGCGGATACCCTGGGGGCTGACACAACGCCAGCACCGGTGACCGGCGTTGTCGCGGGCACAAGCTCCGCGGCGGGCGCAACAGGCAATGTCGGAGCCTCCCTGGCGGGCGCCTACGGCACCCTCACCCTTAACGCTGATGGCGCCTACTCTTATGCCCTGAACAATGCCAACCCCGCGGTGCAAGGGCTGAGTTCCGGCGAAAGCCTGACCGACACCTTCACCTACGAAATCACCGATAGCGACGGCGATACATCCGAGACCACCCTAACCATAACCATCAATGGTGCCAACGACGCGGTCCCGCCGATCGGCGGCACCGATGACGGCTCCACGGTCACCGGCGCTGATGCCGAGGTGCTGGAGAGCGACCTGGCAACAGGCTCTAACCCGACCGGCACCGGCGAGACGGCAACCGGTGACTTTACCATCGCCGCCCCTGACGGCATTGCCTCCCTTACTGTTGACACCACCACCTTCACCTTGGCGCAACTCAATGGCGCAAGTGCAGGATCACCGCTGACGGTAACCACATCGCTTGGCACGCTTTCCATAACCAATTATGAGCCCAGCACCGGCCAGGTGGACTATTCCTATACCCTGAACACAAACGCCGATCATTCCGTCGGTCAGGTGATCGACACCTTTGCCCTGACACTCACCGATGATGACGGGGATACACAGACCGGTAACCTGGGTATCCTGATCGTCGACGATGTACCGACGGCCAACGCGGATGTGGACAGCGTCACCGAAGACGCCACCGGCGTTGACGCCGTGGCCGATGGTAATGTGTTTGCCGGCTCAGGGGGCAGCGACACCAACACCTCCGATGGCGTGGCGGATACCCTGGGGGCTGACACAACGCCAGCACCGGTGACCGGCGTTGTCGCGGGCACAGGCTCCGCGGCGGGCACAACAGGCAATGTCGGAGCCCCCCTGGCGGGCACCTACGGCACCCTCACCCTTAACGCTGATGGCGCCTACTCTTATGCCCTGAACAATGCCAACCCCGCGGTGCAAGGGCTGAGTTCCGGCGAAAGCCTGACCGACACCTTCACCTACCAGATCACCGATAGCGACGGCGATACATCCGAGACCACCCTAACCATAACCATCAATGGTGCCAACGACGCGGTCCCGCCCATTGGCGGCACCGATGACGGCTCCACGGTCACCGGCGCTGATGCCGAGGTGCTGGAGAGCGACCTGGCAACAGGCTCTAACCCGACCGGCACCGGCGAGACGGCAACCGGCACCTTTACCATCGCCGCCCCTGACGGCATTGCCTCCCTTACTGTTGGCACCACCACCTTCACCTTGGCGCAACTCAATGGCGCAAGTGCAGGATCACCGCTGACGGTAACCACATCGCTTGGCACGCTTTCCATAACCAATTATGAGCCCAGCACCGGCCAGGTGGACTATTCCTATACCCTGAACACAAACGCCGATCATTCCGCCGGGCAGGTGATCGACACCTTTGCCCTGACACTCACCGATGATGATGGGGATACACAGACCGGTAACCTGGGTATCCTGATCGTCGACGATGTCCCAACGGCCAACGCGGATGTGGACAGCGTCACCGAAGACGCCACCGGCGTTGACGCCGTGGCCGATGGTAATGTGTTTGCCGGCTCAGGGGGCAGCGACACCAACACCTCCGATGGCGTGGCGGATACCCTGGGGGCTGACACAACGCCAGCACCGGTGACCGGCGTTGTCGCGGGCACAAGCTCCGCGGCGGGCACAACAGGCAATGTCGGAGCCTCCCTGGCGGGCGCCTACGGCACCCTCACCCTTAACGCTGATGGCGCCTACTCTTATGCCCTGAACAATGCCAACCCCGCGGTGCAAGGGCTGAGTTCGGGCGAAAGCCTGACCGACACCTTCACCTACCAGATCACCGATAGTGACGGCGATACATCCGAGACCACCCTAACCATAACCATCAATGGTGCCAACGACGCGGTCCCGCCGATCGGCGGCACCGATGACGGCTCCACGGTCACCGGCGCTGATGCCGAGGTGCTGGAGAGCGACCTGGCAACAGGCTCGAACCCGACCGGCACCGGCGAGACGGCAACCGGCACCTTTACCATCGCCGCCCCTGACGGCATTGCCTCCCTTACTGTTGGCACCACCACCTTCACCTTGGCACAACTCAATGGCGCAAGTGCAGGATCACCGCTGACGGTAACCACATCGCTTGGCACGCTTTCCATAACCAATTATGAGCCCAGCACCGGCCAGGTGGACTATTCCTATACCCTGAACACAAACGCCAATCATTCCGTCGGTCAGGTGATCGACACCTTTGCCCTGACACTCACCGATGATGATGGGGATACACAGACCGGTAACCTGGGTATCCTGATCGTCGACGATGTCCCGACGGCCAACGCGGATGTGGACAGCGTCACCGAAGACGCCACCGGCGTTGACGCTGTGGCCGATGGTAATGTGTTTGCCGGCTCAGGTGGCAGCGACACCAACACCTCCGATGGCGTGGCGGATATCCTGGGGGCTGACACAACGCCAGCACCGGTGACCGGCGTTGTCGCGGGCACAGGCTCCGCGGCGGGCACAACAGGCAATGTCGGAGCCCCCCTGGCGGGCACCTACGGCACCCTCACCCTTAACGCTGATGGCGCCTACTCTTATGCCCTGAACAATGCCAACCCCGCGGTGCAAGGGCTGAGTTCCGGCGAAAGCCTGACCGACACCTTCACCTACCAGATCACCGATAGCGACGGCGATACATCCGAGACCACCCTCACCATAACCATCAATGGTGCCAACGACGCGGTCCCGCCCATTGGCGGTACCGATGACGGCTCTGCTGTTGTTGGGGCCGATGCCGAGGTGCTGGAGAGCGACCTGGCAACAGGCTCGAACCCGACCGGCACCGGCGAGACGGCAACCGGTGACTTTACCATCGCCGCCCCCGACGGCATTGCCTCCCTTACTGTTGGCACCACCACCTTCACCTTGGCACAACTCAATGGCGCAAGTGCAGGATCACCGCTGACGGTAACCACATCGCTTGGCACGCTTTCCATAACCAATTATGAGCCCAGCACCGGCCAGGTGGACTATTCCTATACCCTGAACACAAACGCCGATCATTCCGCCGGGCAGGTGATCGACACCTTTGCCCTGACACTCACCGATGATGATGGGGATACACAGACCGGTAACCTGGGTATCCTGATCGTCGACGATGTCCCAACGGCCAACGCCGATGTGGACAGCGTCACCGAAGACGCCACCGGCGTTGACGCCGTGGCCGATGGTAATGTGTTTGCCGGCTCAGGGGGCAGCGACACCAACACCTCCGATGGCGTGGCGGATACCCTGGGGGCTGACACAACGCCAGCACCGGTGACCGGCGTTGTCGCGGGCACAAGCTCCGCGGCGGGCGCAACAGGCAATGTCGGAGCCTCCCTGGCGGGCGCCTACGGCACCCTCACCCTTAACGCTGATGGCGCCTACTCTTATGCCCTGAACAATGCCAACCCCGCGGTGCAAGGGCTGAGTTCCGGCGAAAGCCTGACCGACACCTTCACCTACGAAATCACCGATAGCGACGGCGATACATCCGAGACCACCCTAACCATAACCATCAATGGTGCCAACGACGCGGTCCCGCCGATCGGCGGCACCGATGACGGCTCCACGGTCACCGGCGCTGATGCCGAGGTGCTGGAGAGCGACCTGGCAACAGGCTCTAACCCGACCGGCACCGGCGAGACGGCAACCGGTGACTTTACCATCGCCGCCCCTGACGGCATTGCCTCCCTTACTGTTGACACCACCACCTTCACCTTGGCGCAACTCAATGGCGCAAGTGCAGGATCACCGCTGACGGTAACCACATCGCTTGGCACGCTTTCCATAACCAATTATGAGCCCAGCACCGGCCAGGTGGACTATTCCTATACCCTGAACACAAACGCCGATCATTCCGTCGGTCAGGTGATCGACACCTTTGCCCTGACACTCACCGATGATGACGGGGATACACAGACCGGTAACCTGGGTATCCTGATCGTCGACGATGTACCGACGGCCAACGCGGATGTGGACAGCGTCACCGAAGACGCCACCGGCGTTGACGCCGTGGCCGATGGTAATGTGTTTGCCGGCTCAGGGGGCAGCGACACCAACACCTCCGATGGCGTGGCGGATACCCTGGGGGCTGACACAACGCCAGCACCGGTGACCGGCGTTGTCGCGGGCACAGGCTCCGCGGCGGGCACAACAGGCAATGTCGGAGCCCCCCTGGCGGGCACCTACGGCACCCTCACCCTTAACGCTGATGGCGCCTACTCTTATGCCCTGAACAATGCCAACCCCGCGGTGCAAGGGCTGAGTTCGGGCGAAATCCTGACCGACACCTTCACCTACGAAATCACCGATAGTGACGGCGATACATCCGAGACCACCCTCACCATAACCATCAATGGCGAGAACGACGCGGTCCCGCCCATTGGCGGCACCGATGACGGCTCCACGGTCACCGGCGCCGATGCCGAGGTGCTGGAGAGCGACCTGGCAACAGGCTCGAACCCGACCGGCACCGGCGAGACGGCAACCGGTGACTTTACCATCGCCGCCCCTGACGGCATTGCCTCCCTTACTGTTGGCACCACCACCTTCACCTTGGCGCAACTCAATGGCGCAAGTGCAGGATCACCGCTGACGGTAACCACATCGCTTGGCACGCTTTCCATAACCAATTATGAGCCCAGCACCGGCCAGGTGGACTATTCCTATACCCTGAACACAAACGCCAATCATTCCGCCGGGCAGGTGATCGACACCTTTGCCCTGACACTCACCGATGATGATGGGGATACACAGACCGGTAACCTGGGTATCCTGATCGTCGACGATGTCCCAACGGCCAACGCGGATGTGGACAGCGTCACCGAAGACGCCACCGGCGTTGACGCCGTGGCCGATGGTAATGTGTTTGCCGGCTCAGGGGGCAGCGACACCAACACCTCCGATGGCGTGGCGGATACCCTGGGGGCTGACACAACGCCAGCACCGGTGACCGGCGTTGTCGCGGGCACAAGCTCCGCGGCGGGCACAACAGGCAATGTCGGAGCCTCCCTGGCGGGCGCCTACGGCACCCTCACCCTTAACGCTGATGGCGCCTACTCTTATGCCCTGAACAATGCCAACCCCGCAGTGCAAGGGCTGAGTTCCGGCGAAAGCCTGACCGACACCTTCACCTACGAAATCACCGATAGTGACGGCGATACATCCGAGACCACCCTCACCATAACCATCAATGGTGAGAACGATGCCCCTGAGGTGATCGATCCGAATACCGGTGATCCGTTGCCCGACCCCGATACCGCCATATCGACCCAGAACGGCAACGACAGTGATACAATCACACCTATTGACATGTCGGTTGTCATGGTGGATCCGGATGGGGATACCCTGACAT
Source organism: Hyphomicrobiales bacterium (assembly GCA_965224015.1). Lineage (GTDB taxonomy): Bacteria > Pseudomonadota > Alphaproteobacteria > Rhizobiales > CBDCVD01 > CBDCVD01. The sequence continues at coordinate 715,188 of OZ245032.1, forward strand.
TCTCAGCTACGGGCCTGCCACCAGGATTGAGCATTGACCCCGCAACCGGTGTCATTTCCGGTACCATTGATGCAAGTGCTTCCCAGAGCGGACCCTACACCGTAGTCGTCACCGCCACGGATCCCAATGGCGCCCCACCGGCATCCACCTCCTTTACCTGGAACGTTACCAATCCGGCCCCCGTCGCCGTGGACGATACGGCGGTGACAAATGAAGATGCCACCAGTGTTACAGGCAATCTAACCCCGGGCACGGTGGGTCAGGATAACGACCCGGATGGGGATGTTATCACCGTCACGCAAGTCAATGGCGCAGCCTTCACACCAGGCACGCCCATTATGTTGCCTTCAGGGGCCCTGTTGACCCTACAACCGGATGGTAGTTACGATTATAATCCAAACGGCGCGTTTAACAGTTTGTCGGTGGGTACATCGACAACGGACAGCTTCACCTATACGATTTCTGATGGCGAGGGCGGAACCGATACGGCTACCCTCACCATCACCATCAACGGCGAGAACGATGCCCCTGAGGTGATCGATCCGAATACCGGTGATCCGTTGCCGGACCCCGATACCGCCATATCGACCCAGAACGGCAACGACAGTGATACAATCACACCTATTGACATGTCGGTTGTCATGGTGGATCCGGATGGGGATACCCTGACATTCTCAGCTACGGGCCTGCCACCAGGACTGAGCATTGACCCCGCAACCGGTGTCATTTCCGGTACCATTGATGCAAGTGCTTCCCAGAGCGGACCCTACACGGTAGTCGTCACCGCCACGGATCCCAATGGCGCCCCACCGGCATCCACCTCCTTTACCTGGAACGTTACCAATCCGGCCCCCGTCGCCGTGGACGATACAATCGTTACGCCGGAAGATACACCGGTTACCATTCCAGTCCTTGACAATGACACGGACCCGGATGGAGATGCGATCACGATCACGCAAGTCGATGGCATGCCCATCAGTCCTGGCGGAGCTGCTGTCTCGGTTTCCGGCGGCTCGGTCACACTGACACCCGCTGGCACATTAGTCTACGCGCCAAATCCGAATTATAACGGAACGCCATCGTTCTCCTATACGATTGATGATGGCGATGGTGGAACAGACACCGCAACGGTTCAACTCGACGTGACCCCTGTTCAGGATCCTCCGGTTATCGGCGGCCCGGACACCGACATGGACGGGAACCCAGATGGTGGTGATACCAATATCACAACCCCGGAAGATACCCCCGTTACTGGTATCGTCATCGCAGAAGATCCTGATGGTGATACTCTTACCTATTATGCTGGCACCTCGCCAAGCAATGGTGTAGTTACCGTCGGTTCCGACGGCACTTACAACTATACACCCAATCCCGATTTCAACGGCACGGACCAGTTTACGATCATAGCTGATGACGGTAACGGCGGCACCGTGGAGATCACTGTTGATGTCAATGTTACGCCGGTGAACGACCCACCCGTTTTGGCCGGCCCGGATATCGATGGCGATGGGAACCCTGACGGCGGCGACACGAACATCACCACCTATGAGGATACCTCTGTCAATGGCGTTATCCTTATGACAGATGTGGACGGTGACATCCTGGATTACACGGTCTCAAGTGGACCAAACCAAGGTAATGTTCTTGTGGGATCGGATGGTTCGTACTCCTATACGCCCGCGCCTGGGTTTTCTGGAACAGATGTCTTTGTCATAGCCGGCGACGACGGCAATGGCGGTGTAACAGAAGTCACTGTCACTGTCACTGTGTTGCCAACAGGATCAGGATCAACAGGCACGACCGGAGGTACAACGACACCGTCTGAACCGACCTCGGAACCGGGCAGTTTCGACAGTGACTTCAGCCTGACAACCACGTTGAACGAGTTTGATCTTCTCGGCGATGATACCGGAATTCTGGACAGTGATCGGGATCTTGTGATTATAGAAGCGGTGAACGGGTTTAGTTCGCTCGGCGGCATTGCTGATGTTTCCGCTCCGCTCCAGAACATCTCGCTGGAAGTCGATCGCATTACGGATTTAGGTGCCGCAACGATCTCTTCAGTAACGGACCCGGCCAGAACTGGCTTTGAAAACATTGATGAGGCCATTCCAACTGAGCGTTATGAGTTGTCGGAGTTTTCCCTTGACCTTTCTCAGGTTGTAGAGAATTCCGAGCCCAATGGTGAGGGTGCAGATAACAATATCTCTGTGCTGGCGCGCTCGCAAATCGGCGAAGACGCTCTGATTATCGAACTGAGGGAAAAAACCAGCGGCGATGGCGAACCCTCCCGGCTTAGCGATTACCGTGTGCTTCTTGCCGATGGAAAGCCACTTCCGGGCTGGATTCGCTATACCTCCGACGGACTGATCGTGATCGATAACGCGGCGGTTGCCGGAGAGTCGCTCGATATTCAGGTCCTGTTCGTGATCGATGAAGGGCAGGTCGCGTCGCAACTGATGACCATCAATCCACAAACGGGGGCGATCGTCAAAGTTGGTCCCTTCACCCCGCAAGCCTCGTCACTGTTCTCCGATCAGCTGCGGGACGGGGCATTGAACTGACTAGAACAGGTAGGAGTGTGAAGCGTTTAGATTCACACTCCTACCTTTACTAGAGCGTGTCAGGGTGAGCCGATGTATGGTCCCTGAATTGTGAGATTTTAGCCAAAAGCTGTTTAGCTATTTCGACTCGCTCGGGCGTTGCCTTGGCGGACTTGCGCAATTTGGTCTCCTCCCAAGCTTTTTCATCAGTCTCATATCCGTTTTTTTGAAGAAACATCACCGTGGCGGCGAGTTCTACGACAATACTGTCGTGTTCCTTCTCGTTCAATATCTTAAGAATTTTCGTGCGGTCTGCATCTTTTTTTTCATCTGGGTCGACTGAAGCCTTACTGTCACATTCGGGAATTTTATAGACATAGTAGCGGGTGCCAAAATCGGTTTCTTTTTCCTTAACGTCCACAACCTTTAGTACCTCAGCGCTATTTTCGGCTATGGAAAGTGCTTCACTAAAGGGACCATAATAGTGATAGAGGAAATCAAATCCATACCCCAAACCGCAGGCTTCGAGGATAAACATTGTTTTTTGCAGCCGCGTGCGACCAATTAACGTGCCGCCATTTAACGCAACCAGCGCTCTTATGTCCTCTGGTCTTCCTCTCATGCTCAATCCTCCAATAATGTCATAACCTCATCTTTTACCTGATTATCTCTCACATAAACGCGAAAAAGCGATTTCTGTTCCAGCGCTTTAACGATCTTCGATCTTGTAGATAGATCATAGGGGGTCTTCTCATCCCGGTCGAATATGTAGATATTCTTTGGTGCTTCACTGGAGCCGTATTGATGGCTGCGGTAACTCTCTCTTTGCGACTCTTTGGTTAAGATATCGTTTGGTTTAAATCGCGAGCTCTCCTGTGCTTCGTCCAACCGGATCCGAAAGCGCTCAGCTTTCATTTCGTCGCCCCCGTAATGCGCCATAATATCAATAGCTTTATAGAGCTTTCTGTCGAGAATCCGAGCGGCAAGCTCACTTATGCCTTTATCTTTAGCGTCGCGCATCTGTGCCAGACCGACCCAAATGACACAATCATCTAACTGCAAGTACATTTCGGTGCTCGGCGTCTTCAAGAATGAAACGATGGGATCACGTTTATCAAGGCCGGTCTTATCGACACACCCATTTCCTACTAAACGTCCCAATTGCTGAATTAGTGCCGAAAACATCGCCTCTGCAGCACAAGTCGTTTTATGAAAATACACGGTAAAATACATGTGAAACAAGCCCAGGACATAATCTTCTGCCGCCTCAAAGGCCTTGGAGCCCAAAACAAGTGTCTGAATTTCCTTAAGGCGTCCAGCATCAACCGCGGCTGGCACTGCGCCGACTTTTAAATTCGCGTATATCCACGAATAATCAAAGCCCCCGTGGCGCACGCCGGTCATGAGGCGGTCACGGCGTATGTAGTCCAGCCTGTCTGCGTCGAATTGGCTGGAAACGATTGCGGCATAGATATCCTCGGGCGTCTCATCTCGTATAACTTTGACCACCTCCTCACAAAAGTCCTCGCCGCCAGCCTTGGAAAGGGCATCGCTTATTTCCGGACTTCGTGTAACGGTTTCCACCGTCCAGACCTCATGGTGCGAAGCTCCCATTTTCAGATTCTCTATTGCCTCTTCGAAAGCGTGGCTGAACGGACCGTGTCCGATGTCGTGAACCAGAGCAGCGGCAAGTGCGATACGTTCTCTTTCCTCATTGACCTCGCCAGTCTCTCTTCGGACGACCTCGATCAATTGCCGTGCGGTGTGAAACACTCCCAGACTGTGCGCAAAGCGCGAATGTGTCGCCCCTGGAAACGTCAGTTCGGAAAAGCCAAGCTGCTTGATACGGCGCAAACGCTGGAATTCTCTCGTATTGACTAACCTCCACAGGCCCTGCTCGAATTCATCTTTGGAGAACGCAATCAGGTCGTGCAACGGATCCCGTATACGCTGAGGCTTGGCTGTCATCGGGTACTCGTGTCCTCTCCCTGCGAATCAGGTTAATGACCTTGGTTAAGCTACCACAAGAAGCCGTTGAGAATACAGATTAGCGATGGGGTCAACTTGGCTTGGCCTTACCCTTTTTGGTGCGTGTGCCGGGGCGCCCGCCCTGGGAGCGACCGCGCACCGGTTTACCAGCGCGCGCTTTTTTACCGCGCCAGTTGCGCGGCTCATTACCTGCCATACCCGCCATGCCTGCCTTAGTGGCCTGAGGTCTGGCTTCGGTTTCATAAAACCTGGCAAGGGGATCGTTTGCCACCGCCAGTTCGGTTTCGCGCAGGCGTTTGATCTCGTCACGCAGGCGCGCGGCTTCTTCGAATTCCAGGTTTTCCGCGGCCGCCAGCATGCGTTTTTGCATATCCGCGATCACCGCCTCCATATTATGGCCGATAGTCGCCTGCTCTTTCTCACCAAAGCCCTCCAGGCCGCTGTCGACACGGACATGGTCTCCCTCGTAGACGGAATCCAGAATATCCCCGATGGCCTTTTTGATACTCTCCGGAGTAATGCCATTTGCCTTATTGAAGGCCAGTTGCTTTTCACGCCGGCGATTGGTTTCGTCCATGGCGCGCTGCATGGAACCGGTGACTTTGTCGGCATATAAAAGAGCGCGGGCGTCTACATTACGCGCTGCACGACCGATGGTCTGCACCAGGGAGGTTTCCGAGCGCAAGAACCCCTCCTTGTCCGCATCCAGAATGGCTACCAAAGCGCATTCCGGGATATCCAGCCCCTCGCGCAGCAAGTTGATACCAACCAGCACATCAAAGGCTCCCAGACGCAAGTCACGAATGATTTCGATGCGCTCCAGCGTGTCGATATCGGAATGCATATAGCGCACCCGCACCCCTTGTTCGTGAAGGTATTCGGTCAGATCCTCAGCCATACGCTTGGTGAGAACGGTCACCAGCGCGCGATATCCCCGGGCCGCAACCGCATTGATTTCTCCAAGAAGGTCGTCCACCTGTGTCGTGGCGGGGCGCACCTCGACGGGGGGATCGGTCAGTCCGGTGGGACGGATGACCTGTTCGGCAAACGCGCCACGGGTTTGCTCCAGTTCCCAACCCCCGGGGGTTGCCGATACAAACACGGTTTGCGGACGCATGGCATTCCATTCGGCAAAACGCAAAGGACGGTTATCCATGCACGAAGGCAAACGAAAGCCATATTCCGCCAACGTGGCTTTGCGGCGAAAGTCGCCACGAAACATGCCGTTCAACTGCCCGACGGTCACATGACTTTCGTCAACAAAAACAAGGGCTTCATCGGGCAGATACTCGAACAGTGTCGGGGGTGGCTCGCCTGGCTTTCGCCCTGTCAGATAGCGCGAATAATTTTCAATGCCGGCGCATGAACCGGTCGCTGCCAACATCTCCAAATCAAACAAAGTACGCTGCTCAAGCCGCTGCGCCTCCAGCAAACGATTGGCATTGTTCAGCTCTGCCAACCGGCTTGTCAATTCGGTCTTGATGCCCTTTATGGCCTGTGCAAGGGTCGGACGCGGCGTCACGTAATGAGAATTAGCGTAAACCTTAATGCGTTCCTTGCCCTCGGCTTTCTCCCCCGTCAAGGGATCGAACTCGTCAATAGCTTCGATCTCGTCGCCAAAAAGTGACAGGCGCCAGGCGCGATCTTCGTAGTGAGCAGGAAAAAGTTCGATCGTGTCGCCGCGCACGCGAAAAGTCCCGCGAACGAAATTCACGTCGGTACGCTTGTATTGCAGGGCCACAAAATCGGCAAGCAGTTGACGCTGATCAAAGCGTTGCCCCACCTCGATGGTAAAGGCCATGCGGGTGTAGGTCTCTACGGAGCCGATGCCATAGATGCACGAGACTGACGCGACGATAACCACATCGTCACGCTCAAGTACAGCGCGGGTGGCGGCGTGACGCATGCGGTCTATCTGCTCGTTAATGGAGCTTTCCTTTTCAATATGGGTATCGGAGCGCGGCACATAGGCCTCCGGCTGATAGTAGTCATAATAGGAGACGAAATACTCCACAGCATTATTGGGAAAGAAGCTTTTAAACTCTCCATAGAGCTGCGCCGCCAATGTCTTGTTGGGAGCCAGAATAAGCGCGGGACGCTGGGTTTGCTCTATGACTTTGGCCATGGTGAAGGTCTTGCCCGAGCCGGTAACCCCAAGTAAAACCTGCTCACTTTCGCCATTGTTCACGCCTGCACAAAGCTCAGCGATCGCTTGCGGCTGATCGCCACTGGGAACAAAGTCCGTAACCATCTGGAGGCGTTTACCCCCTTCCAACTTTTCTGGTCGCTCGGGCCGATGAGGGGTCCACACGGGTCCGGAAAACACGGGACGACCGTCATCAAGAAGCTTCTTTAAGGCCTCCATGGATGCCTGAATGCCCGGTGACTGCGGTCCCTCAAAAGCCGCCTGCCTCATGTCAGAAAGCCCCGGTTGCACCGTCTTTTCCGTTTTGCGCGCCATAAGTGGCTTCTATCCTCCCCATCCCCGCGTTGATTACCACAAACGTAGTTTGCAACAGCACGGCTTTATCCGTGTTTCGCCAAGCAGCCCGAATGCACCCCATGACTTTGCCACAAATATGCATAAAATCATATCGAACAATGGCGTAATTGAACATGTGAACATGAATTACAGCTATAGCAAAATGGGTACAACTAAACGTATGCTGATCTAAGGAAAGTGATTACCATGCCCAGGAAAAAAATCCTGACTTTTATTGCCAGCACGGCGGCGCTTTTCGCAAGCCCTTTGCTTACCGCAGTTGCTGCCGATGCCGATGGACCGGATACGTTGCGGGTTTATGGAGTTGCGCCTGATGACCATTTGAACCTGCGCAACGGGCCTTCAATAAAGTTTAGAGTTGCCGCGAAAATTCCTTATGATGCGCAAGGATTGACGAATCTTGGTTGCTATCCACAGTATAGCTACGCTGAAAGGCGACGCTTAAATGCGGCTGAAGAGCGGCTGGTGGAGCAAATGAGTTGGTGCAAAATACGCTACAAGGACGTATCAGGCTGGGCGCATGCGCGGTTTTTGGGCGAGTAGAGGGAATGCGAGACTATGCGGCGACGCCCGCATGGGCATTTGTACGCAAACCTGTATAAGCTCTACAAATAAGGGTGCACAGCGCATTATTTTATATTAACATGCGACAATCTGGCCACTTTGGGAACGCCTGTTGATGACCTGGCCCTCTCCCCGTCGTGGGTCACACCCAGGGTACCATTTCATGGTAATTGGGTCCTTAAAGCGATAAAGGGGAGCGGGTAGGTAGATGCCCGTTAATAGAGCGACCCACTTACAAGGGACAAGGGGAACAAAGGGGAACAAGCGAGAGGGATGATATGTTTGAATTCAAGGTTAATGGCTCCGACAAGGCCGTCGATGTCGATGCGGACACGCCGTTGCTGTGGGTTTTGCGTGATGAATTGAAAATGACCGGTACAAAGTTCGGATGCGGGGTTGCCTCGTGTGGCGCATGTACGGTCTATGTTGATGGGGAGCCGGTGCGTGCCTGCCAAACGGCGGTGGAAGACGTTGCGGGGGCATCGGTCACCACCATCGAAGGCCTCGAAACCCCTGCCGCTGAAGCGATCCGTGCGGCATGGGTGGAACTGAATGTACCCCAATGCGGATATTGCCAGTCCGGACAGATCATGTCGGCCAGCCACTTGCTGGCAAGCAATCGCAAGCCGAGCGATGCGGATATTGATGACGCGATGGAGGGCAATCTTTGCCGTTGTGCAACATATGCGCGGATTCGCAAGGCCATCCACCGCGCCGCAGATTTGATGGAGGGTTAGATGTATTACAATCTTGATAAAATCCTCACCTCGGCGAGACCGAGCCGCCGCAATTTCATGAAGCTTTCCACCGGGGCCGCAGGAGGCCTGCTGATCGGCGCAGCGCTTCCACGCGCCCTGTCGCGCGCCGAAGCCGCGGTGTCAGCGGAATCCATGGTCACACCCTTTGTGCATATCACCCCGGACAATGTGGTTACCGTCATTGCCAAACATCTCGATAAGGGGCAAGGGTCTGCCACAGGCCTTGCGACCCTTGTTGCCGAGGAACTGGACGCCTCCATCGCGCAAACGGCGGTGGATTTTGCCCCGGCTGACGCGGAAGTCTATAAGAACTTTCTGTTTGGTGTGCAGGGCACCGGCGGCTCTACCGCCATGGCTAATTCTTTTGAGCAATACAGGAAAGCGGGCGCGACCGCACGTGCCATGGTTGCTGCTGCTGCGGCCGCGGCCTGGAATGTGCCAATAGGAGAAATCACCATTAGCGATGGTCTGGTGTCTCACGCCGGCGGCAAATCGGCAACCCTTGGCGAGTTGGCCTCGCTTGCCGCCAAGCAGGACACCCCAACTGACGTCACCTTAAAACAGCCGCACCAATGGCGCTACATCGGTAAAGAATTTCCTCGTGTTGAACTGGCACAGAAAACCACAGGTTCGGTTGGCCTTTATGGGATGGACGTGCAGTTGGACGACATGCTGGTTGCCGTCACGGCGCGCAGCCCCAGGTTTGGCGGTACGGTGAAAAGTGTTAACACCGAGGCCGCAAAGGCGGTGCGCGGGGTCGTTGATGTGATCCAGATTCCGCAAGGGGTTACCGTCCTTGCCACCGCCACATGGCCTGCCATTAAAGGTCGCGAAGCGCTTGAGATTGAATGGGATTTTTCCAAGGCGGAGAACCGTTCCAGTGCGCAAATGATCAGCGAATACCGTGAACTTCTTGATCGTCCAGGCAACAGCGCCATCGCCAAAGGCAATGTAGACGAGGCCTTGCAACAAGCGACTAAGGTTGTTGAGGCGGATTATGTGTTTCCCTATCTCGCCCACACTCCCATGGAGCCCATTGACGTTACGATAAAATTCGATGGTCAAACGGCCGAATTCTGGCATGGCTCCCAGGTGCAGACCCTGGATCAGAATGTTGCGGCGCAAGTGCTCGGCATTCCTCCGGCACAGGTTAAGATCAACACCCTGTGGGCGGGAGGCTCGTTCGGACGGCGAGCGATCTATGACGCTCATTACGTGGCGGAAGCCGCCATGATCGCCAAAACCTGGGGCAAGCCGCAGCCGATCAAGCTTGTCTATACCAGAGAAGATGACGTGAAAGGCGGTTATTACCGCCCCTTGCACGTTCATCGGGTGCGCGCTGGCGTAGACGCCAATGGCCGCATCCTCGGCTGGCAGCACCGGGTTGTCGGCCAGAGCATGGTCAGGGGGACCGTGTTTGAGCCTTTGTTCATGCACAATGGGGTTGATAGCTCGTCGATCGAAGGGATAGACGATATGACCTATAACGTGGGCACCCTAAGTCTGGACGCCCATCACCCCGACAACGGTGTGCCGACCCTGTGGTGGCGCTCTGTTGGCCACACCCATACTGCTTACGTCGTGGAGACAATGATCGATGAGTTGGCCACGGTCGCGGGACGCGATCCTGTTGCCTATCGGTTGGCGCTTTTGGCTGATGATCCGCGTAAGGCGGCCGTCTTAAAACTTGCCGCTGAAAAGGCGGGATGGGATACACCGGCCCCCGCAGGGCGCACACGCGGGGTTGCGGTTCACAAGAGTTTTAATTCCTACGTTGCCGAGGTGGTGGAAATCTCCATGAACGACGATGACACGGTCAAGGTCGAGAAGGTCACCTGCGCGGTAGATTGCGGTGTGGCAATCAATCCGGACATTATCCGGGCCCAGGTTCAGGGCGCGGTGGGCTACGGATTGTCGGCAATTTTGCGCGAAGAGCTGAACCTGAATGAGGGCGAAGTAGAGCAATCCAATTTCTACGACTACATGCCCCTGCGCATCACGGACATGCCTGAGGTCGATGTGCATATAATCGCCTCAAGCGAAGCGCCCACGGGCATTGGTGAACCGGGAACGCCGCCTATTGGTCCCGCCCTTGCCAACGCTATTGCCAGTGCCACAGGCAAGCGGGTGCGCGAACTGCCCATGTCAAAGCACGGTTTGGCGTCATAGAGCGTGTCAGGGCGCTGGCGTTAGGCGCAAAAGCTGCCCGTCGGGCGCATCAGTGAGGAGCCACAGGGCGCCCTGTGGTCCCATACGTATGTCACGGATGCGCTCATCCAGTTCTTTAAAACAGGACTCTTCGCTAACCACCGCATCACCTCTCAAGGTAAGGCGTCGGACCTGGCGATATTTGAGGGCCCCGGCAAAAAGACTGCCCCTCCACTTGGGAAACAGTTTTCCGGTGTAAAATGCCAGGCCGGACGGTGCGATAGACGGGTCCCAATAATGAATTGGTTGTTCCAGCCCCGCCTTGTGCGTTCCGACCCCGACGCGAAAGCCCGTGTAGTGGCGGCCGTAACTGATGACCGGCCAACCGTAGTTCTTGCCAGCACGCGCAATGTTCAGCTCATCGCCACCGCGAGGCCCGTGCGCCAGAGTCCAAAGGGCACCGCTTTGCGGATGTAACGCCGCGCCCTGGGCGTTGCGGTGACCTATGGACCAGATTTCCGGCAGGGCTTTATCCCCATCTGCAAACGGATTGTCTTCGGGTATTGACCCGTCCGGATTAATCCTGAGCACCGAGCCCGCGTGATCGAATGGGTCTTGAGCCCGGCTGGGGTCGCCACGTTCACCATTGGTAATGAACAGTGTGCCGTCGGTGGCAAACACCAGCCGTGAGCCGAAGTGGCGCGTGCCGCGAGTCTTTTTTGATTGACGATAGATGACCTGGATATTCAGCAGTCTGGCACCAGACGCTTCGATGGTCAGCCGGCCGCGCAATACAGCGGTACCATAGCCTCCCCTTCCCGGCTCCGCGTAGGATAAGTAAATCCGCTTGTTGTTGCGATAATCGGGGTCGACCGCCACATCAAGTAAGCCCCCCTGCCCGATCTCCTCGATTTCCGGCAGCCCCATGACCGGAGCCTCCAGCAACACACCATCACGCACCAGCCGCAGACGCCCAGGACGTTCGCTCACCAGCATGACGTCCTCCCGCACAAACGCAAGACCCCAGGGATGCTCCAAATCCGAGGCCATGGCTTCAACGCGCACATCATGACCGCCACAAGCAAGGACAACAGGTTGGTTAACCCCAGCCCGTACTGGTTTTTGCCAGGAAAATGCCAACAGAATTCCACTCAATGCAGCGAGGGCGTATCTTGAAGTCTTTCGCACCAGTTCCGTTGGCATCGTCTCGTTCGCAACCATAAGATAATCCATTACAATATCTGCCGCTTCGGGCTATGCTGACTCATCCCCGCACCGCGATCAGGAACGTATGGGCAAAAAGATCAAAAAGGCGTTTCCGCATGGCATTCTGCATCTCATCAGGCCTTTTATCTCCTTATCTCCAAAGCGCGGGACTTCGTGGGGCTTCGTGGGACTTCATACGACGCGCAGAGTTCATAGGCGCGAAAAACAGTTATTTTATGATTTACAGCTAGGGCATTGCTTCTTGTCCGCCCTTTGGTGTAGACAGGCACAGACCTGCTGCAATGCAACAGGAGAAATGCTGGCAGTTCGTACAACTGGGTCTGCTGCCGCACCTTTCACCCGTTTGACAATCACGCAAACGAACGTATACCAGATCCGGGACTATCAACAGGTCGTGACGGGAAATTCATGGCACAAGACGACGGATTTATTCGCGAAGTCAATGAGGAGTTGCGCCGCGAGCAACTGAAGCAACTTTGGCAGCGTTACGGCATTTATATAGTCGGCGCCTGTGTGGCGATTGTTGCCGCTGTGGCTGGCTGGCGCGCCTATGAAACCTGGGAGCAATCCCGCGCGCAAACCGCTGGAGCGGAGTTTCAACGCATTCTGGACCTTTCGGCGCAAGGCTCACACGAAGCCGCGAGTAATGCGCTTGCCGAACTCGAGACGCAATCGCAAGGGGGATATCGCCTGCTGACACGCTTTCGCCGTGCCGCTGAGTTGGCCCGCAACGGCGATCGCGCCGCCGCAACACAGGTTTTCGACGCGCTTGCCAACGACCAAAGTTTACAACCCCACGAACGGGATTTGGCACGGATTCGCGGAGCCTATCTGCGTATCGATGCGGACGATCCACAGGCGATCATTGCCCGAGTTGAAGGGCTGACCGGTGCCGACAATGTCTGGCGCCATTCAGCGCGCGAGATTATCGGACTTGCCTATTTTCGTGCGGGAGACGATCAACAAGCCTATCAGTGGCTTCGTCAGGCGAACGATGATGCGCAGGTTCCGACGGGCATTCGATCCCGCATAAATGTTATACTGTTGATCCTGGCTTCTCGGGGCGTTCCAGGCGCGGACAGCCCGAGTGCACCGCCATCGGCCTCATCTGATTCAGCTGATCCGACCTCAACGGGCCAATAATTTGCATATTTCTTAACCGCTTTTACCTGTCATGGACACCCAAGCATTGCCTGTCGTGGCGATCATTGGTCGCCCCAACGTCGGCAAGTCGACACTGTTTAACCGTCTTGTGGGGCGCCGCCTGGCTCTGGTTGACGATCGTCCCGGCGTGACCCGGGATCGCCGGATTGGGATCGCGCATTTGGGCGATCTGGATTTTCAGGTTGTTGACACCGCAGGACTGGAGCAAGCCAGGCAATCAAGCCTTGAAGGGCGTATGGAAACACAAACCCGGCAGGCGATCGAACAGGCCGATGTTATCCTTTTTGTTGTTGATGCGCGCGGCGGCATTGTTCCGCACGACGGACATTTTGCCGAGCATTTGCGTCGATCCGGCAAGCCTGTGGTATTGGTCGCCAACAAGGCAGAAGGGCGAATATTGCGCACGGGGTTTTATGATTCCTATGCCTTGGGGCTTGGTGAGCCGGTTGCGTTATCGGCCGAACACGGCGAGGGGATGAACGACCTTCATGAGGCCCTGGCGCCTCTTTTGCGCAAAGTAAGTCTCAAGGCCACGGTCCCTGATCGGAACCTGGGAGATGACGCCCCCCTGTCGATTGCCATCATCGGACGCCCCAATGCGGGTAAATCCACTCTGATCAATACGTTGATTCATGAAAACCGGTTGCTGACCGGTGAAGAAGCGGGAATCACCCGCGATTCAATCGCCATCGACTGGCAGTGGCGGGGACGACCGGTGCGCTTGCACGATACAGCCGGCATGCGCCGCAAACCCAAGGTTCGCGATAAGCTGGAGCGCTTGAGTGTTGGCGATGCGTTGCGCGCCATTCGTTTTGCGCATGTGGTGATCTTGCTCATTGATATCGAAAGCCCGTTGGACAAGCAGGATATTCAGCTTGCAGGCCTGGTGCAGCGCGAGGGCCGCGCATTGGTATTGGGACTCAATAAGTGGGACCTGGCTGACAACCGCGAGGCGTTGCGCAGGCGGTTGGCAAAGGCGGTAGCGGAGGCCTTGCCGCAACTGCGCGGGGTACCATTCGTGCCTGTTTCCGCCCTCAGGGGAACGGGGTTGGAAAAGCTCATGCAGGCCGTGTTGAGCGCTGAGCGCGCCTGGAACAAGCGCATTCCCACATCCGCCCTGAACCGCTGGCTGGAAGGGGCGCTGGCCCACCACACGCCTCCAGCTATCAAAGGGCGCCGGCTGAAGCTGCGCTACGCGACACAGATCAAAACCCGCCCACCGACGATTGTGATTTTTTGCTCACGACCGCAGGATGTTCCCGCCCACTATCAGCGCTATTTGCTGAACAATCTGCGCGAGACGTTTGACTTTTCCGGGGTTCCCATAAGGTTTGTCTTACGCGCCGGCGCTAATCCCTACGACAAGATAAAGCGCTGAACCCGACATTGTCGGCATTGCCGGCATTGCCGGCACTGCCAACATAACCCTGTGCTATTCAAGTGCGCGCCCATCGCTAACGTCACCGTTTCGCGCTGCCGTCGCCAGACGCTCGGTTCTCTCCAGATATTCAGGGGTCACAAGCCCCGCAGAAATCACCAATTTCGCCGCCTCTTCCACCGACATGTCCAGCAAAATCAAATCCTTGGTCGGCACAAACAGTAAAAAACCCGATGTAGGGTTAGGGGTTGTGGGCAAAAATACGCTCAGCATCTGCTCGCTATCCCCACCCAGTTTGGCCTGAACCTCACCCTTGGCGGGCACGGAGACAAACACAATCGCCCACAGACCTTTGCGCGGATACTCGGCCAAAGCGACCTGCTGAAACGTATGGCTGCGCTCCGACAGCACGGTTTCAAAAATTTGTTTCAGGCCGCTGTAGAGATTGCGAACCAAGGGCATGCGCCCAAGCAGATACTCCCCATATCCCACAAAGGAACGCCCAACGATCGTAGCGGTAAGAAATCCCAAAACAATCAGAAAAATGATCGAAAAAAATATACCAATGCCAGGAATGGAAAACGGAACGTAGCGCTCGGGATTATAGAACTCCGGCACAAGGGGTAGGACGATGGCTCGCCCCCAATCGTCAATGAACGTGACAAACCACCACGTTAGATAAACCGTAATCGCCAACGGAGCGGCGATAACCAGGCCGGTCAGAAAATAATTTCTCAAACGTATCCAGAGGCCCATAAGCTGCACCGTCGATCACACAAACGATTGGCTCCCCATCCACATCAAATGGCAATCCATCCTGTTGCAGACAAGTTATACCAGCGGTATGGGTTCTATTAAGACATGACACGCTCTAAGCCGCAAGCAGAACGTTGACGCGGCGGTTTTGCCGCCCCTTTTTTTCGATCTTGCCAAGGCCAAGCGGGCCGATTTCGCCAGTTGAGCGCACATGGGTGCCCCCACAAGGTTGCAAATCAATGTCGCCTATACGCACCAATCGCACCTGCCCGGTTCCCATTGGCGGCTTTACGGCCATGGTTTTAACCAGCCCCGGATTGGCTACCAGTTCGTCATCACTGATCCATTCGGCGCTGACGGGGTGATCATCGGCCATCAATTGGTTAAGTTGCGCCTCTAGGGCCGCCTTGTCGGAGGGCGCCTCGGGCATGTCAAAGTCGAGCCTGGCTTTCTCATGGGTGATGGCGCCGCCGGTCACCGGCAGGGGGAGCACCACCGAGAGCAAGTGCAAGGCCGTGTGCAGACGCATGCGCCTATAACGCGGCTCCCAGTCAATATGGCACGTTACCCGCGCTCCGACCTCGGGCATAACGTCTTGCGACAAGGGCACATGGATAACCTCGCTCTTATCGGCCCCGTGGACGCTTGCCCCAATGGCGATTGTCTGGCCGTCCTCCAACTCCAGATTGCCGGTATCCCCCGCCTGGCCACCGGACGTGGCATAAAACACCGTACGGTCTAAAATAATGCCGCCACGGTCATTGACTTCCATGACTTCGGCCTCGCAAGTCGTCGCATAAGCATCGTCGCGAAAAACAAAATGTGTACTCATGGTATGCTCCCTTCCTGCTTGCGACCTTAATCTGCAACATCTTCCATAACGGACTGAATATCAATTTGGCTTTCCCGCTCAAGCCACGCGGGCACCGGCAAGTCCTTGCCGCGTAGGAACGCCGGATTAAAGAGCTTGCTCTGATACCGGTTGCCGTAGTCACACAGGACCGTGACGATGGTTTTTCCAGGCCCCATGGCCTGCGCCATACGCACCGCACCGGCGATGTTAATGCCCGATGATGAACCCAAAACCAGCCCCTCCTCCTCGGCAAGGTCAAAGACATAGGAAAGCGCCTCCTTATCCTCAATACGATAAGGATAGTCCACTGTCAGGCCTTCCAGATTGGCCGTGATGCGCCCCTGTCCGATACCCTCCGTGATGGACGTCCCCGAGGCTTTCAACTCCCCGTTTTTGTAGTATTCGTAAAGCGCAGCTCCCCCGGGATCGGCAAGGCCGATCTGAATGTCAGGCTTTTTCTCGCGCAACGCCGCGGTCACACCAGCAAGTGTCCCACCGGAGCCCACCGCACAGATAAACCCGTCCACGCGCCCCCGAGTCTCAGCCCAGATTTCCGGCCCCGTCCCCTCAATATGTGCCTGGCGATTGGCCACATTGTCAAACTGATTGGCCCAGATCGCCCCATAAGGTGCGCTTTTGTCTAAAGATGCCGCAAGACGCGCTGATACTTTTACAAAATTATTGGGGTTTGCGTAGGGAACCGCAGGCACCTCTATCAGTTCAGCGCCGCTTAAGCGAATGGCATCTTTCTTTTCCTCGGTTTGTGTCTCAGGGATAACAATCACGCTCTTAAACCCCAGGGCATTGCCTACAAGCGCAAGGCCTATTCCCGTATTCCCGGCAGTTCCCTCAACGATTGTGCCGCCAGGCTTGAGGGTGCCCCGGGCCATGGCGTCACGAATAATGTAAAGCGCCGCACGGTCCTTGACCGATTGTCCCGGGTTGAGAAACTCCGCCTTGCCGAGAATATCGCAGCCGGTCTCTTGTGAGACCCGGTTCAGACGTATGAGAGGCGTATTGCCGATCGCTTGCGTGATATCCGTGAAAACCGTCATGATTACACCCTGTCAGGTATGCCATCGTAAACGCGCAGTGTAGCGCTACGGCGCGCAAGTGCAAGGGCAAGGGCAAGGGCAATGAAGAGCAACGGCATACACTATCTCTGATTTTGCGTTCCCCCGCCTCGCCCTTGATTTGCCGTCACATTGTTTATAAAACCCGTCACCTTTTCACCATAACAAATATGCTCATTCAGCGTCACGGATTCTGAGCATTTCCGGCAGGAGATTGCGTGATGATTATGTTCCTGGAGCGCCTATCCTGCATTTTCACTTTATCCACAACCTTAGATCAGCATACGTTTAGGTGTACCCATTTTGCTATGGGGACAACTAAACGTATGCTGATCGCCCTGGAATCTATAGCAAAATGCGAGAAAAATACAGAGTGCCCATGTATCCCATTAACCGCATTTTGCTATAGGCCCAATCGGCCCGATACATCCTTGTTCGAAAGGCCCTCAGCGCAGAGCAAAACAATATGACAACGATCCGATAACGAACGGGCCACCTTGTACCAACGAACCTGACTTTCCAGACAAGTTCGCTCGGCAGCGCGCAAATCAACCGCAGCAGCAACACGAGCCATAAAACCCCCAAATCAATAATAATAATAATATGGTGATATCAATTACAGTTCCAGATGACTAACACGGGCCTTCGCCAAAACCTTTAACAACGGCATCAATCGCCATAAGGCGAGCAAGCAGAGCCTCCATACCTTTAAGAGGCACCATGTTCGGACCATCGGACGGTGCGTTATCAGGGTCGCCGTGGGTTTCGATGAAAAGCCCGGCGACACCCACAGCAACCGCAGCACGCGCCAGAGGCGGTACAAAGCGCCGATCACCCCCTGATGCAGATCCCTGGCCGCCAGGTTGCTGCACGGAGTGGGTTGCGTCGAATACGATCGGACAGCCGGTCTGGGTCGCCATTGTCGGTATAGCACGAAAGTCATTCACCAGGGTGTTATAGCCAAACGAGGCGCCGCGCTCAGTCACGAGCACGTTGGGGTTACCCGAGCCGGTTATTTTACCGACCACGTGGGGCATGTCCCAGGGGGCTAGAAACTGCCCCTTTTTGACGTTGATCACCCGCCCGGTTTTTGCGGCCGCGACCAGCAGATCCGTCTGCCGACATAAAAATGCCGGGATTTGCAGAACGTCCACCACCTCGGCAACCAGGGCACAGTGCGCAGGCTCGTGCACGTCGGTGAGAACCGGCAATCCCAACGTCTCCCGAATATCGGCAAAAACCGGCAGGGCGTCCTTCAGGCCGCGCCCCCGCGCGCCCCCTAACGCAGTCCGGTTGGCCTTGTCATAGGAGGTCTTAAATACCAATCCGATCCCAAGGCGAGAGGTTATCTCCTTGAGCGCGGTGGCCATCTCCAGCGCGTGATCACGGCTTTCCATCTGGCAGGGTCCGGCGATCAAGGCGAATGCGCGGGTGTTGGAAAACTGCACATTCCCTTTGCCGATTGTCACGATGCAAGAGGCGGCTACCACAGTCATTCCTCCGATCTGGGCGACAGAATTGTTCCGTGCCCCATTTTGCGCCCCTGGCGAATATCCTTCTTGGCATAATCATACCATGAGGCGCCCAGGGACAGAAAGTCCTCGCGTTTGCCCACGATGTCGTCGCCAAGGAGATTTTCCATACGCGCATCGCTATGGCGCGCCGTATCCCCAAGAGCCAGGCCGGTGATGGCGCGAATATGATTGTCGAATTGCGAAACCGCGCAGGCCTCCAGTGTCCAATGGCCGGAATTGTGAACCCGAGGCGCGATCTCGTTGACAACAAAGCCCTGGCTATGGGGCTCATCGCTTCGCGTGATAAACATTTCCACCGCCAGAACGCCGACATAATCAAGAGCATCGGCAATGCGCTTGCCGGCATTATGAATGGCCCGGCGCAAGGGGGGGACAACCGGCGCGGGCACGCTGGAGGTATGCAGGATATGGTTTTTGTGCACATTGTGGACGATGTCATAACCCCTGTAGGTGCCATCAATCGCTCGCACACCAATGATTGAGACCTCGCAGACAAAATCGACGACCGCCTCCAGGACAGCCGGTCGGTTGTCGAGCTGTTCATACGCCCCGTCGAGGGTTCCCGCGTCGCTGCGATCAAGGCGCCATTGGGCCTTGCCGTCATATCCGTCGCGCCGGGTTTTGAGGATTGCCGGCACCCCAAGGGCTTCAATCGCTGCCTGCAGAGCGGCCCTGTCATCGACCCGCGCGTAGGGCGCCAGCGGGCATCCCAGACGGCTCAAGGCCTGTTTTTCCTTCCAGCGGTCCTGACTTGTCGCCAAGGCTGTACGGCCCGGGCGAACGGGACAGAACGCGGCGATAATGTCGAGAGCCCCGGTGGGGACGTTTTCGAATTCGTAGGTGACAACATCGGCCCGTTTGGCAAAAGCCGTCAAAGCGTCGTGGTCATCATAGGCAGCGCAAGTGCCCCCTGACGACACCGAAAACGCCGGCTCATCAGCACCAGGCGCATAAATATGCGTGCCAAATCCAAGGTTAGCCGCCGAGATCGCCAACAGACGGGCAAGCTGCCCACCACCGAGAATGCCAATGACCGCTCCGCGCGGCAGGGGAAGGTTTTCAGACTTCATCGTCAGGATGCTCAGCAACAGCACTGGTCTGGGTGGCCCGCCATTCTTCCAGGCGGCTACGTATGGTCTCGTCCGATAAAGCCAGAACCGCAGCGGCCAAAAGCGCAGCGTTGATCGCCCCCGCCTTGCCAATCGCCAGCGTGCCGACAGGAATGCCGGCAGGCATCTGCACTATTGACAATAGGCTATCCTGACCCGAAAGGGCGCGTGAACGAATGGGAACTCCGAAAACCGGCAACGGGGTGATCGCGGCCAGCATACCGGGCAAATGTGCTGCTCCTCCCGCACCGGCGATGAGAACCTGATAGCCTTTTGCCTGGGCGGTTTGCGCAAAGTCATAGAGCCGCCGGGGCGTGCGGTGGGCTGACACGATGCGCGCGCACGAGCCGATACCAAGGGCTGTCAGTGTCTCGCACGCATGGCGCATGGTCGACCAATCGGACTGGGAACCCATAAGAATGGCGACCGGTTGCGTGAATTTACTCATAGGACTGCTGATTTCATGGGGTCTCGGCGTTGTTGATCCGTCACTTTGTTTGTCAAGTCCGCTTGCGCGGGCCTGCACATGCCTTGCAAGACTGGCGACCCCGGCACGACTCGAACGTGCGACCTACAGATTAGGAATCTGCCGCTCTATCCAACTGAGCTACGGGGCCGGTTCGGTGGTAACAAGAAGCCCCCACCCTACCACGCCGTTCGTCAATACGCCAAGGCCTATAGCAAAATGCGTTTAGTTGGAATCATGAGCATTCAGCATTGTTTTTGCATTTTTCTATAGACAAGACAGGGCATCTCTTGTCCATAACCCAGACCGACCATTACGTAAACGGGTTTATCCGCGGCGAACACGGGGCCTCCAGCGTAAGCACCACCCTTGCAGCTTGCGGCCATATTTGGCTGTTATCCGGCGCCGCTGGCGGCGAACAACGGGAAAATCATGAGACAACACGTAGGCGCCAACGGGGATCATCCAAAACCCGACAATGGGCAAGAACCCCACCAACCCTCCAAGTATCAGCAGAAATCCCATGGCGACACGGGCATAGCGATTGCGCGGTAGATGAATTTTGTTGCGACTCACGATGCCATAGCCCTTGTGCACGAACGTGTTTATGTGGGGGTAAGGTATTGTGATACCCTACAGCCTGTCCACTTAGTCATCGCGCTGGCGCAGTTCAATAGTCTTGCGCCCTGCGGGAACAAATCCGTATCGCTGATACAGGGGTAAGGCAGCGGGGTGATCCAAAGTATTTGTGTTGACCGTGACTTTACGCGGGTTAGCCCTCCAGGCCCGTGTCAATGCCTCGCCCAGAAGATATTTTCCCAGTCCCTGCCCGGTCATGCCTTCAAGCAGGCCGAAGTAGGCCAGCCTAACCACATCGGCCCTTGAGAAGTCCAGCTCAAAGAAACCCGCCGGGGCGCCCCCGCGAAGCAGAACCCAAATCTCAACTCCCGGCTTGTGAATTTCGCCCAGCAGCTGTCCATCATCCATATCGGACCGCTCCACCCAGTTGTAACGACGACCGGTTGTCTCATAAAGGTAGCGATAAAAATGAACGGGAATATTGTTAACCTGCAGGAGCGCCAGGGACATATTCGCAGGCGGAGGCAGGACCTTGACCGGCGCGCGGTGCATCTCCAGATAAGTGACAATAGCGCTCACAGTTTTGACGGGCATCACTGTCATGTGGTTGCTGAGCCGAAAAAAGTCTCGGCGTTTTCTCTTTGCCGCTTATCCTGTCTATCGCGCGCGGATCAAGCCGGCAGGGCCCATGATCTCCGTGTCAACTCGCCCTGCCCATTCGGTCCAGGATCCATCGTAAAGCGCTACATCCGTGTGCCCGAGTACGGCGAGCGCCAGATTCAGCACCGCGGCGGTAATGCCTGACCCGCAGGTCGTCACCACCGGCCGGGCAAGATCAATCCCCGCATCATCAAAGGCCTTTCGCAGGGCCCGATCATCGCGCAGGCAGCCGTTTTCGTCAATCAGAGCGTCAAAGGGCAAATTATAAGCGCCGCGCATGTGTCCTGATGGCAATTCAGGCCGCGGCTCGGCGTCAAGACCGGCAAAGCGGCCTGACGAACGGGCATCAATAATCTGCCGCTTGCCTTCATTGATAATGCGCTGCATGGCCTTCAGATCGCGCACCCCGGCGCGGTTTAGTCGAGCGCTGAATTGATGCGGCGCGCGTCGCGTCGGCGTATCCTCAACGGGCCTTTCCTCCTGCAACCACTTTTTCAACCCACCGTCCAGCACCAACACCTCCGGCGCCCCCATGATGCGCAGCGTCCACCAGACCCGTGGCGCGGAGAATATCCCGTAACTGTCATAAACAACAATCCGGGACCTCTCACTAATGCCAAGTCGACGCATGTGATTGGCAAAGCTCACCTGATCCGGCAACATATGCGGAAGCGAAGACGCGGTATCGGCAATGGCATCAATGTCAAAGAAAATCGCGCCGGGAATATGGGCTGCCGCATATTCCGCCGCCGCATCTCGCCCTGACGCGGGCATATGCCACGTAGCGTCAATGATAACAATGTCTACCGCATCAAGGTTTTCCTGTAACCAAGATGTTGTTGCCAAATGCTGCGCCCGATCACTCATCAGCCCTTAACCTCCCGCGTGCCTTGTCGTTTTCGTCCTATGATGTCCCCCCGCATAAATTCGTCACCTTCACCTGATAGCGTTATTGTAAGTTTGTTGCAGGCGCCGTGGCAAGCATCAAAGTTTTAGGAACTGTGTTGATCGTAGTCGTACAACCCTTAACGAGCCGCTTATGAGGAAACGCCCTACCGGACTTTCGCCCTACCGCCGGTTGCTGTCCTGGTTTAGGCGCATCGCCATTTATGCGGTTCTCATTCCGCTCGCTATAAGTAGTGTGTGGCGCTATGCCCACGGCTGGCCGGCCAGTTGGCGTGCTGCAGACTGGTCGTCGGCAAGGATACTGCCAAACCCAAGGGTTGACAAGGATGCGGTGGTTCTCGTCTATGCCGCACGGACGGGACGTTGGAAAGGCATTTTCTCGGTGCATTGCTGGCTGGTCGTCAAGGCCCGGAACGCCCCGTCCTACACCCGTTATGAAGTCGTGGGCTGGGGCAATCCGGTGCGTCGCAACGCCTATGCGCCGGATGCGCGCTGGTATTCAAACACCCCCTACCTCGTGCATCAGATACGCGGGGAAAGGGCACAAAATCTGATCCCGGAGATAGAGGCGGCGATCGCCCGCTATCCGGCGCGCGCCCGCGGCACATACACCGTTTGGCCCGGGCCCAATTCCAACACGTTTATCGCCTGGATTGCCCGTCAGGTCCCGCAACTCGAACTGGAAATGCCTGCCAACGCGGTTGGCAAGGATTATCTCGGTAAAGGGGTGCATGTCTCCTCGACACCATCGGGTACGGGCTGGCAAGTCTCCTATTCCGGATACGCCGGATTCGCGATCGGCCTCAGCGAGGGAATTGAGTTGCATGTGGCAGGCACGACAATCGGATTTGATCCAGACGATCTCGCCATTAAACTGCCTGGCCTTGGATCACTTGGGCTTGGGAGCCTGGGCGCTGCCAAAGAGACATTATAACCGTTTCATGTATCCACAGGGAGACTTCTATTTACAACCTGGTCCGCCCATCGCGAGTCACCCGCGCAGGCGATACCCTATCAGTGGCCCGCGAGGGGGAGCGGGTAGGGTGATGCCCGTTAATAGAGATGCCCGCGTCCCCCGTGATCAGCATTATGAACCTAACGTTTTGCAATTTGCGTGGGGCCATTGACCCAGATTTGGCGCAAATGCGAGGCAATTTCCTTGATACTCATTTCCTGGGAGATATCAACGTCGATCATATCAAAGCCCATGCTGGCGTAGAGGTTGGCAAACGCGTTCTCAAGGCTGGCGCGAGCGATGTCGTGGCGAACCTGGGCGAGAACGAGGTTCATGCGCTCACGGATGAGGACCTGTTCGCCTATGCGGTCGGCAATGGTTTGGCCGCGTACTTTGGACAGGATCCGGCGTTGGATGGACAGGGCTTCTCCGGCGGTTGAGAGTTCACGCCGGGCGTGAGCGTAGCGTGCCCGTGAGACGTGAACCTGGGTCATGATCGCCATGGTGACGGCCAGGGCGCGCGTTTCCAGCAAGGCTTTGTTGGCGTCCACAAAGTCAGAGCGCGCCGGATAGCTGAACACCTTAAGCAGGTTCCAGCTTGCTCGTGCGCCCCACGTGACCCATTTGTCGTGAAGAATAAAATCGTTGTTATCGTAGTTTGCCCCGGCGTGCAAATTGATACCTGGCAGGATTTCCAATAAAGCCGCGGACCGCTCATCTTTGTTGATCTTCAGTTCATAGGCCAGTTCGATCAACTCAGGCCTGTTATGAACGGCGATATCAATCATCTCGGAGGCGGAGATATCCACCCTGGGAATGCGCGGTCGCTTGGGATCGACCAGCGAGAAGCGGGCATCCGGTGACAGGTTCATCAGGGCGGCGAGCTGCGACTTGGCCAGCGTCAGGTCCCGCTGCAGGGCCTGCAGTTCGCGTCTGATATTGACCAGTTCGCGCTGATACGTGAGCGCGGTGAGCGGATCAATAAGCCCCTCGGCGGCACTTGCGCGCGAATTGCGCAGGGCGCGTTTCACGGCGCCCTCAAGGCTTTGCAACTTGCCGACAATTCTTTGTGACCCGAGCGCGCGCCAATAGGCCACACGCACATCTTCGATCACCCGGTTAACCGCCTTACGTCGCCGCTCCCTGGCAATCAGAACCCGATTGGCATCCTGTTTGGCCCGTACATAGGACAGTCCAAAGTCGAGAATGTGCCAGGAAAATTCCAGGTCCGCCGTCACGCTGTCACGCCGATCAGAGGTCGAATAAGTCCCAAGAGTACCCGCGACCAGATTGCGGCTCCTTGATGCATCGGTATTATCGCGCTTGCGATAACCGGAATTGACCACCAGATCCGGCAACATTTCATGGCGCGTTACTTTGAGGCGTCTCAGGGCAACCGCCTGCGCCATCTTTTCGATATGGTGATCGAGGTTATATTTAATGGCCCGGGCTGTCGCCTCGGATAATGATATGGCTCCATCAACAGGTTCCTGGCCGGCGGTTACCTCTGCCAGATTCTTGGCAGCGAAATCACTTACCGCTTCATCCGTGAGTGGAATGGGCGTAACCATGCAGCCCGAAAGATATAGAGAGCCAAGCCCGGCGATAATCGCGTTTACAGATTGTCTCATTTTCTACCTACCAATCATACTACCAAGACAGCATCTTGAGCGATAAAACCACCGCCAGTTTGCGCAAACCGGATCAAGACTATAAAGTTGCAAGTTTGCAAAACAAATGGCATCGACTGACTTAGCAGAGCTCATGACTTGAGGGCTCTACTACCGCGCCGCTACCAGAGTTTGATTTCTCTCGTCTTAGGTTCTATATTATTGTGCTTAATACTCGGTAAATGCGTTAATAAACCCAAATAAAAATTATTCTAATTTTATTAATATTTGTATTGATATGCATTATAT
Organism: Hyphomicrobiales bacterium; assembly: GCA_965224015.1. Taxonomy (GTDB): domain Bacteria; phylum Pseudomonadota; class Alphaproteobacteria; order Rhizobiales; family CBDCVD01; genus CBDCVD01. Next base: position 740,273 of record OZ245032.1, read on the forward strand.
TAAAAATTAGGAGATTATTTGTTTAATTATATTCTTTTATATTAGAGCGTATCAGGTTGTAATAGAACCATTCTGACGGAGCGATTTTGCGACAAGATGGGCCTTAAGTCTCGCAGGATATAGTGGGGCTATTTGCAAGAGGCTTAAGGTCCATATTGGCGCAAAAGCGCCCGTCCCTTCGGGTTTCCGATTGGCGCAACGCCCACGCCCAAGCCGCTCTCGAGAGATGGATAAACATCGCTCTTCGATCGCCTTGAGCTTGGGAATCGCCTCGCCAATCGAGAAACAGAATTGATTCTATTAAAACCTGACACGCTCTAAGTGTATCTACCACCACAATTCTTATTGCCGCGGCTGGACCTCTTTATTAACCGGCATTACCGGCCTGGTCGCACCTCACTGCGAATTGTCGTATGCCTCAAGGGGCGGACAGGTGCATACAAGATTGCGGTCCCCTGCAACACTGTCAACACGTCCCACCGGTGGCCAATATTTCGTGCCGGCGTCAACGCCCTTCGGATAGGCCGCCTGCCGACGCGAGTAGGGGCGCTCCCATACATCCGCGCACAAGTCCTGTGCCGGATGCGGTGCATTCTTTAAAGCACTGGCCTCGCGCTCCACCGTGCCTTTGGCGATAGCGTCAATTTCCTCCGCAATAGCGATCATGGCCCCGCAGAAACGATCGAGTTCCTCCAGGCTTTCCGATTCCGTCGGCTCAATCATCAGCGTTCCCGCCACCGGCCAAGCCATGGTGGGGGCATGAAAGCCATAGTCCATCAACCGCTTGGCCACATCTTCGACAGTGATCCCGGTATTCTTGGTCATGGCACGCAAGTCAAGGATACACTCATGGGCGACAAAGCCGTGACGCCCCTTGTAAAGAACAGGATAATGCGCGCTCAAACGCCGGGCGACATAGTTGGCGGCGAGAATGGCAACCTCTGTCGCACCCCTTAAGCCCTGAGCCCCCATAAGCTTCATATAGGCGTAGGAAATCGCCAAAATGCCGGCAGAACCGTAAGGGGCGGCGCTTACAGGGGGATTGTCCGCGTGGGCGCGAGAAATGTTGCGGGCATGGCCCGGTAAATAGGGTGCCAGATGCGCGCGAACCCCGATCGGCCCAACGCCGGGACCGCCGCCTCCGTGGGGAATACAGAACGTCTTGTGCAGGTTCAAATGAGAGACATCGGCACCAATCTCGCCGGGATGGGCGAGCCCGATCAGGGCGTTGAGATTGGCGCCATCCATATAGACCTGACCGCCGGCGGCATGAATTATCGCGCACACCTCCTGCACCGTTTCCTCAAACACCCCATGGGTGGACGGATAGGTGATCATGAGTGCTGCAAGCTGAGTACGATGCTCATCGACCCTGGCGTTGAGGTCTGCCATATCGATATTGCCGTCGTTATCGCATTTGACTACCACCACGCGCATGCCCGCCATGACCGCCGAGGCGGGATTGGTTCCGTGCGCGGAGCTGGGAATGAGGCAAACGTCGCGTTGTGGTTCTTTGTTGGCGCGGTGGTAGGCGCGTATGGCCAGCAACCCCGCATATTCTCCTTGTGCCCCGGAATTCGGTTGCAGGGAGACCGCATCATAGCCAGTCACGGCGCACAACATGGCCTCAAGGTCATCAAACATCGCGCGATATCCCAACCATTGCTCTGGCGGCGCGAAGGGATGCAAATCGCTAAAACCTGGCCAGGTGATGGGCATCATTTCGCTGGTTGCGTTCAATTTCATGGTGCACGAGCCCAAAGGGATCATGCTCCGATCAAGCGCCAGATCCCTGTCCATAAGAACGCGCAGATAGCGCATCATGGCGGTCTCGCTACGATGTCTGTGAAACACCGGATGGGCAAGGATCGCGTCGTCACGTAACAGCGAACCTGACAGCGCATCCGGCGTTTGTGATGCAACAAAGTCAAAACTCAGATTGACCTGATCAATGCCAAACACGGACCACAGGGTCTCGACAAGCGCAGGCGTGCTGGTTTCATCAAGGGAAAGCCCCACCCTTCCCGCATCAACAGGCCGCAGGTTTATACGCGCCTTATGGGCGCCCGCAAGCACGTCCTGTGTGCGCGCTCCGGTCTCCACAACCAACGTGTCGAAAAAGACCTCCGCCCCCAAACGCAAACCCGCCAGACGCAAACCGCGTGCCAAAACACAAGTCAGATGGTGCACCCGGCGCGCAATCCTGGTCAGCCCCTCAGGGCCGTGATAGGTCCCGTAAAATCCGGCGATGATGGCCAACAGGACCTGCGCGGTACAGATGTTGCTGGTGGCTTTTTCGCGTCGAATATGCTGCTCGCGGGTCTGCAGGGCCAGGCGGTACGCAGGCCGACCGGCATTGTCGTGGGAGACACCAACAAGGCGCCCGGGGATCGCCCGCTTAAGAGCCTGCGTGGTGGCCATAAATCCCGCATGCGGACCGCCAAAACCCATGGGCACGCCGAAACGCTGCGCCGACCCCACCGCCACATCGGCCCCCATCATGCCAGGGGATTTGACGAGCACCAGCGCCAACAGGTCTGCCGCGACAACGGCCAGGGCTTTCGCCTCATGCAGGCGGGCAATGATACTCTGATAGTCCCGCACCGCTCCGTCCGCGCCGGTTACCTGTAGCAAGGCGCCGAAAACCTCGTCAGCAACCAGGTCCCTGTCAGGATCACCGACAACAATATCAATGCCAAGAGGCGCCGCACGGGTTTTCACCACGTCGATGGTTTGGGCAAAACAGTTTTGGTCAACAAAAAACGCCTCGGCCTTCGATCTGGCCTGGCGCCGACACAACATCATCGCTTCCGCCGCGGCGCTGGCCTCGTCGAGAAGCGAGGCATTGGCAATCGCCAGCCCCGTCAGATCGCTAATCAGGGTCTGGAAGTTCAAAAGTGCCTCCAGCCGCCCCTGACTGATCTCCGGCTGGTAGGGCGTATAGGCTGTATACCACCCCGGGTTCTCCAAAACATTGCGCTGGATCACCGACGGCATATGGGTGCCATAATAACCCTGACCGATAAGCGATGTGAAAACCCGGTTTTGCCCTGCCAGATCACGCATCAAGGCCAAAACATCCGGCTCGCTCATCGGCGGCGCTAGCGCAAGATCCGCTTTGCGTCGGATCGCTTCGGGGACGACCTTGCCAAGAAAGGTCGCCAGATCAGGCTCGCCGATAACCGATAGCATATGCGCCTGGTCGGCCTGATTGGGGCCAATATGACGGCTGAGAAAATCGTGCTCGCCGGAGAGTTCAGTGTAAGATTTTGTCGGTGCCCCGCTCGGGTTCTGGTTCAGCATTCATGAAGCCTCGATCATCGCCCTATAGGCGTCCCCATCCATCAGTTCATCAAGCTCACCGGGAGTCTTGACCGCGACTTTAAACAGCCAGCCATTTGTCTCAGCACTTGTGTTGATCACCGCCGGGTCATCCACCAATGCCGTATTCACCGCAGTGATCTCTCCGCTAAGCGGACAGTAGATATCGCTTGCCGCCTTGACCGACTCCACAACACCTGCACTGTCCCCCTTATCAATCGTCTGGCCGCTCTCCGGCAGTTCGACAAAAACAATGTCCCCAAGCTGCTCCTGGGCGTGATCGGTGATCCCGACCGTCGCGGTATCACCATCGACGCGGATCCATTCGTGATCATCGGAATAGTAGACTTTGCTCATGGTTTCCTCCTTGCAAGGCAGTGGTTTCGAAATACGCCGGCCTATCCGCGATAAAACCGGTGCGGGACAAAGGGCATGGGGGCGACACGCCCCTGGATATGGCGGCCACGCACTTGGGCCGCGACCGGTTGCTCGAGAGGGGCGTGTTCAGCCTCAACATAGCCCATGGCGATTGGCTCGCCCCTTGTGGGCGAATATGTGCCGCTAGTGACGGTACCTATGGGCGCCGCTGTATCGGGGGCAACGAGTGTTGCCCCCTCGCGCACGGGTGCGCGGCCCTCAAAGACAAGACCGACACGCTTGCGCTGTGTCCCGGTAGCGATCTGTTCAATAATTGTATCGGCACCGGGAAAATCCTTTGCCTCGCGCCGGCGCTTGCCTATTGTCCAGGCCAGCCGCGCCTCAACGGGGGACGTGGCCGTGTCAATATCGTGACCATAAAGACAAAGACCCGCCTCAAGGCGCAACGTATCGCGCGCCCCCAGGCCTGCCGGCTTCACTTCGGGTTGCGCAAGCAGAGTCTCGGCCAGATGACGGGCATCATCGCCGGCCACCGAAATCTCAAACCCATCCTCTCCCGTATATCCCGAACGGCTGATCCAGACGTCTACCCCCGCGATCTGTGCATAAGTTCCTCCCATGAACGCCAGCGCCGCGCACTCTGGTGCAAGGCGCGCCAGCGCCACAAGCGCCCCCGGCCCCTGGAAGGCCAAAAGCGCATGCTCGGCCAGTTCCTCAACATGGGTGACACTTTGCAAACGGGCGATATCGGCTTGCCTGACCGCCGCGTTGACAACAACAAAAAGACCATCATCGCGGCGGGTAACGATAAGGTCATCAAGAATGCCACCGTTCTCGTTGGTAAAAAGGGTATAGCGCCCCTCCCCCGGGGCAAGGCCAACAATATCGCCGACCACCAGGCTTTCGAGTTTGCGATCGGCATCAGGACTTGTTAGAAGCACCTGCCCCATGTGCGAAACATCAAACAGAGCCGCACCGCCCTGGGACCGGCAATGGGCATGTTCGGCCATCAAGCCCGCATATTGGACCGGCATTGCATAGCCAGCGAACGGCACCATGCGCGCCCCAAGGGCGCGATGCAGAGGGTCAAGAATAAGAGATCGGGGTTCAGGTCGGGATTGCGAGGCCATGGCTCAGGTATTCCGGTTTGTGACAAAAGGACAACAGCCGTGCAGCGTGCACGCACCATGCCCCCTCTGTCACGGAAACCTGAGAGATTGACCGGCACCGCGCTGTCTTGCGCTTGGCAAGAAGCGCTGTGACTGCTAATGAGGCGGGTGTCGACAAAGTCTTTGATACATCCAGCTCTAAGGATGTGTGACCCGTCGCCTGCCTTGCGCATTCATTTGAACACGCAACAGCAGCCTGGCTTGCTCCTTCGGTGGACGCCCGGACATTGACATTGGCCTTGCGTCGCTTTCCAGAGATTTGCGTCAAAACGGTCCCTTGTGCCTGAGAGTTTCCGGGGCGGTTGCTCCTTCGGCGCCGGTGTCCTGAACTCAGGACCATCACCGGTCTCTCCCGATTTGACTCGCCTCATTATGAGCGAAATCGCCAATCAGGTCAATTCCGCCCCGTGTTTTTTTTGCCGCGTCGTTATAGTGCGGTTTCGTTTGCTGCCATCTTTCTGGTTACCGGCATCGCCACAAGCAGGCCGGCGCCGGTAATTAAAACCATGCCGCAAATTGTCCACACGTCGGGTTTTTCAAAAAAGAATACATACCCCCACAACGCCGCTGATACGAGATAGGTATAGTCAAAGGTCGCGATAATCTGCGGTGGGGCAATCTGATAGGCGCGCGCGACGCCAACGAAATAAGTCGCCGAAAGCAGTCCCAAAAATCCGATCAGGCTCCATTCGCGCAAACCCATGGGTGCCCAATCGCCCAAAAGAAACGGGAATACGGCCTGGGACGGCGAATCAAGATTTACAATCACAAGGCCAAGGGTGCCCAGAATCCCGGTGACCAGAAATACCGTCTGCAAAGCCAACCCGAGGGTAAGCGAAGGCTCATTGCGGCACTTGCTTCTTGTCAGAACCATGGCCAGGGAATAGCTGACCGCGGCCAAAAACGGCAGCGCCGCAAACCACGAAAACGCGTCCGTGCCCGGGCGCAAAATAGCAACAACACCAAGAAACCCCAGCGCAACCCCCGCCCACTGGCGTCGGCGAACCGGCTCTTTGATCAGGAGCGCAGAAAAAAGCGCCGTCATGATCGGATTGGTATAGACAACAACCGCGGCCACCGACAGGCTCAGCACCGGAAGCGATGCGTAAAATAAAAGCCAGGTCAGGCATAGTAGCGCACTGCGCACAAGCACCCAAAACGGCGCCCGGGGCAAAAGCGCGCCACCGCTTATAACGATAAAGCCGGTCATTAGGACCATCGCAACCACCGAACGGGTTGCAAACAGCTGCCACAGGGTCACGTCCTTGCTGATAAGCTTGACCAGAGCATCAGAGAACGCCATCACAAAAACCGATGCGATAATAAGGGTAATTCCCAGCGCTGTGCGATCAGGCTCGGCTCCATCGGTGGATGCGGTGAGTGTCATGCAGGTGCTCCTATCTGGGCCTCTCCATTAACGGGCATCTACCTCCCCTCCCCGCGCCCCAGACGTTGCCATCTGTCAGGCGCTGATAAAGGTCGCGAAAAGATCGCGCACGCGCGCCTGGTGATCGCGCAACTGAATGTCAAGGTGATCAAATGTGGCAACGCCGACAGTACGGCACAGGCGACCTTTCAGGTCTGCCGACATCATTTCCGGGTCTGCCGCCTGGCTGCTTGCAAGGCAAAGTCTTAGCACCTGGGCAAGGGCCTCGTAAAGGGTGCACGCGGCCATGAGGTCTTCCCCGGTGTTGGCCGGAACCAGGGCGTGATCACGCGCCGCCTGCAGCACGTCGCGGGTGTTGCGTTGGAGTATTTCCGGCACCTTCCAGGCAAAACGCAATTGCAAGTACTGGGCGATGAACTCAACGTCGATAATTCCACCCGCGACCGTTTTAAGGTCAAAAGGGCCTGTTTCCGGTTTTTCCTGCGCGATGCGCGCGCGCATCCGGGCAATATCGTTGCGCAACATCTCGTCGTCACGTTTGCGGCAAAGGATATCACGGATGCTCGCATTGATCTTTTGCGTAAATGCCAGGTCACCGCTGATAACCTGGGCACGCGTCAAGGCCATGTGCTCCCAGGTCCAGGCGTCGCTTTGTTGATAGGCCTGAAACGCGGAAAACCGCGTTGCCAACGGACCAGAGCGCCCCGATGGGCGCAGGCGGAAATCAACCTCGTAGAGCCCCCCTTCCGCTGTTGGCGCCGACAGGGCTGCAACCAGTCTTTGGGTCATGCGGGCGTAATACTGGGTGCCGGTAATGGCCCGATGGCCATCCGAATAGGCGGTATCAGCATCGTGTTCATAGAGCAGGATCATATCCAAGTCCGATGTGGCGGTCATCTCCTGGCTTCCCAGTTTTCCCATGGCGAGGACCGCGGACGTGCCCTTTGACATGGCCCCATGCGCGGCATTCATCGCCTCGCCGACAGCCTGGTGCAGACCATTGACAAGGATTCGGGCAAGCCCCGTGTAGCTTTGTGCCGCCTGACGAGGGGTGATAGTCTCCGACAACAGGCGCACGCCAATCAGAAACATCTGTTCCTGACCAAAAATACGCGCCCGGTCAAGCTGATCCTCAAAGCCGCGCGCCTCGGACATAAGCAGGTCAAAGCGCGAGGCCACGACATCCCCCGGGGCACCGGTGACAAAAAACGCCGGATCCAGCATGGCGTCCAGCACGTGGGGACGCGCCGCCATCAACGCGCGCAAACCCGGCGCCGCGCCAATCACATCAGCAACCAGCCCGAGTAACTGAGGATTGTTGCGCAACAGAGAAAAAAACTGAACCCCCGCGGGCAGGCCTTTGAGAAATTGGTCGAACGCGAACAAGGCGGTATCGGGGTTTGTCGTGCGCGCAATCGCTGGCAACAGGACCGGAAGAAGGGCTGAGACATCGTCACGGGCGCGTTCGCTTCGGGTTGCCGCGTAGCGCCCTGCTACCCAGGCATTGATCAGTTGCGCGACCGTTTTCGGTTGATTAAAGCCGAGCTGTTGCAGCGCCATCATTGTCTGGGCCGGGGTCTGCTCACCGACAAACACAAACGCATCCGGCTCACCCCGGGCCTCCGGCGTGTCGTCAAACAACGCATCGTAATGGTCCGCGACGCGCAAAAGCAGGGATTGCGTTTGCCGCACAAACCCCTGAAGATCAGCAAACCCCATAAGGGCGGCACAATCCATTAACGCCTCTTCACCGGTGGCCAAAGTATGGGTCTGCTCGTCATGAACAATCTGCAAGCGATGTTCAAGGCGGCGCAAATAGTTATAAGCCTGCACCAACGTATCCCGTGCAGACGGGTCTACCCATTTCCCCGCAACCAAGGCATCAAGCGCTGCCAGCGTGCCCCGCACGCGCAAAGCCGGATTACGTCCACCCATGATCAGTTGCTGTGTCTGCACATAGAACTCTATTTCCCGAATGCCGCCGCGACCCAACTTGATATTGTGCCCGGCGATAGCGCCGCAATCGCTCCCCTCCCCTTGCGCTTGCCCCAGGGTGCCCAGACCCTTGTGGACATGAATGCGCCGCTTCATCGCTTGCACGTCGGCAAGAGCGGCGTAGTCAAAATATTTGCGCCACACAAAAGGCGCCAATTCGTGCAAAAATGCCTCCCCCGCGGCCAGATCACCGGCGATGGGACGCGCCTTGATCAGTGCCGCCCGCTCCCAGTTCTGCCCCATGCTTTCATAATATTGTAGTGCCGCCGGTACCGAAATCGCTACCGCCGTCGATGCCGGATCCGGGCGCAATCGCAGGTCAACCCGATAGACATAGCCATCCGCGGTGCGCTCCTGCAGCCATTTCACCAGCCGTTTGGTCAAGCGCACATAGATGTCGATTACCTCTTCCCCCGCGTCAACAGGCGCGCGTTCCGGATCAAAAAAAACAATGAGATCGATATCACTGGAGTAATTTAACTCCCGCGCCCCATGCTTGCCCATCGCCAGCACGATCAGGCCGCTTCGTGCCTCAATGTCTTGCGCATCACCACTTAACTTGCCCGCGTGTACCAATTGGCGCAACAGGGTGCGCACACCGGCCGCCACCGCCGCGTCCGCGACCTGGCTCAGGAACATCGTCAGTGCCGATACATCCCAACCGCCGATAAGGTCCGCAAGACCCAAAGTCAGAGCCATATCGGCGCGAAACCGGCGCAGGTGTCCCATGGCCTCGCGGTCCGACTGACATGGGGCCAGCGCCTCATCAAGAGCGCTTATTTGGGCCTTGACCCGACTATCCACGTCATCCGCCATAATGTCGGCAAGGCGCGAGGGATCAGAAAGCGCCAACCCGCGCAGAAACGGAGACAGACAAAAGGCATATTGCAGGGCCGGGACAAGATGGGCGTGCGCCTTCAAAATCTCTTTGAGTCCAGAACCCTGTACGGTTTCCTCAGTCTCAATGAGCGGGCCGATGACGTCGTCCTGATTGCGCAGGTTTACAAGATCAACAGGCGCGCGCGCGTAGGCCGCAAGGGGGCCTGTGGGCGTGCGCGGTTTATGAACACCGGTGCGGGCTTCGCCTTTGCCTTTGGTTTCGGCTTTTCGCGTGCCGGACTTGTGTCCAGATGGCCCTATGTTCTCATCCCCGGATCGTTCCAAGCCCTATCCCCTTTTTTCTCTTCTATCACCCAGGCTTAAGTTTTGGCTCAAGGGGAAGTGTCAGCACCGCCCGCAGCCCTGGATGATTATCCTCCAACCGCAATGTACCGTCATGATAACGCGCCACCGCCGCGGCCAGGCTAAGCCCCAGACCGGCCCCGGGGCGCGATCGGCTCTGTTCCAATCGCACGAAGCGCTCCAGGACCCGCGCCTTGTCTTGATCATCGATACCATCTCCGTCATCGGCAACCCTAAGCGCCACATGATCATCAATCCGTTCAGCGCTCAATACCACCCGTCGCCGCTCACGCTTATCATTGGCATATTTTATGCTGTTATCAACGAGATTGACCAGCGCCTGGGCCACCAGTTCGCGGTTTGCCACGAAGCCGATCGCCTCACCTGGCGCCACCTCCAGGTCCATATTGCAGTCCTCCGCAAGGGGCGAATAAAGGTCGCAGACCTCTTGTAACAAGGTTTTGGTGTGGAGCCGTGTATAGTCCCGCTCAGGAGCCCCCGCCTCGATGCGGGCAATGCTCAGCAAGGCATTGAAGGTCGCCAGTAGTTTGTCCGATTCGCCAACGATCGTCTCAATGACCTGGGTGTATTCTTCATCTGACGCCGGCTTCGCCAAGGCCGCCTGGGCTCTGTTACGCATCAGGGTCAGAGGAGACTTCAAATCATGGGCAATGTTGTGCGAGACGTCACGCATGCCGCCGAGAAGCTGTTCATTGCGCGCCAGCATGAGATTAAGGTTTTCCGACAGGCGGTCGAACTCATCGCCTGATCCGTCCAAGGGCATTCGCTCCGCCAGATTGCCTCCCATTATGCGTCGGCAAGAGCGGGTAATCGCGTCGAGGCGACGCAGAATCAGTCGATTAACAAATACCCCGCCTGCTAGCGCCAGAACGGAAAACAGCGCCAGCGCAATCAGCAATGTCCAAAACAGCAGGGAAAAAAACCGCCGCTGCTCGCCATTGTCCCGCCCCACCAAAAGACGCAGGTTGCCTTCAAGACCATATATTTGCGCCAGAGCCTGGCCAAACGCCGGATTGTCCGAATCAATAATGCGATAGTCGATTTCCTGAAATCCCGGGCGTGATAGAACGCCGGCGGGCACATCAGCAATATTACCGGCGATGCGGCGGCCCTCGGCATCCATAAGCAAGTAAACGCCGGCCCCCGGTTGTCGGCTACGGGCCTCCAGGAGTTGCAAAAGCCCCCGCAACCCCCCGTCGTGATAGCGTATGGCCAGACCGCTCACCTGCGCGTTCAGGGTATCCTCAACCTGACGGCGCATCAGCGCATCCGTGCTCGCCGCGATATAGGCGAACGCGAGCCCGGCACAGGAAATGAACAGGACAAAGAATATTGCCGTCAGTTTAAATGCGGTGGTGCGAATGAGGCGCATGGATACGACACTTATAGCAAAATGCTTTTAGTTGGATTCATGAGCGTTCAGCATTGTTTTTGCATTTTGCTATAGATTCCAGGACGATCAGCTTTATACGTTTAGTTGTCCCCATAGCAAAATGGGTACAACTAAACGTATGCTGATCTAGCTGCCTGCGGCGCGATTGCCCGCGTGCATCATATAACCGGCTCCGCGAACGGTGTGCAAGAGGGGTTGCGGGAAGCCCTTGTCGATTTTGGCGCGCAGGCGCGAAATATGCACATCGATAACGTTGGTTTGCGGGTCAAAGTGATAATCCCAAACGTTCTCTAATAACATCGTCCGCGTGACCACCTGGCCCGCATGCTTAAGCATATATTCAAGCAGGCGAAATTCGCGCGGTTGCAGGGCAATGGATACCCCTGAACGGGTGACCTGGCGGGAAAGACGATCAAGGGTAAGGTCCGCCAATACCAACTGGGCCTGGCCGTCATCGCTGCCAGAGCGCCGCCCCAGGGCTTCAACCCGTGCAAGCAGTTCCGTAAAAGCATAGGGTTTGGAGAGATAGTCATCGCCCCCCGCGCGCAAGCCCGCCACCTTGTCATCCACCTCGCCAAGAGCGCTAAGAACCAGAACCGGTGTCCTGTCTCCTGCCGCACGCAAGGCCTCGATGATCTTCAGTCCCTGACGCTTGGGCAGCATGCGGTCCACGATCAACACATCGTAGGCCCCCGTCTCAGCGAGCGCCTGCCCGTCTTCACCGTCATCGGCGTGATCAACCGTGTGGCCCGCCTCATCAAGCGCCTTGATGAGGTATTTCGCCGCTCTCGTATCGTCTTCAATAAGCAGGAGCTTCATTGCCGGCTCTACAATCCCCTTTAATACCAAGGGTCCTTAACAATGACTCATGGCTTAGCGTCAAGCAAGTATGTTATCAAGGCAGTACACCAGTCGGCGTGTCTATAAAGCCAATACCGCTGGTATAAGGAGTTGTTTGTCCGTGTATCGGTCATGGATGTGTGTTGGCGGACGCTTTGCTGAACCTGCCTTGGAGCGTGTCATGTCTTAATAGAAGCAATATAGAAGCCATTCTGTTTCTATTCAGACATGACACCCGCTAGCTGTGTAACCCCAAGAGGTTGTACCTGGTAAATCCATCGGGTGCAGGTGGCCATTCGTCTGATCATGAGAGGTGTTCGATTTCTCCCGCGTTGTCAAGGGCGCTTCGCGCCGCTTTCAGCGGTTTTTAAACCCTTGACAACGCGGGAGAAATCGAAAAAAAGCAATGATCAGATGAATGGCCCGATATGGCCTTCCTGGCGGCAATGACCGCAATAGCCCTGACTTCAGACCTGCCACCTTGAGAACAACTTATTGAAATATTACATCTAGCTCACTCAACGGTTACCGACTTGGCCAGATTGCGCGGCTGGTCCACATCCGTTCCCAGTATCACAGCCGTGTGATAGGCGATCTGCTGGACAGGCAGGCTTGTCATCAGGGGCGAGGTGAACCCGTCAAGATCCGGCAGCTCAATCATAAGATGGGCAATATCGGCACACGCCCTGGTCCCCTGAGCGTCGCTAATAAGGACAATTCGCCCACCGCGTGCGGCCACTTCCTGCATGTTGGAGAGGGTTTTTTCAAACAGATCATCATAGGGCGCAATAACGATGACGGGCAGGTTCTCATCGATCAGAGCGATGGGCCCATGCTTCAACTCCCCCGCCGCATAACCTTCCGCGTGAATATACGAAATCTCCTTCAGCTTCAGCGCCCCCTCAAGGGCGATCGGATAGCTCAGCCCACGACCAAGATAAAGCACATGGCTCACCTGTGACAACCAGGATGCCAGGTCGCTGATAGCCTTGTCCTGGCGCAGGGCAGAAGCAGCATGACGCGGCACCTCCAGCAGCGCACCTAAAAGGCGCTTCTCGGTTGCACCGTCAATCACCCCTCGCACTCTGCCCGCGGCAATGGCCAAACAAGCAAGCACCACCAACTGGCAGGTAAATGCCTTGGTGGAAGCCACGCCAATCTCCGGTCCGGCAAGGGTCGGCAAGACCACATTGGAGGCGCGCGCGATCGAAGATTGAGGCACGTTGACGATGGAGACAACCGTTTGATCATGAGCCTGACAATAGCGCAGCGCCGCCAGCGTATCCGCGGTCTCGCCGGATTGGGAAACAAATAACGCCATTCCCCCCTCGTTGAGAGGCGCCTGGCGATAGCGAAACTCGGAAGCAATATCAACATCAACCGGCAGGTGCGCATAACGCTCGAACCAGTACTTGGCAACCAGTCCGGCGTAGGATGCGGTGCCACAGGCGCAGATCGTCAAACGATCAATCTCGGCAAGCGAGGCGGTCAGTGCGGGATCAAAACGCACGGCTCTATCAGCCATATCCACATAATGCGCCAATGTGTGCGCCATCACTTCGGGTTGTTCATGGATTTCCTTGTCCATGAAATGGCGGTAATTGCCCTTGTCGACGAGCATCGACGTGGCGACAGAACGCTGGCGCGGGCGGGTAACGGGATCCCCGTTTTCATTACGAATTTGCATACCAGCACGGGTAACAACGGCCCAGTCCCCATCGTTCAGATAGGTCAGGCTGTCCGTAAACGGCGCCAGGGCGACCGCATCAGAGCCAAGGAACATCTCCCCCTCACCATGGCCTATCGCCAGGGGTGCCCCCTTACACACGCCGATCAACACCCCGTCATGGCCATCAAACAGGATCGCAAGAGCGAACGCCCCTTCAAGGCGCGGCACAACCTCGGCAACCGCCCCCTGAGGGGTATCTCCCGCGGCCAAGCGCATGGTGATCATCTGAACCACCACTTCCGTATCGGTCTGCGATTGAAAGTCGACCCCCCTGGCAGCCAGTTCCGCTTTCAAAGCCTTGAAATTTTCAATAATGCCGTTATGCACCACCGCAACAGACGAGGTGCTATGGGGGTGGGCATTTTCGAGAGTCGCCGCCCCGTGGGTTGCCCAACGGGTGTGGCCAATGCCGATGTGGCCGTTTAGAGTCTCCTGGGACAACGCGTTTTCGAGATTGACTAGCTTGCCGCGGGCACGGATCCGTTTTAGCCTGCCCTGTTCCAATGTGGCAATTCCAGCCGAATCATAACCGCGGTACTCCAGCCGTTTCAGGCCATCAAGCAGATGGCCCGCTACAGGTTGGTGGGAAATTATGCCGATGATACCACACATGATCAATCCTCACCACGAATGAAAGCGAGATATGTGAAGGTGCCGCGCCTAGATCAGCATGCGTTTCGCTGTATGCATTTTGCTATAGAGCGTGTCATGTCTTAATAGAGATAGAGCTCTTCTGACGACACGAGCCAGGAACGTCTATTGACCACTTGGCCAGCCCGTTAATAGAGATGCCCCGCTTATGGATAATTTTTTGCAAAAGACAAAATCACGTCCTGTATCATATTGTGACAAGACACTATAATACCAAGGGTCTTTAACAATGACTCATGGCTTAGCGTCAAAGAGGTATGTTATCAAGGCAGTACACCAGTCGGCGTGTATATAAAGCCAATACCGCTGGTATAATACACGGCATTTACGCAAGGGGGATTGGCACGCAGCGGTCAGTTATTCGGTTCTGTCAGCACGCCTCTTTTTTGCCATCATAGCCGCACGTAATCGCCTCGCGCGCCCCGGCTTAACCACCTGATGGGCCCGCGCTATGGCCAACGCATCGTCTGCAATGGGCTGGGTGATCGTACTTCCACTAGCCACATAGGCCCTCTCCCCCACCTTCACAGGCGCCACCAGCGCCGTGTTCGAGCCGACAAAAGCATTATCCCCGATATGTGTGGCGTGTTTATTGACACCATCATAGTTGCAGGTAATTGTCCCGGCGCCAATGTTGGCCCTAGCGCCAATACGTGCATCACCAAGATAGCTCAGATGATTGGCCTTGGCACCGGCGCCCATCTGTGCATTTTTTGTTTCCACAAAATTTCCCACCTTGGCGCCTTCGCGCAAAACGGTGCCGGGGCGCAGGCGTGCATAGGGGCCTACGATCGCACCGCACGCAACATGGGCGCCCTCCAGATGGGAAAACGCGCGGATATGGGCGCCTGCATCCACGCGCACCCCGGGCCCAAAGACCACATAGGGCTCAATCACCGCATCAACTCCTATTTCCGTGTCCCAACTGAAAAAAACCGTGTGCGGCGCCTCTAATAAGGCTCCCTCATCAAGGGCCCGACGCCGCATTCTTGTCTGAAAAACCGCCTGTGCATGGGTCAGGTCGGCTTTGCTATCGATACCCAGGAATTCATCTTCGTCTCCCTCAATGGCGCGCACGCGCAAACCGTCATCGTTAGCGAACGCAACCGTATCGGTCAGGTAATACTCTCCCCTGGCATTGTCGTTGGACATGCGCTCCAGCAGGCCGGGCAGAAACTCTGCACGAAATCCCATCACCCCGGCGTTGCAAAGGGTTATTGCCTTTTGCTCTGCACTGGCGTCCCGGTCCTCGACAATGGCGCGCAACATGCCGTCGGCAACGATAAAGCGCCCATAGGCATGGGGTCCACCGGCATGAAACCCGAGCGCAACCATGTCTGAGTCCGTCTCCAGGGCCTCAAGCATACTCTTAAAGCGCGCCTGTGTGATAAAAGGCGTATCCCCATAAAGGACAACAACAGCACCCCTGGCGGCGGCAATTTGGGGTGTGGCCTGAAGCACCGCATGCCCTGTGCCGAGAGGCTGAGGCTGAACCACGATGTGCGCGTGTGGTGCCGAAGCGTGCACGGCCGCCGCAACGTCGGCATGCTGCGGCCCCACAACCACAACAATCTCGTCCGCAAAATCCAGGGCCGCGTGCACCACATGACGCACCAGCGGCAGATTGCCAACCTGTTGCAGAACTTTCGGGCGTCGCGAGCCCATGCGATTTCCTGCCCCAGCGGCCACAATCACGGCTAGACAGGGTTTCGTGCCCATTTCATCTCCTTGATACTCCCCTACCAAAAATAGCTCAGGCAAACTCGATAAGCGATGGAAATGTCTCCTGTAGCCAGCCCGAAATCCAGGTCATGCCGTTAAACATTATCAACAGCCCCGCCCCCACAAGCATGACTCCCATAAGTTTTTCGACCATGCCGAGGTACTTGCGAAAACGCGCGCTAAACCCCATGAACGCCTCAAAAAAGAGGGCGGCCAGCAAAAAAGGCACCCCAAGCCCAAACGAATAGGCACCAAACATGGCAACCGACTGCCACAGGCTCTCCTGCTTTGCCGCGAGCGCGAAAATTACCGTTAGAACCGGCCCCACACAGGGAGTCCACCCAAAGCCAAAAGCCATGCCGATGACAAACGCCCCCACGAGGCCGGACGGCTTGCGCCGCACATCAATCCGCGCTTCGCGGTACAAAAAAGCGATACGCAGAGCCCCAAGGAAATGCAACCCCATCGCTATAATAATTCCCCCGGCAACGTAACGCACCAGCGGCGCATTCAAAAGCGCGGCAAACCCAGGCGCCGCAACCCCAAGAAGGACAAAAATGAAAGAAAACCCAAGAACAAAGGCCAGTGTCGTGACAAACACATGACCGCGCTGGCGACCCTCGGCATCGCCGACACGAAGGGTGTTTAGGGAAACGCCGCCGATGTAGGCAAGCGTGGGGGGCACAATGGGCAGCACACAGGGCGAGATGAACGAAATCAGCCCCCCAAGCATCGCGCCCCCCCATAAGGATAGTTCCATAGCTCAGGTTCCGTCTTGGCTGAATTGGTGGTCCTTGACCATGACAGGCGCATTCTCTCCTGTTGTTTTAGGAAGCGGTGGCGCCCTGGCACCGCCGGCGGACCCATGTCAAGCTGCTACTTCTTTGGAGCCGTCTATCGACCACCTGGCCAGCCCGCTCCTTTCGTCTTGGGCCACTCATGAAAGGGTACTCCGAGAGTGGCCTGAGAGGGAAGTGGGCAGGGTGATGCCGGTTAATTGAGATGCGCATATATATACTCTCACATTTATGCACTCACAAGATTTTTACGCCAACCCAAAACATCATCACCGGCGACACGCCACCACTATAGCAAAATGCGTTTAATTGGAATCATGGGGCTTTCCCGTATTCTTCTCGCATTTTGCTATAGATTTAGAGGGCGATCAGCTTTATACGTTTAGTTGTCCCCATAGCAAAATGGGTACACCTAAACCCATGCTGGTCTAATACCATGGGTCCATGACAATGACTCCTGGATCAGCATCAAGTAAGTGTGTTATCAAGGCCGTGCACCAGACGGCGTGTCTGTAACGCCAATACCGCTGGTATAACTTACCCATTGATGGCTGCACGACACTATGTTAGTGTGCGCGGCAGTCTGGCCTGAACCCGGTGCTCTCATAAAGCCCCAGCTACCGCTTGGGACTTAATGTTTTGGCGTAAGGAAGCTTAGGGCTACGCGCGGCCAATGGATCCTGCAGTGTCCTGGGTTGGCAATGACCAGGTGCCTGGGTGCCCATGGAAAATTTAAGCGGTTTCAAGCCTGTGAGCGAGGGCATGCGGATTGGGGCAGACATTGGGAGCAGATTGATTAGAAAAACAACACCGACTTTCATGTCAATGTCCTAGACAGGGCAGGCCCCTCCACTCTACAGTGATCACGTACCGGAAAGTCCAGGCATCGCAAGTGCGGGCCGGGCTTTGCAATATTGTTAATAGGGAGAACGCAATGAAAAAACACCTGACCACGTCCCGCTTGATGATCGCGACCGCTGCCGCTTTTGTCGCATTCGGGAACATGACACCGGCCAGCGCCGATAACCATAAAGTTGTCGATAGCATTCATTTTCTTATTCCCGGAGGCGCCGGCGGCGGATGGGACGGAACGGCGCGCGGCACTGGTGAAGCCTTGACCGAATCGGGTCTCGTGGGAACCGCGTCATATGAAAATATGTCCGGCGGCGGCGGCGGAAAAGCCATTGGTTATTTGATCGAAAATGCCGACAGCCAGCATGGCACCATGATGGTCAATTCAACACCAATCGTCATTCGCTCACTCACGGGCATTTTCCCCTACAACTTCCGCGACCTGACTCTGGTGGCTGGAACCATCGGGGATTACGCTGCCATCGTCGTTGGCAAAAACAGCCCCATTAACTCCATGGGAGATCTTGTAAATGCCTTCAAGGCAGACCAGCGCGGAACCGCCATCGGTGGTGGCTCCGTCCCCGGTAGTATGGACCACCTTGTGGCGGCAATGGTCATGCAGGCAGCCGGAGAGGACCCCACCAAGGTTAAATACATTGCCTATGACGCCGGTGGCAAAGCCATGGCGGCCCTGCTTTCTGGTGAAATCGCGGCTTTATCCACGGGATTTTCCGAGGCCGTTGATCTCGCTAACGCGGGTGAAGTCAAAATTATCGGGGTGACCGCCGATGCGCGCGTTGCCGCTTTTCCTGATGCACCGACAATGAAAGAGCAAGGTATTGATACAACATTTGTGAACTGGCGCGGGTTCTTTGCCTCTCCCAGTTTACCAGCCGACAAACTGGCCAAATATCAGGACATGTTAGCAAAAATGTACGATACGCCGGAATGGGAAAAGGTACGCGCACGCAACGGTTGGGTCAATATCCACAACAGTGGAGACGATTTTAAGGCCTTTCTCGAGGAACAGGAGAAAATGATAGGCGATTTGATGAAGCAGCTTGGATTTCTCTAAACCTGGTTACAGTCAAGGACTCGCCAATAGTCTGACATCTTGATCTTGACGTTGGCGAGTCCCGAATTGCGCGCTGAAGCAACCATTCGAGAGGGGTCGTGGCACTTGATAGATGGATAGCGCTGGTTATCCTTGGCATAAGTCTGGCATACGGCTATGGCGCGTTCTTTACAATGGACGGAGCTTTGCCGCCTTTCATGCGCAACAATCCCGTCTGGCCGAGCACATTTCCCAAAGTGCTTTCCGTTATGGGGGTCATTGCCTCTTTGGTTATTGTTCTGGGGCTGGAGAAAGGAGCCGCAGCGCCCAAGCCGCTGGATATCAACTACCGCCGCCTTGGAGATTATAAGCTGGCGCAGGCTCTGTCTTTGCTGGCGTTGATGGTCATTTATGCACTGGCCCTGCATCCTGTTGGCTTTATCATTTCAACCATTTGCTTTTTGAGCCTCGGCAGCGCTATCCTAGGAGAGCGCAAGTTCCATGTTCTTGTTCCCGTAGCCCTGCTGGCAACGGGGATAATATGGTATTTGGTGCAAGAGGTGCTGGGTATATTTCTGCGTCCGTGGCCGTTTTTCCTGACCTGGAGTCCATAACATGCTTGAGGGTATGGCCGTCGGACTGAGTACCGCGTTTTCCTTTACCAACCTTCTCATGATTGTCGGCGGGTGTCTGATCGGCACATTCATTGGCATGTTGCCGGGCCTTGGCCCCATGAGCATCATTGCCATCATGATACCCATCGCCATTTCCATTGGTGATCCGGCGGCGGCTCTCATCCTGCTCGCGGGGGTGTATTACGGCGCCATATTCGGAGGCTCCACGTCGTCCATTCTTATCAACGCCCCGGGGGTTGCCTCAACCGTGGCGACGAGTTTTGACGGCTATCCCCTTGCGCGTCAGGGCAAGGCGGGAAAAGCCCTCACGGTTGCCGCTATTGCCTCGTTTTGCGGAGGCACAATCGGCGCCATTCTGTTGATGATCTTTGCCCCCGCATTGGCGACCGTCGCCTTGTTGTTCCATTCAGCCGAATATTTTGCGCTTATGGTTGTGGGGCTTTCCGCCATTGCAGCGTTTGCCGGCACCGGTCAGGTCTGCAAGGCGCTGCTAATGGCCGTGCTTGGGCTTATCATGGCAACGGTTGGCGAGGGCGCCTTATACAATATGCCGCGCTTTACCATGGGTATTATGGACCTGCAGTCGGGCTTTGGCTTTATTACCCTGGCGATGGCCATGTTTGCCCTGCCTGAGGCCCTTTATCTGGTTCTTGATCCCGGGCGCTCCGGCACAGCAGGTGGCGGCAAGGACAAAATCAAGGACTTGCGCATTACCAAAAAGGAAGCGCGCGCCATAACTCCGGTGATCGGGCGTCAGTCGCTACAGGGGTTTTTTATTGGCGTGCTGCCAGGCGCGGGGGCAACGATTGCCTCCTTTCTCGGATATGCGGTGGAGCGCAATATAGCGCCCAAAAGCGAACAGGAGCAGTTTGGAAAAGGTTCCATCAAGGGATTGGCCGCACCTGAGAGCGCCAATAACGCGGCCTGCACGGGATCGTTTGTGCCCCTTTTGACCCTTGGCATACCCGGCTCGGGGACCACCGCCATTCTGCTCGGGGCCCTTATTGCGCTCAATGTATCGCCGGGCCCGCGCCTGATGCTTGATCAGCCACAGATATTCTGGGCGGTTATCATATCCATGTATATTGGCAATGTGATTTTGTTGATCCTCAACCTGCCGCTCATACCCTATATCGCCAAGATTCTTGCGGTGCCTCGCAACTACCTTATTCCCTTTATTTTGTTTTTTACGTTGATGGGAGCCTATATTGGCCAGAATAATGCCACCGAGTTGCTTATCCTCGTGGGGCTTGGGGTTTGCGCGACGGCCCTGCGCTTTGCCGATTATCCTCTGGCCCCCCTGCTGATCGGGTTTATTCTTGGTTCCATGCTTGAGGACAACTTTGCCCGTTCCATGCAAATATATGACGGTATTGGCTTTATCTTCGAGCGTCCCATGACCCTTGGACTGCTGGTTTTAGCGGGACTATTGGTGGTGCTACCCGGCTATAGAGCCCGGCGCGCACGTTTGCGCGCGCAAGGGGTAGCGGACGCGGATTGACAGGCCCGTTGACATAAAGGTCGAAGTTTTGCGCCGATCACACACGAATCGGCTATAGGTTTGCCCTCACGGGGATTTGCTTTCAAACAACAAGGGCCGTGCGTGATCACATTTGACAATGTCGGGCTGAGATATGGCGATGGTCTGGAGGTTCTCTCCGATGTGAATTTCAATATCGAGCCTCACTCGTTTCACTTTCTCACCGGCCGTTCGGGTGCGGGGAAGACCTCTTTGCTGCGCCTTTTGTTTTTGTCTCTCAAGCCCTCGCGGGGGCGCATCACCATGTTCGGCCACGACGTGAACGGACTGAACAAGATTGGCATTTCGGCTTTGCGCCGGCGCATTGGCTTTGTCTTCCAGGATTTTCGCCTGCTTGACCATTTGACAACTTACGAGAACGTCGCTCTGCCTTTGCGGGTGCTTGGGCGCGATGAAAGCGTCTATCGCGCGGACGTGGTTGAACTGTTGCAATGGGTTGGCCTTGGGGATCGATTGCACGCCTTGCCGCCGGTTCTCTCCGGTGGGGAGAAGCAACGTGCAGCCATTGCCCGCGCCGTGATTTGCCAACCTGAACTTTTGCTTGCTGACGAACCGACGGGCAATGTCGATCCGAAGCTGGCGCAACGTCTGCTGCGGCTTTTTATTGAGCTGCAAAAATTGGGCACCGCGATCGTCATTGCGACCCACGACACCGGCCTGTTGACGCAGTACGATGCGCCCAGACTATCCCTTGAGGACGGTTGTCTAGAGCGTGTCAGGTCTTAATAGAGAAAGGAAAATGGGTTCTATTAAAACATGACACGCTCTAGCCCCATGAACAATACGCAACCCGAGCCCAGATCGCGCACAAGTTCGGTCATTCCCGGCAAATCCGCCACGCGCAGCACCCTGGTTTATGTGATCGCCATCATGAGCTTTCTCGCGTGTTTGACAATTGGCTTTGTGGCTCTGGTGCATGATGCGGCACTGGACTGGCAAAGTGACATCGGACGCGAAATCACGATCCAGGTCAAGCCCCTTGAGGGGATAGACCAGGATGGCGAAGTGGCAAAGGCTATTGCTTTGGCCAAGGCAACCTCGGGCGTGACAGACGCCTACGGACTGGGAGATACGCAAACCAAAGGTCTGCTTGAGCCGTGGCTCGGCTCCGAATTTCGCCTGCAAGATCTTCCGGTACCGCGGCTCATCGTTGTCAAGGCGCCCACGGCAACACCGGAGGCTCTTGAAGATCTGAAACAGAAAATCAAGCAGGAGGTGAAGGGGGGAAGCCTTGATGATCATCGCCAATGGCAAACGCGTCTTGCCATGATGGCGCGTACGACAATCGTTTTGGGCTTTTTCATTCTGGCTCTGGTTCTCAGCGCAACGGTTCTCAGCGTCGTCTTTGCGACCCGCGGCGTGGTTGCCAGCAATCGCCATATTATCGAGGTTCTGCATTACGTGGGCGCTGATGATCACTACATCGCGCGCCAGTTTCAGGGGCAGTTTCTGCGCCTTGGCTTGAAGGCGGGCATTGCCGGTGGTCTAGGGGCTATTGTTCTGTTTGTCCTTGCGGGATGGCTTGTCGGACGTGCCTTTGCCACCCCGACAGGAGACCAGCTTGAGGCCCTGATTGGTCAGTTCACCATTGGTGCCAGAGGTTACGCGGGCATAGTCGTCATCGTCCTGATCGTGGCGCTCGCCACGGCACTGACCTCGCGGTTTACGGTGCGTCGCTACCTGGCGACCATTTATCCCTAGGGGTGTGTCATGTCTATTGACGGGCATCTGCAAAACGGGTGGCAACAATAGCAACACCAATGCGCCAATAATAATGGTTGGTGAAAAAGCAAGCGATATGATATTCACAAACAGAAAAGTTTGATACGATGAGCCATGAGCCATAAGCCACGGACAATCTGACGCAACGGGCCCCAACACCGCCAAAGTTGGTACAAAGATCGTGACCCAGTATCATGCACGGTGCATGAGCAAGGACGGGAGAGGACAACTATGAAAATGACCACTGAAGAAGCCTTCATCAAGGTTCTTCAAATGCACGGCATTGAGGATGCGTTTGGCATTATCGGCTCTGCCATGATGCCGGTCTCGGACCTGTTCCCAGCCGCCGGGATCACCTTTTGGGATTGCGCCCATGAGGTCAATGCGGGCATGAGTGCTGATGGCTATACACGCGCAACAGGCAAAATGGCCATGGCGATCGCACAAAACGGTCCTGGGATTACCAATCTGGTAACCCCCATTATCACCGCCTACTGGAATCACTCTCCACTGCTGCTGGTTACCCCGCAAGCGGCCAACAAAACCATTGGTCAGGGTGGTTTTCAGGAAATCAAACAGATGGCCATGTTTGAGGATTGTGTTTGTTATCAAGAGGAGGTACGCGATCCCACGCGCATTGCCGAGGTTCTCAACAGGGTCATATTGAAGGCCTTTCGCGGCTCGGCTCCCGCGCAGATCAACGTGCCGCGCGATATGTGGACGCAGGTGATCGATATTGAGTTGCCGCAGGCTGTTCGTATAGAGCATCCCCCCGGGGACCCGCAGGCGATTGCCGCCGCCGCCGAACTGCTGAGCCAGGCGCGGTTCCCCGTCATTCTCAATGGCGCCGGTGTGATCCTCTCCGGGGCGATTGCCGCGTCGGAGGCTCTTGCGGAGCGGCTTTGTGCACCGGTGTGTTGTAATTATCAACACAATGATGCGTTTCCCGGCTCCCACCCCCTGGCCTGTGGCCCCCTGGGTTACAACGGCTCGAAAGCCGCCATGGAGATGATCGCCAAAGCCGACGTGGTGCTGGCACTGGGCACACGCCTCAATCCGTTTTCCTCTCTTCCCGCCTATCAGGATGACTACTGGCCGGCAGACGCCAAACTCATCCAGGTCGACATCAACGCCGATCGTATCGGTCTGACCAAGCGGGTGGCCGTTGGCATCCAGGGGGATGCGCGTAAAGTCGCCGAGCAGATATCAGGCGCACTTTCCTCCTCAGCCGGTGATGCGGGGCGTGAGGACCGCAAGGCCACCATCGCCCAGGCCAAGTCCGCATGGGCACAACGCCTGACCTCCATGGACCACGAGGACGATGACCCTGGCATCACCTGGAACGAGCGGGCGCGCAATCGCGAGCCCGAGCGCATGAGCCCGCGCCAGGCCTGGCGCGCCATTCAGGCCGGACTTCCCAGGGACGCGATCATCAGTTCCGACATTGGCAACAATTGCGCCATTGGCAACGCCTATCCGAGTTTTGAGCAAGGGCGCAAGTATCTGGCGCCCGGGCTTTTTGGGCCCTGTGGCTATGGCCTGCCGTCCATTCTTGGCGCCAAGATTGGGTGCCCCCATGTTCCTTGCGTCGGCTTTGCCGGGGATGGGGCTTTTGGCATCTCCATGAACGAAATGACCGCCTGCGGACGCGGAGACTGGCCGGCCATCACCATGGTGATATTCCGTAACTATCAATGGGGGGCGGAAAAACGCAACACGACCCTTTGGTTCGACGATAACTTTGTCGGCACTGAACTCAACCTGGAGGTCAACTATGCAAAAGTGGCCGAAGCGTGCGGACTGAAGGGGGTTCAGGTGATGACCCCCGATGCCCTGAGCGAGACTTTGCGCCAGGCTGTCAAAGCGCAGATGGAGGACAATGTCACAACTTTCATTGAGGTGGTGCTGAATCAGGAACTTGGCGAACCGTTTCGCCGCGACGCCATGAAACGACCGGTCAGTGTCGCGGGCATTGATAAGGCCGATTTTGTACCGCAGGTGCCGCGCCTTTGACCGGCCAGCATTTGCGCAACGATTTATTGATTTATTGGGTCTTGATGTGCCCCCTTCTGGACCACCTGACCCCCGTATGAGTCACACTCTATCATGAGCAAAGAGCCCGATATTGATCTCAACCCACCCGTTGGCGACAGGATCGCCCATACCACTTGCTATATGTGCGCATGCCGCTGTGGCATCAATGTTCATATTTGCGATGGCAAGGTGCGCTATATAGAGGGCAATCGCAACCATCCGGTCAACAAGGGGGTTTTGTGTGGTAAGGGCTCCGCTGGCATTATGCAGCACTATTCTCCCGCCAGGCTGCGCGCGCCGCTGAAGCGCACGGGCCCACGCGGCTCCGGCCAGTTTGAGGAGATCTCCTGGGAGGAAGCCCTCGACCTTGCAACCGAGTGGCTGGAGGCCCCGCGAAAGCGTGATCCAAAACGTCTGGCCTTTTTTACAGGGCGCGATCAGAGCCAGTCCCTTACCGGATACTGGGCTATCCAGTACGGAACTCCGAACTTTGCCGCTCACGGCGGGTTTTGTTCTGTCAACATGGCTGCGGCGGGCCTCTACACGTTCGGCGGCTCGTTTTGGGAATTCGGTGATCCTGACTGGGCCCACACAAAATACTTTATGTTGTTTGGCGTTGCCGAGGACCACGCCTCCAACCCCATCAAGATTGGCATCGGTAAGCTCAAAGCTCGCGGTGCCAAGGTTGTTTCGGTCAATCCCGTGCGCACAGGCTATAACGCGGTTGCCGATGAATGGGTCAGCATTCGCCCCGGAACCGATGGTCTTTTTGTCGGCGCCCTTATTCACGAACTGTTGCGCAATCAAACGATCGACCTCGACTATTTGATCCGCTACACCAACGCCGCCTGGCTGGTCATTGATAACCCGGGGGCCCCCGACCACGGCCTTTTTGCGCGTGATGAAGATAACAATCCATTGGTCTTTGACACCAGGGCCCGGGCTTTTGCCAGCGGCATGGATATTCAGACCGCCCCGAGCCTTACCGACAAACAGACCCTGCCTGATGGACGCACGGCGCGTCCCGTGTTTGCCCTGATGGCGGAGCGTTACCTTGGGGTTGACTACGCGCCGCAAACGGTTGCCGAGAGAACTGGCATTTCCGCCGAGCAAATCCAGCGTATTGCTGCGGAGTTGGCGGAGGTCGCGTTCGCGCAGGAAATCGTTCTTGACCAACCCTGGACCGACTGGGCTGGCCGCCGCCATGAAACCATGATCGGACGCCCTGTTTCCATGCACGCCATGCGCGGCATTTCCGCGCATTCAAACGGATTTCAAACCTGCCGTCTCATTCATTTGTTGCAAATTCTTTTGGGCACAATCGACTGCCCCGGGGGCTTTCGCTATAAGCCCCCTTATCCCAAGCAGGCACCACCGTGGCTTTTGCCGCATGGCGCGGCGGCGGATATAGGCCCCGACAAACCCTTGAGTGGCCCTCATCTCGGCTTTCCCTTGGGCCCTGAACATCTGTTGCTTGATGGAGATGGTCCGGTGCGCATTGACAAGGGCTTTTCCTGGGACGCCCCCTTGTCGGCGCATGGGCTGATGCACATGCTGATCAACAATTGCGCCAAGCGTGACCCTTACGGAATCGACGTCTTGTTTCTCTACATGGCCAACATGGCCTGGAACTCGTCCATGAACATAGCCGGCGCAATTGACAATCTGACGGCCAAGGACGAAAACGGCGACTACGTCATCCCGAAAATTATCTATTCCGACGCCTATTATTCGGAGATGGTCCCTTATGCGGACCTGATCCTGCCTGACACAACTTATCTGGAACGTTGGGATTGTATTTCTCTGTTGGATCGCCCGATTTCCGAGGCGGACATGGCCGCCGACAGTATCCGTCATCCGGTTCTTGAGCCGGATCGGGATGTGCGCGGTTTCCAAAGCGTGCTGATCGATCTGGGCGCCCGCCTTAAGCTTCCCGGCTTTACCAACGATGACGGAACCCCGGCCTATCCAGGCGGGTATCCGGACTATATTGTCAATCACCAACGCAAGCCCGGGCTCGGCCCCCTGGCGGGATGGCGTGGGGCGGACGGATCAAAAACCGGCCAGGGCGCCCCGAACCCGCAACAGCTTGAGCGCTATATTGAAAACGGTGCGTTTTTTACCAGCCATCTGGCCCCCGAACAGGCCTACTATAAACATGCCAACCGCGCCTATCTGGATTGGGCCGTTGCCATGGGGTTTCGCACCAACACCCGGCCGACGATTTTCCAACTCTATTGCGAACCGTTGCAGGCGTTCCGTCTGGCCGCCCACGGGCACGGTGCGCTCACACCCCCGGAGCGCGCAAAGGAACGCATCGCCACCTATTTCGATCCCCTGCCCTTTTGGTATGCACCCCTTGAAGAGACCCTGATCGACAGCGCGGCTTTTCCTTTTCATGCGATCACCCAGCGGCCCATGCATATGTATCATTCCTGGGGAAGCCAGAATGCCTGGTTGCGCCAGATCACCGCCGCCAATCGCCTGTATATCCACCACTCCCAGGGCGCCCGTCTTGGTATTGGCGACGATGACTGGGTGTGGATCTCCTCCCCTCTTGGCCGTGTTAAGTGTCAGGTCCGCCTTATGGAGGGCGTGAACCCGAACACGGTGTGGACGTGGAACGCAATAGGCAAGCGCCGCGGTGCCTGGGGCCTTTCCGGTGACGCACCGGAGTCGAACCAGGGCTTTCTGCTCAATCACCTGATTGCCGAACTTTTGCCCGCCAAGGATGGCGACTATCAGTACGCCAATTCTGACCCGATCACCGGCCAGGCGGCGTGGTTTGATTTGCGGGTGGCGATTGAAAAAGCGGAGGCGGGGGCGCATACAGAGCCCTATTTCGCACCTTTGGGGACCGGCACGCAGGCCCCCTCCCCTGCAAAACTCGCTTTTGGTTCGCAATTTCGCAGGAGCCGCCGGCCATGACGTCTTTGCCGACATCCACACAAAAAAAACTCGGTCTGGTGATTGATCTGGACATCTGTGTTGGGTGTCAGGCTTGCGCGACGAGTTGCAAGGAATGGAACACCGGCGGATATAGCGCCCCCCTTTCTGATCACGATCCTTACGGCGCAGACCCGTCCGGCGCCTGGCTTAACCGGGTTCACACCTACGAACTCGGCGACAAAGAGGCAGCAAAAACGGTTCACTTCCCCCGATCGTGTCTGCATTGCGAGACCCCGGATTGCGTTACCGTCTGTCCTACCGGCGCGTCCTACAAGCGCGTTGAAGATGGTATTGTCCTTGTTGATCCCCAAACCTGTATTGGATGCAAATTATGTTCTTGGGCCTGTCCTTATGGTGCGCGCGAGTACGACTACGATGACGGGGTGATGAAAAAGTGCACCCTGTGTGTCGATCGCATTTACAACGAAACCATCCCTCAGGAGGACCGTGTTCCCGCCTGCGTGCGCGCCTGCCCCACGGGGGCGCGGGCCTTTGGCGACCTGGGGGATCCGGAAAGCGTTGTGTCAAAAGCCGTGGCAGCGCGGAACGGATTTAACCTGCTTGATGAGTTTGGCTACAAACCCGTCAACAAATACCTGCCGCCACGGGTGAATTCTGTCGAACGGCAAGAGACAACCATGCACGCGGTCGATGCCCCCGACGGCTCGGGAACGGAACGGCTGTTCGCCTGGGTCGATCGGTCCCTGAACGCCTTCAGGAGAGCCTGATGCATCCGGCTTATTCCGTCATCGTTTTCACAACGGCCTCTGGTGCCGGTTATGGCCTGCTGTTCTGGTTGGGGATTTGGTACGGCGTTGGCCTGCTTTCTTCGAACGGGCTGTTGCCATTGGTGGCGATTGGTGTTTCCCTTGTGCTCATTACGGTCGGGCTCCTGGCCTCGACCCTGCACCTTGGTCATCCCGAGCGCGCTATAGGCGCGTTCTCCCAATGGCGGTCAT
Organism: Hyphomicrobiales bacterium; assembly: GCA_965224015.1. Lineage (GTDB taxonomy): Bacteria > Pseudomonadota > Alphaproteobacteria > Rhizobiales > CBDCVD01 > CBDCVD01. Next base: position 768,603 of record OZ245032.1, read on the forward strand.
CGTGGCTGTCGCGCGAGGGGGTGGCAGCTGTCGCCACCTATGTGCCCGCCGGCCTGCTGGCGGTGTTTTGGCTGTTTGACGTTGACACCAGGGCGATCCCCCTATTGGCGATCCTGTCGGCGCTCGGGGCCGCGGTGACAGTCTATTGTACGGGGATGATCTATGCCTCTTTACGTACCATCCGCCAGTGGAATCTGCCCCTTGTGCCGGTGATCTATCTGGTGTTGGCAGCGGCGTCGGGGGGTCTGCTATGGGGATGGCTCGTGGCTGTGTTTGGGCAGATGACATCAGGGACTACCTGGATCGCGCTGATTTGCCTGGGGGCGGCAGGCATTTTGAAAATGCGCTATTGGCGCACTATCGACAATGACGCGGGGGCCTATACCGCTGAAATGGCCCTTGGCTTGAAGGCATTGGGGCCCGTTCGCGTGCTGGAGCCGCCGCATACCGCTCCCAATTTTGTCATGCGTGAGATGGGCTATCAAGTGGCCCGTAGCCATGCACGGACCTTGCGCCGCGGAGTCATCATCGCACTTTTTGTGGTCCCGAGCGCCTGTGTTTTGCTCGCCCATGTCACCGACTGGGCGGTGTTATTTTTTGGCCTTAGCGTCGTGTCCGCAGCAATAGGGCTGGTTGTCGAGCGCTGGCTGTTTTTTGCCGAGGCCAGACATGTCTCGCAGCTTTATTATGGCACCCCGCGTGCGTGAGGCACGATGCCACGCCATACGCCATAGGCCATAAGCCATACAATGAAAACCCGATCGGGCGGGTCAGCGCGAATAAAACTCAATCACCAGATTGGGTTCCATGCGTACCGGATAGGGAACGTCGGCTAGAACCGGCACACGGGTGAGGGCCGCGGTTAGCTTGGTATGATCGACATCGATATAGTCTGGCACGTCCCGTTCCGGGCTTTGGATTGCCTCCAGTACGATTATCAGGTCCTTTGAGCGCTGGCGCACCTCAACCACATCGCCGACCTTGCAACGATAGCTGGGGATATTCACGCGCCTGCCGTTGACCATGACATGTCCGTGATTGACGAATTGGCGCGCCGCAAATACCGTGGGCACAAACTTGGCCCTGTAGACGACGGCGTCCAGGCGGCGCTCAAGCAGCCCTATCAGGTTTTCGGACGTGTCACCCTTTTGCCGCGAGGCCTCTGAATAGGTGCGCTTGAACTGTTTTTCGGTGATATTGCCGTAATAGCCTTTCAGCTTTTGCTTGGCGCGCAGTTGCAAACCAAAGTCCGAGTGTTTGCCGCGCCGACGCTGGCCGTGCTGGCCGGGGCCGTAGTCGCGTTTATTGACGGGGCTTTTGGGGCGTCCCCAAATATTCTCCCCCAACCGGCGGTCAATTTTATATTTCTGAGTATGGCGTTTTGACATCGTGCGTTTCACCTAAAATGTTAACACAATTGCTGTGAACACACGCCCTCCTTTGCCTTACGCAGGCTGACAGGCGCGCCGGCAAACACCCTTTCATTTCGTGGTTTTACAAAACAACGTGAAAGATCGCAACCGGCTGCCACGGGTCGTGGTTGCCAGAAACCTCTGGCAAGACGCCGTTTTACAACCAAAGGCAGCCCATGTCAAAGTGCAAATGGTAAAGGCGCCCAGCGCAACCAATAATGGTCCAATGTCGCGGCAAATGACAAAGAGGGGGATTTATCAGACGTAAAATGAATGGTTCCCGTGTTCGCATGCAGATGATTGGTCAAAATCGGATCATTGTATTCCGCACCCTGAGGGGAGTGCTGTAGCAACGAAGCGGCGCGGCGCGCAACCGCATGCGCCGGCCCCAGCCAGGTAACCGGCCATTTTTGCTGGCGTACCAACTCGCGCAGTAAAAACGGATAATGCGTGCACCCCAGAACGATCGTATCACACCGTTTGCCTTTATGTTCATAAAAGCATGGGGCAATATCAGCGGCGACCTGACCCTCGTCAACAACCCCCCCTTGCAAATAAGTCTCCGCCAGACCAGCCAGATGCGGCGCACCGATCAAGTTGACCGTCTTATCCGCCGCAAACTCCTCAACAAGGTTCGCCAGATACGGGCGCTTCACCGTCGCCGGCGTAGCCAATACCGAGATCACCCCGCTTCTGCTCAATTTTGCCGCCGGCTTGATCGCCGGTACAATGCCAACAAACGGGCAGGTAAACCGGGCCCGCAAAGGAGACATGACCACCGTTGACGCGGTATTGCAGGCAATCACGACCAGCGCCGGATCAAGGGTCTCCACTGCACGCGCCACAATATCCACAACACGGGCAACCAATGTCTTCTCATCAAGATCACCGTAAGGAAACAGGGTATCATCGGCGATATAAACGACTTGCGAATCAGGAATCTGCGCCTGGATTTGCATGAGCACCGACAGACCGCCGATACCTGAGTCAAACAGCAAAATCCGATTAGGTATCATATCAGCCCCTCACCCTATTCGTTTTGCTCGCGGCCCTTGACATCCTCGACATCCTTGACATCCTCAACATGTGGCATGGCGCGCTCAAACGCCGCAACCACCCCGCGCAAGGCGCGCACTTCAGGTTCACTAAAGGCGGCGCGTGTCAGCATCGTCCGCAGGTCCTGACGCATTGCGGCGCGTTTCTCAAGGGGATAAAAATAACCGGCCTGGTCAAGGGCGCGCTCCAGATGCGTGAACAAATGAACAAGCGCATCGCGAGGGGCCGCAATTGGTGGCGCGGCACCAGCCTGTGGCGCGCGCGCACCCTCCCCGCTTTCCTCTTGCGCATCCATCCGGCCGCGCATCCACTCATAGGCCACCAGAAAAACCGACTGGGCCAGGTTCACGGACGTAAAACCCGCATCCACAGGAAAACGCATCAGGGCATCGGCAACGAGCACTTCCTCATTGGTCAGCCCCCATTTTTCGCGCCCAAACAGCACCCCGCAACGCGCGCCTGCCTTGATCTGGCCGCGCAAATGGCGGATTGCGGTGCGCGGCCCGACAACGGGCTTGACCATATCGCGGGCCCGCGCGCTTGTTGCCACAATGTAATTTAACTGCGAAACCGCCGACGGCAAATCGCTAAACACCTTTACCCGTTCCAATACGTGATTGGCACCGCTGGCCATGGCATCGGCGCGCGGGCTCGGCCAGCCATCGCGCGGTGCCACCAGACGCAGGTCGTTGAGACCAAAATTTGCCATCGCCCGTACCGCAGCGCCGATGTTTTCCCCCAGTTGCGGCTCAACCAGAATAATCGCCGGCTGGGCACCGTCTGTTGACGTGGTGGCCATTGTTTTCTCTTGGATTGTGCGCACTCGCGCCTGTCCATTTTCTCGGGCAAGCTGGACATTTCTATTAACGGGCATCACCCTACCCGCTCTCCTACTACGCCTATACAGGCTTGCATTCAAGCGCGGATCGGCGCAATATTTCACTATAGCAAAATGCGTTTAATGGGCATCATGGGGCTTTCTCGTATTTTCCTCGCATTTTGCTATAGATTTAGAGGGCGATCAGCTTTATGGGTTTCGCTTTACCGCTCACAAAATGGCTAAAGCTAACCCCATGCTGATCTTAAGCAAAATGCGTTTAATGGGAATCATGGGGCTTTCTCGTATTTTCCCCGCATTTTGCTATAGATTTAGAGGGCGATCAGCTTTATGGGTTTCGCTTTACCGCTCACAAAATGGTTAAAGCTAACCCCATGCTGATCTAGATCATCGAGGAGGTTCACATGATAGAAACAACGGGATCATGCCTTTGCGGGCAGGTGACCTTTAGCATTAACGGCGAGCCGGTGCGCCAAGCCCAATGCCATTGCCGCGATTGCCAACAAAGTAGCGGCACCGGACACATGTCGCTGGCATTTTTTCGCGATACAGATATGACAATCACCGGCAAGACCAGCGCCTATGAAACAACCACGGACAGTGGTGCCACCATGACTCGGTATTTCTGTCCGGTGTGCGGCGCCCGCCTGTTCAGTACCAACACCAATCGTCCCGGGGTTCGCTCCATCGCCCTTGGCGCTCTTGACAACAGCGACTGGTTCACGCCACAAGGCATCGTCTATGCCTGCCGGCGCCCCGCATGGGATCAGATGGATGAGACTATTCCAAGCTTTGACAAGATGCCATGACCGATGCGCTGGAAGCGCTTGCCGAGCGCATTCGCGGGATCATCAGCGATGATCCGAACATATCCGAGCGAAAAATGTTTGGTGGCATCTGCTTTATGCTGAACGGCAACATGCTGTGCGGTGTTACCAAGCAGGGAGTGTTCATGGCGCGGGTGGGTAAAGAACGCGAGGCCGAGGCGCGCCAGCGAAAGGGCGCTCGCGACATGGATTTTACCGGGCGCAAGATGGGTGGTATGTTATTTGTCGAGAAAAATGGGATTGCGACAAATGAACAGTTGCGCCAATGGATCATTCTCTGTACCGAATTTGCTGGCACCCTACCGGCAAAGTGACGCTCATAAGGCGATCTAACCGAACCTTACGAGCACAACCCGTACCAGGAAAGCAACATCCCCATGGCAAAGATCAAAGTCGATAATCCTGTTGTTGAACTTGATGGCGATGAGATGACCCGTATCATCTGGGCGTTTATCAAGGAAAAGCTTATCCATCCCTATCTCGATATTGACCTGAAATATTACGATTTGGGTATTGAGAGCCGAGACGCCAGTGACGATCAGATCACGATTGAGGCCGCCCAGGCGATCAAGCTCTATGGCGCCGGCATTAAATGCGCAACAATCACCCCTGATGAGGCCAGGGTCGAGGAGTTCGGGCTCAAGAAAATGTGGCGCAGTCCCAACGGCACCATCCGCAATATCCTTGGCGGTGTTGTCTTTCGCGAGCCGATAATCTGCGACAACATTCCCCGCCTGGTGCCGGGTTGGACGCAACCCATGGTGGTTGGCCGCCACGCCTTCGGCGATCAATACAAAGCAACCGACTTTCGAATTCCTGGCAAGGGTAAGTTAACAATCAAGTTTGTCGGTGACGACGGTGAGACCCTTGAGCATGAGATTTTCGACTTTCCCGGACCTGGTGTTGCCATGGGCATGTATAACCTTGATGCCTCCATTCGCGATTTTGCCCGCGCCAGTTTTAACTTCGGCTTGGCGCGTAAGTGGCCTGTCTACCTGTCCACCAAAAACACCATTCTCAAGGCCTATGACGGACGCTTTAAGGACCTGTTCGAAGACGTGTTTAATGCCGAGTTCCGCGACAGGTTCGAGGCTGCGGGGATTACTTATGAGCACAGGCTGATCGACGACATGGTGGCGGCGGCGCTCAAATGGTCAGGCGGCTTTATATGGGCGTGCAAGAACTACGATGGCGACGTGCAGTCGGACACAGTGGCGCAAGGGTTTGGCTCGTTGGGGCTGATGACCTCGGTTCTGCTCACGCCTGACGGAGGCACCGTCGAGGCGGAAGCCGCGCACGGCACGGTCACACGCCACTACCGTTTGCATCAGGAGGGTAAGGAAACCTCCACCAATTCGACCGCTTCAATCTTTGCCTGGACACGCGGGCTTGCCCACAGGGCCAAGCTTGATGACAACCAGGCCCTTGGCGATTTTTCCGCCACTTTGGAGACGGTGGTCGTCGACACCATCCAGTCGGGCCATATGACCAAAGACCTGGCGCTTCTTGTGGGGCCTGAGCAGAAATGGCTATCGACGACCGGTTTTCTTGATAAAATCGATAAAAACCTGCAGGCGGCGATGGAGGGGCAGCACGCTCAAGGCTGAAGGCCTGAAATCTGAAGCGGAAAAACCGCAGACGTTCTGACTTCCGGCTTCAGGGCTTCTCATCCTTGGCGCGGCGCGCAACAGAGCTCTCAAGGGCTGAGCGAAAGTGGCCGAACCGGGCAACCAAACGTTCAAAATCCTGCAATTGCAGCTTGAGTAAATGACAGTCGCTCTCTGCCTGGACGGTGGCGGTATGAGGACGTCCCGACAACAGGCCTGTTTCGCCAAAATGGTCACCGCTTTCCAGATTCGCGACAATGCCGGTGGCGGTGGTCAACTGTACGGTGCCGGATTCGATAAAATACATGGCATCAGGCGGATCGCCGGCATGATACACGTAATGTCCCTGCATCACCCGCTCGGAATGCAGATGGCGCATCACGTGCGCCGCCTCAGCGGCGGAAAGCGGCGCAAAGATCGGAATTTTGGCGACCATGTTCCAGGTAATGACAAAGTCCCGCCGGCTGAGCTCCTGGGCAAATCCGGTGGATATAATGCCGATCGGCAAGGCAAACATGCCGAGCCCGAACACCATGAAAATACCGCTCCACACCTTGCCCAAAGCCGTAATCGGGGTCACGTCACCAAAGCCCACCGTCGTCAATGTCGCCATCGCCCACCACATCGCGGCGGGAACGCTACCAAAAACATCCGGTTGCACGTCGCGTTCGATAATATACATGCCCGTCGCCGCCAGCAGTAGCAGGGCTATCATGATTAAAAACGAACCCAAAAGCGCGCGCGCCTCGTTAATCACCACCCGCAACATAACCTGCAAGGCCGGGGAATAGCGCACGATTTTAAAAAACCGGAACAGACGCAACACCCGCAAGACACGCAAATCCAGTCCAAAAATCGCGGAAAGATAGTAGGGCAGGATCGCCAGCAAATCGATAAGCAAAAAGGGATGCATGGCAAAGCGCAGACGCGCCCGCCACGCAGACAAATGGCGCAGCGGTGGATGCTCCACACAGGCCCATATCCGCGCCACATACTCAAGCGTAAACAAAGCAATCGAAATCCGCTCAAAAGCCTCAAACTCGCCGTGAAACCGCGCGTCGATAGCAGGCACCGTGGAGAGAACAAATGCGGCCACATTGGCCAGAATCAGGACAATAATCAGCCAGTCGACAAACCGGCTCATGCGATCTTCGGCGCTTGCCACCTCAAGCAATTCGTGAAGGCGCTGACGAGCGCCATTGTCGCCTCTATAGGGCTCCATCATTTATCAACATTTATCTCAACAAACTGGATGTGCGACCTCAGCCGGTGTATTCTCGCTCAAGGGATACTGCGCAAGACCGGAAGGCTTCCCCATGATCGTGCGCAGGGTTAAGAATTTCTGCCACGTATTTGAGGATCCGGAGCGCCGCCCAAAATGACCGGAACCCTTGATTAACGAGGGACCATGAGGCATGCGCCGGATTTATCGCCCATGATGATCCTCGCGGGGAAGTTTGGCAAGAACAACCTCATGAAAAATCACATCAGTCCAGTACGACAGCGGTTCCTGCGGCGGTGACCATCAACATGCTTCCCCCCTGCCCGATGGTTTCGTAGTCAATGTCAATACCGATTACAGCTGTCGCCCCCATGTCGGCGGCCTGCTGACACATCTCGTCAATGGCAATCTGACGGGCCTTGTTGAGCTCGCGCTCATAGGATGCCGAGCGCCCACCAACAATATCGCGTACACTGGCAAACAGATCCTTGAAAATATTCGCACCCAAAATGGCCTCGCCGATCACAAGGCCCTTGTATTCCCTAATTGCCCGTCCCTCAAGAATAGGCGTCGTGGTCGTAAGCATGGCCACCTCCTAAATTCGAATACTAATACCAGCGGTATTGGCTTTATATACACGCCGACTGGTGTACTGCCCTGATAACATACCTCTATGACGCTAAGCCATGAGTCATTGTTAGAGACCCTTGGTATAAAAAGTTCATTCGGCTTTGCCTTGTGCTGAGATAGGGGATGGTCAGTGAAAATCAATATGAATATGGTCATCATGGCGAGCTGCATGACACCCCGCCGCCTTGACTTTCGGGTGTCCGGCAACCTCCAGCCGGTCCGCCAAATGAGGCGCAATGAAAATACGTCGCACCAAGGCGTCGGCAAGAATCACATCGACAAGCGATCTCGTCCGGCTTTTATCCCACTCCCAATGTGGACTTTCAGGATCTCCGAAGTCAGCTGGCCGTCTTTTGCCTGCGCACGGATTACGCTCACCTGGTTTTGGAGGCTCATAGCTGCCGTATCCCAACGCGGTCGGTGGTCCCTCAAGTGGCGCCTGCGAGCGTTTGTCGCGATAATAAAGTGCGACATCTACCTGTTTGCCATTGCGGTGAGACAAATGGGGCCAGAGCCTGCGGGTAGTACTCGCGTTTCCCGCATCAAGATAAACAACCGGCGTGCCGGTCATGGGTGCAACAGCCATGGCAATGCGGACCATTGCCTGGTGCGCGGAGGGGGTCACGTAATTCCTGCCCGTACAGTAAATTATACTATGGGAACGAAGCGGCATATCAGGGCGCTCACGGCATGGCAATGTGACTACCGCTTCCACAAACAGAGGCTGCAATAAGATAATAACAAGGCCCAGCACCAGGGCCGTAATGCCGACAATACTCATTCGCCGTATCCATTTTGTCATCTCATGGTCGTGCGGGCATAAGAGTTGTTATGCGCCCCGCCCCGTTTGGCTTTTGGCTCCTGTCATTAGAGAGCCCCTACGCCTTATCCTTGGCCGACGGCGGTGGAGGTGGCACGGTCACCTTGGCACTGTCACGCCCGCCAATCCGGTCGCGATAGGCGCTCAAGGGCGCCGAGTCTGCAATCATCTGGCCCCCTTCAGGCGTATTGGTGAGATAAAAAAGGATCGGATACATGTTCAGATCGGCATACGTCATGCTGTCACCAACGAGATAGTCCTTGTCCGAAACCGCATCCGCGACAACGCTAAGGGCGTGCTGCACCTTGTCCAGCAAGACATCGATATCCTCTCGTTTGGGTTGACCCTCCTCACCCTTTGGAAACAGATATGCGAACAGATACTGTCTGATGAGCAACGCATCCAATGCCGAATTGGTCATGGACACCCACTGTTCCACGTGTGCGCCGGTAATCGGGTCAACGGGGAAAAGCCTGGGACCACCAAATACCGCTTCAAAATAGCGCACGATGGCGCTACTTTCGGCCAGTTCAACGTCCCCGTGGCGCATTACCGGAATCTTACCAAGAGGGTGGATGGCGTTGACCGGATCCGAATGGGGAGGTTGCGGATCGAGGGTGTAGTCGATACCCTTTTCATGGGCGGCCATGCGCACAACGCGCGTGTATGTGGATTGGGGAAAACCGATAATCGTGACCTCTTTCATAATTACGCCTCATGGTTGGTATTGTGACGAGAACATCTGCAACGCTGTTCAAAATATCATGCTGTTCAAAATATCATGCTGTTCAAAATATCATAAAGCATTCTGTTCTGTTGGAAACGTCTATTTACGACCTGATACGCTCTATTGCCCGGGGCAGGCGACCCCTGTTCCCCCAAGTCCGCAATACCCCAACGGGTTTTTAGCCAGATATTGTTGATGGTAGTCCTCAGCATAGTAAAACTCGGGGGTGTCGGTGATCTCAGTGGTGATCAGGCCGTATCCGGCAGCCTTTAGCGCCTCCTGATAGCGTGTCAGGCTTGCGTCTGCGGCCGCCTTTTGCCTTTCATTCGCTACATATATGCCAGAGCGGTACTGGGTACCCACATCGTTTCCCTGGCGCATACCCTGCGTGGGATTGTGGCTTTGCCAAAAAACGCTCAGCAAGTCTTCGTAGGACACCCTATCGGGATCAAATACCACAAGCACCACTTCGTTGTGCCCGGTGTTGCCGGTGCAGACCTCTTCATAGGTCGGATTAGGCGTCTGGCCCCCTGCGTATCCAACGGCGGTCACGAACACCCCGGCACGTTGCCAGAACACCCGCTCTGCGCCCCAAAAGCAGCCCAGGCCAAACAGGGCCGTCTCCAGTTCCTGCGGGAAAGGGCCCTTTAAGGGATGACCGGAGACAAAGTGCTTCTCGGCGGTTGCGATCGGCTCCGCGCGTCCCGGCAAGGCTTCTCCCTGGAGGGGCATAACGGATTTCGTCTTGCCACCAAACAGTGTCCGCAACATTATCCTAATCCTCCTTTGTCACGTCGTTGAAACCTGCGTGGGGCACCGGGCTTGCACGACCTCTGATCCGGCGTATCAATACAGGCATTAGACTCACAAGATAGAGAACGGCGCTAAATACGAGTAAATTCAACCACAAGGGTTTTGACAAGGCTGTGATTACATGCGGATCCCACAGGAATTTGCCAGGGGGGCCGAGGTAGCGCTGAAAAACCGCCTGGACAAACGGCAAGCTCGGCGAATGCCAATTAAACCAGGCCTGCCCCGCTGGTAAGTCCCCCACAACAAAAAAGGACAGCACAGCCAGCCCCAGCGCAACAATAGAAATAAAACGCATGATTTTAGTAAAGCGCATACACAAGGTGTCCTGACAGTGATGAGTTCGCGTTGGTTCTTAATCGTCACTTTATAGCAAAATGCGTTTAATGGGAATCATGGGGCTTTCTCGTATTCTTCTCGCATTTTGCTATAGATTTTAGGGCGATTAGCTTTATGGGTTTAGCTGTACCGCTCACAAAATGGGTACAACTAAACCCATGCTGATCTAAAAAGCCTATAGCGTTCAATGGTCTGATGTTCAAGACTGCAGATCAGCGGGCATGCGGTTGTTAAATTTGTTAAAGGGAAGTTTCCAACGTTATCGCCGAGGCAGAGTCAACACGGCCCGCAGGCCCCTTTCGTGCCGATTGAAAACATTTACATCACCACCATGGGCGCGGGCAATGGAGCGCGCGATGGCCAGACCCAGGCCCGATCCTCCCGTTTCACGGCTGCGTGAGCCCTCAAGACGGGTAAAAGGCTCAAACATGCGCTCCTGCTGGTCTGCCGCAATCCCTGGCCCCCAGTCGTTAACAATAATATCAACGGTCGCATCCCCTGATACCACCTCCACGTCGGCACGCTCACCGTAAAGGCAAGCATTTTCAACAAGATTGCGAACCGCCCGCTTCAGGGCTATAGGCCGCGCGTTCACAACAACACCATCCATGCAAGTCAAGGTCACTTGTCTTCCCATATCCTCCATGTCGGCGCAAATGCTTCCCACCAGTGCCCCAAGATCGGTGCGCCGCAATTCTTCCTCACGTCCATCTTCGCGGGCAAAAGCAAGAGCCGCTTCGGTCATTTTCTGCATGTCGTCCAATTGTTCGATCATACGCATACGCGCCTCCTCATCCTCGATCATCTCCGCACGAATGCGCAGAGCGGTAATGGGTGTGCGCAGATCATGGCTTATCGCAGCAAGCATGGTAGTGCGATCGTCTACAAAGCTTTTGATACGCCGCTGCATGGTATTGAAGGCCTGGGTAAGGTTTTGAATATCAGCGGGCCCCTCCAGTGCCAGTTCTGTTACGGCCTCACCGCGACCAAAGGCAGCCGCGCTATCGGCCAGTCGGCGCACAGGCTTCATGGCGCGGCCCATCAACCAGGTGACCCCCAGGGCCAGAACTGCAACAAACGAAGCGAGCAATCCAACGAATGCCAGGCCGAACTCCAGCGGGGCGCCGCGAAACCGATACCGTGCGTTGATCCATGGGCCGTTTATCAGCTTTGCCGACATGACAATGACCGGCGGGCCCTTACGGCGCCAGTAGCGTCGGAACGGTCGGTCGTATTTGATGTTGATCTGACTTATCGTGTCGCCGACCTCGGCGCGAATATAGTTCGCCAATCTGGCCAGGCGTGGATTGCGCGTGTTGGTGCGCCTAGCCACGGGCGCGCCGGTGGTAAAGGTCATACTGGACGTGGACAGGCGCCGCGCGAGGGATGCATGGGCGCTGACAGGCGCTCCGTCAAGCACACCAATCGCCCCCACCATTACATCACCGGCCTGGTCATGAAGCACATTGTCAAACGCATCCCCACGATCAAGCACCGCCAGAGCAGACGCCACCGCGAGGCTGATAATCAGCCCCAAGAGTGCCACCAGTACGATTTGCGCCGTCAGGCGCTTGGGCATCATGCGGCGCCCTAACGTGCCAATCGCTCGACAAAATCGAGGAATTGAAGACCACCAGCGCATCATTTAAGCCGCCTCCACATCCAGAGTAAACCGGTATCCGCCCCCCCAGTGAGTGACAATGATCTTCGGCTGCTTGGGATCGGCTTCGATTTTTCGCCGCAGCCGGCTGACCTGATTGTCGATGGCGCGATCAAACGGCTGCGCTTCACGCCCACGGGTGAGGTCCAGCAATTGGTCTCGGGTCAAAACCCGACCCGGGTGGGACACAAAGGCCGAAAGCAGGAGATACTCCCCCGTTGATAGCGCAATCGCTACATCTGCGGCGTCAATCAACGCCCGCGCACGGGTATCCAGCGTCCACTCGCCAAATCGAATCATCCCCGCACCCTCTTTGCTCGCCCCCTCACGCTTTTTTGGTGGCAGGCTCTCAACCCTGCGCAGCACCGCCTTGATGCGGGCCAAAAGCTCACGCGGATTAAACGGCTTGGTCACGTAGTCATCAGCACCGATTTCCAGGCCGATAATGCGATCCGTTTCCTCAACTTTGGCGGTCAGCAGGATGACTGGCACCATTCGTGTAGCGCTGAGTTCACGACACAGGCTCAAACCGTCCTCACCCGGCATCATAATGTCCAGAACCACAAGGTCGACCGCATGATTTTTTAGCATCCGCCTGGCGGCCTTGGCGTCCTCAGCACCCGTTGCGCGCATACCATTCTTGCGCAAATACCGCTCCAGGGAGGTGCGGATGTCCCTGTGATCGTCAACGACAAGAATGTGAGGGTTCTGGGTCTGCATGGCGTAGTCCTTGTTGCAAAAGGGTATTTTCAAATCATAACGGAGAGTATCGGCCTGCGGGTTGGAAAATTGTAACAAATTGTACCAGTCTAGCACCTGGCGACACTTGCCGACAAAGTGGCCTTTCAGCGGCAATGTTTTGCGACAGTTGATGCTTATGTTGGGCGCATCACGCAGCCACGCTGCAATCGAAAACTTTACGATTTTCTTACAATGGAGAATATCATGGCACTTAGCAAACGGACAAAAATCATCACCGGTGTTGGATTGGCGACAGTTCTTGTCGGCTCACTAGCCGCCGGCAGTGCCATCTCACGCACCAAGGGTTTTGGCGGTTTTGGCGGCCACGGCATGATGCGCGGGATGGGCATTGATCACGTTTTCACCGAGTTTGATACCAACAAGGACGGCACAATCACTAAAGACGAAGTAACCGCTACCCAGGCCGCCGCCCTGCAAAAACACGACGCCAACGGCGACGGCAATCTTTCCCTCGACGAATTTACCACCTATGCCACCGAAAAGGCGAGGTTTGCCATCGTGCGCGGGTTTCAGTTTCTTGATCGCGACGGCAACTCCCAGGTCACCACGGACGAGTTGACGGCCTTGCCGGTTATGGTCTTTGAGCGCGTCGATCAGAACAATGACAACAGGGTTACCAAGGCGGACGTGCGTAATATGCGCGGAAAACGCGGGCACTGGCGCAAACGCCACCGCGACAACGACGAGCGGAGCGATAACGACAACAACTAATACCAAGGGTCCTTACCAATGACTCATGGCTTAGCGTCAAGCAAGTATGTTATCAAGGCGGTACACCAGTCGGCGTGTCTATAAAGCCAATACCGCTGGTATAAACCCGACGCGTACATCTGCTTCTCGCCTTTGCCGCTACCTCCCAAGGCACGCGCGAGCCGGAGCCGGAGCCTGTTAATTCAGGTCTTCCGGCTTCCCGCTTGCGGCTTTCGACTGCGTCTGCGCCGACGGGGCGCGGCGGCAGGTTTGTCGTCAAAAAGCGTTTGCGTTGCTCCCGTGAGCGGCCCGAGGCGGGCAACAATAGTCTCTAGGGTTGGACGTTTGCCCGGGGTATGCGCCTCCAGGGCCGCGCGCATGGCTTCTACGTGCGTTGGCCTTGTGCCGCAGCAGCCACCTATAATCCGCACCCCAATATCGCGCGCCAGGCGCGCATAGTCCGCCATTAATTCCGGCGTGCCGCTGTAAACCACACTATCTCCAAGCACCTGCGGAATGCCGCAATTGGCTTTGGCGACAAGAATATCGTCGGGCGTTATGGCTTTCTGCGCTGAAAGCAGCCCGGCCAGAAGATCCGGTGCACCGGTGCCGCAATTTCCGCCAAATGCCACAGGGCGCGGCATTTGCGTGCGCAGAAATCTGACCATGTCCGTGGGGCTAGTGCCCATCATTGTGCGCCCACTGGTGTCAAAGGACAGCGTACACACCGTCGGCAGGCCAACAACCCTGGCGGCGGCGAGCGCCGCCTCTATCTCCAACTCCTGATACATGGTCTCAATCCACAGCACATCGGCGCCACCGTCCTTGAGGCCTTGCATTTGCTCCACATAGGCATCCCTTCCCTGCTCGAGGGTCAACGGACCACTGGGCACAAACAGGTCTCCCGTCGGCCCGACGGAAGCCGCGCACACAATCGCCCGCCCGGCCTTGTCAATTTCCTCACGCAACAGCGCCACCGCCGCCTTGTTCAGCCCATGGACCTGATCAGCGGCACCATGCAGCTTCAGGCGGTTGGCTGTCCCACCAAACGTGTTGGCGAGGATAATATCGCTTCCCACCTCTATATAGGCGCGATAATGGGCGCGGACTTTGTCCGGTTCCTCCAGATTCCAAAGCTCCGGCGCCAGCCCATGCGCGAGCCCCATGTCAAACAGGTTCGTCCCCGTCGCCCCGTCCGCGAGCAACCAGTCTCGCTCAGCAAGAAGTCTTGTCAACAGGTCGTTCATAATCGTTGTATCTTTTCGTTCTGGCGAGATCCCGGATGTTGGGACCAGATCGGCGGCGTGCCTGTACCGGCCCGCAACCCCAATATGTGACAAATGGCGTAAACCAAATCGGCCCGGTTCATTGTATAGAAGTGAAACGCCGTCACACCCCGATTGACCAGGTCCATAACCTGTTCAGCAACAGTTGTCGCGGCCACGAGCTCGCGGGTGACCGGGTCGTCTTCAAGCCCTTCGTAGCGTGCGGCAAGAGACTTTGGAATGCGCGCTCCACAGCGCTCGGCAAAGGCAGCCGTCTGGGCAAAATTCAGCATCGGGATAATCCCTGGAACGATAGGCATGGCGATGCCTGCCCTGGCAACCCGTTCTCGGTAGTCGTCAAAAACATTGTTATCGAAAAAAAATTGGGTTAGGGCCCGGGTCGCGCCGGCGTCGGCCTTTCGCTTGAGATTGTCCATCTCGTATTGCCAGTCCGGAGATTCGGGATGTTTCTCGGGATAGGCGGCAACAGACACATCAAACCCGCCGATGGCAGCAATGCCGCCGACCAGAGCAGCCGCGTTCTCATATCCTCCCGGATGGGGTGCATAGGCCATACCCGCGCCCGACGGGGGATCACCGCGCAAAGCCACAATATGCCCTACCCCCAAAGCCTTGTAGGTTCGGATCAGGGCATCAACCTGGGGTTTGGTGGCACCAACACAGGTCAGATGCGCCGCCGGCGTCAGGGCCGACTCCCGCACCAGGCGGCGCACGGTCGTCAGGGTGCGCTCCTGGCTCGAGCCGCCGGCTCCATAGGTCACCGACACAAAGCGGGGCCGCAGGACTTCCAACCGTCTGATCGATCTCCACAACTGTTGCGCACTGTTGATGTCCTTGGGGGGAAAAAACTCAAATGAAACCGCGACTCTCTCAGGCTCCCTATCTTCCACAATGCGCCCGACGTTGGGTTTGCGCGTAGGTTGTTCGGACCTGTGTTTGTTTATGATCACACCCTCAACTCCTGGGCAGGCGCACCCTGTTCGCCATTCTGCGCAATAACAAGGCGCGGGTCCTGTGCCGACCAGATGCTGACTGTCAGCCCCATATCTTTGTTTGCCTGATCAGGAACAAGATGACGGGTATCAAGGGGCCTCAGACCGTTTGCCGTCAGCCACGAGCGCACCTGAACATCTGCCAAACCAAGGCGATGGTGGGCGTGATCATGGCGCAAGAACTCCAGGTCATGGGGAGCAAAGTCGACGATGATAAGCCGTCCTCCAGGAGCCAACACCCGCGCGGCCTCAGCTATGGCGCGCTCGGGTTGGGTAAGAAAGTGCAGGACCTGGTGAATGACAATCAATTCAAAAGACGCCGAAGCAAAGGGCATATTGCAAACGTCACCATGGCGAACCTGGGCGTGAATGATTGCCTGCCGGTCCAGTTTGGCGCGGGCCACGGTCAGCATTTCGTGGGACAAATCAATCCCCACCGCGTTGGCATAGTGATCGCGAAAAAGCTCCAGCATGCGCCCCGTGCCGGTTCCCATGTCCAGCATGTCAGAGACCACCTGATCTCCCGCAGCGGCAATGATCGCACGCTCAATATGCTCATCCCCCACATGTAGGGCGCGAATTTCGTCCCAGGCCTCAGCATGTTGGTTAAAATAATCAGCCGCCGCCTGCGCGCGTTGCTCGCGCAGCGCATCCAGGCGCTCACGATCGGCAACAAGAATAGGCTCTCTCTCATCCAGCAGCGCCGTAACCGCCGCCATGAGAGGACTAACCAAGGCGTCGTCGCGCATGCGAAAATAGGCCCATGCGCCCTCCGGGTGGCGCTCGACAAGTCCGGCATCAGCCAACAGTTTCAAATGCCGTGACAATCGCGGTTGGCTCTGCCCAAGCACCTGGGTCAGCTCCTTGACCGAAAGTTCTCCGTCATTCAAAAGGCAAAGTATGCGCAATCGTGTCGTTTCGCCCATAGCCTTCAGCAGACCAAGGGTATCCTCAAGCGAAGGCGGTGACGATAGCGGTTTTGTGGGCAATGCGAGCATGACAGGACGATCGGCTGATTGGGGTTATTGCGGTGCGATTCCACTCATACGCTACGCTGGAACTGCTAGAGCGTGTCAGCAACAGGGATAGCCCTTGATCCGCGCGACAAGTGAATTAACAATATAAAGATATCTTTATTTCTGATATATTGCAAGCCCATCAAATCCATCAAGCCCTGATGCGGGCGGCTCGGCCAAAAACCGAAAAAAAAAGCGCTATGACGAAGCTTGCCGATAGGTTTGCAGCGCTTTGTCGATCTCGTCCAAAATGGCAGGATCGTCTATGGTGGCAGGGATCGCGAACGCCTCCCCATCGGCAAGTTTGCGCATGGTGGCGCGCAGGATTTTGCCCGAGCGGGTCTTGGGCAAACGCGGAACGACAACCACCGTCTTGAACGCGGCCACCGGGCCGATGATCTCGCGCACACGGGCGATGATTTCCTTCCTGATCTCATCTGGGTCACGGTCAACCCCGGTATTAAGGACCACGAACCCCGCCGGAATTTGCCCCTTGAGATCATCAGCCAGTCCCAGAACTGCGCACTCCGCCACATCGGGATGCCCGGCAACCACCTCCTCCATGCCCCCTGTCGACAAACGGTGGCCGGCAACATTGATGATGTCGTCTGTGCGCGCCATGACATAAAGATAGCCATCCTCATCGCGGTATCCCGCATCGCCGGTGGAGTAATAGCCTGGAAACTCCTCCAGATAACTTGCCTTGAAGTGCGCATCCTTTTGCCAAAGGCTCGGCAGGCACGCCGGCGGGAGGGGAAGCTTTATGGCGATCGCGCCCATGTCTCCGGCCGCGACCGGCGCCCCATCAGGATCGAGAATAGCCAGATCATAGCCGGGCATGGGAACAGCGGGTGACCCATACTTGGTCGGTAATTTTCCAAGCCCCAAGGGGTTACCGGCAATCGTCCATCCGGTCTCGGTCTGCCACCAGTGGTCGATGACCGGAACACCCAGATGATTCTCCGCCCAGTAGATCGTATCCGTGTCAGCGCGCTCACCAGCAAGAAACAGAGCCTGAAGGCTCGGCAAATCATAGCGGCTCAGCAATTGCCCGTCCGGGTCTTCCTTCTTGATGGCGCGAAAAGCCGTTGGCGCGGTAAACAGAACACGCACATTGTGCTCGGAGATGACACGCCAAAAAACACCCGCATCGGGTGTGCCGACAGGCTTTCCCTCAAACAGGATGGTCGTTGCCCCCAGCAGGAGCGGGGCATAAACAATATACGAGTGACCCACCACCCAACCAACATCAGAGGCGGCCCAAAACACCTCACCCGGCTCAATTCCGTATATATTGTGCATGGACCATCTCAGGGCGACCATGTGCCCGCCATTGTCACGCACAACCCCCTTTGGCACCCCGGTGGTTCCGGAGGTATAAAGAATATACAATGGATCGGTCGCGGCAACCTCGACACAGTCGGCGGATTTCCCCGCACGGCGCGCGGCCTCCATAAGCGCGGCATAGTCGTGGTCACGTCCCTGCGTCAGAGTGGCCGGTTGCTGTTCGCGCTGAAAGATAATAACGTGCTCGGGGGTATGCGCCGACAGTTTAGTGGCCTCTTCGAGAAGCGGCTTATAGGCGACAACGCGTCCCGGCTCAATGCCACATGAGGCCGCAAGGATCAGTTTGGGTGTACAGTCCTCAATACGTGTAGCCAGTTCGGCCGCAGCAAATCCGCCAAAGACCACCGAATGAACCGCACCAATGCGCGCGCACGCCAACATGGCAAATACCGCCTGCGGGATCATGGGCATATAAATGATCACCCGATCTCCGTTCATCACCCCATGGTCCTGCAGGACCGCGGCAAGGACCGCCACCTCCTCCAGCACAGCTTCAAACGTGTAGGTGGCGGATGTATCGGTTATGGGGCTGTCGTAAATGATCGCCGGTTGCCCCCGGCGGTCGCGCTCCACATGGCGATCCAGGCAGTTGTAACATGTATTGCACGTGGCACCGCTAAACCAGCGCCCGTAGACGCCCGCTTGGGCATCGAAAACCGTGTCCCACGGTTTTATCCAGTCGATAGCCCCGGCGGCGGCGGCCCAGAAGCCCTGAGGGTCCTGCGTCCACGCCTGATAGGTATCCTGATAACGGCTCATTGGGCCGCTCCTGCGTTTCCACTCCCACTCATACTCGCGCTCCCATGTCCACCCCTTGCACCCCTTGCACCCCTTGCACCCCTTGCACCCCTTTCACCGCACTACAAATAAACCCCGCCTCTAGCCGCATATCAGGACTTGCCCCACGGCCCCAACCCCCATTTGGGAATCTCTATTCACCGGCATCTACCTACCCGCTCCCTTTTACAGCTTTTAAGGCTTGCGCCACACCCAGGGCACCCTCTCATGGGTGGCCTAAGCCGGGGGCGTGGGCCAGATCGTTATTAGACGTTTACATCTGACTTTCTTGCAAACTCACGACCATCCGCGCCCTCGCCGGAATCCCCCAAACAGGCATCTCTGAACAGCCACCAAATGGCAAAGGAGCGAAGGGGCTGGCGATATTTATAAAGTCAACGGCGGTCCAGGGTTAATGAACAGGGCTTTGCTCTGACTTGAGCTTCGCGATTTCATCTTTAAGCTGCAATTTTTGGCGTTTGAGAGTGTTGATATGAAGGTCGTCGGCGCCGGGATGCGTTAATTCTTCTTCTATCTGGCGTTCCAAATCGGCGTGTTTTTTTTCAAGCTCGGAAAGATGGGCTTCAATGCTCATAAATGCGTCTCCTTGATCAATCTTTCGCGCGGTTGTGGTTCATTTAGTATAACAAAGAATCACTTTCGTGTCGAACGCCCGAGAAGCCCTATAACTCTGGGAACGGTCAAGACTGCCCGTTTTCCCTCGCCAGACTCTGGCGCCAGGCTTTGTAGTCATCAATTGTATCAATATCGCTTTTTTCCTCCATCATCGCGAGGGAATCCAGCCATAAATTTTGCACGGTATCAGCCAGGGCATTAGGGCTCGACCAGCGCACGTTGGAAAAAGCATTCAATGCACAGGCCGGTTGGGCAAAACCTATCAACCAGTAACCCCCATCGGGGGCCGGTCCCAGCACACAACGGTGCTGCGTCAAACTTTGAAAAGCCGCATCAATGTCCTGCGCATAAATGTGCGGAATATCGCTTCCGATTAGCACCGCCGGGCCCGCAGTGCGCATGAATTGGCGCCGCATGCGTGTACCCAGGTCTCCCTCCCCCTGGGGGACCTTGGTGACCGTCCTGGGCCAAACCGGCGAATCGACCGCCTGATCGGGAGTTATCGCAAGAACCGTTTTCCAATTCGGGCTCTTCGACAAGCGCGCCACGGTCTGCAGAACCAGAGCGCGATAAAAATCCGCCGCCTTTTGCGCGCCAAGAGCCGCCGCCAGCCGGGTCTTGACCAGACCCGGCGTCGGCTCCTTGGCCATGATAATCAACTCACCAGTCCTGCCCATCACGACGTTTCACCAGTGGCGTCATAGAATTGCCTCAGCCGCGCAGGGCTTACGCCGGCAAAATAGGCTGTCAGGCATAAAATGTTGCGCATCACCCGACGCATATAACCGCTTTTGCGATAACGATCCGCACTGGTTAGCGCCGTTGCCCCAAGCATTGTCAGGCGTGCGCGGCCAATGCGACGCACGAAATCAACGTCCTCCATCAGGGGAATAGATCGATAACCCCCTAGCGCATCGTAGAGGTCTCGCGAAATTAAAAGTCCCTGGTCCCCGTAAGGCAACCGCAAAAGTGCGCAACGAAGCGCAACCATCGCCTCCAGAATACGCCCGCGCCAACGCGGATCGTCAAGTTGAAAACGAAATGCGGCGGCCTGCATAATGCCCTTTTCTTTAACGAAAGTCTGAAGCGCTTCTGCCCACGCCGGCTCAAGGATCGTATCGGCGTGCAGAAACAGCAGCCATGGTGCCCGCGCGCGCTCAGCACCGGCGGCCAACTGATGACCGCGCCCACAGGGACCTGTCAGGACAATCGCCCCAGCCGCAGCGGCAAGAGGTGCCGTATTGTCTTGCGATCCCGCGTCACTAACAATGATTTCCTCAATCGATACCGCTCCATTATCACTTTGCGCGATGGAGGCCAAAACAGCCGGCAAGTGACGCGCTGCGTTCAGGGTTGGGATAATGACGCTAAGCAAAACGCGATGCGGTGGATGCTGTCGATCCATGAAAGCAAACCCTTACCCCCTTGTGGCAGGGAGCGTTATTGCCGCTTTGGTCGGTCAACCTTATTGCAATGCCTGATACCCAAACCCGGCAATCATTGAGCCGATTAGATCAGCATACGTTAGTTGTACCCATTTTGCCCGGGGTATAAGCGAAACCCATGCTGATCTATAGTTGCAGTCATAATGGGGAGCGGGACGAACCGCTCGTCAATAGACGTTTCCCACTGACAGCGGGGTCGTGCTAATCTATGCGTCCTGAATTGTTGGGATGGCTGGTCCAGTTGGCGTAAGTCTTATCAATGGGTGCCTTGGTGCGCGGATCAATACCTTCTGTCATCGGCTCCATGGTGATGCAACCCTCAACAGGGCATACACTCACACAAAGATTGCACCCGACACACTCTTCATCCAGCACCGTAAATTTCCGCTTTCCGTTGACCTGATGCGTGATCGCCTGATGTGAGGTGTCCTCGCAGACGATATGGCAGCGCCCACATTGGATACACAGGTCCTGATGGATCTTCGCCTTGGCGACATAATTGAGATTAAGCGCCTGCCAATCCACCACGTTGGGCACGGCCTTACCGATAAACTGGTCTAGACGGCTGTAGCCGGCCTGGTCCATCCATCTGTGAAGCCCTGAGACCAGTTCGTCAATAATGGCGAACCCATAGGTCATGGCGGCTGTACAGACCTGAACATTACCCGCTCCAAGAGCGAGAAACTCTGCTGCATCGCGCCAGGTTGTAATGCCGCCGATGCCGGAAATGGGAAGTCCCGCACACGCAGGATCGCGCGCGATTTCGGCAACCATATTCAGAGCAACCGGCTTGACCGCGGGACCACAATAGCCTCCGTGAGAGCCTTTACCATCAACGCTTGGCTCTGGTGACATGGTGTCCAGATCAACACTGACAATCGAACTGATGGTGTTGATCAGGGAGACCGCATCGGCGCCTCCTGCCTTGGCGGCGCGCGCGGGGTAACGAATATCGGTGATATTCGGGGTCAGCTTGACGATGACCGGCATACGCGTTGCCGCCTTGCACCAGTGCACGACCATTTCGATATACTCAGGCACCTGGCCTACCGCGGAGCCCATACCGCGCTCGGACATACCGTGGGGGCATCCAAAATTCAGTTCGACCCCATCGGCTCCGGTTTCCTCGACCTGGCCGAGAATGCGGATCCAGTTGGGTTCCTCGCACGGCACCATCAGAGATACCACCACCGCCCTGTCCGGCCAATCGCGCTTTATCTGCTTAATCTCGCGCAAGTTCACGGCAAGGGGGCGGTCGGTAATCAATTCGATATTGTTAAATCCTATAAGGCTGCGATCCTTGGAATAAACCGCCCCATAACGCGGCCCGTTGACGTTGACGATGGGGGGGTCCTCGCCAAGGGTTTTCCACACAACGCCGCCCCAACCGGCCCGAAATGCGCGCTCCACGTTATACGCCTTGTCGGTGGGTGGCGCCGAGGCCAGCCAGAATGGATTGGGAGATTTAATACCAAGAAAGGTATTGCGAATATCTGCCATAAGCGGCTCCCATTGTCATTTTCAGGCCTGACTTCACCTTCTTTTCAGACCCGACTTCACGCCCTTTTGCGCGAGCAAGCGCACAGCATCAGGCATCCGTTAGCGCCACGTGGATAGCCGCGGCGGCGCGCTTTCCCTCCTCAACGGCGGTAACGGTCAGATCATTGCCCCCGCCCGTGCAATCGCCGCCGGCCCAGACCTTGTCCAGATTGGTGCGCCCCAGTCCATCCACCTTGATGCGCCCACCCGCAAGCGCAACCGGTTCGCGCGCGTTTGCAAGCGCCTTGCCAGGGAACGTCTGGCCAATGGCCACCAGGACCATGTCAGCGGCTTGCTCGAAATGCGCGTCAGTGGCCGCAAACCTGCCATCATCCGAAACAGCGGTACGCACAAACGATACCGCTTGCACATGGCCAGCACCATTGTCGCAAAAACGCAGCGGCTGCGCCTTGTCCTTGATGTGTACCCCGCGGGTCAACGCCAACTCCTGTTCATACCCGCTTGCCCGCATGCGCGCCCGCGGGCCCCGATACACGATCGTGACCTCCTCGGCACCCAGCAGCCTGGCCTGGATCGCGGCATCAATGGCCGTCATGCCGCCGCCGATCACAACCACGCGGCGGCCGACCGGCAGTTGGGCCAGATCGTCGCTTTGGCGCAGGCGCGCAATAAAGTCGACCGCATCATGAACCCCCGCAAGCGCCTCGTCCTCAATCCCGAGACGGTTGGTGCCCCCAAGCCCAAGCCCGAGAAATACCGCATCGTAATTCTCACACAGCGCGTCCAGCGATAGGTCCTCTCCCAAAGTCTTACCGGTCTCAATCGTAATGCCCCCAAGAGCGAGAACGAACCCCACCTCTCGTTGCGCAAAATTGTCCAGGGTTTTATAGCTGGCAATACCATATTCATTGAGGCCGCCAGGTTTGTCACGCGCCTCAAAAATCGTCACCGCGTGCCCGTGTCGCGACAAGCCATGGGCGCATGCCAATCCCGCCGGGCCCGCTCCCACAACGGCAATCCGCTTGCCGCTCGTATCCTGGCGGCTGAAAGGGTGATCGGCCTCCTTTTGCATCAGATGATCTGTTGCATAGCGTTGCAGGTGCCCGATCTTGACCGGCTTGCCTTCGGCGACTTCACGCACGCACGCCTGTTCGCACAGGTCCTCGGTGGGGCAAACCCGGGCGCACATGCCACCGAGGATATTCTCCTCAAGAATCGTTACCGCGGCACCTATGGGGTTGGTTGCCTGGATTTGGCGAATAAACAAAGGAATGTTGATGCCGGTCGGGCAAGCGCTCACACAGGGGGCATCGAAGCAAAAATAACACCGGTCCGCCTCGGTCATGGCTTCGTGGGGTGTCAGCGGCGGGTGCAGGTCAGAAAAATTTTTGTCGTAGACCTCCGGGTCAAGCCAACCGGCTCGCACCTGTGGAACGCATGGTGCCGACTTGGTCATGGTGCCCCTTTCCGCCAACGGATGTCTGCTGAGCGCAAATACACGACAAAAACAAAGGCAAAGGCACTCAAACCCCTGGCTACAAAGAAAAAGAAATCACTTTAACGCAATTGCCGGAGCAAAAGCAAGACTTTCACTTATAGCAAAATGCGTTTAGTTGGAGTCATGAGCATCCAGCATTGTTTTTGCATTTTGCTATAGATTTAGAGGGCGATCAGCTTTATACGTTTAGTTGTCCCCATAGCAAAATGGGTACAACTCAACGTATGCTGATCTAGCGCGCGATCGCAAATGCGCTCGGAGCGCAATCCCAGGTGATCTTCCGGATACCATCACGCCAGACCGGCTAACGGTCGATCTGCAAGGCTTTCTGTGAGACACTCGGCCCATGTACGCTGTCATGAGCACGCACGTGCACCTCATTCACGCCAGGGGGAATATAAACACCGCTCAGGCTGCGCGTAAAGGGTTGTTCATCAACATGCGGGTGGGCCAGAACCCGGCGGCCGAAAACCCGACCATCGGCACCTAAAATTTCCCACCCCACAGCATAGTGATCCCATCCCTCATCGGCATGCTCCAGGGTGACTTCGAAGGTGTAGAGGTCCCCGAATTCATGTTGCACTTTGGCATCCCTGATGACTACCGCGTCGGCATTTCCCACGCGAACCAGTGCAAAGCAGGCCGTCGCGGCCAAAAAAAGAACAGAAAACCTCTTGCATATCGCCTTCATATTCGTGAAGGATTACATAGCTATAATGTCGATTCTATGACTTGCGGCATGTGCATTTCCGGCAGGTACATCACGCGCAATACGTTTGGGGCCATAAAGTCAAAGCCTCGCGATCCTGCCGGATCTCAACCGGCAGTAATAAGCAACACGGAACCTCGCTATGGCCTCTCACGGCTCAACCAAAGTGATCTATGCAGCGCTTGTGGGCAATGCCTTGATTGCCGTGACCAAGTTCGCCGCTGCCGCTTATACCGGCTCCTCGGCCATGCTCTCCGAGGCCATTCACTCGGTCGTGGATACAGGCAATCAGGGTCTGTTGCTCTATGGATTGCGCCGCGCGGCCAAACCTGCCGACCGGCGGCATCCGTTTGGCTACGGTATGGAACTCTATTTCTGGGCGTTTGTTGTGGCTATATTGATCTTCGCCGTGGGGGCCGGCGTTTCGCTCTACGAGGGGATCAGCAAACTTCAGCACCCGCATGAGATCAGGTCCGCCTACGTCAACTATATTGTCCTGACGCTGGCCTTGATTTTTGAGGGCGTTGCGTGGTGGATAGCGTATAAGGAATTCAATACCAGACGGGGTAGGCGCGGCATTTTTGACGCTGTTCGGTATTCCAAGGACCCGACAGTGTTTACGGTTCTTTTTGAGGACACAGCCGCCATGCTGGGACTGATGGTTGCGTTTTTGGGTATTTTGGGCGCACAGCTAACCGGGGTGCTTTGGCTTGACGGCGCGGCGTCGATCGTGATCGGCCTGATCCTTGCGGGAACAGCAGTTGTGTTGGCATATGAAACCAAGGGGTTGCTAATCGGGGAAGCGGCTGCAAGCGAAACGGAAGCCGCCATCCGGCGCATGATCGGCGCGACCCCGACGATTATTGCGCTCAATGAACTGCGCACAATGCATATGGGACCTGAGGATATTCTATTGGCGATTTCCGTTGATTTCGAGGACAATCTGCCCGCCGGGCGTGTCGAAGACGCTATCTATGACCTTGAAAAATCCATCAAAACCGCGTACCCGTCCATCAAACGCTTGTTTATCGAGGTCCAGGACGCAAGCCATCACGCCCAGTCTCAGTCCGGGCAGGAAGGAGAGGATTTTGCATAGTGGCTGCCGCCTCATGGCGATCAGCAGAGCAACCGAGAAGCAATAGCCTTCAAGGGAGGAGAACCCCATGCATTTGGGAATATTAACCGGTGGGGGTGATGTACCGGGGCTGAATCCGGCCATCAAATCCGTTGTCATGGAGGCCCATGCACGCGCATGGCAGGTGACCGGCTTTCGCCGCGGTTGGGCAGGGCCCGTACACTCAAACCCCAAAGATCTGGAAGCCAGCGCAAGTGCGCGCATTACCCTGACGCCGGATGAGGTGCGCGGCATTGATCGCACCGGCGGCACGATCCTGCACACCTCGCGCACCAACCCTTCACGCATGCCAGTCGACAGCTTGCCCGCCTTTTTGGCGCACCGGGCACAAGATGCCCATGACGGTATTGTCGATCTGACCGATCATGTTCTTGCTGTCCTGGAGGCATTAAAGATCGATGTTCTGATCGCCGTAGGGGGCGATGATACACTCTCTTATGCCTCACGCATCCACAATGAGGGTGCCAAAACCATGTGCATCCCGAAAACCATGGATAACGACATTTTTGGCACCGACTATTGCATCGGCTTTTCCACCTGCGTGACGCGATCCGTGGAGTTGATTAATCGCCTGCGCACGTCGGTGGGTTCCCACGAGCGGTTTTTGATCGTGGAGATGTTTGGGCGCAACTGCGGTATGACGGCGCTGATGGCTGGTTATTTGGCTGACACGGACCGAACGCTGATCGCCGAGGTGCCATTTGATCTGGAACGTTTGGCTGAACTTATGAGCGATGACCGCAGCAAAAGTGCATCAAATTATGCTATTGCCGTTGTTTCCGAAGGCGCGCGCGCCAAAGGCGAGGACATTATCGAAAGCGGGATTGCGGATGCCTATGGACACAAAAAGCTCGGCGGTATCGGCGCACGCACAGGACAGGCGCTGAAAAAACTGACCGGAACCAACGTAATGATCCAGAACCTTGCTTACCTGTTACGTGCCGGTGCTCCGGACGCCCTTGATTTGCTGGTGCCCAAGAACTATGGCGCGCTTTGCGTCCGGCTCATTGAAGAGGGACGTACCGGATTGATGGTTGCAGTTCAGGAGGGATGCTACACTACCCAACCCGCCGATATCAGCACCAAAGGCGAGCGCAGGGTAGCTGTCGACCAACTCTATGACACCCAGGCTTACCGACCAAAGATTGCAAGCCTCATGTCTCAACCCATGTTGTTACGCTAGATCAGCTTGGCGTTTGTTGTACCCATTTTGCTATGGGGACACCTAAACGTATAAAGCTGATCGCCCTGGAATCTATAGCAAAATGCCAAAACAATGCTGAATGCTGATGATTCCAACTCAACGCATTTTGCTATAGAGCCTGTCATGTTTTAATAGACCCAAGTGAGGAAAGGTACGCTGACACCGTAACCAGGACGGATCGTATCTGAAACGGCGGTGCGTATCTGAAACAATGTAGCCGATGGTTGAAGCAAAGCGTTCCCTACCCTATGCGGGTCAGCTTCGCCCATCTCATATTGTTTGTTGTTTGCGTACATAAATAAATCGGAATGTTTGGGCCCTGGTTTGCAAGCGTACCTATTGTTGTAGCGAAGCAACTGACATAACAAGGGGGGGGCGCGACAGGGCGACCTTCTGGGAGGCGACGGACCATGAGATTACATACGCTTTCGATTTCGATGCTTGCGGCGCTGCTTGTTGCGTTGATGCTTGTTGCGTTGATGCTTGCACCCGTCCTTGCCCAGCCCTCCCAACACGTGCACGGCATCGCCATGCACGGGACGTTGAAATACGGGGCTGACTTTGCGCACTTTGACTATGTTAATCCGGACGCGCCCAAGGGTGGACGCATTTCTTATGCCAGTATCGGCACCTTCGACAGTATGAACCCATTTATCGTCAAGGGGGATGCGCCGCGGGGGCTACGCGATTCCCTTTATGGTTTTAATGTTTACGAGAGCCTGCTGACCCGCTCCCGCGATGAGGCGTTTTCCATGTATGGGCTGATCGCCGAAAACGTCGAGATGCCCGATGACCGGTCGTGGGTCGCATTCACACTTAATCCCAAGGCGCGGTTCTCCGACGGACATCCCATTACGATCGAGGATATCCTGTTTTCGGTTAAGCTGTTGCGCGAGAAGGGTCGCCCTAATTACCGGCGTACTTACGGCAAGATCGTCGCCATGACGAAAGTCGACCAGCGCACCATTCGCTTTGATTTAGGCGATGGTGGAGATCGCGAACTCCCTCTCATTTTATCGCTGATGCCGGTACTGCCCGAGCACGCTATTGATCCGGAGACGTTTGAGAAATCCTCTTTGACGCCTATTTTAGGCTCTGGGCCTTACCGGATAAAAAAAGTCGTTCCGGGCACCACGGTGGTTCTGGAGCGTAATCGCGACTATTGGGGCAAAGACCTGCCCGTTAATCGCGGTCGGCATAATTTCGATGAAATTCGCATTGAATATTTTCGCAACTTCAACTCCTTGTTCGAGACCTTCAAAACCGGTGGCTTTGACATATTGTTCGAAGGCGAGCCCGACCGCTGGCAAAAGGCCTACGATATTCCCGCGGTCAAGGACGGTCGTATTGTCAGGGATGCCGTACCCAAACAAACGCCCCAGGGGATGGAGGCGCTCGTGTTTAACACCCGTCGTCCTGTCTTTGCCGACGTGCGCGTGCGCGAGGCGTTAGGGTATTTTTTCGACTTTGAATGGATGAACAAGAACCTCTTTTTTGGTCAATACAGGCGCACTACCAGCTTTTTTGAGGCCTCGGAACTGTCGTCTCACAAAACCCCTGCGGATGATACGGAGCGGGCCCTGCTTGCACCTTTTCCGCATGCTGTCCGCGCCGATATTCTCGAAGGCACATATTCCCCCCCCACATCCGACGCATCGGGACGTGACCGGGCCCTGATCAGCAAGGGTATAGCGCTTCTTGGTGAAGCCGGTTATGCCCTTAAGGGTGGCAAGATGGTGCATGTCAAGAGCGGTGAACAGCTGAGCTTTGAGGTTATGCAGAGCGATCGGAGCCGGCAGGGTATTTTGCTGGCATTTCAGCGCAGTCTGGCCCAGGTGGGTATCGCCATGTCGATCCGCACCGTCGATGCCTCCCAGGCAGAATTGCGCAAAAAATCCTACGATTTTGACATGGTCATCATGTACTGGCCGCATTCCCTGTCGCCAGGAAACGAACAGAATTTTCGCTGGAGTTCGCAAAGCGCGGACGTGCCTGGCACGTTCAATTTTGCGGGAGCCAAAAGTGAGGCCATTGATGCCATGATTGAAGCTTTGCTGGCCGCGCGTAGCCGTAAAGAATTTGTTAGCGCCGTGCGCGCATATGACAGGGTTTTGTTATCAGGATTTTACGTGATTCCCCTGTTTTATCTGCCCGATAGCTGGGCTGCGCGCTGGTCGCGTATAGAGCGGCCCGAGATTACGCCATTGTTTGGTTACCGGCCACCGACATGGTGGGCACGGCAATAGCATTGAGCACGACAGACTTGTCAGCGCCGGCACCGTCTTGATCTGCGAGCGCTGGCCTGTCGACAGCTTAAACAACGAAGAGAATACGCAAGGTATGATTAGAAGCGTGGTTCTGAACAATCTGATGCGGCGCAATTGGTCCGACCTTTCGCTGAACACGCTTTTGTTTGAAGCGGCGACAGCGCTACCTTATCGGGTGGCGCTTGTGGATCCGCCGGATCGTCCGCACTGGAGCGATGGGCGTGTATCGGCTCTCAACTATTGCCAATTGGCAGCCCTGGTGCGGGTGCTCGCGTCGTATCTGCGCGAAAAAGGCCTTGAGCCCGGGGACACCGTTGCCGTGCAAATGCCAAACACAATTGAGAGCATCGTGATAACGCTGGCGTTGCACTATGCGGGGATCGTTCCAGCCCCCCTACCCATTCATTGGCGCGGCGAGCAGTTGTTGCAGGCGGCCAAACTGCCACGGCTTGCGGGTATCGTTGCACCCACACGCTTTGGTAACGCCTCAATTGCCGAATGGATGATGTTGATGGCCAACTGGATGGACCTGGACTGCCCGGTCTATTGTTTCGGGGACGATGCGCCCGAGGGAACGCGGCGCATTGACTTGGCAAAGATCATCGATCAGATCAGTTCACACGAGTTGGGCATTATTCAAGACTCCCGTCTGACGCAGCCGCAAACACAGGCAATGAAGCAAAGAACCTGGCTGTCCTTGCGTGCCGGTCCCAATGCCCAAGCCACTGGGCAGGAGTTAGAAGAAAGCCCGATGATTGGTTACAATCTATCGCGGCAAAATATTATTGCCGGCGCCCTGCAACCCTTGGCCCTGCGCCCTCTAAAAGAAGGCGCCCAGCTGATTTCCACCTATCCCATATCTTCCATTGCTGCGGTGTGCGGTGTGTTGGTTCCCTGGCTGGCGGCAAAAGGAACACTGTTTTTGCATCAACTGCATTCGCCGGATCTGCTGGCCAAGCAATTGATCGTTATTCAGCCGGACTTGGCTGTTCTGCCGGAGTTGATGGCTGCGGACGTATTGAGCAGAGTTCCCGAACGCACCCGCAAGCAGATGCGCTATGCGGTGGTCACCCAAGGGGGGCAGGCACCAAAGCAGGCCCTTCCCTCAACCGGAAACCCTGTGCGCCTGATCGTTCTCAATGGTGCTGCCGTTTGGGCCCAGTACCAGGCAGAAGGACCACCGACCCTGCCGGCGGACGCCGATTTCGGGCCGTTTCGCGAGCAAATCGCACCTTTGCTGCAATGTTCACTCATGGCCTCTACAAAGGCTTCCGAAATCAAACAACCTGCGGCTGGCAACGGGTCCGCTAACAGTGCGCCTGCACGGGCACTTGAGGAAGAACCCACGCACCACCGAGACCCCGCAGGTGACGCCTCGCATGCCCTTGACGGTATCGACGATGACCATGTTGGTGGGCACGAACCTGAGCACGAACCTGAGCACGAACGCGAAGCACTCGAGCACGAAGCGCAAGGGCAGGAAGAGCACGAGATCTGTATTCGCGGGTTGCTGGCACCTAAACCTGTATTCCTGGAACCCCACGCGGGCCAAGTCCCCTCCCCCAAGCGCGGGGCTGTGCGCACGGGCATTATGGGACGTCAAAAAGGTGCAAACATTTACCCAACGCCGAACGCCCGGGAAATACAGGTGCTGCAAGGCCATACGAAGACGCAGGAGGTGGAACCGCTCGCCAACAATACGTCTTCCGCCGTCGCCTAGAGCTAGAGCGACAGGCGTTTAAGTTGCAACAATACTCCCGGTTGTGGATCAGGGCCGTGCACCAGTCGGCGTGTATATAAAGCCAATACCGCTGGTATTACTTGCCAGGGGCAGCGTCTGCATCTTCATGGGCACGTTTTTTGCCGGTAAACATCGCCGCAACGAGATTTTCGCCCTGATGCCACGATGTGAAAATGACCCCGAGCACATGTAGCAGAATGCATAACAGCATCAGATTGGAGCCTGTCTCATGCAACTCCTCCATCCACTCGACCTCGTGGTAGCTGTCCGTTGTGAGTAGCCAGCCGGTCCCGCTGGTGACAAACGCCAATCCCAAAAGCGTGATGATCATCCAGCCCCCCAGGGGATTGTGGCCGAGATAGCGTGGCGCTGCGTTCCTGGCAACCGCAAGCGCATAAGAGACCGTGGCCCCCGGCGAGGTGATAAATTGATGAAAACGGGCGTACCGGCTTCCCACAAAGCCCCACAAAAAGCGAACCGCAACAATGGCCAGGACAATATAACCGGCATTATAGTGAAGGCTTGAGGCGTCCTCATGGGTAACCCATGCCACTGCAAAACTGACCACCAAACTCCAATGAAGGACCCGAACCAGAATATCCCACACTTTTACCGTTGGCATTACAGATAGCCTTTCCCTTGAATATCGCGCCCCTTGCCCGTCAAGGCAACAGCCAGCACGTTAGTTAGAGCGTGTCAACATAATCGCACGCACTCATACGCAACCGCTCTTATACCAGCGGTATTGGCTTTATATACACGCCGACTGGTGTACGGCCTTGATAACATACTTACTTGACGCCAAGCCATGAGTCATTGTTAAAGACCCTTGGTATTATAGGGCTTGGCCATGACCGCGCTTGTGCAGCGCCTCAAGGGTCTCTTTGGCCACCTTGGATTGGGGGCTAATAGTCCGCAATCTCTTGGCAAGGTCATAGGCTTCGTCATCGCGCCCCAAGCTGCGCATAACGTTTATCAAACCGCCGAGCGCATCAAAATGGCGCGGCTCAAGGGCCAGGACGCGTTCCAGGTCGCCGGCAGACTGCTGATAATTCTGGGCAAGGTAGTGAACAAGGGCGCGCTGGTTCCACGCCTCCGCGTAGCGCTCGTTCATACTGATAACAAGATCAAGATTGTCGAGCGCTAGCGGGAAATCCTGTTCTTCAATTGCTTGCCGCGCGCGCAACATAATCAGATCTACGGTATCACTGCCCGATTTCCACCACAACCGCCGAATCTGAAGTTCAATGCCGCGTGCAACCGATGCGCTTTCCGTCGCCTTCAGCTTGGCAAATAGCGCGTCAATCTTGTGCTCGGCCGATCCGTCAATATCCGTCGCCTGGTCTGCATCAGCACCAGATCCTGCACGCAAGCCTGAAGGGTCCCGGCTCTGCGCCGAAGCCGTGCCAAGGGTCCCAGCAACTAAGGCCGTACCGACGACAAGCCCTATCCAGCAGCAAGCCCGCATCGCGCACCGCCAGTCCCCTGGCCCGCACATGCAAATCAGCCCTGGCGCGCCTTGAAGCGACCGTCCTTTTTGTTGATCACATAAAGACGGCCCTTGCGCCTGACAATGCGGTTATCGCGGTGCCGTGCCCGCAATGAGCGAAGAGAATTTCGAACTTTCATAGATCCTCACAAACCGGTTCTTGCGGTGACCTCTGCATTTGTACTTTGTGCCCTGATTAAGTCCTTCCGAACCCGCAACGGTTCCTATGGATGGGCCTCTATTAACGGGCATCGACCTGCCCGCTTCCCCTCCCCGTCACCTGCACTGGCGGTAGCCTTTGGGATGGCTGGGAGGGGAAGCGGGCCGGCCAGGTCGTCATTAGACGTTTCCAGATGGCCACGCTACGTTTGGAAAAAGGTGACAATAGGGCCTCACTCCAGGTCCTGTCAAGAGATCCCGCAACCAGACGCCCGCAATTTGCATAAGTGGCAAGACAAACCGAACGTACCCCGAGATTGTTAAAATATCATCCGAAGTGGTCCGTGTGCGCACGGAAAATCTCGCGATCCCTTTAGAGCGCATCAAAGAAACGATATCGGGTCCACGTCGACCTGTACGCGAATACTGGAGGAAGGAACGGGCACCCCATCGCGCCAGCGACGCACATAGCCAGACAAGTCAACCTGTTTTGGTGATTGCGCGAGAATGCGCATGCGGTAGCGCCCGCGCAACAGCGCAAGCGGCGGCTCCGCGGGTCCAAAGACGCGCACTTTTTCATGGCGCGGCGCCGCTTTCACCAGGTTCACCGCATGTTGTACCACCCGCGGCTTGTCTAGACCTGAAACAATGAGCGCCGCAAAGCGGCCAAAGGGTGGTAGCCCTCCTTGCTTACGCATGGCCAGCTCCTGGGCGTAAAATGCCTCACGGTCCATAGCCAGCAACGCTTGCATCACCGGATGATCAGGAGCGTAGGTTTGGATCAGGGCGCGCCCCTTGCCCCCAACGCGCCCGGCACGACCACTGACCTGTTGCAAGAGTTGAAATGTTCGCTCCCCAGCGCGCGGATCGCTGGTTTGCAGCCCTACATCCGCGTCAATCACACCAACCAGCGTCAGATGTGGAAAGTGGTGTCCCTTGGCGATCAGCTGCGTTCCGATCACTATGTCCACATCCGCGCGCGTGATCGCATCGAACGCCTGGCGAAGGCGTGCCAGGCCTCCCACAGTATCGCTGGACAAGGTCATGCGACGCAGATCAGGGAACCTAATCGCCACCTCCTCGGCAATGCGTTCCACACCCGGCCCACAGGCAACCAGGGTTTCTTCCTCCTCGCATTGGGGACAACGCTGAGGCCGCCGCTGCTGCGCGCCACAATAGTGGCACAGCAATCGCGCATCGAAGCGATGCTCCACCATCCACGTGGAACAATGGGCGCATTCGATTCGATGACCACAGGCCCGGCACAGGGTCAAAGGCGCAAATCCGCGCCGATTGAGAAACAACAACACCTGTTGCCCCCGTGCCGTCGTTTCCGTAATGGCCTGTTGCAAAGCCGGTGCCAGCCACTCTCCTGGCTGCGCTCCCTCGCTGCGCATGTCAATGGCTTCAAGTTCAGGCATTGCCGCCACCCCGTAGCGCTCCTCCAGTACCAGATGGCCATAACGGCCCAACCTTACATTATTGAAAGTCTCGACGGATGGCGTTGCACTGGCCAGAACGATAGGAAATCCCCCAAGCTTGGCGCGCACAACCGCCATATCGCGAGCATGATAAATTGCCCGGTCCTCCTGTTTGTAAGCAGGGTCGTGCTCCTCATCGACGATAATCAGCCGTAGATTAGAAAACGGCAAAAAGAGCGCCGATCGGGCGCCGGCGACCACGCGGACTTTACCCGCTGCAACATGGTACCAGGTGCGGGCGCGCTGCGCCTTGCTCACGCCCGAATGCCAGGGGGCGGGGGGAGCGCCGAAACGCGCGGCAAACCGGGCCAGAAATGTCTCCGTCAGGGCGATCTCGGGCAGCAGAACCAGCACCTGCCCCCCCTCCTTTATACACGACGCGATGGCTTCAAAATAAACTTCCGTCTTGCCCGAGCCGGTCACCCCATCAAGAAGGGTTGCACTAAACTTTTTGCCCCTTGCCCGAACACAAAGATCCGCCGCCGTTTTTTGCTGCAACGGAGTTAAGGACACTTTATGAAAGTTCGGCTGTGGCGCGTCGGGCACCGCAGGATCGGGCAGACGGGCAGGTTCCAGCACCCCCTGGCGCACCAACCCGTCAACAACACTCTTGCTAACTTTTGCTGTTTGTGCCAACGCCGCACGGCGCCAAACACTTTTGCTCTCAAACTGTTCGAGCACCCGGGTACGCGCCGGCGTTAAACGCTGCGGTGTCTTGCCGCTCGCCTTAACACCCTTGGGCAGCACGCCCTTTTCCTTTGCGCCCAACCCGGGGCTCACCCCCATGCGCAGCACCATCCCCAAGGGAATCAGCGTATAGCACGCAACCCATTCCACAAACCGGCGCATGTCGGGATGCAGAGGCGGCACCGGCAAACCCCGTATCACCCTACGCAGTTTTTCAGGGTTAGGCGGCCTCTCCCCCCCCACAGGCGTGTGCCAAACCACCCCAATCGTTTTTCGGCTGCCAAACGGCACTTCGACAAAAGTCCCGGCAGGCAGACGATCGCCCTGAGGCTGGAGATAACTGTAAGGTTTATCGACAGCGACAGGAACAAGAACCGGTATTGGTGACGGCTGCTCGGTCAAGACCCGATCACTCCAAGGTTTGCTGCAATTGTATAAACCGGCGTATGAAAACCAACATCATGGCACATGTCGCCCGATTAACTGGGTTTGCACGTTGCAAAGGTCTCAAGCCGAAACACGAAATACCGCAAAATAGATACCCATCGGGCTTGCAAATTTTTCGCCGCCATGGTCAATAGGGCTCTAGGCACACCGACAAGGGCGCACGACACAACAATCAGCGCCCACGGCGCTCTACACCCGGGCGGCATGGATTGCATCGTCCGGTGTGCCCGAATAAGACACGTTTTGTCGCACAGGTAGCAGGGATTCGCCATGAAATTTTTTATCGATACCGCCGACGTGGACGCCATTCGCGAGCTGGCGGAGGCTGGGTTTGTTGATGGGGTAACGACCAACCCCTCATTGATCGCCAAATCAGGCCGGGACATGAAGGATGTGATTGCCGAGATGTGTTCCCTCACGCCGGGGCCGGTTTCCGCAGAGGTCACCGCAACCGACGTACAGGGCATGATTGATGAGGGGCTGCTTTTGCGTCAGATCGCTGACAATGTTGCCATCAAGGTTCCCCTGACATGGGATGGTTTGA
The DNA here is from genome assembly GCA_965224015.1 of Hyphomicrobiales bacterium. Classification (GTDB taxonomy): domain Bacteria; phylum Pseudomonadota; class Alphaproteobacteria; order Rhizobiales; family CBDCVD01; genus CBDCVD01. Next base: position 804,363 of record OZ245032.1, read on the forward strand.
AGGCCTGCAGGGCGCTTTCCAAACAAGACATCATGGTCAATGTCACCTTGTGCTTTTCCGCAACCCAGGCGCTCATGGCCGCCAAGGCCGGGGCCACTTTTATCTCTCCTTTTATTGGTCGCCTCGACGACATCGGTCTGAACGGCATGGAGTTGATCGCGGATATTCATGGCATCTACGAAAATTACGATCACATCCACACCCAGATCCTCGCTGCCTCCATTCGCTCCATCGAGCACGTCAAGAACGCCGCTCTTTGTGGTGCCGACATTGCCACCATTCCCCCCCAAGTGATTTCAACACTGATCAAACACCCCTTGACCGATGCGGGATTGGCGGCATTCCTGGCGGATTGGAAAAAAACGGGGCAGTCTATCGCCTAGAGCGTGTCGGATTTGGGCTGTGGTTATTTATTAAATTTGCATACAGGCTTTTTTGCATTTGTGCTACCCATTGGTATGAAAAATTTTCGCAATTATGACCGCTCTCAGCGGTTGCTTTTGCCTCCTGATCTCAAAGACTGGGTGGCAGATGACGACTTGGCCCATTTTATCGTGGAAGCCGCCGAACGCATAGATATGCGCACCTTTCACGTCAGCCGCACCGGCTCAGGAAAAGCACAATATCATCCGCGCATGATGTTGGCCCTGTTGGTTTATTGTTACGCCAGTGGTATTTTTTCCTCGCGCAAGATAGAGCAGGCCACGTATCGCAATGTTTCTGTCCGCTTTATCGCCGCCAACAGCCATCCGGATCATGACACGATCGCCAAGTTCCGGCGTGACAACGGTCCTGCCTTTGAGACGGCGTTTGCGCATATCTTGTTGCTAGCCAAACAGATGGGTCTTTTAAAGGTGGGCACGGTCGCCCTCGACGGCACGCAGATTGATGCGAATGCTTCGAAGATCAAATCGTTACGTTATGATCGTATCCAGGTGTTACGGGCCAAGCTTGCAGAGGACATTGCGGCGTTGATGGATAGAGCCGAGGCGGCAGATGAACAGGATACGGATGATGGTTTGTCGCTCCCCGACGAGATAGCGCGGCGGCAAACGTTAAAGGCGAAGTTAGACGCGGCAGCCGAACAACTTGAGGCGGCGGCGTGTTTGGATGGGCAAGATCAAGATCAGGGTCAGGATACGGATGATGGGGGCGATGCACCACGGCCTTCTCCTAAGAAGCAGATCAATCTGAGCGATCTGGACAGTTCCATCATGCGCCGGTCGTCGCGCCACGAATACCGTCAGGCTTATAATGCGCAAGCTTTTGTGGATGCGGATGGCAGCCAGTTGGTTTTGGGTACGCAAGTTCTTGCCACGACGAATGATCGTCAGGATTTGGCTACCTTTGTTGATGACTTGTGCGCGCGTGTTGGCAAGCCCAAGACGCTTATAGCGGATACGGGTTATGCTGGCGAGGCTGTTATTGAGGCGCTTGATGTGCGTAAAATTGAACCTTTGATAGCGTTACCGGGTCAACAGGTAGCACGCCCTTATGATTTCCGACCGCCCAAGGTGCGCAGCAAGCCACCGCCGTGTGTTAGAGAACCGTGGCGCTTAAAGATGCTGGAGACATTTCGAACCCAGGAGGCAAAAGACAAGTACAAAAGACGAAAGAGCAGTGTTGAGCCTGTTTTTGGCATCATCAAATCGGTTCTTGGTTTCAGGCATTTTCATCTTCGCGGTCTTGAGAAGGTTTCACGGGAATGGTGTCTTGTAGCGCTGGCGTACAACTGCAAACGTGTGAGCAACATGCTGAGCGGCTAAGGCAGGTTCAGCAAAGCGCTCGCCAACACACATCCACGACCGATACACTGACAAACAACTCCTTAAACCCGACACACTGCTAGAGCGTGTCAGGTCTTAATAGAACCCATTCTGTGTCTCGATTGGCGAGGCGATCCCCAAGTTCAAGGCGATCGAAGAGCGATGCTTGTCCATCTCTCAAGAGCGGCTTGGGCGCGGGCGTTGCGCCAATCGGAAACCCGAAGGGGCGCTTTTGCTATAGATTTAGAGGGCGGTGATCTTTATGGGTTTCGCTGCACCCCTGGCAAAATGGGTACAGCTAACCCTATGCTGATCTAAAAGTTATAGAGGGGAGCGGGCAGGGTGATGCCGGTTAACTGATGTGCCCATAAGTTAGCGTTTAAAAAAAGCCGATGCCGCCGGTGTTAGTCAAGTCTTAACCCTCGGATCCCACATTGCCCCGTGTCGCGGAGAATGGACAGGAAAGGAGGCAGCGAACACCGGCAATGAGCAATACACAAGCGCCAATTATTAACGCTGCCCCTGACCTTGCAGCCATGATCGCGTCCTGGCTCACCTACCTTGGCACGGAAAGGTGCTGCAGTTCCAAGACCGTTGAAGCCTACGAGCGCGACGTGCGTCAGTTTTGTGCTTTTCTGACTTTTCATCGCGGCGGCGCTCCTGACGTGGCGGCGATGGCCGATCTGGCAGCATCTGATTATCGGGCTTTTTTTGCCAAACGGCGACAAGATGGCGTTGGTTCTCGGTCCCTTGCCAGATCCTTGTCGTCCTTGCGCTCGCTTATGCGTTTTTTGGAAAAACGGGGCCTTGCCAATGCGGCCCCTGTGAGCCACATGCGCACCGCCTCCCATGCCCGCTCCCTGCCCAAACCCATGAGTATCGCCCACGCCCGGAGCCTTGTCGATGAGGCCCACATGCTAGGCCCTTCGGCCGCCACGCAGGCGTGGGTGGAGGCCCGTGATGTGGCTGTGCTGATGTTGCTTTATGGCTGCGGGTTGCGCATTTCCGAGGCTCTTGGCCTTAACGGGCGCGACGTTCCCAAAAGTGCCGATGAGACCTTGCGCATCGTGGGTAAGGGCAACAAGTCGCGTCTTGTGCCTTTATTGCCGGCCGTTGTCGAGGCGATTGCGCGCTATCGCAGTCTTTGCCCCTACTTGACCGCAGGTGAGCAGCCTTTGTTTCTGGGGGTGCGTGGCAGGCGTCTGAGCGCCCGGGTTATCCAACTGACCGTTGCGCGGATGCGTGCGGTGCTAGGGCTGCCGGACAATGCCAGTCCCCATGCCCTGCGCCATTCCTTTGCCACACATCTGCTGGGTGCCGGCGGCGATCTGCGCTCCATTCAGGAACTGCTCGGCCACGCCAGTCTCTCCACAACCCAAATGTATACCGATGTGGATACGGCGCGTTTGATGGAAATTTACGACAATGCGCACCCGCGCGCCCAAAAGGCCAAGTAATACCGCTGGTATTAATCAAGCACGAGCGCCCGCACGAATTGTTACGGTCTCATCTTTCAGTTCAAAACTGACCGTCATCGCGCTTTGGCGCGCCAATAGGCCCGTGTAATAGGGTTGTACGCGATGGGCATCTATCCCGTCAGAGGGGACATTCCCATGCAGCAGCGCTTCCACATTTTCCGGAATTCGCGCCCCAATGCCGGTGCACTCCAGCGTAAAATCAGGCGCGTCGGCGTTTCCATTACTGGACAACCGGATCTGCCCTCCACGGGGAATGGTATGGGTGGCAATAACCAACAGATTTAACAGCAGTTTGATTTTGTTCTTGGGCAACAACGCGGGGGGCATCCCCCATTCCAGCGCGATCTTGTCTTTGTCAACAAAGGCGCGCGCGACGGCCTCGGCATCGTTGCTGTCAATCTCGGCACCGGCGGATCCTGCGGCACCAAAGGCAAGGCGGGCAAACTGGAGCTTTGCGGAGGCTTGATTGGCGCTCTTGCGAATAAGATCATCGGCAAACCCACGCATTTCGTCGCCGTTGTCTTCCTCAAGCACTTCCAGGCCGTTGATAACGGCACCAACGGGGCTGATAATGTCGTGGCACACCCGCGAACACAAGAGTGCACTCAACTCCAGGGCCCCAAGCTCTGCTATTGTCATGATCGTCTCCAACGCTCCATTGTTGCACTTGTGGTGCACTTGTGTTGCACTGCCAGGCAAGCACGATGGCTATTTGCCGGTCTGCTGCTGATGCACGCGTGTTGCTCTATACCCAATGACGCATCAACGCGCAAGTCAGTCGCACCATTAACCGTTTTCTAACCATACAGACAATTGTTCAGGAAAATTTAAAGCCCCGAGCCCGCATGCCTAACAGTCTGTAAAGAAAGCCCTTATAGTTTACTAACAAAATACGTGATTTTCATGTAATACCAAGGGCCCTTAACAATGACTCATGGCTTAGCGTCAAAGAGGTATGTTATCAAGGCAGTACACCAGTCGGCGTGTATATAAAGCCAATACCGCTGGTATAAATTGAAAGGCACGTATCGCGGGGTGGCCACGGTTGCAGGCTTGATATATTGTCAGTTATCAGTCAGTTATCAGCCAGCAGCCCGCAAAACCAGGACGTGGGGACTAGTAATATGTTCAAGAGTATTCGAAATGGTGGCTGCGGACGACGCAGGTACATACGCATGGGCGCAATAGGGTTTGCCTTGGGCTTGGTAATGGGACTTTCGGGTATCGGTAAGCCCGCACTTGCCCAAGCGCCAACCGGCACCTATAAGTCCAACGAAATCACAATCGCCGCGCACCGATTTTTCGGTTCAACCTCCCAGGCGATCGCAACCCTTGTGGAGCGCGCGGTTTCGCGCCATGGCCTACCCAATGGCTATCTTTTGGGGGAGGAGGGAAGCGCCGCGCTGTTTGGCGGTCTACGCTATGGCGAAGGGGTGCTTTACACAAAAAACGCCGGCGACCATAAGGTTTTCTGGCAAGGACCGAGCCTGGGTTTTGATATGGGTGCCGATGGCGCGCGCACCATGATGCTGGTTTACAATCTACCATCCGTTGATGCGATGTATAATCGCTACGGCGGGGTTGATGGCTCGGTTTATCTTGTTGGCGGCTTTGGTATGACGGCGCTTCGTCGTGGCCCGGTCTATGTTGTGCCCATCAGAACCGGGGTTGGGGTTCGCGCTGGCATTAACGTGAGCTATTTGAAATTCACCTCCTGGCCTACATGGAATCCGTTTTAGCAGCCACGTGGGCCTCCCTAATAACGGGCATCTACCAGCCCCTCCCCCTCCCGGGCACCCACACAACAGTATCCCAGGGGTGGCTGGAAGAGAGAAGGGCTGGCCAGGCAATACCAGCGGTATGGGCTTTATAGACACGCCGACTGGTGTACTGCCTTGATAACACACTGACTTAACGCTAAGCCATGAGTCATTGGTAAGGACCCTTGGTATTAATAGACGGTTCTACTTACGGCGGTCTGGAATTTTTTCCCGTGACAGCATTGTCCTTGCCCATCAAATCTCCTGCGGTCAGCGTTGTTGTTTTGCGCGAAATGGCTGCCGGTGGTACGGGCACACAGGTTTTGCTCGTCAAGCGTAATAAAGAGCCGATCAGGGGATTTTGGGCCCATATTTCGGGAGGCCTTGAGAACGGTGAACGCGCCTGGCAAGCCGCCTTAAGAGAACTGCGCGAGGAGACATCTCTGGTCCCGCGGGCCTTTTATTCGGCAGGTATCGTCGAGACCTTCTATGCCCTTCACGATGATAGTGTCAATCTGCTTCCCGTGTTTGTCGCCATTGTTAGCGAACAGGCCAGCGTACAGTTAAATCATGAAAACGCGGCCTACGATTGGGTGGCCAGCGCGCAGGCGACCAAACGCCTGAAATTACCCAATCAGCGCATCATGATGGCGCAAGTGCTCAGCGATTACGACGCCTATGGGTGCAAGGCCTGGCTGCCAGCTCCGCTCATATAATCGGAAAACCACCCCTCATGCGCCTGGCGCAATTGCGCCAACGGCACATCAAGCACGCCTTCTACCGCCAAACTGTCCCCCGCGACGCGCCCAAGGGAAACGATAGCGACGCCCCTGGCAAGCGCATCAAGATCGGCAACCATATCGTCAAGCTCTAGAGGACTGGCAACGACAAAGCGGCCCTGCTCCTCGCCAAACAACGCCCCGGCCAGACGGCTTTCATCCGCGTCCAACGCGACCCGCGCCCCAAAGCCCCTCGCCAAGGCCATTTCGGCCAAAGCCACGGCCAGCCCCCCATCGGAGACATCATGACAGGCATTAATGCGCCCTGCCCCAATAAGCGCTCGGACCAGGGCCCCGTGCCGGCGCTCTTTTTGCAAATCCACAGGCGGCGCGGCGCTGCTTTCAAACAACGCCCCGCCAGCAACCTCGCGAAGATAAAGCGAGCGGTTTAAAAGCCCGCCATTGTCGCCAATCATATAGAGCCGGTCGCCTTCATTCTTAAATCCCAGGGTCGTCACCTCAGCCAGGTCATCAATAAGCCCCACTCCGGCAATAGCCGGTGTCGGCGGTATGGCAACCCCCTCGGTCTCGTTGTAAAGGGACACATTGCCCGAGACAACCGGCATCTCAAGGGCCTTGCAGGCTGCGCTAATGCCATTGATGCACGCCACAAACTGCCCCATAATGTCCTCGCGCTCAGGGTTGCCGAAGTTTAAGCAATCGGTGATCGCCAGAGGCGTTGCCCCCACCGAGACAAGATTGCGCCACACCTCGGCAACCGCCTGCTTGCCCCCCTCAAACGGCGTTGCCTGGCAATAGCGCGGGGTCACGTCCACACTGAACGCCAGGGCCCTGTTGCTGTCCTCAATGCGCACCACCCCCGCGTCTGCCCCCGGGGGCAGTATCGTGTTGGAGAGAATAAAATAATCATACTGCTCCCACACGAATTGGCGCGAGCACAGGTCAGGCGAGCCGATCAGGCGCAACAGCATATCCTCCATATCAAGCCGATCAGGCCCCTTATGCCCGCTCCACACCGCATCGACATCCGCCCATGCAACATCGGCCCGCTTGTCGGCAAGCCGGTAGGGCCGGTCGTATTCCGGTGCCTCATCCCCAAGGGCCTTGATCGGTAGGTCTGCAACCTCCTCCCCCTTGTGGTGAACACGAAACCGCAGATCATCCGTCGTCTCGCCAACAATCGCAAAATCAAGATCCCATTTACGAAAAATGGCCTCCGCAACCGCGTGCTGGCTGGGATCAAGAACCATCAGCATGCGTTCCTGGCTTTCCGACAACATCATCTCATAGGCGCTCATGTGGTCTTCGCGGCAGGGGACCTTATCCAGATCAAGCACGATACCCAAATCCCCTTTCGCTCCCATTTCGACCGCTGAGCACGTCAATCCGGCAGCTCCCATGTCCTGGATGGCAATCACCGCGTCGGTTTGCATCAACTCCAGGCACGCCTCCATGAGACATTTCTCACGAAACGGATCCCCCACCTGCACCGTCGGTCGCTTTTCTTGCGCATCGTCGGCAAACTCCGCCGACGCCATGGTGGAGCCGTGAATGCCGTCTCGTCCGGTTTTGGCCCCCAAATAGACGACAGGAAGCCCCACCCCGCTCGCCTTGGCATAAAAAATCCTGTCCGCAGGCGCAATTCCCGCGGCAAACGCATTGACCAGAATATTGCCGTTATAAGCGCCATCGAAACCCACCTCACCGCCCACCGTGGGCACCCCAAAGGCGTTGCCGTATCCGCCGATGCCAGCCACCACGCCGTCCAGGAGATGTCGGGTTTTCAAATGTTCAGGGGCGCCAAAGCGCAAGGCATTCATGGCCGCGACCGGCCGTGCGCCCATAGTAAAGACGTCGCGCAAGATACCCCCAACACCGGTCGCGGCTCCCTGATAGGGTTCGATAAATGACGGATGGTTATGGCTTTCCATTTTGAATACAACCGCAAGCCCCTCCCCGATATCAACGACTCCTGCGTTTTCTCCCGGCCCCTGAACAACCCGGGCTCCCGTTGTGGGTAAGGTACGTAACCACTTTTTTGAAGATTTATAGGAACAGTGCTCATTCCACATAGCGGAAAAAATCCCCAGTTCCGTGAACGTTGGCGCGCGCCCAAGGAGCTGCAGGATTTTGTCGTAGTCGTCCCCGGTCAGACCGTGATCGGCGATCAGTTCAGTGGTGATGGTCAGGTTATTGGGATGCATGCAACGCTTTTAAGCGCGTCGGGCTCATTTGTGAACGGCTTTCCCCGCGTTATCCTGATTTTTTCGCACCTGTTTCTGTGTATCAAGTCCGGTCCGTGAGCGGATACGCCCTGTTGCCGCTTGTGATGGCTCTGGCCGTTGCATTTGCACGCGGTGCTGCCGGTACTTGCTCTTCAGCCCCTCATATTCGCCGGCTGTCAGATAATCCGCATCGGTTTCCGCGAGCGGATCCTTGCCGGGATAGACATTCTGACATCCGCCGATGACCACCAATGATGCCATAACCGCAAGGGCAGTGGTCGCCATACCCGCCGTCATTTTATACCGCAACACCATCACCCCACAACACCACGCCTACGATCTGCCACAGGAGTCAATGCGGTTTTTCAGGGCGTATTCAACTTCATGAACCTTCTCAACCAGGTGCATATAATTGTAGTTGCCACTGGCGCTGATCACATAGCCCATGGCGACGGTGCCGTGGTTGGCATAGAGAGTCAGGTTTGGGGCACCAGCCTTATCTACAAAATTAATGATCATAGTGCCACCGGTCCCGCTTTCCAGGCCCGCGAAGTGATAGCGGGAAAACTCCGGATCACGCCGCCAGCACTGCTGTGCATAGCGGGCGATATGCCCGGCGATCACGTGGTAGTGCATCAAGGTAAGGTTATTGATGGTTATGACCTCACGTGGACCCGGTGCCACGGGCAGCGCTGGTGTGCCCGCATAGGCGGAATTGGTCACTCCGGGAAGCCCGACGTGATGGGGTCTGTTTCGAACCTGCATGCGCGTCGCGACATAGCTGTTAAAAGCGATCTTGTCTTCCCCCATAGCCTCGCGTGCGGCTTCTATTGAGCGTTGGTTCCAAACATCCACGATCTGATTTGTTGCCTTGCCATATTCATGTGCCAGGCGTTCTTTCATACGCACAAAATCGTGCTTGACTTGGCGTGAGACCTGCCCTGAATGATAAACAGTCTTATGGCTGGCGCGGGCAAAATCTTCCCTGACCTGATGCGAGACCTTACCGACTGGATGAACCGTTTTCTCACCAAAGTGGCCATACTCGCCCCTGACCTGATGGGCGCTCGCGCGCTCGTCAGGCGCTATAGGAACAACCGGGTCATCAGGACCGATATAATCAGTGTCGGTAAGCTCTGAATTGAAATCTGAGTAGTCATTCGTGTCGCCATAAAGACCGGGAAAACGACAACCAGCAAGGGCAAGGCTGGACAGCGCCAGAACGACAAAGATACGCATGCTTCACTCCAAATACGCTACAACGCAACACAAAAACGCAAAATAGGATGCGGTTCGCCTTCAACTGCCAACAGTGGCAACACGGTTTGCGTTATTTGGCGATACTACAAACACTAAGATCGGAAACCGCAACTTATCGTAAATTCACTGTAAATTGTCACGGTAAAGAAACCGTTCACGGTCTTGAAGGATCTAACCGGCGGGCTTTAACGCTAGCCGGATAATCTGATCCGTGCTACAGCCAATAGCGGATTAAACCTTGGGAAGGGAAAAAAATTGTGGCTGCACTTGATATTCATCAAAGTCTTTGCCTGAGCGACAATTTTGCTGTTTTGGCCCACGACCGAGAGAGTGGTCAGACGCTGGCGATTGATGCGCCCGACGCAAACACTATCCGCGATGCCCTGACAGATAGGGGCTGGGCGCTAAGCCATATTCTGGTCACCCACCATCATGCCGACCACACCCAGGGCATCAAAGCGCTCAAATCCGCCTATGGCTGCACTGTGATCGGCCCACTAGCTGAAGAAGCGCGCATCGGTGATCTCGACGTAACAGTACGCGAGGGCGATAAAGTCACACTTGGTAGCCATCAAGGCCAGGTGATTGAGACTCCGGGGCACACCCTTGGCCATGTGTCCTATTATTTTGGCGAGGCGGGAATCGCCTTTGTCGGCGACACGCTGTTTGCCCTGGGTTGTGGACGCGTATTCGAGGGAGACGCGGCGATGATGTGGCGCTCGCTGCAAAAACTGGCGGCCCTGGACGACGAAACCCTTGTTTACTGTGGACACGAATATACCGGTGCCAATGCACGGTTCGCCCTGACCATTGATGCGGATAATGCAGCCCTTGCAGCGCGCGCAACGGACATTGAGCGCAAACTTGCTGCTGGCGAGATGACCCTGCCGACGACAATCGGGCTTGAGCGGCAAACCAATCCCTTTTTGCGCGCAAACAGGCACGCGATCAAAACAGCCCTCGGCCTGCCCAAAGCTGATGACGTCGCGGCATTCGCGGAATTACGCCGGCGCAAGGATGCTTTTTAGGATGCCCTGGCAGTGTGTCATATCTTAATCGAACCCATTCTGTTTTCTTCTCTCAAGACATAACATGCTCTAACCGCTGTTGCTGGCCAGTTCCTTGCCATTATGGACGAGTCGGGACGTCCAGGGGATTGGGTTGCGCAGGGCATGATGAGCCATACAAGCCTCCTCGGCCTCCTCCACAAGCGCGCGAATACTTTCTTCCGGCTCATCACTGTCAATGATCACATGGGTCTCAATTCCCACCGTCTCTCCTTGTGTTTGATGGCCAAGCTCCCGCATGGAACCAAGGTTGGTCCGAAAGCGAACCCGCTGCTCAAGGCGCAAAGATGTAATGGCGATCTTGCGCGCCGTATAGATATCCGTCAGGTGAGTCATTAGGCAAAATCCGATCCCAGCACACATAAACGCCAACGGCGCAGGTGCGGTGTCATCGCCGACAGGAATCTGTTCGTCACAATAAAAGTGAACCGGTGAAAATCCGGGAATATTGACCTGGACCTTGCCTGACTTTTTCTGCCGCTCAAGAGCCTGGGCTGTCAGGGTCACCTCGAATTGAAGGGGCTCCGGAGGGCGCGCCTTTTTAAAGGGCGCGGGATCAAACTGAGACGGCTCCGGCATGGTTGTGGAAAGCCGCCCAACGCGAAATATCTTGTCGCTCACCGCATTGCTCCTTCTTGACATCTTGACATAGTGATATGGTGAAGCGCATCAATTTTGTTAAGACTGGCGGCCATTGCGCTCAACATTTATTCGGACCTTAACAGCCCGGCCGGTGGGCGGCAAACCAGGCTATAGCAAAATGCGTTTAATTGGATGCCTGGGTATTCCCGTATTTTTCGCGCATTTTGCTATAGATTTCAGAGCGATCAGCTTTATGGCGTTAGCTTTGCCGCTCACAAAATGGGTATGGCTACCCCCATGCTGATCTCATATGGACCTTAAGCCTCGTGCAAATAGCCCCCCTATATCTTGCGAGACTATACCAGCGGTATGGGCTTTATGGACACGCCGACTGGTGTACTGCCTTGATAACATACTGACTTGACGCTATAGCCAGGCCGCCTGAAAATGATTTCATTTTCAGGCGAAAAGCCGAGCGATAATAAAAGCATATAGTTAAATGACTTTATCAGAATAAAGTCATTTAACTATAATGCATGAGCCCTTGTCAAAGACCCTTGGTATTAAGGCCCAGCTTGTCGCAAAATCGCTCCGTCAGAATGGTTCTATTAAAGCCTGACACGCTCTAGGAGACAATCAACCACACCTTTAAGCTGCAACCGCCGATGTACGACGATCAAACATCATCCGATAGGAAAGACTTTCAGCCAGGTGAATGCGCTGCACATGGGCTTTGCCGTCAAGATCGGCAAGGGTCCGTGCGACTTTCAGAACGCGGTGATATCCGCGCGCACTCAAGCTCATGGCCTCCGCTGCGTCCCTCAGCAGTTGCATGCCCGCCTTGTTGGGGCGTGCAATATCTTCGATATACGCGCCAGCGCACGAGGCATTTGTCAGTCCTCCTGCGTCTGGCACCTGATTATAACGCTGTTTTTGCCGCTCGCGCGCCTTACGCACACGGTCAGCAATAGTGGCGCTGGGCTCCGCCGCGGCTGAGGAGATCAAGTCACTGACGCTGACGGCAGGTAGCTCAATATGCATATCAAAGCGATCAAGAAGGGGCCCGGAAATCCGGGCACGATAATCACTAGCACAGCGATCGCCGCGTCGGCATGTGTGCCCCGCCTCGCCAGCCATCCCGCAACGGCATGGGTTCATCGCAGCCACCAGTTGAACGCGCGAGGGATAGCGCAGGTGATAATTGGCGCGGGCGATAACGGTCTCTCCCGATTCAACGGGTTGGCGCAAGGAATCCACCACTTGCGGAGGAAATTCGGGCAGTTCGTCAAGAAACAGAACCCCGTTATGCGCCAAGGACACTTCCCCTGGTTTCGCCCGCACGCCGCCGCCAACCATGGCGGCCATGGTGGCGGAATGGTGAGGGCTGCGAAATGGTCGTCGCGACGACAGGGCTCCATTGGTGAGGGTTCCGGCCACACTTTGCACCATGGAGACTTCCAGCAATTCATGAGGATCAAGAGGGGGCAGGATAGATGGAAGCCGACTTGCCAGCATGGACTTTCCTGCGCCAGGAGGACCGACCATCAAGACATTGTGACCGCCGGCCGCAGCGACCTCAAGGGCGCGTTTGGCGCTTTCCTGGCCTTTGATATCGCTAAAATCGGGCATGGGCGATGTCTCGTCCAAAATCGCAGGCCTGGGCGGGGTTAGCACCTGTGTTCCCTGAAAGTGGTTGACAAGAGCAATCAGGCTGCGCGGTGCCAGAATATCCATGTCAGCACTCGCCCAGGCGGCTTCAGCGCCACAGGCGCACGGGCAAATCAGCCCGACCTGAACCGCATTGGCGGTAATGGCCGCCGGCAATACCCCTGTTACCGCCGAAATATCACCGTCCAGCGCCAGCTCCCCAAGAGCAAGAAAATCACGCAGTGCATCGCCCGGAATGGCACCCATCGCGGTCATCAGGCCAAGGGCAATGGGAAGGTCGTAATGACTTCCTTCCTTGGGCAAGTCTGCTGGCGCAAGATTAATTGTTATGCGTTTGGGAGGAAGCGAGAGCCCGGAAGCCAACAGGGCACTGCGCACCCGCTCACGGCTCTCAGCAACCGCTTTGTCGGGCAGACCAACGACATTAAACGCGGGTAATCCTGGAGCGATCTGAACCTGCACATCAACAAGCTGCGCCTCAATACCCAAAAACGCAACGGTCCGAACGTGGGTGACCATAACAACGCCCTCCTCAACGACCACCTATCAAAATCAACAACCACCTATCAAAATCAGCGAACCGGGAGTTGAGAGGCATATCCAACGACCCTCCCGCCTACGGTAAAACACACGAATTCCTCGCAGCTGGGCCTCTCTGCTAACGGGCATCTAACTGCCCGCGCCGCTTTATGGCTTTTAGAGCGTGTCAGGTCGCAAATAGAAGTCTCCAGCGCATAACGATGACTTAGGCATACTATAACACGAGGTTAATGGCCGCCCCAGAATTCTCAGCAAAACGCTCTTAGCAAACCTCCATGGGATCCCATTTGATGTTATTCCATCTTTAACTGATTTTATTCAGATTTGCAAGAACAAAAATAGAACATTTACGGAACTATGCAAATGTAGCAGCAAACAAAATGTTCGCTCAATCTGTGTCACCATTGCAAAATGCTGTTCACGTTGGAAATACGCTGTTCATATGTTTTTGGGCCCCGCGACAATAGCACGTTTGCACAAAACAGAACGCCCGAGCCCTGAAGCCGTGTCTGGATTTTGCAAGCAGAACACCATGGGGTCGACGACATTAAGGCCTCGAAGTCCCGATCTGCCTATTGCTGTTTACACCATCCACGCGGGTATGCTCAGGATCACCCAGTGCTTGGCGTTGCCCACAACACGTGCACCTTGTCGGCGTCTGTCCGCAATTGCGCCTATTTCGTGTTTTGGGCAGGCGATCAGTTCCTTGCCCTTTTTCCGTAACATTGACGTGTTTTCGCTTTCGCCTAACAGTAAACAAACGGCGTTGGGTTTTGGGAATGGTTTGATCGGAGACAATCCCGACGAACTTGGTTTCGTGTAGGCAAAGGTCGTAGGCATTTCCGGTCGTACCGCATCGCATGCCGCAAGCGCCAGTATCACAATGACCGCAGACCATAAATGAAGCACAAATTTCATTTATCCCTCCTATAATTTCGCGTTTACTTCAGTGGTATGACATATCCACACCTCTGGCAACAAGACACAATAGGCGATTGAGGCGCTTTGGACAGGTGGGAACGGGCAGGTAGATGCCCATAAATTGAGATGCCCAGGCAATTGCTGCTGCGTTTCAGGACGGATGTTCGTTCCAAGAAGCCCCTTGCTCAATTTGAGTTTTCGCGTAATCTGGGCCTCAAAAGCCTGGTTTTGAGACTATAGCAAAACGGATACAGCGAAACGCATGCTGATCTAATACCAGCGGTATTGGCTTTATAGATACGCCGCTTTGACGCTAGTGCATGAGCCCTTGTGAAGGGCCCTTGGTATAAGAACATGACAACAGAGGCAACCGACAGCGCTAATCTAAGTGGACAGATGCTGGTGGCCATGCCCGGCATGGAGGATATGCGGTTCGCTCGCAGCCTCATCTTTGTTTGCGCTCACGGGGCCGATGGAGCGATGGGATTGGTTGTCAACCAACCGGCCAACGATATCGCCCTTGAAGACATCCTATCTCAACTGCAGCTGACCGGCAAGAACGATGCTATTCGCCCGCGCTCAGGGGCCGATGACGAGGCAATCGACATCCTGCGCGGGGGACCGGTTGAGACGCGTCGCGGCTTCGTGCTGCATACCTCCGACTTTGGTGTCGCTGACAGCACCCTTGAGATAAGCGACCAGTTTAGCCTGAGCGCAACCATTGATGTTCTGCGTGCCGTGCTTAGCGGCCAGGGACCGAAGCGGGCCATTCTCGTGTTTGGTCATGCGGGATGGTCGCCGGGACAACTGGAACAGGAGATTGTTGCCAATGGGTGGCTCCACTGCCCTGCTGATGAGGATTTGGTGTTTGGCCCCGATTTTCATACGAAATACGAACGTGCGCTGGCAAAGATCGGTGTTGATCCGGCAACCCTGTCGAGCTTTAGCGGACACGCGTGAAATGGCCGAATCTGTGCTAAATATAGCAAAATGCGTTGAGTTGGAGTCATGAGCACTCAGCATTGTTTTTGCATTTTGCTATAGATTTAGAGGGCGATCAGCTTTATGGGGTTAGCTTTAACCCCGGGCAAAATGGCTAAAGCTAACCCCATGCTGATCTCGTGCAAGATGCGTTTAGTTGGAGTCATGAGCATTCAGCATTGTTTTTGCACTTTGCCATAGATTTAGAGGGCGATCAGCTTTATGGGGTTAGCTTTAACCCCGGGCAAAATGGCTAAAGCTAACCCCATGCTGATCTCGTGCAAAATGCGTTTAGTTGGAACCATGAGCATTCAGCATTGTTTTTGCATTTTGCTATAGAGCGCGTCATGTAACGGGCATCTACCGGCCCACTTCCCCTTGCGGGCCACCTGCACACCGGTACCCCATGGGCGACCCAAAAGGGGAAGCGGGCCGGCCGGTTATCAATAGACGTTTGCTTGTCTATCGTGCTGATAATACCAGCGGTACGGGCTTTCTATACACACCATCTGGGGTGGGGCCTTGATAACACACCGGATTGACGCGAATGCATCAGTCATGGTCACGGGCCTTGGTATAAGACAACGGTTTTCAACCTGGTCAAGAGAGCCTACTAATGCAAAGCCCGTCGGTGTAAAGCGCCCTATTCTGCGGCCTTGATGGCCCCCACATAACCCGTCAGATATTGTTCCGCCTGAGATTGAGACATCGGGCGTCCATAAAGGAAACCCTGTGCATACTCCGCGCCAAATTGCGCCACCTGACGCGCATCCTCCTTGGTCTCGATCCCCTCGGCAACAACCTCCATGCCCAGATCATGAGCCAAAGATACGATGGACCCCAGAATATGCGGATGGTCTTTGTCTTCGCTTTGGCGCACAAACGTGCTGTCGATTTTCAACATATCGAAAGGAAAACGCCGCAGGTTGCTCAGGGACGAATAACCGGTGCCGAAATCATCAAGGCTGAGGCGAATATCAAAAGCCTGAATCTGAGAGATTATGTGACTGGCCAGTTCCGGGTTTTCAATCATCAAGGACTCGGTGATCTCCAGGATGAGCGTGTTGGGCCGCACGTTGCTGCGCGCGACAACCGCCTTGATTTCGCGAACCAGGTCATGACGCAGGAGCTGACGGTTGGAAATATTGACACTCATAACCAAGGGCTGCAACATGGGATATTGCCGCTGCCAGGTCCCCAACTGTTGTGCCGCTTGACTAAGGACATAAAGCCCAAGATCGGCGATCTGACCGTTTCGCTCGGCGATCGCGAGAAAATCGTTGGGGAGTACAAGACCGCGACGCGGGTGGCGCCAACGCATTAAGGCTTCAAACCCGCGCAACATGTTGTCTTCGAGAGAAACAATGGGCTGGTAGTAAAGCTCAATCTGATTACGATCAAGCGCCCCCGCAAGTTCGGTCTCCAGGGGCACCGGACTTCCCTGCCGCAACGCCGGACGAAACACCTCGATCCGGTCACCACCAAGCCCGCGCGCATGGTACATGGCCAACTCCGCATCGCGTAACAATGTCACCGCATCAAGACTGATACTGTCCGCTCCCTGGCGCACGATACCGATAGAACACGTCAGACTGAGTTCGTGCATCGAGAACGAAATGGGTTCATTGACGGCCGCGCGAACGCGCTTGGCAAAACGCGCTATAGACTTGGCATCATGATCTGTGGTCAACATAACCGCAAAGCGGTCGCCTCCGATCCGTGCCAGTGTATCCTGCGGTCGCAGCAGACGCATCAGACGCCGCGATATGGTTAGCAGGATCGCATCCCCCACCGCCAGTCCGTGCGCATCATTGACCGCTCGGAAACGATCAACATTGATCGCCATCAAGGTCGGACCCGGGGCCTGTTCCAAACGCGTACGAGTCAACACCGCCTGCAGGCGATCGTGATATAGCAGGCGGTTTGGCAGACCTGTTAAATTATCGTTTACCGCATCGTGTAGCAGGCGCTCCTGCGCCAGTTTTGTCTCCGTTATGTCCGCAATTGTTCCCACGCAACGGATGATGGCGCCGTCGGTTCCGATAACTGGACGCGCGCGCAGCAAAAATGTCAGGTAGTGACCGTCATGAGCCTTCAGCCGCAGTTCTTGCGCAATATAGCTACGTTGATGGGTCACCACACCGTCCAGAGCCTCGCGATAAACATCGCGATCGCTGGGATGCAGGGTATCGAGCCACTTATGGGCTGGACCGTTTAGCGCTCCAAAGGTTAGTCCAAGGATCTTCTCAACCCTGGCACTGGTGAACAGACGATCACGATCAATATCCCAATCCCAAACCATATCCCCGGAACCCGTCAGTGCCAGCGCGCGACGTTCCCGATCCTGGGTGTCGTCGTGCAGCATGGAGCCGCCGGCCACCGCGTGCTGCATGACCGTAAAGCCGATCAACAACACGATCAAAACCAGGCCACCGGCCAAAGCAGGCGCGGCAATGTCGTTGCTGATGCGTCCGGTTATAACCAATCCTGCCCCTATAACCCAGGCCAGTAGCAACAGCCAAGTGGGCACCAACATGATCGCACGATCAAACCCGCGCCACGCGAAGGCCACGATCAGGCCAATACCGGCAATCGTGATCAGCCCGAAGGATAGGCGGGCCAGGCCCGCCGCTGTCGGCGCCTGATAGACCGCCAAAACCATCAAGCCGGCAAGCGCGCTTGCGCCAACAAGCATAAGCGGAACAAATCCGACGTGCCAACGGTTGAGACGCAGGTAGCTGTAAACAAACAATAGCAGGCTCGCGGCCAACAGAGCCTCTCCCCCGGCGCGATAAATCTGATCACCTCCCGCAGGAAGGGCCAGAAAGCGGCTTAAAAAACCAAAATCGATCCCCAGATACGCTAAGGCCGCCCACGCTAAAGCCGCCGATGCGGTAAACACCAAGCCACCGCGAAGAATCATCAGCACCGCCAGAAACAGAGCCAGCAATCCGGCAACACCCAATACGATTCCCTTGTAAAACGCCAAGCGATTGACATTGTCTTTGTAAGCATTCGGCTCCCACAGATAGAGCTGCGGCAGGCGCGATCCGTTCAGTTCGGCAACAAAGGTCACCACCGCACCCGGATCAAGCGTTAGCCGAAATACATCCGCCTGGCGGCTGAATTGACGCTCCGGCAGGAAGCCTTGACTGGGGGTCACCGAGCGGATCCGCGATGTGCCCAGATCGGGCCAAAAAAGGCCTGAGCCCACCAACCGATACTGAGGGGCAACCAGCAACCGATCAAGTTGTGCATCGGAACTGTTGGTTAAGGCAAATGTGACCCACGTTCCGCGGGCCTTGTCGTCACTGGAGGGCACCTCAATGCGTCGCACGATCCCTTGGGCGTCGGCTGCGGCGGTGATCTGTAACGGGCCCTGATGGTTTCGATGCCACTCAAGACCTGCTGAAAGATCCAGGGCAGACGCACGGGTACTCACATCCATTGGCGAAAGCGCCACGGCCGGTTGGACAGCAGCAAAAAAGGCGCCGACAATCGCGGCGACACCCATCCCATAACGCAGCATCCCAATGACCACCATGTCCTGTCTCACAAGCACTTCCAAAACTTCAAGAACAGCATGTAACGTATTTATAGCACTTGTATTTTCTCATTGTCCCGGCAGTATGTACCCACGTCCATGTACCGCAAAATTACCCGCAGCCCTTCAGGTGCCGATCTGATATCACCAGCAAAAACTGCTTATATGTGCTAATCATACCAGCGGTATTGGCTTTTTGTACACGCTGACTTGTGGGCCTCTCTATTACCCGGCATCACCCTGCCCGCTTCCCCTCCCAGCCAACCATGGGGTACCGCCTGCGCGGGTGGCCCAAAAAAGGGAGCGGGCTGGCCAGGTTGTAAATAGCGGTTTCCTTATGTATCATGCTGATAAGACAACGGTTTTCAACTTGAGCAAAGAGTAAAACGCAAAGCCCTTTTGTATGAATGGCAGTCTCAAAAGACCGGGCCGCAACAGCGAGTATAACCCGAAATTCGGGCATTTTGCCAACAAAGTGAAGAATAAGTTAATGACGGCAGCGGGCGCTCTGCGGTAAACGCCGATAAAAAACACACCCCCTCTAGACACGCATTGCTGGTTGGAGGGCCTCACGGTTAGATCAGCTTGGCGTTAGTTGTACCCATTTTGCTATGGGGACACCTAAACGTATAAAGCTGATCGCCCTGGAATCTATAGCAAAATGTAAAAACAATGCTGGATGTTCATGATTCCAACTCAACGCATTTTGCTATAGACTCTTCCCCCCTTTCGCAGGTTTAACCCGTGCCCGCCGCCCGGCTTCTCGCAACCACATAGGCCTGCAGCGCCTCCTGGTCATCCCCCATGATATCAAAACGCTCAGGCTTCCTGAGTACCGCTGCCAGCTTAGGGGGCATCGACAGCTCAAATCCAAGGGCTTCGTTGACGGCTTGAGGAAACTTGGCTGCGTGGGCTGTGGCAAGGACAACATGGGGGTCGTGGTGGACATCGCTCTCGTCATCAAGCCCATGATCCGCCGCAACGGCGACGGCAGTATGGGGATCCAGCCTGTAGCCGCTGCTTTGGTATGTGCGTTTGATGGTCTCGTGCACACGGGCCGCGTTGACACGTACGGCGCCAAAATCCGCCTGTATGGCGCGCAACGGACCCTCGCCCATGGTAAAGGCACCCGATTGCGCCTGGCTCGCCATAAGGCGCACAATGTGTTGTGCGTCGCGTTCATGGGCTTCAAACAACGCCCGTTCGAAATTGGACGCTATCTGGATGTCCATGCTGGGGCTTGTTGTTGCAACGACCGGCTCCGGTTCGTGGCGGCCGGTGTGGATGGTACGCGCCAGAATATCGTTCTCATTGGTGGCGGCAACCAGATGATTAACGGGAAGCCCCATGCGTTTGGCGCAATAGCCAGCAAAAATATCACCAAAATTGCCGCTTGGGACAACAAAGTTGATCGCCCGGTGCGGCGCCCCGAGGGCTGT
Organism: Hyphomicrobiales bacterium; assembly: GCA_965224015.1. Classification (GTDB taxonomy): domain Bacteria; phylum Pseudomonadota; class Alphaproteobacteria; order Rhizobiales; family CBDCVD01; genus CBDCVD01. The sequence continues at coordinate 824,334 of OZ245032.1, forward strand.
TCCTGCAACGAAATAATAGACGATCTGGGCGGCAATGCGCACCCAGTTGATGGAGTTCACTCCGGCGAGGCGAACGTGCTCACGAAAGGAGCGGTTGTTAAACATGGCCTTGAGCGCACGCTGGCAATCATCAAAGGTTCCCTCAAGGGCAATATTATGGATATTGTCGGCATCAACGGTGGTCATCTGGCGCCGCTGCACGGGGCTCACCCGATCAAGAGGGTGCAGGATAACCACGTCAACGGCGCTCATGTTACGAAATGCCTCAATGGCCGCAGCGCCCGTATCCCCTGACGTGGCCCCTACAATGGTCACCCGTTCGCCACGTGCCGTTAACACGTGATCCATGAGCCGTGCCAGGATCTGCATGGCCAGGTCCTTGAACGCCAGCGTCGGACCATGAAACAGCTCAAGTATAAACCGGTTCGGCGCAATCTGCACCAAGGGGGTGCGCACAACATGGGTAAAGCCGGAATAGGCCTCATCAATCATGCGACGTAATGGCGTATCGCCGATGCCACTGTCGGCCCCGATATAGGCGTGCAAAACCGCAAATGCGATTGCCTCATAAGGCTGGCCAGCCATTTGTGCAATGGTCTTTTGATCAAACACCGGCCACTCAGCGGGTACATAAAGCCCCCCATCGTCGGCCAGCCCGGTCAACAATACATCACTGAAGTTGAGATCCGGGGCTTCGCCCCGTGTGCTGATGTAGCGCACCGGTTTTCTCCTTTATTGTAGCCGCGACAGGCCCCACAATAAAATTACGATACGTTGCAAAGCGCAATAGAAGGCGACATAATCAAACATCGTTGGCTCCAAAAGCTAGAGCGTGTTAGGTCTTAATAGAAGCAATTCTGTTTCTCGATTGGCAAGGCGATTCCTAAGCTCAAGGCGATCGAAGGGCGATGGCGATCCATCTCCCAAGAGCGGCTTGGGCGTGGGCGTTGCGCCAATCGGAAACCCGGAGGGACGGGCGCTTTTGCGCCAAGATGGGCCTTAAGTCTCTTGCAAATAGCCCCACTATATCCTGCGAGACTTAAGGCCCATCTTGTCACAAAATCGCTCCGTCAGAATGGTTCTATTAAAACCTGACACGCTCTAGATCAGCATACGTTTAGTTGTACGCATTTTGCTATATGCGGAGCCGGTCGGCCAAGCCGTCAATAGACGTTTCCAGCTCCACACTGTCGGCCTCATCGCGGTTGTAAACTGTTAACAGGCGCTATAGTGGCCATACCAGCAGGATCATGGGAATAGCGACAATAACGATAATCGCTTCAAGGGGCAGCCCCATGCGCCAATAATCGCCAAAAGCATAACCTCCGGGGCCCAGAATCAGGGTATTGTTCTTGTGCCCTATGGGGGTCAGGAACGCGCAGGATGCGGCGATGGCAACCGCCATAAGAAACGGGTCAGCACTCACCCCAAGACGGCCCGCCATATCGATGGCGATGGGAGCGGCGATGATGGTCGTTGCCGTGTTGTTGAGCACGTCCGATAAGGTCATGGTCACGATCATCAACGCGCTCAAGATCACCCAGGCAGGCATGCCCGCAGTCAGGTTAAGAATGCCCCCTGCGATAAGAGCTGTGCCCCCGGCGTTCTCCAGCGCTGCTCCAAGAGGGATCATGGAGCCCAAAAGCACCACCACCGGCCACTCAATATGGTCATAGAGCTCGCGAATGGGAACAATCCCCGTAAAGGCATAAAAGGCCGTTACACAGCCAAGCGCAATAGGCAAATAAACGAGACCAAAACTGGCTGCGGCAATAGCGACAAGAAACGCGCCGACGGCAAGCCATGCCTTGTGATCCTGGGTCACGTTCAAGCCACGCTCGGCCAACGGCAGGCCGCCAAGCCAGGTGGTAACATCCGCAAGCCGTTCGGCAGGCCCAATAAGCAGCAACACATCACCAGGCAGGATAATCTGCCTGCGAACCCGTTGGCGTATGGGCCGGCCACGCCTGGAAATGCCAAGAAGTGTAACGTTCTGGCGCCGCAGAAGCTGCAGCGACAAGGCCGAACGGCCGGCGATACGCGCGCCCTCCGGCACGACGATTTCGATTAACCGCTGGCCACCACCGGCGGCCTCGTGGGAGGTCTTTCCCCCATAGTCGAGCTTGAGTGCGCTGCGAAACTCATCAATGGCATCGGGCGCGGCTTCGATCACGAGCGCATCTCCGGCCTGGATGCGCGCATAACGGGCCGTGCCATGAACGCGCCTGCCGTGGCGGACCAGACCCACAACAGCGATATCGTGCGCTTCGGCCTGTTCATCAAGGTCGCGCACAAACGTATCAACCAGGGACGCCCCCTCGGGCACCGTCAACTCAGCAATGTAGTCCTCAATATCAAACAAGGACTTACCCGCCCCCGCCCCTGTCGTTGCCGAAGGGATTAGCCGCCAGCCAACAGTGGCGACAAAAACAAGCCCCACAAGCGCACACGCCAGCCCCACCGGCGCAAAGTCAAACATGGAAAACGGCGCCCCAAGAGCGCTTTCACGAATGCTGGCAATAATGATATTCGGCGGCGTCCCGATCAGCGTTACCAACCCTCCGAGAATGGTGGCAAACGACAGGGGCATCAACGTTAGCCCAGGGTTACGCCCAGCCTTACTCGCGGTTTGCATATCAACCGGCATCAAAAGCGCCAAAGCCGCCACATTGTTCATGAACGCCGACAGTACAGCGCCCACACCACCGATAATCGCAATATGCGCTGCAAGAGAACGCCCCGCATCAATCACGGTACGGGTGATCAGATCAATGGCACCGGAATTGATCAGACCCCGCGACACCACAAGCACCAATGCGACAATAATCGTTGCCGGATGACCAAAGCCGGAAAACGCCGCGTCTTTTTCAACGACCCCGAGCAGCAGCCCTACCAGCAGCGCCGTAAACGCAACAATGTCATAGCGCCAGCGCCCCCACAGGAGAAACACAAACACCAGGCCAAAAAGGCTGAACAGGATCGTTTGATCGGTTGACACGTGCGTCCTCAGCTATGACGAAAAGCCTGGGCACCGGACTTCGGGTGCGCACTTCATCTTGGAAAAAGTCGCTAACATATAGCAAAACCCAAATCCAGCCAACGCCTTTTTATACTATAGCAAAATGGGTACAACTAAACGTATGCTGATCTTGGGGGCTTTGCGTTTGACCATTGGTCCGCGTTCAAACCATTGTCTTATCAGTACGATACACAAGGACACGTCTATTTTCGGCCCGGCCAGCCCCCTCCCGATGGGTCCCGACCTCAGGTATGATCTTGCCGAGATCAGTGGTGCTCAACCCCGATTGAGCCGAAACGCCCCTCCGCCCATTTCGAAAATCGCAACACCGGATAGCAGTAAATCATATAACAAAAGGCGATCAGCCCGTAGATAAACATGATATTGCTGGGCATACGCAGAATGGCCACCTCCCCTTGACGTGTCAGTTCGGCAATGCCGATCACTGAGAGTACGGCCGTGCTTTTGATCACAATCACATAAACGCTGGCCATGGGTGGAATGGTTAGTTTCAGGGCTTGCGGGATCACCACATTGCGATAGGCCTGGGCCTTGCTCATACCAACGGAGCGGGCCGCTTCCTGCTGGCCACTGGGTACGGCAAAAATCGCTGATGCCACAATTTCGGTCACATAGCTTGAGGTATAAAGGGACAGGGACACGATCGCCGCCGTGTAACTGTCAAAGGCTAGCCAGGAGACACCGAACGAGGGAAACACAAAGAAAATAATATAGAGCTGAACCAGATAGGGGGAGCCGCGCAGAAGATGCAGATACCCATTTATGAGCCGGTCGATCCATTTGATCCCGAGTGTTTTCGTAACCCCCAATACAAAACCAAGTATCGAACCCAACACGATGGCAATGATCGAAATTTGAAAGGTCATCCACAAGCCCTTGGCCAAAAACGGCCACAGGTGTGCGATAATCGCGAACTTTTCCTGCATCATGTCCATAGACTTTTCCTCAATTCGCCTTCCACGCCTTGCCGCCCAGGCGGTCCTGCAACACGCCGGAAATAATGAGCATTAACAGATAGATCAGCAAATAGCAGATCGCTGTCGTCACGTAGCTTTCGGTGGCGATCACAGTTTCGGAGAACATGCGCAACCCCGCGCCCATGAGTTCAAACACGGCGATAATCGACAAAAGCGAAGTATCTTTTATAAGGATTGCTGTTTGCCCCAAAAGCGGCGGTGTGACATTGGCGATTGCCTGCGGCAACACCACATGGGTCATCAACTGGCGTCGGCTCATACCCACCGCTAGGGCGCCCTCAACCTGGCCCTGATGCACAGACTGTATTCCCGCGCGGATGATCTCGCCCATATAGGGGGCCGTGTGCAGAGTAAGCGCGATAATGCCGGTCTCTGTTTCGTTAAAAAAATTGCCGATCGGCAAGAGCACCGGCAATCCGTAGTACACCAGATAAATCTGTATCAATAGCGGCGTTGCGCGCACAAACTGGATATAGGCTGCGACCGGCCGCCATAAAACCCCATAAGGCGACATGCGTGCCAGCGCCAGAAATGTTCCCAGGATCAACGACAGAACAAGGCACAAAGCCGATATCCATAATGTCGTCGCCATGCCCCAGGCAAAGATATCCACATATTGCCCGACAACCCGATAATTGTAGTAGTCAAGCAGCCAGTTCATAAGCCCTATTCTGGTTGTTCGGTTGGGCGTATTGGATAAGCCCGTGGCAAGCAAGATGAAAAAGCGGCGGCCCTTTGGCTTTCCAGCCTTAGGCGCCGCCGTTTGAAGTTATCTCCTATTTGTGGTCAGCTTCCCACGCGTTCGAATTCCACCAATAAGTGATCAACTTGTCAAGGCGCCCGTCGTGGCGAATAAGCCGCATATAATTGTTGAGAGCCAGAAGCAGGTGCAGGGAATCGGGCCGCGTGGCAAATCCAAGCGGCTCTTTTGTCAAGGTGCCATCCAGGATCATCAGATTGGCATTGTCACTTAGAAAACCGGAAATATTGGCCCGATCGGAAATGCCCGCATCAACACGCCCGGCAACGACAGCCTGAACCGTCTGGGCGGTGCCGCCAGCATATTCTTTGAGGGTTGCATTGGGCAATTGAGCCCGGGCCGTATCGGCGTAGGTCGAGCCCTGGGTAGCGCCGACTGAAATACCCGATTTGTTCAGTTCATCAGGCGTTTTGTAGCCCTTGCTCTTTAAGGCAAAAGCGATGTTTTCAGCAAAAAAGACCGGCTCAGTAAACACGATCTGCATGTGACGTTTTGCCGTTGGGGTCATGTCGGCGGCAATAAAGTCGGCTTTTCCCGATTGTAGCGCCGGGATCAGGCCCTTCCAGTCGTAGTCCTGGATAACCAGTTCAACCCCCATGTCAGCGGCGAACAGTTTGGCAATCTCGATCGCCAGCCCGGTACGCTCGCCGTTCCTATTAACAAAACTCACCGGCGGTCCCTGGGTTTGCACGGCGATCGTGATTTTCCCCTCTTTGACAACTTTTTCCATAGTGCTTTCAGCACTTGCCGTCGCCATCGCGTGGCCAAGTACCGATGCAGCCGCCGCAGCGACTACAAATTTTTTCAGGTTTAACATGGATCGTCCCTCCCTTTCGATTTGTTAGAGGATTTGCTGTAGAAAATTCTTGGCGCGCTCTGTTTGCGGATTATCAAAGAATGTATCCGGGTTATTTTCTTCGACAATTGCCCCCTGGTCCATAAAAATAACCCGATCCGCCGCCTCACGCGCAAAACCCATTTCGTGGGTTACCACCGCCATTGTCATTCCGTCCGTGGCCAGTTGGCGCATCAGCTCCAGTACGCCACCAACGGTCTCCGGGTCAAGAGCAGAAGTTGCTTCATCAAACAACATGACCTTGGGCTTCATGGCCAAAGAGCGGGCGATGGCCACGCGCTGCTGTTGCCCGCCGGACAGTTGAACGGGATAATTCTCGGACAGGTCGGGAATTCCCACCCTGTCCAGGAGATCATGGGCGATGGACAAGGCCTCTTGTTTATCGCGTTTGAGAACAATGGTTTGCGGCAGGACGACATTTTCCAATGCCGTTTTGTGCAAAAACAGATTGAAATGCTGAAAAACCATCCCAACTTCGGCGCGCAATTTGTTGATGTTGACGCTCTTGCCCGTGACCTCGACGCCATCAATGACAATGCGGCCGCTGTCAACACTTTGCAATCCGTTCAGCGAGCGCAATAGCGTCGATTTGCCGGAGCCTGAAGGGCCGATCACAACAACAACCTCGCCGCGATCAATGTGATTGGTCACGTGATCCAAAGCGCGCACGGGCTCGGGGCGGGTCTTTAGATGATAGGTCTTGCACACATCATCAATCTCAATCATGGGAGCGCTCATGGGAATGCCCTCTCGCGATGGGGCAACCGCCCAATGAAACAATAGGCAACGGGGCCGGTCATGGTGGCGCCAGCATTGTCATCAAAAGCGATGTCCAGGGCGCCGGCGGGCATTTCCACGCGGATCTGGTTTTCGTCGGTCAAACCGCGCAGTTGGGCCGCGCGTGCCGTGACACACGCTCCGGAGCCGCATGCCGCGGTGAGAATGCCTGGACGCTCGAAAACGGACAAGCGAATATGCGTCTCGCTCACAACCTGAGCAACATCAACGTTCACTTTTTCAGGAAACAAAGGTGCATTTTGCACCGGCTCCGCCAAAGCCGCAACATCAAGACTATCCAGATCATCGACAAAAAATACGATGTGCGGATTGCCAATGGAAAGCGCCATGCCATTTTGTAAAGGGCCATTACCCACCGGTACATTATGCACATCCACCTCCGTTGCCAGCGGAATATCGGCCCAATCCGTGGAAATCCGCCCCATGGCAACACGGACCGTCCTGTCGCCAACACGCTCACACAACAACGTTCCTCCCGCGGTCTCAATAATAATGTTGTCCCGGCCCATCTCCTCCAGCAACAGCCAGGCCAAGCACCGCGTCGCATTACCACAGGCACCAACCTCCCGGCCATCGATATTGAGAATGCGCATAAACGCATGGGCCCCCACCTGGGTCCCCGCAGGGCTTGGCGGTTCTGCGATCAGCAGTTGCTCTCCACCAACCCCCACCTGTGGATCGCATATGTGCTTGATTTCGGCGACTGAGGGCACATAAGGCTCATGGCGGCCATCAACAATCACAAAGTGATTGTGCAGCCCCTGCATTTTGACAAACCGACGCCCCGCCGCAGGCACGAACTGAGACCAGGCAATTTTCGCCCCTTCCTTATTGCCGTTAATATCCATACGTCACATACGCGTTCTTAAAGTTATGCAAATACGTATTCCATGCGCGCCACCGTGTCACCCATGACACGCTCTAATGACCGTCCCCACCTTGGCGATGCCATATTTGGCTTGGTTTTTTTAATGTCACGAATTCTTCCATCGCTGTTGGATGAACCGCCATTGTGGCATCAAAATCAGCCTTTGTCGCTCTCATTTTCACGGCAATACCCAGAACCTGGATAACCTCGCCGGCCTCAGGCCCGATAATATGGCATCCGAGAACCCTGTCCGTGTGGCCATCGACAATTAGCTTTAACAGCATCTGCTCATCTTTGTCGGGCAGGATAAACTTCATGGGCCTGAAGTGGGTGCGGTAAATGTGCAGACAATCGGTCACTTTTTTTGCCTCCCCCTCCGTCAGGCCTACGGTGCCGATTTCAGGTTGCGAAAACACCGCTGTCGGCACGTCGGCATAATCAACCTTGCGCGGCCTATCCTTGAAGGCCGTATCGACGAATGCAGCGCCCTCCCGGATTGCCACAGGGGTCAGGTTCATTCTGGCCGTGACATCGCCTACGGCATAAATATTCTCCACCGCTGTTTGCGAAAAGTCGTTCACAACAATAGCCCCGCGCCCGTCAAGCTGTACATTGGTATTCTCCAACCCCAGGGCCTGGGTATAGGGCACGCGGCCGGTAGCAAACATGACCGTATCCACACTCTGCGAGAAATCATCGCCGCAGTGAACCTGCAGGCGGCCATTATCCTGTCGCACAATACGATCGGGATTGGTGTGCAGGTGTACGTTAATTCCACGCCCGGTCATCGCCTTATGTAGCCCCGTGCGCAGATCATCATCAAAGCCGCGCAGGATCTCCTCACCGCGATAAACAAGGGTTGTCTCGACCCCAAGGCCGTTAAAGATACCAGCAAACTCAACCGCGATATAGCCGCCACCAACGATCATGATCCGTTGCGGCAGGTGTTCGAGATGAAACGCCTCGTTGGACGTAATCGCGTGCTCTATACCCGGGATTTGTGGCAGGAAGGGCCGTGCACCGGTGGCGATCAAAAGCTTGTCTGCCCTTATTTTGCGCCCGCTGGCAACAAGGCGAAGTGTGTGCGGGCTTTCCATTTCCGCGCGCTCATGAAAAAGCGTGACCCCCGCACGCTCAAGATTTGCGATATAAACCCCGTTTAACCGCGCGATCTCTCTGTCCTTGTTGGCAACCAGCGTCGGCCAGTCAAAATCAAGCCCTGGCCCCGACCATCCATAGGCGGACGCACTTTTTAACGCCTCCCCATAGGCACTGGCATAGACAAACAGTTTCTTGGGCACACAGCCGCGAATAACGCACGTTCCCCCGACGCGGTATTCTTCTGCCAGGGCCACACGGTACCCGGCCTCACCGGCAAGGCGCGCCGCCCGCACCCCCCCGGAGCCGCCACCGATGACAAAGAGATCGTACTCATAATCCGCCATGAGGCATAACTTCCTATCTTCTGCCGGGTGAAGTGACGTCTTATACCCGCTGCATGGGCGTTTTGTACACGCTGACTTGGGGTATATCTGTTAACAGGCTGGCCAGGTAATAGGTGGAAGTTTCCAACTCGAGCCCCTGGCGTTAGCCATCTTGGCCGGGCTCCGCAATCAAATGCACAAGGCCCGCCGGATTGCGTATCCAAAAGCCGCGAAAGTCGACAGGCAGCGGCTCGATCGAAGGATCATCCTGCGTGCCATGCGCAAGCAGATAGGCCCGCGCGGTTTCGTATTCCTCGACATTGAGTTCCAGCCAGATTTGCGCCTGGCTCAAACCCTCGACGCGGTCAAACCAGAGTTGGCCGCCTCCAAACACGGTGCGTGCTGTCCCTGGGCTTATGGCCTCAACGGACCAACCGAGCACAGTCTCATAAAAGGACACCGTCTGGTCAAAAACGTCAACGGGCAGTTTCATGGCGATATTGCGCCCAGGGGTGAACAGTGGCCCCGTCATTTTGTGGTTCTGCTTCCAATTCCATCCATAATCAAATCATCGCAAAGACAGTCATAGTCTGTGGCCCGCTTTAGCGAGTTCCTCGCGCACTCTTTCCATCATTTCGGTTGACAGCTCGCCTGACCAGACCCGATTGGCTTCCAGGGTCTCGATGATGATCTGGCCGGATCGCTCGGCCATCTTGCGACCCGTATCCGTTTTGTAAAACGCAATAATATTGTCAAGCTCTGCAATGGTAAAATGCGCGGCATAAATTCGCGCGACCTTGTCGACAAAAAGATTGATTCGCCCTGTAAGCGATAGGGAAGCCGCCTTGGCCGCCTCAGAGATCTCATTGGCAAGGTGCGGATTGGTGCGCGTCAAGGTCGCCCGCGACTGCTCCGCCAGCACCCCGAGCATCTTGTCAAACCCTTGCGCCGCGTTTGACAGGACCACCGCCTCCCGCGCTTTTGACAAATGTTCGGGAGACACCTCCTGGGCACGCCCATTTGCAACGGTAAGCGCCAGAAAGAGAAGGCCCATCAGACCGGCCAGTACTGATCGGCCGGCGGCTCCAGTCCGCGATACAGATTCGAGATATGCGCCACAAGAGACGCGATTAGCTGTAAAACTCATGATATATCCTGCGCTCGGTCTACCTTTGTCGTATTCTGTGTTACATTGATGGCCTTGTGCGCCAATGCCTTGAGAACCAAGGCACTAAGGCACTTTGGCCTCAATGAATGTGATTTTGGCTAAGTCGACCCCCACATCATGAAAGAGACTATATCGCGCTCCCATACCCTTGAACAAGGCCTTTACCAATGTCATACATCGGTACGTACACCTTATTAAAGACACGGTTAAGGACCGGGGCGGGCGACTTATACCAGCGGTATTGGCTTTATAGACACGCCGACTGGTGTACCGCCTTGATAACATACCTCTTTGACGCTAATCCATGAGTCATTGGTAAGGACCCTTGGTATTATACCAAGGGGTTTTGCGTCTGGCTCCTGGACCAGGTCGTAAATAGCAGTGTCCAGACGACACCAGATAACAATAAAAGGTAACACGATGACGACACGACGGCTAGCCATATTTGATCTTGACGGAACCCTGGTTGACACAGCGCCGGATTTGCTGGGAACCCTCAACGACATCATGCACCGGGAGAAACTTGCCCCCATCGACAGCATATCCATGCGTCCGTTGGTCGGGCGGGGGATTGTGGCGATGCTTGAGCAGGCTTTGCTCCATAATGGTGTCGAGCGCTCAGCCGAGGCATTGGCGGATTTGCAGCAGGATTATCTGAAACTGTATGAAGGCCGTTTGAGTGAGGAAAGCCGACCCTTCCCAGGAGCAAAAGCAGCGCTGGAGACGTTGCGTCAACAGGACTGGATAATGGCGGTATGCACCAACAAGCCTGATAGCCTGGCGCGGGCGCTCCTTGATGACCTGTCCCTTAGCGCCTATTTTGCGGTCATTGCGGGACCTGAGGCATACGGGGTGCAAAAGCCCGACCCCCAGCATGTGTTGCAAACCATGGCGCACGCAGGGGGAACGGCATCGACGAGCGTTATGGTTGGCGACAGCATTTATGACATCGAAGCCGCCTTAAATGCCGAGATGGCCTCCGTCGCGGTCACCTTTGGCTATTCCACAATTGCCCCGCAAGACCTGGGAGCGAACCGAATCATCTCGCATTTTGATCAACTGAATGGGCAACTCAACGGGCTTGTTCCGCGCCATATTTCCTAGAGTGCGTCAGGTTTTAATAGAAATTTTGTCTATAAAACAATGCTGTAAGAGAATAATATAAACTGTTACATTACTGTACGCTTCTCCCCAAGTCCTGAACAGCGCAATATTATCATCACGAATGGAGCCTCAGGTGTTGCTCAATTGCCACTGACGGAGAAAAATTGCAAAATACCTGCCGTTCGGAAAGCACAAGGGCTTGCACTGGTCGACAAATCATCTATCAATACCGTGAAAGACTAAAAGAGCGGCGCCTTACAGGGTTTGACCTGTCCCGGGTACGACAAGCATCGGGACATCTCCATGAACGGGCATCTACCTACCCGCTCCTCCTGTGGTTGGGAGGGGTGGGCTGGCCGGGTCGTCAATAGTCGTCTCCACCTGAAATGGAAGACCCTGTTAAGTCATTGGCTTTTGCATCAGAGCAAAGTTCTTGATCAAAATAAAGAATTACCGGTGTTAACCGGATATCCAGTTACTGCGGGGCATAATAACGGTGAATAACAGCGAGGCAGTCATTATGTTTAGTAAGTTCTCTCTCCGGCTTGGTGCCGGTTTTGTAATGTTGTGCGCTTTAGCTGCGAGTGCCCCTGCACGCGCCGAACACACAGCTGAAGGTGCACAAACACGGCAGGTCTACAATCCCGCTTCAGGAAAATTCATTACGGTTCCCTTGCGCGCCGTCACGCGCCAAGCACAACGGAAAAGCCGTTGGCGCTCTCCAGTGCCGCGGCAGCAGGTGTCCTACAAAACATCCCAGCGTCCGGGAACCGTTATTGTCGACACGCGCGAGCGGCGGCTCTACTATATTTTAGGTGAAAACAAAGCGATCCGCTACGGCGTCGGGGTCGGGCGCACGGGATTTCAATGGTCTGGGACCCATCGGGTTTCACGCAAAGCCAAATGGCCAACCTGGCGTCCCCCCGCTGCCATGCGCAAACGCCAGCCGGATTTGCCGAGCTATTATGCGGGCGGTCCCCGTAACCCCCTCGGGGCACGGGCCTTATATATCGGTAACACGATTTATCGCATCCACGGATCAAACGAGCCCTGGAGCATCGGCCAGGCGGTCTCATCAGGCTGCATCCGACTAACCAATGCGGATGTTCTGGACCTCTATGAGCGGGTAAGCGTTGGCGCAAAAGTTATCGTCAAGCGCTAACAAAGGGGTTGCTCTCAGGCGGATTTCCTATATCGTATTGACGGTCTCCGTGCGCCCTGAGCGCCGTCAAATAAGGATAATCCTTCGTGACAATTGCGTCCCCACCGAGCCCCGAGCCCCATGGTGTCTTGATAGACCCGTTTGCCCGTCCCGTTAGTTATCTGCGGGTGTCGGTCACGGACCGATGCGATTTTCGCTGTGTTTATTGCATGGCGGAAGATATGACGTTTCTGCCCAAACGCGATGTTTTGTCCCTGGAGGAAATGGAACGTTTGTGCGGCGCATTCATTGCCCTTGGGGTTAACAAAATCCGCCTCACAGGAGGCGAACCGCTGGTGCGCAAGGACATCCTGACCCTGATCGCAGCCCTGTCATCTCACCTGCAATCAGGAGCCTTGCAAGAACTGACCCTGACAACCAACGGTAGTCAACTGGCGCGCTACAGTGCGGCGCTCGTTGAGCATGGGATTCGTCGTATCAATGTTTCTCTGGACACCCGCGACGAGGCGATGTTTCGCGCCATAACCCGATGGGGAAACCTGCCGAAAGTCATGGCTGGCCTTGTTGCCGCCGATGCAGCCGGCTTGCAGATAAAAATCAACATGGTCGCGCTGAAGGGCGTCAATGACCATGAGATTGAGCCCATGCTCGTGTGGTGTCACGAACGTGGCTATGATCTGACCCTGATCGAGACCATGCCCATGGGGGATATTGCCGTTGATCGCAACAGCCAGTATCTGCCCCTTTCGCAGGTGCGTGAGCGGCTTGAGAAAACCTACACTTTGCGCGATATAGCCTACAAGACCGGAGGGCCCGCACGTTATGTGGAAGTGGCGCAAACCGGAGGTCGGCTGGGATTTATCACCCCCCTTACCCACAACTTTTGCGAAACATGCAATCGCGTGCGTGTCACCTGCACGGGAACCCTCTATATGTGCCTTGGCCAGGACGATGCTGCGGACCTGCGTTCCGTGTTGCGCGCCAGCGAGGGGGACGCGGCCCTTTGTGAGGCCATCGTTGAGGCCATATCGCGAAAACCCAAGGGACACGACTTCGTCATCGGGCGCGGCGGCGCAAACCTTGCGCGTCATATGTCGGTCACGGGGGGATAGGTGCGCCATATCATTCCCTCGTGGTGGGCCGAGAGGCACACCCGCACCGGCCAGCCCATAACAGACGCCAAACAGATAAGCGAGAACACCATTGGCATCCTCGCCATGCTCGCCGCAATGGCCGGGCTTATTATCAACGATGCTTTTGTCAAACTGGTCAGTAGCGACGTTCCCTTGGGACAGATCATATTCGTGCGTGGGTTGATCGCAACAAGCGTAATTGCTCTTGTTGCATGGCGTCTTGGGGAGTTCGGGCGTGGTCGCGAACTGATGCGTGGCGCGGTGCTTCTGCGCCTTATTGGTGAGATCGGTGCCACGGTGTGCTATCTGTTTGCCTTGCTGCATCTTCCGTTGTCGATTATTGTCTCAATCTTACAGGCGGTGCCTCTTTTACTGACAATCGTTGCCGCGGTCTATCTGCGCGAAGATATCGACTGGCGGCGCTGGCTGGCAGCTATTATCGGCTTTGGCGGCGTCCTGCTGATCACCAAACCATTTTCCGGTGGTCTCGATTTTTGGGTCGGCCTGGCGGTGGCAACGCTTTTTTGGATCTGCGTGCGCGATGTGGCCACACGCAATATCCCCAAGCATATTCCGACCAACATGCTGACCCTGGCGACCGCAGGCGCGGTGACTGTTCTTGGCATCGCCATTGGCCTGGTGGTGGATGCGCCTTGGGTAATAATGACCTCAAGACAATGGACCTATGTTACGCTTGCAAGCCTGGTGCTATTGGCCGCTTATGGGTTTATCATTATTGCTATGCGTAGCGGTGACATGTCCGTCGTCACCCCGTTTCGCTACTCCATTGTCGTTTGGGCGCTTTTACTTGGCTGGGCAATATGGGGCGAGGTACCCGATGGGTTGTCGATTTTGGGCATTGCCATTATCATTGCAGCGGGGCTTTATATATTTTATCGCGAGCACCTCAAGGCCGCGAGCCCGAACATGAGACTGTAAAAGAACCTCATCCAGAACCCAATGAGTAATACGCCAAAAGCGATAAACGACTGTTTTGCAAGTGACAAAGCGCGCATGCGCCACGACGATGTGTTGGCGCTTATCAGGGTCCACGCCCGTCCTGTCGCCAGCGCCGGCGTGGTTCCTTTGGAGGAGGCCTGCAACCGCGTGTGTGCCGCGGCCGTTCATGCGCCGCATGCGGTGCCCCTGCACCGAAACAGCGCCGTCGATGGTTACGCATTTCGCCATGCGGATTACATGCAAAACGCCGGGCAATTGCATCTTGCCGGGCGATGCGCGGCAGGAGAGACAGGCTCGCAAACGCTCGATCCCGCGCAATGTGTTCGGATATTTACCGGCGCGAGCCTGCCAAAGGGCGCCGATACGGTTGCCATGCAAGAGGACGTGATAGTCCCGCACGAAGCCAGTAACGATGGGACCACCCCCGCCCCAATCACCATTCCATCAGGGTTAAAGCGCGGCGCTAACGTGCGCGCTGCGGGTGAGGACCTGGCGCAAGGCGCATCCGTGACTGCTGTCGGCCAGCGCCTGCGGGCGCAGGATATTGCCGCCTTGGCTTCGGTTGGCCTCACCCATATTTCGTGTTTTGCACCTTTGCGTGTTGCGCTTTTGTCAACGGGCAATGAGATCATTCGCCCCGGCGCTCCCCTTGAGCGCGGCCAGGTCTATGATGCCAATCACTTTCTGCTGCGTTCATTGCTGCGCGGGCTTGGCGCCCAAATCAGCGATTGCAGTGTGTTGCCCGACGACAGGGCCCGTATTGCTGAGGCGATGACGCAGGCCGCGGAGCATCACGACGTGATCATTACCACCGGCGGCGCCAGCCGCGGCGATGAAGACCATGTTATCAAAACCCTTGATGCGCACGGTGTTCGGCACTTTTGGCAATTGGCCGTCAAGCCGGGGCGCCCCATGGCCTTTGGCCAGATGGGCACCTGTACAGTCCTTGCGTTACCTGGCAACCCGGTTGCGGTGATGGTATGCTTTTTGCTCTATGGACGCCCGGTTCTGCAAGGGCTTGAGGGAGAGGCATGGCGGTCACCGCAGCGATACGCAGTGACGGCTGATTTTGAGATGGCTCACAAAAAGCCGCATCGGCGCGAATTTTTACGCGGCACGCTTTACGAAGATGCGAACCTTGCACCGTGTGTGCGCCCCTTTGCCAACAGCGGATCGGGGATTATTGCCTCCTTGCGCGCTGCCGACGGACTTATCGAACTGCCTGAAAGCATTACGCAGGTGCGACGCGGCCAGCGGGTCGATTTCATCCCTTTTGCCGCATTCGGGATCGGCCTCTAGATCAGCTTGGCATTAGTTGTACCCATTTTGCTATGGGGACAACTAAACGTATAAAGCTGATCGCCCTCTAAATCTATAGCAAAATGCAAAAACAATGCTGGAGCCCCATGATTCCAACTAAACGCATTTTGCTATAGAGCGTATCAGGTTTTAATAGAATCAATTCTGTTTCTCGATTGACGAGGCGAACCAAGCTGCCAGCGCCTCGTCAAGGCTGATCGTTCCCTCGTCAAGGCGGCGCGCAAGAGTATCGACAAATTCGTCGTGATTATCGTTACTATCGCCCGTGCCGGCTTGCAAGATCGTCTGACGCACCTTGGCGGCCGCGCTCAGGGCCAGAATATACCGTGCCCGTTGCAAGCGATTTGCGGCCTTGGCGGCTTTGTTCAACCCTTGCGCAAAAGTGTCAAGAGCCGCCGCCAGATCGGCGATCCCAATGCCCTGAATGGCGCTGGTCTTGACAAGAGTGACACCAGCGCCCTGATCGGATCGCAGGCCGAGCATGGCGTGAAGTTGTGCTAGTGTTGGCGCCGCACCAGGCAGGTCGCATTTGTTCACCACAAGAATATCCGCAATCTCCAGAATGCCCGCCTTGATGGCCTGAATATCGTCCCCAAGTCCGGGAACCATAACCACGACCTTCACGTCTGCAAGAGAGGCAATCTCTACCTCCGACTGCCCCGCACCCACGGTCTCGACGATAATGCGCTCATAAGAAGCCGCATCAAGGGCATCGACAACCCGGGAGGTTAGCAGGGACAAGCCGCCCAGATGCCCCCCCGAGGCCAGAGAGCGCACAAACACGCCGTCGTCGCCTGTTGCCGTGTCCATGCGTAGCCGGTCGCCCAAGATGGAGCCGCCGGAAATTGGGCTCGACGGGTCAATCGCCACAACACCAACGGTTTTCCCGTCCCGGCGAAATTGTTTGATCAAGGCATTGACCAAGGTCGATTTGCCGGCACCGGGAGGGCCGGTGACACCAATGACCATCGCCTTGCCCAGGTGAGGGCGAATGGTCTGCATAATCTCCCGGGCGCCAGGTTTGTCATTCTCGACAATGGTTATGATCTGGCCAAGCGCGCGTCGTGATCCGCGCAAAAGGGCCTTGATCAACTCTGAAACGGACGGAATATGTCTTCGCTCGGTTGTCTCCACCCCCACGCGAAGCGCCTCTGAAGAGTTGTTCGAGGTGGCCACAATAAGCCTCCCGCGCAGCGCTTAAGCGTCGAGGCGATGCACGCTGCGCGCGCCCGCAGCGAGATCGCCTACCAGTGCACACACACCATTGACGGTCTCGTCAGTGGCACGCCCCGCCTCATCAAGAGAGGCACCCACGCGCTCCACCAAAGCCGAGCCGACAACCACGGCCTCAGCAATCTCGCCGATTTCCTGCACTTGCGCAGCCGTTTTTACTCCAAACCCCACAGCGATCGGCAAGTCCGTGTGGGCCCTGATACGCCCAACAGCGCCTGCAACGGCAGAATTGTCGGGAGCCGCAGCACCCGTGACCCCCGTGATTGAGACGTAATAAACAAAACCGCTGGTATTGGCCAAAACCGCAGGAAGGCGGGCGTCATCTGTTGTGGGAGCCGCCAGGCGAATGAAGCTGAGGCCGCGGGCAAGGGAGGGGATACACAGTTCCTCGTCCGCCTCGGGGGGCAGGTCCACGACAATCAAACCATCAACACCGGCTTCCTCTGCAGCGTCGAGAAAGCGGGTATTTCCGTAGCGATAAATCGGATTGTAATACCCCATCAGGATTATTGGCGTGTCGTCATCCTTGGTGCGAAACTGGCGAACCATATCCAGGGTTTTGTGCATGGTTTGGCCCCCCATCAGGGCTCTTTGGGAGGACGCCTGAATGGGGGGACCCTCAGCCATGGGATCGGAAAACGGCATGCCCAGTTCGATCATATCGGCACCAGCTGCGGGCAGAGCACTCAGGAGCGCCAAAGAGGTAGAAAAATCCGGATCACCTGCTGTAATAAAGGTGACCAACCCGGGGCGCCTTTGTGCACGCAATCGGGCAAAACGATTATCAATGCGTGTGCAACTCATGGCGTGATCTCTTTGGCGCGGGTTCATACGGGCATATTCAGGTGCCGGGAGACGGTAAAGACGTCCTTGTCGCCGCGTCCGCACAGGTTCATGACCAGGATATCCTCGGGGTCCATTTGCGGAGCCAATTTGCTCACATAGGCAAGAGCGTGGGCCGGCTCAAGGGCAGGAATAATGCCCTCGCGCCGGGTGCACAGCTGAAACGCCTTCAAAGCTTCGTCATCTGTGACCGAGACATAGGTGACTCGCTTCTGATCTTTCAGCCATGCATGCTCTGGTCCCACTCCCGGGTAGTCGAGACCGGCTGAAATGGAATGGCCTTCTTCGATCTGACCATCGTCATTTTGCAACAGATACGTGCGATTACCATGCAGAACCCCAGGCGCACCGCCGGTAAGGGAGGCGCAATGGCGGTCCGTGTGCAAGCCCTCGCCCGCGGCCTCCACGCCAAAAATGCGCACCTGCGGGTCATCAAGAAACGGATGAAACAGGCCGATCGCGTTGGAGCCGCCGCCGATACAGGCGACAAGGGCATCCGGCCCACGGCCCTCGGCCTGTTGCAACTGCGTACGCACCTCCTCGCCGATGATAGATTGAAAATCGCGCACCATGGTGGGATACGGATGGGGCCCGGCGGCGGTACCAATGAGGTAATATGTGGTCTCGACGTTGGTGACCCAATCGCGCAAGGCCTCGTTCATGGCATCCTTCAAGGTGCCCGCACCACTGGTCACCGGAACAATCTCGGCGCCCAGAAGCCGCATGCGAAACACATTGGGGCTTTGCCGCTCCACATCGGTATGGCCCATGTAAACCACACACGGCAGGCCAAAGCGCGCCGCAACCGTTGCCGCGGCAACCCCGTGTTGACCCGCGCCCGTTTCGGCGATAATGCGCGTTTTTCCCATACGCCGCGCCAGAAGGATTTGGCCAAGGCAATTGTTGATCTTGTGACTGCCGGTGTGATTAAGCTCGTCACGCTTAAAATAAATTTTAGCGCCGCCAAGATGCGCGGTCAGGCGCTCAGCAAAATAAAGAGGACTCGGTCGCCCGGCGTAATGTTGGCTCTGATACGCCAGTTCCTCAGCAAATGCCGAATCCGCGCATGCAGCTTCATAGGCGGCTTCCAGGTCAAGGATCAGCGGCATCAGGGTCTCCGCGACAAAGCGACCACCATGAATGCCAAAATGGCCCCTCTCGTCCGCTCCCGAACGAAAAGAGTTTGGTCTGCTAACGCCGTCTTGTGCCTTTGCCGCGGTGGTCTCGATCGAAGAGGTCACGATTGGGAAGCCTTCATCTTAACGCGAAGCGCGGCCGCACGGGCCGTTTCGACAAATTTCTTAATCATCTGCGGATCCTTTTTTCCCGGGGAACGCTCAACCCCCGACGACACGTCGATCGCTGCAGGGTGTACCTCTTGTATCGCATTTGCAACATTGGTGCAATTAAGACCCCCAGCAAGCATATATGGCAATGGACGTGCGAGACCTTCCAGCAATGTCCAGTCAAAGGCAAGCCCATTGCCTCCCGGTAACAGATCGCCATCGCCGGGCGCCTTGGCGTCAAACAGAATGTCGTCTGCAACCTTTGAGAAGGCCTTGACCTGCGCCAGATCCGCTTGCGAGACGATTTTTATGGTTTTGAGAAGGGGAACATTGAACAGGCCGCGCAAATTTGCCAGGCGCGCCGGCGTCTCACGACCGTGAAGCTGTAGCACATCGGGCTGAAGAGTGTTCACAATGTCCCTGAGCCTCTCGTCGTCTGCATCAACGGTTACGGCTACTTTTTTGATTCTGCTGTCTGCAAGAGGGCGCAAGCGCGCCGCATCCTCCAGTTGCAGATGGCGCGGGCTCGGTTCATAGAACACAAAGCCAGCCATTTGCGCACCGCTTGCAATGGTGGCAACGAGCGCATCAGCATCTGTAATGCCGCAAATTTTTATGGTCACCATGGCGTATAGGATCAAGTCTTGACGTCGGGTTGACTATGGGATGAATGGCTCTGGCTTCGGGGTGAGGCCAAGCTTGGCCAGTGCCCGACCGGGCCTTAAGCAGCGGGAAGGCTGCGAGCAATGTCTTCGGCGCGGTCACTTTCGCGGCGAGCTTTGTGTTCCCATTGCCTGGCCTGAAACCTTTGCTCTCTGGCGTCGCGCCGCCAGCGTCCCTGACGTGCCCATGTGTAAAGGCCGCCAATGAGTAAACCAAAAACAATGCTCGTTAGAATGACCAGATAGAGCGGGGCCGTTACGGTCAATGCAGAATTACCGGTATTGACCACGTCGAGACTGAGAAGGACCGGTTGGCGGTTCGCTAAAGCCAGCGCGATCAAGGCGGCAATGGCGGGCGTTAACACAACAAATGAAATCAGTTTTTTCATTACCGCCTCCATTTAAATCGGCGCTGCCTATCGAAATGCGAACCGCGTTTCAGGTGTTGTTCAGACGCGCATGGATTTTCTTACCTGGTTTAAAAAAAGGTGTGAATTTTTCATCAACGTCGACACGGGTGCCGGTTCTCGGATTGCGGCCAATTCTGGCCGGGCGATGTTTTACCGAAAACGCCCCAAATCCACGCAGTTCCACCCTGTTTCCCCGCGCCAGGGCGTCAGAAATTTCGTTAATAATGGCGTTGACGATTCGTCCAGCATCCCTTTGATAAAGATGCGGATTGGTTTGGGCAATGCGCTCAATCAATTCGGATTTGATCATTCGGCCACCATTTCTGTCTCAGTTGTTATCAAATTTCCGCAAGCATAAGCGCTTCCGATTTAGTTTGTGTTCCAGGTCGCAAACGCAGGGCACACGCAAAGCACTACCCGCATAGAGCACGAAAGAGAATCGATAGTCAGGTACGATCGATAAATCAAATAGGCTTTGCTTTAACCAGCAAGCAATCAAGAACGACCTGCGACCGGTGTAGGGTGCCAAATCACGACCGAGGCGTCAAGTCCCTCCCTTGTTATTCAAACCCCGGGTTATGGCTTATGATCAGATAAATGGCGGGTAGCACCTTTGTATAGACATGAACCGATAAAGCATAAGAAAAAGGCCCGCATCCATAACTGGGGTTATTGTTGCAAATTAAGCGCCCGATGCTCGAGTATAACCCAGGTCCTGCAAACCGATCAGGCAAGCCACGGGCGGCGAGCCCGGTTACAGCACTACGGCGTGTCGTCGGTATCCCCTTTGGCGGTCTCCGCGTCTTCCGCAACGTCCGCACCTGCATTCTCGCCGGTGCCGTGATTAGCTTCGCCGTCCCTGCCGTTCTTGTCTTCCGCCGTCTCGTTGGCACCTTGGGCCTTTAAAGCAGCGCCAAGAATATCGCCCAGGGAAGCGCCCGCGTCGGTTGATCCATACTGGGCGATAGCCTCTTTCTCTTCGGCAACCTCAAGGGCCTTAATGGATACCGATATTTTCCGGTTTTTTTTGTCAATGGAGAGGATTCGCGCGTCAACACGCTCGTCGGGAGCAAAACGTTCAGGGCGTTGTTCCGAGCGATCGCGGGAGAGATCCGAGCGCTTGATAAACGTGGATATGTCCGTGTCCGCGATGGTCACTTCAAGGCCCCCATCCTTGACGGCGGTAACCTTGCAGGTCACAACATCGCCTTTTCGCATGCCGGCCAAAGACTCAAACGGATCGCCTGCCAGTTGTTTGACCCCCAAGCTTATGCGTTCCTTGTTCACGTCCACATCAAGAATAACCGCTTTGACGGTATCGCCTTTTCTGTATTCTTCAAGGGCCTGTTCACCGGGTTTGTTCCAGTCCAGATCGGAGAGATGGATCATTCCATCAAGATCCTCGTCGAGTCCCACAAACAGGCCAAACTCGGTTTTGTTCTTGATCTTGCCCTCGACTTCAGTGCCGGCGGGGTACTTGTCGGCAAAAATATTCCAGGGGTTCTCCAGGGTCTGCTTCAGTCCAAGCGAAATCCGTCGTTTCTGCGGGTCGACGTCAAGCACCTTGACGGACACTTTTTGGGATGTGGAGACAATCTTGCCCGGATGGATATTCTTCTTGGTCCATGACATTTCGGAGATATGGATCAGCCCTTCCACTCCCGGTTCAAGCTCGACAAAAGCGCCGTAGTCGGTAATGTTGGTCACCACCCCCTCAACCACGGTTTCAAGAGGAAACTTGACCTTGACATCCAGCCACGGGTCATCCTGCAGCTGCTTGATACCAAGACTGATACGCTGTGTTTCCTGGTTGATCTTGACAATCTGAACTTTGACGGTCTCTCCAACCGAAAGGATCTCGCTTGGGTGCGAGACACGGCGCCAGGACATGTCGGTTACGTGCAACAGGCCGTCAATGCCTCCAAGGTCAACAAAGGCGCCGTAGTCCGTGATGTTCTTGACCACGCCCTCAATGGTTTGTCCTTCGGAGAGGTTTTGTACGATCTCGCTGCGTTGCTCGGCACGGGTTTCTTCCAGAATGGCGCGGCGCGAGACAACGATATTACCGCGGCGCTTGTCCATTTTGAGGATCTGGAAGGGTTGCGGCGTGTTCATCAAAGGGGCAATGTCGCGCACAGGACGGATGTCCACCTGCGAGCGCGGCAAAAAGGCGATCGCACCGTCAAGGTCGACCGTATAGCCGCCCTTGACACGATTGAATATGTTGCCCTCGACCTTGCTATTTTCGGAAAATGCGGCTTCAAGGCGTACCCAGCTTTCCTCCCGCCGCGCCTTTTCACGCGACAGCATCGCCTCGCCCAAAGCATTTTCTATGCGCTCAAGATAGACCTCGACCGTGTCTCCGACCTTTAAATTCTCGCCATTAGCATTGGCGCCGAACTCTCGAAGCGCCACACGGCCCTCTGTTTTCAGGCCCACGTCAATGACGGCAATATCCTTTTCGATGGCAACGATCGTACCGTTGACGACAGACCCTTCCTCAAGGTTGGCGCTGGCCATCGACTCGTTCAAAAGGGCCTCAAAGTCTTCCCGCGTGGGTGCAGGATCTGCCGTTGCAGTTACGTTCATTTACACTCCTAATTCAGCCCAAAGGTGTTTTTTGGTAAGCCTTTTCCGGGCATTCATCTTTCTTATCGCAAAGGGTAATTGCGGTACCCGTTAATATCCAATGCAACCCCAGTGTTCAGGTTGCGGTTTACGTCTCGGTTTGGTCGCGCCAAGCCCCTGTTACGACTTTCCGGCGCCCGACTTTAAAGCACAACATTCAGTTGCGCCAACATGAGCCATGGGCGATAGGGTCTAAGCGCCGCACATCGGCGAGGGTCCGCAAGGTGCGCAACTGACCAGATACGACTGGTGTGAGCCAAGGGACAAACTGTTTGCAAACCCTACAGTGGCTATCGTTATAAATTTGCAAACAGACCGGATCGCCAACAATCCATGATAGCCCGCTTACGACGCCCAAGGTCTTTGCACAGATCTTGCCAAAGACAAACCTTGACCCGTGCTCCCGTACATTTTTACGCAAAGCAGCTAGCCCTAATTTTTCATCATCCACGCCCAAACGCGCCGTCAACAATGTTAACAGCACGCTCAAACACCGCATCTATAGACAAATTTGTCGTATCAAGCAAGTGCGCATTTTGTCCTACCGCCAGCGGCGACGCGGTCCGGTTACGGTCGCGACGGTCACGCGCCTCAATATCACGCAGTACTTCGCTGTAGGTTCGAGTCTGGCCTTGCCGTTGATAGTCCTGCAGCCGCCTGCGGGCGCGAACCTGCGGTGTGGCGGTAACAAACAGTTTAACGCAGGCCTGAGGCAGCACCGTAGTGCCGATATCGCGCCCGTCAAGCACAGCCCCGGGGCTGCGCCTGGCAAAATCCCGTTGCAGGTCCAGGAGGGCGGCACGCACAGGAGCCATAGCCGCAACCCGTGAGGCGGCCTCGGCGACCTCGGGTTGGCGCAGGCGTGCAACATAATCATCAGAATCATCAGATGATAACGCTGACAGGTCAAGAGCGCTGGCCAATTTGGCGGCCTGCTCCGGATCATCAAAATCGTGCTTGCTTTCCAATAACGCAAGGCCTGTTGCGCGGTACAAAAGTCCTGTGTCCAGATGCGCCAGACCGTAGTGGCGCGCAAGACGGCGTGCGAGGGTTCCCTTCCCGGACGCAGACGGGCCGTCAACCGCAATCGTCAACGCACCGCATCCAGGCACCGGCAAGGCCGGTAAATTGATTGTACGGGTCTTGCTCATGACAGCCTTGCTTGTGCTTGTGCTTGTGATCTACAACTCATGCGCTCAAGTTCGACCCCATGTCACTCATGCGGCCACAATCTTTTTCCCCGCAAGGCGTTTCATTGTCGCGACAAACCCCGGAAAGCTTGTAGTGATCATCACATGATCATCCACCGTAACCGGCCTGTCTGAAATGGTGCCCATTACCAGGAACGCCATGGCAATGCGGTGGTCCATATGGGTTGCCACCATGCCACCCCCCGGGATAGCCCCGCCGGTGCCCCTTACCAGGAGACTTTCGGCACCTTGCTCGTGGGCAATGCGGTTGGCCGCAAGGCCGGCAGCGATCGCCGCTAGACGGTCAGATTCTTTTACCCGCAGCTCATCCAAGCCGAGCATTTGTGTTTCTCCCTCAGCCGCCGCGGCGGCGACGGCAAGGATGGGATACTCGTCGATCATTGACGCTGCGCGCTCTGCGGGCACTCGTACACCGCGCAATCGTGATCCCCGGACCCGAATGTCACCGATCCGCTCTCCGCCCGAGTGGCGCTCATTGGCGATGGTGATACGCCCCCCCATATCCCGAAGGGTCGTCAAAAGACCCGTGCGGGTTTTGTTGAGCATGACGTTTTCCACGATCAAATCGGAGCCCGGGCGCAAAAGAGCGGCAACGATCAAAAACGCGGCTGAACTGGGATCACCGGGAACCATGACCTCCTGTGCGCACAGGCAAGCAGGTCCCCTAAAAACAATTTCCCGAACACCATCATCGCCCGTAGAAACGCTGATGTCCGCACCAAAGCCCTTAAGCATGCGCTCCGTGTGATCCCGCGTGGGGGTTGTTTCTATAACGGTGGTTGTCCCCGGGGTGTTGACCGCGGCCAATAGGATGGCCGATTTCACCTGCGCCGAGGCCACAGGCAACCTGTAGGTAATGGGCATGGAGGCGGTGGGCCCTTGGAGAACAAAGGGAAGGCGGTCAATGTCCGCGGCGCGCGCGCCGGGTTTGATGTCGGCCTCGAAAACCTGCGCCCCCATGGCGATCAGGGGGTGTAGCACCCGCCCCATAGGTCGCCGGCATAACGAGGCATCGCCGGTTAGCATCGCGCGAAGCCCGTGTCCGGCAATCACCCCCATGGAAAGGCGAACCCCCGTGCCGGCATTGCCAAAATCAAGGGGCATTTCGGGATCCAACAGCGCCCCGACACCGGTCCCCCGTAAATGCCAATACCCACCATCAGCGCGACTGACCTGTGCCCCAAGGGCTGATACGACCCGCGCGGTTGCCAACACGTCTTCTCCTTCAAGTAAGTCCTTGATGGTGGTAGTGCCGCGGGCCATGGCGCCGAGCAGTAAAGCGCGATGGGAGACCGACTTATCGCCAGGGACCGTTACCCGGCCACAAAGAGGCCCCCCCCTGGTGAACGAAAGGGGGGCTGGTGTCGCGACAGAACCCGCTCCAACATGAGGGTCATCAGACATGGGGCTTGGCTTTCAGGCTCAATGGCTTATATCGATACCCAATCAGCACCGGGCTGGTTGTGGGTATTTTTCTGGCGGGCAAGGGGTCTTGCTTGGCCCGGGTGTCATAGCAAAACAAGTGTATGTGAGTCCACAATTGTATAAACAGCAGGACCAGATGACACGATCATCGCAAGCAGGCTATAGAGTAGAGGTTTAATGCGTGCCTGATCGATGGGCCTGCCGATGGATTTCAGTTAAACTGTATAAGCGTTTAAAGGACCGTTGTGAATCGTACGAGACATTCTATCGCGTTGCTGGTGCCGGGACTGGTTGTTGCGGCAATCATTATGCTGGTCGGGATCATGGTGATTGGCCAGGTGGCATTTTTCGGGGGTGCTCAGGGTGTGCAAAGCGACGGTTCGTGGCTTGATTGGGAGTTAACCCGGATCGTTGTCTTTACGACCTGGCAGGCGGGACTGTCATGCGGGCTCTCGCTCTTGGTAGGATTGGCGCTGGCTTGGGCGCTTGCCAATCAACAGGTATTTTTTGGCAGAGATATCCTGCTGGGGATATTAGCCAGTGCATTGGTGTTGCCGGCCCTTGTTGTGGTTTTGGGTCTGGTTAGTGTTTTTGGACGGGCTGGCTGGCTCAACAGCGTTCTGGCCAGTGTTTCGCTGCCGGGAATATCGGGCGCGCTTTATGGCCTTCCGGGGATATTGATCGGCCATGTTTATTTTAACGGTGCCTTTGCTGCGCGGACTTTGGTACAACGCTTCGACGCCATACCTGAGGAGCAGCTGAAACTGGCAAAATCCCTTGACCTGTCGCCCTGGCAGCGATTTCGCTATGTGGAATGGCCAAGTGTGCGCTCCTCATTGCCGGGCCTGGGGTCTGTAATCTTTCTCCTGTGTTTTACCTCTTTTGCCATCGTCCTCACCCTTGGTGGATCTCCAGCCTATAACACGCTGGAGGTGGCCATATATGAGGCTCTGAAGTTCGAGTTTGATCTGTCGAAGGCCACCAAGCTGGCCGTGGTGCAATTGATCATCTGTACAGTGATTGTGGTGCTGGGGACCCGGGTGGGCGCCTTTGGTGTCAGCACCGGTGGACGCGTTCGCGCCGCGTATTGGTCCTCATGGCCGGACTCGATGTCGGTGAGAGCGTTACAACGGGGGATTGTCGTCGTGTTCGGGTTGTTCTTTATCCTGCCCTTGGCGGCAACCCTGATTGATGGTCTACGCGCCGACTTGGGCCGCGTGGTAATGGAGGCCGGCTTTCGTCGGGCCTTGATGACAAGCCTTGGAGTGGGGAGCATAAGCGCCACCCTGACATTGCTCTGTGCGTTGGCGATGGCGATCGCCAGGGTGACCCTTACGGCGCCCTTGCGCCTTGGGGGAGACGGAGATAATCCCCTCGGCCTGTTGGGCCGCATGGGAGAAGGGGTGTTGCGTGTTTCAGGCGCTCTCTATCTGGCGATGCCGGCGCTTGTGTTTGCTTATGGATGCTTTTTATGGACTTTGCATTGGGGCCTGGAGGGCGCAATTTGGCCTGGGTTCATTTTGGTTGCCGCGAATGTGTTGCTATCGCTCCCCTTTGCCCTGGCGATCCTGGTTCCGGCTTACGGCAAAGTGGCGGAGCGGTACGATAAACTGGCCCTGTCGCTGGGTTTGGGCCTGGCGCTTAGATGGCGCCTGGAATGGCCACTTTTACGATCCGATATTGCCACTGTTGCGGGCTTGAGCTTTTGTCTGTCATTGGGAGATTTGGGAGTGATCGCATTGTTTGGCAGCCAACAGTTTTCGACCCTTCCGTGGTATCTTTTGCAAAAAATGGGATCCTACCGCACCGATGATGCCGCCGCAGTCGCGTTGGTTCTGCTGCTTTTGGTTCTGAGCGTATTGACCATTTTGCCCACGCTGGCAAAGCGCGCGGATCATGGGGGCTAGATCCGTATGAGCCTGGTTGTGTCAAAAATTACGTTCTCCTACGCGCAGGAGCGAATATGGCGCTATACCTATGATTTCAGCGCCAGCCCCGGCGAAATCGTGGGCATCTCCGGCAAGAGCGGCAGCGGCAAGTCGACGCTGCTTGATCTCATTGCCGGATTTCTCCTGCCGCAAAGCGGCACGATCCGCTTTAATGATCAGGATTTGCTTCCCCTTGCGCCTGGCAAACGTCCGGTTTCGTTTTTGTTTCAGCGTCATAATCTTTTTGAACACCTGAGCGCGTTTGACAATGTTGCCCTTGGGCGCAACCCATCGCTGCGTCTAAGCGCTCGCGACAGGGCCCGTATCATGGGCGCGTTTGCCGCGGTTGATCTGGCGGGGTTTGAACATCGTGTGGTTGCGCGCCTTTCCGGTGGGCAGCAGCAACGGGTCGCCCTGGCGCGCTCGTTGGTGCGCAATGCGCCTATTCAGTTGCTGGATGAGCCGTTCTCCGGCCTGGACCGCGCCACCCAGGATGACATGCTGGTTCTTGTCGCGGATCTGGCCAGGCAAACCAACCGGCTGGTGCTTCTCGTCTCCCACGACGAGCGCGACATCACGCGCATTGCCGATCGACATCTGGTTATGCATGAGGGGCGTTTGCACGCGGCTGCGCGGCGTCAGCAATAATCAGCTCAATGCGCTCACGCCCCTGCCAAGTGGAGCGATTGAGGTGCCCGCCAACATGGATTGGGGGGCCGCCTTGCGCTTTGAACAAAAAATCTCCAAGCGGAGAATCGGCGGCTCCAAAGGCAATGGCACCCAGGCGCGCACCGCCTCCATCGCGAAGAGAACAGCGCACATGATTTGCCCCCACCCGCTTGGCGAACTGCACCTGATGGGCGGGTAGCGCAAAGATGGGCGCCGGATTGCCCGCACCAAAGGGCCCGGCTCGCTGCAAACGCTGCCATAGGGCTGCGGTGGCCCCCGAAGCGGTCAGGGCCGCGTCGATTGTGAGGGTTTCCTCGCGGAGACTCCCCTTGACAGCCTGTCGCGTGTGGCTTTCAAGAAAAGCACGCAAGGCGCCCAGCTTACTGCGGTGAACGGTCAAACCCGCGGCCATGGCATGGCCACCGCCTTTTAGCAATATTTCTGCCGCGCGCGCGGCAATGATCATCTCCCCCAGGTCCACACCGGCCACCGAGCGTCCCGACCCGACGCCTAAGCCCTGTTCATCGAATCCAATAGCGATTGCCGGGCGTCTATAGCGCTCCTTCATGCGCGCAGCGACAAGTCCGACAAGCCCCGGATGCCATCCCTGACGCGCCGAGACTATCACCGCAGGCCCATCGCCGGCTCCCATTTCCGCTTCGACTTCGGCCATGGCGTCCTCAAGCATAAGGGCCTCCGCCTGTTGACGCTTTTTGTTCAGCCCATCAAGTTCGGTTGCGATTGCGCTGGCCTCGTCAGGATCCTCACATGTCAGCAAACGGCATCCCAGTCCCGCATCTCCAATACGTCCTCCCGCATTAATGCGCGGGCCCAGGATATAACCTAGATGATAGACATCAACCGGCCCCGACAATTGCGCAACGTCACCAAGAGCCGCCAGACCAATATTGCTCCGCCTTCTGGCAGCAATCAATCCTTTGGTCACAAACGCTCGGTTAACCCCCAGCAGCGGCACAACATCGCAAACGCTTCCCAAAGCGACAAGATCAAGCCATTGCAACAGGTTTGGTAGCGCTGATGATGCGTATTCCTTTGCCTCGCGAAGCCAGACGTTGATCGCCACCAAGGTTATGAACACAACTCCGACTGCGGCCAGATGGCCCTGGCCAGAAAGGTCGTCGGGACGATTTGGATTCACTAATGCCGTAACGTCAGGCAGGCTCGCATCGCTTTTGTGATGGTCAAGCACGATCACGTCAAATCCGATCGCGCGCGCATGGGCAAGAGGCTCCTTGCTCGTGGTGCCACAGTCAACGGCCACCAGCAGGGTTGCCCCGGTTTCACGCAGGGCGCTGATGGCCGCCTTGTTGGGGCCGTATCCCTCAAAGATCCGATCAGGAATGTGCAACTCAGGGGTCAGGCCGAAATGACGCAGGTAGAGGATTAACAACGCCGCCGAGGTCGCACCATCCACGTCGTAGTCGGCAAAGATCGCCACGTTTTCGCGCACCTTGATGGCCTGTCCCAGACGCGCTGCGGCCCTGGTGCAATCCGTCAGGGTAGCAGGGTCCGGAAGCAGGGTCTTTAAACGCGGATCAAGATGCTCCGGTACCTTATCAAGGGCCACGTCTCGCCCGGCCAGCACCCGCGCCACAACCGGATCAAGTGCATGCCGCTGCTCCATGGCCGTCGCCAGGCGTGCGCCGGCTTCGTCCAGCCTGTCGCTCCACATACGGCCGGTAACCGATTCATGTACATTCAAAAAATGACGCTCTGCGCGGTCCGCCATCATGCTCGCCATTACCTTGTACAGTAATTCCAAAAACTCTCAGCTCTAACCCGGGTGCACTATAGCAAAGTGGGCAAAGCAAACGCA
Source organism: Hyphomicrobiales bacterium (assembly GCA_965224015.1). Classification (GTDB taxonomy): domain Bacteria; phylum Pseudomonadota; class Alphaproteobacteria; order Rhizobiales; family CBDCVD01; genus CBDCVD01. Next base: position 854,036 of record OZ245032.1, read on the forward strand.
TGCTGATCTATCGCATTTTTTCTTCGGTTCTACACGATGCGTCCGGAGAGTTTTTTTCCATCGATAAGGGCTGTCAGATTAGCAAAATCACTTCTGCGTTCTTCCACAATTGATGAGAGCGCACCAGATGCAACATGTGGTGTCAATATAAGGTTGCAGTCAGGATTGCGCGCCAGGTCCAGCAAAGGGTCATCTGGTCTCAATGGCTCATAGGCAAAACAGTCCAGCGCCGCGCCGCTCAAATGGCCTGAGCGAAGCGCGGTGATAAGCGCCTCCTCCTGGACAACTCCCGAAGCGCCACAATGAACAAAATACGCCCCGCGTTTGGCCAGCGCAAATGCTTTTGCGCCAATACTCAACTGAGTTTCCGGCGAATATGGTAGCAGGCAACAAATAAAATCGCTACAGGAATAAAGCCTCTCGCGTGAAGTGTAGCGGATGCCCATGGCTATCTCGGCTTGCTTGGGCAGCTGTGTCCGCTTGTTGTACAACACTGTACAAGAAAAGGCACTCAGTCGTCTGGCAAGGGCTGCGCCTGTTTCGCCGAAGCCGATGATGCCTACGGTTCGGCCGCCAAGCGTATCCAGCTTCGTTCGTTTCGACCAGTTATACGCAAAGTGATTTTCGTCGCATTTTTCCGGAGGTATTTCCCAATCACCCGCTTCATTGGCAATCTGCATCAGTTTGGGCATGTCACGAGCAAGCGCGAGTATAAGCATAACCATATGTTCGGCTGCCATAATACTGGTCTTTACCGGCACGCAACACACCGGTATACCGGCGGTGCGGGCGGCTTCTCGATCAATGTCCCAAAACAGGGAGCCAAGTCGCTGAATCAACTTCAAATCATGACCAACATCAATAACGGATTGATCGATAATCCCAGCCCTTTCTGAAACAAGAAAATCCTTGCCGGGCAACAAGTCCATGACCCTCTGTTTGCTGTTGGTTCGTATGATCGTGACATCGAGATTGTCTGGAGCTGCTTGCAAGGCGGCCTGCTGATGTCGTTCGCCTCGTTGGGTTACGAAAAGCACACTGTATTTTACCTGCTTTTTGAGCATTGCACTGCAAATCAGCGTGTTCAGACAGATGAGACGGGAGTAGTGAACTTGCCGTCGCCGCGATGGCGCGCCTGGATCCAGCGAACGGTCTGGCTTGAGGAGCGCATGACAACCGTCTGCGTGGTGATGTGATCCCCTTTGAACCTCACGCCATTGAGAAAGTTGCCATCGGTGACCCCCGTTGCGGCGAAAAGAACGTCGCCGCTTGCCAGCTGTTTGTGGCTGTAAATTTGCTCTGGGTCGGTGATGCCCATGTTGGCGGCGCGCCGGCGTTTTTCGGAGGTATCAAGGATGAGTTGTCCCTGCATTTGTCCTCCCACGCAGCGCAATGCCGCCGCCGCCAGCACCCCTTCAGGGGCGCCGCCAATACCCAAATAAATGTCGATCCCCGTCTCCTCGGGCTCGGTGGTGTGGATGACCCCCGCGACATCACCATCGCCTATTAGTCGAATCGCTGCGCCCAAATCACGCAATTCGGCGATCATCTGCGCATGGCGGGGGCGATCCAACACACACGCGCAAATCTCCCGTGCGCGTACCCCTTTCGCCTTGGCCAGCGCCTCGATATTTTCACTCACCGACGCCTCCAGGGAAACAAGACCCGGTTCATATCCAGGACCAATAGCGATTTTGTTCATGTAAACATCGGGAGCATTTAGCAAGCTGCCATGTTCGGCCAGCGCCATCACGGCAAGAGAATTCGGTAAGTTCTTGGCGCACACGCTGGTACATTCCAAAGGGTCAAGGGCAATGTCCACCAGCGCCCCCCGCTTGGTGCCCACCTCCTCTCCGATGAACAGCATCGGCGCCTCGTCGCGCTCGCCCTCCCCTATGACTACCAGGCCTTCAATATCCAGGCGGTTGAGTTCATGGCGCATGGCGTTGACTGCCGCCTGGTCCGCGGCGTGATCGTCTCCACGCCCGCGCCAGCGCGCAGCCGCCACCGCGGCGGCCTCCGTGACGCGAACAATCTCCATCGTCAAAATCCGGTCCAGAACCGGGCTGTTGGCTTGTTCACTCACACCTGTGTCCCCTCCTCTTTTTGCTGCCAAGCCTTAAACCGGTATCACGGCACCTGGAGATTTCTCTCAAACGCGCAGCCAGAGCCCGCGCTCAATCCTTTCCTGGTGTTGGCAAGGGTTCGATGCGGATCATGTGCGGCTCTCCAAAAGTATAACCATCATCGCGTACAAGGTTCAACGCGCGCCGCACCGCAGCCTCGTTGGTGGCATGGGTAATCATAATGACCGGTTGCAAATCGCCCGTGGTCTCGTTGCCAGGCGTTGGCTTCGATTCTGCCTGTACATCGGAGCGTGCCTGCAACTGCAAAATTTTATCACCGGCAAAGCGCTGGCGCTGGATGATATTGCGTAAGGAGATTTCCTCCTCTGCCATACGCTTGGCAATGGCCGCCAGAGCTCCAGGTTTGTCCATAAGGTTAATGCGAATATAGTATCCTCCCTCATGGTCACCCATGGGCGCGGGTTTATGGGCAACAAGATCCTCGTAACCAAACCCCAGGGGAGGCGTGCGACGGTCGCGGGCAATATCGATAATGTCGGCGAGCACCGCCGATGCGGTCGCCTTTCCTCCCGCACCCGGGCCGATGGTGACCAGCTCTCCAAGCAGATCGCAGGTGACTGCAACGGCGTTTGTGACCCCGGACACCCGGGCCAACGCGGCATCGGCGGGGATCATGGCCAGGTGCACCCGTTGCTCGATGCCGGTCTCGGTAAGTTGCGCAACAGCAAGGAGCTTGATGCGGTATCCCAGCTCTTGTGCCGCCCGAATGTCGGCCTGGGTGATGTCGCGAATTCCCTCGCAATATACGGTTTTCCCGTTGATGCGCGTGCCGAACGCAAGGGATGCGATAATGGCAAGCTTGTGGGCCGCATCATGGCCATCAACATCAAACGAGGGGTCGGCTTCCGCGTAGCCAAGGCTTTGCGCCTGCTCTAAGCATGGGGCAAAGCCCAAGTCCGGCTCCGCCTCCATACGCGTGAGGATATAGTTACACGTGCCGTTCAGGATCCCGTACACCGCGCTGATTGTGTTGGCGTTGAGAGCTTCACGCAGGATTTTAACAATGGGAATACCGCCGGCAATTGCCGCCTCGAAATTGAGCGGGACATTGGCTGCCTGTGCCGCCTGCGCCAATTCATTCCCATGCGCCGCAAGCAACGCCTTGTTGGCGCTCACGACAGGTTTTCCCGCCGCGATCGCTGCTTCGACACATTGGCGCGCAACGCCCTCGGCCCCGCCGATCAACTCAACGAATACATCAATCTCACCAGCTACCGCCAATGCTGACGGGTCATCGAACCAGGGCAGGTCTGAAATATTGATGCCGCGATCAAGGTCTCGCCTTCTGGCCGAGACACCAGCAATAGAAATGTCTCGCCTGGCCCTGCGGGAAAGCGCGGTACTGTTGGTAAGAATCTGTTGCACGACGGTAGTGCCAACCGTACCCAATCCGGCAATGCCAACGCGTAAGGGACTTTGCTGCATAAACTGCTATGGCTTTCTTTGTCGTTTTCTCGCGGTTAAACAGACATGACACGCGCTAGTCCGGTCCTGGTCTGGGGAGCCCTGGTTATCCACGCACGTTACTCATCGTCCTCGACCGTCTTCCAGTCTTTTGTCGCTTGACTGGAACGCTCGATCTCCTGCTTTGCGCGCTGCCACGTCTGCTTGGCCTCGCCCATGTACGTGGGAACGGGAACAGGCCCGGCTGTAGGTACGTTACGTCCTTTTGAGACAACCCTGGCGGTCCGGCGCGCGTATGTGGTTTTGTCCCGGCGCAACGCTTTGATTACCGCATCGCGTGATATACGATCACGCAGCGGCAGAGCGCGCTTGGCCGGTGTCAGGTTAATATTGGGATATCCGTCTTCGTTCAAGCCTGACCCGTTGACTTCAACAACAGATGTGCGCGCAGTCTCCAGGGCGGGGTCCTTGGGCAGGCAACCGGCAACCAAAACAGCGCCCAAGCCAACCAGTGCGCACGAGCGCAAAGCTAACGCCGAACCTCGTTTGCTGATCAGGATCAAAACACGTTTGTACATTTGCTTGTCTCGTGCGTATAATACCAAGGGCCTTTGACAATAACTCATGCATTAGCGTCAAGTAAGTATGTTATCAAGGCGGTACACCAGACGGCGTGTATATAAAGCCAATACCGCTGGTATAATCGGATAACCAAGCCGGACGGTTCTGGATAGGGAACGGCGTTGGGGCAGAGTTTATGGCCCGATTGTCTTGCAGGTAGAGTAACCCGTCTCTAGCAGACATTTTGAACGCATCCAAGGCCCATTGTCGGCTTGTATTGGTATATTGGTAAATCCGTATTGGTAAAACACAGTCAAGCTGACAAAATACCATACGAAACCGGGAGGATTTGTGGCCATGCACAACGGGAGAGAGAACAGAGCTGGAGACCGCAAGCAATCCGCACAAATGGAGGCCGGGGGTGTGAATGCCTTGTCTGGGGTTCCCGGGGCTCTTGATGCGGAAATGTTTGGGCAGAATATGCTACGCGCCTATGAGGCGCTTGGTCAGGTGGTTATGGCGCTGGCGGAAAATCGTCAGCAGGCCGGTGTCGACAGACTTGCCGCGGAGGAAGTGAATCAGGCCGCGAAAAGTCTTTATGCGATCTGGCACTATTGGGTCTCTCAGCCAGAGCGCGCACAAAAGGCCCAGTCGTCGCTCGTGCAGCAGATGAGCGAGACCATGACGCACCATTATGCACGCGCTTTCGGTCAGGAAGGACCGCCAGGCGAAGGCAACGGCTCGGCCGGAAAGGACCGACGGTTTTCTGATAAGGATTGGGACAACAACCCGGCGTTCTCGATGCTGCGCGATGTTTACCTCGGGTTCAGTTCTTGGGCGCAAACGCTTGTCGACGATGCTGGCGAGGTGGACGAGCATACCAGACGCAAGGCCGAGTTTTATTTGCGTCAACTGATTGCGGCGCTGGCACCGACCAATTTTCCCCTCACCAACCCGGAGGTTTTGCGCGAGACTCTCAACAGTGGCGGTGAGAACCTCGCCCGCGGGTTGGAAATTCTCGCCGAGGACATTACCGCTGGTAAGGGGCGGTTGAAAATTCGCCAAACGGACACAAGCCAGTTTGTGTTGGGGGAAAACATCGCCAACACGCCGGGTAAGGTCATCGCGCAAAACGACCTGCGGCAGCTGATTCAATACACCGCGAGCACCGACAAGGTTTTAAAACGCCCCTTGCTGATCGTGCCGCCGTGGATCAACAAATTCTATATTCTTGATCTGAACGCACAAAAGTCCTTTATAAAGTGGGCCGTGGAGCAGGGACACACGGTGTTTGTGGTCTCCTGGGTCAACCCGGGGAAAAAATACATGCACAAGGGCTTTGATGACTATCTCCGCGAGGGGGTGATCGCGTCCCTTGACGATATCGAAACCATAACAGGTGAGAAAAAAATCAACACAATAGGCTATTGTGTTGGGGGCACTTTGCTGGCGGCAGCCCTTGCCTATATGGCGCAAAACCGCGACCATCGTGTCGCCAGCGCTACGTTTTTTACCACCCAGGTTGATTTCACCTACGCGGGAGACCTGAAGGTATTTATCGATGATGAGCAGATCGCCGCCATAGAAGAGGTCATGCAGGAGCAGGGGTATTTCGACGGTTCAGCCATGGCCAATGTCTTCAATATGTTGCGCCCACAGGACCTGATCTGGCCCTATGTGGTCAACAATTATCTTAAGGGCAAGGAGCCAATACCATTTGACCTTCTTGCCTGGAACTCTGACGCGACGCGTATGAGCGCGGCCAATCACAGTTTTTATCTGCGTCAATGCTATAAGGACAATACGCTTGCCAGGGGGCGCATGGTCATTGACGGCAAGACCCTGAAACTGGCCCAGATCAAGCAGCCAATCTACATGTTGGCGGCCCGCGAGGACCATATTGTCCCGGCGCGCTCTGCGTTTCTGGGCAGCCAGATGTTTGCTGCAAAGGGTGCCAATGTACGCTTTGTACTCGCCGGTTCCGGCCACATCGCCGGGGTTATCAATCCCCCCATCAAAGCCAAATACCAGTATTGGATTGGCGGCAAAGTGGGAGGCGAGTTGGACGACTGGATTGCCGATGCGCGCGAGTATCCGGGCTCCTGGTGGACAGATTGGCATATCTGGATGCTCAAGCAGCACAATGGCGAGGTGCCAGCGCGTGAACCCGGTGGGGGCAAGCGCGACCCTATTGAGGACGCACCCGGGTCTTATGTCCGCGTTGGGGCCTGAGCCAGCGCGGTGTTATACTCCTGCGCCAAGCGCGTTACAAGATCGCTGACCGGTAGCACATCGGTAACTCCCGCAGCCCCCTGCCCGGCGGACCATATGGTTTTCCAGGCGCGCGCCTCAGGATTGGCCTCGGCAGCCAGATCCAACTTACCGTGTTCCGGCAGGTCGTCCGGATCAAGCCCTGCATCCATAAGGGAACGACGCAGAAAGTTGGCGTGAACACCAGATATCGCTTTGGTGTAGACAATATCACCCGCGCCCGATTGGGCGATCATGTCTTTGTAGGCAGGCAGGGCCAGGCTTTCCATGGTGTTGATAAAGCGGGTGCCCATATAGGCCAGATCCGCCCCCATAGCACGGGCTGCGGCAATACCGGCACCGTTGCAAATGCATCCTGCAAGGATAAGCGTGCCGTCAAACCAGGACCGTATTTCCTCTAAAAAGGCGAACGGATTGAGGGTGCCCGCATGACCCCCGGCGCCGCCACACACCAGGATAAGCCCGTCAACCCCCGCCTCCGCAGCCTTTTGCGCATGGCGAAGCTTGATCACATCGTGAAACACCACCCCTGCGTAACCGTGCACCGCATCGACCACATCACGCACCGCGCCAAGGGAGGTGATCACCAAAGGAACCCGATGTTTGATGGTCACTTCCAGGTCCCGCTTCAGGCGGGGATTGGTCTTGTGCACAATAAGGTTGACCCCATAGGGGGCATCATGCGGCCCGAGCGCCTTGCCAATTGTGGTCAATTGCGTGTCGTAATCCTCAACGGTGCGCAGGTTCAGGGAGGGAAAGGTGCCGATGATCCCCGCCCTGCACGCCGCAATCACCAGGTCGGCGCCGGACACCAGAAACATGGGCGCGGCAATCGCCGGTAGCCGCAAGTTTTTATCCAATAAGGTGGGTATCGCCATCGTCCTCGCGCCCTTGTTGCTAAGCTCTATTGCCGCGCTGCTCTGCGCGTCCTTTGCCCATAAACCTGTTTTTCAAGCCATATCATCACCGGTGCCGATCGCATCCAGGTCGTAAGGGGTCGTCTGGTACATATCATTAATCCAATTGCCAAACAGCAAATGCGCATGGGACCGCCAGCGGTTCTCCGGCGGCTTGGTCGGATCATCGTTGGGGTAATAGTTGGCTGGCAAGGTAATTGGCGTCCCTGCCTTGATGTCCCGCTGGTATTCCTTACCCAGATCAACACTGTCATATTCGATATGATTGAACATATAGAGGAAGCGGTGGGCCCGGTCGTGAACCAGGCAGGGGCCGGTCTCAGGGGAGTCGATCAAAAGCCGCAACCGCTCCCCCAGCGCCATGTCAGCGCTGCGCACCTCCGTCCAACGGGACACGGGAATGGAAAAGTCGTCGGAAAACCCGCGCAGAAAAGGTGATGAGGGATCAAGATTGCGATGCCGGAACACACCGAAAGCCTTGTTTGGCAAAGGATATTTCGGCAAGCCAAAGAAATGGTGCATGGCCGCCTGCGCTCCCCAGCAAATGGCCAGGCTCGAGTGCACGTGCGCCTGGGTCCAATCCAGGATATCACTTAATTCGCGCCAATAGGTGACGTCGGCGAACGGCAGTGTTTCTATCGGCGCACCGGTGATAATAAAGCCGTCAAACTTACGTGCGCGCATCTCTTCCCAAGGCTTGTAGAACGCCTGCATATGCTCGGCAGACGTGGTTTTCGGCACGTGGTCTGTTATGCGCACCAGGGTCAATTCCACTTGCAGCGGCGTTGCGCCAACCAGACGGGCATATTGGGTCTCGGTGCGCACCTTGTCGGGCATAAGATTAAGAAGACCAATCTGCAACGGGCGAATATCCTGGCGCAGAGCCGTGCGCTCGGACATGACCATTACGCCCTCACGCTCAAGTATGGCGCGGGCGGGCAAATCATTGGCGATCTTGATTGGCATGGCAGGCTCGTTGGCTCGTTGGCTTGGTTTACGCGGGTTCGGACGCTGTTACGCCGGGTTTTGAAGCTTCGTCGATGACCTGGGCACACACATCGATAATGGTCGCTGCGCTTTCAGCCTCTGCCAGTCTTGCGGCGTCGACCACATATCCATAGCGCTCCGCAATAGCTTCATAAAGGGGCAAGCGGTGGTCGATTAATGCCTTGAACCCGTAAATCGCAAAGGCATCCGGGTCCACGTCCTGATCCCCCGCAATGGCATTAACATCCTTAAAACGTGCCCAGGTCTGGTGCAAAAACGCCTCGTTATAGTACATTGGTTTTGGCGCTCTGCGAAATCGTTCGATCAAAGCGTCGGTCTGCGCCTGGTCGCTGCGGATATATACGAGTACGGTATTGTCACAAAGGCTGCGCAGAACCGGATCGCTGGGATCATCAACATCCACAACCTCACAAAAACTGCCGCCCGTGTCACAGACAAAATGATCATAGCCATAGGTCGTGCGTGCGTTGGTAATAAAGTCCTCGGTATCAAGCAAGGCATTGATTTCGGCGCGCCGGTGCTGGCGCTGGCGATGCAGATATTGACAAAACGGCAGCCCTCCCCTGGTCTCGTCACCAGGCTTGCCCAAATAAGTGGACAGGGGAGCCAGATTCTGGAATGTAATATTTGATGAAATATAGATCGAATCCGACTTCAGCAGATCGCGAAAGAACGGAACCGTCATGGCAATGCGCTTATAGTTGTCACTGATGTGCTCGCCCATGTAGCGGGTGCCGATGCGATAATCGACGGAATAGTGATACCAATCCTGGGCCCGTAACCGATTGGCGATCACGGTTTTTCCCGCACCCGACATGCCAAAAAGCGTGAGCGCCTTTTTATTCCAATGGCGAAACGCCGTACCGTTCTCGAATTTCATAAATCAGATTGTCCATCCAGGTGTAGGTAGCGTGTATCAACTGTTATTTGGCAGGTTGGGGCCATGCAACAGCAGGGCGAACACACGCTGGGCCTTTCTATTAACGGGCATCTACCGGCCCGCTCCTTCCGTCTTGGGCCACCCCCAGGGTACTCTTTCACCGGTGGTTGGGGCCCTAAAAGTTGTGAAAGGGGGCGGGCTGGCCAGGTCGTCAATAGACGTTCCCGGTTAAAACCTATAGCAAAATGCTTTTAATTGGATTCATCGGCACTGCTGTATTTTTCCCGCATTTTGCTATAGATTTAGAGGGCGATCAGCTTTATGGGTTTCGCTTATACCAAGGGCAAAATGGGTATAAGCTAACCCCATGCTGATCTAGGACCCGCGTGCGAGCCTGCGCAATTTATCCATCGCCGTTTGCCTGTCCTCACCAACCGCAATCGTTCCCAGCAAACTACCATCGCGACGCACCAAAAAGATAGAGGCCGTGTGGTCTATCGTATAGTCTTCGTCTTCAAGCAAGACCTTTTTCGCAATAACCCGCCAGGACCGCGCAAGGTCAGCGATCTGTTTGGCGTCGCCGGTGATGCCGACAATGCGATCCGTAAAGGCTGTAACATAATTGTGCATGACCGGTGCCGCATCACGCGCCGGATCAACGGTGATGAAAAACGCGCGGACATCGCGGGCCTCCTCTCCCAATTCACGTAACCATAGCGCCAGCTCAAATAGGGTCGTTGGACACACATCAGGGCAATGGGTATAGCCAAAAAAAAGCGCCACCGGATGCCCTGCCAGGGCCTTTTCCGTGATGGGCGCACCGGTGTGGTCAATCAGTTGAAATGGGGACCCCAGAGGTGACGAGGCGTTGTTCAAAAACGCCGATTTTTGCGCCTGGGGGGAAAGCAGCATGCGACTCCCAATCACCGCAGCGGCAATAAATACCAAAGCCCACAAAGCGTATCGGATGGCTGTTAGCATTGTGTTGGGCTTGCGTCCTTGCGCATGAGAAGCCCCGGCCACGGGATCAGTGCCCTAGACCGTGAACAGGTTTGCTGGTGCGTGGTACGACATTGAGGTCCACGCTTATCGAGCCGGCGTGCTTGAAGATCAGCTCTAAGGGATAGATCTCGTGGGCACGCAAGGGATGTTTGAGTTGCATCAGCATTAGATGCTGCCCCCCCGGCCGCAAACGTGTGCGGGCATATTTTGAAATTGCCAAACCACTATCGACCTTGCGCATTCTCATCACATCGCCGTCCATGACCATGTTATGGATTTCAACCTTTCCCGCGATTGCGCCACTGGCAGCAAGCAATGTATCATCAACGGGGCCTGTATTTATAATCGTCAAATAGGCGCTGGCCCGTGTGGCACCGGCGAGCGTGGGATGCGTATAGAGATCTTCAATTTTCAATGTTAATGTCGACGATCCCCGCGTTGCCGCCTCTTTGGCGCATGCGCCGGTGGGAGCCGCAAAGCCCATAGAAGCCAGCGCGACAAGCAAAGTCATCGCTTTTGTAAAATGCCGGATTACCGGCTTGTCCCCCGCCATAGAATATCTCTTCCTGTTAGCGTTTATTGCGGGATTTGGCTCAATCATGCGGACTTTGGGGTGCCTGACAAATGGAACCGGCCTATTGAGGAGGTAGCGATGGCGATGCGGCTTGTAGTTCTTGCAATCGTGAACCCTCTCGTGCATATAGAGCAATATCTGGCAGAAAGGAAGCTCTATCATGGCAAAAGTCGTTTGCTGCGGTAGGCTAGCTATTTCCACTGACCTTCATTTGTCCCGTGCGTGCAAATGAAGACCAGACAAGTGGATGGCCTGGTAAACCGTTAGCGAAAATGTTAGAAATTCTTCTATACATGTCTGATAGCAGCCTGTTTGCATTTTTTATTTGAAAGCCTTTGATGGAGAGGTGGCCGAGTGGCTGAAGGCGCTCCCCTGCTAAGGGAGTAGACGGTTGATAGCCGTCTCGAGGGTTCGAATCCCTCTCTCTCCGCCAGCCAGTTGGGCATGTTTCGGCTTATGTCAATTGAGCGTGAATATTGCCGTGTTTTCAAAGCCTTGTAAAATTTCCTTAAAATCGAGAGACGGATTATCGGAGCACGGATTACCCGTTTGCAGGGCCTGTCTGTGATCGGCCATTTCGGTCAGGAAGCAGAACCTGAAAGGTGACAGTGGCTTTTACTTGACCGGATTTACTCGGCAGCCAATCCTCTTGTTTGCTGTCTTTCGCTTGAAAACCGCGCAGATAGGTTCTCAGCGGCATCCCTTAATGCTCTTTTATAATGGTCATAGTTCGCGCGCGCGTCATCTTTCGGAGCAATGATGCAAAGTGTGTATCTGCATACGTCGTCGGCCGCAAAGACAGGGGCAGCAAAACAATGGGTAAAGTCATCTGCAACACTGTCAAAGTCGAAGAAATTGTCCTTCTGGGCTTCACGAACAGACTTCAGAAAGGTCTCTTGCGAGAGTCGAGACCCGTCTGGCAGATCGAAGTCCTGGGAGGGTATGAAGTCGAGAATCTCCTGATCACTAAGATGGGTGAGGAGCAATCGGCCTGAAGCTGTCCACGGGATTGGCATCCTCTCACCGACGTCCGCACTGATACGAAATGGCCTACTGCCCTCGTTCATCATTGCAACGTAGTACTTATCTCCGTCTAACGTGCAGAGCTGAGATGTCTCCCGGGTCCGCTCGGTGATGCCTTCCAGGATAGGACGGACGGTGTCTCCCAGATCAAAATGCTTGCGGTAGTTTGTGCTCCAGAAATTCAGTTTTGGCCCGAGAAAGACCCTGCCATCATCACCCACTTTTTCGAGAATATTTGATGAAATGAGCAGAGCGACCAAGTCATAGATAGAAGATTTCGGTGCGCTCATGCCCTCGGCGATTTCAATAGGCCGTTGTGGCAACCCGACCCGGCATAGATGATCGAGGATCGCAAAGGCGCGATCCAGTCCTCTGGCCTTGGTCTTTGTCTTCCCGTCCTTGGTCATAAGCTACTGCTCGCACATATACATCAATAATCAGACTACTTTACGAAAGGCGATGCAGTCCACTTCAACTTTGCAGTCGACAACCATCGCCGACTGAACACAGGCCCGTGCCGGTGGGTTTTCGCCAAAGTATTCCGCAAACACCTTGTTAAAGCTCCAAAAATCCCGGGGATCGGCAAGCCAGACACGCCAATCCGCATGATTTCAGCTGTGGAGCAACCGGCGTCTTCAACAATCACGATCATGTTCCGAATAGCTTGATGGGCTTGCGGAACAATACCACCGTCGATGACCTCACCATCAACCATTGGCGTTTGGCCCGAGACATAAAGCAAGCCATCTGCTTCTGTCGCTTTTGCGAAGGGCAGCGCTTGCGGGCCTGATCCTTTGGCCTCATTCAATCCATGTCTCCTGATCGACATCTGTGTTTACCTCAGTCAGAATTTTGAGCTTTTCAGGAACGCAGCCAGGCGCTCAGTTTTGGGGTTCTTGAACATCTCTTTGGGTGGACCCTGTTCGCCGATCCGACCGTCCTGCATGAAAATCACACGGTTCGAAACGTCATGGGCAAATTGCATCTCATGGGTTACCAGCAGCATGGTCATGCCGTCTTTTGCGAGATCCAAAATGACCTCAAGAACCTCATTGACCAGTTCTGGATCAAGTGCAGATGTGACTTCGTCAAAGAGCATCAGTTTAGGATTCATTGCGATCGCGCGTGCAATCGCGACCCGTTGTTGTTGACCACCGGAAAGCTGCCCCGGAAAGTGGTTCTTGCGCTCAAGCATGCCGACACGCTCAAGCCATTTCTCCGCGACTGAATGTGCTTCGTCTTTGGCCATTCCCTTTGTCTTCACCAAACCGAGCATCACGTTGCGAACGGCCGTCATATGAGGAAACAGGTTGAAATGCTGGAAGGCCATACCGGTCATGGCGCGTTGCCGGGCGATCTCCTTTTCTGACAGCCTGACGCGCTTTCCGGCTTTTTCCCTGTAGCCAATCTGCTCGCCGTCGATCGCAATGACACCTTCTTCGTAGTCCTCAAGCAGATTGACACACCGAAGGAGTGTTGTTTTTCCCGATCCGCTTGAGCCAATCAGGCTGACGACGTCGCCTTGCTGCATCGTCAAATCGATACCTCTAAGAACTTCAAGGTCTCCAAAGCGTTTGTGTAAGTTTTGAATTTCCAGGAGTTTCGATAACATTCGAGACCTCAGTTTGGGATCGCTACTTTGCGTTCCACGTAGCGCCCGGCCTTTTCGATTGCGAAGTTGATCAGAAAGAAAACAAAGCCCGCGAAGAAATAGAGCTCCAGGCTAAGATACGTACGGGAGATGATCTGCTGAACGGACAGCAGTAACTCAACCACACCGATGATGGATAGCAGGGTAGAGGCTTTGACAATCTCTGTTGCGGTGTTCACCCAGGTTGGGAGAATTTGGCGCAGCGCCTGCGGCAGCAGAACCGAGAAGAAGGTCTTTAAGAACGTCAGTCCGATGGACTTGGCCGCCTCCGTCTGTCCTTTTGGGATGGCTTGAAGGGCACCGCGAACGATTTCACCCACATGAGAACTACAAAACAAGGTCAGGGCAAAGACCCCAGCTTCGAACGCGGACAGGTCAACGCCAACGACCGACAGAATGTAGAAGCAGGCCAGGATCAGAACAAAAACAGGTGTGCCGCGCAGGAAATCCGAGTAAATCCTGATCAGAAAACGCGCAGGTAGATTTCCGTAAGTGAGGATGAGACCGACCACAACCCCGAGGATCGTGCCCAGAATAATGGACAGTCCAGATATCTGAAGCGTGTTCCACAAGCCTTGCAGTACGGCAAATCGGGCAGACCATATAGCGTCAAGCGCTTGAATGATTTCCATGACACTTACCTCGGAATTGCCAACCGCGTTTCGATCTGGCGAAGCGCGGCGGCGATGACATAACAGGCCATCACGTACATCAGGCTCGCCACCAGCCAGGTTTCGATGACCCGGAAGGTTTCGACATTGATTTTTCTTGCATAGAAGGTCAGTTCCGGCACCGCGATTGCCGCGGCCAGTGACGTGTCCTTAAAGAGTGAAATGAAGTTATTGCTGAGTGAGGGCAGGACATTTCGAAACATCACCGGAATGGTAATGAGCAGTTTTGTTCGAAGTTCCGTCAGGCCGATCGTCAACCCAGCTTCCCGAAGCCCACTTGGCAGAGCCACAAGTCCGGCGCGGAAAACCTCCGTTAGATACGCCCCGGAGTAAACCGACAACGTAACGATGAAAGATTCAATTTTTCCCAGTCGTACACCAAATTGTGGCAGGGCAAAGAAGGTGAACAGAATCAGGACCAGAATGGGAGTATTCCTGATCGCTGACACGTAAGAAATTGAAAGCCGCCGGATTGCCCTGCGCTTGGATAACATCCCAAAAGCAGCCAACAGACCAATCAGACATCCAATCGCAATTGAGATAATCGCGAGAAAGATGCCAAGCCCCAAGCCTGACAACAACAGGTCAAAGTCGCGCCAGACAGCGGCAAAGTTAAAGTCATAGTCCATTGGCTACTCGTAAGGTGCGGCTCGTTTACTTGAATTCGACCGGGAAACCGATCTGCGGTGGGCTCAGTTCTGCGCCGAACCATTGTTTGTAGGATGCCGCATAAGTGTTGAACTCAACGCCGGTCATAGCTTCATGCAGCACAGAGTTGACGAAGTTCAGCCAACGCTGATCGCCGGGCTTTACCGCACAGCTGTAGCTCTGTGGGTTCCAGCCAAAACCGGAATCTGCATAGCGGCCTGGGTTCCGCGCCATGAACCAGCTCAGGGAGGACTGGTCGGTTGCAGCTGCATTTGAGCGGCCAGAATTCAGCGCCTGATACATCAGATCCACGCTTTCATACTGATCGACGTTCGCTTCAGGTAGCGCGGCATGTACCATGTCTTCGGCATAGACGTTTTGCAGAACCGAAACAGTCACATCGCTGCCAGCAGCCTTCAGCGCGTCATAGTCAGCATAGTCGCCGCCATTCAGCAGCATGAGGCCGACACCTTCTCGATAGTAGGGGATGGTAAATTCGACCTGCTGCGCTCGGCCAGCGGTCACCGTCATAAACTGACAGGTCACGTCGACCTTGTCGGTCGCCAGATTCGGAATGCGCGCATCGCCGGACTGGTTGACGAACTCAATCTTGGTTGGGTCGTCAAAAAGGCCCTTTGCAATCAGACGCAGCATGTCGATGTCAAAACCGACCAGTTCATTGTTTTCGTTTGTGAAGTGCCAGGGCGCATTGGTACTGCCAGTGCCCGCGATCAGGTAACCGCGGTCCAGGACGTCCTGGAGCTTGTCAGCATATGCAGTCCCGGCTGCGGCGCCTATAAGCAACGCAGCCAGACAGGTAGTCTTCAGTGTTTTCAGCATTAGATCCTCCTTGCTGTGTTATTCCGGTATACCGGAATTAATATCGGTATTGCGGAATGATAATTTGCACGCCAAAAACAACCTGTCAATAAGAATGTCGGAACGCCACCATTTGCTGTCGGTCAAACCAGCCCAAACGGTCAAGAGGATTCATAGGGAGTGCACGCCCATGGACACGCCATCGGCCGTCGTGGATTTCGATGTGGCCGAGCCAATATTCCCAGATTTCAGGAATACTGCGATACGCACGGCCTCAAAGTCCGAAACGCGCATATTTGGGATCACAAGATCATGCGGGGATATGTAACAGGGGAATATGAGAGCTTGGATGCGCCAGAGGTTTGGGCGTTTTTCGGTAATCGGGAAACCGCGCTGGAAGTCATGTCTATACCGCGGGACAACAAGCAGCTTCATTAAAGAATATTATATACGGGAGGATTTATCATGTCTGCATCAAAAATACTTTTGCTGGATGGGAATACATTGCGGATTTTCTTTAAAGCGGATGGCATACGCAGTCTCAATCTCTTGCCGCGAAACGGCGGTGCCCGGCTGAGATAGCATGGTGAAATTGCCCTTTGCAGGTCTGTTGCTTCAACCCAAATTGGTTGATGCATTGATAGTGTGCGATTTTTTCATTGCAACTTAATGTTTCGCTAATAACAATCATTAAGGGAAGCCAAGTTGAGCATCAGCCCATAAGATTTAAATCATAGTACGCAAAGGGGCAGAGTGAGGAAAATGGCTAAATTTTATCGACAATCGTTTCTTTGTCTGGCGGTGGGTCTTTTTGCTTTGGCTGCGCATGCGCAAAGTGCGGACGCGATAACCGATACATCCGACGTTTTGCCTCAGTCAGTTTATGGCCGGCCGGATGCCGCGGGCTTGTACAAGTTCGAGGATGGCTTCCCCGATGCGATTGACCTGAACAAGGGGCGTCTTGCAGGGAATTGCTTCGGTCGTGGAACACGGGTTGAACCGGACTCCCGTGCCCCGGTGGCGAATACAGAGAGTAAACGCGTTGTCCGGCACTTCAATGCATTTGATCGCGACACAGATTACGATGATGCCGATTCGAAATTCTGACGCTGCAGAGGTATGTTCGCGTGAAAGTTAGGAAAATCGCAATGATTGCTGTCGCGCAGCCCCTCGCGCGGCGTCGCCGTCCAATTGGGATCAGATGGTATGCTCATGGCGCCACCTCGAGTTGTCTTTGCGGTGCGGCTGCGGCCGCGGGTATCATAGGCGAGGCGGATGCGCTCGCCACGGCTGCCGCGCGCCTCCTCCACACGCCCGCCCTTCGAGGATTGCCAGTTAAGGAAGGTATCGCTCGCCTGCGTTCGACCCGCCTGGAGAACGATCGCGAACCGGCGTTAAGTCAAACGCACAAGGGTATTCAACAAAATCGACGGTAATCATGTTTTCACGACAAATATCTACGAATTGTTGTGAACAAATTTTCCCGCATAGATCCTTGTCCAACGCAATCCAGAATTTTCTGTTCGGTTTTTTGCGAATTACATAATCTTCCATTTTAAATTTTCTTAGATGTGGCCAAAAATCAATTGGACTATGATCTTTGTCAACCATATATACTGTGGTCTTGATTTTTCCAATATAGTAAATTAATTTTTCTGAATCAAAATAATTATTTAATTCCACATTATTATAATATATAGAACATTTTGTAAATTCAATATCATCGCAATGATTATCTAAAAATAATTTTCTAAATTTATCGCTGAATAAAGAATGAAAAACTGTCTCAACGTAATCCAGGCCGACAAACGATGAATATGGAAATAATTCAATATCAGACACGTAAAACTCTGCCGCGCCTTCGGCATTGAATTTAGGGTCTACACTGGTTCCATGAGTGCTTTCATAGCTATTGTAATCCTTTGGCACTAGACAGTCAGATGGATGTGTTTCATGTGGGAGAATTTTATAGTATTTTTTCATAGTTAATCCTGTTTTATTTACACTTTGCGCCGTGTTTACCTAACCGCATTGCTCCTGTACCAAGCAAAGTTCTATACTTGAAGGCTAATTTTCTAATTGCTCTTGCTGTGCACTTCCTACTCATATTTCGGCGAAAGATTGTATTTAAATTACGTTCCATTTGTTCAGAGTAGTCGCGATGCTCCGTCGTGCTTCCTCTATGAGTTCCTGCCGTTTTTGGCGAAGACGTTTGACCACCAAGCCCCACGCATTCGGGTAGATACATGATATTTTGCACTCCACCCATGTCAAACAGGTTTCCAGCACGTCGTATAGCGAGATGGTCGTGAAAGTCCCATGGAATAATATGGTGTCGCTGAAATCCCGGTTTTGAGGGCATAGATGCAGGAGATTTCGCGAGCCCTAAAGGATCTGTCCAATAACTCGGATTATTTACATACCCTTGCGATCTGAGCCCTCCTCCCAGACCAATCGGATCGGGTGAGATGTATTACGCGGCCCTGGCATCATAGTATCGAGAGCGGTTGTCGTAAAGGCCGGTTTCGGCGTCCGCCCATTGGCCCTGAAAGCGAATGGGGCAGTGGTAGGGATCGGGATCATCAGATGCCTTTAGCGCCAGATTACCGCTGACCAACCCGCCGCCGCCACCACCTCCCGGGTCCCCTCGAGGCGAACTGCCAGGCCGCGTGCCGTACACCGGCTGTCCATCTGCACCATAGCCCTGAAAGCCGCCGGAGCCGGGCGGGCCATCGTCGTCATTCTCCGCCTGCCACAAGCGGCGAACTTCCCCCCAGGTCGTGTATTCCGCCGCCCAAACGAGCTCTCCAGCCTCAGATATCAATTCGCGCGGTGTGCCCAGATGATCGGTCACGACGTAGCTGAGATGGCCGGCCTCCTCACGCGCCAGGGGCACAAAACTGTCCGGCTCAAAGTGCCAGGCCGTTTCGCGAACGATCTCGCCGGTGTCGTTGGAGAGGCTTTCTTTAAGGATAACATCGCCGTCCCACAGATAGTCTGCGCGGCCGATCTCCCGCCACTCGCCGATATGGCCATCCTTGTCGTTCTTGTCGTTGGCAGCGCGGGCGTGTTGCACCCTGGCAAGGCGCCGGCCCAGCGCATCGTACGCATAGGTCCACTTGTGCCCCTGCGGCGTGAGCGCCGCAACAAGCCGGTCGCGACCATCCCAGGTGAAGACGTAACGCTGAGGCCGGAAGCCATTCCGCTCAACCTTGCGCTCGATCGCGCGGCCGCGGGTATCATAGGCGAGGCGGATGCGCTCGCCACGGCTGCCGCGCGCCACCTCCACACGCCCGCCCTTCGAGGATTGCCAGTTGAAGAAGGTATCGCTGGGCTGCGTTCGGCCCGCTTGCCGCTCGCCAGAAGGCTTGGCAAGATCCTCATAGTGTTTAAAGTGAATGGTTACATTAAACAAAGTACGGGAGAGTATACTTACTGCGTCCAATCATGCTTTAGCAGCAACTTGTGGCGTATGGCGTAAGGGTTATAATCGTCCGGAATCGGAAGACCATCAAAATTTCCTAAATATTCAATATGATAATAGTCCTCATCAGGCTTTACCCCATTAGCAGCAACGCCCTTCGCGAACAATATTTTCTTCAGATTTTGACGTAAATAATCCTCATCCTCAAAGATCATATCGTCACCGATATATCGCTTTCCACGCGCTGGCCCCCAAGTGAAATAATGAGTGTTCTGCGACAGTGTGCGCGCAAAAGTGCCATCCCTTTGTACGTAATCAAGGATCGCGTCCTTCGCCTTGGTTGAAATCAGAAAACCGATAGAAAATAATGTCCCTTCAAGTTCTGGCGTCGTGCAGCCCACCGTACCGCAATGCTCAAACTGCTTGAGCAATTCAGATAACATTTGCTCCTCGCCCAGTGCATGAAACGCCGCGGCAGCTTTCATGGCGGATGGCAAAATATATGCGGCGTCTGAGGTGGTAACTAAAGCAAGATCACCAAGCCTAGTAAACATGGCGCTGCGAGCGAGTTGCTCAGCATTGGGGCGATAGTCGGGATCTATCTCTTCTGCCCTGAAATCACGCACATAGCCTTTCCAAAGCACAAAACGATAAGCTTTTTCTGCCTGGCTTTTTCGCAAAAGTTGTAGGCCACCATTGATGTCGGCTCGTTGGTCGCGGTTAATTATAGCATCCATGCATTTAGCGACATGCTCATAGTCTTTCTTACGACCCGAATAGCGCATGATTTGGTAATATACACTGCCAAACTCCTTACCCAGTTTACCATCGCAAGCGGCCTGATTAAGATAGGCAACATGATCTCGTGTACGGAACAAACTGAGCGCCTCCGATATAGGGCGACTTCTCTGCGCAAAGTCGGCGACGATTTTCTCGAGTAGTTCGTTTTCGCCATAGGAAAACAAAATATCAACTGACTTGGAAAACCTGCTACTAATACCCGCATAGTAGGCGGGTCGTTGATCTCCTAACCACTGATAATCCAAGAGTGCACGAGGATTTATTTCAACCATCCAAAAAATATTGTTTGAAAATGGATCTTTCATAGCTGGCTTTTCTAGATACATAGCCACAGGTAGGCAGGCAAGAACTGCAATTATCACGAATAATCTGCGAACACGTGGTCTCATTGGGGGGTACCAGTGGGCGAAATTGATATATTGGGTTTGTCTGATGGAGCAGTCTTGATTATCTTTGGCTGGTAAATTTTCTGGTCGCCAGAGGGTTTAGCAAGATCCTCATAGTGTTTAAAGTGAATGGTTACATTATCAAGCGTATTTAAGCTGCTGTGCTCATGCCACGCTTCAATAATTGATTTAGGTACTTCAGATGTCACGGTCGCGGTATTGCAGCCGATAAAGCGTGAAAATTTTGTTGAAGCCTTGAAAACTTTTTGCTTTTCAATACTCTGCAGATTACGAGGACGAATCGTTAAACGTTTCTCTGGTCCGACCGGCGCTGCCGGATCGTCTGGAGTACCATGATCTAAAGTCAACCAAAGCTCGCCGTCCACAGCATGGCCGATAAACCACAATCTAGTAATACTGTTGTCTTTTAGTCTATTGGCATAGTTGTTAACATCATTAACTTCATTAATTGAGGAGTATACTAAGTCAAATTTTTTCGCGTTAGCTACGGCCTTTAACTCTTTGCGCATAAATGAATAATAATCTGTGACATTTTTTTCAAATGTCCCTTTATGCCAATAGCGTTTTATTATTAACTTATCTTTAACTGCCTCCGCATGTTCATTACGTCTCCATGCGTCCCGAGAAAGATAGGCACTCCAAGGATCATCAGACTCAAAGTTATCATCATCATTGAAGCGATCATCATAACCCTTTTTATAGACCAGCACGTGCACGATCTCATTATCGGGTGGATCCTGTTCATTTTCAAGATATGCCTTAAGCGTGACGAAATAACTAAGCCATGTCCTGTCATGATCTCGATCACCAGTATGATATTTGCCGGGGGCTCCCAAAACAACGATGAAATTCCTGGGACATGTTTCACAGATTTCTCCGGCTTTTCCCTTACCCGGTTTGTCTGGCGGCGTCATCAGATTTTTCCTTCGTCGGCGTTGTAAACATATTTCTCAAACAGTGCCGTTAATTCAGCTTCGTTTTTATCAGCAAGTGCTGGAGTGAATTCTGTGTGCTCGGTGTCAAACCGCTCTCCAAGCCGCCAGGCACAGAATACAAAACCCATCAGATCATATTCCGTTATCAGATCATAATCCTGTGCCCGGGCTATGTGCGTTCTAACAAAGGCTCTGGCCTTTGTGATGTCTGCCTTGCCGTACCCTTCAGCTTCACCAATCTTTGCCAGCTCCTGCGCCACCATCTCGCAAAAAATCTCCATTTGCATCTGCTCAAACGCCGCCTCATGGCCTCGCCTGATCAGGGTAAGCGGCCCCGTGGATCGCTGCGCCCGTGCCTGCGACGCCACAGCAAACGGCTCGATCATCGTTGGCTCCAGAGTGCGCATGTCAATGCGGTGCACGGTCATGGGAGACGCATCGTTTGCCTTGGCAAAGTGAAATATATTGTGCGCCTTCGAAAGTCCCGGTTCCTCGCACCAGTCCTCGGCGAAGATATGCGTGATCGGACCAAAAAATGCCGCAAGCTCTGGTCCGTTGCAGGACAAAAGCCAGACCCGCAAAACCGCCGGATCAAAAAAACGAAACCGCACCACCCGACCATCGCTCTCCCACTCAACACGCAAGTACCGGCGGAAGTTTTTACCTTAATAATCCGTTACTGCTTGCATAATTGTAATACGCCAATATACGTCTGACATATGGGTTGTAGTGCGTAGAATCAAATTCGGTTGGATGAAGATGATACGTCCCGAAATCGCTGTCGTAAATAACGCTATCACTGTAAGACCACAAGTGCCTTAGAATACCATCGACATTTCCGGCCCCATAACGCAAGTAAGGATCAAATTCCTCAAAAAAATTAAAAAAACCGTTCCGCTTTACCAACTCTTCGGAAAGGGGGCCGCCGGATTCGAGATATTTAATGAAATAATCAGAATAGGGCTTTTTATGAAAGAAACTGATCGTCACCAACATGCCTTCATACTCAGGGACCCCACAGGGCGACGGCTTTTGACCGCACCAGGCAAATTGCCTTATCAGTGTCTGATAGGCTTGCTCCAGGCCGTCGCCAAACAGTTCGTGTAACGCAGTCAATACCGACTTTTTCAACGCGATATCATAGGGAGAGTGAGTGGGTGTAATTAATGTAATCTCCCCAAGTGCTTTAAATATTTCACTGTTACGTCTTTGCCTGACATTGGGGAAATAGGTGATTGTTCCAATATTGGCTAAGCGATGATCGGGTAAATCACCTTCATCCATGAGCGCGCGATAATACATCCCAAAGTAAATCAAAATATTCGATGATGGATATATATAATCTTCGCGTACATGCTTGTAAAAAATATCTTCCGCGGACGTATTTTGAAGAATTTTTTGATTATAAAAATTAAATATTGCCAACAAGTACGCGGTTCCTAGTCGAGTAAGAGTGTTATTGTCAAGCTCTTCTACACAGTCATATTGAAAAATAAGCTTGCTTTCCAAATTATTTTCTTGTTTCAATTTAACCAGGCTCTTTAATATTTTCCACTGTTGCGGAATAATGCGATTATAATGTTTGGAATATTTTTCATTATAATTATGTGTCATAATTAAACCGAAATCCAATAGGACAATAAATCCATACCTATTGTTAATATGTAATACTTCGTCACGACTCATGTCTTCATGCTCCAAGCATTTTTCTAGATAAATCTTATCTACCGGCTCCAACTCATTAGCCACGGCATTTTTTACAAAAATACTCGATAAGCTTAGCAGTGAAAATAAAAGCAAATATCTATTATATATCATTATGGGAACTCCGCCTTTTTATATTGATCCGTTCCATTAGGAAAGTCATGATAGTCTTTGAAGTTAATTGTAACCGGATACCCAACAGATTTTAATCCTGTCGCTTTATTCCACTCCTGTGCAACTATCTCGTTATTACAGCCGATGAATCTAGATTTAAGCTTAGACGTTGTGCGAATCACACTTTTTTTTACCTTTTTGAATTCATCCGCGTCAAATACGGCATTTTTATTTCGAGGTCTAATGGGTATTCCTGGATCAATGTGATCTAAATCCAACCAGAGTTCGTTACGTTTAGCAGAATGGCCGCTATAATACAATCTGGTAACAGAATCAGCTTTCATGCTATTGATATGGCTAACTATAGAATTTTTTGTCTTAATTCCAATGTATCTGTGCTTAGTACTATTACCTGCAATCCATTTCTTAATTCGATCAAGATAATTTTTTGCTTTAAAATGAGTTATTATCCTTTTTACTTGATCGCTAATGAATTTTGGTCTTTTGTTATCTTTATTATCATCTGTCCACCTCTCGTTATAAGCGGGTGTGTAAACCAGCCAATCAACAGTTTCACCATCTTCCAATTTTATTTTTCCTGAGTCAAATCCATTGGCGAGGGTATAGTAATACGAATACCAGGCCCTATCGTGGGCGGGATCTCTTGGATCATAGACACCGGGTCCGCCTAAGATAATGATAAACTTCTTGGGACATGTTTCACAGAATTTTCCAGCCTTTTCCTTTTTCGGTTTGTCTGGCGGCGTCATCAGATTTTTCCTTCGTCGGCGTTGTAAACATATTTCTCAAACAGTGCCGTTAATTCAGCTTCGTTTTTATCAGCAAGTGCTGGAGTGAATTCTGTGTGCTCGGTGTCAAACCGCTCTCCAAGCCGCCAGGCACAGAATACAAAACCCATCAGATCATATTCCGTTGTCAGATCATAATCCTGTGCCCGGGCTATGTGCGTTCTAACAAAGGCTCTGGCCTTTGTGATGTCTGCCTTGCCGTACCCTTCAGCTTCACCAATCTTTGCCAGCTCCTGCGCCACCATCTCGCAAAAAATCTCCATTTGCATCTGCTCAAACGCCGCCTCATGGCCTCGTCTGATCAGGGTAAGCGGCCCCGTGGATCGCTGCGCCCGTGCCTGCGACGCTACAGCAAACGGCTCGATCATCGTTGGCTCCAGAGTGCGCATGTCAATGCGGTGCACGGTCATGGGAGACGCATCGTCTGCCTTGGCAAAGTGAAATATATTGTGCGCCTTCGAAAGTCCCGGTTCCTCGCACCAGTCCTCGGCGAAGATATGCGTGATCGGACCAAAAAATGCCGCAAGCTCTGGTCCGTTGCAGGACAAAAGCCAGACCCGCAAAACCGCCGGATCAAAAAAACGAAACCGCACCACCCGACCATCGCTCTCCCACTCAACACGCAAGTACCGGCGGAAGTTTTTACCTTAATAATCCGTTACTGCTTGCATAATTGTAATACGCCAATATACGTCTGACATATGGGTTGTAGTGCGTAGAATCAAATTCGGTTGGATGAAGATGATACGTCCCGAAATCGCTGTCGTAAATAACGCTATCACTGTAAGACCGCAAACGCCTTAGAATGCCATCGACATTTCCGGCCCCATAACGCAAGTAAGGATCAAATTCCTCAAAAAAATTAAAAAAACCGTTCCGCTTTACCAACTCTTCGGAAAGGGGGCCGCCGGATTCGAGATATTTAATGAAATAATCAGAATAGGGCTTTTTATGAAAGAAACTGATCGTCACCAACATACCTTCATACTCGGGGACCCCGCAGGGTGACGGCTTTTGACCGCACCAGGCAAATTGCCTTATCAGTGTCTGATAGGCTTGCTCCAGGCCGTCGCCAAACAGTTCGTGTAACGCAGTCAATACCGACTTTTTCAACGCGATATCATAGGGAGAGTGAGTGGGTGTAATTAAAGTAATCTCCCCAAGTGCTTTAAATATTTCACTGTTACGTCTTTGCCTGGCATTTGGGGAATAGGTGATTGTTCCAATATTGGCTAGGCGATGATCGGGTAAATCACCTTCATCCATAAGCGCGCGATAATACATCCCAAAGTAAATCAAAATATCCGATGATGGATATATATAATCTTCGCTTACATGCCTGTAAAAAATATCTTCCGCGGACGTATTTTGAAGAATTTTTTGATTATAAAAATTAAATATTGCCAACAAGTACGCGGTTCCTCGTCGAGTAAAGGTGTTATTGTCAAATTTTTGTATACAGTCATATTGAAAAAAAAGTTTGCTCTCCAAATTATTTTCTTGTTTCAATTTAACCAGGCTCTTTAATATTTTCCATTGTTGCGGAATAATGCGATTATAATGTTTGGAATATTTTTCACTATAATTATGTGTCTTAATAATTCTGAAATTCAATAGGGCAATAAATCCATACCTATTGTTAAGGTGCAATACTTCATCACGACTCATGTCTTCATGCTCCAAGCATTTTTCAAGATAAATCTTATCTACCGGCTCCAATTCATTAGCCATAGTATTTTTTACAAAAATACTCGATAAGCTTAGCAGTGAAAACAAAAGCAAATATCTATTATATATCATTATGGGAACTCCTCCTTTTCATATGTATCTGCTCCATTAGGAAAGCCATGATAGTCTTTGAAGTCAATTGTAACCGGATACCCAACAGATCTTAATCCTGCCGCTTTACTCCACGCCTCAGCAACTAGGTCCTGTTGACAAACTGGGTTTCCAAATCACTTAAAATGTGATTCAAGATAACTTTTGAGGAGGTTATCATGACACGTTTGCTGATGGAAGATGCGGAATGGGCGTTCTTTGAACCCTTTATTGTTGCCATTCGCGGCCGCGGTGGACGTCCGGCTAGGGATCATCGTCGTGTCCTGGACGGCATATTCTGGATCGCACGCACCGGCGCCCCATGGCGAGATCTACCTGAGGCGTTCGGTAAATGGTCGAGCGTCTACCGCCAGTTCCGACGCTGGACGTTGGCTGGGCTTTGGGAGTTGATCCTGGAGACCTTGAACGAGAGCGGGGCGGCACCCGATCAGGTTCAGATGATCGACAGTACCGTCATCCGCGCCCACCATCAGGCAGCAGGCGCAAAAGGGGGGCTCAAAAAGAAGGTCTTGGCCGTTCAAAAGGTGGCTTTACGACAAAGATACATCTGATTACCAACGCTTTTGGGCTGCCTTTGAGAGCCGAGGTCAGCGGCGGCCAGGTTTCTGACTACAAGGGGTACGACCTCTTGCACGAGGACGCTATAACGCCGGCCAAGGTGCTAATCGCTGACAAGGGCTATGATTCAGACGCGATCAGGGATGATGTTGAGAAACACGGTGGCGTGTCGATCATTCCGGGGCGCAAATGCCGGAAAGACCCCATTCCCGTCGATGAGTTCCTTTATGGCTTGCGTAATCGGATCGAACGGTGTTTTAACAGACTCAAGAACGCCAGACGGCTGGCAACAAGGTACGACAAAACCGCAGCGAGCTATATCGTCGTTTGTGAAGAATTTCCATTGCATTGATATTGTTTGATTATCAGGCTTTTCGGGCCTTCGATATTGCAAGATTTTGCACGCCTGTGGTTTGTTTCCTTGCAATTTGCGTAACGTCCTTTTCTGTGATTCACTGGTCAAACAAGTGATTTGGAGAGGGATATGAAGCCAAGAGAACCTTTTAAGACCGGTCAGTTCGATATGTTTCGTTCAAGGCTGGATCAGATCATCAACATGGGCCACGAGAAGGCGATTTTAGCCGACAAGATCGATTGGCAATTTCTGTCGGATAAATGTGAGGCAGTCTATGCGGACAAAGCCGGTCACCCGCCCCTTCCGACGCGGCTGATGGCGGGACTGCATATCCTCAAATATGCCGACAATCTTTCCGATGAAGAAGTCTGCGCCCGCTTTGTGGAGAACCCGTATTATCAATATTTGTGCGGTGAGGAGTTCTTTCGTCATGATCTTCCGCTTGAGCGCTCGTCAATGACCCGATGGCGTCAGCGGATGGGCGAGGAGAGGATACAAGCCCTGTTGCAGGAGAGCCTTGCCGTGGCCTTGAAAGTGGGGGCTGCGAAGCCTTCGGATTTTACCCAGGTGATTGTCGATACCACGGTTCAGGAGAAGAACGTTGCTTATCCAACGGACGCCAAACTGTGTCACAAGGCCCGGGAGCGGTTGGTTAAGCTGGCGAAGAAGCACGGCATCAAGCTACGCCAGTCCTATGTGCGGGTGAGCAAGAAGGCCCTGATCAAACACCAGCGCTATGCCCATGCCAAGCACTACAAGCGGGCGAAAAGGGAATTAAAACGCCTTAAAACCTGGCTTGGCCGTACCATTCGTGACATCAAGCGTAAGATTAAAGGCAACAAGGCCCACCAGGAGGCTTTCCTGCGGCCCCTGTGGCTGGCCGAGCGGGTGATGACCCAGAAACCGCGGGATGATATTCCAAAGAAAGTCTATAGCCTGCATGCTCCCGAGGTAGAGTGTATTGGCAAGGGAAAGGCTCACAAGCCTTACGAGTTTGGCGTCAAGGCATCAGTGGCCACCACGCTCAAGCGTTCAAAGGGGGGTCAGTTCGCCATTCATGCCAAGGCATTGCCGGGCAGGCCGTATGATGGTCACACACTTGCCAGCGTCATTCCCGCGATTGAGGCAATCACCGGTGCAGTCCTCAAGCGTATTCTCGCAGACGCCGGCTACAAGGGCCACAACGCCCCCTTAAGTCACAAGTTTCGGGTCTTTACCGCCGGCCAGAAACGAAGGGTGACACCGGCCATCAAACGCCAGATGAGACGACGGGCAGCAATTGAGCCGGTGATACCAGCGGTATTGGCTTTTTGTACAAGCTGACTTGTGTGTCGTATTGATAAGACAACGGTTTTACGCTGGGCCAGGAGTCAAACGCAAGGCCCCTTGGTATGATGGGTCATCTCAAGTCAGGACACCGCATGGATCGGAACTATCTTGCTCATGAACAAGGCGATGCCATCAACCCGATCCTTGCAGCCGCAGGCTACAACTTCCGCCTTATCCTCAAATGGATCAAGGCTTTTTGTTTCAAAATCTGGATCGTGTGGATATTCAATCAATCAGCCAAAATCGCATAGTTCACAATCGACTATATCGGCTTTATCTTTATCTTTATCTTTATCGTCTCCGCTAGACTGTGGTGCAAACAGTGTGTCAACACAGCCTAGATCAGCATACGTTGAGTTGTCCCTATAGCAAAATGGGTACACCTAAACGCCGGCATCGGCTTTGGCGACCCCAGCTTTTTGACAGGCGCATTCACTTCACCAAGTTTTTCCCTGTGGTGCGTCATTTCCATTTCTTTCAGTCAATCCCGCCGCGCAAAGGCTTCGTGCTACAGCGTGCTCTTGATCAGATCGTTGACGCGGGCGGCATTTTCCATCTGAACCATGTGGCCGGCATTTTCGATGACAGACACTTTTGCACCCGATACCGCACTGGCATGAGATACAGGGATCACGTCATCGTGTTCGCCCCAGATGATCTGGATCGGACACGACAAACCGTCGAGGTTGCCGGAGATGCGTTCGATCTGCTTTGCATCAGCGAACATGTTCAACGACAAGGCATCTAAAAATGCCTGCACACCGTCCAGGCGCTTATATTTGAGCAGATCGTCCACCATTGCGCGGCTGACAAGACTTTCGTCGGCAAAGAGCGCCTTGAGGTGCGGCTTCAACTCTTTACGGCTCGCAGAAGACACAAAGCCCGAGATGTAGTCACCGTTGATCTCGTCCCCCAGACCGGCGGAACAGATAAGTGTCAGCGACGCAACCCTGCCCGGGTGTTGCATGGCCACTCGGCCAGCCACAAGCCCACCCATCGAATGGCCAACAAAATGTGCGTCTTCAACGGACAGGTGATCCAACAGTTGCACAACCGCATCAACCATTGTCCCGAGCCCCGGATTTTCTATCGCCTTTGACGATTGCCCGTGTCCCGGCAGGTCCAATGCATATACGGGCGCACTTTCCGAAATGGCATCTATGTTGAACCGCCAGTTATCAAAATCGCCGCCAAAGCCGTGAACCAGAACCACTGGCACACCTTCGCCGTTCCTGGCTGTGTAGCAGATTTTGCCGACTGGCAGTTCCACAAATTCATGTGTTGCAGCGGCTTTCCCTTCCTCTTCAACTTCAGGCATTTCAAATGCATCGACATAAGCATTGATCTCGGCATCAGAGACATCCGCCGGCGCCAAAACGCCCAACAATGCCTGAACAGGATAGATTTCGCCCTCTTGCCCCACATGCCTTCGCAGGAGGCCGCCATCGGCGGCCTCCACGGCATTTGCGATTTTGTCGGTTTCAACATCCATGATCTCGTCACCAGGCGAGATTTCGGTGCCTTCTGCAACATGCCACGCCGCCAGGGTGCCCTCCTTCATGGAGAGCCCCCACTTTGGCATGAGGATCGGGGTGATTTTATCGCTCATTGATTTTTCGCTCCCAGCGTTTTGCGAACGGCTTCGGCAATGCGGTCCGGTGACGGGATGTAAAGGTCCTCAAGCGAAGGCGAGAAGGGAACCGGCGTATGCGGTGCGGTTACCATTTCAATCGGCGCTTTCAAAGCCTTGAACGCGTCCCGTGCGACACAAGCGGAAACGTCCGTTGCGATCGAACAACGCGGATTGGCTTCATCAACGCAAACAAGACGGCCAGTCTCCTCCACACTTTCGACCACCGTATCCATATCGATTGGTGACAGCGTGCGCAGATCGATCACTTCGCAATCAATGCCCTCTTTTTTCAGCGTATCCGCCGCCGCTAGAGAGTTCGGAACCATCAATCCGTAAGCCACTATGGTGACATCGCTGCCTTCGCGCGCCACATTCGCCTCACCGAAGGGGATCGTGTACAACTCTTCTGGCACGTCGGTCTCTGATCCATAGAGATTTTTGTGCTCCAGGAAGATCACCGGATCATTGTCGCGGATCGACTGTATCAAAAGCCCTTTCGTGTCATAGGCGTTTGACGGGCAGACCACCTTCACACCCGGAATATGGGTGAAAATCGGTGTCAACATCTGACTGTGCTGGGCAGCTGCCCTGAAACCAGCACCACACATCGCCCGGATGACCACCGGCGTTTCGGCCTTACCCCCAAACATATAGCGGAACTTGGCTGCCTGGTTGTAGATCTGGTCCAGACACACACCCATGAAATCGATGAACATCAGTTCAGCGATCGGACGCAGACCACAGGTCGCCGCGCCGATAGCCGCACCAATATAGGCACTTTCGGAAAGCGGTGTATCGATCATTTGTTGCGGATGTTTATGATAGAGGCCTTTTGAGACACCAAGGACACCACCCCAGGCATCCTCTTCACCTGGCGATCCCGTACCGCCCACAATGTCTTCCCCCATCATGATGACCGTTTTATCGCGAGTCATCTCCTGATCAATGGCTTCGTTGATCGCGTCTTTCATACTAAGTGTACGTGCCATTTTCGTTTCTCCTGTCTTCGCGTTGACGTGTCAGTAGGCAACGTACACGTCGGTTGTCAGATCTTGCGGTCCGGGCAGCGGCGCGGCCTTTGCCTCTTCGACAGCTTCGTCGATCAGGGACAGTACCTGCTTGTCGATTGCATCCAACTCTGCATCGGACACGACACCAGCCTCAGTCACCTTCGTGCGGAATATTTTCAGACAATCGCGGTTCGCGCGGTTATCCTCGCTTTCGCCGGGAGCCCGGTAGGTCTGGGCATCGCCCTCAAAATGTCCGAAGAAACGGATCATCTTGCACTCAAGCAGGGTCGGGCCGCCGCCCTCACGCGCCCGCTTGATGACTTCACCGGCGGCTTCGTAAACCGCGAAGAAGTCGGTTCCGTCGACGGTTATGCCCGGCATGCCAAAACCGGTGGCGCGGTCGACATAAGAGTCAGACGCAACCGCGTAATCCACTGATGTGGATTCCGCATAGCCGTTGTTCTCGACCACAAAGATGGCCGGCAGGTTCCATATGGCGGCAAGGTTCATAGACTCCAGAACCGTACCCTGGTTGGATGCGCCATCACCAAAGAAGGTAATCGCAACGCCGTCATGGCCCAATTTCTGCGCCGCCAGCGCAGCACCGCAAACCAGAGGCGCTCCCGCACCCAGAATGCCATTGGCACCCATCATGCCCTTGGAGAGGTCGGCAATGTGCATAGAACCGCCCTTGCCGGCGCAGGAGCCGGTAATTTTGCCGTAAATTTCGGCCATCATAGCCTTCACATCAACGCCTTTGGCGATGCAGTGGCCATGCCCACGATGGGTTGAGGCAATCCGGTCATGGTCTTGAAGATGCATCATGATGCCGACACCTGCGGCTTCCTCACCGGCGTAAAGATGCACGAAGCCGGGAATGTCACCGCGTCCAAAATCCACATGCAACCGTTCCTCGAACTCTCGGATCGTTTTCATGCGTCGATAGGCTTCCAGAAGCCCATCTTTGTCTACTGGGAATGGGTTGCTCATGAGGTCCTCCCTTTATCTATTGAGCAGCGCGAAGTCGCGCTTCGGTTTCACTGGTTAGAAGTCGATGTTTGGCCGCGTAAGTCATGCATCCCGGCACATTGATGGTTCGGAATGCGTCCGGCTGCAGCCGGATGCTGACATCGTCGGTTTCGCAAAATGTTATTTCCCTCTCGCCGTCGAGAGCAAAGGAGCCTGCTGACACACCAGGCAAATAAAGTTCGCCAGGCCGTACCGTTTCGATCGACACAATACCCACCTCTTCAATCAGTCCCGGTGCAATCGGGACAGTCACCGTGAAGTTAGCCCTGTCGATTGGCGCCAGCCTGACCCGGCGGCCTTCCGGCGTTTCACGCCTTAGCGGCGCAAGAAGACCGACAATCGACGACATGCCAATTCCATCCGGCATGCCAAAGGTCACATAGAGATCGCGGAAACTCTCTGTTTTCCAGATAGCCCGGGCGCCGACGAAGCGATCCGCAACAACCGCAATATCGACAAGTGCGATTTCCCGGTGGTCGTTGACCTTTACTTCAAGACGCTTGTTGTAACGAAAGGCGTGGTCGCACGGGACCTGCCCGGTAACCGCCAGGCCTACGGCAAGTCCGGTGATCGTCGGCTCGCGCAGTTGCGGAAATGCATTGTTCGTACCCGTTGAAATACCGGCAATTGGGGTGTTCCCACACCCTGAAACGACAACCCGGTTGGTGCCGTCGCCGCCCAAAACAACGATTGCCCCAACCCCCAGTTCATGCATTTGACGCGCGGCCTCGGCGCTGTCCTGCGACGTGCAGGTCACCGGCATATCTAGATAGGTTACCGCCGGAAAACGGCGCACGCCCATTCGCTCTTGGCGATCTATGGTGCGCATAAGCTGGGTTCTGATACCGCCATTTTCCGGCATGATGTAGACCTCGTCTACACCGACTGCCGACAGGCCGGTCAACATGCGCAACACGATGTTGGCGCGATCATTTATCGGCAGGTTTCCCGCATGCGAGATGATCCTGCGAATATCGCGGGCGGAAACCGGATTGGCGATGATCCCAACTCTTGGCACTAAGGACACTCCTTCGAAGACGTAACACGCAACGGCAATACCAAATTGAATTTTGTCATAGCGGATGCGATGGATCTCGAAAGTTGTGGAAATTCTCCAGCGGCGTTCTCCGAGCAGTTTGATTTTTGCCTGATAAGACGGCGAGGTCAAGTGTCATGGGTTCGACCGGCTGCGCGAGGGGCTCGCCAACCATCAGCCTTACTTCAGATAAAGGGTACAGCGCCGGTGCCAATAACAACGCTTATCATGTATCGACGCCGGCATTGAACATGATGACCAAGGCCTTAGCCATCGAACTCTCCCCGGGCATGCCCGTAACCGTTGGGGTCAAGACCGGCAGACGGTGGGTGATCGAACTCTTCCTCTCGCCGATCATACGCTATAGCAAAATGCGTTTAACCGGAATCCTAGGCATTCCCGTATTTTCCTCGCATTTTGCTGCGGCCTTCGCCACGCAATTTTCCATCGTTTTCCTCAAATATGGGAATGTCTGAATTTTCCATACCCTCGATATCAAATACAAGTTCGAGCTGTTTTATTTCTCGAGCTTCAGAACGATTCATCTGCAATGTCCTCAATTATTCCTCTATATAATTACTCTTTTGTCTTACATCTTTTCCGAGTAACATTGGAGAATTTGCAAAATGGGGAGCCCAGTAAGGACTCCCTTGTGGACAGGACCGAGCCACAGCATGCTAAAAGCCACATGCCTTTTGCGATCCATATCAATCGCCTGCAATTCGGTTTGCCCATTTGAAATCAGAATTGTGGCTGATATTACCAGCCAAGCTTGTCAACAAATAGTTTAGATTTCCAGCCCTTCATCCAGCCCTTCATCCAGCCCTTCATCTAGATCTGAAATGCTTCAGGAGGCGCGTTGTAGAGTGGCAGGCGAACGTTCCGAGGGCTGTATCCCTGGGCCGTAACTTTGCGGACATGGGCGGCTATCTCGTCCAAACGTGCGAACCAGACATCACCCTTTTCAAGCATGTAGGCGATCAGTTTTTCGACTTCCATCCAGCGTGACAGACGCCCGCTTACAAAAGGGTGCCAGGGCGTTATCCACAGTCCGCCATGTTCCCACATGGCGTCAAATTCCGCGCGAAATACCTTAATGGCTTCTGCTGGCGCCTTGATCTGCATTTCAAAACCTATTTCGGGTTGGTGTACATAAGGCGGCCAGTCGTCCACCGCCCAGTTCACCGGGAGTTCCACGAGATCACCTTTTTCGTTGGATATCAGATATGGCACGTCATCTGACATCAGCGAACTGTCGTACTCGAAGCCCTGCTGCAGCAACAAATCGAGCGTGTTGTCTGTAAAGTGGTATAGCGGCGCTCGGGAACCTTTGGGTCGTTGGCCAGTCAGACGTTCCAGAACCTCCATCGACTTCAACAGACTGTCTGCTTCCCGCTGTCGGCTAAGTTCGACAAACGGTTCATGAGCATGGCTGTGGTAGCCGATCTCGTGCCCATCATTCACAATGGCTTCAACTGCATCGGGATAGGTTTCTGCGCTCCATCCGGGAATAAAGAAGGTCTGTTTCAGACCGAACTTCCGGAAAGTATTGAGAATTCGGGGAATTGCCACGTGCGGCCCATATTGCAAATTTGTGCATGCGGCGATGCGACGATGGGAATCGCGCGGGTTCGCAATGTGGATCAGGCTGTCCGCATCCATATCAAGCGAAATCGCCACCGCGCATCGGGCGCCATTGGGCCAAGGAACAGGATTGGCAATCATTTCGCGCCTCGTTCAAAATCTAGACCTAAAGCAGCCGGCGGGCGAACCTTGCCAGACAGGACAACCAAAGCCATGATGGATGCCACATAGGGCAGCATGGCGAAAAACTGATACGGGACATCCGGGCTCGCGAATTGCATCCTGAGTTGCAGGGCGTCTGCAAAACCAAAGAACACCGCTGCCGCAAGCGCACCAATTGGATGCCATCTGCCGAGAATGAGCGCTGCTAGAGCGATAAAACCTTTTCCTGCACTCATGTTTTCGGTGAAAACGAAAACCTGGGACAGTACGATGTAAGCGCCACCCAACCCGGCTAAAGCACAGCTAAGCGTCACGATCCAAAAGCGATTGCTCAACACAGAGATACCAGCCGTATCTGCCGCACGCGGATACTCTCCGATGGCACGCATTTTTAATCCCCACGGCGTGCGGAACATCGCCCACCAGAAAAACGGTATCAGCAGATAAATCATGTAGAACAGGATATCCTGATGGAACAATGGTTGCCCGATGAAGGGAATCCGTGACAAGATCGGTATTTCGAAGGGGGTGAAACCGGGCAGGTTTTGCGACGAGGTACCACCTGTGAAAACGACACGTGCCAAATAAGATGTGAACCCCAACATCAAGATGTTGATTGCGATCCCTGCAACAATTTGATTGACCCGCATCAACACACTTAGTGTGGCCAGGATCACTCCGGCAAACCCCGCAAAGAGTAAGGCAAACACTACACCACCCATCGCAGATCCGGTAGCGTAGGCGCCGGCGGCACCGCCAAAAGCTCCGGCCAGAACGCAACCTTCCAGGCCGATATTGTAGACACCTGAGCGCTCGCTCAGCACGCCGCCAAGCGCTGCAAAAACAATCGGTATGGAAAGACGCATTCCGGTGCCAAGAAAATCCGTTAGCTGTCCGACATCGAAGAGAAACGCAAACATTTTCAAATCATCCCCCTTCGGTTTTGGGTGATAAGGATTTCCGGTCAAATATGGAGAAACGTTTCTGCCAGGTCTCTCGGTCGATACGCAGCGCCAGGCTGGCGGCAGTAAAGATGATCACCATACCCTGAATTGCTTCAATGATTGCGCTCTCAAGACCCGTGGCGCGCTGCATGATGTTGGCACCCGCTTGCAAACCACTCAGGAAAAACGCGGATAATGGCAGCAAGATGGGATTGAGGCTTGCAAGAAAAGCGACCACGATGCCGTCATAGCCAAAGCCCGGGCTAAACATATGATAGAGACGGTACTTAAGGCCGATCACTTCAATAGTTCCCGCAAGACCTGCGACGGCGCCACCGACAAACATGCTTACAAGGATTTGCCGATTAACGTTGATGCCTGCATATTTTGCTGCAACTGGGTTTTGTCCAACCGTATTCCAGGCGAACCCAAGGGTTGAATACTTCAGAACGAACCAAAAGACCAATGACAACACGAGTCCGAGTAGAATACCGGAATGAACATCGGTCCCAGGCATGATGAGCGAGAGCATAAGATTATCAGGAATTTCCTCACTATAAGGATAAGGCGCACCCGGTTGCATCATGGGACCAGACACAAAAAAGCTGACAATGTTGATGGCGATGTAGTTCATGAGGATCGTAACGATCACCTCGTTGATTCCCCGATAAGCTTTCAAAATCGCCGGTATAAGCGCCCATAATCCGCCCCCGACGGCACCAGCTGCTACCACCACCAGTAGGTGGAGTGGTCCCATCTCAGGCAGAAGCAGGGCGGCTACGCTAGCTAATAACGCCCCCATATAGATTTGACCTTCACCGCCGATATTGAACATGCCGGCCCGCAAGGGGATCACGACAGCCAGGCTGGCAAGTAGAATGGGTGACATTTTTGTCAGCGTGCTTGCCAATCCGTAGTAGTCAAAGAATGCACCATGGAACAGCGCACCGTATGCTTCGATCGGGCTATGTCCGGAAAGCGCCATCAAAATTCCGCCCAAAAATAGCGCCAGCAATACAGCCCAAACCGTGCGTAACTTGATAAAAGTGTTCATGAACCAAGACATTAGGCGTGCTCCCGAATTCCGGCCATCAACATCCCGACGCGTTCTGAAGTTGCCTCTTCGGTCTTCAAAACACCTGTGACTTTACCTTCACACATGACGGCAATTCGATCGGCTACCTCCATGATGTGTTCAAGCTCAGTTGAAATATACAGGACGGCCTTGCCAGCTTCTCTGAGTGCAAGAACATTCTTCTGAACGTTTTCGATCGCACCGACGTCAAGACCCTTACACGGCTGCACCACCAGCAATACTTCGGGCCCTGTTTCAATCTCGCGTGCGAATACCAGCTTTTGCTGATTTCCGCCGGACAGAAAGCGAATGGCCTGATTTATGGAATGGAGACGTACGTCGTACCTTTCAATCCAGTCTTTGACGGTATTGCTGATTACACGAAGCTGCATAAGGCCAAACTTTGTGTTGGGTGGCCGCGCGAAATCCCGCAATGCACCGTTCAGGGCAACGGAATAATCCATCACTAACGCGGTGCCATGGCGGTCGGCCGGAACATAGCCAAGCCGATGGTCGTGACGACGGCTATCAACGGTTTCCTTCGAGACGGGTTTGTCACAGATGAAAATTTCACCTTCCGACAATTGAATCATGCCAGAAACCGCATCAGCAAGCTCATCCTGACCATTGCCGTCAACGCCGGCGACGCCCAGAATTTCGCCGGCTTTGACCTCCAGCGATACATTGCTCAGATGGTTGATCCCCTGATTGCTTACGACCGAGGCATTTTCCACACGGAGCAAAGGTTTACCAGTCCGCACCTCGGTTTTTGTAAAACCGGCATGAAGATCACGACCCATCATGGAGCGCGCCAGTTCCGTTTGCGTCGTATTGCTGGCTTGCACGCTTTCCGTGATCCGCCCGTGCCTCATTACTGTGATGTCGTCGGATACAGTCATGACCTCATCCAGCTTATGGGTGATAAAGACTACGGTCTTTCCTTTGGCGCGCAGTTTGCTGAGGCCATCAAGGAAGGTCTCGACCTCTGGCGGGGCCAAAACGCTGGTCGGTTCGTCAAGTATGAGAAGGTCGACATCGCGATAGAGAACCTTGAGAATTTCAACGCGCTGGCGCATTCCCATCGAGAGACGCCAGATTTCCTTGTCTGGCTCAACATCAAACCCGTATTCTTCGCTCAGCGCGGCAATTTTTCGGGAATGTTCTTTGTAATCAATATTCGCACCCAGGCCTTCCAGGCCGAGAATGATGTTTTCCGTTACGGTCAGGCTGTCCACCAGCATGAAGTGCTGGTGAATCATACCAATATGGTGATGCAACGCATCCCTCGGGGATGATAGTATTGTCGGCTCGCCGTTGATGCGTACCTCGCCGCTTGTGGGCTGGTAAAGGCCATAGATTATGTTCATCAGCGTTGTTTTTCCCGCACCATTCTCTCCCAAAACAGCGTGGATAAGGCCTTTGTGAATATCCATATTCACGCCATCAAGGGCGACGAAATCACCAAACTTTCGAACAACGTCGTGGAGACTGACAAAGGCTTGCATCCTCATTGCTCTCCTAGAGCGTGCCAGGTTTTAATAGAAGCCATTCTGTTTCTCGATTGGCGAGGCGATTCCCACGTTCAAGGCGATCAAAGAGCGATGTTTATCTATCTCTCAAGAGCGGCTTGGGCGTGGGCGTTGCGCCAATCGGAAACCCGAAGGGGCGGGCGCTTTTGCTATAGGACACGGTTTGGTTGGCCAGGCTTGCAAGCATGGCCAACGCGGGTGGCGGGAGACCTAGGGCTTGAGCTCCCCTGAGATCATCTGGGCTACAGCGGTTTTAACCGCCGCCTGGACATCCGCTGGAACGCTTTCGTGGAAAGTTCCAAGCCGGGCGGCATCCGGGGCCTCAAAGCCATATGCATAAGCTTTGCCTGGCAATTTACCGTCCTCAATCTCGCTAAGCACGGTAACCATCGCACCGGGAAGGTCGATAATTGCGGATTGCAGAATGATATCCGGCCAATCGGCAATTGCATCATAGTAGATGCCGAAACCATGCACGCCCTTTTCCTGGATTGCCTGCAAGCTGCCGACCGTCGCATTGTCCATGGTTGGGAAAATAACATCCGCGCCCTGGGAAATAAGGCCTAAGGTTGCCTCCTTGCCTTTGGCGACATCGTCCCAATCGCTTGTCCATGCCACGAGAACTTGTGCATCAGGACGCGCGGCGAGAAAACCGGCTTCGTAGCCTTCCATCAAGTTGATGGAAAAAGGAATTTGCTGCGCCCCGACAAAGCCGCCGATGCCACTTTTTGATAGTTTGCCGCCAATCAAACCCAAAGCGTAACCAAGTTGACGATACGCAAAGTTCAACGTGGCGATGTTCCCGCCGGCTTGGGAACCACTCACAACCAGGAACGAAGTATCGGGATTACGTCGCGCAACCCGATTTACAGATTCCTGAAATTCAGACCCGTGACCGATGACGATATCATAGCCGCGTCGCGCATAGTCAGCGAGGGCTTCGGCCTGATCCGGTTGGGCTACCTTTTCGCTATAAGCCATCCCCAGACCCAGCGTCTCGGAGGCTTTGACAGCACCTTCGTATCCTGCCTGATTGAAAGAGTTGTCCGTAATTACGCCAGGTAGGACAATCGCAAATTTGCCAGATTCGTCCGCGAGTGTCGTTTGTGGTGTAAGCAGAGCTAAGGCTGCAATGAACGCCTTAAATCCGCTGGTTGGTTTTACAAAATTCATCTTATCCTCCTTGTTTTGTGCTTGCGCCGGGAATCGATTTTGTGCGGTCCCTTGGGGTTGCTTCCAGGTTATATTATTTTAGTTGCATAAATTTTTATGTCAATTAAAAATTAATTAATTAAAAATTTTATTGCGCCACTCATGGAATTGTGGAATTTTGTTACGAGAGACAAATGAGTAGTGAAAGATGGCTTCAAAGAGCTCAGTAAAGCAGAAGACAGGATTGCGTCAGCGGCAGAAAGAAATTCGACGAAAGCAAATACTTGAGGCTGCAAGGGTAAGATTTGCGAAAGCAGGATTTAAGAGCACCACGATGGAGGCCATTGCCGACGATGTTGGCATGTCTTCGGTAACAATCGCTAATTACTACGGTTCAAAGGTCGGCTTACTGTTGGCTCTTGTTCAGGAGAGTGATGCGCTCCTAATCGATCGACTGAAGCCTCTTATGGAAACTACGGACGAAAACGCCGTTGGCGTGGTTTCTCAGTTCGGAGAAACCATTCGTGAAAATGCCATTAACTTTTTGAGTAAGTCACTGTGGCGACAAGTTCTGGCGGCAAGTATTACCGACGAAAGCGAAGATTTTCGCGAGACATATGAAAAACTTGACAACAAATTAATAGAGTTGTTGGAGTTGTTAATCGTGAAACTTCAAAATGATAGAAAACTCGACTCCAGTCTGAATCCAACGAAACTGGCCGATACTATATTTTCGCTTCAAAACAACCGCTTTATTCAATTCATGTCGTCAGACAATATCGGTAAAAAAGAAATGGCACGGTTGTTCAGAGATGATGTCGCCTTCTTGTTGCAGCACTACATTCCAAATACGAAAACCACGCAATAATTGTGATCGCATACTTGGTATTGCAGCCAGGCCCTTTCTAAGCGACGTAAAGGTGTTAATCTGGTATTTTTTGAGGATTTTCATTCGGTCTCTGCATGGATGCTTGAAGTGCAATATCCCCAATTTCCATAGCAGGGATCGGATGGACAACCTACTGATGGACAACCTGCTGAAAGCTCACTCCTTGCAATAGCCTCAATTAGGTGTGTTAGCAAGGCCGCACCCCAGACGGCGTGTCTATAAAGCCCATACCGCTGGCATAAGTCTTTGAAAGACAAAAATTATTCGTTTGCAAATTGTTAACTATTGCATGCACGGTACCCCGATCCAAATAGCGGGAGAGCTCAAACCAGCAAGGTTAATAAGCCCGCCGTGAAAGCTCGGGAGCGAGCCTTTATGCCCCAATGTGAGACATACTATCGGGCGGCGGCAGCACATCATCAACACCGGACATGCAAGGCATGAATTACAGGTTATGCGAGCTTATCGCGAAATTTTCCCTCACTGCGGGTATTCTTGACGACAAAATGATGGCCCTTAAGGCTCCAGAGCTCAGTTATGCCCCCACGGCTGTGCTTTTCCGATCGAAAAATAGCGGGGTTCAGGCAAGGTTTTGGCTTCACATTGCGTTATGGTTGCATGGCAGTGAAAGCCCGCGGTGCCAGAACAAATAGCCTGTTAACGGATCAAACGAATCCCGAACAAAGCCAAAACGAATCAGGGGTAAAATCATTGGTAGACATGTGATTAGATCAGCATGGGCTTAGGTGTACCCATTTTGCTATGGGGACAACTAAGCCCATAAAGCTGATCGCCCTCTAATACCAAGGGTCCTTAACAATGACTCATGGCTTAGCGTCGAAGAGGTGTGTTATCAAGGCAGTACACCAGTCAGCGTGTCTATAAAGCCAATACCGCTGGTATAAATCTATAGCAAATGATTCCCATTAAATGCATTTTGCTATAGTCTTTCTCTTGTCCATAACCGGGGTTAATAATAGACTGACCCGTTATGTCCGTGTTGGAAAAAATTATCGCCGCATCGCGAGCCAGAGCCCCTCATATTGTTCTTTCCGAGGGAGAAGATCCTCGTGTTGTCGAAGCCGCGGCCCGCGCCGTCACCAGCGGTTTGGCCCGTATTTCCGTCGTTGCCGATCCACAGGTCTTTGCCGCTCAGGCCAAGGGCCTGAAAGGGGCAGACCGCATTGGCATCCAGCATCCTCCAAGTTCACCTTTGGTGGACGCCTATACGTGTGCGTATCACGATTTGCGACGTCATAAAGGCGTGGATGCTGAGGCTGCACGCCGTGCGATGCACGCAAATCTTGGCTTTGCAGCCATGATGGTGCGCCAAGGCGACGCGGACGCCACCATCGGCGGCGCGCTCGCAACAACGGCAGACACAGTTCGCGCAGGGCTTCAGATTATCGGTAAGGCACCAGGCTGTGACGTGGTTTCGAGTTTTTTTCTCATGCTGTTGCCCGCGCCGTTTTCCCGCCCTGTCATCTTTGCCGACTGCGCCCTAAACATTGAACCCGATGCCAGGGCTTTAGCAGACATCGCCACCGCATCGGCGTCTTCTTACCGAGCGTTGACGGGTGAACCGGCACGGGTTGCCATGCTATCGTTTTCTACCCATGCCAGTGTGCCAGCGCAGGCCCATCCCTCCCTGGCGCGTATCAAAGAGGCGGTGGACCGGGTCAGGATACAGGTTCCAGATCTGATCATTGACGGAGAAATCCAATTCGATGCCGCGATCATGGCCGATATCGCCCACAACAAAGCCCCAGGGTCCGCACTCGACGGTGAAGCCAATGTTTTTGTGTTTCCCGATCTGAACGCGGGGAATATCGGCTACAAGATCGCTCAGCGCATTGGTGGCGCCAAGGCCATTGGTCCGGTACTGCAGGGGTTGGCCCGCCCCGCCAACGATCTGTCGCGCGGGTGCAGTGTCGAGGACATTTACCTGACGATCGCCATCACCGGTGCCCAGGTTGCCGCGCAGCCGCAGAGCCAAACGATCAGCGATCCCGCG
The DNA here is from genome assembly GCA_965224015.1 of Hyphomicrobiales bacterium. Taxonomy (GTDB): domain Bacteria; phylum Pseudomonadota; class Alphaproteobacteria; order Rhizobiales; family CBDCVD01; genus CBDCVD01. Next base: position 895,944 of record OZ245032.1, read on the forward strand.
CACCGCGCATAAGCGGGATGACGATTTGCGAAAACAAACCGATTCCGTACAGCATGTTTCCGACAATTGCCGGCACATGGCCGATTGAGGCGATCGTTATCAACCCCATGACAATACCAAAAGCGCGCAGGCCAAATCCGTAGAGACTGTGTACGAAACGCGCCTCAATAGCGGTCTGAATGGTCCAGCAGGCACCAAGATAAAGGATAAGCCCCATACACCCCACCCAGGCGTAGCCAACAGGAAACGGCTCGAAAAAACCCACCTTCACCTCGCCCGTCAAGGCAACGCCGATCATGATCGCCGCCATCATGATGACCAGATGACTATACCACCAGCGCGACATGTGTTTTTTTGTCTGTCGCGGCTCGCCATTGCCGACGAAGTCGAAGTAAATCCACGCCAGTGCAAACAACGACAGGCCGCCGACCACATAGTTAAAGAAAATACCCGGCCCGACCTTGTAAAGCCCCTTGTCCGCCAAAGTGACCACCATCTTGAAAAAGCCCTCACCGATAACAATAAGCATCAGCAAGGCAAACCGCTCGGACAGATGTTCAAATCGCGGGACGAAACGTGTGTGGCGCATGACACCAATACCAGGCAGCAAATACCCAAGTTGCAGCGCGATGATCAATATCCCCCAAAGGACATAATTGTAGGGCGCCGGCAAAAATGCCGACAGGCCGAACAACACCGCAAATACCGCGAACATGCGAACCATTTCCAGGGCGAGAGCGCGCGATTGTCTGTCTTGGTGCAAGGCGCGCCAGTACATAACCGCCAAAAGGGCACGGTTGATACCGTAAGCGACGGCGAAATAAACAGCCCCCTTGCCCGGAATATGCGGAATAGCCGCGGCAAACACCATAACCGTGCACATTTGCAGGGCCATGATCAGTCGGTGCACCGGATCGCCGCTAACATAAAGGGAGGTATAAAACACCGTGTCCCCCCATGCCATCCAGATCATCGTAAACAGGGCGGCAAAGACTAAAAATCCCTCCAAGCTCAAATGATGGCTCAAATAGTTTCCCAGCAAAAACACGCACACCACATGGACAAGATCGTAGAACAGTTCGATCCACGCAACATGACTGCCGGAGTGCTCCGTATCCTGGTGGTGTCGAGGCCGGCTCCAAAAATGACTTTTGCTTTCGCTCATGGATTTTTCATCGCATCGGTTTGCAGAATTACGCGCACCAGTGTACAAAAACCGGCTTTGCTGGTCTACCTTCCGGCCGTGACCAAACATCGCCTTGTGCCGAGCGCATATTTGCTTATGGTGCGCTTACCAAATTTGTGCTTATACCAGCGGTATTGGCTTTATGTACACGCCGACTGGTGTACTGCCTTGATAACATACTTGCTTGACGCTAATCCATGAGTCATTGTTAAGGACCCTTGGTATTAATAGCGCCCAACGCGATCAAAACCGACCTTGCCAGGAGGGACCATGGGGAAAGTCATCTCACTTGATGCACACGAGCACAAGGCACCGGAATTAACCGGATTCATGACATTAGTCAAACCGGAAATGGATCGGGTCAATGCGCTGATCGTTGCCAGGGCCGGCTCTCATGTGGACATGATTCCAGCCGTTGTCCAACATTTGGTTTCCTCCGGCGGAAAGCGCATCCGCCCCATGCTAACCCTCGCCTCAGCGGCGCTGTGCGGTTATGAGGGCGATGCCCATGTGACCCTGGCAGCCGGCGTCGAGTTCATGCACACAGCCACTTTGCTGCATGACGATGTCGTCGACAAGTCCGATATGCGCCGGGGTAAAAAAGCGGCGCGGTTATTATGGGGCAACCAGGCGAGCGTGCTTGTTGGCGACTATCTCCTGGGCCAGGCGTTTAAAATGATGGTCGAAGCCGGCTCCCTTGAGGCCCTTGCTGTCCTTTCCAACGCCGCGGCGATTATTGCTGAAGGGGAGGTGCTACAACTGAGTGTCGCCAAAGACACGGCCACCACCGAAGACGATTACCTCGCCGTGATCAGCGCCAAGACGGCGGCACTATTTGCTGCGGCCTCGGAGGTCGGTGCCATCATCGCCGATACCGACAAGGCAACCCGTGCCGCGCTCCGCTCTTACGGCGCCAATCTTGGCCTGTCTTTTCAATTGGTTGATGACGCTCTTGACTACGGCGGTGCGCACGCCAAAATGGGCAAAAATGTAGGTGACGATTTTCGCGAAGGAAAAATTACCCTGCCCGTTATTCTCGCCTATCGGCGCGGCACAAACCAGGAGCGGCGTTTCTTTGAACGCACGATCGCAGAAGGTGAAATTGAACCCGAAGACGTGGAGCGCGCGCTGCAGCTGATGCGTAACTACCGTGCCCTTGAGGATACTTTGGAGCGGGCACGCCATTACGGGACCATCAGTCGTGATGCCCTGGCTCCCCTGCCCGAGAGCCCACATAAGAAGGCGCTTCTCGACGTTGTTGCGTTTTGTATTGCGCGCGCCTATTAAACCTTGAACCTTGCGTATTACACAGGTCACGAGCATGAAGGCCTCCGCAAGCGTGCACATGCCGGGTGAAGGCGATTATACTGCACTTTGCCGCGATTGCTTTTACCTTTTCGATGGCCCGGGCACGACTCTATTGCGTTGTCAGCGGTGTTTTGGCACCCGCGTTGTGGCCCATGAAGAGCTTATGGCCCTTGCCATCGCCCATGTGGACTGCGACGCGTTTTATGCCAGTGTGGAGAAGCGCGACAATCCGGATCTGCGCGGCAAACCGGTGATCGTGGGGGGCGGCACACGCGGCGTGGTTACGACCGCGTGTTACCAGGCCCGCATTGCCGGTGTGCACTCGGCCATGCCCATGTTCAAGGCGCGCAAGGCCTGTCCCGAGGCGATTATCATCCGCCCGAACATGAAAAAATACGTTACCGTGTCCAGGCAAATTCGCACCCGGATGCGCCGCCTGACCCCTCTCGTGCAGGCTGTTTCCATTGATGAGGCTTATTTGGACTTAAGCGGCACCACCCGTTTGCATGGGGCCCCGCCGGCGGTACTGTTGGCGCGGCTGGCCAGGGACATTGAGACAGACATTGGGATTACCATTTCGATTGGGTTGAGCACCAACCGATTTTTGGCCAAATGCGCCTCTGATCTTGATAAGCCCCGGGGGTTTTCGGTGATCGGCGCAGGCGAGGCGCAAGACTTTTTGCACGACAAGCCGATCCGCTTTATTGGCGGTGTGGGTAAGGCCATGCAAAAGATGTTAAGGCGCGACAATCTTCATACGATTGGCCAATTGCAGGCCCTGGACGCGCGAGATTTGGCACGCCGCTATGGCGCCATGGGGGTCTTGTTGGCCAAGCGCGCACGCGGCATTGACAACTCCCGTGTAACCCCCAACCGCGGCGCCAAAAGCATCAGTTGCGAGACAACCCTTGGCCGTGATATCGCCAGTGAGGCCCTGTTGCGGCGGCGCCTGCGGGCTTTGAGCGAGCGTGTCTCCCATCGGCTCAAGCGTAATCATTTGGGCGGCCAATCCGTGACCTTGAAGCTCAAGACCGCGTCCTTTCAGACCTTGACCCGATCGCGAAAGCTCAACGCGCCCACGCAGCTGGCGGATCGTATTTTTCACGAGGCTGCGGATCTGTTGCGCCGGGAAATCAGGGGTACGGCTTATCGGCTCATTGGTGTTGGCGTTTCGGATCTGTGCGCGGAACGGTTTGCAGACCCCGACGACCTGATTGAGCAAGAGCGCCATAAGCGTCGGCGGGCAGAGGAAGCCATGGACCGGGTGCGTGAGCGTTTCGGCTGGGAGGCGGTGAAAACCGGTCTGACATTTGATAACAAAAGGGTCTGATGTTTGATAACAAAAGGGTCTGACGTTTGACAACAAAAGATTCTGGCGTTTGATAACAAAAGATAATGTAAACAATTGCTACATAAACTTGCGACGTTCCTTGCGTCCTGAGCGAGAACGCGCTATAGCGGCCAGGGATGGATCGTATGGCCCGTTTGCGCACGTATGGTGATCCGGCGTGCCAGGCGCAGGACCTGTTGGGGCGTGGCCAAATGGTAAGGCAGCGGCTTTTGGTGCCGAAGACTGTAGGTTCGAGTCCTACCGCCCCAGCCACATCCAAAAACGGTGCCTATCTGATAGCGGTAGGCCAACCTTTTCTGTGGTGCCTGAAGCCTTGAGGGAGGCGACAATGACAATGTGGTGGCTGGCGCTTGGACTTGCCGTTTTTATTGGGTTGCACCTTATTCCCAGCGCCCCCGGCGTTAAGTCTGGGCTTGTGGAGCGTTTTGGTGAGAGTACCTATCGCATAATTTATTCCGTCGGGGCCATTGTCTCATTGGTGTTGATTATTTTTGGTTACGCGGTGGCGCGCCCGGACGCGCCGTTTTATTACGAACCGTCAACACCATTGAAGATTATTGGCGGGCTTCTCATGCTGCCGGCGTTTATCCTGTTTCCCGCAGCCCGCCTTGCAGGCTGGATAAAAAGAGTCGCCAAACACCCCCAACTCGCGGCCGTCAAGATCTGGGCCTTTGCCCATTTGCTCATGAACGGCGACGGGGCTTCGCTGCTTTTATTTGGTGCATTTCTGGCCTGGGCCGTATATGCGCGCGTCTCTTACAAATGGCGCGAAACGGCGACCCCCACCAAACTGCCAATAAAATGGTCTCGGCCTGATACGATCGCCACAGTGATTGGTCTCGTGCTCTACGGCATTTTTATCGCCGGCGGTCACGAATTCCTGATCGGCGTCCCCGCAACCGGGTAAACGGCTACAAAGGGGAGGTCGCCAATGGACGTTTCCAGATGATCCTGTTGACAACCTAGCGCTTTCGATGGCGACGAAGCGTCACGTGTTGCATCAAAAAACACTTTATGGTAGCAGAATAGGCATTAATCTCGCTATAAGTGTTTTTTGGAGGCTCCATGACGGCAAGACTACAAGCGGCTGAAAAGGCTGAATGCCCCCACCCGCCGGTCGTTTACCCACAGCGGCAAGTGTTGTATCAAGTTAAGCCCCTACCCCTGTTGGTCGGCATTTGCCTTTTCGGCCTTGCAGCCTTGGCTTTGCCCCCTGCGGCCAACGCCGCCTGTCCCGGCGTAATCGCCTCCGGTGAGACGCAAACCACGCCCCAAACCCTCGCTAATCAGGGCGAGACATGTACCGTGGAGTCGGGTGGCACAATCAGAACGAACAATGCAAATGGTATCAATACCAGCAGCAACCGGCACGTGATCTCCAACTTCGGCACAATACAGACGAGCGGATTCCAAGTGCGCGGCGTGGAGATCCGTGGAAGAAACAATGTATTGTCCAACTTCGGCACAATACAAGCGACTGGTGCGCAAGCGCGCGGCGTGTTCATCCGAGGCCGTGGCAACGTATTTTATAACGGTGGCACTATAGAAGCGAGCGGCACACGCAGTTTAGCCATCAGAATCCAAACACCGAACAATCAGATGAACACCCTGACCCTGCTTCCCGGCTCTCGTATCATCGGCGACGTCAGACTTGCCGGCGGGGGCTCTGAAACGGTCAACTTTTACAACCGCGTCGGCACCGTGATCACATTTGACTTTACATCAGGAACCGGCTTGCCGGAAGTCATCGATACCAACGGGCGGCCCTTTGTGACCATCCCCGCGCCAGGTGGTGTTGGTAACCCTTACGTGGTCGTTGTCGATCCCACCGCCTTCGGCCAAAACGACGAGCGCCTTGCGGACCTGACAGGGGCGATGTTCGGTGCAATCCATACCCACCTTGATGATATCCGGCGGCTCCCTGCGGTCGCATCGGGGCCCACAAGCCGCGCGTCGATGCAGATCGGTGTCAGCGTCGCCGACGAGCCCTTTGAGATCGCGGATCCTGTTGTCGACACGGTGATTGATCACAAGACGAACCTGTGGGCGCAGGTCATCGGCGCCCACCGCCGTGAGGAGGAAAAAGGCATCAGCAATGAGGCCGATCACAATCTGCTGGGTGTTATCATTGGCTTTGATAGCCCCATAGACACCGACACTCTCGCGGGGTTGCGCCTTGGCGGATTTCTCGGCGCCGCGGTCGGTGAAACCGAGATCGGCTATAACAGCCAGCATATTGATACGACAAACTTCTTCGGCGGCATTTATGGGGAATACGCGCAGGAAAACTGGTACACGCGCCTGACCCTTGGACTGGGGATCATTGATCACGACAGCACCCGCCTGGTGATGGACAATCTGGCACCAAACGGCTCGTGGAATGCACGCGCTTCCTATGACGGGATGTTTATCTCGCCGGAATTCGCAGTGGGGGCTGACTACGACATGAGCGGGACGCGCATTAGCCCAAGCCTCAAGCTGCGCTATGGGTATATGTCCCTCGACGGGTACACCGAAACAGGCGCGCCTGCCAATGTTTCCCCAAGCCTCCTGACCATAGCCGATCGGGACGTGAATCTCCTGTTGGGTCGGGCGCAGATCGCCTTTGCACGCACCTGGAGAGCCCTTGACCTCAGGCCACGGATTGGTGTGGAGGGGCACCTTAGCGACAGTGACAACGTGTCCGCCAGCATCGCCGGGACCGCCCTGTCTTTTGCCCCTGCAGGGGAGAAAGAGGCCATAAGCGGATTTGTCGGCGCGACCGTATCAGCGGATTTTGGCGGCGAGGCGACCGCCTATGTTGATGCCGAGGCGCATTTAGGCAATAACGGTTACCGATTTGCCGCAAGCCTCGGCCTGAGCGTACGGTTTTAGGGCCTATAGATCAGCATACGTTTAGTTGTATCGCTCACAAAATGGGTACAGCTAACCCCATGCTGATCTCATATGGACCTTAAGCCTCTTGCAAATAGCCCCCTATATCCTGCAAGACTATACCAGCGGTATGGGCTTTATGGACACGCCGACTGGTGTACTGCCTTGATAACACACCTGATTGACACTAATGCATGAGCCCTTGGCAAGGGCCCTTGGTATATACCAGCGGTATGGGCTTTATGGACACGCCGACTGGTGTACTGCTTTGATAACACAACGCTTTGACGCCAAGGCATGAGCCCTTGGCAAGGGCCCTTGGTATATGCCAGCGGTATGGGCTTTATGGACACGCCGACTGGTGTACTGCCTTGATAACACACCTGATTGACGCTAATGCATGAGCCCTTGTCAAAGACCCTTGGTATTATAGCCAGGCCGCCTGAAAATGATTTCATTTTCAGGCGAAAAGCCGAGCGATAATAAAAGCTTATAGCTAAATGACTTTATCAGAATAAAGTCATTTAGCTATAAGGCCCATCTTGTCGCAAAATCGCCCAAGTACCTTTTGGCAGAATGGTTCTATTAAAACCTGACACGCTCTAGCCGAGCAGGATAATCCCCCAAACGCACGCGGCATTAACCAGTGCCACGAATACCGCCGCACTGCCGACATCCTTGGCTTTCTTTGATAGTGGATGATTGTCCTGCGAGATGCGATCCACTATCGCCTCAATAGCGGTGTTAATCAGCTCGATAACAATGACCAGCAAAATACTGGCGATCATCAAAGCCTTGCTACCGACGCTGAGGGGTAAAAAAAGCGCAACAGGAACAAGAACAATTGCAAAAAACCCCTCCTGGCGCAGGGCCTGTTCAGTGCTGAAAGCAGACTTCAGGCCCTCATAGGAGTAGCCCGCTGCGCGAATTATGCGGCGAATGCCGCCCTGTTGCCGGGTGTTCATGGTCGATTCTACCTGTTTTCAGTTTATTCGGCGACGACGCCGGCAAGCGCCGAACTGACAAGCGCCCGGCGACACACTGGTTACACCTTTTGACCAATGAGGTCATAGTCTTGCGCGTGCGTAATGCGTGCCGTAATCACATCGCCCACCGATAGGCCCGCGGTGCCCTGGATAAAAATATTGCCATCGATCTCAGGGGCGTCCCAAACCGTGCGGCCAATGGCCATATCCTCCTGCGCGTCCAGGTCATCAATCACCACATTGGTTGTGGCACCCACTTTGGCGAGCATGACCGAGGCACTGATGTCGGCCTGCTGCGCCATCAAGGCATGCCAGCGCTCATTGCGCACGGACGCAGGAACCTTTGCAGCCAAAGCGTTTGAGGGCGCGCCGGCAACATCTTCGTACTCAAAGCACCCCACCCGCTCAAGTCGCGCCTCCCGCAAAAACGCAAGCAGAGTGGCAAAATCCTCGTCTGTCTCGCCGGGAAAGCCGACAATGAATGTGGAGCGAATGGCCAGATCGGGACAGTGTTTGCGCCATGCCGCAATGCGCGCCAGCATCTTTTCCTGGTCTGCCGGACGGCGCATGGCTCTTAGCACCCGCGGCGCAGCATGTTGGAAGGGAATATCAAGATAAGGAAGAATATGCCCCTCAGCCATCAAGGGGATGATCTCGTCCACGTGCGGGTAAGGATACACGTAATGCAGACGCACCCACACACCCAGTTGCCCCAGCGCTTGCACAAGATCAAAAAACCGTGCCTTTACCGCCCGTCCGTGGAACGGGCTTTCTTCATACCTCAGATCACGCCCATAGGCGCTGGTGTCCTGGGAAATGACCAGTAATTCCTTGACGCCGGCCTTGGCAAGACGCTCGGCTTCATAAAGGACACCGGCCGCCGGGCGCGAACGTAAAGGGCCGCGCAATTGCGGAATGATGCAAAACGTGCAGCTGTTGGAGCAACCTTCGGATATTTTCAAATAGGCATAGTGGCGCGGCGTAAGCCGCACACCTTGCGGCGGCACTAGGTCAACAAAGGGCGCCGGCGAGACGGGTACCGCATCATGGACAGCCGCAACAACCGCCTCATATTGATGCGGGCCACTGATATTGATGACCTTGGGATGCTCCGCCTCAATCATGGCCTTTTCGTGCCCCAGGCATCCGGTCACGATCACCCGACCGTTTTCCTCAATGGCCTCGCCAATGGCGGCCAGGGATTCGGCTTTGGCTGAGTCGAGAAACCCGCATGTATTGACAATGACAGCATCGGCTTCGTCGTAGTGGGGCGTCAGGGCATAGCCATCGGCGCGCAGTTTTGTCAAAATGCGTTCAGAATCAACCAGAGCCTTGGGGCATCCAAGGGAGACAATGCCTATAGTGGGTTGCTTGGCGTGGGACATGATTCGATACGGGCTTGGCGTTAGGGGGCAAGTGTGGCAAATTGCGGTTTTGTACATGATTTCGCTTAAGCCGGGTCAATGCATGCGAACCGCTGTTCTGCTTGCTGCTATAGAGCATATTGGCCTGAATGGAAACCGTTTGCACGGCCCCCGGATCTTTCGGCGGGCTTGCCGGTCCGGGGTAATGGCACTAAGCGGGCCGGACCTGCAAAGCAAGCGAGCAGACACGAACAGTGCAGGATGTACCAGGGTATGTTTGATAAGATCCTAATCGCCAATCGCGGGGAGATCGCCTGTCGGATCATAAGAACGGCAAGCCGCTTGGGTATCAAAACCGTTGCCGTTTATTCAGATGCAGACCGCAGAGCCCTGCATGTGGAGATGGCGGACGAGGCGGTGGCCATAGGTCCAGCTGCGGCGGCGGCATCTTATCTGGTGGGCGATGCGATCGTTGATGCGTGCCGACAAACCGGGGCGGAGGCGGTTCATCCGGGCTACGGATTTTTGTCGGAGAACGCCGCTTTTGCGCGTATGCTCAAGGATGCGAACATCATTTTTGTTGGTCCCAATGCCGCGGCCATTGAGGTCATGGGAGACAAAATCGCTTCCAAGAAAGCCGCACGGGATGCCGGCGTCAATACGGTTCCCGGCCATATCGGCCTTATAGAAGACGAAGCCCACGCCATCCAGATCGCCGATCAGATCGGTTATCCGGTCATGATCAAGGCCTCAGCGGGCGGCGGCGGCAAGGGGATGCGCATTGCGCACAATGCAGATCAGGTTGCCGAAGGCTTTCGTCTTGCCCGCTCGGAAGCTTTGTCGTCGTTCGCCGATGATCGCATTTTTATCGAAAAGTACATTACTGATCCGCGTCATATTGAGATTCAGGTTCTGGGCGATTCGCATGGTCATATTATTCATCTTGGCGAGCGGGAATGCTCCATTCAGCGACGCAACCAGAAAGTCATAGAGGAGGCCCCCTCGCCACTTCTTGATGACAAGACCCGAGCGCTTATGGGCGAGCAGGCTGTTGCTCTCGCCCGGGCCGTCTCCTATGATTCGGCGGGAACCGTGGAGTTCGTCGTCGATCAGGATAAACGTTTCTACTTTTTGGAAATGAATACCCGGCTACAGGTGGAGCATCCGGTCACCGAAATGATTACCCGGGTTGACCTGGTGGAGCAGATGCTTCGGGTGGCCAGCGGCGAAAAGCTGCCGCTTACCCAGGATGACGTGCGCGTCAGGGGCTGGGCGATCGAAGCACGCGTTTATGCCGAGGACCCCTTGCGCGGCTTCTTGCCCGCCACGGGGCGTATTCGCGGCTTGAAGCTTCCCGGCAAGCCCAATCAGGCATCGATACCCTCAGATGCCAACGCCAGCGTTCGCATTGACACGGGTGTTGTCGAGGGTAGCGAAATTTCTCTCTATTATGATCCCATGATCGCCAAGCTGGTCACCCACGGGCCCGATCGCGCGCGCGCCATTGCCGCCATGGCAAACGCGCTTGATGGATTTTCCGTTGATGGTGTGGTGAATAATCTTGGCTTTTTATCGACGATTATGGACAACGGGCGCTGGCGCGACGGGCACCTTTCGACGCACTTTATCGACGAAGAATTTGGGGAGACGTTTGCCGGCCGGGACCTGACACAAGCAGAGCACGCGCAGTTGGTAGGGGTTGCGCTTTCGCTCAACATCAGGCAGCGGGCCCAGCTCAACCAGCTCTCCGATCGCCTGCGTCCGCATGCGGGCGACTATAGCGGCGACTGGGCCGTGCGATTTGACGACGCCTGGGTCGAGGTCAATGTGAAGGCCGTTGAATGTTCCGGCCATGGACGGGCATGCAGCTTGCGCTACAGCTGGGCTGCGCGGGAAGAGCCTGGCGAACCTGGCGAATACCATGTTCACATGCACGATTTTGACAACGGGCTGTGGCGGGGCACAATTGCCGATGCCGACAAACCGGTCGAGGCCGACGGGCCAAAACCGCGATCGCACAAGGCCCGGGCGCTGTGTGTTCAGGTACGTCCCCAGATCAATGGATGGTCGCTGCACTGGCGCGGCGCGGTTCGGGATGTTCGGATCGTGCGCCCGCGCGTTGCCGCCCTGAACGCCTTGATGCCCGTCACGCAAGCGCCCGACATGTCTGCCATGGTGCTATGTCCCATGCCCGGAACCGTGGTTTCCATTGCTGTCAGCGAGAACCAAAGTGTCAAGGTCGGCGATGAACTGTGCGTTGTGGAGGCCATGAAGATGGAAAACGTATTGCGTGCGGAACGCGATGCGCGCATTGTCCGTATCAACGCCGCACCAGGCGACAGTCTGGCGGTCGATGCCGTGATTATGGAGCTTGAATAGCCGGGCCTCTATTAAGACCTGACACGCTCTAGTCACGGCGCAAATCGCGTAGTTTTTTCTCCCACACCAAAGCATGAGTAACGATTGTGTCTAAGCTCTCATAGCGGGGTTTCCAGCCAAGAACCGAACGAATCGCCTCAGCGCCGGCAACAAGCACCGCTACGTCGCCTGCGCGCCTTGGCGCTTCACGCACCGCAAAATCAACCCCGCTGGCGCGCTTTACCGCAGCGATCACCTCCAACACAGAGGCGCCGCGGCCATATCCGCAATTGAGCACCAGATTATCCCCCCCCTTTCGCAAATGCGCAAGCGCCAGCATATGTGCCTCTGTCAGGTCTTGCACATGAATATAGTCCCTGATCCCGGTCCCATCCGGAGTATCATAATCCGTTCCAAACACGTCCATGTAAGACCGCTGACCGGTTGCGGCCTGACAGGCAATTTTGATCAAATGGGTGGCATTGGGACTTGCCTGGCCGCCATGTCCCGCCGGGTCGGCCCCCGCTACATTAAAATAGCGCAGCACCGTATAGCGCAGATCGTGAGCAATGCCCGCATCGCGCAGCATCATCTCCACCATCATTTTGGACCGTCCATAAGGAGACGCCGGCGCCAGGTTCGCGTCTTCAAAGACAGGAACCCTCGCCCCCTCTCCATAAACAGCCGCGGTGGACGAAAAAATAAAATGCTCAACCCCCGCCGCAACCGCCGCCGCAATGAGCGTCAGGGCCTTGGCGGTATTGTTGTGATAATAGACGAGCGGGTCCGCCACCGAGTCCGCCACAACGATCGAGCCGGCAAAATGCACGATCGCATCCACACGATGTTCGGCAATAACCTGCGCCACCAGCGGCCTGTCGCCAATATCACCAACAATCAGAGTGGCTTCGCGCGCCACCGCCCAGTCGGCTCCCTGGGATAGGTCGTCGATGACCACAACCTGCTCATGCCTTGACACAAGGTCGCGCACCATTTGCGCGCCGATATATCCGGCTCCACCGGTCACCAATACTGACATAATTAACCCCGGCTATGGCTCATGATCAGATAATACCAGCGGTATTGGCTTTATAGACACGCCGACTGGTGTACAGCCTTGATAACACACCTCTTTGACGCTAATCCATGAGTCATTGTTAAAGACCCTTGGTATAAATGGCTGGTAGCGCCTTTCTATAGACATGAACCGACAAAGCACAAGAAAAAGGTCCTTGTCCAGAATTGGGGTTAATGACTTAACGACCTGCCGCTCACGTCCAAGGGGCGAGCGGATTTCTCCACATCCGCTTTCACAGTTCAGCGGGTTACAAGGTTTTGGGGATTGCGTCCAGCTTAAAATCAGGGCACCCAAACGCCGGTCGCTCGTAAAGCCGGGCCTTTCTATTAAGACATGGCACGCTATAGGTGTGTAATTGCAACAGTTTGTCCCTGGTAAATGCATCGGGTGCAGTTGGCCATTCGTCTGATCATGAGAGATGTTCGATTTCTCCCGCGTTGTCAAGGGCGCTTCGCGCCGCTTTCAGCGGTTCTTAAACCCTTGACAACGCGAGAGAAATCGAAAAAAAGCAATGATCAGATGAATGGCCCGATATGGCCTTGCTAGCGGCAATGGCCGCAATAACCCTGACTTCAGACCTGCCACCTTGAGAACAACTTATTGAAAGATTACATCTAGGGCTGGAGGCGCACCCGCAACCCGATCCGATGTTCCTTGTGGCTTTCCCCGGCAAACGAGCTGTGCACGTGCTCATAGGTATATTCCGGTTTGACTTCGATGCGAGGATCGGGCTGATAGACAATCCCTGTATTCACGGTAAAGGTCCGCAATGTGCGCCGCTGAGGGATTGCCACGCCACCGGTAAAAGCCGGTGATGTGGCAATGCGCTCAAAGTCGATGTCGTAGGTGGCGTCCAGTTCAAGGGCGAGGGCGCGACGTAGCATTTGGTTGAGAGAAAGCCCCATACGGTATTGGGTCACACCGAAAATACCGGTTTGCGTGCTGGGTACAAACCTGGAGGCAATACCCAGGTCGAGGGTTGTAAGGTCGCTGGGGGTCCAGGTCATATGCAGCGCCCCGGCGTAAGCCTCGGCGCGCGGCACCCCGGGAGTGCTGAACACCAGCGGCTCGTAGCCAAATCGGGCCTCGCCGCGCAAACTGCTGGCCAGATTAAACCTGGCACCAACGCGCCCGGCATAAAGAGTCGCGTTACTTGATTTATCAGGACTTTTGCCGCGCAAAATATAGCGGCCGATGGCGACTTCAACGAAGGGCTGAAACGTATCACTATGCTCTAGCGAAAGACGCAGCGCCAGCGAGCCATCAAGGCTGTCGCGGGAGAATTGCACCGGAACCATAGTAAAGCCCATGGGACCCCCTGGCACCGTTGCAATGAGAATATCCGGATCCTCATAATTGATCACTCTGATCTGGCCGCGCAGGGTCACGCTGCCTGTCTCAAACTGATGCCGCAACGCGGCCTCAACAGAGGTTTTGTGGACATAACTCGGCTTGGCCATCCGCGCCGGTTGCAGTTTAAATCGCGAGTTGCGCTCCTTCTCGAAAGCATAGCTGGCGGCAAAATCCGTTGTTGTGTTCTGAGAAAAATCCAGACGCCCGCTTAGATCCACACCCACTTGGGTTGTCGAGGCTTCGTTTTGAGAAAAATAATGCAGCCTGCCAACGTCCACATCAGCATTGAAAGCATGTCGCTCCCCGTTTGAACGCAGACCAAATCCCACAGTTGAACGGGCAAAGACGCTGTGCCTGCCGTCAGGTTTGCTGGCGGCGTTGGTGGTATAGCCGAATTCGCCCTCCCAAAACGGCATAAAGCGAAGCCCCTGCCCTTCCAGGTCGGGCTCATGACTTGGTTCGTCATGGCCTTCCTGGTCAGTTGGCGGCAACTCCTGGGAACCGACCCATTCAGCATCTGTGCCCTCTTCGGACGCTGCAATGGTGTCCATGGTAGGGGGTTGCGGTGCAGGCTGCGGAGTGGGATCGCCTTTGTAAACCGGGGATAGGTCGCGCTCAGGCGGCGCGTCCCAAATATTCACATTGTCAAGGATCGGGTCGCTGTCGTCGGGCAAGTGTGCGCCGGCTAGCAGCTCAGGCCTTCGGGCTCGCTCGGCCAGGGCCTCATCAATGGGATCGCGCTCATTATCAGGCCTTAGACGGACCGGCGCCTGCACCTGAGACGACGGTATGGGTGCTGCTGAAGGCCCCTCCCCCGGGTCGCCACGGGTCGGATCAAGGGTACTGAAGTCCTCCGGCTGTTGCGGCTGCTCCATAAGCTCACGCCGGATGCGCCGCAACTGCTCTTGTTTGGATTGTTGCGCTAAAGGCTCTCGCCCAGGCTCGGCGATATCCATAACATCGGGTTCTTGCAACTGGGAGCCGCGCAGCTCCTCTGGCGTCAATTTGTCCGCAGCCATTACCGGGAGCGCGAGCCCCGCCAGCAAGAACCATAGAAACAAGGGGTGAACAGTCATCAATCAGTCAGCCACGTGGAGTCAATGCCAAACAAAAGCATCGGCAAAAGCAAAATCACCAAAGCGCGAATTTTGCTGCAAAAGCAGTCGATTTTCGCTGTACACACCAAGGCCCGGTCAATCAGGGGAGCCGTTCGGAGCAATTGTATTGACAATTCGTAAAAGAATAGGGTTAACAGATCGTTGTCTAGATCAGCATACGTTTATACCAAGGGCCCTTGCCAATGACTCATGCATTTGCGTCAAAGCGTTGTGTTATCAAGGCAGTACACCAGCCGGCGTGTCCATAAAGCCAATACCGCTGGTATTAGTTGTCCCCATTTTGCTATGGGGACAACTAAACGTATTAAGCTGATCGCCCTCTAAATCTATAGCAAAATGCAAAAACATGGTGGATGCTCATGATTCCAACTAAACGCATTTTGCTATATGTCATTTCGTGTCGTTCATAGGGATACGTGCTACAAAGGGGCAGAGCGAGGGACGTATGCGCAAAGTTGCCAAATCAGCCGACACGGATAGCAAACAGGACTTGCGCCAATGCGCCCTTGCGGCGGGGGCGCGAACCCTGTCTCTTGAAGCGCGGGGGCTGCTGGCCCTTGAAGCCGCACTTGAAGATTCTTTGGCAGAGGCCTTTGCCAGTGCAGTTTCAACCCTTTATGAAGCCAGGGGCCGGGTTATCACCACGGGCATGGGCAAGAGCGGCCATATTGGTGACAAGCTTGCCGCGACGCTCGCATCGACGGGAACGCCGGCATTTTTCGTCCATCCCGCCGAGGCCGGCCACGGAGATTTGGGAATGATTTGCTCCGACGATGTGATCCTGGCCCTTTCGTGGTCCGGGGAAACGGCGGAACTAAAAAATATTGTCAATCACGTCAAGCGGTTTCGCATCCCACTCATAGGGATCACGGCAGCTGCACACAGCACACTTGCAGCGAATGCGGACGTGGCCCTGGTGCTTCCCGAGGTGCCGGAGGCCTGCCCGCACGGGCTGGCCCCCACCACATCGGCGCTCCTGCAATTGGCGATCGGGGATGCCCTGGCCGTGGCTTTGCTGGAAGTGCGCGGGTTTTCGGCCCGGGATTTTGGCCTTATTCATCCAGGCGGAACCCTGGGGGCATTGCTGGCATCGGTTGGCGATATTATGCATCAAGGGGACAAGATGCCGCTCGCGCCCGTCGGCACGCCCATGGCGGATGCCATTCTCATCATGTCGCAAAAGGGGTTTGGCTGCATCGGCGTAACCGCAGTGCCAGGCGGCTCCGATGCGGCTCTGATTGGCATGATTACCGATGGCGACTTACGCCGTCATATTGATGATGATCTGCTGGCGCGGCCAGTTGAGCAGATCATGACCGCGGACCCGTTGGTGCTTGACGCCGACACATTGGTGAGCGAGGCGCTGGTGATCGCCAATGAAAAGCGCATCACGGCGTTTTTCATTGTTGATGGGGGCAAACCGGTCGGCGTGGTACACATGCATGATTTGCTGCGCGTGGGCGCCGCCTGAGAAGCCCCACTCAGAGGTACCAGGACGCCAAGGATCAAAGCGGCAACGGGTCTTGCCCTCACGCACCATCAAACCCGATCATGGCCTTTATGTCATTTCGAGTCATACCTTGCGCCCTCAGGGTACGCAGGCTCGTTGCCTGGGTCGACTTCGACAATTTACGCCCGTCTTCATCAAGGATAAGGCGATGATGATGATAGACCGGCTCCGGCAATTGCAATAGCGCTTGCAAGACCCGATGAATGGCCGTCATGGGAGCGATATCGCGCCCGCGCACAACATGGCTTATGCCTTGATGCGCATCGTCAAGCACCACGGCCAGATTATACATCACCGGCATGTGCCGTCCCGCCATGGCCACGTCGCCCCAGTGCTGTGCCTTGGCGCGCACCGTTTTAACGGTCTTTTGCTGGGTATTGGTGGCGTTTGTCTCGGTCCAGGTCAGCGGTCCGGCAAGCTGTGCCAGCGCTTTTTTCATGTCCAAACGCAAGGTAAAGGGGCGCGCTTGCACCTGGCGGCGACGCTCTTCCTGGCGACCAAGTACCAGACCGCGCCCAGGATGTCGCGGCGCACCGAGTGGATCCAATCGCGGCACCTCAGGTGCAAGCCTCGCAACGGCCGCTGCGATTTCTTTTCGCGATGCGTAGCAGCGATAGAGAAGGCGCTTCTCATCAAGCCTGGTGATCGCCTGTTGATAGCGGGTGAGATGCTCCGATTGACGCAGCACCGGTTCTTCCCACGCAAGACCGAGCCAACGCAGGTCGTCATAAATCGCCTCCTCGAACACGGATCGGCAGCGCTCGCGATCAATATTCTCAATGCGCAGCAGAAACTTTGCGCCGATAGCCCGGGCGAAGGCGTAACCCGCCAACGCCGCATAGGCATGGCCAAGATGCAGATAGCCGTTTGGACTTGGTGCGAAGCGAGACACCGGGTGCGAGAGTGGGCTCATGGCAGGCAGGTATGATGTCCACCAGATTATGGCTTGTGACTGGCCGGGGCGGGGGCTCCGACTTTATCTGAAAAAGTTTAACGCGCCCGTTGACCAAACAGAATTTTCTGAACCTCTGTATCCGTGGCCAATTGGTATTTTTCGCGATAGTCCCTGCCTACAGCAAGGCCGGCAATGACCGCAGGACGCGCCAACACGGTTTCCAGCCAGCGCTCCATGTGGGGAAACTGGGCAATATCCTGCCCCTGGCCTTCCCACAATTTTGCCCAGCCAATACACGCCATATCAGCAATGGAATAGTCGCCGGCAAGATAGTCCCGATCCGTAAGACGTTTATTTAGAACCCCGTATAACCGATTGCATTCGTTAGTATAACGCTCAATGGCATAATCGAGTTTTTCGGGCGCATAACTGCGAAAATGATGCGCCTGACCTGCCATGGGACCCAAGCCGCCCATTTGCCAGAACAGCCATTGTTCAACCTCGACTCGAGAGCGGTCTTCCTGCGGGTAAAACTGTCCGAACTTACGCCCGAGATATTGCAGGATCGCCCCCGATTCGAAAACCGAAATCGCTTTGTTGTCCGGACCTTCAGGATCGACAATTGCGGGCATGCGATTGTTCGGCGCGATTTTCAGGAAATCCGGGTGAAACTGCTCGCCTGCGCCTATGTCGACATAATTGATCTTATAGGGGACCCGCAGTTCCTCAAACATTATGGTAATCTTCCAGCCGTTCGGTGTCGGCCAATAATAAAGTTCAATGGGCGTTTGCTGATGCACAAGGATTTCCTTTGTTTCATGATGTTGCCGGTTATGGTATCGTGACGGAGCATAGAAACAAGAACTTTATGCGGCTGGACCCCGCGCGTTGATCCGAAAACTCCTTTTGAGGCCCCGTCATGGCCACGTCCGCACCCTTTATTCCGCCAACATTTACGCCCTCTCGGGCTCCGGTGCGCCTGGGTCATTTTATGGCGAAGTTCATACGAAATCCAATAGAAACCCTGCCCGCACAAGTGTTTGAACAACCCGCCTTCAAGGCGGTCATTATGGGCCAGCAGGTGCTGTTTATCTCCGACCCGGAAGCGGTAAAGACCGTGCTGATGGACAAGGACAGCATTTATCCCAAAGGCGAGGCTTACCGCTTGACCCTGGGTGAGGCTCTGGGACAGGGGTTGTTCACGGCCGACGGACAGCACTGGCGCTGGCAACGGCGGGCTTTGGCACCGGCTTTTCGTCCGCGTAATCTGGCCCCTTTGGTGCCGGCGATGGTCAATGCCGCCGAGATCACCGTGGCGCGCTGGCGCACCCACAGCAACGGCGAGCCGATCAATGTAGCCCAGGCCATGATGCAAACCACGTTTCGGATCATCCTTGACACGATGCTCTCCGGAGGGGCGCAGTTTGACGCGGGAGAGTTCGAGGCCTTCATGGGGAAATATGCCAAGGGGGTGCCGTGGGTGTTTGCCCTGATCCTGTTTGGCCTGCCGCGGTGGATGCCGCACCCGGGACGCGCGGGCATGCGTCGGGCAGCGCGCGCGTTACGCCGGACGATCATGAATGTTGTGGTGCAGCGTCGCAACAAAAAGGAGGGGGCTCCGGATCTTATCGATCTCTTGCTTGATGCGCAAGATCCCATAACAGGCCGACGCATGAGTGATGACGAAATTGTGGACAATATCGCCACCTTCCTTGCCGCCGGACATGAAACCACAGCGCAGACCCTGTCGTGGACCCTGTTCCTGCTTAGTGCCCACAAAGAAAGCGAGATGCGGGTGATCGAGGAAATCAGCACCGTCATTGGTGACGGGCCGATTACCGCCTCCGCACTTATGCAGCTTACTTTTACCCGGCAGGTGATAGAGGAGGCCATGCGCCTTTATCCCCCCGCTCCTATCATCACCCGCGAACCCAGCGAACCTGTAACCTGGTTCGAGCGCACGGTACGCGCCGGCTCGATTGTGGAAATCCCCATCTATGCCATTCACCGTCACAGGGACCTTTGGGAGAACCCCGATGCTTTTGATCCGGACCGGTTTGCCCCCGGCAAGGAGGCCGAGCGACATAGGTTTGCGTATCTGCCCTTTGGCGGCGGGACGCGGGTGTGTATCGGCGCGACCTTTGCTATGCTGGAGGCCCTGGCCGTTTTGGCCACGCTGATGCCGAAAGTCCGTCTTCGCGTTGCCCCCGGCCATCAGGTCTGGCCGGAGGCTTTTATCACCATGCGCCCGCGCCGGGGTTTGCCCATGACTATCGCGTGGCGCGAGGCGGGCTGAACGCATGGTAGCAAAACGCGTTTGGCGGTTCTTATACCAAGGGTCCTTGACAATGGCTGATACTCAAACAATATCAACGCAATGGAAATTCTTCGCAAACGACGGTATAAGATGCTCAAGAACGTCGCGTAGTTTGCTATAGGCTTTTTTCCATCACCAGAACCGGGATTCCATCGTCCCGGCTCAAACACCCGCTGCGTTCATCGACAATTGCAAAACCCTGTCCCTTATAGAACCGCACCGCACGGGTATTGTCACGCTCCACCTCAAGACGAAGCGCTGGGGTTCCGGAAAAGGCGCGCTCAATGCGCTTGAGCAACTGCCAGCCGATGCCTTTACCTTGCACCCTGGGCAGAACATACAGGCGATTGACGATAACCACACCGTCGTCACTTGGCGTCGCCAGGGCGTGCCCTACGAGGGTGTCGTTGAGTTCGGCAACAAGAAACAGGGTCGTGGCGTCAGCAAGCGAAGGGGCTAATGCCTTTACCCCGTGCCATCGGCGACTGAGCTTGCAAACCGTTTCATACCCTAAGAGATCATCATAGGTGTCGTGCCAGGTTTCGCGCAGCAGGCGCGAGACCTCCGGCAGGTCGCTGGGGCGCCCGCGAGCAATGCGCAAAGTGTTTTGATGGGTCATAGGGTTGCCGGATTCCCTGCCAATTCATCTTGCGGGCCAACGACCGGTACACCCCTTGCACAAAAATCGTCATTCCCGGTTGCGCATGCAGCGCCTGCACGCTATAGCCTGAAAGTAAGGCCCTTGGCGCGTGCTTTAGAGCGTACTTCATAGAGCATAACACAGCCCATAGCAAAATGCGTTTAATTGGAATCATGGGGCTTTTGCGTATTCTTCTCGCATTTTGCTATAGATTTGAGGGCGATCAGCTTTATGGGGTTCGCTTATACCAAGGGCAAAATGGGTACACCTAACCCCATGCTGATCTAAAGGCCACCTTGATCATCACCGTTGTCAACAGAATACCGAGGCCCTATGTCCATTGATATTAAAGAGGTAAAGAACATCGCTAGGCTGGCACGAATCGCTATCGCCGAACAGGAGGCGGATGGTTTTCAAAACGAAATCAACAGCATACTGGGATGGGTTGAACAACTAAATGAAATTGATGTCAGCGCCGCTAAGCCGCTTACATCCATAGTTCCCATGGGCATGAAAAAACGCTCCGATGATGTCACCGCCGGTGGCCATGCGGACATGATCGTCGCCAACGCACCTGAAGAGGAAGATCATTACTTTGTCGTGCCCAAGGTGGTGGAGTGAGCCCGGTGCGTGACCTGACCCGCTTAAGCATCGCCACGGCCCGCGAAGGTTTAAAGAGCAAAGCCTTCTCCGCGAGCGAACTCGCCACCGCCTACCTTGACGCCATTGAAGGCGCCAACGGCGCCCTTAATGCCTATGTGGAAGTCACCGCCGACAAGGCCCGTGCCATGGCAAAGCAAAGCGATGCGCGCATCGCCGCGCAGGAAACCGGCGCTCTTGAGGGCATTCCCCTTGGCATCAAAGACCTTTATTGTACCAGAGGCGATCACTCCCAGGCCTGTTCGCATATTCTCGACGGGTTCCGCCCGGACTATGAATCAACCGTAACAGCAAACCTGTGGAATGCCGGTGCGGTCCAATTGGGCAAGCTGAACATGGATGAATTCGCCATGGGTTCGTCTAACGAGAACAGCTATTACGGCCCTGTTGTGAACCCATGGCGGGCTACCGGCAACAATGCAAAGCTGGTACCGGGGGGCTCATCGGGGGGCTCGGCGGCCGCCCTTGCGGCACACCTGGCGGCAGGCACCCTGGGAACGGACACCGGCGGATCGATCCGCCAGCCCGCCGCTTTTACCGGCACCGTCGGCATCAAGCCAACCTACGGGCGTTGCTCGCGTTGGGGCATTATTGCCTTTGCGTCCTCGCTGGATCAGGCGGGACCCTTTGCACGCAGTGTCGAGGATGCCGCACTGCTGCTTAACGTGATGGCGGGTCACGATGAGAAAGACACCACCAGTGTGGACAGACCCGTACCGGACTATGCTGCAAGTGTTGGTGCCAGCGTTAAGGGACTGACCATCGGCGTGCCCAGGGAATACCGCCTTGAGGGCATGAGCCGTGATGTAGAGGCGTTGTGGCAGCAGGGGATTGCCTGGCTGAAACAGGCCGGGGCGGAAATCGAAGACATTTCCCTGCCCTATACGCGCTACGCTCTGCCTGCCTATTACATCATCGCCCCGGCTGAGGCCTCATCCAACCTGGCCCGTTACGACGGCGTGCGTTATGGCCTTCGCGTCGACGGTGATGACGTCATTTCCATGTATGAAAATACCCGCGCCACAGGTTTCGGCCACGAGGTCAAGCGCCGGGTGATGATCGGCACTTACGTGCTGTCGGCGGGCTATTACGACGCCTATTATGTGCGCGCCCAGAAAGTGCGCAACCTGATCAAACGCGATTTCGATGAGACCTGGAACAGGGGTGTCGACGCAGTACTCACGCCGACGACGCCAACTGCGGCTTTTCCCATCGGCGACGAGAGCAAGCAGGACCCTATCGCCATGTACCTGAACGATATTTTCACCGTAACGGTCAACATGGCCGGCCTGCCGGGCATTTCGGTGCCGGCGGGACTGGACCGACAGGGCTTGCCGCTGGGCTTGCAACTGATCGGCAGGCCGTTTGATGAGGAAACCCTGTTTCGCCTCGCCCATGTGATTGAGGACGCGGCCGGACGTTTTACACCAGATGTGTGGTGGGAGCAAAAAACTAATGCCTGAGTCCCGCAAACCAGAACACCATAAGAGGGATGGCATTGTGACCAAAGCCAGCATCTACAAGGGCATCTCAACAAAAGCCATTCACGCAGGCGAGTGGCCGGATCCGGACACCGGTGCCTCGGCGCCCAATATCGTCATGTCGTCAACGTTTGTGACCGATCAGCCGCAAGGGTTTTCCGCCAACGAACTTACCCCCGAATCGCCCTTTGTTTACAGCCGTTGGGCAAACCCGACGGTGGCCCAGTTGGAGGCTAAACTTGCCGCTCTCGAGGGCGGCGAGCAGGCGGTGTGTTTTGCCTCCGGCATGGCCGCGTCTTCGGCGATTTTCTTTTCGCTTTTGTCCGCCGGCGACCACGTGATTGTGGCGGATGTGTGCTATGCGGGCGTGGCGGAGTTGGCGCGCACCACCTTACCCCGCATGGGGGTCGCAGTCAGCCTTGTTGACATGTCGAACCTGGAGGCGGTGCGCGCTGCCGTGCGCCCCAACACCAAGCTGATCTACACCGAGACTCCCGCCAATCCGATCATGCGTTTGAGCGATCTGGCTGCCCTTGTTGAGATCGCCCGTGAGGCTGGCGCCAAGACCGCCGTCGACAGCACCTTTGCCACGCCCATCGCCACACAGCCTCTAACCTTTGGGGTTGATTACGTGATGCACTCCCTGACCAAATACATTTGCGGCCACGGGGATGCGCTGGGGGGCGCGGTGATCGGCTCGTCTGCCGCCATGCAGGCGCTTAATGCCGAGGCGACCGTTCATTACGGCGGGGTTTTGAGCCCGTTTAATGCCTGGCTGATCATGCGCGGCGCGGCAACGCTACCCTTGCGCATGCAGGCGCACGAAAAATCAGCAATCGCCATTGCGCGGTTTTTGCAGAGCCATCCACGCATCACCCGGGTGCTTTATCCCGGCCTTGAAAGCCATCCCCAGTATGCTTTGGCGCAAGCGCAGATGCGCAACACCAGCGCCATGATCAGCTTTCAAGTCAAAGACGCCGCGACCGGTCACGCCCTGGCACAGCGTATGGCCAGGGACTTGCGCATTATCCACTACGCCGTCTCCCTTGGTCATCACCGTTCGCTTATCGTGTGGATGCCCACTGATGAGCTGATGGAAAGCTCATTTGCGCTCGAAGGGGCGGCGCTGGAGAGCTATCGCGCCCTTGCCGGTGACGGGGTGTTCCGCCTCTCCGTCGGCCTTGAGGACACGCAAGACCTGATCGCCGACCTGAAGGCTGTTTTGGGAACCGATTGAGGGCGGGGAAAATGGAAGAGAACATGATCACATCGCGTACCCCATTACAGCAAATCGGCGCAGTCCATGGTTCTGCGAATATCCCAGAGCCTGTCTAAATATTCGCCGTGGAATTTTATCTCATTTTTGGTCCTTTGCAGTTGGTATTCGGCGGATTGCACGGCATTTTCCGCGTCACGCCATTTGGCCTCCACATTGGATATTTTTACGGAAAGCGCTATTTGTGCGCCTATCGCAGCAGCGTTCGCCTTTGGACTTTTATCTGGACCCAACATACGCGACGCTGCCTGAAGCTGGTCAAGCTCCAATTTCAAATTGCCCGCATCGCGCCGCAAACGATTCAGTTCGTCTACCAATCTGTTGTGTTTGGCGTAAAGTTTCTTTCTTTCCTTCTGCGTAAATCTGATTAGGTCGGTGTTTTCCTTACATTTTTTTGGATCGTATGGCTTTTGCATTCAAGTGGTTTCCGCGCAGCAATTGACAGGTCATGGGCTCGCCTATAGAGTATAGGCGACGTGTCACCATGGTGGATAAAGTGGCGTTGAATTGTTTTCCGTTCCATTTGCTTAAAGCTGGCGTTCTGCGTTCCCTGTTTGCCAGTGCAGTGGTGTCGTTGACACCGCTGGCACCAACCGCCCTGGCGCAGGACGCTGCAACCAAATGGTCATTTGCCGACCACCCCCACCCCTCCGAAGATAAGATGACTGCGGCCGAAATTGACAGGCTTCGTCGAGTCGTTCCGCCTGAAGACCTGCATCCTGATAGACTTGACGACGC
This sequence comes from Hyphomicrobiales bacterium, assembly GCA_965224015.1. Lineage (GTDB taxonomy): Bacteria > Pseudomonadota > Alphaproteobacteria > Rhizobiales > CBDCVD01 > CBDCVD01. The sequence goes on from OZ245032.1 coordinate 920,437, forward strand.
TACATATTGTCCAATAAAGCTCGACATCCATTACGCGATTTATCGAAGCCACTATCCGGCCTTTGAAACCTCGACCAATCCACAGACAAGACGAAAGCAATGGCAGATTGGTGCATTCGCCAGTCCTGATGCCGTCTATCTTCGCCATTGCCTGCACTGGCAGTTGGCCAGGAAAATCGAGGCGTTTACAAAAACGTTTGAAGCGAATCCGGATTTTGTCTTTTGCGGACGCTATTCGCGTTCACCGGTTAATACCAATGAACGGGCATTAAAGGCGTTCATTGATGAATACATTGCCTATGCAAAAACCGGCTATTTGGATGTATCTTTGGGGTGGGAAAATTGGGGGCTTCCTTTTAACCTTGTCAAGTTAAACGCCGATGTCGCCTATTATTTCGCGAAGATTTCTCAGCCGCCAATACCGTGGTACCCAGATTGGCGTGATATGGCCGACGATTTCGCCAAAGCGTTGCAATCCGCCTTCGACGACGAGCGCAGGGTCTTTTTGGACGCAGCCGTTGCGCGCCGAGATTTCGACGCCGTCGCTGCAACTACCGCACCCTGTATCCTTCCTGAAAACAAGACCGACCCTGTCCAGCTGACCACAACCGACCTGCTTCAGATCATCATCAGTATTTTCCTGCCTTGATGGACGTGACCACAGCACCGCGGCCAATCCCACTATTTGCCAATAATTCCATAGCGTGTGTTATCCCTTTGCGGTCTGATTTCGGTTGCGCGACAATCCCTTGTTGATTAAGCTCTCGCACAAGGTCAGCGCCCATGCGCGGGCCCCGGGGCGTCACAACCCCGCACACAGCGGTCTTTGCTGACCGCAACAGCATCTCCTCGGTTTTCATGGCCGGGGAGGCTGCGGCGCATGTCCAGAGCTTCGGCTTAAAGGCCGTGGCGGTCGTCTGTGTGCGGCTTGTGAACTCCCCGGTCACCAGGGACCATGGTCTCTGGTGGCCCTTTTCTTTTTTGCCAAGGGAGTTTGCAATGCTTGAAAACCCACTTCCCTCCGATCCGCTGGGCAGTTCGTGCCTGTTAAGCAAGCGCTTCAAGCAGGAGGCGACACCTCACGAGACCGCGCGCTATATCGCACAAATCTGTGGTGAACTGCAGGAAATGGCCCTTGATAAAAACCTCGACATGCTGGTTTATCTATTGGCCAACGTGCGTCAGGAGGCGTTGGAGTTCTTGTTAAACCTGCGCCGGTGAGCAAAAGCCTGAAAGCCAAAAACCAAGAAATTTAAAATACCCGCGGTTAGGATCAAGAGAAAGGCGAAATCAGGCCTTGGGCATGGCCCTGGTCATCCTTTTTCAGCCTCGCGAAGCCATTTATCTGATCATTGCTTTTTTCCGGCGGCTTCGTGGTGTGTCAAGGGCGCCTCGCGCCGCCTTCGGCGGTTGTTAAACCCTTGACACACCACAGCCGCCGGTTAGGGCTCATGATCAGATAAATGGCTGGTAGCGCCTTTCGTATAGACATGAACCGATAAAGCACGAGAAAAAGCCCCTTATCCATAACCGAGGTTAAAAAAGTTATCCCCTTCTGTTACGAGAGGGTTATGGTGGGGCTTACCGGCCTTTTCGGATTGCCTGATGCGGCCGCGCATCGGGCAGAAGGCCGGGCGGTGGTCCCGAAGTGGACGTTGTGTACGGAACACGTCCTAACAGGGCGACCCCATAACCTCCGGTGCGGCCGCAGGACGCAAACCCTGGTGCCGACAGCGGCGGGAAGGCCGACAGGATTTGATGACTTGACGATTTGAGACATTGACGTCTTGTGGGCCGGGCGATTTAAGGTTTTGAGACCTTGTGAGGTTTTTCGTGTTCACGTACATGAATACGAAAATCTTGAAGGGATCAAGGCTTTAAAACCTGAAGACTGGACGAATTACGAGCATTGGTTCTGAAGGGCTTCAGGGTTGAACGGTTCATGAGGAAGAATTCTTGAAGACTTAGAGCGTGTCATGTCTTAATAGAACCATTCTGACGGAGCGATTTTGTGACAAGATGGGCCTTAAGGCTCGCAGGATATAGTGGGGCTATTTTCAAGAGGCTTAAGGCCCATATTGGTGCAAAAGCGCCCGTCCCTTCGGGTTTCCGATTGGCGGACGCCCACGCCCAAGCCGCTCTCGGGAGATGCGCAAGCATCGCCCTTCGATCGCCTTGAGCGTGGATCGCCTCGCCAATCGAGAAACAGAATTGCTTCTATTAAGACATGACACGCTCTATAAGTCTCAGTGCTTGAAATCCTGAGGATTTGAGATGCAAAGGACAGCATCCTACGGTGGCGTGTACAATGTCCCCCTGTCAGGGGCCGTGTGCGACACCGGTCTTGATGAAGGCAGGCCCGCAGCACTTTACCGCTTGACACACCAGGTGCGCGAATATCCCGAGGTGGGTGACGCTGCTTTGGGTTGTGCTGGAGGCGACTGGTGCTATTATAAATGGCGAGCCAGGTTTATGGGTTCGGGCTGAGAACGCCGCAGATCACCGTGTGCGGGTCATCGTTGACCGCCCCAAAACTGTTATTATTGTATACATTGCGCATGCGGCTCGATTGTGACCCGCGCTATCCACAAGGCTCTTGAGGCATATTAAACCCTTTGCCTTTTGCCTTTTGTTTTCAAGCCACGGACGGACACCCGCCGCGTGAAGATTTTCCCATGCCTGGTTCAGAAGCCTGAAAGCAGACGTGGAACCTCAACAGGTGGAAACGTCTATTTGCGACCTGGAGCGTGTCATGTCCTAATTGTGATCGACCGTGCAGGGCGCGGTGTCAACAGTGGACCCGAACAGTTTTTCGAACTCCGCACGCAAAACCGTGTCGATCTTTGCCATGGGCATGGATTGCCCAAGCGCTGCCAGGCTGGTAACCCCCAAATCCCCAATGCCGCAGGGAACAATGCCCCCGTAATGGCTGAGATCCGGATCAACATTGAGACTGACCCCATGCCACGTCACCCAACGGGTCACGCGCACCCCAATGGCTGCGATCTTTTGCGCAGGCTCTGGCCCGACCCACACCCCTATGCGCTGTTCATCCCGCCTTCCCTCAATCCCGAGCCTGGCGAGGGTACGGATAAGCCACTCCTCCAGGTGCCACACATAGGCGCGCACATCACGACCTCGCCTGCTCAGGTCGAGCATAACATAGGCAATACGCTGCCCAGGACCGTGATAGGTATATTTCCCGCCCCGCCCGGTCTTGTAGACAGGAAATCGATTTTTATCCAAAAGGTCCTTTGAATCGGCACTGGTTCCTGCGGTATAGAGCGGCTGATGCGCAAGAAGCCACACCATCTCCCGCGCTTTTCCCGCGCCAAGCGCCGCAACCCGCGCTTGCATGCGGGCCAAGGCTTCAGGATAGGCAACCGTTTCTCTTGAAATCGACCAGTCTACAGGAGCCGCCGGTCCAGCTTGCAGAACGGGTTGTTCGAAGCGTTCCCGGGATCGCGGCACGGGGGGCTCCCAAAGTTATCCGACCGGATGGAGCATGTCAAAAGCTGGCAGGCCCCGCAAAGGCTCCAAAACCGCGCCTGGCTTCTTCTTAAGCGGCAACGCCCTCGCCTTCCTCGACACGTGCAACTTCAGCTGTCGGGCCCGAGTCCTGACCACGTGCCTCTTCGTCGCGATCGACGAACTCGATAACCGCCATCGGAGCGTTATCCCCATGGCGAAATCCGGCCTTGAGAACCCGCGTGTAACCGCCATTACGATCCGCATAGCGCGGGCCGAGGGTCTCAAATAGTTTCGCCACCATGGCTTTATCGCGCACCTTGCTGATGGCCCGCCGGCGCGAAGCCAAATCTCCGCGCTTGGCAAGAGTAACCAACTTTTCAACAACAGGACGCAATTCCTTGGCTTTGGGCAGAGTGGTGACAATCTGCTCATGTTTGATCATTGCCGCAGCCATATTGGCAAAAAGCGCCTTGCGGTGGCTCGCCGTGCGGTTCAGTTTACGCCCCTTATTGCCATGACGCATGGTCATCTCCTTAACTTAAACGTAAAACGCAGCATTTAGCGCGCAAATGCTTGCGCCTAATACTTATCCTCGAATTTCTTGGCGAGTTCGTCGATGTTCTCGGGCGGCCAATTGGGAACTTCCATCCCCAGGTGCAGCCCCATACCGGCGAGCACCTCTTTGATCTCGTTGAGCGACTTACGGCCAAAATTGGGCGTGCGCAGCATTTCCGCCTCTGATTTCTGAATCAAATCGCCAATGTAGACAATATTGTCATTCTTCAGGCAGTTTGCAGAGCGAACGGAAAGCTCCAGCTCGTCAACCTTACGCAACAAGGCGGGATTGAAGGCCAATTCCGGCGCCACCTCTGGCACGATCTCGCGCTGGGGCTCCTCAAAATTAATAAAGATCGACAACTGGTCCTGTAAAATACGTGCAGAAAACGCCAACGCATCCTCCGGTGTTACCGACCCGTCGGTCTCAATCGTCAAAGTCAGCTTGTCGTAATCAAGAACCTGTCCCTCGCGGGTATTCTCGACCTTATAAGAGACCTTCCTGACGGGGCTATAAAGAGAATCAACGGGAATAAAGCCAATAGGCGCGTCCCCCGGTCGGTTTTGCTCAGCGGGCTGATAACCCTTGCCCGTGTTGACGGTAAACTCCATGCGGATATCGGCCCCCTCGTCAAGGTGACATAGCACCAAATCAGGGTTGAGGATTTCAATTTCACCAATCAGCTGGATGTCACCGGCGCTGACAACACCAGGTCCCTGCTTGGTCAAAGTCATACGCTTGGGCCCCTCTCCTTCCATGCGAATGGCGATATCCTTGGTGTTGAGAACAATGTCGGTGATGTCCTCACGTACACCTGGGATTGAGGAGAATTCGTGAAGAACCCCGTCGATCTGAATGGCATTAACGGCTGCCCCCTGCAACGATGACAGCAGGACCCGCCGCAAAGCATTTCCCAGAGTCATACCGTAGCCGCGCTCAAGCGGCTCGGCGACGATCGTTGCCTTGGTGCGCGCATCTTCGCCTACACGCATATCAAGCCGATGGGGCCTGATCAATTCCTGCCAGTTCTTGCTGATCATGGGAGAATACCTTTGCTTGCATCGTTCATTCCGCGTGCCGTGTATTCAGGAAAGTCTTGAAAGCAGCAGCACGAATTGCCTGTTTGCGACGAATTATACCAGCGGTATGGGCTTTATAGATACGCCGGCTGGTGTACGGCCTTGATAACACACTTAACTGACGCTAGAGCGACTGACGCTAGAGCGTGTCATGTCTTAGACCCGACGGCGCTTGCGCGGCCGACAACCATTATGGGGAATAGGCGTGACGTCGCGAATGGAAGAAATGGTAAAACCAGCAGCTTGCAGGGCCCGCAAGGCCGATTCTCGCCCGGAACCTGGACCACAAACCTCCACCTCCAGGGTTTTCATGCCATGGTCCATGGCCTTCTTGGCCACGGTCTCAGCTGTCAGCTGCGCCGCATAAGGTGTCGATTTGCGCGAACCCTTAAAGCCCATGGCCCCGGCCGAGCTCCACGAAATCGTATTGCCTTGGGCATCGGTGATGGTGATCATGGTGTTATTAAATGTGGCGCGCACATGGGCTTTGCCAGAGGCTATATTCTTGCGCTCTTTGCGCTTTATCCGCGCCTTGTCTTTCGCCATGGTGAATTTGGTCCTCATTTCATGCCGGCGCCAGGGCGGGCATCTTTGCTATGATCTCGTTACATCAGCGGCCTTGTTTTGACGCCCTTATGACGCCGTTTGAACAAATGCGCCAACAAAGGCGTAAAGCGCGTTGCCCCATGCGCCCCCCTGGCAATTAGCGATACCTCCGGCATCCGCACAAACCCGATCCGATGATGCATTTGCCCACAGCCAACAGCGGTTCCGCCAACGCCGTTTGCGCGTCGGGCTATGTTTTCTTTCCAGCAATCGGTTTGGCCGGCCCTTTGCGGGTGCGCGCATTTGTATGGGTGCGTTGTCCGCGTACAGGTAAACCGCGGCGGTGGCGTAACCCGCGATAACATCCCAGATCCATCAAACGCTTGATGTTCATTGCCGCATCGCGACGCAGGTCCCCCTCGACCATATAATCGCGATCAATAACCTCGCGTATTTTAATGATCTCGGCGTCCGACAGTTCGTTTACCCGGCGCTGCGCGGGAATACTGACCTTTTCACAAATTTCCCGCGCCAGCGCAGGGCCAATACCATGGATATACCGAAGGCCAATCTCAACCCGCTTGGCTGCGGGAATATTGACACCTGCTATTCGTGCCATATGTCCAGTTCTCCTGATCCAAGCAACAGCTGGAAACGTCTATTGACGATCTGCCCAGCCAAGCACCGGCGTGCTTGACGCCTGGAGCGTTTATCCCACAACAAAACCGGCAGCGATTTCAATAAACCGCGCCGATAACCAAAATCTGCGCCGAGTCTTATCTCATAGATGACAACGACGTCAATCCTTTTGTCAGGCCCTCAAGCCATTATCACGACAAATAGCAGGACACAGGCTAATACCAGTAGACGTTCCCAGGTTTACTCTGCACCCCAAGCCAAGGTTACGCCGCCAGCGCCGTCGCGATCTCATTGGCCACATCATCAATCGCTGCCATACCGTCAACAGATACGAGCATCCCCTTGTCGCGATAATAAGCCACAAGAGGTGCGGTGTCGCGTTCGTAAACGTCAAGCCGCTGTTTGAGGGCATCGGCATTGTCATCGGCGCGGGCCTCACTGGACTGTGCGGCCCGTTTTACAATGCGCGCCAAAAGCGCCTTGGGATCGACCGCCAGTTCAACAACCCCATCAAGATGCAATTGTTTTTCCTCCAGCAGTTTGTCCAGGGCCTGTGCCTGGGCCAATGTGCGGGGAAAACCGTCAAGAATAAAACCATTGGCGCAATCCGCTTGCCCCACCCGATCGGCAATAATCGAGACGACAACATCGTCTGGCACCAATTCGCCGCGCGCCATAATATCCTTGGCCCGCAGGCCCACAGGGGTCCCTGCCGCAACAGCAGACCTGAGCATATCTCCGGTCGAAAGCTGGATGATAGAATATCTCTCCACAAGTCTTAAGGCCTGGGTTCCCTTGCCCGCACCTGGCGGTCCCAACAATATCAGTCTCATCGTCTACCTCCCCGCAGTTTCGATTTTTTGATCAATCCCTCATACTGGTGGGCCAGCAAGTGGCCCTGAATCTGCGCAACCGTATCAAGGGTCACGCTGACGGCAATCAGCAATGATGTTCCCCCAAAAATGATCGCAATTCCCGCATAGGAACGGAAAAACTCCGGCAACAGGCAAATCAATGCCAGATACAGCGCTCCCACCGTGGTAATGCGCATGAGAACATAATCGATATAGGCAGCGGTGCGCTCACCGGGGCGAATACCGGGGATAAACCCGCCCTGTTTTTTCAAATTGTCCGCCGTTTCGCTCGGCTTGAACACCAGGGCGGTGTAAAAAAATGCAAAAAATATTATCAGCGCGGCATAAAGAAACAGGAACACCGGCTGGCCGGGTCCCAGATAGGCCGCAACGGCCCCGAAAAACCCGGTACCTGAGCCACCTGCGGCCCCCTGCCCGACAGAAAAACTGGTTATGGTCGCTGGCATCAACAATAATGATGAAGCAAAAATGGGGGGGATAACGCCGGCGGTATTCAGCTTTAAGGGCAGATGCGATTGATCCCCTTGGAACATGCGGTTGCCCATTTGACGCTTGGGGTATTGGACAATGAGGCGCCGTTGGGCGCGCTCCACAAACACAATCAGGGCAATAATCATTACCGCGGCAACAAGAACGCCCAACAGAAGTGGCGTTGCCAGGTCGCCGGTGCGGTTGCTATCGAACAATTGTGACAGGGCACCCGGGAACTCCGCCACAATGCCGGCAAAAATAATCAGCGATATGCCATTTCCCACTCCCCGCGCGGTGATCTGCTCGCCGAGCCACATAAGAAATATGGTTCCCCCAACCAGAGTGATAACGGCTGAGATGCGAAAGAACAGGCCTGGATCCAAAACAAGACCTGGCGAGCGCTCAAGGCCCACCGCCAGGCCAAATGCCTGTACGGTTGCCAAAAGAACTGTCAAATACCGGGTGTACTGGTTGATGGTGCGCCGCCCCTGCTCGCCTTCTTTCTTCAAGGCTTCAAAGCTCGGCACCACCGCGGTCATCAGCTGCACAATGATGGAGGCGGAAATATAGGGCATAATGCCTAGCGCCAAGATGGCCATACGGCCAACGGCACCGCCCGAAAACACATTGAACAGGCCCACCACACCCCCTTGCAAGCTTTCAATGAAGCGCGCCAGTTCAATAGGGTTAATGCCAGGCAGGGGAACAAAAGTGCCAAAACGATAAACCAGCAGGGCCCCGAGGGTAAACCAGATGCGTTTTTTTAACTCGTCGGCCTTGGCAAAGGCGGAAAAGTTGATATTGGCGGCGAGTTGTTCTGCTGCTGAGGCCATAAACTGTCAAACGGGACGTACCCGATATCCTTCACGTTGTCGATTGGTCATCGTTGTCGGCCTTGTCGGCCTTGTCGGCCCCACTGGCGCGAGCCCGGCGCGACTGGGGAGCGATCGTCACACGCCCCCCTGCTTTTTCGATTTTTTCGATGGCGCTTTTCGAAGCCCCAGCCGCCTCAAACGAAACCGCCTGGGTCAGCTCTCCGTCGCCGAGCAAGCGAACTCCGTCGAGAATGCGGCGAATAACACCCGCCTGATGCAAGGCTTTGGCATCGACAGTCTCGCCCGCATCAAGTTTGTTCGCGTCAATCGCCTGCTGAATGCGCCCCACGTTAACCGCGTTAAACCGCTTGGCAAAGATATTATTGAACCCCCGCTTGGGCAGGCGCCGGTGAATGGGCATTTGGCCGCCTTCAAAGCCCTTGATGGCGACGCCGGAGCGTGACTTTTGCCCCTTCATGCCTCGCCCGCCCGTCTTTCCAAACCCCGAGCCCATGCCGCGCCCGACGCGGCGTCTGGACTTTCGCGATCCCTCTCGATCCTGCAAATTATTCAGTCTCATCAGTTTGCGTCCTTGCCAGCATCAACCACGCGCACCATGTGGGAAACTTTCGCAATCATCCCGCGTACTGCTGGGGTGTCCTCCAGGGTGCGGCGCCGCCCGAGTTTGTTCAGTCCCAAACCCACCAGGGTTTGGCGTTGGTCCTTGGTGCGCCTTATGGGGCTACCGGTCTGCTCAACGGTCACCGTTGCTGAAGTTTTCTTCTTTTCCGCCATGGCCTTCGGCTCTTTCCTGAATAAAACTATGGGTCATAAATATGTCTTTTTAAAAGGGCGTACAAGGTGGTGCCAACGCTGCCTGGTCGCGGGACTGAACCCCAAGGGCTGACGAGGCGGAAGCGGGTTCGCTTACGTCCTACAGCTCTTGCAACTCTTGCAGCTCCTGCGGCTCTTGCGGCCCCTGTGGCTCGGGCGGCGCTTCGCTGGCTAGCCCGGAGCGTCGGCGCGCCTGCAACTCGGACACTTTTAGACTTCGTCGGCTGGCAACCGAGCGCGGGCTGTCATGATGCTTTAGCGCCGCAAAGGTTGCCCGGACCATGTTGTAGGGATTGGACGTGCCCAACGACTTGGCCACCACATCATGCATGCCCAACGCCTCAAAAACAGCGCGCATGGGTCCCCCGGCGATAATGCCTGTTCCTGCCGGCGCGGCGCGAACCACAACCTTGCCGGCACCAAAACGCCCGCGCACATCGTGGTGCAACGTGCGCCCTTCGCGCAAGGGAACCCTGATCATCTCGCGCTTGGCCGCCTCCGTTGCCTTGCGAATGGCCTCGGGCACCTCGCGCGCCTTACCGTGGCCAAAGCCTGCCCGGCCCTTTTGATCACCAACCACAACCAGGGCGGCAAAGCCGAACCGGCGACCCCCCTTAACAACCTTTGCAACGCGGTTAATATGGACCAGACGATCAATAAACTCGCTGTCTCGTTCTTCGTTCCGTGCCATTTTACCTTCAAACCCTGTAAGCGGTTATCTGTGTGCTGCATCCAAAGCGAATGCGCTGAGCTGATACTCTCTGGCGAGATACACGCCCGTTAATTTTCATCCCCGTCAAAATTGCAGGCCCGCTTCACGCGCGGCGTCCGCGAGAGCCCTGACGCGCCCGTGATAGAGATAGGCACCGCGATCGAAATAGACCTTCTGCACCCCGGCCTTTGCCGCGCGCTCGGCGACAAGTCTGCCAACCGCCGCGGCAGCATTCCTGTCACCGCCGTTTTTCAGCGTCCCCTTAAGCTCACTCCCCAGACTTGAGGCCTGGGCAATCGTCATCCCTCTTTTGTCATCGATAACCTGAGCGGAAATATTTTTCGCTGAACGAAAAATGCTCAGCCGTGGGCGATCGGTCGCTTTCATACGCAACCCCCGACGCACCCGATTGCGCCGACGTTGTGACTTATTCGCACTTCTAGCCATGGCGGTCCTCTATTTCTTCTTGCCTTCCTTGCGGCGGACATATTCATCCACATAGCGCACTCCCTTGCCCTTATAAGGCTCCGGGGGGCGAAAACGACGGATCTCGGCGGCGACCTGACCAACCTTTTGCTTGTCAATTCCCGAGACAACAATTTCCGTTTGGCTCGGACACGCAAGGTTTACACCTTCAGGGGCCTCGAAAACAACATCATGGGACAGCCCCAACGAGAGCTTCAAGGTCTTGCCCTGAAGTTGAGCACGATACCCAACCCCGTGCAGCGATAGCTTTTTCTCAAACCCTTCACGCACGCCATCGACAATGTTCTGCACCAAAGTGCGCGACATACCCCAACGCGCCCGCGCGCGTTTGCTTGCATCACGGGGTGTGACGGTCAACTGTCCCTCCTCAAGGGCGACCATAACATCGCCGACAAGAGAGACCTGCAACTCGCCCTTGGGCCCCTTTGCCGAAACCACCTGACCGTCAACCCCAAGGCTGACACCGTCGGGAATAGAGATAGCCTTACTGCCAATACGAGACATGCGTCTTACCGTTCGTTTGTGGTTCTTGTGTGTATCATTGACCTGCGTATCGTGCACCCATGCCTCAGCGAGCGCCACGCCCTAGAATATCTGGCACAGGACCTCACCGCCGACATTGTTATCGCGCGCCTGCCTGTCGGACATGATGCCCTTGGATGTGGACAGGATTGAAACCCCCAGACCATTGGCGACAACGGGAATGGATTTGACCGACGTATAGACCCGCCGACCGGGTTTGGATATCCGCTTGAGGTCACGTATGACGGGCTCGCCATCAAAATACTTCAACGCGATCTCGATTTCCTTCTTGCCCCCATCGTATTCGATCTGGGCATAGTCGCGGATGTACCCTTCGGATTTCAATACATCGAGCACATTGACACGCATTCTTGAAGCCGGGGTCGACACGTGCGGCCTGCGCCGCATGGTTGCATTGCGTATGCGCGTCAGCATATCACCGATTGGATCATTGACTGCCATGTTTTTCCTCTACCAGCTCGACTTGACCATACCAGGGATCTGTCCCTCACCGGCTAACTGTCGCATTGCAATGCGCGACATGCGTGTCTTGCGATAAAACCCTCGCGGCCGGCCCGACAGTTCACAACGGTTACGAATGCGCGTTTTGCTGCCATCACGCGGCAGTGCGGCCAGTTTCATGCTGGCATTGAACCGCTCGTCCATAGGTCGAGACTTGTCCATAACAATGGCTTTCAGCGCGGCTCTGCGCTTGGCTTCGGCGGCCACTTTGCGTCGCCGGCGCCGGTTCTTTTCAATCGCACTAAGCTTGGCCATAACAGAAACCCTTTGAAACGTCAGTTCTGATTTTGTCGTCCCGACTGGCGGAACGGAAAGTTAAACGCGCGTAACAGCGCGCGTGCATCATCGTCATTACGCGCGCTCGTACAGACAACCACGTCCAGGCCCCAGATTTGGTCGGCCTTATCATAGTCAATTTCGGGAAAGACGATATGTTCCTTGATGCCCATGGAAAAATTGCCCCGGCCATCAAAACTTTTGGAATTCAGGCCGCGAAAATCCCGCACCCGCGGCAAGGCTATGGTGATCAAACGATCGATAAACTCGTACATACGCACCTTGCGCAGGGTCACTTTTGCCCCAATGGGCATGCCATCACGCAACTTAAACGAGGCAATGGACTTGCGCGCCCTGGTGACCACCGCTTTCTGACCGGCGATAAGCGTCAGATCGCCGGCCGCTGAGGCGGCCTTTTTCGAATCCGCCGTCGCTTCGCCAATCCCCATATTCAGAACGACCTTTTCCAGCTTGGGCACTTGCATGGGGTTGCTATAGCCAAGGTCCTTCATTAACTGGCCATGGATGACATCCTCATATTGTGTTCTCAATCGGGGGCGATAATCCGTATTAGCCATCGATGATCTCTCCGGACTTGCGTGCAACGCGCACTTTGCGGCCATCTTTGAGGGTTGTATAGCCGACTCTGGTAGGCGTATCGTCACCAGGGTCAGCCAGGGCCAGATTGGAAATGTGAATGGGCGCCTCACGGCGAATGATGCCGCCTTCCTGCGCCGCCGTTTGCCGCTGATGGCGACTTATGGTGTTGATACCATGTACAATGGCGCGCATCTCCCGGGGCATGACCTTTATCACCTCGCCCTTGCGCCCCTTGTCACGGCCCGTCAATACCACCACCCGGTCGCCCTTTTTGATCTTACATTTTACCGTCATGTCATATTACCGTCATGTCATAAAACCTCAGGTGCGAGGGAGACAATCTTCATGTGTTTTTTGGCGCGCAGCTCGCGGGTCACGGGGCCAAAAATACGCGTTCCGATCGGCTCCCCCTGATTGTTGATCAACACCGCGGCATTGTTGTCAAAGCGTATGACGCTGCCATCGCGGCGACGGACATCCTTGGCGGTGCGCACCACCACGGCGCGCATGACATCGCCCTTTTTTACCCGCCCACGGGGAATGGCCTCCTTGATGCTAACCACGATAATGTCACCCACGGAGGCGTAACGGCGCCTGGAGCCGCCGAGGACCTTGATGCACATGACCCGACGGGCACCCGAATTATCGGCCACATCCAAATTTGACTGCATTTGAATCATCGGTTCACTTTCCTGGCGTTCTTTACAGCGTGACTGTTGCGGTGATGGCCCTGCGGACTAAACGGCTTTAATATCTTCAGCGCTCGGCTCAATTACCATCCACTGCTTGGTTTTGGAAATCGGACGACATTCGCGGATCATCACCTGGTCCCCGATCCGGCTTGCATTGTCCTCATCATGGGCGTGATACTTTTTGCTGCGCCGCACAGTTTTCTTAAGCAGGGGATGCGTGTATCGCCGCTCCACGCGAACAACCACCGTCTTGTCCTGTCTGTCACTAACCACTGTGCCTTGTAAAACCCGCTTGGGCATGACCATTCTCCTGCCAGCTGCCTCTATTCAGGCGTGCTCGCTTTTTGTTTCAAAACTGTTTTCACCCGTGCGATATCACGGCGTACCTGGCGTACCCGCGCTGTCTTTTCAAGTTGCCCGGACGCTTTTTGAAACCGCAGGTTAAACTGCTCTTTCTTTAAAGCCTGCAACTGATCATCAAGCTGATCGGTCGACATAACCCGTATATCGGCAATCTTCATCGTCTCAATGTCTCTTCGTCTCTTTGATATGTCTTTGTTATGTCTTTGTTTCTGTCCATCCCGCAACGACCAAGCCACTTAGATAGCGAGATAGCGCTCCGGCGCCAACGCGGCTATTCCCCAGGCCGGGACACAAATCGGGTCTTGACCGACAACTTCATGGCCCCAAGGCGCAGGGCCTCGCGCGCCACCGCCTCCGGCACCCCATCAACCTCAAACATGATGCGCCCTGGTTTAACCCGTGCACACCAAAACTCAGGTGTTCCCTTGCCCTTGCCCATGCGCACCTCGATCGGTTTCTTGGACACGGGCACATCAGGAAAAATGCGAATCCATACGCGGCCTGCGCGCTTCATGTGTCGCGTGATCGCCCGACGCGCCGCTTCGATCTGGCGCGCGGTGATCCGATCCGGTTGCAGCGCCTTCAGGCCATAAGAGCCAAAGACCAGCGTCGTGCCCCCCTTGGCAACACCATGGATGCGCCCTTTGTGCTGCTTTCTGAACTTGGTCCGTTTCGGTTGTAACATGCGACGTTACCTTCCACGTGTCCTACTTAACTCTGTTATGCAGCCCCTATGCGGCCGTTATGCAGCGGTGCGGCAGGTAAACGTGAACCCCGCCGCTCGGACCGCTCCATGGCTAGCGTGCGCCCTCGCGGCGCCTGAGGTGTTTGCCTTCCATGGCCTGGCGCTCCTGGGCCATGGGATCGTGTTCCATGATCTCGCCCTTGTAGATCCAGACTTTGATCCCGCAGGCCCCATAGGCGGTGCGCGCCGTCGCGGTGCCGTAGTCGATATTGGCCCGCAGGGTATGCAGGGGCACCTGGCCTTCGTGATAGAACTCCGAGCGGGCGATCTCGGCACCTCCAAGGCGCCCGGAACAATTGATGCGGATGCCCTTGGCGCCCAGGCGCTGCGCGTTTTGCATGGCGCGCTTCATGGCGCGGCGAAAAGCCACACGGCGCTCAAGCTGCTGCGCCACGTTTTGCGCCACAAGCCCTGCATCCGCCTCAGGTTTGCGCACCTCAACAATATTGATGTGCACATCACTGGCGGTAAGCTTGCGCACGCGCTGCTTGAGGCGCTCAATATCCGCGCCCTTTTTGCCGATGACAATTCCCGGGCGCGCGGTATGGATAGTAATATGGCATTTCCTATGCGGGCGCTCGATAGTGATACGAGAAATGGCCGCCTGTTTCAGCGCCTCGTTGAGCAGCGCGCGGATCTTGATATCCTCATGCAACAATGTCCCATACTCACGCTTGTTGGCGTACCAGCGTGAGTCCCATGTGCGATTGATGCCAAGGCGCATGCCGACAGGATTGACTTTTTGACCCATTAGATGGTCTCCTCAATTTCGCGCACAACTATGGTCAGATGCGAAAACGGCTTGACAAATCGCCCCAGCCGACCCCGTGCGCGGGGCCGCCAACGCTTCATGACAATGGACTTGCCAACGGTGGCCTGGGCCACGATAAGGGAGTCCACGTCCAGGTCGTGATTGTTCTCCGCATTGGCAATGGCCGCCTCCAGAGTCTTCTTGACCGTGGCGGCAATGCGCTTGCGGCTAAAACTAAGATCAGCCAGCGCCTTCTCAACCGGTTTTCCGCGGATCATGGCGGCAACAAGATTGAGTTTTTGCGGGGAGACACGAAGGGTCCGCGCAACCGCACGGGCTTCGTTTTCTGCCAGTTGACGCTGATGCTTGGGCTTGCCCATGTCCTTGATCCTTAACTTACCGTCGTCTTGCTTTTTTATCGGCGGCGTGGCCGAAGAACGTACGTGTGGGCGCAAACTCGCCAAGTTTGTGTCCAATCATATCCTCGGTCACAAAAACCGGTATGTGCTTGCGCCCGTTATAGACACCAAATGTCACGCCAACGAACTGCGGCAAAATGGTGGAGCGGCGCGACCACGTCTTGATAACCTCATTACGCCCGGACGCGCGCACCTTATCCACCTTTTTAAGCAGATAACCGTCGACAAACGGACCCTTCCAAACAGAACGTCCCACTGACTTGTCCTTTTCCTCAACTCTCGCATTAGGCGTTCAGTCTACGCTTGCACACTGATCGCTGGTTATAAGCCAGGCCCTATCTAACGACGTTTCTTGCGTTGATGGCGGCTGCGAACGATATATTTATCCGTTTCCTTGTTGCGTCTTGTGCGCGCACCCTTGGTTGACTTGCCCCACGGGGTCACGGGATGACGCCCGCCGGAGGAGCGCCCTTCCCCGCCGCCATGGGGGTGGTCGATGGGGTTCATGGCGACACCACGAACCGATGGGCGCTTGCCGCGCCAACGTTTGGCACCGGCCTTTCCCAAATTGGTATTGCTGTTGTCCGGATTGGAGACGGCACCGATACTGGCCATACAGCGGGCGAGAATGCGCCTTTGTTCCCCTGAGTTTAGGCGCACCAACGCATAATCGGCATCACGTCCGACAAGCTGCGCATAAGTGCCGGCGGCGCGGGCAATCTGCCCTCCCTTACCAGGCTTGAGTTCAAGATTGTGAATAATCGTGCCAATGGGAATGCTGCTCATGGGCATGGCGTTACCGGGCTTGACGTCCACCTGTTCGCCGGCAATGACCCGATCACCGGTGCTGACCCGCTGTGGCGCAAGAATGTAAGCGATCTCACCATCATCATACCTGAGTAAAGCAATAAATGCCGATCGGTTCGGATCATATTCGAGGCGCTCAATGGTGGCGCCAACATCAAACTTGCGCCGCTTGAAGTCGATAATCCGATAAGCCCGCTTGTGGCCTCCGCCGCGACGACGGGCGGTCAGGCGGCCATGATTGTTGCGCCCACCCCTTTTTGCAAGCCCCTCCGTCAAGGTCTTGACGGGACCGCCCTTATGCAACTGCGAGCGATCCACCGTGACCAGCTGTCGCCGCCCTGGGGTGGTGGGATTATAGGTCTTTAAGGCCATAACTGTCTCACTTGGTGCGTCTTGCGCACGACTTTCTGTTCCCGCTCTAGAGCGTTTGGCGCCATATTCTCAGCCCCAACCCCCTGATTTCGATTATCCTGTCATGTCGACATTATCACCATAATCGATCACCATAATCGATCGCCATAATCGATCGCCATAATCGATATTGATAGCTCTCTACAAAGCTTGTCCCTTGCATCGATCACGCAGACCCGCTCTAAAGCCCGGTGGTCACGTCGATGGACTGCCCCTCCTGCAAGGTCACAAAGGCTTTCTTGACGGCCTTTTGACGCCCAAAACGTCCGCGAAAACCCTTCTTTTTTCCCTTTCGCACCAATGTATTAACCGCAACCACATTGACCGAAAACAAGTCTTCAACCGCCTTCCTGATCTCCGGTTTTGTCGCCCCGATGGCGACATTGAATACCACCTGATTGGCCTCAGAGGCCAAGGTCGATTTCTCCGTAATAACCGGAGAGACGATCACATCGTATTTGTTTAACTTGATCACGTAAACCGCGCCTCCAGCGCATCAACGGCCGCACGCGAGAGAACCAACGTATCCCGGCGCAGCACATCGTAGACGTTAATCCCCGCATTTGTCAGTACATCCACCCGAGGCACATTACGTGCAGCTCTGGATACCCCCTCATCAATCTCATCACCGGCAATAATCAAGGCCGAGCGGATCCCCAGGGCATCAAGCTGGGCACGCAGGGCCCTGGTTTTTCCTTGCGCTTTGACCTCATCGACAACAATCAACTTATCGTCCTTAACCTTGGCAGAAAGCGCGTGACGCAGGGCCAGTCTGCGTATCCGTTTGGGCAGGCCAACGGCGTGGCTGCGCACCAGGGGACCAAAGGCCTTGCCGCCACCGCGAAACAGCGGCGCACTGACCGCCCCATGTCGGGCGCTGCCAGTCCCCTTTTGTCGATACGCCTTCTTGCCCGTTGCCCTGATTTCGGAGCGTCGCTTGGTCTTGTGCGTCCCCGCATGTCGCCTGGCCAACTGGTAGCGCACCATGCGCTGCAGAATATCGGCACGCGGCTCCAGCCCAAAAACAGCCTCAGAGACCTTAACCGATCCGGCGCTTTTGCCGTCCATTGTCGTCACTTGCAGTTCCACTACCCGTTCTCCTCATCACCCTTTGAGGATTTAGCGTCGTCTTCACCGGCGCGGTTATCATCACCCTTAATGGGCACGCTGGTGTTATCCCCTACATCCGCACCCTTGGGGGCAATGAAGGCGCCGGGTATCGGCGCGTCATCGGGCAAAGACCGCTTGAGCGCGTCACTCAGGCGCACCCAGCCTCCCCTGGCTCCTGGAACGGCACCGCGTACCAGAATAAGGCCGCGAGCGGGATCGGTTTTAACGATCTGCAGGTTTTGCACCGTCACCCCCGCGCTGCCCATATGTCCGGCCATTTTCTTGCCCTTGAAAACCTTGCCCGGATTTTGATTCTGCCCTGTGGAGCCGTGGCTGCGATGCGAAACGGAAACGCCGTGCGAGGCTCGCAAGCCTCGGAAATTGTGGCGTTTCATGGCACCCGCAAAACCCTTACCGATAGAGATGCCTGTCGCATCCACATATTGACCGGCGATAAAATGATCGGCGGTAATTTCCGCGCCCACAGCAATAAGGTTTTCCGGACTGACTCGAAACTCAGCGAGTTTGTAGCGGGGCTCCACCTTGGCTTTGGCAAAATGGCCCCGCACGGCCTTGGACTGGCGCGATACCTTGGCTTTACCAGCGCCCAGCTGCAAGGCCGTATAACCATCGGTCTCCTGCCTGCGTTGCGCCACCACCTGGCATTGGTTCAGGTGCAGCACCGTGACCGGCACATGTCGGCCCGCCTCGTCAAACAGCCGGGTCATTCCCAGTTTCTGCACAATCACTCCCGAACGCATGGGGGGTTATCCTTCTCAGCACAAAGGCGCGAGACCTTCTACAATTTGATTTCCACATCCACACCGGCCGCCAGATCAAGCTTCATAAGCGCATCAACCGTCTGCGGGGTCGGGTCGACAATATCCAACAGGCGCTTGTGGGTCCTGATCTCAAACTGCTCCCGGCTTTTCTTGTCCACATGGGGCGAGCGGTTGACCGTGAACTTCTCGATCCGCGTTGGCAGCGGAATGGGCCCGCGCACCTGCGCCCCGGTGCGCTTTGCCGTCGAGACGATCTCGCGTGTCGAGGTGTCCAGAATCCTGTGGTCGAACGCCTTAAGGCGTATGCGGATATTTTGTTTTTCCATGGTCTAACCGATTTTCCAATCTGGCCCCTATGCGATGTGCTGCGGCCTACAAACCTGTTTCCTATCCATCCGAAGCGCAAGGTTTATACCGGCGGTATTGGCTTTATAGACACGCCGACTGGTGTAGGGCCTTGATAACATAACTCTTTGACGCTAAGCCATGAGTCATTGTTAAGGACCCTTGGTATTAGGCGCTCCCCTCTTGCGTTCCTCAAAACATCATCAGGAAGCCGCACCCGGGCCGCCCCATGACGACGCAATATCCACATCGGCACATGCTGGCATTCAGATCACAAACGCTGGCATCCAGATCAGCAAATGCCGGCTGCAACGCCTTCCGATCATCCAAAGCCCATAACGCTGGTATTACTCGATAATGGTGGCGACGACGCCGGCACCTACCGTGCGCCCGCCCTCACGAATGGCAAAGCGCAGCTTCTCTTCCATGGCGATCGGCACTATCAGCTCAACCTCCATCTCGCAATTGTCCCCGGGCATCACCATCTCCGTTCCCTCGGAAAGGCTCACAACACCCGTCACATCGGTGGTGCGAAAATAAAACTGCGGACGGTAATTGGTGAAAAACGGCGTGTGACGACCCCCCTCGTCCTTGGTCAGAATATAGGCCTCCGCCTTGAACTTCGTATGCGGCGTCACGGAACCCGGCTTACACAAAACCTGACCACGCTCAATCCCATCCCGCTCAACACCGCGCAGCAAACACCCGACATTGTCCCCAGCCTCGCCTTGATCCAGAAGCTTGCGGAACATCTCAACCCCCGTCACCGTCGTCTTGCCGGTATTGCGTATGCCAACAATCTCAACTTCCTCACCAACGTTCACAATCCCCCGCTCAATGCGCCCCGTGGCCACCGTGCCACGGCCGGAGATCGAAAAAACATCCTCAACAGGCATCAAAAACGGCTGATCTTTCGGGCGCTCAGGCTGCGGGATATATTCATCAACCGCCGCCATCAATTCAACAATCTTCTCTTTGCCAATCGCATCATCACGACCCTCAAGAGCCGCCAAAGCCGAACCGGTCACAATCGGAATGTCATCGCCGGGAAAATCATAAGACGACAAAAGCTCGCGCACTTCCAATTCAACAATCTCCAACAACTCCGCATCGTCAACCTGGTCCGACTTGTTCAAAAATACAACAAGCGCCGGAACACCAACCTGGCGCGCCAACAATATATGCTCCCGGGTCTGGGGCATCGGGCCATCCGCCGCCGAGACCACCAGAATGGCCCCATCCATCTGCGCTGCACCGGTGATCATGTTCTTGACATAATCCGCATGGCCAGGACAGTCCACATGGGCGTAGTGGCGGTTCTCCGTCTCGTACTCCACATGCGCCGTCGAAATGGTAATGCCGCGCTCGCGCTCCTCAGGCGCCTTGTCAATGTCTTCAAACGCCGTCGCCGTCGCCCCGCCAACTTCCGCCAAAACCTTCGTAATCGCAGCCGTCAGCGTCGTCTTGCCATGATCAACATGACCTATCGTCCCGATATTCACATGCGGCTTGTTGCGCTCAAACTTTTCCTTCGCCATTGACCTCGCTCCTTTTGACCTCGCTCCTCTTGCGAAATGGATCCCCGATCCTGCTCTTCATCATCATTTGTTTACGTCTGAATCATCTGTTTACGTCTGAATCATTTGTTTACATCTGAACCCGTCGGTGTTCGTCAGTCAGGGCCTTACCCTTAACCCTTACACCCATCGCCCCAGCACCTGAAACCCGAGGTTCCGTTCACCCGCGCACATCGCCTGCGCACGTCGCCCGCGCCCTCTTGAAATCGGCACCTTACAGCCGGTCCTGGCACCAACACAGCTTTTCTCTCAACACATGCCCCTACCTTTTCAATACCAGCATCCCACTATGCAAACTTGGCCTGAATGGCCTCGGCTTCTGCCTGTGGCACCTGCTGATAATGATCAAACTGCATGGTAAACTGGGCCCGCCCCTGACTCATGGAGCGCAGGTTACTCACATAACCAAACATGTTGGCAAGCGGCACCATCGCATTCACGACTGTGGCAACGCCGCGCGACTCGGTTCCCTGAATTTGCCCCCGGCGGGAATTCAGATCACCAATAATATCGCCCATATAGTCCTCAGGGGTAACAACCTCAACCTTCATGATGGGCTCCAGCAACTTGGGTGCAGCCTTGCGCGCCCCTTCCCGAAAGGCCGCCCGCGAGGCGATTTCAAAAGCCAACACGCTCGAATCCACATCGTGATAGGCGCCATCCAGAAGCGTTACCTTGGTATCCACAAGAGGAAAGCCGGCGATAACCCCTGTTGACAAAACACTGTTGACGCCCTTCTCAACGCCAGGAATATATTCCTTGGGCACATTGCCGCCGGTAATCTTGCTCTCAAATGCATGCCCCGTTCCCTGCTCATTGGGCTCGATCAAAAGCTTGACACGGGCAAATTGCCCGGCACCGCCGGACTGTTTTTTGTGGGTATAATCAATCTCTTCAGCGCGGGTGACGGTTTCCCGGTAGGCGACCTGGGGATTGCCGATATTGGCTTCGACCTTAAATTCACGCTTCATCCGGTCGACAATGATATCAAGGTGCAATTCGCCCATGCCGGCGATGATGGTCTGGCCGGTCTCATTATCGGACTTGACGCGAAAACTCGGATCCTCTTGCGCCAAACGGTGCAGAGCGGAGCCCATTTTTTCCTGATCACCCTTGGTTTTTGGCTCAACGGTGATCTCGATCACAGGGTCAGGAAACTCCATGCGCTCAAGAATAACCTGGTGATCCGGCGCGCACAGGGTATCACCGGTCGTCGTTTCCTTCAGCCCGGCAATGGCAACGATGTCTCCCGCGTGCGCCAGCTTGATATCCTCCCGGTGATTGGAGTGCATTAAAAGCATACGGCCGACGCGTTCACGCCGGCCTTTTACACTATTAACAACTGTGGAACCGCTCTCCAGGGTGCCGGAATAAATACGCGCAAAGGTGAGCGAACCGACAAACGGGTCATTCATCACCTTAAAGGCCAGCATGGCGAGAGGCACATCGTCACTGGCCTGGCGGGTGACATCCTCCTCGCTCTTGACGTCAATGCCCTTTACGGCGGGAATATCAACCGGGCTTGGCAAATAATCGACAACCGCATCTAGAAGCGGCTGTACACCTTTGTTTTTGAAAGCCGTTCCACACAGAACGGGAACAAAAGTATTATTGATTGTTCCCATGCGGATAAGCTGTGCAAGAGCATCCCCGCAGGGCTCCTCTCCCTCCAGATAGGCTTCCATGGCCCCCTCATGGACCTCAACGGCCGCCTCCACCATGGCCTCACGCGCCCTGGTCGCCGCATCAACCATGTCGGCAGGAATATCCTGCTCATGAAACGTTGCGCCTAAGCTTTCGTTATCCCAGATGATTGCTTTCATTTTGATGAGATCAATTACGCCGGCAAATTTCGATTCGGCCCCAATCGGCAACTGAATCACCAGCGGATTGGCACCAAGCCGGGTCCTTATCATCTCAACTGATTTATCAAAGTCAGCGCCCAACTTATCCATTTTATTGACAAATATCATGCGTGGCACGTTGTATTTGTCTGCCTGGCGCCAAACTGTTTCCGTTTGCGGCTCAACCCCGGCGTTGGCATCAAGAAGTGCAACAGCCCCATCAAGCACCCGCAACGAACGCTCCACTTCAATGGTAAAATCCACATGCCCGGGGGTATCGATGATGTTCAGGCGCTTGCCTTTCCAAAAGCAGGTGGTTGCGGCCGAGGTGATGGTAATACCCCGTTCCTGCTCCTGCTCCATCCAGTCCATGGTGGCGGCGCCATCGTGAACTTCGCCAATCTTGTGGCTTTTGCCCGTGTAGTAAAGGATCCGCTCGGTCGTGGTGGTCTTGCCGGCATCAATATGGGCCATGATGCCAAAGTTCCGATAATCCTCAATCTTGTACGCTCGCGCCATAACCAATCTCGTTAATACCATCCAAATAAATTCAGGCCGGGAACACCAACTTGCACCCGACCCCTGATAGCCCTACCACCGATAATGTGAAAATGCCCTATTGGCCTCTGCCATTCGATGCGTGTCTTCGCGCTTTTTCACCGCATTGCCGCGCTCGTTAAAGGCATCGAGCAACTCACCTGAAAGGCGCTCAGTCATGGTGCGCTCGCTGCGCGCACGCGCTGCAGCAATCAGCCAACGAATAGCCAGCGCCTTTTTGCGCTCACTACGAACCTCCACGGGAACCTGATAGGTAGCGCCACCGACGCGGCGCGAACGCACCTCAATGGACGGACTTACATTGTCAAGCGCGGTGTGAAAAACATCGACCGGGTCCTGCTTCAACTTGTCCTGAATAATATCGAAAGCCCCATAGACCATGCGTTCGGCAACAGACTTTTTGCCATGTTTCATGAGGCTGTTCATGAATTTGGAAATCGTCTGATCGCCGTATTTGGGATCGGGAATTATGTCTCGCTTTTCGGCGCTGTGACGTCTTGACATGGTTTTGGTTCCGCGATTTGCTTCCGCTCCTGGCGCCGGCAGCGCTTCCGATTGACTATTTTGGCCGCTTGGCGCCGTATTTGGATCGGCGCTGGCGTCGATCTTTTACACCGTGCGTATCAAGAACACCGCGTAAAACGTGATAGCGAACCCCAGGCAGGTCCCGCACCCTACCGCCTCGTATCAGAACAACGGCGTGCTCTTGCAGGTTGTGCCCCTCACCGGGGATGTAACTTATAACCTCACGCCCATTGGTCAAGCGAACCTTGGCCACTTTACGAAGGGCAGAGTTTGGCTTTTTGGGTGTCGTGGTATAGACCCGGGTGCAAACCCCTTTCTTTTGCGGGTTTGCCTCCATGGCCGGCACTTTCGAGCGCTTGACCTTCGATTGCCGCGGCTTGCGGATCAGTTGATTGATCGTTGGCATCCTAAACTCTTATTCCTCGCACCCTAACACGTTCCTTGCAGCCTAACACGTTCCTTGCAGCCTAACACGCATTTCGCTGCGCCCTTGCCCTGAACCCACCCCCATGCGCTTTAGCAACCCCGGCAACTCAAGCCGCCACGCCAACCTTGATAACCGCAAGCCCGACGGCTCGACCGCCACGTCTTTCCCGTAACCCAACACGCAGCATCCGCTTGCACAAATACGCCGTTTCCAGTTCCCGCGCCAACGGCAGCGCCAAACTGTAATTGAACACCACCTCGCGTTACAACAAACGCTGTAACACCGATCGCGCATCCGCATGTTGCCTGTATTGTCGTTGGTAGCGTTTAGAGATACGTGGTTTCGTGTGCATTTAACGGGGCGCACGAATGGGCGAACTCTACGGCCTACCCGAGAATCGCCTTGGGTTCTAGCGCTAAAAGACAGGCATCGTCAAGCAATTTCGCGCTCTCGCCTTAATTTTTTGCCAATTGCGTGCAACTTTAATGGCGTTCGCGGATAATTGGCGGCAATTGCGGTCTGAATTCTCTATGTCAGTGCAAAATGTCAGTGCAAAATGTCAGTACAAAATGTCAGTGCAAAATTGCTTGCCTGATCCCGACGGGTTATACCAGCGGTATTGGCTTTATATACACGCCGACTGGTGTACTGCCTTGATAACACACTTACTTGACGCTAAGCCATGAGTCATTGTTAAGGCCCCTTGGTAGAAATTGATTTCCATATAAATAGGAACTTCGCATTATGTCAGATTTCGCTCAACCGCAAGAAAAAGCAGGCCTCACGCGGGGCAACCGCACACGCATCCTGGCCATGCTCGTCGTGGCCATTGTGATGACCATGGGGGCCGTAATTTACGGTTCTCTCGCGCACGCCGGCGCGGTCTACTCCACCGGCGGCAAGGCGATCGGCGGCTATGACCCGGTGGCTTACTTCACCCACGGCAAGCCCGTGCGTGGGCAAGCGGAGCATGCTTTTTCCTGGAAAGGAACCACCTGGCATTTCTCCAGCCAGGAAAACCGCGATGCCTTCGCAGCCAGTCCGACCCGATACGCCCCACGATATGGGGGGTACTGCGCCTATGCGGCCTCTCAGAACTACGTTTACCGCACCGATCCTCATGCCTGGACTATCGTGGACGACAGGCTTTACTTGAACGCAAACAAGAGTGTCCGCGCCACCTGGAGCCAGGATATCCCCGGCCACATCGCCGCCGCAGACAAGAACTGGCCGGCCCTGGAAAAAGGTTTGTGAGCTGCAAAATCAGCGCATTTTCCAATAAATTGTTCGGCCCGTCCGTGCGTTTCTTTGCCTGTGCAGATGACAAACCCTGCAGTCACGATCATCGCCCCGACCTGGTTCGGGTGAACCTTACGGGCACTGCGATCTCCTGCATCCATCCGGTCACCGGGAAACGTCTGTTTGCGGCCTGGCCCTCGCAAAAAAAACCGGCCGGTGACATTGCGTCACCGGCCGATAATAAACACAGGCATCGTGGGGGGCATTAACAACGCCTGCATACAGTCATGAATGAACTCACAAATATTTGATTCGTGAGTAGTTTCAATTCATACCTGTTGTTTAGCAAAGTCTTTATGAACCCAACCCGAAAGGACTATTCATCTTAGGTTCATAAAAATTTCCCTTACGTAATCATTAAAATTTTCCGAATTCATAAGAAATATCAATAGGAAAAAACTATAATTGAAGATTGCACTTTAGGCAAAAATAGCCTTAACACACACATTGGTCCTTAAACAAAATTATACCGCGGGGCCTTGCGTTTAACTCCTGGCCCCCCCAGGGTTACCCTTTCATGGGGGACCCAAGCCCCGGGGAGAGCGGGCCAGATCGCAAATAAACGTTTCCAGCTAACATCGAACCCGCGTCGCTTACGAAGACCTGGGACTTTTTGCCGCTCGATGACGGCGTTCACGGGTCCGAAAAGTCCTGTGCGCAACGGGCAGGCTGGCCAGATAAATCAGCGTGAAGGCGCTCGCCATCACCCAGGGGAAGCTGAGCAGCAAAACAATCAGAACCACCGCCGCTATAAACAGGGGCGCCACCCAGTCTCTATCCACCCACCGCCCCAAACGCTTTCCGGAATAACTCGGCAGGCGTGACACAAGCAAAAGGCCGACAAACACCACATAAACACTGGACACCCAAACACTGCCGGACCAAGGCGGCAAGCCCATATAGGTCAGGTAAATGGGCAGCATGACGACCAGAGCACCGGCCGGTGCCGGAATGCCGGTAAAATAGTCTGCATGCCAGCGCGGCGTGTCGGGAGCCTCCAGCATGGCATTAAAACGCGCCAGACGCAGAGCGGTGGCGATGGCGAAAATAAGAACCGCCAGCCAGCCAAAAGACTTGAGCGCATGCAGGTTCCAAAAATAAAGAATGATCCCCGGTGCCACGCCAAAATTGACAAAATCGGCCAGCGAGTCCAATTCGGCACCAAAACGCGATGTTGATTTCAGGGCCCGCGCCAAGCGCCCATCAAGAGCGTCAAGAAGGGCCGCGATTGCAATCGCCGTGATCGCTAACCCATAGCGTCCCTCGAACCCGAGGCGAATGGCGGTCAAACCAGCGCAGATCGTCATCACCGTAACCACATTGGGGGCAATGATGCGAAACGGAATACGCCGACGTCGCGACCCCCGATTTCGCCGGGCGTCTGATCCTGGATCCGGCGGCTCAAACGGTGGAAACGGTGTTTCCATAACCTATCCCCTTGCAAATTGCGTCTTATAGCGCTCATGCGTGCCAAAGTCGGCCAATATGGTCTCTCCGGCGATGGCCCGCTGCCCCAGGCCTACGGAAATAAAGGTTCCTGCCGGCACATAGACATCAACCCGACTGCCAAAGCGAATGAGGCCGTACCGATCCCCCGCCGCAAGCGTCTGCCCCGGCGCGACAAATCCGACAATACGACGCGCGACAAGTCCGGCGATCTGTACAACACCAATATCGCCGTGCGGCGTCGTGAGAACCATGCCGGAACGCTCATTCTCCTCGCTCGCCTTATCCAGATCCGCACTCAAAAACTTACCAGCACGATAGGTGATATCCTTGATAACTCCCGCACATGGCGCACGGTTAACATGCACATCCAGCACGCTCATGAACACGGAAATGCGGATATATTCCTGCCCTGATAGCCCCAACTCCGAAGGGGAAGGTGCGGGACCAACAAAGGAAATGCGCCCATCCGCAGGAGAGACCACAAGCCCTGCGCGGGTTGGTGTTACTCTTTGCGGATCACGAAAAAAATACGCGCAAAATCCCGTCAGCGCCAAACCGACCCATAGTAGTGGGCTCCATAGCCAGCCCAGTATCAGTGCGGCGACCGCAAAGATTGCGATAAACGGCGTGCCCGCGGGGTGAATTGGCGCCAGGCTATTGGTGATGCTGTCGGGTAGAAACGAAAATAAGCGGGCAAGCATAGGCCGGGCTCAGGTGTTGTTGATTGAGAATTGATGATCGCGCATCAAGCACGCCCCTGTCTACCACACGTTGGGCTGGAAAAACTACTGGTATGCTCCGCGGCGTTCGCATATAGCTAAATGACTTTATTCTGATACAGTCATTTAGAGCGTATCAGGTTTTAATAGAACCATTCTGACGGAGCGATTTTGCGCCAATATGGGCCTTAAGTCTCGCAGGATATAGGGGGGCTATTTGCAAGAGGCTTAAGGTCCATATGAGATCAGCATGGCGTTAGCTTTACCCATTTTGCCAGGGGCAAAGCTAACGCCATAAAGCTGATCGCCCTCTAAATCTATAGCAAAAGCGTCCCTTCGGGTTTCCGTTTGGCGCAACGCCCACGCCCAAGCCGCTCTCGAGAGATGGATAAACATCGCTCTTCGATCGCCTTGAGCTTGGGAATCGCCTCGCCAATCGAGAAACAGAATTGATTCTATTAAAACCTGACACGCTCTAGCTATATGCTTTTATTATCGCTCGGCTTTTCGCCTGAAAATGAAATCATTTTCAGGCGGCCTGGCTATAGGATCGGCCAATGCAATCCTCAGACATTGCCGCAGGCACCCCCGGCCAAAATACACAGGGCGTATCGTCTTCGCGCCATCAGAAATTTCTTAAAGGCCCGATCATGATGCATGTCATCATCATGACCCTGTCGGGCGCCATGGGCCTTGTCGCTATCTTTTTCGTCGATCTCATTAACCTCATGTACATCCAGTGGTTGGGGGACGAGAAAAAAACAGCGGCAGTTGGATTTGCTTCGACCGTTCTATTCTTTTCCGTATCCTTTGGGGTGGGCGTTATGATCGCCGCCACGGCCCTCGTCTCAAGGACAATCGGCGCCGGAAAACTGGAGCGCGCACGCGAATTGGCCAGCGCCAGTATGATCGTGATGGCGGTGTCGACATTGTGCTTGAGCATTGTGCTTTATATTTTTGCCTCACCGCTTCTGTTCTGGTTAGGGGCCCGCGATGAAACTCTCGTCTTCGCTACGCGGTATCTGCGCTTTGTGCTGACGATGACCGTCCCGTTGTGTTTAGGGATCGGCCTGAGTGGAATTTTACGTGCTGTGGGAGACGCCAAGCGGTCCATGTTTGTGACCCTTTCCGGTGCTGTCGTGACATTTGTACTGGACCCGTTGTTCATTTTGGTTTTGCGGCTTGAACTCGACGGCGCCGCCTTTGTTGCCTGCCTTTCACGTCTTGTCATTCTTTTTGTAGGCATACACGGCGTTTGGCGGATTCACAAGATGTTGGCTGTCCCAAGACTGCGTCGTCTTCCCGGCGATGTCGTTGAGGTGATCCATATAGCCTTTCCCGCCGTTTTGACCAATATCGCGACCCCCGTGGCGGTGTTTATTCTGCAACACTACATGGCCGCCTATGGTGACAGCGCCATAGCCGGCTTTGCCGTCGTTGATCGTATAGTTCCGGTGGCTCTTGGAATGCTATTTGCCCTGTCGGCGTCGGTGTCGCCAATTATCGGGCAGAATTTTGGCGCGGGAGATTTTGTCCGGGTCAACCGAACGATGGGCGATGCGGCCCTCTTCACGGTCCTCTACGTGCTAACCATATGGGCTGCGTTGTTCGCCAGCCGTGAGATCATTGTCAGTGTTTTTGCTCTTGAGGGACTAGCGGCGGAACTGGTGCGGCTTTTTTGTACCTGGATGGTTCCCGGTTTTGGCTTTTTGGGGTTTTTGTTTATCGGAAATTCCGCGTTTAATACCCTGGGATATCCCCTGTTTTCGACGGCGATTAACTGGGCCCGGGCCTTGATCGGAGTGTGGCCACTCATTCTGATCGGCGGCTATTTTTATGGCCCCCAGGGCCTGATGATGGGTTTTGCCAGCGCTAGTGTCGTCTTCGGCGGTGTCAGCCTGGCCCTTGGTTTTCACGTGATCGGGGCGCTGGCGGGTCAGCGCCAAGGTGAAAGGCGGCGAGGCTACGGCACCATTCTCATCACCCCTGGCGCGGCCAAAACCTTGACAAAAACTGAGAACCAGGTGGTGGATCCCACCTACTCACTCCCCTTGTCGAGCCTGAGCGCCACAAAACGGTGCTGACCATCGGCACTGCTAACCAGAACCAGTGCCGTGCGCCGCTGCTTGCTGCGCAAATCCTTGATCCGCTCGGCCAGATCTTGGGGCGTTTCGATTGTGTTCTGCATCACTTCGACGATCACATCACCAGGCTTGAGCCCCTTGTCCTGGGCATCCGTGCCTGGCGTCACGGCGCTCACCACAACCCCCCTGATCGCCTCCTCAATCGCATACCGTTTACGCAGGTCAGCAGACAGGGGGCTGACCGTCAGGCCCAGGACCGTAACAGCAGGATGGTCCTGATTGTTGTCGCCGGAACTCGGATCTTGTGGCACAGGCGCATCCTGCGCATCCTGCGCGTCCTGCGCGTCCTGCGCATCCCGCCTCTCCTGCCCCTCCTGCCCCTCCTGCCCCTCCTCCTCAAGGCGTCCCAGGGTCACGGAAATTGTGCGCTTTTTGCCATCGCGCAACACCTCGACAGCGACAACCTTGCCCACCGGCGTCAGCGCGACAATGCGCGGCAGCTCGCGCATTTTCTCGATCGATTTTCCATCAAAACTAAGTACCACATCGCCGGGCTCAAGACCGGATGCGGCCGCGGGGCCGCCCGCCTCCACGTCAGCAATAAGAACGCCGCGTGGGCGCTCAAGACCCAGACTTTCAGCGATATTGCCGGAGATTTCCTGAATATGAACCCCGAGCCAGCCGCGTCGGGTTTCACCAAATGTTTTAAGCTGCTCAATGACCGGAACCGCGAGAGATGTGGGAATGGCAAAGCCAAGGCCAATGGAGACCCCGGTTGGAGAAATGATTGCGGTATTGATGCCAACGACTTCTCCGTTCATATTAAACAAAGGACCACCGGAGTTTCCTCGATTGATGGCAGCGTCGGTTTGGATGAAATTGTCGTAGGAGCCGACGCGAATATCACGCCCGCGTGCCGAGACAACGCCAACGGTGACAGAGCCCCCAAGAGCAAATGGATTGCCGATTGCAATCACCCAGTCACCGACCCGGATCGCCTCCGAGTCGCCAAAACGCGCCGGCACCAGCGGCTTGTCCGGTTTAACCTGAAGAACCGCAAGGTCGGTTTTTTTGTCGCGACCCAGGATTTCCGCATCCAGTCGCGTTCCATCATTGAGAACAACGGTAATTTCGTCCGCCTCGGCGATGACATGACTGTTGGTGACCACAATGCCGCCTGCATCAATGATAAAACCCGAGCCAAGCGCGCTCGCCTGCCCCAGAGGGCCATCACTGTCAGGGGATTGTTTATTGAAAAAATCGTCAAAAAAATCCTTGAACGGAGACCCGTCCGGCGCCTGTGGGATCGGCAGTCCCCGTCGCCCCTTAAGCTTCTGGCTGGTGGATATGTTCACCACCGAGGCTTGTAGATCTTCAACAAGGTCGGCAACGGATTGGGGCCCACGGGCGTTCGCCGAAGGCGGCATTATTGCGAAAACGAGGCCCAACACCAGTGCAACAAAAAAACCTCTGAACATGATCACTGCCTGTGGCTTGCCTAAATTTAAATAGTGAAAGGTCTTCATATCCTTTCCCATTGCCTTCGCCTCGATATAACTTGCATTATGACTTGGGCGTCTCCCATACCTGCAGGAATTTCAACCCACGCGATCTTTCTATCCTGTCTATCCTGTCTATCCTGTCACTACCGCAGAGGCGGCAATATCGCGATCCCCGTTCATCTGGTGAACAACCACACGACAAGCAGGCCGACAACAACTGCACAGGATCCTACGTTGCGTAATGCACTGTCCGGAAGCTCAAGAGTTCGGCGAAGAAGCACTTTCATTTGCGCGGGGAAAAGCGCATAAACCGCACCTTCCACCAAAAGAAGCAGTCCAACCGCCAACGCCAACTCATTCATCTCATCATCTTGTTCCTGTGCTCTCAGATAGCCGCTAGAGTGTGTCAGGTTTTAATAGAACCCATTCTGTTTCTCGATTGGCGAGGCGATACCCAAGTTCAAGGCGATCGAAGAGCGATGTTTATCCATCTCTCAAGAGCGCCTTGGGCGTGGGCGTTGCGCCAATCGGAAACCCGAAGGGGCGCTTTTGCTATAGCCGCAATCAGAACACACTATTAAGGGTTGGGAGCGGATAACTCCCGGCCGTTGGGATCACGAAAATACCGAAAGAAGTCAGAGTTCGGAGACAGAACCATGGTTGTGCCACTGTCCTCAAGGGCCTGGGCATAGGCGATCATGGAGCGATAAAAGGCAAAAAACTCCGGATCGCGCTGGAATGCCTCGGCAAAAATGCGGTTGCGTTCGCCCTCACCCTGGCCGCGTAGAATTTCCGCTTCGCGTTGCGCCTCCGCCTCCAGTTCCACAACTTCCCTGTCGGTTGCTGCGGTGATGCGTTTGGCTGCCTCCTTACCGCGGGCGCGAATGACTTCGGCCTCGGCCAGGCGCTCGGCACTCATGCGATCGTAGGTCTGCTGGGAAACCTCCTTGGTCAAATCTGTGCGGCGGATACGCACATCAATGATGTTTAACCCGAGGGATTCAGCTTCGGCACGAATTTGATCGCGCACTTCGCGCATCATTTCCGTGCGTTCTTCAGAAAGCGCGGCCTTAAAACTGCGCAAGCCGTAGACCCGACGCAAAGCCGAGTCGAACCGGGTTCGCAAACGTTGCTCGGCCGACAGAACACTCGCAGAGACCGCCTCACGAAACCGGCGCGGGCTGTTAATGCGATAAGTCAGGAATGCATCAACCTCATAGAACTTGCCGCCCGACACCTGAACGCGCATATCATCAAGATCAAAGCGCATAAGGCGGTCTTCAATAATTTGAACGGTGTCAACAATATCCGTCGGAATTTTAAAGTAAATACCCGGGTCCTCAATAACCCGCCGGATCTCGCCAAAACGAAGGACCAGAGCCTGCTGACGTTCGGTCACAATGAACAGGGATGAGTAGACCACATAGGCTGCAGCCAATAGGGCTGCAAGACCAAAAAACGATGTAAACCGGTTCATTGGTTTCCTCCCACACGATTTTTATTCAACTCCGGCAATGGCAAATAGGGAACGACACCAGAGCCGCCCTGTCCGCCCTCAAGGATGACCTTGTCGGACGACTTCAGCACCCTCTCCAAGGTCTCGTAGAAAAGGCGCTGACGGGTTACTTCAGGGGCCTTGGCATACTCTTCATGGACGGAAATAAACCGTTGCGCCTCACCCTCGGCCTCCTGCACAACACGGGCCTTGTAGCCGGCCGCCTTTTCACGAATCTCAGCCGCTTTGCCCCGTGCCACGCCAAGTTTTTCAGCGCGATAACGGTTGGCTTCTTCCTTCAGGCGTACTTCATCCTGCTCCGCGCGCTGGACTTCGTCGAAAGCATCCGCCACCTCAGGAGGCGGTGCAGAATCCTCTATATTGAGCGCCGTGATGGCCACGCCTGTTCCATGGGCGTTCAGGATTTGCTGAGCAATATCACGGACTTCTCGGGCAATATTGTCGCGCTCATCGCGATAAATATCACCGGCGGGTCGGCGGCTAACGACCTCGCGCATCGCACTTTCGGCAACCTGACGAACCAACCCTTGCGGGTCGCGTACATTAAAAAGATAGTCCTTAGGTCTATCGATGCGCCACTGCACAGTAAATGTAACGTCCACGATATTCTGATCACCAGAAAGCATCAGGCCGGATTCAGAGGTTCCGCCACCCCCTTTTCGTGGTCCAATATTGATCTGATTCTCGATAATTTTAACGACCTCAAGGCGTTCCATGGGCCAAAACATAAAGTGCAGCCCTGGTTGCGAAAGCTCCTCCTTGGGTTGACCAAAACGAAGCTCAACCCCAAGTTCTTCCGCCTCTATCGTATAGAACGAATTGTAAAGAAATAAGGCTACCAAACCCAACAACACCAAAAGAAAGGTAAAATTGGGAGAGCCTCCACCTTTCGGCAGAACGTTCTTCAGTTTGTCCTGGCTGCTGCGGAACAAATCATCAAGACCGGGCTGCTCGCGCCCACGTCCGGGGCCTGAGCCCGAGCCGGGCCCGGACGGCCCTCCGCCCCACGGTCCGCCGCTGCCACCATTACCGGAATTATCACTCCAGGGCATCTGCTCTCCTTAAGTCCTCTGACATTCCTGTCAACAATTCTCAAGCCACTGACGGCGCAACAACGAGACTATCATAACATGAATCCTCGTCGCTGAATTGACGCGCACAACCGTCGATACCATCGATACCATCGATACCATCGAGCCAGTAGCCGCACCCATCCTGTACAATCAACCCTATCCCTTTGCACAATCACTTGGCATTATTCGTGGCACACACCTTTATTCGTGGCACACACCTTTTGTGCCCATGCTGGTCCCTTGTAGACGATAACCTTACTTACCACCCTTGGTACCTTACAATTGTGTACTGCATGTTAAGACCTGCCGCCTGATGTCTCCAGAACAGCGGGAAACGTCTATTTGTGGCCTGCCCGATCCGCCTCCCCTTGCCCCATCACCCCTAAGGCACCATTTTACCCGCGGCCCAAGCCGGGGGTGCGGGCAGGGTGAGGCCGGTCAATAGAGTTGCCCAGCTCGATGTTCCTATACGCATGCTGCCATAGTGCCAATCCCGTATTCATATCCCTTACTCAATGCCATATCCCCGTCGTACCGACATCCAAGGGGTGCGCTGTTAAGGGTTTAAGTACACGACTTAAGATATAGGCAAGCAAACACCGCATTGCAACGCCTGGCGAGACCGAAACCAGGGCCAATGCCGCGAGGAGAGCGCGTTGCTGCTGCGAGAGTAATTTCAACGTGGAAGCTTTTGCCATAAAATGATACCAGCGGTATGGGATTTATAGACACGCCGGCTGGGGTGGGGCCTTGATAACACACCGGATTGACGCTAATCCATAAGCCCTTGTCAAGGCCTTTGGTATGAGAGGTACTTAACATCATCCCCCGTGCAGAGGTGATCGGATTGAATGTTTTGATTGTTCTTGTTCCTGCCGCACTGGCACTGGGTGCGCTGGGCTTGCTGGCATTTTTATGGTCTGAGCGTCATGGTCAGTTTGATGATCTGGACGGCGCGGCGTGGCGCGTTCTTGATGATGACGAACATCCGAGCGACGGTAGAGACGGTAGAGACGTGGATAGGGATGAAAGCTAGATCAGCTTGGCGTTAGTTGTACCCATTTTGCTATGGGGACACCTAAACGTATAAGGCTGAGCGCCCTCTAAATCTATAGCAAAAGCGCCCCTTCGGGTTTGCGATTGGCGCAACGCCCACGCCCAAGCCGCTTTTGAGAGATGGACAAGCATCGCTCTTCGATCGCCTTGAACTTGGGGATCGCCTCGCCAATCGAGACACAGAATGGATTCTATTAAAACCTGACACGCTCTCTAATGCGTCGAGATTGACAAGCCCCTCCAAGCAGGTTACAGCAATGCACAAATTTGCACAAGATGTGACGTGGTGGCCGGCAAGAGAGCCATAGGATCGCCAAGCGTCCTTGCAATAGATGGCCCAGGTGGCGAAATTGGTAGACGCGCTAGCTTCAGGTGCTAGTGGCCGTATGGTCGTGGAAGTTCGAGTCTTCTCCTGGGCACCATAATTTGAAAAACGCAATAAAGCCAAAAAGTTATATCAGCGATATGGGATTTTTGTACACGCTGACTTGTGGGCGTCTCTATTTGCGACCTGGCCAGCCCTCCCTCGTCCCAACTACCCATAAAACAGTACCCTATGGAGTCCCTCGTTATCCCATTTCGGCCTCGTGAAGCCATTCATCTGATAATTGCTTGTCTCCGGCGCCGTTGCATGAAAAGGAACCGATAAAACATGATAAAAAGGTCCTTATCCAGAACACCGGTTAGGCTATAAACTGCGCGCTGGGCCCGCAGGCGCCCTGACATAGGTCGTGCGTGTGCAATCGATCGGGGGTCCGGGGACCCTTTCGCTTTCCATCACCCGCCACACCTCAAAGTCGATCACAGGAAACATGACATCCCCCCGCACTTTCTTATGTACGTGGGTGATGTAGAGGCGATCTGCACTGGCAAAGGTCTGGGCGTAGACCTCCCCTCCCCCGATGATCATCATTTCCTTCGCTCCGCTTTCGCGCGCCAGGCGATCTGCAAGCCTCAGAGCCTCAGGAACGCTGCTTACAACCAAAACCCCATCAATGGTCAGGCCCTGACGGCGGGAAATGACAATATTAGGGCGCCTGTCAAGAGGCTTGCCCACACTCTCATATTGCTTTCGCCCCATGATGATTGGCTTACCCAGGGTCATGGCGCGAAAGTACTTCATGTCCGACGAAATGTGCCAGGGCATTCCCCCATCGACGCCGATGACGCCGTTGTCGCTGACGGCGGCAATAAGGGCAACCGGTGTTTTCATTGTTGCGTCCTAAAAGGATTGAAGCCAGCATCAGGCGTCTTGCAAGACAATATGCAACCGCCGGGGACCATGGGCGCCGAGCAACAGGGTCTGCTCGATATCAGCTGAGCGCGACGGCCCGGTCACCAGGTTCACGCACCGGGGCATGTCCTGGCTATGATGCGCACTAGCACCGCGCAAACGCTCCCACGCCGCCTCCATGGCGCCAACAATATCCCCGCGCGCCACAACAACAATATGGGTGTCTGGTAAAAAATTCAACGTAGTCGGATTGTCTGGCCCCGAACCCAGCATGATCGTTCCGGATTCGGCAATGGCGGCAACCCCGTAAGACACGGCAACCGGATCATCACCGGAACTGGCACCCTGTGAAATGCTCAACATCGGCGCCGTCTCCCAAGGCAGATCGGCAAGCCGTTCATCAGCCCCCATGCGGCACATCCTGGGCAAGTTGTGAGCACGTAGATAGCCCATAATCGCCGCAACCACCCCGGCACCATCGCTGACTTGGTCCAGGGTTGCCTGAGCATTTTGCGCATTCTTGATAAACCGCTCAACAAGGGTGCTGGCGTCGCCTTTTGCCATGATCGGCGTAATGCCATCTGGAGGGTTACGCAGGCGCGCAGAAACATCTTCTCTACGAAAAGCCTCGTCTCCACGCACGCCAAGCGCACGGCGAATACCTGCAAGAATGGTTGCCCGTTGATCGCTCATGGGCGCGCCTAACGTTTTTTCCAAAGGGCCATGAACGTCTCTCCTTCAGGTGCAGGCAGATCCCGGTAATCTGTCCAGCCTCTGGCAAAGGGCACGCTAGCAAAGCGCCCGCGCTTGCGACCCAAACCCCCGAGTATGGCCATGGCCACACGCGTGGCCAACCGGTAAAGCCACGGGCGTGTGGCAAACACAGCCCAAAGGCCAAGTGCAAAGCGCTCTGTGGCAGGGCAATAGTGATTGCGAAACGCCTCGCTACGCCAATTGCGCATTAAGTGCGGCAACGGGATGCGCACAGGGCACACCGCCTCGCATGCGCCGCAAAAGGTTGAGGCACCCGGCAAGTGAGCACTTGTCTTTATGCCTTTGATGGTGGGTGTGAGGACAGCACCGATGGGCCCTGGATACGTGCTCCCATAAGCATGGCCACCGATCGCCTGATAGACGGGGCAATGGTTCATGCAGGCCCCGCAGCGAATGCATCGCAACACGTCCTGAAACTGTGTTCCCAAAACCGACGAGCGGCCGTTGTCCAGCAGGATAACATGGAAATGCTCCGGCCCATCCCCATCGCCGGCCCGTTTCGGCCCGGTTGAAAAGGTTGTATAGGCCGCCATCGCCTGGCCTGTGGCAGAGCGCGCCAGAAGGCGCAATAGCTGCGAACAGTCGTTCAAGGTCGGCACTATTTTTTCAAGGGACGCCACAACAATATGCACGTTGGGCAATGTCTGGGTCAGGTCCCCGTTGCCTTCGTTGGTTACAATCACCACAGATCCCGTCTCAGCCACAAGAAAGTTGGCCCCCGTAATCCCCGCGTCAGCGTCGAGAAAGCGCTCACGCAAAACCCGCCGCGCTTCGCCCAGCAATTGTACCGGTTCGCTCAAATCCCGACCCGCATCGAAATGCACATGAACCCGACGAAAGTCTTCTTCAATTTGATCGCGATTTACATGAATAGCCGGCGCGATGATGTGGCTTGGCGTTTCCCCGCGCAACTGGATGATATATTCGCCAAGGTCCGTTTCCGTGACCGCAAACCCGCGCGCCTCAAGATGGGCATTAAGGCCCATCTCCTCGCAGATCATCGACTTGCCTTTGGTGATGCGACGCACGTTATGAGAGCGGCAAATATCCTCGACAATTGCGCAGGCGCTCCCGGCGTCCGTTGCCCAGTGCACCTTGCCGCCCGAGGCTCTCACGTTATCCTCAAACGCCTGAAGATAAAGATCAAG
The DNA here is from genome assembly GCA_965224015.1 of Hyphomicrobiales bacterium. GTDB lineage: Bacteria > Pseudomonadota > Alphaproteobacteria > Rhizobiales > CBDCVD01 > CBDCVD01. Next base: position 958,051 of record OZ245032.1, read on the forward strand.
ATGCGCAAGGGTGTGGTTTTTAATGTCGCGGGCCTGGTCGCGCAGGCGCTCAAACTCCGGCACCGCCTGCGCAGCCGCTTGGCGGCGTGCGATAAAGCCCTTTCCCACATTCTCAAGAGCCCGCTGCAACGCCACATCCTCCAGGGCGCGAGCGGTATCGGCCCTAAATCGATCCCTGGCTTGTGCCGGTACCGTGGTCATGCGCGTCACCCGCCCTGTGCCTTCCTGATTGTCGCTTTATCCTCGACGTCCCGTTTTGCGTTTGCGCCCGTGCCAATTCCCGGGCCGTCGGTCATGCCCGCAAGCACTTCGGCAATGTGGCGTACCTCAATAAGGCGCTCCTCTCGCGCCAGCTTTCCCGCCATGTTGAGAAGACAACCGAGATCGCCGGCCACCAGCGCATCGGCCTTTGTCTCGGCAATGGAGGCGGTTTTCTCGCTGACAATGGCGTTGGAAATGTCAGGATATTTGGTACAGAACGTGCCGCCGAACCCGCAACACACTTGCGCATTACGCATTTCACGCAAAGTCAGGCCCTCGACTTTACTGAGAAGGGCGCGAGGCTGGTCGCGAATACCCAGTTCACGCAGCCCCGCGCAAGAGTCGTGATAGGTCACCGTTTTGGCAAACCGGGTCGCAAAGCGATCAACCCCGGCAACATCTGTCAGAAAGCGTGTCAGTTCGTAAGCCCGATCGGAAAATGCCGCCGCGCTCGCAGCCCACTCAGGGTCGTCACGCAACAGATCGGGTATGTGAATTTTCAGCATCGCCGCACACGAGCCGGATGGTGCCACCACATAGTCAACATCGGCAAAAGCCTTGACGACCTGACGCGCAAGAGCGATCGCGGTCTTGCGGTCGCCCGAATTATACGCCGGTTGGCCGCAGCAGGTCTGCGCGCGTGGAACCACGACCTTAAAGCCCGCGTCTTCAATCAACTTCACGCTCGCCCAACCCACACGGGGGCGAAACAGGTCAACGAGGCACGTGACAAACAGGCCCACAACGGGTTTTGTACTCATTATACCAAGGGTCCTTAACAATGACTCATGGCTTAGCGTCAAAGAGGTATGTTATCAAGGCAGTACACCAGTCGGCGTGTACATAAAGCCAATACCGCTGGTATTATTCGTCAGGTTCCCGCACGCGATTGCTATCGCCCGCCCTGTGCAAGGGCGCTCCCCACATCCTGCAAATACCTGCCCGCGCAAACCGTCAGAGAATAATAATCAGCGTGATGAGCGTCGCGAACCCCAAGACGATGGTCCCGGGGACCCAGTTCAGGCGATCGCTGATCATGGTAATAAAGAAAGCCAGCGATCCGAAAACGAGGCTTAGAATGCCGAAGATTTTCGGCCACACGCCGGCCCCATAGGTCATCATGACCAGGGTCACGAGAACAGTGGCTGTTGCCAGTGTCGAAGCAAGTCCGAACTTTAAAAAGCCAAAATAAGTGGTCTCATGTTCGTTGTAGTCCATGGACGGAATATCATCGGTGTCTGTTGTCGTCTCGTGTGCCATGGGGTCTGTCCTCTTTGACCGGTTTTGCCTTGGTTTCGTCAACGTAAATGCTGTTCGTTAAATGAGCCCCTTCCGGGCGCCGTATTGAACAAATGCTTACCACCTATTGTGGGCATTATACCAGCGGTATTGGCTTTATAGACACGCTGACTGGTGTACTGCCTTGATAACACACCTCTTTGATGCTAATCCATGAGTCATTGTTAAAGACCCTTGGTATTATATCGAACGTTGGTGCTACGGCAACGGTTTTCATGCCGGGCCAATGTTTCTTGTCACCTGAAAACGTCTATTGACGATCCGACCTGACCAGCCCGCTTTCCCTCCCTCCCATCCATCCATAGGATACTGCCAATGCGGGGGGCTGAGAGGGCAAGTGGGAAGGGTGATGCCGGTTAACAGAGATGCCCACCTGTTGTTTTCCGGTCCTGGTACACTCAACCGGCCTCAAGCTCGTCAATAAACCCCTCAAGCATGGAAAGCCCCATGCGCCAGAACTGTGGATCACGGGCGTCCAGGCCAAAGGGCGCCAGCAATTCACTGTGGTGCTTGCTGCCACCTGCGCGCAGCATGTCAAAGTAGCGCGAGACAAAGCCGTCCTCGGCGTTCTCATAGACCGCATAAAGTGAGTTCACCAGGCAGTCTCCAAAGGCATAGGCATAGACGTAAAAGGGCGAATGAATGAAATGCGGAATATAAACCCAGTAGGTTTCATAGCCAGGATTGAGTTTAATGGCCGGGCCCAGGCTCTCACCCTGTACTGACAACCATAGCTGGCATAACTGCTCAGGCGTCAATTCCCCTTCGCGACGGGCGCTGTGAACCTTGCGCTCGAATTGATAAAAGGCGATCTGGCGCACCACGGTGTTGATCATATCCTCGACCTTACCTGCCAGCATCTGCCTGCGTTTTTCCGATGATGAGGCCTGCGCTAAAAGCGCGCGAAATGTGAGCATCTCGCCGAACACACTGGCCGTTTCCGCAAGGGTCAAAGGTGTCGGAGCCATGAGCGCGCCCTGGGTAGCCCCCAGGACCTGATGCACCCCATGGCCCAATTCGTGCGCCAGGGTCATCACATCACGGGGCTTGCCCAGGTAGTTGAGCAAGACGTAAGGGTGCGCACTGGGCACGGTGGGATGGGCAAAGGCGCCCGGGGCCTTGCCCTCACGGATTTGTGCATCAATCCAGTTGCGCTGGAAAAAATCCGCGGCAATTTCTGCCATTTCCGGAGAAAAGGCGCGGTAGGCATCAAGAACAATCGTGCGCGCCCGGTCCCAGGGTATGGCCTCGTCACTTGCCTGCGGCAAAGGTGCGTTACGGTCCCAATAGTTGAGCTTTCGTTTGCCCAGCCATCGGGCTTTCATTTTGTAGTACCGATGAGAAAGCCGCGGATAAGCATCCTGCACGGCGGCCACCAGTGCATCAACAACTTCACGTTCAACCCGGTTGTTCAAATGGCGGGCATCGGCAATATCCTCAAACCCGCGCCAGCGGTCAGAAATCTCCTTGTCTTTGGCAAGGGTATTGGTGATCAGGGTAAATGTGGACAGGTTTTCCTTAAAAGTTGCTGCCAGCCCTTTAGCGGCGGCTGCACGCTTTTTTGCGGACTTGTCCTGTAACAACGTCAGGGCGGGCTCAATCGCCAGGGATTTGCCTGCGATCTTGAAGCGCAACCCCGCAATAGTCTCGTCGAACAAACGGTTCCAGGCTGAGCGCCCTGTTACCGACTTTTCGTGAAACAGTTTTTCGATCGCCTCTTCCAGTTCATAGGGCTTTTCGCGGCGTAAATTCTTCAGCCAAGGGGTATAGCGGCTGAGCGCCTTGCTTTTTGCCAAAGCCCGACTAAGAGCCCGTTCGCTCAGGCGGTTCAGCTCAAGGGTATAAAACAAAATATGAGAGCTCGCATCGGTGAGCGCCTCCTGAATGTCCCCGTAGAACTTAATGTGCTGCGGATCGGTGGTATCCCCCGCATAGACCAGACCGGCAAAGGATGCGATGCGCCCAATCTGCTCATTCAATTTCTCAAACGCCGTGAGCGAGCGCGCCAGTTGAGCGGTATTGGCCTTGGCCAGATTGGCGAGTTGACCTTTATATTTCTTCTCAAAGGCGATGACCTGTCTGTCCAATTTTTCCAGGTCGGCTTTCAACTGCGGGGCATTGATCCCGGCATAAAGGTCGCTCAGATCCCACGCAGGAAGCGCCCCAAGACTGTCCTTCGCTGTGTCCTTTTGTGCCGCCATAGTGTTAAGCTCCTGCTTGATTGTTTGACGCGCGCAAACTGCCGCGGCCGATTCGCCTACCCCATTGTACGTCACAATTGACATAAGGGGCAGCGGCTTCGTTTTTATGGAGGAACCCCGGTTATGGATAAGGACCTTTTTTTTCCACGCTGAATAGTCTGATTAACGGCTAATTTTTATTGAGTTTTGTCGTCAGGGGCATTTTTGGTTATTGCTAGATCAGCATGGGTGCGTTCATTACGATGCGACTTTGACTTTATTTTCAGGCAAGCCGGGGGTCTCGACGTGTAGAGCAAACAGGCTACCCGCCAAGCGCTCCCCCGGCGGCGAAACCATACTTGCACTGGTCACGTATAGTGTTCGCAGGTCTTTTCCGCCAAACGTGCAGGTGGTCACATTGCTTGTCGGCATGTCGATAACATTATCGATATCGCCGTTCGGCGCAATGCGGACAATGCACTTGCCGCCGAACCGGCAGTTCCACAAGTGCCCCTCAGCATCAATGGCCGAGCCGTCCGGCCCGCCTCTTTCAAATCCCGAAAAATGAACTCGCGCATTGCATACCGACCCATCGGTTGCAGCGTAGTCGTAGGCATAGATTTCGTTTTCGAGTGTGTCTCCAAAATAAAACGTCGACCGATCCGGACTCCAGCACAAGGTATTGGAAACGCCCAAGTTATCTCGCCATCGGGTTATCTCACCTGCCGGCGAGACGCGAAATAATACCCCTTCGCCGGGACCGGCTTCTCCCAGTTCCCCGTCGGGCAAAACATTATTCTTCATTGAGCCCACCCAGAAGTTGCCCAAAGGGTCCGCGCGCCCGTCATTGAGGCGAACATGCGGATAGCCCGCAAGTGTGAACCCGTGGTCTTGCCTTTTATCGGTCTCAGGCCACCACCAGATCAGCTTTGAGGCCAGGGCAACCAGAAGCCGCCCTTGGTCCGTTGTAAGAGACAAAGCCACGACCGGCTCATCAAATATCCAACTCTTTACCGCCTGGGTTGCCTCGTCAAAACGATGGATCAGGAACCGATTGATATCGCACCAGTAGACTGCCTCTTCGTTTGCCGACCAAAGGGCTCCCTCGCCGCATCTATCCCCCGCAGGTACGACGCATATTGCCACCAATGAAGACATTATGTCCTCCCCGTCTAGATCAGCTTGGCGTTAGTTGCCCCCATTTGCTATGGGGACAACTAAACGCATAAAGCTGATCGCCCTCTAAATCTATAGCAAAATGCAAAAACAATGCGGGAGCCCCATGATTCCAACTAGGCGCATTTTGCTATAATGGTCTCGACGTAGTTTAGACCCTTGCCGCGCCCATTACGAAAATGAATATAACCAATGCGATCCTGTCCGGCAGATTCCCGTCCGCCCAGACCATGGCCATTTGTTGGCAGATGATCTTGAAAAAGATGTGACCTAAGCCGGATATTCACTTATCGGGCGGCTGCGCGGGCTCGCGGACCTGCGCGGCGTCATGCACGGCATGGACGTGGCGAGGCGATACCATGCCTGACCTGTTCCACCTTGGCGACACCCCACACCAACAAAACGCACGGACATGATCTTGCCAGTGGGAGTGATCGCGGTGGCGGACGTGGTGTTTGCCTGATCAGGTTTTGAAGCTGCGCGGTGCAACGACCTGTTCCATCAGGGCATTATCCCACTGGCCTTCGACAACCACGTGGGCGGTGGCGCCGAGCATCACACCTTCGATCAGGTTGTGGTTGACGTAGGCATAGACCCCCGGCTGTTCAAAGGTGTACATCGCCGCTACCGCGCTGCCGCCGCGCACGAACCAGGTTTCCATGTCCTGGAGCGGCGGATCGGTGAAGGAGGATTCCCAGATATAGTTGCCGTGCCCCCCGATCAGGTGTGGACGCGAATCGCGGTTGGCCTGATTGTGGACCATGAGCACGGTCTCACCGACCTTTGCCTTGATCGCACCTTCTCCCGTCAGGGCGCCGACTGCGCCGTTGAAGACCGAGTGCGTCGGAATGAGCCCACGCATCGCCTCAAGGCTGTCGGCATAGTCATCGCCAGCCGCCTCGTAGGCGCGATAATCGCCATTCTCATCCTTCGGCAGATAGTAATCCTGCTCACCGAAATAGGCGATGCTGTCGTAGCGAAGAGGATTGCCGTCCCTGTCTTTCAGGCCATCGCGCGGCAGTACCATGATGGCACCATTCATGCCGTGTGCGACGTGATACGGGATCATGTCGCCGCCGGGGGCGCAGTGGTAAGTGAAACAGCCGGGCTTTATGGCCTTCCAGCGAAGCACGCATTCCTCGCCGGGATAGACGTGGGTCAGGCTACCGCCGCCCAACGCGCCGGTCGAGGCGTGGAAGTCGATATTGTGCTCCAGCATGCTGGAGGTCGGGTTGCGCAGCGTCAACTCGACCATGTCGCCCTCGTGGACGATGATTAGCGGACCAGGAACCGAACCGTTGTAGGTAAACGCCCAGATGCTTGCCTCATTGTCCTCATCGACGACCATCAAACGCTCCTCGGTCTCCAGTGTGATCTCGACGATCTTGGGCCCGCCTGTGGCGATCTGTTCATGCTCAGGCGCAAAGGGCGGGGCAACAAGCTCCTGCTTCACGCGGGTATAGCCCGACAGATCCGCGGGTTTCGCATTGGTCGCGGCGTCTTGCTGGCCTGCAACCTTATAGAGATTGGCCGATGCCGCATTAACACCATGCAGCTTTGGCGTCCGCGGGGCAGCAAGGGCGCTGGCCCCCGTAATTGCCGCGGCTCCAGCGAGCATACTGCCGCGCAATACCTTGCGCCGGGTTGTTTTCATGAGGCCGGGATTGATGAATTTGGTCATAGGTCCTTCCTTTGCGGTTTTTGCATCGGCTGGTGGCCGATGGTGTTCGTTCAAAGATTTTCAAGTTGCGCCTTGAAGCGCTTCCTGGCCTTGCGCGGTACGCGACCTTTCAGGAAGTCTTCGGGCACCTCCACGTCACCAACGGCGATGGTCATCACCATACCCATGGCGAAGTGCGGCTTGCAGATCACGCCGTACACACCTTCGACATCAAGAGTGACTTCGATCTCTTCGTTGATCTTACCTTTAAAAGCTTCGGCGCCATCGGGCAACATGCCCTTGTTCACTTCGGCATTGTGGCTTTTGTCGGCAGCGATGAATTTGACCGTGTCGCCAGGCTGCGCCTGGATAAACGCAGGTTCGAACACCATTCGCTCACCGTCAGAGCCCTTGTTAAGCATTTGAACCTCAAAAGTCTCCGCAAAAGCCGCGCCGCCCATCAAGGCGGCGAGGGCGAGACCGGATACGACAGTGCGCAGCATTGCGTTTCCTTTCTCTTCACATAGTTTGTTGCGGTCAAGATTACGCGAACGGGTCAGCAGGACTTTGCGCTAAATCAAACTTTCAGCGGCTATTCGGCGCCCCGCGATGCCGCCGATAAGCATCTATCTCACATGTGATACCAGCGGTATTGGCTTTATAGACACGCCGACTGGTGTACTGCCTTGATAACATAACTCTTTGACGCTAAGCCATGAGTCATTGTTAAAGACCCTTGGTATGAAAACTGTGCAAATATGCCGCGCATGACCGAAATGCAACCGCACAAGATATTGCCGCGGCTCGATGAGAGCCTGCTGACGCATCTCCCCCCATTTTCCAGACTGAAGCGACGGCAGATCCGTACAATTCTTGATCAGGCAACATCGCGTAGATATGACGACGGGGTCGCTATCTTCGAAGAGGGCGCACCGGCGGACAGGTTTTTCATGCTGCTCGACGGGTATGTGCGCGTTGTGCGCCTGACACCGACCGGAGACCAGGTGACGGTGCTGCACATTCCAGCCGGGCAGCTTTTGGGCATCGCACACGCAATCGGGCTAGAGATTTACCCGGCCACGGCATTGACTGTGACAGAGTCCATAGTTCTCAGTTGGCCGACGCGCCTGTGGGACGGTTTTGTATCAGACTATGACGGTTTTTCAACCGAAATGTACAGAACCGTTGGTAATCGTATGGGGGAGCTCCATAATCGCGTTATGGAGATGGCGACGCAGCAAGTCGAGCAGCGTGTCGCAAATGCGCTTGTGCGGCTCATTAACCAGGCAGGCCGCAAAGTATCAGACGGGATCGAGATCGATTTTCCCATTACGCGTCAGGACCTGTCGGAGCTCACAGCAACGACGTTGCATACGGCAAGCCGCCTGCTGAGTGCCTGGGAGAAACAGGGCCTGGTGGAAAGCAAACGCAAGCGGATCAAAGTCCTCGACCCCGATGCCTTGGTTGTGATTTCCCAGCTCAAGGCTGATTCATAGCCCGCCGACCTTGAAGAGTTCGGCGATAAATCTGTCTTCTTCCAGCCCATACTCCCACATGTATCGGCGATGGTGCGAAAGGGACTGACTGGAGCGTGGAGAATACCAAAGAAATGCCGAAGCGGCCCTTGAATGAAAGAAAAAACCGTCGTCGATACCCACGGTCCTGGTAGACCGAACCGGTCGGCCTTGATATGAAGAAGCCAAAGCGTTAATGAATGAGTCGTTCCCCATGAACTAAAATGGTTTGGCCATGGGGCGGGGTGGCGGCAAGATATCGTCTTGATTTGCATGTAAGTTGTAGTAGATACATTTTGTTCAATTCACACGCGGCATTGTGATCTCTTGAATTGAGACATTGCTGATTGCCAATATCGCCTCACGGACGAGCATCCTATGACCGATCAATCCCCCACGTCCTGGAGTTGGCGCACCGCAAGAGAGCGAGGTCTCTCGTTGCCCAATGTCCTGACCTACGCGCGCATTGCCGCGGTACCTTTTGTGGTCGCGTGTTTTTTTTGGAAAAATTCCGAGGTTGCCCGCTGGGTGGCTTTAACCATATTCGCGCTGGCCGCAGTAACGGATTGGCTGGATGGTTTTCTTGCCCGTATGTGGTCGCAGCAGTCCTCCCTGGGGCGCATGCTGGACCCGATTGCGGACAAGCTTTTGGTCTCTGCGTGTTTGTTAATGCTGGCCAGTGACGGAACGATTTCCGGTTGGTCATTGTGGGCCGCGATAATTATATTGAGCCGGGAGATCCTGCTGTCGGGTTTGCGCGAGTTTTTAGCCGAGGTGCAGGTGAGCGTTCCGGTGACCTGGCTTGCCAAGTGGAAAACGGCGGTACAGTTATTGGCGCTTGGTTTTCTGCTTGCGGGACCGGCAGGTGAGCGGGTTTTGCCAGGGACAATTAATCTGGGCACCATGCTGCTTTGGGTCGCGGCAATCCTGACCCTTTACACGGGTTACGACTATTTCCGCGCCGCGGCCCGACATTTTTTGATGACAACCCCTGAAGTCAGAGACCCGGAACAGACTTGATGTTGGCCGGAAGATGTTTTTGAAGTCGCAATTCGTCAAGACGTTGGCGCCGCCTGTTACGCGAAACGGGTTTTTTTAAGGGAAACGGGTTTTTTAAGGAATGAATGGGCTTAACCAGAGCGTGTCAGGTGGGCCTCATTATTAATTACCATCACACGCTCTGGCCAGATCGCAAATAGATGTTTCCAGCTTATACCGCGAATGCGTCCATGACATTGGAGGATATGATCATGACCCAAGCAACTGAATACCCGTGGGCCGGAGCTTGCTATCCGACCGTTACCGGTTTTTTTGACGAAGCGACCCATACGGTCAGCTATTTGATCAAGAGCCCAAACTCAACGGCTGCCGCTATTATTGATTCGGTCCTTGACTACGATCCCGCAGCCGCCCGTCTCGACTACAGGTCCGCCGACGAAATCATCGCTCAGGTAGAGCGCGACAATCTGCAAGTTGAATGGATTCTGGAAACCCACGTACACGCTGATCACCTCTCTGCCGCCCCCTATCTGAAGGAAAAGCTCGGGGGCAGGATTGGTATTGGCGATCAGATTACGGTGGTGCAAAACGTCTTCGGCAAGATCTTCAACGCCGGAACGGAATTCGAGCGCGACGGCAGCCAGTTTGACCATCTGTTTGCTGATGGGGACACGTTTACCATCGGCGAGCTGAGCGGTTACGCCATCCATACGCCAGGGCATACCCCTGCGTGCATGACCTACGTGATTGGCAACGCGGCATTTGTAGGGGATACGCTATTCATGCCCGATTTTGGCACCGCACGGGCGGATTTTCCTGGCGGCGATGCGCGCATCCTATACCGCTCCATCAGGAAAGTCCTGTCCCTGCCGCTCGACACACGGCTATACATGTGCCACGATTACAAAGCTCCGGGGCGCGACGACTATGTCTGGGAAACAACCGTCAAAGAGCAGCGCGAAACCAATATCCATGTCAACGACACCATCAGCGAGGACGAGTTCGTGGAAATGCGCCGGGCCCGGGATGCGACCCTGGGCATGCCGGCCCTGATCCTGCCATCCGTTCAGGTGAACATGCGTGCAGGGGAAATGCCCCCCGCCGAGGAAGACGGAAAGCGCTATCTGAAAATTCCTCTTGATACATTGTGATGGGACCCCTTACAGTGTGGTCGCGCCCGCACCCCTGACGCCCGAATAAATATACCTTCAATGTAGGTGGGCCTTTCTGTTAACGGGCCTACCTACCCGCTCCCCTTCATATAGCTTTTAGAGAGCGTGTCAGGTCTTAATAGAACCATTCTGACGGAGCGAATGACAAAATGGATATCAAACCCCTCACCGACACGTTTGCTGTCAGCGGCCAAATCACGGCCGCGGATCTCGGCGAGATTGCCCGAGCAGGATACAAGAGTATAGTCTGCAATCGCCCCGACAACGAGGTCCCCGGCCAGCCGACCTATGATCAGATCGCACACACGGCTGCAACCATGGGACTGGTTTGTGCCCATGTTCCGTCCATTTCGGGGGCTATGACCACTGAGGATGCCGACGCCATGGGCGAGGCTCTGGATACACTGCCTGCCCCTATTTTGGCCTATTGTCGCACCGGGACCCGCAGCACGACCCTGTGGGCTCTTGCAGTTGCGGATGAACACCCCATCGAAGACATCTTGCAGCGCGCATCAGTTGCAGGCTATGATCTCTCCCTGGTATCAAACATCCTACACCAACGTGCAAAGCGTCTCTGATCGCGCCCCCCGCATTTCGATTAAAGAGCCATAGGCATCGGTTATAAACGACGCACAACAATTTTATGTTCGTACCCCTGCCCTGGGCCGAAAGCATGAGGCCGGTCCCGGCATCTGTCTCATCGTTCTGTCATGGAGTATCAAGGAGGAAGCCATGGGTGACAACAATTCCACACAGTCATACGAGGTCATTATTGTCGGGGGCGGCGCCGCCGGTATTGCCTGCGCTGCCAGCCTTTTGCGTCGGCGAGGCGATCTTGACATTGCGATTGTTGAGCCATCCAACACCCATTATTATCAGCCTGGCTGGACCATGGTTGGCGGCGGCATCTTTGATCCTCGCCAGACCGTGCGCGCAACCGCAAGCCTCGTGCCGACAGGTGTTGCGTGGATCAAAGGGCGGGTGGCAACGTTTGCCCCCGACGACAATCGTATCCTTTTGCAAGACAACAGCGCCCTTTCCTATCGCTATCTGGTTGTTGCGCCCGGCATTCAGATCAATGTTGATGCTGTCGAGGGCCTGGCCGATACGTTGGGCAAAAACGGTGTCACCTCAAATTACTTTTACCAGCACGCGCCTTATACCTGGAAGCTGGTGCAGGAGTTAAATGGCGGGCACGCCGTCTTTACACAGCCGCCCCTTCCCTTTAAGTGCGCCGGCGCGCCGCAAAAGGCCATGTATCTTGCATGCGACCATTGGCGCCGTCAGGGTGTGCTCGATTCCATTGAGGTGGACTTTTTCAACGCCGGGGGCGTGTTATTTGGTGTTGAGGATTATATTCCTGCTCTCATGCAATACGTTAACAAATACGATGCACAGCTCAACTTTAACCACAACCTCAAGGCCATAGACGGCGCGGACAAAAAGGCCTGGTTTGCCGCAAAGGACGCTGAGGGCAACGACAAGGATGTGGAGGTTTCATTTGACATGATTCATGTATGCCCTCCGCAAGGGGCACCGGACTTTATCGCCCAAAGTCCGCTTGCGGCGCAAAGCGGCTTTGTTGACGTGGACCCCCATACCCTGCGTCACAGCAAGTACGAGAATATTTTTGGTCTGGGGGATGCGGGCGCCATGCCCAACGCCAAAACCGCGGCGGCAGCGCGCAAGCAGGCCCCCGTCGTTGCCGAAAATATGATCGCGGTCATGGACGGCAAGCCACTCACTGGCCACTATAGCGGTTATGGGGCCTGCCCGCTCACCGTTGAGCGGGGGCGCGTTGTTCTTGCCGAATTCGCCTATGAAGGCAAGCTTGAACCCACTTTTTCCTGGCTTGACGGCACCCAGGCCACGCGCACGGCTTGGCTCCTGAAGGCGCATGTTATGCCGCGGGTCTATTGGAATGCCATGCTTGAAGGGCGCGAGTGGTTGGTTAGTCCCGGGGTGTAAGGTGTTTGCGCAGGCGATGGATATGCGCGATCAGCCCGGCGCTTGAAGCGTCCATATGGCCGTCCGGCGCCGGCGTAGGGCCCGTTTCATGCGCTGCCATAGACAGCGGCTGCCGTAACCGCTCGGCCAATTGCTTGCCCAGTTCCACGCCCCATTGGTCAAACGAATTGATCCCCCAGACAATTCCCTCGACAAAGGTCCTGTGCTCGTAAAGGGCAATTAGCTGGCCAAGTGTGTAGGGGTCAAGACGGGCATAGATCATCGTGTTGGAGGGGCGGTTGCCGGGAAAGGCGCGATGGGGAGCCAGGGCTGCGACTTGCGTCTCACTCATGCCTGACCGGCGCAACTCGACCCGCACCTCGTCAGGGGTCTTGCCAAATGCCAGCGCCTGGGACTGCGCCAGACAATTGGCCAACAGCAGGTCATGATGGGAGATGTCATCCTGCCCCGTCTCTGCTGCTGGAGCCAGGACCGCCGCATCCCTGGCGCTTGCGTTCGCGGCAACAAGAAAGTCGCACGGGATCATCTGCGGCCCCTGGTGCAACTGTTGCATAAAGGCGTGTTGGGCATTGGTTCCTGGTTCTCCCCACACCACAGGGGCTGTTGCCCGGGCCACCGGCGTGCCGTCGCGGCGCACTGCCTTGCCGTTACTTTCCATGATCAGCTGTTGCAAATACGCGGGAAAGCGATGCAATCTTTGATCGTAAGGGATGACCGCATGAGTTGCGCAGTCCCAGCTGTTGCGATACCAAATGCCGAGCATGGCCATGATAACGGGGATATTCTTTTCCAGTGGTTCGTTGCGAAAATGCGCGTCAACACAACGGGCTCCATCGAGAAATTGAATGAAATTCTCATGACCGATCGCAATCATTAAGGAAAGCCCGATCGCCGACCAGATCGAATACCGACCGCCAACCCAATCCCAAAACACAAACATGCGCTCAGGCGCGATGCCAAAATCCCGCACCCGCTCCCCATGGCTTGAAACGGCGGCAAAATGATACTTGACCGCAGCCTCCCCAAGCGCCTCAGTCAGCCAGCGCCGCGCGGAACGCGCATTGGTCATGGTTTCCTGGGTTGAAAAGGTCTTTGAGGCAACAATAAACAAGGTACGCGCCGCATCAAGCGTGCTGAGGGTGTCTGCAAGATGGGCCGCATCCACGTTGGAAACAAAATGAACGCGCAGATTTCTATTGCCATAAGGGGCAAGGGCCGCGACCGCCATGGCCGGCCCCAGGTCCGAGCCCCCGATACCGATGTTGACAATGTCGCTCAAGCGCGCCCCATTGGCGCCGGTGATGGCGCCGGTGCGAACCGCTTCAGCGAACGCCCCCATAGCCCTTTGCACGTCCATCACCGGCGCCATAACGGCCTCGCCATAGCAGCAAAAATCATCATCCGCACGACCGCGTAAGGCTGCATGCAAGACCGCTCGGTCTTCGGTGGTGTTGACTTTGTCACCGGCGAACATCCGGTCTCGCCACGCCTTGATGTCGGCCGCACGTGCCAGTTCAAACAACCGTGTCATTGTCTCATCGACAATCAGGTTTTTTGAATAGTCAAACACGATAGCATCAAGATGGCAGGAAAATCGGACAAAGCGGTCGGGCTCGCGGGCAAACAGGGTGCGCAGATGCACGTTCTGCAAATCCGCTTTATGGGCGTCAAGGGCTGCAAACAGGCGGTCAATACGTTTTTCGTCCCGGTATTCGCTGATCACGTCTTCACATCTTCCTGCGTGTTGTTTTCAAATCGAATCTCATAGAGGCGCGATATCGCCGCGCGCCCAGCCCGCACGGGCAGCGGCGTGATAGTCTTCATAGGTCCCGCCGCGAATGGCATCTCGCGCCCCTTGCATGAGCTGCTGATAATAATGCACGTTTATCCGGCTCAAAAGCATGCCACCAAGAGGCTCTCCGGCTTTGACCAAATGGTGCAGATAGGCCCGTGAAGTGGTGGCGCTCACCGCGCAAGGGCTTAGCGCATCTACCGGTCGGGGATCGTCGGCGTGCCGGGCGTTGCGCAGATTGATCTTGCCAAATCGCGTATAGGCGGTGCCGTGGCGCCCGGCACGGGTTGGCAATACACAGTCGAACATATCAACGCCAAGGGCAATCGCTTTCAAAAGATCGTCAGGTGTGCCCACCCCCATAAGATAGCGTGGCTTGTGCTCAGGCAGAAGGCTTAGGGTTGCCTCCACGATCTTGAGCATTACCTCTTGCGGCTCGCCTACCGCCAGACCGCCAATGGCATGGCCATGAAAATCCATGTCCACAAGCGCCGCCGCCGATTGGCGGCGCAGGCCCGGATCATCACCCCCCTGCACAATACCAAATAACGCGCCGACGTTCTCTTTTCTGTCCAGAAACGCCCTTTGTGCCCGCTCAGCCCAACGCAGGGACAACACCATGGCGCGCTTCATCTCGGCATGGGGGCTTGGAAGTTTCAAGCATTCGTCCAACTGCATTTGAATATCGGCGCCGAGCAGACTTTGAATTTGCACCGCCCGTTCCGGGGTCAACACGTGTTGCGTTCCATCAATATGGGAGCGAAACGTCACCCCCTTTTGCGATATTGTGCGCAAAGCTGCCAGGCTCATCACCTGAAAACCACCCGAATCGGTCAGGATCGGATGCGGCCACCCGATAAATCCATGCAGTCCCCCCAGTCTGGCGATCCGTTCGGCACCCGGTCGCAGCATTAAATGATATGTATTGCCGAGAATAATATCAGCACCTGCTGCGCGCACGTCCTCCATGGTCATCGCCTTGACGGCACCTTGCGTACCCACGGGCATGAATGCCGGGGTACGAACGCACCCACGTGCCGTATGGATGTGCCCGCACCGCGCCGCGCCATCGACACCCTTCAGCACATATGCAAAATGCTCACTCATACAGGGGGAAATAGCAAACATGCGTCGCCGTAGGAATAAAAACGATAGTCTTTTGCAATGGCGTGGGCGTAGGCACGGTGCATGGTCTTTGTGCCGCAAAGGGCGCAGACCAACATAAACAGTGTCGAGCGCGGCAAATGAAAATTGGTCAACAGCCCATCGATTGCGCGAAACCGGTATCCGGGGACAATAAACAGGTCACTGGCGCCGCGGAAGGGTTCGATGTTGCCGTGGGCGTCGGCGGCGGTCTCCAACAGGCGCAAACTGGTGGTGCCCACCGCAATCACCCGCCCGCCGCTTCGACGCACTTTATTGATGGTGGCAGCCGCTCCGGGAGTGATCTCCCCCTGTTCCGTGTGCATGACATGCGCATTGGTATCCTCGGCGCGCACCGGCAAAAACGTGCCCGCCCCCACATGCAACGTCACAAAGGCGCTTCGAATACCCCTGCGGGCCACGTGCTCAAGAAGCCGCCTGGTAAAATGCAGCCCCGCGGTTGGCGCCGCAACCGCGCCCTCGTGCTTGGCATAGATCGTTTGATAGGCCGTCTCGTCGCCACCATCACGAGGGCGGCGACTGGCAATATAGGGCGGCAAGGGTGTACTCCCGCAGGCCTTAATGGCCTCCATAAGCGCCGAGCCCTCGCGGTTAAAGGCCAGTTCTGCTTCGCCGCGCGCAAGCCGGACGACCGCTGCCTTGAGCGGCTCTTTAGTGTAAGTGCCGTGTCCATAAAAAAGCACCTCATCCCCACATCTTAGCTTTCGCGCCGGCCTGGTAAAGGCGCGCCAGCGCGCAGCAGACACCTGTTGATGCAGGGTAAATGAGAGCGCGGCCCCTTCTGACTGTTCCTGTTCCTGTTCCTGTTCCTGGCCCTGGTTCCCGCGCATGTCATCAGACACAGCCGGACGCACGCGCGTGCCGCTAAGTTGGGCCGGGATGACCCTTGTATCGTTGAACACCAAGCAATCCCCGGGGCGCAGCAAGTGGGGAAGGTCCAGAACACGTTGATCTGCGAGCTTGCCCTGGCCCGTGAGCATCAGCAGCCGCGCCCTGTCACGCGGGCTCACGGGATGCAGCGCAATGCGCGAGGCCGGCAAATCAAAATCAAAGATATCCGTTCGCATGGCCCTCGTTACCGCTTCCCCAAAACCGCGGGTGCAAAGGCTTCAGGCCGGGATATCGGCTGCGACTTTCAGGCTTTTTATCCTGTCAGGTTGCGCAACCGGCTCTCCGCGCTCCAGACTGTCGATGGCTTCCATACCCTCAACAACCCGGCCCCAGACCGTATATTCCCCGTCCAGCCAGGGAGCCTGGGTAAAACAGATGAAAAACTGGCTGTCAGCAGAGTTCGGGTCTCCCGCGCGCGCCATGGAACAGGTTCCGCGCACGTGCTTTTCCTTTGAGAATTCCGCTGCCAGCTTTTTACCCGATCCCCCTGTTCCCGTTCCCTGGGGACAACCGGTCTGGGCCATAAAATTGTCGATCACCCGATGAAACACGACGCCATCATAGAACCCATCGCGAACCAGTTCCTTGATGCGGGCCACGTGGCGAGGTGCCAGATCGTCGCGCATGGTGATAGTTGCGGTGCCTTTGGTGGTTTCCATGACGAGGGTGTTTTCACTGCTGTGTGAAGTATTCATTGCAACTCCTTGATGTTGAAGACTGTTTATCCCCAGATGGGCATCTCAATTAACGGGCATCTACCTACCCACTCCCCTTTATGGCTGGAGGCATTTATTGACGGCCTTTTACTGTACGAGGCGCATGGACAAGATGCGGTCGGGCGCGTTGACTTGTCCACCCCGGTCCCGGTCCCCCTTTTTGATCCGGTCCACATGGTCCATGCCGTTGATCACCTCGCCAAAAACCGTGTATTGTCCATTGAGCCAATCGCCGTTGGCAAACATAATAAAGAACTGCGAATTGGCGCTATTGGGATTTTGAGTGCGGGCCATACCGAGGGTCCCCCGCACGAACGGCGTGGAGGTAAATTCAGCGGCCAGATTGGGAAGGGACGAGCCGCCGCTGCCGGTACCGGTCGGGTCCCCCGTTTGCGCCATGAACCCCGCTATGACCCGATGGAAAGCCAGGCCGTCGTAGAACCCTTCGCGGGTCAGGGTCTTTATGCGCTCCACGTGCCGGGGGGCAAGATCGGGGCGTAGGCGAATCGTCACTTCGCCACTCTTAAGGGTCATAATCAGCGTGTTGCCCTTGTGCGCGCCTTCATCGGCGCACACCGCGAACAGGGCCGCGCTAGCGCTAACAAGTGCGCCCGCCACGACAACACGCATGGCGATTTTTCTGATAAAATGTTGCAATGGGAATCCTTTGGTATTCGATTGTCGATGTGTTATAGGATATGGCGCGTGGGCCAGACCTTGGGTGAGTGGAATGCGCGGGGCCCGGTTGAGCCTTTTTGGCGAACCACATGCGGGGATTCTTATCAGCAATGGGCCCAATTTTCCAGTGATGAATTGAGCAAGCGGATGAACGAAACCGTTAAGCCAGTCCAGTCCGGATTTTGCCGCCGCCATCTTCTGGGTATTGAACGCCTGTCCCGTGATGAAATCACCGCACTGCTTGATCTGGCCGATACGGCCGTCGATATAAACCGTCAGGTGGACAAAAAACACGTAACCTTGCGCGGACGCACCCAGATCAATCTTTTTTTCGAGCCGTCCACACGCACGCAGTCGTCTTTTGAGATCGCCGGTAAACGCTTAGGCGCGGACGTGATGAACATGTCCATCTCCACCTCGTCAGTGAAAAAGGGCGAAACGCTGCTGGACACGGCCGCGACATTGAACGCCATGCATCCGGATATACTGGTGGTGCGCCATTCTGCCGCGGGCGCGGTGGAACTGTTGGCGCAAAAGGTTACCGGATCGGTCATCAATGCCGGAGACGGCGCCCACGAGCATCCCACCCAGGCGCTTCTTGATGCCCTGACAATCCGGCGCAACAAGGGCCGGTTGCAGGGCCTTATTGTAGCGATTTGCGGTGATATTCTGCACTCGCGGGTGGCACGTTCGAATATCGCACTGCTGAACGCATTTGGCGCGCGTGTGCGGGTGGTCGCGCCTTCCACCCTGCTTCCAAGCCATATTGAGACCCTGGGCGTGGAGGTGTTTACCGACATGGACGACGGATTGCAGGATTGCGATATTGTCATGATGCTGCGGCTCCAGACCGAGCGCATGGATGGGGCGTATATCCCTTCGACACGGGAGTATTTTCGTTTTTTTGGCCTGGACGCCGCTCGCCTTGGCCGGGCAAAACCTGATGCTCTGGTTATGCATCCGGGTCCCATGAATCGCGGCGTTGAAATTGATTCCGGGGTCGCTGACGGCCCTCAAAGCCTTATTCAGGAACAGGTTGAGATGGGCGTTGCGGTGCGCATGGCGGTCATGCAGGCCCTTGCCGCCAACGTTTCCAACTGCCCTCCCCTGTCCCATAAGAGGCCGGCGGAGAACCAGGCCTGATGCGTGTCATACCGGCTTCCACGACCCCCACTCCTGCCGTTGTTTTAACCAATGCGCGCCTTATTGACCCGTCTCGCGATATGGACGAGCGGGGCAGTCTGATCATTGCGGATCGGCGTATTGTCGCGTGTGGCGCTCGCGAAGCAAACAATGGAATTCCGGACGCGGCGCGTGTTTACGATTGCAACGGCGCGGTGGTAGCGCCGGGGCTTATCGATATGCGCGTATTTGTCGGCGAGCCGGGATTTGAGTATCGCGAGACCCTGGCCAGTGCCAGCGCGGCGGCGGCGGCGGGGGGCGTGACCACGTTTTTGTGCATGCCGGACACGGATCCGGTGATTGATGATGGCGCCATCGTGGACTTTATCCTTCGCCGCGCCCGGGACACGGCGCGGGTTAAGGTCCTGCCCTGCGCGGCGCTCACCAAGGGATTGGCCGGACGCCAACTGACCGAACTCGGCCTCTTGCGCGAGGCGGGAGCGGTTGCTTTTTCGCAAGGCCACAAGCCGATCGTCAACGCCGAGATCATGCGTCGCGGCCTTACCTATGCGCGCGATTTTGGTGCCCTCGTCATGCACCACCCCGAGGATCCGGATTTGGCCGGTGCCGGGGTGATGAACGAAAGCGAAGTGGCCACAAGGCTGGGCCTGCCGGGACGCCCGCGACAGGCTGAAATTATCGTTTTGGAGCGCGACATTCGCCTTGTGGACCTCACCGGAGGGCACTATCACGCCGAAGTGGTGTCGTGCGCGGAGGCTGTCGAGGTGATGGCACGGGCGAGGCAAACCTGTGATCGGGTCACCTGTGGGGTTTCCATCAATAATCTTTGTCTGAACGAGAACGATATCGGGCCGTACCGAACGTTCTTTAAACTGTCGCCCCCCTTGCGCCATGAAGACGACCGTATGGCCCTTGTTGCCGGACTGGCGGCGGGAACTATCGATGTGATCGTCTCCAACCACGACCCGCAGGACGTTGATACCAAGCGCCACCCCTTCGCCGAGGCTGCCGATGGAGCGATCGGGCTCGAAACGCTCCTGTGTGCGGCCCTGCGCCTGGTACATGCAGGCGACATAGACCTTATGGTCCTTTTGCGGGCCCTTAGTCAGCGTCCGGCGGCGTTGCTCAACCTTGACACCGGAACTTTAAAACCGGGCCGTCCCGCAGATGTTGTGGTTTTCGATCCCGACGTACCCTGGACGGTCTCGGAAGAGACGATCCATTCGCGCTCGAAAAATACCCCCTTTGAGGATACGCAGATGCAGGGCCGTGTCCTGGCCACTTTCGTTAACGGTGATCTTGTCCACGCCTTGCAGGCCCCATTCAAGTAATACCAGCGATATGGGCTTTATGGACACGCCGGCTGGTGTACGGCTTTGATAACACAACGCTTTGACGCTAAGGTATGAGTCCTTGGCAAGGGCCCTTGGTAATACCAGCGGTATGGGCTTTATGGACACGTCGGCTGGTGTACGGCTTTGATAACACAACGCTTTGGCGCTAAGTCATGAGTCATTGGCAAGGGCCCTCGGTACAAGCGAAACGCATAAAGCTGATCGCCCTCTAAATCTATAGCAAAATGCAAGAAGAATACGCAAAAGCCCCATGATTCCCATGAAACGCATTTTGCTATAGCGAAAACAAAGCGCTGCACCTTCTTGAGCTTTGCTTTCTCATTGTTTCAAATGAGGAAAAGTAAATGGAGCGGAGCGGAGCGAAGCACCTTTCTTCACGATCAACAAATTCGTCTTGCGGCGCGCACAAGGCGCTTCGCCAGAGCGCACGGGCGAACCGCGGCGCGTTTGGCTCCCGGCGCAGATTAAAACCGTCGTTTTATCAGCACGATACACAAGTCAGCGTATACAAAACACCAATACTGCTGGTATAACCTCAATAGGTTGTACTTAAAAACCCGTCGGGGGTACAGATGAATGGCCCGAACTGGCCTTCCTGGCGGCAGGGCCGCAAGACATGACACGCTTCAGGAACAAGCTGCTGAAAGATCACAGCTGGGGGATACCTGGAAGCCATGAGTTTTTCAGATCGGCCGGCTCGCCAAGGAACATCGGCCAGGGGATGCGCTGAATGGGTGCACCGAGCCATCTGGCCATAGGTTTATTACTCGGCGCGGCAGTTCTGCATGCGCTGTGGAACGCCATGATCAAGGGCGCATCGGATCGGATCATGGCGATGGCTTTGGTGAACACCGGTCACATGCTGGCGGGGGCGGTGCTGGTGATCCTTTATCCACTACCGGCGCCACAGGCATGGGGCTTTCTGGCCGCATCGACGGTAATTCACTGGTTTTACTACGGTTTCCTGCTGGCAGCGTACCGGATCGGCGATTTCAGCCACGTGTATCCCATAGCGCGCGGCGTGGCGCCGGTGCTGGTGGCGCTTGGGGCCTTGTTCTTTGCCGCCGAGATGCCGACGGTGCAAGGCTGGCTGGCCATCGTCATGATCAGCACGGCAATCGGCGCACAAAGCCTTGCCGGCGGCCATGTGGCGTTTAACGCTGGCGCCGTATTGTTCGCGCTTCTTACCGGCCTGATGATTGCCGCTTATACCATTGTCGATGGATTGGGCGTGCGTGCCTCGCAAAACGCCCTGGGCTATATCGGTTGGCTCTTTCTTCTTGAGGGGATCGCCAGTGTGGCGCTGCTGATGTGGCGGCGGCGGCGACTGCGCCACTATACATTACGAAAGTATCTTACAGGGCTGACGGGCGGTCTGATCTCGACACTGGCTTATGGCCTGGCGATCTACGCGATGTCGCTTACCAATCTGGGGTCGGTGTCGGCCATTCGCGAATCAAGCGTGATCGTCGCTGCCCTGATCGGTATAGTATGGTTTGGCGAGCGACCCTGGTTAGTCCGCGTTGCAAGCGCCATCGTTGTTGTGATCGGCATTTTTCTGCTCAGCGCCGCCTGAGGGCACGGCCGGCCATCAAGCCGGGATCAAAGCCAGAAGCTGATCCAGCGACGCCTTCGCGTCACCAAAGAACATGCGTGTGTTGTCCTTGAAAAACAACGGATTCTCAATACCCGAATAGCCCGTACCCTGACCACGTTTGGAAACAAATACCTGCTTGGCTTTCCACACCTCCAGCACCGGCATACCGGCGATGGGGCTGTTGGGGTCATCCTGCGCTGCCGGGTTGACAATGTCGTTGGAGCCGATCACGATTACCACATCCGTATTGGGAAAGTCCTCGTTGATCTCGTCCATTTCCAAAACAATATCGTAGGGAACCTTGGCCTCGGCGAGCAACACGTTCATATGGCCCGGCAAGCGACCGGCCACGGGATGGATACCAAAACGCACCGTCTTGCCCCTGGCGCGAAGGCGTTTGGTCAGTTCGCTTACCGACTGCTGCGCCTGCGCCACGGCCATACCATAACCGGGCACGATGATGATATTTTCCGCATCCTCCAACGCCGCCGCCACCCCTTCGGCATCAATGGCGATCTGCTCACCGGAGACCTCAAGGGCCGGCTCGCCGGCCCCACCAAAACCGCCCAGGATCACAGATACAAACCGGCGATTCATGGCTCTGCACATAATGTAAGACAAAATCGCCCCCGACGAGCCCACAAGCGCGCCCGTGACGATCAGCAGATCGTTGCCAAGGGTAAAGCCGATGGCCGCCGCGGCCCAACCGGAATAGCTGTTCAACATGGAGACAACCACCGGCATATCGGCACCACCAATTCCCATGATCAAATGCCAGCCGATAAATCCAGCGATCAGCGCCGTCAGGACCATCGTCCAGATGCCCGACCCGTTGAAATACATGACCCCCAGAAGAATACAGGCGATCAGCGCGGCGGCATTCAGGGCGTGCCCTCCCGGCAATTTCGCCGGCTTGCCATCAATCTTGCCTGCCAACTTGCCAAAGGCAACAACCGAACCGGTAAAGGTAATGGCGCCAATGAAAATGCCCAGAAACACCTCGACTTTTAATATGGCGATCTCAACGCTGTCCTTGTGAGCAAGCTTTTTCGCAAAACCGGTCAGCGTCTCACGGGCGCTCTCACTCATGGCCATGACCCCGGCCAGTTCGATATCTGCGTTAAGGCCAATAAAGACCGCGGCGATGCCAACAAAACTATGTAGCGCCGCCACCAGTTGCGGCATTTCGGTCATTTGCACCCGCGCCGCCACATAAATACCCGCGGCCGCACCAAGGGCAACCATGACGCCCAGCACAATATAATTGCCGCTGTCAGGCCCGTATATGGTAGCAACGACGGCAATGGCCATGCCGACAATGCCGTACCACACGGCGCGCTTGGCGCTTTCCTGGTTGGACAGGCCACCAAGGGAGAGAATAAACAACACGGAGGCGGCGATGTAGGCAGCCGATACGATACCAATGCTCATAACAGCCTCTTTTTTACGATTTTTGGAACATGGCCAGCATACGCCGGGTGACGAGAAAACCGCCGACGATATTGATGGTCGCTATCAAAACAGAAATGGCGGCCAAAAAGACCACAAGCCAACTGTTCGCCCCAATCTGCAACAGCGCACCGATAATGATAATGCCGGAAATGGCGTTGGTAACCGCCATTAGGGGGGTGTGCAGGGCATGGGCCACATTCCAGATAACCTGAAAGCCAACAAAGCATGCCAATACAAAGACAATGAAATGCTGCATAAAACTGGCCGGCGCATAGGCACCGATGATGGCCATCAGCGCCGCCCCGGCGCTGAGCATAGCGACCTGCTGAACGGTGGCCTTCCTGAAGGCGGCCAGTTCCTGCGCCCGTTTTTCCTCAACAGTTAGCGCCTTTGGTGCCGGCTTTGGCTTTTGCGCGGCAATGGCCTGGATTTTCGGCGGTGGCGGTGGGTAAGTGATATTCCCTGCGTAGGTTACGGTTGCGCCGCGGATCACATCGTCTTCCATATCATGGTTGACAACCCCGTTCTTATCCGGCGTGAGATCCGCCATCATGTGGCGGATATTATTGGCATAAAGGGTTGAGGATTGCGCCGCCATACGACTGGGAAAGTCCGTATACCCAATAACCGTGACGCCGTTGTCGGTAACGACTTTTTCCCCTGCGACTGTCAGGTCGCAATTGCCCCCCTGCTCCGCTGCCAGGTCCACAACCACCGAGCCCGGCTGCATGGCCGCCACCATATCCTCAAGCCATAGTTTGGGCGCATCGCGCCCAGGGATCAGTGCTGTGGTGATGACGATATCCACTTGCGGTGCCTGTTCACGAAAACAGGCCAGCTGCTTTTCGCGAAACTCCGGTGACGAGGGTGCCGCATAACCACCTGTCTCAGCGCCATCCGCGACGTCGTCAAAGTCAAGGAACAAAAACTCCGCCCCCATGGACTCGATCTGCTCGGCGACCTCGGGACGCACATCAAAGGCCCGCACAACAGCCCCCAGCGATGTAGCCGTACCGATCGCCGCAAGCCCGGCCACTCCCGCGCCGATCACCAGCACTTTAGCCGGCGGCACCTTACCGGCGGCGGTCACCTGACCGGTGAAAAAGCGGCCAAAATTGTTTCCCGCCTCAATCACCGCCCGGTAGCCCGCAATATTGGCCATGGAACTCAATGCGTCCATTTTTTGCGCACGCGAAATGCGCGGCACCATATCCATGGCGATCACATGGGCCCCGGTTTCATTGGCGAGCGAAAGCAATGTCTCATTTTGCCCAGGATAAAAAAATGAGATCAGCGTCTGACCGGCACGCAAGCGTTTAATTTCCCGCTCATGGGGGGGACGAACCTTGGCAATCACATCGGCGCCGGCAAAGACGCCGGCGGCATCCGCGACAATCTCAACGCCGGCCGCTGCATAAGCCGCATCGGAAAATCCTGCGGCAGCTCCCGCGCCCGCTTCAATGGCGCAGTCATATCCAAGCTTTTGCAGCAGTTGGGCGCTGTCGGGAGTCATCGCCACCCGCGCCTCGCCTTCGGCAATCTCCTTGGGAACTCCTATTTTCACGAAAACAATCTCCTTGTCGTTAAGGGCAGGCTTTATGACTACCATCTCCCGTGTGACGCGCAAAACAGGCGCTTTGCAAAATGCCTGTTGCCTGTGGTCACCACAAACACTCCTGACGGTGCGTCAGCCTAAAAGACCGACAATTGACTTGACTTGCGCCATGGTTTCGCGGGCGATCCGTCCCGCCCGTTGGGCCCCGTCGCGCAGAATATCATCAATCATATCCGGTTGGGCGAGCAACCGGTCGATTTCCCGAGTCAATGGCGCAAGCGTTGTAACCGCCAGATCCGCGAGCGCGGGCTTGAACGTCGAAAACTGTGCCCCGCCATGCTCGCGCAACACCGCCTCCTGGCTCATGTCGGCAAGCGCTGCATAAATCTCCACCAGATTAGCCACCTCGGCGCGCCCTTCAAGCCCTTTCGGCTCCGATGGCAACGGCTCACTGTCGGAGCGCGCCCTGCGGATTTTCCTGGCGATCGTATCCGCGTCATCGCGCAACGTAATGCGTGAATAATCCGACGGGTCGGACTTTGACATTTTCTTCGTGCCATCGCGCAGGTTCATGATGCGCGTCGCCGGGCCGGAAATCAACGGCTCAGGCAACGGAAAATACGCCTCACCAAACCCACGCGCCGCGATTGATCGGGAAAAGTCATTGTTGAACTTTTGCGCAATATCGCGGGTCAACTCCAGATGCTGTTTCTGGTCCTCACCCACAGGAACCGCGTCGGCCAGGTAAAGCAAAATGTCAGCGGCCATCAATGTGGGATAGGAAAACAGTCCTATGGACGCGTTTTCCTTGTCCTTGCCGGCCTTGTCCTTGAATTGGGTCATGCGGTTGAGCCAGCCCATGCGCGCCACGCAATTGAATATCCAGGCCAACTCCGCATGTTGCGGCACTTGCGATTGGTTAAAGATAATATGCGCGGTCGGATCAATGCCCGCGGCGATATAGGCGGCGGCGACCTCGCGGGTATTGGTCGCCAATGCGTCAGGCTCCTGCCATTGGGTTATCGCATGCAAGTCGACGACGCAATAAATGCATCTATAGTCCTGTTGCAGCGGCACAAAGCGTTTGATCGCCCCCAAATAATTGCCAAGGTGCAAATTACCGGTCGATTGGATACCTGAAAATATGGTGGGCTTGGCTTGGTGCATGGAACATAAAACGGTGGATGTTTGATTGTTGCCTGACGGGTTATGGCCAAATGTGTAACCAAAGGCAAGGATTTTCACTGGTGATCGTCATTATGGCGCATGGCGCGGCGCAAATCAGCCAGCCTGGCGACCCCCGAGACATGAATAAGAACAAAATAGATCAGAGCCCCCCCAACAACCATCCCCGCCAGATATAAGAGCCTTACCGAAAACCGCGATTCTTGAGCCGTGTGCAGCGCAAATGTGTCCAACAGATAAAGCGCCAACGCCATAACCGAAGCACACACAACAACCCATGCCAGGCGGCGAATGCGCGTTGCACCCAATACCCATTGGCCGCGCCGGTAAAGGGTAACGAACAGCAATCCCGCATTCACCCACCCGGCAAGGGTCGTGGCCAGGGCAATGCCGACAAAGGACAGGGTGGGAAACATCAGCAGGCTTCCAGACACATTTACAAGCATACTGATGGCGGCAAAAAGCATCGGCGTTCTGGTGTCCAGGCGAGCAAAAAAACCGGGCGAAAACACTTTGATGAGAACAAACGCCGGAAGCCCTATGGCAAAGGCGGTAAGAGCGCTTGCAGTCTCGGCGGTAACCTCGGCGCTAAAGGCACCGCGCTGGAACAAAACGTTCACCACTGGCATGGGAATGGTGGCCAACGCAAACGCTGCCGGTATTGTCAATATCAGGGAGAAATCGAGGGCCTGGTTCTGCGTGCGCACGGCATTGGCGTGCGCCCCGGCACGCAAATGGCGCGACAACTCCGGCAGCAATACGACCCCAACCGCGATGCCGATCACCCCAAGGGGAAGTTGATAGATGCGGTCAGCATAATAGAGTACAGAAATCGCCCCCCCCTCCTGGCTGGCAATAATCTGACCCACAAAGATATTGATCTGCGTAATGCCCCCGGCGATCGCGGCGGGGACGGCCAATACAAGCAGTTTTGTGACCTTTGGTGTCAGACGCGGACGCACCAGAGCGAGCCGAAATCCAATCCTCCGACACGCAAACGCAAGCAACAGCAATTGCGCAAATCCCGCCATGGACACCCCCCAAGCCAGGGTTATGCCGGTTACAGGGTTAGCGGTGGCGCCAACCAGATGCAGGCTGACAAGAACGCTCACCATGATAACATTCAGTAAAACCGGTGCAAAGGCGGCAGCGAAGTAGCGATGATGCGCATTCAGCACACCACTCAACATGGCGACCAGAGACATGCACAAAAGATAGGGAAACGTAATGCGACTGAGGAGGACGGTCAGTTCGAACTTGGGCGGATCAACAGCAAAACCAGGGGTAAATATATAAACAAAGACCGGCATGAATATCTCGAAGAGCGCGCTCAACAGCAACAGGACGATCAGCAGGATCACAAACACATCGCGTGCGAAACGGCGTGCGGCATCCTGGCCTCCCCCTTCCAGTTCCTGCGCATAAAGGGGCACAAAGGCGCTATTGAAGGCCCCTTCGGCAAAAAGGCGGCGAAACAGGTTGGGCAAGCGAAAAGCGGCAAGATAGGCATCGGCGACAGATCCCTTACCAAGCAGCGCAGCAAGCAGCGCATCGCGCACAAAGCCAAGCACCCGACTGGCCATGGTGCCACCGCCGACGGTCGAAAAATGACGCAGCAGGCTCATAAGCAAGACTCGCCGCAAGACCGGTATAACCTGTATAACCTGTATAACCTGTATAACCTGTATAATCTGTATAATCTGTTCATGGGACTACGGAGCCGACCTGTGCTTTTGCTGAATTTGATGGCACTCAAGGTTGGTATACCACGGATTGGAAAGATCGGGAGGTGTGATTTGCCACAGATTCACTGTATTCGCCGTATTCGCCGTATTCGCCGCATTGCCATTGTCGGACCGGAATCGAGTGGCAAGACAACCCTGGCACGGGCCCTTGCCAATCACTTTTGCACCGCCTGGGTGCCCGAATACGCGCGCGAATATCTGGACAATCTCGGGCACGCCTATGAGGAGCGTGACCTTCTGAGCATCGCCAGGGGGCAGTTGCGCCTAGAGGCGCAGGCTAAGACCAAAGCCCGGGAGATCCTGTTCTGCGACACGGACATGATGACAATCGAAATCTGGAGCCAGGTGCGCTACGCTCGCGTTGACCCACGCCTTGTGGCGTTGGTAAATGACACCCCATACGACCACACCCTGCTCACCGATGCGAACATCCCTTGGGCTGCGGATCCTTTGCGCGAACATCCTCATGACCGCCCGGCGCTGTTTGCCCGTTACCGAAACGCGCTTGAGAGCCGCGGCTGCGCCTATGACGTCATTGCCGGCGACCGGCAAACACGGCTCCCCATGGCCGTTGCCATTGTTGATAAATTACGCCACGCCGATCATAGCCTGTAGGCTGGAAACCAAAACCCAAAACACCCGTTTAGTTCAGGCCTCTTGCTTTCGACTATCGGCGCGGTTTTAACAATGACTCCAACGCCACCCGGCGCACATTGGTCACCAGATACAAACGTCTATTGACGGAAAACACGAAGCTGCCGTAAAAATGTTATACAATGTACCCGGCCTATCGGCCCACCATGGTCCACAGTTTGGCATCTCAATTGGGGAATAGTTTAACGGCAGAACACCGGACTCTGACTCCGTCGGTCCTGGTTCGAATCCAGGTTCCCCAGCCACTTGCGTTGCAGATATCACCCATTGATATCGTAGGCAGCGAGCACGGCCAGGTTGACAAGATCAGCATCGGTTGCGCCCAGGGATGAAATTTGAACCGACTTGTCCAAGCCGACCAACAACGGGCCAATGACTGTCGAACCGCCTAGCTCCTGCAGCATATTGGTGGATATGCTTGCCGAATGAAAAGCCGGCATGATCAACACATTCGCCGGGCTGGACAGGCGGCAGAATGGATAGGCGGCCATGGCACCGGCATTTAGAGCGACGTTTGCGGCCATCTCTCCGTCGTATTCAAAGTCAACACCGCGCGCGTCAAGGATTTCGACCGCCTGGCGCACTTTGGTGGAGCGCTCCCCCTCCAGATAGCCAAACGAGGAATACGCCAACATCGCCACCCGCGGCTCGCGTCCCAAACGCCGCGCCACGCCGGCGGCTTCCTCGGCGATATCTGCAAGGGTCTCGGCATCAGGCATGTCATGAACCGTGGTATCGGCGATGAGCACCGTGCGCCCGCGACAAATGGCAATAGACACGCCGACGATCCGGTGCCCCTCGCGCGGATCGATCACGCGCCGCACATCCTCAAGAACCGTTGCATAATTGCGTGTTACCCCAGCGATCATCGCATCCGCATCGCCAAGTGCAACCATACAGGCGGCAAAATGGTTGCGGTCGGTGTTCACCAGACGCGTACAATCGCGTGGCAGGTAGCCCTTGCGCTGTAAGCGCTCATAGAGAAAATCGGCGTAATCCATGCGCCGGTTTGTCGTTCCTGCATTGATGATCTCAATACCGTCAACCAGAGCTATGCCGGCATCGCGAGCGGTTTCCTCAACATGGTGGGTGCGCCCGACGAGTTTGGCATAGCCGAGGCCAGCATTGACAAAACTCACCGCGGCACGGATGACCTGCTCTTCCTCCCCTTCCGCGAAAACAACATGTTTGGGGCTTCGCCGGACTTTTTCATAGATGCGGCTTAGGGCCCCGGCAATGGGGTCGCGCCGGGCGTGGAGGGTTTGTTTGTATTCCTCCATCTTGACAATCGGCCGTTTGGCAACGCCGGAATCCATGGCCGCCCTTGCCACCGCCGGCGGGATGGCGTGGATGAGACGGGGATCAAAGGGAAGGGGAATAATATAATTCTTGCCAAAACGCGGCCTCGCACCGCGATAGGCGGCCGCCGCCTCGTCGGGGACATCCTCTCGCGCCAACTTGGCCAACCCCTCGGCGGCGGCAATTTTCATGGCGTCGTTGATGGTGGTCGCATGCACATCAAGAGCACCACGGAAAATATAGGGAAACCCAAGAACATTGTTGACCTGATTGGGATAGTCCGAGCGCCCCGTCGCCACGATCCCATCGTCACGAATAGTCGCCACTTCCTCCGGGGTGACTTCCGGGTCCGGGTTGGCCATGGCAAAAATAATGGGATTTTTGGCCATGGATTTGATCATAGCCGGCGAAATCGCACCCTTGACGGACAGTCCAAACAGCACATCGGCCCCCTCCATCGCCTCGTCCAGGGTACGCAATGAAGTCTCAATCGCATGGGCTGATTTCCATTGGTTCATGCCCTCAGGGCGTCCCTTGTAAATGACTCCGCGGGTGTCACACAGAACGACGTTATCGTGGGGCACGCCCATGGCTTTGACCAGTTCGATACACGCAATCCCCGCTGCGCCCGCGCCGTTACACACAATACGCACATCGTCCATGGTCTTATGGCTCAGGTGCAAGGCGTTGACTAGTCCGGCAGCCGCAATAATTGCCGTGCCGTGCTGATCGTCATGAAAAACCGGAATGTCCATACATTCGCGCAGGCGCTGCTCGATCATGAAACAATCCGGTGCCCTTATGTCCTCAAGATTGATACCTCCGAACGACGGCCCCAAATAGCGCACGCAATTTACAAAAGCGTCGATATCCGTGGTATCAACCTCCAAATCGATCGAATCCACGTCGGCAAAACGCTTGAAAAGAACAGACTTTCCTTCCATAACCGGTTTTGCTGCAAGGGCGCCCAGGTTACCAAGCCCAAGAATGGCCGTGCCGTTGGTAATGACCGCAACCATATTGCCCCGTGTGGTGTAATCGTAGGCGCGTTCCGGATTTTCAGCGATAACGCGCACGGGAACCGCAACCCCCGGCGAATAGGCGAGCGACAGGTCGCGCTGGGTGGCCATGGGCTTGGTTGGGGCGATTTCCAGTTTTCCCGGACGGCCCTGACGGTGAAACTGAAGAGCTTCATTGTCGGTAAACGAAAGTTCCAAATGCGTGTCGTCTTTGATGTCCGCCATTTGCGTATTGTCCTCTCCTAAGTCTGTAATAGAGCGTATCATGTCTTAATAGAGCGTATCATGTCTTAATAGAACCATTCTGACGGGCACGCTCTGGAAATTTGAGATCAGAAGCAGGAAACCTGAAACGCGCTCGCTTAAACATGCTTGAACATACTTGAACATACTTAAACACGAGGACATATGGATACAAATTTCAGGTTTCGGACTTCCGGTTCCCCTGCCCCCTATTAGTTGATAAGATGCGTTTATGAAGCATTCCTCGCAAGACTTTTCTACGGCTGAACCGGAAAAAGTGCGTAAGCCGCGCAAAACAAGGCGCAGCGAGCCCGCTGGCGCGACGCCGATGATGCAGCAGTATTTTGAGATCAAGGCGGCCAATCCGGACATGCTGCTGTTTTACCGCATGGGTGATTTTTATGAACTGTTTTTTCATGATGCGGAAGAGGCATCGCGCGCGCTCGGGATTGCGCTGACCAAGCGGGGACAACATTTGGGCGAGGATATTCCCATGTGCGGCGTGCCGGCGCGTTCGGCGGACGAGTATTTACACAAGCTCATAGCTTTGGGTCATCGGGTTGCGGTCTGCGAGCAGCTTGAGGATCCGCGCGAGGCCAAGGCGCGCGGTGCAAAATCCGTCGTCAAGCGCGATGTCGTGCGCCTTATCACGGCGGGAACGCTCACCGAGGAAGCGTTGCTGGAAAAGGGAGAGGCCAATTATCTCGCGGCCTTGACGCGCGCAGGGCGTGCGCCGGCACAGTATCAATACGGTTTGGCCTGGGTGGATATTTCGACAGGAGAATTTCGTATTGCCAACCCGAAAGCCGACACCGTCGAGTCGGCGGTGGCACGGATTGCGCCAAAGGAGATTATCGCTGCGAGGGATTTGATCGAGGACCCGGAGCTTGCGCGCCTATGGAGTGAGGTGGACGCAAGCCTGACCGAACAACCCGGGTCAATATTCGACTCCACAATTGTGGATCGAAAGGTTTTGGCTTTTTTCAACGTGCAAACAAGTGAGGCATTGGGAAGCTTTTCACCCGTTGAACTGGCGGCCATGGCGGGCATTATCAGCTATATCGAGCGCACCCAGATAGGTGCCAAACCGGCTCTTAACCGCCCAACGCGCGAGGCGCAATCCAGTGTTTTGGCCATAGACTCGGCAAGCCGGCGCAATCTTGAGCTCACGCGCACGCTGACTGGCGAGCGCCGCGGCACCCTGGCTCACGCCATTGATCACACCCGAAGCGCTGCTGGTGGCAGGCTTTTGCTGTCTCATCTTGCCAGCCCTCTTACCGACCCGGATGCCATCAACGCCCGGCTGGATTGTGTGCAATGGCTTGTCGCTCATCCCGCTCTGCATGAGGCGGTTCGCGCAAAACTCAAGCAGGTGCCGGATATGAGCCGGGCCCTTGGTCGGCTGTCTGTGGGGCGCGGAGGACCACGGGATCTTGGCGATATACTCGTGGGAGCAACCGTGGGACGCGCCATTGCGGCGCTGATTATGGATGCAAGTGATCCCTTACCTACCGCGGCCTCGGCGATCAATCGTGATGTGCAGGCCATTGCGGCACCCTTGTGCGAGACTTTGCGCGCTGCCCTTGCTGAAGACTTGCCGCTGACGCGAAAGGATGCGGGCTTTGTGCGCGCCGGATATCATCCAGAACTCGACGAAGCGCGCGGACTACGCGATGAAAGCCGTCGCATCATCGCTTCATTGCAGCAAAAATATGCCGCTCAGACACAAATCAAGTCCTTGAAAGTTCGCCACAACAATGTGCTCGGATACTTTATTGAAGTCACGGCCAATCATGGGGACAAGCTCATGGCGGCGCCGTTTGACGAGACCTTTATTCATCGTCAGACACTTGCCAATGCGGTGCGCTTTTCGAGCGTTGAACTGGGAGAATTGGCGCAGAAAATCGCCGCTGCCGCGGACGCGGTCGCGATGCTCGAAGGGCAGGTCTTTGATGCCCTGAGCGAGGCGGTGATGCAACAAGGCGGGCACATAAAAAAAACGGCCCATGCCCTTGCCATCCTGGACGTAATGGCCAGCCACGCGCATCTGGCGCGAACACAAAATTATTGTCGACCTCGGGTTGACGGCGGCATGGCCTTTGAAATTACCGACGGGCGCCATCCCGTTGTCGAGCAGGTCCAAAGCAACCAAAACAGCAAACCGTTTGTTGCCAACACCTGTTCCCTTGGTCCTCCCGATTATGGCCAGCACGGGCAAATCTGGTTGGTGACCGGGCCCAACATGGCGGGCAAGTCAACGTTTTTGCGCCAGAACGCGCTCATTGCCATTCTCGCCCAGATGGGGTCCTATGTCCCCGCAACCAGCGCCCACATTGGGGTGGTTGATCAGCTTTTCAGCCGCGTAGGAGCCGCGGATGATCTGGCGCGCGGGCGCTCGACCTTTATGGTCGAAATGATCGAGACCGCGGCCATTTTAAACCAGGCCGGGAAGCGGGCATTTGTGATACTGGATGAGATTGGGCGCGGCACCGCAACCTATGACGGGCTTTCCATTGCCTGGGCGACGATCGAACATTTGCACCAGGTGAACACCTGCCGGGCGCTGTTTGCGACCCATTATCACGAAATGACAGCCTTGTCGCAAAAGCTCGACCGGCTGAAAAATGTCACCGTCAGTGTGCGCGAGTGGAAAGGGGAAGTGGTATTTTTACACGCCATTGTCCCCGGTGCGGCAGATCGCTCCTATGGCATTCAGGTGGCTCGCCTGGCCGGATTGCCCGCGGCCGTGATAACGCGCGCAAGCGCGGTTCTCGCCCAACTTGAAAACAAGGAGCGTGACCACTCCAGCACCCCGCTCATTGATGATCTGCCCCTGTTCTCAATTACGTCGCAACCCCAATCGCAACCCCAGTCGCAACTGGCCGATACCCATCCCGTTCTCAAGATGCTTGAAAAAACCAATCCCGATGACCTCACCCCGCGTGATGCGCTGGAAATTCTCTATGCAATGAAAAAGCAGTATGGGATTGATCGAGATCAGGAGACACCGTGAGCCGGATAGCGCGCCATCGGCGCGCCGGGGAGAAGTTTGACGCTGAGACAATCAGCAAGGCGCTGGACGCCCTGGTTGCGGATCAGGACGGTGCCAGCGCCGCGGCACGGCGCGAGGTTCTTTCACACCTGAAGACCACATTGCACAACGAGCAAACCCGGATTGAGGCGCAATTGCTTGCCGATGGCAAGGGGTTTGCTTGCGCCAGGCAGTTGTGCAGGCTCCAGGACGCCATTATCGCGGCCCTTTATGACTATGCGGTGCGCTATGTTTATCGCGCCCAAAACCCCTCATCGTCGGAGCGCGTCGCCATTGTCGCGGTAGGCGGATACGGTCGCGGGCTCATGGCCCCCGGCTCCGACGTGGATCTGTTGTTTCTGCTTCCTCACAAACAAACCGCCTGGGGCGAAAGCGTTACAGAATTTATCCTTTACATGCTGTGGGATTTGGGTCTGACCGTCGGTCAGGCGGTGCGCAATATTGATGAATGCGTCCGTCAGGCGAAAGGGGACATGACGATCTGCACCAGCGTTCTGGATGCACGGCTTGTATGGGGGGATGAGAGGTTGTTCCGGGAGTTGACATTGCGTCTTGACCGGGACGTGTTTGATAGCTCCAACCCCGCGTTTATTGAAGCCAAACTGGCGGAGCGGGACGAGCGACATGCCCGTGAGGGCGAGTCGCGTTATTTGGTGGAGCCGAACATCAAGAACAGCAAGGGGGGCCTGCGAGATTTGCAGTCGCTGTTCTGGATCACCAAATATGTCTACGGGTTTGAACGAACGGCGGAACTTGTTGTTCAGGATGTTTTTACCCGTGCGGAGTTGCGGCGCTTCAAGACGTGCGAGGATTTCTTGTGGAAAGTCCGCTGTCACCTGCATTTTTCCAGCAAGCGCGTTACCGAACGTCTCGACTTTGAAACCCAACAGCGGCTTGCCCGCCGCCTGGGGTTCGACGAGGCCGATGGTCTGAAGGCCGCCGAGCGGTTCATGAAACAGTATTTCCTTGTCGCCAAGGACGTTGGCGACCTCACCCGAATTGTCTGTGCGGGGCTGGAAATGCGGCACATAAAAAAGGCGCCTGTTCTGGATCGGTTCCTCACCCGTTTTCGCCGGCGCCGACGGCTTCCCAAATCAAAGGACTTTGTTGTCCACAATGGCCGCCTGGCAATCGCCGATGATCAGGCTTTCAGGCGCGATCCGGTCAATCTCATTCGTATTTTCCATACCGCGTCAAAACACAATCTCGCCATGCATCCAGACACCCTGCGTTTGATACGCCGGTCGTTGAAATTGATCAACAAAAGCGTGCGCGGGGACACAGAGGCCAATGCTCTGTTTATGGACATTTTAGCCCATAGCCGTTCGCCGGAGACGGTTTTGCGATTGATGAATGAGGCGGGCGTCCTGGGCCGCTTTGTCCCTGCGTTTGGCAAGATTGTCGCCTTGATGCAGTTCTCTCTTTATCATCATTACACGGTTGATGAGCATCTTTTGCGCGCAATCGGGTTTCTTGCACTGATCGCGGATGGACAATTGCAGGACGCGCATCCCCTGTCGCATGAGATTTTTCCCACCATTAGCCGGCAAAACCGTAGGGCTCTGTTTACGGCCGTTTTCCTCCACGATATTGCCAAGGGACGGCGCGATGATCATTGCATTGCGGGGGCGCGTGTGGCGCGTCAATTGTGCCCGCGCCTGGGATTGACGGATGCAGAGACGGAAACCGTCGCCTGGCTTGTAGAGCATCATTTGCTCATGAGCACCGTTGCCCAGACCCGCGATCTGACCGACCCGCAGACGATCGTCGATTTTGCCGCGGTTGTGCGCTCGCTGGAGCGGCTGAAATTGCTGCTTGTCCTGACGGTCGCCGATATCCGTGCCGTGGGTCCGCATACCTGGACCGGCTGGAAGGGAGAATTGCTGCGCACGCTTTATTACGAAACCGAACCTGTTCTCTCAGGCGGTCACTCAACGCGCACCCACAAGGAACGGATCGAGGGTGCAAAACGCACCCTCGCCGCGCGTCTTGATGACTGGTCCGCAAGCGATCGTCGGTATCTGCTGGACCTGCACCAGGATGCCTATTGGATCAAGACCGATGACGCGCTGCAATGGCGTCATGCGCGATTGATCCAACGCGCCAGGACCGAGCATCTAAGCCTGGCCTATGACGCGGAAACACGGGCCTTTGAAGGCATTACCGCGATGACGGTTTATGCGCCGGATCACGCACGCTTGCTGTCGTCCATTGCGGGCGCGTGCACACTAATGGGAGCCAATATTGCCGATGCGAGTATTTTCACCACGCGCGAGGGATGGGCACTGGATACGATTTTTATCTCCCGAACAATTGATGACGACGAGGAGGAACTGGCGCGGGTGACGAAAATCGTAGACACCCTGCAAAATGTCCTGGTTGGCACCACCAAGATTGCCAACCAACTCAAGCGGCGCAATACGGCGTTGACCACCCGTTTAAAAGCCTTTACCCGGCAAACCGAAGTCATTGTCAACAACTCATGGTCCCGGACCCACACGGTGATCGAGACCCATGGGCTTGACCGCACGGGGCTTCTCCATAGCCTCACCAGTGCCTTGTCGGATCTGAAACTGAATATCGCGTCCGCCCATATATCCACCTATGGAGAGCATGCGGTGGATGTCTTCTACGTGAGCGACATGAAGGGGAACAAAATCACCCATGCGGGAAAACGCGCCGCAATACGCCGGCACCTGGCGGCGGCAATCGAGAGGCCTGAAGCCTGAACAGCAGGGCCCCTTGCGGCTCTCCTGTTTCTGGAGCGTGGCATGTCTTATGATCATATAATATGATCAGATAGATGGCTTCGCAGGCTGAAAAATGATAACGTGGGCTAGAGCGCCACGGGCGAAGCGGGGTCGTTTCTAATCTTCGTTTCCGGCCGTGGTGCCCCGGTGCGCCCTCTCAGGGCGCACCGTGGACGGGTCCTCGGTCTGCGCGGCACGGCTAACATCGGGACCGACAGCGTCTTCAGAACCATCAAAATCGTCAGAGGGGTCAGGATTGCCGGTTTTAAGGGTATCGGAGCCCGGTCGGTGAATGTGCTGGGGTGCGGATTGATCCCCCGCGGGGCCGGAGTCCCGCTCAACCGCTTCGGCAGAGACATCTGCGTGCGTTTTCAATTCCACAGGTTCATTGGTGTCCTGAGGCTTTTGCTCATGAACCTCTGCGGTGGGCCCTTGTGCCTCTCTTGCGGTATCTGGCACGGTGTCCCGCACGCCCCCTTTTGCAATCCCTACCATGGCCGGGCGCAGCACGCGGTCCTTTATGCGGAAGCCGCCCTGAATAACCTGCACAACCGTTCCGTGTACAGCGTTTTCGTCAGGAATTTCAAACATGGCCTCGTGAAAGTTGGGATCAAATTTCTCCCCCAAGGCATCAATGGGGGCAATGCCATGTTTTTCCAATCCCTTACGCAAGGCGTTCTGGGTCAATTGTACGCCTTCAAGCAAAGACTTGAATTCCTCGCTATGGGCGCCGGCATCCGTATGGGAGACGGATTCCACGGCGCGCATCAGGTTGTCATTGACCTCCAGCATATCGCGCGCGAACCTGGCGATGGCGAATTGACCCGCATCTTTCACACTTTTTTCCGACCGTCGGC
Organism: Hyphomicrobiales bacterium; assembly: GCA_965224015.1. GTDB lineage: Bacteria > Pseudomonadota > Alphaproteobacteria > Rhizobiales > CBDCVD01 > CBDCVD01. The sequence continues at coordinate 995,427 of OZ245032.1, forward strand.
GCAGATTTTCCATCTCCGCCAACAAACGCAGGGCCTTGTCCTTTAACTCTGCGTTCTCCTCGCGCAATTCGGCAACAACGTCTTGTCCCCGTTCTCCCGCCATATCGCCGTCGGCCTGCTTATCGGTCGCGCTCGGCTGAGCCGCAGCGCGCGCCGCGTCCGTTTCCATGGCATTATCCTCAACCCATTCGGGTTTGGGCTTCTTACGCAGGGATTTTCGCGGTTTGCGCTGCTGATTACGGTTGCTCATCATAAGATATCAATATCCCTGGCAAATAAGGCACCGCCCCCCAATGACGTTGCAAGCCATGGTCCCGTTGCCTTGTCTCAAAGCAAAATGCCTACAGGCTGAACAGTTGGCTATTTGGGGGCAACAGGCACCCACAACGCTGGACAATACAATTCTCAGCGAAAACAGCCAACCTTACAAGTGCCTGCGAACGGTTGCGCACTATCTAAAACTGTGACTCTATATCTCAACGTGTGACTCTATATCACAAACTGTAACTCTATATAGAGTAAAGCCGTTAATGGGCAATGCACAGCGCCCGATTTAGGGTAAAAAACCCGGAACCTGCGATGTTGGCTTTTTCCGGCATAATACCAGCGGTATTGGCTTTATAGACACGCCGACTGGTGTACGGCTTTGATAACATGCCTCTTTGACGCTAAGCCATGAGTCATTGTTAAGGACCCTTGGTATAAATACCGGCCCCCTGTTGCAAGCACGGCCTCACTTATCGACCAAAGCGCATCCCGTCACATTTATACCAAGGGGCTTGGCGTTTGACTCTTGGTATGACAGGTGAAAACGTCTATTGGGGAGCGGGTAGGTAGATGCCCGTTAATAGAGAGGCTCAGTGAGGCGCGTGGCGCAAGAGGGTCAGTTGACAGCGTCCTTTAGACCCTTTCCGGCTTTGAATTTGGGGTGCCGGGAAGCGGCGATCTGCATGGCGCTTCCGGTGCGCGGATTGCGACCGGTGCGTGCGGCGCGCTCGGACACGGAAAATGTGCCAAAACCGATAATGCGCACGTCATCATTGCCCTTCAGGGCTTGGGTAATGGTTTCAAAAATGGTATCAACGGCCTGCCCGGCCTGGGCTTTCGAACTGCCGGTTTTGTCGGCAACGGCGTTGATAAGGTCTTGCTTGTTCATAACGGCTTCCTTTCGTTGTTCCAATCAGCAAACCGGCGTAAGCAGATCATTGAGCCAACGGGGCTCGCAAAACTGCGACGCGTCAAAAACGTCGATCGAATCAAATTGTCGACCTGCGTACAGTTTAGTCAAACAGCACAGAAAGCAAGCTGCAAATTGTTCAAAATCCCATAAAAGCGACGATTTTTGACCCATCCACAGAAATTTCCCAACACGTATGGCCGATCCGCCGGATATTGTGGGCCCGCCCGGACTTGTGGCCGGGTTCATGCGAATCAAGACACATTCTATCAAGACACGTTCTATCAAGACACGTTCTAATGCGGCACCATCTTTGAAGATTGATCACGATCACCAGAAACACCGGCGACGGGCTGCGACATCTCTTTTTCGTTCCATTCAATGGGTTCAGGGCGCGTCACAAGGGCGCGCTTGAGTACTTCGTCCATATGGCCGACAGGAATGATCTCCAAACCCTCCTTGAGGGTGTCGGGTATCTCTGCCAAATCCTTGGCATTTTCAAGGGGAATGAGCACCGTCTTGATCCCGCCGCGCAGGGCTGCGAGAAGCTTCTCTTTCAAGCCACCAATAGGCAGCACCCGCCCCCTCAGGGTGATCTCTCCTGTCATGGCCACCGTCCGGTCAACGGCAATGCCGGTCATCATGGACACAATCGCCGTCACCATGGCAACACCAGCGGAAGGGCCATCTTTTGGGGTCGCGCCCTCGGGTACGTGAACGTGAATGTCACGATGTTCAAACGCTGGTGGCGCGATGCCAAAGGCCACCGAACGCGAGCGCACATAGGCGGCTGCGGCAGAAATGGACTCTTTCATCACATCACGCAGGTTCCCCGTCACCGTCATCTTGCCCTTGCCCGGCATCATGACGCCCTCAATAGTGAGCAGTTCGCCTCCGGTTTCCGCCCACGCCAATCCGGTAACCACGCCCACCTGATCCTCGCCTTCAACCTCGCCAAAGCGGAATTTCGGGACCCCAAGAAACTCATCAAGGCTGTCCTCGGTAACCGCAATGGATTTTTGCTTCGACGTCACAAGCACTTTGACAGCCTTGCGGGTCAGGGATTCGATTTCGCGCTTTAAGTTGCGCACCCCCGCCTCGCGGGTATAGCGGCGAATGACGCTCAACAGAGCCTCGCGATCGATGGACCATTCCTTCTCATCAAGGCCATGGGCCTTCATGGCGTCGGGAATGAGATGGCGCAGGGCGATTTCGACTTTTTCGTCCTCGGTATACCCGGCAATGCGGATAATCTCCATACGGTCCATCAGCGCCGGCGGGATGTTCAGTGTATTGGCTGTGGTGATAAACATGACGTTGGACAGATCGTAATCAATCTCCAGATAGTGATCGTTGAACGTATTATTTTGCTCGGGATCAAGAACCTCAAGCAAAGCCGAAGACGGATCGCCACGAAAATCCATGCCCATTTTGTCGATCTCATCGAGCAAAAAGAGAGGATTGGATTTCTTGGCCTTTTTCATCGACTGGATGACCTTACCGGGAAGCGAGCCGATATAGGTGCGCCGGTGGCCACGGATTTCGGCTTCATCACGCACGCCGCCAAGGGACATGCGCACAAAGGCGCGCCCGGTAGCCCGAGCAATCGAACGCCCCAAGGAGGTCTTGCCCACGCCCGGGGGACCGACCAGACAAATAATCGGGCCCTTTAACTTGGACATTCGGCTCTGCACCGCCAAATACTCGATAATGCGCTCCTTGACCTTCTCCAGTCCGTAGTGATCCTCGTCCAGAACTTTTTGGGAAAATGTCAGGTCCTTTTTGACCTTGGATTTTTTGTTCCAGGGGATGCCCAACAGCCAATCGAGGTAGTTGCGCACAACCGTTGCCTCTGCGGACATGGGGCTCATCTGGCGCAGCTTCTTCATCTCCGCCTGGGCCTTCTCGCGCGCCTCCTTGGAAAGCTTGGTTTTGGTGATTTTTTCATCCAGTTCGGACAACTCGTCCGTACCTTCCTCACCATCCCCCAGCTCTTTCTGAATGGCCTTCATCTGCTCATTCAGATAGTACTCGCGCTGGGTTTTTTCCATCTGCCGCTTGACCCGCGAACGAATGCGTTTTTCGACTTGCAATACACTGATCTCGCTCTCCATCAGTGCCAGAACTTTCTCAAGCCGCTCGGCAACGTTGACAATATTGAGAACGTCCTGCTTGTCGGCAATTTTCACCGCCAGATGCGAAGCAATGGTATCGGCCAGTTTGGAATAGTCGTCGATCTGCGAGGCGGCACCCAGAATTTCGGGAGAAATTTTCTTGTTCAACTTGACGTAATTCTCAAACTCGGCAACCGCAGAGCGGGCCAGGGCCTTGATCTCAACAGGGCTCGCCAGATCATCGGCAAGAAGCGTGGCCTCGGCCTCATACATGATGTCATTGTCGTTGAAGCGCTCGATCCGGGCGCGATGCAATCCCTCAACCAGAACCTTGACCGTCCCGTCAGGCAGTTTCAGCAGCTGCAGAACGCTCGCCAGCGTGCCAATGCGATAGATGGCCTTGGTGTCCGGCTCATCGTCGCCGGCATGCTCCTGGGTGGCCAGAAGGATCAACTTGTCGCTGCGCATGACTTCTTCGAGCGCCTGAATAGACTTCTCGCGGCCAACAAAAAGGGGCACAAACATATGCGGAAAAACCACAATATCGCGAAGTGGTAAAACCGGATACACGTCATGCTGCGACGGTGCCGCAGCAGGTTTTTTGGGCTCTTTGGTCATCATTTACCCTGTCAAATAGAGCCAGACTCAAAGGCTGGCTGGTGATCGTCCCCGCGGTACACCCCGCAGATATTAAACCACAGTGATCGTAACCATAGTCAAAACGCCGACCCGCATACCAGTCACAATCGTGTATTGTCCCCAGGAACGCGAGGCCTTACGGCACATGATACTTGCGTCTTCCCGTTTGCTATTATCGGCTCGGCAGAACGCTTTACGGATTGATAAAATCGCTTATACCAGCGGTATTGGTCGCGCGGGAAACATGATCAAAGCGCGCCAAAAGCAAAAGCGCTCCGTCAGAATGGTTCCATAAAACATGACACGTTCTAAATAGGAGCGCAGGTGTGGCGTTTCAAGCGCTTGCAAAATGCGCCGCCCGGACAGCAGGGGCACCCCGACCCAATATCGAAACCTGAATTCCTGCTACGCGCTTGTGCTGACATCATCGGCGCGATCGGCATAAATATAAAGGGGTTGCGCGTTGCCATCCACCACATCAGCGCCGATGACGACTTCCTCGACGCCGTCCAGCCCTGGGAGATCGAACATGGTATCCAGTAGAATCGATTCCATGATGGAGCGCAGGCCGCGCGCACCGGTTTTCCTGTCGATCGCCTTGCGCGAAATGGAGCGCAAAGCCTCCTCATGAAAGGTCAAGGCCACATTTTCCATCTCAAAAAGGCGCTGGTATTGCTTGACCAGGGCATTCTTGGGTTCGCCAAGAATGCGTACCAGGGCCTTTTCGTCCAGGTCCTCAAGGGTCGCGACCACCGGCAGGCGACCGACAAACTCAGGAATCAGACCGAATTTCAGCAAATCCTCCGGCTCGACACGGGCAAACAACTCTCCGGTACGCCGGTCCTCCGGCGCCATGATCCTGGCGGAAAATCCAATCGAGGTGCTGCGCCCACGATCCGATATGATCTTTTCAAGCCCCGCAAAGGCGCCCCCGCACACAAACAGGATATTTGTTGTATCAACCTGCAAAAACTCTTGCTGGGGATGTTTGCGCCCTCCCTGAGGCGGCACACTGGCGACCGTACCCTCCATGATTTTCAGCAACGCCTGCTGAACCCCCTCGCCGGAGACGTCACGGGTGATCGAAGGATTGTCCGACTTGCGCGAGATCTTATCGACTTCGTCAATATAGACAATGCCTCTTTGGGCGCGTTCCACATTGTAGTCGGCTGACTGCAGCAGTTTGAGAATGATATTTTCAACATCCTCGCCCACATAGCCTGCCTCTGTCAGGGTCGTGGCGTCCGCCATGGTAAACGGCACGTCAAGAATGCGCGCAAGGGTCTGGGCCAGAAGTGTCTTACCGCACCCTGTTGGACCGATCAGCAGGATATTCGACTTGGCCAGCTCTACATCGTTGTTTTTAGCAGCATGGTTGAGGCGTTTGTAGTGGTTGTGGACCGCTACAGAGAGAACCCTCTTGGCCTGCCCCTGACCGATAACATAATCGTCGAGAACCGTGTTGATCTCATCTGGCGTCGGAACACCGTCATGTGCCTTGACCAGCGAGGTCTTATTCTCCTCGCGGATAATATCCATGCAAAGTTCAACACATTCGTCGCAGATAAACACCGTCGGCCCCGCAATCAGCTTGCGAACCTCGTGCTGGCTTTTTCCACAAAACGAACAATACAGTGTGTTTTTGGAATCACCGCCACTTACTTTGCTCATGACTCTCGTTCTCCGCTTTAAATTATTGTCCCAAAAACACCCACATCAGTTGTGGTTAGTTTTACGTACAACGAACATCCTGGATCATCGTCACAACTGACACCAAACGTCCATAATGTTTCCCACTTTCCTGCGTTTCCCACTTTCCTGCCTCTGACTGGTTCTCACGCCGCTTCTCCAAACCGCCCGGTCCGATCGTATTCCACCATGAAACACCGACAACGAAATACAGAACACACAATATGGTATCAGCTTAGTCAATGTCGTCCATAGCGCAAGGACTGATAGGTAATCGGACCCGATAACCTGAAAGTATAATTACCAAAAGCGGTAAACATTATATACCGGAAGTCCTTGCCGTATTTTGCCATATTCAAACACCAGCATTGTCTTCAAACATGCACGAAACATACCGCAACGCATCGGTTGCTTTCGGATGTAAGCCCAAAGACGCCATATTATGCCCATTTAAGCCGCTTCATCATCATCTTCAGGCGCGCGTTTGTCGACAACATTGTCGATCAGGCCAAAGTCCTTGGCCGCATCCGCGGTCATGAAGTTGTCGCGCTCCAGCGCCTGCAAAACATCATCATAAGCCTGTCCGGTGTGACGAACGTAAATTTCATTGAGACGTTTTTTAACGTTGGAAATCTCTTTGGCGTGAATTTCAATATCCGTGGCCTGCCCCTGAAAGCCCGCTGAGGGCTGATGCACCATGATGCGTGCATTGGGTAGTGCTGAGCGCATGCCCTTTTCCCCACCCGCCAACAGGAGCGAACCCATGGATGCCGCTTGCCCCACACAAAGGGTCGCAATGGCCGGGCGCACAAACTGCATCGTGTCATAAACCGACAACCCTGACGTTACAACGCCACCTGGGGAGTTAATGTACATGAAGATCTCTTTTTTGGGATTTTCCGATTCCAGATACAGCAATTGCGCCACGACAAGTGAGGCCATAGCATCTTCCACAGGGCCGGTGATAAATATGATACGTTCCTTAAGAAGGCGGGAATAGATATCAAAAGCCCGCTCGCCCCGATTGGTTTGCTCAACAACCATCGGGACCAGGGTGTTCATGTATATCTCTTGGGTCCGTGCGGAATCAGGCATGGATATATCCTCAATTGGAAAAAATAATAAGCGCCGGGGTTCCCATACGCGCCCGGCACAAGGTGTGCATCTCCATTAACCGGCATCACAGGCGACTTTAGCAGAAATGCGGCGTCATCTTCCGGCAAGCCGCCCTATCGAAAAAAGCCGATCTCTCATCATCAAATGGTGCCAAATCCGAAGTGAACGGCTCCAACTGCTACCATTGGCGTGTGAATGGTTAATGATCTGTTGATTTGTGCGTCCAAGTGGGGACAAATGTCGCCGATTGCAACAATTGAACCCGATTTATTTGTGCCGCTTGTCCGTACCATGTCGCCGATTATACGCCGGCATTTACTCAAGTTTTAGCACACAGGTTTGTTATTTGTTACACCCTGCGCTGTATCGTCACCGCTACGCCAGGGCAAATGTGTCAGATTTTTCAAGGCCCTGAACCGACAAGTTAAGCATGCGGTTGCTCGCATACTGTTTTTCGCATGCGCGCAAGGTAATTTATCACCCAGGCCACCACCCTTGAGCGTGCCATGTCTGAATAGAAGACCCCATTCTGTTTCTCGTTTGGCGCGCACGAAAGACCGTTTCCATTACTTTTAATACCAAGGGTCCTTAACAATGACTCATGGCTTAGCGTCAAAGAGGTATGTTATCAAGGCAGTACACCAGTCGGCGTGTATATAAAGCCAATACCGCTGGTATAATTCCTCATGATATCAATGCCGATAAACGCCGATGTAATTGATGTCATTGCCGTCATTGCCGTCATTGCCGTCGTTGCTGTCGTTGCTGTCGTTGCTGTCGTTAATGTCATTCGTTCGATCGAGTCCATATGAGTAGAACCGTAAATAGGCAAGTGAAAGCCACACCAGGGTCCGCTGCCGGCGATGACGTTCATGACTTCAACGGCCGCTCTGGGCAGCAATCTTTCTCTCATGATCCGTTTGAAAGCCAGCTTGGCGTGCAGGCGATCGCTCGCGCAGAAACGCGCGCGCGCCGCGCCATTGTCGAAAGCCTCAATTTGGGACTGGTGATGTTCGACGTGCATGATCGGGCCGTAATCGCCAATTCGCGTTTCCTGAGCCTGTTTTCGGCATTGCACCCAAGCGGCGTAGAGGGGAAGGCGTATGCCGAGATCATTGAGAAAGAACTTCACTATACCCTTGCCGATCGTGTGGGAGAGGCGGCGGTGGAGGCCCTGGTGCAGGAGCGCCTGCGCGCCCACAATAGCAAATTAGCCTACACCATCGAACATCAACTTGGTGCGGACCTATGGGTAAAGGTCGATGAACACTGCGCCGAAGGCGGCACGGTTATTGTCTACACCGACGTTAGCAATATCAAAATGCGTGAGGCGCGCATTCAGCATATTGCGCTTCATGACACGCTCACCGGCCTTCCCAACCGGGCCCTGTTTCGCGATCGGGCCAAGAAAGCACTGCAAAAGCAGGAACGCACCGGCAATTGCGTGGCAATACTGTGTATTGATCTGGACAATTTCAAGAATGTCAACGACTCCCTGGGCCATCCTGCGGGGGACCAGTTGCTGAGCGAGGTCGCCAGACGCCTGCGCGGGGCGGTGCGCGAAAGTGATACCGTGGCGCGCATAGGTGGCGATGAGTTTGCCATCGTTATCGGCAGTATTGAACATATGTTCACGATTGAGCTTGTGGCAATGCGCATCATTGAGAGCCTTAGCCAGCCCATTGACCTTGACGGGCGCCGGGTTGTGGTCGGCGCTAGTGTGGGCATTGCCACGAGCGACGAGACGATCTGCGACCCTGATCATTTAATCAGAAATGCGGATTTGGCACTTTATCGCGCCAAGGATGACGGTAAGAACGGATACTGCTTCTTTGAACACGAGATGGACGAGGCGGCGCGGGTGCGCCATTTGCTGGAAAACGATTTGCGCCTGGCGCTGCGTGAGGACCGACTGGCGCTTCACTTCCAGCCACAGGTTAACGTGCGGGCGCGCAAAATCACCGGTTTTGAGGTGTTGGTGCGCTGGGAGCATCCAACGCGAGGCTTTGTGGAGCCCAATGAATTTATCGGCATTGCCGAGGAAACCGGCTTGATCCAGCAGTTGGGAGACTGGGTTTTGGAGCGCGCCTGCGAATGCGCCGTGCGTTGGTCACGTCCGGCCAAGATAGCGGTAAATGTGTCGTTATCGCAATTTCGCCGCGGCGATTTGGCTCACAGTGTGGAGCGCACGCTGGAGCTGTCGGGTCTTGATCCGAGGCGCCTGGAACTGGAGATTGCCGAGCCGGTCCTGTTTCAGGACCGGGAACAGACCATTGACGTGCTTTTCCGATTGAAAGACTTAGGGGTGCGAATTGTATTGGGGGGCTTTGGCGCCGGCTATTCGTCTCTTGGCAATCTACGCCAGTTTCCTTTTGACAAAATCAAGATTGACCGATCGTTTGTCAGCGATATTGACAAGAACGCCGAAGCGGCAGCTTTTATCCACGCGTTTATCAGTCTTGGCAACAGCCTGGGCATAGAGACGACTGCCGAGGGTGTGGAGACGGAAAACCAGCTGGCGCGCCTGCAAATCGAAGGGTGTTCGGAAATCCAAGGCTTTTACTATTCGCACGCGCGGCCCATGGACGACGTGGAAAAATTGCTCAGCGGCGAGATCGACGAGTTCCGCTCGCAAGGCCTGAGTGAATTGTCGTTTTAGGAGCCGCTACTCGTGCCCGCACGATTTGCTGTGGCTCAACAAGCCGGGCTCGACGCGGGCAACAGGATTTCGTCGTTGAAACTCCTTATACCAAGGGGCTTTGACAAGGGCTCATGGTATTATCGGTTCCTTCTCATGCAAAGGCGCATCCAACCTTTTATCTGATCATTGCTTTTTTCCGGCGGTTGTTGGAGCGTGGCACGCCAAAATTCTGATGGCCGCTCAAATGATAAAATGATAAAATGATAAAATGATAAAATGATAGATTGAGCCGTGGTGGCCGATTTTCTGTCTTTGAGAATTGACGATACTTTCACTACCGCCATGATAGGCCTCCTGCCTCAGACCAGCGCCAACTTTTGGCGATAACTGAGAACTGATGGCGGTGGGCTTTATGCCGCGGCGGGGACAAAACGGCGTGCAAACCGTTCTGGCAATATCCCACAACCCATGAATAGTAATGGCGAACCGATATTTGACAATAAAGCTATGTGCCCCACGCGGCTTTTGCGCCGGGGTTGACCGGGCCATCCAGATCGTGGATCAGGCGCTTGACCTTTACGGCCCGCCGGTCTATGTGCGCCACGAGATCGTGCACAACAAGTTTGTTGTTGATGGCCTGCGCAAGAAGGGTGCGATTTTTGTCGAGGAACTTGACGAAATTCCGCCAACCGACGCGCCTGTGGTGTTTTCTGCTCATGGGGTAGCGAAAAGCGTGCCCGCTGCGGCCAAGGCGCGCAATCTATTTGTTCTTGATGCCACATGCCCATTGGTCTCAAAGGTCCACAAACAGGCGCTTTTGAACCATTCGCGCGGCTATGAACTGGTGTTGGTGGGGCATGCGGGACACCCGGAGGTTATCGGCACCATGGGGCAATTGCCCAAGGGTGCGGTTCACTTGATTGAGACCCTCGCTGATGCCAGGGCCTTTCGCCCCACGGGGGATAAGCCTCTGGCCTATATTACCCAGACAACCCTGTCGGTCGACGATACGCGGGAGATCGTTGAGACCTTGCGGTCGCGCTTTCCGCAAATCAAAGTGCCCTACAAGGAAGACATCTGCTACGCGACCACCAACCGGCAAGCGGCGGTCAAGGCTGTTGCCCCTGGCTGCGATGCCATGATCGTCGTGGGGGCACCGAACTCTTCGAACTCCCAGCGCCTTGTGGAGGTCGCCGAGCGCTCGGGTTGTACCAAGGCGAAACTTGTCCAGCGGGCCAGTGAAATCGACTGGACGGACTTCCAGGATGTGGCGGTCCTGGGGCTTACCGCCGGGGCGTCGGCGCCGGATGTTCTGGTGGAGGAGATCATCGAGGCGTTTCAGGAACGGTTTTCGGTGCGGGTCGAAATTATCACCACCGCACGTGAGGACGTGGCCTTTCACCTGCCGCGGTCCTTGCGTGAGGCGGCTGACACCAAAAACCAGGCGGCCGCAGCCGAAAGCGCGCGCAAATGAGTTCGCGTAAATTCGTGATTATCTACACCGACGGCGCCTGCTCCGGCAATCCCGGCCCCGGGGGCTGGGGGGCGCGGCTGGAGTATAAAGACCGGATGCATGAGATCAAAGGCGGCGAGGCACAGACAACCAACAACCGCATGGAATTGATGGCGGCGATCGCCGCTCTTGAGGCGCTCAAGCGCCCGTGCCATGTTTCGCTTTATACGGATTCCCAGTATATCAAGGGGGGAATTACGCAATGGATGGCGAAATGGAAAGAAAACGGCTGGCGCACCGCTGCAAAAAAACCGGTTAAAAATAAAGACTTATGGGAGCGCCTTGATGCCGCAGCAAACCGTCATAAAATCCAATGGCACTGGATCAAGGGCCATGCGGGGCACCCTGGCAACGAACGCGCTGACGAACTGGCCCGCATCGGCATGAAAACTTTCGGGAAATAATACCAGCGGTATTAGATCAGCATGGGTTTAGGTGTACCCATTTTGCTATAGTACCCACCATTGCGCGTTGGCAACACCAACACTTGACCATAAGCCCGTCACTGCGCCGCAAGCAGAGAAGCGTTGCCACCGGCCGCCGTGGTGTCGATGCAAAGATGCCGCTCCAGCACACAATAGTCTGCCATTTGGCGCGTGGCGATCAACGGTATAAGAGGCCCTTCACGACGCGCCAGGGCTTGGCGCGCACGCTTTAGGTCCGTCGGCTGCGACCACAAAGCCACGGCATCAAATCCTTTGAGATCTGCAAGCCCTGAGCGCGGAAGAAAACCGGAAACCGTATCCTCGCCTTCCATGCCCGGGGCGACCGCAACAACGGCACACCCCATATCCCGCGCCATTTTTCTCTGCGCCTCAACATCACGAGGCCGTGGCCCCAGGCACAGGATAACGCCCCGGGGGTAGAGGGACAGGCGGTTGGATTCGCCGGTGGGGCCGGGCATATCCGTCGTTGTTAGCGCCGCTCGCGAAACCAATCGCGCCGCATCAAGCAAAGCCTGGACTTTTTGCAATGCAACGTCATCACCACGAACCACGTCATGCCCGGGCAAAGCAAACCGTTTAAAACGCTCCACATAATGCGGCCCACCCGCTTTCGGCCCGGTTCCCGACAACCCCTCACCACCAAAGGGCTGTGAGCCCACCACCGCACCGATCTGGTTGCGATTGACATAGATATTGCCCACATTGAGCCCTGTGACAATGTGCTCTACCCGATCATCTATGCGTGTGTGCAAGCCGAACGTAAGGCCATAGCCTTTATCGTTAATCGCGCCCATGACCTGATCGATCTCATCAACGGCAAACGTGGCAACGTGCAGGACGGGGCCAAAGATCTCTTGCTCCAGATCCTCTATTCCTCGCACGCTGATAACTGCAGGGGCCACATAGATACCCTCAGCCGGGGCATCAAGTTGCTTTAGCAAGCGACCGTTAGTCCTGGCTTGTTCAACATAGTCGGCAATCTCGCGTTGGGCGGATGGAGTGATGATCGGCCCCACATCCGAGGCCACCGCCCAGGGAGAACCAACACGCAGTTCATCCATGGCGCCAAACAACATGGACAAGAGCCCATCAGCGATATCGCTCTGTACATAAAGAATGCGCAGCGCCGAGCAGCGTTGACCGGCGGAGCGAAACGCGGAATCCATAATGTCCTGCACCGCCTGCTCCGGCAAGGCGGTGGAGTCCACGATCATGGCGTTCAGGCCCCCTGTTTCGGCAATAAACATGAAATCCGGCTCAAGCGCAGCCGCGGCGCTTTGATAAATCTGCTGTGCCACCTGTGTCGAGCCGGTAAAGCAGATCCCGTTCACCCGCGGATCCCTTGTGAGCCTGGTGCCAACGACAGACCCCTCACCCAAAACCAGTTGTAGAACAGACCCCGGGACCCCCGCCTCTCGCATCAGGCGCACAGCAATAGCGGCAACAATTGGCGTTGGCTCCGCGGGCTTGGCCAAAACACCGTTACCCGCCGCCAGGGCCGCCGCAATTTGTCCCGTGAAAATAGCAAGAGGGAAGTTCCATGGAGAAATGCAGGTTATCACACCCCGCTGCGGAACCTTGTCAAATCGACATCCTTCAGCTGCGTAGTAGCGCAGGAAATCGACGGCCTCACGCAACTCGGCAACCGCATCGGCTGCGGTCTTGCCGGCCTCTCGGCAAAGAGCGGCAAAAATCTCACCGGCATTTTGCTCATAAAGATCGGCGGCTTTGCAAAGAACCCGCGCACGCTGTTGGGCACTTGCGTCTTTCCAGGAGGTCGCGTTGTCAAGGGCCACGTCCACCTGAGCCAGGGTCGCGTCATTCGTGTAACCGATACATTCATCAAGGTCGCTCGGGCTGAACACCGCGCGAGGCTTTGGAGACTTGACCGGCGCCGCAGCATCAGCGGATCGACTGGTATTGGCAAGCACGGATTCGGCGGTCCATTGATGCGCCTTGAACCCATCACGCGCGCTGAGAAACGCCTTCAGGTCACAAGGGTTACGCAGGTCCCAACCCTTGGCGTTGCGGCGCTGTGGACAATAGAGATCTGGTGGGGGAACGACCGCCTCATGCCGCGGCCAGGCCGTGTCATCCAAAATATTGAACGGATCGGCAGCAATGGTTTGCGCATCCACCGTCTCATCCACAATCTGATTGACGAACGAACTGTTAGCGCCGTTTTCCAAAAGCCGGCGCACAAGATAGGCAAGCAGGTCCTTATGAGCCCCAACGGGCGCATAGATCCGGCACCGGGTTTGCGCCTCGTCAAGCACCAGGGCATGCAACGCCTCCCCCATCCCGTGCAGCCGCTGGAATTCAAAGGATTGGCTATCTTTTGCCATTTCGAGAACCGCACAGACCGTGTGGGCATTGTGGGTCGCAAACTGCGCGGTGATACGATCACCGTAGTTCAACAGTTTTTGCGCACAGCAGATAAACGAAACGTCTGTCGCGGCTTTATTGGTAAAGACGGGAAAACTCGCGACACCATCGACCTGTGCCCTCTTGATCTCCGTATCCCAATAGGCGCCCTTGACCAGGCGGACCATAATGGTGCGATCCAGCGCCGTCGCCAGGGCATAGAGCCAATCGATGACCGCCGCCGCGCGCTTGCTATAGGCTTGGACAACCACCCCGAACCCATCCCATCCGGCCAGATCCGACGCCCGCAAGACGGCTTCAATCACATCAAGGGAAAGATCAAGACGGTCCGCTTCCTCGGCATCTATATTGAGACCCATGTGCGCAGTTTTCGCCATGCGGGCCAGTTCCGCAACCCGCGGCACCAGTTCTTCCATCACCCGCGCTTTCTGGCTCATCTCGTAGCGCGGGTGAAGCGCCGAGAGTTTTATGGAAATACCGGGATTTTTTCGCATGTCGCGATGCCTGGCCCGGCCGGCAAGATGCGCAATCGCGTCACTATAGGCTCGAAAGAACTGGCGCGCGTCATGCGCCGTTAGTGCTGCCTCCCCAAGCATGTCGTAGGAATAGGTATAGCCCTTTTCTTCCTCGACCTCACCGCGGCGCGTTGCCTGCGAAATAGTACGACCCAGCACAAACTGGTGTCCCATTTCCCGCATGGCCCGGGTGACGGCCGCGCGGATAACGGGCTCCCCCAAGCGTTTGACCACGCTATGGAGCGTGTCTGCAAGACCCCGCGATGCCGGTTCCTGGAGAACTTTACCCGTCAGCATGAGAGCCCATGTGGAGGCATTGACCAAGGATGAACTGGATTGCCCAAGGTGTTCCCCCCACGAAGACGGTGCGATCTTGTCCTCAATAAGCTCATCAACGGTTTGCGCGTCCGGAACACGCAAAAGCGCCTCCGCAAGGCACATCAGGGCAACCCCTTCCTGCGTGGACAGTCCGTATTCAGCAAGAAAAACCTCCAGCAGGCCGCCGGAGCCGGACTTTCGCACCCGTTCAATAAGCGCTGCAGCGCGCACCGAAATACGCCCGCGCGAGGCCTTGTCCAGGCCATGTTCAGCCACAAGCCCCGCAAGTACCGATTTTTCGTCGGCATGGTACAGAGCTCGAATTTGCTTTCGGATAGCAGCAAGATTGCTCATGTCACGCTCTGGATCAGCATGGGGTTAGCTGTACCCCTTTTGTCAGCGGTAATACCAGCGGTATGGGCTTTATGGACACGCTGGCTGGTGTACTGCCTTGATAAGACAACGCTTTGACGCCAAGGCATGAGTCATTGGCAAGGGCCCTTGGTATATGCCAGCGGTATGGGCTTTATGGACACGCCGGCTGGTGTACGGCCTTGATAACACAACGCTTTGACGCCAAGGCATGAGTCATTTGCAAGGGCCCTTGGTATATGCCAGCGGTATGGGCTTTATGGACACGCCGGCTGGTGTACGGCCTTGATAACACAACGCTTTGACGCCAAGGCATGAGTCATTTGCAAGGGCCCTTGGTATAAGCTAAACCCATAAAGCTGATCGCCCTCTAAATCTATAGCAAAATGCGAGAAGAATACGCAAAAGCCCCATGATTGCCATTAAACGCATTTTGCTATAGGGTACCGCCCGTGCCGGTGGCCCGCGACGGGGAGTGGGTAGGGTGATGCCCCTAATTAATTTACTCAGTTGCGTGAAAAAACAAGTATACCAAATCGATAGTTTCCTTTTCTCATAATCAACTCTAGGGATGGACGCAAACGCACGGGCCGGTCTTTGCAATAAAATTTTACATAAATTTTAATATGTCGTAGTCTATAGCAAAATGCGTTGAGTTGGAATCATGGGGCTCCAGCATTGTTTTTGCATTTTGCTATAGATTTAGAGGGCGATCAGCTTTATGGGTTTCGCTTATACCAAGGGCAAAATGGGTACACCTAACGCCAAGCTGATCTGTTCCCTTAGCGAGCCCCATTTCCGTAGGCGTTCGCCAAACCCAGGGCACTTTTTCTGACGGCGCGGCATGGTAATCCAAGCTTTGTGGGGGGTGCGTACTATTGAAAGAAACAGAACCTGCATGATGGGTCATGATCGCGTTGAGTCCACGCGGCAGCAGCTTTGGTGAACAGGGTTGGCCTTGGCCCAGGAAGACGTCTTGTCACATTGGGCATTGGGCATTGGGCATTGGGCATTGGACATTGATGCATAGGGGCACGGGAATGTATTTGTTTGGGGTATCTGTTGAGAGTTGAGAGTTGAGGGTTGGGTATGAAGCGTATCCTTTTAGCCGAAGATGATGAGAACATGCGGCGCTTTCTGGCCAAGGCGCTCGCCAAAGCCGGCTATGATGTGGTCTCTTACGACAATGGCCTATCGGCCTATGATCGCTTGCGCGAGGAGCCGTTCACCCTGCTGTTGACAGATATTATCATGCCCGAGATGGACGGCATTGAGTTGGCGCGCAAGGCAACCGAGCTGGACCCGGACATCAAGGTCATGTTTATTACCGGGTTTGCTGCAGTGGCGCTCAATCCCCAGACCCCAACGCCAAAGGACTCGAAGGTCTTGTCAAAGCCCTTTCACCTGCGCGACCTGGTGCAGGAAGTGGAGCGCATGCTGGCGGCCTGATCGGCTCGCGCATCGCCCCCGCCCGCGCTCGCTCAGGAGGCCATCGCCATCCGACCCGCCTGCGCCCTATCCATGACCCTGCCCTGCAAGATGATCGCGAGCGTGCCGGACCGCATGCGGGTCAACATGGCTTGACTGGGCAAACGCCAGTAGAGCACTTTCGTCTTCCAGCAAGTAGTCAAGCACGCCAACAAGAAATTCAGGTCCTCTGGTGGCCTGTTGGATTGTTGCTAAATCCAGCCCCGTTGTCGCCATAAAGCGCTGTATCTGCGCCTCTTCGCCCGCCAGATAAGTCACGGCGTGGGTTGCGACTTGAAGAGCTTGCGTATTGGTCATTTAACTTTCCAATTACAAAAAGGCCTGGGGTTGCAAGTGAAAACGCCTAGATCAGCTTGGCGTAAGTTGTACCCATTTTGCTATAATGTGTAAACTTTCAATAGGTTGTTCTCAAGGTGGCCGGTCTGAAGTCAGGGTTATTGCGGCCATTGCCACCAGCAAGGCCATATCGGGCCATAAATAGACGTTTCCACCTAAAGGCGATTGTCCTTTTACCCACAATACCCGCAAACAGTAGGCTTCGTTTAATGACACTCGCCCCCGTTTGGTCTATAACATCACCAGACCTGCACGGGAGAACGGCGAAACAGCCAGAGGAGCTTGGGTGTGGATAAACGGGTGTTGATCGTAGAAGACAATGAGCTGAATATGAAGCTCTTTCATG
Organism: Hyphomicrobiales bacterium; assembly: GCA_965224015.1. Taxonomy (GTDB): domain Bacteria; phylum Pseudomonadota; class Alphaproteobacteria; order Rhizobiales; family CBDCVD01; genus CBDCVD01. The sequence goes on from OZ245032.1 coordinate 1,012,522, forward strand.
ATCTGCTTGAGGCCAATGGCTACGAGACCATTCAGACACGCAATGGTGTCCGGGCCATAGAACTCGCCCGCCAACATCGTCCACACCTGATACTCATGGATATCCAACTGCCCGAAGTCTCCGGACTTGAAATCACCAAATGGCTGAAGGAGGACGACGAGTTGCGCTCTATTCCCGTTGTCGCTGTCACCGCATTCGCCATGAAGGGAGATCAGGAACGCATTCGCGAGGGCGGGTGCGAGGCCTATATATCCAAGCCGATTTCGATCGGTAATTTTCTGGAAACAATAAGAACCTACATCGGCGACCAGCAGGTTGCACACTGAGGATTAAGAACTATAGCGTGTCAGGTCGTCAAATAGACGTTGCCAGGCCCTGCCTCTGTTCACAAAGATATCCGCAAGACCGGGCGCAAATTTTTGCGGCGAATATGGGAAATAGTTAATATCGTATCGCATAAGTTGCATAAACTTAATCTATTGATTTTCCTAGATATTTTCAAAACAACCTACGGAATATTTACCAATTCATTAACCAAAACCGTCCGAATTGATCGAAAACGGCACACCTTGCTGGCAAGTTTATACAATTGACGCAAGATTGCGTTAACGCCTTGTGACTAACATCTACTCAAAGCTGCAGAATTAAATCTACAGTTTTAAGCAAATCTATGATCCTGACCGAAAAGGCAGAATTTTGTTTGATTTGCGAACAATAAGCTCCCAAACGCTGTACCCCCCCCCCCGTGTCCGTGGGCTCGCAGTAGAGTATCTGGGAGATAATAAAGCTGTTGGTGAAGCATGGGTAACATAAAGTCGCGTTTTGCAAAGCTCCTTTGCATTGCATTGGTTGTATTCGTTCAGACTTCCGCGGTTCTCGCGTCTGACTGGACAATCACACGGGCCACAGGTGTGGTGCACGTATTTCCCGCAAATGGCAAAACCTGGTATATTTATAAGGCGGGTATGAAACTAAAGCCGGGGGACAAGATCGCCACCGGTCAGCGCGGGCGTGCCACTCTCAAGCGCAACCAGGAAGTTATCATGTTATCTCCGGGATCACATATAGTGATCTCGCCGCGTAACCGCAGTGCATCAAAAACTGACATCCTGCAGGCCCGTGGCAGCGTTCAGTACGAAGTCAAAAAGCGCAACGTAAAGCATTTCTCCGTCCACACGCCACATCTGGTTGCGGTGGTCAAGGGAACACGATTCGACGTTGCCGTTAATGGTCGAACATCGCGCGTGGGTGTTACGCGCGGTGCGGTTGAGGTTGGGGAGTACGCCAGCGGCGAGACCACGACTCTGCGTCAGGGCCAAGATGCCGCCACGAAAATTGGCCCCAAACCAGGGCTTCGCGTAAAGGCGGCTGGACAGCACCCCGAAATGTACACGCGGGAAAACCTGCAAAACCCGTTCAACGAGGCGCAAAATCGCGCCAGAAAAGCCGCCGCCGAGGCCGAGCGCGCCGCCAAACGCGCCGCCGCTAAGGCCAAAAAGGCCGCCGCCAAGGCCAAAAAGGCCGCCGCCAAGGCCCAGCGCGCTGCTAAACGCGCCGCCGCTAAAGCCAAAAAGGCTGCCGCCAAGGCCAAAAAGGCCGCTGCTAAGGCCGAGCGCGCTGCTAAACGCACCGCCGCCAAAGCCAAAAAGGCCGCCACTAAGGCCGAGCGCGCTGCTAAACGCACCGCCGCCAAAGCCGAAAAGGCCGCTGCTAAGGCCAAGCGCGCTGCTAAACGCACCGCCGCCAAGGCCGAAAAGGCCGCTGCTAAGGCCGAGCGCGCTGCTAAACGCACCGCCGCCAAGGCCGAAAAGGCCGCTGCTAAGGCCGAGCGCGCTGCCAAGCGCGCCGCCGCCAAGGCCGAAAAGGCCGCTGCTAAGGCCGAGCGCGCGGCCAAACGCACCGCCGCCAAGGCCGAGAAGGCCGCTGCCAGGGCCGAGCGCGCGGCCAAACGCACCGCCGCCAAGGCCGAGAAGGCCGCTGCCAGGGCCGAGCGCGCGACCGAACGCAAAAAAAGTCGCCGCCAAGCGAACCGAAATCAAGACACCCCACCGCGCTCGGGATCTGCTACACAGGACTCCAGCCGCCCTACAAGCGAGACGACTGACTCCCGTACCAATAACAATGCGCAAAGCCACCCGACGACAGGAGATGCCAACACCGATTCGCGCCCGCAGAGCGGGGAGTAAAAATACTCCTCATTACAGTAAGCAGAGCGGCGCAACACTTAACCAGGGGTTCCTCTCGCCGGGACGCGGGTTCACGTCAGCAGGGTGAGCACAGGAACGCACTCTCAGGCAATCAACAAGATGATATGCAGATAAAACATGGCACGGTATAAGCTTTCAGCTGTCTCATACCAGGGGTCCTTGACAAGGGCTCATGCATTCGCGTCAGGTACGTGTGTTATCAAGGCAGTGCGCCAGGCGGCGTGTCTCTGGATCAGCATACGTTTAGGTGTACCCATTTTGCTATGGGGACAACTAAACGCATAAAGCTGATCGCCCTCTAAATCTATAGCAAAATGCGAGAAGAATACGAGAAAGCCCCCTGATTCGAATTAAACGCACTTTGCTATAAAGCCAATACCGCTGGTATCACGGTTAATTTATTGCCCTTAAGTCTATTTTCCTTTCAAGCCCATTCGACAGAGTCGAATGGGCTTACTTTTACTCGACATCACTGTGTGGATCACTGTATGGGCAAGTGACCAAATTTTCATTGTATCTTCAGGAGCAAAGAACGGCTAGATCAGCATGAGGTTGGCTGTATCCATTTTGCTATGGGGACGACTAAACGTATGCTGATCTAATACCAAGGGTCCTTAACAAGGACTCATGGCTTAGCGTCGAAGAGTTGTGTTATCAAGGCAGTACACCAGCCGGCGTGTCTATAAAGCCCATACCGCTGGTATAATACACGCAAATTGTCTCTTTATGGGTGGCAGACCGGATGCTATAGTTGGGACGGGAGGTTGGCAGCGGACGGGCGTCTCGCCAACCGGGTCAGATCCGGAAGGAAGCAGCCCTAACGAGTTTTGCCCGGGTCGTTTGTTGGCCTCCCACAGCCAACAGGGCGCGTGTCGGGAACCCCGCGCGATCACCGCGCCGCGCGGCATAAGCGCTCCTTGACCGGGGCAAAATCTGTCATTACGGTAAAGATCAATCCCCATGACTGCTGATAAAGCCTCTTCCCCCGCCCCACCCCATTGGCGCGACCTTGGTGAGCCCGCAGATGCCGGCGGGTCAGTCGCTGCCGAAGCGGGTCCTGAGGCCTCATCATCTCCAGACCCGTCAGCCTCTTCAGCCTCCTCAGGCAGCGGCTCCTATCGGGTCCTGGCACGCAAATACCGCCCCAGAACCTTCGATGCCCTGATCGGCCAAGAGGCCATGGTGCGCACCCTGAAGAATGCCTTTGAGACCGGACGTATTGCGCAAAGCTACATGCTTACCGGCGTGCGTGGGGTGGGCAAAACAACGACAGCGCGCATTCTCGCGCGCGCCCTCAATTTTGAGCGCAGCGACGGCACAGGCAAGGCGACCGTTGAACTCGATGAAGAAGGCATCCACTGCGCGGCCATCATGCAGTCACGTCATGTGGACGTTCTCGAAATGGATGCCGCCTCCCACACCTCAATCGACGACATTCGTGAGATTATCGAGGCCTCTCGCTATCGCCCGGCCAGCGCACGCTATAAGGTCTATATTATCGATGAGGTGCACATGCTCTCCAAGGCTGCCTTCAACGGCCTGCTAAAAACCCTGGAAGAACCGCCTGCGCATGTGAAATTCATCTTTGCCACCACCGAGATCCGCAAGGTTCCGGTCACGGTGCTGTCCCGCTGCCAGCGCTTTGACCTACGCCGCGTGGACATGAAACCCCTGGTGAACCATCTGCGCACCATAGCAGAGGCGGAAAACGTTACAGCCGAAGCCGAAGCGTTGATGCAGATCGCGCGCATTAGTGAGGGTTCGGTGCGCGATGCCATGTCCCTGCTTGATCAGGGGATTGCGCACGGGCGCGGCGAGATTAAAGAGGCGGATGTGCGCGCGATGCTGGGACTGGCGGATCGCACCCAGGTTATTGACCTGTTCGAGGCCCTGGTGCGTGGCAAGATCGATCCGGCCCTTAAGATGCTGCGTATTCTATACGATTCCGGAGCCGATCCTGCGGTTGTGCTCAAGGACCTGGCAGCCTTTACCCATACGGTGACACGCCTGAAGATCGTCGCGGGTGCCGGCGACGACGAAGCGCTTTCGCAGGAAGAGACCTCCCGCGGCAAGGCCTTTGCCGAGGCGCTTTCGGTGCGCATTCTTTCGCGCCTCTGGCAGATGCTGACCAAGGGAACTGAGGAAGTTGAGATCAGTGCCAAGCCCCTGGCCGCAGCAGATATGGTGCTGGTGCGCATCGCCCATGCCGCCGATCTTCCCACGCCGGACGAAGCCCTTCACATGTTGCAACGCGACCTGGAAAATAACCAAGGCAAGACTGCCGCCGCGGCAGCATCAGCATCACCATCACCATCAACATCACCATCAACATCACCGGAAAGAACCGAGGCTTCGTCCGCATCTTTATCTCTATCCTCAGCGCATAGGCAAGCCGAGAGCCGCATGGGCGCAGCAGGCCCCGCACCAGCGACCGCTGCACGGGTACGACCGACCACAGACCTTGAGCCTGTTCCCGTCACGTATGAGGTCGCGCCCGCCGAAAGCGATACGGTGCGCCTTACCCGTTTCGAGGACATTGTCGCTGTGGCGCAGGAACGGCGTGATGTTCAGTTGAAGATTGCCCTGGAAACGCAGGTGCGCCCGGTGAGGCTATCCCCTGGGCGTCTTGAGATCGCCCTTGATGACCAGGCCGATGCCGATCTTGTGCCACGTCTTACCCAGGCGCTCAAGGATTGGACCGGAGAGCGCTGGGTCATTTCCGTCTCGGGTGAGACCGCGATCCCCACGCTGCGCGAACGCCGTCAGGAAGAGATCAATCAGGCCAGGGCGCAAGCCCGCCAGTTGCCCCTGGTTCAGGCGGCCCTGGCTGTGTTTCCTGATGCCGAGATCGTTGAAGTGGTCCATTTGTCAGCAGGTGTTGACAATGAACCGGACACCGGCACCACCATATGAAACCAGCGTGAACCATCCTGAAGTCGCGCGATCTGGCGCGACACCACACGTATTGTAGAAAGCGAGAGAGCATGAGCGGTATTATGGATATGATGGGGATGATGAAAAAAGCCCAGGCCCTGCAAGAAAAAATGAAACAAATGCAAGAAGAGGTCCAGCAGATCGAAGTGACGGGGACATCCGGGGCCGGACTTGTGACGGCGCAAATGACCGGCGGGGGTATCCTGCGCACCGTCTCCATTGACCCCTCCCTGATCAAGCCCGACGATGTCGAGGTTTTGCAAGACCTGATTGTTGCCGCGGTTAACGACGCCAGGGCCAAATCGGAGACTGCGGCCGCTGAGAAGATGGCCAATGTCACCAAGGACTTGGGATTACCGGATGGCTTGAAACTGCCGTTTTAGGTTCAGCACCCATGGACAGCTCGGCCACGGGGCCGGAAATTACCCGCCTTATTCAGCTCATGGCCCGGCTTCCCGGACTAGGCCCGCGCTCGGCGCGTCGGGCCGCCTTGCACGCGATCAAGAACAAAGAAACCCTACTGGCTCCCCTGGCACGCGCCCTCGCGGAGGCGGTGGAGAGCGTGCGCACATGCACGTTGTGTCACAATGTCGACACCATGGACCCCTGCGGCGTGTGTACGGACCCTCGGCGCGACAAGTCGGTCATCGTCGTTGTTGAGGAGGTGGGGGATCTTTGGGCGCTTGAGCGCGCCAGCGCCATCAATGGGCTTTATCATGTGTTGGGAGGTGTCCTGTCGCCCCTTGACGGGATCGGGCCTGAGGATCTTGGCCTTGACGGTCTGGTGCGCCGCGCCCATGAGAGCCAGGTCAGGGAAGTTATCCTGGCGGTCAACGCCACCATTGAGGGGCAATCGACGGCCCATTACATTGGCGAGCAATTGGCGGGTGCGGGGGTCAGGCTGTCGCGGCTGGCGCATGGGGTGCCGGTGGGCGGCGAACTGGATTATCTGGACGACGGAACCCTGGCGGCTGCGATACGCCGGCGCACGGACTTTTGAAGCAAAAGAAGGAAGAGCGCAAGGCATGACACGCTCTAGATGCCTGCTACTAGACAGACCCAGAATCCATCATGCGCTGCGCATAAGCCCACCGTTTCTCTATATCGCTTGTAGAAATTGCCGCCGAGGACGTAGCGCCGGATCCCACACCGCCAAGTGTTACAATGCGAGCGCCATTGTCATCAATACTAACACAATAGATCCCCTTGTCTTTGGTCAGAATCGCCCACTTTGAAAGAGACCGTTTTTTTTCCTCGGCGGTAACCACAATATTGGAAACAGAGACGTTTTCTGCGCCGATGTGTTTTTGCTCTAGCAGAAGATCAATCGCAGCGGCAACTTTCGTCCTCTGCGCTTGATTGATCGCATACTCGGCATCAACACTGGCAACTTTGGAAAGGCGCTCCCCCGCTTTCGGCTCCTCGTATTTCGACCAATCAAAATTCTCAATATTGTTCGCGTCAGGAGCCGCTGATTGCTGGATTTGTTCATAAAGAGCGCAAGACCTCTCTGCAACGACGCCAAAACGCGTTCCGTTCGTTGTTTGCACATCCCACATCATCTGCTCTTCCCCCTCAAACCTCATGACATTGCCGCCCCATGCGCCCATGACACGTTCAACATATTCTGCTGGTTGACAACTTGTTGCGGCGATACCCAATCCCACGTTAAGCGGATCAGTTATTTGCCTATGAATTCCCAAAATTCGAAAGCCGATCGCTCTTTCTTTCCTATTAGTATTGCGCCGAAAGAGAGCGTTCATTTCCGCGTCGAACTTACGGTCTGCAACAATTTTTAAATTTGGCCACGCTTTTATCCAGCGAGCGGAACAGTCATAAAATGACGTCTCGTTTTCCAAGCCATAAAACTTGTCATCAAGCTCCTCAAGCGCATCTGCACGCCCGCCTTCAAAGCCCGTTTGCGCTTTCGCTTCACTAGGGTTATCGGCGACCCATTTGATTGCCTGCTCCAGCAGTCTCGCGTGTTCGCTGGCTCCCATTGCTCGAAGGCCCTCAAAGGCATTACGTGCGACAGAATCAAAGGCTTCCCCCGAATTGCCAATAAACTGGCTGTGTCCGCCATTGTTGACCTGCCCCACGTAGTAGTCAGCGTAATAAATCTGAATGGTGCAAGGGGGGATTTCGTCATGGATAAAAAGTCCTTCAGACAGCATTGCGTTTACATAGTTCACCACTGCGGAGGAAAGTTCATAAGGGTCTCGTTTAGCCGCCTTGTATCCGGATTTTCTAATGATCACCGGTAGCTGGCTGGATGATGAAGGTTGTTGGCGCGAGCGCCGTTTACCGTTATTAAAAACCATGCTGTGTCTTCTCCTCGGCGCGCCAATGCACGCCTGATCTGATAAACTCCTCGGGCTTCTTGCGCATGCGCTGCAAGCTGTGCGTTCATGCGCGTTTTACGCTACCCTCACGCGCCTCCGCGCGGGTTGCAGACAAAGGTAGACCACCCTATCCCTCTAGCTGCGTCTTTACCATGGCGGCCAGTTGTTTAAGGCTGAACGGTTTGGGCAAAAAGCCAAAAGTCTCGTTTTCATCGAGATTTTTGCGAAACGCGTCCTCGGCGTAGCCGGACATGAATACAACTTTCATGTCCGGGTATGTCTTGCGCAGGGCACGCAGGAGAGTCGGCCCGTCCATCTCCGGCATCACCACGTCAGAGACGACAATATCGACGCTGTCACCTTTGTCTTTCATAACCTCAAGCGCCTCGACACCTGTGGCGGCCTCATGAACCTCAAAGCCGCGCGAGCGCAGCGCCCTAGCGGCAAACGCACGCACCGCCTCCTCGTCCTCAACCAGCAGAATGGTCCCCTGCCCTGTCAGATCCGCGACCGGCGTGGCTTTGGCCTGAACAGGCTCCGCGTCGTCTGCCTGCGCCTGCGACGCCACATGACGCGGCAGGAAAATGCGAAACGTCGTCCCCTCGCCGAGCACAGACTCGGTATAGATATAGCCCCCCGTCTGTTTGATGATACCGTAGACAGTGGAAAGGCCCAGCCCGGTTCCGTTACCAACACTTTTGGTGGTAAAGAACGGCTCAAAGATCTTGTCGATGACCTCTTCACTCATTCCTATGCCACTGTCTTCGACTTCACACATGACATAGTCCGCAGCCGGCATGCCCTTATAGTGCATTGCCGCCGCATCACTGGCTTCCACATTACGCGTGCGAATGTGCAACGCTCCCCCATCGGGCATCGCATCGCGGGCGTTGACTGCCAGGTTGATAATCACCTGCTCCAACTGGTTGATGTCCACCTCAACGGGCCACAGATCGCGTCCGTGCACCACCTCCAGGTTCACTTTTTCCCCCAGCAACCGATCCAACAGGATCGAAAGATCCGACAGAACATTGCTCAGATAAAGAACCTGTGGGCGCAGCGTCTGGCGACGTGAGAACGCCAGCAATTGTCCCACCAGCCCGGCGGCCCGATTGGCATTGTTCTTAATATTCATAATATCCTTGAACGAAGGATCGCTGGGCTTGTGGCTGGCCAGCAGCAAATCGGAAAACCCGATGATGGCGGTAAGAACATTGTTAAAGTCGTGGGCAACACCGCCGGCGAGCTTGCCGATGGCTTGCATTTTTTGCCCCTGTGTAAAGCGCTCCTCCAGGGCGCGCTGCTCTGTGGTATCAAGGGCGCAAACGATGGCGACTTCCTCGTCCGTATCAACATCGGCGTCTTTAATGGCGCTGACGAAAAACCGGGCGCTACGCTCGCTTTTGCCGGCAATTTTTGCCTCAACAGCGGGAATATCCACTTTTCCCAAAGCCGCATCAGCGATGGCGGTCGTCAGTTCCTGTTGGCCCGTCTCGTCCACCACATCGATCAACATACGCACGCTCTCGCCATCTATTTCCTTGGCGGCATTGGCAGCGGTGTCGACAAAACTATCGCCAAAGAGTTTTAGAAATGTCGCATTAGGGCGTCGAATACGACCAGATTTGGTAATACTGGTGATAGCTACGGGCATATTGTTAAAGAAGCGGGAGAAGCGAACCTCGGTCGCGCGAAGTTCTTCCTCGGCATCCTGACCGGGGGAACGGCTGATGACAATTGTGCGAATATCCCCTGTATTTTCCTTTTTGCAATAAAGCAGACGGGTGGGCAGATACCGGTTGTCGGACGTTACCAGATCGACATCGACAAAACGGGTTCGCCCGAGCTTGGCGTCGGTGGCGTCAAAGTGCAACAAGGCCGCACTGTCGCCGCGGATAATATCCCCTGCCCCCAGATCACCAGGCTGAAACTGTGCCAGATCATAACCCAACCAGTCTGCCAGGGTGGCGTTCAGATAGATGATCCGGCCTTCAGTATCGGCGGAGAAGAACCCCACGGGAGCGTGATCAAGATAGTCGATAGCCAATCTGAGTTCTTGAAACGCGTCCTCGTGGCGGGCCTTTTCGTAATTGATGTCGCTGATCGTCCATTCGGTCAACTTGGCTTTGCGGATCCCGGAGCGCCGATCGGTGTGCAAGGGACGAACGCGAATGCGATACCAGTGAGGCTCTCCCGTATCCGTTGTTGCGCCTATGGGCTTTAGCAGGCGAATTTCCTCGAACGCCATGCGTTGCTCGCGAACCGCCTTATTTAACTGATAGAGCGCATCGGCGGCATAGGGCTCTGTTGCCAAGAGCCGCTCCAGGGAGCGGGTCGCGCCGGAACTTGAGGCCCGGGTCAGGGCGCAATAGGCCTCGTTGCTGTACAGGACGCCGCCTCGACCATCAACAATAATGCTTCCGTCGGGGTTGGATTTCGCCAAAAGCTGGGCAAAGCTTGCTCCCCCGTCATTGTCCGCCAGACGCAGCAACCCAAACGCGCCTGCCAAAAGAGAAAAGACCCCAACGATCGCCAATAAGGCCAGGAACCCCAGCACCAGGGGCTCCGCCAGGGAGCGCTGCAAATAGGCAATGACGATAATACTGATGATCAGGGCGATCGCCAGGAGCAAAACGAATCCCAGGCCATTGCCGCGCCGGGCTTGCGTCATCACCTGTTGGGGAACATCAAGATCGCGCGCCTGTGTCGAAATATCCCGCGTTTGCATCATATTCATGTTGCCATCCTAGATCAGCTTGGCGTTAGGTGTACCCATTTTGCCAGGGGCATAAGCAAAACCCATAAAGCTGATCGCCCTCTAAATCTATAGCAAAATGCGAGAAGAATACGGCAATGCCCCATGATTCCCATTAAATGCATTTTGCTATAGAACGTGTCATGTCTTAACAGAACCCAATGTCCGTTTCTTCGTTGGCAAGGCGATACCCAAGCTCAAGGTAATCGAAGCGTACGGCCAATACCGCCGGTATTTCTTATTAAATCCGGCAGATCGGGCGAGCGGTGCGGCCCGTGCGGTGATACACCAGCAGGCCCTCGCCTACGCGTTGGCCAGTTATGCTGATGTCAGCCGTCACGATATATTTTTTCGCGCCGTTCGTGGCGCTCCTGAGCGTCAATAGACAACGTAGCAATAGGGCGCGCTTGGAGGCGCTTGAGGCTGATAGGCTCACCGGTTTCCTCACAATACCCGTAGGTGCCATCGTGGATACGGCGAATGGCGGCATCGATTTTGGCGATAAGCTTGCGCTGGCGATCCCGTGTTTTGAGTTCAATAGCACGCTGCGCCTCAAAGGTTGCTCGGTCTGTCTGATCTCCATGGCTTTCAGTATCATCCTGCAGGCGCCTGATCGTCTCCAGACCATCGGATAGGATATCGCCTTTCCACCGGAGCAGTCGGCGATGAAAATAGGCCCTATGCCTTGGGTTCATGAACGGCTCGTCGTCGCGGGGTCTGTAATCGTCTTCCAAAATGACCGTATCCAACTGCGAACTCTCCACGTTCCGCGCCGGGTTTTTGTCGCAACCGCGTTCTGGCAAGGGCTCTTCCTGCCCGGCAACCACATTCGAGCGTACCATGGGCGATACCCGTTTGCTCTTTGCGTGTTGTTCAGTAAAACTCATATCAACACCGCCTGGTCGAAACAATTCAGGGGGGCGCGTTTAGAGCGTGTCATGTTTTAATAGAACCATTCTGACGGAACGATTTTACGACAAAATGGACCTTACACCAAGGGCCCTTGCCAATGACTCATGCCTTAGCGTCAATCCGGTGCGTTATCAAGGCCCCACCCTAGGCGGCGTGTCTATAAAGACAATACCGCTGGTATAACCTTACGCTTCGATCGCCGCGGAGGTGGGGCTCGCCTCGCCAATCGAGAAACAGAATTGATTTTATTAAGATATGACACGCTTGTCTTATGACTTTGCCGGTTTTTGTGCGAATATTGGTTCCACTCACCGGCCTTAAACAGCCGGTCAGTGGCGGTGGTCGGATCAAGATACACGTGGTCGTTTAGGACCGTGTTAGAGTATGATCGACCACCGTCTTCGCATGAGGCCTGAACGGATACAGAGCGGTTCATAACCCTCTACGACAGGCAAAGGACATGACGAAGACATCCAAATATAGCATCGGCATCCATATTTCCAAAGGATATTTGGCGGTTTATCGACCGGCGGACGGTGGTGGGTCCGGTGCTGTGGGCGGCGTTTCGAACGGGGTTCTTGATCAACACCTATAGAGCATGTACAAAAAGCCAATACCGCTGGTATACATCATTCACCATCGGCATAGAACAGGCGTCCCTGATGCCCCATATTCCTTCCGAATCTCTTGACGTTAAGCGCGTGATCGAATTTATTGACGATCTGCTCATCGCGACGTCAGAAATCATTATGCCCTATTTTCGCGCTGCCACCCCCGTGGTCTCCAAGACCGCGGTCGGGTTTGATCCAGTTACCCAGGCTGATCGCGAGGCGGAGGCGTTCATGCGCAAGCGCATTGCCAAGACCTATCCTGAGCACGGGGTCATCGGTGAGGAGCTTGAAAACCGGAGCCGGCCCTGTGATTGGCTATGGGTTCTTGACCCCATTGACGGCACCCGCTCTTTCATCACCGGCACGCCGGTTTGGGGCACACTGGTGGGTTTAAAGCATGCCGATCAGGTTTTCGCAGGGGGTATGGGGCAGCCGTTTACGCAAGAGCGGTTTTTGGGCAGTGCCAATGGGGCCTTCATGCGCCGGGGCAACGCCCGCACCATGCTGAGGTCAAGCGCCACCCATACACTCGCCGACGCCATGATGGCAACCACCTCCCCAGAGCTCTTTACCCCGCAAACCCGCGCCCGGTTTACCCGTTTGCGTCAGCATGTGCGCCAATGCAGCTATGGACTGGACTGCTACGCCTTTGCCATGGTTGCGGCGGGGCACATGGACATTGCCATTGAGGCGGGATTAAAGGCCTATGACATTTGTGCCTTGATCCCCATTATTGAGGGGGCCGGTGGACGGGTCACCAATTGGCAAGGCGGCCCGGCACAAAGCGGCGGCAACGTTATCGCAACGGCCAACTCGGCGCTGCATGAGCAGGCTTTGCGGGTGCTCGGGGATCCCCGTTAAGAGAAACTCCCGCTAATATGCGTATTCGCGAAACAGCCTATCGATGTTGCCGTTCCACTCGCCATGATATTTATCAAGCTTTCTTTGGGCCGGCGTTTTACCCAGCGCCAGGGTTTGTTCCAGGGGTTCCAGATACTGGGTTTCGTCGTACCCCTCGGCGTCCAACTCACCTCTGGAGACCAGCCCTTTTCGGGCGATGCGGACAGCCGCCCTGGCCACATCAAGAACCGTCTGCCGGCGAAAAGGGGTGGCTAAACCGTATCGGGGAACCCCCTCGCGCAGCGCCTGACGCTCGCTCACGGTCCAGTCCCTGACCATTTCCCACGCCGCTGCGAGCGCGTCATCGTCATAGAAAAGTCCCACCCAAAACGCCGGTAGGGCGCAAATGGTGTGCCAACTGCCCGCATCAGCACCGCGCATTTCCAGGAATTGTTTCAAGCGCACCTCAGGAAAAATCGTCGATAAGTGGTTGTTCCAGTCAGACAGGGTTGCGGTTTGCCCGGGAAACCGGGGATGGGAGCCGTTCAGCAAATCACGAAATGATGATCCGGCGACATCATGATAATGATCCCCGCGCTTGATAAAATACATGGGCACATCGAGGGCGTAATCCACATACGCCTCAAAGCCAAACCCTTTTGCGAACACGAAAGGCAGCATACCCGCCCGGGCGTTGTCGGTGTCCAACCACAAAGCCGAACGATAGGACTGATAACCGTTAGGCCTGCTCTCAAGAAACGGTGAATTGGCAAACAGGGCTGTGGCAATCGGTTGAAGCGCCAGGCTGACTCGAAACTTTTTGACCATATCGCGCTCACTGGAGAAATCCAGATTGGCCTGGATCGTGGCCGTGCGGTACATCATATCAAGCCCGCTCGCCCCAACCTTGGGCATGTAGCGGGTCATAATATCGTAGCGACTTTTGGGCATACGGGGGGTCTCGGCCAGGGTCCACTTCGGCGAGGCTCCCAGGCCAAGAAAGCCAATTCCCTTGGGCTCTGCCAAACGGCGCAGCTGGCCAAGATGACGATTGGCCTCGGCGCAGGTTTGATGCAATGTGCAAAGGGGCGCCCCCGAAAGCTCAAACTGCCCGCCAGGCTCAAGGGAGATGGCGCCGCCCGTATCCCCGCCGGCCAGGCCAATAAGCTTGCTGTCATCAACAATGGGCTCCCACTTCAGATCGTCCTGTAGTGCGCTTAGCAAGTGTTCAATACCACGCTCTCCCCCATAGGGGATCGGCGATAGGTCCTTTGTATAAAAACCGAATTTCTCATGCTCTGTGCCCACACGCCAACACGCGCGCGGCTTGCACCCGCGGGCAATGGCCGCGATCAGCTGATCCTTGGTCTCTATCGGCGTTGAGTCGGATTGATCTCGAGCCATGGTCTAATCTGTACCTTTGAAATGACGGGGATAACGAAAACCGACGACCCCTTGTGCCATGAATTCACCGGCGCGGCAACGGCAACACCGGTCACGGAACGCCCACTACGATTGTCATGGGGCCAGAGGTTGCTCCTTTACGCACCTGAACGGCCTGGGCTTGCCCAGTCTCCCGCGCAGGCCTGCACCAAAGTCAAAGCGGCGATCGCGGCGGTATCTGCACGCAGAATTCGCGGACCCAGGGCAATGGCGACGCTTTCGGGTTGCTGCATGAGACGGGCACGCTCGTGCGACGAAAACCCGCCTTCGGGGCCTACCAAAACGTCTATCCCGCGCCCGCGCAAGCCCGCCAGTTGGCGAAGCGGAGCCCCCTCTCCTGCCAGCGCTTCGTCACAAAATACCAGCACCCGTGCCCCCCCTGCCCGCTCCCCCAGCCACGTCTCAAGATCACACGACGCCTTAAGGCAGGGCAGTGATAAAAGACCACATTGCTGGGCCGCTTCGATGGTATTGGCGCGAATGCGGGCCATGTTAAGCCGACGCACCTGGGTGCGCCTGGTGATCACCGGTTGCAGCGCGCTCACACCCATTTCCGTCGCCTTTTGCACCAGATAGTCCAGACGCGCCCGCTTGAGCGGAGCAAAACCATAACACAGATTACCGGCAGGCGGTTGCGGGCGCGTTTGATCCAACACGCGCGCAGACAACCCCTTGCTACTCGTCCTGGAGATTTGTGCGCGCCATTCTCCATCCCTTCCGTTGAACAACAACAGCGCATCCCCGTCTTTAAGACGCAGCACCCGGGTTACATAATGGGACTGTTTCTCCGCAAGTCTGACCCTTGTGTCGACGGCAAGAATCCCGTCAACAAAAAGGCGTGGTCCCTTGAAGCCAAAGGGGGGCATAGAGTAAGCTCGTGCTGCGTCTGTATCTGGAGCGTGTTATGTTTTGATAGAACCCATATAACACTTCGGATTCTGCCCCTGATAATTCACCGGGTCTTCTGCCCGGGCTTCAAAGGCCGACCGAAAACATTTGCATGTCGTATCACATTGGTGCCGTGGGGTCTTATGAAATTATCTGATTCATGACATAATCACCCTTGATGATATCACCCTTGATCACCCTTGATGATCGGCAACGGGCAATGAATGGCATGACTTATCGGGGATACAGGCTATGATTGAGCGCACCACCCTTGATGAAGCCCGGGTTGCCGATGCCGCACCATCAAACTGGGTGGATCGCTATGCGCCGCGGCCACTGCGTCCCTATGCGCGCCTGGCGCGGTGGGATCGCCCCATTGGCGTCATGTTACTCCTGTGGCCGTGTTGGTGGGCGGTGGTATTGGCGGCACTTGCCAGCAACGCCAATTTTCCCGATTTGCGGCATATGGCCCTGTTTGCCGTTGGGGCCTTTGCCATGCGCGGGGCGGGTTGCACGTATAATGATCTGGTGGACCGGGATCTTGATGCTCAGGTTGCACGCACGCGGCTGCGCCCCATCGCCAGCGGCCAGATTACCCTCGCAGGAGCGGTTGCTTTTCTGCTTCTTCAGGCCCTGGTCGGACTGGCTGTTCTGGTGCAGTTCAACAGCTTTACTGTCTACCTTGCGCTGGGTTCACTTGTGGTGGTTGCAATTTATCCGTTTATGAAGCGCATAACCTCCTGGCCACAGGTGGCTTTGGGATTGGCCTTCTCGTGGGGTGCGCTGGTGGGCTGGAGCGCGACTTTCGGCTCGCTATCGTGGCCTACCATCTGGCTCTACGGGGCGGCGTTTTTTTGGATTATGGCCTATGATACGGTTTATGCGTTGCAGGACAAAGAAGACGATGCGCTGATAGGGATTGGGTCCACCGCGCTGTTGTTTGGCGATACCGCCAAGGCGTGGATTTCAGCGTTTTATGGTGTGGGGCTGATTTTACTCATTGCGGCAGGTCTGGCGGCGGGTGCGGCGCTGATATTCTGTCTCGTGACGGCGCTGGGGGCGCTCTATATGGGGTGGAACCTGCGTACCATGAATGCGCAGGACCCAAAAGCGGCGCTGCGCGAGTTCAAGCGCAACGATCACCTTGGCTGGATTGTTTTTTTCGGATTGGTACTAGATTTGTGGATCTAAGGGCCCTGTGGGGGAGCCGCATTTGCGTCTTGCCAAAAAGCGCGGACGAGGTGCCAGGAACGCTCTATAGCGGCGCTCGCGAGGCACCCCGTGCATAATCGGCAGGGCGCCCAGAATCGCCGGATTGGTAAGCGTGCCGTCCTCGGCGATGGCGTTCGATAGAGCCAGAACGCTGCGCATCAATGTGTAGTCCATAGGGCGATGATTCTCGGCTTTACTTGCCGGGTGCGATGCGCTGTCGTCGTTCAGGGCGCGCAGAAATACCTTCGCATCACTCCAGCGACGTTCCCGGTTATCTTTGGCGTGCGCGCACCCGTTGAGTAAAAACTCGTTGTCATTGGCAGCCGCTATAGCCGGTACCGCCCGCCCCGGTGCAATCAACCGTGATTTGTCAATGAAACGCGTGTTGTGCTTCGCACCTGCAGATTGCCGCTCGCGTTGATGCTCAAGGGGGTCAAAGCAAAGCGCGCCATGGGTATAAATACACCGCATGACAAATCCCGCCGCAGCGCCGACGCATCGCACGATTTCCGGTGCTGCGGCGTGCATTTTACCCGACAGCCGATACGGCACATTCTCCCCATTGCGCCCATTGCACCCCTTGCGCTGCTTGCCGCGCATGCCCAATATCTCCGCCAACTCCATAAAAGCCATCCGACAACGTCGAAGATCAGACGTCACCGGAGGCTTCATGGTGTACTTCATGGTATATAAGAAGTAACGACGCCTGCCTGTTACACCTTATCTAATGTTGCAAAGAGCACTCCTTGTCAGAATGGGTCTGCCGGAAGCTCTCGACACTCGGGTATTGATTTTATTTGTCGCTCACCCAATAACCGGCACTATCTCATGGGGGCTGTTGGCGCAGAACTAACAAACGCGGTTAAAATCAGTCTAATTCGAAATCACGGTTAGCAGATCGTAACCGCTCGGATGCGATTTACGGGGCAAAATTTGGCCGCCAGCGCGTCATATTTGTGTTATTTCTGAAAGACCTAAGCAAGATTTAAGCTTTAGTGTAAACCCCGCGTTACCTGATGCAAATTATTCGAAAGATCATCTTAACGCTTGCTCTGGCCATTTTGCGCTGCAGGAGTTGCGGCAAGCCTGCGTGTTCAGCGACCCAACGCACGCTTTGTCTGAAAGCCTTTGTTCGTGTCCGTGCCGTGGTTGGCGTATTGGATTTCATCGTTGACAGGCGCTCGCACGGTGCGCCATGGTGCCGAACATTGTAAGGAGCCCCGTTAAATGAGCAAACAACCACCGCAAACCCCTTCCAACGCGCAAGATCGGCGTGCCGTGCAACCGCTGCATCTTGTCTTTGGCGGCGAGCTTGAATCCCTTGAGCATATTGCCTTCAGCGATATGGCCGCGCTCGACATGGTTGGCATTTTCGAGAACTACGCGCGCGCCTATGACGCCTGGAAGGAAAAGGCCCAAGCCACCGTCGATAATGCCCATATGCGTTATTTTATTGTGCATTTGCATCATCTTCTTGATCCCGACTCCGCCATAGCGGACGCTGACTGACGTGTCACACAGGCCCCAAATCAAGTCGTCGCTTTTTGGCCGCCACCGGCGCCCATGGCGATGCAAGTGGCGGTGCGAGGGTGGTTGTGGCTGAGCGCATCTTTTTTGATAACAATAAAAAGTCCTCCCAGAACACGCGCGAGGCCCTTGCACGTCGGCGTGATACGTTTAGCGGCGCCCAGACTTCACTGGTGGTAATCCTACGGCGCATTTTTCGGGAGAACCTGCGCCAGCAGTGGAAGTTTCTGATCATCGCCCTGTCGTCAATGATTCTGGTGGCGATCACGACAGCGGCCATGCCGCTTTTACTGCAGCAGGCCGCTGACGGCATATTTGTTGGCAAAAACGAGTCCCTGCTCTACCTTCTGCCGGTTATCGTAATCGGTTTGACGCTGGTGCGCGGGGTGGCCGATTACTTTTCCCGGGTTAGCCTTGCCTATCTTGGGGAAAGGCTTGTCGCCGATACCCGCAAGCGCATGTTCGATTGCCTGGTGTTTGCCGACCTGGCCTGGCTACAGCGCATCCATAGCGGGCGTTTTATCGCCGCTTTTCTACAGGATGCCGGTATGATCCGCGCCACCGCCGCCCAGACCCTCAATGCCGTGGGCCAAAACGCCCTGAAGACTGTATTTCTGGTCGCCATGATGGTTTATTTTGACTGGCGCATGGCGATGTTGATGATGATCGGACTTCCGTTTGCTGTCTATTTGATGGGGCGCCAGAGCCGCAAAGTGCATCGTTCGTCGGTGCTGACGATGGAGGAAACCGGCGACCTGAGTTCTCTCATCTCCCAAACCCTGCACGGCGTGCGCATCATCAAGGCCTATGGTCAGGAAGCACACGAGACGCGCCGGGTTCGCGAGGTGATTGAGCGCACCTTCGCCTATTCCATGCAAGCCGTTCGTGCTCAGGTGATTTCAGGACCCCTGACGGAAACGCTGACCGGGATCGGTGTTGCTGCCGCCATATTTTATGCCGGTTACCAGGGGATCAGCGGCGCCATGACCCTTGGCGACTTCATCGGCTTTGTCACCTCGGTTATGCTGCTGTACCAGCCCCTGAAGGCGCTGGCCACTCTACGTACAGGGCTCCAGCAAGGGATTGCCGCCGCCAGCCGCGTCTACGATATTATCGATCATGAAAGCGAGATAAAGGATCGGCCCGACGCAAAACCTCTTCAGGTCAGCGTCGGCGCCATCAACTTTGACCGGGTCACCTTTGCTTATGGCAAAGAGGAACCGGTTGTTGTCGATTTTTCTCTTGTCGTACCACCAGGCAAGCGCGTTGCCCTGGTAGGACCGTCGGGGGCAGGAAAAACCACCATACTCAACCTCGTACTGCGGTTTTTTGATCCTCAGTCGGGAACCATTTCCATTGACGGGCAGGACATTAACCAAGCCAGCGTTGCCAGTGTGCGCGCCGCCTCATCCCTTGTGACCCAGGACCCGGTTATCTTTGATGACACCGTCAATGCCAATATTGCCTATGGCAGTGCGGACATCAATGACGGCAAGATTGTAGAGGCGGCCAAAGCCGCGGCTGCGCACGGGTTTATCTCCAACCTGCCACAAGGCTATGAAACGGTTTTGGGTGAGGCCGGCAATCGTCTGTCCGGCGGGGAGCGACAACGTATCGCCTTTGCCCGCGCCATGACGCGCAATACTCCCATCGTGCTTTTGGACGAACCCACCAGCGCTCTTGATGCACAATCGGAAGCCAAGGTGCAAACAGCCATGACGCGGCTGTTTGCCAACCGCACCGTGTTGATGATTGCGCATCGCCTGGCAACCGTGCGAGAGGCAGATATTATTTGTGTAATGGACAAGGGGCGCCTTGTTGAAACCGGAACGCACACCCAGTTAATTGCTGCTGGCGGACTTTATGCACAGCTCTACCGGTCTCAAGTCGGGGAGTTTCTCGCTGATGTGGGATAGAGGTTGAGGTGATGGGTTTCATAAAGCGCCTTGGCGACCTTCAGGCGGTCCAACATGGCATGGGTCATGTCGCGGCCACTTACCTGCGCCTTGTGTGGGCGACATCACCTTATCAGATCGAGCCGGCGAATTTTCTTGAAACATTGCGCGCCAACCTGCCGGTCATTGTCGCGATGTGGCATGGCCAGCATTTCATGATCCCGTGCACAATTCCTGTCGACATGAACTTTTATGCCCTCGTCTCCCGCTCGCGAGACGGTGGGATCAATGCCACCATTTGTCACGATCTTGGGGTCAAAACCGTCCGCGCATCCGGTGGACGGGTCGGCACATCACGTGGCAAAGGCGGCGCGCAGGGGTTTCGCGCCCTTTTGGCAAAACTAGGGGAAGGCGCAAGCGTTGCGCTCACTGCCAACATCCCAAAAGGACCGGCGCGGGTGGCTGGCCCGGGAATTATCCGCCTTGCCGCCCATGCGGGGCGGCCGATCATTGCGGTGGCATTCGCCAGCCGGCGCCGCATAGCCCTGAATACCTGGGATAAGGCTTGTATCAATTTACCGTTTTCCAAGTCCGTCCTTGTAGGGGGCACGCCGATGTTCGTGCCCGCAGATGCTGATGCTGCGCGTCTTGAGGACCATCGCATACAGCTGCAAGAGAGCCTGAACGCGGTAACGGAAAGGGCCTATGCGCTTGTTGACGACCATGACTGATCCAGCGAAAACCTCAATGCCCCTGCCTATTCGCCTATACAGGGTGATCGGGCACGCCGCGGGGCCGCTTATGCGCCGGCTCGCGCGGCACCGCCTGAACGCGGGCAAAGAGGACGGTGCGCGCCTCGACGAGCGCTGGGGGATAACGGCAGCCGCGCCCACTTCCAGCGCACCGCTCGTCTGGGTTCATGCCGCCAGCGTTGGCGAACTCAACGCCTGTAACGGACTAATCCATCGCCTCCTAGACCGAGCCCTGAACGTGATCCTGACCACAGGAACTGTAACGTCGGCACATCTGGCTGCCAAGCGCTACACAAATCCCGTGGTTCATCAATACGCGCCCTATGATTGCGCGCCCTATGTGGAGCGGTTTCTCGATCATTGGCGACCGGAGCTGGCGATCTTCGCTGAATCGGAACTCTGGCCCACAACCATTAGCTCCCTGCATGGGCGGGGTATCCCCGTCTGCCTCGTGAATGCGCACATATCCCAAAGCTCCCTTACCCGTTGGTTCTGGGCACGGCGCAGCGCCAGGGGCATTCTTCAGCGGTTCTCTGTTATCGCAGCCCAGTCGCAAACCGCAGCCGAGCGGTTACAGCGCCTTGGCGCCTGCAATGTCGTGGTAAGTGGCAATCTTAAATTTGACACCAAACCCTTGACCTATGACCCGGCAGACCTGCGCCGTCTTGAAAAGACCATTGGCAGGCGGCCTCTCTGGCTTGCAGCCAGCACCCATGCCGGCGAGGAAAAGATGGTCATTGATGTTCATTGCTCAATGCAGCGCGAACATCCCAACCTTGTGACCCTCGTGGCTCCGCGCCATCCGGAGCGGCGCCAGGAGGTCAAGCGCCTTTGCATAAACAAAGGCCTGAAAGTCGCGCTGCGCAGCACCGACAAAACCCCCGGTCCGAACACGCAAGTTTTTCTGATCGACACCATCGGCGAGCTTGGCGTGTTCTACCGTTTGGCTGCATTAGCCTTTGTCGGGGGATCCCTCGTTCCGCATGGGGGGCAAAACCCCATTGAGCCCACAATCCTGGACTGCGCGATTATTCATGGGCCCCACACCCATAATCTTGCTGATATTTATCGACTGTTTACAAAAGCCAACGGGTCGCACAGGGTCGATGACCAGAGCCAGCTTGCCGACGCGGTGCGCCATTACCTTGCCCGGCCCGAGGACGCCATCAAAATGGCCAGGCGCGCCGCGCTGCTGGTTGCACAAAACCGCGGCGCATTGGACAAAACCATGACCGCCCTTGTACCCTTGCTGGCACCCCTGACAGGCGCCACTGACAGGCGCCACCGGCACTCGAGAAAACCATGACACGCTCTAAATCCAGCTTCCCGTTCTCCGGGGCCGAATGCCCTCTTTAGGCGTCTTGCGCCCACCGCGTTTTTGGTCGTCACGGGCCTCTCCCGTGGCGCAGGCCTTGCGCCCCCTGGGCTGGGCCTATGGGCGCTTTGTCGCGACCCGCATGGGGGCCCGCGCCAGTACCAGGGCCCGCGTATGTGTTGTGTGTGTTGGCAATTTCGTCACCGGAGGCGCCGGTAAGACCCCGATGGCGATCGCCTTGGCAAACATGGCGCAAGACCTCGGCCTGCGACCGGTATTTCTTACCCGGGGATATGGTGCGAACCTGAAAGGGCCGGTGTGGGTTGATCGGATCACCCACACAGCCGATGATGCAGGCGATGAGGCGCTGCTCCTGGCCCGCACAGCCCCGGTGATCGTGGCGCGCCATCGGGCGGAGGGTGCGGCTTTGGTGAACCCGGATAGGTACGACCTCATTATTATGGATGATGGGTTGCAAAACCCCTCTCTTGCCAAGACCCTGACCCTCGCTGTGGTCGATAGTGCTTACGGGATTGGCAATGGCTTTTGCCTGCCAGCAGGCCCTTTGCGCGCGCCGTTGTCAAAGCAGATGCCCTACGTTGACCTGGTGGTCGGGATCAACGGCCCTCCCGGCCGGAGCGTCGAACTGGCCGCACACCAACACCATATCCCCGTAATTGGCGCCACGATGGTTCAGGATATTCCTACAAATCTTTTAGACTCTCCCGCCATTGCCTTTGCCGGTATTGGCCGACCGCGAAAGTTCTTTGATCAACTGACCCAAAACGGACTTGACCTGGTGCGCACGTTCGCATTTGCCGATCACCACATCTTTAGCCATGCCGACGCGCGCACATTGCTGGATGCCGCGGCTGCCCATTGTGCCAAACTCGTCACTACGCAAAAAGACGCAATGCGCCTGATCCACCACAGCAACGGCGCGCTCGGTGAGCTTGCCAGGGCCGCGCACGGCATTCCCGTCTCTCTTAACTTTGCAACGCCGGCCATTCTGCTAGAGCGTTTGACAAAGGCCTGCAAGAATACGGATGGGCCATGACCCGCAAAGACGAGTGGGATTTCAGTTTCTCTATGCCCGGTTTGGCACGCGATGCCCACCGGCGTGACGACAAAGCCTGGCTGAACGAAACTCAAGGCCTGGCAACAAGCCGGTTTTATCTTTTTGTGGGGGAACAGATTGTCGTGCACGAAACCCACGGCCACCTGCAGGCGCACGTTTCCGCCGCCATCGCTCAGCAATGCGGCTATGGGCGCGACCAGGCAATTTTTCTCGGCACCCACCTGAAAGACGGATCACCGACCTTTGCCGCCAGAGTGGGCACGCTTGCGAAAGAGCACGCGGGCACCGAAAGTGCCCACGGGCATGGCACCATTTTTGTTGAGGGCCTTGCACACGTCCGGCTTGCAGATTTGCGTGCCCTGGCCATAGCCGCAGAACTCTCTCCTTTGGACCTCAACGCCCTCGCCACGGCCAAAGCGTTGTTTTCCTGGCATCGCTCTCATAGGTTCTGCGCCCAATGTGGAGAGCCTTCTGTAGTGAGCGAAGCGGGATGGCGACGCGACTGCAGCGCATGCGGTGCGATGCATTTTCCTCGCACCGACCCTTGCGTGATCATGCTGATTACCTACCAGGACAATTGCCTTCTTGGTAACCACAGTCGGCTGACAAATAACGTCTGGACGACCCTTGCCGGCTTTATGGAGCCCGGGGAGACCATTGAAGAGGCGGTAAGGCGAGAAATCCACGAAGAGGTTGGGCTCAACGTTGGCAGCGTCACCTATGGCGCCAGTCAGCCCTGGCCGTTTTCCACCAATCTGATGACCGGATGTTTTGGCGAGGCGCTGGGGAGCGCGATCACCATTGACCGTGACGAACTTGATGATGCCCGCTGGTTTTCCCGTCAGGAGGTGGCGCAGATGGCTGCGGGGACCCATCCGCAGGGGCTCCTTATTGCCCCCAGGCTCTCCATCGCCCATTGGCTCATCAAGCAGTGGCAAGGGCCCTTGGTATAACGACCGCCGGTACGCCTGAGACGGCACCGACGGTCCAGGGGAGGCAAGAAGAAAATGACCAAGAGTACCAGCGGTAAAGCCGTTGACCATTTTTATCGCTTGAATGCAACAACACCGCTACAGATAGAGAAACGAGGGATGGCGGTTGGTTCTTTCAAACTCTCGCCGACGGCGCTCGACACTACGCCGCTCCAGCTCAAGTGCCGGGTTGGCATAGAATGGCAGGGTGGTCGCCCACTCGACTTCCTCACGCCTCACGCCCATGTCGTCAGGGGTACATGCATCAAAATCGTGCATTCTACCGACCCCGCGACGGGCTTTCCAATTGCGCCATAGCATTTGGATGGATGTTCTCGCGACCTGCGCCACGTCTTGGCCGGCATGGCCAGAATGGGTAGCAGCGTGATTGAATGTTTGACTAGAGCGTGTCATGGCATAAGTCTCCTGTTCACGGAAACACGCAAATTTCCGCGCTAACATCTTGAAAAGCTCATTATTTTGCGTTTGCAAGGCCCACTATGAAAAATTTCATTTGATCAATCAAACGAATTGTTTTAATGTGTCGCTTCAATAATATTTATATATCGCAAGCGAGGAGATTGTCATGATCCCGGGACTGGACATTGACATCCTAAAGACTTTTATTGCCATCGCCGACACGGGTTCTTACAGCAGAGCGGCTGATGAGGTGGGGCGAACCCAGTCGGCGGTCAGCATGCAGGTCAAGCGGCTAGAGGCGCTTATCGACAAAACCTTGCTTGTCAAACAGGGGCGTTCCAATCGGCTGACACATGATGGCGAGCATATGCTTGATTACGCCAGGCGGATCGTTCAACTTAATGACGAGGCTATGGCGGCGTTTGATAAGTCTACGTTTAACTGCAAGGTTCGGCTGGGTTCCACGGATAAGTATGCGGAGCGGTTTCTGCCGGACATCCTGGGACGGTTTTCACGCACCCATCCGCTGGTGCAGCTTGATGTGGTCTGTAGCGGCGGCAGCCAGACCCTGAAAAAAATGACTATGGACGGCGCGTTACACCTGGCAATCATCGGTCGAGACGAAGAAATCCCCAACGCCGAACCGCTGCGTCGTGAAATGCTTGTGTGGATGACATCGTCGCGTCACAACGTACATGAAAAGTCTCCTCTTCCCGTGGCTACAGCGCAAAATGGTTGCTCATGGCGCGCAGCCGCTCTTGCAGCGCTGGAGAAGGTGGGGCGCGACTGCCGCATCGCCTATGCGAGCGATAGCAGCCAGGCCGTTGTGGCGGCCGTTCGCGCAGGGCTAGCGGTGGGGGTGGCGCCGTCCTGGTATCTGCAGGCGGGGATGCGTATTTTGACGGAAAATGAGGGATTTCCCAACCTCGGCCATTTTGAAATTGGCCTCGTGCGCACCCCCCGCAAAATGCCACGGGCTGGTCATGCACTGGCCGCGCACATAAAAGATGCCATGATTGAACTTGATCATCTGTCCACCGCAGCGGAGTAATGCTCCATCAATCCGTCGCGTTTTTCCGGATTTCCGGTTATTAGCCGGCAATGGGTCATCTCAAATCAGGGCACCGCATGGATCGGAACTATCTTGCTCCTGAACAAGGCGATGCCATCAACCCCATCCTTGCGGCCGCAGGCTATAACTTCCGCCTTATCCTTAAAGGGATCAAGGCTTTTTGGTTCAAAATCCAGATCATGTGGATAGTCAATCAGGCAGCCAAAATCGCATAGTTCACAATCGACGAATATGACATTTTGTACGCGCTGACTTGTGGGCATATCTATTGGCGGGCGGGCCAGGTTGTAATACCAAGGGTCCTTGCCAATGACTCATGCATTTGCGTCAAAGCGTTGTGTTATCAAGGCCGTACACCAGCGGCGTGTCCATAAAGCCAATACCGCTGGTATAAATAGCCGTTTCCTTGCGGGTCGTGCTGATAATATCAAGGCCCCATTTTCGTCTTTCTCTTATCTGGAACTGGGGTTATACAAAGGCGGATCCAGCTATTTGCGCATATCCATAAAAAGGCTGGTGCTGCCTGTTCATGGATATGCCCAGGTATTGCACACCGCACACCACACAACGTACTACGTGCACCGCCCGCCGCAACAGCGGGCCTCAGGGAGAGATGACTAAATGGGAAAAGGGAATATAAGGCACCTGTTGCCCGGCGATGATCAGATCGACCGGATTGTTGACAGCATCCTCGCCTTCACCGATGTTTCGGCAACCACCGACAAATATTTCACCCATTCGAGTGATATTGCGCGCAAATATGGAGATGCCGAAGTCACCTATGCTGTCTTCATGCGCCGCAGAATTGTCGCTGCCTTCGGCCCAGCGCTGCGGCTTGTGGAAAAGCTGGTTCCCGAGGCCACGATTAAGCGCTACTTCTCGGAAGGCGAACTGGTGCCCTCGGACAGCAAACTATTTACAGTTACCGGCCCCTATACGGCGCTTTCCGAAGTCGAGACATTGATGCTGCAAAAGGTCGGCTTTCCCTGCGTTGCGGCCTATAACGCCTTCAACATGTGCCGCGCTCTTCCGCAATCGCAGTTTATGGATATGCATGCCCGTCACGCATCCGGCGCGGAGATGAACCTGCTTGTCGCCTATGGCGCGGCCGTGGGATCGGCGGCCGCCAAGGCCCGCGACCGCAGGGTGACCGGCTTTATCGGCTCGTCTCAGGACATCACGGCCTCCCTGTTTGGTCAAGAGGCAGGACTGGGCACCATGCCGCACGCTCTTGTGGGCTATGCCCAGGGCGATGTGTTGGAGGCAACGAAGATGTTTTCCAGGGCCCTGCCCGATGCGCCCGCGGTGGTCTCACTGGTCGACTTCAACGGCAAGGAGATTACTGATGCCTTGCGCTGTGCCGAGTGGTTTTATAACGAGTCCGGCCTGGTTAAGGCTGGGAAAATTTTTGGCGTGCGTCTTGATACCCACGGCGGTCGCTTTGCCGAGGAGTTGAACTACGCAAAGTCCGTTGAAGTGGTAGGCGCGTGGCTGGATGTCGACGGGGAATACAACATCGTTGAGGAAGCGCTCGGCCAGCGCGCCTTTCAGCTTGATGCCGGTGATGTGATTATTGACCAGGTGCGGCGCACCCTCTTTGGCAATGGTGTCTCCGTGGCCAGTATCATCAACACGCGCAATCGCCTTGATGAAGCCGGCTTTGACAGTGTGAGAATCATCGCGTCATCTGGTTTTGACCCGCAAAAATGTCTGGTTATGGGGGCCGCCAAGGCGCCCATCGACATGGTGGGAACCGGTTCCTACATGCCTTCGACCCTGCGCGAGACCTACTCAACGGCGGATATCATCGCCTATGATGGGGTCAAACGGGTCAAGCTCGGGCGCGAGTTTCTTTACGATTGAGCGCATTAAGGCCGGATGGCGGTCGCAATAAACCTGGCTTGGGGTGTATCCAGCAGAACAAAAAGGAACGAGCCATGAACGAATTTCAACTGGCAACCCGGTTACGAGGTGGGGGTACACTCATCTGCGCCTGGGCGCAGTTGGCCCATCGGCTTTTCGCTCACGAACTGGCCGGGTCCGCCTTTGATGCGGTGATCTTTGATCTGCAGCATGGTCTGGTGAGCCCCGCGGCCATCGAGTCCTGCCTTACCGCCGTCCATTATCAGGGCGGCATTTCCGTGGTGCGTATTCCTGTTGCCGACAATGCGAACGCGTCACGCTATCTTGACTTTGGCGCACAAGGCATTATCGCACCGATGATTAACAGTGTCGCGGACGCCGAGGCTTTTGTTGCCGCCACCAAGTTTCCGCCGCTTGGGCAACGCAGCTATGGCCCGGCGCGCGTTGCGCAACTAATGGGAACAACCGGCGATGCGATTGTTCGTATGTCGAACCGCGAAACTGTGACATTTGCCATGATTGAGACCCGCCAAGCCCTTGAGGCAGCACACGATATTGTCGCTGTTGCGGGAATCGACGGCGTGTTTTTGGGGCCATCTGATTTGTCTTTGAGCCTGAGCGCCGGCGCCGGCGTTGACACCGCGAGCGTCGAAACCCAGGACGCGATCCGCCACGTTGCCAATTTGGCACGCGATAACAACAAGGTGGCCGGCATTTATGCCGCCACACCGGAATTTGCAAGCCGGTCCATTGCCGCCGGGTATCAGCTTATTGCGCTGATGAGCGATGTCGCGTGCCTGCATGCAGGGGCCAAACATTTGATTTCCCAGGTATCCCGTTGACCGACGGCCCTGGCGCCTGCACACAAAAGGAATATAATCATTATTGTCGGAATTGGTCAGGACATTGTCGACATTCGTCGCATTAACGCCACTTTGGAACGATTTGGCGATCGTTTTCTTGCACGTGTTTTCACCGATATTGAACGCCGCAAGAGTCTAAGCCGCCCGGACCCTGCTGCCTCCCTTGCCAAGCGGTTTGCCGCCAAGGAAGCCTGTGCGAAAGCGTTGGGAACCGGATTTCGTAATGGCGTTCGCTGGCGCGATCTCGGTGTGGTTAATCTGCCAAGCGGCAGGCCAACCCTGGAGTTAAGCGGCGTTGCGGCGCAAAAGTTGAGCGCATTGGTCCCCTCCGGCTATAAGTCAGCAATCCATTTAACGATCACCGATGAGCCGCCCTACGCCTCGGCCTTCGTTATGATATCCGCCGAGTGGTCACATAATGATGCGGCCCTGTGAGGGCGGATGCCGCGATTTGGACAGGGTAAGGCACAAGCCACGCCGAAACGCGCCGGAAGATGTGCGTTGCCTTTAGGCGCGCGAGCAGGTATAGGCTTTGCGTATTGCCCGGCCCTTGCCGGGACACAAAGCGCAAAAGCCGAGGCTTTTGGTCCCAATTTGCGGGCGACATGCTCTAGTCGCAGAACAGGCCGATTTGATTATGCACGCTGAACCCAAAGCCTCCACGGGCACAAAGACGCGAAGTGCCGTTCATGAGATTGTCGTGGTTATTGTTCAAGCCGTGATTATCGCCGTACTGTTTCGGACGTTTTTGTTTCAGCCGTTCAACATTCCATCCAGTTCCATGCAGCAAACGCTTCTTGTGGGAGATTACCTGTTTGTATCAAAATTAAGTTATGGCTTTAGCAAATATTCTCTTCCCTTCTCCCCTGATTTGTTTTCGGGAAGGATCTGGCAGGATACGCCAGAGCGTGGAGACATTGCCGTTTTCCGCCCTCCCTGGAAAATGACCGACGACTACATAAAACGAGTGATTGGCCTGCCGGGAGATACGGTGCAGTTACGCGAAGGGGTTCTCTACATTAACGGGCAAGCGCAAAAGCGCCAGCCCCTTGGCCGCAAAACCCTCTACGAGTATGATGAACACAGTGGGCGCACGTTTAGACGCGAAGTCGAACAGTTTCGCGAAACAATGACCGATACGCAAGCCTCATATGTTGTATCCTATCAAACAGTGGGGTCCCGTAGCACATCGGCGGTTTTTCAGGTACCGGCAGGACATTATTTCATGATGGGAGACAATCGCGATAATTCACAAGACAGCCGCGCGGCCCCCCCTCACCAGCGTATGGTGCCCCTTGAAAACTTTATCGGGCGTGCGGATCTGATTTTCTTTTCCATCACCGGCGGCAATCGCCCGTGGCAATTGTGGAAATGGCCCACGGAGGTGCGCTGGGACCGCTTGTTAAAAGGACTTTGAGGCGCAAACATGCGCAAACTTGACGACAATGCACTGATCGACCTTGAGGCGCGTCTTGACTATAGATTCGCATCAAAGTTTTGGCTGCGTCGCGCAATAACCCACGCCAGTTCGCCCTTGGCAAGCACAAACGGCACGTTTCAGCGCCTTGAATTCCTTGGCGATCGCGTTCTCGGACTGGTCATTGCGGAAATGCTCAGCACCGCGTTTCCCAAAGCCAATGAAGGCGAGTTGTCTCGCCGGTTGAACCGCCTGGTGTGCAAACCAGCCTGTGCGCTGGTTAGCGACAAGCTTGCTATTCTTACCTTTGTACAACTAGGGAGCCAGAAAGTGATTGCCTCCCGGCGTGCCCGTGATGCGCTTATGGGGGACGTGTGCGAGGCTATCATTGGGGCCATCTATCGTGATGGCGGTCTGTCGCCGGCGCGCCACTTCATTGCTCGCCATTGGCGCGACCGCATTACCCAATCAGGGCAGGCGCGCGATCCCAAGACGGCATTACAGGAGTGGGCTCAAGGCAACGGCCTGGACCCCCCTTCGTATCGCGTTGTAATGCGTGAGGGCCCCGATCATGCGCCCCGCTTTACCGTTGCCGCCTCCCTGGAGGGGCTGGCTGAGGAAACAGGAACCGGTGGTTCTAAGCGCGAGGCAGAACAAACGGCCGCTAGCGCCGTTTTGATCCGCGAGGGGGTGTGGCCCTCCTACCCCCCCTATGCCCCCTCCTCAACAGAAGATCACCCCACCTCAGCACGCCCTGTTGATACTGAAGGTGCAACCCATGTGCCCAAGCCGTGAAACCACGTCGGATGAGCGTGCTTTTGTCGCCACAACCCGGTGCGGCTATGTTGCGCTGATCGGGGCTCCGAATACCGGTAAATCCACCCTCCTGAACACCTGCGTCGGAACGAAAGTCTCAATTGTAACGCACAAGGTGCAGACCACCCGTTGTCTTGTACGCGGGATCGTCATCAGGGACGGCACACAGATTATATTTGTGGATACGCCGGGGCTATTTACGCCAAAGAGGCAATTGGAAAAAGCCATGGTATCGGCTGCCTGGGCGGGGGCTTTCGATGCGGACATGGTGGCCCTGATGATTGGTGCCCGTGACGGTTTTGGCAAGCGAGAGGCGGCGCTTGCAAACAGGGTCCGCCCGCATACCCGACATCTGATTCTGATCATCAACAAAATTGATACGATCAAACGCACACACTTGCTGGCTTTGGCAAAAGAGGCCAATGATCAGTGCCTTTTCGAGAATACGTTCATGATCAGCGCCCTGAACGGCGACGGCGTAGGTGGATTTCTCGACCATATCGGGCAGACACTGCCGGCGGGGCCATGGCTTTATGAGCCGGACCGGATTGCCGACATGCCGGTGCGTTTGCTGGCCGCGGAGATGACGAGGGAGCAGGTGTTCTTGCGCCTGCACGCGGAGCTTCCCTATACTTTGACGGTTGAGACCACGGGCTGGAACGAGCGGCCCGACGGAAGTTTGGCAATTGAACAAACACTTTACGTTACCCATGCACGCCACCGGCAAATCGCTCTGGGGCGCAAGGGGGCGACCATAAAAGCCATTTCGATAGCCGCGCGCGGCACCCTTGAAGACGTTCTGTCGCGTAAGGTCCATCTTTTACTGTTTGTCAAGGTGCGCGAGAACTGGTTGAATGACCCCGGTCGCTACGCAGCCATCGGGCTGGAAATTCCAAGCGGATAAATGTCATGGATTGGCAGGATGAAGGCATTATTCTGGCATCAAGGCGCCACGGAGAAGGGGGCGTTATCCTTGAACTGATGACCTGTGCGCATGGGCGTCATTTCGGCTTGGTACGCGGCGGCAGAGGGCGCCGGTACCGTCCCCTATTGCAGCCGGGCAATGAGCTTTCCGTTACCTGGCGGGCGCGGCTTGCCGAGCATCTTGGGGTCCTACATGTGGAGTTAAAACAGGCGCGGGCCGCCGAATTGATGGAGAACCGTCTGGCGCTGGCAGTTTTTCACACTCTGGCGGCGCATCTGCACCTCATTCCTGAGCGCGAACCGCATGCGGGGCTTTATCATGGATGCCATGTTATTCTTGATCATATAGACGCAGGTTATGACATCGGGGCGCTGATGGTCCGCTTTGAAGTTGAGTTGTTGCGCGAGCTTGGCATCGGCCTGGACTTGTCGCGATGTGCTGCGACGGGACGCACGGATGATCTCATTTATGTCTCGCCCCGATCAGGCCGCGCGGTCTCGCGTGAGGCGGGGGCGCCGTACAAGGCCAAACTGCTGCCACTGCCGGCATTTCTGCGCCGTAACGATAATCCTGAGGCTACCGCGGGGCAAAGCCCCCTTGATCCAAAGGCCGTTTTTGCTGGCCTTTCTCTAAGCGGATATTTTCTTGGTCGTGATGCCTATGGGGAGCGGGGGATGGACTTGCCGCTGGCGCGCGCGCAGTTTGTGCGATTCCTTGAGATGATGGCGGAGTCTACGAAGCTGGAAACGTCTATTGACAACATGGCCAGCCCCCTCCCCCGTCCCAACCACCTGCACAGCGGTACCCTACGGGTGGCTGGGAGGGGGAGCGGGTAGGGTGATGCCCGTTAATACCAAGGGTCTTTGGATTCTTGGTATGAGGCATCAGGATGCGGCGCCCTTGCCGCCGCTGATTTTGCTCAAGGGGGACAGAAAATCTGTCAATACAGGCGCTTCTTCAGCCCGGAAGTCCATGGGACGGCACACGTCAATAGCCGCAATTCCCACCCTGGCGGTCAGGATGCCGTTGACAACCCCCTCCCCCAAACGCGCCGAAAGACGCGCCGCAAGCCCTTGCCCGACAATCTGCTGTACAACGCTTTCCCCAAGAGCAATGCCACCCGTGATCGACAGATGCACCAGTATCCGGCGCGCTAATCCCCACATGCCGATCATACCGGGGCGGCCCCCATAAAGGGTGGCAATTCCGCGCAACAACCGCGTTGTCTGCCACAGGACAAAAGCCAGATCCACAACGGCTCGCGGGCTAATGGCGGTCACGATCGAGACGCGCTTGGCAGTAGAGAGAATCAGCGCCCGCGCCCGCGCATCAAGCGGACCCATAAGATCCCGCTCTGTCAGTGCTATCAGATCAGAAGCATCCATAACCGCGCCGAGGTGGGCCTCGACCTTTTGCCGGGCGCTTGCCGTGTCGGGGCGCGCGCGATAAAGCGCCAGAACGTTGCGAACTTCCGCGTGAGCGCGCTGGTCATTATTGTCATCATACGCCGCCGCCAGCGCGCCCCGTATGTGGCCGATTCGGTGCTGGCGCATAATCCCAACGATCTCTCGCCCCACCGCCATGATGGCGGCCACAGCCGCAACGATCGCCAGCCCAAGTGCCAGCCATCCGAGCCAGTCCTGACGTGCAAAAAGCGCGCGCACGAACCCCTCAACGGCCATCGTTACCCACAGGCCCACAAGAGCGCCCACAGCTATCCAGAATACACGTCCCCAGCGCCACCACCGCCGTTGCTGGGTCCCCACAGGCGGTGCATCCACCAAAAGTCCATCCGTATCCTGCAAATCGTCTCGAAAAGGCTCCTGCGGCGCCTCAATATCAAGTGCCGGATCAGCAAGATCAAAGGCAATGGGATCGCGATGACGTTTGCTCATGCGAGCTTATCTCCGAGCAAAAACTCCAGCGCCTTATCAAGGCGAATATGAGGAAGTGACAGGGTGACCCCTGTCTTACTCGTCTCCAAATCCGGAGGACGAAAACGGACAACGTCCACGGCGTAAGGTCGCGGTTCAGGGTTGGCCAATGGGGTCAAGCGTTCCGTTGCGCCCGCTAGCCCCTGGTGTTGTGTTGCCTGCGGCGCCGGCAGCGTCTTCTGTTCTATAAGCCTCGCCGGATCGCGAGGCAAGTCTCCGGGAAATATGGCAGCCTGCCTTTTTCCATCGAAAATCTCTCCCCCCAAGGTCTCCCCAGCAACCGGTACACCGACAATGCAGGGCAGGTCCTCACCATTATGGCGGGCCACAGCCTCCCGTGTCGCTCGCACCGAAGCCAGAGCCAAAGACTTAACGTCCGCCCCCCGATACGCGGCGCGCTCAAGCGCCCGCGCGACCACAGCCTGCATGAGCGCCTCAAGCCGATCATGGGACGTGCGATGCAAATGGTCCGCCTTGGTGGCTGCAAACAGGATACGATCGATACGCCTGGACAATATGGAAGAGAGCCAACTCGTGGGGCCAGGGCGAAAACAGGCCAAAGTCTGGGCCAGAGTCTCCTCAAGATCAGCAAGTGCCGCAGGGCCCGCATTGAGGGCCGCAAGTGCGTCAACCAGAACGATCTGGCGATCAAGCCTGGCAAAGTGCTGGCGAAAGAAGGGCTTGACCACATGGGATTTATAGGCCTCATAGCGCCGCTCCATCATGGCAAACAGAGACCCCGCAGGGGCATCGCCTTGCACCGGAGGATCAATGGGCGCAAAAGTCAGCGCGGGAGAGCCGCAAAGATCACCAGGCATGAGAAAACGTCCCGGCGGCAACATGGAAAGCGCCTTATGCGCCCTTGCCGCTGCCAAATACGCAGAAAAAGCGCGCGCGGCTTCCTGCGCTATGTCTTCACTCTGCGCGGCAAGGGGATCAAGATTTCTCACGAACGCCAACCACTCGCGCGCGACGTCCCCGTGCGCCCCGCTCCGTGCCCGATGCAGCGTCTCGCGGGCCCATTGCGCATAGGGCTTTCCCAGCAAGGCCAGATCAAGTAGCCATTCCCCCGGATAATCAACAATATCTATGTTGAGGTTGCCTGAGCCGAGGGCGCGGCTAAACAGGCTTGCCGATTCATAGGCAATCGTCAGACGCAACTGGCTGATGCGCCGCGTCGAGCGTGGCCAAGCCCTGTCCTCACCGGTTAGCGCCGCGACATGGGATTCGTAGTCAAAACGCGGAACATCATCATCAGGCTGCGGCTGCAAAAATCCTTGCCTGATACGTCCCTCAGCATAGGGAGAAAACAGCGGCAGGCGGCCTCCATGGATCAGATTATGCACGAGCGCCGTTATAAACACCGTCTTTCCCGCACGCGCCAGGCCGGTCACCCCCAGGCGCACACACCGCGGGGCAAAAATCCCCGCCGTCGCCTCCGTCAGATGATCAAAAAAGATCAACGCATCGTCTGTAATTGATGTGGGTTTGGCCACCTTAGCGCCTGTCATGTCTTAGCAGAACCATTTTCGTTTCCCGATTAGCGAGGCGAACCACCCCCCAGGCGATCGAAGCGTGATGCTTATACCAAAAGGCCCATCTTGTCGCAAAAGCGTTCCGTCAGAATGGTTCTATTAAAACCTGACACGCTCCAACTTGCTCTTTTGATACGGATTTGGTAGACTGATTTCCATTGTCAGGCATTTTTTGGTGAGGTATCTGTGACCCATTGGCGTCCTCACAAACCATTTGCGAAAATTGCCCTATTGGCTTTGGGGTTGTTGCTGATTCCGCAAGGGGCGAAGACAGCAGACCTGCAATCGCAGGCGGCATATTCTTCGAATATCCCCGCAAGGCTTGCCATGAAGGAAAGCCGTGTTTTAAACACCACGACAGCCAATGCCGATTCACCAGCCGTGCTGATCGCAAAAACAAAGAAAAAGCCGTGCTTTTGCCGTGCCAACGGACAGCGCTATCAGGTCGGCACGCTCACCTGCGTGCGCAAGAAGATTGCCCGCTGCATTATGGTGTTAAATAACCCGAACTGGTCCCTCTCCAATACCCCGTGTCCACCGACTAAAAACTCTCCAGTGTCTTGACCGCTGCCCGCACGACCACCCAGGGTACCCTGTGATGGGTGGCGCAGGACGCAAGGAGCGGGCTGGCTAGAGCGTGTCAAGGCGATCAGCTTTATGGGGTTAGCTTTACCGCTCACAAAATGGGTAAAGCTAACCCCATGCTGATCTAATTGATACCATTAGCGCGTTGCAAGGCGCGCACATAAGCGATAATCTGCACCACATCCTGCTCGGACACACCGGCAACCGGTGGCATATCGCCAAAGCGCCAATGGTGCGCGCGCGCGCCACGGAAAACAGCGCTGAAAAAAGCACCATCACCGTGGTGGTTGGGTTCATAGATACGATGCACCAGGGGGGGGCCGTTATGTGTGCCCGTCGCCGCGGCGCCGTGACAGGCCGCGCAATTGGCCTCAAACAGGGCCATGCCGCCCTGCGCCGACGCGCTCAGATTTGTCGGCATACGAATGGCGCCCGCCGTCTGCGTAGGCTTGTCGGCACGCGGCCAGCCAAGCACAATCGCGCCCACAACAACGGCAACGAGTAAACAGATGATCACTATTTTATTCATAAAATCTCGCAGGCCCTGTCGGCTCCCGACCTAAATGTCTTCGTCAAACAATCCGGGCTGAGATTTCGCTTTTGTTTGTGGCCTTAGTGTGGCCTTGGGGGCGGCGGGCGTGGAATAGGATCCTGGCATCTTGACAGCGACGGGGGCGCTGACCCCTATCTGTCCATCGTGGAACTGGATGAAAAGCTCGCGCTCGCGCAACGCCGGCGCCATCGCCCGCATGGGCGTCCCATCTCGCCGACGCACCAATGCAAATCCGCGCGCCAGCGTCGCCTGATAACTGAGCGCCTGGAGCAGGTTATCCGCAGCGCGCAGGCGGCTTCTCGCCTGCCTGGAACGGGCACCCAGTTGCACCGGGCCCAGTTGCATCGAAAGCCTTGCGTAGCGGGTGCGCTGAACTTCGGCAATGCGCTGTAAACCGTGCCCAAGTCGGTGCGCAAGATGCATTGTCCGGCTTGCGCCGCGCTGGTGCACGCGCACAAGAGGCGCCGCCGAGTTACGCTGTGCCGGGGTGGCATACAACAAGCGCGCCTGTGCCAGGCTACCCGATGTGGCCAGACCCAACCGATGGGCAAGATGTCGTAAAGTACTGCGCAACTGGCTGTACTGTCGCTCGAGCAAACCGGATCGGTGGCGACTCGCACTCATGGACAGGCCCCGACGATAGGTAAACAGCTGGCGGGCAAACCCGGCCTGCAGCCGCCCGCCAGTCAAATCAATTCGCTGTCGCGGAATATCAAGATAATCTGCCAATTTCGGCATCGCCGCGGTTACAGCGCGCATCTCAGTGCGCTTTTGCTGCACCATCCGTTGCCCCGCGCCAACAAGGCGCGCACCCAGATGGCCAATCTTTGCGGTCAGCTCGGTGCGAACCGGAACAATCATCTCCGCTGCACCCGTGGGGGTAGGCGCTCGCACATCAGCGGCATGATCGATAAGCGTCCAGTCGGTTTCGTGCCCCACAGCGGAGACGATTGCGATTTCACTTGCCGCGACCGCGCGCACAACGGCCTCTTCATTGAACCCCCAAAGATCTTCAATAGAGCCGCCACCTCTGGCCACAATGATTACATCGGGACGTGGTATCGGCCCGGCATCACCATCAGACACAGCGTTAAACCCCGCGATGGCGTTGCCGATCTCCTGCGCCGATGTCTGCCCCTGAACGCGAACCGGCCATACAACCACATGCATGGGAAAGCGGTCCATGACGCGATGCAGAATATCACGGATAACCGCGCCTGTTGGAGATGTGATGACTCCGATCACCTGAGGCAGAAACGCCGGTACCTGCTTGCGTGCGGCATCAAACAAGCCCTCCGCTGCCAGC
Source organism: Hyphomicrobiales bacterium (assembly GCA_965224015.1). Lineage (GTDB taxonomy): Bacteria > Pseudomonadota > Alphaproteobacteria > Rhizobiales > CBDCVD01 > CBDCVD01. Next base: position 1,049,493 of record OZ245032.1, read on the forward strand.
TTTTGCCGGCGCGCCTCCAGCAACGCCATCAACGCGCCCACCCCGGCAGGCTGCAAACGCTCAATAATAATCTGGTATTTCGAAGACCCGGGATAGGTGGAAATCTTGCCCGTGGCAATCATTTCCATTCCATCCTCCGGCTTTATGGAAGCTCGGGCAAAAACGCCTTTCCACATAACCGCGTCAAGGCGCGCGCGATCGTCCTTTAAGGTAAAGTACACATGTCCAGAGGTATGCGGCCCCTTGTATCCGCTCACTTCACCGCGGACCCGCACGTAAGAGAATCGCTCCTCGACGACCTTTTTAAGGGCAAAAGCGATGTCCGAAACGGCATATTCCGTTACGTTACTTTGCGCATCTTTCGCGTGCATAGCCTACAATAATACCTCCATAAAGTGATTTTTCGTCCTGACGATACAATGTCCGGTGGATAATTATTGAGATACGCCTCAAAGCATTGAAAGCCTGCGTCAATTTTGAAATAAACTCGCCTCATGTCAACATGCAATATTCTACTCATCGGCAATGGGGCCCGCGAACATGCGCTGGCCTGGAAAATTGACCAGTCACCACATCGCGGTGCGCTTTATATCGCCCCGGGAAACGCAGGAACACAAATGATCGGCGAGAACGTCGCCCTGGACGTTTCTGATCATGACCGGATAATTGCGTTTTGTCTCCACAATAGCGTTGATCTGGTTGTTGTCGGACCTGAGGCGCCCCTTGTGAACGGCTTGGCGGACGCCCTGCTGGCGCGTTCAATCCGGGTCTTTGGGCCCGATAAATACGCTGCGCAGCTGGAGGGCTCAAAGTTCTTTACCAAATCCCTGTGCCGATCGCACGATATTCCCACCGCCGATTATCGCCATTTTACCGCACGACTTGAAGCCATTGCCTATGTGGAGTGCAAAGGGGCCCCCATTGTCATCAAGGCCGACGGGCTGGCTGCCGGCAAGGGTGTTACCGTCGCAGCAACCGTTGACGAGGCTCGCCAAGCGATCAACGGGTGCTTTGATGGCGCGTTCGGCAAAGCGGGCGCGTCGGTGGTTATTGAGGATTATCTCGAGGGAGAGGAAGCCAGTTTTTTTGCCATTTGCGATGGCAAGACTGTGTTGCCCCTGGCAACCGCCCAGGATCACAAACGGGTCCATGACGGCGACCGCGGTGCCAACACGGGAGGCATGGGGGCCTATTCCCCGGCACCGGTCCTTGACCCACACGTTCGCGCTGAAGTTATGGAGAAGATCATAAAGCCAACGGTTTCGGCCTTGGCGGCGCGCGGGCATCCCTACTGCGGCATTCTTTATGCGGGGTTAATGATTAACGCCGAGGGTGCCAAGCTGATCGAATTTAATATTCGTTTTGGCGACCCCGAGTGCCAGGTGTTAATGATGCGCCTAAAGAGCGACATTGTAACCCTAATGATTGCGGCCTGCGATGGTCAGTTGGCCGACCACACCATTTCCTGGCGCAATGACGCGGCACTGACGACGGTCATGGCGGCGCGCGGATATCCGGGCGCCTACGAAAGAGGCTCGGTTATCAGCGGGCTTGACGCAATCTTAGCCTTAAAAGAGGTCAAGGTTTTTCATGGGGGCACCACCATGCGCGATGGAAAAATTATTGCCAATGGCGGGCGGGTGCTGAGCGTGAGCGCCTGTGGAACGTCTGTTGCTGAGGCTCACCGGCGTGCTTATGCCGCCATTGATCGTATAGACTGGCCTGAGGGGTTTTGCCGTCGCGACATTGGCTGGCGGGCTATTGAGCGCGAAGCGGCAAAAGAGCGCTAGAGCGTGTCAGGTCTTAATGTCGGCTTTTAAAAGCAGGAACGTCGAAACAGCAAGGCACCAGTGGAAACCACGGGCGCTCCAGGCTTTTTAAGCGACTATCGCGCCAATTCGTAGCGTGCCATCACCATTGTGGTTGCATCGATCATGCTCATGAACGTCTCGGCTGCCGGGGCGAAAGCGAAGCTGTCCATGGAAGCTTGCGCCGCTTCGGCGCTTTCCCAGTTCACGACCACGGCCCATTTGCCGTCTGCGAAGGCGGCTTGCCTTGAGACGAACCCGGGCTGTTTGCTGACATGCTCATCCTCAATGGCCCTGTCCACGGGTTCAAACTGTGAAGCTGAAACCCCGTCTGCAAGTTCCATTGTTACAATCTCGATAACGCCGGCATTTTGGGCCATTGCGATGCCTCCTATAAGAATTATCAGGGCGATCAGTAGCGTTTTCAAGTTGCGATCCGATCAAAATTTACCGTTGTCATGGGCCATTTCAGCGGGGATATCCGCCACCACGTCCCAGTGTTCAACAATCCTGCCATCCGCCACGCGAAAAAGGTCGTAGAAAGCGGTCGGGGCGCCGCCCAATGTACCCTCGGATGCGGTGAAGACGAAGTTACCCTCAGCCACCACCATGTGAATATCGTTGTAAATCAATTGGATGCCCTGATCTGCCATCGTCGCCAGAGCTGTCTTCAAACCATCCAGCCCATCGGCAATCTGGCTGTTGTGCTGGATGTAGGTCTCGCTGGACAGGAAATCCGTGATCCGATCGACCTCGCCACCTTTCAGGACAGTTTCGACAAAGCCCGTGACCAGCGCCTTGTTGTCAGCCGTCTTGTCCAGATCGGTGATGTCGGTAAGGCCGTCGGTCTGGGTGTGGCCCGAGGGGTTTGGTGGCGTAATCGGGGTCAGATTGTCCCAGTGTTCGGCAACCTTGCCATCCTCCACGCGGAAGACATCAAAGCCGATCAGCGCATCCGCGCCAAAGGCTTGCGCATTGTTGTAGGTGGTGTGCAGAACCACCATGTCGCCGTCGGCGATAACCCGATGGATATCTAACTTGATGCCGCTGTCCTTCAGGCCCGGAATGAGCCCGAGGATCGCAGCGGCGCCGGTGGGCACGGCGGGGTTATGCTGGATATAATCCGGCGCAAGCAACGGCGCCGCTGCGGACGCATCGAAGTTGATAAAGATGGCGGCAACCACTTCCAATACGAGTTCTTTAGGTGTCATTGGTTTCCTCCTTGGTTAATATGGTTTTGACGCGTTTCACGCGGCGCGGGTCTGCGCCGTAGTGATCTTGAATTCCGTGCCCCACGGATCGACTAAGCGACCGGGAGTGAGGTGTTCGGGATCGGCCAGAAGCTCGACACTGGCCAGACCCGTGGCCCCGGCTGAGCGTTTGCCCGCCCCTTGCGATTGCCATTGGTTGGCGGCAAGGTGGTGATGGTAGCCACCGGAACCAAACCAACGCGCGGATGGCAGTTGGAAGGTTTGCACCATCGCGAGCCGCTCGGTGATAAACGTGGCGGCGCGGTCTACGTCACCGACGCGCAGATGGACGTGGCCGATGACCGTACCCGGGGGCGCCCCTTTCCATGGCGACACCTCTTGCGTGAGCGATTTCAGATTGAGCGGGCGCGTTGTCATTTGCACAGTATCACCGCTGCGCGTCCATGTCTCACGTGGCAGGTCATGGTAGATTTCGACGCCGTTGCCTTCTGGATCGTTCAGATACAGCGCCTCGCTGACCCCGTGGTGCGATGCGCCATCAAGCCGAACGCCGCGTTCATGGGCATAGACCAGCCAGGCGCCAAGGTCCTTTTTTGACGGTAACAGGAACGCGGTGTGGAACAGTCCGGCTTCCTGCGGGAACGGTTTGGCTTTGCGGTCCTGGCGTAGCGCGATCAACGTCCCGGCCTGAGTGCCCAAAAGGGCGCATTCGCCAGTACGTTCGATCAGGCCCAGACCGATCACACCTTCATAAAAGGCGGCGGCCCTGTCAAGGTCGCGCACGGTCAGAGCAACCTGACCAATCGAGATGGAGGCGTCTGAAGTTGCCATGTTCCTGTCTCCTGCGGTTTATACCAGCGGTATTGGCTTTATAGACACGCCGACTGGTGTAAGAGCAATTTAGCGATGGCCTTTACCCCATGAAAGGGCTATAAATGTGAGATTGTGTCGTCAATATGGAGATAATGACTTGGACCGGATTGCCGCCATGCAAAGCTTCGTGGCCGTTGTGGAAGCCGGTTCCTTCGCGGCTGCGGGGCAACGCCTGGGAATATCAAACAAGCTGGTGAGTAAGCGGGTCGCGCAGTTGGAAAGCCAACTCGGTATGACGCTCCTGCACCGTACCACCCGCTCAATGTCTCTGTCGCATGAAGGCGGAAAGTACCTGCAAGGGGCGCGACGTGTCCTCGCTGAGTTGGAGCAATTGGAAGCCGAATTCGACGCCTCGGATGGCCTGAAAGGCACTGTTCGTGTCGCAGCGCCCATCACATTTGGCGACACCGCAGTAGCACAAGCTGCAAACCGTTTCGTTGAACAGCATCCCAATGTAACGGTTGAGTTGGACTTGTCTGACCACTACGTTGATCTTGCCAAAGGCGGGTTTGACATCGCCATCAGGATTGGCAGCCTCAGCGACTCCAGCCTCCTGGTGCGCAAGCTTGGCGAGACGCACATGAAGGTCGTGGCCGCGCCGTCCTACCTTGAAAAGCATGGTACGCCTTCGCATCCCGCCGCGCTTTGCGAGCACATCTGCATCCGCGACGCCAACAACCCCGACCCAAATCGTTGGCCGTTCCAGATCGAGGGGCAGACCGTGCAGGTGCCGGTATCCGGCCCGTTCCTCGCAAACAGCCCTCCCGCCTGCCTCGTTCCAACCCGTGCGGGACGAGGGATATTCATCTGCCCCGATGTATTCCTCAGGGATGACCTGGAAGCCGGGACGCTGGTCGAGCTGTTGTCCGCGTTTCATTCTCGCACGCTGCCGATCCAAAGCGTGCAACTGCCGTCTGCATTTCGCAAGCCACGTGTGAAAGCCTTCGTGGCGTTTATGAAGCGCGAAATCAGCGCGTAAGGCTTAAAGCTTAAGCTTAGTCTTGCCAACCCTTATCGTGATGTGTTCCGTCGCAATAGGGCTTGTTTGCGGAAAGGCCGCAGCGGCACAGAACGTATTTGCGTTGGCTTGATCCCTCAAACGCAACGGCACCATCAAGATGGACATTGCGAACCCGGTAAGGTCCGTTCTTCTCAATGGTGATCTCACAGTCATCCGCCTCGATCTGCCTCGGCTCCTCGCCGGGCTTTGCCAAGCGCAAGGCCCCCGATGGACAAGCAGCCACAACAGCCTCGATGTCTTCAACCGACCCCTCATCGGGGTTGATCCAGGGACGCCGTGAGGGATCAAACACGGCCTTTAGGCGGGTGCCGCACTCGCCCGCATGAGAGCACAAAAGCTTGTTGTAATAGACCGTTACGTCGGCACCCTGATAGGAATAGACCCGATCGCGGGAGCGGGTGTCGACGCGGGCGCTGGAGAAACCGGCCTCAGCGTGTGAGCCGTCACAAAACGGCTTGTTGCTGGAAGCGCCACATCGACACAAAGCCATGACGGGTTTGACCGCGACAGCGTTGCCGTCCGCATCATTCAGGCTTGCCAGGTTCCTGACCACCAACGGCCCGTTTTCACGCTCTTCAATAAAGGGTTTATCAGCGTCATTCATGGATTTCATCCTCGTATTATGTGACGGCCTCTTAATCAAGAGGTTAGCTAAGTTGCGAGGCCTCGCAAGCGCTCCGAACGCCGCCGCAACAGCTCAAGCGAAAGCAACAACAGAATAGAAATCACAATCAACAGGGTCGCCACCGCAAGGATAGTCGGGTTGATCTGCTCACGCAATCCCGAAAACATTTGCCGCGGGATTGTGCGCTGGCCAGGACCTGACAAAAACAGGACCAGGACGACTTCATCAAAGGAGGTCACAAAGGCAAACAGCGCCCCGGAGATGACGCCGGGGCGGATCAATGGGACGGTAATATCGAAAAACGCCTTTACCGGTGAGGCCCCCATACTCAGTCCTGCGTGATAAAGCGAATTGTCGAAACCAGCCAGCGTCGCGGTGACGGAAATAATGACAAACGGAATGCCCAAGGCCGCATGGGCGATAATCAGGCCAGGATAGGTGGCAACAAGGCCATACGTCGAATAAAAGAAAAACATGCCTGCGGCGATGATAATGAGCGGCACGATCATCGGTGAGAGCATCAGCGCCATGATCATATGACGATAGGGCATATAGCGGCTGTTCATACCCACCGCCGCAATCGTACCCAGAGTGGTGGCCAGAATGGTCGCAAAAATGCCGATGATAAAACTGTTCTGAATGGCCAAAATCCAGTTCGGATTGTCAATAATTTCCCTGTACCAGCGCAAGGAATAGGCGTCTGGATTGAGGGCAAGCATTTTCGTGGTAAAGGAAAAATATGGCTCCGCGTTGAACGACAGCGGTATCATAATCAAGATCGGCAGGATAAGGAAAAACAGGACGCCAATGGCAAAGCTCGACAGCGCATAGGAGCCGAATTTATGCCAGAAGGTAAAATAGGCCGGCCAGGTACGTTTCATTGCCTTATCCAAGCTTGATGTTGTCAGCGCCAACCAACCGGTCATAAAGCCAGTAAAGCGCCAAAATCAAAATCAGCAGCAGTGATCCCAACGCCGCCGCCAGTTCCCAGTTATTCGACTGCTGCATATGAAATGCGATGATGTTGGAAATCATCTGTCCGTCAGTACCGCCAACCAGCGCCGGGGTGATGTAATATCCCACGGAAATGATGAAAACCAGCAGAGCCCCCGCCGACAAACCAGGCATGGTGTTGGGCAAGTAGACCGAATAAAACGCCCGCAGAGGCTTGGCCCCCATGGACATGGCGGCGCGCATATAGCTGGGGTCGACCCCCTTCATGACCGCGTAAAGCGGCAGGATCATAAACGGCAGGAGAATATGCGTCATGGCAAGAATGGTGGAAAATTCCGTATACAACAACTCTAAAGGTTCGGAAATAATACCCGTCGCCATAAGCGTCGAGTTGGCCACCCCGTTTGTTTGCAACAAAGCAATCCACGCCGTTGTGCGCACAAGCAGCGATGTCCAGAATGGCAGGAGGACAAAAATGATCAACAGATTGGCCCGTTTCGGTGACTGTTGTGCCAGATAAAACGATAGCGGATAGCCCAGAACAATGGTGAGGATCGTAATGATCAGCGCCATCTTGAGGGTTTTTGTGTAAAGCTGAACGTAGATGCGCGCCGATTTACGTATCTGAATGCCCCCATCGGGGCCCGTTTCCAGGTCGAGGGCGGTCAGAAAATTGCGCGATTTGTAAACACGTCCCGCGTCTTTGATCGCTTGCCAGAAATCCGGCGACTGCCAGTTCTTATGTGCATTCGTGAGCGCCGCAGCTTGCTCGGCAACGGACGTATCGTCGGCCAGGCGGGCCATTTGCCGGGCCGAACGCTTGATAGCGCTTGACGCCCCCGGCCTGGTACGATTGATTTCTTCTGCAAACCGCCCGATCGATCGATCCCGCGACATACGCGCCAGATCGCTCACCATCTGCGCCATTGTCTCCTGTGTGGGCACGCCCTGGCCATTCCAGTTCTCCAGCGTTTTGAGGGTGTCGGGTATAAGGCTGGAGACTGTTGGTGAATAAACCGATTGGTACAACATGGTCGCAATGGGCGCCACGAAGGCAAATGCCAAGAAGGCCAAAAGCGGCAAAACGAGGAAAAAGGCGCGGATCTTCTGCCGCCGCACCTCGCGGCGTGAGTGACGAATTTCCTCTGCGCTCAACGCTGCATGCAATGTGTTGTCAGTGCTGGTCGCTGCTGTGGCCGTCATCGTCTTATCCGTCGGATTATCTAGCAGAAACAAAAGGGTCCATTCAGCGAACGGCTCGCAGGAGCCGCTCGCCATATTGCGAATAGTATAGCACTATTATTTGAGGAGCCACTCGTTGAACTTTTCACCGAGCGATTCGCCAAAGTCGGCCCAGAATACGCCATCAGCTTTAACGCCCTCGTCCAGATGGGCGGTCGGCAGATTGGGCAGATCAGCAGGGTTGACCAGCGCGTTGGAAGACCGGCGCGTTGGGCCGTAGGCCACATCCGGCATGCCGGAAAGCGGTACCGTGCCGGTGGCAAAGGCAATGAAGTCCAAAGCAAGGTCTTTTTTCTTTGATCCCTTCATCACCGCCCAGACATCGAGATCGTAGATATGGGAGTCCCAGACGATCTCAAACGGCTTGCCGTCTTTTTTGATGGCATCGAAAATGCGGCCATTGGCGGATTGGGCCAGGGTCGCGCCGCCATCATTAAGCAACTGTGGCACCTGGCTCCAGCTGTCGTACCAGACAATATCTTCCTTGATGGTATCAAGCTTGGCGAAGGCACGCGCCTGGCCCTCATCGGTTGCCAGCACTTCATAGACTTTGTCCGGCGCCACCCCATCCGCCAACAGGGCCCATTCCAGATTGACCTGCGGACGCTTGCGCAGAGCCCGTTTGCCCGGAATTTTCTTGAGATCGAAGAAATCGTTAATGGTTTCGGGCTTGGTGTCACCGATGGTGTCGCTGTTATAGGCGAACACGATGGACCAAACGATGTTACCGACGCCACAAGGATTGGCAAGGGCTGAGGGGATAAAATCGTCCTTGGCCGGGGTCCCGTTATCTCCAGGCAGGAGAATACTATGTGGAATTTCCTCAAGCAACCCCTCAGAACACGCACGCTCAAGATCAATAACCTCGATATCGACCACGTCCCAAATGATGTTGTTCGCGGTGACTTGCGCCTTCATCTCTGCGATGCCACCGGAATAGTCTTCAAACAACAGATTATTTCCGGTTTTTTTCATATAGGGATCGAGCATGTGTTTCTTTTGGGCAGCTCCATAGGCGCCTCCGAACGAAACAACGGTCAGGTCCTCAGCAAATGCCGGTGTTGTCAGCGCAACCGCGCCGCCCAGCAAGGCTGTCATTACATATTTAAACTTCATCCTAGTCTCCTTTTTTCGGGTACCCTGGTTTAAGTTAAAGGCTCATGGCATGTGCGCTGACCGGCTTACTTAAATGCAGCGCAATCTTTGGAAAGGCAGCAAAGACGTATGACTTCCCCCTCATTAAGACGCGGAGCCGCAATGTCGTTGAGGATTTTGACGACAATCTCGCTGCCATCCGGCATCTCAAAAAAGTAACGAATATAATCCCCCACATAGAGCCGGTTGGTAAAACGCGCTGAAATCTCGTTGTCGTAGGCATGTTCGGTGGGAGGTACGAACAGTTTCTCTGGACGTACGGAAACACGACAGGGCGTACCTTTTTCGCCCACATCGGCACGGCGGGCCTTGATCGTGTCACCGCTGACAAGGGACACGGTTGCTGTGTGTTCGTCGCGCGCAACAACCTCGCCGGCTATGAAATTATTTTCACCGATAAAATCGCCAACAAAGGCGTTGTCGGCCTGCTCGTAGATGACATCGGGCATATCACACTGCTGAACGACCCCGGCATCAAAAATGGCAATGCGATCGGACATGGTCAGGGCCTCGGTTTGATCGTGGGTCACGTAGACGACCGTAAATCCGAGTTTTTTATGCAAACGCATGATTTCGAGTTGCATTTGCTCGCGCAGCTTTTTATCCAGCGCCCCGAGGGGCTCGTCCATAAGTATAAGTCTGGGCTCGAATATCAGCGCCCGCGCCAGCGCCACCCGCTGCCTTTGTCCCCCGGACAATTGCGCCGGCATGCGATTGCCGAAATCACTCATTTCAATCAGGCTGAGATAACGATCGACAGTGCCCTTGACCTCCGGAGTCGGCAGCTTTCGGACCTTGAGCGGATAGGCCAGATTTTCCGCAACCGACATATGGGGAAAAAGCGCATAGCTTTGAAACACCATGCCGATATCGCGCTTGTAGGGGGCCATTCGGGCGATGGACTGCCCCTCAAGCCGAATATCGCCGCTTGTCAGGCTCTCAAAACCGGCGAGCATCATCAGCACGGTTGATTTGCCGGACCCGGACGGGCCTAATAGGGTCAAAAACTCACCCTTGTGAACCGTCAGACTAAAGTCCTTAACAACCAGCGTTTTCTGGTCATAGCTCTTCTGGACTTTTACAAATTCTAAAAAATTGGCGTCGCTTACGCCGTTTACGTTACTTTGTTGTGGCATTAATAACCAATCCCGACCCAATAGCACATTATCTAGATCGCCATGTTGATTTGATAGCGATCGGTGCACTTTTGTGCACGTTTAGCGAATGCTGGCTAAATTGTTAATAGCGGATACCAAAATTTTTGCACGGCAGGTATTCCGCCAACTCCCGATAGCGGCGCGGCGCGGCTCACAGGCCTGGAAAGCGCCTGCACACGAAGGGGGGTGATATTACCCTGTTTGATATTACCCCGCTCGACGCCGGAAAAACGCAAGGACACATCTCCCAATTTACCTTGTGTTTCGCTTTCATCAAGGTTGCGATTATTTTGCGAGGAACAAATCTTGGCGCCGTCTTTAGCGGCGATAGTTTGGCAACGGGTTCTGTTTGGACTTTTGTACCGGCTTCCCGAGCGTAAGGTCATCGCCGTCGTACAGTTGCCGTTGACATCTGAACTTACCGGTGCGTGGGTACCCATGGAACTCGCAGCTGGCCATGTATGAGCCAGTTCTCCACATAGCATCGTTCGCGCTTCTCCCCAAATTATATCGATCGTTTCCGATCTGAACGGTACCCTGACACCATCATATAGCGCACGATGGCTCTCATGAACAGTATTTTTTGTTCTTTGTTAATTTCTATTGTCGTTTACTCGGCGGCAGCGGTGGTCACGGGGCTGTGCAGTATGCTTTCGCGACCAGGCGCCGGGTGACGGGGAACCAGAAGGGCCAGGATCAAGGACAGGCCCGCCATGGCCGCGCCCAGCAGGAAAACAGCGGCCGGACTGATCAGCCAAATAAAGCCGAAGGCAACCGGAATTCCCACCGCAGCTATATGATTGATCGTAAACGCGACCCCTGCGGTCGAGGCCATATCGGCGGGGTCGGCGATTTTCTGAAAGTACGTCTTGATACCGAGTGACAGGGCAAAAAACCCATGATCAATGACATAAAGGGCCGCCGCGATCCACGGGTGGGCAACAAATGCGTAGGCCGTAAAGACACCAATCAGCCCCACGTATTCGAAAATGAGCGCCCGACGCTCGCCCACACGCCCGATCCAACTGCCGATGATCGGGGCCAGAATCATATTCAGGCCGCCATTGAGAAAGTAAAGGGCGGCAATATGATGGACATCGTAGCCAAACCTCTCAACCATCATGAAGCTGGCAAATACAAGGAATATTTGCCGCCGGGCACCCCCCATAAAGGTGAGAAGGTAATAAAGCCAGTACCGTCGGCGCATGAGAAGTTGCTTATGTTGAGGAACCTTTTGGGGAAACATCGGAAACGCCATCCAGGCTGCGAGCGCCAGCACCGCCGCCGCCATTCCTGCAATCGCAAATACGCCTGCAAACGACAGGTCAAGCGCCTTCCATACAATAAAGACGAGCGCATAGGCCAGCAGTTGCGCAGCGCTTGCAATGCCGATCAGTTGCCCCAGACGTTTCGGCGTCTCTGCCTTCTCGAACCATTGTAGTGACAGGGACTGTTTGACAGTCTCGTAATAGTGAAACCCGATCGACATGATCACTGTCGTGACGTAAATTCCGACAACGGATGGGAACAGGCCGGTGATGGCGACGCCCAGCCCGAGTATGGATAAAGACAGAATGGCCAGTGTCTGCTCGCGCATCAGCAACAACAAAAAAACCGCAGCGAACGCCATGAACCCCGGCACCTCGCGCAAAGATTGCTGAATGCCGATCTCTCGCCCCGAAAAGTCGCCCAACTCAATAACAAAATTGTTCAGCAAAACCATCCATGTGGCAAACGCCAAACTGCTACCCACAGCCAAAAGTGTAAGTAAAACAAAAGGTGTACGCCAGGACTTTGAACGTATTTTTGCGTATAAGATGTTTGTCATCAAAAAAAGCCATAGCGCCGAACCGACCGCAATTCAAGCCCCATCACAGTGCCCCTTAAATGATTTCCCGGTTGGCATGTCAATGCTGGAGGGTATCCTTGGCGCGGGCCATGTTTTAATAAAACCCATTCTGTTTCTCGATTGGCGCTATTGGTTTGTTTGGCTTTTTGCCTTTGACGGCGCGCGGATTGCGGCGTTCGACGCTTTTCATGGCGCTGGTTTCAAGATGGTGGTAGAGTGGCTTATGGTGAAAAACTGTATGTTCCGGGCCTCTGGCACACGTTGGCAAAGTCGGCCCTATGGATATGAGGGCGAAGGACATTATTAGGGTGAAGCACATAATTAGGGTGAAGGATATCATTGATGATTGATAACCGGCGTCCTGATCGCGACAGCAACGACCAGGCCCTGTCCGGCTCCGGTGACCGCAAGTGGGGACAAAGGGGCACCGCGGCGGCAACGATCGCTGCACGCTTGAGCCTGGAGGCGATTGACCATGCCTATGGCGATAACGTGTCTTTGCGCGACGTGAGCCTGGACGTGGAGCCTGGCGAAATTCTCTGTCTGCTGGGGGCCTCGGGATGCGGCAAGACAACGTTGTTGCGCGTTGCTGCGGGGCTAGAGGTGCCAACCCGGGGACGGGTTCTGATTAATGGACGCTGTGTTTGTGATACCGGCTCAGGCAAATTCATTCCGCCTGAGGAGCGCGGTGTGGGCTTGATGTTTCAGGATTACGCCCTGTTTCCCCATTTGACGTTGGTTGACAACGTTCGCTTCGGTTTGGCTGGCTTGCCGCGCGGGCAGGCGGAGCGGGAGGCCCTGAACGCCTTGGAGCGTGTCGGCTTGCAAACCTATGGCCATCAATATCCTTATGCGCTGTCCGGGGGTGAGCAGCAGCGGGTGGCCCTGGCGCGGGCGATCGCACCCCGGCCTTCTGTTATTCTGATGGATGAACCGTTTTCCGGGCTTGACCGTTCCCTGCGCCAGAGTGTGCGCGACGAGACACTTGCTGTGCTGCGTGAAACCCGTGCAACTTGTATGATTGTTACCCATGATCCTGACGAAGCCATGCGTCTTGGGGATCGGATTGCGTTGATGCGGGGTGGCAGGATCATACAGATGGGTACCGCAGGCACGCTTTATCGTAACCCGGTCAACCTGCATGCGGCCCGTTTTTTTGCTGAATTCAATGAGATCGACGGTTTTGTCAAGGCTGGCTACGTGCATACGCCTTTTGGCGCCTATGCGGCGGCGGGGGTTGCTGACAGTCCGCAAGTCAATGTCGGAATCCGCGTGTGCGGTGTGCAGGTGGCAGATGAGGGCCCGGGTCTTGCCGGACGGGTCCTCAGTCATCGTTTCCTGGGGGAGGTGTGCTTGCTGGAGATCGCCGTTGAGGGCATCGATCTCCCTATTAAGGCCAAAGTTCAGTGCAAACATCATCACGCCGGCGACGATGTCATGGTATCCCTTGATCCGCACGAAATATTGGTATTTGACCACACGTGATCAAAAACGTAAGGTATTGCCCGTGTTTAGGGAAAGTTTTGATGTTGCCATAAACCCACTTTGAACCCTGTGCGTATATAGTAGGGGGCCTGGTGGCCGTGATTGTGTGGATTTGTCACAATCGGGCACGCGGTGCCTATGGCTCTTGGGCGGTTATGGCTTCATCGATAACCTGGGGAGAACGGGGGGGGGCTGGAGAGATATGGGGACAATGTATGGTTGTGCGGCGTCAGATTAGGGCTTCCCATGACCTTGGCACCGTCAAGACCTTGGCACCTTATGTGGCATATTGCAGGTTTTCTCTACAAGGTGCCGGCTTGGTCAGGACTGTCGCCCGTGTCGAACGTGAGCCACGAGAGCAACTGTACAATGAACCATAAAAATGAACTGTAGAGAGCACGGCTGACGCGATAGCAGGGATCAAAGACAGGTCCAAAGCCGTATATGGAAAGGCGAAACAATGGGAAATATCGGTCCGTGGCAGATAATTATAGTCGCTGTTCTGGTTGTTCTGCTGTTTGGGCGCGGCAAAATATCTGAATTGATGGGCGACGTTGCCAAGGGCATCAACAGCTTCAAGCGCGGGCTCAAAGAGGAGGAACCGGCGCCGGAAAAAGTTGAGGCCACCAAAACAATAGAGCAATCGCCGCAAGAGGCTGCGCCAACCCCTGATGAGAGCAAGAGCAGGGTAAGCTGACCAGCGCCGCTTGCACGGTTCGCGCAACCCTTGTGCCCGCTCGTGTAAACCCGCCGAAACAGGCGTTCTGCCATGCCCAGTATTGGATTTTTTGAACTTCTTGTGATCATTGTCGTTGCGATTGTGGTGGTGGGGCCGGAGGAGCTTCCCTCTCTGTTGCGCGGTGTTGGCAAGACGATGACCCAATTGCGCCGCATGGCCGGCGACTTTCAGCGCCAGTTCACACAGGCTCTGGACGAAGCGGAACTGAATAGCCTCAAGAAGGACCTGGGCGACATTAGCAAGGATATTTCGGTGTCCGATATTCCACCCCACTCCTTGGGCCCTAAAGCAGATCAGGCGCAAGGAACAGTATCAACGACAACAAATTCCGCTAGCGTCTCCGACACACCCCAGGCAAAGCCTGGCGAGGCAAGCAAGCCTTGATAAAGCGTGTTCGCTACGCGCTGTTTCGGGGAGCGGGTGGTTTGGATCAGCTTGGCGTTAGCTGTCCCCATTTTGTGAGCGGTAATATCAGCGGTATTGGCTTTACGGATACGCCGGCTGGTGTACTGCCTTGATAACACAACGCTTTGACGCTATAGCAAAACCAAACTGACCTGCACAAGAGAGGCCGGGTGTGGTTAAGCCTGATGACGACGATTTGCAAGCGATTGAGCGCTCCCGCGCGCCGCTTATTGCGCATCTAGTGGAGCTGCGCCAGCGGCTTATTCGTTCCCTGGTGGCGATCGCGGTTCTTTTTGTCGTTTGCTTTTTCTTTTCGGCCGATATCTACAACATTCTCCTGCAGCCCTACCGCATTGCCGTAGGCCCGGAGGAGTTGAGCAGGCTCATCTCCACCGAACCCCATGGTATTTTCAAAGTGCGCATGATACTGGCTCTGTTCGGCGCTGTATTTTTTGCGTTTCCCGTGATTGCCATCCAGATCTACAAGTTTGTAGCCCCGGGGCTTTATCGTCACGAGCGCCAGGTGTTTACGCCTTATCTTATTGCAACACCGATCCTGTTTTTGCTTGGGGCGATTTTGGCCCATTTTCTCATCCTTCCGCTGGCGTTCAGTTTTTTTCTCTCCATGGAGCAGGCAGGCTCGCCCGACCAGGCGCAGATCGAAGTTCTGCCTGACATCAAAGAGTATTTCTTTTTCGTGATGGCACTGATCCTGGCATTTGGACTGTCCTTCCAGCTTCCGGTGCTGCTGACGCTTTTGGCGCGGGTGGGGATTATTACGGTTGCCGATCTACGCCGCTGGCGCAAGTTTGCCATTGTTGGTTTTTTTGCTGTTGCGGCTGTGCTGACGCCGCCCGATTTTATTTCGCAAGTGGCCCTGGCGGTGCCGACGCTGGCGTTGTACGAGCTTTCCATTCTGGCCGTGCAGCGGGCGGAGCGAAACGCAAAGGACGCGCGCGATCAACAGGATCAGGAAGAAAAAAATCAGGCGCCGGCGGAATAGCGCTGCATGCGGGCCGATTGCGCTTTTTATCTTGGCCAATTTGCCATTTGGCGATAAGCATCAATGGACTTTATGATTCGTTGGCGCGATGGCCACCGTGCAATCCCGCCGCCCCGTCGTTTGTCATTGGCTCTGGGTTGTTGCCTATAGCAAAATGCGTTTAACTGGAATCATGGGTATTTAGATCAGCATACGTTTAGTTGTACCCATTTTGCTATGGGGACAACTAAACCCATGCTGATCTAACCAGGCTTTTACGCGGGTGAAGACCACGTTATGTTTGATATTAAACGTATTCACGATGATCCCCAGGGCTTTGATGCGGGCCTGGCGCGGCGCGGGCTCGCGCCTGCTGGCAAAAGGCTGATTGCGCTGGACACGGCCCGGCGGGACGCCGTTACTGCCCTGCAGATTGCCCAGGAACAGCGTAATACCGCTTCAAAGGCCATTGGCAAAACCAGACAGGCTGGCGATGAGGCGGGGGCCAATGCGCTGATCGAGGAGGTCGCGCAGTTAAAATCCACCATCCAGTCTGGTGAGGCGGCCGTGCGCGACCACGAAGCACGCCTTGCGCAGGCGCTCAGCCAGCTCCCCAATATCCCTTTTGACGATGTGCCGGAGGGCGCCAGCGATGCCGACAATGTAGAGGTCCATCGGTTTGCGGAAAAGCCAGCGTTTGCCTTTTCTCCCAAGGAGCACTTTGAGCTCGGGGAGGCCCTTGGACTCATGGATTTTGAGACCGCGGCGCGCCTTTCGGGATCGCGGTTTGTGGTGCTGCGAGGCGCATTGGCGCGCCTGGAGCGAGCCCTTGCCCAATTTATGCTCGACGTTCATACAGGTGAATTCGGCTATACGGAGATCGCCCCCCCGATCCTTGTGCGCGATGCGGTGATGTTCGGCACCGGCCAACTGCCCAAATTTGCCGACGATCAGTTTCGTACCGAGGACGGGCGCTGGCTGATTCCGACCGCGGAGGTGCCCCTTACCAATCTGGTGCGGGAACAAATTCTCGATAGTAAAGACCTTCCCCTGAGGGTGACCGCTTATACACCGTGCTTTCGCCTTGAGGCGGGGGCCGCGGGCAAGGACACGCGCGGCATGCTGCGTCAGCATCAGTTTTCCAAGGTCGAACTGGTCAGCATCACCACCCCCGAGCAATCGCGCGATGAGCTTGAGCGCATGCGCCAAGCCGCAGAGGAAATCCTCAAGCGCCTGGATATTCATTACCGCGTTGTGAGTCTTTGTGCAGGGGATCTCGGATTTTCCGCCCATAAGACCTATGACATTGAGGCCTGGCTGCCGGGGCAAGGGGCTTACCGGGAGATTTCCAGCTGTTCCCTATGTGGAGACTTTCAGGCCCGGCGCATGAACGCCCGGTTTCGCGCTGCCTTGTCCAAGGCCCCGTCATTTGTACATACCTTGAACGGGTCGGGTCTTGCCGTGGGGCGTACGTTGATCGCGCTCATGGAAACCTACCAAAACGAAGAGGGTTCGATTACGCTTCCTTCGTGCTTGGCGCCCTATATGGGGGGGCTAGCGCGTATAGAGCCCCCTGAGCTGCGTGTTCCGGCGAATATTGCCGGTTCATAGGGACAAGGAGGAGCCGGCAGGTTTTGCGTATTCTGATAACCAATGATGATGGCATTGACGCTGCGGGACTGGCGGTCCTTGAAGAAATCGCTCACCAAATCGGTGATGATATATGGACCGTTGCACCTGCCAGCGATCAAAGTGGTGTGGCTCGGGCCCTGACCCTATCTGATCCCTTGCGTATGCGCCAGGTCGCTGCACAGCGCTTTGCCATTTCCGGCACGCCAACGGACTGTGTCATCATGGCCGTGCAGCATCTCATGAAGGGTAAGCCCCCCGACGTGATACTTTCCGGGGTTAATCGCGGGCAAAACATAGCCGAGGATGTGCTTTACTCGGGCACTGTCGCCGGGGCCATGGAGGGAGCGGCCTTCGGGGTCCCGGCGATTGCCCTTAGCCAAGCCTACACTTACGATACGCGAAATTCCCTCTCTTATGATATTGCCCGTCATCACGGCAAAGTCATTATCGAGCGCCTGCTTGGCCACAAACTCGATCACGGAACTTTGATCAATATTAATTTCCCGGCTTGTTCGGTCAGCGATGTTGCTGGTGTCCAGGTCACACGCCAGGGGTATCGCGATCAGTCCCTTCTTGATATCCTCGCGCGCGAGGATGGTCGGGGATTTCCGTACTATTGGTTGGCGTTTCAGGGGCGCCACCACTCGCCGGTACCGGGTACGGACCTGCAGGCCATTGACGAGCGGTACATTTCGATCACACCTTTAAAACTCGACATTACCGATTACGGTGCCTGTGAATCCTTACAGCCTGTTGTCCTGATGGCAGATGATAAGGGTTAAGACAGCGGTGCAAAATGGCGATGGGGCACTGAGGAGTACTGAGGTGAATTGACATTAACTGATATTAACGTTGTGAACGCAAGTTGTGAAAACCCATGAGCGTGAAAAGGCGGGGACCGTTTGACCCTCAGGCTTACTTGCCGAGCGCCGATGAGATTGGTCCATTGGTGATGGGGCTTAGGCGCGCGGGAATAACCGACACCGCGACTTTAAAAGCGATAGAAGAAGTGCCGCGCCGACTTTTTGTCGATGCCGCTTATGCAGATTTGGCCTACAAGAACCAAGCTTTGCCTATCGGCTGCGAGCAGACCATCTCCAGCCCGCATGTGGTGGCGCTGATGACCCAGGCCGCACAACTGACGCCGTCGGCCAAAGTGCTTGAAATTGGCACGGGCTCTGGATATCAAACGGCAATCCTCTCCAAATTGTGCCAAAAGGTGATTACGGTGGAGCGCCACCGGGATTTGCTTGTGATGGCCAAGCTGCGCCTTCGTGAGTTGCGTCTAAGCAACGTTGTTTTTATTCATGGTGAGGGCACAAAGGACGCCAGGGCGCATGCACCCTTTGATCGTGTTCTCGTCACCGCGGCGGCGGCGCAGGTGCCCGACAGTCTGAGCGCGCAACTTGCTCAGGGCGGGCGCATAGTGCTGCCCATCGGCGAACCGGGGGGCAGGCAAAGCTTGAGCGTTATCGTCAAGCACAACGACGGTACCCAGACTCGAAGCACAATTGCCGACGTACGCTTCGTACCGTTAATCATTGAGTAAGCTTAAACCTTAATCTGCTGTTTACGTAAACATCTCTATACTACCTCTGTTCATTTTTTCAGTGTGAGCCACACGCTGTGTTTACCATACAGTCGCTTGTCAGTAATCGTTGATGGTGTGAAGTTGGTGGCTGTACCTGGTGAGGCGATGTGATCAATCAGAGGTGATGGGAAACATCACCATTGACAGTAGTGCGAGTCAGTTGAGTTAGTAATGGGTAAATGCGTAGTGTATCGAACGCGGCAGGGATTGCTGCCGTTCTCCGCCATTGTTGTTGCGCTCCTTGTTAGTGGATGCAGTTCGGATGTGTCGAGGTTTGCCTACGATTCGGCAGGGCCTTCCGCACCGCCGCCGATTGTGGCGCAAACGGCACCACAGGTTAACCGCGCTCCAGAGCCCCGCTACATAAGTGCCGGACGTGTTGCGGCGGTTCGCGCGGAGCCACTCGATCCTGTCATTGACGGCGGTGGTGTAAGCCAATCCACGTCCAGCCCCGCGGCGACCTATGATGTTGCCGCGCAAAACCCTTACGAGGCTCCCGTAGGCGACAATAACAATATATTCGGCGCTGACACACAGATGGTCGTTGCGCCTGGAGATACGTTATTTTCCATTGCGCGGCGGAACGACGTACCGCTTAACCAATTGGCGGCCATCAATGGCATAGAGGACCCTGCACGGTTGCGTGTTGGGCAACGTCTGACCATTCCGGTTGCCTCCAATGCCGATCATCTCTCAGCCCCTTCGGTGGATGATCCCATCTATACCGCTAGCACGAAACAGGCCAACAGCACGCGCACCCAGGTTGCCCTTGCGACACCAAAGCCGCAGGTGCAAAAAACCGGGCCAGGCGTACACCCTAACCCCTCCGAGGCCGTCCATAAGTCAAACATCCATACGGTGGCACCAGGTGACACATCTTATTCGATTGCCACAAGGAACGGCCTGTACGTCAGTCAACTCGCCAGGTTGAACGGCTTGAGTGATCCAACGGCCCTTCGCGTTGGCCAGACATTGCTGCTGCGCGGTCATGAGCAAATAATCAATTCAGCCAACAAACCCGACTCCCAGGTGGCGGCTGCGAAGGGCCCCGCGCCCACGCCCACTGTTGCCACGGGACAAAAAAAACCGGTTTCGCCCACCGCATCCGACACGGCAACCGTTCAGGGCCAAAAACCGGCGCCGGTGCGCGTCGTATATGGCCAGCAAAAACCCCTGTCACAGCCCGATACGTCCACCAAGCCGGTTCAGGTCGCCACACGCATGGATACAACGCGATCGGTGCTGCAGAGCGGTTTACCGTCCGCAGACCCTTCGACAAAAAATGGAAGCGCGGCTCCCGCACCGGCCCTGTTTCGCTGGCCCGTTCAGGGGCGTGTGATTTCCGCCTTTGGCGCGGGGGCGGATACGCGTAAAAACGATGGCATCAATATTGCCGTGCCTACAGGCACCAGCGTCAAGGCGGCGAAAGAGGGCACCGTTGTCTATGCAGGATCGGAACTGCGCACCTTTGGCAAGTTGATCCTTGTTCGGCATGCGGATGGTTGGGTATCTGCCTATGCCCATAACGACGAATTACTGGTCAGGCGGGGAGACACGGTAACGCGCGGCCAAACCATCGCCAAGGCCGGCAGCACCGGTGAGGTCTCGACGCCGCAGGTGCACTTTGAGTTGCGCCGGGACATGAAGCCAGTTGATCCCTTAAAATACCTGTCTCCCGTCTGATCCTGCCGGGCGATTGTCAGGCCCGGGCATTTTGCGCCTGGATCAGCATGGCGTTAGCTGTACCCATTTTGCTATAGAGCGTAGCTCGGCTCTAATAGCCGGCGTTTCGGTCAACGACGTTTTGCAAGCTTTGCCCCTCTTCATATCGCTGGATTTGAACAGCAATGCCTTTTGTCAACGATGCCGGGTCCGAATCCGCTGCCACGTGGGGTGTGATCACCACATTCTTCATACGCCATAGAGGACTGTCCTGATCAAGAGGCTCCCTGGCGAAAACATCAAGGCTCGCGGCCTTCAGGGTCTTGTCTTTCAGACAGGCAATAACATCAGGCTCATTGTGGGTCATCCCGCGCCCGGCATTAACGAATATCGGCCCCCCTAGGGGGCCATCAGCGCGCAGACCGCAAAACACTGACCGATTAAACAACCCTTGCGTCTGTTGCGTGTGTGGCAGCAAACCAACAAGGATATCCGTTGCCGCGAGAAACGCTTCCCGTTCCGCCGTTCCAGCATAAATCTCAATGCCGGCCGTAGCCGATGTCGGGTCCCTTGGCGGCGATCGCTGCCAGGCGACAACTGAAAAGCCAAGCGTGCGCAAAACGCCGGCTGCCTGTCTGCCAAGAACGCCAAAACCGGCAATTCCCACACACACATCGCTTGCTGTGGGTTGCTCGCGTCCTTGCCAGACCCGCTGCCCCTGCTGTGCAGCGTAGGACAGATGCTGACGATGATGCAGCAGAACCTGTAACGTGACCCACTCGCTCATGCGCCAGGTCAGATTGTCGTCGACGATCCGCACGATCGGGACATCAGGGAGGGGGCGCATGCCAAGAATATGGTCAACGCCGGCGCCAAGAGAAAAAATGACCTCCAGATTGGGCAGGCGACAAAACAACCGGCGATCAGGCTTCCACACCAAGGCATAACGTACATCATTCAGATTGTCGTTGTCGCGCGGCGTGTACTTAATTGTGTGGTTGGGGGAGGCTAGCGCCATATGGCGCGCCCACATTTTTGCATCCCATCCCGATACGGACACTAATACACTCATCGCCAGCCTCCCAGAAGTAACCCCGAGGGTCCTTGCCAATGACACAGGGATTAGCGTCAAAGCGGCGTGTTATCAAGGCCGTACACCAGAGCGTCGGGCGCATAAATTGCAACAACAACCCCAGTTATGGATAAGGACCTTTTTCTCAGGCTTTATTGGTTCATTCTCACGCTAAGGCGGATCCAGCCATTTATCTGATCATGAGCCCTAACCGGCGGCGGCTGGGTGTCAAGGGTTTAAGAACCGCCAAAGGCGGCGCGTGAGCAGCCCTTGACACACAGCAAAGCCGCCGGAAAAAAGCAATGATCAGATAAATGGAAACGTCTATTTGCGACCTGGCCAGCCCGCTCCCCCTCCCAACCACCCATAGGGTACCGTTGTGCGGGTGGTTGGGAGGGGGAGTGGGCCGGTGATGCCCGTTCATAGCGATGCCCAAATGACTTCGCGAGGCTGAAAAAGGATAGCGAGGCCACTGTCCAGGGCCCCGTTCTCGTCTTCCTCTTATCCGGAACCGGGGTTATTGTTGCAACTTAGAGCGTATCAGGTCTCAATAGAGATGCGCGACTGACAATCCCTGTAACCGGGCGCTGACGCGCCTCTTGTCTGTCTGCCTTTCCGCTATTGCGAAACAACGCCGTCTTCAACGGCCTCAAGATCAAAGGCCGCGGCCATGAGGGCCTTGGTGTAGTCGGATTTCGGCTGGGTGAATATGGCATGAGCGCTCCCGCTTTCAACAACCTGGCCCTGGCGCATGACGATGACCTCATTGGCCAGCGCCCTGATCACTTTCAGGTCGTGGCTGATAAACAGAAATCCGAGTTCATGAGCGGTTTGCAGTTCGCGCAGCAGGTCGACAATCTGCGCCTGTACGGTCATGTCTAGGGCGGATGTGGGTTCGTCAAACACGATGAACTTAGGCTTTAAGGCAATGGCGCGGGCGATGGCGATGCGCTGGCGCTGGCCACCGGAAAATTCATGCGGGTAGCGATCGCGCATATCGGCTTCAAGCCCCACTTCGACAAGGGCCTCGGCGGCGATTGTGTCCAGTTCAGCGGCACTTTTTCCCGCCTCATGAATGGCCAGTCCCTCGGTGATGATCTGCCCCACCGAAAGGCGCGGGCTAAGCGCCCCATAGGGGTCCTGAAACACCACCTGCATGCGGTTGCGAAAAGCGCGCATGTCCTTGAAGGAATAGTCATGAATGGGATTGCCCAGGAAAACAACCCGCCCGTTGCACGAGATGAGCCGCAGCAGCGCCATACCAAGGGTTGTCTTGCCCGAACCCGACTCCCCGACAACCCCAATCGTTTGCCCAGCGCGAACCGTGACGTCCACTCCATCAACCGCCTTGATATGGTCTACCGTGCGGCGGAAAAGCCCACGCTTTATGGGAAAATAAACCTTGATATCGTCCCCCTCGAGCAACACCGGCGCGCGCGTGTCATGCGCTGGCGGCTCTCCTTTGGGTTCGGCACTCAAAAGCTTGCGCGTGTATTCGTGTGCCGGATTGGCAAACAGTGCCCTTGTGTCGTTGGTCTCCACAATGCGCCCCTCGGTCATGACATAGACCCGCTGTGATATTTTACGCACAATGCCCAGATCGTGGGTAATCAGCAAAATCGCCATACCCAGATCGGTCTGTATATCCTTGAGCAGTTTCAGGATTTGGGCCTGTACGGTCACATCCAGCGCCGTCGTTGGCTCATCAGCGATCAGCAAGTCCGGCTTATTGGCAAGAGCCATGGCAATCATCACCCGTTGCCGCTGGCCTCCGGAAAGCTGGTGGGGATAGCTGGCCAGACGTGTCTGCGGGTCTCGAATGCCAACCTGGTTCAAAAGATCCAGGACCCGCGCCCGCACCTGATCGTCATCAACGGTGTCGTGCAGACGGATGACTTCACCGATCTGCTTTTCCACCATATGCAGCGGATTGAGTGATGTCATGGGCTCTTGGAAAATCATGGTAATGTTATTGCCGCGAATCTCACGAATGCGCCTGTCGCTGGCGGCCAGGATATTCTCGCCACGAAAATAAATCTGGCCATTGGGATGAGACGCACTGGGGTAGGGAAGAAGTTGCAGAACAGACAGGGCGGTGACAGACTTACCCGAGCCGGATTCGCCCACCAGCGCCACCGTCTCGCCAGGCATTATATGCAGATCAACGTCCTTGACCGCAGCGTTCACCCGATCACCCTGGCGAAAACTGACCGCAAGGTCACGAATGGACAACAATGACGTGGGGGCTTGTTTCATAAGGCGTGTTACGAGAAGGTCTTGCGCGGATCAAAGGCGTTGCGAACACCCTCGCCAATAAAAATCAGCAGGCTCAGCAGTAAAGCGGTCACAAAAAAGGCGGTCAAACCCAGCCATGGTGCATGCAGATTGCTCTCCCCCTGACGCATCATTTCGCCCAGTGAGGCTGAGCCGACCGGCAATCCATAGCCAAGATAGTCAAGGGCCGTCAGGGAGGTAATGGCACCATTGAGGAAAAAGGGAGTGAAGGTGATTGTGGCGACCATGGCGTTAGGCAGGAGATGGCGCCACATGATTGTCATATCGCGAACCCCAAGCGCGCGCGCGGCGGTCACGTATTCGAAATTGCGCGCTCTGAGAAACTCCGCCCGCACAACCCCCACAAGTCCAACCCAGGATATCAGCAACATGATAATCAGAAGCGTCCAAAAACCAGGAACGACAGTGGCCGAAATAATGATAATAATATAAAGCACCGGCATGTTGGAAAAGACCTCCATGATCCGCTGCATAATCAGATCAATCCAGCCACCGAAATATCCCTGAATGGCCCCCATAAAAATCCCGATTATCGATGAGAAAAACGTCAGCACAAGACCAAATAGAACGGAGATGCGAAAACCATATATGGCTCGCGCCAGCACGTCTCGGGTCGAGCCATCGGTGCCCAGCCAGTTCCAGGTTCCCAGGGTGCAGTCCGGGTCTTCTGTTTTCCCGGGAAAATTGGCGCAACGTTCTTCCTTGGTGAACATCCACGACGGTTTTGAGGGGCCCGGCGCAGAAGGGTATGCGGGGAATGTTCCATATGAGTAACGGATCGGCGGCCAGACCATCCACCCATGCGCTTCAATCTCTTCGCGAATGGAAGGCGCCTGGTAATCGGTGATGGCCAGAAATCCGCCAAACTCCTCTTCAGGATAGTCAACAAAAACGGGATAATAAAACCTGTCCTTATAGGACACGAGAAGCGGCACATCGTTGGCCAGAAAGTTTGCCAGCAACGAGATAACAAACAGGATCATAAACAGCCACAGTGACCAATAGGCGCGTCGGGTCGCCTTGAAATTTTCCCAGCGGCGGCGGTTAATAGGCGATAAAAGGCGGTGCCGGGAACGCACATGCGCGGTTGGCCTCGCGTTTTTTTGATTGTCGTTGTCAGGAGGTCCGACCCGGTCTGTGAGAATATGATCCGACATTGCTGCCACCATGACTAAACCTCGCGCGCTTCAAAATCGATTCGCGGATCAATCCACATGTAGATGAGATCGCTCATGAGATGGATAAGCATGCCAATAAGGGAAAATATAAAGAGCGTGGCAAACACGATCGGGTAGTCGCGCTGCACAATCGAGGTGTAGGATAAGAGCCCCAATCCGTCGAGATTGAACACCTGCTCAATCAACAGACTGCCGGAAAAAAATGCCGCGACGACAGCAGCTGGAAATCCGGCAATGACGATGAGCATGGCGTTGCGGAACACATGGCCATAAAGCACCCCGCGCTGCGATAATCCCTTGGCGCGGGCCGTGATCACATATTGCTTGGAAATTTCGTCGATAAAGGAGTTTTTCGTCAGCAGGGTCTTGGTGGCAAAAATGCCAATGCCAAGGGCGGCAAGGGGCAAGGTCAAATGCCAGAAATAGTCGATAATCTTGCCCCACAGGGACAGGGTTTCGAAATTTTCCGAAAACAGGCCCCGATGCGGAAAAATATTGAAAAAGCTCGCTCCGGCGAACATGAGTTTTAAAAATATGCCCAACAGAAACGACGGTATCGAATAGCCGATAATGATCACCATGGAAGTCCAGAAATCAAACCGGCTGCCGTCTCGTACCGCCTTTGCCACCCCGAGCGGTATGGAAATAAGATAACCCGCAATCATCAACCACAGGCCAAGGGAAATGGAAACGGGCAGTTTTTCCTTGATCAGATCAAGAACGCTGATATCGCGATAATAGCTTGTGCCAAAATCCAGGCGCAGATAATCGCGCATCATGTTGAAGAAGCGAATGTGCGCCGGTTTATCGAGATAAAACTGTTTTTCCAGTTGGGCGATAAATTCCGGATCAAGTCCCTGGGCGCCGCGGTATTTGGAACTCAGTGTCTCGCCACCATCGCTTTGGAACTGCGTGTCGCCGCCAGCGTCCGATCCCGGAAGGCCGCTACCGCCCCCCGGGTTTGTCAGGCGCGCGATGGTCTGCTCCACAGGCCCCCCGGGCACCACTTGAGCAACCGCAAATGTCACCAACATAATTCCGAAAAGAGTCGGAATCATCAAAAAAATACGTTTGATTATGTAATACAGCACGCCGTGGGTTTGCCTTCAATAGGGTTACCAATGTCTTAACATCGGACGGGTTCGGTGATTATTTGTCTGCAAGCGCTCTGACTTTATCCTCATCCAGCCACCACAGGGTCACGTGCGGAAAGCTGCTGTAATATTGTGGTAACGTCTGCGGCCACGAGAACTTGTCCCAAACAGCAAATTTATGAGACGCCGAATACCATTGTGGCACCCAATAGCGACCGGCACGAATGACCCGGTCCAGGGCTCTGGCGGCGATGATCATCTCGTCGCGGGTGTTGACCTCAAGGATTTTTTCGATCAGGGTATCGACGACCGGGTCTTTGATGCCGGACATATTGTTTTCCCCGACGCGATCGGCGGCGGCGGACCCCCAGAATTGGCGAATCGATTCGCCTAACGTGGAACCCATGGCATAGCGGCGCCCGACAATATCGAAGTCATAAGTGCGCAATCGACGCTGGTACTGCGCCGCGTCCAAAATGCGAAACGTCGCCTCTATTCCGATCCGTTTCATATTATCGATATACGGCAAAACGACGCGCTCGAACGTCGGCGAGTCAGAGATGAACTCGATCTTCATGGGCGTGCCATTGTTGTCGAGCAGTCGGGTTCCCTGGCGCTTCCAGCCCGCCTGTTGAAACAACTCCAGCGATTTGCGCAAGAGTTTCCTGTCCTGTCCCGAACCATCGGAAACAGGCGGCACATAGGGCACGCCAAAAACTTCCTCGGGCAATTGCCCGCGATAGGGCTCCAGCAGAATAAGCTCCTCAGGCGAAGGGGCGCCGGTTGCCATCATGGTGGAATTTTGGAAAAACGAATGGGTGCGGCGATAAAGATCATAGAAGAGATTGGCGTTGGACCACTCGAAATCAAACAGGTTGATGAGGGCCTCGCGCACACGCCTGTCCTTGAATTTTGTTAGCCTTGTGTTTATGAACCACCCTTGCGCGCCGGAGGGGCGTTTGTCGGCAAACAGGTGGCGCTTGACGCGACCCTCGACAATGGCCGGGAACGTATATTCCGTCGACCATGTTTTGGAGGAGAACTCCTCACGCACATCAATGTTGCCGACGCTAAAGGCCTGGAATGAACTGTTTCGGTCCTGATAGAACTCCAGGCGAACCACATCGAAATTGAGCACCCCTTGCATGACAGGCAAATGCCAACCCCAGTAATCTGGATCGCGGTTATATTCAACGAATACGCCAGGCTCAAACTTGCCTATGGTGTAAGGGCCTGAGCCGGGAATAATAGTAAGGTCGGCTTTTTCAAAATCATGGGTGGCGAAAAATCGCCGAGAAAGGCACGGAATTGTCGTGGCCGCTGAAAAGGGCAGTGTGCGGCTTTGATCTCCCGAGAAAGTCAGGGACAGGGTGTGCGTATCCAGGGCGTCCGCGCTGGTCAGTTGCCTGAAGGTTTGACTAAAGCTCGGGTGCGCCTTCGTGCCCTTAAGCGTCATGATCGACCACGCCATGTCGTCGGCGGTGACCGGCGAGCCGTCGTGAAAACGCGCCTCAGGGCGCAGGGAGAACGCATAAGTATTACCGTCTTGGGAAATCGTAACCCGATCAGCGAGTAGCCCGTAGGCCGAGTCGGGTTCATCGAGGGATGCCACCATCAAGGTGTCATACAACAGGTCATCAATCATGGGGGGCGCGTCCCCCTTAAGCACAAACGTATTGAAAGTGTTGAACGTGCTCGGGTTCTGATTGAGCCCCCAGGAGCCTGGTGTGAGGACAATTTTGCCCCCCTTTGGCGCATTGATGTTGACATAGTCAAAGTGCGCAAAGCCGTCCGCATACTTCAAATCGCCAAACACCGATAGCCCGTGACGGGTATGGGTTTTTGCCGTGGCAGTGGATGGAAGGAGTGGCGCCAGACTTGCCCCGGCTGCCAGTTTTACAAACGTCCGGCGATCAGTTGATGGGTTCATGAAGGCTCCTATCGAAGAATGAACACGGGGGAAGGGACGCAAAGCTTAGAATATCCGTTTTTGTCAATTTGTTTTTTGTTGCCACTTACGGTTGTCCCTTATTAAAGCGTGTCCTTGAATAGATGATTTATTAACCATGATTTGGCTATTGGTTGTCAAGCAGGGGAACGCTGATGTCTGATATTCACCGTTATGATCTAAAGTTGGAAGTGTGGGAGCCATTTGTGGCCATTGATTGTTCGGGCCAAGGGCAAGCGTGGTCGCAGGGAGAATGATAATACCAAGAGCCCTTGCCAGGGGTTCATGCATTGGCGTCAATCCGGTGTGTTATCAAGGCCCTACCCCAGACAGCGTGTCTATAAAGCCCATACCGCTGGTATAAGACAACGGTTTTGAACCTGGGCCGATGGTCAAATGCAAAGCCCCTTGGTACAAAACCCCTTGGTCCAAAACCCCTTGGTACAATGAGGCGCAAATGCCCCTGACCACAAAACCCAATGGAAATTAGAAGTTGGACACTTCTATCTGCTGGTCAACGGGCGTCAGGAGGCGTTGGCGTTTTTGTTAAACCTGCACCCGGTGAGCAAAAACCTGAAAGCCAAAAACCAAGAAATTTAAAAAAGTTATCCCCCTCTGTTGCGAGAGGGTTTTGGTGGGACTTACCGGCCTTTTCGGATTGCCTGATGCGGCCGCGCATCGGGCAGAAGGCCGGGCGGTGGTCCCGAAGTGGGCGTTGTGTATAGAGCACGCTCCAGCCCTCATTATTCTTTTTCGATCTGATTTTGGTTGCGTGGCAATCCCCTGTTCACTAAGCTATCGCACAAGGTCAGCGCCCATGCGCGGGCCCCGGGGCGTCGAAACCCTTCGTTAGGCGGTCTTTGCTGACCGCAACAGCATCTCCTCGGTTTTCATGGCCGGGGAGGCTGCGGCGTATGTCCAAGGCTTCGGCTTAAAGGCCGTGGCGGTCGTCCTAGCGCGGCTTTCGAACTCCCCGGTCGCCAGGGACTATGGTCTCTGGTGGCCTTTTTCTTTTTTGCCAAGGGAGTTTGCAATGCTTGAAAACCTATTTCCCTCTAACCCGCTGGGCAGTTCGTGCCTGTTAAGCAAGCGCTTCAAGCAGGAGGCGACACCTCACGAGGCCGCGTGCTATATCGCGCAAATCTGCGCTGAACTGCAGGAAATGGCCCTTGATAAAGACCTCGACATGCTGGTTTATCTATTGGCCAACGTGCGCCAGGAGGCGTTGGAGTTCTTGTTAAACCTGCACCCGGTGAGCAAAAGCCTGAAAGCCAAAAACCAAGAAATTTAAAATACCCGCGGTTAGGATCAAGAGAAAGGCTAAAAACGGGCCTTGGGCATGGCCCTGGTCATCCTTTTTCAGCCTCGCGAAGCCATTTATCTGATCATTGCTTTTTTCCGGCGGCTTCGTGGTGTGTCAAGGGCGCCTCGCGCCGCCTTCGGCGGTTGTTAAACCCTTGACACACCACAGCCGCCGGTTAGGGCTCATGATCAGATAAATGGCTGGTAGCGCCTTTCGTATAGACATGAACCGATAAAGCACGAGAAAAAGCCCCTTATCCATAACCGAGGTTAAAAAAGTTATCCCCTTGTGTTGCAAGAGGGTTATGGTGGGACTTACCGGCCTTTTCGGATTGCCTGATGCGGCCGCGCATCGGGCAGAAGGCCGGGCGGTGGTCCCGAAGTGGACGTTGTGTACGGAGCAAGTCCTAACAGGGCGACCCCATAACCTCCGGTGCGGCCGCAGGACGCAAACCCTGGTGCCGACAGCGGCGGGAAGGCCGACAGGATTTGATGACTTGACGATTTGAGACATTGACGTCTTGTGGGCCGGGCGATTTAAGGTTTTGAGACCTTGTGAGGTTTTTCGTGTTCACGTACATGAATACAAAAACCTTGAAGGGATTGAGGCTTTAAAACCTGAAGACTGGACGAATTACGAGCATTGGTTCTGAAGGGCTTCAGGGTTGAACGGTTCATGAGGAAGAATTCTTGATGACTTATAGGTCTCAGTGCTTGAAATCCTGAGGATTTGAGATGAAAAGGACAGCATCCTACGGTGGCGTGTGCAATGTCCCCCTGTCAGGGGCCGTGTGCGACACCGGTCTTGATGAAGGCAGGCCCGCAGCACTTTACCGCTCGACACACCGGGCGCGCGAATATCCCGAGGCGGGTGACGCTGCTTTGGGTTGTGCTGGAGGCGACTGGTGCTATTATAAATGGCGAGCCAGGTTTATGGGTTCGGGCTGAGAACGCCGCAGATCACCGTGTGCGGGTCATTGTTGACCGCCCCAAAACTGTTATTATTGTATACATTGCGCATGCGGCTCGATTGTGACCCGCGCCATCCATAAGGCTTTTGAGGTACTTTGCTCTCTTTGCTTTTTGCCTTTTGCCTTTTGCTTTCAAGCCACGGACGGACACCCGCCGCGTGAAGATTTTCCCATGCCGGCTCCTGTTTCCAACTGTTGGGCAGAGCAACTGCGAAGCGACACACATGAATGCGCTTCACCATATGACAATTTTTCCTTTTCGAATCGCCCGCGCTATGGTTAAACTGAAGCCCCATGGCGCGATATATTTTCATCACCGGCGGCGTGGTTTCTTCATTAGGCAAGGGTTTGGCGTCGGCGGCTTTGGGTGCGCTGCTGCAAGCGCGCGGCTATACGGTGCGCCTGCGCAAACTTGATCCCTATCTCAACGTCGACCCGGGAACCATGAGCCCCTACCAACACGGTGAAGTGTTTGTCACCGATGATGGCAGTGAGACGGATCTTGATCTGGGGCATTATGAGCGTTTCACCAACGTCGCCTGCACCCGTTTTGACAATATCACCACCGGCCAGATTTATCAGGGCATCCTTGAGCGCGAGCGCCGGGGGGATTATCTGGGCGCGACCGTCCAGGTCATTCCCCATGTCACCGACGCCATCAAGCAGTTCGTGCGCTATGGCAATGATGACGTCGATTTTGTCCTATGCGAAATCGGCGGGACAGTAGGCGATATTGAAGGCTTGCCGTTTTTTGAAGCCATTCGGCAATTGGGCAACGAGCTACCGCGCGGCGATGCAATCTATGTGCATCTGACCCTGATGCCTTATATTGCAAGTGCTGGAGAGCTGAAAACCAAGCCGACGCAGCATTCGGTGAAGGAGCTGCGTTCCATCGGTATCCAGCCGGATATACTAATGGTTCGCTGTGACCGTCCCATTCCGACAACGGAGCGGGGCAAACTGGCGCTGTTTTGCAATGTGCGCGATGAGGCGGTCATCCAGGCGCTCGACGTGGCCTCAATCTATGACGTGCCGGGCGCTTATCACGAACAGGGGCTGGATACGCAGGTGCTGCGCGCCTTTCATATCTGCGATGCGCCGGCACCGGATATGCGCCGCTGGGATAAAGTCTCGCGACGCATCCACAATCCGGAAGGAGAGATCACTATTGCCGTCGTGGGCAAGTATACCGGGCTTGAGGATGCCTACAAGTCTGTAAGCGAGGCGCTTTGCCATGGAGGCATTGCCAACCGGGTCAGCGTCAGGATTGACTGGATTGAAAGCGAAACCTTTGAAGCAAAGGACCCATCACAAGGTCTGCGCGGTGCCGATGGTATTCTTGTTCCCGGGGGCTTTGGCGAGCGCGGTGTTGAAGGTAAAATCGCTGCCATACGCTTTGCGCGTGAGCAACGGATTCCTTATTTAGGCATTTGCCTAGGCATGCAGATGGCCGTGATTGAAATCGCCCGCAATGTGGCCGGAATTGTCGGCGCCGGGTCCACGGAGTTTTCCGAACCCGATGATCCGGTCATCGGATTGATGACCGAGTGGACAAAAGGCGATCAACGCGAGCAGCGAAATGCTGATAGTGATCTGGGAGGCACCATGCGTTTGGGCACCTATATTGCGAACCTGACACCACAAAGTCTGGTCGCCAAGGCCTATGGCGCACACGTCATCAGTGAGCGCCATCGTCATCGCTATGAGATGAATATTGCCTATCGTGAAGTCCTGGAGGGCGCAGGGTTGCTGATCTCCGGATTATCTCCCGATGGGCTGTTGCCTGAGATCATCGAATACACGGATCATCCGTGGTTTGTAGGGGTCCAGTTTCACCCGGAACTCAAGTCACGGCCCTTTGACCCCCATCCTCTGTTTACCGCATTTGTCGCGGCCGCCTTGCGGCAAAACCGCTTGGTTTAGAGCGTGTCAGGTCTAGCCGGGCCTCCATGAACCGACATCTACAAAAGCCAATACAGCTGGTATCAACAAAGCGTTTAAAGATAACTCGCTCGAGAAGTTGATATGCGCGGCGGATGGTAATATTTCCAGTCTTGACCATCAAAGCGGGCAACTCCTCCGAGTCCGAATACCCAAAGGAAATCATCGCTGACTTGTAATATCCACGGAACGTTCTTCCCTACTTCAAAGCCGGGCAATTCCTTAATAACACCTTCGTCAAAATAATAGAGCCCGTTGGTACAGGCGATATAAAGCACGTCCCGATAGAATATCATTGAGGTAAACGGAACATCATAAGCAGGCGGTTTGTCGTAACCGTAATGTTTGAAACCAGACAGGTAATTGCCTATCAAAATCGTATCATTTGAGGACAGATAGACGGTATCTTCGTCTTTCACAATGACGTCCTGTAAGGGTTGTGTATCAGTTGGCAGTGGAACCGATTCCCAGGGACTATCATCGTCGCGCGTAAAAAGAAGACCACGATGATGCGCAGTAGAGCCGACTGCATAAAATCGCCTGAGGTCAAAGCTATCTACGGCCTCAATTTGATAATCAAAACGGTCTTCCTCAGGCACAAGGGGCCAATGCAAGGTTCCTTCATCTGTATGAACCCAGTTACCGTTGTCCGTGCGGCGCAAAATTTGCCCGCTATACCCGCAGACAAACAAACTTCCCGATAAGTTTGCAATGCGATCCAGATATCCATTGCCGTCAAGACCCGCATCATCAATATTTTCCTGCCAGATCGTATCGCCAAGATAAACAATCTGCCCCTCCCACGACATTACAACGAGACCAGGCTTTTCCCAATTGGGAGCCTGATAACGGATCATATACACAATTCGATCTTCAACTTCCGACATAATCCACTGTCCGGAAATATAGCGTAGGAAACGGCAGTAGTTGTCGAACTCATAGTAGTGCTCCCCTGAAAGACTGATTGCAATGGAGAACATTTCCGGCCCAAAGGCGGCGCCACATATAAGCTTGGCAACATTGTCTTCGCCGACTTGCCATTGCGGATCACCGGGCTGTATTACCTTGCCGAAGGCGGCCATGGGAACCTCCAGGGTTTGCTAAGATTTTCCATAATTATTTTCCTTTTTGTCCGCGCTACAGCCTCATCGAACCACAAAGTCCCTGCAGCACATGCCACCATGGCCGCGGTAAAACCGCTCCTCCCGGCGAGTTTAAGAAAGTTCCTACGCTCGTGGGATGTAAGCCCGCAAAAGAATCGATTGTAAAGCTTCGCATCGCTAAATGCACTCTTGCTACAGCCGTACGTCTCTATTAATACCAAGGGTCCTTAACAATGACTCATGGCTTAGCGTCAATCAGGTATGTTATCAAGGCCCTACACCAGTCGGCGTGTCTATAAAGCCAATACCGCTGGTATAACCCGCATCACCGGCCCTTCCCCTTTATAGCTATTTGGCCCCACCTCCGCCCTCATATCTCCCGAGGGTCGCCGGAACCCACGCGCCTTCTGGACGCAAAAAAATCCCGCAACAGGGCCGCGGCCCGCTGTTCCTCCAATCCCCCATACACCTGCGGGCTATGGTGGCATGTGGGCTGGTGAAAAAAGCCAGGACCGTTTTCCACCGCGCCCCCTTTTTTATCATAAGCGGCGAAATAAAGCCGCCGAATACGCGCAAACGAAATCGCCGCCGCGCACATGGCGCACGGCTCAAGTGTCACATAAAGATCGCATCCCACCAGACGATCGCTGTCAAGAACCCGACAGGCGGCGCGAAGGGCCTGCATTTCGCAATGGGCCGTCGGATCAACCCGTTCACGCATGGCATTGCCGGCGCGCGCAATCACCTGGTCCCCTTTGACGATCACAGCGCCTACCGGCACTTCCCCACGCGCTTTCGCCGCCTCCGCCTCAGCCAGGGCCATAAACATAAACCGGTTTCTCAATTGATTTCTCATTTCTCATAGAGACAAGCTGAGCACCCTTTGAGCGTGTCATGCAAGGCTCCCGCCATTTAAAGTGCGCTTTCATTTGCCGATTGCCGATTGCCGATTGCTCATAACTTAAGCCCCGCTTTTTCCTCTCGATAGCGTTGATAAAAGCATCCGCAGTGGTGGGTGCGGATTTGAAAGGCTCAAAAGCGTTAAAGGCGTTAAAGGCGTTAGAGGCTTTCGTTGCGAATGGGCTTCACATGGCGCCATGTTTGCGTCATGATGCACCACCGAGTCGCGCGGATCAAGGCCGAAGACGCACCCCATGACCATCCGTCACTTACCCGACACCGTCATTAACCAGATCGCCGCCGGCGAGGTTATCGAACGCCCCGCCAGCGCCGTCAAGGAACTGATGGAAAACGCCATCGACGCCGGTGCCGATCGCATTGCGGTGACAATCAAACGCGGCGGCAAAACGCTGATCCGCGTCGATGATAACGGCACGGGCATGACCCGCGACGATTTATCCCTGTGTACAATCCGTCACACCACGTCAAAGCTTGCGAACCTGGACTTGATGGCCATTCGGTCCCTCGGCTTTCGCGGGGAGGCCTTGGCCTCGATCTCGGCGGTGGCACGCCTGCACGTCGTCAGCCGCCATGCAAGCGAAGACAATGGCTGGGGCTTGCGTGTCGAGGCCGGCGCAGGTGGTGACGTGGCACCGGCAGCGCTTTCCAAAGGCACCCGCGTCGAGGTGCTTGATCTGTTTTTCGCAACACCGGCGCGGCTGAAGTTTCTCAAGTCCGACCAGGCCGAATCCAATGCCGTGACAGGGGTCGTCAAACGCATCGCCATTGCCCACCCGGGTATTCACTTTACCCTTGTCAACAACGATCGCACCCGGCTTGACTATCCCTCGGTTCGTACCGATGACGCGCAGCTGGTGCGCATCGGCCAGGTTTTGGGCCCCGAGTTCCAGGCCAATGCCGTCCCTGTCATGGCGGAACGCGAGGGACTGACGCTCACCGGCTATGTAGGCCTTCCCACCTTTACCCGTGCCAACACCTTGTCACAATTCGCCTATGTGAACACGAGGCCCCTGCGCGACAAGATGATTGCTGGCGCCATCAGGGGTGCCTACGCCGACGTGTTGCATCGTGACCGCTTTCCCGTGGTTGTTCTATTTATTACCATTGCGCCCAAAGACGTTGACATAAACGTGCACCCGGCCAAATCCGACGTGCGGTTTCGCAATCCCGGCCTCGTGCGCGGTCTGATCATCAGCGCCATTCGCCACGCCCTCGGCGCACGCGGGACAAAAACCGCCAGCACCTTAGGCGAGGCCATGCTTGGAGCCATGGTGC
Source organism: Hyphomicrobiales bacterium (assembly GCA_965224015.1). Taxonomy (GTDB): domain Bacteria; phylum Pseudomonadota; class Alphaproteobacteria; order Rhizobiales; family CBDCVD01; genus CBDCVD01. Next base: position 1,084,984 of record OZ245032.1, read on the forward strand.
GCCAACCCCACGGACCCGGCACAGAACAAACACCTTCGCCTCGTACCGCCGGTGCGACCCGCTATTACCAGCGCCTTGGCCCGCGTGCTCCTTTTCCGCAGAACTCCCCGCATCGTCCCTTGGGCTTTTCCGAAAGCCTTGAGGCGTCTGCGGCAGGTGCCGTTGATGAGCCCAGTGCGCATGTAGAGCCCCTCGGCGACGGCGATGGCAATGGTCGCGGTAGGGACGCAGAACTTGTGGCCTCATACCCTCTAGGGGCGGCGCGGGCGCAGGTGCACGAGACCTATATCATCGCCCAGACCCGGGACGGGTTGGCCATCGTTGATCAGCACGCGGCTCATGAACGCCTTGTCTATGAGCGCCTTAAAGACGCCTATACCCGCGGCAAGGTCACAACTCAGATGTTGCTAATTCCCGAAATTATCGAAATGGACCAGGAGGACGTGGAGCAATTGCTTGCGCACAAACAGGACCTGGAGGACCTGGGGTTGGTGCTTGAAGGGTTTGGGCCGGGCGCGGTTTCGGTGAGCGAGACACCAGCTTTGTTGGGAGAGACAGATGTCACCGGGCTTGTCAAAGATCTGGCCGATAACCTTAACGCGTGGGGGGATATTTCGCTGGTGCGCGACAAACTCGATGCGGTCGCCTCGCGCATGGCCTGCCATGGATCCATTCGCGCCGGACGGCGCCTGCAGGCGAGCGACATGAACGCCCTATTGCGGGAGATGGAGGCAACACCCCTGTCCGGCCAATGCAATCATGGCCGCCCCACCTATGTCGAGTTGAAGCTTCACGATATCGAACGCCTGTTCGGCCGACGATGACAGAGCGCTGAAGGGAGCGCTCTCGACTGTTTGATGTCCGGTTTAGCTGGAACCACGCGAGAGAGGATACGTGGACGAGACACAGGCAAAAACCCACATTGTGATCCTTGGCGAGGACAAACCGCTCATCACCACGGGCCTTGACCTGTTGGGCACGCTCTATGGCCCCTGGCATGGGGTTGAATTGGCACAAAACATGGGGATGGATCGGGGCAGCGTGCGCGTTATTGCCAGTGTGCCGGGCTCCCACGATGCGCCGATTGACGCTGCAGTGATGGATGCCTTTCCCCATCTTGAGATCATTGCGTCCTTTGGGGTAGGTTATGACCATATTGATGCCAGTTACGCGGCATCCAGGGGTATCATGGTCACCCACACCCCAGACGTTTTGACCGATGAAGTCGCGGATTTGACGGTGGGACTTGTGGTGATGACGGCGCGCAATCTCGGGGCCGCCGAGCGGTGGTTGCGGGCGGGAAAGTGGCACAGTGAAGGCAATTTCGCGCTTTCCCCTTCGCTACGCGGGCGCCGCATTGGCATTTTTGGGTTGGGGCGCATTGGTACCGCGGTGGCGACGCGTCTGGCCGCCTTCGGCTTGCCCATTGCCTATTGCGCACGTACACAAAAGCCCGATCTTGCCTATGGGTTCTATCCTGATGCCGAGAGCCTGGCCGAGGCAACGGATGTCCTGATCATCACCGCTCCTGGTGGCGCAGAAACCCATCACAGTATCAACGGTAAAGTTTTTCGCGCCCTTGGACCCGATGGGATCGTAATCAACGTCGGTCGTGGCAGCGTGATCGACGAGGAGGCGCTTGTCACAGCCCTTGAGGAGGGAACTATTCTGGCGGCAGGGCTTGATGTATTTGCAAATGAGCCCCACGTGCCCCCTCGCCTATTGCAATGCAGCAATGTCGTTCTGCTCCCGCATGTGGGCTCCGCCAGTGTCATGACCCGCGCCGCCATGGGACAATTAGTGGTTGATAATGTCAAAACCTGGCTCGATGCCGGTCGCGCTCTGACCCCGGTGCCTGAATGCCTGGAGCGTGGCATGTCTTCATAGAGATAGGGCCCCTTTTAGCGTTTCTCTTGATCTTAACCGGGGTTATTGTTGCAACTGAAACGCCGGACCTTCTAGATGTGTAACGTCAAGAGGTTGTCTCTGGTAAATTCATCGGGTGGCAATGGCCGCAATAACCCTGACTTCAGACCGGCCACCTTGAGAACAACTTATTGAAGATTTACATCTAGAGCATGTGACCTGCGTGCCCCAAGCTATTACGATTGTCTGCTCCTGCTTTCGATTTATGCGACTTCCACCCATGTTGTCATACCCGCTGCTTGATGCCCGAGCATGTGACAGTGCAACAGCCATTTGCCGGGGTTATCGAATACACAGGCAATATCGCGCGTCTCATCCACATTTACCAGTGTCGTGTCCCGTAACGCGCCCAAGTCGCCGTCAGCCTCCACTTCAAAGAAGTGATGCCCGTGCAGGTGAATGGCATGCGCAAAGCGGGTGTCGTTCACCAGACGGATGCGTGCGGTCTGGCCGCGCTCGAACCGGTGAAACGGAGGGTCGGTTATGCTGGACCGACCGTTGAAAGCCCAAATGTCCCCGCCCATCATTCCCCGCATCATGCGACGGCTCATGGCCCCGCCTTCCATGGTCAGGGTCAGGGAAATGGCGTTTTCCATGTCCGGCTGTGCAGTGTCGTTTGGCGCCAGCGTGGGGATTTCCGATGGTTGTCGTTGCGTATTCTCACCCACCACCGGGATAGTGCCCAGCCGGTAAGGGCCGTCGCGGGCAGGAAAAACGAAATTGATCGGCTCCGATGACCTGACATCAGCAATGATGTCCGCCCGTTGCGCCGGGGCCAGAATGAGATCGGAAGTCTCCTGTATCTGCGACAGGGGCATACCGTCCAAGGCGACAACCTTACCCGCAACCCCGTGCACTTCCACAGGGAATATCCTGTCGGTTGCCACGTTGATCAGCCGCAGCCGAACGCGGTCACCGCGCCGAACCGCTATGCCGGGTTCAATGAGCGCACGGGCGTAGTTTCCAAGCCGCCCCTGATGCGCCTGATCGTGCATATTTTCAAAGTCCTCGGCAAGCGCGCCAGCGTCGGTCATGCGCCAGTCATCGATCATGACAATCAGATCGTGATCCACCTGCGGTGGTGTCGGTTCTTCAACGATCAGCGGGCCAAACAATCCCCTGGCGACCTGCTCCCAGGAGCGATTGTGCGAATGGTACCAGAAAGTGCCTGCATCCGGCGCGCGAAAGCGGTAGGCAAAGTCCTCATCCGCTTTGACGATATCCTGCGTCAATCCCGGCACACCGTCCATCCCATTGTCCGATCGCACACCGTGCCAATGCACCGCCGATCCCGCGTCGATCCGGTTCAGGAAGCGAATATCGAAGACATCACCCTGACGGGCGCGCAGCACCGGTCCGGGGGTGCGGCCATTGAACCCCAGCATTGGCGTTGTCGGCTCGCCCTCGGGCAGGATTTGTGCGCTGACAGGCTGCGCAATCAGCGCTTTCGGCGGTGAAGCGAACGCAACGCGCGGGGTCAACACCGTCGCACCTGTGGCAATCAGGAATTCTCGTCTGTTCATGGCATACCTCAATTCGGCAAGGTCACAATGCTTATGTGCTTTGTGGTTGCGACAAGCACCATCAGTATGACCACAGTTTCAATGTCAAGGGCCCGCGGGTACCAAGTCCATACCGTCGGCATTGTAATCAGCGTCCCCATGTGGTTGCCTATAGGCTTACATAAAGACAGGGGTTGCCTTGCGGCCTCAGGCGGCCTCGCTACCGGTTCGGCGCAGCACGTTTTGCGCCAGCTTGCCCGTCAACTCCGCATAATGGTCAAACGCCTGTTCAAGAACCGCCGCCCCGGCGCTGGCGGAACGCAACTCGATGATCAGATCGCCGATTTCAGATTCCGGCATCAACGCCTTGACCGTATCCCATCCATGCCAGCCGGCGCGCGGCTCAAAACCCAAAATCTGCCCGCGCCGCGACGAGATGATCGCGTTCACCTTGGGGGTTGCCGCGTTGGGAACATGAATGCTGACCTGGGAGATGGGTTCGAGAAGAACCGGACTTGCCTCTGCCAGCCCCTGGGAAGCCGCCAGCCAGCCCGCAGCACGAAACGCCTGGTCGGATGAATCCACCGAGTGGTGTGAGCCATCTGTCAAGGTCACGGCGATGTCAACAACGGGAAACCCAAGGGGACCGCTTTGCAACGTGTCCCGCACACCCGCTTCGACCGATGCAATATACTGCTTGGGCACCACGCCGCCTGAGATGGTCTCGTCAAAACGAAACCCCTCGCCCCGTGGCAAGGGTTTAATATCGAGCACCACATCGCCAAACTGTCCGTGCCCACCGGATTGCTTCTTGTGCCGTCCGCGTTGGGTGACGGCGCGTTTAATGGTCTCCTTGTAGGGAACCGATGGGATTTGCGGGTTCACATCAAGAGCGAACTTGCCTTTTAGACGCTCCAGGGCCACGCGCAAGTGCATTTCCCCCTGACCGCTAAGCAAATATTCCCCCGTGTCCTGGTGGTGACCCACGACGAGTGTCGGGTCTTCTTCGGCAACCTTTTGCATGGCCATGGTCAGTTTGACTTCGTCTTTTCGATTGGAAACCGACACGGCTCTTGCCATGACCGGCTGAGGGATCGGCATGGGGATGAGCTGCGCAGGGTCTTTGGTGCGCGACAGGGTATCCCCTGTTGCGGCCCCATCGACCTTGGCCAAGGCGACGGTATCGCCGGCGTCGGCGTGCTTGACCTTGTCGGCCTTTTGTCCACGAACACGGAACACAGCGCTCACGCGCCCGCTCTCACCGTCACCATTGTAGAGCGTGTCGCCCTCACTGATCCGCCCCGAGAGCACGCGGACCAGAGACAATTTACCCCCATGGGTGGTGTGCATCGTTTTGAGAACCAGGCCTGTCCCTTGCGCAAGTTCACCGCCGGCAAGCCGCGCAACGGTCTGGGACACGCCGGGGGCCTCGTGACGCAGAGCCTTGAGCAGGCGCAGGATGCCGTTTCCATTGGCCGCTGAGCCAATAAAGACCGGCGTGATAATTCCGGCACGTAGCTCCCCGCGCAAATCCTCAAACACCTGGTCCTGCGAGGGATCAATTTCCTCGATCAGTTGCTCCATGAGCACGTCGTCATGATCCGCAAGGGTCTCCAGCATGGAATAGCGCGCATCCATCTCGCGTTTGCGATCCTCATTTGTCATGTCAATGACTTCGCTCGCCATATGCTCGCGATAGACGTGGGCGCGCTCAAGGGCCAGATCGATAAAACCGACCGCAATCCCCTCTTTCCAGATGGGAATCTGTCGCAAGACCAGTGGCGTTTCGCTGGCACCCTGCAGCATTTCCAGGCTTTCGCGCACCCCTCCTTCGGACTTGTCTATCTTGTTGAGAAAAATAAAGCGAGGAATGTTCAGGTCTTCAAGGCGCTTGAGCACCACCTGTAGCGCCGGCAGTTTCTTGTCATCGGCTTCGCACACCACAATCGCCGCGTCCACCCCGGCAAGCACACTTGTCGCATCGGATACGAACTCGACCGAACCAGGGCAATCGATAAAAGTGTAGGTATCTCCCAAAAACGTAGCGTCGGCGACGTTGGCCTCAACGCTCATACCGTGGGCACGCGCCTCCGGGGACCCGTCACCCACGCTGGTGCCGGCATCGACGCGGCCCTGTTGCTCAAGGGCTCCGGTGTGGGTGAGAATGGCTTCCAGCAAGGTTGTCTTGCCACTGGTAAACGGCCCGACAATGGCAATGGTACGAACATCGCCGCCTGCCCCCTGCTGATCTGATGATGCGCTCATGATGCTACCTCCTGTTGCGAATATGCCCGCGCCGCTCAACGGTGGCGGTCTTCCATCGTCTCAATCTTTGCCCATGAATGCAAGCCGCAATCGGCGTTGGTAGGCTAATGACCTGGGGTTTTATACCAGCGGTATTGGCTTTATGTACACGCCGACTGGTGTATTGCCTTGATAACACAACGCTTTGACGCTAACCCATGAGTCATTGTCAGGGACCATTGGTATTATTTAACAAATCCCACAAAAATTGTTACAAATCGCGAGATTGCGCTGCGGCCTGCGAGGCCAATAGCCCCTGTCCGATTTGATCGGCTATATGGTTCTCTCGACGTTTCTCAAGGCCAATCAAGCACGATCATTTACAGACGTATTGCAGGGCTTTTGCGAATATGTCCGACCCAACATTGCCCCCTGAGACAACGACCACGGCGGTGCGCCCTTTAAGATCAATCATCCCCTCAAGCAGAGCGGCGATACCGACCGCACCTCCTGGCTCAACAACGATCTTAAAATTCTCGTAAAGCAGGCTCATGGCCTTCAGAACCGCTTCATCACTGACCGCCAGCGCCGTTCCCACATGCTTTTGATTGACAGAAAATGGTAAGGCTCCAGGCGTATCGACAAGCAGGGCATCGCAGATTGAGCCGTCGAGCTGTTCGTTACGTCGGCGCTCACCGGCGGCCAGCGAGCGCGCAAAGTCATCAAAACCTTGCGGCTCGACGGCAATAATCTGTGTCTCAGGTGCCCCGTGGCGAACCGCGCATGCCACGCCCGCACACAACCCCCCGCCTCCATGAGGGACAACAACCATGTCAACGGCCGCACCCAAATCGTCGACCTGTGTCGCGAGTTCAAGCCCGATGGTCCCCTGTCCGGCGACAACATCCGGATTCTCAAATGGGTGCACAAGCTCCGCTTTGCGCGCATCGGCAATTTCCTGAGCAATGGCTATTCTGTCGTCATGACGGCGATCATAGAGGACCAGATAAGCCCCATACCTTTTCGTATTTTCCCGCTTTGCGGCAGGAGCGTCAGCGGGCATAACAACAACGGCGACCAGCCCACAGGCACGGGCGGCATAAGCAACGCCTTGCGCGTGATTGCCGGAGGAGGCGGCGACAACCGTATCGACCTCACCGCGGGCAGCTATCTGGACGATAGCATTGTAAGCGCCGCGTAGCTTGAATGACCCGGTAATTTGCAGGCATTCCGCCTTGACCAGCACGCGACCTCCCATCTGTGCATTAAAAAGTGGGGCCTCAAGTAGCGGCGTCAGCCGACGCACATTGATTAACCGCTCAGCGGCAGCGGTAATGTCTTTATAGGTTAGTCCAAAGGCATCTTTTCGATCGTTTCCACTGCCAAACATGCCACCCCTTTCTCACACCACCCTTAATTTCATGATTCCAGGTTCCCGGGTTACGATAACCTGGTTGCAGTCACTGATGTTGATATCGCTCTCGCTCCCTTGTGGCAAACGGAAACTGGAACCATACAGTATAATTTGTTAAGTTGGGCCATGACTGTGCATAAACCGGCGTTGCATTCCCTATGCGCTTGCGGTATAACCGCGCCTTGAGAACCGCCCGGCCGCGGCTTGCCGCGGGGCATGCCGAGGCGGTTTTGGATGCTCAGAGACGATTGGATGCTCAGAAACAAAAAGTCAGCCATTTTGCGACGATATCGTCATTTTGCGACTCTACCTGTCTCTTCGACGTGTGCAGAGCCACATATTGCGCGCTGTCGGGGTTTGCTGGTAGGGGTTCGTTGATGCCGGGGACGGCATTATTTGATGAGCATATCTGCTGATCAGTTTTGCAGACGGAAAGGAAAGAGCCAAATGCCCAAGTTGAAAACCAAGTCGGGGGTGAAAAAGCGGTTCAAGTTAACCGCCCGGGGCAAAGTTAAAGTGGCCCAGGCTGGCAAACGGCACGGCATGATCAAGCGTACCAATAAGTTCATTCGCAACGCGCGCGGCACTTCGGTTCTTAGGGACCAGGATGCTCGCATTGTGAAAAAGTTTATGCCCTATGGCTAGGGACCCCTGGCGATCTTATGCGCCTTCCTTGCGGTCCTTGCCTTTTGTTATTTTCTGATCAATTGGAGTTACGCTCATGTCCCGTGTCAAGCGCGGTGTTACCAGTCACGCCAAGCATAAAAAAGTTCTCAAGCGCGCCAAGGGCTATTACGGTCGACGCAAAAACACCATCAAGGTTGCGCGTCAGGCGGTGGAGAAAGCCGGCCAATACGCCTACCGCGACCGGCGCGTCAAGAAGCGCAAGTTCCGCGCTTTATGGATTCAGCGTATTAACGCTGCCGCCCGCTCCCATGGACTGACCTACGCGCGGTTCATCAACGGCCTGGCAAAGGCCGGGATCGAAATCGACCGCAAGGTACTCGCGGACCTGGCTGTGCGCGAGCCCGAGGCGTTTGAAGCGCTCGTTCGCAAGGCGCAGGGCGCCTTGGGGAAAGTGCAAGGAGGCTGAGAAGCCGCCCGCGTTCTGGTGCCGTTGGGCATCTCCATTAACGGACATCAACCAGCCCACTCCCCGCCGCGGGCCTCCCGCGCAGGCGGTACCCTATGAGTGGCCTGCAAGGGGGAGAGGCCTGGCCAGGTAATAAATAGGCGTTTCCGGTTCGCCCGAATCAGATACAAAGTCTCCCGACAACGCTGTCAATGGGAAAAAAACCTTATGACGAAATTTGTCCGCCTCTCCACCACAAGCTTGTGTATAACGAGGATGGATTGATCGGACGCTATTCCAGTACCGCTTGCGTATGTCAGGGTGAAGGCGGCAAGCGGCTCGGGGTTGTTGCCAGTTTGGTAGCTGAGCACGTTTGTCAGCGGGCATCACGCGCCCCCTCCCCTGTCTCGAACCATCCCCAGGGTACCCTTTCCTGGGGAGCGGGCCGGTCAGGTCGTCAATAGATGTTTCCAGGTGTATCGTGTGTATGGCGTGACCTGATACCGGCGGTATCGGGTTGATAAATGCAAGGCTTGGGTATCGCCTCGCCAATCGAGAAACAGAATGGCTTCTATTAAAACATGACCCGCTCTAGAGGCACCGACAATGGCATTGGCTTTACACCAACAGGACCCCAGTAACGAAACCGACAGCACCCTGTTTCGCGCTGTGCCCCACAACGTGGAGGCCGAGCAGGCGCTTTTGGGAGCGATCCTGGTCAACAACGAGGCCTATTACCGCGTCTCCGACTTTCTTGTCGCGGATCATTTTTATGAACCTGTGCATCGAGAGATTTTTGAGACTCTGGCCAAGATCATTCGCGCTGGAAAAAGTGCCACGCCGATCACCGTCAAGACATTTGTTCCCGCCGAGGACAAAATTGGCGATATTACTATTGGGCAATATTTAGCGCGCCTGGCCGGTGAAGCGACGACGATAATTAACGCCGTCGATTATGGCCGGGTGGTTCACGATCTCAGCCTGCGTCGACAACTCATCGGAATAGGCGAAGACCTGGTCAACACCGCCTTTGACGCGCCTGTCGACCACACCCCCAGGGATCAGATCGAAGATACGGAGCGGCGCCTCTATGAACTTGCTGAAAGCGGGCGGGCGGACGGCGGTTTTATTGGATTTTCCGATGCCATGGCCGCTGCCATCAACATGGCTGCGAATGCCTATCAGCGCGACAGCCATCTCTCTGGCCTGGCCACGGGACTGAACGACCTGGACCGCCTGCTCGGCGGCTTGCAGGCCTCGGACCTGATAATCGTTGCCGCGCGCCCAGCGATGGGAAAGACCGCTCTGGCCACCAATATCGCCTTCAACGTGGCCCGCAAGTACCAGTTCGAGGTAACCCCCGATGGCACACACAGGACTGTCAATGGCGGCATTGTGGCCTTTTTCTCGCTTGAAATGTCCAGCGAGCAGCTGGCCACGCGAATTGTCTCCGAGCAGACGGAGATTTCTTCCGCAAAGGTGCGCCGTGGCCGCATTGATGAAACCCAGTTTGAACGCCTGGTGAGCGTGTCACGGGAAATCCAGGATATCCCCTTTTATATTGACGATACGGGTGGCCTGTCGATTGCCCAACTGGCCGCGCGGGCACGACGGGTTAAACGCCAGCGCGGTATGGACCTCATGATCGTCGATTATTTGCAACTCCTGCAAGGCTCCGCCAATCGTGCCTCGCAAGGGCGGGTGCAGGAGGTGACCGAAATCACCACCAGTCTGAAAGCCCTGGCCAAGGAGTTGGACGTGCCGATCGTGGCCCTGTCACAACTCTCGCGCCAGGTGGAATCCCGTGACGACAAACGCCCGCACCTTGCGGACCTGCGCGAGTCCGGCTCCATCGAACAGGACGCCGATGTGGTCATGTTCATCTACCGCGAGGAGTACTATATCAAGAACGCCAAACCCAAGGAGGGTACGGATGAGTTCTTCAAATGGCAGGATCGCATGGACCAGGCCATGAACCGCGCGGAAGTGATCATCGGCAAGCAGCGGCACGGCCCCACAGGAACCGTTGAATTGCATTTTGAAGACACCTATACGCGCTTTTCCGACTTGGCGCACGAGGATCGTATACCCACGCGTATGGAATGACCGGAGGCCGGGAGACAGTAAGACGCCGTTCAGCCTTGAACGTGTCATGTGTCTGAAGTCATACGGCAACGGAGGAATTTTGCGTAGCCACACCCCCAACGAAGCCCCAAAGGCAACGGGAGAGATTGGACGGCTGAACGTTGATTTGCATGCCGTCGCAGCCAACTGGAAAGCACTGGCGCAGCGTGCGGGTGACCACGCCGGCTGCGCGGCGGTGGTCAAAGCCGATGCTTACGGTCTGGGGGTTGAGCCGGTTTCCCGCTGCCTGTACCAGGCCGGATGCAACACATTCTTTGTGGCTCTGCCTGACGAAGGGGTGCGTCTGCGGGCCGCACTTGGGCGAAGTGATGGTGCCGGGAACGTACAAATCTATGTGCTGGGGGGGTATTTCCCCGGCGCTGCGCAAAGTTATATTGTTCACACCCTGGCACCGGTGCTGGGTAGTCTTGATGAGGCTCGTGCCTGGCGCACGCTTGTTGAGACTCACGCCAATGCCCCCGCCGCCGCACTGCATGTGGATACGGGTATGAACCGCCTGGGGCTGGACTTCAGGGCCTTTGATGAGTGGGTCCAAAGCCCCACTATGGAACATCTGAACCTGGCCCTGGTGCTCAGTCATCTGGCCTGCGCCGAGACCCCTGAGCACCCCCTCAACACCGTGCAATTGCAGCGCTTTCGCCAGATTCGACAGAAACTTCCCCACGTTCCCGCCTCTCTTGCCAATTCTTCAGGCATTTTTCTTGGACCCGACTATCATTTCGATCTTTTGCGCCCCGGTTACAGCCTTTATGGTGGTAACCCGACCCCGGGAGCGGTAAATCCCATGCAGCCTGTCGTGTCACTTGAGGCGCCTGTTCTTGACGTGCGCACCCTCAGGCCCGGCGATACAGTGAGTTATGGTGCCCATTTTCGTGCCACGCGCAACAGCCGTATCGCGGTCGTCGGCGCCGGCTATGCCGATGGCGTGCTGCGCAGCGCGGGACAACCGGACGGCAGCCGTTACGCGCTCGTATGTGGGCAAAAGGCACCCATCGTCGGGCGTGTTACCATGGACATGATCATGCTTGATATCACCGACATTCCTGCTATTGACTTGCTCCCCCGACAGGGTGAAACCCTGTGGGTGCAACTCATCGGTGACCAAATCACCATTGATGATGCTGCCGAGGGGGCAGGAACCATCGGCTATGAGGTACTGACCTGCTTGGGGGCCCGATACATGCGAACTTACACCGGTGGCAAAAACAGCAATGGTCAAAAACATGGTCAAAAACATGGCCAAAAATAAAGTCCTGTTTGTCTGCCAGTCCTGCGGTGCCACTTATCCCCAATGGTCGGGGCGGTGCGATTCGTGCGCCTCGTGGAACACGTTGGTTCAGGAAACCGCCGCGACCGGGGTGGGGGCGGCCCCGGCAAGCCTGGCGCGCCCCAGGGGACAGCCCACGCCTGTGACAAGCCTGGCCGGCGAAATTACGGTGACCCCGCGCCAGGTTACCGGGGTGGGCGAATTCGACCGGGTCCTGGGGGGAGGCTTGGTACCTGGCTCGGTGCTGCTTCTTGGTGGCGATCCGGGGATTGGCAAGTCGACCCTGTTACTTCAGGTGAGCGCGACTTTGGCGGGCCTGGGAGAGCGGGTAACCTATGTCTCGGGCGAAGAATCAACGGCGCAGGTGCAACTGCGTGCCGAGCGGTTGGGGCTACGCCGGGCCGACGTGCAGCTTGCCTGCGAGACGAATGTGGAAAACATTCTGGCGACATTACAAGCGGGCGTTTCTTCGTCCCTGGTTATTATCGATTCGATTCAGACCCTGTGGACCCGCGAGGCCCCCGCCGCCCCTGGCACCGTTACCCAGGTTCGGCTGGCCGCTCAGGCCCTGATCGCCCATGCCAAGGCAACCGATTGCGCCGTTATTCTCATCGGGCACGTGACAAAGGACGGTGCCATTGCGGGCCCGCGGGTTGTCGAACATATGGTTGACGCGGTACTGTCGTTCGAGGGCGATGGAGAACACGCCTTTCGTCTGCTGCGCGCCTTGAAAAACCGTTTTGGCCCTAGTGACGAAATCGGCGTTTTTGAAATGCGCGGCGCCGGCCTGTTCGCTGTGACCAACCCCTCGGAGTTGTTTCTTGGAGAGCGTGCGACCGGCAGCCCGGGAGCGGCTGTTTTTGCCGGTCTTGAAGGCTCGCGTCCGGTTCTTGTGGAAATTCAAACCCTTGTCTCTCCCTCGCCCCTGGCGACACCGCGACGCGCGGTCGTGGGGTGGGACAGCAATCGGTTGGCGATGATCATTGCGGTGCTGGAGACCCATTGCGGGGTTCGCTTTGCCGCAAGAGACATTTATCTTAACGTCGCGGGAGGCTATCGCATCAAAGAGCCGGCGGCCGATGTTGCGGTGGCAGCGGCGTTGGTGTCCTCCCTTGCCGGCGCAACATTAGCCGGACAGGTCGCTTACTTTGGGGAAGTGAGCCTGTCGGGGGCGGTGCGCGGCGTGCCACAACCGGCTTTGCGTTTGCGCGAAGCCGAAAAACTGGGGTTTGACAAGGTGGTCATGCCGACCGCGCAGGAAGGGGCCGCCGACGAAGTCGCCATTTCCTGCGAGGGATTTGCGCTTTTGCGGGACCTGGTCGCACCGATTGTGGCCAAAGGCGCGGATAACCTCGGCCATACCTCCGGCAAGGCTGACGAGACGTTAGCGCAATTGCAGCGTTTTACTGACTGAAAACCCTGTGCGCGCCATGGTTGAGGACGATCTGATTGACATGGGGAACGTTACGTTGCATGCCTTTAACCTGAAACCTGAGCGATTCTCTGCGGGCCTTATCATAAACACCGGCCATAACGGTGCCCGACAACAAATAACCTAAATTGTATGTTTCGTTCCTGCAACCCTCGAGCAATAACGCTGACAACGCATCCCATGACCTGGCGTTTATTAGATCAGCTTGGCGTTAGTTGTACCCATTTTGTGAGCGGTAATACCAGCGGTATGGGCTTTATGGACACGCCGGCTGGTGTACGGCTTTGATAACACAACGCTTTGACGCTAAGGCATGAGTCATTGGCAAGGGCCCTTGTATAAGCTAACGCCATAAAGCTGATCGCCTTGAAATCTACAGTACAGCAAAATGCGAGAAGAATACGAGAAAGCCCCATGATTCCAATGAAACACATTTTGCTATAGAGCCTGACACGCTCTAGTGAGGACAAATGAAACGTCAATTTCCAGCCATGATGGTCCGGCACTTGCCAGGTATCTTGGCTGCCTATCAATATCAATTCAAGGTTTCCTATGCCAGTAACCGCCGTTGACATCGCCCTTGCCGTGCTTGTAATTCTCTCCGCCCTGTTTGCCATGACCCGCGGATTTACCCGTGAGTTCCTGTCTCTCGTCTCATGGGTGGCGGCGGCAACGCTGACATTTTTTGGTTACTTCATGTTTCGCGACCAGGCGCGCAGCACCATTGATATCCCGTATGTGTCGGATGCGATCCTTGTGCTTGGAATGTTTTTTGTCAGCCTTTTAATCATATCCTTTATTACAGCACGTCTTTCGGATATGATCCTCAACAGCCAGGTCGGCCCCCTGGACCGCGCCATGGGCTTTGCGTTCGGCGTGGCGCGGGCCCTTTTGATTGGTGCGGTGGGGATTTTCCTGTTTGATGCGGCGTTACAAAATCCCAAGGCGCATCCGCCCATGGTAAGTGAATCCAAGAGCGTTCCGGTCCTTCGCACTGTGCGCGACAAAATCGCCTATAGTATTATCGGTATCTTTCCCGAGGACTTCGAGCGCGATGCCATCAAACGCTATCGCGAAACCTTCGTCGGATTTTCCGGCTCCACCAACGAGGGCGCAACCGCTTCACTTCCGCCCGCCAGCAATCCGGATTTGAATAATCAAAACCCGTCGCGCTCCATTGAGGATTTGATCGAGAATAGCCCCCAGTAATACCAAGGGCCTTTAACAATGACTCATGGATTAGCGTCAAAGAGTTATGTTATCAAGGCAGTACACCATTAGGCGTGTCTATAAAGCCAATACCGCTGGTATAATCTCAAAGGAAAAGCCGCATCGTGTACACAAGTTCTGTATCGGAGCCGTCTCCTGGCAGGCAGGGGATCATCGGAGCACACCGTCAAACCATTGCCGTTGCCATTGCCATTGCCATGACTGAGCCCGTGCAGCGATGACAAACCCTTCCACCGGCCCACACCTGGAACCCCCGATTCCTCGCCTGGCCTATGATCCAGCGCGTGACAAATTACGTGATGAATGCGGTGTTTTCGGTATCTTTGATCACGAAGAAGCCGCACGCATTACCGCACTTGGCCTGCATGCCCTGCAACACCGCGGCCAGGAAAGCGCCGGCATCGTTACCTTTGATCAGGGGCGCTTTTATTCGGAACGCCACATAGGCCTGGTGGGAGACCATTTTACCCGACAGGCGGTCATGAACCGCCTGCCAGGGCGCGCGGCCATCGGTCACAACCGCTACTCCACAACAGGTGAGCCGATTTTGCGCAACGTGCAACCCTTGTTTGCCGAGCTTGACGTGGGTGGCATTGCCCTTTGCCACAACGGCAATTTCACCAATGCTCTGGGTCTGCGCAAGAGCCTCATCCGTCAAGGTGCCATTTTCCAATCGACGTCGGACTCTGAAGTGGTGCTGCATCTGATTGCCAAAAGCAGCAGGCCGGGGCTGGCCGACCGGTTTATCGATGCCATAAGGCAAATGCAGGGTGCCTATTCCCTTGTTGCGCTGACGCCAAAAAAGCTGATTGGCGCCCGGGATCCGTTTGGTATTCGCCCGCTTGTTCTGGGTAAGGTAAACGGCATGCCGATCCTGACCTCGGAGACCTGCGCGCTGGATATTATTGGCGCCGATTTTGTGCGCGAGGTCGAGAACGGAGAGGTGGTGGTTTGCACCGAGGATGGCATAAAATCTTTGCGACCCTTCCCCCCGGTTACCGAGAGGCCGTGCATTTTCGAATTTATCTATTTCTCACGCCCTGACTCTATTCTCGGGGGCAAGAGCATCTACAATGTGCGCAAGCGCTTGGGCGCGGAACTGGCCAGGGAATCCGCCGTTGCCGCCGATGTGGTCGTGCCGGTTCCCGACTCAGGTGTTCCCTCTGCTCTTGGCTATGCCAATCAGGCAAAGCAGGCCTTTGAACTCGGCATTATTCGTAACCACTACGTGGGACGCACATTTATTGAGCCAACCCAGCAAATCCGTGACTTTGGGGTGCGCCTCAAACACAGCGCCAATCGCGAACAACTGCGCGATAGGCGCGTGGTGCTTGTTGATGACAGTATCGTGCGCGGCACCACCTCACGCAAGATCGTGCAGATGGTGCGCGATGTCGGCGCACGCGAGGTGCACATGCGTATCTCAAGCCCACCCATTGCCTATCCGGATTTTTATGGGATCGACACGCCAAACCAGGATCGGTTGCTGGCGCACCGGTTTAATCTTGAGGAAATGCGCAACTGGATGCAGGCGGATACTCTGGCATTTTTGAGTATCGATGGCCTTTACCGGGCCATGGGGCACGAGGGGCGCAATCCCCTTCACCCTCAGTACACGGACCACTGCTTTACCGGAGCGTATCCCACACCTCTTGCCGATCGCGATAGCAACGAACAGCCAAAGCAGATGTCGCTGTTGTCGGAGCCGGCATGAGCAGGATTGATCTCTCCGGCCAGATCGCGTTGGTCACCGGCGTCAGCCGCGGTATTGGCCGTGCGATTGCGCTTGCTGTTGGCGCTGCGGGGGCGCATGTGATCTGTGTCGCGCGCACCGAGGGCGCGCTTGAGGAGATCGACGATATTGCGCGCTCTAAGGGTTGGTCGGCCACCCTGGTCCCCCTTGATGTGACCGATCAGGAGGGGATCGACAGGCTGGGGGGAGCCATTTTCGAGCGTTGGGGGCGGCTTGATATTTTCGTTGCCAACGCCGCAATCCTGGGTCCCCTGTCACCAGCTGGACACATATCGCCCAAGGAATGGAACGCTGTGATGGCCGTAAATTTGAGTGCCAATTGGCGCTTTATCCGTGCGCTTGATCCGTTGTTGCGTGCGTCCAAAGGCGCCAGGGCGGTCTTTGTGTCGTCTGGAGCCGCGCATGTCTGTGCCGCCTATACCGGCGCTTATGCAGCCAGCAAGGCCGGACTTGAGGCGCTGGTACGGGTCTATGCCGCGGAAATGCAGCACACAAAAGTCAGGGTCAATCTGCTGAACCCCGGTCACGTGCGCACCGCCATGCGCGCCAGGTTCATGCCTGGTGAGGACCCCTCAACCCTGCCAGTACCGCCGGTGATCGCCGCTGCCATGATGCCGCTGGTGGCGCAGAACCTGGAACATACCGGCCGCCTTTACCGTGTTGACGACAAGGGCACCCTCGTGCTGACCGATATGAAGGCGATACCCTCCACATAACCTCGGTTGGGATGAGGCGCTTTCCCCACGCTCTAGCAGTCTTTGGCCCTGCTTAAGGTAATGCTTTTCAAGGTGGCATTGAGTTTGTAGTCGCCGTAATCATAGACGACACTTGGGGTCACGCCATTTTCAAAGAAATCGAACGACATAGAGAAAAACGGAAGGCGCTCACCCCCTTGGCTTTTTCCATCATTGCTCTCCTTCTCCGGTTGCTCCCCGGGGCGATAAAAGTAACTCATTTGAATGGGCCAACGGCGCATGTTCAGCATGGAACGCGGCAAGTCTATACTGCCGTGCAAAGCCCCCAACTCGGCCTTGCCAATAAGTGTCGTGACCTTGTAGGCGCGGGTGCCCTCCTCACCTCCATCGTAAATGACGTCGCGGCGAAATTGCTTGCCGGCCCGGGCGGCGTCCAGAATTTTGTACATGTGCTGCATGGGAAACAGGACTTTGGTGTCAAACGCGATCTGCTGCCTGCCAGGCTTTTCCAGGTCGACAATCTTGCCATCTGTTTCAGCGCGCGCGGCTCCCTTGGTTTCGGTTTGCAGGTTTTGATTTACGTAATATTTTGTGGCAAAGCGATAGTGCTTGCCATCGTAGTTCTCGTAACTTGTCGACTGAAAGTCAGTTGTGTAGCCGCCCCCGCCCTGGAATTGGGCCTGCAGCACCATACGAAAATCAGCCTTCATCCCCTCGCATGTGGCCGCACTGGCTTCGTAAACCATGCGCCCATTCATGGCGGAAAATGTTGACGCTGTTTCGGATTTAAGCATTTTCAGGTCATAAATGGCCAGATGGGGAGCAGGATGCGAGTCCGATGCGCTGACCACCTGGGCACAAGCTGCGCCTGTTCCCTGCCACGCAGTGAGGATACAGGCGGCCATAACGTACAGGTTTTTCGTCATAATATTCTACTCCCCTTGCCTGTGGGATGATATACATTTTTCGAATACACGCAATTCATACCAAGGGCTCTTGGTATATCATGCTATGGGGTCCATAATGAAGCGTTGCGTCTGGAAGAGCCTCCTGGCTTGCAAACCGACCAGCGTAGTGCCATCAACGTCATTGGCCAGGACATGTCAGTTATGATTGAAAAAGTTGAAGAAAACCTCAAACGATTGGGTCTATCCCTGCAAACACCCCCGGCGCCGGTAGCCAATTATATCCCGTATCAGCGCATCGGAGCCAGCCTGTTCATCTCCGGGCAAGTTTCCAAAACTGCCGATGGCAACGCCATATTCGGAAAACTGGGTGATGACCTGGATCTGGAGATCGGACGCCAAGCCGCGCGCCTTTGCGCTATCAATATCCTGTCCCAACTCAGCGACGCCCTTGGGGGTAATCTTTCCCAGCCTCTTCAATGTGTGCGTTTGGGTGGCTTTGTCAACAGCGCGCCGACTTTCACAGACCATCCAAGCGTCGTTAACGGTGCCTCTGATCTTATGGTCGAGGTGCTCGGAGAGGCGGGGCGCCATACGCGGTTTGCCGTTGGCGTCGCATCCCTGCCGTTGGGAGTCGCGGTGGAAGTCGACGCTCTGTTCCATATAGGCCGTTAAGGCCAGCCCCAAACAGACCAGGCTTATGACCCCCCGCCCCCTCGATTGGTTGATAGCGCGTCCGATTGCCCATCGGGGGTTACACGATCGCTCTGCGGGTGTCATTGAGAATACACCCACGGCATTTGGGCGCGCGCTGGCATGTGGCTACGCCATCGAACTCGACGTGCAAATCACCAGGGACGGGCAGGCGGTCGTCTTTCATGACGAAACTCTTGACCGCCTGACCCGCGCTCAAGGGCCTGTTCGCGCTCAGTCTTTGGCGGCATTGCAAAGAGTCGCGTTTCGCGACTGCGCCGATCGCATGCAGTCGGTGCCGCAGCTTTTTGAGCAAATCGACGGACGCGTACCGTTGATTATCGAAATTAAAAGCCTCTGGGATGGGGATGTGACACTGGCGCAACATGTTGCCCGTCTTGCACACAACTATAAGGGACCGGTCGCCCTGATGTCATTTGATCCGCACCACGTGCACGCTGTAGGCAAGCAAACGCCACGGGTCGCGCGCGGCATCGTCGCCAATCGCTTTGACAGTGCCGATGAAGTCCGCGCAATGTCCATGGCAAAGCGACTTTATCTGCGCCACATGCTGCACGTTTTGTCCAGCAGGCCGCATTTTGTCTCTTATGATTGCAAAGCGCTTCCGGCAATCGCCCCCCTGTTTCTCAAGCGCCTTTTTGCAATCAGGCTGATCACCTGGACCGTACGCTCGCCGGAAAGCGCAGCCCATGTGTTACAATGGGCGGAGCAGATAACTTTCGAAGGGTTCAGACCCCCTGTACCAGCGCCAGGGAATGAGAGCCTGAGCTGAACGCCATGAACCCCACGTCCCATACCCCTCCCCCTCCCCCTCCCCCGTCCCGACAAACCCAGGTGCGCGTTGTCACGTCGCTCAACGACATCAAGGCCGAGACCTGGGACACCTGTGTCGCACAGGACCCATCGTCGCGTTCGCTTCTCGCCCCCAATCCGTTCCTGCTGCACAGCTTCTTGTCCAGCCTTGAAGACAGCGGCTGCGTGCGGGCCGAGACGAGCTGGTTACCCCAGCATCTGGTTTTGGAGGGCACAGATGGGCATGTTTATGGGGTCATGCCTTTTTATCTTAAAGGCCATTCCCTGGGGGAGTATGTTTTTGATCACGCCTGGGCGGATGCCTTTGAGCGCGCCGGGGGGCAATACTACCCAAAACTGCTGTCTGCGATCCCGTTCACACCGGTGACGGGATCGCGGCTTTGCGTTCATGCAGATACCACCGAGAGGGAGCGCGCACGGCAAACGCTCCTTGCCGCAGCGGCCATTGAACTGGCCAAACGTCACCGGGTGTCGTCTCTGCACATCAATTTCTTGCCCAAAGCCCAGTGGAACCTGCTTGCCAACATAGGTTATCTGCAACGCAAGGATCGGCAATTTTTCTGGCAGAACGACGGATACCGGTCATTTGATGACTTCCTCACTGTCCTTGCCGCGCGCAAACGCAAAGCCATCCGGCGCGAACGCCGTGCCATCGCAAACAGTGATTTGACCATTGACTGGCAGTTCGGCACCGACATTTGTGATGCCGACTGGAATGCGTTTTTTTCCTTTTACATGGATACAGGGGCGCGAAAATGGGGCACACCTTATCTAAATCGCAAGTTTTTTTCTTTGTTAAGCGCGCGCATGCCGCATTATTTGGCGCTGGTTATGGCCAGGCGGGGCGCGCGCCCCATAGCTGGCGCTTTGCACATTCTGGGCGCTCAAACCTTGTTTGGCCGCTACTGGGGGTGTACGGAGCACGTCCCCTTTTTGCATTTTGAACTTTGTTATTATCAGGCTATCGACTTGGCAATTGCCCGCGATCTTAGCATGATTGAGGCCGGCGCACAGGGAGAGCACAAGCTCGCCCGCGGCTATCTGCCGCAGCCCACCTACTCCGCCCATTGGATCGCTGATGCGGGCTTTCGCGACGCCCTTGAGCGCTATCTGGAGGAGGAGCGCAAGGCCGTCGCGCTTGAGTGTTCGGCCCTGGCCAAATATGCGCCCTTCAAACAGGGCTTGCCCGGGTGATTTGAAATGCGTAGCATGTGTGTATTGGTGGTTTCGTGTCGAGGCGATTGATCCTCGCAAAAGCCAATGGAAATTAGATGGTTACCAACATGTCGACCTACGATAGGCAGAATATTTTTGCTAAGATCCTGCGCCAGGAGCTGCCATGCCACAAGATCCACGAGGACAAACACGTTCTCGCGTTTCTTGATGTCATGCCGCGCGCCCACGGCCATACGCTGATTATTCCCAAAAACCCGGCGCGGAACCTGCTTGATATTGGGGAAAGTGATTTTCTTTCCGTCATGGCCTGGGCCCGAAACGTCGCCCTGGCGGCAATGAAAGCGTTTGCCGCTGACGGTGTCACCGTGCAGCAATTCAGCGAGGAAGCGGCGGGGCAAATGGTGTTTCATCTCCACGTCCATGTTATTCCCCGCCATAAGGGGGTTGCGCTTAAGCCCCCGGCGAGCGATATGGAGGATGATAGCGTGCTGGCCGAGAACGCCAACAAACTCCGTGCCGCCCTGGCTGATATCTAGATCAGCATGGCGTTAGCTGTACCCGTTTTGTGAGCGGTAAAGCTAACGCCATAAAGCTGATCGCCCTCTAAATCTATAGCAAAATGCGAGGAAAATGCGGAATGCCCATGAATCCAATTAAACGCATTTTGCTATAGAGCGTGTTTTGTCTTCTGAGCAAATAATTTTCAATCCAAGCCTGTGTTGGTTATTGTGCCTGAACTCCTACTTGAGCTTTTTGGTGAAGAAATTCCCGCCCGCATGCAGGACGCAGCGGCCACCCAGTTGTGCAAGCGCACAACCGATGCCTTGTCTAAAGCCGGGCTTACCTGCGGCAATGCTCAGGCCTTCGCCACACCGCGACGTTTAACCCTTTGCATAAAGGACCTGTCGGCGCGCTCTGACGACGTGAGCAGCGAGCAACGCGGTCCGCGCGTCGACAGTCCTGACA
Source organism: Hyphomicrobiales bacterium (assembly GCA_965224015.1). Lineage (GTDB taxonomy): Bacteria > Pseudomonadota > Alphaproteobacteria > Rhizobiales > CBDCVD01 > CBDCVD01. The sequence goes on from OZ245032.1 coordinate 1,106,238, forward strand.
AGGCCATTGAAGGTTTTTTGCGCAAGGTTGGCCTTGCCCGTGTGGAGGATGCGGAAATCCGACGCGACGAAAAGCGCGGCGATTATTACGTCGCTATTATCGAGACCCCCGGGCGCCCGGCTCCCGATATTATTGCTGAGGCCGTTAGCGAGATCATTGGCAGCTTCTCGTGGCCAAAGTCCATGCGCTGGGGTCCTGAATCGGCGGACAAAGGTGCCCTGCGCTGGGTACGACCGCTACATTCCATCCTTTGCGTGTTTGATGGTGAAACCGTCCCCATAAAGATTGGCGGTCTTGTTAGCGGCAATCACACCCGCGGCCATCGTTTCATGGCCAATCGGCGCATAAAAGCTGACAACTTCGCGGCCTACGAAAAGAAGCTGCGCGGGGCCAAAGTTATGCTCGATGCCAGGGCGCGCCGGCAACACATTCGCACCCACGCCCAGACGCTCGCCACGGCGCACGGACTTAGCCTGATCGAAGACGAAGGGCTGATCACCGAGACCGCCGGGCTCGTTGAATGGCCGGTGGTGTTGATCGGGGAATTCGATAGAGTCTTTCTGGACCTGCCTGATGAGGTGATCGTGGGCACGATCAAAAAGCATCAAAAGTGCTTTTGCCTGCGCGATGCCGAGACCGGTGACCTCGCCAATCGGTTTATTCTTGTTGCCAATCTGGAAGCCGAGGACGCCGGTCAGGCGATTGTCGATGGCAACCAACGGGTGATCCGGGCCCGCCTGGGGGATGCACAGTTTTTCTGGAACGAAGATCAAAAGAGACCTCTGGCGGAGCGGCGCGCGGATTTGGACCGGGTGCGTTTTCACGAGCGCCTTGGCTCACAGGGCGAGCGTGTCCAGCGCTTGTGCCGTTTGGCTCAGGACATTGCCCCTCGTGTCGCCGCGCCGGTGGACAATACGGTTTTGGCCGCCAATCTTGCCAAGCTCGATCTGACCACCGGGCTCGTTGGAGAATTTCCCGATCTGCAGGGTAAGATTGGGCGCTACTATGCCCTGCATGACGGCGTCGAGGACGAGATTGCCCAGGCCATTGAGGATCACTACAGGCCGCGCGGGCCTGGCGACGCCGTTCCCCTGGCTCCTGTTTCCATCGCCGTAGCGCTGGCTGATAAGATCGACATTCTGACGGGCTTTTGGGCCATCGGCGAAAAGCCCACCGGGTCAAAAGACCCTTATGCCCTGCGGCGCGCGGCCCTTGGGGTCATCCGCATTGTGCTGGAGAACGACCTGCGCTTGCCGTTGCTGCCTCTATTTCATCTGGCGCGCGATGACTTTGCCGATCAGGCGGACGATCTTCTTGCTTTTCATGTAGAGCGATTGAAGATTTATATGCGTGATAAAGGGGCGCGTCATGATTTGATCGATGCGGTTCTGGCTCAGGACATGGGGCGCGACGATTTGCGTCTCATCGTCAAGCGGGTTGATGCTTTGGCCAATTTCCTGAACACGGGGGCGGGTGAGGACCTTCTTTCCGGGTACCGCCGGGCAACGAATATCGTTCGCAGCGAGGCGGACAAACAAGGGATCGAATTCAGCCACAATCCCACCATGGCGTTGATGCACGCGCCACAGGAATATGCTCTGGCCGACGCCATCGCCCTTGCCGAACACGCCGTGCGGGACGTGCTCAGACGCGAGGATTTCGCCGCGGCCATGGAGGCCCTGGCGGAACTGCGTCCCTATGTCGACGGTTTTTTCGAGCACGTTATGGTCAATGCCGATGATCCGGATGTTCGGGTCAATCGCCTGACTTTGCTCAATCGTTTGCGTGCGGCCATGCACCAGGTGGCGGATTTTTCAAAGGTTGACGGATGAGGTGTCGTATGAGGCCTGTCGTCGCGGGCTACAATACGCGGGTGTCAGAATACCCGTATTATTGATGGCGGGCAGGCCACACGCCGTCAACAGACGTTTCCTATTGATATGTTGACAGAGCCTATTGATTGGGGGGCTGTGCATGCCAATATTAGGGACATTGATTGCGCGAACAGAAGGTACGGGAGGTACGGAAGGTATAAGCTATGACGGACAACAAACAGGACGAAACCGGGGACTTTCTGGAACAATTGCTGGCCATACCGGTTGCAGAGGAAACAACCGCGGGCGATGCCCTGGAAAAGGCCGGGGGCTTTGTAAAAGACAATGCCGTGGGGCTTGGGATCGGATCCCTTGGCGCGCTTTTGCTGACAACGCGCAGCGGCCGGTCGATCGCCTCAGGAGCGCTGAAACTGGGCGGTGCAGCCCTGGTGGGTACGCTTGCCTACAAGGCCTACAAAAACTGGACCGGCAATGGCGGTGATGAGCAGCAGAGCGCTCACAGCGCCGGTCATGCAAGCGCTGAGGATCAGGCCTGGGATGATGTCTTGCCGGAGCCGGGCTCAGGATTTTCCGCAGGCGCCAAAGGGCGCGATCCGGATCATGCCCTAGCCCTCGTGCGCGCGATGATAAGCGCGGCCAAGGCGGACGGGCGTATTGATGCCGATGAGCAGCGACGCATTCTGGAGCGCGTTGATACCCTGCCGCTTGGCCCCGATACTGAGGATTTTCTGCGCCGCGAATTGCAAAAACCCGTTGATATCGAGCCCATCGTCGCCGCGGCCACGGGGCCTGAAAAAGCCGCGGAACTGTATCTGGCCTCAGTGCTGGCCATTGATCCGGATACGAAAAGCGAACAGGGATATCTGGCCACACTGGCTGAACGCCTTAATCTTAAACATGGTCTTGTTGCAGAAATCCATGCTGCAGCGGATGAGGTTCGCATCTGAATGCCTCCCCCGCAGGCGCATTGGTTTGGCGCCGCAATAGTGAAACGAACTTTTGCGCGCCGCGCCCGCCGATTGGTGCTGTTTTCGTGTTCAGCGGCATTGCTGGCGCGGGTCCTTGTGTGCCTGATGTTTGTTGCTATGGTGTCGATGGTGTCGATGCCGGCTCTGGCGCGTCAGGGGACCGTGCAGGTGTTTGCCGCGGCCAGTTTGAAAAACGTCATTGACGCCGCCGCACAGGAATTTCAGGAAAAGACCGGACACGTCCTGCTTGCCTCCTATGCGGCCAGCTCGGTGATCGCGCGGCAGATTGCCTGGGGGGCGCCTGCGGATGTGTTTCTTTCCGCCGATATGGACTGGATGGACTATCTGGAGGCGCGCGACCTGATCGTGCGCGAAACCCGCACCCCCCTCGCCGGCAACAGTCTGGTCATGGTCACGGCCAAGGACAGGGCCCTGCCGGCAATCTCCAATCCTGACACCGGGGACAGGGACTGGCGGCAACGGCTTATCAAACAAAGCCTGGTTATCGCCGACCCGACCCATGTGCCGGCGGGGCGCTACGCTAAACAGGCTCTGCAGATCCTGGGGTTCTGGGGCGCTCACCAAGGGCAAAAAATCTTCGCTGCCAATGCCCGCGCCGCCCTTGTTGTGGCCGCGCGTCAGGAGGCTGATATCGGAATTATTTATAACTCTGATGCGTTCGCCGACAAGCGGGTTAAAGTAATCGTGCGGTTCTCATCGCTCCTGCACACGCCCATCGTTTACCCCGCGGCGGTGATCAAGGACAGCCGCCACCAGGAGACCGCTCGCGCCTTTATCCGCTTCCTTGCCGGAAAGCGGGGGCAGGACATCTTCACAGCGCACGGGTTTCTGCCCGCACCAGTCGAAAAACCCGACCAACACCAGCAAGGAGAGTCAAATGGCTGACGACGCCTATATTGACCGCTATGGTCACCCCTTGGGACACGGCCCCAGGTTATGGTCGATCCCCGTTAAGATTGTGATTGCCCTGGATGAATGTGCCATCCTTCAGCTCCCGGATGGCCTGCACAAGCTCCTCGCGCGTGTTCATCACAATGGGTCCGTGCCAGGCGACAGGTTCCCTTAAAGGCCGTCCCGAGACGAGCAGAAAACGCATGCCATCCGGGCCCGATTGCACAGTTACACTGTCACCGGTATCGAAATTCACCAGCGTGCGATTGCCCGACAGATCGCGCACATGCAGTTCCTCCCCCGCATATTCCTTTTCGACGCGCACACCAATAGGGTCGGAGGCATCGCGAAACGTGCCCGAGCCAGCAAATATATAGGCGAAAGCGTGGGCATAGGCATCAACGGGAAGGGTCTTGCGCGTATTCGGCGGCAAAGACACATCGATATACATGGGCTCTGCCGCCACCCCATCAACGGGCCCTGTTTTGCCCCAAAACGTGCCGACAACGATGCGCACCCTGGTACCATCGTCGTCGATGATCTCGGGAATGTCCTTGGCCTCAATGTCCTGGTAGCGCGGCGCTGTCATCTTCAGGGACGACGGCAGGTTGGCCCAAAGCTGAAACCCGTGCATCTGGCCCTTGGCGTTGCCGCGCGGCATTTCCTGGTGCATGATACCCGCGCCCGCCGTCATCCACTGCACCGAGCCCGGACCCAGCACACCCTTGTTGCCCAAACTGTCACTATGCTCCACCTCGCCATCAAGCACATAGGTAATCGTCTCGATACCCCGGTGCGGATGCCAGGGGAAGCCCTTCTCAAATGCCGCCGGATCGTCATTGCGAAAATCATCAAACAAGAGGAACGGATCAAAGGTCTGCGGCTCCTTAAAGCCAAACGCGCGGTGCAAATGCACACCCGCCCCCTCGATAAAAGGCCGGGCAAGGGTGGACGACTTAACAGGTCGAAATGACATAAATGCCTCCTATGAAAACCAGCGTCACGCGCAAAAACAACCGGAACGCATTTTGGACCGCACGCCCCTATAACATCATGCAAAATCATGAGCCACCGATATTATAGCAAAATGCGTTGAATTGAATTCATGGGCGTTCACTATTGTTCTCGCATTTTGCTATAGATTTTAGGGCGATCAGCTTTATGGCGTTAGCTTTACCCCTGGCAAAATGGGCACAGCTAACGCCATGCTGATCTAGAGCAAAATGCGTTGAATTGAATTCATGGGCATTCCGTATTTTTTCGCATTTTGCTATAGTATACGGCCTTGATAATACGCCTCTTTGACGCTAAACCATACGTTATTGTCAAGGACATTTAGTGTAAGACCGGAACATTACAAGCTAAAAATATCGAAACGGCATAACAAAATATTTAAACGGCATAGTATGTCAAAAACCACCGCTGCCCGTGGCCGACCAAAGCGCATTGACCTGGAGAAAACACTTGATGCTGTCATTGTGCTTTTATGGAGCCAAGGGATCCACGGCATATCCTTAAACTGTATTGCCCATCGCATCGGCGTCTCCAAACCGTCGCTGGCAAACGCATTCGGGGGCAAGCAGGAACTTATTGCCGCGGCACTCCGGCGCTATTGCGCCCGTTATGTGGTGGCGCTGGAAGCGCTGCTCAGCCCTGACCTGCGCCCGGTGGAGGCGTGCGAGCGTTATTTGTATTATCACGTGAAAGCCCATACCGACGAGGCGACCCCGCGCGGCTGCCTGTTTGCCACCACGCTTAGCGATTGCGCCACATCGCCCCATGGTCCCGTTCGCATGGCGCTTGACGTGATCAGCAACCGGACGTTCATGAAGCTGACAACCTACTTCACAGGGCTCGGCGTTTCGCAACCGGAGGCGCTTGTGCGATTTTTGTTAGGGCAGGCCCTGGCCATGTCGGCGTTGTCCCGTGCTGGTGCCAGCCAGGACGAGTTGTACACGTTCGCCCGTTTTGCCCTACGGGCGGTTGAGGATTTCGAACGGCATAACGGACTTGGGCAATAGAGCGCGTCAGGCCTTAAGCCCAATACCGGCGGTATCGGCGTTTTGTACCCGCCAACTTGTGGGCATTCCCAGAAGATGTTACGGGATTGGCGTCCCTGTCCCTATCCCTATCCCTATCCCTATCCGGAGAAACCATCCCCATCAAGAAAAGCCTGTTCCGCCTCACTGGTTTTACGGTTGAGCACCTTGTTGCGGTGCGGAAACCGGCCAAAACGGCGAATGATATCCGCATGCAGAACGGCCCACTCGACGCTCGTTTGACTTCCCGCCTCGTGCGCCAGAGCAATGCCGCGCGCCTGCTCCATGATGTCCTCTGCATGCATGAAAGGCGTGCGAAAGAATTGCGCCATCGCATCCGCAACCTGTTTGTGAAACCCCTTATCGATTGCCCGTTTGGCAATGGCCAGGGCCTGGGCATCGCAGGCAAAGGCGCGCGGGTCATCACGAAACATGTTTCGGGAAAATTGATCAAGCAGGATTAATAGCGCCAGGGCCCCTTGCGCGCTCTGCTCCCATTCGCCAAGCTCACCCGCACTCGCCGCACCGTGCAAGGACGTGAACCGCTCGCGGATCCGGGCATCCACATCAGGGTTCTTCTTGTACCAGTTCTCCTGTCCCACATCCTGCCAAAAGGCAATAACATCCTGTGGCAACACTTTGCCGTCGCTGGTGTTGGTCAAGACTTCGCACCTCCTCCTATCAGGTCTTCCCCCTTTGCCCACGCATACGCATCGTCAAGCGCCAGGCGGTAGCGTTTGAACGTTTCCTCCAGTTGCTCTGGTGTGATGATCAAAGGCGGACAGATCGCCAATGTGTCCGCCACGGTCCGCGTGATCACCCCCCGGGCTTCACCAAAAGCCATAATCTTTGGCATGATGCCGGTTGCCGGGTCAAAGCTCCGGCGCGCCTTTTTATCAGCCATAATCTCAAAACCCCCAATCAGACCAACGCTGCGCGCCTCTCCCACCAACGGATGGTCGGCCAGATCGGCAACGCCGTCGGCAAAGATGGGTGTGATACGCTCAACATGGGCGGCGATATTGTCTTCCTCGTAGATCTCCAGAGTGCGCAGTGCCACCGCCGCACATAAGGGGTGCCCCGAATAGGTATAGCCATGGCCAAAAACGCCTACCTTGCCGCTGTTGTCACGAATAATCTGATAAACAGGATCATTGACCATAACGGCGGAAATCGGCGCATAGCCCGAAGACAGTTGCTTGGCACTGGTGATAATATCCGGTGTTAGATGATAGGTCTGCGATCCCCAGGGGTTGCCGGTGCGATGGAACCCGCAGATGACCTCATCGGCAATAAACAGGATATTGTTGTCGCGCAACACCCGCTGGACACCCTCGAAATACCCTTCAGGGGGCAGGATCACACCCCCAGCCCCCATAACCGGCTCCGCGATAAAGGCACCGATGGTCTCGGGTCCCTCACGCGCAATAAGCGCCTCAAGTTCACGCACCCGCCGGGCGGCGAAGTCTTGTTCGCTCTCCCCCTCGTTGTGAAAACGATAGTAGTTCGGACACCCCGTATGCAGGGCAAAGTCAAGGGGCAGGCCGAAATCTTTGTGCACGAGCCCGAGCCCTGTCAGGGACGATCCCGCCAAGGTGACGCCGTGATAGGCCTGCTCACGGGCGATAATTTTGATCTTTTCCGGCTGGCCGGTCGCATTGGCATAATAGCGCACCATCTTGATCGCCGTGTCCACCGCTTCAGAACCAGAAGAACAGAAAAAGGCGTGGCTCATGGCAGCCGGCGCCATGGCGATCAACCTGGCCGCCAGATCGGCAACTGCGGGATTGCTCTTGTGGGCAAAGCCGTGATAGTAGGGCAGTTTGCGCATTTGCGCATAGGCGACCTCTGCCAAACGCTCCTCGGCAAAGCCGAGCGCCGTGCACCACAGACCCGCCATGGCCTCAATATAGGTCTTGCCCTCAGTATCGGTGACAAAAACGCCCTCACCCTTTTCGATGACAAGCGGCCCGCGTTCTTCGTGCGCGACCAGATTGGTATAGGGATGCAGGTGATGCGCAACATCACGCGCAAATGGCGAATTCAAAGGGGTGTGCATGGGCTTTCCTTTACAAGGCTTGTCCCGCGTCCCACGTGCTCAGCACGCTACCCGTGATCCGGTGTTGGCACGACGCAAGCCATGGTGTACGAAGCATCAACGTTTTATTTGCACACTTGCCCCGCCCTAGTGAAATGTCAAGGCTTTCGTAGCAATAAGCGTGTCATGTCTTAAGGGAATCCATTCTGTTTCTCGATTGGCGAGGCACACCATCCAGCCAACGTTCGTTTTCAGGTATTTGAAAGCCCACCATGACTTTACTGGACATTATTGCGACTTTGCTGACCCTGTCGGCGATCTTCGGTTTTTTGAACCACCAATGGCTGCGCCTACCCCATACCATCGGCCTGGTGGTCATTGCCTTGCTGGCCTCTGCGGCCGTTGTTCTGACCGACTGGCTGTGGCCGGCCCTGGAGATCGGCCACACAGTGCGCGGCGCCCTGTCGGAGATCGACTTTCACCAGGCCCTGATGGAAGGCTTTCTCAGCGCCCTGCTTTTTGCCGGCGCGGTCCACGTGGACTTGTCGGAACTGGCCGCGCGCAAGTGGGCGATCAGTCTGATGGCCTCCCTCGGGGTCATGACTTCCACATTCATTGTCGCCACTAGCATGTGGTTCATTGCTGACATTGTGGGTTTTCAGCTGCCGTTTATATGGTGGCTGGTGTTCGGCGCCCTGATATCCCCAACCGATCCGGTGGCGGTGCTCGGGATCATGAAAACGGTGCACGTCCCGCCTCTGCTGCGTGCCAAGATTGCTGGAGAATCGCTCTTTAACGACGGGGTGGGCGTGGTGGTGTTTACGATCATGCTGGCGCTTGCGGGCACGGGGCACGCAGCTGGTGCGGGAGAGACGGTGGGCGTCTCCACAATTGTCACACTGTTCGTTGTCGAGGCTTTGGGAGGCGCGGCACTTGGACTTATCGCCGGCTTGGTGGCCTACGGGATGATGCGCGCGCTTGATGAACACAATCTTGAAGTCCTTATCACCCTCGCCCTTGTGGCCGGCGCCTATGCGGTGGCGCTGCATCTTCATGTTTCCGGCCCCATCGCGGTGGTCGTGGCCGGATTGCTGATCGGCAATCACGGGGCACGTTTTGCCATGAGCAAAAATACCCGCGAGCACGTTTTTCAGTTTTGGGAATTGACCGATGAACTGTTGAATTCGGTACTGTTCCTGCTGATCGGGCTTGAAATTCTGGTCATCGGGCTCAACACAAATTACTGGCTTTTGTCGCTGCTGGCCATTCCCATTGTCCTGGCATCACGCTGGATCGCGGTTGCATTGCCGATCGGCCTTTTGTCCATCAGGGAACGCTTTACGGAAGGCGCCATTGTGATTCTCACTTGGGGAGGTCTGCGCGGCGGCATTTCCGTGGCGCTGGCCTTGTCGTTACCCAACAACGAGTACAAACCGGTCATCCTTGCCGCGACCTATGCGGTTGTGGTCTTTTCCATTGTTATCCAGGGCCTGACCATGCGCCCTTTGGTTCAGCGCGTCATCAAGGACGTGCGTGAGGAGGACCCAACCGATCTGTTGGAAAGCCGCGACCAGGATAATGCCCGGTGAAAGGCCCGTGCCGGTTTACGAAGACGGGTCGCCTATGCTACATAACAACTTCGTTAAATTAACAACGCAGTTGGAGGAGTATATGCCCGTGGCCGAAGGACATGGAACCTTTTATTGGAACGAACTGATGACCCGCGATGCAGAAGCGGCGAAGACGTTTTATGCCCAATCTCTTGGCTGGACTTATGAGAACTTCAACCAGGGCATGGACTATTGGGTCATAATGGTTGATGGCAAGCCCGCCGGAGGTATTTTTCCGGCCAACGACGTGTTGCCTGAAGGGGTGCCGGAACACTGGATGTCTTACATAAACGTCGATGACGTGGATGCACGGCTTGAAAAAGCCAAGGCTGCCGGTGCCAGTGTTTTGCGCGAGCCGTTTGATATGCCCTCGGTTGGCCGTATTGCCATCCTCAAGGAGCCAGGCGGCGCGCCCATCGGCTGGATAACGCCAGCGCCTCAAGGCTGAGTACGACCTGCGGTATCAGCTTTTTGTGCACGCTGACGTCTTGTATCGTGCTGATTAATACCGCTGGTATAAATGGCTTCGCGAGGCTGAAAAAGGATAACGAGAGCCATGTCCAAGGCCCGAGTTTAGTCTTTCTCTTATCCAGAACTGAGAGTAATTAGACAGGCCCCTTTGATTTCAGGGCCTCAGCCCCAAAGGCGTGTGGCAAGAGCTCCTGAATAAGAAACGTGCGCTGCAGCCCTTCGGGGCCGCACACATGGATGCGCGTTTGTGCATTGGCAAACTCGCGAATGCGCTGGCGGCACCCCCCGCACGGGGTTACCAACCCGTCAGCCTTGTTGCTGTGCCCGACAACGACGATCTCCGCGATCTCGTTGGCACCTGCAACGACCATAGCCGCGATTGCCACGGATTCCGCACATTGGCCGAGAGGATAGGCCGCGTTTTCTACGTTGCAGCCCGTGAAGATGGCGCCAGTTGGGGTTCTTATGGCAGCGCCCACCGGAAACCGGGAATACGGCGCATAGGCATGCGCCATGGCGTCTTGCGCCGCCTCAAATAAAGCCTTGTCCATAGCCATCACCCCTAGCAGTGTGTCGGATTTGGGCTGTGATTATTTATTAAATTTGCATACAGGCTTTTTTGCATTTGTGCTACCCATTGGTATGAAAAATTTTCGCAATTATGACCGCTCTCAGCGGTTGCTTTTGCCTCCTGATCTCAAAGACTGGGTGGCAGATGACGACTTGGCCCATTTTATCGTGGAAGCCGCCGAACGCATAGATATGCGCACCTTTCACGTCAGCCGCACCGGCTCAGGAAAAGCACAATATCATCCGCGCATGATGTTGGCCCTGTTGGTTTATTGTTACGCCAGTGGTATTTTTTCCTCGCGCAAGATAGAGCAGGCCACGTATCGCAATGTTTCTGTCCGCTTTATCGCCGCCAACAGCCATCCGGATCATGACACGATCGCCAAGTTCCGGCGTGACAACGGTCCTGCCTTTGAGACGGCGTTTGCGCATATCTTGTTGCTAGCCAAACAGATGGGTCTTTTAAAGGTGGGCACGGTCGCCCTCGACGGCACGCAGATTGATGCGAATGCTTCGAAGATCAAATCGTTACGTTATGATCGTATCCAGGTGTTACGGGCCAAGCTTGCAGAGGACATTGCGGCGTTGATGGATAGAGCCGAGGCGGCAGATGAACAGGATACGGATGATGGTTTGTCGCTCCCCGACGAGATAGCGCGGCGGCAAACGTTAAAGGCGAAGTTAGACGCGGCAGCCGAACAACTTGAGGCGGCGGCGTGTTTGGATGGGCAAGATCAAGATCAGGGTCAGGATACGGATGATGGGGGCGATGCACCACGGCCTTCTCCTAAGAAGCAGATCAATCTGAGCGATCCGGACAGTTCTATCATGCGCCGGTCGTCGCGCCACGAATACCGTCAGGCTTATAATGCGCAAGCTTTTGTGGATGCGGATGGCAGCCAGTTGGTTTTGGGTACGCAAGTTCTTGCCACGACGAATGATCGTCAGGATTTGGCTACCTTTGTTGATGACTTGTGCGCGCGTGTTGGCAAGCCCAAGACGCTTATAGCGGATACGGGTTATGCTGGCGAGGCTGTTATTGAGGCGCTTGATGTGCGTAAAATTGAACCTTTGATAGCGTTACCGGGTCAACAGGTAGCACGCCCTTATGATTTCCGACCGCCGAAGGTGCGCAGCAAGCCACCGCCGTGTGTTAGAGAGCCGTGGCGCTTAAAGATGCTGGAGACATTTCGAACCCAGGAGGCAAAAGACAAATACAAAAGACGAAAGAGCAGTGTTGAGCCTGTTTTTGGCATCATCAAATCGGTTCTTGGTTTCAGGCATTTTCATCTTCGCGGTCTTGAGAAGGTTTCACGGGAATGGTGTCTTGTAGCGCTGGCGTACAACTGCAAACGTGTGAGCAACATGCTGAGCGGCTAAGGCAGGTTCAGCAAAGCGCTCGCCAACACACATCCATGACCGATACACGGACAAACAACTCCTTAAACCCGACACACTGCTAGAGCGTGTCAGGTCTTAATAGAATCAATTCTGTTTCTCGATTGGCGAGGCGATTCCCAAGCTCAAGGCGATCAAAGAGCGATGTTTATCCATCTCTCAAGAGCGGCTTGGGCGTGGGCGTTGCGCCAATCGGAAACCCGAAGGGACGGGCGCTTTTGCACCAATATGGACCTTAAGCCTCTTGCAAATAGCCCAACTATATCCTGCGAGACTTAAGGCCCATCTTGTCGCAAAATCGCTCCGTCAGAATGGTTCTATTAAAACCTGATACGCTCTAGAGTGTCATCTAACCGGCGTCACCGACCATCACAACCAAACGTTCTGAACACCTCTGAATTATTGCAATAAATACTCAAATGACATGCAAATATACCGCTTTATAACGTTGTTGGAAACGATGTTTTGCCCGTGTTTGGAAATAATTTATTAATTTTGCTGTTCTATCGCTTCATAAGATTCACAAAGTGGTCATTGACGCGTATTGTGGAGGTGATTCGCGCCGATAAACCCAGATGGCGCCGACGTTGTAAATTCGCGTAAACCTGGAAACTTCACTAGGAGGCCACTGCGCATGACGGGCGGGCGAACGTATATTTGGCGAAACCAGGTACCGGCATGTGTTGCGGGCGTGGCCGCGATGGCCACTGGCGTCATGCCTAATGGCGCAGCGGCGCAGAATTCCGCTATTCCCGAGACAACCACAGACGCGGTTATTGCCTATACCTACACGACAACGTTTCTCAGTGTTTTAATCGGCTCTATCCTTTTTGCGGTTGTGGTTTGCGCGCTGCTTGTCAATGCCCGCAAGAGGCTTGCGCTTTCGCAAAAGCAATCAGGCGATGAAATTACCAAATTGCGCGCCAATCTCGACAAGGCTGAAACCCTTCTCAACGCGCGCGACCATTATCTGATTTCCCTCAACAACGATAGCACCTACGATGTGCTCGGGGTCCCGGCCCCTGAGTCTGTGTTGCCGGCGGATCGCTCCTATGCTCTGGCTTTCGGCAGTTGGTTGCCTCCCGCCAGCGCGCAGGTTCTTGATGAGGCCGTCACCGCACTGCGCCGCGAAGGCAGCAACTTTGATGTGGTCATTCCGGCTAATGATGATGACCAATTCCTGCATGCTGTCGGTTACACGGCCGCCGGGCGGGCGCTGCTACAGTTGCGCGATGTGTCGAAGGAGCAGCTGGAAGTTGTGGCTTTGCGGAAGTCCCATAACGCCCTTGAAAACCGCTTGCAGACCCTGCTGAATATGTTGGATGCTCTCGATATGCCCGTGTGGCAGCGCAATCGCGACGGCGATCTTGAATGGGTCAATCGCGCCTATGCCCAAGCGGTGGAGGTCAAACATACGGCCGATGTCATTGAGGGCAACGTCAGCCTTTTGGAGGAGCCGGCGCGCCGCAATATTATGCAACAGCAAGGCACGGAAAACGTGTTTGCCGATCGCCTGCCGGTGGTTCTTTCCGGGCATCGTTATATGATGGATGTCAGGGATGTTCGCAGCGACCACGGTAGCGCCGGCCTGGCGCTGGATGCGAGCGAGCTGGACCGTATCGCCACCGAGTTGCAGCGCACAATCGACTACCACGCCCGAACCCTTGATCAGTTGACAACGGCGGTGTCGATTTTCAACTCCGATCACAAGCTACAGTTCTTCAACGCCGCCTTTGAAAAGTTGTGGAACCTGGAGCCCAATTGGCTCGACGCGGGCCCGCGCTTTGGCACCATTCTGGACCGTTTGCGCGCCAAGGCCGGGCTGCCCATTGAAGTGGATTATAGCGGCTGGAAGGAGCGACAACTTGCGGCCTTCCAATCCCTGGAGGCCATTGAGGACTGGTGGCACCTTCCCGATGGACGCACATTGCGGGTGATCGCCAATCCGCATCTCACAGGGGGGGTGACGTTTGTCTATGAGGATGTCACCGACCACCTGGCTCTTGAGACGCGCTTTAAAATGCTGACCCGACTGCAGGGAGAAACCCTTGACCACTTGCGCGAAGGCGTTGCGGTGTTTGGCTCAAACGGGCGGTTGTGGCTGTTCAATCCGGCGCTTGCCTGGATTTGGGGGGTGAGCGAGAGCAAGTTCGATGGCCGACCGCATGTGGATACGCTGATCGATCTGTTTGCACCCTCTGGAGATGGGACCATTCCCGGCTCCGACGTGTGGCAAAAGATCAAGGCCTGCGTCACCGGCGTTGCGGACTCGCGTGAGACCGTCAGCGGCAGAATCGATGTCACCAACGCCGGGGTCAGTGACCGCGTGATCGACTATGCGGCCATTCCGTTGCCGGACGGGGCGACCATGGTCACCTTTGCCGATGTGACCGATTCGACCAACGTGGCCCGCGCCCTCAAGGAACGTAACGAAGCCCTTGAGGCGGCCGATCAGCTCAAGAGCGCATTTGTTGGCCACGTCTCCTATGAACTGCGCTCACCCTTGACCAATATTATTGGCTTTGCCCAGCTTCTTGATGATGATCAGGCGGGAGAGCTGAACAAGAAACAACGGGAATATATCGGTTATATCATGTCGTCAAGCTCATCCCTGCTGGCGATCATCAATGATATCCTGGATTTAACCACCGCTGATGCCGGGGTTATGGAACTCGATTACGGGCGAATTGATGTCGTCAAGTCCGTAAAAGCGGTGACGGATGGTGTCCAGGGGCGGCTGCTGGAACGCCATATCAGCCTGCTTGTGGACATTGCCGACAACATTGGTGTTTTTATTGCCGATGACCGGCGTATTCGCCAGACATTGTTTAATCTGATTTCGAACGCGATTTCGTTCTCCGACGCTGGTGCGGCAATCAAACTATCGTGCGAGCGGGACGCGGATATGATCGTCTTTTCGGTTGAGGATCATGGTTGCGGCATGCCTGACGATTACATCAAGACAGCCTTTGAGCGGTTCGAAAGCCGTGCCAGCAAGCCCGGACGCCGCGGCCCGGGACTGGGGCTGGCCATCGTCAAAAGCTTTGTCGAACTGCACAACGGCAATGTCGAAATCACATCGGTTCCCGACAAGGGAACCCGGGTGATTTGTCGGTTTCCCGATGCGCCGGTTAACGCCGTTGCCGCTTCCCATGCCGCCGAATAGAGGGGGCTGGTGATGCCCGTTAATGATGCCCGTTAATAAAAGAGGCCCAGTAATTTTTCTCACGAGAAACCACACCCGTCATGACATGGGTATCGCAAGGCCAGGACCGCTGGCGAGGGTGCGCGATTAACCAGAGCCAACTGGAAGGTCTCGCTCACAGTCTCGCACCGTGTTTGCTGCAAGGGGATGTCATAACCCTGTGCGCCGATCTTGGAGCCGGCAAGACCACCTTTGCCCGGGCCCTCGTTCGCGCCCTTTGCCGGGACCCCGCCCTCGTTGTCCCAAGTCCCACATTCACCATAGCGCAAACCTACTCATGCGCCGGCCTTAGCATCCACCATCTTGACCTTTATCGACTCGGGGATCCGGAGGAACTGGTGGAAATCGGCTTTGATGACATGCAAGCCACAGGTGTGATGGTGATTGAGTGGCCGGAAAACGCCGGTGACTATTTACCAAAGAGCCCCATAAGACTCGAAATCGCTCTGGCGGAGGAAAACCAAAAACGCAACGTGACATTGACTGTACCCAAAAACGTGGGAGCGCGCCTTGCCGTTCATCTTCCGCCGTTTATGGAGCCTATGGCAAAATGCGTTTGATTGGATTGATGGGCACTCCCGTATTTCTCTCGCATTTTGCTATGGATGTCAGGACGATCAGCTTTATGGGTTTCGCTCTAGCGTCACTATTTGTGGGGAAATTAAGGAACAATTTACCCCTTGCAGCGACTCTATGCCCCGAAATGATACAGGCGATTCGCCGGTTGGCATCTTGAACCGCTGCCTTGCTGGTAGACACCTTGCACACCCAGGCTGCCATCCCCGATTCGCCCATCCATCAATACGCGGCTGCGGGAGCCGGATTAGAGGAATACGGCCTCAATGGATGCGCAAGTCGGTGGTGTGTCGCACTTCGACAACAATACACCCTGCCCTCTGGAGCCAAGAAACGGATCAACCATGCCGGAAAAAATTCTAATCGTTGACGATGATCCCGCCCAACGCAAGCTGTTGCAAGACAGTGTGCGCCAGTTTGGCTTTAGTACCGTGTGCTGTGCCAGTGGCGAGGCTGTTTTGCAGCATCTGTCACAACCCGGCACGGACCCAATTGCGGTCATGATACTTGATCTGGTTATGCCGGACCTTGACGGTATGGGCGTGCTTGAAGCCATGCGCCGGCAGCACATTCGCGTGCCGGTCATTGTGCAAACCGCCCATGGCAGTATTGATACCATCGTCAGCGCCATTCGCGCCGGTGCCAGTGATTTTATCGTCAAACCCGTTAGCACCGAGCGGTTGCGGGTCTGTATCGATAACGTGCGCCGGGTAGCGCTTTTGGAAGATGAGGTCAAGCGCATCAAACGCGTGACCAGCGGTACGCTTACCTTTTCTGATTTAACGTCACAAAGCGAGGCGATGGAGCGGGTTATTCGTCTTGGCCAGCGCGCTGCCGGTTCCAGTATTCCTATTCTGCTTGAGGGAGAAAGCGGCGTTGGCAAGGAGGTCGTGGCTCGCGCCATCCAGGGGCAAAGCGAACGACGCGCGCGCGCCTTTGTAACGGTCAATTGCGGGGCTATCCCCGAGAACCTGGTGGAGAGCATCCTGTTCGGTCACGAAAAAGGTGCCTTTACCGGGGCCAGTAACAAACGTGTGGGCAAGTTTCAGGAGGCGCATAAGGGGACGCTTTTTCTTGACGAAATTGGCGAGCTTCCCGCGCACATGCAAGTCAAGTTGCTGCGCGCTGTACAGCAGGGAGAAATTGAACCTGTGGGGGCCAGACGCCCCGTTAAGGTCAATATCCGTCTCATCTCGGCAACCAACAAAAGCCTGCTGGAGCAGGTCAAAAAAGGCGAATTTCGCGAAGACCTTTACTATCGGTTGAACGTTTTTCCCATTTTTGTCCCTCCCTTGAGGGAACGGCGCGAGGATGTCACCAAATTGGCCCATCGATTTGCGGTGCGTTTCGCCGCTGAAGAGGGAAAAAACATCGCCGGTCTGAGTTCCCAGGCAAACGCTCTGCTAACCAATTATCACTGGCCAGGCAACGTCCGGCAACTTGAGAACGCCGTTTTCCGTGCCGTGGTTCTTGCCGATGGTAATCAACTGGGGGTCGATCATTTTCCGCAAATTATGGCGCAAAGCAACCCCAGCATGAGGAGACACAACGAAAATGGATCGCCGACCACCGAGGATAGCACAAATTCAGAGAAAGTCCCCGCTTCGCACCTGGGTGATCTTGCCTCTCATCAACCGTTTGCGCCGGTGGCCGGCGACACAGGTGTCTCGTCACGGACAACGGCTCGCGAACCCCACGCGTACGGCGAAACCTGCCTGATCGACAGCTACGGCCAGATCCGGACGGCGAAAGATGTCGAAGAGGAGGTGATCCGCTTTGCCATTGCTCACTATAACGGGCGCATGTCAGAAGTTGCACGCCGCCTGAAGATTGGCCGCTCCACCCTTTACCGCAAACTCAAACGTTATGGCATTGCTACAGACGCACCTGAAAATGGCGAAAAGGATAGGCATCTCTATTGACGGGCCCTTTGATTAAGAAATAGAAATGTTTCACGTGAAACATTAAGGCCCGGCCCTTTGATTAAGAAACAGAAATGTTTCACGTGAAACACTGAGGCCCGGCGCCCAAACCTGGCAGCGAAATAGATCGGTGCCGGTTTGTTCAGGCCTTGTTCAGGCGCTTGCTGCTAATGACTTGTTGCGAATGAAGAGCCACCTTGGAGGATTTCCTCTGGAGCGGGCCGGGCTGCAACCGCTTAAACAGCGAAATGCGGTGCAACAAGCCAGGGCGTTGCGAGTGAGTTGTTAACGCTTGCATGCGATAGATGTCGTAATGGGGCTTCATAATGGATAAGGATAAGGATAAGGATAAGGATAAGGATAAGGATAAAGATAAAGGGGCTTTTCGAATCCTCCTCAAAGCGCTATGAGGTAAAAGAATAATACGCGACGGCTCGGGGAGATCGGGGACTGAGGTGTCACTAAACAGTGCTAAGCCATCAGGGTGGCGATAGCCCCCGCCGGTGTGGGAGCGCTTTAGCGGCATGCGCTGGCTGCACAGATGCGATGCGAGTGCACCAGGCGGGTTGTTTTGTTTCGGATGATTGGAGAACACACGCAAGATGTTTAGAAAAGACGAACGCGGGCATGATGCGGCCAATATCAGATTGATGCTGAAAGGCCTGGGCGTTGCCGCAATTGCAGCATTGATGGTACAGGCGCCCCACCCCGCCCACGCGGGGCGCGAGGCGATTACGTTGATCAAGAAGCAGTTGGAAAAGCGCGCTATTGAGCTGCGCCGACGTCGCTCGAACACGGATCAAGACTGGTTTGAAAGCAACAACTGGCGCCGTCGGGCCAAACAGCCTCGCCGCCAGGATGCCGTTGCGCCAAAAAAACCGCGCCTTCCCAGTTGGGGAGAAATTCCCGTCGGTGAGCCGGTTGGCGCCGGCACGATGGCCGAGCAGCTTCGTCATCAGCTAAAGCGCGTCAATGATTGGTCAGGTGCGCGCAAATCATTGGAGGCTTTTTACAAGGCCCGCGATTACCAACCCGCATGGATCGCCAACGGTCGCCTCACAGCCAACGCCGTTGCCGCCATTCGCTACATGGGCCAGGCACAGCGCGATGGCCTGAACCCCAATGCGTACCTGGTCCCCAACCCGCGCAATACCTACACGACAAACGTCAGCATCGCCCATGCGGATGTGATCCTCAGCCGGTCCATTGCCAGCTATGCCCGCCATGCCTCCGGCGGTCGCGTGCATCCGGGCCAGATTAGCGAGTCGATTTCCTTAAAACCCGCCTATGCCGATGCGACGGTCGTCCTCAAACGCGTTCAGGAGGCTATGAACCCTGCATCCGTTCTGTCTGGCTATCACCCGCAACACCCGGGATATCTGGCGTTGCGTGAGCAGTTAAACAAGCGCCTTGGCAATGGGCCCGTCGCCTCCCTGCCCCAGGCCACGCCGGTGCAAATTCCACCCGGTAAGGTCATGAAGCTGGGGGTCAATGACCCGCGCGTTGCGCGGTTGCGCCAGCGCCTCGGGCTGCCCGCCGATGTGGATGATCCGTCCTATTTCGGCGATGACGTACTGGTTGCGGTTCGCGACTACCAGGAGGCCAATCAACTCACCGTCGATGGCATTGTCGGCCGTGGAACGCTGCGCAAGCTCAACGGCGAGGACGGTAAAAGGCGCGCCAGTATCGGCGATATTATCGCCAATATGGAAACCTGGCGTTGGATGCCCAAGACATTGGGCGACTTCCATATTGCGGTCAATATCCCTGAATTTCGCGTTCGGGTCATGGATAAGGGCGTGCCGTTTCACAGCACGCGCGTGATTGTGGGCAAGACGTCGCACAAAACGCCTGTGTTCTCAGACAAGATTGAATATGTGGCCGTCAATCCAACCTGGAATGTACCCAAGTCCATCACCATCAAGGAAATCATTCCTGAGTTGCTCAAAAATCCCAATTATCTGAGGAAATCTCGCCTGGAGGTGGTCCGCGGCTTTGGCTCCAACACCAGGAAACTTGATCCCAGCCGCATCGATTGGGCCGCGGTAACTGCTGATAATATCGATTTTCGCCTGCGCGAGCCCCCCAATGAGCGCAATGCCTTGGGGCGCATTAAGTTCATGTTTCCTAATAAACACGCTGTCTATCTTCATGACACGCCTACAAAAAAGCTGTTTGGCCGCTCAAGCCGGGCGTATAGTCATGGCTGCGTTCGGGTCCAGAACCCCATGGATTTTGCCAGCGCCCTTTTAACCTACGATCGAAAGGTCAACCCGGAAAAAATCAATGCGGCAATCGGCACCAAGGAAAAGAACCTCTATCTCAGCCAGCATATTCCTGTCCATCTGGGATATTTTACCGTACGTGTTGACCAGAAAGGCCAGTTACTGAAATTTGCCGACGTTTATGGCCATCATAAAAGACTGAAAAAACGACTCGATCTGTAACGCTATGCGAACCGCCTGCGAGACACTTAAAGCCAACATGGAAAGGATGATTTCCTGATATGCGCAAAGCCTTCCTCCTGACGACAAGAGGGAAACTCTATTGACGACCTAGAGCGTCAAAGCGTTGTATTATCAAGGCCCCACCCCAGCCGGCGTTTATATAAAGCCAATGCCGCTGGTACAAGTGCAAGCCGTATGAATATCTGGATTAGAATTTTTGTATTTTCGTTTTTCGCGGTTTTTCCCCATACCGCGATGGCCCAGTGGCAAGAGTATTTCTTTCAACTGCATAATGTTGCCGAGGGAGAATTTCTGGACATCAAACAGGAGCCCCATGAGGGGGCAAAAACAATCGGACGTTTGCCCGCCGGACAGCAGAATTTGATCCTTCATAGGTGTGAGATAAATGAGTCAGCCAAGGACCTGAAAACCGAATTCTTGAACAACAAGATACCCTCCTCGTGGGTTTCCGACTGGCCGTTCTCTTCCTGGTTACATCTTGAAGGATCACGCCTATCAAAAAAGATGTATGACAAGATAAAACGGAACAGGTGGTGCAGTATTGCCGTGTTCGGTTCCTATGGCGATGTGTATGGGGGGTGGGTGAAAGACACCTATCTGCAGCGTTACGGGATTGCGGAATGGCACGACCACGAAGGCCGTGGCGGGTATTCGGGCGAGGAACCGCCTGATTTGATTTGCAGCAATTTCCATCCCTTTGAACGCTGGCCATTTACCGTCGAGATGGGACAGGGATGGATCAGTGAATTGTTGCTTGAGCCTTCTTCGCCACAGAGTTGCATGTGGCCGCAATATTTCATACACTACGTTATCGGCCTTACGTAATACAAAGGGCTTCATAACGCCTAGATAACGCCTAGATAACGCCTAGATAACGCCTAGATAACGCCTAGTTTTTGGCCTTGTCAACGAGAGCCTTGTCCGAAATCCACGGCATCATGACACGCAGCTTGGCGCCGACTTCCTCGATCGAATGAGAATCATTGAGCCGCCGCGTCGCCTTAAAGCGTGGCTGCCCGGCCTTGCATTCCAACATCCAATCCGAGGTGAATTTGCCCGACTGAATATCCTTCAACACGCGGCGCATTTCGGCGCGTGTCTCCTCGGTGATAATGCGCGGCCCCGTGACATATTCACCATATTCCGCCGTGTTTGAGATCGAATAGTTCATGTTCGCAATGCCCCCCTCGTAAATCAGGTCGACAATCAGCTTGACCTCGTGC
Source organism: Hyphomicrobiales bacterium (assembly GCA_965224015.1). Classification (GTDB taxonomy): domain Bacteria; phylum Pseudomonadota; class Alphaproteobacteria; order Rhizobiales; family CBDCVD01; genus CBDCVD01. Next base: position 1,127,473 of record OZ245032.1, read on the forward strand.
AGACACTCAAAATAGGCCATTTCCGGCGCATAGCCGGCCTCGATAAGGGTTTCGTAGCCCGCCCTGATCAACGCGACCAACCCGCCGCAAAGAACAACCTGCTCGCCAAAAAGATCTGTCTCACACTCTTCGCGAAACGTGGTGCCAATAATTCCCGCACGCCCGCCTCCGATGGCGCTGGCATAGGACAGGCCCAGATCGTGCGCATTGCCGGTGGCATCCTGCGCCACCGCCAGCAAACACGGGACGCCGCCGCCCTTTTGATATTCGCCGCGCACCGTATGGCCCGGCCCCTTGGGTGCCACCATCAGAACATCAATATCCGCACGCGGCTCAATCAACCGGTAATGAATATTCAACCCATGAGCAAACATCAAAGCCGCGCCACTTTTCATATTCTCATGCAGGAATTCCGTATAGGTTTCAGCTTGCAATTCGTCCGGAATTAACATCATCGCCACATCGGCCCAGCCGGCAGCGGCGGCGATATCCATGACGTTCAAGCCTTCCGCCTCGGCCTTTTTGCGCGAGCCGGACCCCTCACGCAGGGCGATGGCGACGTCATTGACGCCGGAATCGCGCATATTTAATGCGTGTGCATGGCCTTGCGACCCATAGCCGACAATCGCAACCCGTTTACCCTTGATCAGATTGAGATCCGCATCCTGGTCATAATATACCCGCATGAACCTGCACTCCCCTTGTTATTGCGTTGGTTTCTTGAACTGGTTGGTTTCATTTGAGAACCTTTTATACCAGCGGTATTGGCTTTATATACACGCTCTAGGTGCCCATGTCTTCGTAATCCACGGATGCGGTTTTAACGAAGACACAGCGGCCTCGCAACAGGAAGTTTGCATAAATGTAAAAGAGATAATCAGCGCAGCAAGCGAAACAATCGCCAGATATTGAGCACATTCACCAGGGCTGCGGCCACATAGGTCAACGCCGCAGCGCTCAGGATCATTCGCGCACCGGGTAGGTCCGTGTGAGGCAAGTATCCCCCGCGCTCCAGGATGGGCAAGGCGCGCTGAAAACTGGCATGAAACTCCATCGGCAAAGTCACCGCATGAACAATCACCGATAACAGCAGCAACCCAATGCCGATCGCTATGGTGACCACAAAAACCGCGGGCGACTTGACGAGCAACAAAAGAAAAGGGGCTGCGGTAAGAAAAACGCTTCCCACTTTGTCGATAGGAGCGATCCAGCGCACCAGCATCGTGCGCCAATGCAAGGGCTTGTACCCTTGCGCATCCTGTAAAGCATGGCCGACCTCATGGGCAGCAATGGTTACCGCTGTCAGCGAACGCCCGTCGTGATGCGTCGGCATCAGGCGCACGGCTTTGTCGGTTGGATCATAATGATCCCCAAACTCTGGCGATGCAACATCGACGCGAACCTGCTCCAGACCGGCCCGGTCGAGCAAGTGACGGGCCAGTTCCGCTGCTGTGCCCGGATACTCCTGCCGCTCTCCACCATAGCGCCGAAACACCGCCTGCACCCAAAGCTGCGGGCCGTAGACGATCGCCAAAATGCCGAGCAACAAAAGCCCGTATAGCAACACATGTTACTCCTATCTGGATCTGCGACGCTTTGCTTCATCGTCAACGTGGAGCGGACCAATAACCGCGTCCTTGACCAAAGCCGCGAGGGTGCGGCTATCAAGTTCGAGAAGCTGAGACAAAACCTCATGGGTGTGCTGGCCCAATGTCGGTGGTGGGTTGTCAGCGCCCAGCCGCGTATCCCCGACTTTTATCGGCAGGGCGACCTGGGGGCAGGCATCAGAAAGGGGATGCCCGACAGTATAGACGAGATCACGCGCCACGGCCTGGGGGTGGTTCAGCGCCTGCGCCACGGTATTGATCGGCCCACACGGGACCCCTGCCCGCTCCAGGTCAGCCAACCACAGGGAACTTGTCCGCTTTTTGGTTTCAGCGGCAATAAGACGCGCCAGTTCCACCCGGTTCTCGATACGCTGCGCATTTGTTGCAAACCGCCTGTCCTGGGCCCACTGGGGTTGCTTTACCAGGGCACAAAATTGCGCAAATTGCGTGTCATTGCCCACCGCAAGAATAATATGTCCATCCAATGTAGGAAAGACCTCATAAGGCACAATATTCGGGTGCGCGTTGCCAAGGCGTGTCGGCGATAACCCTGAGGTCAGATAGTTCAACGCCTGGTTGGCCAGGCAGGCCGCCTGAACATCAAACAGGGCCATATCGATGTGCTTTCCCTTGCCCGTTGTCGCGCGCTCAAGCAAAATCGCCTGAATGGCGATCACGCTGTAGAGGCCGGTCAACAGGTCCGAGACGGCAACGCCGACCTTCACCGGTCCCGCCCCTTGGGCGTCATCAGGCTGCCCCGTCACGCTCATCAAGCCGGCGGTCCCCTGGATCATAAAATCATACCCTGGCCTGTTTCGCCACGGCCCGGTTTGCCCAAAGCCGGTAATGGAGCAATAAATCAGACGAGGATTGGTGGCGCTCAGGCTGGGATAGTCAAGATGATATTTTGCCAGGCCTCCAACCTTGAAATTCTCGATCAAAACATCAGACCTGTCGGCAAGACGGTGCACCAGATCCTGCCCCTTGGGGTTGGCGATATCGATTTCGACCGATCGCTTGCCGCGGTTAGCACATAGATAATAGGCGGATTCGCTGGTCCTGGCACCGCTCGCATCGCGCAGGTAAGGTGGCCCCCAGGCCCGCGTATCGTCACCACGCCCGGGGCGCTCCACTTTGATCACCTCGGCCCCAAGGTCCGCGAGGATCTGTCCCGCCCACGGCCCCGCCAGCACCCGCGACAAATCCAAAACCCTTACTCCAGATAGCGGCCTCGGCATATTATTATTCTCCAAAGGAAGCAGATTTTAGTAATCCATCCTATTTATATTGCGGCTCATTGCCTGTATGATTTTCGCTTGCGTTTCGTTTTTTACTATAGCATGGAAATCAAGGCATTGGCCCGTCCTTACCACCGTGCATGCGATTGTCACCATGACCACCGGAAGATGCTGCGCCGGGCCAATCGTGTGTAACATCCTTGATGACCAGCCAGCGAAAGATAGTCAAGTTAAGGCGCCACCATGACCTATATCGTCACCGAAAATTGTATCAAATGCAAATATCAGGATTGCATCGAAGTTTGCCCCGTGGATTGTTTTTATGAGGGTGAGAACATGCTGGTTATTCACCCTGAGGAGTGTATAGACTGCGGCGTTTGCGAACCGGAGTGCCCCGCTGAGGCGATCAAGCCTGACACCGAGCCTGGACTTGAGGAATGGTTGGAGCTGAACACCAAATTCGCCGATATCTGGCCCAATATCGTGGAAAAGGGGGAAGTTCCCGCGGATGCGGAGGAATGGGACGGAAAGCCTGATAAAAAAGAGCTGTTTTCCCAAGAGCCTGGCGAGGGCAGTTGAGCCTCTTTATTAACCCGGCAGCACCAGCCCGCGCCCTTATCGCTGAGGTTCGAACACATGTGGCAGTGGTGCAATATCATCTTTCCTCATTGGCGTGATATTGGCGTGATATTGGCGCGATGTTAGCGCGGTATTGGATCGTTTATGATTCGCAAAGTTGCACTGGTTTACAGCCGATACGCCCGCAAAAACGCGCCGAGCGCCAAAGTCATTAGCAAACCACTTCTAGTCACGCAAAACCCCGTCATGACCCTTGTCCATTGAGAACAAAAGCTTTTTTCGATCAGATCGGTGACGGGAGCACGGCAGCGTGGAAAAATCGTGTAATAGTTGAACATTTTTTTTGACAATCTCTTTAGTTGCATCGCACAGTCGTTAACAAAGGGTTACCTTTCGCGCCACCCTTTCAAAACAAAACCCCTGCTCTGGAACGTGTGTGCGCATGGAAAGAACCTTTTGAACCTATATTGGGCCCTGGATTTGCGGAACTCGCCGCTTTGGCGCCCTTTCAATCTTTAAGGCAGATGTGGAGGCAACCGTGCGCGAGCAAAAGAAACTGACCTGTTCCCCCTTCATGAAAATGACACTTCTTGTTACGCTAACCGGAGCGCTTGCAGCGCTCGGCGGCTGTCGCAGTCTGGACGCTTTGGAGACGGGATTGTTTACCGATACGTCGGAACTCTCTCCCCGCCAGGCCCAGGAGACCATGACCAACCTGCAAGCCGGCGCCACAAGCGGTGACGTGACCCGCAGCGCCTTTGCGCCACAACCACAACAGCGTATGACAGACGAGATTTTTGGTGATGGACCCACAAGCGTTGCCATGCTGCTTCCTCTTTCGTCGTCGGGTGAGATTGGTGCCCTGGCTCGGGACTTGCGTAATGCCGTGGAGTTGGCGGTATCAGAGTCCGCAGGGCGCGGCATTACGGTGGTGATCAAGGATACTTGCGGGGTCCCCAAAGCGGCAGCCGAGGCAACCGAGGAGGCTATTGCCCACGGCGCTCAGGTGATCATCGGGCCGATGTTGCAAAAAACAATGGCAACAACGGTTCCCGTTGCACGTCGCGCCGGCGTTCCGGTTCTTGGCTTTTCCAGTGACACCCGCATCGCGGGCGGGGATGTTTTCCTTATGCCCCTGCTGCCTCAGGACTCGATTGATCGCATCCTGCGCTACGCCCATGCCCGAGGTGCGCGCAGTTTTGCTGCAGTCTTGCCTACCAACCGCTATGGCGAACTGGCCCAGGAGCAGATGCGCCGTACCCTCGAACAGGTTGACGGATCCCTTGTCGCCGTGGCTAGCTACAACAAGTCGCGCCAATCCATGACGGCAACCGCAACCCAGGTCGCACGCCAGGTGCTGGCAAGCGGCGGTGTTGACGCCATTCTCATACCGGATGTTGCCAGAAACGCCGCTGTTGTCGCGACAGCGTTGCGTAGCGCAGGCATCAATCCGGAGCACACCCGCATTCTCGGTTCGGGTCAGTGGACCGGTTCCCCGGCTGCCAAAAGCAAGCCTCTAAGCGGTGCCTGGTACCCTGCATTTGCATCGCGTGGCTACCAGTCGTTTGCCAACCGCTATCAGCAGATGTTTGGCTCTGTTCCCAGGCGCAATGCCACCTTTGCCTATGATGCCGCCTTGTTGGCCACGGCCATGACGAAAGACGGTAAACTTATTCCCAATTACCGGGATATCCTCGCTTCGCCGAGCGGTTTTAGCGGTATTGACGGCATATTCCGCCTCGGCCCCGATGGCATTAATGAGCGCGGACTGGCTGTCTACCGCGCCGCAACCACAGGCTCGCGGACGATCAGTAACGCACCCACGACCTTCACCGGCCGCATCGCCAGACGATAAAGTATCCCGATATATGGGTTTCGTCAATGTCACCAAAATGCGTGCATTTGGCAATATCAACCCGCGTGTAGATCAGCAAATGTGCCGGTGGCTCTCCGGGGTGGCCGGCACAGACAACGCAACGACCGACCATGAGTCCCGAACCCTTTACTGTACCTTAGGCCGAACGCGCGCGTCATTGACGTTGGCAATGAAAGCCCTGGCAACATCGCCTGCACCTAACGGATACAGATTGTTATGATCGCCTTCGGCAAACGGCCTTAGAAACTTCTGCTCTGCGATAATTTTAGCAAAGATCGCCTGCCCTAACCGGTAGGGGATGACTCGATCCTTTATTCCGTGCATGACCAGAACCGGCACCGTAACAGCGTCAATGATTTCGTCCGAGCGGTACTGATCTCGCATCAGGTATTTCACGGGAAGCAGGGAGAAGGGAAACCGGCTGCTGGCAACGGCGCGTAAGGACGTATAGGGGGCTTCCAGTATCAAAGCCCCAACGGCGTGGTCGGCAGCGATCTTTATGGCGATTCCGGTTCCCAGCGATTCGCCGTAAAGCACGATTTGCCGCGGTTTGACGCCGCGCGCCAGCAACCAATCATAGGCACGTTCTGCATCCGAAAAGTTGTGCACCTGCGATGGCCTGCCCTGCGAACCGCTGTAGCCACGATAACTCATGGCAAAAAGACCATTGCCCGTCGCCGTCAACGCCCCAAAACGCTGGGCCCTATGCCCCAAGCCACCAGCATTGCCATGAAAGTACAGGATCACCGGTTGGTCACCGACCGGTGCCCGCCACCAGGCAATCAAAGCGTGGCCATCACCGGTGCGAAGCTCGATTTCCGCGGCATCAAAACCTACCACCAACGGGTCGATACGCTCAGCATCAGGGACATAAACAAACCTGTCCTGCAGCCTATAGACTACCATGGTGGTTAGGGCATAAACCCCGATCAGCACGAAAAGGCTCAAGAGCATCCGTTGTAGAACCCTTCGTTTCATGGTTGCGCTCAATAGCAAAATGGGTGCAGCGAAACCCATACTGATCTAGGTCAACACCACATTGTCCACCCCCGGGATGGCCTTGATGGCACCGGCTAACTCAGGTGACAGGGCATACCCCCCGGGCAAACGCATTTCTACCGCGCGCAAGGCATCCCTTTGGGTAAGAATGAGCAGCACCTGCCCCTTATCCTTGCTGTTACGTTTTTCCGCAACCTGATTGGCCAATAGAGCAAGCGCCGTATCCGTGCTCAAGTGGATGTGCAAGCGGGTGTGCATTGCGCCAGACAGATCACCAAGCGGATCGACATTTTGCACCCGAACGCGCACGTCTTCCCCTTGCGCCTCGGCGCTAACGGTGAGCACAACCGACTGGCCCGGCTCAAGCAGGTCGCGAAACTGCGACACCCCGTCGGAAAACAGAACCGCCTCGTAAAGGCCCGTAGGGTCCGAGCAGGTCAGAACAATCATACGCCCGCCCGAGCGGATGCGGCGTTCGCGCTTGCTTGCAACGGTGGCAAGCAGCCGACCTGCCGTGGTTCCCTCGGTGCGCACGCTTTGGGAAAAATCCGCCCAGGTTTGCGCCTTTAGGGCCCCAAGATGCGGCAAATACGAGTCCAGCGGGTGGGCGCTCAAGTAAAACCCGATGGCCTCAAATTCCCGGTGCAGCCTGTCACCCAAATCCCAGGGGTCGGTCTGTGGCAAGGCCAGATCGTCAGGCTCGCTAGTGCCGCCGAACATATCTCCCTGGCCAAGAGCCGCATCCTGCGCAACGCGCCCCCCATGGGCAAGAAGACTATCCGCATGGCAGAACAGACGCGCCCTGTTGGGCTCCAACGCATCCAGAGCGCCGGCTGCGATCAACCCTTCAAGGGTCCGTTTGTTCACCATGCGCGGTGTGATCTTGGCGGCAAAATCGGCAATACTGGAAAACGTGCCTTCGCCGCGTTGCGCAACAATCTCCTCCACAGCCTGACGGCCAACACCTTTTATCGCCGCAAGGGCGTAGACAATCTCCTGCTCGTCAACGTGAAACATGGCGGTGGAAACATTGATATCGGGCGGGCGAACCCTGATGGACAGGCGCGCCGCCTCGCGGGCAAAATCGGCCAGCTTGTCGGTATTGTTCATGTCAAGCGTCATGGAGGCCGCCAAAAATTCCGCTGGATGATTAGCCTTTAACCAGGCGGTCTGATAGGCGATCAGGGCGTAGGGAGCGGAATGCCCCTTGTTAAAGCCATAACCGGAAAATTTTGCCATCAGATCGAAGATCACGTCGGCTTTTTTCTTATCCACGCCGTGGCGCATCGCACCCTCGACAAAGCGGCTCCGATGCGCATCCATTTCCGACTTTATTTTCTTGCCCATGGCGCGGCGCAGCAGGTCCGCCTCCCCAAGGGTATAGTCAGCCAGATCCCGGGCAATCTGCATGACCTGCTCCTGATAGACGATCACACCAAAACTCTCATTCAGAATCGGCTCAAGAGCAGGATGAATATAGTCGATCGGCTCGATGCCGTTCTTGCGTGCACAGTAGTTGGGAATGCTGGCCATGGGGCCCGGCCGGTAAAGGGCAACCATGGCAATAATATCCTCAAGCCTGTCGGGGTTCAGTTCCATGAGCGCGCGTCGCATGCCGGAACTTTCAAGTTGGAAGACGCCCACGGTTTCCCCCTTGCCGAGCATGGCAAAGGTGGCCTCATCATCAAGAGGAATTGCGTTAATATCGATGTCGGTTCCCTGGGCGCGCAGCATCTTCACCGCCCGCTCGATCACCGTCAGGGTTTTTAGACCCAAAAAGTCGAACTTGACGAGCCCCGCCGCCTCGACCCATTTGAGATTAAACTGGGTGGCAGGCATGTGGGCGCGGGGAACCCGATATAAGGGAACCCGCTCGCGTAAAGGACGATCACCGATGACGATGCCGGCTGCGTGGGTGGAGGCGTGGCGAAACAGGCCCTCAAGGGTAAGAGCAATCCGAAACAGCCGCGCAACCAGCGCATCGTTGTCGCCCATGTCCTTGAGTTGCGGCTCACCGGCAATCGCCTCACGAAGACTGACCGGCTCGGCAGGATTATTGGGAACCAACTTGCAAATACGGTCAACCTGACCGTAGGGCATCTCCAGAACCCGGCCCACGTCGCGCAGCACGGCGCGCGCCTGTAGGGTCCCAAAGGTGATGATCTGGGCCACATGATCGGCGCCGTATTTGTCGCTTACATATTGTATGACCTCGTCCCGGCGATCCTGGCAGAAATCAATATCGAAATCGGGCATGGACACCCGCTCAGGGTTAAGAAACCGCTCAAACGGGATGTTATAGCGCAACGGATCGATATCGGTGATCGTCAGGGCATAGGCGACCAGAGACCCCGCACCGGAGCCGCGCCCGGGCCCGACCGGTATGCCCTGTGCCTTGGCCCACTTGATAAAATCGGCGACGATAAGAAAATAACCCGGATATTTCATCCCGGCGATGACCTCGATTTCAAAGTCAAGCCGCGCGCGATAGTCATCGCCGGTAAAGTCCGCCGCCGTGCCGGTTCGCTCAAGCCGCTCCGTTAATCCTTCATGGGCGGCGACACGCAGGGCTTTGGCTTCCACCTCATCAAGCGCCTCGGCACTCGCGCCCGGTTCCGCGCCCGCGGCATCAGCAAAGCGCGGAAGGACAGGCTTTTCGATGCGCGGACGGTAGGCGCAACGCTTGGCGATTTCCACCGTACTGGCAAGCGCCTCAGGCAGGTCCGCAAACAGAGCGACCATTTCCGCAGCGGACTTGAAATAATGCGCCTGCGTCAGGCGGCGTCGATTATCTTCACCGATCACGCTCCCCTCGGCAATGGCGATCAGTGCGTCGTGGGCCTCAAAATCATCCGAGGTGGCAAAGAACGGCTCGTTAGTGGCCACAAGCGGAAGTGCCAGATCGTAAGCCAGAGCGATCATGGCGCTCTCACTCTGGCGCTCGGCCTCACGCCCATGGCGCTGCAATTCCACATAAAGACGGTTGGGGAAAATCTCGGCCAGGGTCTCAAGACGCTGGCGCGCTCGGTCCGGGTCCTCCTTAAGAAGTGCCTGTCCAATGGGTCCTTCCGCACCGCCGGTTAATGCAATCAATCCCTCGCTACGCTTGCAGAGTTCAGTGATCGATACGGACGTTTCGTGAAACGCCTCCTCCGGTTTGGGCAGAACATAGGCATCGCTGATCAGCCGTAGCAGGTTTTTGTATCCCTGCTCGGATTGTACAAGCAGCACCAACGTGCTCAGGTTATCATTATATGTGTGGACACCACCGTCGCTGCCGCCCATAGGGCCACTGCTGTTGTTGCCGGTGGTGGTGTCTTCGGCATCAAAGGCAATCTGACAACCAATGATAGGCTGCAAGCCCCGTGCGGACGCCTGTTGCGCAAACTCCAGCGCCCCAAACAAATTGTTCGTATCACAAAGACCCAGCGCCGGTTGGCGGTCGGCAACCGCCAAATCAATCAGCCGCGATAGGGGGATGGCGCCCTCCAGAAGGGAATAAGCCGAATGGGTGCGCACATGAATAAACGGCGGAGCAGGCCGCAAAGGCTGTACGCTCCCCGAATGTTCTGCCGATCGCCGCGATTTTCGCCTCGCGCCAGCTGTTTTTGACGGTGTCATGGGTTTGCCTATCAGCTTGTGAGGTTGATTTCAACGTCTATAGATTGCGCGCGCGGCATGACCAGAGCCCTATGCATCCCTTGCGGAGCCGTGCCAAAGGGTACCGCCAGTGCAGGTGGCCGGAAAGGGGGAGCGGGCAGGCCAGGTCGTCAATAGACGTTTCCAGCTTTATTGCATTTCAATCGCAATTAATTTGTGTATAACAGGAATGCGTACAACAAAAGGCATGCTGATGCTGATGCTGATGCTGATAGCGCAAACCAAACGTTACAGAGGGAACCCTCACACTTATGTCATCAATCGCCATGCCAGAGCCCGACCAGGCTGTGCTCGCGCGCAGAGACGAGATTATAGCCGCCATGCGCGCTATTGTTGGTGCCGAGCGGGTCGTGGCTGATGAGACGGGAATGCGGGTCTATGAAACCGACGGCCTGAGCGTTTACCAGCAAATGCCCTTATTGGTCGTGTTGCCGGAAACCGTCGAGGAGGTCTCGCAAATCCTGCGCTTTGCCCACGATAACCACGTGCGCGTGGTGCCCCGTGGGGCCGGAACCTCCCTCTCAGGGGGCGCCATTCCTTTGGGCGATGGGATATTAATGTCGATGATGCGCTTTAACAAGGTGCTGGACATCGATTTCGACAACCGCGCCGTGACCGTGCAGCCCGGGGTCACCAATCTGGCCATCACCGAGGCGGTGTCTGATAGGGGGTTCTATTACGCGCCTGATCCCTCAAGCCAGATCGCCTGTTCCATCGGCGGCAATGTCGCGGAAAATGCCGGTGGCGTCCACTGCCTTAAATATGGCCTGACCACCAACAACGTGCTCGGCCTGGAGATCGTCCTTATCACCGGCGAAGTGATTCGCATTGGCGGCAAACATCTCGATGCCCCCGGTTACGATATTCTCGGCCTGATGACCGGATCGGAAGGCCTCCTCGGCGTGGTTACCGAAGTCTGTGTGCGTATCCTGCCAAAGCCAGCCACCGCACGCGCCGCCTTGATCGGGTTTGCCGATACAATCGATGCCGGCCAATGCGTTGCCGATATTATCGGCGCCGGCATTATTCCCGCAGCCATCGAAATGATGGACAGATCAGCCATTCATGCAACCCAGGACTTTATCGATGCGGGTTACCCCAAGGACGTGGAGGCGTTGTTGATCGTTGAGTGCGATGGGCCGAGCGTGGAAGTGGACGATCTACTGAACCGGCTGCAGGCTCTTGCCCACACCAATAGGGCTGCAACGTTCAAAGCCAGCAGCGATGAAGAGGAAAGATTACGCTTTTGGGCCGGGCGCAAGGCGGCGTTTCCGGCGATGGCGCGCTTGGCACCGGACTATCTGTGCATGGACGGAACCATTCCCAGAAAGACCCTGCCCGAGGTGCTGGAAGGCATTCAAACCTTAAGCCGCACCTACAATTTGCGAGTTGCCAATGTGTTTCACGCCGGTGATGGCAACCTGCATCCGTTGATCCTGTTCGATGCTAGTGTCGATGGCGAACTGGCGCGGGCGGAGGCGTTTGGCGCGGATATCCTGCGCCTTTGTGTCAAGGTGGGCGGCGTGCTGACCGGCGAGCACGGGGTGGGAATAGAAAAAAGAGACTTGATGGACGAAGTCTTTTCAAAGACCGACCTGAAACAGCAGCAACGGGTGAAATGCGCCTTTGATCCGCATCATCTTCTTAACCCGGGTAAGGTGTTTCCCACCCTGCACCGCTGCGCCGAGTTGGGGCGCTTGCATGTGCACAAGGGAAACCTGCCTCATCCGGATATCCCGCGTTTTTAGCGGGGCAACCCCAGTACAATGCGTGTTCTTTGTGATGGCCGAGTACAGACCCCAGACAGAAGATGAGGCCTGCGCCATTGTCCGGGAGGCGATTGCCCGGGCCAGGCCCCTGCAAATTATCGGCCATGGCACAAAAAGCGCTATGGAGCGGGTTCGCGGTCCCGCGAAAAGCGGTACCGATACGCTCAATATGACCGGTCTTTCGGGAATTCTTTCCTATGCGCCAGAGGAGCTTGTTCTGACCGCGCGCGCGGGAACGCCAATGGCGGACATTAACGCCGCATTGCAGGCCAAGGGGCAGGAACTGGCATTCGAGCCCATGGATTACGGGCCCCTGTTTGGTCTCAAGGCCGGGCGCGGGACCATCGGCGGGGTATTGGCCACCAACACATCCGGACCGCGGCGCATCAAGGCCGGTGCCGCGCGGGACCATTTTCTCGGTGTGCGTGCAGTCTCAGGGCGCGGTGAGATATTTCAAGCGGGCGGTCAAGTGGTCAAGAACGTGACCGGTTACGACATGTGCAAGGGCCTTGCGGGTTCCTGGGGTACGCTGGCGGTGATGACTGAAGTGAGCCTCAAAACCGTGCCGCGGGCTGAGACACAGGCCAGCCTTTTGCTTTTTGGACAGGACGTTGCGGCGGCAACTGAGGCGCTCTGTGCGGCTTTGGGTACCAATGCCGATGTGTGTGCCGGCGCATACCTTCCCCAAAACACTGCGGCCCACTGCCTGCACGGTGCAAAACGGGCCATCACAGGGTTTCGTCTTTCCGGTTTTGCTCCCTCGGTTGAAGCGCGGACCAACACCTTGCGCCAAATGTTCACAGACCACGCCGATATCCGTGTGCTCGATGCCCGCGCTTCTGCCGATTTTTGGCGTTATGTCCGCGATGTCGCCCCTTTCCAGGCTGGTAACAAGCCCTTGTGGCGCGTATCCGTCCCACCCAGCGAGGCGCCCGTGTTGATTGAGGCTATCCGCGCCCGGTGCAACATGCGGTTTATGCTTGATTGGGGCGGCGGGCTGGTATGGATTGAAATCACGCAGCCAAGCCCGGATGCGGGAGCGGCGGCCGTTCGTGGCGAAATAGCCAAGGTTTCATCAGGACACGCGAACCTTGTGCGCTGTCCTGCGCCTCTTGATGGTAGCGTGCCTATCGTCCAACCTCTTGCGCCCGCCTTGGCGCAACTATCAGAGCGGTTGCGTCTTGGGTTTGACCCGGCGGGGGTTCTCAATCCCGGGCGCCTCAGCGCTGTTGTGTAAAAGATCACGTTATGCGAACCCACTTTTCCGTGCAGCAATTGGCCGACCCGCAACTGGCCGAAGCCGATTCGATTCTGCGAAAATGCGTCCATTGCGGCCTGTGCACCGCCACTTGCCCCACCTTTGTGTTGCTTGGGGACGAGCGGGACTCACCGCGTGGGCGCATCTATATGATCAAGGATATGCTGGAAAGCGGTGCGGCGGCGGACACCCAAGTCGTTACCCATGTGGATCGCTGCCTGTCGTGCCTGTCGTGCATGACAACGTGCCCCTCTGGCGTGGACTATGGGCACCTCGTGGATCAGGCCCGCAAGCATATTGAGAGGACCCACAAACGGCCCATCGGGGACCGGCTCATGCGCGGTATCCTTTCCCATGTCCTGCCTTACCCCGCACGGTTTCGTCTGGCCCTGCGCCTGGCCGCGTTGGGTCGGCCGATGGTCCCAATCCTGGCGCGCATACCGCAACTTAAAGCCATTACCGCTATGCTCGCCCTGGCACCTCGGCGGTTGCCCGGCATTGCGCGCCCACCAACACGCAGCGACACCAAAGGCTCTCGCGTGATCCTCATGCGCGGATGTGCCCAGTCGGTTTTAGCGCCGCAGATCAACCGCGCCGCTGAGGACCTGTTGGCGCGCCTTGGGATTGGTGTTGTGGAAGCCCCCGGGGAGGCGTGCTGCGGGGCACTCGTACACCACTTGGGCGACAGAAAAGCCAGTGAGCAGGCGGCACGGCGAAACATCGATGCCTGGGCCCGCCTGATCGATGCCAAGGATATAGGGGCGATCGTCATGACTGCCTCAGGCTGCGGTTCCATGGTCAAGGACTATGCGCATCTGTTACGCGATGATCCGGCCTATCGAGAAAAAGCAGCCCGCATCACGGCGATGACCCAGGATATCAGCACGTTTCTTGTCACCTGCACACAGGGTCACCCGCAATGGCCGCCCGTCCGTTCCCGTCCTCTCCCCCCGCTTCGCATCGCCTACCATGCGGCGTGTACACTGCAACACGGGCAAGGCATCACACAAGCACCAAAGACGCTGCTGCGCCAGGCGGGTTTCACGGTGATGAATATCGCTGAGGCGCACTTGTGCTGCGGTTCCGCGGGGATTTACAACATCACCCAAAGCGACATCGCCAACGACCTTCTTGCGCGCAAACTGGCCGCGATCAACGCGGTTGCGCCCGACGTGATCGCCACCGGTAACATTGGCTGTATGACCCAGATACAATCGGGCACGGATATCCCGGTCGTCCACACGGTGGAACTGCTCGCCTGGGCCGCGGGGGCCTCGCGTCCCAAGGGCGTTTGAGGCGTTTGACAACGGGACGGCGACAAAGCCCGGAGCGTGTTATCCCTTTGCGGTCTGATTTCGGTTGCGTGGCAATCCCCTGTTCATTAAGCTCTCGCACAAGGCCGGCGCCCATGCGCGGGCCCCGGGGCGTCGAAACCCTGCACACAGCGGTCTTTGCTGACCGCAACAGCATCTCCTCGGTTTTCATGGCCGGGGAGGCTGCGGCGCATGTCCAGAGCTTCGGCTTAAAGGCCGTGGCGGTCGTCCTAGCGCGGCTTTGGGCTATCGAGGCGTATTGCTGTTGCGCTGCGTTTGCTGAAAATGGCTTTGGCGTAGGAGAAAAGCGCAAGACAGTGAGGTCACTTTCGAGCATTTTCGACGACCGCCGGAGCCATTTTCGGCAAACCCTCCGGGCGCGGCCAAAACGCGTCATTTTTGCGTCCCTCGTCCTTGAATATGCGCTGCATGTCCTGCGTCCTCGCTCCTGAAACTGACCCGTTTTGGCTAGCGCGCAGCCAACAGGAATACGCCTCGATAGCCCAACTCCCCGGTCGCCAGAGGGTAAGACCTCTGGTGGCCCTTTTCTTTTTTGCCAAGGGAGTTTGCGATGCTTGAAAACCTGTTTCCCTCCGATCCGTCAGAGCGTGTCATGTCTTAATAGAAGCAATTCTGTTTCTCGATTGGCGAGGCGATCCACGTCCAAGGCGATCGAAGAGCGATGGCGACCCATCTCTCAAGAGCGGCTTGGGCGTGGGCGTCCGCCAATCGGAAACCCGAAGGGACGGGCGCTTTTGCGCCAATATGGACCTTAAGTCTCTTGCAAATAGCCCCACTATATCCTGCGAGACTTAAGGCCCATCTTGTCACAAAATCGCTCCGTCAGAATGGTTCTAGTAAGACATGACACGCTCTAGCAGTTCGCGCCTGTTGGGCGAGCGACTGAAGGCCGAGGCCACATTTTAGTCTTTCTTTTATCCATAACGGGGGTTGCCCTTCATGCGAGGGCCTAAGCTGGGGGAGCCGGGCTTACTAGGTTGTCAATAAACGTTTCCAGCTAATGCCACCTGCGCCCGATGGGTTTTGTAAGAACAACCTGTTGAGGTCACATTATTAGATCAGCATACGTTTAGCTGTACCCATTTTGCTATGGGGACAACTAAACGCATAAAGCTGATCGCCCTCTAAATCTATAGCAGAATGCAAAAAAAATGCTGAATGCTCATGATTCCAACTAAACGTATTTTGCTATAAAGAAACATTCAATAGGATTAAAGAAACATTCAATAGGTAAATATATATGACACGAATAAGCAGTACCGCAAGTATGGTCGCAATCATCATTGGCCTCGTGGGGGTAAATTTTGCCGACACCGCGTTTGCGCAAACCGCCCTGTGGCTGCGCAATACCGCCATATCACCAGATGGGCGCGAAATCGCATTTACCTACAAGGGAGACGCCTATATCGTCTCGGCCAGCGGCGGCGCGGCGCGCACACTGGTCAATCAGTCCGGCCACGTGGCCGATTTGCACTGGTCCAAGCAGGGCGATTGGATCGCCATGTCCATTGAGGTCAGGAATAATCGCGATGTATACAGTGTGCCCGCAAGCGGCGGCGCCATTCGCCGTCTTACATGGCACGGGGGCGAAGACAGGCCCCTTGGGTTTTCCCCGGATGGCGAGTCCGTGTATCTGAACACGCAGCAGTTCAGTAGTGCGGTGGCGACGCAATATTCCATTACGCCTGTGGCGAAATTACGCAATCAGGTTTTTTCGACCCCTGTGCAGGGGGGTAAATTGACCCCCGTTTTGCCGCTGCCGGTTCTTCAGGCCTCTATTGATCCAGCCGGCGAGAAAATTGCCTACGCAGGCGAATTTTCACTGGAGCAGGCGTACCGCAAGCATCAAAAATCCTGGGCCAGCCCGGGGATATTGATCCACGATATAAAAACCGGCCGCCACGAGCGTATAACCGAGCGGCGTGTCAGCGCCCTTGAGCCCCTATGGAACGCCGATGGGCAAACGCTTTACTATCTCAGCGAAGCATCGGGAGACTTCAACATCTGGAAGTATTCGCCGGCATCCGGCACCCATACCCAGATCACCAGACACGAGCAGCACCCAGTGCGCGACATGAGCATCTCCAACGGCAATACAATAGCCTATTCCTATAATGGAGAGCTCTATGTCCTTGATCTCGATACCGAAACCAGCAGGAAACTGGCTGTCACGATCAGCACTTCAAGCCTGCCGCTAACCGGTGTGTTATCCGGCGTCACCTTCGATGAGTTTGCGGTAAGCCCGGCTTTTCCGGAGATTGTCGCTGTTACCTGGGGGGATATGTTTTTGCTCAATCCCATCAACGGCCAGAGCAAGGAGATGGTTCGAACGCCTTTTGAAGAGCGCAGTGTGCAGTTCACGCCCGATGGTTCCAATATTCTTTTTGCATCCGAGCGCAACGGAAACTGGGGGATCTACCGCGTTTTTCCTGCCCAGGGAGCGAGTTCGTTTTTAGCCGCGGAGACCTTCAACGTTGAGCCGGTTATCGTCGGTGCATTCGATGCGATGCAACCGTTGATTTCGCCAGATGGCTCAAAGATCGCCTATCTGTATAATCGCGATGAAATCCGTGTATTCGATTTAAGAACAAAAAAACACACGACAATATTGCCCGGATCGCAAAACTATTCTTATGCCGATGGCGATTTGAGGTTCGTGTGGTCACCCGATTCTGCCTTTCTTGCGGTCGATTTTCAGGAAACTTTGTTCAATACCGAGATCATCGTCTACGCCCTAGACGGAAAGTCGCCGCCGATCCGCCTGACCTATAACAATGCAATCGACACCGTTGCCGCCTGGGCTCCTGACGGCGGCTCGATCTACTATCTGTCAACGCTGCTGGCGCCATACGGTGCCGATGGCAGCCAGAACGCCTATGACGTGTTTCAGGTGTTTTTGTCGCGCAAGGCGCGTCTTGCCGCCCAAGGCAAGGCGACAATCGCCGGCGATCAAGGCGATGGCAAACAACCAAAAAAGGATGACGGAAAACAAAACAGCGGGACTGCATTTCTGCCTGTCGATTACAAGGCCATTGAGGTCGAACGGCTTGCGGGCCTGACGCGACGGCTGACGCGGCAGACTAGCGGGATTTACTTTGCCGCGCCGGTTTTGGACAATCGCTTCCTGTTCCATGCCGCAGCAAGCGAGAATTTTGATGGCACACAGTTCATCGCCGGTTATCTGACGTCCATGAAAGACGGTAACATTGAGCAGATATTCAATATGCCCGCACCGCCTGCGGAGCAACAGGACGTGCCCATATTCCGGGTCTCCGCCGACGGCAGGCATGTTTTTCTCTATGATGGCAATGGTTTCAGAAAATTCGATCTTGCCGCGCGCAGCGATGACAGCTTTGCCGCCGTCATTTCTTTTCAGCTCGCCCTTGAGGATCATATCAAGGCAGCTTTTGATCAATACTGGATCATCACAAGGAAGAAATTCTACGTAGCCGATTTAAACGGCGTCGACTGGCAGGCTTATGGTGCGAGCTACCGGCGTTTTCTTGATCATGTAGACGACCCGCAGGATGTGGCGCTGATACTGTCGGAGATGGTGGGAGAGCTCAATGTTTCTCACACAGGCGCCAGCTACACCAGTCCGAGGGCCGCGAATTGGGAACGCACAATGGGCGCGCTGGGACTGCTTTACGATCACGCCTACCAGGGTGAGGGGATGAAGGTCGACGAGGTCATTGCCGAGGGGCCTTTCGATCAACCTGATGTTTCCATCCGCCCCGGCGACGTTATCATCGCCATTGATGGAGAGAAACTTCCTGCCTCGGGCGGTGTGAACCGTCTTTTGACCGGCAAGGCAGATCGCACGGTTGCGGTGCGCTTGCTGCGTCCGGAAGACGGGAAAGAATGGGTCGAGATGATCGAGACCATCCACTACGAGCAGGAGATGCCCTTACTGGCCGAGCGCTGGAAAAAGGCGCGCCGCGAATTTGTTGTCGAGGCCTCGGATGGCCGCCTTGGCTATGCTTACCTTAGCGCCATGAATGAGTCTGTTTATCGCGAGTTCACCGCTCAAGCCATTGGGCGGTTTCGTGATGCGGAAGGCCTGATTGTGGACGAGCGCTTTAATCTGGGAGGCAATCTGCACGATTCTATCGTGACTTTTCTTTCAGGAAAGAAGTACTCGCAAATTTCGCCACCGGGCGATACGCCGAGTTTTGAGCCGCGAAGCCGATGGTTCGCCCCGTCGGTAATTATTGCCAATGCGTCCAGCTATTCCGATGGTTCGGTATTTCCCCAGGCTTACAGGGACCTTCAACTGGGCCAGCAGGTCGGTGAGCCGGTTCCCGGCACGGGTACGGCGGTATGGTGGATGCAATCGAAGATTATTCCGGGATTGGTATATGGCTTTCCGCAATTGCCGCTGCGGCGTCTCGACGGAACCTATTACGAGAACCTTGAGATCGAGCCGGATGTGCTCTCCCTGAATGATCCGGCATCCATCATTAGCGGTCAAGACAAGCAACTCAAGGAGGCTGTGCAGACGCTATTGAAGCGCATCGATAACCGCTAAAACCCGTCTTGAGCCCTGCGGGGTACGTTTTCACGAACAGGTGCGCGGCCCGTTAAACCCCGGGGACTGGGCGGGCCGGCAATGCCCGTTAATTGAGGGCCTCTTGGGAAAACACCTCATGTCAAGCCCCATCGCGCGCACAGATCCCATAGCAAAATGGGCACAGCTAACGCCATGCTGATCCAGAGCGTTTCGGGACACTTTTGACTTGGGGCCTAACCTTGTGGTAAACCGCTTTGTTTTTATTGCCAGGCCATTGGCGGCGCGGCTCGCTCCAGGACCGGGAAAAGCCATGAACCGATATGAAAAGCCTCCGTTTGGTAGCGAGGCCAAGGTGAAGTATCTCAACAGTGACTTTCGTGTCATTCGCGCGGGCGCGTTTGTGCGCTGCGCGGTCACCGGAGACCCGATCGCGCTGGAGGTTCTGCGCTATTGGAATGTATCCTTACAGGAACCCTATCGCGATGCGGAAATTGCCCTGGAGCGGTACCGACAACTGCGCGCCGGCCAGCGGCAGCAGTCAAATGCGGACACAGAGCGTTTTAACGGGCGTAGCGCCAACAAATTAGAGAACACATAGGAAGGATCGGGAGTGCCTAGAATGCCAGGCTGTGGGCGTGATGCGGGGGTTCATATAAGAATTGTAGTGACCGCGCTCGCGGTGGTCCTGGTGAGCGCCGGTTGTACAACCCCTGGCAACGTGCCGGGGCGCGCGGATGTTGAAGCGGGAGCGGTGCAGGGCTCTTGTAGCGCGGTATGGCGTGAAATGCAGGCCATCCGCGCGACCGGTATTGTCGAGCGGCTGCACAAGCAAAATATCCAACAGCGGCCGTCAAAAAAAGAATTGCAGACCTATGAGCGATTTTTGCGGTTAAACGACGCTTATGAGCATCGCTGTCGGTCTTCCTAGAGCGTGTCATACCAAGGGTCTTTAACAATGACTCATGGCTTAGCGTCAAGCAAGTATGTTATCAAGGCAGTACACCAGTCGGCGTGTATATAAAGCCAATACCGCTGGTATCAGGTCTTAATAGATAATCATCGCATCATCGCAGGGCGGGCGTCGACCCAGGCGCCCTTGTGTGCAGCGGATTCGACAGCGGCGTAAATCGCCGCCATCGAGCGCAGCCCATCCTCTGCCCGCGGATAGTGCAGGGCCGCCGGGTCTGCCTCACGCTCCTGGCTTTGCGCCTGGATCACCTCCGCCAGATCTTTGTAAATGTTGGCAAACGCCAGGGGCATGCCCTCGGCGTGACCGATAGTCACCCGAGACGCGCGTTCCGCCTCAATAGAAAGCCCCGGGGCGCCGCGTTCAATGATCTCGGTTCGCCCCTGCAGCGGCGTCCAATAGAGTTGGTTGGGCCATTCCTGGGCCCAGCGCAGGCCGCCGCGCTCGCCGAACACCTCAATTTCCAGCCCGTGCATGCGCCCCACCGCTACCGCACTCGTCCACAATCGGCATACAGCCCCGCCATCCATGCGGATGTTGACCATGGCATCATCCTCCAGCGCACGGCCCGCTACGAAAGAGGAAAAATCGGCCGACAGACGCTCCGCTTCCTGACCAGAAATAAAACTTGCCAAATGCAGCGCATGGATGCCGCAATCAGCAAATTGCGCGGATACCCCCATCTGCTCAGGATCATAGCGCCAACGCACCCGCGGGTTGTCCGCGCCCGCTGCATCCGCATGAAAACCATGAGCAAAGGTTGCCCTGATCAAGCGAACAGCGCCAAGGTCTCCACGCGCCACCATGGCCCGCATATGCCGCACCAAAGGATAGCCACTATAGCCGTAGTTGACCGCGCACACAGTTCCGGTCGCCTGCGCCAGTTGCACAATGTTCTCGGCTTCCTCGACACGCATGGTCAGGGGTTTCTCACACAGAACATGAAATCCCGCCTTGAGAAATGCCTTGGTGATTTCGTAGTGGGTGGCGTTTGGGGTGGCAATGGTCACCAGATCAAGGCGGTCCGGGTGGCTGCGGCTGCGTTTCTTCTCGCTTGCAAGCATTTGTTGCCAGTTTGCATAGGCACGCTCGGGCGGCACACCAAGGGAGATGGCAAAGTCCCGTCCCTTATTCGCGTCGATATCCAAAGCCCCGGCGGCAAGACGAAAATATCCGTCCAGCCCCGCCCCCAGGCGATGCGCCCGGCCGATCTGGCTCCCTTCACCGCCGCCGATCAATCCCCAATTCAATTTGTTCAAAGATATGTCCTTTCGATGCACACAGACCGGAGAGCGGGCGAGTGACGCCAGTTAATAGACGTGCTCACCGGCAAGACAAGGCTTAAAATCCAATCGATGCCAAATAGGCGCGGTTCGCTTTGGCGTCAATGATGGGTGCAGGGCTAAGCTGCGGATCACAATCCTGTTCGACAGTGCACCATCCGCTATAGCCGCTATCAAGAAGCTGCTGCCTGACGCTTTTAAAATTTACTTCTCCGTCCCCTAAGTTACAGAAAATTCCCTGCCCGCAGGCTTCGTAAAAGCCCGTGCGGTTCTCAATCACACGGGCCTTGACCAGCGGGTCGATATCCTTGAAATGCATATAGGCGATACGCCCCTCATGACGTTTCATAAATGCCACCGGGTCATAGCCGGCGTAGTGATGATGCCCCGTGTCAAGGCAGATTTTGAGAAGCGCTTCATCCACGTCTTGCAGGAGACGTTCAAGCTCTGGCTCAAAGTCCATAAACCCTGCGGCATGGGCATGAATGGATACGCAAAGCCCATAATCTTCGGTTCCCATTTTTGCAACGGTACGGATGCGCGCGACAAATCCGCGCCATTCGTCCGGGTTCATTTGTACCGCCTCATCGGCGCGCCCTGCGGTTGGCGCTCTGCGTTGGGAAATGCTGTCAATCAGGACCAGGTGCCTGGCTCCATGGGACACGAGCGCCCGTGCGGTTCGCACAGCAGCATCCATCACGTCATCCCACTGGTTCACATCATGAAAGGCGCGAAACACCACGCCGCCGACAAGTTGCAGGTTGCGCTGTGCGAGGGCGTCTGCGAGAATGTATGGGTCCTCGGGCATGTAGCCCACCGGCCCCAGTTCAATGCCCGAATATCCAGCTTCGGAGCATGCGTCCAGGACCTGCGGCCACGCAGGATTGCGCGGGTCATCGGCAAACTCCACCCCCCAGGAGCAGGGAGCATTGGCAATTTGAATTGGCTTTACTGTCTTGATTGGCTCGGTGGTCTTGGTGGTCTTGGTGGTCTTGGTCATGATACCTCTTGATCCCTTATATTTCGCTTAGCCGGACCCAACGCCGTTCCCTGTTCGATAAAAACGCAGCGCTTGCGACCTCAGCCGCCGCAAGTCCGTCCTGAAATGTCGGGAACACCGGCGTACCTGTTTCAATTGCGGCTAAGAAATCCCGCGCCTCAATAATAATCTGATCCTGGTAGCCCGTGCCGTGTCCAGGCCCAAGGCAGAAGTTCACGTAGTCGGGGTGCTCGGGACCCGTGAGAATTTGACGAAACCCCGCCCTTGCCGGCCTTGTTTGGGCGTCGTAATACCAAAGGGAATTCTGATCTTCCTGGTTGAACCGCAAAGCCCCCTTGTGGCCGGTGATTTCGTATATATAGCCCATTTTCCGCCCATGCGCGACGCGCGAGAACAGCATTTGGCCGCAGGCACCATTTTCAAACCGGCATAGGAGTTGGCCAAAATCGTCGTTCTCGACTGTCTCAACAGGTTGATCCTGGCCGGCACCCCTGGCGGGGGGACGGGTGCGGACAAGCGTGTGAATATCGGCGACCAATTCCGAAATATTGCCAACAAGGGTCAACGCGGCGTTGATCATGTGCGGGGCGAGGTCTCCCATGGTGCCATTGGCCTGGCCTCGCGCGCGCCAGGTGGCAGGTTGATTCGGATCGGCATAGAAATCTTCGGTGTGTTCTCCGCGAAAACTTGTCACCTCGCCAATCTCACCAGCGGCGATCATCTCCCGTGCCAGCTGCGACGCAGGGGTACGGATATAGTTGAACCCCGTCATATTGGCAATGCCCGCACCGTCAGCCAGGGCAACCATTGTACGGGCGTTATCAAGGGTGCCGCCCAAGGGCTTTTCACACAGAACCGGCTTGTTGTGCTCCACGGCCAATTTGGTAATCGGCAGATGCGTATGCGGTGGGGACGCAATAACAACGGCCTCCACCTCGGGAGCCATTACGAGCTCTTGCCAACGATCGGTGGCGCGCTTGAAGCCAAAAGCCTGAGCCTTGGCGCGAGCGCCTTCTTTACTGGTGGTGCAGATCATCTCAAGGGTGGGGCGCAACCGGGTATTGAATACCGCCCCGACAGCGCCCATGGCCACCGCATGGGCCTTTCCCATGTACCCACCTCCGACAATCCCGATACCTATGTTGATACCGGCATCAACGTGGCTTTGCGCCCTTGTGCCCATGATTCGCACCGCCTTTGAAGAATTTTTTGCAATCGGTTGCAAAATACCTAAACTCCAATTAGGCTGTCTCGTCAAGACCAAAGGGAGAGGTTTGCAAAATGTGCATTTTCGAAAGCCGTAGCACCGGGCGTATTTCAAAGTAATCGGCAAAAGGTTGGCAACAGCATGTCTAACAACACAATTCGCCTGACCACAGCACAGGCTCTTGTTCGTCATTTGGCCACACAATGGATTGAAACTGACCGGGGGCGCGTACGCCTATGCGCCGGCGGGTTTGGGATTTTTGGCCATGGTAACGTCACCTGCCTAGGCGAGGCCCTTTATGAACACCGCCAAGAACTGCCTCTTTATCGGGGCCAGAACGAACAATCCATGGCCATGGCGGCGATTGGCTATGCCAAGGAAAAGCTGCGCCGCCGGTTCATGTTCGCGACCAGTTCGGCAGGGCCCGGTACCACCAATATGGTCACGGCGGCCGGTGTCGCCCATACCAATCGCCTCCCTCTATTGCTGTTGTGCGGAGATATTTTCCTGACCCGCCTGCCGGATCCGGTTTTGCAGCAGGTCGAGCATTTTCACGATCCCTCCCTGTCGGTCAACGATGCCTTTAAGGTCGTGAGCCGCTATTGGGATCGAATCACTCACCCCGCCCAGATCATTCAGTCCCTACCGGCGGCAATCAACACCATGCTTGATCCTGCCGATTGTGGACCCGCCTTTCTCGGGTTACCTCAGGATGTCCAGGGCTGGAGCTATGACTACCCGGTGGAATTTTTTACGGAAAAAACCCATATCATTCGCAGACCCGGCCCTGACGCGCGGGACATTGATGCAGCAGTTGCAGTGCTGCGAACGGCAAAACGCCCCCTGATTATCGCCGGCGGTGGCGTGCAATACGCCTTGGCCGCCGAGACCCTTAAAAGCTTTGCCGAGCGCCATGATATCCCCGTTGTGGAAACGATCGCGGGACGCGCCAATCTTGTTCATGAGGACAGGCTGAATTGCGGGCCTATCGGCGTAACCGGCTCATCAAGCGCAAACAACCTGGCAGAGCAGGCCGATGTGGTCTTTGCCGTTGGTACCCGGCTTCAGGATTTTACCACCGGTTCGTGGACCGCCTTTGCGCCAGATGCGACGCTGGTCTCGCTTAATGTGGCCCGCCATGATGCCAACAAACATCGCGCTGTTGCGGTTCAGGCAGACGCGAAACTTGGATTGCAGGCCATTGATACGGCTTTGGCAGACTATAAGGCGCCGGCTGTTTGGCGCCAACGGGCGCAAAAGGAAGCCGCTGCGTGGGATGCCTATGTGGACGGCAATGTGAGCCCTGTTGATAAAAGAGGCAACAATCGGCCTCCCTCGTATGCGCAGGTGGTGGGGGCGGTAAACCGGCTATGTGCGCCGCGCGATAGGATTGTCGCCGCCGCGGGAGGATTGCCCGCCGAGGTCTGTGCCAATTGGCGAACCATGAGTGTCGGCTCGGTGGATATCGAGTTCGGATTTTCCTGTATGGGATACGAAATTTCCGGTGCCTGGGGGGCGCGCATTGCGCAAAGCGAAAACACACCCGATCGGGACACGATTGTTTTCATCGGCGATGGTTCCTATCTGATGCAGAATTCAGATATTTACTCATCCGTTCTGGCCGGGCACAAGCTGATTATCCTGGTTTGTGATAATGGCGGGTTCGCGGTCATAAACAAGCTGCAAAACAACACCGGCAATGTCTCCTTCAACAACCTCATCAAGGACTGCAATATTGCCGCTGAACCCTTTGCGGTGGATTTTGCCGCCCACGCGGCCTCCATGGGCGCACAGGCCATGACAGTCCGCGCCATAAAAGAGCTTGAAGCGGCGTTCGAACAGGCTAAAAAGGCAAATATAACCACCGTGATTGCCATAGAGGTCGATGCCTATGAAGGGTGGACCGGCGAAGGGCATACGTGGTGGGAGGTTGGAACTCCAGAGGTTTCCAATGACCCGAATGTGCAAAAGGCACATAACAAACAGGAAGCGGGACGAACACGGCAAAGGCGAGGTGTATGAGCGAATTATTGGCGCGAATAAAGCAAAACAATTTTCTGGTTATTGGCCGCGTGGGGATGGATATTTATACGGATCCACCAGACACCAAAACCGAGGACGCGCGCGCATTTGTTGCCTGTCTTGGCGGCTCTTCGGCCAATACGGCGGTCGCTATCGTCAAATTGGGAGGCAAGGCCTCACTGGTGACCTGCGTTTCCGATGACGCGGTTGGCCGGTTCTGTCTGAAGGAGCTTGACAGATACGGCGTCGACCGGTCCCATGTGAGAACGGTGGCGGGGGAGGCCAGAACATCCCTGGCGGTTATCGAAACCCGGGTCGAGGATCACCAGTCCGTCATTTATCGCAACAATGCCGCTGATTTTCTCATGCAGGAGGACGATGTTGCGGCGTTGGATTACGGGCAATTCGGGGCATTGATCAGCACGGGTACGGTCTTTGCCGCATCGCCCTCTCGTGAGAGCGGATTTGCCGCTTTTGCCGCGGCAAAAGCCGCGGGCCTGCCGATTATTTTTGACATCGATTATCGCCCCTATTCCTGGCAATCGCGCGCCCAGGCCGCTGATATCTATGGCAAGGCGGCGCGCTATTGCGACATGATCATGGGCAATGATGAAGAGTTCGGGGTCATGGCGGGAGGAGACGAAAAAGGATTGGCTCTGGCGGAACGGCTTGCGCGCGAAACGGCAACGATTGTTGTCTACAAAATGGGCGAAAAGGGCTCCATTACATTCGCCCCCGATGGTGAACGGATTGAGACGGCAAGCTTTCGCGTCACGGCGTTAAAGCCAACGGGGGCGGGAGACTCGTTTATGGGAGCGTTTGTCGCGTCTCTTGCCGCTGGATATCCGATTGCCCGGTGTGTGGTTCGCGCCTCCGCCGCGGCTGCGATCGTTGTATCAAGAATGGGTTGCGCCCCCGCCATGCCCAAGGCGCGCGAGATCGAGGCCTTCCTCGAACAACATCAAAGCTCCAGCGCCGCCTGATTGGCAAAGTCAAAGGACATCAGATGCACATTCCTCCATACGACAATCACGACCAACCGATCGTTGATCGGGACGATGCCCGCGTGCCGTTGAATTATTTTAACATTGTCAATCTAACCGCAAACACGGGGTTTGACTATAAGGTGCCGGACTATGAGACGTGCATCGTACCTGCAACGGGTATGGTGGATGTTGTCGTTGAAGGGATGACATTTTCAGCTATTGGTTGTCGCCGTGAAAACGTCTGGGATGGGGAACCTGAGGGCGTTTATGTGCCCTCCGGGGCGCGGGCTGAAATAACGTCTAGATCGGACAACGCGGAAGTCTTCATCGCGGGTGCCAAATATGAGCCTACGCTGACTCCATTTGCGGTGCGAAAAGAGGATATCGATCTGGTGCAATATGGCTCCGACGACACCAAAACCCACCGCAAGATCAAACATATCCTGGGGCAAAGGCATCATGGCCAGGTTGGTCGGTTGCTCGTGTCGGAGCTCTATACTGTTGGTCAGGGCGGCTGGTCCGGCTTTCCGCCGCACAAACACGACACGGACCGCCTGCCGGACGAAAGTCGACACGATGAGACTTATCATTTTCGCTTTCGCCCCGAGATTGGTTTCGGCATGCAGTTGGTGCAGCGCCAGAACGCAGCCGAGGGCGACGCCTATCATATTGTCAATGGCTCAACGATTGTTTTGGACAAAGGCTATCACCCCTGCGTCGTCGCGCCGGGCTATGAAATGTACTATTTCACCATCCTGGGCGGTCTCTCCCAGCGCCCCCTCGTCCAGTACTTTCAGCCGGAACATGCCTGGCAGATCGAGACCATCCCGGGCATCAAGGATATGATCGCTAAATTCAAATGACCGTTGCCTGTCTTGACGATGTTCTCGGTCCGGCCATGCGCCAGGGATATGCGGTAGCGGGCCTCGTGGTTCTGGGTTGGGAGGACGCCTGCGCCTATGTCGAAGCAGCGGAAGAGGTGGGAATTCCCATCATCCTGCAGGCCGGACCAGGATGCCGCAAACACCAGCCGGTGCCTGTCCTTGGCAGGATGTTTCGCCATCTGGCGGAGCAGGCATCGGTACCGGTGGTCTGCCACATCGATCATGCCTATACGCTGGATGAATGCCGCGAGGGGATTGATCACGGGTTCACATCGGTTATGTTTGACGGCTCGCGTTTGCCCATTGCCGAGAATATCGAAACGACGGCGCGAATTGCCGAGTTTGCCCATGCGGCCGGCGTATCGGTGGAAGGCGAAGTGGGCTTTGTCGGTTACGCCGACGGGGCGGCGTCGGCGGCTACCGATCCGCAAGAGGCGGCATGGTTTGATCAGGCAAGCGGTGCGGACGCTCTTGCTGTTTCCGTGGGCAATGTGCACCTGCAAAGGCAACCGAACACGCCCATTGACAGGAATGTGCTCTCTGCCCTTGAGGCGGTGACGCGCTTGCCGCTTGTCCTGCATGGGGGTAGCGGCATACCCGAGCCTGTACGCACGCAAATCGCCCGTAATACAAGGGTGTGCAAGATCAACATCGGCACCGAATTGCGCATGGCCTTCAGTGCCTCACTGCGCGAGACACTTGACGCTCACGCCCATGAGTTTGATCGCAACGCGCTTCTTGGCGCCACAATCGAACCTGTCAAACGTGCAGCCGTCAAGGTGATCACCGCGCTCTATCATAGTGCGGAGGACACGTCATGATCACAATTGGATTGCTTGGATGTGGGCGCATCGGCCAGATGCACGCCCAATTGGTTCTTGAAAACCCCCGCGCCAGGCTTGCCTATGTCGCCGATGCGGTGCCCGAACTTGCCAGCCGGATTGGCGATGTTACCGGCGCGACCGATTTGGAGAGCGATGCCATAATCACCCGCGAGGATGTTGATGGCCTCATTATCGCAACCCCAACGGACACCCATTGCGCGTTGATTGAAAAAGCCATGACAGCGGGCAAGGCGGTTTTGTGCGAGAAGCCCATGGACCTGTCGTCGGCGCGTATCCGTTCCTGTCTTGAAACCATTGGCGGGAACTCCCCTTCCCTGCTGATCGGATTTAATCGCCGCTTCGACCCCGCCTTTGCCGCACTAGAAGCGCGGATCAGAAAGGGCGAGATCGGCGCCATTGAGACGCTTACCATCATTTCGCGCGACCCGGCACCCCCGCCGCTTGCCTATATCAAGACCTCCGGCGGCCTCTTTCGTGATATGATGATCCATGATTTCGACATGGCCCGATTCATCCTCTCCGAGGAACCGGTTGAGGTGTACGCGACCGGCTCAACTCTGATCGATCCGGCCATTGCCGCGGTGGGTGATGTGGACACCGCGAGCGTGATCATGCGTACCGCCAGTGGCCGGATATGTCAGATCACCAATTCACGCCGTGCCGCTTATGGCTATGACCAGCGCCTGGAAGTGCATGGGGAAAACGGTATGCTGCGCGTAGGAAACATGCACGAAAACACACTTGAGATGGCCAGCAGCCAGGGCTTTTCCCGCCCGCCGGTTTTACATTTTTTTCTGGAACGCTACAAACCCGCCTACGCGCGCGAACTGGATCATTTTCTCGATTGCATCGCGGGGATCAGCACGCCCTGCCCATCCGGCCATGACGGCTTGCGGGCGCAGATGCTGGCCGAGGCCGCGGATCAATCGTGCAAAACCGGCACGCTGGTGCGCCTAGAGCAAAATGCGTTTCACTGAATTGATAGGCATTTAAGTATTTTTCTCGCATTTTGCTATAGTATACGGCCTTGATAACGCACCGCTTCAACGCTAAGGCATGAGCCCTTGGCAAGGCCCCTTGGTTTGATCAATCCCTGTCGCGGATCGCAAGGCTTGACCAACAGCCATCCACCCGCTGCAACTTCGCCGTCAACGACGGCTCAGAGCCGTGTCAATCACTCGGAGCTCAGCTCGTCGAAAAGGGTTTCCAATTCCTCTCTGGTAACCATTTTGTCGGTCACGGTGACGAGCTCCAGGAGGTAATTGACGACCTTTTCCTCAAACAACGGCGCGTGCAGGGCCGCCGTGGCATGCGGTGTATTTTTGTAAAAGTCAATTAAACGCTGCTCTTGTCCCGGGAACCGCGTGATCCGATCCATAATGGCCTTTTGCAGTTCATCCTTGGAGACGGTGATATTGTTCTTGGTGCCGATCTCTCCCAACACAAGACCCAGGCGCACGCGACGTTCCGCAATTTTCTGATATTCCTCGCGCGCCTCCTCCTCGGTTGTGTCCGAATCCTCAAACGTCTCTTCAGCCTGTTCCATTTCGTCAGCCATCTGCTCCCACATGGAGTCGAACTCCTCTTGCACCAGCGTCGGCGGCAGCGCAAACACATGCAGCTTATCCAACTCATCAAGCAGCAAGCGCTTCGTATATTGGCGCACAAGCAGGCTATTCTGCTCTTCATATTCCTGCATAATGGCTTGCCTAAGATCGGCAAGAGATGACAGGCCGAGCTTTTTTGCCAGTTCATCATTGATTTCAATTTCACCCGGTGCCGCCACTTCTTTCAGGGTGATATCAAACACCGCCGCTTTGCCGCACAATTCTTTCGCGGGATAGTCTTGCGGGAACGTCACATCGACGGAAAATTCATCGCCGGTTTTTTTCCCCACGATGGCTTCATCGAAGCCCTCGATAAAATAACCCGTTCCAAGAATGAAAGTTGCATCGTCAGCGGCGCCATGGGCAAAGGGTTTGCCGTCGATTTTGCCTTCATAGGAAAAAACAACACGATCCCCGTTCTCGGCCGGGGCGTCCGCGTCCCTGGCATGGTACGCACGTTCATCTTCCGCGATCTGTGTCAGCGTTGCATCTATTTCTTTGTCGCTGGCTTCGATTACAGGGCGCTCAATACTGATCTGCGAGACGTCGGCCATTTCGATGGCGGGCATGATCTCGAATTCCATCTTGTAGGCGAGATCATGGTTCCCGGCGAGGACCTTTTCGAGCACCTTTTCTTCATCAACAAATTCGACTTTAGGCTGAAACGCCGGCCGTTCTCCGCGTTCTTCAAGTGCCTTGGCGGAGGTGTCATCGATCACCTCCTGCACGACCTCGGCCATGATCTGCTTGCCGTAGAGCTTGCGAATATGCGCCGCGGGGACCTTTCCCGGGCGAAACCCCTTGAGTTGAACCGTATTTTTCAACTGGTCGAGCTTTAAGGTCAACCGTCCGTCGAGATCGGCCGCGGGGACTGTGACCTGAAGGGCGCGTTTGAGACCTTCATTGAGTGTTTCGTCTACCTGCATTGATTTGCAACCACCTGCATAAAAAGAAATGGTAACCGTGCTACGGTCGATGATGTGTCATGCCGCCCTTGGCCTGGTGCGGGTGGAGGGACTTGAACCCCCACGAGCTACGCTCACAAGATCCTAAATCTTGCGTGTCTACCAATTTCACCACACCCGCTTCACGGCATCGCCGGCGGCGCTGACAACAGCATTGGCATCGCGCTGTCTATACCATGCATGGTAAATCTGGCAAGGAAAAAGGCGAAGCCGCGCGGCACGACTTTTGGGTAACCTGTTCACGTTGTCATGTCTTATCCCGGCTTGCCCATTGGGATTGGTGCCGCCGCTCAAACAATCTTCGAACATGCCACCCCTTGCGTCCGACTTTCCGACTTTCCGACTTTCCTAATGGCAAATGAACTTATCCGTTCAAACCTTCAGACGCGAACGTGTATAATTTTTCACCTTGTCTTGATATTTATGTGAAAAGCTGCCAAGAGCACGGTATCTTTTTTCGTTTAGGAGCGGGACAGGACACTTTGTTCAAAAAGGCAATTTGAGTCTGCATCGTTTCTGTTGCGGAAAATTGGTATTGATGATTGATTTCGACTCGGGATTGTCCCGGTTATCACAAAAGAGGCATCTGATATGGTACGCAAGGTTGTTAGGAAAAAAGCGGTGAAAAAGAAAGCGGCGGCAAAAAAGTCGGGGGTTAGGAAAACCGCCGCGGCGAAGAAAAAAGTTGCGCGGAAAAAAACGGCGGTAAAGAAAAAGGTTGCCGCCAAAAAGACGGTCGCCAAAAAGAAGGTGGCCAAAAAGACGGCCGCCAAAAAGACGGCCGCCAAGAAGAAGGTGGCCAAGAAGACGACCGCCAAAAAGAAGGTGGCCAAGAAGACGGCCGCCAAAAAGAAGGTGGCCAAGAAGACGGCCGCCAAGAAGAAGGTGGCTAAGAAGACGGTCGCCAAAAAGAAGGTGGCTAAAAGAAAAGTCGCCAAGCGTACGAGAAAATAATCGGGCGAAACCGATCAGCATGAGTGGTATCTTGGCCTCAAGGGGCCGATGCGGCGTTTGAAGCTGCTTTTTGCCGATCTTGCCGTATTTGATTGTCTTGTGACGTGTCCGGACAGCCAAGACGGGCGTTGGTTCAGCGCTTTGGCGTACCAACGATCCATCGGCGCCACCGGACCCCTGAATGCAGCCCCTTGGGCCACACAAATTTGATGTCCTGCAATGGGCAGGCATGGATGGGGATGACATAGCCAAAGTCGGGAAGTCTTTGGATAAAGTCGCTTGATGCGCAGCTTTGTGCCATATGCGCAGCCTTGGCCGTTCGTTGTTGCCATGAAATTTCTTGATGAAGCCAAGATTTACATTCGCTCGGGAAACGGAGGCGCGGGATGCGTGTCGTTTCGACGGGAAAAATATGTGGCCCTTGGCGGGCCCGATGGCGGCGACGGTGGGCGTGGCGGGCATGTCTGGGCCGTGTGTGTTGACGGCCTCAATACCCTGATCGACTACCGCTATCGCCAGCATTACAAGGCAAAAACCGGCGGACATGGCATGGGGCGCAACCGCTCAGGCGCGGCAGGCGCCGACAGTACGCTGCTGGTTCCCGTTGGTACGCAAATTTTCGATGACGATAGTCAAGAGCTCATTGCGGATTTCACCGAGACCGGGCAGCGCGCTCGTTTGGCAAGGGGCGGCAACGGCGGATTTGGTAATGCCCATTTCAAGTCGGCAACAAACCGCGCCCCGCGCCACGCCAACCCGGGGGCACCTGGAGAAGAAAAATGGATCCGCCTACGCCTGAAGCTGATTGCTCATGCCGGGCTTGTGGGCATGCCCAATGCGGGCAAGTCCACTCTCTTGTCCCGCGTTTCGGCAGCCAGGCCGAAGATTGCCGACTATCCCTTTACCACACTGCACCCTAACCTGGGCGTGGTAAAAGTCGAGCAGGACAGTTTCGTTCTTGCGGATATTCCAGGATTGATTGCCGGTGCCCATACCGGTGTGGGGCTTGGATCGCGGTTTCTTGCACACGTTGAACGGTGTCACGTGCTTTTGCATCTTGTTGACGCCACAAGCCCTGAGGCCTTTGACAATTATCAGGTCATTCGTAAAGAGCTGACTGCCTATCACCGTAGCCTTGCGGCAAAGCCGGAAATAATTGCGCTCAACAAATGCGATGCCGTTCCCACAGCGCGGGCGGAACGTTTGCGCGACACACTCGCATCTCCTGGTGGCGGCCCCGTGCATATTGTGTCAGCGGCAACCGGCAAGGGAATGCGATCCCTGTGTTATCGGCTTTTTGAAACCATCAAGGCTCATCAAAAGGTGCAAAGTTCTATCGGTCCTG
Organism: Hyphomicrobiales bacterium; assembly: GCA_965224015.1. Classification (GTDB taxonomy): domain Bacteria; phylum Pseudomonadota; class Alphaproteobacteria; order Rhizobiales; family CBDCVD01; genus CBDCVD01. The sequence goes on from OZ245032.1 coordinate 1,160,368, forward strand.
CCAAGGGCGACCCGCAGCAGGAAGGCGTAGACCAAAACCCCGCCCCTGTCCCGGTAAAATCGTGGCAGCCTTAAGCGCGTGTGATGTTTTAATAGGAATCTTTTTGGACTTCCCTTTGGTGTGATTTATCATTCACTGCCTCAAGAGGTTGAGCCTACGCAAACTCTTATACCAAGGGCCCTTGCCAATGACTCATGCATTTGCGTCAAAGCGTTGTGTTATCAAGGCAATACACCAGTCAGCGTGTCTATAAAGCCAATACCGCTGGTATTAATCAGCGGATTTACGCGAACGTATTGTTGCAACTTGAACGCCCGACGCTCTTGGGCGCGAAATTTTATGGCAATGGGTGCCTGATTCCGTTATAGCGCATTTTGTCGGGTTTGATGTGTTTCAATGCCCAAGGGCTTACAACCGCACGTCCTGTGCGCGAGATAGTAATCGATCGGGGTGCTGATGACAGCCATCCACAAACTGGAACAGTTCAGGCGACCCGTTATCAAGATCGGCTCTTCGCTGTTGGTTGACGCCCACAGCGGTCGGCTCGACAGGGCCTGGCTCGCCACCCTTGGAGAGGACATCGCCGACCTGATAAGCTGCGGCGCGCAGCCGGTGATCGTGTCTTCGGGAGCCATCGCCCTCGGAAGACGCATATTGGCTCTGGGGCGCAAGGTGCTCAAACTTGAGGAGGACCAGGCGGCGGCGGCGGCGGGGCAGATTGCATTATCGCGCGCGTACTCCCAGGTCTTTGAGGGACACGGGCTGCACACGGGGCAGATTCTATTAACCCCGGACGATACCGAGCAGCGGCGACGCTACCTGAACGCGCGCAGCACCATTGAGACATTGCTCGCCCTGAAAGCCGTGCCGGTCATTAACGAAAACGACACGGTGGCAACATCGGAAATTCGTTACGGCGACAACGATCGTCTGGCCGCCCGTGTGGCGTCCATGATCAGCGCCGATGTTTTGGTCCTGTTGTCGGATGTTGATGGGCTTTATACGGCACCGCCAAAAGAAAACCCGAAAGCGACCCTGGTCAAACAGGTCAACGCCATCACCCCGCAAATTATGGCCATGGCGGGAGGACAAGGCTCGCACCTGTCGCGCGGTGGCATGAAGACCAAAATTGAGGCCGCAAAAATCGCCACCAGTGCAGGCGCCACAATGATCATCGCTCACGGACATGCACCTCATCCCCTAAGCGCCATAAAAACCGGTGCCGCGTGTACATGGTTTTTACCCCGTGGCACACCCATCGCCGCGCGCAAGCGCTGGATTGCCGGAACTCTGGCCATCCAGGGACAAGTAATTGTGGACGATGGTGCGCTCGCAGCGCTCAAAGCGGGGCGCAGTCTGCTGCCTGCGGGGGTTCGACGCATCACGGGGCACTTTTCTCGTGGTGATGCCGTTGCTGTTGTTAACGGGGCCGGAGACGAAATCGCCCGCGGCCTTATTGCCTATGATGCCGATGATGCCGGCACCATTGCCGGATGCAATAGTGCCGATATTGAACGCTTACTCGGCTTTAAAGGCCGTGATGAGTTGATCCATCGTGACAATCTGGTGTTGCTTGATGATGGTGATGTGGCGCAGGCGATATCGGGTGCGTGTACGGCGGGCATTGATACGTCAACGGACTTTGTGGTATAAGAGCGCTCCTTAAAGTCAACGTTGAACGGATGAAGTTTGTGAACTCCTTGAATTCTCATGTTGCGGCGCGTACCCGTGCGACTGTCCCTGAGATGATGCTGGCGTGCGGAGTAAAGGCGCGCGGTGTGGCGCGGCAACTGGCGCTTGTGGATGGCGATACGAAAAAAGCCGCGCTGATGCAGGCGGCGGTGGCCCTACGGGCGGCCGAGTCGACGATCTTAGGCGCTAACGCCCTTGATGTCGCGGACATGAAGGCGGCAAATGGCTCCCCGGCCTTTATTGACCGTCTGACCCTGAATGAGGAACGGGTCGCAGCCATGGCGCAAGGGGTCGAGGCCATCGCGCAGCTTGATGATCCTGTTGGTTCTTCCATAGCCCGCTGGCGCCGCCCCAACGGCCTCGACATTGAGCGGGTTCGTACCCCTTTGGGGGTCATCGGTGTTATTTACGAGAGCCGGCCGAACGTCACGGCGGACGCCGCGGCGTTGTGTTTGAAAGCGGGCAACAGTGTGATCCTGCGCGGCGGGTCGGACAGTTACCGCTCATCAGGCGCTATTCACGCGGCTTTTGTAGACGGGATTGTGAAGGCGGGCCTGCCCGCCGATGCTGTTCAGATGGTGCCGGTCATTGATCGGGCAGCGGTGGGGGAAATGTTATCCGGGCTCAATGGCAATCTGGATGTGATTATTCCTCGTGGCGGCAAGGGGTTGGTGGAGCGTGTTCAGCGCGAGGCGCGGGTTCCGGTTTTTGCCCATCTGGAGGGGCTTTGCCATGTGTTCATTGATCGTGACGCCGATCTCGACATGGCGCGCGATATTGTTGTCAATGCCAAACTGCGCCGCACCGGCATTTGCGGGGCGGCGGAGACCCTTCTTGTCGACGCCGCATGTGCCGATACACACCTTAAGCCTCTTGTCGCGGCGCTGATTGAAGCCGGTTGCGCGGTGCGTGGGGACGCAGGTGTGAGAGAGGCCGATGCGCGGGTAAGCCCGGCCCAGGATGAGGATTGGACAACAGAATACCTGGCGCCGGTGATTGCGGCACGTATCGTCCGTGATGTTGATGAGGCCATCGATCATATTGAGCGGTTTGGCTCCCATCATACGGACTGCATTGTGACGGGAAACTCGCAAACGGCGGAATACTTTCTCAAACGTGTCGACAGCGCCATCGTCCTGGTGAACGCCTCCACGCAATTTGCCGATGGCGGGGAGTTCGGCATGGGAGCAGAGATTGGCATTGCCACGGGTCGTATGCATGCGCGCGGGCCGGTCGGGGTTGAGCAACTGACAAGCTTTAAATACAAAGTGCGTGGAAGTGGTCAGACCCGCCCATAAAGCCTGAGTATAAAGCCTGAGTATAAAGCTTGAGCATAAAGCCTGAGTATAAAGCTTGAGTATAAAGCCTGAGACGGATTTGCCCTGGCGCTGGTGCGGCGTTCCTGCGGTTGCGCCGGGCATGCGCATTGGCCTGTTTGGCGGCTCGTTTAATCCCCCTCACGCGGGACACGTTTTGGTCGCTGAACGTATGGCGTGTAAGCTTGGGCTTGACCAGGTGTGGTGGCTGGCTACCCCCGGCAACCCCTTAAAAGACCGATCGCTGCTGGCGCCGCTGGTGCAGCGCCTTGATACTGTCGAAGCAATAATCAATCCAGCGATTATGCGCGCATGCGGTTTTGAGGCATGTTTTGACCTGCGCTACACCTATCAGACGGTTGACTTTCTCAAACGACGGTGCGGCGATACCCATTTTGTTTTGCTGTTGGGTGCAGACAGTTTTGCCAGCCTGCACCAATGGAGGCGCTGGCGCCATCTAACTGGTTCCCTTCCTCTCGCAGTCTACAATCGCCCCGGATATGGCGAACAGGCGTGCAACGGCGTTGCAGCGCATGCCCTACATAATTTCCGGCACAAAGAGCAGGAGGCTCTTTCTTTTTGCCTGCGTCAGGCCCCGGCCTGGATTTTTATTTCCGGCCCCTTATCGCACTTGTCATCGACACGGCTTCGCCTGACACGCGCTACGGCATTTGAGAGAACGTTGTAAATACTTCGTTAACTGTATTTACGAGGGGTGCGCCGGCATTTCTTTCCTGGCGAGGGATTTTAGGAGTCGCGAAACCATTATTTCTATAATATTTGGCTGTGTTTGTTTGGTTTGATACCAAGGGTCCTTACCAATGACTCATGGATTAGCGTCAAAGAGGTATGTTATCAAGGCAGTACACCAGTCGGCGTGTACATAAAGCCAATACCGCTGGTATGAGGCTTCAGGTTTTTCGAGCGGGGCATCAGCGTCCTATGTGAAGGTAAACTGTGTTCTGTCGCCCTTGGGTGAAGGGAACTTATAATGCCAGGGGGCTTTCATTAACGCTTGCGCCCTAAGTTCAAAACCGTTGTCTTGTCAGCACGGTACAAGAAGCCAGCGGGTACAAAAGCCAATGCCGCCGGTATAATATTATTTTTGGAGGCCTGCATGAAAAATGACGGCTACGAACGTCAGTCAAAGAAAGTTCCCGTAAATCTTGTGCTAAACCACGTAGGAGATGCGCGAGGCTGCGCGCTGATCCCCATGGGCACCAAGCTTGAAGAGGTCATGAACGACCCGAACCCGTTTTTTATGTTCGAAGACGCAACAGGCGATAAATTGCTTGTGGCAAAGAGCGCGGTCATAAAAATGACAGTTTCGGCCTCGACCCGAACAGCAGAAGAGAGCCTTGAGGACGCACCGCCCAGCGCTGCTGCCCTGTTGGACCGCTTGAAACAGTTCTCCTCCGCAAATCCTTATGGTGTATTGGGCATTTCTCCTCAGGCCGATCGCCAGACGATCAGCGCCGCCTATCACCGGCTGGTGCGCAAGTATCATCCGGATCGCCTGTCTGGCATGGACTTACCGCCGGAGATGATTGAACACGCGCAGAGAATCCTGACCCTGCTCAACCAGGCGCACGATAAAATTCTCCAGGAGCAAAAGCAATCGGCCGCCTGAGGGAATAGGAATCGTTTGTAGACAATATTGAATTCTATAGCAAAATGGGGCCCTGGACAGTGGCCTCCCTATCCTTTTTCAGCCTCGCGAAGCCATTTGGGCATCACCCTACCCACTCCCCCTCGCGGGCCACCCGCGGGCGGTACCCTATGGGTGGCCCGCGAGAGGGAGCGGGCTGGCCAGGTCACAAAAATACAATTTTCCATTTGCTATAGGGCTTGCTTTCTTGGCGTCGGCGCGGCATCCTGTTATACCAAGGGTCTTTAACAATGACTCATGGCTTAGCGTCAAAGAGGTATGTTATCAAGGCAGTACACCAGTCGGCGTGTATATAAAGCCAATACCGCTGGTATTAACAATGGCAAAATTGACCTGTCTAATAACGGAGGTGCTGATGGGCGACGACGAAATACGCTATAGTGTGGGTGGAATGTCACTTGGCTCAACCACTCACACAGGACGACCATCGGGCAGTGCTTGGGTTGCGTTCGAGCGCCGTGAACTAAACCAGATTCTGTCGGTGTACGGGCGCAAAGTCGCCAGCGGGGAGTGGCGAGACTACGCCATTGACATGTTTCGCGATCGGGCCGTTTTTTCTGTTTTTCGTCGCGCCAGCGAAGTTCCTCTTTATCGTGTCATCAAAAGTCCGGCCCTGGCGCGCAAGCAAGGGGCATATCAGGTCGTTGCGGCCAGCGGACAAATCCTTAAGCGCGGCCATGAATTGCGCCACGTACTGCGCATATTTGACAGGCATTTGCGTCTGGTCAAAGGGTAGCGTGAGAAACGCCGGGATAGAATGGACAATCTATTGAAAGCTCGCATCTAGAGCGTGTCAGGAGGGCAGGAACTGCCCAATCCAAGAGGGCGTTGCATAAAGACGGTATCCAGCCAGCGCTCGAACTTATAGCCGGCGTTGCGAAAGGTGCCAATGTGATAAAAGCCCGCTTTTTCATGAACGCGGATTGAAGCGGTATTGGCCGAATCTCCAATTGTTGCAAACATCTGCCGAAACCCAGCTGCCTGCGCCCGGGCAACAAGTGTCTCAAGTAACTTGAGGCCAATGCCTTGCTTTTGCGCATCAGGAGCCAGATAAACGGAATCTTCCAGGCTATAGCGATAAGCCGATCGCTCACGGTAGGGCCCCGCATAGGCGTAACCGAGTACGGTGCTGGTGTGGTTTTGTTGGGCAACGAGAAAAGGATAGCCCGCCTCAACAAGATGCGCAATGCGGCGGCGCATCTGCGCACAATCAGGCGGTTCCGTCTCGAAAGATGCCGTGCCGTGGCGTACCGCGTAATCGTAAATCCGCGTAATCGCTTGCGCATCATCATCACCAACCGGTCTGATCACCACCGACATTTAACCCTCACTTCAACTGGCTATCACCCGCCCGATGACGGGACAACGGCTCCCCGGGCGCTGTTCGCACGGATGAGGAAGCATTGTCTTGCCCAAACTTATACCAGGGGCTCTATAGCAAAATGCGTTTCATTGGAATCATAGGGCTTTTGCGTATTCTTCTCGCATTTGGCTATAGATTTAGAGGGCGATCAGCTTTATGGGATTAGCTTATACCAATGGCCCTTGCCAGGGACTCATGCCTTAGCGTCAATCAGGTGTGTTATCAAGGCCGTACACGCGGATTTGGCGCAAACGAATGAAGACACATGACAAAAAGCGACCCTTTGCAGGGCCGCTTTTGGGTTACCGTGATGGCTTTTGCGTCGACAGAACCCCCTAGATCACGATAACCTTGGTTCCCACCCCAACACGGCCATAAAGATCGATCACGTCTTCATTGCGCATGCGAATGCAACCCGACGATACCGCCTGGCCAATGGTTGAGGGCTCATTGGAGCCGTGAATGCGATAGAGTGTTGATCCCAAATAGAGGGCGCGAGCTCCTAAGGGATTGCGCGGGCCCCCCTTCATAAAGGTTGGCAGGTCTGGTCGGCGGCGCAGCATGGCCGCCGGAGGGCGCCATGATGGCCATTCCGCCTTGCGGCTGATGCGATGGGTCCCGGCCCATTCAAATCCCGGCTTGCCGACGCCCACCCCATAGCGCAACGCCTTGCCGTTGCTTTGCACGAGATATAACAAGCGTTCGTTCGTGTTGATGATGATCGTTCCCGGTTTGTGGCGACCTGAATAGTCGACCCATTGACGATCGAAGCGCCCGGGACTAAAGACACGCGGAGCCGTGCGCTGTACGCGTCTTTTGGTGGACCGAAGCGCTGCGTGACGTGGTTTTCTTGTGGTGGCTTGTTGGCGGCGAATTTCAATCTGTGGCTGCACCCGCGAGCGCCTGATAATGCGGCGGTCAATGCGCTCACGCTTGCGCCAATACAACTTGCGCCGGTTGGCACGCATTTGGCGTAACTTGAAGGTCCGGCTCGTTGGAACCGTGGCGCGCACGACCGTTCCGTCTGAGCGAACACGATAGGGGGTATCGGACCCCACGCCGAGCGCCGCGGCAAGGTGAAGATAAGTCTCTTCTTCTGTCGGCAAAGACAAGGTCCCGGGCGAAGATGCCGATGTCGCCGAGGCGAGGGGTATCGAACCCGCGACAGCGCAAGCCGCCGCAAAGGCAAAGGCTGGATATCTCATTAAAATACTCACACTCTCGTCATACACACTGAAAGCATGACCACCGGGCGGGCCTTAACGGCTACCGCAGACCTTGCATAAAGATGAATGAGCAAGACCCCACACTTAGCGCTCATGCTATGGGGTCAGGCTAGGGAAAAAGCCTAAGCGAACGATGAATCGAAACATCGCGCTTTGCAGAATATGTGCGAATATGATACGGATTTTTGGACAAAGCATGAACTGTTAACCAACCGCAGTGATTGATTGCAACGATGGTTAACTTTCGTTTTCGCAAAAACTTCGTATTTTAGCCGATTTCTGTAAGATGGCGTTAACCAAGGCTATGGCTAGAGCATCAGGCGTTTAAGGCAGGAAAAGGGAGCCGCTCCGGCTTTGCCAGCGATACGCCCTTGAGGCGCAAGGCATTGGCGATCACCAGGATGGACGATGACGACATGGCAATGGCGGCAACCAGAGGAGTCGCCAGGCCGGCAACCGCAATAGGCACGGCAATGAGGTTATAAGCAATGGCCAGGGCGAAATTTTGAAATATCAAGCGCCTCATGCGCCTGGCCACCTTGAGAGCCGTAATAGTCGCTTGCGGATTATTATGCATATAAATAATGTCTGCGGCGACACGGCCGATGTCAGCCGCCGATCCAGGCGCCATGGAGACCCAAGCGGCACGCAGTGCCGGCGCATCATTTAACCCATCTCCCACCATCAGAACCCTGCGCCCATCGTCCCGCAGGTTCTGAATATGGGCGACCTTCTCATCGGGTAACAACCCCGCATACGCGGTGCTAACACCCAGCTTTTTTGCAACCGCATCAACGCTTGTCGCCCGGTCTCCCGAGAGTATTGCAACGGGCAAATCATGTGCCCGCAACTCTTCGATTACCGCCGGCGCCGTTGTCCGAATCGCATCATAAAGGCGAAATGTCGCGTAACGGTCTCCGGCGACGGACAGATCAACGCGCATTGCGTCATCGTCTTCTCCGATCTCCTCTTCCTCCGAGCGCCTGGACTGATCCCTTTCGCGCCCAAGGGCCCGGCACCATGATGGCTTTCCCAGGCGAACTCTGTTACCCGCGATCACGCCCTCGACCCCCTGCCCCGGGACATCCTTTGCATCCTGCAAAATCGGAGCGTCCTCACCAATAGGCCCAAGATGTGCCGCAATGGCGCGGGCAAGGGGATGACGGCTTTGGGCCGCCATCAGAGCCGCGTAAACAGCGCTCCTGCCGGTGACCAGATCAGCGCTGACGACTTGCGGTGTTCCCCTGGTCAGGGTTCCGGTTTTGTCGAAGAGAACCGCATCAATCTCCCCAAGACGCTCCAATGCGCCTCCGTCCTTCACCATGATGCCGTTTTCAAACAGGCGCCCAACAGCGACAACCTGAACAATCGGCACCGCCAATCCGAGCGCACACGGACAGGTGATGATCAATACGGCAATTGCCGTGTACAGAGACAGGCGCGCGTCACCGGTCGCCGACAGCCAACCGAGAAAAGTCGCAGCCGCAACAAGATGCACGAGCGGGGCATAGAGGGATGCCGCCCGATCGGCCAGGCGTCGGTAAGTGGAGCGAGAGACCTCCGCGGCCTGCATCAATTGGGTAATCTGGCTCAAAAACGACCCCTGCGCGCCGGCAATGGCACGTATTTGCAGAACGCCGGTGAGATTAAGCACCCCGGCACGCACCTGCGCACCGGTCATCACCGGCGTCGGCAAGCTCTCACCGGTAACCAGCGAAACATCCAGATCGCTAGCCCCTTCGATCACCGTTCCATCAACCGGTACCCGGTCCCCGGCCTTAACAAGCAGCACGTCTCCAGGAGCCACGTCACCCACATTGACTTGCTCATGCGCGCCCGCAGTCTGCAACCGGATGACCTTGTCAGGCATCAGGCCGGCAAGACGGGTGATGGCTCCACGCGCCCTGTTGCGCATGGCATGATCAAGGGTGCGGCCCACCAGCAAAAAAAACAACAGTGTCGTGGCCGCGTCAAAATAAGCATGCGCACCATGATTGACGGTCTCAATCAGACTCATGGCATAGGCCAGGATGACCGCTAAAGAGATGGGCACATCCATATTGAGACGCCGCGCCTTAAGGGCCTTGAAAGCCGAGCCGAAAAACGGCATTCCCGCATAGGCTACGGCCGGAGTGGCGATCAGTGCGGAAATCCAATGAAACAGGTCGCGGGTCGAACCGTCGGCGCCGGACCAAATGGAGACTGACAAAAGCATAATGTTGGCCGCGGCAAAGCCCGCGACAGCCGTTGCCCGTAAGAGGTAACGCATATGCTCACGATCACGCGTCTCGCTCTTACCCGGCGCGTCCGCCGTATGGGCGTCATAGCCTGCCGCACGCAATGCCGCCAACACAGTGTCCACTGCCTCCCCTGTGGCAGCATCCGCATCGCCGGCGGCATCAGCCCAAATAACCCGAACGCTTTTCTGACTGAGATTGGCACGCGCCTTGGCTGTTACCGCAAGCGCCTCAAGGGTTGTCTCGACCTTGCGCAAACATCCGCCGCAATGCATATCGGGAACGATAAAAGTTGTGGATGGGTCCGCTTGCGCGCGCATTGCCGGCCCCGCATTTTCATCTTGCGCGGACCCTGTGGCGATGGCGGGCGCGGTTGCTGTCGTCATGGTGGCTATGTGCGCGGCTTGCGGTTTGTGACCCGAAAACCTTTGCGGTAGGTCTGGCCGCTTGTGGTCCTGGCTTCGATGGTAATAAGCCAGTGGCCAGAGGCCAACGCGGGATCGGCTGTGTAATCGCCGCCCCCTGAGCGCAGCAGGGCGACCGTCTGGTCCTCACCGTCGTGGGTGGGACGGCCCAAATAGGCGGTAACCGAGGAGGCGTTAATCGGGCGCCCGCTGTCGTCAACCAACGAAAACGCCAAGGCTCCCTCCTGGACAACCAAATGGCTTTTCCATCCCAGGCGATCCTGCGCGGCCAACTGTGCCGCCCGGCGACTGAAATCCTGACTGGCCACGTAGCCATTCTCGGCGATCAATCCCGTCCAACTGCTGCTGGCAAAATAAACCAGAGTCAGATTTGCGGTTATGAAGGTTGCGAAAAATGCCGCCATAACCGCGGTCATATGCCAGCCGGTAAATTTTTTCTGTCCTGCACTGCGAGGCTGCATATTGCCCTCCTGAGAACCCGTATAGCTCTTGTTAAACGCGTTTTACTAAGGTCCCTACGGCGCTTCAAAGTTAGCCGAATAGGACGTGGTCTCCTCACTATCAAGATCCTTGACGACAAAGCGGAAATCCGAATGCGATCCCTTCAGATTGACAGGATCGGCGCGCACATAAACGCGAACGCTGCGCAATTTATCCGGCTCTACATCAATCGTTATCCGATCACTGGCTACAAGATCAGAGCCGGCCATGATCATTTCCGCTCCTGGCAAATTCTCCACCTGCAGAGAGAATGTGCGGGGTGCCGCCAGCATATTAAGAATTTTAATCGTGAAGCCATTGCGAATAGAGCCGTCCGAGAGTTTGACATACACGGGATTGCGATCATGCAATACACTGATGTCCAAACGATCACGTGAGATCAACGTCGCCAGCATAGCAAGCCCGATCACCGCCCAAAAGGCAAAATATATAAATGTACGCGGGCGAATAACTGAACGCCAGTTGGTCGTGCGTACAGCACTTTTCAGGCCTTTGCGTTCCTCATCATAAACCCGTGTTGGATCAATATCAGCCTTTTTACCGACTTGCGTCTCTTTGGTGGCGAGGGCCATGTTGGTGTTGTAATCGGCCAGGGTGGCATAGGAAATGAGATCTCGCGGGCGCCCGAGCTTTTCCATAATCGTATTGCAGGCATCGATACAAAGGGCGCAGGTGATACATTCCAACTGCTGACCATCGCGGATATCAATGCCCATGGGGCAAACCGCAACACAGGCGTTGCAGTCGACGCAATCTCCCACGATGCGGCCATCGGCCCGGGCCCGTTTGGCATGGCGTGAGCGCGGCTCGCCACGCCAGTCGTTGTAGGTGACCACCAGCGAATTCTCATCCAGCATCGCCGCCTGAATACGCGGCCACGGGCACATATAGGTGCACACCTGCTCGCGCAAGAGGCCGCCAAATACGTAAGTCGTAAACGTCAAAACTGCGATCGTCAGATAAGCCACCGTCGGCGCCTGGCCGGTAAAGAGATTAACGAGCAATGTGGGCGCATCGGCGAAATAAAAAATCCAGGCCCCGCCCGTTGTCATGCCAACCAGGATCCAGACAACATGTTTCAGGCTGCGTTTTCTAATTTTGTCGAAGTCCCAGGGAGCCTTGTCCAGCTTGATCCGGGCGTTGCGATCACCCTCAAAGAACCGCTCAATGGCAATGTAAAGATCAACCCAGACCGTCTGCGGACACGTATAGCCACACCACGCCCGCCCCACTGTCGAGGTGACCAGAAACAGCCCAATGCCCGCCATAACCAACAGGCCCGCAATGTAATAGAACTCCTGCGGCCATATCTCGATAAAGAAAAAATAAAATCGCCGGTTGGCAAGATCAACAAGGACAGCTTGATCCGGTGCATAGGGTCCCCGATCCCAGCGCAACCAGGGTGTCAGGTAATAGATCGCCAGGGTCAACCCCATGATGATCCACTTAAGCTGTCTGAACGGACCGCTCAAGCGCTTGGGGTGGATGCGTTTACGCTTTTGATAATAGGAGCGCCGATCCTTGGCGTTGACCGCCTCAACCCTGATGCGGTCAACGGGATGGGTCTGGGTCATGGAAAGGTCCTATTGGCCACCACCGAGACTGTGAACATAAATGGCCAGCTGTTTGACGGTGGTCTCACCCAGCCGCTCCCTCCATCCTGGCATGACCCCGTGATTAGGTTCACTGATTTGGGCCGTCACTTCCTGCAACGTATTGCCGTAAAGCCAGATCGCATCATTGAGCCGTGGCGCGCCCTGTTCCCTATCCCCCTCTCCCACATCCCCGTGGCAGGAGGCGCAATTCTCCTCATAGACCATGGCGCCAGCATCGGCCACCGTGGTGTTGTGCGGCAGATCGGCAAGTTTCATGACGTGGTGAGCCACTTGCGAAATCTGCTCAGAGGCCAGCAGTTCATCCTTGCCAAAGGCAGCCATCTCAGAAAAGCGCGTGTCATCATCGGCGTCATAGCGAACCCCGTGCCGGATCGTATGATAAATATCTTCAAGCTTGCCGCCCCAAATCCAGTCATCATCGTTAAGATTGGGATAGCCCGGAGACCCTTGCGCACCAGAGCCGTGACACTGGGTACAATGGACCTTGAATGCGGATGCCCCACCCGCCAACGCAAAGCGAAACAGGTCGTTGTCGGCACGGATCTCGTTGAGACCCAGGGCATCAATCTTGCCCAAAAACTGCGACTTGGCGGCCTGCGCGGCATCGATCTGGGCAACAACCTCGGCGCGGCTCGAATAACCGAGAACACCTGGTGTGGCTGAATTGATCAGCGGAATGGCAGGATAGGCAATCATATAGCCTATAGCCCAGACAATGCTGGCATAGAAGGTCCACAGCCACCACGCCGGGAGAGGATTGTTCAGTTCCTTAATGCCGTCCCAGTCGTGCCCGGTGGTCTCGACGCCTGTCAGTTCGTCAATTTCACGTTCGCTCATAGGGTCAATCCTCTTTTAACGGGATATTGGCAGCATCCTCGGCGGCCTTGCGCGAACCGGGGCGAAATATATAGAGGCAAAAGCCTACAAACAGGATGACCAGGTACACCAGCCCCCAGCTGTCGGCCGCAATGCGCAACGTTTCATAATCCATCATATCCATGGTGCGCTCCTATCGATAATACTGGTCCGCCTCATAAGCAGAGAAATCAACCAAGGTCCCCAGCATCTGCAAATATGCGATCATTGCGTCCATTTCGGTAATTGCATCCGGATTGCCATCGAAATCGCGGGCGTTGACTTTGCCATAGCGCGCCTCAAGACCGGAAGTGTCCGCATCAGGTGTGGCCTGGGCACGCAATTCGGCGACCGCGTTGGCGATCATATCGTCACTATAAGGGACCGTGACTGTCCTATTGGCTGTCAAATGTGCGGCAATGTTCGCCGCATCCAAAGGGGCCCTGGCCATGAAACTGTAGCTGGGCATAATCGATTCCGGCACCACCGAGCGCGGTTCAATCATGTGCGCCACGTGCCACTCATCAGAATAGCGACCACCGACCCGGGCCAGGTCGGGACCTGTGCGCTTGGACCCCCACTGAAAGGGGTGATCGTACATGGACTCGGCGGCCAGGGAATAGTGCCCATAGCGCTCCACCTCGTCACGAAACGGACGAATCATTTGCGAATGGCAGTTATAACAACCCTCGCGTATATAGATATTGCGCCCCACCAGCTCCAAAGGGGTATAGGGGCGCATGCCTTCAACCTTCTCGATCGTATTATCGAGATAATGCTGAGGCACGATCTGAACAATGCCGCCTATCGTGACAACGATAAAGCTAAGCGCAAGCAGCACGATGACGTTCGTTTCGATTTTCTTGTGTCGCTCCAACAAGGACATGAGAGTCTCTCCTACTCGGCCGGTTGCACTGCGGCAGCGCTTGCGCCAAGAGGCGCCTCCTCACGGCGATGTCCGAGAATTGTCATCGCGATATTGTAGGCCATGATCAATGCGCCGGTAAGATAGAGCAGCCCCCCAAACATCCGCAGCACATAATAGGGATACATGGCCGTTACCGACTCCACGAACGAGTAGACCAGATTGCCCTGATCATCGTATTCGCGCCACATCAACCCTTGCATAATGCCGGACACCCACATGACCGCCGCATAGATGACAATTCCCAAGGTCGCGATCCAGAAATGCCAGTTCACAAGGCGCAGGCTATAAAGCCGCTCACGGTGCCACAGTTTGGGAACCAAAAAGTAAATCGCCCCGAACGAGACCAGTCCCACCCAACCAAGGGCGCCCGAGTGGACGTGGCCAATGGTCCAATCCGTGTAGTGGCTTAGACTGTTGACGGCCTTGATCGACATAACCGGTCCCTCAAAGGTCGACATCCCGTAAAAGGCCAATGACATGACCATCATGCGAATAATCGGATCTGTACGCAGCTTGTCCCAGGCCCCCGACAAGGTCATCAAACCATTGATCATGCCGCCCCAGGAGGGCATCCACAACATGACCGAGAATGTCATCCCCAAAGTCTGTGCCCAATCGGGGAGCGCGGTGTAGTGCAGGTGATGCGGTCCGGCCCAGATATAAAGGAAAATCAGGGCCCAGAAATGCACGATCGAAAGCCGATAAGAATAGATCGGCCGATTAGCCTGTTTGGGAATAAAATAGTACATCATGCCCAGAAAACCGGCGGTGAGGAAAAAGCCGACGGCATTGTGGGCGTACCACCATTGGGTCAACGCGTCTTGCACGCCAGAGAAAACCGAATAGCTTTTGGAGCCAAGCAACGAGACAGGTACACTCGCATTATTGACCACATGCAACATCGCAACTGTCACAATGAAAGATAGATAGAACCAGTTGGCCACATAAATATGGGGCTCCTTGCGCTTGAGCAGTGTCCCTAAAAATACAAGCAGGTAAGCCACCCACACGATAGTGAGCCACAAATCCACATACCATTCCGGCTCTGCATATTCTCTTGACTGGGTAATTCCAAGCAGATAGCCGGTCGCGGCAAGGATAATAAACAGTTGATAGCCCCAAAACACGAACCAGGCCAGATTGCCCAGTGCCAGGCGCGTGCGGCAGGTGCGCTGAACAATATAGAAACTGGTGCAGATCAGGGCGTTACCACCAAAAGCAAAAATAACCGCCGACGTGTGCACGGGGCGCAGGCGGCCAAAACTGAACCAGGGTTCAATGTTGAGGTCCGGCCAGGCCAGTTGGGCCGCAATAACCACACCAACCAGAAACCCGACAATGCCCCAAAACAACGTCGCTATGGCCCCGTATTTGACAACCTCGTCGCTATAGCCTGTGAGCGTCGTCCCTCCTGCGGCTGCGTCAGCGGGCACAACCTCAACACGGCGAACAAGAAGCAAGGCGGCTATCAGCAGCGTAAAAAACAAAATCCATGCATGCGCGCGGAAAAGCGCATCCTGCCCCATAGACGCTCCGATTAGAGCCAAAAACGCAGCCACGCCAAGAAGAATGGCCTCCGTTAGATATTTCATGATTGCTCACCTCGTAATCGAATCGCTGAGCCTAACGCTTTGCTCAAACAGTTACCCTTGATATCCAGGCACAAAGCGCAGCACCCGCGCCAAGGTCCGCGATTGCAACGCCAATAGCCGGGCCTTTGCTATGAACGGGCGTTACCAGCCCCCTCCCCCTTTATAGCTTTTAGGACTTGGGCACCCCCCGGTACCCTTTTATGGGGGGGCCCAAACCGGGAGAGCGGGTCGGTCAGGTCGTCAATAAAAGTTTCCAGATCTGATAATGGGCGTTTCCAGATCTGATAATGTCCTGATTCCTCAAAAAGTGCAATGCGGCAAATTGTGCCGACTCTGGGAATATCCTCTCATCGGGGACTATAGCAAAATGCGACAAGAATACGGGAAAGCCCCATGATTCCAATTAAACGCATTTTGCTATAGATTCCAGGGCGATCAGCTTTATACGTTTAGTTGTCCCCATAGCAAAATGGGTACAACTAGACCTATGCTGATCTAGCGGGTAAAACCGCCCCCTCCCCTTTGCCCTTAAGACGAGGCGGATGGGAACGTCCTTTTACGACGTTTTCCCTGTATTATGACCGTTTTGCCATATGTACATTGTCACGGTTGGGTTATAGTTGGCAACTGAGTCGCGTCATCGCTGAGCATGGCAATGCCCTTTGATGCGGTCACGGGTTGTAAGAGGCAATATTAAGGATAAAGACGCGTGGACCCCGTGGATAGTATCTTGGCGGAACGGTCGTGTTGTCAGGATAGGACGCCGGCAGATAGGTCTCGACCGCCAATATAGCCGATATGGAGCCGACTTATGAGCACGCAGCGGATCATACTTGTTGTCGATGATGACGATGACTTGCGGTCCATGCTCATTGAGCAGTTTGCATTCTACGATGAATTTGATGCCCATGAGGCCGTTTCGGTCAAAAGCGGACTTGAGGCGGTTGACCGGCTGAAGGCTAATCTGGTCATTATGGACGTGGGATTGCCGGATATGGACGGGCGTGAGGGCGTTAAAATTATGCGCAATACCGGATATACCGGCCCGATCATCATGCTGACCGGCCATGACAGCGATTCGGATGAAATCCTTGGCCTTGAAGCCGGGGCCAATGACTATGTCAAGAAGCCGTTTCGCTTTGCCGTGCTGTTGGCACGGGTTCGGGCGCTATTGCGTCAGCACGATGCCAGTGAAGACGCCGAGTTCCGCATCGGTCCCTATCAGTTCCGGCCATCCATGAAACTGCTGACCGGCCCCGAGGGAAAGCAGATAAGGTTGACTGAAAAGGAAACTTCAATCCTGAAATATCTTTACCGCGCCAAGGAAAAATCGGTTCCGCGCGAAGAACTGCTTGCCGAGGTCTGGCTTTACAATGCCGATGTGTCCACTCACACGCTGGAGACACACATTTATCGGCTGCGGCAGAAAATCGAACCTGATCCGGCCAATGCCCAATTACTGATCACCGATAGTGGAGGCTATCGGCTGAACATTTGAGCCCCTCACCCAGGAGGAAAAACCCAAAGACAAAGACATGAACATTGACGCCACAACTGCATTGATGAAGGGTTTACCGATCTTTTCCGGTTTTTCACGCGAAGAGATGAGACTAATGGCGTTTGGGCTGGAGGAGCACGTGCTTGAGCCTGACGACGTGCTGTATTCTCCAGGTGACATCGCCGAGAGCGCCTATTTGATCGCAAGCGGAGAAGTGGTGTTAGTGCGCCCTGGGGCAGGTGGCATCGTATCGCGTGGAGGCCCGGGAACATTCGTGGGAGAGCGCGCGCTTTTGGTTGAAGGCGAACGCACGTTTACCTGTGTTGCGCTGCGCAGGTCTCTGGTTTTGGAGTTCCCCCGCTACCAATTCGTGCGGTTGCTGGGTGAATATCCACATCACGCCCGGCGCGTGCGATCGATCTACCGGCACCGTTTGGTTCGCATGACCCGCCATATGGATCAGGCTTTGCGTGCGATAGCCCATCGCAGTTCTCCATGACGGCTTTAGAGATCGCCGACGACGTGGCGAAGGCCCTTTTTGACAGGGCGCCGGTGGTTGCCCTTGAGTCCACCGTGATCACTCACGGAATGGCCTTTCCAGACAACGCCGAGACGGCTCTGGCCATGCAGGAGGCCATCAGAGAACGCGGCGCCATACCGGCGACAATTGCGATCATTGATGGTGTTGTGCGGGTGGGCCTGAGTTCCACGGAAATCGAGCAGCTCGCCCGATCCGATCGCGATCAGGTGCAAAAATGCAGCGCCCGCGATCTCGCGGTTATGATCGGCAGGAACCAAACCGCATCCACCACAGTTGCTGCCACTATGGTCATTGCCCACAGGGCAGGCATTGAACTGTTCGCCACCGGTGGCATCGGCGGCGTGCATCGTGGACATCCGTTCGATGTCTCCGCCGACGTGACCATGTTAGGGCGGATCCCTGTTTGTGTCATTTGCGCCGGCGCTAAATCCATCCTCGACTTGCCCTTAACTCTTGAGATGCTGGAAACACAAGGGGTTCCAATCGTGGGGATTGGAACATCAACTTTGCCGGCCTTTTATACTCAAAGCAGCGGCCTTGCACTTGCGGCCCGTGCCGACGATCTCCTTGAAGCCACGCGTATATTGCGAGCGTGGCGCAACTGGAACAAGGAAGGGGGTCTGGTTTTTGCCCTACCGGTGCCTGATCACGCGGCTTTGACGCGCGAGGACGCGGAAACGGCCATTGCCACCGCAACCGGTGAGGCGAAACAACAGGGGATCACCGGCGCCGCCGTGACCCCCTTTGTCTTGTCCCGGGTTGTTGCGCTCACGAAGGGACGCGCCCTTACCGCCAACAAGGCGCTTTTGTTGAACAATGCGCGTTTTGCAGCGGACCTGGCGGTCGCGGCGTCGGATTGATAATGCGAGAAGAATACGCAAATGCTCATGATTCCAACTAAACCTATTTTGCTATATAGACATGAACCGATAAAGCATGAGAAAACGTCCCTTATCCATAACCGGGGTTGGGTGGCAAATGGAAGTTTTCAGGTGATAGTTCTATGACATCTGCGTTGGGTCTTCGAGTTTGGTGGTAATGACGGAGCTTTGCTCCAGGGTTTTGTGCACAGGACACATGTCGGCAATCTGGAGCATTCGGGCGCGGGTTTTTTCGTCCAACACCCCCTCAATATGAAGGCGCCGCATGAACCTGTCGACACGCCCTTCGCTTCTCCCGGCCTCAATACACGCTTCACAATCACGCGCATGAACCTTCTCGTGATCAACCGCGACGCTTACATGGTCAAGCGGTAGCTTTTTGCGATTGGCGTACATGCGCAGGGTCATTGAAGTGCACGCACCAAGGGCGATGGCAAGATAGTCATAAGGAGACGGCCCCGCGTTACCGCCGCCCACATCTGCAGGTTCGTCAGCGACCAGATGATGCGCCCCTGCCCGCACAGTATTATGAAATCGTCCCACCCCACTTTCGGCAACCACCACCTGCCCCTCGCCCCTGGCCTTGGGTGCCTTTTGCTCGGGCACATATCGGCTTGCCCAGGAGGCGATCACATCCGCAACATAGGTTGCATCTTCGTGCCGACTAATAAGATGATCCGCCGTATCAAGGGAAATGAAGCTCTTGGGATGTTTGGCAGCGGAGAAAATCTGCGCTGCATTGTCGATGCCGACAATATCGTCAAGAGGCGCGTGCAGAACCAACAGCGCGGCGTCAAGGCTTGCAATGGCCTCCTTGAGCGTTTGTCCTTCGACATCATCGACGAACTGTTTTTTGATGGTAAACGTGCGCCGGCCCAGCCTGACCTCGGCTTGCCCTTGCGCGCCAATATCCTCAAGGGAGGCACCCAAATTATGCACCACATGGGCCGCGTCCGCCGGTGCGCCGATGGTAGCGACGGCTTTTATTTCGGCAATTCTCTGGGTTGCCGCAAGAACCGCCGCACCGCCTAGGGAATGACCGATCAAAATCGTGGGAGCGGAGAAGTTGTCGCGTAACGCCTGCGCCGCGGCCACAAGATCGTCGACGTTGGTGGAAAAGTTCGTGTCCGCGAACGTCCCTTCGCTGAACCCCGACCCGGTAAAGTCAAAACGAAAGACGGCGATGTCATGGGCGCAAAGCGCAGCGGCAATGGCGCGGGCTGCAAAAAGATCTTTAGAGCAGGTAAAACAATGGGCAAAAATGGCATAGGCACGGGGAGTTTGCGCGGGCCTGTCAATCTTGGCTGCTAGCGTCTGACCACGGGCATTTTGGAACGTAATCGTTTTTGATTGAGAGGCCATCACGTGTGCTCCTTATGGCTATATTTCATGCAACAAATCCAGTCGCCCGTCCGGTGTGGGTCATGATTGCTGGGCATGTGTCATTCTCTGCGGCCTCATGCAAAAGCAGCGCTCTTGTTCAGTCGCTTGCCGTATATCATCGCCACTTCCCTCGACCGCTGCTACCCTAAACCGGCGCGGCGAAATAAACCAGGTTGCAAACAGACGTTTCCAGATCAATGGCCTCACAGGCCGAAAAAGAATAACGAGGGCCATGTTCAAGGCCTAATTTTAGTCTTTCTTTTATCCATAACGGGGGTCAAGTGGAAGTTTCCATTTTCTGCCTGCGCCGGAGCCGGGGTTGTGAAGCCTGCGAAAAAGGCTGGCTTTAGTGCTGATTAGCAGCTATATGAGGCGCGTGGTGCGCCAGCCACGCGCCTGCTGATGGCGAAGGTGTCCTTGTCCGAAATAGCCTTAATGAGGGGGTGGTCCATTTGGATAGCAGCGACCCTGATAGAGCGCTATGGGGTGCTTGATCCGCGTATAGCTGACGCCGTTTGATGCAAGTGGCAAGGGCCAAAAGTCAAAAAAAACTGTAAACCAAAGTGTAACCTGAACCAAAAGAACAACAGCGAACGATTATAGCGCGTTGAAAACACTTAATAAAGGCCACGTGGCGGAGTGGTGACGCAGCGGATTGCAAATCCGTCTACCCCGGTTCGATTCCGGGCGTGGCCTCCATAAAATTCAGTTTGTGGCGCATCCTATATGGGCCTCTCTACGACCGGGCCGGCCTGCTCCCCACCCCCTTCCTTCCAGCCACCCGCACTGGCAGTGCCCCATAGGGGTGGCCCGCGAGGGATTTAAACAATTTTAAAGGAAAAATGGACAGGGCAGAGGCATAGCTGAATTCAGATAATTCCCAGATTCAGCGCTTGCTTGACCGCTTGCGCGCGGGAGACGGCGTTGAGCTTGCGTCTAGCCGAATAGACGTAATTCTGGACCGTTTTTTGTGACAGGCCCAAAATCCTGCTCGTTTCCCAATCGGTTTTGCCTGCCGAAATCCATCGGATACACTGGCGCTCGCGATTGCTCAAGGTATTGCCGAGCATCTCCTCATGGGTGTCAGAGCTAAGTTGCTGCGCCTTGTTGCGTGCCAGAATCGCGATAATTGTGAGCGCCGATACCGTGCGCTCGCCAAGGGCAATATTGCGGGACATGGAAATAAAGTTGATAAAGTGACGCACGTAGCCGCATATATAAAGGGGCAAAGTGATACCAGACACAAACAATAACGACGGATGATCCTTCAACCCCTTGATCGGGCCATTGACGGACGCCCTGTTTTGAAAAAGAGGTTCCCAGTGAAAGGGGGTGAAATCCTCGTGCATGCGCTCCGCTATGGCTTGCAACCGGCGATCACCGGGGCTCAGATATCGCTTCATCCATCCCTTGCCGTAGTGAGACAGCGTGAGATTGGTCACATTGTCCTGAAAAGCGCCATCGCACAAGCAAGAGTATACGATACAGTCGATTGCGTATCCTGACACGCTGTCACGCAGAATGGTCTGTAATGTCCCCATTTGCGTCGCCGCATGAATGGCGCTTAAGGTCTCGTCCAGCCGATTTTCGATCATGCGTAACCCGTTCTATCAAGTGCCCAACAAAAAGATCAGCAACGCATCGCATGCAGGAACATTGCGCCCCATGCAGCATCTGGCACCGGCGGTATTGGCTTGAACACATGTAACTGTTCGGGATTTGGGACGCGCTCCCGGTTTCGATCAGCCACACAAGTCAGTACGCAAACGCATTACGCAACACGACCAAAGCGGTACGCAAAAACAAAGCCACAAGGTCCGATACTGATATACTGACTCAAGATTACGCGAAACTAAGATCCGACTTGAGGGCCGCATATGCGAAGCCATCGGCTCACCGCTACTGGAACACCGGCCTTTCCTATTAAGATTGCCAATACCGCCGGCATAATCAATGCATCTCGACAAGGGTGCAACCATAACAAGAGTCACCGAGACCCAAATGCTAAGATAATACCAAGGGCCCTTGCCAATGACTCATGCCTTTGCGTCAAAGCGTTGTGTTATCAAGGCAATACACCAGCCAGCGTGTCTATAAGGCCCATACCGCTGGTATAAGTCGCATTGTCATGACCGCATTCATGTCAATTTGCTGTATCCTCATGGAATCTACTGTCATTACTTTATTGAACTACCACGGAAATGCAACCTAAAATTACTATAAATATAAAAATTATATCATTAGTTGTGCATAACATCCTATCCTGCGGCGTTGCAAGATCGTAGCCGTTGCATTTTTCTCAATTTTCTCAATGCGTTAGATCAGCATGGGGTTTCTGTGACTGGAAACGTCTATTGACGGGCATCTCCGGCGCAAGGTGTTGGTGTCACCTTGCGGCTATGGTGTATCCCATGGGTTGGAGACAGGTAGTCGGTGCCCGCGGCACCTGTAGTGACAGTGGGTCTGATGTCGGCAACAACGGCAACAACGCCAACAACGTCAGCCACGCCAACCACATCTAAATATTGAGTGCGACCCAGGCGCCGTTGCGTTTTGATGACCGTACGCAGGCGTCGACAAAGGCGACCCCCTCAAGACCATCGTAAACATCGGGAAAGACAACGTCGGGCGCAGGCCTCTCGCCGGTACGCGCCGCCTGGATTGCTATGGCCGCCTCACTATAAAGGTTCGCAAAGGCCTCAAGGTAACCCTCCGGATGACCCGGCGGTAGGCGACTTGTGCGCATTGCCGCCGCACCAAGTCCCGCACCGCCTCGGGTGATGTGCTGCGTGCGCCCATCAAGGGAAGAAAATCGCAGCGTATTTGGTTCCTCCTGGTCCCACTGCAAACCGCCCTTGCTGCCAAAAACCCGCAAACGCAGCCCATTCTCGTTTCCCGCAGCGACCTGGCTGGCCCACAACAGGCCCCGCGCCCCCTTTTGAAAACGCAACAATACATGGGCGTTGTCATCCAACCTGCGCTGCGGTACGAACGTGTGTAAATCCGCGGAAAGCTTGTCCAGGCGGCATCCCGTTACAAACCGGACCAGATGATAGGCATGGGTGCCGATATCACCAATGGCACCCCCGGCTCCGGACCGGGCAGGATCGGTACGCCATGATGCCTGCTTTTGTCCCGTCTCCTCCAGCGGTTGTGCCAGCCAGTCCTGTGCGTATTCCACCTGCACAACCCGAATATCGCCCAGCTCGCCGGACGTAACCATCTCGCGCGCCTGACGGATAAGCGGGTATCCGGAGTAGTTGTGGGTCAAAACAAACAGAGCCCTTGTGCTTTCGGCAAGCTTTACAAGCCGCTTGGCATCGCGCAGCGTTGCTGTCATGGGCTTGTCACAAATCACATGAATACCGCGTTTTAAAAACTCTTTTACCGGGGCAAAGTGCATGTGATTTGGTGTCACAATAGCGACCGCCTCAATTCCTGATTTCAGGCGTGCCTCGCGCATTGCCATAGTTTTGAAATCGTCATAGACCCGCTCAGGGGGCAGCCCCAGATCGGCACCAGAGGCCCTTGACTTTTCCGGCGTCGAACTCAGGCAACCAGCCACCAGTTCGTAATGGTCATCAAGGCGGCTGGCGATGCGATGAACCGCACCAATAAATGCATCACGCCCCCCTCCAACCATCCCGAGACGAATTCGTTCCTTTGTCATTATCTACCCCGCGTGTCTAACCCTATTGCAACCCCAGCATGGCGTCGTTGGCCGCATCATCCGTGCCACTATCCGCGAAATCATCAAAAGCCCGCTCGGTAACCCGAATAATGTGGTCCCGGACAAATTGCGCGCCCTCGCGAGCGCCGTCCTCTGGGTGCTTGAGAGCGCATTCCCATTCAACCACCGCCCATCGGTCGAAATCATATTGGGTAAGTTTGGAAAAAACGGCACCAAAATCCACCTGCCCGTCCCCAAGAGAGCGAAAGCGCCCCGCACGCGCTGCCCAAGGCTGATAACCTCCGTAGACGCCCTGGCGGCCTGTCGGGTTAAACTCCGCGTCCTTGACATGAAACATGCCGATGCGTTCATGGTATATGTCGATGTTGTCAAGATAGTCCAGCGCCTGTAACACATAGTGCGACGGGTCATATAGCATGTGGCAGCGCTGGTGATTATCAAGGCGTTGCAAAAACATCTCGAAGCTAATCCCATCGTGCAAATCCTCGCCCGGATGAATCTCGAAGCAAACATCAACCCCATTTTCCTCAGCGTGATCCAGAATAGGCCGCCAGCGCCTGGCCAACTCGTCAAAAGCCCGCTCAACAAGTCCCGCCGGACGTTGTGGCCACGGATAAACGTAAGGCCAGGCCAGCGCCCCAGAAAAGCTCGCCAAAGCATCAAGCCCCAGGCGCCGTGATGCCGTTATCGCCAGCTTGACCTGATCAACAGCCCATTGCTGACGCGCCAGCCTGTCGGCGCGCACATGCGGTGCCGCAAAACCATCAAACGCCACATCATAGGCCGGGTGCACCGCAACAAGTTGCCCCTGCAAGTGACAGGACAGTTCACTGATCTCTATACCATTTTCACGCGCCTGGCCAATCAGGGTATCACAATAGTCCTGCGAGCCGGCTGCTGTCTCGAGGTCCATAAGACGGGCGTCCCAGCTTGGCACCTGCACCCCCGCGTAGCCACACTCAGCCGCCCATTTGGTGATCGCCTTCCAGGAATTAAAGGGTGGCGTATCGTCGGCAAATTGCGCCAGAAACAGGGCTGGCCCCTTCATGGTTTTCATATTTTCTCCCCTTTTTGCAATGGGTTTGCGGAACTAGAGCGTGTCATGAATTTGGCACATCGCGTTAGCAGATGCCATAGCCAGATTGCCGCTAAATGACTTTCCCCCGTGTCAACGGGCATCTCTACTAACGGGCACCACCCTGCCCGCTCCCCTTCATAGCTTTTAGGAGAGCGGGCTGGCCAGGTCGTAAGGGGGCGTTTCCATTAGGGAGCGCCATTGCCGTCCCACTCGACTAGATGCAATCTTTCAATAAGTTGTTCTCAAAGTGGCTGGTCTGAAGTTAGGGTCATCGCGCAGGGCGCGCATGGGGTTGCGCATACTTGCGCGTACTTGCCTATATCACTTGCCGCAAGGCGAATGGAAACGCTTGACCTGCAAGGTTTAATCATTATGGTCAGCCCCAGGGCGTGAGCGCTCGGGCATCGCAATGACGCAAGCAACAGGGATCAATGGATTGTGCGACATGAACATGCATGCGCACCGCGCCATCCATGAGTGTGACGACGATGAATTGTCTCGACATCAATAAATCACCGGCCCGGACCCGGGTTGTCGTGGCGATGTCTGGCGGCGTCGACTCCTCGGTGGTTGCCGGACTGTTGCATCGCGCCGGCTATGAAGTCGTCGGCATCACGCTGCAACTATACAACCAGGGGCAAGGCGCACGCAAGGTTGGCGCCTGTTGTGCCGGGCAGGATATTCACGATGCCCGCACGATCGCGGCGCGCCTTGGCATTGCCCATTATGTCCTGAACTACGAGGAGCGTTTTCACCGTTCGGTGATTGCCCCTTTTGCGCAGAGCTATCTTGCCGGGGAAACGCCGATCCCGTGTGTGGCGTGCAACCAAACGGTCAAATTCGCTGATCTGGCGCAAACGGCGCGGGACCTTGATGCGGATGTCCTGGCAACAGGCCACTATATCACGTCGCGCCTTATGGACGAGAATACCGGCCGACGCGCCCTCTATCGTCCTGCGGACACAACAAGGGATCAGAGTTATTTCCTGTTTGCCATGACCCAGTCGCAAATTGACTTTTTGCGCTTTCCCCTTGGGGATATGGACAAGAGGGAAACCCGCAACCTTGCCAAAGACATGGGATTGCGGGTGCATGAGAAACCAGACAGCCAGGACATCTGTTTTGTGCCCACGGGCCGTTATACGGATATTATCGAAAAGCTCCGACCGGGAGCAACAGAGCCTGGAGATATTGTCCACGTGGATGGGCGGATGCTTGGGCAACACAGAGGTATTATCCACTATACCGTCGGACAGCGGCGCGGCATTGGCGTCTCGATCGGTGAGCCGCTTTATGTTGTGCGTATTGATGCTGAGCATAATCAGATTATCGTTGGGCCTCGTAAAGCCATTGAAGTCGACTGTCTGACATTGCGCGACGTGAACTGGCTTGGTGATGAGAGTCTGCAGCAGGCCACTAAGAGTGAAAAAGACGTATGGATTCGGGTGCGTTCAACGCGCCCTCCCGTTCCGGCACGACTAAGCCTTAAGGATGGCAGGGTACGCGTGTTGCTGGCAAAGCCGGAAACCGGCGTCTCCCCTGGACAGGCCGGTGTTCTTTACGAAAGCGGGGCCCCGCGCGCCCGTATTCTGGGGGGAGGATGGATCACGGATACGCGGAACCGGCCTGAAAATGCCGTTTATGAACAGGACCCTCTTGCAACCCCTATGATTTTGGAAAGATTGGATCCGTGAGCAAATCACTTTCGAAGGCTCTGGATCGGCAGAACATCGATACGGACTCCGTCAAGGCAGCCTATGCGCGGTGGGCGAGCGCTTATGACTTTACGTTTGGGCATTTTTTTCAACCCGGGCGAAAAGCTGCGGCTACCATTGTCAACGCAAAATCCGGTGCGCTTTTGGAGTTGGGTGTTGGTACCGGCTTGTCGCTCGCCTTTTATGATGAGCATCTTCGGGTTACCGGCATTGATCTGTCGCGACCCATGTTGGATAAAGCGCGCCTTCTTGTGGAGCTAAGTAAATTTTCTCATGTTCAGGCGCTTGACGAGATGGATGCGACGATGCTGTCTTATCCTGACAGCTGCTTTGATATGGCGACGGCACAGTACGTGATTACCACTATTCCTGATCCGCAAGCGGCTTTGGATGAGCTTGTGCGCGTGGTAAAACCCGGTGGTGACATTGTCATTGTGAATCACTTTCGCTCGCACGACGGCATCCTGGCGTGGCTGGAGAAAGCTCTCACACCGATCGCAAGATACCTGGGCTGGAATCCGGTTTTTGATGAGAGACGGATAACCTCCCACAACAATCTATCCCTCGTGTTCCGCCGCCGCCTCAAGCCTTTGGGTATTTTTACGCTGTTGCACTTTAAGGTTGTTGACTAAGTCTTGAATGCGCTACCGGACATGACACGCTCCAGTTTAGACATGTCGCATGGGCGCAAGCAGTGTTGGTTCCAACTTCAAAATAGAACTATGAACACCCCACGCGCACTATATGTGGACGGCCTGCACCCTGCCGCAGATGAACAAAACGCCGCGATTGCGATTGTGCTGCCTCATTTTTCACATTTTAGTCGCGCAACGCCCACCTCGATCGACAGTGTTGCTCACAATCACGTCCGGTACAGCCGCCTTAAAGACAATATCGTGGTGATCGCCAACGCAACCGCACCGACCTTCGAGGGGGTCACAATCGCCAGCCCGGTTCAGCCACTGGAGAGACGACAGGATTGGCGCCGTTTTGTGTTGCGCCAGCTAAAGGACATCAACCCGGCACTCATTGAAGTGCATTACGACTTTTCCTTTGCCACAAAGATAAAAGCTGCCTTGCCGCGGTCACGGGTTGTGTTTGTTCATCACGATCAGCTGTGGCAAAACCTTTCAGGTTTGAAAAAGTGGCGTCGAAAAAATAATGTGGCGCGACTTGATGGGATCATAACGGTTTCCAAATTCGTACAAGCGCAATTTATCGACATGTTCCCACAGGCGCGCGCGCGTATTTTTGTGTGCCAGAACACAATTGATCTTTCATCCTGGCATCGCCCATGGGATGCGCCGCGGCAAAAGCGTATCGTCTACGCAGGGCGCGCAACTCCGGGCAAGGGCATTGTTCCGCTTGTCCATGCCATGGCCCGCACGCTCGCGCGTCACGGCGATTGGCACGGGGTGATCATGACCCACGGTTGGCAGGACGCTGATAGCGAAATTAAATCTCTCCGTGGTGAATTGAACGGGATCACGCCCCTTGACTGGCGGGTTGATGTTGATATTACTCAGGTGCGCAAGACCGTGCAGCATGCGGCGATTGCGGTCATGCCATCAATTATCCCCGAAGGCCTTCCTCTTTCGGCTCTGGAGGCGCATGCCGCTGGGGCGGCGTTTGCTTCATCAGGGGCCGGGGGGCTTGCGGAGGCCAGCGGTGGCCATGCGCTTTTGTTGCAGCGTGTTGACGTTGAGGCCATATCCGAGGCATTGGAAACGTTAATCCAAGATGAAGCGTCTCGGCTGGAATTGGCGCGCCGCGGGCAAAACCACGTAAGGCAGACCTTCGACCCTAATACGCTCATCGCCCAACTCGACGACCTGCGCGGTATGTTAATTTAGCTTGGAGATGGAACGCAGTATGCCCGCGTTAAGTTCTGAGAATGCAAAAAATGAAAAAAACGTGGCATTTTTCATTGTCGACGAGAAATTTTTTCCGTTCGCTTATGCCAACGCCTTGCGTATTATTCAATTGGCAAATCACGACATTTCTGTGGAAATATTCTTGGAAGCACCAAGAATACCACGATATCCTCAAATTGACGGAGTCAATATCAGGCATAACCAGTTGATGTCATTGTTACCCGAGAACCTGCCCTTCAATGAAAGGCTTCCGCCCATTGTTTGGGCGCGTATAATGGCTCCAAAGGTACTGCAGCAGTACGGTTATCAAAGGGCACTTTATCTTGATGCTGATATCGCCATTGTATCGGATATATCGGGAATATTTTTGACAGTTCCCTCATCGACATTATTTGCGGCGACACCTGATACGTTCGCAGAACTTCCCGCCGCCTCTCCGGAAAAAGACCTCTGGGCGCATCTCGCCGAAATCGGTTTGCAACGCCACCGGTATTTTAATGCCGGTATTATGCTCTTTGATATTGATTATTGGGTAAAGTTAGGTCTGGACCGCCGTGTTAGCCATCATGCTCAAAAATTTGGTGCAACCGCTCGTATGCTTGACCAAGATTTCCTGAATTTGACGTTTCAAGATGTGTGGAAAAAACTTTCCCCGCGATGGAATTTCCAAGGGATGTTATTTTGTATGGGGTTGGAGCAATGTTTGAACCCGGTTATTGTTCATTACACTATCCCTGTGAAACCTTGGTGGAAAAATTATTTGAAGCACGATAAAATACATGGTGAATATTTTGAAAGGGCACTTGACAACATAGGATTGTCTAAAATAAACAGGAGGCAATTTCCATTAAAACCATCTGATAGCATGGCAAAAGGCGCGAGAACTTATTTCAGGAATTCGTTGTTTAAACATAATATTGCTACTCCTCATGTAAAGAAAAATCTCCGGAAATGGAATTTTCTTAGGCACCATATGTTTAGATTCGTTCGAGACGGAATTAATCGAAATGAATTTTGCGACATTTCATCAATTGAATCGAAAGAAATACTGAAATGTTTGGAGAAGTTTGAGTTTGTGAATCCAAAAGAATTCAAGGGGAGTCATTTTTGCGCCGTCGACGAAAGCTGGCCAGGCATTGCATCATATACAAGGGATTAAACATGTGACTGCCTGTGGTTCATTTGTCAAGTTGAAGACGTGTATTGAAAGGGGCTGAACTTGATTTGCGGTCGACAGGAACCTATGAGGCAAGCCTTCGACTCTAAAACGGTCATCGCCAAACTTGATGACCTGCGCGGCGCGGTATGTTAATTTAGCTTGGGGATGGAGCGCAATATGCCCGCGTTAAGTTCTGAGAATGCAAAAAATGAAAAAAACGTGGCATTTTTCATTGTCGACGAGAAGTATTTTCCCATCGCCTATGCGTTGGCTCGGCGTATTCGGCATCTGTCAGACGAGACACTTGATGTGTATGTATTTTACGAGTCGACCGTCACGCGGATAGATGTCCCCTCACATCCCGGCATCACCATTGTCGAGAACGCCCTGATGTCAAGGCTGCCGGATTATATCCCTCAATCGCGATCCAACAAAAGTATTGTATGGGCGCGCCTGATTGCTCCTCAGTTTCTCATACGGCATGGATATGAGCGTGCCCTACATCTGGACGCCGATATAGCAATCGCAGATGACTTACGGCCAGTATATAGTTATCTTCCTTGTGCCGGTGTCATGGCTGCCATTGCGGATCCAACCACGTTCCGGAAAAATTTTCCCGGAACAGAACTCTCTGTAAAGCAACATTTTCGCAATATTGGTTTGCGTAGTGACCGATATTTCAATGCCGGAGTTATGCTTATCAACTTGAGAGAATGGTTGGAAACTGACTTCGCATCCATGCTCGCACCCTATTACAAAGCCTATAATAAACATCTTAGATTTGGTGAACAGGATTTTCTAAACTACGTTTTTCAAGACAATTGGGAAGAGTTGTCTCCCCGTTGGAATTTCGGTAGCACTCTGGTTGGTTTGGGGATAGAACATGTTGTTAGGCCGTCGATTGTTCATTACTATGGCCTACACAAACCGTGGATTTATCCAAGCGAGCTCGCGCCAGATCATTTCCAGTATTTTGTTGATGCTCTACACTATGCTGGTTTTAAACCGAATGATGTTTTCTCCGTGTTTCCTCACAGGCGCAAGGAAGTTACCAGGCTGATCAAAGGTCGGCTCCGCCATCAATTGTTCCGTCGTGGATACCGCACTCCCAAGGTCTCAAGAGCACTCCGTCAATGGCAGGAGAACCGAGGTGAGATATTGGGACGCTTGCGAGACGCTCTGGTTAATGATAGTATCATAGACATGTCCAAAGCTGAGGCTTCCAAATTAGCGGAGCAACTTGACATCGCTTTGTTAACGCCTCCTGAATTCCGCAGCAGTAATACGGTCGGTGTTAAAGAGAACTGGGAACTCTGAATAACCTCCCGGGTCATGATTAAGATGAGCGTCTCAATTAACGGGCGTCACCTGCCCGCTCCCCATGAAAGGGTACCCTGTCATGGGGGCAAAGACGGAGGAGGGCTGGCCAGGTCGTCAATAGACGTGCTCGTCTTTCTTGGTGTCTTTCAGGCCTTATGCGCACCGGTGATATGAAATTCTCAATGTAATATTTCGTCAAGTTGTATTTATAATATAGAATGGTAATTTATTGCAATTTATTAATCAATTTATATTTGGAATAAAAATTGAATGCAAGAAACTTCATATAAAATTTAAATAAGTGTGATGATAATATGACCAACGTAGTATTTTTCATTGTTGACGAGAAATATTTTCCCATTGCCTATGCGTTGGCTCGGCGTATTCGGCACCTGTCAGACGAGGCACTTGATGTGTATATTTTTTACGAGTCGACAACCGCGCGGGTAGATGTTCCCTCACATCCCGGCATCACCATTGTCGAGAACACCCTGATGCCAAGGCTGCCGGATGATCTGCCACAATCCTCCCTGTGGCCGCCAATTGTTTGGGCGCGCTTGGTGGCTCCAAAGGTCCTTCGGGAGGGTGGTTATGGCGGGGCGCTTTATCTTGATGCGGATATTGCCGTATTAGGTGATTTACGTTTCGTGTTTCGTTTCCTTCCAGCAGAATGTCCATTAGCCGCTGTTCAAGATACCGGAACGTTGGGTACTATGTTTCCCGGAAAGAAAAAAATAACCGTGAAAGAGCGCTTAAAAGCGATTGGTGTTCGGGGAGAAAATTATTTCAATTCAGGTATACTGTTAATTAATTTGAACATTTTTACTGATATAGATCTATTTGCTCAATTAAATTCTTATAAAGATATAAATAGAAGCAATATGGATTTGCCAGATCAAGATTTCCTTAATTATTATTTTCAGAAATCATGGGAATTTCTCTCCCCTAGATTCAATTTTCAATTTACATTGCTAGAAATGGGTTTGGAAAAATATTTCAATCCCTTAATTATTCACTACAATACAATTATAAAACCTTGGCGAGGGGATATTTTTGATTATACACCGGCGCATAGGCAGTATTTTATCAATCTATTCGACTCTCTTGATCCAAATATTGTAGAGGCTGGCAAAGCGCTCTTGAGGCCGCGAAGAACCAGATATGTTCGTGCATTGAAGACCCGATGGCGAGAGCTACGCCACGAAAGAGGGCATACTCCCGAAAAAATTCGGCGCAGGGCACAGGCCTGGGAAACAGGACGGGCCAAAAAGTTTGAGTTTTTGCGCAATGCGCTCAGGCAAGAAAGGTTCTGTGATATTTCCGCAGACGAGGCCATCCGGTTAATTCATGCCCTTGATGCTCTTGAGAAGGAGCCCGCCCGCTACAGAAACGGCCGTTTTTCCTGCGGTCAAGACTATTGGCCAGACCCTTCGATGAAACCCTGACGCTCTTTGTTTCTGGCCAGGTCGTCAATAGACGAGACGTGCTCATATGTCTTGTGTCCTGGTGTTTTTCAGGCCGTTGCCAGGGTTGGTGTGCGGGCCTGGCGCTCGCGTTTGAGTTCTTCGGCTATCAAAAATGCCAATTCGATAGACTGGTCTGCGTTTAACCGCGGATCACAGTGGGTGTGATAGCGATCATGCAGATCGGCTTCGCTGACTTCCCGAGCGCCGCCGGTACACTCGGTTACGTTCTGGCCGGTCATCTCCACATGGATGCCGCCGGCATGAACGCCCTCGGCACGGCACACAGAAAAAAACTGCGTAACCTCACTGAGAACCCGCTCAAAGGGGCGGGTTTTGTAGCCCGACGACGCCTTGATCGTGTTGCCATGCATGGGATCACAGGACCAGATGACGCTGCGCCCCTCGCGGGTCACTGCACGCATAAGCGCAGGTAAATGGTGCTCCACCTTGTCAGCACCAAAGCGCGCGATCAGGGTCAAACGCCCGGGAACATTTTTCGGATTGAGAATATCAATCAGGCGAATAAGGGTCTCCGGCTCGCTCGTGGGGCCGCACTTAATGCCAAGAGGATTGTTGATGCCACGGCAGAACTCCACGTGTGCCTGAACCGGATCACGGGTGCGATCGCCAATCCATAAAAAATGCCCCGATGTGGCGTACCATTCACCGGTAGTCGAATCGATGCGCGTCAAGGCCTGCTCATAGCCCAGCAGCAGCGCCTCGTGCGATGTAAAGAAATCCGTTTGTCTAAGCTGCGGCGTGCTACTTGGGTGAATGCCGCAGGCGCGCATAAATGCCAATGTGTCTGAAATCTGATCCGCCAATGCCGCGTAGCGATGTCCCTGCGGGCTGTCCTTGACAAACCCGAGCATCCACGCGTGCACATGGTCCAGATTGGCATAGCCCCCTTGCGCAAAGGCGCGGAGCAGATTAAGGGTCGCTGCGGATTGGCGATAGGCCATTTCCATGCGATGGGGATCGGGAATGCGGGCATTTTCGTCAAAGCGAATATCATTGACAATATCGCCGCGATAACTGGGCAGCGCCACGTCGCCCTGGGTCTCGTGATCTGAGGAGCGCGGCTTGGCAAATTGTCCGGCAATGCGGCCCACCTTGATGACCGGCGAGGCGGCGGCAAATGTCAACACGGCAGCCATCTGCAGCATCACACGGAAAAAGTCACGAATATTATCCGGGTGATGCTCAGCAAAGCTCTCGGCGCAATCCCCGCCTTGCAATAAAAACCCGTTACCCTTGGCGACCTCCCCCAATTGCCGCTTCAGCCGGCGCGCTTCGCCTGCAAATACCAGGGGCGGATAGGTTGCAAGGCGCCCCTCAATGGTCTCCACGTCCTGAGGATCGGGGTAGGTGGGCATCTGAATGCCGGTCTTTGCCCGCCAACTCGCCGGGCTCCATTGGATACTCATAAGATTTTAGTCCGCTTACACTGTGCTTTTGTAGAAACCAGGGTCGCTTATTGATGGCCTGAAGGTCGATGGCCATGTGGGGGCCTATCACCTTGGCGCTCGCAACGCCTCACTATAGCGAATTCGCCCGCGCACCGCTATGGGAAATTATGGCTCTAGCCGACATGCCTGTTTCTATTAAAACATGGCACGTTCTAAACAGCAATCGGCGCTTTGATGGCGGGGGCGGCCACATAATTGTGCAAGGAAAAGTCGTCGTAAACAAAGTCAAAAATATCTCTCACGCGCGGGTTCAGGTGCATTTGCGGCAGGGCCCGTGGCGTGCGGTTTAGCTGCTGACGGGCCTGATCGAAGTGATTGGTATAAAGATGCGCATCGCCTAGTGTATGAACAAAGGTGCCGGGAATCAGATCGGTGGTCTGGGCCAGCATCATGGTCAAAAGCGCGTAAGAGGCGATATTAAAGGGAAGCCCGAGGAAAATATCCGCCGAACGCTGGTACAATTGACAGGAAAGACGCCCCTCCATAACACTGAACTGAAACAGACAGTGACACGGCGGAAGCGCCATATGCGGAATTTGCGCCGGGTTCCAGGCAGAGACCACCAGTCGACGCGAGCCAGGATTGGTGCGAATTTCGTTCTGTACCCAGGCGATTTGGTCCAGTGTACGCCCTTCCCCCAAAGGCCACGAGCGCCACTGTGCGCCGTAAACGGGGCCCAGGTCTCCATTCTCATCAGCCCAGGCATCCCAAATGGAAACACCGTTTTCGTTCAGCCAGGCAATATTGGTGTCGCCCTTAAGAAACCAGAGTAATTCATGGATGATGGCCCGGGTATAAAGTTTTTTGGTGGTCAAAAGTGGAAAACCGACCGACAGGTCAAAACGCATCTGATGACCGAAAATCGCACGTGTACCAACACCGGTTCGATCGCGGCAATCGGTACCCGTTTGCATAACGCGGTCAAGCAAATCCAAATAATTTTGCATCAACTTATACCAGCGGTATTGGCTTTATATACACGCCGACTGGTGTACTGCCTTGATAACACACCTCTTCGACGCTAAGCCATGAGTCATTGTTAAGGACCCTTGGTGTTAAATGGTTTCCAACCGGCCCAAGGCGACCGCTGTATAGGTTCTCATCGTTGCGCGGCGTCTTCGCCAAATACCCAAAGACAATGTAAAGGAAAGACCTGACACGCTCTAGTGCGACGCCGATCCCAGCGCGCCCGTATCGGGATGAATTTCCGCTGCCATCAGTCCATTGGGGCCTTCGCCGTATCGCACCAGAACCGTCTGCCCTGGACGCAATTCCGTCAATCCAAACCGGCGCAAAGTTTCCATATGCACGAAAATATCCGGGGTTCCCTCTCCGCGGGTCAAAAACCCAAATCCGCGGGTACGGTTGAACCATTTCACCTGGGCGCGTTCCAGACCGCTCGTGGGTGTCACGCTAACATGGGTGCGCACCGGCATCATTTGGGACGGATTAACGACGCTCGTATTGTCCATGCTGATAATTCGAAGGGCCTGTAAGCCCTTGGGGCGGCTCAAGACTTCACAGACAATACGCGCACCTTCGTAGGCCGTCTGATAGCCATCGCGCCGCAAACAGGTGACATGCAACAACACATCAGGCATGCCATTGTCGGGGACGATAAAACCAAACCCTTTGGAAGCGTCAAACCACTTGATCGAGCCGGACACCTCAAAAACATCGACCGGGCTATCCGCCGCACGATCACTGCCAACCTCAGCATAACCTTCGGACATCAATTCGTCCGGGGAAAATTTTGTCCCCATGCTCTTCCTCGTAAATCAACTGATCCAGAACCACAATGCATCGCCAGATCCGCCATCACCTGAGCGTTGCACCAACCCGCATCTTACCGCTTCATCTTTGTGACATTATCTGATTCGTCATCTTGCACGCTTAGGTTTTCTTTTTCTTTTACACAAACTATACGTGCTAACCGATTCTCCACTTCGAACAATAGCATTCCCCTTGAATGATGAAACCGAAAAAGTCCGGCTTGTCCCCAGACCTACAACTTTTTCCATATTTTGCTGGTCAATAATGATGCTGTTACCTGGAAAACCGGCATCGTATTCCCATGCAATTGAATCAAACTTGTTACCACGCTCACAAGCGCTTGACGGCGATCAAC
Organism: Hyphomicrobiales bacterium; assembly: GCA_965224015.1. Lineage (GTDB taxonomy): Bacteria > Pseudomonadota > Alphaproteobacteria > Rhizobiales > CBDCVD01 > CBDCVD01. Next base: position 1,195,991 of record OZ245032.1, read on the forward strand.
GATTCTGCTTAGTTGCGGTGTGCGTTCAGGTGGCGTGATCTGCTCACGCCGCAGGGAACACGGATCGAGACTTTACGGACTGAGACTTAACAGATCGAGACCTTAATGGCGCTTTGGGGTTGTAACGGCGCTTTGGTGTTGGTGTGTTGGTTTCGAACAAATGCGTTGGTTTTGAGAAAACTAAGACTGTATGTCTCGAACAAGCCGTGGCTGCCCCCGCAACTGTAAGCGTTGAGCCTGCTCCTATATGTCACTGGATTGAATTTCCAATATCCGGGAAGGCAGGAGACAAAAGGCGATGATGCGCGAGCCAGGAGACCGACCTGAACGGTGTCACCCATCTAACATGCGGGGTGCGTGTTAGTGCGGCTTGGCCGATAGCGGTGGCTTCGCTGACGGTAGGCTGTGGTTGGGTGGCGTTTTGGGGGTTTTTCTGTTTTCTGGAGCCGCAAGCTTCTCCCAATGTCTAGCCTGGCGTCGAATGTCATGTTATTCGCAACGCAAGGTGCCGCATGTTGTCTTTTTATCAGAATACCCCGTTTTATCAGAATAACCCGTTTTTTCGTGATCCCTATCCCCGTACTGGACCCTTGATGGCCGGCCTGTTGGCGGCTTTTGTTAGCGCTTCCCCCGTATTGGCGCAACAATCGCGCCAACCCGACACGAGTCCCACCATCGTCATTACCCATAGCCGCATTCCAACCGAGGTGGCCAAGGTGGGACAAAGTATTGCTCTGATTACCGCCGAGGAGATCGAGAGCCAGGGGCACACGTCTTTAAACAGTGTCCTGCGCGCGATCCCGGGGCTTGCCATGTCGCACCAACCCGGGGGCTTTTCCCAGTTGCGCATACGCGGTGCCGAATCCAACCATCTGCTGGTGTTGATCGACGGCGTGCCCGCAAACGATGCAGGCTCAGGGGAGTATCTTTTTGGCAATATCCCCGTCCATGACATCGCCCATATTGAAATCGTGCGCGGGCCGCAAAGCGGCGTGCATGGGTCCAATGCCCACGCCGGGGTCCTTAACATCGTGACCCAATCGGGGCGCGGTTATCCTACGCCACAACTGACCGTTTCCAGCGAAGCGGGGACAGACCACTCGGCGCGGGTCTCCGCCACCTTGCTCGGTTCAAGCGACCGCGCGTGGGGCAAGGTCTCGGGCAGTTTCTATAAAACCAGGGGCTATAACCTTTCTTATATGGGAGCCGAAAAGGATGGGGACCAGGCGGCGCACGCCAATGTTCGTGCCGGCGTGACAATCAATGACCACATCCAGGCCGATGCCATGTTCCGCTACCGCCATGATCGTCAGGATGGTGAGAGTGGAAACGATAAATGGGGCCGCGTTATGGATGCGCCAGGCCGGGAGTTCGATAACAAGCGCATGCTCGCCATGATCGGCGTGTCGGCAACCTCTCCCGACAAGCGCTGGACCCATCGCTTGCAGGGCTCGCTTAAGCGCAACCAATACGCCGCTATCACCGATGGCGCCTCGACCTATAAGAGCAAAGGCCGTCGTGAGCGCTTCAATTATACGACAACCTATCGCTTCGACACCCCATCCCTTGCCGCCAAGCATTTTGTCAGTGGTTACGCGGGATACCAGCGCGAGTCATTCTCCTTTAACGGTGGCTTTGGCCGCGGACGCCGTGAACGTCGCGAGACCAGCCTTGCGGGAGAATACCGCGTCGACCTTTTTGATGCTTTGTCTCTGAACGCCGCCCTGCGCCACGACTGGAACGACCAGTTCAAAAATGCCCTGACGTGGCGCCTGTCGGCCGCCTATTCGCACGAGCCAACGGGCACCCGCTTGCATGCCAGTGTGGGCAAGGGGGTGACCAACCCGACATTCTTTGAGCAATTCGGCTATTCGCTAAACTTTGTCGGCAATCCCGATCTGAAACCGGAGCACAGCCTTGGCTGGGACGCAGGGCTCGAGCAGAGCCTTTTCGAGGGGCGTCTCACCCTTGGCGCGACACTCTTTCAAGCGCGCTTAAAGAACGCGATCGCCGGTGCGGGCACCTCGGTGACCAACCTGCAGGGCACCGGGCGCCGAAAAGGCTTTGAGCTGAGCGCCGATTGGCAACCGACCGACGCCTTGACCCTTGGTGCCGCCTACACCTACACAGACAGCAAACGCGCCGATGGGCGTGCAACGGTGCGGCGCCCGCGGCATGTGGCCAAGCTGACAGGCAGTTTTCGCTTTCTAAATGACAAGGCAAAAATCGGGGCGACGCTCAGTTACACCGGTTCCGCTTGGGACACCAGTTTTCCCCCGTGGCCAACACCATCCTATCGCGTGAAGCTAAAGCCGTTTGTGTTGCTTTCCGCCCGCGCTTCTTACCGGGTTCGAGACAATCTGGAGCTTTATGTGCGCGGCACCAACCTTCTCAACACCAAGTACGAGGAAAACTACGGTTACCGGGCCCCTGGTTTTACAGCGTACGCAGGCCTTACTTTTCGTTTTGGGGGGCCGCTTGATTAGCGCATGATGACACGCCGCGTAATTGACCCCCGCGGCGTGCCCCGATGCCACCCTTTCTTTGCCAAACCTCCATAATGCGCTATGGATGCCAAGCGCAAGGAAAGGGGATCAAGCGTGCAGACACAGATGAGCAAAATCCTTATCCTCGGTGGCTACGGCAATTTTGGCAAGCGCATCGCGGCCCAACTTGCCGCCAAAGGTGTTGCTGTTGTTATTGCTGGCCGCAGCGCCTCGAAAGCGGCTGCCTGCGCCAAACAATTGAGCGGCACCGGCGCGACGCACGCAAGCGTCACATTTGCCGCCTTTGATGCCCATCGTGCACTTGATGAAAACCTGCGCCGCATCCGCCCCAGGGTTGTTATCAACACCATCGGGCCGTTCCAGACCAGCGACTACAAAATCGTGCGCGCCTGCATGGACAATAAGGTCCACTATATTGATCTTGCGGACGGGCGCCGGTTCGTGACCGGTATTGCGGCCCTTGATGCGCGCGCGCGTCAACAGGGTGTGACGGTTATTTCGGGGGCGAGCACGGTGCCGGGTCTGTCCTCAGCGGTTCTTGATCACTACGGCGGGACATTCAGCCGTATGACAGCGCTCATCTATGGCATTAGTCCAGGACAGCAAGCCGAGCGCGGTCTGGCCACCACACAAGGCATAATGACCTACGTCGGTAAGCCTCTGGCGCCGTTTCCAGGCGGCAAGGATACCCTATACGGATGGCAAGACATCCATCGCCAGGCGTATCCCGGACTGGGCAAACGCTGGATGGCGAACTGCGATATTCCCGATCTCGACCTGTTGCCTGAGCGCTACGGTCTCAGGCGCATTCGGTTCTCCGCAGGCCTTGAATTGGCGCCGTTGCATCTCGGCCTGTGGGGACTGTCGTGGTTGGTTCGTCTTGGGGTGCCGTTGAACCTGCCCGGGCGCTCAAAAACGCTGCTGCGCATGAGCAACCGATGTAACAGCTTTGGCAGCGCAGACGGTGGCATGCATATGATCATCCACGGTCTCGACCACGACGGCAGCCCGATTAGCGTCAAGTGGTTCATCATCGCAAGAAACGGCGACGGACCCTACATTCCCACCATTGCATCGGTGCTTGTTGGCAAACATCTGGCCGAGGGCAAGCCCATGGCGCCCGGAGCCCGGGCCTGTGTTGGACTGATTTCACTCGCCGACATCTTACGCGCGCTTGAGAGCCGGGATATCGCCACCTTTGCCTACATCGGCAAAATGCAAGGTAAAGCCATGCACTGGCAAGAGGTGCAGGAACGGCAAGAACGCAACAGCTGAGCCTCTGTTAACGGGCATCTACCGGCGCGCTCCCCCTGGCGCGCCAGGTCGCAAATAGAAGTGCGCAAATGTTTCACGTGAAACATTGTACAGCAAAACGCATCAAAATCGATGCACCAGGCCTGTTCAGGCGATGATATCGGGAGTGATTCTGTCCTCAAGAGCGCAAATACTGTCTTTGATCTGCACTTCCTGGCGTTTCAAACGCAGCAATTCGAACCGGTCTGAATTCGCAGCTCGGGTTAACAGGTCAATTTCCTCGTTCAAACGCTGATGCAGTTCTCGCAACTTTGCCAGTTGCGCAATCAAAGCGTCGCGATCGGCCTCTTGCATGTCCACCTCACGCTGGGGTGAGCCATATAGATTATTAACCACGCCCCGAACGATCCCAACCGCAGGCAGCCATTGCCATCAGCGCACGCTCAGATAACCGGTATCCCGCAACAATATCCGTGGGATCAAACCATTCAGGACGTTAGACTCGACTATACCACAAAATGTGCCGTCATACCATCATTTGCGGACTACAACCCGGGGCAATCAACTGAATTTTGAGAGGATACCAGCGGTATTGGCTTTTGTGCGCGCTGATTTATGGGGCTATCGATTAGCAGGCTCACCAGCCAGAATTACAATTGCGTGAAGTTGCGCCTGGCGGAAAACACGGTACCCGAATAACGTCAACGGCAATATATAAAATATATAGATGGAGATAGATGGTGGGCGCGGCTGGGATTGAACCAGCGACCCCTACGATGTCAACGTAGTGCTCTCCCACTGAGCTACGCGCCCTCGCGCCGGTCAACCTTGTCGATCGCAATTTGCCGACAGGCCCTTACACCACAAATGCCAGGGCGGCGTCAATACACAGGACACAAATATTTTGTCGCGCCCACAGCAAAGGGGATTGCTTAGCACCACGCGGCGCACCGGCGGCAATCTATAAAAGACGCACCATTGCCATGAAGTTGTGAAACAACAAATGCCTATTACCAAAAGCGCTAAGGTTGACGAACGCCACCCCATGCTATAACCGAAAGAGGATTGTTGGCGCGGGGCCCCTAATACCGGCGAGAGCGGTTGTTAATCGGGTTTGATAAAGGATAAGGATGATATGCGAATAAAATTGAAAGCGTTCCTCGGCACCCTTATTGCCATAACGGTGAGCGCCGGCGTCCTGTTTGCCTCCGCCGCGCTTTCCAGGGCGGCTGATGAAACGGAACTGACCCCACAGCAGATTCAGCAGATAGAAGCCGTTATTGAGCGCTATATGCTGGAAAACCCGCAAATTCTCGAACGGGTGCAGGAGCGCCTGACTGAGGTCCGGACTGAGGAGTTGCGTGCAGCGCAGCGGGCCTCGCTTGCGCGCAACAAGGACTTGATTTTCGATTCACAAAACCAGGTCGTTCTTGGCAATCCAGAGGGCGATGTGACCCTGGTGGAGTTTTTTGACTACAATTGCGGCTATTGCCGTGAGGCCACCGGTCACTTGCAATCGCTTTTGCAGGCCGACAACAACCTGCGCATCGTTATGAAAGAATTCCCGATTCTGGGTGAGTCGTCCTATGAGGCAGCGCAAGTGGCCATTGCGGTTGCGAGCCAGGCCGACTACTGGGGGTTTCACCACGCACTGATGAGTGTTGAGGGACAGGCGGACCGGCAATCGGCCTTGAAAGCCGCTGAAGAGGCCGGGCTGGACGTGCAGAAAATTGAAGCCGCCATTGATGAGCAAAAAGCCGAAGCGGCCATTGATGAGGTCCGCGCTTTGGCGGGCTCTCTCGGGATCAACGGCACACCGAGCTATATTATTGGTGACGAAGTTATCGTCGGTTTCGTTGATGTAGACTTTTTGCGCAAAAAAATTGAGGCCGTGCGGCAATGCGGCAAGGCCACATGCTAGACCCGATCTTTATCCTCAACGGCCCCAATCTCAATGCCCTCGGGATGCGGGAGCCGCACATTTATGGAACGCAGACCCTGGACGATATCGAAAACCTGTGCAATCAGCGCACAGGCCAGCTTGGCTTGGCTTGTGTGTTTCGCCAGACCAATCATGAAGGTGAGCTTGTGGACTGGATCCAGGAAACCATGGATGGTGCATCAGGTCTGATCCTCAATGCCGGCGCCTATACCCACACGTCGGTCGCTATTCGTGACGCCCTTGCCCTGACCAATGTGCCGGTGATCGAGTTGCACCTTAGTAACATTTTCGAGCGCGAGGACTTTCGTCACCACTCGTTTATCTCCGCCCAGGCGCAGGGCGTGATTTGCGGTTTTGGTGCCATGGGCTATGAACTGGCCATTGATGCGCTGGCGCGCCTTGTAGCCGGTAATAAACATGCACACAGTGAGCACTAGTGCGTAACCCTGACGAAGGCATTCGCTAACTCTTCATTGATCGGCATGGGTGACTATGGGAAGCATAATTTCAGAAAAAGACAAAACCACAATTCGCGCCCTGGCGGATTTGCTCGAAGAAAAGAACCTGCTGGAGCTGGAAATTGAGCGCGATGGCCTGCGCATACGCGTCGTGCGCCCCGTGCACGAGGTGACGCAGCACGTAGGACTTGCCGCGCTACCTTCCATTGCTGATGATACAGGCGCGCGCGAGACCCTGGTTAGTGGTGTTGGCTCCGTGCCTTCGGATGCCGCGTCTTCCGCCGCCGCCGATCATCCAGGCACCGTTCGCTCACCCATGGTCGGGACCGCCTATCATCATCCTGAACCCGGCGCGCGTCCATTTATCGAAGTCGGGCAGACGGTCAACAAGGGGGACACGTTGCTTATTGTCGAGGCCATGAAGACCTTCAACGCCATTCCGGCGCCGCGGGCAGGGAAAATCGTGGCTATTCTTGTTGATGACGGCCAGCCGGTCGAGTTTGACGAGCCGCTTGTGGTCCTCGAATAGATTGGGGTGCCGCTTTTATGTTTTCCAAGGTCCTGATTGCCAATCGTGGAGAAATAGCCTTGCGCATTTTGCGTGCGTGCAAGGAACTCGGAATCGCCACGGTTGCGGTACACTCCACAGCGGATGAGAACGCCATGCATGTGCGCCTGGCCGACGAGAGCGTGTGTATTGGCCCCGCAGCCGCAACGGAAAGTTATCTGAACATCCCCTCACTGCTTGCCGCGTGTGAGATTACCGGCGCCGATGCGGTGCACCCGGGGTACGGATTTCTCGCTGAAAATGCGCGCCTGGCCGACATTCTGACCGAACATGGGGTGACATTCATCGGCCCAAGTGCGGCGCATATTCGGCTCATGGGTGATAAAATCCAGGCCAAGGAGACCGTTGCGGCCTTGGGTATTCCGGTGGTGCCGGGCTCGCAGGGGGCGGTTGCCAACGCTGATGAGGCGCGCCACATTGCCGATACTATCGGCTATCCGGTCCTTATCAAAGCCAGTGCCGGAGGCGGTGGCCGGGGGATGAAAATCGCGCGCGGTCCTGCGGCCATGGAGGAGGCGTATCGTACCGCCGGATCGGAGGCACGCGCGGCCTTTGGCGATGGCGCTGTTTATGTGGAAAAATATCTCCATGCGCCACGCCACATAGAAATTCAGGTTCTTGGCGATGGCCAGGGAAATGCTGTTCATCTGGGGGAGCGGGATTGCTCCTTGCAGCGCCGGCATCAGAAAATTTGGGAGGAGGCGCCATCGCCCGCTTTGAATTCCGTTGAACGTAACCGCATCGGCGCCATTGTCGCCGACGCGATTGGAGAAATGGCCTATGCGGGTGTGGGCACCATTGAGTTTCTCTATGAAAACGGCGCCTTTTATTTTATCGAGATGAACACGCGCCTTCAGGTGGAGCATCCGGTTACAGAGCAGATTACCGGCATTGATCTGGTCAACGAGCAAATTCGCGTCGCCTCGGGTAGCCCTCTGCGTCTCGCTCAGGAGGATATTACCTTTGCCGGGCACGCAATCGAATGCCGCATCAACGCGGAGAACCCTAAGACATTCATGCCCTCGCCGGGCACGATCAGCTACTACTATGCCCCTGGGGGTCTGGGGGTGCGGGTGGATTCGGCGGTCTATCAGGGCTACGCCATTCCGCCTTATTATGACAGTTTGATTGGCAAGCTGATCGTCTCCGGGCGCAACCGCGTCGAGTGTTTGATGCGCCTGCGCCGAGCTCTTGATGAATATGTGGTGGATGGTATTGAGACCACCATTCCCTTGTTTCAGGCGCTCCTGAACGAGCCTGACATCGCCAATGGCATGTATGACATTCATTGGCTGGAGGCCTATTTGGGCGCACCAGACGCGCCCGACTCATAAAGGGTCGCAAGCCATGATCGCGCCTGATGATCAGGACTTGAACATCACGCCGCAAGTGCTGCTGAAGGCCTATGCCTGCGGAATTTTTCCTATGGCCAGGAGCGCCAGCGACCCATCGATTTTCTGGGTGGAACCGGAACAGCGGGGCGTCCTGCCCCTTGATCGGTTTCATATTCCAAGGCGCCTCGCCCGCACCATGCGCAAAAGCCCATTCACGATCACTGTCGATGAGGATTTTGACGCCGTTCTTTCAGCTTGCGCGGCCCCGCGCGCCGGGCGCCGCAGCACCTGGATCAATACGCCTATTCGCAATCTTTATCGCTGCCTTTATGCCAGGGGGCACGGCCATAGCGTTGAGGTACGGCACGCACAGCATTTGGTGGGAGGGCTATATGGGATCAGTTTAAACGGCTGCTTTTTTGGCGAAAGCATGTTTCACGATGCCCCCGACGCCTCAAAAATGGCCCTTGCACATCTTGTCGCCAGGCTGCGCGCAGGCGGTTATCGGCTACTTGATACCCAGTTTGCGACTGCGCATCTGGCGCAGTTTGGGGTTATCGAAATCTCGCGTCAGCGCTATCGCGCCCTGCTGGAGGAGGCGTTGGCGGCAACGGCCGATTTTTATTCGCTGACCGGCGGCCTAACCCCGGCGGAGACTTTGCAATCCTTGAGCCAGATGTCGTAGATGGGGTGCTCTACCGCATTCAACCCGGGACTGGCAGCAAACATCCAGCCGGTGAAGATGCGCTTGATCTGATTATCCAGGGTAAGTTCCTCCACTTCGATAAAGCCTGTTGTCCGTCTTGGTAAATGGGGAGGGCGGGTATAGCACACCCGCGGTGTCACGCGAAGCGCGCCAAACTGCACGGTCTCGTCAATGGCCACATCAAACTCGATAATGCGGCCGGTAATCTTGTCCAGGCCAGAAAAAACCGCAAGGGGATTGGCGATTTTGTCACCAGAAGCGCGCCCGCGCGCGTGCGAACCGCTACTATCCAGGAACCGCATGATATCATCTGCGGGTTCTGCCAGGATGCTGCCGCTTTCCTGGGCGCTCGCGTTGGCCCCAAGTACCAACACCGCGGCCAAAAGGCTAGCATGGACAAGGCGCAGACCCGCAAATTTACTCGCCAAGCCGACCACAATAGGGCGAACCCGATGCAGCAGGGAAAAGAAAAACCAGCGACTGTTGCTCATCACCACTCACGGCTTCCAGGCATCGTAGTTGCGCGGGCGCGCCTTGGTGTTTGGGTCAGGATGCACATCTGATTCGGACGGCGGGGCGCCAATGGCCAGGCTCCCGGGGGGATGGTAAGCGTTGGCGGTGCCAGTGGGATTGGCCTGGTGGGGTTGCTCCCAGGCCCGCGCCTTATATGTGTCCTCACCGCTTTCATCTACAGGCGGCGTGTCGGTGCGATGGTGCATCCAGCCGTGCCAGCCTGGCGCAATCTCCGAGGCCTCGCATTCCTTGGCATAGATAACCCAACGCCGAGCGTGGTCATGAGATCGATAATAGCGGTTGCCCGCCGCGTCTTTGCCAACATAGGTACCCCGACGCCAAATCAAAAAGCGCGTTCCCAGAGTTTGTCCGTGCCACCAGGTGAAAAACTGTAATAAGAAATGTTTCATTTCAGGCTCATTATTGCCTCTTCACCGGCTCTTCAGGCTGCGAGGCTGCGGGTTTGCATAGCTTGTGCTGCCATAGACATCGCCATCGCAAGTCAAACATGCCCCCATGGATTACTACCTGTAAAACGGGTGCCGGACAAGTCCATGGTATTTGCCTCCAGCGTCTCATATCATGTTCAGCCCCGCCACGCAAAGCCAAGATAGGCGAATATAAAATAGGTTATAGCAAAAAGCGTTTAATGGGATTGATGGGCACTCCCGTATTCTTCTCGCATTTTGCTATAGATTTAGAGGGCGATCAGCTTTATGGGTTTCGCTTATACCCCGGGCAAATTGGGCACAGCGAAGCGCATGCTGATCTGATATAAGCGCCATCGTATCTCTTCCTTACCATCTTGCCAGGCCAACCTTGGAAAGGATAAAGACTGGCAAACTTAAAATCCTTCTGAGCGTGTCGTTGCAGCGAAGAGTACGCATCTTAAAAGCGAACTCACCTGAAGCAACTCTCCTTATACGAGAACGCCGCTCTGTAACGCCGACGGATATCCACACCTGTTCAAAAAAAAGAAACAGAGCCGACCGGCGCACTTGCTACGCATTTGCGCGGGGTTTGGCCTTTACATGATTTTGTGGTCCTGCGATTTGATTGTGAGCGCGCGAATTTGTCTTTTCCGAGAGAGGCGAATCAGCCATTTTCCGAAACGTTGTTCAGTTCTGATGCCCGTTGCGAACGTCGCGCGTATTTCGGCGATAGCCACAACATTTAGGGGGATGTTAACCATTTGTCCGCTATATCTTGTTGCAGCGGTGAGGAACATCACTTAAAGTATAAGGCGTGTAGGGCTTAAGGTGCAGATTGCCGAACAATCACATTTGGCACCTCCAAGCGTAATCGATACCGATCACGAAAATGGCCTGTTTTCGTACCCTTTAGTGTTGCCTTAGAGGCGTGTTACCTGTCGCTGATCTCGTGTGGCGATGCCGCTCTTGTTGTGCCTTCATCATCGCATCTGAAGGTACACAAATGACCTAATGACCTAATGACCTAATGACCTAGTAACCTAATATCCGCTCGCCTCAGGCGCGGGTGCAATTGAAAAACCGCCTGCAATCAGCCGGCGCATGAAAAAGAGGACTACCCCATGCGCATTGCGCGTCGCTATACGCAAGCCCGTCGCTCCCCCTATCACAGCCTTGCCTTTCGCACGGCCACCAGCGAAATCCGCAACCCTGACGGCTCCCTCGTATTTCGTTTGGCGGATTTCCAGGTACCCGAAACCTGGTCCCAGGTCGCCAGTGATATTCTGGCTCAGAAATATTTTCGCAAGGCCGGCGTTGCCGCCTGTCTCAAGCGCGTTGAAGAAAACGATATTCCCTCGTGGCTATGGCGCTCGGTCCCCGACGAGCAGGCGCTCGCCAAACTCCCCGAGGAGCAGCGCTACACGTCGGAGACCGACGCGCGCCAGGTCTTTGACCGTCTCGCCGGTACCTGGACCTACTGGGGTTGGAAAGGGGGATATTTTGATACCGAGGAAGACGCCTGCGCCTTTTATGATGAGCTGCGCTACATGCTCGCCACCCAAAAGGCGGCTCCCAACAGCCCCCAATGGTTCAATACCGGACTGCACTGGGCCTATGGAATCGACGGCGCCAGCCAGGGGCATTATTATAGCGATTTTCAAACCGGTAAGGTCAAACGTTCCGACAGTTCCTACAAATATCCCCAGCCCCATGCCTGTTTCATCCAGTCTATTGATGACGACCTGGTCAACGAGGGGGGCATTATGGACCAGTGGGTGCGCGAGGCGCGGCTTTTCAAGTTCGGCTCCGGCACGGGAACAAATTTCTCCAACCTGCGTAGCGAGGGCGAGGCGCTCTCCAGCGGCGGTAAGTCCTCAGGCCTCATGTCGTTTCTCAAAATCGGTGATCGAGCCGCCGGTGCCATCAAGTCAGGCGGCACCACACGACGCGCGGCCAAGATGGTGATCGTCGATATTGATCACCCGGACATAGAGAGCTTTATTACATGGAAAGAGCGTGAAGAACAAAAGGTTGCCGCTCTGGTCACGGGATCAAGGGTTTGCGAAAGGCATCTAAAGGCCGTCCTTAAGGCCTGCGTGAACTGCCAGGGCTCTGGCGATGATTGTTTTGACCCGGGAAAAAATACAGCCCTACACCGAGAGGTGCGCGCAGCTAAGCTGAACGGCGTGCCGGAAAACGCCATTCAACGCATCATCCAATACGCCAGGCAAGGCTACACCGCTATCGACTTTCCCACCTTCAATACCGACTGGGACAGCGAGGCTTACCTGACCGTATCAGGACAGAATTCCAACAATTCGGTGCGTGTCAGCGATGATTTTCTCAACGCCGTTCAGAACGACGGTGACTGGCATCTTGTCGCGCGCACAACGGGCGAGACGGTCAAGACCTTAAAGGCACGTGATTTGTGGGAGATGATCGGACAAGCCGCCTGGAATTCTGCTGATCCGGGTATCCAGTATCACACCACCATCAATGACTGGCACACATGCGCCAAATCCGGCCCCATCAATGGCTCGAACCCGTGTTCCGAGTATATGTTTCTCGACAATACCGCATGCAACCTTGCCTCCCTGAACCTGATGGCCTTTGCCGATCAAACCGATACGGGCAACGCCTTTGACACACGCGCTTTTGAACATGCGGTCAGGCTGTGGACAATCGTGCTGGAAATTTCCGTGCTGATGGCCCAGTTTCCCTCCCAGGAGATCGCTCGCCGTTCGTACCGTTACCGCACCCTCGGGCTTGGCTTTGCCAATATCGGCGGCTTGTTGATGGCCTCGGGAATAGCCTATGACAGTAAGGCTGGACGAGCCATGTGCGGCGCCATCACCGCCCTCATGACCGGCCAGGCCTATGCCACCTCGGCAGAGATGGCGCGCGAACTCGGTGCCTTTCCCGGCTACAAAAAGAACGCCAAAACCATGTTGCGGGTCATCCGCAATCATCGCCGCGCCGCTCTTGGCGAAACACAAGGGTATGAGCGCCTACACACCAACCCCCTGCCCCTAGACAGCGCTAACTGCCCTGATGGCAAACTTGTCAAACGCGCACGCAAGGCCTGGGATGCCGCCCTTGATCTTGGACGGGCCTATGGTTTTCGCAACGCGCAAACAACGGTCATTGCCCCTACAGGCACCATCGGTCTGGTGATGGACTGCGACACCACCGGTATTGAACCGGACTTTGCTCTTGTTAAGTTCAAGAGCCTTGCCGGTGGCGGTTATTTCAAGATCATCAACCGCACGGTTCCGCAGGCGTTGCGTGCTCTTGGCTACGCGGACGATAAAATTGATGCCATTGTCGCCTATGCCCTGGGCACGGGCACCCTCGCTGATGCGCCCGGGGTCAATCATGACCTGTTGCGGCAAAAGGGCTTTACCGACACCGAGCTTAAGATCGTTGAGGAGGCGCTGGCGGGCGCGTTTGATATTACGTTTGTCTTTAACAAATGGACGCTGGGCGAGGCCTTTTGCACAAAAGTTCTGGGCATTACGGCAGAAGAACTTAATACCCCGAGCTTTAGCATTCTGAGGCATTTGGGCTTTTCGCAAGACGATATTGAGGCGGCCAATATTTATTGCGCCGGCGCCATGACCCTGGAGGGTGCGCCGCATCTTAAGGACAAACATCTCTTCGTATTTGACTGCGCCTCGGCATGCGGACGTATCGGCACCCGCTCCCTGTCGGTGGAGAGCCATATTCGCATGATGGCCGCCGCTCAACCCTTTATCAGCGGCGCCATTTCCAAGACCATCAACATGCCTGCAAGCGCAAGCGTCGAGGCGTGCAAGGACGCCTATAGGCTCTCCTGGACCCTGGGACTAAAGGCCACAGCGCTTTATCGCGACAGCTCCAAACTGTCTCAACCTTTGAACGCGCAATTACTGGCCGGTGATGACGATATGATCGACGACCTGTCCGCCGCACAACCGGCGCAGCAACGCGCCGCTGCTGTTGCGGAGCGGCTGGTGGAGCGCGTTGTCAAACATGTCCAGACCCGTGAGCGTGAGCGCATGCCCGACAGGCGCAAGGGCTATACCCAAAAGGCTACCGTTGGCGGCCACAAGGTTTACCTGCGTACCGGCGAATACGAGGATGGACGTATCGGCGAGATCTTTATCGATATGCACAAGGAAGGTGCCGCATTTCGCTCGCTGATGAACAACTTCGCTATCGCGGTTTCCCTTGGCTTGCAGTATGGGGTGCCCCTTGAGGAATATGTCGATGCCTTTACCTTCACCCGGTTTGAGCCGGCCGGACTGGTCCAGGGCAATGAGACCATCAAGAATGCCACCTCCATTCTTGACTATATCTTCAGGGAATTGGCCATCTCCTATCTTGGACGCCACGACTTGGCCCATATTGACCCCGGTGATATTGGCGCGACCACAATCGGCTCCGGAGTCGCCGGTGACAAGCCCCGGGCCAAGGGTGTACCGGCGGAACAACTGGTCTCCAAGGGACTTACGCGTGGCCGCGTCAAGGACAAGACTTTGATGATCGTTGGCGGTACGACGGGGACCGGCGCAACAGAAGATAGCAACCCGGCCCATAGACTGCAGGCCCATGCGCGCGTGTCCTTGGGTAGCACAACGGCTCTGCAACAGGCGGAAGCGGAACCGGAACTTGGAGAGGCGGAAATTGATGCGAGCCCGCACAACAAGGCCAGTCCCGAGCCTGCGGCAAAGTCCAACCAAGATTGCAAAACCGAGCAAATCGCTTTGGCGCGCATGAAAGGCTATGAGGGCGAGTCGTGTCAGGAGTGCGGCAACTTTACCATGGTGCGCAACGGAACCTGCCTGAAATGTGACACCTGCGGCTGCACAAGCGGTTGCAGTTGATCCCTGGCCGCGATGCGGTGTCATCAAGGCCATACACCAGTCGGCATGTATATGGCCAATGCCGCTGGTATAAGTGTTCAACTCAGCGCATATCACTATAACTGCCCGTTTCGGCAAGATCCCGCGGACGCAAAAAAGCGTGCAGCGTTCCCGTCCCCGCGGAGACACCGCCAAAATCCGGCGCATCAAATGTAATCACGCTCAGCCCGGCGGTTGGATATTTTTCTCTCATGGCTTCAAGACCGCTGGCGGTTCCCGTTCCACACAAGGCAACGGCAAGCGCCTGCACGCTCGGGTTATGGCCGACAATCATAAGACTGTCGCAAACACCTGCATGGGCGTGCACCGCCTCAAGATAGGTCTGAGGGCTCGCGTGATAAATATTATGGTTGACGCGGAGAACCAAATCATGTGCAAACATGGGAAGCATTAACGATATAGTCTCGCGCGTACGCTGTGCCGATGAGACCAAAATACGCTCCGGGGCCCAGTTTTGCGCAACCATCTGGCGCGCCACGGCAGGGGCCGTCAGACGGCCGCGGCTATTTAGCGGGCGGTCATGATCGGACAAATCCGATTGGCTCCACGATGATTTTGCGTGACGAAGGAGAAAAAGTGTAAGCATATCTTATACCAAGGGTCTTTAACAATGACTCATGGATTGGCGTCAAAGAGGTGTGTTATCAAGGCAGTACACCAGTCAGCGTGTCTATAAAGCCCATACCGCTGGTATTACCAGTACACGAATCAGTCATCTTTGCATAGACTGTAAGGGCCCTTGAAACAGATTTTGACCAGAGCCTATGACTTTGGAATATGTGTGGTTCAGCGTCGTGGAAGTCTCCGGTCGGTTGCGCTGGTGTTTTGCGTTTGGTGTTTTGCGTTTGGTGTTTTGCGTTTGGTGTTTTGCGTTTAACGAGGGAACGATTGCGCAGACCCTGAAATGGCTGCGGGTCGCAAAATGCAGTTACCCCCATGCCCGTCACGGGGGACCTTAAGCGGCAGGACGACACATGGATGCTCAACACGCAACTCGCGATAATTTTTACACTTCGACCCTGTCCGATTGGCCGGAGTGGGAGGCACTGACCCGTGATATTGAGGCCGATGTTTGTGTGATCGGCGGCGGCCTTGCAGGCGTGACGGTTGCGCGCGAACTGGCTGGCCACGGGGTATCGACGGTGCTGCTTGAGGCTGAGAGCATCGCCTCGCAAGCCTCAGGCTGCAATGGCGGATTTATCTCCGCAGGATACGCAGCAACGATCGACGAGTTGGAGCGTCGCGTTGGACGTGCGGACGCCCAGACGCTTTGGGCCCTCTCGGGCGATGGTGTGCGCTATGTGCATGAAGCCATTGACACGCTTGAGGTGCAAAGCCTTGTGTGCGGACGCGGTTGGCTCAAGGTCTGGCGCGTGAACGACGCGGAGGCGGTTCTTCGCCACGCCGACCTGATGAACAGCCACTACGATGCTGACTATTCCGTGTGGGAAAAGCTCAAGGTACGCGAACATCTGCGCACGGACCGCTATTTTCACGGGCTTTACGACCGTAGCGCCTTTCACATTAATCCTCTACGTTATGCGCTTGCCCTCGCCCACAGTGCCTGGCGTCGAGGCGCGGACGTTTACGAACACAGCAAAGCCCTTGCCATTCATCGTGACGCGCACGGCTGGCAGGTGGATACCGCCCAGGGGCGGGTTCAGTGCGCCCATGTGGTTTTGTGCACAAGCGCCACGCGGTCGGGTCTGTATCGCCCGCTAGAGCGCGCCATTGTGCCGGTTGCCACCTATGTGATTGCTTCCGAGATCATGACCGAAAAGCTGACCCAGGCCATTCGCTTCAAGGGGTGCGTTGCTGACACGCGGCGTGCGGGAGACTATTTCAGGCTGTTTCCGGAAGGGGTGCATAATCGCCTCTTGTGGGGTGGGCGCATTTCCACCCAGACAGACGTGCCGGACGATCTGCCGACGCTGTTGAGCAAGGATATTCAGACGATTTTCCCCCAGTTGGGCTATTTCCAGATTGACCATGCCTGGGCCGGACTCATGGGTTATGCGATGCACAAAATGCCTATTATCGGTGAAATGGAGCCTGGTCTTTGGGCCGCAACGGCATTTGGAGGCCACGGTCTCAACACAACCGCAATGGCGGGGACGGTGATTGCCTCGGCGATTGCCGAGGGCGATGATCGGTGGCGCTTGTTTTCACCGTTTGCGGCGCGCTGGGGCGGCGGCGCCCTGGGGCGTCTAGCCACCCAGGCGACCTATTGGTACATGCAATTGCAGGACAGGCGAGACGAGCGCCACGCCTCCAAGGCGGTCGGTGGGTAGGCTGAACGGCTGCAAACTTCCATTTACGACCTGGCCAGCCCGTTAATAGCTAAGCCCAGCTTCCTGCTCTGCCTGCGAAGGTTCCTACTGCAGGCAGAGCGCTATTCCTAATTCCAGCGCTTGAGGAGCTGGAACAGCTGATCTGGCGTGAGATCGGAATATTCGTACTTGCCTTCATTCGGATCAAGAACACGAAGGTCGAAATCATCTCCGTGGCGGTTCATGGGGCGGTAGGGATCCACAGGAAACAGATCTTCCACAACGGCTTCTCCTTCCCACCCATAGGTCGGGCGTTCGTGCCAACGCTGATTGGCGCGTGCGTGGCAGGGCCAGGCGATTACATTGCGGCCCCGCCCGTGGGTGCCGATGCGGCTGGACTGGTCGACATCAAGGCATAACCGTTGCCCGCCAGCGCGGCTTCGTAGCAAGCCACGTCGCGTAAACCGCCAGCGCTGATTGGCACGCCCGTAACAATCGGGCCGGGCGATCACATTGTACCCGCTTGCACCAATGCGCGTGTCCGGATCAATGTCAAGGCAATAAGCGTTTTGGTGGAGACTTACGAGAACCCGCCGACGTTCTATGATCCAGCGCTGATTGGCGCGCCCATGACAGTCGGGCCAGACGATAACATTGCGCCCGAAACCATTCCATCCCGCCCGGGATTGCTCATCAACATCAAGGCAACCGCTGCCGGTTTCAGACTGAAGGAGCGTATCAACTCTGGCCGCACTCATGGTTGTGAAAGCTGCATTGAAAAGCGCCGCCATCCCCAAGGGCAGGATTAGCCGTGCCACGATCGGATTTTGCATTTGCATCATTTTCCACATGATTTCATCTCCTTGTCCTTTTAGTGCACACCCACATGCACTAACCCCGTCTTGTGCAATTTGTGTTAGATCCGCATGGGGTTAGCTGTACCCATTTTGCCAGGGGTATTGCTATGGTGATCCCCTCGACAATGTCACTAACAATAATCCAAGGCCCCTGAACGCAAACTGAAGCGCGTTTGCAGGTTATATTCAGAATACGGGAGACACCACGCGCCTGATCGCACGCACACGCCAATTTCGCGAAAACGGAGAATTTATACCAGCGGTATTGGCTTTATAGACACGCCGACTGGTGTACGGCCTTGATAACATACTTACTTGACGCTAAGCCATGAGTCATTGTTAAAGACCCTTGGTATTATAACAGCGGTATGGGCTTTTGTACCCGCTGCCTTTTTGCGCATATCTATTAGGGCGTGTTATCACCAGCCGGCGTGTCCATAAAGCCAATGCCGCTGGTATCAGGTTGCAAGCGTTGCGCAAAGCTCCCTGGTACGATTGCCTTTTATCGATAGGGCGCGATGACCGGCAATTTAACTTGACGCAACTGACCACTGCGTCGCAGGGTCAGACTCATGGGGCTGATCTCCACGTCCTGGTCTTTTGACAGGACGTTGGAACAAAAACGCCGCCGCACCTTTGTGGTAATGTCGACACCGTTCATGCGCACGACTTCGTCCCCGATTTTTAATTCGGATAAGGCATCACTGCTGTGCTCCGCCTTGCCGGTAATGACAAATTTCCGACCTACGGGGCTGATGGAAACCCCGTGGATAGCATAGGTCGGGGCCAGGTGCAGGTGTTTGGCGGCACCTGACTTTGGTTCCATATAGACGACCTGCTTGTCCCAATCGATTCCCACGCGGAAATGGCGCAGGAAATCATTGCCCAACAGCGGAAGGCCTGTTTGAAAACTGAAAACCGCCGAGCGCACGGGCAAGTTACCCAAAGAAAAATTCTGTATCTGTGCATAGCGCGCCACGCGTATCGTGCGAGAGGTCTTAAAAAGACCGGTCTGCATACGGCTTTTAAACGCAATAATCGGTCCCCGGGTCAGGCCTCGGCGCTGCAAATCCGAGAGCACCTCGCTGGGATAGGAAAACCCCCCATCGCTGCCCGTATCAAGCACGATAGGAACCGGCTGCGAATGGCCGGGAATGTTCACCGATAAAATAGGTCCCTGCCCGCGCTGATAGGAAAAAGGAATTCTATAGGCATTGGCAAAGACAATGGGTTCGTTGCCAAAGCGGATTTTCTGGCTATCGTAATCGATAATCCACGATCGCATTTTCGGCATCATCGTATAACCAATAATCCCGTCGAGCTTAAGACAGGCAAAACTCGTATCCTTGGGGGCAAGATTAGCGATAAATACGCCCACATCATTAAACCGGGCCCCTCCCATGCTTAAAGAAGGAACCACACCGAACGGCCTGGCCTGCGTCGTTCCCTGGCTGTCGATCAAATTAAAATGTCCAACCGCCGATACGCCCAACTCGGCGGCTACGCGCTCGCTGATCGTCGACGGGGCGCCGGTATCGAACAGGAACCGGTAGGACTTTCCATTGATTTCGACAGGAACGATCGGATGCATGCTGCCAAAGCGAAACGGTGCCGCATTCCAGCCGGCGTCGGCACGAACCGTGGTTTCATCAAAATGGCTCCAGATCTGCGCAGACGGCAGCGACGCGCATCCTCCCAGCACAACCAAAAAGGCAAGCATCACCGACAAGCGGGCAAATCCGTGCGCCGGGCCTGAAATCCACCGCATAATTGACAGACATGGCAAGCTCAAAGAGCAAAAAGATAAATAGCGCATAAAGTCCTTTCGTGCACACCAGATGGCGGACGGTTTCAAACGGAACTGCTGGACGCAATCCCATTTTTCCTGATCTCAATACCAAGGATACTGGTCTGCTGAACACGAAGAACCCATAGCTCGTGCGGACAACATCCCTCTTTAACGCAACGACCAAATAGCAGCTGCAATCTCCACCTCATTCTCCAAGCCCCTTGCTTGCATGCGACTGGCAAAGCCACACCCTCCCATTCTTCCAGATATACGGCCAAATGCCGCTTTGTGCCCGGTGGCAATCTGTGCCATAACGGCTCCACGCAAACGCCGGTGACCGTGCTGTTGTACATGACCCTTAGGCATTATCCGCATTTTGTTGTCAG
This sequence comes from Hyphomicrobiales bacterium, assembly GCA_965224015.1. Lineage (GTDB taxonomy): Bacteria > Pseudomonadota > Alphaproteobacteria > Rhizobiales > CBDCVD01 > CBDCVD01. The sequence goes on from OZ245032.1 coordinate 1,215,910, forward strand.
CCTTTCCAACACGTGCATATACGCGCGTATCTTGTATGATAAGTTGCCGCAAACCCTGTTAGTTAATGTACAAGTTCACGCGTACTCACAGATCGGCACAACAGTCACAAATGGGGCTATAGCAACATGCGGTTAATTGGATTCATGAGCATTCCCGTATTTTTCCCGCATTTTGCTATAGATGTCAGGGCGATCAGCTTTATGGCGTTAGCTTTACCGCTGGCAAAATGGCTAAAGCTAACCCCATGCTGATCTAGAGCGTATCAGGTCTTAATAGAATCAATTCCGTATCAACTTGAAAAAGCCAGGTTCATGCTCTTTCTACGTATGCCGCGACAAATTATCACAGATACCTTATTCAGGTCAAAGGTAAAGGCGCACGCCATTGGGATCAATTACTATGACGCACATCTCCCCTCCCCTGTCATGGCCTGCTGATCATCCGCCCGTGAATACGGGCAAGATCGGCGTACTTCTGGTCAACCTCGGCACACCGGATGCCACCGATGAAAAGAGCATGCGCCGCTATTTGAAAGAATTTCTTTCCGACCAGCGTGTGATAGAGACGCCTCGGCTGATCTGGTGGCCGATTTTAAATTTTGTCATTTTGCGAAAACGCCCCCGTGCCAGCGCAGAGGCCTATGATTTGATTTGGAACAAGGAAAAAAACGAATCACCCTTGCGCACCATCACCCGCAGCCAGTCAGAAAAATTGGCCGAACGCCTGGCCGCGAGCGATGATCGCATTATCGTTGATTGGGCCATGCGCTATGGCAAGCCGTCGATTCGCTCACGGCTCGAAAATTTACAAGCCCTCGGATGCGAGCGCGTTCTCTTTTGTCCTCTTTATCCCCAATACGCCGCCGCCACCACGGCAACGGCCAATGACGCGGCGTTTGCCGCCCTTATGGACATGCGCTGGCAGCCCGCTTTGCGCACGCTACCCCCCTATCATGACCATCCGCATTATATTGAGGCCCTTGCCCGCACATTGTGCGCTGGAATTGATAGGCTCGACTTCGAGCCGGAGGTGGTGCTGGCCTCTTATCACGGCCTGCCGAAGGCCTATTTTGACAAGGGAGACCCCTATCACTGCCATTGCCATAAGACCACGCGGTTGCTGAGGGAAAAAACCGGCTTTGATGAGAATTTCCTGCGCCTGTCGTTTCAGTCGCGCTTTGGCAAAGAGGAATGGTTGCAGCCCTATACAGATGAAACCGTGGCCGCACTCGCGCGCTCCGGCATCAAGCGCATGGCGGTGATCACGCCGGGATTTTCTGCCGACTGTGTGGAAACACTGGAGGAGATTGCGATGCAGAATGGGGAGATTTTCGAAAGCAACGGGGGAGAGGCGTTTGCGCTGATCCCGTGCCTGAATGACAGCGAGGAGGGCATGGCGCTACTTGAGGCGTTGGTGCGCAACGAATTGGGCGGCTGGGCTTGCAAATAAACCATATCTTATTACATCTCATGCAAGGGATATTGCTTTCAATTTGTAATTTGTTCCGAAAAGGAAACGTCTATGTTCGGTGGTCTTGATATTTTCATAGTGGTTCTGCTGGTTCTTGTGGTTGTCGCGCTGATCAGCGCTGTGAAACTTGTTCCACAGGGCTTCAACTACACCATTGAGCGATTTGGCCGATACGCGCGTACACTCAAGCCCGGGCTCGGCATTATTACGCCTTTCATTGAGCGTGTCGGCGCTAAACAAAACATGATGGAACAGTTTCTTGATGTCCCCAGCCAGGAGGTGATTACCCGTGACAACGCCACCATTACCGCCAATGGGGTAACGTTTTATCAGCTCGTCGATGCTGCCAAGGCATCCTATGAGGTCAATTATCTTGAAGGGGCCCTTCTTAACTTGACAATGACCAACATTCGTACGGTCATGGGTTCGATGGATCTGGATCAACTGCTGTCCAATCGCGACGAGATCAACGCCAGGCTTTTGCAAGTAGTCGATGCGGCCGCGGAACCCTGGGGGGTAAAGATCACCCGCATTGAGATTAAAGACATTGATCCGCCGCGCGATTTGGTGGATTCCATGGCGCGACAGATGAAAGCGGAACGCGAAAAGCGTGCAGCCATCCTTGAGGCGCAAGGGGCGCGGGAGTCGGAAATTCAGCACGCTGAAGGGGAAAAACGGGCCCAGATCCTGCGCGCTGAAGGGCTAAAGGAAGCCGCCTTTCGGGAGGCGGAAGCGCGCGAGCGCCTTGCTGAAGCCGAAGCCAAGGCTACCGAAATGGTCTCCCAGGCGATTGCCGAAGGTGACATGAACGCGATCAATTATTTTGTCGCGCAAAAATATGTCGCCGCCCTGGAAAGCCTGGCCAAGGCCCCCAATCAGAAAGTGTTTATGATGCCCCTTGAGGCTTCTGCCGTGATCGGGTCGTTAGCGGGAATTGCGGAGATTGCCAAGTCGGCGGGCGGCAGCAGCGGAGGCGGTGGCGGCAACCCCGGTGGCTCAGGCGGAGGGGCGGGCTCGGGCCCTCGCACCCGCTCAGGACCGTCAATGGTATCGTCGGGATCATCCCTGGCATCCTCTCCACCGGCAAGCGGGCTGCGCCCCACAGGCCCCATAATCCCATCGAGCCCGGACCGATAGTAATTGCCCACGTAGACGCCGCTTGCAGGGGAAACCGAAGCGACGAGTCGATGAACTGGGCATATCTATTATACCAGGGGGCCCTTGACCATGACTCATGCATTAGCGTCAATCAGGTGTTATCAAGGCCGTACACTAGAGCGTGTATATAACGGCAATACTGCTGGTATAATTTGCCTATCTACAGAAAAACGCCGCACCCTGGGGAGAAACCGTAGCGATGAGGCGATGAAGAAAAGGCGATGAAGAGGAGGCAATGATGATAGCGGATGTACTCGCAACCCTTGGCGGATGGAACTGGCTTATTCTCGGCCTCATTCTTCTTGGCATTGAAATGACGGTGCCCGGATTTGTGTTTCTGTGGCTCGGTATCGCGGCTTTGGTGACCGGCGTGATAGCGCTTGTGGTCGATATTGGCTGGCAGGCGGAGGTCATTCTGTTTGTGGTGCTATCTATTGCGCTCCTGCTTGTGGGCAGAAGTTATTTTCGCCGCGAAGCTGATGAAATGGCCAAGGGCAACCTCAATAGGCGCGGCGCCGAGTACATTGGCCGCACTTTTGAATTGGGCGAAGACATGCGGAACGGCTCAGGGCGACTCTATATTGGTGAGACGTATTGGCGTGTCCGGGGCGAGACATTAGAGCAGGGCACCCGCGTCAAGGTGGTCGCCACCGACGGCCCTGTTCTTGTCATTGAACGCACTTAACATCCCTGTTGCCCTGGCGATATACGCTGGCCAAAGATCGCCGTTCCCACCCGTATGTGGGTCGCACCCAGCATGATCGCCATCTCGTAGTCCGCACTCATTCCCATGGACAGGAACGGCAGATCCATCTCACCCGCCAGCCTTTGCAGCAAAGCAAAATGCGGCGCGGCTTGCTGATCCGCAGGGGGAATGCACATCAGGCCGGCGATCGCCAGGCCGTAGTCGTCGCGGCACCGGGCAACAAACTCTGACGCTTGTTCAGGCGCCACGCCGGCTTTTTGCGGCTCCTCGCCGGTATTAACCTGAACGAACAGTTGCGGCGCATGTCTTTGCTTATGGATCTCAACGGCGATCTTGCGGGCGAGTTTGTCGCGATCGAGAGTTTGGATCACGTCAAACAGTGCCACAGCATCCTTGACCTTGTTGGTCTGCAGGGGCCCAATGAGATGCAGCTCAAGATCCGGGAACTGGCTACGCAAATGCGGCCATTTGCGCTGCGCTTCCTGTACACGGTTTTCCCCGAAAACCCGATGCCCGGCCGCGATCACCGGACGCAAAGCGTCCTCGCCCATGGTCTTGGAAACAGCGATCAGGGAGACCGCGGAGGCCGCCCGATGGGCGTCCGCGCAGGCGCGATCCATGGCCGCGCGCACCGCATCAAGAGCCCTGTGTCCGGTAAGCGTAGACGTTTCGCGCATTCTGTTCATACTGGGTAGATAGGCAAGTTAGGTGGATAGGCAAATCGGAGAGCAGCAATCCGGTAGCGTGCAACACCGCCGGTGCCCTTTGCACGGCTATCGTGTTCGCTGTTTTTGCCCCTGTCGCTGGGTAAGTGTAGCACATCGGAAATTGCAGGCCAATCGCAACCAGAATTCGGTAATCGCGAGCACCAGAGACGGGCTGACTTGCGCTTCTATAGCAAAATGCGTTTAATGGGATGCATGGGGCTTTCCCGTATTCTTCTCGCATTTTGCTATAGATTTAGAGGGCGATCAGCTTTAAGCGTTTAGCTGCACCGCTCACAAAATGGGTACACCTAAATGCATGCTGATCTAGCTGCAATCTTTCAATAAGTTGTTCTCAAGGTGGCAGGTCTGAAGTCAGGATTATTGCGGCCATTGCCGCCAGGGACAGCCTGTTGAAAGCTCACATCTGGAGCGTGTCAGGATTCAGGATTCAGGATTCAGCATTCAGGATTCAGGATTCAGGATTCAGCATTCAGCATTCAGCATTCAGCATTCAGCATTCAGCATTCAGATTTCCGGCTTTTACGGTCGCAATTGCGCCCAATACACCGAATATAAAAGGGGGCACATCTCTATTTACGGGCATCACCCTACCCGCTCCTCTTCGCGGGCCACCCCTAGGGCCCGCTGTGGTGGGTGGCCCGCGAGGAGGAGCAGGCGGGCAGGTCGTCAATAGACGTCTTTAAGTGGCAGTTTGGAACGAAGTGAGGGCTGAAGGTGGCGGATTGTCTTAAACAAGGTAAGAACGGGTACCGGATGGGCGCTGGCTTGCGACGCCTGATCGCAGGATTTTGTGTTGCCGGTCTGGTGGGAACCCATTTTGCGTCGCCCGCGCGGGCACAGGGCATGGGGCTCATTCGCGATGCGGAAATCGAGGCGCTGATTGCCGATTATGCCCAGCCTATCCTCGGCGCTGCGGGACTGGCGCGCAGCAATGTGCAGATCTTTATCCTTAACAGTCCCAAGTTCAACGCGTTTGCTGCCGATGGGCGGCGAATTTTCATCACCACCGGGGCACTGCTGCAAGCAAATACCCCAGGCGAGACGATCGGCGTTCTGGCCCACGAGGCCGGCCATCTGGCCGGCAGCCACCACGCCCGTTTGCGCCAGGCATTGTCGCAAGCGCAAACCCTGTCCATCGTCTCCATTCTCCTGGCTGTGGGCGCCACTGCGGCAGCGGTTCAGTCCGGCAGTAGCGATGCAGGCCGTGTTGGTGCGGCGACCGCGTCCGGCTCTCAGGCAGCCATTCAGCGCTCCCTTTTGGCCTATCGACGCTCCGAAGAGCGTGCCGCTGACCGCGCGGCACTGAGCTACTTAAATAAGACCCGGCAGTCCGCCAAGGGCATGCTAGACGTCTTCAAGCGCCTGGCCGATGATATGTTGTTTGCCGCACGGCGCACGGATCCTTATCTTCTTACCCATCCCATACCCAGCGAGCGTATCAGCCTTCTTGAGCGCAATGCCCGTGCAAGCCGTCATTTTAACAAAAAAGCATCACAGGCAATCAACGCCCGGCACCAGTTGATGCGCGCCAAGCTGCTCGGCTTTACCGCCCCACGCCGTGTCTCCCGCATCTATCGTTCGCCCAAAGCGTCCCTTGCCGCCCGATACGCCCACGCCATCGCCGCCTATCGTATGCGTCAGCGCAAAAATGCCCTATCTCAGGTTGCTCAACTGATAAAAATACAGCCTAAAAATCCCTATTTTCATGAATTGCAAGGGCAAATTCTCCTTGAGACAGGGAACCCCGCAAAAGCCATCAAGCCTTTACAACGGGCCCTTAAACTGGCGCCCAAGTCGTCCCTCATCCGTGTCATGCTCGGCCATGCGCTGCTTGAGTCCGGTGGCAAATCCAACCTGAAAAGCGCCATATCCCATCTCAAACGGGCCCTGCAACAGGACAAAATGGCCACCATTGGCTATCGCCATCTGGCCACAGCCTACGCACGGCTGGGAAATCGCCCCCAGGCCGATCTGGCAACCGCGCAAGGGTACTTTTATTCCGGTCGCTATGCCGATGCACGCCGCCACGCCAAGCGTGTGCGCGGTTCCCTAAAACGGGGGTCTCCCGGTTGGCTCGTCGCCAATGATATTGCAACCTACAAACACAAGCCATGAGGCGGGCAGGCTAGAGCGTGTGCGGTCACGTCGCGCAAGAGGGCTTGCGCAGATCCGAGGCGAATTTCCTGGCAAACAAGCGACTAACCCGAGGTGGAACCCGTACCCGAAGGTCAACCTCCCCCGTGTCCTGGTCATCGCGGCGCGCAAGTACATGACAGGTTTCATAAAGCCAATGCAAATCAGCGCCGCGGCTGGCGGCTACCCGTAGATACCGCAAGGCATGGTTCTGCGTTAGGCCCGTTTCAATGCGCGCCAACAGTTCCCCCTTGCCCTCCCCCGTTTTGGCCGAGACCGGTATCGCCCTTGCACTCTGAGCAAACTGTGCGTAAAGGGCCTGCCGCTCATCAGGGGTCAAAATGTCGATCTTGTTCCACACGTCAACCACGCGACCCGACTCGCCTGTGTCCACCCCCAGAGTGGCAAGGACCTCCACAACGTCCTGTGCATGCGCACGATGGTTTGAGGCCGCAATGTCATGGACATGCAGGATCAGATCGGCCTCCACAACCTCCTCCAGGGTCGCACGAAACGCGGCGATCAATTCGGTGGGCAAGTCGGAAATAAAGCCAACCGTGTCCGATAGGATCGCCGGCGAGCCCGCAGGCAGGTCAATGCGCCGCAATACCGGATCAAGGGTCGCGAAAGGCATGTCTTCAACGTCCACATGACTCCCTGTTATCAGGTTGAACAACGTTGACTTTCCCGCGTTTGTGTAGCCAACGAGGGCGATTACGGGAACATGATTGCGCTGGCGCTTTTTGCGCTGCAGGGCGCGGCGCGTGCGCACGCGCTCAAGATGCGACTTTATGCTTGTAATGCGCTTGGCGATGACACGCCGGTCTGCCTCAATCTGGGTCTCGCCTGGGCCGCCGAGGAATCCAAAACCACCACGCTGACGCTCCAGATGGGTCCAACTGCGCACCAGGCGGGACCGCTGATAGGTCAAATGCGCCAGTTCCACTTGCAGCCGCCCCTCTCGGGTGCGGGCGCGAGCGCCAAAAATCTCCAAAATAAGCCCGGTGCGATCGATAACCTTGGTGGCAAGTACGCGCTCAAGATTGCGCTGCTGAATTGCGCTGAGGCGCGCATCAATGACGGTCACGTCAACGGGTAAGGGATACGCGGCAGCAATCTGCTCAATTTTTCCCGACCCCAGATACGAGGCCGGATTGATCGCCGCCATATTGACGATCTGATGATCTACGATCTTCAAATCAATGGCGCGCGCCAACCCTTGCACCTCCAGCATTCTGGCCTGAGGAGAGAGGGTATCCGCGCACACCTGCCGCCTAACACCAGCGCTAAATGTACGGCCCATGTCCGAGGCCGCACGCGCAGGCCCCGAGCTGAGCAGTACCGGAACAATAATCCGGGCATTGCCTGACGACAGCTGCCGCAAATCCTGAACATGAGGAGAAAAATCAACCGTGTCGATGGGGCGCTATTCCTTTACGAGCAAACCTATCATTCGTCCCCACCATCATTGCCCTCGTAGAGTTGTATGGGTTGAATAGGCATGATCGTCGAAACAGCATGCTTATAGACCAGCTGGGAGTGGCCATCGCGCCGCAATAACACACAAAAGTTATCAAACCAGGTGACCACACCTTGCAGTTTGACGCCATTGACGAGAAATATCGTCAGCGGCACCTTGTTTTTTCGAACATGATTCAGGAACGTATCTTGTAAATTATGTGAGCGATCAACCGCCATGTTTTTTCCTCACATTTAGACCTAAAATCTCAAGCATCCAATACGGTAGACAAATAACCACTGCACTGTAACAACAAAACTCTCTTACAACTTACTCAGGGATTCACCTATGAATCAACTTGAATTCGATATTTTTAACAGACATACAGCATTTTGCACTCTTGCTCAATGCTTGCGCCCAAAAACTGGCACCGGATCCTCTCCAACAATGGCGCGCATGCCGCATATCCGTCAAATATTCACCACCCAGGCGAATTCGCTAAAGCGTTCGTCATTAAAACCGATGGCCGCTCCCTGCGTACTTACCACAACAAACTGCGGTAGCACGGCCCCAAATCCTTGCGAGTGGCACATCAGATACTGCGGCAGCCCCCCTTGGAACGCAAGTCACACTATTTTGATGGCTCCCACATACACAACCGCACGCAGAAAAGGTCCTGCAACGAAACCGCAATAACCAGCTACCACAACTGACCACAAAAGATAATCTTTCACGCCCCCCAGCGCCATGGTTTTCGACTCCCCTTTGGCAATGGCCGCGTTTGTTCAACCCGAGAGATCGCCAAAACCAGTGTACAGCATACGTATATACAACATACGTATAGTTGTCATGCTAAATCATTCTCGCCCAAAATTCTACTTAAATACGCACACAATGCAAATTACTCTCCAAAACCGCTTGCGTCAGCCGTTACCATGAGCTAAATCGTATCAAGCAATTCCATTGTGGGTCGATGTATCGCGCGCGTTCCGGTCCCTCTTCGTTCTCGAATTTGTATGCCGTCTATGTTTTCGTGCTCTCGCGGCACTGTGGATGGCTTTTACGGAGGCTGGGGTCAGCCGGGGTCTGTGTGACCTGTCTCTTTGATGCAGGACATTCCACGGGTGTCAACTGGTTAATTTATGAAATTTTGACTGGAAACCGGTTATCGTCCATCATACCCCATGCGTTGATAGTATGCGGCGGTGTTGCAGTCCTTGATACACCACGCAATCGGGTTGGGTTGGTGGGTCCGCCGCGCAACCCGTTAAGCAATCATTATGTATGATGTGCGATAGTTTGACCCATTAATTGTTCAATTACCAATAATAAAAATGAGAATAGATGTGTTTGATCCCAGAGAAAAGATAGCCTTGTTTATTGAGGGGGCCAACCTGTACGCCACCGCGAAAACCCTTGGCTTTGATATCGACTACAAACGCCTGCTAACCAGTTTTGAGGACAAGTGTTACCTCCTGCGCGCCTACTATTACACGGCCCTGGCAGAAGATCAGGAGTACAGCTCCATCCGCCCCCTGATCGATTGGCTTGATTATAACGGCTATACGGTGATCACCAAGCCGACGAAAGAATTTTACGACAGTTCCGGGCGGCGCAAGGTCAAGGGCAACATGAATATTGAGATGAGCGTCGATATTCTGACTTTAGCGGAAACGATCGATCACATTGTTCTTTTCACTGGTGATGGGGATTTTCGCGCCGTGGTCGAGGCGGTACAGCGAAAGGGACGAAAGGTCAGCGTTGTGTCATCATTAAAGTCCTCGCCGCCAATGGTGGCGGACGAGTTGCGTCGCCAAGCCGATTATTTCGTCGAACTCACCGACCTTATATCCGAGATCGGACGCGATATGAGTGAGCGCAATCCCTACAATAACACCCATGGGCAGACAAGCAGTGGCCACGCGGGCTACGATGATGATTTCTTCGACGATGATTAAGTGCCTTGAGGGTTGTTGACGAGCCCGCCGCGGCGGGACCTGTCCTTATATTTGCACAGGCACTTGCATCAATTGCTGTCGCGTGCTTTTTGTTGGACACTTGGGTATCTCTATGAACCGGCATCTGCTTGCCCGCTCCTTGCTCCTTGCGTCTTGCGCCACCCATGAAAGACACCCTGGTGGTGGGCCCAAGACACAAGGAACGGGCAGGCCAGATCGTCAATAGACGTCTCCACCTGATTGCATCCGTGCGCGAGGCTCTATGCGATGCGCGAACAAACCATAGCACCCTCCAGGCGATCGCATTTTTTCACCAGTGAAGATGGCCTGTGCTTGCACGCCTGCGTCTATAAGACTCAGGGCAAGACTCAGGGCGCTGGGAGAGACCAGGACACATCCCCCTATCCTCCGTTGATTTGCCTTCCTGGCCTGAGTCGAACCGCGCGCGATTTTCATCCCCTTGCAACAGTCTTGCACGGGGCCCATGATCGCCCGCGCGACGTTTATGCCCTTGATTATCGCGGGCGCGGGCAATCCGCTTATGACCCAAACTGGAAAAACTACACCCCCTTTGTCGAAGCGCAGGACGTGATCTGCGCCATGGACCGGTTTGGTCTGGAGAGCGCTGATTTTCTTGGTACGTCGCGCGGAGGAATCATTATCCTGGTGCTGGCCCTTAAGGCGCGGAACCGCATTCGCCGATTTATTTTCAATGATATCGGCCCGCGCGTAAACATGTCCGGCCTGCTTGGCATCAAACACCGCCTGGGACATACGCCGGAGCCACAAACCTGGGAAGAGGCCGCGGCAATGCTGCGCAATCAATTTGCAAGCCAGTTCCCTTCACTTGATCATGAGCGATGGCTGGCGTTGGCAAAAAGGACCTACCGCAATGACGGTGGCCGTCCCAGGCGCGACTATGATACCAATCTGCTCAAAACTCTTGATGATCTGAATGAGGCGCGTGAGCTTCCTGCCCTTTGGGAACCGTTCAAATTACTCGTTGCAGCCCCTGGACTGGTCATTCACGGAGAAAACTCCGATATTCTAACCCGCGACATTATTGACGAGATGTGTCAGATCAAGCCCGATCTTCAGGTTCATACGGTTCCCGATCAGGGCCACGTGCCGCTTCTGGACGACGTACCAACGCAGAACGTTATAGGGACATTTCTGAACACATAATACCAGCGGTATTGGCTTTATAGACACGCCGACTGGTGTATTGCCTTGATAACACAACGGTTTGACGCAAATGCATGAGTCATTGGCAAGGGCCCTTGGTATAATACCAAGGAGCTTTGCGTTTAACCCTTGGCCCAAGTTCAAAGCCCCTTGGTATAACAAAGTAGCAGAAAATGATCGCGGTCCAATTTCTCGTCAAGCTGGACCTCTCTATAGCAAAATGCGTTTTGCTGCCGCTCACAAAATGGGTACACCTAACCCCATGCTAATCTAATGAAAATCTCGCGATGGAAAAAGGCGCTTTGTGTGCTCGCGCGGATGCTGCAAGGCCGCTCGATAATCTTTACCGGAAACTAACGGCGATTCGGAGTGCAATTTGTCGTTATAGGATTTATCATCACACCCATCCAGCGTTTGCAAAAGAAAAGATATATCATCAATATGTTTGACAATGACATGGGTGACAAGGCCCTGGCGCTGCAGGACACCACGCACGCGCATGGCCCGTGCAGTCATGATAATTCGACGGTACTGTTGAAAAATGTCACGCCACACAATCAGATTGGCCGAACCCGTGTCGTCCTCCAAAGTAATAAAAACCACGCCCTTGGCTGTGCCAGGGCGCTGGCGCGCAAGAACAATACCCGCAACGCATACGGATGTACCGTCAGGCATTCTCAGCAAAGTTCGATTCTCCTGCGTCTTGCGCAAGCGCGCGCGCAATAACCCCATAGGATGCGCGCGCAAAGACAGGCGCGTGGAGACATAATCCTGTACCACATGCTCGCCCAGGGTCATTTTTGGCAACAAAGTGCCGGTCTCATCAAAGGGCGTTTCGTTCTCATCGTAATGATCAAAAAGAGGCAGCGGTTGCGGTCCCTTTATGGTCTTGATACTCCAAAGGGCATTGCGGCGTCCGGCTTTCATGGAACGAAACGCATCGGCGCGCGCCAGACGCTCCAATAAAGCGGGCTCAATGCCCGCCCGGCGCCACAGATCACGCGGCTCACCATAACCATTACCCCGCGCGGCAACAATCCACCGCGCATCGTCCTCATGCACGCCCTTGATTTGCCGCATCCCCAGGCGCAGGGCAAAATCACCGGTTTTGTCCGACTGCTCCAAAGTGCAGTCCCAGTTGGAAAAGTTCACATCAACGGGGCGCACCGCCACCCCATGGGCGCGAGCATCGCGGACAATTTGCGCGGGAGCGTAAAACCCCATGGGCTGTGCGTTTAAAAGTGCACAGGCAAAAGCGGCCGGATAATGGCATTTCAGCCAACCGGAAACATAGGCCAAAAGTGCAAAACTGGCGGCATGACTTTCGGGAAATCCATATTCCCCAAAACCCTCAATCTGGCTGAAGCAACGCTCAGCAAACGCCTGGTCGTAGCCATTCTGGCGCATGCCGGTAATGAACTTTTCACGAAAAAGATGGATGGTGCCGTTCTTTTTAAATGTTGCCATGGCCCGGCGCAGGCCATCAGCTTCATCAGCGCTAAAGCCTGCGCCGACAATGGCAATGCGCATGGCTTGCTCTTGAAACAACGGTACGCCCAGGGTGCGTTTTAGTACTTTTTCCAAGGCCACTGAAGGATAACTGACCGGCTCCTTGCCATCGCGGCGGCGCAGATAGGGATGCACCATATCTCCCTGGATAGGGCCCGGGCGAACGATAGCAATTTCGATCACCAGATCATAGAAATTGCGCGGTCGCATACGCGGCAAAAAGGACATCTGCGCCCGGCTTTCAATCTGAAAAATACCAATCGTGTCAGCGGCGCAAAACATGTCATAAACCGCCTTATCCCCTTGGGGGATGGAAGCCAGGGTTTCGTGGCGGTGGTAATGTGCACGCAGCAATGCAAAGCTTTTGCGAATACATGTCAGCATTCCCAAGCCCAGCACATCCACCTTCAATATTCCAAGGGCATCAATGTCGTCCTTGTCCCACTCGATAACGGTACGGTCTTGCATGGCCGCATTCTCAATCGGCACCAACTCGTCAAGACGCGACTTGGTCATAACAAAACCACCGACATGCTGAGACAGATGACGGGGAAAACCAATCAACTGGACCATGAGCCGCAGACAAAGCCCAAGCCGCGGATCATCCGGGTCAAGACCAACCTCACGCACACGCTCGACATCAATTCCCCGCCCGGACCGTCCCCAGACCTGTGAGGCCAAGGCTGAAACCGTATCCTCGCAAAGGCCAAGCACTTTGCCAATGTCGCGAATAGCGCTGCGGGCACGATAGCAAATAACGGTTGCTGTAAGGCCGGCGTGGGCGCGACCGTATTTGCGATAAATATACTGAATAACCTCCTCACGTCGCTGGTGCTCAAAGTCCACATCAATATCGGGAGGCTCGTTGCGCGCCGATGAAATAAAACGCTCAAAAACCATATCCATTCTATCTGGAGACACTGACGTGATACCCAGAATGTAACAGATGACTGAATTGGCGGCCGAGCCGCGCCCTTGACACAGGATGGCCCCGCCAGGCTTATCCTCGCGCCGGGCAAAACGGACGATATCATAAACGGTCAAAAAATAAGGCGCATAGTTCAGCTGTGCGATGACGCGCAGTTCGTGGGCCATTTGTTTTTTGATTTTCTCGGGCGCACCTGCGGGAAACCTGTTGTTTATGTGAACATTGACAAGGTGTTGCAGCTGCGCCTGGGGATCGCGCCCATTGGCGACCTCCTGTGGGTAGTTGTATCGCAACTCATCAAGGCTGAAGGTAATCTGGTCGGCTATGTCAAGCGTATGGGCGATGGCCTGCGGATAACGGGAAAACAAGGCCGCCATGGCGGCTGGACTTTTTAGATGTCGCTCGGCATTTTTCTGAACAAGAAACCCAGCAGCATCGATGCACAGTTTTTCGCGCATGCAGGTGAGAACGTCGCAAAGCGCGCGCCGCTTAGGGTTGTGCATCAAAACATTATTGGTGGCAACACAGGCAATACCTTTTTCTTGAGCGATCCTGGACAGCGTTGCCAGGCGCTTAGCATCCAGGGCATTATAATAGTGGGTCAATGTTACATAAAACGGTCCGGGCAAGTGGTCCTTCCAAAAACAAAGCCTGTCAGCAAAGGCTGCAAATGACATATCGGAGCAATCATCAGGAGGCACCACAAGGATGACCTGGCCTGCGCAATAATCCAGAACATCGTCTGGATACAGAATACACGTTCCCTTTTCCCCCCGCCGGCGACCTCGCGTGATTAATTGCGATAGCCGTCCATATGCGGCCCGATCGCGTGGAAAGATGATCAACCGCTCACCATCGGCAAGACAAATCTCACTGCCGACAAGAATGCGGATGGGGGTCTTCCTGGCCTGAGCAAAAGCCCGTACGACCCCGGCAAGAGAGTTTCGATCCGTGATCGCAACGGCATGCAGACCCAACTCAGCAGCACGTGCAACATATTCCTGAGGGTGCGATGCCCCCTCGAGAAAAGTAAAATTGGTTGTTACATGTAATTCCGCATAAGCAGGTGGCTCATGATGATTATCGTGATCTCGGGTATCTTGATGTCTGCTCTTTGTCATTTAAATCATTTAACTTCCCAGACCATGGACACACCAGAGCGTGCGGTTGCGCCCGGGCCCGTGCGGGGTAGCAAATAGCCACAATAAGGTCCCATCAACGGTTTGAACCCACCAGTAGTCCCGCGTGTCGTCGCCCCAATGAGGATTATCAGTCCACCATTGGGGTTCAATACGTTCAGGCCCCGCCAAAACGCAGATGGCGACAGGCTTGTTGTTCCAGCGAATTATCTCCGGAGGCGGGCAAATCCCATGGATAGCGGGTGTCTCGGCTACAGACTGGGGTGCTTGCAAAAGCTGCAAAGGGTGCATGGGCAAGGGTGGTGAAAAGGCCTGCCTGACCCAACTGCGTTCAACTGTCCCTGGAGGCGGCATATTTATGGCAGCCTGGGTGGCTATGGCGTACTCGGGAATATGGGTTGCGGTGGGTGCAAAGGCAAGAACCTGCGCATCGCCAAAGCGGTTACTCAAACTGTCGATGACCTGGGTGCAGGTATCCATATTCTGGTCAGTTTCCGAGCCCCTGCTCCATGCGCTTTGCCGCATTTTAATCGAAGCCACGCGATCAGCGCTCAAGCGCATACGCTCAATGCCAAAACCGATATCCAGCCCATCCAGGGGCTTTGCAAAAAGGCGCAACAGGGCGTGTTTGTCACAACTGGGTGCGCTTGTGCGAATGCCGAGAATATGCGTTGTATGATCAACCCGCTCAAGGCAAAGAGTCGCGGCCCGCAGCCCCTGATTATCATTTTCAAGGCGTTGACAAAGGCGATTTGCCAGACGATCCAGAACAAAGACGATATCCTGTGTGCGTATGAGGGGATCGGAAAAATTTTGCTGCTCCTGATAAGCGCGTCTATAGCGCGCCGGGCGTATGGGCTCAGGGCTCTCACCGATCATCTGACGCAGGCGCTTTAAGGCCTCAAGGCCAAGGCGCAACGCCAGGGACTTTTCAGGCACGCTAAAAAGCGAACCGATTGTCTTAAGCCCCAACTGTCGGCTACAGGCACACGTGGCAGGACCAAGGCGCAGTGCTTCCACAGGCAGAGGTGCCATAGCCTGACGCAAATCCTGTGATGCACCCTGCTCCTTGCCCCCTGGATCAACAATGATACTAGAAAAATCACGGTCATTATGCTTGCCAAAATGAGAAAGCGCCCAAGCCGCCCCCGGGGTTGGCGCTGCACCTGGGCGAACACTGAAACCGGCAGTCTGCAAACGGCGCACAATATCGCTCAGCAAATTAGCCTGAGACTTGAACAAATGCACACAGCCGGTCACATCAAGCAGGATCTCGTCATGTCCCGCGCGCGAGACAATCGGGGTATAGCGTGTTGCCCAACGCAATATTGTCTGGAGGAGGCGGGCATCATTATGGGGGCTGGCGGGCGTGGTGAGAAGCTCGGGATAGGCTGCGCGTGCATCGGTCAAAGCCATACCCGGCACCAAGCCAAGGGACTGTGCTGAGGGACTGATGGCTTGCAAAAATAATCGGTTGCTATCTTCACAGATTAGCGCAAAAGGCTTGTCTTTCCATTGGGGCATGTTGCGCATCGCCCGCTCCACCGCCAGGTGTGGAAACCAAAGAGAAATATAGTGTTTGCCTGCTATTTTGCTGGCGGGTGTGTCCTGTGGCTTGAGCACAAAATCGCGGGTTGCGATCGGTGTGGCATTTTGTACGGATCTCACTGGGCAATTCATAGGGAAAGGCTCCCGATATCATGGCATTGTGTTTGTGATCATGGTGGATGTCGACAGTCCATGAACAGGGCCGGCCACCACGGTTGCGCATCAATTGCAGGAACAGGCGCAAAGAACCGGGCCAATGAGGGGCCGCGATTACATGAGCCTGCCAACGGGTATGGGCGCAAGGTGCAACCCCTGAAGGGGAAGGACTTGAGGCGCTCACACCCTCTGGGCCGCGTCGATTGATAACAAAACCCGGCGTTTGTCCTTTTTGCGCGGCCAGTTGCAATTGCCGGGCACTGGTTAGATCAAGAGGGGTTTGTGTTTCCACAACAACCGCTCCCAGGGCCGCACAACGCAGTCCCTCATTGAACGCACATAAAAGATCCTGATGCTTGTGCGCGCGAAAGATAATAAAACGCGTAGGATCAAGCCCAAGGGCCAACAAACCCGGGGGGTACAACTGCTCCCGGGCACGCGCGGCACTGCACCACAGGAGGGGGCCATGGATGCGCGTTAACACACAACAAAAAAACAAAAGAGCCGCCCCACCGCTGGCTTCATGCAAAGCATTCATGATCAAACCGCCGGCAAGCTGCCGATCGATAGCTGGAACCCCCAAAGGTAAAAAGCGCGGACGGTTGCGGCCCTGCTCAAGGTGCTCAATTTGCTTTTTCAAATCAGCGACAACAGATAATTTTCTTGCTGTCATGGCGTTATGTTTCACTGCAATGGCCTGTTAAAAAGACACGTGTTTTTCGTGATATTTGCGTGGGGGGTTACTCCGGCGGCATAATGTTCATGTTTTGTTCTTACTGCATTTTCTCCCCCCTGTCAAGTCGCCGACCACAAGCGTTGGCAATTTTTCGACGGCCTTGGATCAAAAATCGGCAAGTAAGTCGCCCCCCGCATGTGCGCTCTTGCATGCCCCTTTTATACCAAGGGGCTTTGCGTTTACCCGTTCGCCCAAGTTGAAAACCGCTGTCTTATCAGCACGCTACATGAAGGACACGTCTATTTGCGACCTGGCCCACTCCCCCATGAAGGGGTATCCTGGAGGGTGGCCAAGCCCTGAAAGCCATAAAGGGGGGGGAGCAGGTAGGTAGATACCGGCTATAGCAAAATGCGTTTAATGGGATTGATGAGCATTGCCGTATTCTTCTCGCATTTTGCTATAGGGTACCGCCTGCGCGGGTGGCCCGCGAGGGGGAGTGGGTAGGGTGATGCCCGTTCATGAAGATGCCCAAATGGCTTCGCGAGGCTGAATAAGGGTAGCGAGGCCGCTGCCTGGGGGCCCATTTTCGTCTTTCTCTTGATCCTAACCGGGGTTATTGTTGCAACTTAAACGCCCGACGCTCTAAGGCCAAGAGGCTCATACCTTTGTACCTTTGTACCCTTGATCGGCAAAAGCGCCCGCCCTTGTTTCGGTCGAGACAGGTGCGGACGCCTTATCTGGTGCATATTTCAGCTTGTTAACGGCTGGCCTACAATTTCCGACGTATCAACTTCCGATGTGCTAATTTTTGGGATTCCTATCCCTACGCCAAGGGCCATCCAAATCAATTCCGATTGCACGTAAAGGTTACCTTCGCTGCAACCCTGTGTCAACTTTATATTGTGGATGATACGCCGCGGCAAAGTCTCGACAAGCGACAACACGCCCGACCAAAACACGCGCACAAAAGGCTTGGTGCCCGACTATTTTTAACACGCCAGAAGCTGTAGGCCGACCGCAATTGTTAACCACCATCGTTGCTCCGGTTAATCATGACATACATCGCTTCACTGTTCCACCTCAAATCATGGGGTTGGCACACCGTATTTACCATATTATATTGTTTTTATTAACCAATATTGTTTGCCATATAAGGACTTAAGGCTAGTGAAAACGATCTCCCTAACCGCACGCGACGCCGCGATCATCAAGGGCATGCTAAAGCGTGGCGACAAGCAGCATGACATCGCTGCGTATTTTGGTGTCAACAGTGGAAGGATATCTGAGATCAACACAGGCGCAAAATTTACCGCCGTTAAAGCTTTGCCCTCCGAACACCTGCCACCTCCTGGTCCGATCATGCATCTCAATAACGACCCGCTATCTCGAAAACACTGGAAATGATCACTCAAACCACCGCAGCCAATATCGAAGCGATTGAGAAACGTGTTTCAGTTGAAAAACCACGGTGACCCAAGCCCGAAAAGCTATAAAGAGGAGCGGGCCGGTGATGCCCGTTAACAGAGAGGCCAGCTATTGGTGAATCAATCAGAAATCTTGCCTTGCCGATGGATCAGCGATCAAAATTATAGTATAAATTGTAACTGCATTGTTTTAGCGCACACGTTCTACTCAGCATAGGAAGAACAGGGGAGGACTATGGAAATCATCAGGACACTAGGCCTCGACATAGGTACCAACTCCCTCGGTTGGTGCCTTATTGAAACCCGTGGAGAGCCCGGAAAAAATGACACCGAAGGGCGCATCATCGACATCGGTGTACGTATCTTCAGCGCCACCGAAATGGCCGGGCGCGACGCCAAGTCGCAACAGTCCCTGGCCGTCCGGCGCCGCCAGGCGCGCACCATGCGCCGCCAGCGCGATCGACGCCTTAAGCGCAAAAAGCGCCTTCTCAGCCAATTGACCGAATTCGGCCTTATGCCCGCCGGCAGAGAAGCCCGCAAGCAACTCGTGCGCGACACCGACGACGGAGCTAAGGGCGATTTGAGCACCGGCATCTTTGCCCTGCGCGCCCGCGCCGTTAATAAGCCGCTCAAGCCCTTTGAACTGGGCCGCGTGTTGTTTCATATGAACCAGCACCGCGGCTTCAAGTCCAACCGCAAGACCGACAAACGCAATAAAAACGAATCGACCAAGATCGAAACCGGCGTCTCCCGCCTGCATCAGGCCATGGGAGCGATGGGCGCGCGCACCTACGGCGAGTTTCTCTATAAGCGCAGGCTTTCCGATGAAACGTATGGCCCCAAGGGCGGACGGCTAAACCGCAAATCCATCCGTACCCGCCTGCGTCCGGAAACCCAGGCCGAATTCGAGCCCGACAAAAACGCCAAGGGAGACGGCTACGACTTTTACCCGGATCGCGCCGAGTTGGAGCGGGAGTTCGACACGATTGTGGACGCGCAGGCGCCGCATCATCCTCATTTAACCGAACAGACTATAGCCGCCTTACGCGAGACAATCCTGTTTCAGCGCCCCCTGTTGCCGCCGCGCGTCGGCAAATGCAGCTACAACCCCGACGAACTGCGCCTGCCCAAAGCCCATCCCCTGTTTCAGGAGTTCCGCCTTTATAAAGAAGTCAATGAACTGAAGGTGACCGATAAGTACGAACGTGCGTTCCGACTCACCCCGGAGCAGCGCGACACCCTGATCCTGAAGCTGCGGGGAGCAAAGAAGCCAAGCTATAAGACGCTGTTCAAGCTTTTGAAATTGGACCCAAAATATGAGCGTTTCAACAAAGACAAGGGCGCACGCAGTAAAATGGAAGGCAATCTCGTGCGCGCTGTGCTTGGCCACAAGACGTGCTTTGGCCCCGCGTGGTCAACCCTTTCGATAAACGAGCAATGGCGCATCATTGAGCGTTTGCTTGAGGAGCCGGACCCTGAGGTGCTGCGCCGTTGGCTTGCGGATAATACGCAGCTTGACGACGAGCACATTGAAGCCGTCATGGCCGCCGAACTGCCCAGCGGCTATGGCCGCCTTGGCCACTCTGCCATGACTAACCTGCTGGACGCTTTGAAAAACGACACGGACGAAGACGGTAATGTCATCTCCGAAGCGGAGGCGGCGATCAACGTCTACGGGCGCACCAACGCCGAGGACGATCCGAATCGCGAGGCCGTGGCCTTGCTGCCCAAATACCAGGAGGTGCTGGAGCGTCATATCCCCCCCGGCGAAGGCTCTATAAAAAACCCACCATCGCCCAAAGACCCAGGTTACGACCGCCACATGGGGCGGATCACCAACCCCACGGTGCACATTGCCCTGAACCAATTGCGCCTTCTCGTTAACGCCCTGGTCAAGCGCTACGGAAAACCGGACCGCATGGCCGTTGAGTTGGGACGGGAATTGAAGCTTTCCGACAGGCAACGGGACGAGATCAATAAGGACATTGCCGCCAACACCAAACACGCGCAAAGGCGCTCCGCGGAGTTGGAAGAAATGGGCATGGAAGACAACGGCTATAACCGCCTGCGCCTGAAACTGTGGGAGCAATTAAATGAAAAAGACCCCAGCAACCGCGTTTGTATTTATTCGGGGACGCCGATTACAAAACGCATGGCCCTGTCGCCTGAGACAAATGTGGATCATATCCTGCCCTATTCGCGCACTCTGGACGATGGAATCAACAACAAGCTGCTGTGTACAATCCATGCCAATAGGCAAAAGAAGAATCGCGCTCCTGCGGAGGTCCCTGAGTGGGAAGAGCACTACGATGACATCCTGACGCGGGCAAAGAACCTCCCCATTGGCAAACAATGGCGCTTTGCGAAAGATGCCATGGAGCAATTCGAAGAGCGCGGCGATTTTGCCGCCCGGCAACTGACGGATATGCAGTACGCATCGCGTATGGCGGCGAAATATCTGCAGGCGCTCTATCCCGCCGAGGAAGTGGACAAACATGGCGAACTGCGCCGCACGGCTCGAATACGCGCTCTGCCGGGGCGCACCACAGAGATGCTGCGCCGCCATTGGAAGCTGAACGAGATTTTGCATGACCGCGAATTCATGGACACAACAAAGGCAAAAAACCGTCTGGACCATCGTCACAATGCCATTGATGCAGCGGTGATCGCCTGCACCAGCCGCTCCTTGATCAACCGTATCGCTAAGGAATCTGCCGAGAGAGAAAAAGCGGGCGCCGAGGCGGTTGCCGCCAGGGCGCCTGAGCCCTGGAAGGGATTTCGGGAAGATTTACGCGTTGCCGTATTAGGGGATAATGGACATGCGCCAGGGATCGTGGTCAGCCATAAGCCCGACCATGGCACCATCTCACGCGCTGGTTATGCCTCGGGAAAGGGCCAGACCGCCGGCCAGTTGCATAACGAAACCGCCTATGGATTTACCGATGAGACCAACGAGAAAGGCGACAGGTTGGCGGTTCGCCGCAAGGCGCTTGATGAGTTTACAAAAGAAGATCACCTGCTGGCCATTCGCGACCCGAACCTGCGTGACACCCTTTGGGAGGTCACCCGTGGCCTTTCAGGTAAGGACTTTCAATCGGCCCTGGTTGCGTTTTCCAATGAGCCGAACTGGAACGGGCGCGATAACCCTTACAAGGGACTGCGCCACATTCGGGTGCTTGAGCCGCGCAAGCTCATTCCCATTCGCAACAAGACCGGCAAGGCCTATAAAGGCTATATGGGGGACTCGAACTATCGTTACGATGTTTGGCGCCTGCCGGATGGAAAATGGAAGGTCGAAGTGGTGTCAACCTTTGATGCGCACCAACCGGAATGGCGCTCGCAAATACGCGCCCAATACGCCACTGCCAAAAAGCTGCTCAGCCTTACCCAGAACGACATGGTCGCCTATGAGAACCCAAATTCCAACGGAAAGAGCGACCGGGTTATTGCCCGCGTACGCAAGTTCGGCCAGACCGGTGTGATTTTTCTGGTTCCTCATTTTGAGTCAGGCCCTCTGGACAAGCGGCATGCCAACCCCAAGGATCCGTTTCGCCATTTCTCGAAAAGCCCCGGCACGTTGAAGGCCCTCAAACTGCGTCAGGTGCGCGTGGACGTGCTGGGGCGGGTGAGCGATCCGGGCCCGCGCGATTAACCACACGACCCGGTAGCGCGTGCTGGCAATTGCACTTTATGCTAAAATATGCGCATGGAGCGCATCATCGACATTACCAGCGATGGTCTGTACCTGTCCACACAGCGGGGTTTTTTGACGGTCAACGAAGGCCAGAACGAGCGGGGACGCGTCGCACTGGACGACATTGGGGCCGTTATTGCCCATGCCCACGGGTTGACCTGGTCCAACAATCTCTTCGTCAAGCTTGCCGAGCGCAACGTACCGGTGGTTCTTTGTGCCGCCAATCATGCGCCTGTTACCTGTCTTTGGCCCCTGCAAGGTCATCACCGGCAAGCGGCGCGCATGCGCACCCAGGCGCAGGCCTCAAAACCTTTGAAAAAACGCCTGTGGCAACAGATCGTTGTTGCCAAAATTACCATGCAGATGGCCATCCTGCTGTCCGTGGGAAAGAAGGCCAAGGCATTGGAACGCCTGGCCAGCACGGTGCGTTCAGGCGACCCGGACAATGTGGAGGCGCAGGCCGCGCGGTACTATTGGCCCCTGCTGATGGGCAGGAGCTTTCGTCGGGATATCAAGGCCGAGGGCACTAACGCCATGTTGAACTACGGCTACACGGTATTGCGTGCCGTCGTTTTGCGGGCCATCTGCGGCGCCGGGTTGCACCCGACCCTGGGGCTTCATCACGAAAACCAGGCGAATGCCTTTGCCCTTGCGGATGATCTCATGGAGCCGTACCGCCCTCTCGTGGACCGCACGGTCTATAATCTCATTAAGCAGGGCTTGGTGGATATTGATAGTGACGTTAAGGCAGCCCTTGCGGCGCTTTCCACGTTTGATCTTGAAACCGACGAAGGCATGAGCCCGCTTACGGTCCATGCCAGTCGGCTGGCCCATTCTCTGGCAACGAGTTTTGACCAGGCGGCGCCGGCGCTGCGGCTTCCAACATCGCCGGGTCCCGATGCCCTTGCGCAATTGGGCCGGAAAGACTTGGAATGACAACCTTTTATACGGAAAAACGAGGAGAGGCCCGGGTGCGCACCCATCTTTCGGCCTATCGTGTTATGTGGATGCTCGTTACATTTGATCTTCCCGTGGAGACGAAAAAACAACGCAAGGAGGCCACGAATTTCCGGAAATTTTTGCTGGATCAGGGATTTGAAATGTGCCAGTTTTCCAACTACCTGCGCTGCTGCCCAAGCCGGGAACGATTTGACACTTACGCGCGGCGCATTGAGGCCAACCTGCCCGAACGGGGAAACGTTTACCTGTTTCAGTTCACCGACAAACAGTATGAGAAAATCATTCGTTTTACCGACAATACCCGCCGGCAGCGTCAAAAAAACCCGTCCCAATTGGCGTTATTTTGATGTTTTTGGGTCATTTTTTTCAACTGAGAAGGCCCAATTCTCTTTTATTATCAGAGATTTGGGCCAACATCAGTTGTAGCACATCGGAAATTGTAGGCCAACCGCAACTGACGCATCCAAAAGCGGCTTTTCCGCGTTGTTGTAGCACATCGGAAATTGTAGGCCAACCGCAACCGCCAATCTGCGCGGAGCCAATCTACGCTAGTTGTAGCACATCGGAAATTGTAGGCCAACCGCAACTTGGTCGCTATCAAGCAAATCATTTACCGCGTTGTAGCACATCGGAAATTGTAGGCCAACCGCAACAGGAATGGTCCAAATACCATGAAACCAGAGGTTGTAGCACATCGGAAATTGTAGGCCAACCGCAACTACGACGCCGTGTACGGACACCTGGGTGCGGTTGTAGCACATCGGAAATTGTAGGCCAACCGCAACTATCGTTCCAATGTTCCCGCGATCTGCTTGGTTGTAGCACATCGGAAATTGTAGGCCAACCGCAACTAGATAGCCTGTTCTGCGCAGATCGGAGTCGTTGTAGCACATCGGAAATTGTAGGCCAACCGCAACTGGGTGATGGACGACAACATCCGCGACTTTGTTGTAGCACATCGGAAATTGTAGGCCAACCGCAACTAAAAAGAAAATCAAATCACCAACGCGACGGTTGTAGCACATCGGAAATTGTAGGCCAACCGCAACTGCTCCGTCTGCCGGACGGCATGCGCGATCGTTGTAGCACATCGGAAATTGTAGGCCAACCGCAACAGAACGCGATGTGCCGCGTATATATAATCTGTTGTAGCACATCGGAAATTGTAGGCCAACCGCAACGGTAGGCGGTGGCTGTGAGTGCGGCGGTTCGTTGTAGCACATCGGAAATTGTAGGCCAACCGCAACAGGTACAATGAAGTCTTTGGCGTCAAGGCCGTTGTAGCACATCGGAAATTGTAGGCCAACCGCAACTGTGGGCTTTGAAGCTTTGGAAGTGCCGCAGTTGTAGCACATCGGAAATTGTAGGCCAACCGCAACTTCTTTTGGATCAGCGAAGTCTGGAATGCGTTGTAGCACATCGGAAATTGTAGGCCAACCGCAACTCCGCCGGCCTTCTTTGCCCATTGGGGCTTGTTGTAGCACATCGGAAATTGTAGGCCAACCGCAACTATCAGCCTCATAGTCACCAACGTACAGTGGTTGTAGCACATCGGAAATTGTAGGCCAACCGCAACGCGATGTGCTCTTTTAACGTCGGTTCCAGACGTTGTAGCACATCGGAAATTGTAGGCCAACCGCAACCTCGCGCGTAAAAGGGCGTGCGGCAAGATAGTTGTAGCACATCGGAAATTGTAGGCCAACCGCAACCTATATCAACCGATTCACAATGGAAGCTGTTGTAGCACATCGGAAATTGTAGGCCAACCGCAACTTGTTACCTGGCTGACAATTCCGCTCCTTGTAAAGCCCATGCCGCTGGTATTAAGCCTTACTTTTCAATCGGGTTTTTCTAAGCCCGCCGCGCGCATCCAAAACCGAATATCCTATCGCGGCGAGTTTGCTGTTGACCGACTTCAGCGCCGCAATCATTTCCAGGTGCTGATCACTAGAACTGAGACTGGTAAGATTGCCACCGCGCACACGATCAAGGTGGTTCTGTCGGCTGCGGCTTTCTAATTGGCTGACATCCTGTTTATGCTGCACAAGGCGGCGCGCGATATTTGTATCATCTTTCCAGATCAGAATTTTCGCCAAGTGAAGGGCCGTTTGCACCTGATCCACAAGCGCGTTGATTTCAGCAGCGCCGGTTTCGGTAAACGAAAAGTCACCCTTGAGGAAATCCCTACAAAGACAAGCAAATTTGCCGGAAATAATGTCACCACAAGCCTTAAGACGGATCGCATAGGCGATGGTGGCTTGAACTTCATCATCCGGCAAAGAAACCCCTGTTGGAAGTTTGGCATAGGAACGACGCAGTTCCGCAAGGCATTTGTTGAGTTCTACCTCCTGCTCGGCGACATTGCTAAACTCAGTTGTTGAGCGCGTCACACTTGCAAGCATTTGGGACAGCCTTTCAAGCATTTGGCTCGCCTGAGACTTTAGCGAGGACAAAATGACGTCCGGGTCAGCATGATCTGCGGCAAATGCGGAATAGGTATCCAGCGGGGTGACAGTTTTGCCATGAAGGCGCGCGATAATCCCATTGGCGAACGGCACCAATAATAGCAGGAGTGCATTGAACCCCAGATGCGCCGCCAGCATCATGTCTGTTGTTGATTGAAAAAACGGGATTGATATATGCTGTGGTGCGACCGCCATGCCGACAATCATCAGGA
Organism: Hyphomicrobiales bacterium; assembly: GCA_965224015.1. Taxonomy (GTDB): domain Bacteria; phylum Pseudomonadota; class Alphaproteobacteria; order Rhizobiales; family CBDCVD01; genus CBDCVD01. The sequence goes on from OZ245032.1 coordinate 1,241,419, forward strand.
TAGCCAACCCTGCGCGCAGAAACGCAACCGATTGGGCAACCGTTTTACTGGCAGCGGATTCGTTTCGAAGGAGCCAAATCGGAAGCAACGCACTTCCCATGTTGCTACCGAGAACAAAGCCCAAGCCGCCCATCGGGGACATCAAGCCAAGATTTGCAAGGGCCAGTACGGTGAGTATCGCGGCCAGGCTTGAATGCATGGCCAGGGTCAAACCCAGCCCCAATAGAGCGTATCAGGTCTTAATAGAACCATTCTAACGGAGCGATTTTGCGCCAAGATGGGCCTTAAGTCTCGCAGGATATAGTGGGGCTATTTGCAAGAGACGTAAGGTCCATATTGGCGCAAAAGCGCCCGTCCCTTCGGGTTTCCGATTGGCGCAACGCCCACGCCCAAGCCGCTCTCGAGAGATGGGTCGCCATCGCTCTTCGATCGCCTTGAGCTTGGGAATCGCCTCGCCAATCGAGAAACAGAATTGATTCTATTAAGACCTGACACGCTCTAGGGCCGCCGTGACCGGATCATTGTTCATGTAGCCGATGACGTTGGATGCCGACGAGACATCTTGAAGCGGCGCAACGGCTTCGCGGATCAGCGACAAAAAGAGCAGAATGAGACCGAAACCCAAGGTGACCCGCCCAAGGTTTTTCCATTTTGGCCTCTTTGCGTTCAAGTATAACCAACCACCGGCGAGTAGTGCCAATGGGCCCAGATTTGATATCGGCAGGGTCAAAACGATGACGGCAAAGGCCGATCCAAGATCGGCACCAAAGGACACCAGTACCGCCGAAAGGACAGGTATGACCCCTGAGCCGGCCAACCCCGAGGCCATCAAAACGACGACCGTGGCCCCTTGCATGGCCAGACCAAGACAAGCGCCTTTTGCCAGCAGTGACAACTGGGAAGCCGATGCCCCCAGACCATGCCGGATCCCGTCGCTCCATAATTGTTCGACCCCGATGCGCATGAAGCGCACTGCGAACACAAGCAGCGTAACCCCGCTAAAGAGCTGAATGAGGAAACTGACAATTGCCAATAGCCTGAACCTCCTGTGAAAGTTCCAATTGCGGTGGATGCTTAAGGCGCTAAGCTTTAAGCTTGGCTAACGTCTATCATTTTCTATCCGTGCGCTAAAACAAATGGAGTTCGCGGCGAGCCATCTGGGCATGGGGAACCGGCGATGCGAGGGGAAACCCAATAGGGCGTCGATCACCACTGCGCGTGGTCAGGATGGCAACATCATCTGCCTCGTTCAAGACCAGCGGAGTTGTAAGTCACAAAATCCTTCACAGCTGCCCTCGCCCCATTGCTGGCCAGCGCCTGATAAGCTGAGGTTACGATTTCACGAAACCCTGCATGTCCGGCCAGATCCGCGGCGAACACATCGCGAATTGCCAACAATGCCGCAACCTTGTCAGCCGCGTCTGCGCCTTTATCCGACGCCGCCTGGAGTCTCTCGGACAGCGGATCACGCACATCGATGGGGTTGCCTGCTTCGTCAACGCCGCCGACATAGCGCATCCATGCGGCCACCGCGAGGCATAGACCCATGGGTATCCGGTCAGCCGCCAGGTTGTCACGGATCGTTCCCAATAGACGCTGCGGCAGTTTCTGACTGCCATCCATCGCAATTTGCCAAGTCCGGTGTCGGATCGACGGATCGCGGTAGCGCTTGAGCAGGCTGGCGGCATATGTGGGCAAATCTTCGCCCTCTGGCTGAGGTAAAGTGGGAAGGATTTCGTCGCGCCAAAGAATTTCGCAAAGTCTGGAAAACGCCGGGTCGGCGACTGTCTCGGCAATTGTCTGGTAACCCGCGAGATAGCCCAGATAGGCAAGTGTCGAATGCGTGCCGTTGAGACAGCGCAACTTCATCATCTCATGCGCATCGACATTGCCTACAATCTGGGCGCCGGCAATCTCCCATGCCGGACGACCGCTCGCGAAATTGTCCTCAATCACCCATTGCCGGAAGGGTTCGTGCACAACGCAGGCGGGGTCGTAATAGCCCTCGGCCTCGGCCAGACGGGCAACATCGGCGTCGGTGGTGGCAGGGGTTATCCGGTCCACCATCGTGGCCGGAAAAGGAACGCTCGTCTCAATCCAAGTCGCAAGGTGAGCGTCCCGCTCACGGGCAAAATCCAAAACGACGCCTCGAGCCAACGCGCCGTTCGATGGCAGGTTGTCACAGGATAAAACCGTAAAGGGTGCAACGCCATTGGCCCGCCGCAGTGCCAGCGCGCCAACAATAAAGCCAAGTGCCGAACATGGCGCATCGGGATGCACAAGGTCGTGCGCGATATCGGCGTGATCGCGTTTTAGGCACCCGGTGGCCGGTTCGTGGCAATAGCCCTTTTCGGTGATCGTCAGAGACACGATACGCACCGCCGGATCGGCCATCGCCTGAAGCACAGCATTTGGGTCTTGTGGAGCGACCAGCACTTTGCAGATTGGCTTGATCACGTTCGCTTTGCTGCCGTCCGACGTCAGCGTGACGGACGTATAAAGCCCGCCTTGCGGTGACATCTGATCGTGTGTGGTCCGGCTGCGCAGGCTGACCGCTATGATGCCCCAGTTACCGCCTTGTGCCTCCATCGCTTCATGAGTGTAGACGGCGTTAAAGGCGCGAAAGAATGCGCCGGGTCCAAGGTGCACAATTCCGGTTCCCGGGGCTGCCCCATCACGTGCAAGGCGAGGCCTATCAGGTATACCAGCCTCCATCCACGTTCAGCACTGCTCTCGCCCCGGTTTCAGCCAGATTGAGAATACCTATCTCGCGCCGTTTGAGGATTGACAGCGTGCCGGTTTCCTCTACGTGGTCAAGCTGAGGGCGCTGTCGCTGGGCACCGCCGAGCCGATGATCAATCGGTCGTAATGTGAATGGATTGATTTTATCTGTCCCGGCGGGAGCCCCTGCCAACATGAACATGAAAATGCACGCGTAGGCCGTCGGTGTCGAGCGTCTTGGTCGTGGCCGGATCGATAGCATGGCGGGTTTCTGCTTCGGTCATTGGAGTTCCAGTTTGTATGATGTCGCGCATCAGGGGCGTGTGATTTGCTGTCCTGCCGACGTGATTGCTGCCATGGGGTGGCCATTCACAGACCATATGCTGCCTTGGCGAGACCATATGTCAGTTCATATGCCACTTCGAATGCTTCGGCTTGCCGGAGACGGTCGGTTGCGATGAGATGCGACAAGTAGGCACAATCCGATCGGCGCGCTACGTCATGGCGCGCCGGGATTGAGCAAAACGCGCGCGTGTCGTCATTGAACCCAGTGGTGTTGTAGAAGCCGCAGGTTTCAGTTGTTGCTTCGCGGAAGCGCTTGATGCCTTCGTAGCTGTCAAAAAACCACCAGGGTGGGCCAAGGCGCAGAGCAGGATAAGCACCGGCCAATGGCGCAAGTTCGCGACCATAGCTGGTTTCATCCAGAGTAAAGAGGATAATCGTCAGATCCCGTTCCATCCCAACAGCATCAAGCATCGGTCTTAGATCCCCGACATAGTCCGTGCGGCCCGGAATATCGAACCCTTTGTCATGGCCATGGCGCGCAAACACATCGGCGTTGTGGTTGCGATGCGATCCGGGATGAATTTGCAGTGCAAGCCCGTCATCAAGGCTCATCCTCGCCATCTCGGTTAACATCTGGCCACGGAACGTTTCGGCCTCGTCTGGCGTGCACACGCCGCGCCGCGCCTTTTGCAAAAGCGCTTCGGCGTCGGAGCGCGAAAGATCCGCTGTTCGGGCGCTCGGATGGCCATGATCCGAAGCGGTCGCGCCATACTCTTTGAAATATGCCCGCCTTACGCGATGAGCCTTTAGATAGCCCGTCCAGGTCGATGTATCCTCACGTGCCAAGGTACCAAACTGAGCAATATTGTCCGCGAAGCCCTCGAATTCTGGGTCGACAACCGCGTCGGGCCGGTAGGTTGTCACCACCTGCCCGGTCCAGCCACTGTCACGCATCATCTTGTGCCACTGCAGGCTGTCAAGCGGATCTTCGGTTGTAGCCAAAAGCTCGATGTTGAAACTCTCGAATAGAGCGCGGGGCAGGAAGGCGTCATCCGCCAATCGCGCCTCAATATGGTCGTAATAATGATCGGCGGTCTCCGCTGACAGCGTCACGTCAAGATCAAAAACATGTTCGAACACATGATCAAGCCACATGGCCGAAGGTGTCCCACGGAACAGGTGATAATTTTCGGCCAGATGCCGCCAGATCGTTCGCGGGTCGCCTTCGGTTTCGCCGCTGTCGGTCCGCGGAATTCCCAGATCGGTCATCGGAACGCCCTGACTGACCAACATCCGAAAGATATAGTGGTCGGGCACGATGAAAAGTTCGGCCGGGTTGGGGAACCGTGAATTCTCCGCAAACCACCGCGGATTGCAATGCCCGTGCGGGCTCAGGATCGGAAGGTCTTTCACACTCTCATAAAGCGTGCGCGCCACGGCTCTAGAAGTCTCATCTACAGGAAAAAGGCGGTCGGGGTCGGTCAGTTTCATTGTGTGGGATCGTCCAAATGTGACCTTGGCATACTAATATGCTAAATTGCCAGTTGAGTCAATTGAATTTTTGCCTTAAAAGACTGGGGCATCTTGCTTTGGAGCCCCCATGAACCAACTTGCTATTGAACCGCTGGCAACGCCGCCGGCCCGATCTGTCACCGACCAGGTCTTTTCCGTGCTCTATGATGCCGTGATTAAACTAAAACTACCCCCCGGCACCAAAGTCACCGAGAACGAGATCGCCAGGCATCTTGACGTCTCGCGTCAACCCGTGCGCGACGCTCTATTCCGGCTCTCAAAACTGGGGTTTCTCGATATGCGCCCACAGCGCGCCACTGTCATCACCCTGATTTCCGAACAGGCGGTGATGGATGCGCTGTTCACACGCACCGCGCTAGAGGTCGAGTGCCTGCGCGTCACAATGACCCGGATGTCCCGGATCGCGAAACAGCAGCTTCGCGACAACCTCGCACAGCAGAAAGCATCGGTGAACGCATACGATCCAGCAGAATTCCACACACTCGACGAGGCCTTCCATGAGGCGATATGTAGCATCGCTGGCCATGCCCATGTCTGGCAACTCATCAGGGAACAAAAGGCGCATATGGATCGCATTCGCTATTTGACCCTGTCCAGGGAGCGCCGCCGCCAGGTCCTGACGGAGCATCTTGCGTTGCTCAAAGCAATTGAGGCGGGGTCCACCGCACAAGCTGAGGCGCTACTGCGCGCGCATCTGCTGGACATAAGAACTGTGCTGAAACAGGCGCAGAACAATCATCCTGAGTATTTTGAGAAAGCCGAATTGACGCACACCCGGGCGCAAGGCACATTCACAATGTGATTGAGACCGGTGCAACGAGAGTGCAAACAAAGGGGGAGAGGGGTAACCGTAGGGGGCGGGCTGAGACGATGTCGGTGCCAGACAGCGATGGCATATAGCCTGACGACTGAATTTTGACCCGAATTCAGGAGCGAGCAGCAACCGGCGGTGCTGATGGTAATCCTCCCATTTTTGATGGAGCTCAGCCAGAGCGATGGCGACCCATCTCTCAAGAGCGGCTTGGGCGTGGGCGTTGCGCCAATCGGAAACCCGAAGGGGCGCTTTTGCACTATAGCAAATGCGAGAAAAATACGGCAATGCCCCATGATTCCCATTAAACGCATTTTGCTATGGCCTTTCTCTTGTCCAGAACTGAGGTTAATATACCAAATAAAACCTTCAACGAAACCCCCGCACTGGTCTCGTAATACCAGGGGGCTTTGATGAACTCTTGACCCAAGTTCAAACCGTTGTCTGATACCAGCAGCCATCATGAACGCACGAAAAAGGCTTGCGGATGGGTCAAGCGGTATAATGGCAAGGCTGCGGCCCCCAAATGTGGACGCGTGTCTGTCGTTGCCCGCAAAATAGCCGGCGCTGAAATTTCGAAATCCTCTCCCAGGGACGCGCCCGACTGAAGACCGTGATGGATTTCATCTAAAGTGGTCTCTGCAAGAGAACCGCCGATAACAATGGCCTCAGGCGCAAAAGTGCGGGCAATGGCCAGACACAGCCAACGCAGTTGTTCTATGGCCCGTTCCCGCCATTCGGCCACAACGGGCAACGCCAGAACGCGTGCAGGGATATCCTCCAGGCGCGCAACATAAATGCCCACCTCAGCCAAGGTATCAAGCAGATCCTGGCCCGAGGGGCGTGGTCTTGACTTGGGAAAAAGCCCGCCGAATTCCGCCGCCGTATCGTTGAACCCAAGATAAAGACTCCGATCCACAACGGCAGCCCCACCAATGCCATACGACAACCATATATAGCAAAAATTGGGAACGGATTGGCAGGCCCCAAATTGCAGTTCGGCCAGGCAGGCGGCCTTGGCGTCATTGATCTGAAACACGGGCATGTCAAAAAACGGTTTGAGATCGCGGCGCACGTCGATTGTCGGCCAATGGGCCAGTTGTGAGGTCTTGAACACGCGCCCCGGCTCATGGGTATGCTGACCGGGATAACTGACCCCACAACCCAGCAAGTCGTCCGGCTCCATGTTCAGCGCCTGCACCTGATCGCGCAAAGCCTGGCCAGCTTGACCCAGAACCGCCTCAAACCCCCGCTCGGTAATCGACCCGTGCCGCTCCGACAAAAAATGACCCGCCGCATCAGCAATACATGTGAGGATGCGGTCCGGGTCGATGAAAACCCCCGCCGAAATAAGGCTCCTGGGTTTCAGGCGCAAGAGCTTGGACGGAAATCCCTGTCGCCCAATACGATCCGGATCCGGAATTTCCTCTATCAGTTCCTCATCCAACATCACGCTCGCAAGCCGGGTCACCGTCGAGGGGGTAACGTTCAGCCGGGCAGCGATCTGGGTGCGCGTCATGGCCCCCCTTTCCTGGACAAGTGCGATGATGCGCCGTGCATTGCCTCTTTTAAATGATCGATACATAGGGGTTTGATCGGCCTCAAGCTGTTTGCAGCGTTTCAGCATGAGCCTGGTGTCACAAACAATCGTTCCGACGACCCCAAGGCCAGCCACGGCTATACTTGTCTGTTCGGGCTCCCACAGGGAACGGCGCGACGGCAAACTTCTATTATAACGTGCGTTTAATTAGTGTCACACGCATTTTAGATTAGCTTGGCGTTAGGTGTACCCATTTTGTGAGCGGTACAGCTAAACCCATAGAGCTGATCGCCCTCTAAATCTATAGCAAAATGCGACAAGAATACGAGAAAGCCCCGTGATTCCCATGAAACGCATTTTGCTATAAGGGCTTTTTCCCATTTCCCCAAGTCCCTGGCCGATTATCGCTATGCCTTGCGTCGTGTGCCAAAACACCATCAGCGCGGCCCATACTGATCAAACTATTATACTTGGTGTACCGTGAAAATATATATTGCATTTTTATTTTGCGTAGCGCAAAATAAAAATGTAAACGCTCGGATGCACAGGGGCATTTGTGTTTTTGTTGCGTCATGACGACTTGTCATTCCACATTTTCAGATTGTGGCGGTGTGTTAATACACTTTTGCTGAAGTCCTGAGTCTATAAACATAGCTGCTTATGAGCGTGAAAGGGGAACCTGCGCTGTGGCTTGAGGCGACGATCAATAGGAGGGATTTATGATTAAACTAATGAGATTGGCAGCGCTTTCGCTAGCGGCAGCGCTGGGACTGGTGACGTCAGGGGCGCTGGCCGCGGGCACGGTCACGGTGTACACGGCGGCACCCCAGAACTTTGTCGATGCCCTGGTGCCCATGTATGAAGAGGCCACCGGAAATAAAGTTGAAATCATCAAGGCAGGTTCTGGCGAACTGCTGAACCGGTTGACAGCCGAGGCGAAGAAACCGGTGGCCGACGTACTGTGGAGTGTGGGCGCCACGGTGGTTGATTTCAACCCGAAATTGTTTGAACGCTATCGGACCACGCACGCTGCGCATATTGTTCCCGCATTGAAAAAGAGCGAACTGTGGGAGCCTTTTACCGCCGTTGTCATGGTCTTTATTGTTAACAAGGACAAGCTCGGATCTGTGGCGGCGCCAGCAAGTTGGATGGACCTGACCAAGCCTGAGTATAAGAACCTGATTTCCTCAGCCCGTGCCGATAAGTCCAGCTCCGCATTCATTCAGTTCGCCACCGTCCTGCAAGCCTTCGGATCCGAAGAGGCCGGTTGGGAAGTCTATAAGGGCATGCTTGGAAACTTTGTTCTCTCCAACAGTTCTGGCGCGGTGCCACGCTTTGTCAATGATGGCGAGTTGCCCATCGGTGTCACTTTGGAGGATGCCGCCTTGCGCTACAAGGAGGGTGGTGGTCCTGTCGAGATCGTCTATCCTTCTGAGGGCACAGCCATGGCACCGGATGCGATCGCTTTGATAGCCGGTGCTCCCAACGCTGAGGGTGGAAAGTCATTCATCGATTTTGTCCTCTCCAAACCAGCACAAGAGGTCGTTGCCGATCTTGGCCGCCGTCCTGTGCGCGACGATGTGGCGTCAAAGGAGCTCCTCGTGCCGCTGACGCAAGTTCCAACCATTGATTACAACTTTGATTGGGCCGCGAAAAACCGCAAGCGCCTGGTCGACACTTGGGGGGAAGTCGTACTTGACGTTCAGTAGCCGACCATGATCCAGGCTTTGCCGCTTGGTCACCACACGGCTGACGCACAAATCTTTCGTTTGGTCGAAGCTCTCCCAAGAGGCCGTTTGTCAAGAGAGCCATTTCCGGAGTATGTGGACCAACGTGAAGGTTAATCCGCGAGGTTGATCGAGGGGTCTAACTGGCCTGGGCATTTCTGCCCGGGCCTTTTTTGCAGGCCTTCACCCACGCAGAAAAAAGGAACCAGATGGCCGCAGTTCAGATTACGGGGTTACGCAAGCTCTACGGCAATGTGGTTGCGCTTTCCGACATCAACATTACGATCAAATCCGGCGACTTCTATACCCTGTTGGGACCAAGTGGCTGTGGAAAGACGACACTGCTGCGCACCATTGCGGGCTTTCATTTCCAAAACGCCGGACACATTGCCATTGACGGCCAGGCGGTCGAACAGATGCCCGCATACAAGCGCGGTGTTGGCATGGTGTTTCAGGACTACGCCGTCTTTCCCCATCTTAGTGTGTTTGACAACGTGGCCTTTGGGCTCAGACAGCGCAAACTCGCCGCCAAAGAGATCAACGAACGGGTGCACAAAGTGCTTGATACTGTGCAACTGGAAACCCTCGCCAGCCGCATGCCACACGAGTTGAGCGGTGGCCAGCAGCAGCGGGTTGGCTTGGCGCGTGCCATTGTGATCAATCCCAGTGTGCTGCTGATGGACGAACCTTTATCCAATCTTGATGCCAAGCTGCGCGTTGATCTGCGTGCCGAATTGCGCCGGATCCAACAGGCGATGGGCATGACAACCATCTATGTCACTCACGATCAGGAGGAGGCCCTGTCCATGTCGGATATGGTGTGTGTCATGCATTCCGGCGTAATCCTGCAGGCCGCCCCACCGTTGGAAATTTATCGACGGCCAGCCAACCGATTTGTAGCCAACTTTGTTGGAGGCAACAACTTTCTGCGCGCCGAGGCCGACGGCCATCGCATTGTCTTGAGCGCCGCAGGCGCACCAGGAGGCGTTATCGGTTCATATCAAAACACAGGCGAGCTCGGTACGGCTCATGGGGTGGTGGCTGCCGTTCGACCCGAGGCCATTGCTGTTGCCGACAAGGGCACGGATACGCCGGAGGGAACCATCGCGATCCCGGTGCACATTGATCAGATCAGCTTCGTTGGCCGTGAAATGGAAGTGGCCGCAATCACCACTTCCGGCGGCGAAGCCCTAAAGGCGGTGTTACGCCCTGATGAGCGGATACTCAGCCTTGAGCCGGGCAGCGAGGCGGTTTGCATGTTTGCTGCGAGCGATGTGAGCCTGTTTGAGGACAGTGAGACGGGATTGAGATTGTCGTGAGGTTCTTACCCGCAGCAAAAACATCCGCAGGCTGGAAACCGCGCATCGATTTCTGGACAATCATGATGCTTGTGGTGTTCGCAATCCTCATTTTGTTATTAATCGTTCCGATTTTTAATGTGTTTCTGGTCAGTTTTTTCGATGCCGAGACCGGTGCCCTCACATTTGACAATTATGTAAGCGTTTTTACCCGCAACTACTATGTTCAGGGCTTGCAGAACACCCTGTTTGTCGGCGTCCTGGGGACCCTGGGCGCCTGTTTGGTCGGTATTCCCCTGGCATTCTTTACAGCGCGGTTTCGCATTCGAGGCTCTGCGGTCATCTCGACATTAGCCATTCTTGTCTTGGTCGCACCTCCGTTTATCGGCGCTTATGCCTGGATCATGATGCTTGGATCGAACGGGTTTATCACCAATTTTTTCTCGCGCTTTGGCATTGCTATTCCGACCATTTATGGCGCTCACGGCATTATTCTGGTTTTCACTTTGAAGTTTTTTCCGTTTGTTTTTCTTATGACGCAGACGGCCTTGAACGCGGTCAACAAGTCGTTTGAAGACGCCGCCGAGAACCTCGGCTGTAACGCTTTGCAGCGGTTTTTCAAGATCACACTGCCGCTGGTGTTTCCCGCCGTCAGTACCGGTGCGATCATCTGCTTTGTCCTCTCCATTGCTGATTTTGGCACGCCCGCCATTCTTGGTCGCGGCTTTCGTACTCTCTCCACCATCGCTTACTCCGCCTACACGTCGGAATTAGGCGGCACCCCAACGATGGCAGTAACCGTTTCTCTGGTTATGATGGCCATTTCCATGTTGGCGCTCGTTGCCCAGCGGCGCATCCTGGCGCGGCGGCGCTACGCCAGTTCTCTTACCAATCGACCGGTTATCCAGCAATTGTACGGCTGGCGCAATGGCCTTGTTCACGCCTATTGCTTTGCTGTGGTGGTGATTGCCATGCTGCCGGCATTGGTTGTCATATACACCTCTTTTCTCGACACCCATGGTCCCGTTTTTACCGGCAGTTATGGATTGTCCAGTTACGCGCGGGTGTGGTCGGACGCGCCTGAAGCGATCGCCAACAGCTTTCTGTTCGCCCTTTCCGCGGTGGCCCTGATTGCCGTGTTCTCGGGGCTGATCTCGTATCTGATCGTGCGTCGTGATACCGCGGCATCCGGGGCCATAGACATGCTGATGATGGTGCCTTATCTCGTACCTGGTGTGGTGATGGCTATAGGGTTTGTGACGACGTTTCGCACGGGCTTTCTTGATCTTGGCGGCACGGCCATTATCATCATCATGGTCTATTTTATTCGCCGCCTGCCCTACGGCGTGCGCTCGACAATGACCAATCTGCGCCAGGTCAAGCCTTCTGTGGAGGAGGCGGCGGTCAATCTCGGGGCCTCGCCGTTAAGTGCTTTCATCAAAGTCACCGTGCCTTTGATTCTCCCGGGTCTGATCGTCGGCTCGCTTATGAGTTTTATTACCGCGATCAATGAACTATCGGCAACGCTTATTCTTTATACATCGGGCACCGTAACGATGCCGGTGAAGATTTACGTTTCCGTTCTTGACGGGGAATTCGGCCTGGCGGCGGCGCTTTCGACGATACTGCTTGTGTGCACCGGCCTGTGTGTCTACGCGGTGTTCGCCATTGCTGAGGACCGTGAATCCTCATTTATCTAAAGCCCGTTGCTAATTCTGCTTCACAACAAAGCAACCCAACAATAGAAAATAGAAGAGTGAGGCCAGCCTTATGCATATTGCCGCGTTTTCCCATTCCAAGCACCGTGATCCCGTTATCCCTGGTGAGGACACGATACTGCTGCTGCCAGGGATCGCCGGTGTTTTTGATGGCGCGACGGACCCGTTTGGTGAGAGCATTGATGGCAAGACCCCGGGGCGGCTGGCCTCGCAGACGGTCGCAAAGGCCTGCGCGCGTATTTTCTCCATCCCCGAAAACTTTAATATGCCTTTGGTTGACCTGATGCGCGATCTCTCCAGCGCCATCGCCGCCAAAGCCGCCCGTCATGACTATTCCGGCCGTCCAGCGACGACCCTGGCGCTTGCGGTTGTTGGCACTGACGCCTTGCGCCTTGTGGTGGTGGGCGATAGTGGAATTCGCTTGAACGGGCATGAAGTTCTTCGCCACAACAAACCCATTGATGCGATTTCAACCACCGCCCGGATCGCGGTATTCAAGGCCCTGAAGCGCCGCCAGGAAGATCGCGACCGCGTCGAGATGGATACCCGCCAGATCATCTTTCAGGGGTTGGAGAAAAGCGTCCACGATGGTTTGATCAGTACGGACGAAATGAACGCGGTAATGCAGCACACACTGCTCCAGTGCGCCTGGGTGGCGGCTGACGACGTCGTCAGTGCGTTCTTGCGCGAGGGAATCCAATCACAAATGAAATACGGGAATGCCGGAGGCCATGCCCTGGGTTTTTCTACCCTTGATGGCACTCCCGCCTTGCTAAGCGATGTTATTGACGTTGTCAGGCCGCTCGCTGATGTGCGATCCATCGAAATCTTTTCGGACGGCTATTTTCGCATCCCTGAACATCCGGGCGTCTCCGCCTGGGAGAACACGCACCGCACCAGCGAGCAGATAGATTATCACAAAATCGATAGAATCCCCAATGTAAAGGGGTCAACCAGCAGCGAATTTTCTGATGATCGCTCAATTATTGTTATCAATCGGTAGTCGCGAATGCGATGGGCGTCTTTATTAACCGGCATCTACCTGCCCACTCCCGCGTTCCGATGCTCATAATCAGCTAACGCTTGATGTCTGCATTTCTAGGTCTTTGATTTTTTGCATGCGCATAAACTCGATGGCGAAGCCAAAGTCCGCGTGACGGACCACACGACCATGCATTTTGCCAACACTTACCAAATCACCAATCTGTGGCTTAAAGTCGGCCCTGATGGCAGCGCCGGATAGCGACACATCGATCACGCTGACGTCGAATGTGCGTCCGTCATCCAGCACCATTTTCGAACTGGCCTCGGTCGGCTGCATACGCTCGTGGCGGCGCGTGATCGGGTGATGGTGCTTTTCGTCCCCGCCATCGGTCAAGGTGGCAATTTGCTGCGCAAGTTTTTCCCGCTTGTGCAGCTGCGCATCAATAGCAAACTCAAACCCGCCCTCAAATGTTGACAAAACACGTCCCTCGAAACGACCGAGATAGTCAATATAGGCGACAACGAAATCGCCGATCTCTCCGATCGCCGGAGCAATGATGTGAGCGCTTAACGGGGAGATGGACGTAACCTGGCACGGGTATTCGTGTCCTGCGGTTAGCATGAAGCGACCAAGCAGGTTGACTTCAACCTGCTGACGAAAACCGGGCAACAATTCCTCTGGAACATCCGTATTCAGCTTATGTGCCGGATCTCGCAGAACAAGCCGTGAACTACCTATCGGTACCGCCATCTGGAATCCTACCTATTGTCAACAAAACTCAAGCCCTATAGCAAAATGCGTTTAATGGGATTGATGGGCATTGCCGTATTCTTCTCGCATTTGGCTATAGATTTATACCAGCGGTATTGGCTTTATAGACACGCCGACTGGTGTACTGCCTTGATAACATACTTACTTGACGCTAATCCATGAGTCATTGTTAAGGACCCTTGGTATTAGAGGGCGATCAGCTTTATGCGTTTAGCTGTATCGCTCACAAAATGGGTACACCTAACGCCAAGCTGATCTATGCAAAACCCAGATTACCCGAAGTTTCGTTAATATTGAGTAATATTAACACTTAACCTTCGATACAACCGGCTTGCGTTGGAGCGTCACCGGACATGAGAGCGTGTCATGTCTTGATATGTCTGAATAGAACCATTTTCAGCATAGCGCTTTTGCCCTAATATCATCTTATACCAACGGGCTTTGCGTTCGACTCTTCGCTTAATACCAAGGGTTCTCGCCAATGACTCATGGATTAGCGTCAAGTAAGTGTGTCATCAAGGCAGTACACCAGTCGGCGTGTACATAAAGCCAATACCGCTGGTATAATTTGAAAACCGTTGTCTTATCAGCATGATACACAAGGAAACGGCAATAGACGTTGCCATCTGATAAATATGACGGTCTCGCTATGCGGAGCGCTTTCCCCCCTCATAGACGGTCAGATGACCAATTGTCCGCGATGGAACCTGGGCTACGGGCAACCGAAAAGTATCGCGCATCGGAGTCAGAGCGCTCGGGGTGTGCTGCGCTGGGAACAGATAACGCAGGCTCGCCAAATGTTGGACACTGAGCGCCCGCAGGCCCATCCACGGCACATCTTCCATGGGCACGATCGCCCCGATCATACGCGAATAGACGTTTCCGTCGTGCAGTAGCGGCAGAGCCAGTAGCTCACAACTAATAATCGGATCATCCGCATCCTCTGTCACGGCATCAAAGCCAAGCACAACACCGATCGGGTCGGTGCGCATGCCGTCAACAAGGCGGGCAATAGTCGCCTGGGTACGTCCCTCCCAGAGGTCGCAAATATTTTCGCCCTTCAACTCTCGTCCATAAAGGCGGCAAATACGCGTTCCGGCTAGCCGAAACCGGCAAACTCCGGGACCTTCATGCTCCAAAATAAACGTGTCGGCCAGGATTTGGCGAATGTCTCCAGGTTCAATGTCACGCCGCTCAGGCGCTGCCCGGCCTTTCCGCAATCGAAGCCAATAATCATAAAGGGTTCTCGTACTCGGATGCTTCATTAGAAAACTCATAATTGTTTTTCGACGCCAGCACCGGCTGCTCAATTCATTGAGTAATGCCATCTCGGCGCGCATACGCGGCAAGCCAAGACCTGCCCAGATCTGTTGCAAAGGCTCCCGAATGTCCCCGGGGTGGACAGCGACGATCGGGACAAGGTCGCGGGCAGATTAATAGCGCCCCCATACCTGTGGACACGCAGAGCAACCGGTCATCCCTTTTGAGCACAAAATGACTTTGCCTGGGTGGGAAACCCTTTGTTAACCTTAACAAAGGGTTAGCCTTGCAAAAGGCCGCGATTCGAGACACATTTGGCCCCTGATCTTTTGCCAATGGGTTTCAAATTTGGCGTGAGGAGAATGGGGATGCGACCAACCGCCTGATGCACAGCATCGGGCGGTTTTTTTATTGGGGCATCGTTATTTACGGGTGGTACCCTATGGGTGGCTGGGAGGGGAAGCGGATTGGCCAGGTCGTCGACAGACGGTTCCAGCTCAGGCCATGGCCCTGATCATCACGGGGGTCAGACGCTGACGCGCTCCACCTCGGCACCACATGCACGAAGTTTTTCTTCCAACCCTTCAAAGCCCCGGTCCAGATGATACACGCGGTTGATGACCGTTTCTCCCTTGGCGGCAAGGCCGGCGATCACCAAAGACACCGATGCGCGCAGGTCGGTGGCCATTACCGGCGCGCCATACAGATTGTCGACACCCTTAACGTAGGCCGTTTGCCCGTCCAGCTGAATATCAGCACCAAGGCGCGCCAGCTCCTGAACATGCATGAAGCGGTTTTCAAAAATTGTTTCAGTTATGGTCGATGTCCCATCGGCCATGGACATCAAGGCCATCAGTTGCGCCTGCAGGTCCGTGGGAAACCCTGGATAGGGTTGGGTATCCACGGTGACCGGTTTCAGGCTGGACCCGTTTCGCGCCACATGCAATCCCTGGTTTGTCGTATCGATCGTAATCCCGGCCTCTTCCAGCACCGCAATAGCGGCGTCCAGCAAACCCGACTCCGCCCCCTCAAGCAGCACATCACCACCTGTCATCGCCACCGCCATGGCGTAGGTGCCGGTTTCGATTCGGTCAGGCAAAACCCGGTGCTCGGTACCGTGTAGCCGGTCCACGCCGTCGATGGTCAACGTCTTCGTGCCGATGCCGTGTATCTTTGCGCCCATTTTGTTCAGACACTGCGCCACAGTGATCACCTCCGGCTCCCGCGCCGCGTTAGCGATCACAGTGCGCCCCTTAGCCAGGGTTGCGGCCATCATAATGGTGTGGGTGGCCCCGACCGAACACTTGCGCATTGCGATGTGGTTGCCGACAAGGCCGCCTGTCGCCTGGGCGTTAACATAGCCATCGTCGATGGATATCTCGGCTCCGAGAGCACGCAGCCCCTCAAGGAACAGATCCACCGGGCGCGTTCCGATTGCGCACCCACCGGGCAGGGAAACGCGGGCCTGACCGCCCCGCGCCAGCAGGGGACCAATGACCCAAAAACTGGCCCTCATCTTCGATACCAGCTCGTAAGGGGCTGTACAGTCGACAATGTCACGCGCCCGTAAGTTCAGAGTTTGTCCGCATGTGCGCGCCTGTCCAGCACGGCGGCCATTAATGGTCATGTCGACGCCGTGGTTTTCCAGAATATGTGCAAGCAACCGCACATCCGCCAGACGGGGGACGTTCTCCAAAGTCAGGGTTTCGTCGCTCAAAAGGCTCGCGATCATCAACGGCAACGCCGCGTTTTTAGCTCCAGAAATCGGAATGGAGCCGTTAATACGGTTTTTGCCAACGATCCTGATTTGATCCATCTCAACACGCTCCAGATTAGGCGCCGCCCAGACGTGAAATTAGTGTCAACCCACCACAACATAATCTGCGGCAAGGCCAACGTCACCCTTAGCCCCAACCCTACACCGCATCGTTTACAAACCGTTAATAAACTAATCTAATAAATTCTAAAGTCAAAACATTAAACACATGCAAATCACTTGGAGATTTGCGTTGCTTTAGCAACATTCGCGGTTTCAATACAACCTGACACCTGGGCATCTCTATTAACCGGCATCTACCTACCCGCTCGTCAATAGACGTTTCCCCCATGGCTTCGCGATCCCTGCACGAGCGCCCTTAAGTGGCTCCACGTGCTGAGATCAGGGTGCGCTCTATAGGAGATCCTGCCTGCGCTGGCGTGCCTGAGCCTTGCGTCGCGCCAGGTTTTTGCGCAGGGCGGCCTTCAAGCGGGCCCGCCTCCCCTGCCCCAATGTTGACTGTTTGCCGGCAACACCGGACACATCCTGATCATCAATATCAGATGGACTGGGCAAAGCTGTTTCTGCTTTATCGGTCTTGGTATTACGGTCCGCGGGTCGTGTCATAAAAGTTGCCTTATCGCGCTGGGAGGGAAATCAAGTCCGTACCCTTTTGGGCAAACGTGAGCATAGGTTTATCATCAGTAGGCGTGTTGTATGAGATCAGCATGGGTTTAGTTGTACCCATTTTGCTATAGAATAATCCTGAAAAGCTCCGGTGTGCAAGCCGTCGTTTCCAACCCCAGCGCTATTCATCAACTTTTATGCGAATTGATTTACATTTGCCCTTTAGCATGCCATAATTTGGCAATTCAGAATATGTGGAGCCGCCGTAGCTCAGGGGTAGAGCACTCCCTTGGTAAGGGAGAGGTCGAGTGTTCAAATCACTCCGGCGGCACCAGTTTTTCCCTTATATTTCAACACACTACAAAATACCTATCTTGCAGGTTCTTGCGGCAAAAAGCAGAACGTTGCAAGAACGTGTGTCAAAAATTGGCACAAAACTGACACAAGCCACCCCCTGTTTGTTCTCGCCCTAGCGCTGTGTGAAAGCACTCATGCGCGAACAAAATTTCTCAATAAAATCCCACTGGAGAATCGCAATGACTTTGTGCGCCGCTGTGAGCGCCTTCTTGCAAGGAGGTGTCTATGAGCGGCTATCTTGACGGCGATTTGCGCGCGCGCCTCGGCAAGACGATCGACTGGCTGCTGATCGATTGCACCCTGCATCGCCACACCGGTATGCAAAGCGATGGGCTGGGTAACACCATCCCGACTTTTGCCAACACGCCAGCGCTCGGCATGGTTGACGCCTTCGAGGTTGATCGCGCAAACGCCTATCAAATCCCCCGCGACGATGTCAAAATCATTGTCACGCAAGATTCCATCTCACCGCATCAACTCAGTCTCGACGACGAGATTTCAATTCGCGGCCAACGCTTCCGGCTGATTGCCGTTGATGCAGACGCCGCCCTGGTGGCGTTCGTATGTCAAGCGAGGGTGAAGCGATGACGCGCTTAGCCAACCTTTGCCATCGGCTCAATCGCAGCGACATCTGTGACGGCCGTATCCAGGTCATAGGCATTTTGCAGGTTCAACCAAAACATCGCGCTATTGCCAAAGTACCGACCGAGCCGCAACGCCGTATCGGCTGTAATCGCTCGTTGTTCACGCACAAGGCTTTCAATGCGATTGCGGGGAATGTTCAAGGCTTGCGCCAGACCATAAGCTGTCAGATTGTAATCAGCCATGAATTCTTCGCGCAATATTTCGCCAGGGTGAACGGGTTTTCTTTTCATAGCCATCTGCCCTCAATGATAGTCAACAACCTCGACATTGTGCGGACCGTCGCTTTCCCAGTTAAAGCAAATACGCCATTGGCGATTAATACGAATAGACCATTGACCATCACGGCCGCCGCTCAATTTTTCCAGACAGTTGGACGGTGGAACACGCAAATCCTCAACGGTTGTTGCGGCATCTACCATGCGGAGCTTTCGCGTGGCACGTTCTTGAATCTTGCTCGAAAACTTGCGGATACGAACACCCTCAAACAGGTCCTGTGTCCGCTTGTTTTTGAAACTTTGAATCACTTAAGTAACGTACTGCAAAAGTGTACGAATGTCAAGGCTGATACAGAAAAAGAAAGGTAAAACGTAAAGGGCGCACCCCATAAGGCGCGCCCGAAAATCTTGCCTAACGGACGGGAAAATGACGGTGGCGTTAGGCTCGTACTGGCTACCACGGGACGCGATCAAAGTCCATACCGCAGTGCGAAAGGCTGAAGCAGGATCGCCAAAAAGTAGAACCGCTCTCTGAAGTAGCAGCCAACCTACACGCGAGGTTCCTTGGCGACGTGTAGGGCCCAAAAGCGACGGGCGGCGCCGCGGGTCCCGTAATAGAAACGGCGCGATATATATTATTAACTAAGAGCCTGATTGGAAATTCAATTTGCGACATCCAATGCGTCGGTTTTAGGATAAAATGAAACCATTTGTGCCCTTATGGAAGGCTGAATGTTGTACAGGAGCAGGAAAATCGCCAAAATCATATGCAATTTTAGTCAGCTACGATGGTGGCACCGAATTTTGAATCAGACTCTAATTTCCAATAGTGCATTGATAGTCTCGGTTCACCAGTTTAATGCCCTAAATTTTACCATGGAAATTTTCTTCTCGCCGCATCGTCTTCATGATATTCATCAAAATCCCCTTAATTACTTAACTTGTTGGCGACGTTGTGTTGCACGCAGGACTTTCTCTAGAAATTTACCAGTATTGCGATCGATAGTCGCAGTAATCATAGTAGCCGGGCATTTGATACCGGTTGGTGTTGCAATAACTGGTAACTGGTAGTAAGCATCTTTTGAATCGTTGAGTTCGATATCCCATTTCCCTTCAAGCGTTTTCTGGATAGTTTGGCCCAAATAACGCGATAAACGATCAAATAAAATTTTATTTTCAGGAGATATCGCTTCTGTTATAGAAGAAAATTTTTTCAATACCATCTTCTCAAATATTGGGATTGACTCTATAGAATAATCCAAATTTTGAGCTGAGCTAGGTGGCAACTCGCGCATGAATGCGTCGAGTTCAGCATCCATATGAAACAACCAAGTTTCAAAATCGTCACGTGTGATTTTTTTTGTCATATTATACCAAGGGTCTTTAACAATGACTCATGGCTTAGCGTCAAAGAGGTATGTTATCAAGGCAGTACACCAGTCGGCGTGTCTATAAAGCCAATACCGCTGGTATTATGTCTCGTTAGCTCCCACCAGTAAATGGGATGCCAGCATTTTTCAGCTTGTTCTTCAACGGTTGGCTCGCCTTATCCTCAAAATGCCATCGGATATCCCATCCTTCTTCGACTAACAGCTTGTCTTTTGCAAGCTGGGAGCGCACGGTGGGGCTTAATGATGCGTAACCGGACTTCACCTCTACACCTCGTTGTGTCGCAACATCGGCAATGTCCAATTGCCGTGATTGACCAGTTCCACCAACATTTTGAATAGTCACTTCTCTTTGACCCCAGCCAAGCCGTTGATGATAATTATCTGCAATACGATGTGCATCGCTCGCACGTGTCATATTGTTATCGTAAGTTTTGCTCCAGTGGTAATAGTCCCACTGCCCGTCACCATAGGCTGCGTCCACGTTGTCACCGGCCTGTTTGTAGTACCAGGGCCGTTGCCACAGCCACGGCGCGAGGTGTTGATCGCCGCGCGCACCCGCGACCAGGCGCGTATCGCCTGGGATTTTGTCGCGGGGTTCTCCCGCTCCCTGCCAGACGAGGCTCAATCGCAGTTGATCTTTCGCCGCTCGCCAAGATTGGAAATCGAATACGAGGGAGACGGTGGCGGGCATTTTGTCCGCGCCATCGCTGCTGACGGCAAGTCGACGTTGGGCACGGCACCCACCCTCGTTTTAATGGACGAGCGCGGCCATTGGCCCCTGGACAAAGGCGATGATTTGGAACACGCGCTCCTTTCCGGCCTTGGCAAGCGGGATGGCCGCGCGTTGATTATCTCCACAAGCGCGGCGGACGATACGCACCCGTTTTCGAAGTGGATAGACGAGCCTCAGGAAGGCGTCTTTGTGCAAGAACACCGCTCCGCCCCTGGCCTGCCCGCTGATGATAAAACGAGCTTGCTGATCGCCAATCCAGGGGCCCCTCATGGTATCGGCTCCAGTGTCGAGTGGCTGCAGGCGCAAGGGCGCCGCGCCATCGCAAGAGGTGGATCGACCTTAAACAGTTTCCAGCTGTACAACCGGAATGAACGGGTAAGCGGCGAGGCGCGTGACTTGTTGCTGACCGTTGACGAGTGGCTCGCCTGCGAGTCGGATGTGCTACCGCCCCGTGAAGGCCCTGCCGTAGCAGGTATCGACCTGGGTAGCAGCGCGTCCATGAGCGCAGCGGCGTACTACTGGCCCGCGACCGGGCGTTTGGAAGTGGATCACATCGCGCCAGTCAGAACCCACCCTGAACTGACCTTCGAGCTTGGCAATCTGCAAACCCTTTGCAGCCCCTGTCACACGCGCAAGACGCGCGTTGAATGCGGCCATGCGCCGTCCACAACCCGGAGCGCCTGAAATGGCTTTCCTTGCTTAAAACTCCCCTCCCAACTGAAAGGAACCCCAATGCTACAATCTGTTGAAATCTCCCGCCGTCAATCAGAGATACGGCAAGAGCTTGGCACCCTGGTTGCCAAGCCCGACCCGAGTGAAGACGAAACCCGCGCCCTGGAGGCGCTTGACAGCGAATACCGCGCCAATGAGGCCCGCTTTCGCGCCGCTCTCATTGCTGAAGATACCGAGCGTGACGAAGCGAAAGGCGAGTTGGAGACGCGATCCGAGCGCGAATGGTCTGAGTTGATCTACAACTTCGAGGTGCGGCAAGTGGCGCTGGCGCTGTTTGAAGGCCAGGCTTTGGACGGCCCCACCAACGAGATCGTAACCGAGCTTCGTTCCAAGGGCGGCTATCGCGGCCTGCCTGTGCCCTGGGAGGCCCTCGAGACAAGAGCCGGTGAAACGGTGGCAGCGGGCACCCCGGACCCCATCCGTACCGCGCCGATTATCGGGCGCTTGTTTGCCGGATCGGTAGCTGCGCGCATGGGCGGCTCCATGATCAACATCGGCGTCGGGGAAGTGGAGTATCCGGTCACGACAAGTTCGGTTGCCGCCGGTTGGGCGGCCAATGAGACCGGTAACGTTCCTGGCCCGTCGCCGTTCACCACCCTGGACCGGCCTTTAAAGCCCGATCACACGCTTGGTATTCAAATGAAGCTGACGAGGAAGTCCCTCAAGCAATCGGGGACCGCTCTCGAGCAGGCGGTACGTCGCGACATGAACGGCGCGATCTCCGAGGCCATAGACCAGGCGGTGTTCCTTGGCACAGGGCGCAACGGGCAACCGACCGGTCTTTTTACCGGCGCATCGGGCTGGGGCGTGAAAGAAACCAACGTCAACGCCGCCGCTTCATGGGGCGTAACTCAGACCAATGTTAATGTTCCGCGATCAAGTTCGTTTTGGTTTGTCCTTCGTTGCCGGTTTCTTCCGGTCATTACCTCTTGCTTGCACTGAATAACGGTGGTAAGTGAAAAAAATAAAATCTATGATTTTGCAATCTCTCTTATTTGCAGCGGGGGGAAAATGTAATATTTAGGCACGCCGGAACCATATAATGAGTAAAGCGCCTGGCCCATTTGAGCCGAAAGTAGTTGCTACAGCAGCCCCGTGCAAAGCGGTCGATCAAGATCCCGTGAAAGTGCCAAATCGATTCAATGTCTTGGTATCAAGTGCATTGTCTTTTTTATGTTCGGCCTGACCTCTTCGATAATCGGACCAACTATTATCGACCTTTCAGCTGCAGTCGGAATTTCGATAGCTGCAGCAGGTCTTTTGCGATCCGGTCGCCAAATTGGACAGTTTCTCGGTTTTTTGATGTTAGGTCGCGCCGCTGACCGATACGATTTGCGTTGGCTGGCTCTTGTCGGCGGCTTAGTTATGGGACTTGGTCTCATCCTTGTGTTTAGAGGAGGAATAGCAATTGCAATTTCAGCTTGTTTGTTGTGGGGCTTGGGCCATAGTACGTTTAACCTAGCTCCTAATGTTGTGATTGGTAGGGTATTTGAGAAACGAGGCTCAGCAATTATGACTTCACTGCATGGCGTTTATGGTGTAGGTGCCATTGTCGGCCCATGGTTTGTTGAACTTTTTCGCGCTTATGGTGTTGAAGTTATTTACAGCATTGCAGGCATCATGTCGACAATAGCCGGGTTTGTATACTGGGTAAGCCGGGTTTGTATACTGGGTAACAACACGTAATCTTGTGGAAAACGTTTCTCCCGAAAAAAAGATACATGCCGAAGCAACCGCAATAATCAATCTGAAAATATTTTTGCCATTCGCACTTTTAGTGCATGTATCCATTCAGGCTACATCGAAAAGACGAGGGTGATCCTACTCTAGCCCGGTCTTTATTTTGGACCTGCGTTTTTGCGATCCATCCCTCGCCGCTGAGCGGGGCAAGCTTGCCCCGCTCAGCAATTTACTTTAGCAAATCAACCAGCATAATCATAAGACAAGCGTATCAGGTCTTAATAGAACCCATTCTGTTTCTCGATTGGCGAAGCGATTCCCAAGTTCAAGGCGATCGAAGAGCGATGTTTGTCCATCTCTCGAGAGCGGCGTGGGCGTGGGCGTTGCGCCAATCGAGAAACAGAATGGGTTCTATTAAGGCCTGATACGCTCTAAGACAATTGGGATCAGGGCAGAGGCCCATGGACAATTTTTTAAAGCGACTCAAATGGATGGACTACGCTATTCTCGCAGTCCTCATTGGGTTGGCGGCGTTTATCGTCTACAGGATCGAGGGAACGCTTAACTACAGCTGGCGTTGGGAAAACATTCCCAACTACATATTCCGCTACAAGGAGAGTGAGGACCGGTGGGTTGCAAATTTGCTCATTCAAGGGCTGTTCGCCACAATCCGAATTAGCATATATGCCAGTTTTCTGGCTTTGGTTTTCGGCGTTATCCTTGGAATCGCGCGCTGCTCTATCAACTTAACTGTCCGTATGCTGGCGCGAACTTACCTCGAATTTCTGAGGAATGTTCCACCCGTTGTGGTGATCTTTATTTTCTTTTTCTTTCTGTCTGAGCAGTTGATTATCGCGCTCAATCTGGAGAGCTGGGCGCGCGGTATTGCCCGTAGAGAAGACAATGACGTCTGGGAATTCTTCTTTGGAGACATGCGCCGCTTTCCGCAATTAATATCAGGGGTCATTGTTTTGGCTCTTTTTGAAAGTGCATTTGTCGGTGAAATTGTGAGGGCCGGCATACAAGCGATCCCTAAAGGTCAAAGCGAGGCGGCACGATCGATTGGAATGACACGCTTTCAGGAACTTCGTTTTATTGTTTTGCCTCAGGCAATGCGAAAAGTTGTTCCACCGATGGCCAATCAGTTCATTAGCCTAGTGAAAGATAGCTCGCTGGTGTCGCTGATTTCAGTGCAAGAATTGACATTCAAGACGGTCGAACTTGTTACTTCGACTCGTATGATTTTTGAGGCTTGGCTCACCGCCGCCGCATTCTATTTCATTATTTGCTTTGGCCTTTCGCGCCTGTTTGCAAGACTGGAACGCAACGACACAAATAAACATTGAAGCCATAGAACCTGCTGATTAAGTGACAATCCGAAATATTAGAGCATCGGGCGTTTAATTTGCAACAATAACCCCCGTTATGGATAAGGACCTTTTTCTGAGGCTTTATCGGTTTCTGGTGGGGTCCAAGCCGGCCATTTTTCGGGGCAGGTCAGACCCATGCCCGCAGCATACAGAAAAGGCGATGTTGGCTCTGAGCATGGATGCTTTTCGCCCTCTGCGGCACTGGCGGGTAGCCCAAATGTTGACGTGAACGGCAATTGGTGCCAGGTTCGCCCACAGTCTTTTTTAACAACCGTGAGGCGGGCCGAATTGGCGATCCTATAACCTGTGGCGGGTTTGATGCAACCGGATCAGGCAACGTATTGATCGGCGCGGAATCGCCGCCAGGATTAACGCGATCGCCGTTTTGTGATACCTGTGAAGATAAAGCCTCAAAAGAATAATTTTGGTGGTCATAATGTCCCCTCTCGTTAGAACCTATCAATCGCTTTGTAAGCAGGGGCAGAGCGTGGGAGCACAACCCTATCTTGTGCTGGATGGGGCGTGGCAAGAAGATTTAATCGGCAAGATTCGGGAACATGATGAAGGCTGGGAGCCTCTGATGGGCGCGCCGGCAGAGTTGAAACATGATTCGTATATGTGCTCACCGTTGCTGGTTGATCTGCGGATGCACAGCTTTGCGTTTGATGAGTGGATTGTGGGCGATTTTTTGGAAAAAATCGGGATTGTAGTTTTTTCCAAAGCAAAAATCAATGAGTTGCGACGATCGTTAAAGCGATTTTTGCATGTGGCAACGCCGAAAAACACAGAGCCGGTTTATTTCCGGTTTTTCGATGCACGCACGCTTTATTGTTTTCTGCACTATGGATACCCGGATCAATGGCAGGATTTTTTCCGCGATGTCTCTTTGATAGCCGCCCCTTATGATTATTCCGCCGGTTGGGCCGTTCGTCAGATGGATGGAGAAGTTTTGAGGTTTGGTGTCGAAAAGCAAGGGGGTCGGGGTTGGAAATGGCACACGCACGAAAACAAAAACCGCGCCGTGGAGCATTATCGCGCCAGCTTTCCGTTTCGCACCATTGACGAACGTCAATACACCGACATGATGCGTTGCGCCGAACTTTCTTTTTATCACGAGATAAA
Source organism: Hyphomicrobiales bacterium (assembly GCA_965224015.1). Classification (GTDB taxonomy): domain Bacteria; phylum Pseudomonadota; class Alphaproteobacteria; order Rhizobiales; family CBDCVD01; genus CBDCVD01. Next base: position 1,266,696 of record OZ245032.1, read on the forward strand.
GGATAAGATAAAAAAAATATCCTTAGATATTATAGATTCACCAGCATCTCTGCCTTTTGGGGAGATACAAAAGTTGGCGGAAAAATCGCGTCAGTTTCGCGCTAAAGGTGAAGATGCGGTTATGTATTTTTGTGTTCTTGGTTATTTGTTCGGCAATGAATTTTATAACGGAGAATTATTCAAAGAGTACATGAAGATACAATATAGGCTCCCGGAAGAATTATATGCGAATATTATTTATGAATATGCGCTGGATGTGAATTCAAATGAATTAAAGGCACTGGTTCAACCATGGATACAGTAAGGATATATTATGGGTGGTAAAATCGATGCAGCTAGAAAATTGGTTGATATATTGAAGAGGTTGCCTGGCGGTCGTCAGAAACAAAGCGCTCCTGCTCGAATGTCTCCTGCTCTCGTTCGTTCGAAATCACGCACTCGTACTCGAACGTCTCCTGCTCCAACGTCTGATGTTCCTTCAGGAGATAGCAAAGAAGGGGTAGATTTTTCCAAACTTGAGGAACTTGATGTAGATTTTTTAGACGAATAGAAGGACAAGCTCTATGAACGACATTTTAAAAGAAAATTTTAATATGGATGTTTTTGAAGGTTTGGAATTATCATTTAATATTCTTGTTGGAAATAATTTAAACGCATTACATTATGAATTTGATGTTATTGACAGTATTATAAGAAAACATTTCAATGTTATTAAGGTGTTTCATAATGTTTATATTCGTGCTAAAGAAGAAGAATATAAATATAGAATAAATATATATGATGATGAACGTAGTATTATTTTAGAACTAATAAGAAGTGTTAATGAAAATAATGAAGAAGAATTTTTTCGACTTATAGTAATGAATTCACATCCAAGATTTGTTGCTACGTTTCTTAAGTTACTATTGGAACGATATTCGTTTGATGGATTTCTTTACGGATATATCGATGGTGTATTTGTTGGCATTAACAGACAGGTCTTGCGTGAGGATTTGTCCGCCTATACAGATGAGCAGTTGAGTAACATGTTATATGAAGACCTCCCCGGTGATCATCTGTTGTACAAGATCGATAGCGAAGGCTGGGTCGATGACAGCGGTAAATGGCACGATTGGCCGTAATAGCCCTTGGGTGTTTAGTCCCGATATTTTGTCGGTTGGGTCTCGTACGAACCTGGACGCACTGTACAAGCCTCAGAGCCTGATTCAAAATTCGGTGCCACCATCGTAGCTGACTAAAATTGCATATGATTTTGGCGATTTTCCTGCTCCTGTACAACATTCAGCCTTCCATAAGGGCACAAATGGTTTCATTTTATCCTAAAACCGACGCATTGGATGTCGCAAATTGAATTTCCAATCAGGCTCTTATGAGCACATTGGCTCATTTGAAGACTGATCCCTACACGACCCCGATTGTTGATTGGCAAGTGTTTCCATTGTCTCACAGGTATGAAAACATACGTTTCATGATGCATCAACTGTTTCGCATTAAGGACGAACATAATGATGATAAATATACCTCGCCTATGCCATCATACGGTTTTGCGTTGTGGGGTGGAGAGCGCCATAAAATATACGATAAAGTTGATTATGAATTTGAAATTCTGTTCTTGAAATCTATGGAGAGTATTGGTGTTAATCACGTTCCGGTTTTACTTTTTACCGAGTTCATAGAATACTATTACAACGCTTATCCTGAAGATTATCCACTGACCATAATTATATCTATGTCTGGAAAATTTATCCGCCTTGATGATATTATTTCTAATCTGGGATTTTACGAGTGGGTTGACAAAACAACGTCATAGCTTAAAAAGTAGCTCTGTAAATTTTAAGAGTGAAACATATCCATCTCGCGCACCAGGTGACGGCGGCAAAGTATCTCACCCGGACGCCCGTTTTTCCGCTCGATGCTGGATTGGCGATGCGAAATTTACAAAGAATGCCAGGAAAACGCCTTTTGTGGAAAATCCGAGCACCTTTCAAAGAGACACTATTCAAGCTGATATACGCGCGGAATACAGGCGATACGGCATTGTCACCCGCAATCCCGATGCCCCTGGTAAACCGTGTTGGAATATCGGGCTATTGACGATTATCAGCACACCGGAAACCGTCCCCCTTTTTGCCAGCTTGTACCGCGAATATGACATTGAAGGAATGGTAGGATATGTTCCCATTCGTGAGGCTTGCAAAAGCACTGGCGGCCCAGGTCGTGGTGAGAATCGTGGCCCACCTAAATATAATCCCAAAGACGATTGGTGGAATTATGATGCCTGGGAACAAACGCCTGATGACCAGAAGGCTTAGAGCCTGATTGGAAATTATGTTGAGTGATTTCAGTTGGTTATAATTCTTTGATTTGCTAAATCGGAAAATTACGATGCCGTGGACCGAAATCATTCGCCTTGAGAATGACAGACGTGACCTTCGCTATGCAAGCGATTGCCGTGATGATGAGCGGGAATTGGTCGTTTGTGAAGAATTTCTATTGCATTGATATTGTTTGATTATCAGGCTTTTCCGGGCCTTCGATATTGCAAGATTTTGCACCCCTGTAGTTTGTTTCCTTGCAATTTGCGTAACGTCCTTTTCTGTGATTCACTGGCCAAACAAGTGATTTGGAGAGGAATATGAAGCCAAGAGAACCTTTTAAAACCGGTCAGTTCGATATGTTTCGTTCAAGGTTGGATCATACCAAGGGCCCTTGACAATGACTCATGGGTTAGCGTCAAAGAGGTGTGTTAGCAAGGCTGTACACCAGTCGGCGTGTCTATAAAGCCCATACCGCTGGTATCAGATCATCAATAGGGGCCACGAGAAGGCGATTTTAGCCGACAAGATCGATTGGCAATTTCTGTCGGATAAATGTGAGGCAGTCTATACGGACAAAGTCGGCCACCCGCCCCTTTCGACGCGGCTGATGGCGGGACTGCATATCCTCAAATATGCCGACAATCTTTCCGATGAGGAAGTCTGCGCCCGCTTTGTGGAGAACCCGTATTATCAGTATTTGTGTGGCGAGGAGTTCTTTCGCCATGATCTGCCGCTTGAGCGCTCGTCAATGACCCGATGGCGTCAGCGGATGGGCGAGGAGAGGATACAAGCCCTGTTGCAGGAGAGCCTTGCCGTGGCCCTGAAAGTGGGGGCTGTGAAGCCTTCGGATTTTACCTAGGTCCTGTTGACAAACTGGGTTTCCAAATCACTTAAAATGTGATTCAAGATAACTTTTGAGGAGGTTATCATGACACGTTTGCTGATGGAAGATGCGGAATGGGCGTTCTTTGAACCCTTTATTGTTGCCATTCGCGGCCGCGGTGGACGTCCGGCTAGGGATCATCGTCGTGTCCTGGACGGCATATTCTGGATCGCACGCACCGGCGCCCCATGGCGAGATCTACCTGAGGCGTTCGGTAAATGGTCGAGCGTCTACCGCCAGTTCCGACGCTGGACGTTGGCTGGGCTTTGGGAGTTGATCCTGGAGACCTTGAACGAGAGCGGGGCGGCACCCGATCAGGTTCAGATGATCGACAGTACCGTCATCCGCGCCCACCATCAGGCAGCAGGCGCAAAAGGGGGGCTCAAAAAGAAGGTCTTGGCCGTTCAAAAGGTGGCTTTACGACAAAGATACATCTGATTACCAACGCTTTTGGGCTGCCTTTGAGAGCCGAGGTCAGCGGCGGCCAGGTTTCTGACTACAAGGGGTACGACCTCTTGCACGAGGACGCTATAACGCCGGCCAAGGTGCTAATCGCTGACAAGGGCTATGATTCAGACGCGATCAGGGATGATGTTGAGAAACACGGTGGCGTGTCGATCATTCCGGGGCGCAAGTGCCGGAAAGACCCCATTCCCGTCGATGAGTTCCTTTATGGCTTGCGTAATCGGATCGAACGGTGTTTTAACAGACTCAAGAACGCCAGACGGCTGGCAACAAGGTACGACAAAACCGCAGCGAGCTATATCGGCTTTATCTTTATCGTCTCCGCTAAACTGTGGTGCAAACAGTTTGTCAACACAGCCTAGATCAGCATGGCGTTAGGCTGTGGTGACAATTTAACTATTTGAGCCACAGCTGGATTGCCGCAAGTTTAACGAAGCCAAGAAAATTCGCCAGCAGTTTGTCATAGCGCGTCGCAACCCGTCTGAATTCCTTGAGCCGTCCAAATAGACGTTCGATCCTGTTGCGCTCCTTGTACAGCTCTTTGTCATATGCACGCTGATCTGTGCGATGCCGGCGTGGGGGTATAACCGCTTCACCACCGGTCTTCACAATTGCCTCCACCAAATTGTCTGCATCATAGGCGCGGTCACCAAAAACATACTTTGATGCAAAGCCTGCAATCAAATCAAGCGCTTGCTTCATGTCGTTCTCCTGGCCTGGCCCTCCGCCAAAGCGCACGGGAAGGCCCAACCCATCGCCTACCGCATGGAGTTTGGTGGAGAACCCGCCCTTGCAGCGACCCAACCCTTGGGATGCAGCGCCCCCTTTTTTTGCGGGGCTCCTGCCGCATGTTTGTGTGCCCGGATGATAGTTGTATCAATCTGCAACCATTCAAAATCTGCCTCTTTCGACAGGGCCTCAAACATACGCTCAATAACACCGTTCTCTACCCAACGATAGTACCTGCGTTTAACTGTTTGATAGGGGCCAAATCGCTCCGGCAGGTCTCGCCAGCGTGCCCCTGAACGGGCCATCCAAAGAAGGCCGTTAAGAAAACGGCGGTTGTTGCTGCGAGGACCACGCCGGCCTTTGCGACCTCCAGGGATAAAAGGCTCCAAGCGTTCCCACTGATCATCACGAAGTTCATCAACAGACATAACTAACCTCTCAAAAGTCAGTAATGAATCTGATTCGTCGTCAATTGAGAACCCAAAACTCCTTAAATTGTCACCACAGCCTAGAGCGCGTCAGGTTTTAATAGAACCATTCTGACGAGGCTTAGCCGCCATAGGCGTGCAACTGCATCCCATGTTCACGCAGCCAATCTCGCGCCCGGTGCCAATCAGGACACACCCGCTCAAGGGTACCCCAGAACGCCGCGCTATGGTCCAGAACAACCAGATGGCTCACCTCATGAGCCGCCAGGTAGTCGAGGACAAACGGCGGCGCCATAACAAGCCGCCAGGAAAACGACAACCTGCCGGTCTGGGAACACGACCCCCAACGGGATTTTTGATCCGCCACACGCACAGCGCTTGCGCGCACAGCCAGGGCGTCCTCGTAGCGCCGCACCGCCTTCACCAGATCGTCCCGCGCCTGTTTTTTCAAATAGTCCGTTATCCGGCGCGGTACATGAGGGGCCGCTCCGGCGACGCACAGGCGTGGGGATTCACCATCCCCCTTGCCCTGCGCGGGCGGCGCTGTCCGTACCATGGCACGAGACCCGGGGACGTGTTCAATGCGATAATACCGTCCGCGCAACGGCACGAGAGCCCCGTCGGTAAAAGCTACCACCTCAGGCAGGCTCTCTATCTGGCGAATGATCCAGGGCGTATTTTCCTCGGCGAACCGACGTGCGGCCTCAAGCGTGCCTCGCCCCGGCATCGTTAGCAGCACCTGGCGAGAAGACGGGCTGACGCTCAAAGTATAGCGTCGCGCCCGGTGGTGACGGCGAACGATAATCGGGTAATGCACCCCGTTTACAGGGCCAACACAGACTTGCAACGGTGATCCTTTATCTTAATCTTGACTGTCATTGTGACCAAAGCCATTAAATGCTGGCGTTGAACGTATCGCAGGACTTGAGGGCGCCACTTTCAAAACCTCTTTTAAACCAGCGAAAACGTTGCTCCGACGTCCCATGGTTAAAAGACTCCGGCACAACAAACCCTTGCGTGCGCCGCTGAATGGCGTCATCGCCAATTTTTGTTGCCGCGTTTAGCGCTTCCTCAATATCGCCCTCCTCCAGCAACCCCTTTTGCGCCGTATGGCGGGCCCAGATGCCCGCGTAGCAATCCGCTTGCAACTCCACGCGAATAGACATCTGGTTAACCTGGGTCTGTGGCCGCCCTTGACGCCAGGCATTGAATTTGGGCAGGATTCCGGTCAGGTTCTGGATGTGATGCCCCACCTCATGGGCGAGAACATAGGCCTGGGCAAAATCACCGGGCGCCTTGAACTGGCGTTTGAGTTGATCATAAAAGGACAGGTCGATATAAATAGCCTGATCCGCAGGACAATAAAAAGGACCAGAGGCTGCCGAAGCAAAGCCGCAAGCGGACTGGGTCGATCCGGTAAAAAACACCATCGTCGGCTCTTTATAGCGCAAATTATTGGCAGAAAACGCCTGGTTCCAGGTATCTTCGGTCTCCGCCAGTACCACTTTGGCAAACTGCTTCATCTCGCTCTGCGCAGCTGACGAGAGCGTTTGAAAGCCCTGCACCGGGCCGGGCGACAGGCCACCACCGGAAAGCAGGCTCATGGGATTGATCCCCAGGAGGTAACCGCCGACCAGAATGATCAACAATGTGCCGATCCCGATACCGCCGCCACGGCGCATGGGCGCGCCCATACCCCTGGGGCCGCGAGAGCGGCCACGGCCAAACCCGCCGGGCAAGCGAAATCCCCCGCCCCCGGTTCTATCTTCGACATTTCGGCTTTGTCTGCGTCCACGCCAGCGCATGGTTAATACTCCTTTGTGCCCCAAAGGTTGCGTTTCAGCCCCCGGTTCATCAAACGGTCACAGGCAAACCATGCCCATGAAAGACTTAGAGCGCATCACCAACAGACGCCAAAGTCGACCCGAAACCCCTATACCATATAGGAATATGGCCGTAAAATAATACCAGCGGTATGGGCTTTGTAGACCTGACACGCGCTAGCACACCGCTTTGACGCCAATCCCTGAGCCCTTGTCAAGGCCCTTGGTATGACTATATCCCTTCAAGAACAGGGCCTGTGTCTGGTCTGGCGTACCGAAAGGAGTGGAATTTGCTCTTCACATGCGCTAAAAGACGCGGCGGGATTTATGCCGGCGGTATTGGCTTTTTGTACACGCTCACTTGTGAGCATATCTGATAGCGGACACCTACCTGCGCGCTCCCCCTGAGAGGCGCCAGCATTTTGCCAGGGCTGCGACATAACCGGCCCCATGCCTTTATTTGTAAGCCTATGAGCAATGCCTACCAATAAACGCATGCCGATCTGAAACCGTGTCGAACCCGTGTTCGGCGCGGGTTTTTGTAGGATTTCCAGACTTTAGCGTGACACGAAGCTAATGCCGAAACGTACCGATATAAACAGTATCCTGCTCATTGGCGCCGGCCCGATCGTCATCGGCCAGGCATGCGAGTTCGACTACTCCGGCACGCAAGCCCTAAAAGCGCTCAAACAGGAAGGGTACCGGGTCATCCTGGTCAACTCCAATCCCGCCACCATTATGACCGATCCCGACCTTGCCGATGCCACCTATATTGAACCTATAACCCCACAGTTCGTGGCTCGCATTATTGAGCGCGAGCGCCCCGATGCGGTCTTGCCCACCATGGGCGGACAGACCGCCCTGAACTGCGCTTTAAGTCTCAATCGGGACGGGGTTTTGGACTCTTTTGGTGTGGAGATGATTGGCGCCGACGCCAATACGATTGACAAGGCGGAGGATCGCGAGCGCTTCAAGAGGGCCATGGACCGCATCGGCCTTGAGACGCCGCGCTCAACACTTGTGCATACCTTGCCACAAGCGCTCGAGGCCCTTGATGATATTGGGCTTCCCGCCATTATTCGCCCCTCGTTCACCTTGGGCGGTACGGGAGGTGGAGTCGCCTACAATCGCGAAGAGTTTTTGCAAATTGTCGAAGGGGGATTGGACGCCTCCCCCACCACCGAGGTGCTTATCGAAGAATCGGTCCTTGGCTGGAAAGAGTACGAAATGGAGGTCGTGCGCGATCGCGATGACAATTGCATCATTGTCTGTTCCATTGAAAACGTTGATCCCATGGGGGTTCACACAGGCGATTCGATCACGGTGGCGCCGGCGCTGACCTTAACGGACAAGGAATTCCAGCGCCTGCGTAGCGCCTCGATTGCGGTTCTGCGCGAAATTGGGGTTGAGACCGGCGGCTCCAACGTACAGTTTGCGGTAAATCCCGAAACCGGGCGCATGGTGGTAATCGAGATGAACCCTCGGGTGTCCCGCTCCTCGGCCCTGGCCTCCAAGGCAACGGGCTTTCCTATCGCCAAAATCGCCGCCAAACTTGCTGTCGGATACACCCTTGATGAGTTGGACAATGACATAACCGGCGGTGCCATGCCGGCGGCGTTTGAGCCGACCATTGACTATGTTGTCACCAAAATTCCGCGCTTTGCTTTTGAAAAATTCCCTGGCGCGGAACCCATTCTGACAACGTCCATGAAATCAGTGGGTGAGGCGATGGCCATTGGGCGCACATTTGCCGAGTCCTTGCAAAAGGCTCTCCGCTCCCTTGAGACAGGTTTGACAGGGCTCAATGAAATCGACATTCCCGGGCTTGGCGAGGGCGACGACAAAAATGCCATCCGCGCCGCCCTGGCACAACCCACACCGGATCGGTTGCGCTATGTGGCCCAGGCCTTGCGCTTAAGGGTTCCGCACGAGCAGATCTATCAATCCTGCCACATTGATCCCTGGTTTATTGATCAGTTGCAGATGTTGGTGGATACGGAAGCCCTGGTAAATCAGCAAGGCCTGCCCGCGGACGCCGCAAACTTCACGCGCCTCAAGGCGGCAGGATTTTCCGACGCACGCCTTGCGCAGTTGACGCAAATGTCTGAAAAGGCCGTGCGCGACAAACGCCACGCCCTCGGGGTGCATCCGGTGTATAAGCGCATTGACACCTGCGCCGGTGAGTTTGAAGCCCCGACGGCCTATATGTATTCCACCTATGAGACCGCGTTTGCCGGTGCGCCTGTGTGCGAGGCCGCCCCCAACGATACCCGCAAGGTGGTTATTCTTGGAGGCGGCCCCAATCGCATCGGTCAGGGTATCGAGTTCGACTATTGCTGCTGTCATGCCGCTTTTGCCCTTGCCGATATTGGCATTGAAAGCATCATGGTCAATTGTAATCCGGAGACGGTATCGACGGACTATGACACCTCGGACCGGCTTTACTTTGAGCCCTTGACTGTGGAGGACGTGAGCGAATTGTTGCGCGTGGAGCGCGCGCGCGGATCCCTTATGGGTGTTATTGTTCAGTTCGGTGGACAGACGCCTTTAAAGCTTGCCCATGCTTTGGAGAGCGCGGGGCTTCCCATTCTCGGCACGACCCCCGACGCCATTGATCTGGCGGAGGATCGCGATCGCTTTAAAAGTCTGGCGGCCGAGATCGGCCTGAGACAGCCGCAAAACGGCATCGCGCTCACCAACGCACAGGCCAAAACGATCGTCAAGGCGCTTGGCTTTCCCGTTGTCATCCGCCCGTCCTATGTATTGGGGGGGCGGGCTATGGAGATTGTCCGCGACCCCAACGCTCTTGAGCGTTATATTCGGGAGGCGGTGGTCGTCTCCGGCGACAGCCCGGTGCTGATCGACAGTTATCTTGACGGCGCCATCGAGGTGGATGTTGATGCCCTTTGTGATGGCCGCGAGGTGGTGATTTGCGGAATTATGGAACATATTGAGGAGGCGGGGATCCACTCCGGCGATTCGGCTTGCGCGCTGCCGCCGCATTCCCTCAGCGAACACGTCATCAAAGCCATAAAAACACAGACCCGAGCCCTGGCGTTAGCCCTTGATGTGGTCGGACTGATGAACGTACAGTTTGCGATCCGCGATGACGAGATTTATATTCTTGAGGTTAATCCCCGTGCCTCGCGCACGGTGCCATTTGTCGCCAAAGCGGTGGGTCAGCCGATCGCCAAGATTGCCGCACGGGTTATGGCCGGCCAGGCCCTTGGCAGTATCGCGCCGGCGCTCGCCGATTCTGATGCAACCCCGTGGGACCATGTTGCCGTCAAGGAGGCGGTCTTTCCGTTTGCACGTTTTCCAGGCGTTGATACGCTCCTGGGGCCGGAAATGCGCTCAACGGGGGAGGTGATGGGTCTTGACACCTCCTTTGCCGCCGCTTTTGCCAAGAGCCAATTGGCCTGTGGTGATCCTATCCCCGATGGGGGAACGGTGTTTGTGTCGGTCAAGGATGCGGACAAGCCAGGCGCTGTTGCGATCGCCCGGGCGTTCTGTGACCTTGGCTTTACCCTGATCGCCACCGGCGGCACGGCGCGGCACATGCGCGCCGAAGGCCTTGAATGCAGGTCGATCAACAAGGTTCTCGAAGGGCGGCCGCATATTGTCGATGCGATCAAGAACGGTGACGTGGATATGGTGGTCAATACCACAGAAGGAACTCAGGCCCTGCGCGACAGCCAATCTCTCCGCCAGGCGGCGCTGATGCAGGGCGTTCCCTATTATACCACCCTTGCCGGTGCTAAGGCGGCAACCCAGGCCATCCGGGCCAGCCGTACCCATAACCTCGCCCCGAAACCTTTGCAGGAGTATTTTGTCTCGGTGGCCGCCCGCAAGGCATCTTGACAAAACTCCCGGGCGCGCCGATGGCGGTGCTCGGTACACACAATCTGTTTGCAAACCCAACCCTTGCAGAGCCAGGCCGTGTCATGTCTTATACCAGCGGTATTGGCTTTATATACACGCCGATTGGTGTACTGCCTTGATAACATACTTACTTGACGCTAAGCCATGAGTCATTGTTAAGGACCCTTGGTATTAATAGGACCATTCTGACGGGCACTTTTGCAGACGACAGGAACCAGGCTGATGAATAAAATTCCTCTGACGACCCATGGCTACGCCCAGTTGAAAACTGAGCTTGAGGCGCTTAAATCCAGGGAGCGCCCGCGGATCATTGCCGCCATCGCCGAGGCACGGGCGCATGGGGATCTGTCGGAAAATGCCGAATATCACGCGGCCAAGGAGGCGCAGGGGCGCAACGAGGCCCGCATTGCCGAACTTGAGGACACCATCGGGCGCTCCGATGTTATTGACGTCTCACGCCTTTCCGGCGCCACAATCAAATTCGGCGCTACCGTTACCGTCATTGACGACGACACCGAACAGGAAAAGACCTATCAGATTGTCGGTGAAAAAGAGGCGGATGTAAAATCAGGCAAGGTCTCCATTACCTCTCCCCTCGCCCGCGCCCTGATCAATCGTGAGGTCGGTGACATGATCGATGTCAGCACGCCGGGGGGTGTTCGCGGTTACGAAATTATCCGGATCGAATATGTCTGATCAAAGCAACCACGCCCACAGCACCGTGTCGGACAATGCGACCCATGCCAGGGTTCTTATTGTCGGCTCCGGTCCCGCAGGCTATACCGCCGCCATTTATGCCGCGCGCGCCATGCTCGAGCCGGTCATGGTGAGCGGCATACAGCCGGGGGGACAATTGACCATCACAACGGAAGTGGAGAATTACCCAGGCTTCGCCGATCCCATCCAGGGCCCCTGGCTTATGGAGCAAATGCGCGCTCAAGCGGAAAATGTGGGAACCACGATTGTCGCGGATCATATTGCCGCCGTGGACCTTGCCACCTATCCCTTTCGCCTGACGGGCGACGGTGGACACACATACCTTGCTGATGCGCTTATTGTCGCAACCGGTGCCCAGGCGAAATGGCTGGGTCTGGACAGTGAAGAGGCCTTCAAAGGGTATGGCGTCTCCGCATGCGCCACCTGTGACGGGTTCTTCTTTCGTGACCGACAGGTGGCTGTGGTCGGGGGTGGCAATACGGCGGCGGAAGAGGCGCTTTTTTTGACGAAATTCGCAACAACCGTTCATCTCATTCATCGGCGCGACGCCTTGCGGGCGGAAAAAATTCTGCAGCAGCGCCTGTTTGCGCACGACAGGATCACCATTCACTGGGACACGACTCTCATTGATGTGCTTGGCCAGAAGGGGCATAATGAACCTCCGGTTGTCACCGGCGCGCGTCTGCGCGATGTCAAAAGCGGCCAAACACGCGATCTTGCCGTCGATGGCATTTTCATCGCCATCGGCCACAAGCCGGCGACTTCACTTTTTGTCGACAAGCTGGCCATGAAGCGCGGGGGATATTTGATTACCAAACCTGGTACCACGCGCACGTCTGTACCTGGTGTTTTCGCCGCCGGCGATGTTAGCGACGACATCTATAGACAGGCAGTAACAGCGGCAGGAATGGGATGTATGGCGGCCCTTGAAGCGGAACAATTTCTCGCCGATCCCCCTTTTGAAAACAAAAGCCCCGTCACCGCTGTGAAGTGATAACGCTATGCGCTCGCTGGTGTGCATGAAATGGGGCACAAAATACGGCCCCGAATACGTCAATCGCCTTTATACCCAGGCTTGTATAAATCTGACGCCAGCGTTGCGGTTTGTTTGCTTTACCGATAATGGCGAGGGGCTTGACGCCGACATTGAGGTGCATCCCCTGCCGCAATGGCACATTGACGAGCAAAAGCTCCTTCGCCCCGGTATGGATACGTGGCGCAAGATAAGTCTGTTTCGACCCGGTCTGGCAAAGCTGGAGGGGGACATTCTTTATCTTGATCTTGACGTGGTGATTACCGGCAACCTGGACGGGCTTTTTACCTTTAACCCGGGGAGGTTTTGCGTTATTCGCGACTGGATGGAGCAGCGCCGTTACTGGCGCCGATACGGTCCGCGCGCCGGCGCTGATATCAATACTTCTGTCTTTCGTTTTAACAGCGCACGGCACGGATTTATTTTCGATAATTTTGTCACTAAACAATCACAAATCATGGATAAGTTTCGCATTGAACAGCAATATGTTGGTGAAACAATAACCGTAGCGGGCGAGAAGACCTACTGGCCGGGGGAATGGATCGTCAGTTTCAAGCGCCAATGCATCCCAACCATACCTAGCAATCTGTGGCGTCAGCCACGCCAACCCGAAGGCGCTCGGGTTATCGTCTTTCATGGACATCCCCTGCCCCATGAAGCCATAGACGGGCATGTGACCCATCGCCTCGATAGATATTGCAAGCCTACGCCATGGCTGAAGCGGTACTGGCTATGACCCATTCAGCAGGACAGATCGATAGAGCCTTAACGAATACCATGGATCTCAACCGGTTGAAAATATTCCATGCCGCAGCCCGCGCCGGCAGTTTTACCCATGCTGGCGAGACGCTGAACATGAGTCAGTCAGCCGTTAGCCGGCAGGTTCAGGCCCTGGAAGAAGCCCTGGAGGTCATGTTATTTCACCGCCACGCCCGTGGCCTTATCCTGACCGAGCCTGGAGAGGAACTTTTCAAGACTACGACGAAGGTTCTGTCCCGTCTTGATGCGACAATGAACCGTTTGTCGGACTCCCGCGCCAAACCAAAGGGGCCCCTTCGCATCACCACCACCATTGGTTTTGGCACCGCCTGGCTTACCGAGCACATGCACGAGTTCATCAAAAGATACCCGGATGTGGAGCCAACTATCACGCTGTTCGACGGGGAGGTCAACCTGGCCATGCGCGAGGCGGATGTGGCTATTCGTTTTCGCCAGCCCACCCAGGGGGATCTGATCCAGCGCAAGCTATTTTTGGTGCGCGCCCATGCCTATGCCTCGCCCGCCTATATTCGCCAGCACGCCTTGCCGGCACGCATAGAAGATCTGGACAATCATGCGATCATTGCTTACGACGTGGTTGGAGACTCCCCGTTGCGCAGCCTCAACATGCTGGAGACCGCAGGGCGTGAACCCGGCGATCCTCGCCGCCCGATCCTGCGCACCAATAATATCTATGCCGTCAAAAAGGCGGTGCAGAAAGGCATGGGGATTTCCATTCTGCCTGATTATATGATCAAGCCCCATACGGGCATTGTGCGCATTCTGCCGGAGATGACGCTGCCTACGTTCCAGACCTATTTTGTTTATCCGGAGGAATTGCGAAACTCCGCCCGTATCGAAGCCTTTCGTGACTTTTTGTTATCCAAGCGCAAGGCCTGGGATGACTAGAGCGTACCAGGTCTTAATAGAATCAATCTGTTTCTCGATTGGCGAGGCGATTCCCAAGCTCAACGCGATCGAAGCGTTAGGCGCAAACCCCCTGGTATTATACGAATCACGCGCCCGGCTTACGGAATCGCGGCCGTTATCGTCCGTTTTGCAAGTCCCGACACCATCACATCCATAATGAACATTGCCAAACATTCCCTATCAGGCTATACCAGCGGTATTGGCTTTATAAACACGCCGACTGGTGTACTGCCTTGATAACATACCTCTTTGACGCTAAGCCATGAGTCATTGTTAAGGACCCTTGGTATTATACCAGCGGCATTGGCTTTATAGACACTCCGTCTGGGGTAGGACCTTGATAACACGCCTGATTGACGCTGATGCATAAGCCCTTGTCAGGGGCCCTTGGCATTAAGGATATGGAGAGAAATTGCTTTCAATGCGCATTAATGGCGTAGGCGAGCCGTCAAATTGGCACATTTTACGTTATAGGTTCGTTTGCAAATGCTAAACGCTTGTTAATAACAATCTGTTATTGATAAAATGGGGTTAGGTTATTGCATTGTGGGGTGGGGACAATTTTGACATTTAGTTGCAGAATCGGCGCGTTCGCCGAAGGGGTGTTGTTGCGTGGCTTTTTGGTTGCGGTGGTTGCGGCTGTGTTGTTGGTGGTGTCCAACACCACGATGCAGGCGCAGACTCGTACCCTGAAAATGTACAATACCCATACAAAAAAGAGCATTACGGTCGTATTCAAGCGCGGCGGGCGCTATGTCAACCAGGCGAAAATCAACAAGTTCCTGCGCGATCACCGTACGGGTGCGGTGCGCAAGATTGATATGCGTCTTCTCGACATCGTCTACGAAATCTGGCGTCGCGCCGGTGCCAAACAGCCGGTGCATGTCGTATCTGGTTATCGTTCGCCCAAGACCAACCGGCGCCTGCGTCGACGTGGTGGCTATGTTGCGCGCAACAGTCTACATATGTCTGGCCGTGCAATTGATTTTAAAATTCCCGGCGTTTCCGGCAAAAAGCTACGCCGCCTGGCCATGAAAATGGAGCGTGGCGGGGTAGGATATTACCGGGCCGACTTTATTCATGTGGACACGGGGGAAGTGCGCGCCTGGCCGCGCATGACCCGCAAACAGCTCCTTGCCCTGTTTCCAAAAGGAAAAACCCTGCATCTGCCCAGAAGCGGCAAGCCGTTGCCAGGATATGCCGCCGCCAAGCGCCGAGGCAAGCGGGCACCAACACGACTGGCCATTGCTTCACGCAGCACGGGTTCCGCGAGCCGCAGGGGCAACGACGAATTTGCTGCGCGTCAGGAGCGCCAGCGCAAACTGCGCCAATTGCAGGAAAAGGTGCGCGCCGAGGCTGCAGCAAAGCGTGCCGAAACCAAGCGTGCACTCGCCAATACCAGCGAGACGCTGGCGAAAAACAAGCAAAGAGCCCTTGCGCGGCAAAAGCGCCTTGAAGAGGAGCGCAAACAGCGGATTGCCGACAGGCGCAGGAGCGAGGAAGAAAAGCGCAAGGCCGCGCAACAGCGGGCGCTTGTGGCCAGAAAGCGAGAAGCCGAAGCCGCCGAAGCCGCAAAAAAACGCGCACAGCAACAGCAAATCGCTGCCCGTCAGCAAGCCGAACAACGCCGGCGTGAACGCGCACTCCTCGCCGAGCACAAAGCGTTGAAAGAGGCCACCCTGGCCAGCAACAAAGCCCGGCGCAATCTTGCTTTAAATGAACAACAGCCCCTGACCTCTCAGCCTGCAGCATCAGCACCTGCACGGGAGCTTCTGGCCGCTCTGCCCCATGATCGCCTAAGGGACGGTATGCGCCTCAGACGTGACTGGGACGTACAGCGACGTCGCGCTGCTGAGAACCGCGCCCGTCAGCGCGCCGAGGACGAGCGTCAGGCGCACGCTATTTTGCTGGCCATGCAGGAAGCCAATCAACGGCGCGCTGAAGCGGCTCGGATTGCCTCCAAACATACACAGCGAAACCAGGCCTTATCAGATGCGCCTCGGCCGCTGCCCGCCAACATTTCGCAGCCTTACCAACTGCGCCGCCGGGCTTTCGAACCCACCAGCACCACCCCGCGCCCACGCCTGGCCGGCACCGTCACCCCTTCCATCAGACCTGGACGCCTGCCCCCTCGTGATATAGGCGCACCAAACAATCGTGGCGTGGCAAGTCGACCGTTCGTGGCCGCACGTCCTAGCGTGATTGCCGGCGCATACAACCGGCCCGTGCCGCCGGCAACCATACAACGGACAGGCAGCCGATTGGCAACCGCCACACAGAGCGAAAGGCGGATCGCCTGGATAAACGGGCGTCCCGCACCGATACCTCCTGCGGATATTACGGGGGTTGATTTGGAAAGCGCGAACCTGTCGTCACCGATCACGGCACTTATTGACCGCAGTATTCGCAACCCCGATGTTCGTAAGGCGCTGGCGGCCATTGACGCGCAAGCCGGTACACACGGCCCCCTGGGTAGCCAGGCCGCCGCAGCCCCGCACGTTTCACGGCACAGACATAAGCCCACGCCGCGCCAGCCCGGCGCACTCATTGATCGGTTTCTTGCAGGGGACACGCTGAACGTTCCCAGCTCCGGATCAAAAGCCGAAGCCAGACGTTTTGCAGCCCTTGCCCTTGGCAATCAGGTGACAACCACAGCCTCCATTTCCCGATCCTCCGCAACCGCATTACCGCAAGCTCTGCGTCGGCAGCAGGCATTTGAGCCGCCGCGCAAGATTGTCCGTACCGACAGTCAAGCCCTGGCAAAACCCGGGACTCTCGCCACGGGCCACCACAAGAACCAGTCCCGCCTTATTCACTCGCGCATTGAAAATCGCATCGGCTCAATGGTGGATACAACCTCCGCAACGGCTTCCTCGCGCCATTTGTTGCCCCCTGATCAACGTAATATCGCGACCCTGATCGTTCCTCCAACGTCAGTCATGATGATTGCTTTTGAGGGCACCAGCATCGCCGATCGCCATAAGTTGAGCCCGATGACCCACTTTACCGGTTCTGCTGTTCGTCCTGTTCGTTTGCTAAAGTCAGCCCAATAATAATGGGCGTGCAGAGGCTGTCCCTATAGCGCATTCTCATTGGACAAGATGCCCAAAGGCATGCCAACCGGTAGCTCCGCAAACCGCGCACAACCCGGCAATCTTTTATGATTATCCACATTCGCGCGGTTGGCAAGCTCAAGAGCGAGGGAGAAGGACAGCTTGTGCAGCGCTATCACACACGCGCCCTTCAACTGGCGCGGCACAGCCCTATCAGCAACATTGATATCAAACAGGTCCTCCCCTCCCGCGCGCGCGATGAAGGCGTGCGAATGATCGAGGAAGCGCGGGAACTGCGTAAGGGTCTACCGGCGCAGGCGATGACCATAGCCCTTGATGAACGTGGGACGCCCCTCACCAGCCAGGACTTTGCCAATCTCCTGGCCCGCTTTCGTGATGACGGTTGCCGCGATCTGGTGTTTTTTATTGGCGCGGCAGATGGTCTGCACCCGGAAATCCTGCAGGGCGCGCAACAGGTTCTGTCCTTTGGCAAACAGACCTGGCCGCATCAGCTGGTACGGTGCATGTTGCTTGAGCAGATCTACCGATCTTTGACATTGTGGCAAAACCATCCCTATCATCGAACGTAGGAGCAAACTTGCTGGCTTGAAGACCCCATGGATTTGTGCAACCTCATACAATCAGGCATCGGTCATCAAAAAGGCACACCCTGGTGCTATTTTCACCTGAGCGTCTTGGCTATAGCAAAATGGGTAAAGCTAACCCCATGCTGATTGTGCCTGCCTGAATCTGACTATAGACAATCCATTAAGACTTAAGAGGCTAAACTCGTGTGTGCAAATAAGAAAGACGGCACACTCACAAACGTGGTGCGGACTAAAATTGTAAAGCTGAACAAGTTCTGGGGACATCGGACCGTGGGTGTATCCAGGGGTAACCTCTCGGGAGTGCTTGCGCTTGTGCTGGCGCTTGGTTCCGGTTGTCAAGCCGCCGCCCAGGATACCGATGGGCGCGCTTCACCAGGCTTTGTTGGCATGCTGAGCGAGTCCTACGAAAAGGCTGCAAGGGCGCTGCGCGCCAAACAGGATGCGCGGACGCAGGAGTTGCGCGATGTCCAGCGCACCCTGCAAGCAACCTCGGCGCAAAAGCAAAAAGTGCAGACCGAAATCGAGGCGCTCATCAAGGATCATGCTGGCCTCAACCGGAAACTGATTGCTACCGCCGCCGGTATGCAGGACATTGAAGCGCAGCTGTCCCAAAGCGAACGGCGGTTACACGAACTGAACATCCAGGAACATATGTTGCATAAGTCCCTGTATTCCCGCCGCGATACGTTGATGGCGTTGCTGGCGGCGCTGCAGCGCATTGGCCGCCGGCCACCGCCGGCAATTCTGATTTCGCCTGAAGACGCCCTGAACTCTGTTCGCAGCGCCATGCTGGTTGGCAACACGGTACCTGAGTTGCGCGCAGATTTGCGCCGTGTTGGCAACGATTTAACGGCTCTGGCGGGGGTTCGCCGATCAATCCGGGACCAGCACAAAAACATGCGCGAGCAGTTGGGCCGTTACGGCGAACAACAGCAGCGCATCAGTTTGCTCATGAAAACCAAGCAGCGCTACCTGCAGCAGTCGGAGTCGACTTTTCGGCAACAACAGCGGCGCTCGGAGGCGCTTGCCAGGCGTGCGGCCACCCTCAGCGAACTGATCACGACCATAGAGGAAGACGTGGACGCAGCGGCAGAGGCGGCCAGGCAAGCGCGCCAGGCAGAGCAACTGGCGGCGCTGACCCCCGGGCCGAGCCTGTTCGAGGAGCCCGAGGGCACCACCCTGTCAAACCTTGGTGATCCGGCCCGCAAGACGCCTCACATTCCTTTTTCCCAAGCAAAGGGGCGGCTTGCCTTGCCGGTCAAGGGCGCCTTTTTGCGCAAGTTTGGTGAGCCTGATCAACTGGGTGAGCGCTCCCTGGGAGAAGCCATCATGACGCCGCATAATGCGACCATAGTTGCACCCAGCGACGGATGGGTCGTTTTTGCAGCGCCCTTTCGTTCATACGGAAAACTGTTGATTATCAACGCCGGAGGTGGATATCATGTATTGCTTGCCGGCATGGAGCGAATCGATGTTCCCATCGGCAGGTTTGTGCAGGCTGGCGAGCCTGTCGGGCAAATGGGAACGCAACGTTATGCCAGTAACGCCGCGGATCTGGACCTGGCGCAGCCTATTCTTTATATTGAGTTCAGAAAGAACGATGTATCCATTGATCCTTCCCCGTGGTGGGAGAGGACGCAAACCGTAAAGGTGGACGGATGAGACGTATTTCACTGTTGATTATTGGTGTTGTCATGGGTGTCGGCGTTGGTCACTTCTCCGGAGTATGGCATCCGGCCATGTCCGCTAGCGCGGCCTCGGGAGATAGCAAGACCTACCGTTATCTCAATCTTTTCGGCGATGTTTTCGAGCAGGTGCGCGACGAATATGTCGAGCAGCCTGATGATCGCGAATTGATTGAAAAGGCAATAAAGGGAATGGTCAATGGGCTTGATCCCCATTCCGACTATCTGACTCAGGACGAAATGGTGAAAATGCAGATCGGCATTAGCGCCAAGTTCGGCGGTCTGGGTATTGAGGTGACCATGGAGGACGGCGTTATCAAAGTCGTCTCGCCGATTGCCGACACCCCGGCATCAAGGGCGGGTATTCTTGCTGGTGATTTGATCACGCACCTTGATGATGAGCCGGTGCGCGGTTTGTCGTTGCAGGAGGCGGTGGAGAAAATGCGCGGCGAGCCAGGCTCGTCCATTGCATTAACTGTTGTGCGCAAGGGCGCTGACGTGCCACTCGATATTTCGATTGTTCGTGCCATTATTCAGGTTAAGGCTACGCGCCACAGTCTTGAAAAAGACATTGGCTATGTTCGTATCAACAGCTTTACCGAACGCACCGCCGCTGATCTTGATGCGGCCATCAAGGACATAAGAGAGCAGGCCGGGGACACACAGATCAAGGGTTACGTTGTCGATCTGCGCAGTAATCCTGGAGGCCTGCTTAATCAGGCGGTGAGCGTGTCTGACGCATTTTTGGATCGCGGCGAGATTGTCTCAACACGCGGGCGCGACGAGGCCGAGATGCGTCGCTGGAATGCCAAAAGCGGAGACATTTCCAAGGGCTTGCCGGTTGTCGTGCTCATCAACGGCGGCTCGGCTTCCGCCTCGGAAATCGTCGCCGGCGCCTTGCAGGACCACAAGCGCGCCACCATTCTTGGCACCCAGTCCTTCGGTAAGGGCTCCGTGCAGACGATTATTCCCCTCAGTGCAGGCAATGGAGGCCTGCGTTTGACCACCGCCCTTTATTACACGCCTTCGGGACGCACGATCCAGGCCAAGGGGATTGAGCCGGACATTGTCGTCAAAATGAAGATCCCCGAACAGCTGCGTGGCCGGGTCAACACCAAGGGTGAAAAATCTTTGCGCGGACATCTGCCTGGGCAGAACGAAGCCGTTCCCGAACCCACTACACAGGACAATAACGACTCGCAGGCCAAGGACGACGAGGAACAATCGGACAACGAAGAATCGGTGGTTTATGCAGACTATATCCCCGAGGACAAGGCTGACGATGAACAACTCATCTATGCTATGAACCTGCTGCGCGGCGACCAGAAACACGAAAAATTTATTGGCTTGCAGGAACTGTCGAAAAACTGATACCAGCGGTATTGGCTTTATATACACGCCGACTGGTGTACGGCCTTGATAACATACTGACTTGACGCTAGAGCGTGTCAGGTTTTAATAGAACCATTCTGACGGAGCGATTTTGCGACAAGATGGGCCTTAGGTCTCGCAGGATATAGTGGGGCTATTTGCAAGAGACTTAAGGTCCATATTGGTGCAAAAGCGCCCGTCCCTTCGGGTTTCCGATTGGCGGACGCCCACGCCCAAGCCGCTCTCGAGAGATGGATAAACATCGCTCTTCGATCGCCTTGGACGTGGTTCGCCTCGCCAATCGAGAAACAGAATTGATTCTATTAAAACCTGACACGCTCTAAGCCATGAGTCATTGGCAAGGACCCTTGGTATGAATACCGCGCCCCGTAACGTTATTCCATGACGATGTCGACGGTGCGGGGTTCACCGTTTTTTACCGAGAAGGTTCTTGTGTAGTCGTCTCCACCGTGCTCAGCCACGACATTATACTCCCCCTCCGCCAGCACCGTTGTCAGGTAGGCGCCGGTGGCCTCGCGCACAACATCGCCGCCTGGGGTGAGTACTGTCCAATTGGTGTTGGCCAGCGCTTCGCCACCAGAGTTGCGCATTAAACGCATGGTCACCTGCGCCGCCTTATGACGCACGGTGGTTTGGGTCAACTGGCCAGGTTTGATCGTCACATCAAAGCGCACAATCGCATTGGCATCCCCATAGGTGCTGATCACGTGGTAGGTGCCCGGTGCCAGGGGCACCGCTTTGTTCTGTTGTGCATCCTGCTGGAGGGCCAGACGATCCCCATCAGGCAAGAGCGAAAAGAGCGCATACCGTACCTGATTATCGGCTATGGACTGATCCTGACCTACCACCGCACGCAGCGACAGAGCCCCGGCAACAAAGATCATACGAAGCCGCTGTGCCTTATCGGCCACCACCACATGCCGCGTGGCGTGCACCTGGCCATAGGTGGCGTGAACGATGTATTGGCCTTTGACCAGGCGAAAGTGCGCCGACGGGCCGGTGGTTGAGGCAACCAGTTGGAGCTGCTCGTCCGAACCTACCCGTGCGGAAAACACCTGCCACCGGACGTCGTAGCGAACCAAGGGGCCGTCTGCGCCAAGATAGCCGTCGAGATAAACATCCTGCAGGGACGGCTTGGGGGAATTTTCACTTGCATTTTCATCGCGTTCCTGGCTCCAGGCCCCCATCGGCGCAAACACAAGGCCTGCACCCAAAGATATGCCCAAAGCCATCAGCGCTGCAAAAGCCTGATATGTTATACGCTCAATAAAACGTATCGGCATAAAACGCACCGCCCCTATTGCAACTTGTCATTCCGGCTCCAGCGGTCGATCAAGAGCGCCAGGGCATTTCTGTTTCTGTTTCTGTTTCTGTGCCTCGCCGGCCCGCGCCAACAGGCGCCGGGCGCGCAGCCGGTGACGACGCTGTAGAACCTGGCCATCAAGGCGCGCCACACCCTCGGCGCCGACGCGGTCAAAGGCCTCGAGAACACGGCTATGGTGGGTTATCGCCGCACTATTTGGCGTGAATGCGGCATTTATGAATGGGACTTGTCGCGCATGAGCGGCAAATTGCGCCCAAAACCCATCCTCGCGAGCCTCCTGTATCTGACGCAGGAGCTGCGCCCTGTCAGCCGATTCACGAGGGGGGCCATCAATGGCCAGCACTCCCATCGCCTCTGCGTGCATAACACAGCAGGCGCGCAGCAGGCGATTGGCCCCGCCGGAAGCTCCGATACCGCTATTGTCGCCGAACGTCTCTTTCGCAGGGTTAAAGGGCAACATGGCAAGCCAGGTCAGGCCCTGCAAGCGCGGGGATGGGCCTGGATCGCTCATCAAAGGTGCCAACGCCGCCTCAGGTGTTATTTCGGCCACAATAAAAATGCCTCCCTCGCGCAACCCCCCAATTGCCTCGAGAACATTGAGTTTTGCATCAAGATGGGTGATTTCGGCATAGCTGCGAACCCGGGCCATCACCATGCAAACACCCCTGAACGCCACACCCGATAGGCAATCTCTCAGGGCATCCAACTCCGTTTCCACCAGGGGATGGCTTACAGGGCTGATGCGAACGCAAACCCCCGGGCGCTCCTTTGCCCGTAAAGGGCCGCGCAACCAGGATTTGAATGCCGCCAGTTGCTCCCGGTTGCCTGCAAAATCGGAAAAATCGCACACGAGCGCGTCGGCACCACTGTCGACCGCCGCTTGCAAGGCGCGTGCAAATTCGTGCGTTGAGTGTCCGTTCACGATCAGAAACGATCGCATACTATCGATTTCAGGCAAGAGGCGCGCCTCCCGATTGCGGCAGGGTTAACAGTTTGCAACCAATTATGGTGAACGAATCATTAACAAATTCCATGCCAAAATGAACGGCAGTTCATTCACTATGATTCGTGACCAGCAAGCGGAACAGGTTTCAATGATTATACAGCAATTTCTTCATTGGGTGCGCGACGCGCAAACCACCGATCGCGAAGAGGCAACTTATGCGCTTGTTCGGGCGTATTTGCATGGGGATCTGGCAGAGGAGAACCCATCTCTTGTGGATGCCGCCATGACGGTACTGCTGGATGATGAGTCGCCGTTGGTGCGCCGGGCCCTATCGTTGGCCCTTGCGGACTCGAACAAAGCACCACGCCATGTCATCCTTGGCCTTGCGGCGGATCAGCCGGATGTTGCGGGCCCCATCCTGCGCCAGTCGCCCAAATTTATGGACGGCGAGCTCGTTGATATCGTGGTTGGCCGGGAAGAAAAAGTTCAACAGGCCGTGGCGGAACGCGAGCAGGTCAGTTCGGTTCTTGCCTACGCGATCGCCGAACACGGCGGTCTACAAGCCTGTCTGTCGCTGCTTTATAACAAAAACGCCGCCATAACACGCGAATGTATGATGCTGATTGCTCAGCGCCATGGTTTTGATACCGACATCCGCAAGGCCCTGCATTCCCACGCGGGTGTTGACGTGCAGATAAAGCACACGCTGATTGCCGAACTGGCTGAGGCGCTCAGAGAACTAACCCAGAACCGCAACTGGATGCCCGAAGAACGCTGTGCGCGGGTGACACAGGACTCTTTGGAGCAGGCTACCGTTGAGTTGCTGGCGGAATGCCCCGATGAGGACTTGCCCCGTTTTGTAGCGTTTTTGGGTGAGCGGCGACACTTGACTTCGGCCCTGATGCTGCGCGCGATCACCTCGGGACGCATTTCTTTCTTCGTGACCGCGCTGTCGCTTTTGGCCGACATCCCTGAAGAGCGCGTTTATGGATTACTTGAGGATGGACGGGAGTCGAATTTTCAGGCCATTTATGAACGCGCGGGTTTGCCTCAGGCGGCTTACAGGGCCTTCTATATTGCCTTTGATGTATACAAGCGCATTGCCGGAAACGGATTTGGCAAGGACCTTATAGCCTTTCGCCAGCGCCTGCTTGATGAGATTATCGAGCAATACTCGCGCGAAACCACTTTGATCGGCGACAAGATTATTATCTTTTTGCATCGTTTGGCCGCGGAGGCCTCGCGCGACCTGGCGCGGGTTAACGCCGAGACAGCCCTACAGCAGCTTGCCGATGAAGAGGGATGGATACTTGATACAACAATCGACGATCGGGTACGTGGCGAGCTCAGCGACCACGTGGTGGACACGCATCTGTTCGACGAAGCGTTTGACAATGTCCTTGACGAAACCCTGCACGACCACGCGCTGGAGGCATGGGACGACGCACATGCCGACTTTGCCGACATGCAAGGCTATGGGGACTACGAGGAGGAAGAGTCGGCGGCGGCGCAACCTGACGATCTCTCGCGCGATCTCGACAAATCCGGCTTTGGCAAGCGCCGTCAGGACCCGATGCAGAGCGCTGCATAAACGGATTAGAGCGTCGGGCAACTAATAGGAATCCCTTTGGGCTTCCCTTTGGTGTGATCTATGATTCACTGTGTCAAGAGATGAAGCCTACGCAAACCCTTATCAGCGGATTTACGCGAACGCATCGTTACCCCCTTTATGGATAAGGGACTTTTTCTCACCCTTTATGGGTTCATGTCTATACAAAGGCGGATCCAGCCATTTATCTGATCATGAGCCCTAACCGGCGGCGGCTGTGTGTCAAGGGCGCTTCGCGCCGCCTTCGGCGGTTCTTGAACCCTTGACACACAGCAAAGCCGCCGGAAAAAAGCAATGATCAGATAAATGGCTTCGCGAGGCTGAAAAAGGATAGAGAGGCCACTGTTCAGGGCCCCATTTTAGCCTTTCTCTTATCCGGAACCGGGGCCATTGTTGCAACTTAATCGCCCGACGCTCCAGATGTGTAACGTCAAGAGGTTGTCCCCATTTACGCCTAAAGCCGATACCAACGGTATAACGCCACGCGACCCGTTGATCCCACGCCGACACGCCTGTCCGCTCAGCCACCCCGGCACCGCAAACCCGGTGTCCTCAGTGGCCTAAGCGAACATTGGCGTGTCTGACTTAAACCAGAAAACGTCTATCTAGTTCATGGTCGGAAGCGAGAATTCCGCGCCCTGCCGGATACCCGAAGGCCAACGCGACGTGATGGTCTTGGTTTTGGTATAAAAGCGAATCGAATCGGGCCCATGCTGGTTCAAATCGCCAAAGCCTGATCGCTTCCAACCGCCAAAGGTGTAATAGGCTAGCGGAACCGGGATCGGAACATTGATACCCACCATTCCCACGTTCACCCGGGAAGCAAAATCGCGCGCTGCGTCCCCGTCGCGGGTGTAGATGGCAACCCCGTTGCCATATTCGTGGGTGGAGGCCATGGTCAGGCCGTCCTCATAGGTCTTTGCTCGCGCCACCGAAAGAACGGGACCGAAAATCTCCTCTTTGTAAATGCGCATTTCCGGGGTTACACGATCAAACAGACAGCCCCCCATAAAGAAGCCGTGTTCATAGCCTTGCATAGAAAAATCGCGCCCATCAACCGCCAACTCTGCCCCTTCCTTAACGCCGATATCGACATAATCACGAATGCGCTCAAGGGCCTCACGGGTCACCACCGGGCCAAAATCCGCCTCCAAATCATGGGACGGGCCAATTTTCAACGCCTGGACACGGGGGACAAGTTTTTCCATTAGCGCATCGGCGGTGGTCTCGCCAACGGGAACCGCAACAGAAATCGCCATGCAGCGCTCCCCCGCGGAGCCATAGCCAGCACCAATCAGCGCATCGACCGCCTGATCAAGATCGGCATCGGGCATAATGATCATATGGTTCTTGGCACCAGCAAAACACTGGACCCGCTTACCATGGGCCGCGGCGGTGGAATAGATATACTCGCCAATCGCCGATGAGCCGACAAAGCCCACAGCGGTAATGTCAGGGTGAGACAGGATCCCGTCGACCGCCTCCTTGCCGCCATTGACCACATTAAGAATACCCTCAGGAAGCCCCGCCTCAAGCGCAAGCTCAGCCAGACGCATGGGAACCGACGGATCGCGCTCAGAGGGCTTCAAAATAAACGCATTGCCACAGGCAATAGCCGGCGCAAATTTCCACATGGGGATCATGGCAGGAAAATTAAACGGCGTGATGCCGGCAACAACCCCCAACGGCTGACGCACGCAATACATGTCGATGCCCTGCCCCACGTTTTCGGAAAACTCCCCCTTGATAAGATGGGGAATACCGGCGGCAAACTCCACCACCTCAATGCCACGCTGAATTTCCCCATGACTGTCAGGAATGGTCTTGCCATGCTCAATCGATAGCAATTTGGCAAGATCGTCTTTTTCCTGATGCAAAAGGTTCAATAATTTCATCCACACGCGCGCCCGTTTTTGCGGGTTCAGCGCCGCCCACGCCGGTTGTGCCGCCTTGGCATTCTGCACCGCGGCGTCCACCTCCGCGCTTGAGGCCAACGCGACCTGCGCCTGAACCTCCCCGGTTGTAGGGTTAAAAATATCTGCATGGTTTCCGCTGGTGCCAGCAACCGGGGCACCGCCAATGAAATGACCAATTATGCGTCCATTCTCGTACATATGTCTTTTCTCCAAGCGTTCTTTTAGTGAAGGTACCCGATTTTCGTCCAATAATAGGATCATACATAGCGCGATCGTGCCATGACCGCAATATAAAGGCAATTAGAGGCAATTAAAGGCAATTAGAGGCAACCTGTTGCCTTTTTGTGTAAAGCCTTTAAAAAAGAGCCTATAGCAAAATGCGTTTAATGGGAATCATGGGGCTTTCTCATATTCTTCTCGCATTTTGCTATAGATTTAGAGGGCGATCAGCTTTATGGGTTTAGCTTTATACCAAGGGCCCTTGCCAATGACTCATGCCTTGGCGTCACAGCGTTGTGTTATCAAGGCAGTACACCAGTCGGCGTGTCCATAAAGCCCATACCGCTGGCATATACCAAGGGCCCTTGCCAATGACTCATGGATTAGCGTCAAGCAAGTATGTTATCAAGGCAGTACACCAGTCGGCGTGTATATAAAGCCCATACCGCTGGCATATACCAAGGGTCCTTAACAATGACTCATGGCTTAGCGTCAAAGAGGTATGTTATCAAGGCAGTACACCAGTCGGCGTGTATATAAAGCCAATACCGCTGGTATTACCGCTCACAAAATGGGTACAACTAAACCCATGCTGATCTAGGTGAATTAAACGAAACCCTCACAGGGGCGCAAGTCAAATGTTGCGCAGGCGCTAAGGATATTGTGATGAAGCAAGAGGCCGCGGGCTATGCCGCAGAATCCGAGCTGGACGCCCATGCATCCAGCACCGTCAACGGGCCAGACGATTACAATCCGCAAGAGACGCGGGAGTGGCGCGAGGCCATTCGCTCGGTCATTGCCTTTGAGGGGCCAGACCGCGCCGATGCTCTGCTTGGCGCGGCCGTCGAGACGGCGCGGCGCCACGGAGCCCACCTGCCGTTTGCGGACAATACCGCCTATATCAACACCATCGCCCCTGATGAGCAGCCGGACTATCCTGGTGACAAGGCCATTGAACACGCCCTGCGTTCGGCAATCCGCTGGAATGCGCTGGCGATTGTCCTGCGCGCCAACAAGGAAAGCTCGGAGCTTGGGGGCCATATTGCCAGTTTCCAATCCGCTGCTACCCTTTACGATACCGGCTTTATGCATTTTTGGAACGCCCCCCATGCGGATCACGGCGGCGATCTGATCTTTGTCCAGGGCCATTCCGCTCCCGGCATTTACGCCCGCGCCATGCTTGAGGGGCGCATCAGCGAAGAGCAGGCTATCAATTTTCGCCAGGAAGTCGAAGGGAAAGGATTGTCATCGTACCCGCACCCGTGGCTCATGCCCGATTTCTGGCAGTTTCCCACGGTGTCCATGGGGCTCGGGCCTCTAATGGCGATCTATCAGGCGCGGTTTTTGCGCTACCTGGAAGGCCGTGGCCTGCTGAAGACCGGCAACCGCAAGGTCTGGGCCTTTCTCGGCGACGGCGAGACGGATGAACCGGAAAGTTTAGGCGCCCTGTCACTGGCCGGACGCGAAAAGCTCGACAATCTGATTTTCGTGATCAACTGCAATCTGCAGCGCCTTGACGGGCCGGTGCGTGGCAATGGCAAGATCGTCCAGGAACTCGAGGGGGACTTTCGCGGCTCCGGCTGGAACGTAGTCAAATGCCTGTGGGGCACCGGGTGGGATGCGCTCTTGGCGCGCGATCATTCAGGGCACCTGCGCAGGCTTATGGAGGAATGTGTCGACGGTGAATACCAGGATTTCAAATCCAAGAACGGCACCTATATTCGCGAGAATTTTTTTGGTCGTTACCCCGAAACCGCGGCCATGGTCGCAAACTGGAGCGATCAGGACATCTGGCGCCTGACCCGCGGCGGGCACGATCCACGCAAGGTTTTTGCCGCCTATCAGGCCGCTGTCAACCACAAGGGCGAGCCAACGGTCATCCTGGCCAAGACCGTTAAAGGGTACGGTATGGGAACCGCCGGAGAGGCCCAGAACATCACCCATCAGCAAAAGAAAATGGAAAAGGCCGCCCTGTTGCAGTTTCGCGACCGGTTTCAATTGCCCCTCAAGGATGACGAAATTGACGCCTTGCCGTTTTTGACCTTCGCTGAAGACTCGCCCCAGATGCAATATCTGCGCGCCAGGCGCAAGGCTCTTGGGGGCTATTTGCCTGCCAGACGGCAAACCTCTCAAGCCCTTGAGGTCCCGCCCCTGAGCAAGTTCGGCGCCCAGTTGCAGGGAACCGGGGAGCGCGAGATTTCCACCACCATGGCTTTTGTGCGCATTCTCAATACCCTGTTGCGCGACAAAAAAATCGGCGAACGGGTGGTGCCGATCGTACCTGATGAATCGCGTACCTTTGGCATGGAAGGCATGTTCCGACAATACGGCATCTTTAGCCAAAAGGGGCAGCTTTACCGCCCTGAAGATGCGGACCAGTTGATGTATTACAGGGAATCCAAATCCGGCCAGATGCTTCAGGAGGGCATTAACGAGGCCGGCGCCATGTCAAGCTGGATCGCCGCGGCGACCTCCTATTCCGTCTCCAACTTTCCCATGATCCCCTTTTACATCTACTACTCCATGTTTGGATTTCAGCGCGTTGGTGATCTGGCCTGGGCGGCCGGAGACATGCGCGCACGGGGATTTCTTATCGGCGGTACGTCAGGGCGCACCACCTTGAACGGCGAGGGATTACAGCATGAGGATGGACATAGCCATCTGCTTGCCGCCACCATCCCCAACTGCGTGTCCTACGATCCTACCTATGCCTACGAGGTCGCCGTTATTATTCAGGACGGCCTGCGCCGTATGTACGCCCAACAAGAGGACATTTACTATTATCTCACCACCTTGAACGAGAACTATGTTCACCCCACAATGCCTGAAGGGGTTGAGGAGGGGATCGTTAAGGGCATGTATTTGCTGCGCGGCAGCAAAAAGCGCAAAGGCCCGAAGGTCCAGTTACTGGGTTGCGGGGCCATCCTGAACGAAGTGCTGGCGGCGGCCGACATGCTGGAGACGGACTTTGGCGTGCGCGCCGATGTGTGGAGTGTAACCAGCTTTACCGAATTGCGTCGCGAGGCCATGGACTGTGAGCGCTGGAACATGTTGCATCCGCTGGAGGAAACCAGGGTCCCTTACGTGACAAAAGCGCTGCGCTCACGCGGTGACACGCCCACGGTCGCTGCGAGCGACTATATGAAGCTTTTTGCCGACCAGATCCGCGCCTATGTGCCCGGCGCTTACCGGGTACTTGGAACCGACGGATTTGGCCGCTCTGATACAAGGCGTAAGCTCAGGGCGTTCTTTGAGGTAGATCGGCGCTTTGTCAGCGTCGCGGCGCTTAAGGCGCTTGCGGACGAAAACAAGTCCACGTCCCGCAAGGTCGCGCAAGCCATCGAAAAATATGAGATCGATACGCAAAAGCCAAATCCCGCGCGCACCTGAGAACGGCCAACGCTGAAACAAGAAGTAATACCAGCGGTATTGGCTTTATAGACACGCCGACTGGTGTACGGCCTTGATAACATACTTGCTTGACGCTAAGCCATGAGTCATTGGTAAAGACCCTTGGTATAAAGCCAGGAAATAACGTCAAGACACAACGCCAGGACTCGCGAAGGAGACTCTATGACGACCATTGAAGTAAAGGTCCCCAATATAGGCGATTTCACCGGTGTACCGGTTATTGAGGTGATGGTGGCCGCCGATGATGTGGTCAGTACCGATGATCCTCTGATCATGCTGGAGAGCGACAAGGCGGCCATGGAAGTCCCCAGTCCCTATGCAGGGCGGGTTCGCGACGTGAAAGTCGCGGTGGGGGATACGGTCGAGGAGGGCTCGCTGATCCTGCTGTTGGAAACCCAGGCCGACGCCGACGCTAAAGCCAACGCGCAGGCTCACACCGGTAATGGCGCCGCATTGGACCAAGCGCCCAATGAGAACGCCGACCCCTCCCCCGAGGCAGATCAGGCCACGCCCGCTTCACCCATAGCTTCACCCATCGCCTCGCCCTCCGCATCCCCCTCCCCCGGTACCTCGTCCTCACCCTCCACCCGCCTCCCCACCGGCAGCGCCACCCCGGCCCCGGTCCTGGCGGATTTTTCCAACGTGCATGCCAGCCCCGCCGTGCGCCGTCTCGCCCGCGAGTTGGACATCGACCTCACACAGGTCAGCGCCAGCGGTGCCAAGGGGCGCATCACAAAGGATGACGTGAAGGCGCATATGGCCGGCGCCGGAACGCCCTCAGGCGGGGGCCTTCCCCCCCTCCCCGCGGTCGATTTTGCCCAGTTCGGCGAGATCGAGGTGGTGCCGATGTCGCGGATCCAGAAAATCTCCGGCCCACACCTGCACCGCTCCTGGCTCAATATCCCCCATGTTACCCACAATGAAGAGGCCGATATCACGGCCCTGGACCGCTTTCGCAAGGAACTGGATACGGCGGCAAAAGCGGAAGGTTATCGGGTTACCTTGTTGTCGTTTCTCATGAAAGCCTGTGCGTCGGCGCTGGACACCCACTGGCAGGTCAATGCCTCCCTTACCCCTGAGGGGACAGCTCTCGTGCGCAAACACTATACCCACATCGGTATTGCCGTTGATACCCCTGGCGGGCTGGTGGTGCCTGTGGTGCGCGATTGCGACAAGAAGGGCATTGTGGCCTTGTCGAAGGAATTGGGGGCGTTGTCCGAAAAAGCCCGTGAGGGAAAGCTCAGTCCCGCCGAAATGTCCGGGGGCAGCTTCACCATATCCTCTCTCGGGGGCATCGGAGGCACGGGGTTTACCCCTATCGTCAACGCGCCGCAGGTGGCTATTCTTGGCGTGACCCGCTCGCGCATGACGGCGGTCTGGGACCCGGACGGCAAGACATTTGCCCCTCGTAACATGCTGCCATTGTCCCTTTCCTACGACCATCGCGCCATAGACGGGGCTCTGGCGGCGCGTTTTTGCGCCACACTCAAACATATCCTGGCGGATGTGCGCCGGCTGCTGCTGTAATCGCCACCCAGAAAGTAATCCTAGCGTAGAGCAAAGTTGTTCCATGGGCACTAAAGACATAAAAATTCCTGACATCGGCGATTTCGCCAACGTTCCCGTCATTGAGATCATGGTGGCACCTGGTGATACCATTGCCGAGGACGACCCTCTTATTGCCCTTGAAAGCGACAAGGCGACAATGGACATCCCGAGCCCGCAGGCAGGGGTTGTTCATGAGGTCAAGGTGGCGCTTGATGACACGGTCTCAAAAGGCGACGTGATCCTCACCATCACGCCGGTGGAAGAAACACAGGGTCTGTCTGAGAGCCCCCCCGCGCGCGCCGCATCAGCAGACACCGCAGACACCAAAGACACCGCAAACACCGCTTCCATAGCCGCAACTCCAGCCAGCACACCCGTGCGCCAACCTCAAGACGCTGACTTGCACGCCGACATTGTTGTCCTGGGTGCAGGTCCCGGGGGCTATACCGCCGCCTTTCGCGCTGCCGATTTGGGGCGATCGGTCATTCTTGTTGATCGCCGCGATACGTTGGGAGGTGTGTGTTTGAACGTGGGTTGCATCCCGTCGAAGGCCCTGTTACATGCCGCCAAGGTTATTGAAGAGGCCGCCCATATGGAGGCCCACGGCATCACCTTTGGCAAACCCAAAACCGATATCAAAAAACTGACCCGTTGGAAGGAAGGGGTCGTCGCCAAACTCACAGGTGGTCTTGCGGCCCTGGCCAAAGCGCGCAAAGTCACCACCGTGCGGGGTGAGGGGCGGTTTCTGACCCCCCATACGCTGGAGGTCGCCAATAACGGGACCACCAAGACCATAGCCTTCGAGCAGGCGATCATCGCCGCGGGCTCGGAGCCTGTGGTCCTTCCCTTTGTTCCGCATGACGACGAGCGGGTGATTGACTCGACCGGCGCCCTTGCGATGGCGAATATCCCAAAGCGCTTGCTGGTTATCGGTGGCGGCATTATCGGGCTGGAAATGGCAACCGTCTATGCAGCGCTTGGCAGCCGCATTACGGTGGTGGAACTGATGGATCAACTCATCCCCGGCGCCGACAAGGACATCGTCAGGCCGCTTCACAGTCGGCTTAAGACCATTGTTGAGAACATTCTCCTGTCAACCAAAGTGAGCGCCGTCGAGGCGCAAAAGACCGCCCTGAAGGTGGTCATGCAAGGGCCTGAAGGGGAAATGACAGAGCGGTTTGACAAGGTGCTGGTGGCGGTAGGTCGTCGCCCCAACGGGGACCTGATCAATGCCGGCGCCGCCGGTGTTGCCGTTGAAAATGGCTTTATCGCCGTCGACCGGCAAATGCGCACCAATGTAGCGCACATATTTGCTATCGGCGACGTGATCGGACAACCCATGTTGGCGCACAAGGCCGTGCACGAGGGCAAGGTGGCCGCTGAGGTCGCCTGCGCAAAGCAGGCCACCTTTGATGCCAGGGTCATTCCCTCTGTTGCCTACACGGACCCGGAGGTTGCCTGGGCGGGCGTCACTGAAACCGAGGCCAAGAAACAAAAAATGGCTTATGTTAAAGGCGTATTTCCCTGGGCCGCGTCTGGCCGTGCGCTCTCCCTTGGACGCGATGAAGGGGTGACCAAGCTGCTTTTTGACAAGGACAGCAAACGCATCATCGGGGCCGGGATCGTGGGTCCGGGTGCGGGCGAGTTGATCGCAGAGATTGCCCTGGCCATTGAAATGGGCGCGGATGCCGAAGACCTGGGGCTTACCATTCATCCGCACCCGACATTGAGTGAAACCGTGGCGCTTGCCGCCGAAATGGTGACGGGCGCGATTACTGACCTGATGCCGCCAAAACGTTAGTCAGGGGAGACCGGAGATGTTGATCACACGCTGGTCACCCATAGGGAGCCGACAATGAACAGCAAAATATTCTCTGGATGTATCCCCGCCCTGATGACCCCGTGCACACCCGAGCGTCGTCCCGACTTCAATGCGCTTGTACGCAAGGCACAAGAGCTTGTCGACGCTGGCATGTCCGCGGTTGTATATTGCGGCTCCATGGGGGATTGGCCTCTGCTTGACGATGCAGAACGTCAGGAGGGTGTCGCGCGCCTTGTCGATGCAGGCCTTCGCGTTATCGCCAGCACCGGAGCCATTAACACGCAAAAGGCGTGCGAACATGCCGCCCACGGCGCCAAGGTGGGGGCGGCGGGCCTTATGGTCATCCCGCGCGTGCTGTCACGTGGCAGCGTGATTGCGGCGCAGCGGGCGCATTTTGCTGCCATTCTTGCTGCCGCCCCTGCGCTTCCCGCGATCATTTACAACAGCCCCTATTATGGCTTTGCCACCCGCGCCGACCTTTTCTTTGACTTGCGTGACGAATATCCCAATCTCGTGGGGTTCAAGGAATTCGGTGGACCCCAGGACCTGTCTTACGCGGCCGAGCACATCACCGGTCGCGACGATGAGGTGACGTTGGTGGTCGGTGTCGATACCGCGGTTTATCATGGCTACATCAATTGCGGTGCCACGGGGGTGATT
Organism: Hyphomicrobiales bacterium; assembly: GCA_965224015.1. GTDB lineage: Bacteria > Pseudomonadota > Alphaproteobacteria > Rhizobiales > CBDCVD01 > CBDCVD01. The sequence goes on from OZ245032.1 coordinate 1,300,856, forward strand.
ACGGGGATCGGCAATGCGTTACCGGCTGAGGTTTTGCACCTTGTCGCCCTTTGTCGCAAAGCCGCCGCGGGAGACGCAACCGCGCGCCTCAGGGCCAAACAACTCAATGATGCGTTGCAGGTTCTCGGCGCCTTTGACGAAGGTCCGGATCTTGTTCTTTATTTCAAACATCTCATGGTCCTTAATGGCGAGACAGAGTATACCCACCACTTTAACTGGACCGACACGCTCAGCGACAGCCAACGCCGCCACCTGGAGCAGCAGTATCATCTATTCAAGACGTGGTATGCTGAATGGAGTCGGCAGCCCGGTGGCGACGCTGGCTATTGCTGAGCGTGCCCACTTCCCCTACCTCCCTTGAGCCATCAGAGTAAAAGCGCCCGCCCTTGTTTCGGTCGAGACAGGTGCGGACGCCTTATCTGGTGCATATTTCAGCTTGTTAACGGCTGGCCTAGAACTTCTGATATGCTTGCTTTAATGTGCGGGCTCTCGTCTGCCTGCTCCGCCAGACTCTGGAGCGTATCATGTTTTAATAGAAGCAAAGCGTACCCGCTGCATTTACCCTCCAAGCAATACGTGTGCAATCATCTATACAACCTTACCAATATGTGGCCCTTGATCGCTGTGCCACCTATCTACAAATTACAAAACTACGCTTGATTTTCTACAAATATCATTGTACTTAGCACATTAGAAATTGTAGGCCAACCGCAACTACAAATACTCACGTCCGATATTCGGGCGTAGTAAATGTACTTTGCCCACTGAGGTGTGGACCCCCAGTGGGACTTCATGGTCAGGTTTCACTTGCTGAGGTGTGGACCCCCAGCAAGACGCATGAAACCTAACCGACACCTCCTGCAGCGTTTTTAACTGAACTCAAAACGCAGGAAGTGGCCAATTTGCTCGGCAACGGCTGCATGTGTAGCCAATGCCGAGCATTAAAGATGCTAGTTGGCATTTTTATTTTTGTCAAGGAAAAAAGTAAAAATTTCTACAAATAACATAGTCCGATATAGGGTAGAACGCTTAAACAAACATCATATGCGCAACAAACGGCCCATTATGCACTGGGCACTCTGAATAACCTCTCGGACCATGGTTAAAACCAGCGGTATGGGCGTTATGTACACGCCGTCTAGTGTACTGCCTTGATAGCACACCTGATTGACGCTAATGCATGAGCTCTTGTCAAGTGTATGGACCTCCCTTCGATGGCAAGCACAAAATTTAATGCAAGGCTGCGTACGATAGTGTATCCGGCCTCGCGTTGAGCCGATAACGCCAGAGAGGGGGAGCGGCCAGGTAGATGCCTGCTAATAGACAGGCCCACAAGTCAGCGGGTGCAACAAGCCAATACCGCTAGAGCATGTGGCGCCGGAACGTGAGCGCGGCGAACAACGACAACAGGGTCAGCGTGCCTGTTACCACCACGTTCCACCCCGCAAATGACAGGCCAAGAAAACGCCCCGCCACCGCATCGCACGCAACGATACGGACTGTTTGAAGCTGTTGTAGCAGCGAGCCGGCATCGCTCGGCGCTGCCCCCGTGCCCGTGCATCCAGCGGGTCCACGCCACAGCCCCCACTCAATGCCCGCATGGTTGACCCCAAGGGCTGCCCCCCACAGCATCAGCAGCCCAAGCAGCAGCAACATTCCGCGCACCAAAGCCGGCTGCGTTCCTCGTTTGCCCATTACCGCAATGAACGCAGCCATGGGAATACCGATATAGTATGGCCACCGTTGCTCAAGGCAAAGCTTGCACGGAATATAGCCCGCATACTCAAACCCCCAAGCGATGATGATGGCGATCGTCAACAGCCCAAATATCACCAATGCCGACAGGATTTGCACCTTCCCAACAGGACGACACAGAATACAGGTTTTGTCTTTTTGCATATCATAATACCAGCGGCATGGGCTTTATAGACACGCCAGTTACGTGCTAGAGCGCGTCATGTTTTAAGGCAGGAGATATTTGATGGAAACAAACCCGCCCACCAATAGCACCGCAGCTATGGTGGTGACAAGAGTCAGGCGGCGCTCGACAAATTCCCTGACCGGTTCCCCAACCCAATAGATCAGCCCGGCGACCAGATAAAAGCGCATTGCCCTCGAGACAACAGAAGCCGCTACAAAGGCAAAAAACGAAAACTTCGCCATGCCCGAAGCGATGGTAACAAGCTTGTAGGGAATGGGGGTCAGCCCCTTGATGAGAATTACCCACGTGCCCCAGGTATTGTATAACGCGCTCATGGCATCCGCTTCCTCGCGAAGGCCATAAATATTGATGATCCACAGGCCGAGGGTGTCGATAAGGTAGTAACCAATCGCATAGCCAAGAACGCCACCGGCCACCGACGCTGCGGTACACAAGCTTGCATACCAGAACCATAGATGCCGTTTGGCAAGCACCATGGGGATCAAAAGCACATCCGGTGGGATGGGAAAAAAAGAACTCTCGGCAAACGAAGTGGCCGCAAGAGCCCATGGGGCGCGTGGATGTCCTGCCAGGCTAAGAGTCCAGTCGTATAAGCGGCGTATCATGAAACAGGTGATGGGTCAGGAATTAGGATGAAGTGACTGAAACTTTTATAGCATGATTTAAGGTCTGGGGTATGACGATAGGCGATCTGGCGACAACTCCTGAAGCGTTGTGTTTCAATCCGCCGGCATGTCGTTGTTTGCCCTCGAATAGGTTAAACATGTCTTTCGTGCTCACTTTTTCATCTAGCGCGTGTCAGGTTCTGATACAAATTCTGATACAAAATTTTCTTGCAGCGAAACAAGGGCCGTACTATGACAGATTTTGAAAAACTTCGGCTTGGTTCGACGCCTTGGCGCACAATAATACCAAGGGCCCTTGCCAATGACTCGTGCCTGAGCGTCAAAGCGTTGTGTTATCAAGGCAGTACACAGGTCAGCGTGTCCATAAAGCCAATACCGCTGGTATAACGCGACTTTGGCACACGCGGCTGCACTTTATGGTAAGCAGATATGCAGACCATCCGTGTTGTTGGCGCAGCGATACCAGCGATAGTACAAAACCTGTTTTTTGGTTGCAAAAGAGGTAGCAAACGACGTTCTCGTAGGCGGTGCAGGCCCCTGTGGCGGAATTGGCAGACGCGGCAGACTCAAAATCTGTTGCCCTTTGGGCGTGGGAGTTCGAGTCTCCCCGGGGGCACCAAAAATGCGAAATAAGTCAATGAAATCAATACCAATGTGTCCCACGCCCACGTGGGACAGCCGCGCCCAAGCCGCTCTCAAGAGATGGGTAAGCAGCGCTCTTCGGTCGCCTTGAGTGTGACTTGCCTCGCCAATCGAGAAACGAAAATGGCTTCTATCAAGACCTGACACGCTCTAAAACACGACACGCTATAGAGAATTACGCCTTGTCAACCGCTTCGTTGTCATTGACCTCCGCCGCTTCCGGCACCTCCCGTTGGGCTTGTGGCTCAGGGCTGTCGGGCTCGGACTGCAGGACCTCCGGTGCGTCATCATCGCCGGCGGCGGCAAGATCGGCGCTCTCTACAACTTCGGCTGCATCCTCAGGGCGCTCGAACACGTCTTCGGCGGCAATGGCACCGTCGTCCTGGGCGACTTCACTGTCTTGCTCATCCCTCTCGCCGGCCTCAGTATCAAGAACATCTTCACCTCGCGCTTGACGCTCAGCCTCTTCCTCGCTTCTGGCTACATTCATCACAATCTTGCAATCGACCTCAGGATGCAGCGCCAACACCACATCGTGCAGCCCTATGGATTTAATAGGGGCACTCAGGCGCACCTGATGGCGCTCAATGGAAACGGCACTTTCCTGCAAAATCGCGGCGATGTCGCGGGTGCTCACGGAGCCGTATAACTGGCCGCTTTCGCCGGCTTGGCGGATAGCGATATATTTCGTCCCGGATAAATGGTTGGCAACGGCCTCAGCTTCTGTTTTTTGCTCAAGATTGCGCGCCTCCAATTCAGCCCGCTGCTGCTCAAACTGTTGCAGATTTTCCGGCGTGGCGCGCATGGCCTTCTTCGTGGGCAAAAGAAAATTACGTGCATATCCATCGCGCACCCGCACAACATCACCCATTTGTCCAAGTTTGGCAATGCGCTCAAGCAGTACAATTTCCATATCAGGCTCCAATTGGTTACAGCAGTGCACGGTGTCAGCGCGGCCCACCATCGCCTCTGATAGGTCAGTCGGCTGGTCTTGGCCCGAAACAACGATGGCGATGCTGTTCAATTCACTTCGTTTTTCTCAAATCCGGCTCGCTTCAACGGCGACTTCTCGCAAACTCACAAAACAGACTCAAGCCATCGGGTTTGCGGATTGACCGCGTCCGGCGGTTGTCAAGGCCTTATTCACACCGGCTGCCCTGTGCTTTGAAACGCCCAAAGCAACATCCTGCATCGAGCTGCCTGTACCATAAATGAGCGTTCGTGCCAATCCGATCACAAAAGCCAAGGCCAGCGGCGCGATGGTTATACACGAAAAATACCAGATCGCCAGTAGGAAACGTCCCAAAACAAGCCTGCGCACCCGACAATGAACAACAGCTTGTCCCAAAACCACGAACGCAAGCACCAGCGCCGCAGTCAATACCAACCCAAACCGGCTCACCTCGCTGTTTGGTGCCCAGATAAACCCAGCACCAATGAGCAATAGTAGCAACGCCGAGCGCGGATAACGAATCGTCACCACCCTGGGCCGGGGGCGCTCCAAAACACCGCTGAACCGCGCCAGAGCCGCACCGGTCCAAAAATTAATTATCGTCGTCCCAAACCAGGCCATAACCACAATTAAAGACAGAACGATCGGCAGCCTGGAAGCCAGATAGGTGACCAGCGCTGTCGAATTGACCCCCAAATCAAGTCCCTGCAGCGCCAGCCATTGAAGCGGCAAAAACGCCCCAAACCATCGGACAACAGCAAGAACCACTTGCAGGGCCGCCGTATCAAAGGTGCGAAAGTGGACATTAAAGTAGGTGACGCCGAAATAGGCCACAATCGCCGAGGTTACCGCAGCGTGAATAATCAACCGCCCATGGGGAAACCAGGCGCGCTTACACCGTTCGACCTGATCAGGCAGCGGGTGCCAAAGATTGGCGAGAAAACATAACCAAACAGAAGGGGCAAGGCCGATAAAAACATAAACCGTCAGGACAACAGACTGTTTTAGCGCACCAAGAATGATAGCGGCAATAATGGCGGCTGTCAGTGCGGCCACAAACCGCCAGCCCAAACCGGCATAAAAAACGGGCATGGAGGCCAGCAAAATCAAAATATAAGACGAGGGCGACGGCACCAACATGGCCAGCGACAACATGGCGGATACAAGTCCGCAGACAGCACCAACGGCAACTTGTGTCATCATGGGGTCATGCCCCTCCAATGGGGCCTCTCGCCGTAAAAGCTATAGCAAAATGCGAGAAAAATACTTAAATGCTCATGAATCCAATAAAACCCATTTTGCTTTAGCCAGGTCGCAAATAGACGTTTCCAGCTCTTGGACAAGGACAAGGCAACTATCGCGGCGCTGCCTGGCGCAACCGGACCCTCGACCGCCATGCCAGGCCCGATAGGGTCCGAACATCACTTCACACTTTACGGTTGCCGACGATAGGGAAAAAGCTATTTTACCACATAGGGCAGCAGGCCCAGATAGCGGGCACGCTTGATAGCGCGGGCAAGCTCACGCTGCTTTTTGGCGGACACGGCGGTGATGCGGCTAGGCACAATCTTACCACGCTCGGAGATATAGCGCTGCAACAAACGTATGTCCTTATAATCGATCTTGGGGGCATTATCGCCGGAAAAGGGACAAGTTTTACGGCGGCGAAAAAAGGGCCGCCGTGTTGGCAATTGGGCTATGTCGATCATTGTGTCGTGTGTTCCTGTTTTTCGGATTTGTTGCCCTCGCTGTTTCGGCTTTGCCCGCGAGACTCGGCACCATCGCGCCCACGTGAACCACGGCGATCACCACGATCACCGCGTTCATTGCGCTCGCGCTTTTGCATCATCACTGAAGGTCCTTCCTCGAGCGCATCAACACGAACCGTCAGGTAGCGCAAAATATCGGAATGCAAGCGCATTTGCCGCTCCATCTCGTGAACCGCCTCATGAGGCGCATCGAGATTCATCATGACATAGTGCGCCTTGCGGTTTTTATTGATGCGATAGGCCAGGGTTCTGATCCCCCAATATTCGGTCTTGCCGACCTTACCGCCGACCTCTTCAAGGACACCCTTGAAGGTTTGCGCCAAACTCTCGGCAGCTTGGGCAGAAATTTCCTGGCGTGCCAGGAAGGTGTGTTCGTAAAGTGGCATACTTGCCCTTTCCTGTCGTAATACCTGTTTGCCGGCTTTGGTTTGCCAAGAGCCTTAAGTCAGAGATATTTGGTGAGCGGCATGTTGAGGCCGACATCGTGCACGGCGCCAAACGCAAAGCCCAAAGACACGCCCTGCCTCACACAGGCCGGGCATATCTATTGACGGGCATCACCAGCCCATTATATGTCGCATTCAAGGTGAATATCAATAACGCGCAATCTAACCCGATAACAATCGCTTAAGATCGGACCATCACCCAACAACGTTTACATCATCGCCTTTGAGATGTTATACGCAAAAATGTGTAAATAACAAGACCAATTTCGCACGTCCCCGGCAGGATCACAGGGCGCGATGCGAACCGGGCAGGATGGGAATGTGATGAAGACGGCATTTGTGTTTCCTGGACAGGGAAGCCAGAGTGTTGCAATGGGCACGGCACTCGCCGAGGCCTATGGCGTGGCGCGGGATATCTTTTTGCAGATTGACGCGGTTTTGGGCGAGCCGCTAAGTGAGCTGATGCGTGAGGGGCCGGCCGAGATCCTGACCTTGACCCAGAACGCCCAACCTGCATTGATGGCGCACAGCCTGGCGGTTGTCCGTGTTCTGGAGACACATGGCATCAGGATCGCCGATCACTGTGCCTATGTTGCTGGCCACTCTCTTGGAGAGTATTCGGCTCTCGCGGCGGCAAACGTTATCGGCATCGCCGAAACAGCGCGCTTGTTACGGATCCGCGGGCAGGCCATGCAGGCGGCCGTTGGACCTGGACAGGGGGCGATGGCCGCCGTATTGGGGCTTGACGAACAAACGCTCACTGACGTTATCGCCCGCCACCTAGAAGAGGGCGTGTGCCAGGTGGCCAATGACAACGCGCCGGGGCAAGTCGTTGTTTCCGGACACAAACACGCCGTCAAGCGGTGCGTTGAGGCCGCAAAAGAGGCTGGCGCCAAACGTGCCATTCTACTGCCTGTGAGCGCTCCGTTTCATTGCGCGCTCATGCAGCCGGCGGCGACAACGATGGAGGAGGCCCTGTCCCAGGTCCCCTTCGCGGCACCGGTGGTTCCCGTGGTCTGTAACGTGACGGCGCGGGCAACAAGCGACCAGGACGCGCTTAGGGCCAACCTGGTAACCCAGATAACAGGAACCGTGCGCTGGCGCGAGAGCATGCAGTGGCTGGTGGCCCAGGGTGTGGAGCGCATTGTCGAGGTGGGTACCGGCAAGGTCCTGGCGGGACTGATGCGGCGCATTGAGCGCAAGGTCGAAGTGATGTCAATTGCGACCCCTGAGGATGTGGACGCATTTGTTCAGGCGGCGTCCCATCATTGAAGGCCCGGCTCTTTGATTAAGAAACAGAAATGTTTCACGTGAAACATTATGGACTATAGACTCATATCAGGGGCCCTTGTCAAAACCCCTTGGTATTAGAGCGTGTTATGTCTTACAGTTTGTCAACAGGACCTAATAGAACCCGTACCGCTGGTATTGTTCAGCAATGGAGGCGACGATTTTTGATTTAACCGGCAGGAAAGCCCTGATTACCGGCGCCAGCGGTGCCATCGGTGGTGCCATTGCGCGCCAACTCCACGGTGCCGGTGCCACCGTTGGCCTTTCAGGAACCCGACGCTCGGCGCTTGCGGCCCTGGGCGAAGAATTGGGCGACCGGCATGGAATACTGACCTGCAACCTGTCGAACCGTAAAGAGGTCACCGCCCTGGTTCCCCGTGCGATTGAGGTCCTTGGTGGGATCGACATTCTCGTCAATAACGCGGGCATTACCCGTGATGGCCTGTTTATGCGTCTTGGGGACGAAGATTGGGATGCGGTCATGGCTGTCAACGTGACGGCGGCCTTTTTGTTGACCCGGGCCGTGCTAAAACCGATGATGAGGCAGCGCTTTGGACGCATTATCGGCATCACGTCCGTTGTTGGGGTTACGGGAAATGCAGGCCAGGGAAATTACGCCGCCAGCAAAGCCGCCATGATCGGCATGTCCAAAGCGCTGGCACAAGAGGTGGCAACCCGCTCCATTACGGTCAACACCATCGCGCCCGGGTTTATCGAGTCACAGATGACAGACATCCTGAACGACACACAGCGCCAGGCGATACGCGATAAAATCCCGGCAAAACGCCTTGGTACCGGCGCCGACGTGGCCAGCGCCGTCGTCTTCTTGGCCAGCACCGAAAGCGCTTACATCACCGGCCAGACGTTGCATGTAAATGGTGGCATGGTCATGGTTTGAGTATCTGCCGAAAAGCTTCAGTATGCGCCTGTCAATGCGCCGCGCCGAAGCGCTTTTCCCTTGACCTGCTCGCCACAGGGCCTAAATAGCAAGGAAGCCCATTTGACTCTCTGATCATTTTACTATCTGATCAGGCCTTTCGGTTTGCAGCAACGCGGCAATTGGCGTTATCAATGCGCCTTGACTTTGGCATGCGGGTTGAAAAGCCGTCGCTGGAGCCGGCACAGGGATGGCTCACGACGGCAATAAACGGGTCGAAAAGGGTAATGCAAGTGCTGCAGGTGCAGCAATGTCACGTTACCCCTGGACAGGAGATGGATAAGCCGTGTCAACAGGACTGCAACGGCAAGTCGCGCGATTGTTCCCTATTTTCTTTGGTGAACGTGCATGTGCCCTCTGGTGTCGCTTTATCTGTGCATATAGACTTGCGCAAAACGATTCTATATAGACGGATAAGAAGGCTCTATAGCAAAATGCGTTTAATGGGATTGATGGGCGCTCCTGTATTTTTCGCGCATTTTGCTATGGATGTCAGGACGATCAGCTTTACGGGTTTCGCTTTAGCCATTTTGCCCGGGGTAAGGCTAACCCCATGCTGATCTGGAGGACGCAAATCGGACGGCCTACCGGCTGCGGTGTCGAAGCAAACATGCATGTAAGGTAGACACGCATGAAGGCGCACATACATGTGTGTATGTCGTGGCCAAACAATGTGGTTTATATCGAACTGGAGAAAAGAAATGAGTGATATTGCCAAACGTGTGGAGGAAATCGTCGTAAAACACTTAGGGGTCGATCCCGAGAAAGTCACTGCTGAGGCTAGCTTCATTGATGATCTGGGCGCTGATAGCCTGGACACGGTAGAGTTGGTGATGGCATTTGAGGACGAATTTGGCTGTGAGATTCCTGATGAAGCCGCAGAGACGATCTTAACCGTTGGGGATGCGGTTAAGTTCCTGGAAAAAGATGCCGCTTAGGCAAGCCGGCCAAACAAGTCTTTGTTTGTTGAGCCGACCTGAACTGACCTGATCTGGCCCGGCTTGCTGTTTCGCTGTCGGTTGGCACGCTCATCAGGCATTGGGTTCCAGGTCACGCTTTAAGCACAAGAATAGACGTCATATGCAGCAGTTGCGACCCGTTGTCATCACCGGATTGGGCATGGTCAGTCCGTTGGGCTGCGGCGTGGAGGCCACGTGGTCTCGTCTGATCGCAGGGGAAAGCGGCGCGGGGCGCATAGAGGATTTCGACGTCTCCGATATTGCCTGCCAGATTGCCTGCCGCATCCCCCGTGGTGATGGCAGCAACGGCACTTATAACGCCGACGATTGGATGCTGCCCAAGGAGCAGCGCCGGGTCGATGCTTTTATTGTCTTCGCCATGGCCGCGGCCACCCAGGCGCTTGAGGACGCCGGTTGGCACCCGGAGAGCGACGAACAACAAACCCGCTCCGGCGTTCTTATCGGCTCGGGAATCGGTGGCATCGAAGGCATTCATGATGCTTCTCTTGATCTGGCCAACAAGGGGCCGCGCCGGGTCAGTCCGTTTTTTATCCCCGGGCGGCTGGTCAATCTTGCATCGGGCCACGTTTCCATTGCTCACAAATTGCGCGGCCCCAATCATGCCGTGGTGACAGCGTGCTCAACCGGTGCCCATGCTATCGGCGACGCGGCGCGCCTGATAGCGCTTGGTGATGCGGATGTGATGGTGGCCGGGGGGACGGAATCGCCCATTAACCGCCTTTCCCTCGCCGGATTTGCCGCGTGCAAGGCGTTGTCAACGCACTTTAACGACGCCCCGGAAAAAGCATCGCGCCCCTATGATCGCGATCGCGACGGCTTTGTCATGGGCGAGGGGGCGGGGGTCGTCGTCGTCGAGGCGCTTGATCATGCGCGCGCACGGGGCGCCAAGATCTATGCGGAAGTGGCGGGCTATGGCCTGTCCGGGGATGCCTATCACATTACCGCACCGGCACCCGACGGGGATGGGGCCTTTCGCTGCATGCAGGCAGCCCTGAACAGAGCCGGCATTGCCCCCGAGGACATCGACTATGTAAACGCCCACGGGACCTCAACTCCTCTTGGGGACGAGATCGAGTTGAATGCACTGACCCGATTGGTTGGCGATGGGGGCAAGGGAATGATGATGTCGTCGACCAAATCGGCGGTGGGGCATTTACTGGGCGCAGCGGGGGCCGTGGAAGCTATTTTTTGTGTTCTTGCCTTGCGCGACAATGTCGTACCGCCAACCCTCAACCTTGACAATCCTTCGGTTGAGACGGCCATTGATTTGGTCCCTCACCAGGCGCGTGAGAAAAACATTCAGGTGGCCTTGTCCAATTCCTTTGGTTTTGGCGGGACTAACGCCTCTCTTGTTTTGCGCGCACCGGAACCCTGATGCCTGTCAGGGGGAAGCTTCTATTTGTGACCTGGCCAGCCCCCTCCCCTTTATCGCTTTCGCGCGTGTCAGGTCTTAGAGCGTGTCAGGTCTTAATAGAATCAATGCTGAAGCCACCGCCGCAATCGGTTCCGACAACAATTGCAAATCGCCATAGGATTGACGATTTCTTTAACCAATTTCGTCAAATTGGGTTAACGATGTTGTTTGAGCTTGGACGTTATAATACCAAGGGTCCTTAACAATGACTCATGGATTAGTGTCAAGCAAGTATGTTATCAAGGCGGTACACCAGTCGGCGTGTCTATAAAGCCAATACCGCTGGTATAACATCGTATGCGTGTTACAGGGCATAACGCAAACCTGCGTCTCCAGGTTTGCCGACACCCGTTGAGAGGTGGTACCGCTTGGCTAACAAGGACGATTTTTTCGCACCCCTGGATATTGAGAAAAAAGGGGATAACGGTGATCTGCGCATCACGGCATCGCAAACCACGCGAAAGCCTTGGCGCGGCGCGCGTTTTATCTCCGCTCTGTCGGTGACATTGATTGTTTTTGGCTTGGCGCTGGGCGCCGCCTTTGTCTATATGAACGCCCTTGTTCGCGCACCGGGGCCCCTTTCCCAAGAGCGCCTGTTTGTTGTAGAGCGCGGCCAGAACCTCAGTGAAATTGCTGCCAGGCTTGAGGACGAGCATATCATCTACAGCCGCTTTATGTTTATGGCCAAGGCCGGCCTCGACAACAAGCATAGAAAAATACGCGCCGGGGAGTTTCGCATCAAGGCCGAGCTTTCCACCCTGGAGGTGCTTAATCTTCTGACCGAAGGTGCGCCGGTTCTTTATTCACTGACGATTCCAGAAGGGCTTACCAGCAGGCAGATTGTCGAGCGAATTATGGCCAGTGAGGTCCTCACCGGCCAGGTAACCCAGATTCCCCCCGAGGGAACGCTGATGCCCGATACCTATAAGTTCATTCGCGGCACCGATCGCGCCAAGTTGATTGCCCGTATGCGCGCTGCCCAGACAGAGCTTTTGGACACATTGTGGAAAAACCGCGCGGAGCGCCTGCCCCTGACCTCGCGTGAAGACATGCTGATTCTGGCCTCAATTGTGGAAAAAGAGACGGCTGTACCTGCCGAGCGCGCGCGCATAGCCGGTGTTTTCATAAATCGCCTGTTGAAGGGAATGCGGTTGCAATCGGATCCAACCATTATATATGGACTGGTCGGTGGCCAAGGTAGCCTTGGCCGCCCCATCCGCAAGAGCGAAATTACCAAGCCGACACCCTACAATACCTATGTTATAAAAGGACTACCTCCGGGTCCTATCGGCACGCCAGGACGCGCTTCCCTGGAAGCGGTGGCCAGACCCGCCGCTACAGACGATCTTTACTTTGTTGCCGATGGAACCGGTGGACACGCCTTTGCCACGACCCTGACCCAGCATCAGGAAAACGTGCGGAAATGGCGGCGATTGCAGCGTCAGCGCCAGCGTCAAGATCAACATCAAAATCAACATGACATTCAAGCCCTGCCCATTGCGCGCGACGTTCGCAAGTCACAAACGTCGCAGGATAGCACTGGCAGTGTAGGCGTGATCTCATCCCCCTAGCCGATCGGCGAAGGTGCCCTGTTGATGCGCGAACAAAATAGCGAGGAACCTTTGTGCCCCTTTCGAGTATGACAGGATTTGCCCGCGCCGAAAGTACCCTTGGCCCCCTGCAGTGGACCTGGGAAGTCAAGAGCCTAAACAACAAGGGCCTGGACATTCGGATGAGGTTACCTGCGGGCTGCGAGAGCATGGAACCGGCGGTCAGGACTCAAATAAGCGCCCGGATAAAGCGCGGCGCCTGCCACGTTGGCCTGAAATTTTTCGGTCACAACGATAATCTATCACTTCGCCTCAATCCTCAGGCCCTTGAACAGGCGCTGGCAGCAGCACAGGAAATTCAAAACCGCATCGGCGGTGCGCCTGTGGGCGTTGACACCTTGATGAACCAACGCGGGGTCATAGAGCTTTTTGCCGATCCAACCAGCGACGAGGACCGCAGGACCCAGGAGGCCGCCATGATGGATACCTTGGCAAGCGCTATGGATGCCCTTGTTGCCATGCGAGAGCGCGAAGGCAAGGTGCTGGGCAAGGTGCTGTCACAGCAAGTCGGGGAAATTCAAGCGCTGGTAGACACAATTGCCACGTCACCGGCAGGAGATGTCGCAGCGATCAAGACCCGTATTGGCGAGCAGATGCGATTGCTTGTTGATGCCGCAAACGGAGGGCTTGAGCCTGGGCGCTTGCACCAGGAAGCCGCCCTGATCGCAACCAAATCCGACATTCGCGAGGAGATTGATCGCCTGCGTGCCCATTGTGAGGCGGCCCGCGAATTGCTGGAAAGTGACCAACCTGTCGGACGCCGCCTTGATTTTCTCGCTCAGGAATTCAACCGTGAAGTCAACACCGTTTGCGCCAAAGCCCACGATGTCGCCGTGATACGGTCCGCCCTGGAGCTAAAATCCGTTGTTGAACAAATGCGCGAGCAAGTGCAGAACATCGAATAATACCAGCGGTATTGGCATTATAGACACGCCGACTGGGGTGGGGCCTTGATAACGCACTTAACTGACGCTAATGCATGAGCCCTTGGCAAGGACCTTTGTATCATTGCGTGCGGATAATTGCGTATAAGAAAGCTGGACATGGGAACGAGCACAGGTACAAACGTCGGCACATTGGCCAGACGCGGCTTGATATTCATCCTCTCCTCACCCTCAGGAGCAGGCAAGTCAACCATCGCCCGCCACCTTCTTAATCAAACAGACAATATGGTTCTATCTGTGTCCGCAACAACCCGATCGCGCCGCCCCAGTGAGATTGAGGCGGAGCACTATTATTTCAAAACCCCGGCACAATTCCAAACCATGGTTGAGCGACAGGAATTGCTCGAGTGGGCCCATGTTCATGGGCACGATTATGGCACCCCCCGCGAACCGGTAGAAACGGCACTGGCGGCTGGCAAGGACGTTCTATTCGATATCGATTGGCAGGGAACACGGCAAATTTATCAGTCCCATCGTGATGATATTGTCAGCGTTTTTATTCTTCCACCAAACCTTGAGGAACTGCGCCGTCGGCTGGAGCGGCGCTCTGAAGACAGTACCGAGGTGATCACCCAGCGCCTTGCCAATGCGCGCGGCGAGATGGACCACTGGCGCGAGTATGACTATGTTTTGATCAATGACGACCTTGATCAGACTTTCAAGGACGTATCCGCCATTCTCCATGCAGAACGGTTGCGGCGGCCGCGCATGGTAGGCCTTGCCCGGCTTGTCGATCGATTGCGTGAGTGACGCGCGGCGAATCCGCTGCTCCTTGTGGTTAGCCGGCACAGCCTATTCGCTTATACCGGCCTTCGTGCCAGACAAACAGACAGCAGGCCTGAAATAACATGACCATGCGTATTATTCCCGTTCAACCCTTTGACTATGTTGTGTTCGGTGGTACGGGGGATTTGTCTCGGCGCAAACTCCTGCCAGCACTCTATGCGCGCTTTGTCGATGGCCAGTACAATGAGACCTCGCGCATTATCGGCGTCTCCCGCACCCCCATGAGCGTTGATGCTTACAGAAATATGGCCGCTGACGCCATTCGCAAGCACGCCCCCAAACCCTCCATTGACGAGGACCATCTGAGGCGCTTCCTTGGTTGCGTGTTATACAGTTGCAATGATGTCACCAGTTCTGATGGATGGGATGACTTACGCACCGTTCTTGCTGCTGGCCAGGCGCAGGTGCGCGCCTATTACTTGGCTGTGGCTCCCTCACTTTTTGGGCCTATTTGCCGTTACCTGGCACAGGGAGGTTTTGCCACGCCGCATGCGCGGCTGGTTTTGGAAAAGCCGATAGGCCGAGATCTGAAAACGGCCCGAGAAATCAACGATGCGGTCGGCGAGATGTTTGATGAACACCAGATTTATCGCATTGATCATTATCTGGGCAAGGAGACGGTTCAGAATTTGATGGCGCTGCGTTTTGCCAACGCCCTGTTTGAACCCATCTGGCGATCGGGCCATATTGATCACGTTCAGATTACCGTTGCCGAGGCCCTGGGCGTTGGCGATCGCGCCGGATACTACGACACCGCGGGCGCCATGCGTGATATGGTACAAAACCACCTGTTGCAGCTTTTGTGTTTGGTGGCCATGGAGCCACCGGCGGCGTTCGAGGCCGACGCCGTGCGTGATGAGAAGCTAAAAGTGCTTCAGGCTCTTGTCCCCATTGATCAAACCAACGCCCATCAACTGACCATACGTGGCCAGTACCGCGGCATTGCCGCTGGCGACGTGAGCGTTCCGGGCTATCTTGAGGAACTTGATGATGAGCTCGCGAGCCACACCGAGACCTTTGTTGCTATCAAGGCGCAAGTGAACAATTGGCGCTGGGCGGGGGTACCATTCTACCTGCGCACGGGAAAGCGAATGGCGGGGCGCTTTTCCGAAATCGTTGTCCAGTTCAAGGATATTCCTCACTCCATTTTTCCCCAGGCAGCGGGCAGACTTGATTCCAATCAACTGGTGCTACGCCTGCAACCCAACGAGGGTGTCAAACTATTTGTCATGATCAAGGACCCGGGGCCGGGAGGCATGCGGTTTCGCCGGGTGCCGCTTAACCTGGCCTTTGCGGAGGCCTTTGTCGGCGACCCACCGGACGCCTACGAGCGGCTATTGCTTGATGTGGTCAGAGGAGATCAGACGCTTTTTATGCGCCGTGACGAAGTTGATGCGGCGTGGCGCTGGATTGATCCCATTCGCGCGGCTTGGGATAAATTCAATGAGCGCCCGCAAGGCTATACGGTGGGAAGCTGGGGGCCAAGCGGCTCTATCGCGCTTATTGAACGGGATGGACGCACCTGGCACGAGCCGGATACAGAGTAACACCGCGGGCCTTTGCCAAAGGCGCATGGAATGGCGTCAAGCAAGTGTGTTATCAAGGCCGTACATTATAACAAAATACGTTAATACCAAGGGGCCTTGCGTTTGACTCCTGGCCCAGCGTAAAACCGTTGTATTATCAATACGACACACAAGTCAGCGTGTACAAAAAGCCAATACCGCTGGTATAATTGTTTTCATGGACATTCCCGTATTTTCCTAGCGTTTTGCTATAGATTTCGGGGCGATCAGCTTTATGGCGTTAGCCTTACCTCTAGAGAATCGGGGGTTATTGTTGCAACTTAAACGCCCGACGCTCTAGGCTCTCTATCGAGGGGGCAGAAAATAATACCAAGGGTCCTTAACAATGACTCATGGCTTAGCGTCGAAGAGGTGTGTTATCAAGGCAGTACACCAGTCGGCGTGTCTATAAAGCCAATACCGCTGGTATAATCCCTGCTAATAGGCATTTCCAGCTGTTGCATAACGGCAACAGGTTGCGATGAATTGTCTGAATAATTGTACTTTCCCGCATTCCCATCTTGACAGGCGGTGTCAATCCGATAAACAACTAATTAGTGCATTTAATATCTATTCAACTAACGTTTGAATTGATGGTTGTACACGGCATTCCGGTGCCGAGACGGCGTTTTGGCGATTTCGCGAAAAGTTGGAAAGATTGCAAAGCCCTGCGAACACAGGAAAGAACTGAAACGCCAGGCAAGCCTATTGGAGATCCTTAATGATACAGGACTTAACCGTTAAACCCATTGCCATTGCACCTATCAAACGCGCCAGGGCCGCCTGTGCGCCAGGACAGCATTTTGCCGTCAGGCACGGTACCGGGTTTTTATTGGCGACGGTGGGTGCTGCGGCGCTGTTTGCGGCTGCCCCCGGCGCCATCGCCCCTGCTCATGCAGCGACCATTACATGCAATGCGGCGGCACCCATCGCGACTTCGACCACCGGGGACGACTATACGGTTGCGGCAAATGAGGAATGCACGCTCCAACAAGGCGTCACCATTAGGCCGGCTGCCACTAAAACTGGCATTAATGGCAGCCCAGGCGGGGGGCACACCATCAACGTTAACGACACGATCGTCACCACCGGTGACGACGCACTCGGTGTCCAAGTAGTGGGTGACAAAAGCACCGTGACCGTGGGCCCTGACGGCAAGATCCAAACAAGCGGCACCGACCGTGCCTACGCCCTCTATGCCGAGGGCAACGAGAACGCCTTGACCAACAGCGGCACCATTACCACAAGCGGCTTCACTGCCTACGGCCTCTATGCCTTTGGTAACAAGAACACCCTGACCAACAGCGGCACCATTACCACAAGCGGCGACTTTGCCGACGGCCTCTATGCCGTGGGCAGCGAGAACACCCTGACCAACAGCGGCACCATCACCGTAAGCGGCAAAGAAGCCTACGGTATCGCTGTCTCCGGCAAAGACAACACCATCATCAACAGCGGCCTTATACGGGTGAGTGAGCCAGACAGCTTTGCTATCAGAATTGATGCCGGTAACCCTGACGACAAGAACACCATCACCCTGCTGCCCAACTCCCGCCTCATCGGTCTCGTGCAACTCAGCAGTCCTGGGAATACTGGAGCGGGCGACGAGACGTTTAATTTCCACAATCGCGTCAGCACCGTGGTAACGTTTACAACAGCAGGCGGTCTGCCGGAGACGATTGATACCGGCGGTCAGCCCTATCTCACCATCACCCCCACAACCGGCAATCCGTATGTTGTGGTCGTTGATCCCAACGCCTTTAGCCACGCCGATAAGCAATTGCACGACCTAACGGCGGGTATTTCCAATTCCGTCCATGCTCAACTGGATGCTGCCCGCGTCGCAAGATCGCGCGCCGCAGGCGGCTTGCGTGGGGCGTCACATGCTGCGCAAATCGCTGCCGATATCGGCGATGACTTCGCCCCTGTGGCCGATCCGGTAGCCGATCCGGACGTCGCTCCGGCCGCCGCTCCCCCTTCCGATCGTTTTCGTATCTGGGCGCAGGGCTTTGGCTCCCACCGTGACGTGGACGCGCAAGGGACCTATAGCGATGCCAGCCACGCACTCTACGGCGGTATCCTTGGCGTTGATATGGCTCTTGATATGGCATCCCTCTCCGGCCTGCGCCTTGGTGCCTTCGCCGGCTACTCTAAAGGAGATCTGGAAATCGGCAGCGGCAACAGCCAGAATGTGGGGCATCACAGCAGCACCGTCGACACGGATACGTTTTTCGGCGGGGTTTACGCGGATTACGCCCAGGAGGTGTGGTACGCGCGGCTGATCCTGAGCGCCGGGCGGCTGGATAACGACAGCACCCGGCTGGTGATGGACAATGCCCCCGGGGGGAACGGCTTCTGGCTGGCGAAGGGCTCTTATGATGGCATGTACGTTTCTCCCGAGGTGGCGTTGGGGGCGGATGTTACCGTTGGTGGTATGACGCTCATGCCCAGTGTGCGCCTGCGTTATGCGCATCTGTCGCTGGATGGTTACACGGAGACGGGGCGCCCGACCGGGGCCTCGGCGAGTGAATTGACCGTGGGGGATCGCGATGTCAATCTGTTTGGCGGCCGCGTGCAGGTGGCCATTGAGAGGTCTTGGGGGGCGTTCTCGGTTGCGCCGCGGGTTGGGGTTGAGGCGTATTCCGGCGATGCGGACAATGTGTCCGTGACCATCGCCGGGCGGGGTCTTAGCTTTGCGCCGGGGGGCGATGACGATGAGGTCACGGGCTTTATCGGGGCGCGGCTGTCGACGAACTTAGGGGGATCGGCATCGCTTTTCATGGATGGCGAGGCGCATTTTGGCGATGGCAACACCCGCTACGAGGGCCGCCTCGGCGCCGCCGTGCACTTTTAGGCAGAAGCCTCGCGCGCGAACTGGAGGGCCTCGCATCTGGGTGATAAGGGCACCGCGCAGGCGCAGATATGTTCTGGCCCGGTCGGGTGCCCCGCAGCAACGACGACACTGGAGGGCCAGGTCATAAATAGGCGTGTCCAGCTACCAAACAGAAAATCAAACCCAAACGAGCGTTGATTTATTTTTACCATTAGTATTTTGTAAACTAAATATAAATAATTTATTTACCTATCAATTGAATGCAGCAGCTGATCAAATTTAATACATGAATATCTTTATTGTCGCTGTAATTGGCGCTTGACGTAAATTGATCCTTCGTAATAACTTTTGGAGACTTCTCTATTGATTATGTTTTGTTACCAGGTGAGCATCTTTATTAACCGGCATCACCAGCCCACCCCTGTTTTGGGTCGCCCCAAGGGTACCCTTTCATGAGTGGCGCAAGACCGGGGAGCGGGCCAGTCAGGTCGTAAATAGACGTTATCAGGTGTCCCCTTGCGGCGAACGCACTTATGACAAAGAATCTAGCCACGCAGTTTCATAGGCTGGAGGAGCAAATTTCCTCCTACTTCCAGGCCAGACTTGATGCTGAACAGGCACTTCGAAACGAAAACAGCGAACTTATAAAGAAGAACCAGGACCTGAGGGTGGCCTATGACGCTTTTGCCGGGCGCCTTAGGGATATTGGCTCAAGGCTCAATCTTGAGCGGCAAAGAGTTCGCAAGTTGGTGCAAAGCGATCCCCTGACCCAACTGCCTAATAGGGTTCATTTCCAGAACCAAATCAAGGACATGGTTGCCGCGGCCGGCGCTCAAGGGCATGCGTTTGTCCTGATTGTCATTGATTTGAAGGGGTTCAGAAACATCAACACCACGTTCGGCTATGGCGCTGGTGATGCCCTGCTGCAAACAATTGCCTCTCGCCTGAGTCAGTGTATTGGCGAGGAAGACTATGTGGCAAGGATCGGCAACGACGAGTTCGCCATTGTTGTGCATAGCGTTACGGATATTGAGGACGCAAAATCCGTGGCAGATCAATTGTTAAGCCGGATCCAGGCGCCGGTGGTCTATGAGCGGCGACATTTAAATGTGAATGCTGCGTTGGGTGTCGTCTGCTATCCTCAACACGGGCGCACAGCACGCAGTCTGGTGTGTAATGCAGACCTCGCCCTTGATCGCGCCAGGACCGGCACCAAGGGGCGGGTCATTGTTTTTCATCCCAACATGGCGCAGACATTCACCCTTCAGCGAACGTTGGGTCAGCATCTGCGTGCAGCCCTTCGCGATCGGCTGATTCGCATATTCTTTCAGCCGATCGTTGATTTGCAGGACCAAACATCGGTTGGCTTGGAGGCGCTGATGCGCTGGCATCATGACGAGCACGGCTGGATTGCCCCCGTTGATATTCTTGCCATTGCCGCTGAGTACGGCTTATTGACAACCCTAACGCGTTATATTTTCGAGACCAGTATTCGCAAGGTCAAGCCTGGCCTTGATACGGGCCGCATTCAGTCCCTGGCCCTGAACCTGACAGCCCGGGATCTCCGTGATCCGGAACTGAGTGATTTTTTGCTTGATTGTCTGGCGCGCCATGGGATCGACCCGAAACGGATTACCCTTGAAATTACGGAGCATACGGTTGTCACCGATATGGTGGGGGCCACCCATGTGATGACGCACCTTGGAGGGCACGGGGTCAGGTTCGCCATTGATGACTTCGGCATTGGTTACTCAAACCTGCTGACCTTAAACCGGCTACCCTTTCATACGCTCAAGATTGACCGCAGTTTTGTGGCTGAGATCACCGAAAATGAAGAGGTGCAAACCATTGTCAGCGCGGTTATCGATCTGGCCCATGCCCTTGACCTTTCCGTGATTGCGGAGGGAATTGAGTCTCGGGAGCAGTTAGCGATCGTCAGCTCGCTCGGTTGTGACTTCGGCCAAGGGTATCTGTTTGGTCATCCTCGGCCATTATCCGCGGTTCTCAAATCCGGAGCACCCAACCTGAATATGCACACACGCGCTCGTGATTTGCGCCATTCCGCCTGATACCAGCGGTATTGGCTTTATAGACACGCCGACTGGTGTACTGCCTTGATAATATAACTCTTTGACGCTAAGCCATGAGTCATTGTTAAGGACCCTTGGTATGAGTTGGGAACGTCTATTGACGACCTAGATGTAATCTTTCAATAAGTTGTTCTCAAGGTGGCAGGTCTGAAGTCAGGGCTATTGCGGCCATTGCCGCCAGCAAGGCCATATCGGGCCATTCATCTGATCATTGCTTTTTTTCGATTTCTCCCGCGTTGTCAAGGGTTTAAAAACCGCTGAAAGCGGCGCGAAGCGCCCTTGACAACGCGGGAGAAATCGAACATCTCTCATGATCAGACGAATGACCACCTGCACCCGATGGATTTACCAGGGACAACCTCTTGGCGTTACACACCTAGAGCGTGTCAGGTTTTAATAGAATCAATTCTGTTTCTCGATTGGCGAGGCGGTGAGGGCGGTGAGGGCGGCGAGGGCGGCCATTTTCTGGCGATGCAAAACTGTTCAACAGCTCTTTGCTGATGGTCGGAGCGAGAGGATTTGAACCTCCGACCCCTTGCACCCCATGCAAGTGCGCTACCAGGCTGCGCTACGCTCCGATACCAGCCTCGCTAATGTACAGGTATTTTGGTTGATTCCAAGCAAAAAGTCCAAATGAGGTCCCGTACTAAATCGGCATGCGTTTCGCTGTACCCATTTTGCTAGAGCGTGTCATCAAGGCTGGACACCAGACGGCGTGTCTATAAAGCCCATACCGCTGGTATAAAGCCTCAGAAAAAGGTCCTTATCCATAACCGGGGTTCTCTTCGACCGGCATCACCAGCCCGCTCCCCAAGGGGCGATGCCGGTTAGAAGAGAGGCCCAAACGGCTTGTTGATTCTATCATTGAGAGTGTTTGGCGGTCGTTGCGCTCTTGGCACCTCTTTTTTAGGGCCGCGTTGCGCACGCAAGATATTTTTTTTGAGAATTGCAAATATGCAACACATGCGATTCTGCACCAAAAAAAGTTGTTACTTTCACAGGACCTAGACGAGAGTTTGAAACAAGATTGGTAGCTCGAAAAGGGCGATTCTGAAGTTTATCCGTTCTATCGTGGCCATCGACGTGGTTGCGCTCGGCTATCTGTCTGTGTAAAGTTAACAGAAGGTTAACAGCGTTGGGCGAGCAACCTTTGTAGGCGGCGTTGTTGAATATAAGGCATCAGTCCGCAGACAACCGCGGCATTGGGCAGAGTGGCAAATGCGCAGGCAAAGACGCGGGCAAAGACGCGGCGGCGCGAGCCAAAAAGGGAGACGGCAGGCAAAACGGGTCCGCAACATCAGTCGGTATGGCGCACGCTTTCCAGGGGGAACGCATAATGGCGACGAAGGTGCATGACGGCGAAGGTACATGACGACGAAGGTACATGACGACGAAGGTGCATGACGACGAAGGTGCATGACGGCGGCAAGAAAGAGCGATGGCGATAACGGGGATATGGGGTCAAGGATTAGAAAATTGGGATGGTGTCTAATCGTGAAGCGGCGGAGTAGGGACGTGTATCGAAGAAAGAATCTTGTGATTCCCAGCACGATAGCACGCAATAATACTGAGCCAATAATCGGCTCCGTTTTCTCGCGACCAGACAGCGTACTCGCGTTGTAAAATCAGAATTTCGTAGCGTAATCAGCGCCCCGAGTGCGATCGGGACGACGGGATTGTTGTGTCTAGTTTAGGACCAGCCGAAAGCACCCACCGGTTAATACCAAGGGTCTTTAACAATGGCCCATGACTTAGCGTCAAGCAAGTATGTTATCAAGGCAGTACACCAGTCGGCGTGTACATAAAGCCAATACCGCTGGTATAAGATTTTGGTGTGGACGCCGGCAAACAACACCCGAGCCATGTTAGTGACCGCGCAGGCTGCACAGACCGAACAGGCCGCACAAACCGCACAGAGGCCGCGCAGACCGAACCGCATGGCAACGCTACCCAACGTTTAAGACCAACACGATTGCGAAGGCCAATGTGGCGCGTACATTTTGAATGTCCACACCGATATTCCGGCTCAGGCTCAGGCTCAACCTTCTCCTTGGAGGTATCGCAGCCGGAAGCCGTATCCGCAACCCGCCTTGGCAGAGCGAAACCTTTATGTTCCGGCTTGAACCCATAAAAAAGTAGGTCACACAATGCACCGACCGATAGCAAATAAGCAGGTTGTCGTTCCGACCCCTCATCCAGCGCCACCGTCCAACAGGCGATACACGAACGGAGCCCGTGATCAATATGCCAAGATCTCGCCAAATGGCGACGCGGGGTCGGTAATCGCCAAGCGTGTGCAGCCAGGACAAGGAGCTGATACGCCAATAAAAGGAACCGCACGTTGGCAACGGGTCCAAAAACTCCTGCGCAGCGAGTTCGGCGAAGACGTCTACACAAGTTGGTTCGCGGCTTGTGAATTGGAACAGTTTCAAGATAGTGGCGTGCATTTGTCGGTGCCAACACGCTTTCTGAAATCCTGGATCAAGTCCCATTACGAAGAAAAATTTCTCTCCATCTGGCAACAGGTATGCCCGGACATTGTTCGTATCGACATTAGCGTGCGTAGCGCTCGGCGCGTTAACCGGGTTTTTGCTGACGATTGCAACGAAGGGCACGGAAAACGCAACACGGTCGGCGCCGGTCTGACCGCAGATATGGCCAACGGTCTTGGCGACAGTACCTTAAAAGGCTCGCCTCTTGATCCCAAATACACCTTTTCCAACTTTGTCATCGGCCGCTCAAACACCCTGGCCCACGCCGCGACAAAGCAGATGGCCGCCTGCATCGGCTCCCAGCAGACAGACTTTAGCCCTCTTTATATTCACGGCTCGGTGGGCCTTGGCAAAACCCATTTGCTGCACGCGGCCGCACTTGACGTATTGCCATCCCCGCAAAAGCGTCGGGTTCTTTATTTGACCGCAGAGCATTTTATGCACCGGTTCGTTCATGCCCTGAGTACCAAGTCCGCACTCAGTTTCAAAGAGGCCCTACGTGGCATTGATTTATTGCTCATTGATGACCTGCAGTTCCTGCAGGGCAAAACCATCCAGCAGGAGTTTTGCCACACTTTGAACTCCCTGATCGACAGCGCCAAACACGTTATCATCGCCGCCGATCGCCCTCCTGTCGATTTGCAGACCCTGGACGAGCGGGTCCGCTCACGCTTATCTGGCGGGCTTGTGGCGGAAATCCATCCCATGGATATGGACGTGCGCTGGGGGATCGTGCAGGCGCGCGCCGCGGCAGCGCGCGCGCGCTTTCCTGGTATCGAATTTCCAGAGCCTGTGTTGGAATACATCGCCCGTTCAATCGTCTCCAACGGTCGTGATCTCGATGGGGCGATCAATCGCCTTGTGGCCAGTAACCAGTTAACGGGAGAAGCGATTACAATTTCCATAGCCGATCAGGCCTTGCGCGACCTGGTGCGGGCCCGCGATCCCAAGGTGGTGCGCATTGAGGATATTCAGCGTATTGTCGCCAGCCATTTCAACGTTAGCCGCTCCGATCTGATATCCTCACGCCGCGCCCGTGCCATTGTCCGTCCGCGTCAGATCGCCATGTATCTAGCCAAGAAGCTGACACCACGCTCCCTGCCGGAGATCGGTCGACGTTTCGGCAATCGCGACCACACCACGGTTCTTCATGCCATTCGTAAAATTGAGCAGCTCATGGACGCCGATGCCGCCATGCACGAGGACGTGGAACTGTTGCGTCGCATGTTGCTCGACTGACGATGCACTTTGCGCTATATAGCCACACCAGCAATGGCGGCTATCAGATGCAAACGTCTATTGACGACTTGGCCGGTCCGCTCTCCTTTATAGCTTTTAGAGCGTGTCATGTCTTAATAGAACCATTCTGACGGAGCGATTTTGCACCAGGATAGACCTTAGGTCTGGCAGGATATAGGGGGCTATTTGCAAGAGACTTAAGGTTCATATTAGCTCAGCTATTTATAGGTTTGCACGCGTTCTGTTGCGTTCGCGATACATACGTGCAGTTGGAACATGTTGGTTTGTGATGATGAAGGGTTAGTCCATGAAGATCACGCTTGAGCGGTCCGTTTTAATCAAGGCGCTGGCACGTGTTCAGCGGGTTGCCGAGCGGCGCAATACGATCCCCATTCTGTCTAATGCCTTATTGCGCGCAGGCGATGGTCAGCTGTTGTTGAAGGCCACCGATCTTGAGCTTGAGATCACAGAGACTGTGGGGGGCGATGTGGAGGAGGCCGGCGGGACGACGGTTCCCGCCCATATGTTTCATGATATCGTGCGCAAGCTGTCTGAGGGCTCAGAGGTCTCTCTTGCTCTGTCGCAGGACGCCTCCCGGTTAACGTTGAAATCGGGACGGGCCCAATTTAACCTGATGGCACTACCGGTGGAGGACTTTCCCGACATCAGCACCGGCGATTACACCCATAGTTTCGCGTTGAGCCGTGATGCTGTCGCACAGCTGATTGAGCGCACCCAATTTGCCATCTCCAGCGAGGAAACCCGCTACTATCTGAACGGAATTTACCTGCACACGCTGGAAGGGGACACCAATATATTGCGTGCGGTTGCAACCGATGGTCATCGCCTGGCCTTGTCGGAGATGGCCGCGCCTGAGGGTGCGCACGGCATGCCGGGAATTATCATTCCGCGCAAGACAATCGGAGAGATCCTGCGCTTGCTTGATGGCCAGGAGACACCTATTCAGTTCGATGTCAGTGAGACGAAATTGCGGGTGCGTTGTGCCGACATTGAATTGGTTTCCAAGCTCATCGACGGTGTTTTTCCCGATTACGAGCGGGTTATTCCTCGTGGCAATGACAGGAAAATGGTGGCTGATCGAGACCGGTTCTCGCACGCTGTTGACCGGGTCTCTACGGTGCTGAGCGAACGCAGCCGGGCGGTGAAGCTTAGCCTCGACGAGGGAACGCTTACTCTCGACGTAAACAGTCCCGAGGCCGGTAGCGCTGTCGAGGAAATCGGCGTCGACTACAATGCGGAGCGCTTGGAGATCGGCTTTAATGCAAAATATCTGCTCGACATTATGGGGCAGTTGACCTCCAGCGAAACGGAATTTTTGTTTTCCGGCCCTGGCTCTCCGGCATTGATTCAAAACGAAAATGAAAACCAGTCGCTTTATGTGCTTATGCCGATGCGCGTGTAAGGCGCAGGTTGTAACCTCTGCTCATCCAAACGTGTTGCAATGATGTGCTGCCTGCAAAGTGCATTACAGATTTTGTCAGGCAAGCCTGTTAAGGGCGGGTTCCGCCGTTACAGGCTTTGCGAATATGTTTCCCACAAAGTTTTGCCGGAGTTGCGCCGTTGCTAAACAGGGCTGCACAAACCGAAACATCTGTGCCGGGTTCTGCATGGATTGCCTCCCTGCAACTGCAGAACTTTCGCAATTATTTGCAACTGCACCTGGACAGCGATGCCCGTCATGTGGTCCTTTGGGGGGAGAATGGTGGCGGCAAAACGAATATCCTGGAAGCGGTTTCCCTATTGAGTCCTGGGCGCGGCTTGCGCGGTGCGGGTTATGATGTTCTTTGCCGCCGCGGCGCCGCGGAGGGTGTGGGTGCCGCCTGGACCGTGGCAGCGCAGGTCTATTGTGATGGAGAACGGATCAGGCTGGGTACGGGCCAGCACGGCGCAAAGGCACCACAGGCGCGTCGACGCCGCGTCAGAATCAACGCCGAGGACGCAACGGCCCAAACGTTACTTGATTACATACGGATTTTATGGCTCACCCCGGCCATGGACGGCCTGTTCACGGGAGCCGCCAGTGTCCGGCGGCGATTTGTGGACCGTCTTGTGTTAACCCTTGATCCCGGACACACGGCGCGGATACTGGCGTTTGAGCGCGCCTTGCGCCAACGCAACCGGCTGTTGGAGGCGGGTACGGGCGATGCGGTCTGGCTTGATGGCCTGGAGGTGCAACTGGCGGAAACCGGGGTTGCGATCGCTGCGGCGCGCCTTGAAACAATTTCGTGTTTGCGTGAGGAAATCGCGCTGATGAATGGGCCTGACCAGGCCTTTCCCTGGGCGGGGATTGGTATGCAGGGTCGCCTTGAGGAGGCTCTCGCAAGCACCTCAGCGGTGGATGTGGAGAGCCGGTATCAGACGATTTTGCGC
Source organism: Hyphomicrobiales bacterium (assembly GCA_965224015.1). Classification (GTDB taxonomy): domain Bacteria; phylum Pseudomonadota; class Alphaproteobacteria; order Rhizobiales; family CBDCVD01; genus CBDCVD01. Next base: position 1,327,804 of record OZ245032.1, read on the forward strand.
GAGGCGCGTGCGGTCGATCGCGCAGCCGGGCGCACACGGGAGGGGCCCCATCGCAGCGATTTCTGTGTCGTTCATGGCCCAAAGAACGTCCCCGCGCATTTGTGTTCAACGGGAGAGCAAAAAGCGTTGTTGGTGGGGCTGATACTGGCCCATGCGCAATTGATAGGAAAGATCGCTAACCGCCCGCCGGTTCTGTTACTTGACGAGATCGCCGCCCACCTGGATGCGCATCGCCGCAAGGCACTTTTTGCGACACTTAACCGGTTTGGCTGCCAGGCCTGGATGACGGGAACCGAGCCGGAGGTTTTCGCCCCGCTTGCAGACACCGCGCAGGGTTTTATCGTCAATGCTGGTGTTGTGGAGCGCGTTGATGGGGTTTAAGGGTAAACCGGAAAAAAGGCCAGGACGGCATGGGATGTCGATAAGACGCGTCTTGCGTGGTGTGAACGGTTTGTCGGGGCCAGATCGTAATACCAGCGGTATTGGCTTTATGTACACGCCGACTGGTGTACTGCCTTGATAACATAACTCTTTGACGCTAATCCATGAGTCATTGTTAAGGACCCTTGGTATAAATAGACGTTTTCAACGGTCAAGCGCAAAGTCCCTTGGTATAAAGTATAAACATGTCCTGTTCCCTGCAGCGGGAGCGCATAAAACAGGCTGGAGGCAGAAATGGCACAAAATGCCCACGAAAAACCCGGCGGACACGTTATTCCGCTTGCATTTTTTTCTAATACATTGGCGCAGATGGACCCGGACGTTGCCCAATTGGTGGACGATGAACTGGCGCGCCAGCAGCGCGAAATCGAACTTATTGCCTCGGAGAATATCGTCTCCCGCGCCGTTCTTGAGGCGCAAGGGTCGGTGTTGACGAACAAATATGCTGAAGGTTATCCCGCACGGCGCTACTATGGCGGCTGTGAATTTGTCGACATTGGTGAGGATCTGGCCATTGCGCGCGCAAAGGCGTTGTTTGATTGCGGGTTTGCCAATGTGCAGCCTCATTCCGGCTCTCAAGCCAATCAGGCGGCTTTCATGGCCCTCCTGCAACCCGGTGACACGCTGTTGGGAATGAGCCTGGATGCGGGGGGGCATCTTACCCATGGGGCAAAGCCAAACCAGTCGGGAAAATGGTTCAACGCCATTGCCTATGGCGTGCGAAAGGACGACCAGCGTATCGACTATGAGGCTTTGCAGGACCTGGCAACGCAGCATCAGCCGAAGCTGATCATTGCAGGAGGCTCGGCCTATGCGCGGGTGCTCGATTTTGCCCGTTTTCGCACCATTGCTGACAGTGTGGGGGCCTGGTTGCTGGTCGACATGGCCCATTTTGCCGGCCTTGTGGCTGCTGGTGTGCACCCGAGCCCGTTTCCGCACGCGCATATCGTGACCACCACCACGCACAAAACCCTGCGCGGTCCGCGTGGGGGAATGGTGTTGAGTGACGACGCTGAGATTGCCAAAAAGGTGAACTCCGCGGTGTTTCCCGGGCTGCAAGGGGGGCCGTTGATGCATGTGATTGCAGCCAAGGCCGTGGCATTTGGCGAGGCGCTGCAACCGTCATTCAAAAGCTATGGCCAAGCGGTGATCGACAATGCCCGCGCTTTGGCGCAAGTTTTGAAGTCCCGCGGCCTTGATCTGGTCTCCGGCGGTACGGACACCCATTTGCTTCTTGTGGACCTGCGCCCCAAGGGGTTAACCGGCAAAGCCGTTGAGGAAGCGCTCGGGCGGGCGCATATTACCTGCAACAAAAATGGCGTGCCATTTGATCCGCAAAAACCCACAATCACGTCCGGCATTCGCCTTGGCACGCCGGCGGCAACCACCCGAGGCTTTGGCGTGGACGAATTCAGACTGGTCGGTCATTTGATCGGCGATGTTGTGGATGGCCTTGCGGCCAATGGTAATGATAACAACGACGCGGCAGAGACCGCCGCTCGCCAACAAGTGCGCGACCTTACAAACAGATTTCCCATCTATGGCTGAACGGCACAATGAAGGGGCACCATGAATATGTGCTTTTTGGGCGCACGGGCAAACGCAAAATCGCTCCGTCAGAGTGGTTCTATTAAAACGTGACACGCTCTAATTTACGACCTGGCCCCCCTCGCGGGTCGCAAGGTGCCCGGTTCATAGGGTTACCCCATTGCAAATATGACGGGTGGACATCAGTGATCCTCGCCAACAGGGTCCACTCACCAAGCGATAAATGGAACAGACCAGGTCCGCTCTTTTCACCGGAGCGAGATACACTGTATGCCCCCCGACTTATTGCTTTTGGCTGACGTTTTGTTCTTGTTGTCAGCCCCATGACGGTAATCACAGTTAAGACTCATTGTCAACTAGAGCCCGCGCAAATTATGCAAAGGCCCGTGGCACCAGCCATATGGGCTTTGATATTTTTGCGGTCGCGCAGGGGCCGGTGGCGCACCACGGCAAAGCAAGAGACATTGAAATTGTTCAAAAAAGGATAGAAAACATAGTTTAATTTATGTAAATAAAAAGTAACTCAATGTTTAATTTAAAATAATATTAAATTTTTTCAATATTAAGTTTTAAAATACAACGTAATTATCTATTAAGAAAAAAATTTAAGCTGTTTTTATTGACTCTTGATTATAAACGTATTCGTAATCAGGGCGAGTAGATAGTGCAAAGTTTAACAGTGAGGCTTAATTAAATGGTACAATCTGCTACTTCTGCGGGAAGCTACTTGCCGGAAACCGATATGATTGTGTTGAAGGATCGCTATCTCGAGTCCCTAACCCTCGTTGAACGGCTGCATCGGCGCCTGCTGGATGTTATCAAGGACGAGTTTGATCGTCAGGGACGCACCGATGTGAACGGCGTTCAGGCACTCTTATTGTTCAATATCGGGGATTCCGAACTGACCGCCGGTGAATTGCGCACCCGCGGTTATTATTTGGGCTCCAATGTCTCTTACAATCTGAAGAAAATGGTCGAAGCCGGCTACCTGAGTCACGAGCGGTCGAAAATGGATCGCCGTTCTGTGCGCATTAAACTGACCGAGGAGGGCCGCGCCATAGCCGATATTGTCGATAATCTCTATAATCGTCATGTGAAAAGCGTCGAGAAAGTCGGAGACATTAGCGAGGACGAATTCGCTCGCCTGAACAAGGCACTTCTTAAACTCGAACGCTTTTGGACCGATCAGATCCTTTATCGCCTGTAATACCAAGGGTCCTTCATAAAGGCTCATGGATTATAAGGGCCCATAAATTATAAGGGCCCATAAATGAGATCAGCATGGGGTTAGCTGTACCCGTTGTGCCAAGGGTAATACCAGCGGTATTGGCTTTAGAGCGCGTCAAGGCCCCTTGATATAAAGCTAACGCCATGAAGCTGATCGCCCTCTAATACCAGCGGTATTGGCTTTATATACACGCCGACTGGTGTACTGCCTTGATAACATACTGACTTGACGCTAAGCCATGAGTCATTGTTAAAGACCCTTGGTATAAATCCATAGCAAAATGCGCGAAAAATACGGCAATGCCCATGATTCCCATTAAACGCATTTTGCTATAGGCGAGCCCCCTCTCCTCCCCTCCCCTCTCCTATCGTCTCCTCCCTCACCCCGTTTCGATCCGGCTTTGACGTTTCGAAAGCCCTGGCCGCAACTGCAAAAGAGTTTAGGGCATTTGCTATAGCGCCACTATGGGATACAAAGAGTTGATTCGAAAGTATGCGCAACGCAACCCGATGCAGCGCGTGCCGGCCAGATCATAACAGGAACGGGCGATGCCCAACGCAAATATTCATTCCGCACCACGGGTTTTGCTGCGCCGCCTGCGCGAGGTCATGGCGGCACCCATCGATGCCCAGCGACGTCTTGACGATATTGTGGCCTTGATCGCGACCAATATGGTTGCCGAGGTGTGCTCACTTTATGTTCTGCGCGCTGACGGCGTGTTGGAGCTTTTTGCTAGCCAGGGATTGAACCCCAAGGCGGTCCACCAAACCAACCTGCGCATTGGTGAAGGGCTTGTTGGTTTTATCGCCGCGGAGGCGGAGCCTCTTAATCTTTCGGATGCGCAAAACCACCCCAAATTCGCCTATCGTCCTGAGACGGGTGAGGAAATCTACAGCGCCTTTCTGGGCGTACCCATATTGCGCGCCGGTCGCATCCTTGGGGTTCTTGTGGTGCAAAACCGGACCTCACGAGTCTATTCGGAAGATGAAGTCGATGCCCTGCAAACCGCAGCCATGTTGGTGGCCGAGTTTGTGGTTGCCGCGGAACTGGAAGAACTGGCATCTGCTGACGTCAGCATTGACTTGTCGCGGCCGCTTCATCGCCACGGAATTGGGATTTCCCCGGGCGTGGGGCTTGGCTATGTGGTGCTTCATGATCCGCGCATTTTTGTCACCAACCTTGTGGCGGATGACGTTGAGGAGGAGCTTCGGCGCTTGAACGCCGGCCTGTCACGGCTGCGCCTTTCCGCCGATGATATGCTGCAAAGGGGCGAACTTGCCGAGGGAGGCGAGCACCGGGACGTGCTCGAGGCCTATCGAATGTTTGCCTATGATCGTGGCTGGGCCAAACGCATGCGCGATGCGGTCGATTCCGGTTTAACAGCAGAGGCGGCTGTCGAGCGGGTGCAAAACGCGACCCGCGCCCGCATGTTGCGCCAAACCGATCCGTATCTGCGCGAGCGCCTGCACGACCTTGATGATCTTGCTAACCGGCTGTTGCGTTTGCTGCTCGGGCACCAGGCGACGGCGGAGCGGGCGTTGCCAGAGGACTCGATCCTGCTGGCTGCGACCATGGGACCTGCGGAATTGCTTGACTATGCAGGAAAAAACGTTCGCGCCCTGGTGCTTGAGGAAGGCGGCCCCACCAGTCATGTCGCCATTGTTGCCCGCGCCCTGGGCATTGCTACCGTCTCTGGTATCGCTGATGTGACCACTTTGGCGGAGAATGGTGATGCGATCATCGTCGATGGGGATACGGGGGAAATTCACGTTCGACCGCCTCCCGATGCCCGTGAATCCTATGTCGAGAAAATTCGGCTGCAAGCCCATCAACAGGAACAATACCGCGCTTTGCGGGAAGTTCCCAGCGTTACCACAGATGGTCAGCCGATCGCCTTGCTCCTGAATGCGGGCCTTCTTGTTGATCTGCCCCATTTGCAGGCAACGGGCGCCAATGGGATTGGTCTGTTTCGAACCGAACTTCAGTTCATGGTCGCCGCCCGTTTTCCGCGCATGAGCGCCCAGCGCAGGCTCTATGCACAAGTGCTAGACCAAGCCGCTGACCTGCCCATTACGTTTAGAACCCTTGATGTTGGGGGCGACAAGATCTTACCCTATATGCGCACGATGCATGAGGAAAATCCGGCTCTGGGTTGGCGCTCGATCCGGTTGGGGCTTGACCGGCGTGCCCTCTTGCGTTCGCAAATTCGTGCTTTGCTTCATGCCAGCAAGGGACGGCAGTTGCGTCTGCTTTTTCCCATGATCACCGATATCGCAGAATTTGAGGCGGCACGTCAATGTGTCGAACAGGAAAAAGCTTTTTTAACGCGCCATGGTCATGATCTGCCTATCAATATCAAGCTGGGGGCGATGATCGAGGTTCCAGCGCTTTTGTGGCAGCTTGAAGACATTATCAACAAAGTGGACTTCCTATCGGTTGGTAGCAATGACCTGTTGCAATTCCTGTTTGCCGCCGATCGCACCAATCCGCGCGTGGCCTATCGCTATGACACGCTTTCGGCAACCAGTCTGAGGGTACTCAGGAAAATTGCCAGGGCGTGTGATGCGGCCGGTTGCCCGGTAACCATGTGTGGCGAGTTGGCCAGCAAGGCGCTTGAGGCGATGGCCCTTGTTGCGCTTGGGTATCGAAACCTGTCGATGAGTGCGCCGGCAATCGGGCCTGTGAAGGCGATGCTGTTAAAGCTTGATGCTGGAGATGCCGCGGCGCATTTGCAGATGCTGCTTGATCACGAGAACAAAGGACAATCCTTACGTCAGCCGCTTCTGGACTACGCCCGGGCGCACGATGTCCCGGTTTAGAACTGCTTGAGTGAAAGCATGATACCAGCGGTATTGGCTTTATAGACACGCCGACTGGTGTACTGCCTTGATAACATACTTGCTTGACGCTAATCCATGAGTCATTGGTAAGGAACCTTGGTATAAATTCATGACGACGAAACTGCCTCAGGAAAAACTGGACGGCCTTGTCGCCCGTCATGGTGAGTTGGAAACGCTTATGGCGCGCATGGACAAGCCTGAGGATTATGTGCGCTACTCGCAGGAATATGCCGAACTGGATCCCATCGTTGCCAAAGTCAAGCGCTACCGGGACGCCGAGGCGGCCATTAAGGAAGCGGAAGACATTCTTGCCGAAACCTCCGAGGCCGAAGATCCGGATATGCGTGCCCTGGCGATGGAGGAACGCAATTCAGCGTCTGAGCAGCTTGAGGTCATCGCCCAGACCTTGCAGATCGCCCTGCTACCCAAGGACGCCGCCGACGACAAGGGCGCCATACTTGAGGTGCGTGCGGGTACGGGGGGCAATGAAGCGTCCCTTTTTGCCGGTGATCTGTTGCGCATGTACGAACGCTATGTGGCCATTCAAGGTTGGAAAATGGAGATCATTTCGATCAACGAAGGCGAAGTGGGGGGGGTCAAGGAAGTGATTTCCAGTGTGACCGGGCGCGGGGTTTTCGCGCGCCTTAAGTTCGAATCCGGCGTTCACCGGGTACAACGGGTGCCCGAAACCGAATCGGGAGGGCGCATCCACACTTCGGCTGCCACCGTCGCTGTCCTGCCGGAGGCGGAAGACATTGATATCGAAATCAATGAAAGTGATTTGCGTATTGATGTGTTTCGGGCCTCAGGTCCTGGGGGCCAATCCGTGAACACCACGGACAGCGCTGTGCGTATTACCCATTTGCCCACCGGCATTGTGGTTTCCCAACAAGACGAAAAGTCCCAGCACAAAAACCGGGCCAAAGGCATGAAAATCCTGCGCGCGCGCATCTTTGATGCCGAGCGGCGCAAGGCCGAGGAGGCGCGATCGGCCGAGCGGCGCGGCCAGGTGGGGTCCGGAGACAGGTCTGAGCGCATCCGTACCTACAATTTTCCTCAAGGCCGTGTGAGCGATCATCGCATCAACCTGACCCTCTACAAGCTGAACGAAATTCTCTCCGGTGAGGGACTTGATGAGATCATTGACGCGTTGATTGCCGAACATCAGGCAACCTTATTGGCCAATGCCGAGATTTGACGCAACAGCGATGGTTTCCACACGCTCGCGCGGCGAAACCTTTCGATATATTCGCGATCAATTTCGCGCCTGCGGTATCGAAAGTGCTGCCCTTGATGCACGGGTGTTGGTATGCCATGCCCTGGCCTTATCTCCTGAAGCGCTCGTTTGCAGGCCTGAAACTCTCGTTTCGGCGCAAGCGCAAGCGTATCTCGCGACACTTGTTGCGCGTCGGCGCAAGCGCGAGCCTATCGCGCGTATCGTCGGCTCCAAGGAATTTTGGGGGCTGGACTTTACCGTCAATGCTCACACGCTGGTTCCAAGGCCGGATTCGGAAACCGTAGTCCGTGGGGTGTTAGGGACAGTCGCGACAAGGTCTCGCAGCAAAACCCGGCCCGCCGCTTATAGCATTCTTGACATCGGCACAGGCAGCGGATGTTTGATGCTCGCGCTCTTGAGCGAACTGCCCCATGCGTCCGGTGTTGCCTGTGATCTATGTCCACGGGCGCTGGCCACAGCCAGGCAGAACGCCGTGCGCCTTGGTTTTGCTGCACGATGTCGCTTTGTCGTCTCTGATTGGCTCACTGAAATTGAAGGTGTATTTGATATCATCGTTTGCAATCCGCCCTATATTCGGACGGCTGATATTCAGGCTCTGGAAGCGGATGTGCGCGATTATGACCCGGTTCTGGCCCTGGATGGCGGCGACGATGCTCTGGATGCATTTCGCCAACTGGCCACGCAACTTCCCCAATATTGTCATTCGGACACCATCCTGTGTTTCGAAATTGGCGATCAACAAATATCCCCTGTTACGCAAATTGTTAACGAAAACGGGTTTACCATGACACGACATTTTCATGATTTACGTGGTCAGGTACGGGCGTTATGTGTAAAATCTACCGTGACCCCGTGAAGGCTCCAACCTGGGATTGCCGGAGACAACAAGCGCCAAACCCAGATATAGGCAGGATTGTCCGTATATACGCGTTTTGGGTTTACGGCATTTTGTGGTGGAAACTGAAAAAACTGCTTGGAAATCATTGCCAAAGCGGATAGGCTGGTCATAGCACGGCTATTTGAAGCGCTTTTTAGCTCAAATGCGAGGCCAGTATGCGGGTTTTTACACCTGTGCTATACGATAGAATCGTATTCATACGGTAGAATCGTGTTCATTGCGCTGGCGGTATGAGTTGCGCCTGACATAGTCCATTGCTTGCCATGTTTCGGATATTTTAATTCTCGGGAATGGCTGCGATGATAATATGAAGGCGGCAAAGCTACAGTTATAAAATCGTAACATTGCGAGAGCTATCAAAAGCAGCAGACAGACTAAAGCACGCAGACAAAAGCACGCAGACAGAGAATTCAAAGCACCAGGACGTCGCGGCCAAGGGCAAGAGCATCGAAACAAGGCGATAGAGGATCGGCTTGGCTCGGACAGGAGCCTTGCCGGACGCATTGATAGCGTGACGTTGGGCTGTGCTGTGTTTGTAAATGGCTTGAACGTTGCAAAGCATCAATAAGGGGCTGCTAATCGATGGATGGCCCGTGCGTTATGAGGGGAACAAAGCGCACCGTTCATCCGTTTGTTTACTATTGAGCGCCCATTGTCGGCTTTGGTGCACACGGGCGCGGACATTCCCGCATTAAGGTGGACAGCTTTCGCCATTGTTGAAAACACGCAAAAGCGATTTGGATCTGTTGCCTTTGCAGTGGGCCATTCTGACGGAGCCATTTTTCTTGTGTCGCCCTTGAGGCTTGACAGATTGTTATGCGGACTTCGTTGCCTTTATCGCCGTTGCAGTTGTGAATTCGACAGCACGTTTGGCATTCGAGAGGACCAGGACGCGGAAATCGATGTACATGTCTATGTGATGCAGGAACAAAGTAAAGCCTGTTATACCAAGGGTCCTTACCAATGACTCATGGATTAGCGTCAAGCAAGTATGTTATCAAGGCGGTACACCAGTCGGCGTGTCTATAAAGCCAATACCGCTGGTATTAGCAAAGCGCATTTGGTCGCAAACCCCTGCCAGTCTTAAAGGCTTGCGCTTTACCACGGACTACAGAGCGATCCGCTTCGCGTATCCAATTTTATGTTGGCCCTGCGCCCGCCACAGGAAAAGGCACAGGACGCGAACATTGTAACGACAGCATCCAGTCCTTGATTGGCTGTGAAGCGGTAAACGCGCAAGACTATTAACCCCAGGACAAAATCAACCCATGAAGCCAGTACGGAAACTTGGAATTCAATGAGACACAATCAACACAATAGGCGCACCAGACGCTCTCGCAAGGCCCCCAACCCGATCTCCCGCTCCTACGATAGCAATGGCCCGGATGTCAAAATTCGTGGCACGGCCTCGCAGATCGCGGAAAAATACGTCAATTTAGCACGAGATTCCCAGTCGTCAGGTGATATTATCACGGCCGAGAATTACTTGCAGCACGCGGAACACTATTTCCGTATCATCGCCATGGCGCAATCTCATTTCAGCCATCCCAATGCGCCGCAGCCGAAGATGACAACCCCTGATGAAGAGGGGGCTCCTTCGGCCTCCCTTATTAATGGGGAAGACAAGCCTGAGCAACCCGCTCCCACACGCAAGTCGCCAAGGCGCCCGCGCGCCCGATCCGTTAAGGGGCGCCCGGCGCGCAATAGCGATTCGAACTCCCTGGCCAGCGCTGACTAACCGTGTCTTAGAGCATCGGGCGTTTAATTTGCGACAATAACCCCAGTTATGGATAAGGACCTTTTTCTCAGGCTTTATCGGTTCATGTCTACACAAAGGCGGATCCAGCCATTTATCTGATCATGAGCCCTAACCGGCGGCTGCGGTGTGTCAAGGGTTTAACAACCGCCAAAGGCGGCGCGAAGCGCCCTTGACACACAGCAAAGCCGCCGGAAAAAAGCAATGATCAGATAAATGGCTTCGCGAGGCTGAAAAAAGGATAGCGAAGCCACTGCTCAAAGCCCCATTTTAGCCTTTCTCTTATCCGGAACTAGGGCTATTGTTGCAATTTAAACGCCTGACGCTCTAGCATGTCACGCCTTAATAGAACCAGGTCTCAGCACGTTAATAGAGAGGCCTAGAGCGTGTCAGGTCTTAATAGAACCATTCTGACGGAGCGATTTTGCGACAAGATGAACCTTAAGTCTCGCAGGATATAGTGGGGCTATTTGCAAGAGACTTAAGGTTCATATTGGTGCAAAAGCGCCCGTCCCTTCGGGTTTCCGATTGGCGCAACATCCACGCCCAAGCCGCTCTCGAGAGATGCGCAAGCATCGCTCTTCGATCGCCTTGAGCTTGGGAATCGCCTCGCCAATCGAGAAACAGAATTGCTTCTATTAAGACCTGACACGCTCTAGATATTCGCTGCCGCCGGTGCTTCATGATCCTATGACCAGTTTGGCCCAGTATCGCAATTTTTCCATCATCGCGCACATTGACCACGGAAAATCGACCCTGGCGGACCGGTTGATTCAGGCTTGTGGAGGCCTGAGCTCCCGGGAAATGCAGGAACAAGTGCTCGACAACATGGACATTGAACGCGAACGCGGGATTACCATCAAGGCGCAAACCGTTCGTCTCTCCTATCAGGCAAACGATGGTCAAACCTATATCCTGAACTTGATTGATACGCCCGGGCATGTGGATTTCGCCTATGAAGTCAATCGCTCGCTTGCGGCCTGCGAAGGCTCCCTATTGGTCGTTGATGCCAGCCAGGGGGTCGAAGCGCAAACCCTCGCCAACGTCTATCAGGCCATTGATGTTGACCATGAGATCGTGCCGGTTCTCAACAAAATCGACCTTCCTGCGGCTGAACCGGAACGCATAAAGGCACAGATCGAGGATGTCATTGGCCTTGATGCGGATGAGGCTGTTCTGATTTCCGCCAAGACCGGGGCCGGGATCGATAATATTCTTGAGGCCATCGTGACCCGCCTGCCGGCGCCACAGGGATCAAGCGAGGCGCCCTTGAAAGCTTTGCTGGTGGACAGTTGGTATGATGCCTATTTAGGGGTTGTGGTTCTGGTGCGCATCGTCGATGGCGTCCTCAAAAAAGGGCAGACCATTCGCATGATGGGCACGCGAGCGCGATATCTTATCGACCAAGTGGGGGTGTTCACCCCCAAGCACACGCCGGTTGCAGCGCTTGGGCCTGGTGAGATTGGCTACCTGATCGCGTCCATCAAACAGGTTGCTGATACCCGTGTGGGGGATACGGTTACGGATGACAGGCGTCCTGTTGAAGAGGCTTTGCCGGGATTTCGCCCGGCGCAACCGGTGGTTTTTTGTGGCCTGTTCCCGGTCGATGCAGCCGACTTTGAGGACTTGCGTGCCGCCATCGGCAAATTGCGGCTGAATGATGCAAGCTTTTCATTCGAGATGGAAACATCGGCGGCGCTCGGATTTGGTTTTCGCTGCGGCTTTCTTGGCCTGCTGCACCTGGAGATCATCCAGGAACGCTTGGCCCGTGAATTTGATCTTGACCTGATCGCCACGGCCCCTTCCGTGGTCTACCACCTTGAACTTACCGACCGCAGTGAAACGCATCTCCACAATCCCGCGGATATGCCTGATGTGGTCAAGATCGCGCACATTAGCGAGCCCTGGATCAGCGCCACCATTCTCACGCCAGACAACTACCTGGGGGGGATCCTGCAATTGTGTCAGGAGCGCCGCGGTATCCAGCGCGAACTGACCTATGTCGGCAGCCGCGCCATGTTGACCTATGAACTGCCACTCAACGAGGTCGTCTTTGATTTCTATGATCGTCTGAAATCCATTTCCAAAGGATATGCAAGCTTTGATTATCAGCTTGACGACTATCGCCGCGGTGATCTGGTCAAGATGGCGATCTTGGTAAATGGCGAGCCGGTGGACGCGCTATCCATGCTGGTGCATCGCTCTGGTGCCGAAAAACGGGGCCGCGCCATGTGTGAAAAGCTGAAACAGCTGATCCCGCGGCATATGTTTAAAATCCCCATTCAGGCTGCCATCGGCGGCAAGGTGATCGCCAGGGAAACCATCAGTGCCCTGCGCAAGGATGTCACCGCCAAATGCTACGGAGGCGACGCAACGCGAAAACGCAAATTGCTGGAAAAGCAAAAGGCGGGAAAGAAAAAAATGCGTCAGTTCGGCAAAGTCGAGATCCCTCAGGACGCCTTTATCCAAGCCTTGAAGATGGAGTAGAATGTGGCCTCAAGCTCCGACTACCCCTGCCCTTCTATCTCGGGGCCGCAATAGGATGATCAGCTGCTAACGTCGGCACGGCTTACAACCAAATGCACGCTGACCTGACACAAAATCAACCGGTTTGCCTTGGGTTTGCCTTATTCAACAAGGTAAAATAATACCAGCAGTATTGGCTTTATGTACACGCCGACTGGTGTACTGCCTTGATAACATACTGACTTGACGCTAAGCCATGAGTCATTGTTAAGGACCCTTGGTATTACGCAGTCGTTAAAATTGGCGGGGTTATCGCCTGGGAGCAAAAAACAGCAAGACCAAATAGTTTGCCGGGCGACGAGCGTGGAGGGTAAACCCATGAAGATGTTTTATTCCGGCCTGTGCGCCGCATTTGTGACGATTTCATCTTACGCAACCCTTACCGGTTCGGTGATCGCTGCGCCAACGGCCCTCGCGGCACCCAAGGCGGCTCTTGTTGCGGGATTTCAGAATAATCCGGATATTATCAAGGTTGGGCAGCGATGGCGCCGACATAGAGGATACCGTCGCCATCGACGCCACAGACGTGACCGGCAGGCCGCTTCAGTTTTTGCAGGGCTGGTATTGGGGGCGATTGTTTTCGGCAATGGCCACTCCCATGATTACGGATATCATCGGCACCGCACTTACCGGCCGCACAGATATTATCATAAACATCGATATTCGCACCGCAAGCGCCGCTATCGACACCGGACTTACCGGCGCGGCCATCGCCGTTATTTGAGCAAGCGGCATGTTCACTGGTGTTATCGTCGCTACCGGTCATACCGTGTTCACGACGATACGTTTCAACCCTATCGGGGTCCTCGTCGTCGGTGCCGGTCACCTTATTAGGATTAGGCCGCCGATTGCGTATTCGTTGTCCGGAAGCGTCTATTTACAACTTGGCCGGGCCGGCGGCGCCCATCTGGAACCGAACGCTGTACAAAAGCACATGCCCGGGCGTGACCCCGGGCATGTGGTGTGTATAGCGTGCAATCAGCCGATTGCTACAGCTTCGAGAGCTGATATCCGGCCTTGATATATTTTAGCGGATCAACCGCCTTGCCGTTTATCAACGTTTCATAATGCAAATGCGGGCCGGTACTGCGTCCGGTACTGCCCACCTTGCCTATGATATGTCCCCCCTTGACCTTCCAGCCGACACGCACAATAATTTTACTCAAATGCGCATAACGCGTGCGCAGCCCGCTGCCATGGTCGACCTCTATCATTTTTCCATACCCTCCCTTGCGTCCGGCAAAAACGACCTTTCCGATCGCTGTTGCAATGACCTCACGCCCGTGGCGGGCCCGAAAGTCAACCCCCGAATGCATGGCCGCACGGCGCACGAACGGGTCCACCCGTGGCCCGAACCGGCTGGCAATGCGCACTTTCCCCACCAGGGGTTCGCGAAGGGGTATCCGATCCATGCGCGCCCTTAGTTTTTTCAAATAGGCGACCATGGATTTAACCCGCATCAGACGCTTGTCGGGGCTAACCTGATGGAGAGGATCAAGGGGTTGCAGTGGCCCGCCTATATCCTCGGTACCAGGCATTTGCAGGCCAACTTTTTTTGCGATGTTCTGTAGAGTCGTGATCTTGCGCTGCGTGCTATTTTCAAGGCGTGCGAGGCGCTGCTGTTGCTGCTTGCTCAAGGCCTGCGGGCTCGGTTTTTTCTGAGGCACCTGGCGCGGTTTTACCTGTGCTGTGGTCGATGGCTTGGGAACGGTCGGTTTGGGAATGGGGGTAACATGCGCCTGTACCGTCTTCGACTGTTCCTCGGGCTGATGGTTTAGCCGGGCAACAACACTTGGGAGAGGCGTTAGACTATTTTTTTCTGGAGCAAGGCCCAGGCTGCCGGCGATCAACGTGTTTTTTGCCGTCAGGCTGCGATTTTGGGTCTCCCTCAATAGTTGTGGCTTGGAAAGGCTTGGATCATCAGTTTGTTGGGTTTGGGGCGTTGCCAGGCGCTTGAGCGCTGGATCTAAAAGATGCGTGCGGTCTTCAGTTTGCGTGGTCGCGCCGGTTTCATTAACCGGGCGGCGCCCTTGAGACACGCGCAGCAAAGTCAGGCGATCAATTTCGGCCCGCAAGTCAGTGATGCGATCCTCATAAATGTGTTGCATGCGCGCCTGGCGTGAGGACAGGGAGAGTGCGAGATCGTCGTTGAACAAGATGTAACTGGTGGAGATTACAAAGCCAAAGGTGACGCAACCCAGCACCCCAAGGGAACCGACAATTGTCGCTGGTGACAACGAAAAATGTCGGACTGTTTCGCCGTCGGTGAATATGAGATAACGTTTTTTCCTGCTTTGCCTGGTCGACTGTCCTTGTGCGCCCGGGCGAGCAGATGTTTTCACGCGCGTTTGAACAGGCCGATAGCGAGACCGGGCAGCACGGGCGTTCACCACATGCTTTCTTATATCAAGCTCCACCATGTTTACTCACTGCAATTCAGAAACCGCAATATTTGTTATTACACCGATGTATTTGCATTACACTTTGGTAAGGTTAACATTTTCCAAAAAATTGACGGAAAAAATGCATTGTGGATCGAAATATTCGATATTTAGGGGTAGAAAGTGGGCGAAGCGGCCTGTCCGGTCGATTGGATTTGACCAGGCGATTAAATTTTGCTTATGCCTTCACGGGCGCATCACGGCGCCTCGGCTAGGGCCAGGCGGGCGTAAGTGTCCAGGGTCTGGCGTACAGCCGCTTCGATGGAATACCACTCCCGCAGCATAGCCCGGCTATAGCGATAACGCACCAATACAGAATTGCCGTAGTAGATATCGCGAATGCAGCTTGCCGCAACGTGGGGTACGGTGTCGATAAAGCAGCGAATGGCAAACGGAGCTTCCGGCTCGCCCCGTTGCGCGTATAGGACCTCGCCATCATAGCCAAAGCCGGTGTGAAAATTCCAGGCGTTCAGGCCATTGGGGCCACGTCTATCCTGCTTTTCGATAAAACCGGTATAGATATTGCGATAAAGGTGGGTGGTGGAAGGAGCGGATTCGCGCGGCAGGACCGATATGAAAACCAGCCCATTGATGGCTTTTGGGTTATTGAACTGGATTTCCCGATCATCGCTGTAGCCGGTCATGGAGGGCCATTGCACCAGCAAATCAAGGCGCTTCTGCACGCCGCCGAGGCGTTGGCGCTGTTTTCGGATAACATTCTGGGGGATCTTGAAAACGTCCTCTCCTACGCGTGCAATAACAGGCGCCACGTCCTTTGACGGACCGCTTTCATAAAAATATGTGCGCGACATCAAAAGCGCTGCGGTTGCGCTGGCGCAGCCGATGAAGGTGATCACACCGATAATGGCCCACCAGCCAAACAGGAATTTGCGCTGCGTGCTCGACGCGACGGGCATGTCGTCGTCAAGCCGTCCCATAGTGGTAAAATCAGTGTTAACGAGCTTCCTATTTTTGCGCGAATTGTGTATCATTTTAGAGCATAAATGACCTTAAATTGCGGAACGGCAAACAACAGATCCGCAAAAGGGGCTAAAACCTGGGTGATTCTAATATCCCTGCATCGGGCATGCATTTTGCTTAACAAATCGTTAGCAAAACGTGTAAGGAAGTACGTATGAGTAATAATTTTGTCCTTGTTGTTTATTTGATCGCCGTCGGCTTTAGCCTATCGGGCTGTGCAGCCATGCTTTATCAATGTATTACCAAGGAAGCGGCAAGCTTTGCGGTAAAGGACGGGGGCCTGGGTAGCGCGGTCATCACCATGTCCTTATGGGCACTGGGGGGACCGTTCATCATCATGCGCAATCTGCTCGAAGATTGCCGACAAAAGCGGAGTTCGTTGTACGGTTCGTTTTTTATCTCGTTACTGGTTGGTTCCTGGTCGATGATCAGCGGTATGTTCTTTATCAATGCTGCGATTTTGATGGGCGCGATATGAT
The DNA here is from genome assembly GCA_965224015.1 of Hyphomicrobiales bacterium. GTDB lineage: Bacteria > Pseudomonadota > Alphaproteobacteria > Rhizobiales > CBDCVD01 > CBDCVD01. The sequence goes on from OZ245032.1 coordinate 1,344,179, forward strand.
ACCAGGGGCCCTTGACAAGGGCTCATGGATTGGCTTCAAGTAAGTGTGTTGTCAAGGTCGTACACCTGACACGCTCTAAAGCCCATACCGCTGGTATAATGTGCGCAAGGGATCGATCAGCCGTTGAAAAGGTTTTACCAAACGGTCGACCTTATTGAATACGCCTCAGGTTGGGGAGTTGGCCTGGATGAGCGGCCGCTTAAGACGCCGGCGCAAAGGCCGCTTACGGTTCCGGCCAAACAAATAGCCCTAAAAGTCTGCGCCGAATGGCGCCAGCAGAAAGAGCACATATCGGCGCTCTCCATGCCCCTTACACGGCTGGTCAATACGATCATTGACGCGCCTCCTGACGCGAGAGGAGCGACGCTGGACCAGATTGTTCACAACGCCGAAAGCGATCTTGTCTGCTATCGCGCCGTGGAGCCCGAGGACCTGATTTTCCTACAAAACAAAGCCTGGGACCCAATTGTTGCCTGGGCACAGACGCGCACAGGCGTGTCGCCACAGGTGACCCGAGGGGTTGTGCCTGTGGAGCAGCCTCCCGAACTTGCCTTGTGGTTGCGTAAGGGCCTGTCGGCGCAGTCGCGGTTTATTGTTATGAGCCTGTCCAGCCTGATGGGACTGCTGCATTCTGTCCTGCTGGGAATGGCGGTTTGGCATAATGTCGTTGATTTTGAGGAGGCCTGGACGGCAGCGCATGTGGATGAAGATTGGAACATTGCCCATTGGGGGCAGGATGAGGAGGCACGTGAGCGCCGCCGCCGGCGCTATGAGGACGCCAAAGCCGCGGTTTTTGTTCTGCGTCAATTAACCGCAGGCAGCGATAATCTGCGAGAACGTTTACGGCACGAACAGACGCTATAGCAAAATGCGTTTAGCTGTACCGCTCACAAAATGGGTACACCTAACGCCAAGCTGATCCAAACGTATGCTGATCTAACTGTGTAATTTCAACAGGTTGTCCCTGGTAAATGCATCGGGTGCAGGTGGCTATTGGCCTGATATGGCCTTGCTGGCGGCAATGGCTGCAATAACCCTGACTTCAGACCTGCCACCTTGAGAACAACTTATACCAGCGGTATTAGCTTTATGTACACGCCGACTGGTGTACTGCCTTGATAACATACCTCTTTGACGCTAATCCATGAGTCATTGTTAAGGACCCTTGGTATTATTGAAGGATTACAGCTTAGCCGCTGGCTTTGGAAGTGGACCCCGGTTGGGAAGCCGCCATCTGGGCGGGCGCGTCCGCTGCCGGGTGTAGTTCGTCTTCCGGCGCATTGGCGTTGGACGCAGGCGTTGCCGTGCTAAGACGACTGGCGCGCAAAGCCCGCAGACCACTGATCCCTGGCAGGGATTGCTGCTCGACATCGTTTGAACGCGACTGCCGACGCCAATACTTGACAATATCGTCAAGCGACCCCCACGGCTCATCTTCGGATGACCAGATCTCACAAAATGACGCGCTGTGACTATGGGGGCGCATTTTCTCGTTAAGCGTATCAAGTTTTACGCGCATGGGCAGATTGACGCTTTCGCCAAACACCATGGCTTCGCCGGTTCCCATGGCTGGCAGGAAGGACAAAAGATTGCCGGCGCTGTCGGAAACAGCGGCAGCAGCGAACTGTTGGTCACGTTCGTTGGTCAGACGCATGGCAAACATGGTACTGCATTGCGACAGTATGGTGGCGTCCAACTCGGAAGGGCGTTGCGAAATGATTGCCAAAGAAACACCATATTTACGGCCCTCTTTGGCAATGCGCCCGATGGCTCGCCTTGTTGGAGCAAAGCCAAGAGAATGATCGGAAGGGACATAACGATGCGCTTCCTCGCAGATCAGCAACACCGGAATTTTTCGATCGCTCCAGACCGCCAGATCATAAGCCATACGGGCCAAAACAGAAACCACCACATTGATGATCTCAGACGGGATTGCCGACATGTCGATGATGGAAATGGGCTTGCCGTTGACAGGAATACGAAAAATACCACCGATAACATCGGCCATACAATCCTCGGCCCCACCGGTGCCGAACATAAAACTATAGCGTCTGTCGGAGGTCAGGATTTCTATACGCCGTTTTAGCTGCTTGTAGGGCTCGAGATTGTTTTTGTTCTCCAATCGGCCGACCTGCGCGTCGATAAGTTTGAGCAGATCGGAAATGAGGTAAGGCATGGGCATGTCGACCGAAACGGACGCATCGTTAATGAGCCGCTTGACACCCATTTTCATCGGCTTGCCACCAGCCTGGTACATCATCTTGGCGCGCACGATCAGGGAATTGAGGATATCAATCTCCTCATGGCGGGTGTTGGAGCCTTCCGAGGTCATGACCTCGCAAATCTCTTCAAAATTGAACAACCAATAGGGAAGAAACAGGGTGTCGGGCGCAATGCAGTTGGCTGCCTTACCAAAACTTGCGGAATATTCGTCGTGCAGATCCAGCAATAATGTGTGCGCCTGAGGGTGTTCCTTCAGGATCGACTGAAGCAACAAGGCAACCGTACATGACTTTCCAGAACCCGTTGAACCAACAATGGCGAAGTGTTTCGACAACAGCTCGTTGGTTCTGGCAAAAACTTTGATGGACGGATCCTGGCTTAGCGCGCCGATGGCGGTTATGGCCTCGCCCTCTGTTGCAAACACCCGTGCAAGCTCATCCTGGGTAATGGCATAAACGCAATTGTTGATCGCAGGCGGTGAGCCAACACCGCGGAAAAATTCTATTTGATCACCATGCGATGCGCCTCTTAGCTCTCCAACCATCTCGATTTCGGCGATATGGATCTCCTGCTCCTCGTCCTTTTGCGACAGCATCACATGCAATAACGATACGATGCCAATGATATGGGTATCGTCGGAGTGGATCTTGACCAGCGACCCGATTTTGATGGACTTATAGACGTTCGATGCTGCGGAATCTTTGTGCACGGCGCATTTCGCCTGTGATCCCGAGACAAAAACTATACGGCCCAGGGGTGATTCACCTTGCGACTTTGAACGGCTGGTCTTTGCGCCGCTGTTGTCGGCGGATTTACGACTGAGAACTGACATCAAATGCCCCTTACGTTTACGACGCCCTGGAACCACATTTGCCCAGACGCAATTTCACCAGATGATAGATTCAAACAAAATAAGGCCGCGTAACTGTTTGCGAGTGTGCGGCGTTACTTTTTCCTTCGGCTTTGAAAATGAATGGGCCTCGGGAAACCGAAAATTGGATGCGGCTCTGTTTCGAAAAATATCGGTAGAGATTAAACAAAGGTTTTAACAAATATTACCACTCTGTGTTTTTGGTTAAGCTTGTATTGCCTTGTGGGGTACAAACCGACCATTGAGTCTTGAGTGAGGCCTTTCTATTAACGGGCATCACCCTACCGCTCCCCCGGCTTAGGCCACCCCTGGGGCGAGTGGCTGGGAGGGGGAGCGGCGGGCCAAGTCGGAAATAGACGTTTCCCGCTGTATTTTATGAGAGATATCCTTGCCGCGTTCAGATCTCATTTGAACGCACGGCCGCGCACCACAAGCAACCCGGTTGCCCCTGACTTTCTGCTTGATTTTTGCTTGCAAATGCGCGACCCATAGGGCTTGGTTGAACGTCATGGGGTGGAGCTATGCAGACGTATTATTTTGAAGATATTGCGGTGGGTATGTCGGCGCAACTGTCGAAGCTGATTTCGATGGACGATGTGCTTGCTTTTGCTGACATTTCAGGGGATACGAACCCCTTGCATCTGTGTCCGGATTATGCGGCAACAACGCCGTTTCGTGAGCGCATTGCGCATGGGAGCCTGACGGCGAGCCTCATCTCCGCGGTCATTGGAACCAAGTTGCCAGGCACCGGTGCGATCTACGTCTCCCAGACCCTCAACTTCCGCGCTCCAGTGGCCCCCGGTCAACTGGTAACTGCCACCGCCACCATCTCGCAAACACGTGAAAGACAAAAAAATGGCCTCATCACGCTTCACTGTGATTGCCAGGTGAAAAACAAGTCGGTACTTGATGGGGAGGCGGTTGTCATGCTGGCAAAGCGTAGGCCTGATCAGCATGTTCACGACGAGATCAAATCTGCGTGAACATGGCCTCCAGCAGCGCCGCCATCGCGCAATATGGGAGGCGAAGTGGTTTTTCTGAGTATAGGATGTGTATAGGAATTGAGCACGATCCTTTGGGAGCGGCTATTGATGACATGGTCGCCCGTCAATAGAGAAGGCATCTGCGATGACCCTTGATATTGATATTGATACTGAGCTGTTTGACCGGCTGTGAGACACGCGCGCAATTTTTATCATCAACACGGGCTGTCCGGCATCGCAGAAACCCTGCGCCACGGGATCATCGCGATCGGCAATTTCGATGGACTTCACAAGGGGCATCGCGCTGTATTGACGGCGGCGCGCAATGTGGCTTTGGAAAAACAGAGCCCGGCTCTGGTTTTGACCTTCGAGCCGCACCCGCGCAGCTTTTTCAATCCTAACGCTCCTCTGTTTCGCCTGACCCCGCAAGAGGAAAAGGCTTTGCTCATTGAAGCGCTGGGGTTCGATGGCGTGATCGTGTTGCCGTTTGATGGAGAACGGGCAGCCCAGGAACCGCAGGCATTTATCGATACAGTTCTGGTTGAAGCGCTGGCCGCGCGCCATGTTGTGGTTGGGTTTGATTTTCATTTTGGTAAAGATCGTGCCGGGACTCCGAGCCAACTTCGCGCACGCGGGCGACAGCATGGGTTCGACGTTACTATCATCGCACCCTACAACGACGAGCAAGGGGTTATTGTGTCGTCATCACGTGTGCGAGGCTTATTGCGCCGCGGCGCGGTGGCTGAAGCCGCCGATTTACTCGGCTATCACTGGTTTTTTCAGGCGCAAGTGGTTCATGGTGAAAAGCGCGGACGCACCCTCGGTTTTCCCACCGCCAACCTCTACTTGCCGCCGGCGTGCGGTCTGGCCGAGGGGATCTACGCGGTGCGGGCCAAGCGTGCCGATAAAGACAGCGCCAGGTTATGGGACGGGGTTGCCAGCTTTGGCCGCCGCCCCACCTTTGACAACGGTGCGCCTTTGTTTGAGGTGTTTTTGTTTGACGTTGACGAAGACCTTTACGGGGCCACGTTGATGGTCTCCCTTGTTGGCTGGATGCGAGCCGAACAGAAGTTCTCCTGCGCAGATGCGCTGACTGTACAAATGAACAAGGATGTGCAAGCAGCCCAAGCCTATCTGCGCGATGCGCCCAACTATAGGCTGGACAACGTACTGCTCGCCTAGAGCGCATTCTTTATTGAATGTTTAGTCCTGGTACGATACATAGAAACGATGATGGTAAGCCTATACCCCCCATGCGGCCTTTGCAGGGCCCGAATTATACCAGCGGTATTGGCTTTATAGACACGCCGTCTGGTGCACGGTCTTGCTAACACACCTCTATGACGCTAATCCATGAGTCATTGGTAAGGACCCTTGGTATTATGTGCCCGGTACAGAATTGATCGGACTTGCCTTGCTGCGCCGGTTGCCTGTGTCCGGGCTTTTATCACAAAAATTCGCGTTCCCCCAATGCAGTGCCCCGTGATCGGTGCTGACCTTTCATTTGAGTGGTGCTGACCTTTCATTTGAGTATTGTACCAAGGGCCCTTGACAAGGGCGCATGCATTAGCGTCATAGAGGTGTGTTATAAAGACAGGACACCAGACGGCGTGTCTATAAAGCCAATACCGCTGGTATGACCAAGGGCCCTTGACAAGGGCTCATGCATTAGCGCCATAGAGGTGCGTTAGCAAGACCGTACACCAGACGGCGTGTCTATAAAGCCCATACCGCTGGTATTATACCAAGGGCCCTTGATAAGGGCTCATGCATTAGCGTCATAGAGGTGTGTTAGCAAGACCGTACACCAGACAGCGTGTCTATAAAGCCAATACCGCTGGTATTAGTCAAAGAGCCAACCCCATGAACGACAAATTCACGAGCAGCCGGGCGCAATCCCCCAAAGAAGAAAGCGAGGGCAAAAGCGAACACGATTATTCACGTACCCTGTTTTTGCCCAAAACAAATTTCCCCATGCGCGCCGGTCTACCCAAGCGTGAACCCGAATTCGTCGCCCGTTGGGATCAGATGCGCCTTTACCAACGCCTTCGCGAACAGGCCCGCGGCCGCGACAAATATATCCTCCATGATGGCCCCCCTTACGCCAATGGCCATCTCCATATTGGCCATGCGCTCAACAAGATCCTCAAGGACATCGTTACGCGCTCCAAACAGATGCTCGGCTATGACAGCAACTACGTACCCGGCTGGGATTGCCACGGGCTTCCCATCGAGTGGAAGATCGAGGAGCAGTACCGCGCCAAAGGCAAGAGCAAGGACGATGTGCCCGCTCAGGAGTTTCGCGCCGAATGCCGCGCCTTTGCCGATCACTGGATTAACGTCCAGCGTGAGGAGTTCAAGCGCCTTGGGGTGGTGGGCGATTGGGAGCATCCCTATTTGACGATGGCCTATGAGGCCGAGGCAACAATCGCGGCGGAACTGATGAAGTTTGCGGCAACAGGGCAGCTTTATCGCGGCTCCAAGCCGGTCATGTGGTCGGTGGTGGAGCAAACCGCGCTGGCGGAAGCGGAAGTCGAATACCACGAACACGAAAGCGATACAATCTGGGCGAAGTTTCCGGTAGAGGCGGGTGCGGAAGATCTGATTGACGCCCATATTGTTATCTGGACGACAACCCCATGGACCCTTCCTGGCAACCGGGCGATCAGCTATTCAGAAAACATTGGCTACGGGCTTTACAAAGTTACCCAGGCACCGGAGGGAAATTGGACCAAGGTTGGGGACCGGCTCGTTGTCGCCGATGTTCTGGCAGATGAGGTGATGCAGCAGGCCCGGGTGGATGCCCACGAGCGGCTCAGGACCGTTGCCGCGTATGAATTGGAGGCTGTTGTCTGCCGACACCCTCTGCGCGGTCTGGCGCACGGCTATACATTTCGCGTGCCGTTACTCGAAAGCGATCACGTGAGCGACGATGCAGGCACCGGCTTCGTGCATACCGCGCCAGGACATGGACGCGAGGACTTCGAGGCATGGATCGACCACCGGGCCAGGATCGAAGCAAAAGGAATAAGTTCGGCTATTCCCTATACAGTGGACGCCGATGGGCGCCTGACGGATGAGGCCCCCGGCTTAACGGGTGCCCAGGTGATCACCGAAAAAGGCAAGAAGGGTGACGCCAACAAGCGCGTTATTGAGGAACTCATTGCCCAAAACCGGCTGCTCGCCCGAGGCCGGATCAAACACGACTATCCCCATTCGTGGCGCTCGAAAAAGCCCATCATTTTTCGCAACACGCCGCAGTGGTTTGTGCATATGGACAAGGACATCGAAGGTCAGGGAGATACGCTGCGCGCACGCGCCCTGGCGGCCATCGACGCAACGCGATTTGTGCCCCCCTCGGGCCAGGTGCGCCTTCGCGACATGATCGCAAACCGCCCCGACTGGGTTGTCTCGCGCCAGCGCGCCTGGGGCGTACCTATCGCGGTATTTGTCAACGGCAAGGGCGAAATCCTGCAGGACAAAGACGTGAATGCGCGTATCCTGGAGGCGTTTCGGGCCGAGGGGGCCGATGCCTGGTATGCCGAGGGGGCCAGGGCGCGCTTTCTTGGCCCGGATCACGATGGGGATGGCTGGGAAAAAGTTGATGATATTCTGGATGTGTGGTTCGACTCCGGCTCCACCCACGCTTTTGTGCTCGAGGCGCGCCCCGATCTGCATACAAAACGCCCCCTAGATGGTGGCCACGACCGGGTGATGTACCTGGAGGGCACTGACCAGCATCGCGGCTGGTTCCATTCCAGCCTGTTGGAGAGTTGCGGCACCCGCAAACGTGCGCCCTATGACGATGTCCTCACCCACGGCTTCACCATGGCCGAGGACGGGCGCAAAATGTCCAAATCTTTAAACAATCAGACCGCGCCACAGGATGTGGTCAACCAATACGGCGCGGATATATTGCGTCTTTGGGTCACCTCCGTTGACTATGCAGAGGATCAGCGTATCGGACCGGAAATTCTCAAGACCAGCGTTGATGCCTATCGCAAACTGCGCAACACATTTCGCTGGCTGCTTGGATCACTCGCCCATTACAGGGCCGATGAACAGGTGGACTTGAGTGAGATGCCGGAATTGGAGCGACTTATCCTGCATCGCTTGAGCGCGCTTGATGTTTTGGTGCGTGAGGGCTATGAGGCCTTTGATTACAAGCGCGTATTTTCAGCGCTGTTCAATTTCATGACCGTGGAACTGTCGGCGTTCTACTTTGATGTGCGCAAGGACACCCTTTACTGCGATGCGCCGTCGAGCCTTGAGCGCAGGGCGTGTTTAACGGTTCTTGACAAGCTGTTTGACTGTTTAAGCGTATGGCTTGCGCCTTTGCTGTGTTTCACGTGTGAAGAACTGTGGCTGGCGCGCAGGGCCGGTGCAGATGACACCGACAGCGCCCATACATCCATTCACCTGCAACTGTTTCCGGAAATTCCCGGTGATTGGCGCAATGATGAATTGTCGGCGACCTGGAAGATCATACGCCGCGTTCGCCGGACGATTACCGGTGCCCTGGAGATCGCCCGGCGGGACAAGCGTATTGGCTCATCTTTGGAGGCTGCTCCCCACGTGCATATTGCCGAAGATCATGTTTTGGCCGTGATGCAGCGTGTTGATGTTGCGCAACTTGCCATAACGAGTGGCATTCATCTAGGCCCCGGGGATGGACCGGATGATGCGTTTCGTCTTGCCGATGTGCCCGGTGTGGCGGTGAGTTTTGCACGTGCTGAAGGGGGCAAATGTGCCCGATGCTGGAAAATTCTCCCAGAAGTCGAAGAAACATCCAGGACAGCGCATGTGTGCGCGCGTTGCTCCGGTGCTTTAGAGGAGTTGGCGGCGTTGGCGCGCGAGACCTGAGCCCGTCCATTGACGGCCTGGCCAGCCCGCTCCCCTTACCTGATGCCCCCTATCGGCGAACGCTGGCTTGACGCGCCGCCACCGCCACACTGACACACAGGCGCAGCATAATCACCGGTGCCAGGTCGCCCTGACGGCGCATGGCAAGGATCGTCAATTGAATACGGCTGGCAAAGCGCATGAGGTTGGCGCTCGACCAGGTGCGCAGTTGGCGTTCCATATGCGCACGGCGCTTGAAAAATATCGGCGGTTTTGCACCTGCGATCACAGCGCTGGCGCTTACCCCCTGGTCCAGTTTTGTGCGCAGGCGCAGCAGCAGTTGAAAATGGCGAAGCAGGGCCGTGGCCAGCGCGTTTTCGTTTGTCCCCCCGGCGAGCAGGCGCCGACATAACGCATCGGCATTTGCCACCTCGCCTGCCGCCGATGCGTCAACGAAATCACTAATAATCAAGGCTGCACTATGCGCCGTGGCAGCACGGACATCTCCTGCGGAGATGGCGCATCCAGGACCAGCATACAGGCACAGCTTCTCAATTTCCGCGCGCGAGGCAAGACGGTCAGAACCCAACGTGTGCACCAGCATGGCGCGCGCGTCGGCTTCAATTGTGCAGCCGTGAGCGCTCACAACGTCGTTGATGAGGCGATTAAGACTGGTCGCGTCATCTGCATAACAGGCAAGCGCTGCGCCATGGGCACACGCTTCAATGCGTTTTCGCACCGGCGATGACTTTTTCAAATCTCCTGCTTCTATGATAACAACGGCATCCGTTGGCGCGCGCTCCAGCAGGGCCTCAAACGGGGCGACGGAAAGCCGTGCATCCCGCGCCCGCACCCAGATTGTGCGCTTGCCGCCAAAAAGAGAAATGGTCTGCGCCTCATCGGCCAAACGGCTCGGTTCACCAGCGAGATCGCTGCCATCGATTTTCAGACTGGCAAAAACATCCTCATTGTCACCACGAAAGTGGTCAAACAGAGCGCTCGCACGCTCCGCGACAAGGCCTGTATCCGGTCCATAAACAAGGATCAATGGCTTGTCTGAGGCAGGCTTTTTAACGTAACCGTCAACGGCGTTGGCGCGAATGGCAACCATGCGTGTTCGTCCTATTGATACCAGCGGTATTGGCTTTATAGACACGCCGACTGGTGTACGGCCTTGATAACATACTTGCCTGACGCTAAGCCATGAGTCATTGTTAAAGACCCTTGGTATGAACAGTCTGTTGTCGGTTTTGCAACGGTTCATGATCGGCAAAATAAGCGGCAATGCGCGTGCGCAGATCGGCTGCGATCGCTTTTGCGGCTCGGGTTTCAGCCTCTCTTAAGGCGCGCTCGTTGGCAAACCTTTGCGCCGACCAGTTCCAGGAACTTTGCGCAAAACTATGGCCATCATGCAAGATATCGCCTGTGGCTGTATCTTTGAGTTGATAGGCCGCCCGTAGTGTCATGACCCGGGACTGCGGTGCGCCGCGGTACTGAACGACGGTCACACCCTCAGAATCGCCTTTCAATGTCAAAACAAGCCGATAGCGCGGGTTGACTGACTGTCCGCCATCACCATGAAAGGAAAAAATAAGTTCGTTGCGCAGCACCTGCCCCATGCGCGTGCTCATGGGAGGGATATCAATGGCGCGCAAGGCGGCGGCAACGCGACCCGGATGCCTGTTGTTCACAAGCGTTGCATCGGGGGCGTAAAGCGGACGCATGCACCCAGCAACACCAACAGAGCCCAAACATATCAGCACCGCCAAGGTTGAACGCGTCAAAGACATCTGAAAGAACCGCAGGTCTGCTTTATTCGGGTTATGATGGGTTACAACAGGTTATAGTGGGTTATGATGGTTTGCCGGAATCACCTCTATAGCACGATGTTAACAATTCTTTGCGGCACCACAATGATTTTCTTGGGTTGTGCGCCATCAAGAATCCGCTGCACCGGTGCCAGCGCCAGGGCCGCGTGCTCCACTTGCGCCGTGTTACTGTCCGCGGCAACCCTGATCTCACCACGGCGCTTGCCGTTCACCTGAACCGGCAATGTAATCGTGTTTTCAACAAGCAGCGCGTCGTCGACCTCAGGCCAGGGAGCTTTTGCGATAATGGATTTTCCGCCAAGGGTTTGCCAACATTCCTCTGCCAAATGGGGCATCATCGGCGCAAAGCACTGAACGAGAAACTCCAGACTCTCGCGCAGGGCAAAGGCCATATCCGGCGCGGTGTTGTCGTCCTCTCCAGAGGGCAGGTTGGCGATGGCCTGGGCAATGTGATTGGCCAGTTCATGCACCTGCGCAATCGCCACGTTAAAACGCAGGCGCTCGATGCTATCGCCAACCAGCCGCAAAGTCTTGTGCGCGGCCTTGCGCAGTTCCATGGCTGCATTAGACATTTGCGCAGGAGCGCCCGTCCCCGCGGGAGCCGCAAGGGCTGCCCCCTGTATCACCAATCGCCACAAGCGCTGGACAAATCGCCACGCCCCGGAAATGCCAGCCTCAGTCCACTGCACGTCATGGTCAGGGGGCGAATCAGACAGCATAAACCACCGCGCCGTATCCGCACCATAGGTCTCCAGGATGTCCTCGGGATCAACGGTATTGCGCTTTGATTTCGACATTTTCTCAATGCCGCCAATCACAACAGGTGTATCCTGGCCGATCAGGGTTGCCAGGCGCGCGGACCCGTCGCCGCTGACCTGCACCTCAGCCGGAGACAGCCATTTGCCCTCAGCATCGCAATAGGTCTCGTGGGTGACCATGCCCTGGGTGAACAGACCGGCGAACGGCTCGGCAAGATTGGCGTGGCCGGTTTTGCTCATGGCGCGCATGAAAAAGCGGGAATACAGGAGATGCAAAATGGCGTGCTCGATACCGCCAATATATTGATCGACGGGCAGCCAGTCATTGACAGCTTCGATATTGGTAGGGGTTGTCGCCCCTGGTGCCGTAAAGCGGGCGAAGTACCAGGACGAGTCGACAAACGTGTCCATCGTGTCGGTCTCGCGTTCGGCATCGCCACCACAGGTGGGGCAAGGCACATGTTTCCAGCTCTCGTGGCGTTCCAAAGGATTGCCCGGGACATCAAAGGTAACGTCCTCAGGCAGCAAAACCGGTAGCTGATCATCAGGCACCGGCACCACGCCGCAGGCAGGGCAATGGATGATAGGGATCGGACAACCCCAGTAGCGCTGGCGGGAAATGCCCCAGTCCCGAAGACGGTAATTCACCTGTCGAGTGCCCTGAGGGGCGCCGTTCAGATCCATGGTCTCAAGGCGTCTTGCCATCGCTTCCTTGGCCGCATCAATATCAAGACCATCGAGAAAGCTTGAATTATAGAGCGTGCCTTCACGGGTGTAGGCCTGTGTTGTCACAACGTGATCGTCTGGTTCGGTGTTTGGCGGGAGGATAACCGGCGTAACGCGGAGGCCATATTTATTGGCAAAATCCAGGTCCCGCTGGTCCTGCGCCGGACAACCGAAGATGGCTCCCGTCCCGTAGTCCATTAGCACAAAATTGGCGATATAGACGGGAAAGGCTTCATGGGTGAGCGGGTGTATGGCGGCAATCGGGGTTTTGTATCCGCGCTTTTCGGCTTTTTCGATGGCCTCTTCCGAGGTGCCGAGTTGTTGACATTCACGGATAAACCGAGCCGCCTCATCATCGGTTTCCGCCAGGGCGCCGGAAAGCGGATGATCGGGTGCCAAAGCCAGAAAGCTCATGCCAAAAAGCGTATCATGGCGGGTGGTGAAAACCGTTACATCATCGAACCCCTCAGGACGGTCTCCGCAAAGCTGAAAGCGCACCTGCAACCCCTCGGAGCGGCCGATCCAATTGCGCTGCATAATGCGCACTTTCTCAGGCCAGCGGTCCAACTCATCAAGCGCCTCTAATAGCGCATCGTTGTAATCGGTGATCTTGAAAAACCATTGGGTCAGTTCGCGCCGCTCCACAGTGGCGCCAGAGCGCCAACCCCGTCCGTCGATTACCTGTTCGTTTGCCAGCACCGTGCAATCCACCGGATCCCAGTTCACCTTTGACACCCGCCGCTCCACAAGGCCGGCGGCCAGAAAGTCAAGAAACAGTTTCTGCTGCTGGTGATAATAGGCTGGATCGCAGGTGGCGAACTCGCGGCTCCAGTCAAGGGATAGACCCATGGATTTGAGCTGCGCGCGCATCGCGGCGATATTGTCGTAGGTCCAGGCTGCCGGATGCACGCCCTTGTCCATGGCGGCATTTTCCGCCGGCATACCGAAGGCATCCCATCCCATGGGGTGCAGGACGTTGTACCCTTTTGCGCGCTTGTAACGCGCGACCACGTCACCCATGGCATAGTTGCGCACATGCCCCATATGGATGCGCCCAGAAGGGTAGGGGAACATCTCCAGCACGTAGTACTTTGGTCGAGGATCGTCATTGTCGGTGACGAACACCGCCGCGTCTTGCCAGTGTTGGCGCCAGCGCGGTTCGACTTCACCGACATTGTAGCGCGCCTCCGGTTCCTTTGCAGACATTGCTTTAAGTGTCCATTTCTCTTCGATAACAGCAAGGGGCTTTGGGTCTAGAGCGTGTATTTCTAACCGAACTATTGAACGCGTCAACCGCTTTTCACTAACCTGAAGCGTTTCTGATCTATCGATTATGCTGAACCAGGCAAATTTGGCAGGCCTGCGCAAGGGGCGGCGCGTGCCGCCGGGTAATTATTTTGTTTGCGTAACCTTGGAAAGCAAGGACGGGCGGTCGGGGTCCAATCCTTTTGATCGCGAAAGGTGTTCAGCAAAGCGATAAAAGGACGTCGCCTGAGAGATCGGATCCAGTAGAGGATGCGCCGTTTTCACGGCCGGCAAGGGCACGGCTTGGGAAATTGTTGTTGCCATTGCGTTTTCGGGATCCACTACGAAGACTTGGGCACCGGCCTCAAGGAGTTTTTTCACCGCCGTTTCAGTACTGTCTCTAGTGCTGTCGCGGCCACAAAAGACGAGCGCCACAAGCCCCGTTTTGGCCAGTTGTAGCGGGCCGTGCAGCACCTCCGCCGCACTATAGCCTTCCGCATGCAATTCGCAAATCTCCTTGAGTTTTAATGCCGCTTCATTGGCGATCGCGAAAGCGGGACCACGCCCAATGACAAACACGGAAGCCGCCTGCGACAGGGCCGGGATTGCCGCGCTCCAATCCATCGCAAGCGCCTTCTCAAGATCGTCAGGCAGCCGGCCCATAGCCGACTGCAACGCCGGGTCCGGTTTCCATGCGCATAGGGTAGATACGATCGCGGTCAACGCGCCAATAAAGGATTTTGTCGCGGCCACGGCGCGCTCCTTGCCTGCGGCAATGGGCAAAGCGCGAGCTCCATGCGCCAACAGCGGCGCATTTGGGGCGTTGGTAATAACGTAAGTGTCCGCACCGCCTTGGCGTGCCATGGCAAATGCAGAAACCAAATCCGGGCTTTCCCCCGATTGGCTGACAGCAAAACAGGACGATCCCTGTAGAGCCAGACGACGCTTATAGACGGAGGCCACTGACGGTGCGAGCGAGGCCACCGGAACGGCGCATGTCAACTCGAAAAGGTATTTCAGGTAAGTGGCGGCATGATCTGAGGAGCCGCGCGCAAGGGTTGTAATAAAACGGGGCCGGCTATGGCGCAGCTGCTCGCCGGCATGGCTGTAGGCGTGATGATGGTTCTTTTGTCCTGAAACGCACGCAGGAATTTCCGCGGTCTCAAGCGCCATGATGGACGCAAAGGTCATAGGGTTGGCCCCCGCACATAGTGATTGGAAAAAGGGCCAGTATAAGTATGAGAAGGATTAACGCAAGGTGCAACTGGGCACGTCTATAGACGTTTTCAACCGGCACTGGAAAATAAGCGAATCATTTATTCTGCAAGCAAAGATTGAAATTTCTAAAGTCAAGAAAAACCGTAAGGCATCAGCCGGATAATCCACTGAAATTATTACTTGTCAACAGTTTTCCACAGATTTTGACCCGCGTGAGCGGCAACCATTTGCGCTCCGACAAGGCGTATGGCTTTGTTGCCTCGCCTATCCTGGAGCGTATCAGGTCCGTCAATAGACGTTTTTACCCAGGGCAAAACGCTGGAGTTTGGTTAAAAAAGCGTATAGGCTTGAGTCCAAAGATTGAGTCTAAAGATAGCGTCAGTTCCATTTGTTGCGCGTTAATCGTGTATCCAGTCAGTAGTGTTGTGTAATAGTACAATGCTTAGGGAGTAGTTATGTATAAGTTTCTAAAGCGTCTCGTGCCCGCATGCGTGGCATCGTTGTTCATGGCGATGATCTTTGCGACAGGGCTGTCTTTCACCACAGCCACCGTAAATGCCGGTCAGGCGCAAAGGGCCGATGCTGGCAAAAGTCATTTTAAGCTGCATCATCTTTTCAGTTGGAACCATCAGCAGCGCACCCGGCCGCGCTATAACAATAACCGAAAACGTGCCCGTGTCAGAGCCCGCCAAAACCGTAAAGCACGTCAGGTCCGTAGCCACCGCGCCCGCAAAGCACGTCAGGTCCGTAGCCACCGCGCCCGCAAAGCACGTCAGGTCCGTAGCCACCGTGCCCGCAAAGCCCGGCGCGCGGCTCAGCGGCGCCGCGCCGCGCAACGCCGGCAGAACCAGCGCAAGCAAGTCGCCTCTCGCAGGCAACCCACGAAACAGGCGAATAAGCCTGGCCTGGCGCGCAAGATCGTCTCGTTCTCAGCGCCCTATCCCCCAGGGACCATTGTCATCAAAAACAAAGAACGGCGGCTCTACTATACGCTTCCCGACGGCAAAGCCGTTCGATACGCCGTAGCCATCGGTCGGCAAGGGGCCCAGTGGCGCGGCAAGGCGACGGTGATCCGCAAGGCCAAAAATCCAACGTGGCGGCCAACGGCCAATATTCGTCGCGATAACCCGAGGCTCCCTGCGGTTGTGCGCCCGGGACCCAATAACCCTCTGGGGGTTCGCGCAATCTATCTCAACCGGGATCTTTATCGCATACATGGCACCAACGCCCCCTCCTCAATCGGGCGCGCCGTATCTTACGGGTGCATCCGCATGTATAACCACGATGTGGTGGACCTCTACGCGCGCGTCAACAAAGGAACCAAAGTCATCGTCCAATAAAGCCGGGTAAGGGGGGCCCGCTTATACCAGCGGTATTGGCTTTATATACACGCCGACTGGTGTACCGCCTTGATAACATAACTCTTTGACGCTAATCCATGAGTCATTGGCAAGGACCCTTGGTATAAGGGAGGCCCGCTTACATCTTCAGGAAGGGGAGGAGCAGGGGGGTAGATGGCATGAACCGATAAGCGTGAGAAAAATCCCTTGTCCATAACCGGGGTCATTCAAGGCCGAGTTTGGCCCGCAGCAGGTCATTGACCACCTTCGGATTTGCCTTGCCTTGGCTTTTTTTCATAACCTGGCCAACAAACCAACCCATAAGCCCGGGTTTATCCTTGACCTTTTCCACCTGATCGGGATTGGCCATGATGATATCGTCGATAAGGGTTTCAATGGCACCGGTATCGGTGAGCTGCTTAAGGCCCCGGGTCTCGACGATGGCGGCCGGATCACCGCCCTCGCTCCACACGATTTCGAACACCTGCTTGGCGATTTTTCCGGAGATATCTCCTGAGGCGATCAAATCCAGAATAGCCCCCATTTGCGACGTGCTGACAGGGCTTTGCGCAATAGGAATATCCTCCTTGTTCAGGCGCCCGAACAGTTCATTGATAACCCAATTGGCGGCTTGTTTGGCATCACGTCCTGTGGCGACGCGCTCGAAATAATCGGCGGCGCTGCGTTCTGCCACCAGAATGCTGGCGTCATAGGGAGTGAGATTGAAATCCTTGATAAAACGGGCGCGCTTGTCGTCGGGCAATTCCGGCAGGTCCGCAGCAAGGGCCTCGATATAAGTGTCATCGAACTCCAAAGGCAGCAGGTCCGGGCAAGGGAAATAGCGGTAGTCGTGGGCCTCCTCCTTTGAACGCATGGGGCGGGTCTCGCCCTTGACCGGATCAAACAGGCGCGTCTCCTGCTCCACCTCGCCGCCGTCCTCAAGAATGGCAATTTGCCGACGCGCCTCATAATCGATGGCCTGGGCGGCAAAGCGCATGGAATTAACATTTTTAATCTCGCAACGGGTGCCCAGATCACCGCCGGGTCGGCGCACGGAAATGTTTACGTCGGCGCGCAAATGCCCCTTTTCCATATCGGCCTCCGAAGTACCAAGATAGCGCAGGATTGTACGCAACTTGGTAATATAGGCGCGCGCCTCGTCGCTGGAGCGCAGATCGGGCCTGGAGACGATCTCCATCAGCGCCACGCCGGAGCGGTTAAGGTCCACATAGCTCAGGCTGGGATGCTGATCATGCAGAGACTTTCCCGCGTCCTGCTCCAAATGCACGCGCTCGATGCCAATGGATATATCTGTGCCGTCTTTCCTATTGAGGACAAGCTCACCCTCACCGACAATGGGCTGCTGATACTGGGAGATTTGGTACCCTTGCGGAAGATCCGGATAGAAGTAGTTTTTGCGGTCAAAAACCGAGCGCTTGTTGATCCGGGCACGAAGCCCAAGGCCGGTGCGCACGGCTTGCGCCACACACTCCGCGTTAATGACCGGCAGCATGCCGGGCATGGCGGCGTCAACCAGCGAGACGTGATCATTGGGAGCGCCGCCGAACGCTGTCGAGGCACCGGAGAAAAGCTTTGCCTTGGAGGCCACCTGCGCATGGACCTCAAGACCTATGATGACTTCCCAGTCTCCGGTTGCGCCCTTGATCCAGTCACTTTCAGGGGCGACGCGTTCAGCAAGCATGATTGGCCTCTTGGAAAATACGATGGTGGGATTGGCTACCAGGGTCGATCGCGGGCCCGCTAGAGCGTGTCATGTTAACAGAACCAAGGAAGTATCGCTAACTTAGGGCATTTTATGCCGCATGTCAAAAAGTTGACCACACCAACCAGCATCTCCCTACCCGCTCTCCTGCCGTCCGCCCGCACGGGCTCTAGCCGGGGGAGCAGGTAGAGAGATGCCGGTTCATAGAGATTTCCAACGTAAGCCCTTATCCAGACTCGGGCTTTTGCCAATGGAACCGGTGCCGGAAAGCGGCGCCGCCCGCGAATTCGACTTGAAGTCTGAAGCGGTTCGGGTTAGAGGTCTTGCAGCAATTTGCTTTTGGGAAATTGCCGGTCTGGCAGGTGGACACGTCTGTTCACGATCTGGCCGGGCCACGAAGGGGAGCAGGTAGGCAGATACCGGTTAATAGAGAGGCCCGGGGTTTTTATAAAGGGCGAGAAGGGCGAGAAGGGCGAGAATAAAGGCGGGGATTATGGCACGCAAAAAAATCGCGTTGATAGGTTCGGGAATGATCGGCGGAACGCTGGCGCATCTTGTCGGGCTGAAAGAACTCGGCGATGTGGTTCTATTCGACATTGCCGACGGACTGCCTCAAGGCAAGGCCCTCGATCTGGTCGAGTCGTCACCGATTGAGGGGTTTGATGCGAACTTTAAGGGCACAACATCCTATGCCGCCATCAAGGGCGCTGATGTGGTGATCGTCACGGCGGGCATTCCTCGCAGACCCGGCATGAGTCGTGATGATCTGCTTGAGGTCAATCTGAAAGTCATGCATCAGGTGGGCGCCGGCATTAAGAAATACGCCCCCGGCGCGTTTGTGATCTGCATTACCAATCCTCTTGATGCCATGGTCTGGGCCCTGCAAAAGGCTTCAGGCTTGCCGCATCGGATGGTTGTGGGGATGGCTGGTGTTCTGGATTCGGCCCGCTTTCGCTACTTTTTGGCCGAGGAGTTCAATGTCTCGGTGGAGGATGTCACGGCCTTTGTTTTGGGCGGACATGGAGACACAATGGTACCCCTTGTACGTTACTCAACGGTTGCCGGCATTCCCCTTCCCGATTTGGTCAAAATGGGATGGACGACAAGGGCTCGACTGGCGGAAATTGTCCAGCGTACCCGTGATGGGGGCGCGGAGATCGTAGGGTTGATGAAAACCGGATCCGCCTATTATGCGCCGGCGTCTTCGGCGATTGCGATGGCGGAATCTTATTTGCGAGACAAGCGGCGGGTGTTGCCCTGCGCCGCCTATTTAAATGGCCAGTATGGCACCAAGGGGGTTTACGTCGGGGTACCGGCGGTCATTGGCGCGAAAGGCGTGGAGCGCATTATCGAGATCAGCCTCAATCGCTCCGAGGCGAAAAAATTTGACCATTCCGTTGCGGCCGTCAAAGGCCTGATTGCGGCATGTAAGAAGATCGCTCCAAAGTAACCAGGGTTTAAGCGCAAACGCGGGCGGCGCGTTCATGGTGGCGACGGATCAGGTGAGGCGGTTCCTATGAATATTCACGAACATCAGGCGAAAACTCTGCTGAAGGAATTCAATGTGCCGGTGGCCCATGGGCTACCGGCATTTTCCGTCGACGAAGCGGTCAAGGCGGCAGAGGAACTGCGTGGCCCTGTCTGGGTGGTCAAAGCGCAAATTCACGCCGGTGGGCGCGGCAAAGCCGGCGGCGTGAAGGTTGTTAAATCCATCGACGATGTTCGCACCACCGCCGAAGCGATGCTGGGGGCAACACTGGTTACCCACCAGACCGGTCCCCAGGGAAAACAGGTCAAGCGCCTTTATATCGAGGAAGGCTGCGATATTCGCGATGAGTTCTATCTCTCCGCCCTTGTTGACCGCGAGCGCGCGCGTGTGGCCTTTGTCGCCTCCACGCAGGGCGGCATGGATATTGAAGCGGTGGCTGCTGAGACGCCGGAAAAAATTGTCACCTTTGATGTCGATCCGGCGACCGGCCTGATGCCGCACCACGGACGGACCCTGGCAGCAGCCCTTGCGCTTGAGGGAGACCTCGCAAAACAGGCCGCACGGCTGCTCAAAGGGCTCTATACGGCCTTTGTCAGTCTGGACATGAGCCTTTTGGAGATTAATCCCCTTGTGGTTACCAGCGCCGGGCAACTGTTGTGCCTTGATGCCAAGGTCGGATTTGACTCCAATGCCCTTTATCGGCACAAGCACCTGGCAGAGTTGCGTGATTATTCCGAGGAAGATGAAAAAGAGGTCGAGGCCTCGAAATATGATCTGTCCTATGTGGCCCTTGATGGTTCCATCGGGTGCATGGTCAATGGCGCTGGACTGGCCATGTCGACGATGGATATTATCAAGCTTTACGGGGAGGAGCCGGCGAACTTTCTTGATGTCGGTGGCGGCGCCAGTACCGAG
Organism: Hyphomicrobiales bacterium; assembly: GCA_965224015.1. GTDB lineage: Bacteria > Pseudomonadota > Alphaproteobacteria > Rhizobiales > CBDCVD01 > CBDCVD01. The sequence continues at coordinate 1,364,341 of OZ245032.1, forward strand.
AAGGTTACCGCAGCATTCAAGATCATTACCGCCGATCCCAATGTTAAGGGTATTTTGGTCAACATTTTTGGTGGCATTATGCGTTGCGATATCATTGCGGAAGGTGTGGTGACAGCGGTCAGGCAAGTGGGGCTGGAGGACCCGCTGGTGGTGCGTCTTGAGGGAACGAATGTGGAAAAAGGAAAGCAGATACTGGAACAATCAGGTTTGAACATCATTCCGGCCAGCGATCTGGACGATGCCGCACAAAAAATTGTTGCAGCTATAAAGGCGGCTTGAACCTATGCACCCCGATAAACGCAATGAACCTGGTTTTATCCCTACGTCCATCCAACAGGGGCGGATGGCTCCGTGAGGTGGGCCTGTCTATTAACGGGCATCACTAGCCCCCGCCCTGGCCTTAGGCCACCCCCAGGGTACCCTTTAGTGGCTGGCCATGTCGTCAGTAGACGTTTCCGGGTGCGAGAGGCTTTGCAAGCTTATCTTTGCAGCGCGCCGGGTCGCCATTGGTGCCGCGGTGCCGGTAATCTGTAGGATCGATTCATGGCTATACTTGTTGACAGCGATACCAAAGTTATCTGCCAGGGGCTTACCGGCAGCCAGGGGACGTTTCACACCGAGCAGGCGCTCGAATATGGAACACAAATGGTTGCTGGTGTAACCCCAGGCAAGGGCGGGAGCGAACATCTCGGTTTGCCGGTTTTTGACACCGTAAGTGAGGCCAGGGCGCAAACCGGCGCTGAGGCCAGTGTGATCTATGTGCCGCCGCCCTTTGCCGGTGATGCCATTGCCGAGGCTATTGCTGCGGAAATTAAATTGATCGTTTGTATCACTGAGGGCATCCCCGTGCTTGACATGGTCAAGGTCAAACGGGCCCTGTGCGGCTCTCCCTCCCGCCTGATCGGGCCCAATTGCCCTGGGATCATTACCCCTGAGGCCTGCAAGATTGGCATTATGCCGGGGCACATTCATCGGCGCGGCTCGGTGGGTATCGTATCGCGATCGGGCACACTGACTTATGAAGCTGTGGCGCAGACAACGGCGGAGGGGCTGGGCCAGTCCACATGTATCGGTATCGGTGGGGACCCGGTCAAGGGTACCGAATTTATCGATGTGCTGGACATGTTTTTGCATGACCCGGAGACTGCATCCATTGTCATGATCGGCGAGATCGGCGGCTCGGCGGAAGAGGACGCGGCACAATTTCTGGCTCACCACAAAGTAAAAAAGCCGACCGTGGCTTTTATTGCAGGACGGACCGCGCCTGCGGGGCGGCGCATGGGACACGCGGGTGCCATTATTTCCGGTGGCAAGGGCGGTGCCGACGACAAGATTGCTGCCCTTGAGGCGGCGGGGATCACCGTGTCCCCGTCACCGGCCAAAATCGGCGCAACGCTGGTGAGCCTGTTAAAGGGATAAAGCGAAAGCGACAAATCCGGTGCCCGGCAACCCGAGGGCGTAAAATAGCGATAATTTGACGGGGAAGTGATGGGCGCCAGACAAAAGCTTTTGTTATAAGATTAGAGGCAAACTATGAGGGCCTTCTCCGGTGCTGTTAGAGCGCTGGGGCCATGGCAAAAAGCAGCAAACCAACCCAGTGAGCGCGTGAACGAGCGCGATTTGAGTCCTATGTCCAGACAAATTGAAAACGAGCGTTTTGCACTGACTTCCTTTCTCTATGGCGCCAATGCAGGCTATATTGAAGACCTTTACGCGGATTTTGTGAAAAACCCGGCTAGCGTTGACGACGGGTGGCGGGACTTTTTCAGGCAAATTAAGGCGGACGACGGCGGCCACAGTAATGGTGTGGCGCCGCGCCAGGCGTCCTGGCAGAACCCCAATTGGCCACCCATGGCCAACGCAGACATGATCGCCGCTTTTGATGGCGGGTGGAGCGCCTTGGAACAGCAAATCAATGGTCGTATTCAGGCCCATGCACATATCGCCGGCGTGCCCCTGTCGCCGGAAGAAACCCTGGCCGCCACCCGCGACTCTATTCGCGCCATCATGATGATTCGCGCCTATCGCATGCGCGGTCACTATCATGCCGACCTGGATCCATTGGGACTGGAAAAGAAACCCTCTGCGGCCGAGCTTGACCCCATGTCCTATGGGTTTACCCCTGAGGACTATCACCGGCGCATTTTTATCGACTATTACCTCGGGCTCGAGTTTGCCACGGTACCGGAGATGATCGCCATCCTGCAACGCACCTATTGCTCAACTCTTGGCATTGAGTTCATGCATATCTCTAACGGCGAGGAAAAGGGCTGGCTGCAAGAGCGCATTGAGGGGCCTGACAAATCCATCAGCTTTACCCGTGAAGGCAAAAAAGCCATCCTCAACAAACTCATTGAGGCGCAAGGGTTTGAGGCCTTTCTTGATGTTAAATATACGGGGACAAAGCGCTTTGGGCTTGATGGAGCAGAGTCCCTCATACCGGCTCTTGAGCAGATCATCAAACGTGGCGGCGCGCTTGGCCTGCGTGAGGTGGTCCTCGGCATGGCCCATCGCGGCCGCCTGAACGTCCTGGCGCAGGTTATGGCCAAGCCGCATCGGGCGATTTTCAACGAATTTAAAGGGGGCGCCTCGACCCCGGAGGATGTCGAGGGGTCAGGAGATGTGAAATATCATCTGGGCGTCTCCTCCGATCGTGCGTTCGATGGCAACAACGTACATCTGTCCCTGACCGCCAATCCCTCCCATCTGGAGATTGTCGACCCGGTGGTGCTTGGCAAGGTGCGCGCCAAGCAGGACCAATTGAACGATGTGAGCCGCAACAAAGTTCTGGGCCTGCTTATTCATGGCGACGCTGCATTCGCAGGCCAGGGGGTCGTCTCAGAGTGTTTTGGCCTGTCTGGTTTGAACGGGCACCGCACCGGCGGTTCCATCCACTTTATTGTCAATAATCAGATCGGCTTTACCACCTCACCGCACAACTCTCGCTCCTCCCCCTACCCCACGGACGTGGCCAAGATGATCGAGGCGCCTGTGTTTCATGTTAATGGGGACGACCCCGAGGCGGTGGTTTATGCGGCAAAGGTTGCGACGGAATTTCGGCAACGGTTTCACAAGCCCGTTGTTGTGGACATGTTCTGTTATCGCCGCTACGGCCACAATGAGGGCGATGACCCCTCATTCACCCAACCGCAGATGTATCGGGCCATCCGGGAGCATCCGACGACTTTGACGATTTATGGGCGCAAGCTGGTCGAAGAGGGGCTGGTGAGTGAGGAGGACGTCGACAATCAAATCGCCCAATGGCGCAAACATCTGGAAGAAGAATTTGAAGCCGGTGCCGGCTACAAGCCTAACAAGGCTGACTGGCTCGACGGGCGATGGACCAAGTTGAAAATTGCCGAAGAGGTGGAGGACGCCCGGCGCGGCAAAACCGGCATTGCGATCGAAACGCTGCAGGAAATCGGCAATAAGATTACCGAGGCGCCCAAGGAATTCAATGTCCATAAGACGATCTCGCGTTTCATGAACAATCGGCGCAAGGCCATTGAGTCCGGCGAGGGGCTTGATTGGGCAACGGGCGAGGCCCTTGCCTTTGGCTCGCTGCTGATGGAGGGGCATCCCGTGCGCCTGTCCGGCCAGGACTGCGAACGCGGGACGTTCTCCCAGCGCCATTCGGTCCTGAATGACCAGATCGACGAAAGCACCTACACACCGCTCAATAACCTTAGTAAGAACCAGGCCTACTACGAGGTTATCAACTCCATGCTTTCCGAGGAGGCGGTGCTTGGCTTCGAGTATGGTTATTCTTTGGCGGAGCCCAATGCGCTTACCCTTTGGGAGGCCCAATTTGGTGATTTTGCCAACGGCGCTCAGGTGGTCATTGACCAGTTTATTTCCTCCGGTGAGCGCAAATGGCTGCGCATGTGCGGCCTGGTCATGCTGTTGCCCCATGGATACGAAGGCATGGGCCCTGAACACTCGTCCGCCCGGCCAGAGCGGTTTTTACAATTGTGCGCCGAGGACAACATGCAGGTCGCTAACTGCACCACACCGGCCAATTATTTTCATATCTTGCGCCGTCAAATCCGTCGGGATTTTCGCAAGCCTCTGGTGCTCTTTACCCCCAAGTCATTACTACGGCACAAGCGTGCCGTCTCCAGCCTTGATGAACTTGGCCCTGACTCGAGTTTTCACCGCCTGCTTTGGGATGATGCTGATCATGGTAATGACCCGAACCTGAAGCTGGTTGCCGATGCGCGCATCCGGCGGGTGATTCTGTGCACCGGAAAAGTCTATTACGATCTATACCAGGAGCGCGCCAAACGGGGCATTGATGACGTTTATCTATTGCGCTTGGAACAGCTATATCCGTTTCCGGCGCGTGCCATGATTACGGAATTGTCACGCTTTAAGAATGCCCAAATAATGTGGTGCCAGGAAGAGCCGCGCAATATGGGCGCGTGGTTCTTTGTTGAACCCTATATTGAATGGGTCTTAACGCAAATTGAAGCGAAACAGGCTCGCCCCCGTTACGCCGGCCGTGCCGCCGCGGCGTCGCCGGCAACAGGGCTTGCAAGCAAACATGCCCAGCAGTTGCAGGCATTTTTGGACGAGGCGTTTTCGGATTGACGCAAGTACGAATAAGGGCACCAAGGCCATTGGGCATTGGGCATTGGTGGCAAAATGGTGGAGGCTGTTCATGAGCAAGGAAATCAGAGTCCCGGCCCTTGGAGAATCGGTCACCGAGGCAACCATCGGCCAATGGTACAAGCAGGCCGGTGATGCGGTGGCCATTGACGAACCCTTGGTCGAACTGGAGACCGATAAGGTCACTATTGAGGTTCCCGCTCCCAGTGCGGGGACATTATCGGATATTGTCGCTGAGGCCGGTGCCACCGTGGAGGTCGGCGCCTTGCTTGGCTCTATTGCCGAGGGTGCGGGCGCCGAAGCTCCTTCGGCATCGGCCGGTTCGGCGGTCAAGGAACCACCCCCTGTAGCGGCGGCGGCGACCGCGGCACCGGCGGCCTCCAATGGCGCATCAAGCGAGAGCCCGTCGCGTGCGCCGGCACCTTCCGCGGCCAAAATCCTGCGCGAACAGGATATGAACCCCGCTGATGTCGCGGGAACAGGAAAGCACGCTCAGGTGCTGAAAGGTGATGTTCTGGCCGCGATTGCCGCACAGGCGGCGCAGCCTGCCCCTGTACCCGCGCCCATGCCCCAGGCGAAACGCGCGCCCTCGCTTGTCGATGACGAGGCACGTGAAGAGCGTATTCCCATGTCGCGCCTGCGCCAGACCATTGCCCGGCGCCTTAAGGATGCGCAAAATACCGCCGCCATGTTGACCACGTTTAATGATGTGGACATGAGCGCTATTATGGCGCTACGCAAACAATACAAGGAATTATTTGAACAGCGTCATGGAACCAAGCTCGGTTTCATGGGCTTTTTTGCCAAGGCCTGCATCCAGGCCCTGCGCGATGTTCCTGCCGTCAATGGCGAGATCGACGGCACCGATATTGTTTACAAGAACTACTATCATATTGGTGTTGCCGTGGGGACCAGAAAGGGCCTCGTGGTGCCGGTTGTGCGTGATGCGGACAGAAAGTCGATCGCCGAGATTGAGGCCACCATCGCCGATTTTGGCACCCGCGCGCGTGAGGGCAAGCTGGGCATTGAGGAAATGATGGGCGGCACGTTCACCATCTCCAACGGCGGCGTCTATGGATCGCTGCTCTCCACACCCATTCTCAACGCACCCCAGTCCGGCATTCTCGGTATGCACAGGATTGAACAGCGCCCTGTGGCGATCGATGGTGCCGTGGAGGTGCGTCCGATGATGTATCTGGCCCTTTCCTATGATCATCGGATCGTTGATGGCAAGGAGGCGGTGACATTCCTGGTGCGCGTCAAGGACGCGATTGAGGACCCGCAGCGGCTGGTTCTTGATCTGTAATCACCGCGGCAAAGCGAACGTTGGCAAGTATGAGCAAACCCTATGTCTGACTATGATGTCACCGTTATCGGCTCGGGCCCTGGAGGTTACGTCTGCGCCATTCGGGCCGCGCAGTTGGGAATGAAGGTCGCGGTTGTGGAAAAAAGCACAACCTTTGGCGGCACGTGCTTGAACGTAGGCTGCATTCCCTCCAAAGCGCTGCTGCATGCCTCGCACCTGTTGCACGAGGCATCACACGAATTCCGCCATTTCGGGATCGACATCCAGGCGCCCAAACTCAATCTGGCACAGATGATGGTGCACAAGCAGGATACCATTGATGCCAACGTAAAGGGCATCGCGTTTCTGTTCAAGAAGAACAAAATCGACGCGCACCACGGCACGGGGATCATTAAGGGCGCGGGGCATGTTGATGTGGTGGCCGAGGATGGCGAGCGCCAGGCGCTTAAGACAAAGCACATTGTCATTGCGACCGGCTCTGATGTGGCGCAACTGCCGGGAATTGAGATTGATGAAAAGAAGATCGTCTCATCTACCGGTGCGTTGGCATTGGAGTCCGTGCCCAAACATCTGCTTGTTGTTGGTGCCGGCGTGATCGGCCTGGAACTGGGGTCGGTTTGGGCGCGCCTTGGGGCGCAGATTACGGTCGTTGAATTTCTTGATCGCATTCTGCCGGGAATGGATATGGATGTGGCGCGCCAGTTCGAGCGAATGCTGAAAAAGCAGGGGTTTACGTTCCAGTTGGGGCACAAGGTCACAAAGATCGTCAATGCGGGCAAGGGCGTGCGTGTAACCGTTGAGCCTGCGGCGGGGGGTGATGCGAGCACAATTGATGCGGACAAGGCTTTGATTGCCATTGGCCGTGTACCCTTTACCCATGGGCTCGGGCTGGAGGACGTGGGCGTTGCGCTGGATGCGCAGGGCCGGGTGGTCACGGACACCCGTTTTGCCACGAATATCGAAGGCATTTATGCCATCGGCGATGTGATTGCCGGACCCATGCTCGCCCATAAGGCAGAGGACGAAGGGATCGCGCTTGCTGAAATCCTCGCCGGCCAGGCAGGCCATGTGAACTACGATGTCATTCCCGGGATTGTCTATACCAACCCGGAAGTTGCCAGCGTTGGCAAAACGGAAGAGGACCTGAAGGCTGCCGCGGTTGCCTATAAAGTGGGCAAGTTCTCGTTTATGGGTAACGGACGCGCCAAGGCCATGCGCCAGGCGGCGGGCTTTGTCAAAATCCTGGCGGACGCGGCGAGTGACCAGGTACTTGGCGGCCATATTGTCGGCCCCAATGCTGGTGAACTGATTCACGAGATAGCGGTGCTGATGGAATTTTCCGGTGCCGCCGAGGATCTGGCGCGCACGTGCCATGGGCACCCGACCTTATCGGAAGCGGTACGCGAGGCCGCCCTTGCCTGCGACAAACGCGCCATTCATAGCTGAGAGCCTCTAGAGCGTGTCAGGTTTTGCTAGATGTGTAACGCCAAGAGGTTGTCCCTGGTAAATGCATCGGGTGTAGGTGGCCATTCGTCTGATCATGAGAGATGTTCGATTTCTCCCGCGCTGTCAAGGGCGCTCACGCGCCGCTTTCAGCGGTTTTTAAACCCTTGACAGCGCGGGAGAAATCGAAAAAAAGCAATGATCAGATGAATGACCCGATATGGCCTTGCTGGCGGCAATGGCCGTAATAGCCCTGACTTCAGACCGGCCACTTTGAGAACAACTTATACCAGCGGTATGGGCTTTATATACACGCCGACTGGTGTACTGCCTTGATAACATAACTCTTTGACGCTAATCCATGAGTCATTGTTAAGGGCCCTTGGTATTATTGAAAGATTGCAACTAAGCGTCAGTCAAAATGCGTGTAAGACATATGACGCAGCGCCATCAGCCCGTTTGCATCGACAAATTCCGGCGCCTCGCCTGCCTCGCCTGCCTCGCCTGTCTCGCCTGTCTGGGTGATCGTTCCAATGACGCTCAGCGGGATACGCGCCGCCGTCGCTTCGGCGCTTAATCCCGCGATATTTTCGGGCCGGACCGTCGCCAGGATTTCATAATCATCGCCGCCCCCAAGGATCGTGTGCATAAGCGTCGGATCGGCCTCAACGCACGCGCTCGCTGCCGGCGACAACGGCACGTCCTCGACTCTGACCGTCGCGCAAACGCCGCTGGCGGTGCACAGTTTGGCCACATCTCCAGCCAGCCCATCGGAGATATCCATGGCCGCGCTTGCCCAGCGCCGCAACCCCCAAAACAAGCCCAGCCGCGGCTGAGGCACCAAATAGCGATCCATAAGAGCAGCCTGGCTCGCCGCGCTCAGCCCCAGGCGCCGCGCGAGGGTCTCGTCCTGTTTAAGCTTCAGGCCAAGGGCGGCGTCGCCGATGGTTCCTGAAACCACGATACTATCGCCCGGACGCGCTGTTGAGCGCAATACCGCTGCGTTTTGGGATGTCAAGCCAATCACACTGACCGTGATCGTCAAGGGTCCCGGCGTTTTGGTCGTATCGCCGCCCATTAAGGCGAGCCCATAGTGTTTCTGATCTTGCGCCAGGGCATGACAAAAGGCTTCGATCCACATCTCGGTCCAATTCGGGGGCAGGGACAGGGCGAGAAGATAACCGGAAGGCTCAGCCCCCTTGGCAATGATGTCACTGAGGGCTGATCGCAAGGCCTTCTTGGCAACAATGCCGGCATCCTCGCGCGCAAGAAAATGAACCCCCGCTATCACCGTATCAGTTGAAAGGACCAGATCGTGCCCTGCCGGGGACCTCATCACACCCACATCATCAATGAGCCCCAAAGCCCCGGGATTGCTGGCCAAAGGCGCGAAATATCTGGCAATAAGGTCGAATTCCGTTTGCACTTTGGTCATCAGTTAGAGCGTGTCATGTCTAAAGCTCGTCGGCGCGGAACCGGCGAGCGATGCGATCAAGAACCCCATTGACAAGTCCCGGCTCCTCCATGGCAAAGAACGCGTGGGCAATATCGAGATATTCGGACACGATAACCCGCACCGGAACGTCCAGGCGGTGGCACAATTCATAGGCCCCAGCTCGCACAATCGCGCGTAACGTCGCGTCGAACCGTGTTAGGGACCAGTTGTTGTCAATGGCCTGGTGGATAATCGGATCAAGCTGGCGTTGATGCCGCACAACGCCCTTGACAATATTACGAAAAAAATCTGCATCGGCACTTCTGTAGTCGATACCGGCGTGCTGCCAATAGGTGGGAGGGGGGGTGTCGGCAAGGGACGAGGTGGGCGTGGCGGACGCGGCGGCGGTATCGCATCGGGTAAATTCAGCCAGCGTATCTTGCAGCGTGGTTTCACCAACATCCATTTGATAAAGCGCCTGCACCGCCCACAGTCTGGCAATCCCGCGCTTGTTGGCAACGCGAGGGGCAGACCTATCGGGGGGGGCAGTTGCGTCGTTCGCTGGCTCGGTCATGGGGCGGTACTGTTTAGGGTTTGCCGCAACCCGTGCAACGCAAGTACCGCTCGGGCCGCATCCCCACCCTTGTTCTTTTTGTCAACCGCAGCGCGCACCAGCGCCTGTTCATGGGTCTCCACGGTCAGGATGCCATTACCCACAGCCAATTGTCGTTCGCTTGCCAGAGTGACAATGGCCCGCGCCGATTGATTGGCAACAATGTCATAATGGGAGGTCTGGCCACGAATAACACATCCAAGTAGCACATACCCTTGAAACCGCCCGCATTCCACCGCCATTGCCAGGGCGGACGGGATCTCCAGAACACCGGGCACGGAAAACCGCTCAAAACTGGCGTCGCACGCCTCAAGCACCGCTGTGGCGCCGCGCACCAGTTCATCGGCGATATCTTCATAAAAACGCGCCTCAATAAGGGCAGTATGGCATGGCATGTTTTTCTCGCATTTTGCTATAGGCGGCGTATCTATAAAGACCATATCGCGGGTATTAATCAGTAAACTGCATCAATCTTTGCGCATAACGAGCCATCATATCAACCTCGATATTCACCGGATCGCCTGCCTGTCGTTCTTTCCAGGTTGTTTGGTCCAATGAGTGAGGGATCAATAGCACATCGAGAGACCCGTCGCCATGGGTATCGGCTTGCCTATTCAGACTTGCACCCGCGTCAACGGCGTTGATGGTCAGGGAAACCCCATCAAGAGCAATGGCGCCCTTTTTAGCGACAAAGCGACGCAGTGGCGCAGGTACCTGAACACGAAAAAGCGTGTAACCCGCTAGTGCGGCGCGCTCTATAATGGTACCGATGCCGTCCACATGTCCCTGCACCAGGTGCCCCCCAAGCTCGTCGCTCAGCGTAAGAGAGCGCTCCAGGTTCATGAGGGTGCCCGCTTGCCAACCAGCAAGGGTCGTGAGCGCCAGGGTTTCGGGAGATGTATCGACAGAAAACATCGCCCGGCCCCCATCGAGATTGTCAACGGCAACAATCGTTTGACAAACCCCGGCACAGGCAATCGAAGCACCAAGGCGCAGCGTTTCCGATTCAAAGTGGCAAGCAATGGAAAACCGCGCTCCACTGTCGTTGATTTCAGCGTGAACCACTTCGCCTATGTCGGTGATAATGCCGGTAAACATTCAGATTATGACTCCTGCAAGGAAACGTCGTGCCGCACATAGTGGCCCAATATATCGGAACCCAAATAGCGCTCACCAACAAGGCGCCAATCAGAGCCATCGGCAAACGGATTGATACCGATAGCAAAAGCCCGGACTTTGTCTTCACCGAGCCTGATGGGTGAACGCAGGATGATTGCCTCATCAATCATGTTGCTGTCAAGAAAGCTCTGTGCAAGCCGCGCTCCGCCTTCAAGCATAAGCCGTGTGATACCACGCCTGGCCAGGGCCGCCAGGGCAGAATCGAGTGCGATCCGGCCATCAAGGGTCTGCTCGCATTCGATCAGGTCAACGGCGCGGGCGGCAAGGGCCTTTCGCTTGGATGTCGGCACGTTCGCGCCAACAAGCAACCAGACGGGCACACGGTTTGCCGATGCGACCAACTGTGAGGTCAAGTCCAGCTCCGCGCGGGCATCGACGACAACGCGAACCGGAGACCAGGCGGCCAGTCCGGGAAGCCGGCAATCCAAAAGCGGGTTGTCCGCGCGGGCCGTGCCGATCCCCACCATGATCGCGTCATGGCGGGCGCGCATGTGATGTACGGTGGAACGGACCGCTTCACCAGTAATGGGGACCTGTCCACGCCCCTTTTTACCAATACCGCCGTCCTGAGAAACAGCCATTTTCAAGGTGATAAATGGTCGCCCCTGGGTCGCGCGCATAATATGGCCGCGATGTGCATAGCGCCCCTGCGGCGCTAAAATACTGGTATCCACCGCAATGCCGGCATTTCTGAGCGCCAGAAAACCCTGTCCCGCGACCTGTGGATTGGGGTCCTCAAGGGGGCAGACAACCCGGGCAATCCGGGCCTTGATCAACTTGCCTGCACACGGGGCGTCGCGCCCGAACCGGACGCAGGGCTCCAGGGTCACGTAGCAGGTCGCACCCGCGGCGCTGTTTCCAGCCTCCTTTAGTGCGACCGCCTCCCCGTGGGGTCGCCCTTTGGCAGCGGTAACCCCGCGGCCCACAATAAGTGGCTGTCCATTGCGGTTGAAATGAACCAGCAACACACCAACGCTGGGGTTTGGCCAGGTGCGCCCCTCGCCGCGCGCCCCCAAACGCAGCGCCGCGGCCATTAACCGCTTATCCAGTTGCGTGGTGCCGACCGTATCTGTCATTTCGTGCGGGCTCCTGCGCTCTAGAATCGGCTTCTTTCGCCCAAAGGCGTGGAAAGTTACGGGTAATACCAAGGGTCTTTGACAAGGGCCCATGGATTAGCGTCAAAGAGGTGTATTATCAAGGCAGTACACCAGTCAGCGTGTCTATAAAGCCAATACCGCTGGTATAACCGATTGATCGGATATCATAGGGAGCAAAAGATTCAAGAAAAACGTTGAGTGACTTCAGCCTTGTTTTTTGCCACAAACGTTGAAGAAATATTTAGAATTTTAATCAAAACTCTTGAACTTACACACGCCCACCCGAATGCGTAGCGGCAAGGTCTTAATATTCATCCGGGTGCCGCATGTCCTGGGATCCAACCCGTGCGATATCGCCAGGCGTTTGTGCCATGTCACAGTGAAGTCTGCCCTTGGGCCGCATGGCACGACATGGCATAACCGCGGGTTTCGTCCGCGATGGATTTGATGAACGATTTCAGCAAAGGCACCAATTCAGCCACCCGTTGCACGGCCGACGGCAGGCGTGCATCCGCGCGGTCTTTATTTTTGGGACCCATGGCAATTGTTGCGGATATTTGGCGCGCCAGGGTCATGATTGGCGCCTTTGTCATGGGTGCGGTGTTGGTCGGCCTTATTGTTTCGCTCATGGCGACGCCTCGCTACGTAGCAACGTCCTGGATTACGTTTGCGCCGACAATGGAGGAAACAGCCGACGCCGGCGCAACCCCCGCCAGGCTCTCGTCCGTTGCCTTTTTCCCTATGACGAGTCTGGCAAGAGCGCATATGTCGTTGATCCGCTCGCGAGAGGTTGCAAGTCGGGTGATTGATCGTCTGCACCTTGCGGCTGAACCTGAGTTCAATGAAACGCCTGCAAACCGCTCGTTTGTTAAGCCGTTAATGATTGCCATGGGGCTGCAGCCGGATCCAGGGCATAAGCCGCTTCAGCATAGGGCTTTGAAAAACCTCAATCATCGCTTGATGGTGGATACGCGCCTAGCACCGGAAAAGCTAGGGGTCCAGGTGTGGTCAGCGGACCCTCGGCTTTCGGCAAAAATCGCCAATGCTATTGCCGAAGAAACGCTATCGGTTCGACAAAACGCCCTCAAGGCGACAATCCAGCGCTTCAATCGGCAAATTGCCGGCCTACGCCAGCGTCTTACCCATGTCGATACGTCCCTCGCCCGACACGGCGCTCCGTCAGGGCTGATATCGGACGATGCACAGACAGGGCAACAGATCAATCGCATAACGCAATTGGCGACTTTGGAGCGCGAGGCCAGGGCCCATCGCGATCTTTTGGAGATTTCCCTGAACCGGCTTGATGCGGCGCGCAATCAGAGCCAGCGTCCGGTACTTGCGCACCTGAGCGCGCGTGCCAAAGTGGCGATGGCCCCCGTATTCCCCAATCGCCCCTTTATTCTCATAACCAGCGCCCTTGCTGCAGCATTACTCAGCCTATTCTGGGTGGCCGGCCGCGGCGCTATGCACCGCCATGCCCAGCGCGTGGAAGCCCGTGTGATAGAAGCGTATCGTGCCCATCATCAGCAGTTTGACGCTGGACCGCCTGCGTCAACAGACGTTCCGGCGTCGCGACAAGCGCCTCAAACGGGCGTGAATTTTAACCACAGCGCCACCTCGGAAATCGGATCTTACACGCAAGAAGGCTCAAAGATTACAAATGCCATCTCCACGCCGCATTCAGGCCCCGGTGACGGCCACACCGCGGACAACAACCGCAGACCTGATGGCGAACCGGAGCCCGTTCCCGAACCTGCGGAAAAAACACCATCTTCAAACGATATGAAGCGCCAGAAGCGCCAGGCGCGCCAGGTTTTTACCACCAACAACTATTGTGATCTGCATAACTTTATCCATGCCAACGCGAGCCCACGTTTCGGTGCGCTCAGTCTATGCGTGATCGGAACGCTAAGAGCCCTGGATATTGCCGCCAATGCCGCGGCGCTGGCGCGATTTTGTGCCAATGCGCACACCCGCGTTGTCCTCATTGACGCCAATGAACAGAGCCCGCAAATGGACAATCTATGTGGGCACATACAGGCCTATGGGCTATCTGATCTGATCAGTGGCAAAGCGACATTTGTCGATGTTATCCAGCGCGACGGGTACTCCAATGTTCACGTCATAACTTTTGGTAATCGTCCGGCCCCCGGACCCTTGGAAAACCTGGACGAGCGGCTTCATATGATCATGAGTGCCCTCGCCAATACCTACGATCTGGTGATTGTCAATCTCGGTAACTGCCAAGATACAAAAATGTTTCAGCAGCTCATGCGGCTTTCAGATGCCACAATCTTTGTCTCCGGTCAGGACGATGATGCGGCTGTCGATGAGGCAATCGCCCGCTTGGCACCGTATGGCCCACCGGATCCGATTACGCAATTGTCCATGGTCAACACGAGAGAGCATGTTTGAACTCGCCCCCGCGGCAATGGGGCCGCGCTGGAGATGTTTATTTGCACACTTATAGCAAACTGCGTTTAGTTGGAATCATGAGCATTCAGCATTGTTTTTGCATTTTGCTACAGTCGGCCCGGGCCGCTTACGGGCTGCGGGGAAAGGCTCTGGCCGGTTCGCTTACTGGGTCTGTGGACCACATTTTTTCAAGATTATAGAAGGCGCGGACCTCAGGCCGAAAGACGTGCACAATAACATCACCGGCGTCGACAAGCACCCAATCGCAATGGGGTTGACCTTCTGAGCGCAAATTGCCGACCTTTGCCGCCTTAAGGTCCCGCGTTAATCCGTCAGCGATGGCGCTGACATGCCGGTGAGAACGTCCCGACGCCACAACCATCACATCTCCAAGAGACGACTTGCGGCTGATATCGATGGAAACGATATCCTCTGCTTTGGAGTCATCCAGCGCCCTTAGGACTACGGAGTGAATTTCAGCCGTCGACAGGCTCGCTACTGCGCCCGCGTCGGCCTGGGGGGCCGTTTGAACGGTTCCCTCGCGTTCGGCTGTCATAGTTTAAAAAGCGAACTTCCTCTTTTCATTGCCTTGTCCTGTCTGCAGGCCTCCCCTTCCTATCGTGCCGCGATCGAACCGCTCTTTTTTCTATAGGATGTTTAAGGCCCTATAGCAAAATGCATTTAATGGGAATCATGGGGCTTTCTCGTATTCTCCTCGCATTTTGCTATAGATTTAGAGGGCGATCAGCTTTATGGGGTTCGCTTTAGCCATTTTGCCAGGGGTATAAGCGAACCCCATGCTGATCTCGTGCAAAATGCATTTAATGGGATTGATGGGCATTTCGTATTCTTCTCGCATTTTGCTATAGATTTAGAGGGCGATCAGCTTTATGGGGTTCGCTTTAGCCATTTTGCCAGGGGTATAAGCGAACCCCATGCTGATCTCGTGCAAAATGCATTTAATGGGAATCATGGGGCTTTCTCGTATTCTCCTCGCATTTTGCTATAGATTTGGAGGGCGATCAGCTTTATGGGGTTCGCTTTAGCCATTTTGCCAGGGGTATAAGCGAACCCCATGCTGATCTCGTGCAAAATGCATTTAATGGGAATCATGGGGCTTTCTCGTATTCTCCTCGCATTTTGCTATAGATTTAGAGGGCGATCAGCTTTATCGGTCTAGCTTATACCAAGGCCCCTTGCCAATGACTCATGCCTTAGCGTCAAAGCGTTGCCAACACGTGCCTTCTCGCCCACGACGACCAGGTGCAATCGAGCCGCGTGCAACTCCCGCATCAAAACAACGCACTGGCACAAACTAAGGGCCTCATGGTCGTCAGAACAATCAACTGAACCCATATTATGCACAAACCCAGATAAATTCAACAAACGAAATGCCAGATAAACCGCACAATGTCTCGGGTCTTAATGGGTTGGACTCTAAGGGAAAATGATCGCGATGCGAGACTTTCACAATTTTCCTTATGAAAACTCTGGAACCAGGGACGAAAAACCGGGCGCAGGGCAATAATGGATTTCCAATGGATCGCCATAGCCCTGGGAGATGTTGTGTGGATTTCCATCGCATTCGTTCTGGGTTTGCTGTCAAGATCTTTAGGTCTGCCGCCGCTGGTCGGTTTCCTTGCGACGGGCTTTATGCTCAACGCATACGGTATCGCTAGCGGGGAGATGCTTGAGAAACTGTCGGACCTGGGCATCACCCTGTTGTTGTTTACGGTCGGCCTGAAACTCAACCTGCAAACACTCGCAAGGCCGCAGGTGTGGGCCGTGACGGGCCTGCATACATCCATTGTCGTTGTCATACTCGCGTTTGCGCTCTATGGGCTGGCTATGGTGGGTGTGCCCTTCCTCTCTAATCTGGACTGGCCCCAAGCCATGCTCATTGCGTTCGCGCTTAGCTTCTCCAGTACCGTGTTCGTCGTTAAGGCGCTTGAACAAAAAGGCGAGATGGCGTCGCTGCATGGCCGTATTGTAATCGGCATTCTGATTATGCAAGACATAGCTGCTGTTGCCTTTCTTGCGATTTCCACCGGCAAGTGGCCTTCCGTTTGGGCACTTTTGATCGTTCTACTGTATCCAATGCGGCTGATTCTGCACAAGCTGTTGCAGCGCGTTGGACATGGCGAATTGCTGGTACTTTATGGGTTTCTTCTCGCCATGGGGGGTGCGGAGCTGTTCGAACTGGTCGGGCTCAAAGGTGATCTGGGGGCGCTCGTGCTGGGCTTACTGATCGCCAATCACCCAAAAGCCGACGAAATGGCCAAGACCATGCTCGGCTTTAAGGATCTGTTCCTTCTCGGTTTCTTTCTTTCCATTGGGCTATCCGGTCAGCCGACGCTGGAGACAATAGTAGTTGGCGCCCTGATCGCGCCATTTGTATTTCTTAAATCCGCGCTCTTCTTCGGCCTTCTGACACGATTCGGACTACGGGCACGTACGTCTTTGCTTGCGTCTCTGAATCTGATGAACTTCAGTGAATTTGGCCTCATTGTCGCAGCCCTTGGCGTTGCCAATGGCTGGATCGACAATCAATGGCTGATGGTCATCGCGATTGGCCTGGCCTTGTCGTTCGCTATTGCTGCTGCCCTCAATACCGTCTCGCAACAGCTCTACACGCGACACCGGGCGATTTGGAAGCGCCTGCAAAGAGACGATCTCATCCCCGATGACTGGTTACTGGACACCAAAGGCGCAACCATTGCCATTATTGGCATGGGCGGCATCGGCACCGGGGCCTACGACACCATGCGGGAATTGCATGGCGATACTGTCGTCGGTGTGGACATTGATCCCATCACCGCAAAGAACCAAAAATCAACGGGCCGCCATGTGCTGCACGGTGACCCTAGTGATGCCGATTTCTGGGATCGCATGCAGGCGACACATACGCTTGAACTCGTCATGTTGGCGCTGCCGAAGGTCACGACGAACCTGGCTGTTGTTAAACAGCTTAAGACAGCTTCGTTTGCCGGACGGGTTGCGGCGATCGCGAAGTTCCCGGACGAGGTTGAAGCACTTAAGGAAGCGGGCGCAACCACGGTGTTCAACATCTACACGGAAGCGGGTGCAGGATTCGCCGGGCACGTTCTTGCGCAGGAGCAAAAAGTCTGAAACCCAGGGTCTCGTCTGCAAGCCGGGCAAGTCTTTCACCCAAGAAAGCAGGAAGAGTTATCCCCGCCTGGCTTTAGCCTGTTATTTATCTTAGCCACCATTCCTATCAAGGCAATACATCCGATGAATATCCAATGACAACAGAAACTTCCGAAAATCTCGGCCTGCCCTACATTATGAACGCCCAGGCACAAAAGCATGTGACCCATAACGAGGCGATCCGCATGCTTGATGCACTTATCCACCCCAGTGTCGCTACCCGGCCAAGCACGACACCGCCATCCAGCGACATTACCGCAGGAGCGCGCTATATTGTGGAGATCGGCGGCACCGGTGCCTGGCACGGGCACGACAATGCCATTGCCGCCTGGCAAGACGAAGCGTGGGTGTTCTATCCACCGAGAAAAGGGTGGACCGTTTGGGTAGAGCAGGCCAGTCGCCATATGGTCTGGACTGGCGAGCGATGGCAATATGTGAGCTGAGCCCATTGCGACAAAGTGGACACGCTCTAAGGGGTGACGACCTCATTATTATTCGCTAAACTCTTGTTCGGCACAATATCCCGCTTTTCGGGACAACAAGAGCAAGGGTTTACGCATCATTTATGGCTGGCCACTCAAAATTCAAAAACATCATGCACCGCAAGGGCGCGCAGGACAAAAAGCGCTCCAAGGTGTTTTCCAAACTCTCCAAGGAGATCACCGTTGCCGCCAAGCTCGGCGGGCCGGACCCGGACGCCAACCCGCGGCTGCGTCTGGCGATCCAAAACGCGCGCGCCCAATCCATGCCCAAAGACAACATCCAGCGCGCTGTCAGCAAAGCGGCTTCAGGGGATCAGGAGACGTTTGAGGAAATTCGCTACGAGGGCTATGGCCCTGGCGGCGTTGCGGTCATTGTCGAGACGCTTACCGATAACCGCAACCGAACCGCCGGTTCCGTGCGCTCGACATTTTCAAAAAACGGTGGCTCGCTTGGTGAGACGGGCTCGGTTGCGTTTATGTTTGAGCGCGTTGGCGAGATCGCCTACCCCCCCGATAGCGGCGATGCGGATACGCTTCTTGAGGCCGCCATCGAAGCCGGTGCGGACGATGTGGTCTCGGATGAAAGCGGTCATCTGGTCTCTTGCACGTTCGAGACCCTTGGCGATGTGGCCAAAGTTCTTGAGGAACAGCTCGGCAGCCCGGAAAGCGTCAGTCCCGTCTGGCGCGCGCAAACCTCCGTTCCCGTCGATGAGGACAAGGCGGGCAAGCTTTTCAAGCTGATCAGCGCCCTTGAAGACGACGACGACGTACAGAACGTTTACGCCAATTTTGATATCACCGAGGCGGTGCTGGCAAAGCTTGCGGTCGCATAAGAGGAGCCCCTGCCTGGGGTTGTGGATTTGTTTTCTCAATGACGCTACATTCGCTTTATGACCGACACTATGATTCGTATCATCGGCATTGATCCGGGGCTGCGCCATACAGGCTGGGGCATTATCGACACCCAAGGGACCCTATTGCGCTATGTGGCGGCGGGGGTTGTGAAGTCGAATAGCGACGAGACACTGGCCGCACGCCTTGTGAGTCTACATGACGGACTTGCAAGGACCATTGCCAATTACAACCCGCTGGAGGCAGCTATTGAAAAGACATTTGTCTCACGCGATGCGCGCGCCACGCTAAAGCTGGGCCAGGCCCGCGGTATCGCCATGCTTGTTCCCGCCCTGGCTGGCCTTTTGGTTGCTGAATATGCGCCCAACCATATCAAAAAGACCGTTGTTGGTGTTGGTCATTGCACGAAGGAGCAAATTCGCGCCATGATTGGTGTTCTTCTTCCCACGGCAACGCTTGCCAGCGACGACGCCGCGGATGCGTTGGCCATAGCCATTACCCATGCGCAAAATCGTGCCATTTCAGCCGTTTTTGCCGAGCGCGGCCGGGTTGCAATATGATCGGCAAGCTGACAGGCTTAATCGACAGTATTGAGGAGGATCACCTGATCCTTGATGTTGGCGGCGTGGGGTATCTGGTGCAATGCCCGGGTGAGAGCCTGCGCCGGGTGCCCGAGGTGGGGGAGACGGTCACACTTTTAATCGAGACTTACGTGCGCGAGGACCAAATCCGCCTGTTTGGTTTTTTGACCGATGCCGAGCGCGCGTGGTTTCGGCTGCTAACCACGGTTCAGGGGGTGGGGGTGAAAGTCGCCCTTGGGGTTTTGGGAGCCTTGCCGCCCAACGAGCTTGCCAACGCGATCGCGGCGCGGGACAAAACGACCATTACCCGCGCTCCGGGGGTTGGGCCCAAGGTTGCTGGCCGCATTGTGTCGGAGCTAAAAGACAAAGCCCCCGCGCTAGCGGTGTTGCCGGGGCAAGAGCACGACGGGCACTCCCAGGACATGCCCGCAAACAAAATACCGCAGGCGGCACAGGATGCCGTGTCGGCTCTGGTCAATCTGGGGTATCAACCCACCCGCGCCAATGGGGTTATCTCCAGGGCCCTTGATCAAGTCGGCGACACCGCAACCACCCAGGATCTCATTCGCCTTGGGCTGAGGGAGTTGTCGCAATGAACGGGATGCATGCCGGTCAGGTCGTTGCATGAACGAGCCGCGCCTTATCGATAGCCAACAACTGGCCATTGACACCCATGACGCGCCCGGGGGCGATGACGCGGCGCTGCGCCCTCAGGTTTTGGGCGATTTCATTGGTCAGCCGCAGGCGCGCGCCAATCTGAAAATTTTTATCATGTCGGCCAAAGCGCGCCAGGATGCGCTTGATCATGTCCTGTTCGTGGGGCCGCCGGGACTTGGCAAGACAACCCTGGCACAAATTGTGGCACGCGAACTGGGGGTAAGCTTTCGCGCAACCTCCGGACCGGTTATTGCCAAGGCCGGAGATTTGGCAGCATTATTGACCAATCTGGAAGAGCGCGACGTTCTGTTTATTGACGAAATTCATCGCCTCAACCCCGCGGTCGAGGAAATCCTGTACCCGGCCATGGAAGACTACCAGCTTGATCTGATTATCGGCGAGGGGCCTGCGGCGCGATCGGTCAAGATTGATCTACCGCGCTTTACGCTGGTTGGTGCCACAACACGCCTGGGATTGCTGACCACGCCTTTGCGGGATCGGTTTGGTATCCCTGTGCGACTTGCGTTTTACTCTGTGCAGGAACTGGAAGAGATTGTGAGCCGCGGCGCGCGGCTATTGCGTATCACCATGGCCGAGGACGGTGCACGGGAGATTGCCAAACGCTCCCGCGGCACACCGCGCATTGCCGGTCGGCTGCTGCGGCGGGTGCGTGATTTCGCCATTGTTGAGGGTGCAAGCGCCGTCGATGCGAGGGTTGCCGACCGGGCTCTGACGCGCCTTGAAGTGGATGGACGCGGCTTTGATGCCCTGGATCGGCGCTATTTATCGGCAATTGCGGAGCATTTCGGCGGCGGACCGGTTGGGGTTGAGACCTTGGCGGCAACCCTGTCCGAACCGCGCGATGCCATTGAGGATATTATTGAGCCTTACCTCATTCAGCAGGGGTTTTTGCAGCGCACCCCGCGCGGACGCCTGTTGACCAGGGCCGCGTTTTCCCATTTGGGGCTCGCTGTTCCCTCCAACGCGGCAGATGAACAGATCGGCCTTGACCTTGCTGATGACAGCCCGTGAGCAAAAGTGGAGAACCCGATACCCGCCCCCCTGCCCTGTCCGGCGCGTTGACCGGAAACGGGCACGCGCTTTATGTTCGCATCTACTACGAAGACACGGACTTTTCCGGCGTGGTCTACCACGCCTCTTATTTGCGTTTCATGGAGCGCGGGCGGTCGGATTTTCTACGCCTTCTTGGAATTTGCCACACCAGCCTTGCCCGCGGCAACGAGAGCGCGCAAAACGAGCCGCTTTCCTTTGTGGTGCGGCACATGGACATTAATTTTCTCGGCTCGGCAAGGATCGATGATGTTGTGCGCATAACAACACAAGTCGCCGCCGTTCGCGGTGCCCGGCTTGTGCTCAATCAAACAATAGAGCGCGAAAGTCTGCCCCTGGTAAAGGCAACAGTGACCATCGCCATGGTCAATAACCAGCACACGCCACGCCGCCTGCCACAAAGCATCAGGGAGCGTTTTCGACGCCACGCTCCTTAAGCCGCGAGTGGGTGCGGTGCGACGTTAGTCCCACCGCCACAATAAGCAACGCCAGCGACAGCCAGAGCGTCGGATCCACAGGCTCGTCAAACAATATAATGCCAAACACCACCGCCAGCGCGGTGGCGAGATAGGCAGCCGTTGCGGCCATTATGGCGCCTGCGAACTGAATGGCAGCAAAAAACAGGACGCGCTCAAAAACCCATATCACAACCAGAACCGCCACCAGCAACGCCGCTTCACGCCAGATCTCCACGTCGCGGTCGGGCTTCCAGGTCGCCAATGCCACCGGTGCAGTGAGCACAAACGCCATTACCGTCTCGCCGAACGCCAAGCCGATAGCATTGTTACCCTTTGGCCAGAACTTTGAGACAAATGTATCGTAGACAGCATAAACCACAGGAATAGCAAAGGCGACAACGATCCAGATATCCAGACGCTGCGTCCGCCAGTCCACTTTAGGGGCCAGAAGAATGGCGATCGCGACAAAGCCAACCACTATACCTGCCATTTTGAACCACGAGAACCGATCCTCTCCCAAAGCAAGCGACAACAGGAATGTCAGGAGCGACGAGGTCGCGACAATGACCACGAGCAGGCCCAGGGTAATGTGATTCAAAACGAGCAGGGTCAGGTATACGGGTGCGATCGCGATCAGGCCGGCACAGACCGTACAATAGACCCAGGCCCACAGGGTGTTGGGAAGCGACTGACCGCGCACCCGGGCCAGAGCAAACAGCGCTATCGCCAGGGGAACCGACGCGACGGCAATGAATTGCATTTCAACAATGCCCGTGAGCGAAAGATATTTAATCAAGGCGTAACTTAGCCCCCAGACCAGCCCTAGAGACACGATGTAAAGGGACGACCGTGCTGAGGGGTTTGTGCTGGCAATGGGGAACTTGAATTTTGCGCTCATGGACGCCCTCGCCTTTCTTGAAAAGATGTTTAACCGACAGGCTCTATAGCAAAATGCGTTTAGTTGAATGCATAAGCATCCCGCATTGTTTTTGCATTTTGCTATAGCTTCCAGGGCGATCAGCTTTATACGTTTAGTTGTCCCCATAGCAAAATGGGTACAACCAAACGTATGCTGATCTAGTCCCGCGCAGGTTCGCTCGTTATAGCGAACGGGCTTACAGAAATAAACCAAATGTTAACCATCATAATGCCTCATAGTGCAGCTTTGGGACGCCCTTGTTTTGCCAAATTGCGGCGTCAAGTTGCTGGAAAATCAACTGGGCCTCTCTATGAGAGCGTGCCATGTCTTAATAGAACCCATTTTCGTTTCTCGATTGGCGAAGCGAGACCGACGTTTAAACGGGGGTCTACCTACCCGCTCACCCTGCCCGCCAGGTCGTCAATAGATGTTTCCAGCTTGTAGCCCTCTTTGGATGGCTGTTGCTTTACAGGGAATATTTCAGCGTGGTGCACGATGATGGCAGGATGTGATCAGGTCATTTGCAGGATCTTCAACTCTATGTCGTCAGGTTTTAAGGAGTATTTTGCCATGGAGCCTTATGAGCTGGCACAAGCGGCAACGGCAATCGGCACGGACCCGGGCATAGATGTTGTGACCCAGACGACTCCCAGTGCGACCGGGAATGGCCTTTCGCTGATTTCCCTGTTTTGGGAGGCGCATCCTGTTGTTCAACTGGTGATTCTGGGTCTACTGGTGGCTTCAATCTGGTCCTGGGCCATTGTAATCGACAAAATCATGCTATTTCGCCGTACGCGCAAGCAGATCGAACAGTTTGAGTCGGTATTTTGGTCCGGCCAATCCCTGGAAGAGCTTTACCGCTCTCTCCTGCACCGGCGCAACCATACGCTGCCGGCCATTTTCGTCGCCGCGATGCGCGAGTGGAAACGAAGCTTTGAATCCGGTGCCAACACCCTCATTGGCCTGCAAATGCGCATCGACAAGGTCATGGACGTGACCATCGCGCGCCAGACTGAGCGTCTTGAGCGGCGCTTATTGTTCCTTGCCAGTGTTGGCGCGTCCGCGCCCTTTATCGGTCTTTTTGGTACCGTTTGGGGAATTATGTCCAGTTTTCAGGCCATTGCCACGATCAAGAACACCAGTTTAGCCGTGGTGGCGCCCGGCATTGCGGAGGCACTTTTTGCAACCGCCATAGGTCTTTTTGCCGCCATACCAGCGGTAATCGCCTACAACAAGTTCACCAATATTGTCGCCCGCTTCGCCACCCATATGGAGGGGTTTGCCGACGAGTTCTCCGCTATTTTATCGCGCCAGATCGACGACATGAAATCGCCGCGCCGCGCCCGCGGTGCAGAGCCGCGGGCTCAGCCTGTGGGTAACAATCAAAGGCACACAGCAGGGCCCACACGTGCAGACGTTCCACCGGCTCATCCGGTTACCGGCACGAGCGAGTACAAACCGGCGTCAACCCGTTTGGTGGGCCAATCTGCCTCCCACTCCCACGTGCGTACCGCCTGACTTTTATTGCCTATAGCCCAACGCAGCAACTTGCCAGCAGCAAACGGCGAACGTTGATAGGCCAACGCGGAGCCAAAGGCCAAGGAAACACACTCATGGGCACCTCCTCACTGCAAGCCAATGATTTTTCGGTGGACCGTCGCCGACGCCGCCGCAGGCGCGCGCAACCTATAAGCGAGATCAACGTCACGCCTTTTGTTGATGTGATGCTGGTGTTGCTGATCATTTTTATGATCGCGGCGCCGCTTCTTAGCACGGGCGTGCCTCTTGATCTGCCGCAGGCGCAAGCCGCTGCGTTACCGCAAAATCGCGAGCCCGTCACTGTCAGCGTCGACCGCAACGCGCGGGTGTTCCTGCAAGATGACGAAATCGCCATTTCTGAACTCGGTGCGAGGTTACGTGCCCTGGTGGATGATAAAGGGGCGACGCGTATTCTCGTGCGCGGCGACACCAATGCTAATTACGGGATTGTCATGCGGGTGATGGGCCGCATCAACGCCGCCGGTTTCTCCAAAGTGGGACTGATCACCGAGCCTGAACGGTAAACTCTCACGGATGTCGATGTCATGCAACCGGGCTTATGGATATCAGGACTGGCACACGCGGGGATCATACTTATGGGGCTCGCAAGCCTGCCCTCGACCAGACCTTTGCCTGACGCCCAAGTTGATGCGTTGCCGGTTGAGTTTGTGCCTATTGAAGAGGTCACGCGTTTAAGACCGGGCGATCCGGAAGCTGAGGCCGCACGCCAAGCCGCACAAGCCGAGGCCGCACGCCAAGCCGCCGAAGCCGAGGCCGCACGCCAAGCCGCCGAAGCCGAGGCCGCGCGCCAAGCCGCCGAAGCCGAGGCCGCGCGCCAAGCCGCCGAAGCCGAGGCCGCACGCCAAGCCGCCGAAGCCGAGGCCGCGCGCCAAGCCGCCGAAGCCGAGGCCGCGCGCCAGGCCGCCGAAGCCGAGGCCGCACGCCAAGCCGCCGAAGCCGAGGCCGCACGCCAGGCCGCCGAAGCCGAGGCCGCGCGCCAAGCCGCCGAAGCCGAAGCCGTACAAGCCGAAGCCGCACGCCAAGCCGCCGAAGCCGAGGCCGCACGCCAAGCCGCCGAAGCCGAAGCCGCACGCCAAGCCGCTGAAGCCGAAGCCGCACGCCAAGCCGCCGAAGCCGAGGCCGCACGCCAAGCCGCCGAAGCCGAGGCCGCACGCCAAGCCGCCGAAGCCGAGGCCGCACGCCAGGCCGCTGAAGCCGAAGCCGCACAAGCCGAGGCCGAAGCCCAAGAGGTCGCAAGGCGTCTGCGCCTGGGACGTAAGCTCTTAGCCCTAAACCAGGCCGCAGAAGCCGAGGCCAGGAAGAAGCGCCAGGAAGCGCAACGACGGGCAGCCGCTTTGGCAAAAAAGAAGGCGGCCGAACGTGCCGCGCGCAAGCAACGGCAAAGGCGACAACGAAAGGCGCAGGAAACCGCTGCCCTGGGTTCACGCACGAATCGCCGGGACAGCCGCCTGTCGGCGAGCGAACTTGATTCGATCCGCAATCAGATCAATGGCTGCTGGACGATTGCCCCGCATCTGCTTGAGGGCGGCAGCGTCAAAGTGGTTATTCGCGCCTCGTATAATCCCGATGGCTCCCTTCGGCGCCCCCAGATTGTCAACCCCGGTAGTGATCAGTACTTTCGCGCCATCTCCGGCTCGGCCCGTCGGGCCCTCAAGCGCTGCGGCAATCTTCGGCTGCCGCGCGCCAAATACGAGGCCTGGAAAAACCTTCGCTTTGTTTTCACCAAAGATGGACTGGCCAGATGATAATACCAAGGGTCTTTAACAATGACTCATGGATTAGCGTCAAAGAGTTATGTTATCAAGGCAGTACACCAGTCGGCGTGTACATAAAGCCAATACCGCTGGTATAAGTGGCTTGTTTGACTGCAGGGGCAAAACCACGACGGGAGCAAGATTGTCATGAAGCGTGCCTGTGTTTTCGCACAATTGGTGATGGCCGCAGTCGTTGGTGGTGGCCTTCTTGCCGCAACACCCCACCAGGCCCGCGCTGAAATCACCATTAATATTGGCAATCCCAACGTTAAGCCTCTTCCCATCGCCATTCCAGACTTTATCGGCAAGGGTGAAGCCCACCGCATTGGGACGCAGATCGCGGACCTGGTGCGCACAGATCTTGCGCGTTCCGGGTTTTTCTCTGCCATGGATGGAGCCCTTTTGAACGAGGCCCTTTCCAACCCCGACACCAAACCGGACTACGCCCGCTGGCAGACATCCGGTGCGGACGCTTTGAGCGTGAGTGGCATAACCGTCAACGCCGATGGACAATTGAGCGTACGCATGCGCCTTTACGACGTTATTGCCAAAAAACAGGTTGCTGGACAACAATATACAGCCAACCCAAAACAGTGGCGCCGTATTGCCCATATAATTGCGGATACGATCCACAAGGCGCTCACCGGCGAGGAGGGCTACTTCGACACGGCGGTGGTTTTCGTTGCCGAATCAGGCCCCAAGAACCGTCGCGTCAAGCGCCTGGCCATCATGGACTACGATGGTGCCAACATTCGCTATCTGACAGACGGGGCGGATCTGGTTTTAACGCCGCGGTTTTCCCCTGATGGGCAAAACATCGCCTACATGTCATTTAATGCCGGCAGGCCGCGGGTGGTTCAATTTAACCTGGCAACCGGCGCGCGACAAGTGCTCGGCAATTACCCGGGCATGACCTTTTCGCCACGCTATTCCCCCGACGGGCGCTACATTGTCATGAGCCTGCAGCAGGAAGGCAACGCCAATATTTACCGCCTGAACCGCATAAGCGACACCACAACGCGCTTGACCGATGCGGCGGCCATTGATACCGCCCCCAGCTACTCGCCGGACGCCGCGCAACTGGCCTTTGAGTCTGATCGCGGTGGCAGCCAGCAAATCTACGTGATGGACGTAGCCAGCGCCAACCCAAAGCGCATCAGCCGTGGCGAGGGCCGCTACTCAACCCCCGTGTGGTCTCCGCGCGGGGATCTGATTGCCTTCACCAAGCGCCATGGCGGGCAATTTCATATTGGTGTCATGCGCCCTGATGGGTCCAATGAACGCATTCTCTCATCGGGTTTTCATAATGAAGGCCCCACCTGGGCACCAAACGGACGTGCGCTTATGTTTTTTCGAGACATCCCGGGCGAGACCGGAGGACCACAATTGTGGGTCGTCAACACCATGGGCTCCGAGGCGTTCCGCATTCCCACCCCCACCTATGCTTCAGATCCCTCCTGGTCCCGTCTGTCACGCTAGAGCGTATCAGGGTCCCAGCGCTTTGTAGCCCACATCCATTGCGACGGATTGTCGCGAATCCAGTCCTCAAACATGCGTTGAATTGTGGCCGTTGTTCGGGCGATGTCGGCGTTGCGATCCCCAGACCTCTCCAGCGTAAGCGGGGTGATGTCCATGTGAAACCGAACACCCTCAAGGCGCTTGCAACGGACTACAACCAGGGGAACGTCAAGGCGATAGGCCAGCATGGCCGGAAACGGGGTCGAGGCGGCGGGGCGGCCAAAGAACATTACATCAAGACCGTTGTCGTCGCGCAGATCCGCAAGCATACCCGCCACACCCCCAGCGCGCACATGACGCAGGATCGCCGCCGCCGCCGCATGGCCTTTGGGAAACAAGCCTCCAGGATAAAGGGGAGCCCGCAAAGCCTTGATATAAGCATCCGACAGGGAATTACTGGCGCGCCGATAAATCCCAGCGGCGCTGGCGTTCTCCTCGCAGCCAAACAGCAGCGTACCCAACTCCCAATTGCCAGCATGCAACGAGACACACAAAATTCCCGATTTTTGTTGCATCAAATCCTGCACGACGGCGCGGTCATAGGAGATCCGATGCCTCTCTCGCGCCAACTGCGCAAGATGAAACCCTTCCGCAAACACCCGCCCCAAGTGCTCCCACATATCTCGTATAATATGCTTGGCTTCGGCATCGCTCAACGCCGGCATGGCCCGTTTGATGTGGCGCAAAGCCCGTGCGTGGCGCGCGGTGAGCGGGGCCGCGGACCGCCACAGACGCCCCATCAACGCCGATGCCCGATCAAGCGACATTGCCTGGATCAAAGCGCCCACGGCGCGCAAGGCCAGGTACTCCAGCCGGTGCTTCCAGCGAATATCTCTGCCAGCGCCGTGGGTGTCCACAGCCTTGCTATCCAGGGATTTGTGCATTCGCGCACGCCTTGACAAACTACAGGTTCAGTCTGATCGACACCGGCACATGATCAGATGGGCGTTCCCACCCACGGGTATGACGGTCGATGGTGCAGGATCGCAGCCTGTCAGCCGCTTGCGCTGAGAGTAGCAGATGATCAATGCGCAGGCCAAAGTCCTTGGCCCAGGCGCCGCGCTGAAAGTCCCAAAACGTGTATTGATGGCCCCGTCCATCGGCAAGCGAAAACGCGTCATAAAGGCCCAGATTCAGAACCCGGCGAAACGCATGGCGGCTCTCAATGCGAAAAAGCGCATCCTCCGCCCAGGCCTCAGGGTCGTGAACGTCGCGCGGGTGCGGGATGATGTTAAAATCGCCCGCCAACACAAGGGGTTCCTCAAGGCGCAGCAGTTCGCGCGCATGCGCATAAAGACGCTTCATCCACGCCAGCTTATAAGGGTACTTGTCGCTCGTGACCGGATTGCCATTGGGCAAATAAAGGCAGCAAACGCGCAAAACGCCCTGGGGGCGCGAGAACACCGCCTCAATATAGCGCGCCTGCGGGTCATCATCGTCGCCAGGCAGGCCCCGTGTAACCTCGTCAAACGGGATTTTGGACAAAAGCGCCACCCCGTTAAAGCTTTTTTGCCCATGGGTAGCCACTTGATAGCCGAGATCTTCCAAGGGACTTGCAGGAAAATTCTCATCAATCGATTTAATTTCCTGCAAGCACGCAATATGCGGCTCCGCCTCTTCCAGCCACGCTATAACATTGACAAGCCGGGCCTTGATACCGTTGATGTTCCAGGTGGCGATTTTCATTGTAAGGTTTCCATCGCGTCTGCCGATTGATCAAGAAGCCCGAAAAATTGGCGGCAACCAACCGCGCGAGGAACCGGAATGCGACAAAACATCAAACGGTAAAACTCGTACCGCAACCGCAGGCGGCCACGGCGTTGGGATTATCGATTTTGAAGGCCTGACCGATCACACTGTCCTCAAAGTCGATAACCGCGCCGCCCATAAAACTAAGTGAGAGAGGATCGATACACACAACAGCGCCTGCTTGGCGGATCACAAGATCGTCATCGGCGATCTTCTCCACCAGATCGAACGTATACTGAAAGCCAGAGCACCCCCCACCGTCAACACCAATACGCAGAGCCGTCCCCGGCGGCTCCTTTGCCAACACGCCGGCAATACGCGCGATCGCGCCTTTTGTCAGGCGCACAGGGGAGGATGGGGAGGATGGAGAGGTTACGGATACGTTCATGGGCGTGTTCTTGCGCAAAGTCCAAAAGCCGGATCGGCAATTGGCCTATTAGACTATTGACTTGACCTCAATGTCAAGGTTGAGAACCTGTATTTGCTCGTTTAAGGAAAGAGTGGTGAATCAAAGATCAGCACGCTTTTTCTTGAACGCGTCAATCATAACCCGTCAATCATAAAGCCTGCAAACGAACCCGTAAGGCCGAGGGATCAGCGGCCCAGATATACCTAAGGACGATTTATGGCCAAGACTCTGGCCCCCTACGCAGCCTGCGCGGCAACATCTGTTGGGCGTCTTTATCCCGTTCGGCCCTGTTCCTACCGCTCCGCCTTTCAACGCGATCGGGATCGCATCATCCATGCCGACGCCTTTCGCCGTTTGCAGGCAAAAACCCAGGTATTCGTCTATCACGAGGGGGATCACTATCGCACCCGGCTCACCCATACGATTGAGGTGGCGCAGATCGCCCGCACCCTGGCGCGGGCGCTGAAAATTGAAGAAGACCTGAGCGAGGCGATCGCCCTCGCCCATGATTTGGGGCATCCGCCTTTTGGTCACGCAGGCGAGCATAGCCTTTCGGCATGCATGGCCGACTGGGGCGGCTTTGACCACAACGGCCAGTCAATACGGGTGGTCAGCTGGCTTGAACGCCCCTATGGGGCCCACAACGGCCTTAATTTGACCTGGGATTGCCTGGAGGGAATGGCCAAGCACAACGGCCCTTTTGAGGAGCGCAACGGCGTCTCCTTCGCCCTTGCCCAGTGTGATGCGGACTTTGATCTGGCCCTTAAGGCCTGGCCCTCGCTTGAAGCCCAGGTGGCCGCCTTGGCTGACGAGATCACCTATTATGCCCATGACCTTGTTGATGGCGTGCGCGCGGGCCTGTTTGCCGTTAAGGATGTGGCGCAAATCAGCGCCCTGAGAGGGTTCGTTGAGGATATCCGCCGCGCCCATCCCCATCTCGACGCGGCGCGCCTTGTACAGGGGCTCAGCCGTCGTTTGATCACGCTTATGGTTGATGATGCGCTGGCGCACACGCAAAACAACCTGTCCCGCCACAATATTGCGAGCGTAGATGCGGTCCGCTCCCATGGCAAGGCCCTGGCGGGCTTCTCCAAAGACACGCAACGGGTTATAAAGGATTTGCGAAACTTTCTGTTTGCGCGTATGTATCGCCATCCCAGCTTAACGCAGGTCATGGAGGAGGCGCAGCAGGTTCTTAGGGCATTGTTTGTTCATTACATGCGCAATCCGGGCGACCTGCCGCAGACCTGGCAAGGTCTGGCGCATAAAAACGAAAGGGCAACGGGGGGACACGGCCACGCAGCATTTCAAGACGATAAACACTCAGAGCGCGCACGACGGGTGTGTGATTATCTGGCGGGCATGACGGATCGCTACGCCATGAGCTGTTATCAGGCTCTCATCCCCAACGCCCCTGAACTGACCCATCTGCGCTTACCTTAAAACTTGCATTTTTGCTTATAAGCTGTTGAAGCCATTCAAATTTTTCCACCACTTAAGAAGCCTGGCCTATGACATCTGATCCATACCCCACGACGCCATATGCTTATTTTACACATCTTATCAGGGAAATAGCCCGTGATCTGGCGCCGCACGCGGCACGCGAGGGACTTGAGGACAGGCTTGCACAAGTGGTTGTCGAGCCCCCCCGCGAGGCCGCGCACGGAGATTTAGCGTCAAATGCAGCGATGATTCTGGCGCGAGCTTTCGCCCAAAAGCCTCGGGAACTGGCCGAGGCGCTGGCCAAGGTGTTGCGCCAAAATTCGCAGGTCCAGGACATTGCGGTCGCCGGCCCCGGTTTTATCAATATCCGCGTGGCCCCCAATGTTTGGGGAGATGTGATCAAGATCGTATTGGGCGCTGGCGACACCTACGGGCGGGCCGTGTTTGGCAAAGGCAGGAAAAGCAATGTCGAATATGTTTCCGCCAATCCCACCGGGCCGCTGCACGTGGGTCACGTGCGCGGTGCTGCTTATGGGGACGCTCTTGCCAACCTGCTGCAATTTGTTGGCTACGACGTTGTTCGCGAGTATTACGTCAACGACGCGGGGGCTCAGATTGACATTTTGGCGCGCTCGGTGTTTTTGCGCTATCGGGAGGCTCTTGGTGAGGATATCGGGGCTATCGGAGACGGGCTTTATCCAGGAGCCTATTTGATTGACGTGGGCCAGGCCCTGGTGCGCGCGCATGGTGATGGCTTGACAAACCGCGCGGAAAAGGACTGGCTGCCCGAAGTGCGCGCCTTTGCTGTGGCCGCGATGATGGACATGATTCGCGCTGACCTGGCCCTATTGAATATCCATCACGATGTGTTTTTCTCAGAAAGCTCCCTGCATGAGGGCCAGATTTCGGCCATTGATAACATCATTGCGCAGCTGCGTGCGGACGATCTGGTTTATGAGGGCCGCCTGCCGCCTCCCAAAGGCAAGCCGCCTGAAGACTGGCAAGAGCGTACCCAGACCCTGTTTCGCGCCAGCAATTTTGGCGATGATATGGACCGACCGCTGGTTAAATCAAGCGGAGAATACACCTATTTTGCCGCCGATATGGCCTATTTTCAGGACAAATTGACCCGCGGCTTTGACGAGATGATCTATGTTCTGGGAGCTGATCATGATGGCTACGCCAAGCGCCTGAGAGGTATTGCCAAGGCTCTGGCAGGGGATCCCAAGGGCCTTGTGGTGCGGTTTTGTCAGTTGGTTCGGCTGCTGCGCGGCGGTGAGCCGGTGCGCATGTCCAAGCGGGCGGGGGATTTTGTGACCCTGCGCGCCATCACCGACGAGGTGGGCGCCGACGCGGTACGCTTTATCATGCTATCGCGACGCAATGATGCGTCCCTGGACTTTGATTTCGAGGCCGTTGTCGAACAATCGCGCGATAATCCCGTGTTTTACGTGCAGTATGCCCACGCGCGCTGTCATTCCGTCTTGCGTACCGCTAGAGCCGAAAACGCGCCCATGGCCGAAACCCAGGCTGCTGTTGAGGCCCTGAATACGGCCAAATTGGCCACCGCGGCCGAGCATGATGTGCTAAAAATGCTCGCACAATACCCAAGGCTTATCGAATCCGCCGCCGACGCCCACGAACCCCACCGCATCAGCCACTACCTTATAGAGTTGTCGGGTTGCTTCCATTCCTTATGGAATCATGGCATTAAAGAGCCACGATTACGATTTATTAACCATGACGATGGAGAAATGACAAAGGCGCGATTGGCGCTGGTGCAAGCCGTGGCCCTGGTAATTTCGTCTGGCTTGTCTATTATCGGCGTTAGCGCACCAAAGCGAATGTGATGCCGGGCGGTGGCGCAACTTGCGTGCCAGGCGCCGCAACGTTCTTGTCGCACCCGAGTGCATGGTGATGGATGATTGATGCACGAGACCTGATCCTGGCGATAGGCCTCTTGCATTGCAAGGGATCAAGGAGCATAATCTTAATAATCTGGTATTCCGCCCGGACCAAATCCCCTTATAGGATTGTGCCGAATGACACGTAGAACTGGAAGTACGACGGGCAAGGGTTTCCCGAACGCCGGCGATGACACGCCTGCTCCGCACCGCGAGAGCCACGAGAAGCGTGTCGACGACTCCGCGTGGGCTGACACACAATCGCAATCGGACTTCGCTGATGCAGACGATCAGGCGACGGCTAAGGCCGCAAGCCCGGGATTTGCTGATCTTTACACGCATCGAAACGACCCATCCCTTCATCCTGATCCTGACGAGCGTCTCGACGGCGCATTTGATGATCCTGGCGCTGAGGACATTTTTACAGGCGATGGAAACGACGGGGATGATGCGCTTGGCAGGCTTGATGTTGCGCACCCGCATGCCAGCGCCGAAAGCGATGGGAACCCGAAAAGTCATCGCACCCTGGAGCTTTATGACCATGAGGATGGCCTCTTGGACGATCCTCATGATCCCCATGCGGACCCTCTCGTAGATGCCTTTGCCAGCGAGTTGGATGATGGGGGTTCACATTATGAGGATACACCTGGCTCGGACGCAGACGCACATGCACTTGCGGATTCCGATATCGGTCCGAACGTGAATGACACTGATTTGGCCCCGGATATTGCGGAAGATTTACTAAGCGAGAACCTCGCTGATGCAGATGATATGGCCCCACATGACCTTGCGGATGATTATGACGAGCATGCCAGCAACGCCGAGGAGGCCGGAGATCCGGAAATCTTTGCTTATAGTCCGGCAGCGCGTGAATATATGATGCCACGCACACCCGACGCTGGTTCCCAGGATATGGCCACGATGTCACAGACCGCGCAAACAAATGACCTGGACCTGGATAGTGCGCGGGATCCAGACGGTTCAGATTTTACTGATTTTGGCGACACGAGTGTTGCGGCGGACAATTCCGCGGTTCCCGGTGCCTGGAGCCAAAGCGCTTCCGATCATGGCGACGATGATTTGGAGATCGCATTTCCCGGCGGCTTTGATCTCGATAGTGATGATGATTTTGCAATTGATCTGGATCTGGATCTGGATCTGGATCTGGATCTGGATGAAGAGGCGGCGTTCGTCCCTGACACAGACCTTGACGAGGAACCGGATTTCGATACGGACTTCGAACTTAACCTTGATGCCGATCTTGATGCTGACCTTGATCGGGATTTGGATGCTGATTTTCCTTTGGCGGACGAGAGCCCTATTGCAACACAAGACGACGCAATATTCGCCACCGGCCCCGATATTGATAACGAGCATCTTTTTTTCGATGAGCAAGCCCAGGTAGACCATGAAGGCGACCCGCTCTCTTCGACCTGGGATACTGACACCGATGCCGAGCTAGACGCACCCCATCAGGCGCCTCAGGAAGACAATATGCCCCACATTCATGGGGAGCCCCTGAACGATTTGGCGCGCATTATGGGCAGCCATGGGGATACGATTGTCGATGAAGCGCACGTAACGGGGCCGGAGGGCGTTGAGTTTTCCACATTACCTCATGTTATGCCCGAAGATGAGGCTGATCCGGTCGTTGGTGAAGAGGCGGAACAATTGTACGAGCCTTTGGTCCCCAGTGGCGACGTCTATAGCGGGGAACACTGGCCAGAGGCCGCGTCCGCCCATTCCCCGCACGCCGGTGATGCCAAGGTCAGTCGCGGCGACGATTCGGATGCGGATATGGTTCCCGCGGTTTATGCCGACACGGCGGGACCTCCTGCTGCGCCGCGCCGGGGCTGGGGCGGACTTGTGACCGCCCTGGTGGCGGTGATTTTGGTGCTCGGCAGTGGCCTTTTGGCTTTCGGTTGGTGGGCCGGCCAGCAGACTGCTGAGCCTCCGGTGATTGCTGCAGACACGACACCGATAATTGTGGAGCCCACAAACGAAAAGCCTCAGGTTCTCGACAATGCTAAGCCTGGTGAGCTGGTTTACGAACGCCTTGATGCAACCCAACAGCAAGCCGTTGCACCGTCGGCGGAAAGCACCGTCACCGCCGGCAATAGCGTTGAAGAGGACAAGCCTCGCGTGATTTTACCCTATAATGGTTCCGGCACCGATGCCGCGGACACGACCGCCTCCGTCACCAACGCGCCAAACCCAAACACCACCGATCTTTCCAGCACGGCTACCCAAACACAAGGTGGCGCTCAGGTGGGCGACGACGCTCCCCTGGTACCGCGCTCGGTACGCACCGTTGTTGTCAAGCTGGATGAAGCCGCACCTTCCGACGGCGCCGCTGTCTCGCAACCCGCAGCCGCACAGGAGACCGTGGCCACCTCAGACGAGACTGACACGACGGTTTCCACAGCCTCGACGGCTTCCGCCCCCTCCCCTGCTCCGACACCGTCGGCGCCAGAGGCCACAATCGCCAGGCCCGCCCAGCCGGCGGAGACCCCTGCTAAAAGCCCTATCATATTTGCAGCAACGGATACATCCGCCCCTGCCGGCACTCCAGAACCGGGCAAGGAACAGGCCCCCGCCGCCGCTCCAGAGTCCACCCTGGAAGAGAAAATTGACCAAATTGCCTCGTTGGCACAAGAAGCTGTACGCACCAGTTCTATTAACCCCCCTACCCCCGCAGTTGATCCGGCACGCGATATTCGTATCACGCCGCTTGCGCGACCGGGAGATGCGATTCAGGCCGCCCGCAAACAGCGATTGGCCGAGGAAGCCGTGCGTCTTAAGCAGGCTGGGCGACTGCGCGAGTTGGAGGCGCAGCGCATTGCCGCCGCCAGGGCGAGAGCCCGGGCACAAGTCAAGGACAATCCGCGCCCAGGACAGGAAGACCCCAACGCACCCATTGACCTGGTTCGGCGCACGGAACGTGCCGCGCCGGCCCCTGTGCCTTTAGCCCCCGCCGGCGGCAAACGGTACGCTGTTCAGGTGACCTCTCAGCGCTCCGAGGCGCAGGCGCGTAGCGCTCTTAGACGCCTGCAGCAACGTTACAGCACCCTGCGCAATCAACCCAGCATGATTGCACCCGTCAGGATTCGCGACAGGGGAACCTATTACCGGGTCTACGTTCGGCCGACGCCGAGCCGTGATGATGCGGTGCGCCTTTGCGAACAGTTGCGCGCCGCCGGCGGTGTCTGTTTGATCGCCACCTTATAGATGCAGACGGCCTGGCGGGGACCAAGCTGCTTTCGCGCGCAAAATCACAGGTTTTACTATGCCAACCCGACCCTCTCGCGCCTTTATCTGCGGCTGCGCAGGCCTCGCCCTTACACCGCAGGAGATCGCCTTTTACCGCGAAATGCGCCCCTGGGGATTGATTCTGTTCGCGCGCAACTGCGCCGATCCCGACCAGGTGCGCCGGCTGATCGATCAGTTCCGTTTCAGTGTTGACTGTGACGAGGCGCCGGTTCTGATTGATCAAGAGGGCGGACGCGTGCAGCGCCTGCGGGCACCTCACTGGCTGGAGTTGCCGGCGGCCCAGGTGATTGGGGCCCTTTACGATGCGGCGCCGGCCGCGGGGCTTCAGGCGGCGCAACTGCATGGCCAGCTTCTTGCAACCCAACTGCGCGCCCTGAATATTACCATGAATTGCGCCCCGGTCCTTGATTTGCGCTTTGCAGACGCGAGCGCCGTTGTGGGTGAGCGCGCCTACGGCAGCACACCGCAGGCCGTTGCAGCGCTTGCAAGCGCGGTCTATGAGGGACACCGGCAAGCCGGTATCATTCCGGTGATCAAACACATCCCCGGTCACGGTCGCGCGCGGGTGGACAGCCATAAGGACTTGCCCGTGGTCGACGCCACACGGGAGGAACTGCAACGGACAGACTTTGTCCCCTTCAGGAAGCTCGCCCACGCTCGCGTAGCGATGACCGCTCATGTGGTCTACTCGGCTATTGATGCCCAGCATCCCGCAACCCAGTCCGCAACGGTGATTAAGAAGATTGTGCGCAATTCTATTGGCTTTAAAGGGCTCCTGCTCAGCGACGATCTGTCCATGCAGGCTCTGACCGGCTCTCTGGATGCGCGCGCGCGCGCGGCGCGCGAAGCCGGCTGCGATGTGGTGCTGCATTGCAATGGGGTGATGGAAGAAATGCAGGCCGTTGCCGCGGCGGCGGGGGTTCTTGCAGGACCCGCTCTGACCCGCGCCAGCGCCGTGCAGAAGTGCCTTGACGAAAGCGTAGATATCGATATCAATGCGGCAAGTTGTGCGCTAAACGCACTGCTGACAGCTGAGGCGCCAGGCCATGGACCCATGCCATGAACCAACCGAATGTACCGGTGAATGTGCCGGTGGAGGATTTTGAAAGCCAGCCCGTGCGTCGCGAGGCCCCGGAGCAGCGTAGGCTTATTGTTGACCTCGACGGGTTCGCGGGGCCGCTTGATTTGTTGCTGGCGCTGGCGCGCGAGCAGAAGGTGGATCTTGGCAAGATTTCCGTTTTGGCTTTGGCGGAGCAATATCTGCTTTTTATTGATGAGATGCGCAGCCTGCACCTTGAAGTTGCGGCGGATTACCTGGTAATGGCGGCGTGGCTGGCCTATTTGAAGTCCCGCCTTCTCATTCCTGAGGAAAGCGCCGACGACGAACCCACCGGAGAAGAACTGGCCAGGGCTTTGGCGTTTCGTCTCAAGCGCCTTGAGGCCATGCGCGAGGCGGCCGCGAGATTGATGGCACGCAACCGTTTGGGGCGAGATGTTTTTGCCCGTGGCATGCCGGAAAAAACCGTAGTCAATCGCTCCCAGATAGTCTCTGTCAGCCTCTATGATCTGCTGAACGCCTACGCCGTTCAGCGTCAGCGCACCAGGGTGAGCCGGATACATATCGCCAAACGCACGGTTTGGTCCTTAAGCGAGGCCCGTCAGATCCTGGAGCGCCTCATCGGCAAGACCCCGGTGTGGACTCGGATGGATAGCTTTCTGCTCCATTACCTGAGCGATCCTGACGCCCGGCGTAGCGTTCTTGCAAGCAGTTTTTCCGCCAGTCTTGAAATGGTGCGCGAAGGTGCGCTGACGATCAGGCAGGAGGAACCCTTTGCCCCTCTTTACATACGGACCCCAGGGGATCCGCAAACCAACTGATCCCAATACAGGGCAAATGCCATGAACGATGACATAACCTCTCAATCCCCGGGCTTTGATGAAAGCAAAGAGGAAACGGACATTGCCAAGCCGATGGCTCAGGACAACGTTGTGCCGCTGGCTGCCCCCTCGCCGGCATCGCCGGCATCGCCTGCGTTGCATGAGCCACCCCATGGGCCTGAAGCTGAAGCTGAAGCCGAACCCCAACCTGCTCTTGCACCTCAGGATCGTCATGAGCAACTGCGCATGCTTGAGGCGCTATTGTTTGCCAGTCGCGAGCCCATTAGCGCCGGGCGCTTGAGCGAACGGTTGCCCGAAGGGGCGGATATCGACGGTTTGCTGAAAGATTTGCAAACCGCTTACGCGGGGCGCGGGGTGAATGTTTGTGTTGCCAATGGCCGATGGTCTTTCCGAACCGCCGAAGACCTGGGGTTCATTTTGCAAAAAGACGTGGTGGAAGAACGCAAACTGTCGCGCGCAGCTTTGGAGACTTTGGCAATCGTCGCCTATCATCAGCCGACAACCCGGGCCGAAATTGAAGAGATACGCGGTGTCACCACCCACAAGGGGACCCTTGATATCCTTTTGCAGACGGGATGGTTGAAAATCCGCGGACGCCGCAAGGTACCCGGACGCCCGGTGACCTATGGCACGAGCGATGCCTTTTTGGACCACTTTGGTCTCGGGGCAATCGGTGATTTGCCGGGCATGGAGGAGCTTAAGGAAGCGGGGCTGCTTGAGAGCACTGTGCCTGTTGATTTTCCCTTGCCGCACGACACCAAGAGCGCTCCCGAAGGGGATGAGGGGGCATCGCACGAGACTTCGCGCGAAGACGAAGGGGACCGGCAGGATGGCGGGCCTGAAACCCTGGAGACGCAGACACAGGAGGCACGCTAACCTCCTGCGCAGCAGGCTTTGACGCCTGATAGCGCTTCAAGGCGCGATGTTCATTGGGAATATGTGGGAGGCGAAGGAGAAATGGCGACCCAACTGTCCGTCAATCTGAATGCCGTGGCGATGCTTCGTAACCGGCGCGACTTGCCATGGCCAAGTGTAAGCGGTGTCGCCCGTATTGTCCTTGAGGCGGGGGCGCACGGGGTGACCGTCCATCCTCGTCCCGATGAGCGACATATTCGGCGCAACGATGTTTATACATTAAACGAACTGCTCAACACACACTACGAAAGCAAGGAATACAATATCGAAGGTTATCCCGATGCGCGCTGGATTGAGCTGGTGGAAGAGGTCTGCCCCGATCAGGCGACCCTGGTGCCGGATACCCCTGAGCAGGCGACGTCCGACCACGGTTGGGATTTGTGGTCGCAAAAGGATTTTCTTGATGATGTGACGGCGCGCCTGAAGGCTCTGGGCATCAGGGTATCCCTGTTTGTAGACCCGGACCCAGCCATTGCCGATGTGCTTGCCGAAATCAATGCCGATCGTATTGAGCTTTATACGGGGCCGTTTGGGGGCGCGTTTGGCTCCACCGCCGCTAAGGACTATCTGGAGAAAATGGTGCAAACATCCCAGGCCGTACAAAAACGCGGGATCGGGGTGAACGCCGGTCATGACCTGACCCTCTCGAGCCTGCCGGCGCTTGTCGCGGCGATTGCCGATGTGCGGGAGGTGTCTATCGGCCATGGTATCACGGCGGACGCACTTTTGTACGGATTTGATGCAACGGTGCGGCGCTACCTAGCGGCTTTGGCGCCAGACACCTGATGCCGACCGTTTGTCCCGTGCGGCGCAAGGAGGTCCCGCATTTTGCCCTGGGGCCCGTTGCCTATCACCGCTCGGGCCGCAAGGCTGATCAACCCTACCCTTATTCGCCACACCCTTGACAGGACTCCCATGGATAACAAAGACATAACCCTCAAAGGCATTCTTAAAACGGCACCCGTGGTGCCGGTTCTTGTTGTTCACGATCTGGAAACCGCGGTGCCGCTAGCGCAGGCGTTGGTGGCGGGCGGGCTGCGTGTTATCGAAGTGACCTTGCGCACGCCGATTGCACTACAAGCCATCGCGGCCATTTCCGATGCTCTTGAAAACGCGATTGTCGGTGCGGGCACGGTGATGGATGGCGAACAATTCCGCGCTGTTGAGGCAGCTGGCGCCCGATTTGCCGTCTCGCCCGGCTCAACCCCAGCGCTTTTGCAGGCCGCCCATGCGGCCACAGTGCCCCTGTTGCCCGGGGTTGCCAACGTCTCGCAGGCCATGGCGCTTGCAGAACGCGGCTATCGGTATCTCAAGTTCTTTCCCGCCGAACTGTCTGGCGGAGCGGCGTATTTGCGCGCACTTTCGTCAGTTTTACCTAAGATGCGCTTTTGCCCTACCGGGGGCATTGGCAGCACGAACGCGGCTGACTATCTGCGTTTGGACAATGTTGTTTGTGTTGGCGGCTCCTGGGTTTGCCCGCAGGAACACATCGCGGCCAGAAACTGGGAGGCGATAACAAACCTTGCCCGCGAGGCCGCATCGTGGCAATCGTAGCGCCCTTTGCCGGCATGTCTGTAAAGCCAATGCCGCTGGTATTATCCATAATCGGTATTGTAACAGAACGCATTGCCAAGCGACACAATTCAACGCAATTTAATTCAATTGCCGTTGTTGCTCCCCATGCGAATTTCACGTTTTTCGTTTATGGTGGCGAGCATCTATAGCAAAATGCGTTTAATGAGAATCATGGGGCTTTCCCGTATTCTTCTCGCATTTTGCTATAGGTTTAGAGGGCGATTATACCAGCGGTATTGGCTTTATATACACGCCGACTGGTGTACTGCCTTGATAACATACTTGCTTGACGCTAAGCCATGAGTCATTGCTAAGGACCCTTGGTATTAGGCGATCAAAGCGCTTTTGACCATTGCCCAAGGGGTGCGCTGTAGTGTGTCAAACCAGCAGACACACAAACCAGACACGCTTCGGGCCCCTGCAATAAAAGAGCGGGCGGGGCAGAAAACCCGTTGCCTTGAAGGTGCGTAAAATAAGCGCACGCTGAACGAATAAACAATAATAATAAGCGTACCATGGCAGCCAAAACCAGCGGCATAAATTTTTCCCGACTTTGGGTTCGTCTGAGCCTGATGATTGCCGGGCTTTTGTTCGGCTATACCATAACGTCCATGTCCGCCAACATGTACTTCGCCAGACAGCAGGCGTTAGAGCACCTCAAAACCGAAATCAGCCATATCGGAGAGGAACTTTCGGCGCTATTTCTATCCCGGCCTACACTGGAAAATCCCGACGAACTGCACCAGACTTTAGAAATTTTTGGGATTCGTCATGAAGCTGATTATATATTGATCACAGATGCGAAAGGCCGTCCCGTCGGCAATTGGACATCTGATCACTTTGACGCATCTTCCGTGCCCTTCGCTCGCCCCGCTTTCAGTATCGATGCCCAGAACAGTTCCTATATTTATCAACAGGACGGCTATTTGAACGCGATACGAACGTTTGCACAAGGCGAGCAAACGATCGGGTCAATTTACGTGGCGGCATCGCTGGCGGGGGTTCAGAAAATTGCCTGGCCGGTGATGCGCAATCATGGGGGACTTGCCATCCTGTTTCTTGTGCTTGGAGTTCCTCTGGCGGCACTCACCACCCGCCGTCTGACATTCGACATCTCCCGCCTCACCCAAGCCGCCCGCATGGCCGCGCGTGGAAATCTCGATCTGCATGTTGCCACCAAGGATAAGACCGAGGTCGGGGAATTATCCCGCGCCTACTCGGTAATGGTCGATAATTTGCGCACCACGATTTCCAAGGCCAACCAACTGGCATACTTTGACAAAATCACCGGATTGCCCAATCAGGATTATTTCCGCATTGCTGTGGAAGGAATTCTGGACAAGGCGCCCGCACCCCATACCCATACCCCCCCTTTGCATGCTCTGCTTGTGATCAAAATCGATGGGTTCAGCCGCATCAGCGGCCCTCTTGGTCAATATGGTCGGGACATGCTGCTGCGCGAATTCGGTGCCCTGCTGCGGCGCGCGATCGGCATCGCAAGTATTAATTTTCAGCCGGAACACTTTGGCGACTCCCGGCATCGCTCGGTCGTTGCGCGCCAGGACGCCAGCGAATTCACCATCTTCGTGCGTCACATGCGCTCACCCGACGAAATCGATCATGTTGCCCACAAAATTGTCAGCGCTCTCAACGAGCCGATCACGGTTTGTGATCGCAAGCTGTCTATTGCCGCGAGTATCGGCATTGCCTTTTCCCCCGAACAGGGTACAGCGCTCGAAATGCTGTACCGGCGCGCTGGCCTGGCTTTGAATGCCGCACAAAAGAGCGGGCGCAATAAAGTTGCGCACTATACCAGTGATCTGTCCGGATCGCGTGTCGACATTCTGCGCCTTGAGCAGGAACTCGCCGATGCGTTGGATCACGGACAGATTGAAATTTTCCTTCAACCTCAGGTCGATAGCAAGAGTGGAGCGATTACCAGTGCAGAGGCCCTGGCCCGTTGGCGTCATCCTGAACGCGGCCTGGTTTCCCCCGGCGAGTTTATTCCTTTGGCCGAGGAAGCCGGGCTCATCGAAGATATTGGCTATGAAGTCCTGTGGCAGTCGGCTTGCGTGGCAAAACACTTTGCTGACCAGCGGCAAGCTTTGCGCGTTTGCGTTAATGTTTCTGTGTTGCAGTTTAACCAGGACGACTTTGCCGATAATGCCCTGGCCCTTGTCTACGAGGCCGGCGTGAAACCGGGAGCCATCGAACTGGAGATCACCGAGTCCATGGCGATGCGTGATCCGGCGGTGACAACGCAAAGGATTACCAAACTCCGTGACGCCGGGTTTCGCATCTCCATTGATGACTTCGGCACGGGCTATTCCAATCTATCCTATCTCGCCTCATTACCCGTGGATACACTGAAGATTGATCGCTCCTTCATCAC
Organism: Hyphomicrobiales bacterium; assembly: GCA_965224015.1. GTDB lineage: Bacteria > Pseudomonadota > Alphaproteobacteria > Rhizobiales > CBDCVD01 > CBDCVD01. Next base: position 1,407,013 of record OZ245032.1, read on the forward strand.
AGGAATCGAAAACTGTCGATCCTCACGATCGATTGTCGAGTTGATTCTTGGCTTTGCACAAAAGCTTGGCTATAAGACCGTTGGTGAAGGCGTTGAGAGTGCGCGTGAATATCAGTTTCTGGATAGGAATGGCTGCACGAAAATTCAGGGCTATTTTGTCAGCCAGCCCCTTCCGGTGAACGAATTTATCACGTTTGTCCGCAACTATGACGCGGAAAAACTCAAAAATAATCTCATCGCTGCATAGGGATCAGGAGCGCTTTGCGGGACATTGATTTTGTTCCGCAACAGTGCTAGAGCGTGTTCAGCCCATGCTTGTGTTTCTTTTCAACACTTCAAGACTTTGTGATGCAAGTCCATGGACTTAGCGCCTGTAGGGACTATGATCTATGCTATAATCTCCTGCGTGAGCGGTTTGCAACACAAGGCGTGCAAGGGCTATCGACACGTAGCCGGTGATCGCAACGCAGAGGAAAGGACTTTTCATGACAACACTACAGGTGTCCCAGGCGGATTTTGATGAACAGGTACTCAAGGCGGATCGACCTGTAGTTGTTGATTTTTGGGCCGAATGGTGCGGACCGTGTAAAATGATCGCACCGGCCCTTGAGGAACTCGCCGGCGAAATGCAGGACGTTGTGAAAATCGCCAAAGTCAATATCGATGACAATCCGGATCTGGCGGTGCAGTACGGCATTCGCTCCATCCCGGCCTTGATGGTGTTCAAGGACGGCGAAATCGCCGCCAACAAGGTGGGCGCGGACACCAAGAGTGGACTAAAAAGCTGGATAGATGCAGCCATCTGATACGCGCCCCTATAGCCCTGAAATAAGCCATGGGCGCAATTTTTCGCTTTCTTTTTAAACTCTTTATAGCAAAATGCGTTTAATGGGAAGCATCGGTATTCAGTATTTTCCTCGCATTTTGCTATATAGCCAGGCCGCCTGAAAATGATTTCATTTTCAGGCGAAAAGCCGAGCGATAATAAAAGCATATAGCTAAATGACTTTATTCTGATAAAGTCATTTAGCTATGGCGCAAAATTGCTCCGTCAGAATGGTTCTATTAAAACCTGACACGCTCTAGCGGCCCAGCGCTCTGGCACAAATGAGGGCAATGGATAATACCAGCGGTATTGGCTTTATAGACACGCTGACTGGTGTACTGCCTTGATAACACACTTACTTGACGCTAATCCATGAGTCATTGGTAAGGACCCTTGGTATAAGAATATCCGCGCAAGATTGGGGTAGAACCAACAGCATCGCTGAACGTCAGCGCATCCCCCTCAAAATATGGAAATGTAAAAAAACAGGGACCGCACCTTCAAAGGTGCGATCCCTGCGGCAGCATTGTATCATGTTCAGAGCGAACACAAAGGAAGAGTTGCTGCCTTGTTCCATAGGCCATAGCGTGCCATGTCGGCCCGGGCCCGATCTCTATCATGCACGCAAGCAAGCGCATAGGGTTGGTTGCGCTTCAACAACAGCGAATGTGAAGACTATCAGAAAATAAAGGCTTAAAACTCACGGCCTCTTGCCGCGCAAAAGACCTGCCCCCTGCCCCCATTTTCTCTTTGCAGCCCTTGCCCCCAATGACCATCCCCCATCATCGCCCCGTTTGCGCCCGCCTTTGCAAAACGCTCGCCAAGCCCCTAATGCCTGTCGGCCCTTGAGCGTGTCATGCTTCAATAGAGCCCATTCTGTTTCTATCAAGACCTGACACGCTCTAGACTACAGCGAAAGCCCAAAACCCGTCAAGCTTTATGGCGTTAGCTTTGCCCTAGAGCGTGTCAGGTCTTATACCAAGGGTCTTTAACAATGACGCATGGCTTAGCGTCAAGCAAGTATGTTATCAAGGCAGTACACCAGTCGGCGTGTATATAAAGCCAATACCGCTGGTATCAATTCTGTTTCTCATCACAAGAAAAACACCTATTGACCAACTGGCCGGCCCACGCCCCCGTCCAGCCATCCGCGCTGGCGGTATACTGGGGATGGCCGGTAGGGGGAGGCGGGCTGATGATGTCGCTAGAGCGTGTACAAAAAGCCACTACCGTTGGTATGGGGCCCGGAGTCGACCCCCAGGTTTGCCCAACCAACATGCATGGGTTGCGGCACGGCTTTAGTCGCTCAGGCGATTGTGGATAAACAGATAGTCATCGCCATCGGCGCCCTTATGACAGGCGATACATCCCGCCTCGTCATTACCCTTGGCCACGCGCCCTGCCAACCGAAGGCCTTTGGGATTTTTGTCCAGGGTGCCATCGGGCAAATACTTGGCCCAGAACCAGTTCTTGTTCTCTGGATCATAACCGACTTCGCGCTTAAACATTATGGTGACCGCAGCCAGGTGCTCATCGGGATTATCGGCGACCGCCTCAACCTCAACCCCTTCCGGTCCGTAGTTGCGCTTGACAACCATCAGGCCTGTGTGGCCGTTGATGGTCATTGTGGTGTCAAGAGTCTCAAGGACGAAACCGTGGGGCTCCGCGCCTTCATACGGCCTGACGTGAATGGCGTCAGGGCCTGCCAACTTGGCGGCGATCAGGGCCTGCCATACGGTTTCGGCGTAGGCCACGTCGTCTTGCTGCCCAAATGGTGGCTGCTGCGCTGACGCAGAATGCGAAAAGGCTGCCAGTCCCACAACCATGAGCGCAATGGCCGGTAGTCTCATTTTATGTCGTTGATACCGCATTATGATTCACTCCTCCAAATATTGATGATTTTGGCTATATTTCCGCTCCCCTGACAAATAGGGTCACCTCTTGCAAGGTTGCTCTTAGGGGTCCCCGGTGCGGAGATCGCCGACAGGTGTAAGCAAAAAATCGGACACACCCAAGCTTCTCAATGCAAGGACTGTAAACCAGGAAAACGTGAAACAAAGTCACACTTTCTCAAAAACCCGTGAAACCCCTGGCCAGCCCACGCCTCCATTTTGGGGCACGCCAAAAGTAGCATTTCATTGGGGATTAGGAGGGGAAGCGGGCTGGTGGGGCTGGTTAATAGAGTTGTCCGGCGAATACTCTTATTTAGTGTGTTGCACAATAATACATTTGTTGATTGCAATAATTGTGCCAATTACACAAAATTGTTGAATCAAAAGACCACGATTAGTCAAAATTTAAGGGAGTGTGGCTATATTATGGTTTTGATTGTGGTCACTGTTTGTTTAGTAGAGAGTCTGATGGCCGATCATTTACGTTCTCGAGTGAAATATGTCATTGGGCCCGACGGAAGCCCACTGACCATTGCTGATTTGCCACCAACATCCACTAAACGCTGGGTGATCCGGCGCAAGGCAGAAGTAGTCGCGGCGGTGCGCGGCGGACTTTTGAGCCTGGAGGAAGCGTGTCAGCGCTACACCCTCACGGTTGAGGAGTTCCTGAGCTGGCAGGCATCCATCGAAAAACATGGCCTTGCGGGCCTGCGCACCACGCGCATCCAGCACTATCGCGGTTGACCCCGTTACCCTCCAATTCCAATCATATTCTCATCATTACCCGCAACTGCTAGCAGGGCCCTGGTATTACCCGTGTTCCGCGGCGATTTGTTTGGCCTTTTGGACCAACACTTCAGCCTGGCGTATGGAAGCGTAATCGATCAACCGCCCGTCAAGGGAGACCGCGCCTTTTCCTTCTTGTTCGGCCTTGGTCATGGCTTCGAGAATGCGCTTGGCCTTGGTGATATCCTGCGCAGACGGGCTCATGACCTCGTTGGCCAGAGCAATTTGCCGCGGATGGATGGCCCATTTGCCCTCACAGCCAAGAACCGCGGCGCGTTTAGCGGCGGCGCGATAGCCTTCGTCATCAGAAAAATCACCAAACGGGCCATCAATGGGGCGCAGGCCATTGGCGCGCGCAGCAACAACCATGCGCGCCAGGGCATAGTGCCACATATCTCCCCAATGCACCTCGCGATGATGTTCGTCTCCGTCCTGGGGAGGATCGGTAAGAACCGCGTAGTGCGGGTTAACGCCACCGATATTGGTGGTGCGTGCGCGGGTGCTGGCGGCGTAATCGGCAACGCCGAAATGCAGGCTCTCATTGCGTTTTGAAGCGCCGGCGATCTCACAGATGTTCTGCATGCCAAGGGCGGTCTCGATGATATGCTCAAAACCGATGCGCTTTTTATATCCTCTGGCGTCTTCTATCTGCGTGACCAGCATGTCGACGGCATAGACATCGGCGGCGGTGCCAACTTTGGGAATCATGATCAGATCAACGCGCTCTCCGGCCTGTTCCACCACATCGACCACATCGCGGTACATATAGTGGGTATCCAGTCCGTTGATGCGCACCGACAGGGTTTTTGATCCCCAATCAAGGTCGTTAAGCGCGGCGATAACATTTTTGCGCGCCTGTTCTTTCTCGTCCGGGGCGACGGCGTCTTCAAGGTCCAGAAAAATAACGTCGGTGTCTGACTTCGCCGCTTTTTCAAACAACTTCGATTGACTTCCCGGCACCGCCAATTCGCTACGGTTAAGACGGGCAGGCGCCTGTTCAACACTATGAAAACTCATGTTCACTCCTGATTGTTTAGGCTTGCCATCCTTGCATCCTTGCATCAATGCATCAATGCATCAATGCATCAATGCATCAATGCTTAGGTCGGTCTGCGTAGGCTGAGCACCAGATCACGCATCAGCGACCTTACAAAAAAGGGCACAAGCGAGGGATATCGGTGACAACCTGATAGAGCGTGTCATATCTTAATATCTTAACATGTCAATAGAACCAATTCCGCATGAGAGAAAGACTAGATGTGTAATTTCAACAGATTGTCCCTGGCAATACCAAGGGTCCTTAACAATGACTCATGGCTTAGAGCATATCAGGTTTTAATAGAACCATTCTGACGGAGCGATTTTGCGCCAAGATGGGCCTTAAGTCTCGCAGGATATAGTGGGGCTATTTGCAAGAGGCTTAAGGTCCATATTGGCGCAAAAGCGCCCGTCCCTTCGGGTTTCCGATTGGCGGACGCCCACGCCCAAGCCGCTCTCGAGAGATGGATAAACATCGCTCTTCGATCGCCTTGAGCTTGGGAATCGCCTCGCCAATCGAGAAACAGAATTGATTCTATTAAGACCTGATACGCTCTAGCGTCAAGCAAGTATGTTATCAAGGCCGTACACCAGTCGGCGTGTCTATAAAGCCAATACCGCTGGTATTACAAAATGGGGCCTTGGACATGACACGCGCTAGAAAAGCCCGGCAATCTCTCCTTGATCATTCAGCTTGATGGCCTCCGCTGCCGGCACACGCGGTAATCCGGGCATTGTCATGATCGCCCCGCAGATCACCACGACAAAGCCGGCACCGGCGCAAAGCCGCACCTCACGCACCGGCACCGAGTGCCCCACGGGCGCCCCGCGCAATGCCGGGTCCGTGGAAAAACTGTACTGGGTCTTGGCCATGCAGATTGGCAAGGTCCCATAACCCTGCCCCTCCCAAGCGCGCAACTGGTCGCGAATTCTCTTGTCCGCCACCACCGCATCGGCGCGGTAGATGCGTTTGGCGATGGTCTCGATTTTTTTAAACAGAGGAAGGTCATCGGCATAAAGCGGCGCATATTGGGCCTGGCCACTGTCGGCAATCTCAACCACACGGTGGGCCAGGTCCTCGGTTCCCGCCGATCCCTTTTCCCAATGGCGACACGTTATGGCCTGCGACCCCTGATCGGCGACATAAGCCTTGACCGCATCAATTTCAGCCTGCGTATCGGTGACAAAGTGGTTGATCGCCACCACCGCCGGCACGCCGAATTGCTTGATATTTTCGATATGGCGGCCGAGATTGGCGCAGCCCTTGGCAACAGCCTTGACGTTCTCACGGCCCAAATCATCCCGATCCAGGCCGCCGTTCATTTTCAAAGCGCGGATCGTGGCAACGATCACAACGGCGGCAGGCGCAAGACCGGCTTTGCGGCATTTGATGTCGAGGAACTTCTCAGCCCCCAGATCGGCGCCAAACCCCGCCTCGGTCACCACATAGTCGGCCACCTTCAGCGCCGTCGTGGTCGCGATGACCGAGTTACACCCATGGGCGATATTGGCAAACGGGCCCCCGTGAACAAAAGCCGGATTGTTCTCCAGGGTCTGCACAAGATTGGGCTGCATGGCGTCTTTCAGCAACACGGTCATCGCCCCGTCCGCTTTGATATCGCGGCAATAGACAGGGGAGCGATCGCGCCGATAGGCGATAAGGATATCGCCAAGGCGCTTTTGCAAGTCGTCCAGATCACGTGCCAGGCACAGGATCGCCATGATCTCCGAGGCGACGGTAATGTCAAAGCCGGCCTCGCGCGGAAAGCCATTGGCGACACCACCGAGAGAACAGGTAATTTGGCGCAGGGCGCGATCATTCATGTCCAACACCCGGCGAAAGGAGACACGACGCACATCAATTTGCAGCGCGTTGCCCCAGTAGATGTGGTTATCGATCATCGCCGCCAGCAGATTGTGCGCCGCGGTGATGGCGTGAAAGTCTCCGGTAAAATGCAGGTTCATATCTTCCATGGGCACCACTTGCGCATAGCCACCCCCCGCGGCACCGCCTTTCATGCCGAAACAGGGGCCTAGCGATGCCTCACGGATGCAGATCGCCGTGCGCTTGCCAATACGGTTCAACCCATCGCCTAAACCGACAGTGGTGGTGGTTTTCCCCTCACCGGCGGGGGTGGGGGTGATGGCGGTAACAAGGATAAGTCTGCCGTTGCGACGATCCTGAACGCTTTTAATAAAATCGGCTGAAACCTTCGCCTTGTCATGGCCAAAAGGCAGAAGATGCGCCTGAGGGATGTCCAACAGGGCGCCAATGTCCTGAATGGGTTTTTTATTGGCCCGGCGTGCGATTTCGATATCAGTGAGAACGGACATGAGGAAAGGTTCCTTCGATGAACAGGAAGATCAGATAAGGGGGTTGGGTTTATTCTGCGGCCTCGCGGGAGCCGACCCTTTCCACTTTAACGGCGGCAAACTTGAACTCGGGAATTTTGCCGTAAGGGTCAAGGGCCGGGTTGGTCAGGATATTCGCGGCCGCCTCCACAAAGGCAAACGGCACGAACACCATGTCCCTTGCAACCGTCCTGTCGGCGCGCGCCATAAGGACAATCGTGCCGCGCCGCGTTGTCAGTCGAACCGGCTCGCCCGCCGCCACACCAAGGCGGCGCAGGGTTTTGGGATGCAGGGAGCAATTGGCCTCCGGCTCAATGGCGTCGAGCACGCTGGCGCGCCTTGTCATGGCGCCGGTGTGCCAGTGCTCAAGTTGCCGCCCGGTGGTCAGGATCATGGGATAATCGTCATCAGGAACCTCATCAGGGGGAACGATAGAGGCCGGTGTAAACCGGGCCCGGCCCTCGGGCCTGGGGAAACCGTCGGAAAAAACAATGGGCTGGCCCGGATCCTCGGCGCTTAAGCTTGGGTAAGTCACGGCGCTTTCCGCCTCAAGGCGCTCCCAGGTGATGTTGTCGAGGGAGGCCATGGTGCGTTTCATTTCTGCAAACACCTCGCGCGGATGGGTATAGCGCCACGCAAGCCCCAAACGCCTGGCCAGTTGCGTCGTGATCCACCAATCTTCCCTCGCCTGGCCTGGAGGCGTAAGGGCCGGGCGGCCCATTTGCACCTGGCGGTTTGTATTGGTGACAGTGCCGGCTTTCTCCATAAAGGCGCTTGCGGGCAGGATCACATCGGCAAAATTGGCTGTCTCGGTAAGGAAAATATCCTGCACAACAAGATGTTCAAGCGCGGCAAGGGCGGCGCGGGCGTGGGAGACATCCGGGTCTGACATGGCCGGGTTTTCTCCCAGAATATACATGCCCCTGATGTCGCCCGCATGCACCGCATCGATGATCTCGACGACGGTCAGGCCTTTTTGTGCGCAAAAGTCATCCGCTCCCCAAACTTCGCAAAATCTGGCGCGCACCCTGTCGTCGGTAACACTTTGATAGTCGGGTAAGAACATGGGGATAAGCCCCGCATCGGAGGCCCCCTGGACGTTATTTTGCCCGCGAAGGGGATGCAACCCCGTGCCGGGACGCCCCACCTGACCGGTCATCAACGCCAGGGATATGAGGCAGCGGGCATTGTCCGTGCCATGCACATGTTGCGAGATGCCCATGCCCCAAAAGATCATCGCTGCCCGCGCCCGTGCAAAACGGCGCGCCACAAGGCGCAGGGTTCCGGCATCAATGCCGCAAATGTCAGCCATCGCCTCCGGTGGGAACGCCGCCACATGATCTTTAAACGCGGTCCAGTTTTCCGTAAACGTGTCAATATATTGCCTGTCGAACAGACCCTCCTCGACAATCACATGCATGACGGCGTTGAGCATGGCTACGTCGGTGCCCGGGCGAAACCGCAATGTATGGGTGGCAAAGCGAGAGAGCGCCTGGCCCCGCGGGTCCATAACAATCAAAGTACCGCCGCGCTTGACGAACTGCTTGAAGTACGTTGCGGCAACGGGATGATTTTCACTCGGATTGGCACCGATCACAATGGCGGTATCGGCATGTTCAATCTCGTTGAAGGTGGCGGTCACGGCGCCTGAACCGATATTCTCCAGAAGCGCGGCAACGGATGAAGCGTGACAAAGCCGCGTGCAATGGTCGACGTTGTTGTGGCCGAAACCCTGGCGGATAAGCTTTTGAAACAGATAGGCCTCTTCGTTGGTGCATTTGGCGGAGCCGAAGCCGGCGACGGTCCGTCCGTCCTGGTCACGCAGGCGCGCCAGACCCGAGGCCGCCGCATCAAGCGCTTCCTCCCAACTGGCTTCCCGGAAATGGCTGTCGGGGTTGGCCGGATCCACGTTAAGCCCCTTGGGCGGCGCGTCGGCGCGCCGGATCAAAGGCCGCGTGAGACGGTGCGGGTGATGCACATAGTCCAAACCAAAACGGCCCTTGACGCAAAGGCGCTGCTGATTGGCGGGGCCATTCATCCCGTCCACCCGCACGATCCTGTTGTCCCTGACCTTGATCGAAAACTGACACCCGACCCCGCAGAACGGACAAACACTTTGCACCGCACGATCAAAATTATTGCTATCGCCCATTTGCCTGGCATCAATTGCCGTTTCTGCCATCAAGGCCCCCGTGGGACAGGCCTGAACGCATTCCCCACACGCCACACAGGTCGAGGCGCCCATGGGATCATCAAAGTCGAACACCACTTTTGTGTGATGACCGCGCCCGGCCATGCCGATCACATCGTTGACCTGCACATCGCGGCACGCACGCACGCAAAGATTACAATGGATACACGCGTCAAGATTGACGCGCATGGCCACATGGCTGTCGTCCACGGGAGGCACCCGCGCCGGTTGACGGGCGGGAAAGCGGCTTTGGGAGATATTTTGCTGCGCCGCCACGTGCCAGAAATGCGACGACCTGTCCCGGGCTCTATCCCGTGGCGGTTGATCGGCAAGCAGCAGTTCCACGACCATGCGGCGGGCCCGGGCCGCCCGTTCGCTTTGGCTTTTGACAACCATGCCCTCGACAGGCTTGCGAATACACGAGGCGGCCAGGGTTCGCTCCCCCTCGACCTCGACCATACACGCGCGGCAATTGCCATCAGCACCATAACCGGGCTCTCCCGAATGGCACAAATGCGGAATGAACGTACCGACGCGGCGCGCCACGTCCCAAATGCTCTCATCACTGCCGGCGACGACTTCAACCCCATCAAGATTAAACGTGACCGTATCGGTCATATTGGTGTCTCCAATTGGGCTATGGCCTGGGCGCTGGAAACGATCTGGGCAAACTCGCCGGACAGAATGGCAATTTCCGTTTCATGGACTGTCTCGGCGGATATCGGCGTCCCGCGCACGGGATCGGCCTTTGCCCAGGCGTGGCAGGCATCGCTCACCAGATCAACGGCAAACCCCAAATTGGCGGCCATGCGCACCGTGGTTGAAACACAATGTTCCGTGGAAATCCCACATAGGATCACCTTGTCGATCCCTTTGCCGCGCAACCACGTCTCAAGGTCCGTACCGATAAAGGCGCTGTTTTGATGTTTGACAATGTGTTTTTCGCCCTCCCGCGGCGCAAATCCGGCCTTGAACGCAAAGCCCGGCTGATGCGCCGCAAGCGGTGAGCCGGGCACAACCGAGGCATGTTGCACCACCACCACCGGCGCGCCCATTTGTCGCCAGTGCGCAAGCAGATGCGCCGCATGCGTCTCCATGGCGGGATTGTTGCGCTCGCCACCCCAGCAATCATGGTCATCAAATGCCTGCTGGATGTCAATCAAAATCAGCGCCGGGGTCACGATCCGTCCTCTAGAGCGTATCATCGATATCATAAGCAAAGTGTTTCATTGTCAATCGGATCGGATTGACAGCCGCTTGCCCAAGACCACAAATGGAGGCATCGGCCATCGCCTCGCATAGGTCTTCGAGCAGACCCTGGTCCCAGGTTTTGGCCTGCATCAGCTTGACTGCCTTCTCACAGCCGACACGGCAGGGGGTACATTGACCGCAGCTTTCGTCCTCAAAAAAGCGCAGCATATTCAGCGCCGCGGCACGGGGGCTGTCCTTGTCAGACAACACCACAACCGCTGCCGATCCGATAAACGTGCCGTATTCGTGCAAGGTATCAAAATCAAGCGGAACCGCGTCAAGGCTTGCCGGTAGCAAACCGGAAGACGGCCCTCCCGGCTGATAGGCCGCAAAGGTGTGTCCCGCAGCCATGCCCCCAGCGGCTGCAATAATATCGCCAATGGTCGAGCCGGCGGGCAAGAGGTAAACCCCCGGTTCGGCGACACGGCCGGAGACAGAGTAGGAGCGCAGCCCCTTGCGCCCGTTCTTCTCCACACCGTTCAGAACCTCAGGCCCCTCGCGCAGAATGCGTGTGACCCAATAAAGGGTCTCAACATTGTTCACAAGGGTTGGTTGATTAAAAATGCCCTTTTGCGCCACAAACGGCGGGCGGTGGCGTGGCAGCCCTCGCTTGCCCTCTATGGACTCGATCATCGCGCTTTCCTCGCCGCAAATATAGGCGCCAGCACCGCGACGCAGGTCGATAAAGCCCGCCTCCACAAGCCCCGCCCCTTCCAACGCAGCGATCTCGCGACGCAGGATCTCCAGCACCGCCGGATACTCGTCACGCATATAGATAAAGCAGGTCCTCGCCTCGACACACCACGCGGCAATCAGCGCCCCCTCAAGAATGGTATGCGGCGTGCGCTCGAGATAATAGCGATCCTTGAACGTCCCCGGCTCGCCCTCATCGCCATTGACGGCCACATATCGCGGCCCCGGCTCGGCGCGCACCGCGGCCCATTTGCGCCCGGTGGGGAACCCCGCCCCACCAAGCCCGCGCAAGCCCGCCGCAAGCAGCGTCTCCTCAAGGGTTCCGGCATCCCCCTCACCCGCACGCAAGGCCTTCAACGTTTCATAACCGCCGGCCCGACAATAAGCCTCAAAGGTTTCATAGTCGGGAATGCGCGGGTGAACCGCGCCGCCGGCGATCGCTTGTTTAATCGACGATACATTGGCGTGGTCAATGTGATTATGGCCAAGCTCAACTACAGGCGCGCTGTCGCACCGCCCCATACAGGGGGCGCGCAGGACTCGCACTTTGGCAGGGTCCAGCCCCTGGTTGAGGGCGCGCAGCAGGTCCTGCGCCCCCGCCAGCTCACAGGACAGGGAATCGCACACGCGGATTGTCAAAGGCGCCGGTGGGACCTCACCTTCCTTGACCACATCGAAATGGGCGTAGAACGTGGCCACCTCATAGACCTCCGCTTGAGAAAGAGACATCTCATCGGCAAGCGCGCGCAAATGCATCGCCGACAAAAACCCATACGCGTCCTGGATGAGATGCAAATGCTCGATCAGCAAATCGCGCCGACGCGGTCTGCCCCGCAAAAGCTGACGTATGTCCGCGCTCGCCTGTTCAACAGGCTGACGCCCCTTGGGAAGCGCCCGCCCGCGCCCTTGGCCCGACTTCCAAATGCCCTTATCGGCCTTGTCTAAAGCGGTGCTGTTGCTCAACAGAAAATCGCATTCATAGTTCGTGTTAGCCTGTTAGCGTGTTAACGATTGTGCGGCACTAAAACCGGCACAGATTACACAGCAAGATTAATACAGCAAGATTACAAGGTTATGCCGGTGTTGTCGCGCACAATAATGGCTTCGCGAACAAGCGGTATCGCGGCGGCGACACTCTTTTGGCCAAAGACGCCCGCGCAGGAAAGTCCCGCGCCAGAAATACAAATCAATGCCGATGGCAAGAGCCACGAGGAACAGAACAAAAATCTTTACGAGGATAGCGCGCGAATGATAACCAAACTGCTGATCGAGGCGTGCAACGAACACGATCTGATCATTGCGTTCCCGCAATTGACCGTGCATGGAGCCACAACTTGAGCTATACTGGGACGGACTGCGTTTCACCCGCCACTTGGCTTGCGAATTCTTATGCATATCAAAACCCGTAACTTCGGCTGCCGGCTGAACACCCTCGAAGGCGAAATGATCCAGGTCGCAGCCGATGCGGCCGGGCTTGAGGACGCGCTCGTTGTGAACACATGTGCGGTCACGTCAGAGGCGGTGCGCCAGGCACGCCAGGCGATCCGCAAGGCCAGGCGCGAGGCCCCGGACAAGCGAATTATCGTCACCGGCTGCGCCGTGCAAGTCGCACCTGAGGCCTTCGCGGCCATGCCCGAGGTGGACGCGATTGTCGGCAACCGGGAGAAAACAGAACCGGCAACGTATCACACGATTGCCCGGCACGGTGCGCGAGCCCAGGTCGGAGATATTATGCGCCCTCCCGAAAAGCCCCTCGCGCCCGTTGCCCTGGCGCGCATGGGTCAGCGGGTGCGCGCCTTTGTGCAAATCCAAACAGGTTGTGACCATCGCTGCACGTTTTGCATTATACCCTTTGGGCGGGGGCCCTCGCGCTCTATCCCGCCGCCGCTGGTGATCGATCAATGCAGGCGGCTTGTTGACAACGGTCATAAGGAAATCGTTCTCACCGGTGTCGACATTACCGCCTATGGGGCGGATCTTGCGCCTGCGGTGAGGCTGGGCGACCTTGTGGGAGAGTTGCTGACAAAAGTGCCAGGTTTGCGCCGTTTGCGGCTGACCTCCCTTGACAGTGTCGAGGTGGATGCGGCGCTTGTGGAGATGATTGCGGGCGAGGAGCGACTGATGCCGCATTTGCACCTGTCACTGCAGTCGGGCGATGACATGATCCTCAAGCGCATGAAGCGTCGCCACACACGAAGCCAGGCCGTTGCGTTTTGCGAGCAAATGCGCCAACGCCGACCGGATATTGTGTTTGGTGCCGATATTATTGCCGGCTTTCCCACCGAGACTGCGGCCATGTTTGAAAATTCCCTGTCTTTGGTTGACGAGTGCGGCCTGACGTTTTTGCACGTGTTTCCGTTTTCGCCGCGCCCGGGGACACCGGCTGCGCGTATGCCACAGGTGGATGGAGGCGAGATCACAACGCGGGCCCGGCGCCTGCGTGACAAGGGCGCCTCCGCCTTGCGCGCCCATCTTGACGCCAATATCGGGCAGATGCGCGCGATCCTGATCGAAAGCGCAAATGCCGGACACACGCAACATCACACCAGGGCCATCGTTACCGGCGGTGCCAACATCCCCGCCGCCCCCCCTGGAACCGTGGTCCAGGCCCTTGTGACAGGCCACGACGACAACCGTCTTGTCGCACAGGCAACGGGCTAACGTGAACAGCAACTTTCATGGAGCGACCGGCGTGAGTGACAAACAGAGCCAGGGCTGGTTTTCGCGCCTGAGCGCCGGGGTGCGCCGCTCGGCAAACGCGCTTGCAGACGTGTTCACCAAACGCACCCTCGACGAGGCCACGATTGAAGAGCTTGAGGACATGCTCATTGCCGCCGATTTCGGCGCCGAGACGGCGGCGGCTATCACCGACCACCTGGCAGCGGAGCGCCATGCGCGCGATATCTCCGGCGAGGCGGTTCGCGCCGTCCTTGCCAGCCATATTGAGACGACTCTCGAACCCGTGGCCAAACCCCTGGTTATTGACCCCGGCATTCGCCCTTTTGTCATCCTTGTAACGGGGGTGAACGGCTCGGGTAAAACGACAACCATTGGCAAATTGGCCGCCAAGCTGCGCGATGAGGGGCGCTCTGTATTGCTTGCGGCAGGGGATACGTTTCGCGCGGCCGCCATTGACCAATTGCGTATCTGGGCAGAGCGCACCGGCTCCGGGATCGTGGCCCGCGCTCCCGGCGCTGATGCCGCGGGGCTTGCCTTTGATGCTCTTGATCAAGCGCGGCACGCGGGCACTGACGTGGTGTTGATCGATACCGCGGGGCGGCTGCAAAATCATACCCAGTTGATGGCGGAGCTTACAAAAATCATCCGGGTGATCAAAAAATCCGATCCTCAGGCGCCCCATGCCGTGCTGCTTACTCTTGACGCAACGACGGGGCAGAACGCACTCTCGCAGGTGGAGATATTTGGCCAAACCTGCGGGGTGACCGGCCTTGTGATGACCAAGCTTGACGGTTCCGCCAAGGGGGGGATACTGGTTGCCGTTGCGCGGCGTTTTGGCTTGCCTGTGCATTTTATCGGGGTTGGGGAAGGCGTTGACGACCTTAGCCCCTTCACCGCCGGTGATTTCGCCCGCGCCATCACTGGCGCGCAGAAGAGCGATTCATGACTGCCGAGACTGTCGAGACTGTCGAGCGCATCCTGGTAGGAGCCGTCGGCGCGCCTCATGGCCTGAAAGGTGAGGTGCGGATCAAATCCTATACCGAAGACCCGATGGGGATCACGACATTTGGCACCCTAGGTACCGATCGCCCCGGGCTCACCCTTGATATTCTATCTGCGCGCCAGCACAGGGCCCTGCTCATAGCCCGTCTTGCCGCCATTGATGATCGCGATGCCGCAAAGGCCCTCAACGGGGTCCGGCTTTATGCCCAACGCACCCAGTTGGTGGCCATCGAGGAGGATGATGCCTATTATCACGCCGATCTGATTGGCCTTAAGGTTCATACTCTCGAAGGGGTCGAAGTGGGCACCATTGCAGCGGTGGCTGATTATGGGGCCACCGATTTGCTGGATATCAAGACCCCTGATGGTCAGCGTCAATTGGTGCCTTTTACCCGTGCGTTTGTGCCCGACGTGGATCTGGCCCGCCGGATTGTCGTGGTCGATCTTCCGCAAGGGCTGCTCGAGATGCAATCGGCCTTTGTAAAACCCTGACATAGGCATTTCATGACCTGGCAAGCGACGGTATTGACCCTTTATCCTCAGGCCTTTCCCGGACCTTTGGGGGTTAGCCTCATGGCAAGAGCGCGGGATGAGGGACGTTGGGCTCTGCAAGCGATCGATATCAGAGACCATGCCCGGGACAAACACCGCACCGTTGACGATACGCCCGCCGGTGGTGGTCCGGGGATGGTCCTGCGCGCTGATGTTTTGGGACGCGCCATCGACGCGGCCAGAGTACCGGATGATCAACGTCCCTGCCTTTTGATGAGCGCCCGCGGCGCACCGCTTAGCCAAAAAAAGGTGCGCGAGTTTGTTGATGCGCCAGGCCTGATTATCGTATGCGGGCGCTTTGAAGGGGTGGACGAGCGGATTATCGCCGGGCGCGATCTCATGGAGGTCAGTATTGGAGACTACGTCCTTGCAGGCGGTGAGGCGGCGGCCATGGTCATCCTTGAGGCGTGTGTGCGCCTGTTGCCGGGCGTTATGGGGGATGCGGTGTCTGCGGTGTCCGAGAGCTTTGAGGATGGCCTGCTTGAGTATCCCCAGTACACGCGACCGCAAATATGGGAAGGGCATAGGATTCCCGATGTTCTTGTTTCCGGAGATCACGGAAAAATCGCGGCCTGGCGGCATCATCAGGCGGAAACGCTCACCCGCGTCCGGCGCCCGGATCTATGGTCTGACTACCAGCAGAGTCGGCGCCCACGCGGTAATAAGCGATAGACCCGGAGCGTGTTATCCCTTTGCGGTCTGATTTCGGTTGCGTGACAATCCCCTGTTCACTAAGCTCTCGCACAAGGTCGGCGCCCATGCGCGGGCCCCGGGGCGTCGAAACCCCGCACAAGGCGGTCTTTGCTGACCGCAACAGCATCTCCTCGGTTTTCATGGCCGGGGAGGCTGCGGCGCATGTCCAGAGCTTCGGCTTAAAGGCCGTGGCGGTCGTCCTTGTGCGGCTTTCGAACTCCCCGGCTGCCAGGGGGTAAAACACCTCTGGTGGCCCTTTTCTTTTTTGCCAAGGGAGTTTGCAATGCTTGAAAACCTGTTTCCCTCTGACCCGCTGGGTAGCTCGCGCCTGTTGGGGGAGCGGCTGAAGGCCGAGGCGACACCGCACGAGGCCGCATGCTATATTGCACAAGTTTGCGCTGAACTACAGGAAATGGCGCTTGATAAAGACCTCGGCATGTTGGTTTATTTATTGGCCAACGTGCGCCAGGAGGCGTTGGAATTTTTGTTAAACCTGCGCCAGTGAGCAAAAGCCTGAAAGCAAAAAACAGAAAAATTTAAAAAAGTTATCCCCTTGTGTTGCGAGAGGGTTATGGTGGGGCTTACCGGCCTTTTCGGATTGCCTGATGCGGCCGCGCATCGGGCAGAAGGCCGGGCGGTGGTCCCGAAGTGGACGTTGTGTACGGAACACGTCCTAACAGGGCGACCCCATAACCTCCGGTGCGGCCGCAGGACGCAAACCCTGGTGCCGACAGCGGCGGGAAGGCCGACAGGATTTGATGACTTGACGATTTGAGACATTGACGTCTTGTGGGCCGGGCGATTTAAGGTTTTGAGACCTTGTGAGGTTTTTCGTGTTCACGTACATGAATACAAAAATCTTGAAGGGATCGAGGCTTTAAAACCTGAAGACTGGACGAATTACGAGCATTGGTTCTGAAGGGCTTCAGGGTTGAACGGTTCATGAGGAAGAATTCTTGATGACTTATAGGTCTCAGTGCTTGAAATCCTGAGGATTTGAGATGCAAAGGACAGCATCCTACGGTGGCGTGTGCAATTGTCCCCCTGTCAGGGGCCGTGTGCGACACCGGTCTTGATGAAGGCAGGCCCGCAGCACTTTACCGCTCGACACACCGGGCGCGCGAATATCCCGAGGCGGGTGACGCTGCTTTGGGTTGTGCTGGAGGCGACTGGTGCTATTATAAATGGCGAGCCAGGTTTATGGGTTCGGGCTGAGAACGCCGCAGATCACCGTGTGCGGGTCATCGTTGACCGCCCCAAAACTGTTATTGTTGTATACATTGCGCATGCGGCTCGATTGTGACCCGCGCCATCCACAAGGCTCTTGAGGTACTTTGCTCTCTTTGCTTTTTGCCTTTTGCCTTTTGTTTTCAAGCCACGGACGGACACCCGCCGCGTGAAGATTTTCCCATGCCGGCTCCGGCTTCAAGGTGGGATATTTAATACCCAGGGTCCTTACCAATGACTCATGGATTAGCGTCAAGCAAGTATGTTATCAAGGCTGTACACCAGTCGGCGTGTACATAAAGCCCATACCGCTGGTATTACCCATTTTGCTATAGGGGCCGGACTGTGAAAAACAAGATCCAAAACATTTGCGTTTATCTGGGCTCGAACCCAGGGCATGAGCCGGCCTATGCGGATGCCGCAATGACCCTTGGCACTGTTTTGGCAAAACGCGGCCTGACCTTGATCTATGGAGGTGCGCATGTGGGGACCATGGGGATTATTGCTGATGCCGCGCTTGCGGCTGGAGGCACGGTTATCGGTATTATTCCTCAGGCCCTGGTCGGCAAGGAGATCGCCCACCAGGGACTTAGCGAATTGCATGTGGTCGACAGCATGCATGCCCGCAAACGTCTAATGGCGGATTTGTCCGACGGATTCATTGCCTTGCCGGGGGGCGCCGGTACCCTTGAGGAAATCACCGAAGTCTGGACCTGGGGGCAGTTGGGCATGCACAAAAAGCCAATGGCGCTATTGAGCGTGAACGACTATTTTGCGGGTTTTGAGGTCTTCCTGGACCACGTTCAAGGGCAAGGGTTCATGACCAAGGCCCATCGGGATATGCTGATGATTGACAACGATATTGATCGGATCTTGGAGCGGTTTGACACCTATCAGCCGCCAGCCGTGTCGAAATGGATCGACCGCTCGCAAACCTAGAGCGTCGGGCGTTTAAGTTGCAGCAATAACCCCAGTTATGGATAAGGACCTTTTTCTCATGCTTTTTCGGTTCATGTCTACAGAAAGGCGGATCCAGCCATTTATCTGATCATGAGCCCTAACCGGGGTTCTTGTTGCAACTTAAGCGCCCGATGCTATAGAGCGCCGCATGCCTACGTCCTATAGATTTCTCAGATAACGTTCGGTCTCCCTAGGGGTTACCTGGGCGGCGATGAAATCCTGCTCGCGCTCAGCTTGCTGGAGAAGAATCTCCAATCCCTCATTTCCGCACACCTCCCGCATAAACGCAGACCCCCGCGCGCGCGCAATCGCGTCCCTGAGGTCGGCGGGCAACGCCTCCGCCTCTGCCTCATAGCCATTACCGACAGTCATCGGCGGCGGCTCCATGGATTTCTCGATGCCGTCAAGCCCCGCGGCGATCTCGCAGGCCAGCAGATAATAGGGGTTGCAATCGGCCGAACCGTCGCGCTTTTCAATCCTCACGGCACTCGGCGAACCTTCCAGGACCCGCAGGCCCACGGTGCGGTTGTCAATCCCCCACGTGGCGTTGATGGGACAAAACGTGTAGGGCTGACGACGCCGATAGGCGTTTGGCGTGGTCGCCCCCGCGATGGTCATCTCTACCATGCGCGTTTGCAGACCGGCAAGAAAGTGCCTGCCAAGGGGCGACAGTTTGCCCTCATGCGAGAACACATTCTCCTTGTCGCGCCACAGGGAATAGTGGGTGTGAAACCCACTACCCGAGCGCTCAAAGAACGGCTTGGCCATAAAAGTCGCCAAAAGCCCGTGCTGCTCAGCCAACTGCTTGACAAGGGTGCGAAACATGATCACCCGATCCGCCGCCACAAGCGCTTCGTCGTAACGGATGTTCACCTCCACCTGACCCGCGGCATATTCCGGATTGGATTGCTCAATGGGAATACCCGCATCGTTGATATGCTGACGAATGGGACCGAGTACATGTTCAAAGGCCGCCGCGCGCACCAGCGAATAAACCTGAATGCCCTTATCAACAGGCTGCCCGGTATCAGGATCAAGCAGATAGAACTCCAGTTCCGTGCCAACCTTGACCTCAAAACCAAGCGCTGAAGCGCGAGCCACCTGGCGCACCAGAGCATTGCGTGGATCAATAGGAACCGGTTGGTGATCCATCCCCTCCGTGCGCCCCATGCAAATCGCAACCCCAGGCTCAAACGCAAGCGCAACAGGACGTGCGTTGGGAAAAACATGCATGTCCGGATAACCCGTGTCGAAATTGACGTAAGGGGTGTCCCAAACGTCACACGTCATATCCATTGCTAGCAATGAGATCGACAAGGCGCAGCCATGGGCGCAAATCGCATCCCAATGGGTGGCCGGAATGCGCTTGCCGCGCATAATCCCGTTCATGTCCCCCACCCCAAGGGCCACCGTGTGTACCGCCTCCGGCAGAGCAAATTCGGAACTGCTCACTGACTGACTCCGTGTCTAGATCAGCATGGCGTTAGCTGTACCCATTTTGCCCACTTTGCCAAGGGTAAAGCTAACGCCATAAAGCTGATCGCCCTCTAAATCTATAGCAAAATGCGAGGAAAATACGAAGTGCCCATGCTTCTAATTAAGCGCATTTTGCTATAGAGCGTGTCATGTCTCAATAGACGTTTGCATTTGTAGCACGTACTCTCATACGCGCATATTTAAATTCAATGCATACGAGTCCAGAACGGAATTTTCAAGCGTAGAAGGCCATAAGCTGTTGAATATCCTCAATGGCTCTTGAGGTGGTCTCATAGCCGATGGAGATCATTTCTTTGGCAAGATGAAAATCGAACATGCCAATATGCCCCAGACGCGGGGCGATAAACAGATCCGGCGGATCCCCGGCAAGACGCGAGCGCGTAATGCGATCCTGGGTAATATTGATGACGTCGACCATCACCTGAGACATGCCCGGGCGCCCCTTGCGGGCGCCAAACAATTGCCGCAACACCATGGTGCGCGCGCTTGTGGTTTCCCCGTCGTCACTGTTGATGTCTTCTTCGTCGCCCGCCTCGGCTTCAAAGGGCTCAACCACGGTGGCCCCGTTGATAATGTCGGCGTCAAGGCGCACCGCGAGAACCAACCGTGCCCCCTTGGCGCGGCACACGGATACGGGCACCGGATTAACAACCGCCCCATCGATGAGCCAGCGCCCTCCCAGCTCCACCGGCGTAAACACGCCAGGGACCGCAAATGAAGCGCGAATCGCCGGTGCCATCGCCCCGCTAGAAAGCCACGCCTCATGGCCCGTGCCCAATTCGGTGGCCACGCAGATAAAGTCCCGTTCCAGGCTCTCGATAGTGTATTCGGCAAGGGCCTCGTCAAGAAGACGCAGCAAACGATCACCGGCCAGAAGACCACTTCCGGTAAAGCTGAAATCCATGAGGCGGAACATGCGCGTGCGTGTCAAAGACCGCGCAAACGCCTCAATCTCGTCAAGCTTGCCCGCGCAATAGCAACCCCCAACAACCGCACCAATGGAGGTGCCGACCACATAGTCGGGCTCGATCCCCGCCGCCATAAAGGCGCGCAATATGCCAATATGGGCCCAGCCCCGCGCAACCCCGCCTCCGAGCGCCAAGCCTATTGTCAAAGGGGAGCGCGGCGATGGGTGTGAACCTGGCGGGGACGGGGATGGTCTATCGCCGGGCACCGAAACGGAAGGAACTGAGGTGTTTGCGGGGTGATCCATTCCGCCTCTCCCGAGGGCACAACCGCGTGTTCCAGCTTGTGGCTTGGGTGGATCGTACACGGCAAATCGGACTCTTGCTTAAAACAAAGCATAAGGGAAAGACATTAAACAAATTGTAATTTAAGATTGTGTTCATCGCTCTCATCGCTTTCATCGCTAACGATCTCGCGATAAAAGCACGACGCACGCCCCGTATGGCAGGTTCGCCCCTGTGCCGAGGGGGCAACGGCAACGCGGGCTAGCAACACGTCCTGATCACAGTCCGTATAAAGGCGCACAAGACGTTGTTCAGCACCAGACGTTGCCCCTTTGCGCCACAGCGCCTTGCGCGAGCGACTCCAGTAGTGGACAACGCCGGTGCGCATTGTATGACGCAGGGCCTCCTGGTTCATCCACGCAACCATCAACACGGCGCCTGACCTGTCATCCACGGTAATACACGCAATAAGCCCGGCATCATTGAACCGGGGAGCAAAACTTTCTGTCTCCTCAATAGATGACGAAGGGGATGGATTGGACATGGTCCTTGCCTTGTGTTTGGCGCTGAATAACGTGGGTTATGCCCCTATGACTTGCGGGCAACAAGGTCGCCAAATCGGCGCTGCGCGGCCCGCTCCTTGAAGCAGCCGCTATAATGGGTTGTCAGGGTCCGCGCATTTAGCTGGCGCACCCCGCGCAAGCTCATGCATTGGTGTTCCGCCTCCACCATCACCGCCACCCCCTTGGGCTCAAGCACGGTAATCAGGCCCTGCGCGATCTGGGCGGTCATGGTTTCCTGGTTTTGCAGGCGGCGCGCGTAAACCTGCACAAGACGCGCCACCTTGGAAAGGCCGGCAATGCGCTTTGTGGGCCAATAGGCAATATGGGCAGAACCGGTAAAGGGCATCATGTGATGCTCACAGTGAGACACAAAGGTTATGTCCCTGATGAGGATAAAGTCGTCATACCCGCTGACCTCTTCGAAGGTGCGCGAGAGCGCATCGTGGGCATTCTCGGTGTATCCGGCAAAAAGTTCCTCATAGGCACGGATAACCCGATGGGGTGTGTCCAGCAGACCCGCGCGTTCCGGATCGTCCCCGGCAAAAGCAAGCAAAATCCTCACCGCGGCCGCGGCCTCCTCGCGACTGGGACGCTTGCGGGTTTGTGTTTTCGGCCCTATTGCTTCCATAAGATGTTACAATCCCGTTCTTGTCGATTCCTGATACAAATCCCGCGGCATCCGTATCCGTATCCGTATCCGTATCCGTATCCGTATCCGTATCCGTATCCGTATCCGTATCACATAAGTCTGCCGGGGGAGCGGGCCGGAGTGATCGTCAACAGACGTTTCCCGCCGCATCGCCGATTAAGGGGCACCCCTCTCGATTTTTATTAGCCACGTTCTTATATTAGCACAACACAATACCAGCGGCATTGGCTTTATAGACACGCCGACTATAGCAAAATGCGTTTAATTGGAATCATGGGGCTTTCTCGTATTTTCTCGCATTTTGCTATAGATTTAGAGGGCGATCAGCTTTATGGCGTTAGCTTTACCCTTGGCAACATGGGTACAGCTAACGCCATGCTAATCTTGTATACGGCTTGCTAACATACCTCTTTGACGCCAATTCTTGGGCGCTTGGCAAGGGCCCTTGGTATAAAGCCTCAAGAGCGCTAAATTCTATACCGCCGCATAACGTACCCTATGGCGTTTGGGATGAACAACCATGTTAAGTGATATCTACAACCGGAAAATCCTGGAGTTCGCCGGCAATATAGAACGCATTGGGCATTTATCAAGCCCCCACGCCCGTGCCAAGGCCCATTCCAGACTTTGCGGATCGACGGTTGAGGTGGAACTTTGCGTTGAGAACGGCGTTGTTACAGACTTTGCGCATACGGTCAAGGCCTGTGCCCTTGGCCAGGCTTCATCGTCCATAATGGCGCGTCATGTGATCGGCGCCAGCGCACAAGACTTGCGCCAGGTTCGTAGCAAAATGCGCCAGATGCTGACAGAAAATGGGCAGCCCCCGCAGGGGCGCTGGGCGGATTTGCAATACCTGGCTCCGGTGCGCGACTTCAAGGCTCGGCACGCTTCGACGATGTTGACATTTGATGCCGTGGTTGACGCCCTTGATCAGATCGAAAACAGTACGCCCTGTTCAGATTCGGCGCCTCCAGATCCTGACGGTTAACCTGATGGCGAAGCTTCATGTCTATCCTGTCGTCGCCGTGTTGCGCCTTTATCGGTACACACTTTCGGCGTTTATGGGGCGCCGGTGCCGGTTTTTGCCAACCTGCTCGGACTATGCAGAGCAATCCGTTCTGCGCTTTGGTCTTTGGGCGGGAGGGTGGATGGCGCTGGCGAGGGTGTTCCGATGTCGGCCAGGGGGGGACGATGGTTACGACCCGCCCCCTGACACCTTGCATGACGACGCCCATTGGGCTAAACCGTGGCGTTACGGCACATGGGTGAACAGAAGTCAGAACCCTGAAACCTGAATAAGGAAAAACAGGAATTTTCAGGCTTCCGGTTTCAGGCTTCTGGCTTCAGGCTTCCGGCTTCTGGCTTCAGGTTATAGATAATGCTGACATTGACGTTTCCCGATGGGTCCAAACGGCGCTACGGTTCAGGCACATGCGGCACGGATGTCGCTGTGGACATTTCCAGGTCGTTGGCCAAAAAAGCGGTTGCCATGCGCCTTGACGGGGTGCTTCACGATCTTGCCGATCCCATCACCGCGGACGCGACGATCGAAATTATCAAGCGCGAGGACGAAGCCGCTCTGGAGCTGATCCGTCACGATTGCGCCCATGTGTTGGCGGAAGCGGTGCAGAGCCTTTTTCCCGGCACCCAGGTCACCATCGGCCCGGTCATCAAGGACGGATTCTACTATGATTTCGCCCGTAATGAGCCGTTCACGAGCGATGATTTCGCCGCCATCGAGGCCAGGATGCGCGAGATTATCGCAGCCAACCAGCCGTTCACCAAATCGGTCTGGAGTCGTGAAAAGGCCAAAGCCTATTTCGCGGAAAAAGGTGAGCACTACAAGATCGAACTGATCGACGCGATCCCGCCAGGCGAGGACTTGCGCATTTATCACCAGGGCACCTGGGCGGATTTGTGCCGCGGGCCGCATATGCCGGAAACCGGCAAGATTGGCTCTGCGTTCAAGCTCATGAAAGTGGCCGGGGCCTATTGGCGCGGCGATTCGCGCAATGCCATGTTGAGCCGCATTTACGGCACCGCCTGGGCCCATGACAAGGACCTGAAGGCCTATTTGCACCGCCTGGAAGAGGCGGAAAAGCGCGACCATCGCCGCCTGGGGCGCGAGATGAACCTGTTTCATCTGCAAGAGGAAGCGCAAGGTTCGGTGTTTTGGCACCCCAAGGGTTACACCATATACCGGGAGGTTGAGGCCTATATGCGCCGCCGTTTGCGCACCGCCGGCTATCAGGAGGTCAAGACCCCGCAATTGCTTGATGCCGGCCTGTGGGAGCGGTCCGGCCATTGGTCGAAGTTTCGCGAAAACATGTTTATCGTGCCCGACGCGGTACCCGGCACCGCCGACGACGAACCGGTGGTGGCAGGGGATGCGGACCTGATGGCGCTCAAGCCTATGAACTGCCCGGCGCATGTTCAGATTTTCAACACCGGCACCAAGAGCTATCGTGATTTACCCTTGCGCATGGCAGAATTCGGCTGTTGCCACCGCAACGAGGCGCACGGGGCCCTGCACGGGTTGATGCGGGTTCGCCAGATGACCCAGGACGATGCCCATATCTTTTGCACCGAGGACCAGATTACCGCCGAGGCGCGCGGGTTCTGTGCCCTGTTGTTTACGATCTATCGCGATTTCGGCTTTGAGGACGTAACCATTCACCTGTCCACCCGTCCCGACACCCGCGCCGGTGATGATGCCATTTGGGACAAGGCGGAAGCGGGTTTGCGGGACGCGCTGACAGAATTGGGCCTGGCGTTCGAAGTTGCCGAAGGCGAAGGGGCGTTTTACGGCCCCAAACTCGATTTCCATCTCACCGATGCCATTGGGCGCCTGTGGCAATGCGGCACCTTGCAGCTTGACTTCGTCTTACCCGAGCGCCTTGATGCCCAATATACGGGCCCTGATGGCATGCGCCACCGACCGGTGATGCTGCATCGCACTGTTATCGGCACCCTGGAGCGGTTCATTGGCATTTTGATTGAGGACTGCGCCGGCCGCATGCCCTTGTGGCTTGCCCCGACGCAGGCGGTTGTCGCCACGATCACGGACGAGGCCAATGCTTATGGCGAGGACGTCTTGTCGGCGCTTGTGCAGGCGGGCCTGCGTGCTGAACTGGATGCGCGCAACGAAAAGATCAATTATAAAGTGCGTGAGCATTCGCACCACAAGGTCCCGGCAATTCTGGCGGTGGGGGAGCGTGAGGCCGCTGCTGCAACGGTGTCCGTGCGCCGTCTCGGCTCCAAGCGGCAAACCGTTGTTGCCCTTGATGAAGCCATTGCCGCATTGGTTGCGGAGGCTCAGCCGCCGGACCTCAGATCTTAGAGCGTATCATGTCTTAACAGTCTGTTGTAAGGCATTCAGCAAAGCCGAGTGCCGTTGGCCACAGGCCGCTCGATGCCGGCAAGAACAATGTCTCCCGCAGCGTCTTCAAAGCCTAAAGTAAGCACCTGGGACATAAACGGGCCGATCTGCCTTGGGGGAAAATTCACCACCGCCATGATCTGCCGTCCCATAAGATCATCCCGCCCATAGTGAGCCGTGATCTGCGCTGACGACGTCTTGACACCGATCTCTTTGCCGAAATCGATTTTTAGACGGTAAGCAGGCTTGCGCGCCTGAGGGAAATCGCGCACCTCGATAATCGTGCCGGCACGAATGTCAACACGCAGGAAGGTATCAAAGGAAATCGGGTCCGCGTGTGCTTTATGCATTACCCACCTGATTGTTTATCTCTGTCTCTGTCTCTGTCTCTGTTATTATCTTTTCGCCCCGTGTGCAGCCGTTGGCGCTGAGCACGGGGCCTTGCTGGCGGCAATGGCCGCAATAACCCTGACTTCACACCTGCTACCATGAGAACAATCTATTGAAAGACCACACCTAGAAATACCCGGATAGACCGGAACGGTCTCGCACCTCATGTCGATTTGCCCAGGGCCCGGGAACGGGCCGCCGCCGCCTCAACCGCGCGCTGCATCAGCGCCGCCAGACCCGCATTGTCATCCCTAAGCACAGCGAGCGCTGCCGCCGTGGTGCCCCCTGGCGATGTGACATCGCGGCGCAAGTCAGCCGCCTCCCGCGCCCCCTCCGCCAGGAGCCCCGCGGCCCCGCAGATTGTCTGACGCGCCAACACCTGCGCCGTGTCCGGCGGCAGTCCCGCCGCCTCCCCGGCCCGCGCCAGGCACTCCACGAGATAAAATACATAAGCCGGACCGCTGCCCGAGACCGCGGTCACGGCGTCCATCAGCGCCTCGTCGTCAACACGCACGGTCTGACCTACCGCCGCCATCAACGCCTCGGCGCCTGCAAACATGTCCCCGCTAACCTGCGCATTGGCAAACAGGGCCGTCACCCCCTGGCCGACCTGGGCAGGCGTATTGGGCATGGCGCGCACAATCGGTCGGCGCCCCAACCCCGCCTCCAGAGTCGCAATTGTCGTCCCCGCGGCAATGGACACCACCACAACATCATCCCCCAGCAAAGGAGCGATCCGGGCCATGGCCTCACCCATGGCCTGTGGCTTAATAGCGAGCACAAGATAGCCGGCGCTCACCGGCTCCTGCAAGGCCACCACATGACGAACCGCCCACTTATTGAAAAGCGCCGCCGCCGGTGCCGCCAGCCGTGGCTCAACGACCGTTACGCCCGTCTCCGGCAGCCCCTTGTGCAACCAGCCGCGCAACAGCGCACTCCCCATACGTCCAGCCCCCACAAGCACAAGGGGCAGCACCCGTTCCAGTTCCATCATAAATCCGTGACTGCAAGGCCCCTTCCCGGAGCGTTCTTTCCTCTTGCGATCCAAACCCGCACCAGCATCGAAGACATTACGACGCCGAATCCGATGACTTTGTTGCAGACGCAGCAGACGCAGCAGACGCATTGGCCGCGGACTTTGCGGCGGACAGTTTCGCCGTAGATTTTTTCGCCTTACGCGCAGCGGGGGCTTTCCGTTTTGCCTTGACGGGTTTTTTTGTTGCGCGCTTTTTGGGTTGCGCGCGCTCAAGCGCGGCAATCCTGTCTTCGAGGGCCGCAATTCTCTCGGCCATTGTCGAGACCATTTCGCGCATAGCCTCAAGATCGTCACGCTTGGCCACATCGAGGACACTCATAAAGCGCTCTGATTGCGCCCGGGCCAGGCTTTCAAATTCATCGCGCATGGTCTGTGCCGCACCGGCGGCATCGTTCAGCACCTTGGCAAATTCATCGAATATGGGATTGTGTTGCGAGGACATGGAAAAGCTCCTGTGTTGGTGAGGGTCTTGCCAACCCTGGGGTGAGAATTCCCGCCCATCCGCTCGCGCAAACTACGACTGACGCGCCGCGCCTTTTTGCTCAAGCGCCGCGACAACACAAGACGGGACAAACGAAGAAATATCTCCTCCCATGGAGGCGATTTGACGCACCAGAGACGCCGCAATATGCCGAACTGCCGGCGATCCGGGAACAAAAACCAGTTGGATGTCGGGCGCTAACGTCGCGTTCATTCCCGCCATCTGCATTTCATAATTATAGTCCGTCGTGTCGCGCAGCCCGCGCAGCAAAACGGACGCCTTAAATTGATCCATGGCATCAACCACAAGGCCGTTAAAAGTGACAACCTCAATGTCGCACTGCTGTGCATTCGTGATCTTTGTGGTTCCGGCGACCGCCTCCTCGATCAAGGCCTTGCGCGCTTCGACAGAGAACATGGCCTGCTTGTGATGATGGGCGCCAACGGCAATAATCAGACGATCGAACAAACGCCCGCCCTGGCAAATGACATCAATGTGGCCATTGGTCAAGGGATCAAAGGACCCGGGATAGAGTGCAGAATGTGCCATTGTTCAACTGATAGCGCGCACCGACACATACGACAAGTCATTTTGCCAAAACAGGGGCGGGTATTATTACGGTGTTTGTTCGCCATCACAGGCCGCGCCGCATCGCCAAGGCGAATCACGCGCCATTCGGGCTCGCCAGTTCTCCTACCCCCCCATTTTCCTTAGACCATGCCAATGGCGCCTGAAGAAAGGCCTCCACCGCAGCAAGAACCGCAGCATCGAAATGCCCGTCATCCCGCGCCACGGCCAGAATATCGCGCCAGGTCGCCAGGTAATGGAGCTCAATTCCGGCCTTGCGCAAATTCTGCCGCGCGGTCGGGAAAATATCGTAGTAGAAAATCGCAAACGTGTGGGCAATCTCAGCACCTGCATCCGCAAGCGCACCGGCAAAGGCAATCTTGCTCCCCCCATCGGTGGCCAGATCCTCAACCAGCAAGACCCGTTTGTGCGCAGGCAAATCACCCTCGATTCGTGCATCACGGCCAAAACCTTTCGGTTTTTTGCGCACATACACCATGGGAAGGGCGAGACGTTCGGCCATCCAGGCCGCAAACGCAATGCCCGCCGTCTCGCCACCGGCAATCACGTCAAAACGCTCAAATCCCACGTCTCGCAGCACCGTCGCAACAGCAAAGTCCATAAGCGCACCGCGAATACGCGGATAGGATATAAGCCGGCGGCAGTCGATGTAAACAGGACTGGCCAGCCCTGACGTGAGCACATAGGGCTCCTCAGGGCGAAAATGTACGGCCTCAATCTCCAGCAACATGCGGGCCGTGGCATGGGTAACAAACGCCTTATCGGGAAATGTGTGTTGAAACACGAACGCCCACGTCCTTACGCCTGTTGTTCCGGAAGATGCACAATAAGACCGTCGAGACTGTCGCTGACCTTGATTTGGCACGATAACCGGCTGGACTCACGCGGATCGTAAGCAAAGTCTAGCATATCCTCCTCCATGGGTTCCGGCCCCCCCACGATCCCGGTCCACGCCTCATCCACATAAAGATGACAGGTGGCGCATGCGCACGCCCCGCCGCACTCGGCCTCAATACGGGGCACACCATTTTTTATGGCAACCTCCATAACCGTGCTTCCCGTCTCACCTTCGGTTTCGTATTTTGTTCCGTCGTGATCAATATAAGTGATTTTGGCCATGGAGATTGGTGTATTCCTGCCTTTTTGTTGCGCCCTAGATCAGCTTGGCGTTTAGGTGTACCCATTTTGTGAGCGGTACAGCTAAACGCATAAAGCTGATCGCCCTCTAAATCTATAGCAAAATGCAAAAACAATGCTGAAAGCTCCATGATTCCAACTAAACGCATTTTGCTACAGACGTCGACGGTCGTAGAGCGTGTCAACGCCTCGCCCTATGTATGGCGCCGGCAGGAAAATTTCAAGCCAGAAAAGCGATCCGGGTGTGACACTCAACGGCCATCGCTCTTGGCAACAACCCGTCGTCCGCGCGATGTTAGCCGGCATACCAGCCAGTCAGGTTTAATAGGATTGTTGAACCAGCGCTCGGCCCAACCGTTGTTGATACAGGCCCTTATGGTTGCGGACGGAATTTCGCCACCATCAGGCCAAAACAGGGGCAGCTTGCCGCCAGGGGCATCAAGGCCCTGGGTCAGGTAGCGGCGCTGGGCCGGGCTCGGACGCCTGATCGCGCGTTTCGACGCAAAAGAAGGCTTGTCTGCAAGCACGCGATTACCACGGCGATCCGATGGCGAGGCTCCGGTCATTGTTTGTGAACCCATAATGCCTTTCTCATAACGCGCGTACACCAAGCGTTCTGGTTCCATTCAGCAGCAAGATTGTGTTAATGTGGCACGACTTTACAGAAATTATGTTAAAAATGCCCGTCGTTAACAATGTTAAAAGATTTCATTTCTCATCCCTTCGATTTAAGGTTAATATTGTGTTATCGCGCGGATGCGGCCTATTGGAATGCGCGTAGGGCAATTTGTTCACTTGGTTTCGCATATCCACGGGTTTTTGGCGCATTTGGCCTGGCTGGTGCGGGGGCGTTGCCGCAAGGCTCTCGATCGAAGGATGAGGCTCTATAATAAATACAATCTAAAGTTAAAGAATGCCAGAGCCGCGCTTTAAGGCTAACATGCGTTTTCTTTAACGAGCCCTTGTTTCTTATGATACAATTTTCGTGGTACCATTAAGGACTGGTAAATCCGTAAATTGTGGTACACGCCCTATGGGCTACGCCATGCAAAGGTCCCTGGCGGCGCAAACTGAAAGGAGCATAAAAGCGCATAACTGTAAAGCGCATAACTGTGGAGGTTATGAAATTAACACTTTAGGACTTCGCTTTAATGCCCCACAAACGTATTTGAAAAATTGTTGACGTTGCAGACAATTTTGCAAAAGCGTTGGTGCTGTTGCCTTCTCTGTTGTCTCCGGGCGGAACTCTGAGGGAGGGTTGGTTGAGGGGCAGAAAGGTCTTGTAGGTCAGCGCCGACGTTGAAAGCGCCGATGTTGTAATTGTTGCGTGAGGGCCTTGCGTGCTTGGGCGTGCGGGTAATCGGGGGTTGCGAACAACAATTCCGATAGGAAACGCTGAAAACAGCGAGTTATGAACACGCTGCCCGCAGTCCCCAACGTGTGCTTTGTGCTTTAAGAGCTGCATGTTCGGAGTGTTTTGGATTGGGCCCTATGGAGGGGACGGAGCCATGCCGATACGATCCATCGGTGTTTGGTCAACGTCCTGACTGTTATAGGGCCTTACACGCACAATAGAAGCTAAAGAGACGACGATGGCGAAAAAGGGAACCTCTGTTGTAAGCGATCCGACCGAAGCCGCCCTGGAAGCGGCCAAGCACGCGATCGAATCGGCTAACGGTCACGCGACCCAGGCACAGGACGGGCAATCCGCACCGCGCCGACAGGGCAAACACGAAACGGTGCCCAAATCCGCTGCTGCGGTCGATGAAAAACCTCTTGCGCAGGCGTCCCCGCAAGAGATGCCGGCACCAGGCGACACGGACGCGTTTTATTATGAGCTGGCTGACGAATTGGCCGCACCCGACGCTGTTGAAGCTGCGAATGATGACCGCAGCGCTATGGGTAAGCTTATTTATAACCTGCAGCGCCCCGCCTCCCTGACCCCTTATATTTTTGCCGCCATCGCAGCCCTGACGTGGATCGTCGCCGCCTTTGTCCTTGACGCCACTTTAATGGATGGCGCGCTGGCCAAAACTTTGAGCCTGCAGGCCGGCCCGTCTGCCCAAAACATCGCCGCTCCTTATGTGGCGACCTTGTTGACGGTGGTCGTCATTCCGGTTGTACTTTTCTTTGTTGTCGCGGCGCTGTTTCGGCGTATGCAGGAAATTCGCAACGTATCTCGGGCCATGACAGATATCGCCATCCGTCTTGTCGCGCCTGGCGACGCCGCGAAACGAAATCTCGCCTCCTCCCCTCAGGCCGTTCGCGGTGAGCTCGAAAATTTAGGCACCAGTATTGAAAGAGCCTTGGCGCGCGCGGGGGAATATGAGATTCAAATCCATAACGAAGTGGCCTTGCTGGATCGCGCCTATGAAGAAAACGACTATCGTATTCGCCGCTTGATCCAGGATCTTGCTGATGAACGTGAGGCGGTGGTTAGCAATGGCGAGCGTCTGCATCATGCCATTTCGGGCGCTTATCAGATGCTGGCCAACGAATTGTCCTCAACAAGTGAGAGAATCGACAGCGAGATCCGTGACGCACACACGCGAATCAAGAAAAGTGTCGACACGGGAGCTACAGACATATCCGCCGGATTGACAGCGCAAAGTGCGACACTGCTGAAAGGCCTGCGGGAACAGGGCCGGACTGTCGCCCGGCAGATCGGCGCCGAAGTCGAACGTATTTTTGAGCGCATCGATGCCAAAAACACCGAGCTTAGCACGTCATTCTCTGAGACCTCAAACCAATCGATGCATTCCCTGATCGACGCCGGAGCGCAGCTGATATCCGAACTCTCAGATCGCTCGGAAAAACTCAACAACGAACTCAACAGTGCCGGCCAGACCCTGCTTGATGACGTTATTGCCCGCGCTGATACGCTGACCGACAAATTGGAAGCGCAAACCGAACGTATGCATGACCTGATTGCGATCAAGGGTGAGGAGCTTGATAAGCGTCTGGAGAGCAGCGCCGAGCGCCTGGGAGATTTGCTGAGCGAGCGGGCGGGCAAGGTCAATCAATCCATTGAGGCCAATGCCTCCGCGATTGTGGCTTCCGTCACGCAGAAATGTCAGGGCCTGGCTGCACAACTGGCGGAGCAAAACAATACGGTCGTCAAGCAAATGGAAGACCTGGGGGCCAACCTTGGTCAGCATATTGATGCGCGCACCCGCGCGGCGGTCGATCTCGTGCAGCATCGCCTGTCTGGGGCCATCGGCCAATTTGAAGAGCAAGCCGCTAAGGCCTCAACCCATTTTGAGGAAAAAGCGACCCAATTGTCCAAAGGCTTCAGCCAAAATGCTTCCACAGCCGGTCAGCGTTTCAATGATGTCGCAGCCCGCTTTAACGAACAAATGACCGCACAAGCGGATGTTCTGGCCGATGCTTTTGACGATCGCCTTAAGCGATTTGATAAACTGGTCAACAACAAGGCCGTCGGGCTGGTTACCGATCTGGGTGATCGGGCCGAATATATGAATACAATGCTCTCGCAGCATTTTACCACGTTTGGCTCGCTTTTGGACAGCAAAGCCGGACAAATCGATGAATCCCTCAGCAAATATCGCAGTACCCTGAAGCAAGGTCTTACCGTCAACGTGGACAAGCTC
Source organism: Hyphomicrobiales bacterium (assembly GCA_965224015.1). Classification (GTDB taxonomy): domain Bacteria; phylum Pseudomonadota; class Alphaproteobacteria; order Rhizobiales; family CBDCVD01; genus CBDCVD01. The sequence continues at coordinate 1,439,676 of OZ245032.1, forward strand.
GAAAAGCTGCTTCAAACCCAGCGTCACACTTTTGAGGGCGGGATCAGCCACCGTCTTGAGGCCATGTCCGATGTGTTTGCGGAGAAACTGCAAAACGCCGACAGTATCTTCTATGGACGGCTCAATCTATTGGAAGAGGCCCTTGAAAAGCACACGCGCTCAGCCAAGGATCTGTTTGCCCAGCACACCCTGAACCTGACCGACGTTTTCTCCAGCGGCCACGATCGCCTGCAGGCCTCACTGCACACCGTTCTTGATACATCGGGCGAGGCCTTAAACGCCCAGGTTGACACGATTTCATCAAATCTGGCAGGGCGCATGAATGCGGCCAAAAGCGCCTTCGATGACCGCATCAACGCCTGGGTGGACACCCTCGATAAGCGCAGTGAGGATATTGGAACCGCTATTGCGGAGAAAGCGACCGGTGTTGCCGATCGCATCGCCTTCGAAAGCGACAAAGCGATGGTCCTGTTTCGCAGGGCGACCGATGATCTGCAGGGTCAGCAAAACGAAATCATCTCCGGACTTGATGGCCAATTGGGCGAGCTTGCTAAATTACTGAATAAACAGGGCCCGGATCTGATCGAAGCCCTGCAGATCAGGAGTGATGAGGTCTCATACCGTATTGATGAGGCTGGCAAGACAATCCTTTCCGCCATCGATTCGCAACGCCAGGAATTGGCACAGGTCCTTCACAAGACCGGAATCGAAACCGTCAAGGCCTTGCGCGATACCAAAACCCAGGTCACCTCGGAACTTGCTGAAGTTATGGGACAGGTGGACAACTCGGCGCGCGCCCTTAGCAGCCTTATTGACCATGCAGGTGAAAGTCTGGAACAGATTGAGGCAACACTTGACCAAAAGTCCGAGGCGTTCCGCGATGTTGTCAACAATGCCCTGAAGGACTCGAGCAACACCAGCGCCCTCATGTCCGAGCAGGTCTCCCTGTTGCGCTCAATCAGCGGCAAGGTTCTCGAGGACCTGTCCACAACCACCGAGCAATTCGAAGCCCAAAGCCAGGCCCTGGTGGCGACGGCGCATCAGTTGGATCGCGCCAATGCGGACTTTGAGGAAAGCCTCGACAAGCGCGGCACCGCGATCGAAGACATGACCACCTCACTTGATCACAAGGCGCGCGAGATCGCAGACCTTATGGGAGAGTTCTCCAGTGCCTTCAATACCGCCCTTGAGTCGGCGGATACACAGACACGGGATGTGGCGTTGAGTCTGCGCAACGAGGCGGAAAACGCCGCAAGCGTGATTATCTCACGCCTTGAAGACGTGCAGCGCGCATCGGGCCTGCAAAGCCAAAAGGCGCTCTCGCATATTCGCGACATGCACGCCGAACTGAGTCGAGAACTTGGCACCACCATTACCGATTCAAGCGACAGATTGAGCGAAACGATTACCACCTTGCGGGAAATTTCCCGCGAACTGCGGCGCGATATCAGCGCCACGCGCTCCGAGATGCGCCGCGAAATCATGGAGTTGCCGGAAGAAACAAAAGCCAGCACTGAAGCCTTGCGGCGCGCCGTCACCGATCAGATACAGGCTCTGAAAGACCTGTCCACAATGGTCAATCAGCGCGAGTTTACGGATTTCTCGCCCCCGGCACAAAACCAGGCAACTCGGCAATCGGCAAGACAACGCTCCTCCTCCGTATCCGCGCGCCCCTTTAAGGCCATCACGGAAAACCCGCCGTCAACTCGCCCACAAGAGGCTGCACGCGCGGATGCAAACCGCACCACGACAGCAGACGCAGCCCGCCAGCGGTCACAGGTGACCCGTTCAGCGTCACGCCTGAAAACGTCAACTAGCTCTTTTGCATCGCCTTCAGGTGCAACGGTGCCGGATGCCAGCGAGCAGCAGCCTGGCGGTACCAATGGGTTTACCATACAGGATAAGGACACTAAGGACACTCAGGACGCTCAGGCCCGTGGTGAGCGTGGATGGGTTTCCAACCTGTTGAGCCGCGCATCGGATGAAACCAGTACGCAAGAGGTCTCGGATACGAAAGTGCGGCCAACTGATCGCACGGCGCAGGACAATAAGACACTTGGCAGCAAGACCCTTGTTGATGCTTATTCTGATGACGATGCGCCCAAGCGACAAAAATCCGCACCCCGCGCCAACCACAAAAGCCCGGAAACGGAATGGACCCAGGGAGCGCCCTCCCCTTCCAGGCCGCGTGCAGCGCGCAGCAAAACCGTGGAACCGTTCGCCACCGATAAGCTGTCCTCATCGTCCTCGCGCGAACCCGACAGGGCCGCATCAAAAACCAACGGCGAGACTATGGTCGCGCAAGAACGTGCCACGGGGGATGACAATACCCGCAAGGCGGAGATTTCCACCCTTGAATCTCTGGCCAATTGCATTACGCAAGCTCTTGATCACAAAACCACCCGCGATACGTGGCGGCGCTATGGAGATGGCGAGCGAGACAACATCTTTACCGATGCCCTCTATACGCCATTTGGGCGACGAATATTCAAGCAGGTTCAGAATCGTTATAGCAATGACGCGACATTCAAGCGCTCTGTCGACTACTATGTCGCTGACTTTGAACGCCTGCTGGCACAGGTGGCAGAGGCGGATGGGGACAGTTCCGACGTGGAAAATTACCTCATATCTGATATGGGCAAGGTCTACACGCTGCTGGCACATGTGAGCCATCGCCTGCAATAGGCGGGCCGCCAGCAAGGCCGCAATAGCCCTGACTTCAGACCTGACACGCTCTAGCCAAAGTCCATCATCATCTTGAACCGGTCATCGCGAACGTCGAGAACAACCTCGTCGATGTCTCTCGCCTGCGCACTACATAGCCAAGCGATTACAGAAGCGGGAACACGCGGTGCAACGAGATCGCTTTGCAATATTTTACTGATGGGGTTAAGACCCGATCGCCGGATTTCTTCCTGCATCGGCGTATCCGTCGGCGGAATACCGATGAAGAATGTTTTGATGCCGTCCCCTGCAAGCTCAAGGTCAAACATGCGGCTCAGCATAAGAACCCCCGCCTTTGAGGTGCAATAGGCTGTCCATCCCTCCATTGGCGTGGTCGCGGCACCGGTTCCGGCGTTGATAATAAGGCCCCTGCTCTCGCGCAGCAACGGTAAAGCCGCCACGCTAACCCGATGAACCCCGGCGACGTTCACCGCATAGGCCGGGATGAGATCATCGCTTTTAAGATCGCTTAAACTGCCGATGGGGGAGATGATGCCGGCGTTGTTGATGAGAACATCAAGACGCCCGGCGGTTGCCTGCACTTCTAACAGGGCCTTGTCCGTTTGCCATTGCGATGTAACATCAAGCGGAAAGTCAATGACCCCGTCCGGTAAGGATTCGACGGGCTCCTGCCTGTGCAGGCCGGCAAAGACGCGCGCCCCCTTTTCGGCCAGAACGCGGGTGACTTCAATACCGATACCACGCCCGGCGCCGGTGACGAGGACGACCTTTCCGGAAAGGTCCGGAACACGAACGGGAGCGAGATTAAACATTTTCCTTGATCTTTTTCCTTGATCTTTGCCTGGAAGCGTAGTTAATTGGTCTGACCAATATAATCTAACCTGGGAACGCCAACCTGTCAAAAGATAAAGACCTGTAATACCAAGGGTCTTTAACAATGACTCATGGCTTAGAGCGTATCAGGTTTTAATAGAACCATTCTGACGGAGCGATTTTGCGACAAGATGGGTCTTAATACCAAGGGTCTTTGACAAGGGCCCATGCATTAGCGTCAAAGAGGTGTGTTATCAAGGCAGTACACCAGTCGGCGTGTCTATAAAGCCAATACCGCTGGTATAACGTCCATTCGTGATCTGGTCGCCCCGCAAGGCCTGAATAAACGCTTAGGGAAATAGCAGCAAAGCGACCCGCGACACAAACTGATGACCGTCGCTATAGGCAAAACCCGGGGAGATAAGCCCGGCAAGCCGACAGGACGCCCTGATGGGAGGATAGCATCACGTGGACCGTATTGAGACCATCGAACCCATGGCCATCGCCTATGCGGACGCCAACGATTTCGGCACCACACGGCGCACCGTACTGGTTCGCGTTGCAACACGGGACGGGATTGTCGGATGGGGCGAGAGTATCGCCATGTGGCCCGAGGCGTGCAAAGCCGTTTGCGTTATCATCAGCGACGGCGTCCTGCCTTTGCTGCAAGGCAGGTCCGCCGAAGACGCTGAAGACATTGACGGCGCCTGGGAAGCCATGCGCCGTCATATGTTCTGGTATGGCGAGGGGGGTATTGCATCCCTGGCCATCTCCGGCGTCGACATGGCCCTTTGGGACATCGCAGGCCAGCGCGCGGGCGCGCCGCTCCATGACCTTTTCGGAGGCCTACAGCACAAGCGCCTTCTCGCCAATGCATCCGCCCACGTTAACAAGAAGGGCGAGGCGGCGTGCGTGGCGGAAGTCGTTGGTTTTTTTGAGGCCGGATTTCGCTCCACCAAGCTTGGCTTTGCAAAAACAGGCGAATCGACCATTGGCGGGGATCCGGACACGGATGTCAGCTTCATCCGCTCCCTGCGCCGGGCCCTTGGCGATGCGGCGGAGATTCTTGTTGATATCGGCAACGGTGTCCGCTGGGACGTGGATACCGCCATATCGGTTGCCAACCGCATGGCCGAATATCGTATCGGATGGTACGAAGAACCGCTCTATCCGACCGACGACGCGGGGTACAAAAAGCTGAAAGCGAATACGTCCGTGCGCATTGCCAGTGGCGAGCGGGAATTTACGCGTACCGGTTATCGGCGGCAAATGGAAATGGGTGCCGTTGATGTCTTTGGTATTGACCCTGCCCGTGTCGAAGGCATTACCGGCTTTCGCCACGTCGATGCTTTGGCTTCCCGCCATGGCAAGGCCATCAACGCGCATGCCTGGTCGACGGCAATCACCACCGCCGCCAGCCTGCATTTGTCGCTGGCCTCGCCAAACGCGGAAATCTTCGAATATAAGCCCTTCGACGTGGTCGTGCAAAACGACCTTGTCGAGGAGCGCCTGTGGCACAGGGATGGCTGGGCCTATCCTTTGACAGGTCCGGGCCTCGGCATCACTGTGCGCGAAGATGTCGTTCGTTCATTGAGGTTTGCATGAGCCACCGTGAAACCAGATACGGGCTCACCCGCCCAAGCGAGGACGACATCCGGCAACCTGGCTTCTCCACACCGTGGGATGCGCCTATGGTGCCACCGTTTCCGTTCCGGTTTCGCAACGCGGAAATTTTGACACTTTATTGGCGCACGGACCCGCAGGCGATTGCCTTTTTGCTTCCCCCGCCCCTGCAATCGACCGGTGACATTGCCTGCGTTCATATTTACAGGATGAACGATGCGGACTGGACCGGTCCTTATTGTGAGAGCAATGTGATGGTCGGCGCACGCCTGCCAGCGAAAAAGGTGGAAGGGGCTTATTCCCCATACCTTGTCCTCTCCTCAGACGTGGGTGTGACCCACGGGCGGGAAGTGCACGGACAACCGAAGAAATACGGCCGGCCTGGCCTTGACTTTCGCGGCGATCTGATCGTCGGCCGTGTTGAGCGCAACGGCATTGATGTCATAACCGGCACGCTGGCTTACAAGCACCAAGCCGCAAAGGCCGGCGATCTCAAGCCCTATTTTGATTTCTCTACAAATCTGAATTTGAAGGCCATTGATCACATAGATGCGCGCGCGGCTGTTCGCCAGATTACGTCGCGGCGGTTAACAGATGTGCACGTCCATGAAGCCTGGTGCGGGGCCTGCACACTTGAGCTTCGCGCCAATGCACAATTGCCGGTTTTTCGATTGCCCGTGGTGGAACCCCTGGAAGGCTTTTTCTGGCGCGCCGACTTTACACTTGTGGCCGGGGACATCGTGTACGATTATTTGGAGTCTGAGCGATGACAGCGCGGGTTGTTGTTACGGACTACAGCTTTCCTGATTTGCGCCAGGAGGAACGCGCGGCAAGCGAGGGCGGCGCCACGTTTTTTGCGCATCAATGTAAAAGCGCCGATGACGTTGCACGCGCGGTCGCCGGCGCCAGCGTTGTTGCGGTGCAATTTGCGCCCTTCGAGCGGGTTGCAGCCGAAGCGGTGCAACCGGGAGCGACGATTATTCGCTACGGTGTCGGTTACGACAACATCAATCTCGTCGCTGCCCGCGATTGCGGCCTGCAAGTGGGCTATGTTCCTGACTATTGTGTCGAGGAAGTTGCGGAACATACTGTCTCGGCGGTGCTGGCGTTGTTGCGCAAGCTCGGGCCCCTTGATGCTTCGGTGCGAGAGGGAGAATGGGCCGCTGTTGCCTGCGCCAAACCGCTGAAGCCGTTTGCACAAACGACGGTGGGCTTTTTTGGTCTTGGCCATATCGGCAGGGCCGTTCTTGAGCGCCTGAAGGCCTTTGGCTTTCGGTTCATCGCCAGGGACCCGGGCCTGGCACAGGCTGACGCTGATGCGCTTGGGGTTACGCTCGTGGATGCGGATACGCTTTTGGCCAAGGCAGACGTTATTTCGCTGCACGCTCCCGCGACAAAAACAACCACCGGCTTTTTTAATGCCAAACGGCTGGCGAAGATGCAACCGCATGCCATGCTGGTCAATAGTGCGCGAGGTCAACTCATTGTCGAGGAGGATTTGGCGCAGGCGTTAAAAACCGGAGCTATAGCCGCTGCGGCCCTGGACGTGTTCCAGACAGAGCCGTTGCCGCTGCGGTCGCCGCTTCGCGATGCCCCGAACGTAACATTGACGCCGCATGTCGCCTGGTATTCGGATATCGCGATCGATCGTTTGCAAAAGCTTGTTGCAAACGATATCACGCGCGCACTGCGCGGGAGGCCTCCACGCAGGCCGGTTCGGCTCGCTTGAGGGGAATTGTTGCCGAGCGGACGTTTGCGGGCGTCTTGGTTGGCATCACAATTTGGCGCCTTGGCGCCGCAACTAAACGTATGAACGTATGGAGGATTTGCTATGAAAATGAAAACAATGCTCGCCATCACATCGGCTTTGATGCTGGCGACAACACAGCTCGTTCACGCCGATGCCATTACATTGCAACCCGGCAAACAGACCAATATAGTTCTTTTGCCCAAGTTCCTTGGCATTCTAGTTTTTGATCAGGCCAACGAGGGGGCGCAGGAAGCGCATAAGGCGTTGCAGAACCCGGGCAAACTTCTGTTTCAGGGACCAACACCGGAGAATTCTGTTGCCGGTCAGATTGAGATCATGACCACATCGGCCACCCAGAAACAGGGCGCGGTGTTGTTGTCAAACAACGCCGGCGACCAGATCGTACCATCCGCCAAGGCCGCACAGGCAGCCGGCACCAAGGTCGTAACCTGGGACAGCCCCATCCCCTCAGGCGATGGAGAGGACGTTTTTGTTGCTCAGGTGGATTTCGCATCCATTGGAACAGTCATGGCCGACATGTCCCACTCCATTCTCGGTGGCAAGGGCAAACTCGCCATCCTGTCCGCAACCCCGGATGCGGCCAATCAAAACGCCTGGATTGCCAGCTTCCGGGAAGTTCTTGGCAGTCATGATAAATACAAGGATCTTGTGCTCGTTGACACGGTCTATGGCGATGACCAATCGGAAGTCAGCTACAACCGCGCGTTGGCGCTGGTCGATAAATATCCTGATCTCGGCCTTATTATGTCACCGACGACGGTTGGCATTCAAGCCTCGGCCAAAGCCATGCAGGATGAAGGTTTATGCGATAAGGTGAAGGTCAGCGGCCTGGGCCTGCCTGCCGAGATGGTGTCCTATACCCTGAACGGTTGCGCACCGGAGTTTGCGCTTTGGGATTTTCGTGACCTTGGATACCTGACCTACTACACCGCATATGGATTGGCAACGAGCCAGTTGCAGGGCGAAATCGGCGAAAGGTTCAACGCTGGACGTATGGGCGAATACACCATTGAAGAAGACCCAGGCCGCAAGGGCGCCAAGCGCATCCTCATGGGACCCTTTACGGTTTACAACAAGGACAATGTCGAAGCCGCAGCCAAATAAGCGGTATACTCCGGTGGGCAGCACAGGTCACGCTGCCCACCATTTTTGGAAAACACAATCGTGAGCGTTCCCCTTCTGACCCTTCGCGCAGTCAGCAAAACCTTCGGCATGACCGTGGCGCTTGATGAGATGTCTATTGCCCTTGAGCCCGGCGAGGTTCACGCCATTGTCGGTGAAAACGGCGCCGGCAAGTCGACCATGATCAAGATCATGACCGGGGTTCACCAGCCAACCCGGGGTTCGGTTACGATCGATGGAGCAACCGTCACAATCAATGGGCCCCATGCGGCGCGAGAGGCCGGCATAGCGGCCATGTATCAAGAGCCGATGGTCTTTCCTGATCTTGATGTGGCCGAGAATATTTTTATCAGTTCCACCCGCGAGGGTTTGTTGCAAAATCGCAAGGCCTTGCAGCAAAAGGCTCGCGCCCTGATCAGGCGCATCGGCATGCAGGTCGACGTTGATCGCATTGCCAGCGGTTTGACCCTTGCCGAGCAACAGGCCACCGAAATCGCGCGCGCCCTCTCGCAAAATGTACGTGTGTTGATCATGGACGAGCCGACGGCCGCATTGTCAGCGCACGAAGCGGCACAGTTGCGCCGGATCGCCAAAACCCTCGCAAGGGATGGTGTTTCGGTCGTTTACATTTCGCACAGGCTGGAAGAAATTTTTGAAATTGCCGACAGGGTGACAGTCATTCGCGACGGCCGACACATTTCTACGCGACCGGCAAGCCAGGTGAGTGCTCAGACGATGATTGCCGAAATGGTGGGCCGCGATGTGGGGAATTATTTTGAGAAGGGCCCCTCACATGTCCGCGACGAGGTGCTGCTGCGCGTCAAGGCGCTTGGTCGCGATGGTGTCTTTGAGAACATTTCCTTTGATCTTCATAAGGGTGAGATCGTCTGTATGGCGGGCCTTATTGGTGCGCGGCGCACCGACGTGGCTTTGGCCCTATTTGGCATCGCACCGGCAAGCACGGGCGAGGTCCACTATAAGGCGAGGCCATTTCTCCCCAAAAATCCGCGCATCGCCATCGACGCCGGCATCGCCTATGTATCCGAGGATCGCCGCAAGCTCGGTCTTGTTATGCCGATGCCAATTGGCGCCAACATCACCTTGGCGACGCTTTCCCGATATCTGTCTAAAGCCGGCCTGTTGAACCGCAAACACGAGCAGGAGACCGCGCAGGCGTACCAGCAAAAGTTCAATATTCGCGCGCCTCATATGGACCTTGCGGTCGAGATGCTGTCGGGAGGCAATCAGCAGAAAGTCATGTTGGCAAAGTGGCTGAATATGCAGCCGGACCTGCTGATTTTTGATGAACCCACGCGCGGCATTGATATTGGTGCCAAGGCCGAGGTGCATGACCTCATTCGCGCATTTGTTGCCAAAGGCGGCGCCGCTCTTGTGATCTCGTCGGACCTTCCTGAGGTTTTGGCACTTGGCGACCGCATTATGGTTATGCGCGAAGGCCGGCAAATCGGTATCATCGATAACGCCGAGGCGACGCAAGAACGTATCATGGCCCTGGCCACGGGACAGGTTGACCTGCGGGAGGCCTCGTGATGGCCAGTTGGCTAGCCCGTGTGAGCCCCCAGACCTTGCGCATTCTTGCACTCTTATGCGTACTGTTCTTGGTCGTTGTGTTCTTTTCGACGCAAATTGACAATTATCTCAACGGGCGTCTGTTTAATCGCATTAGCAGTTCCGTTGCGATCATGGCGTTGATCGCCACGGGGCAGACTCTTGTCATTATTACGCGCAATATCGACCTGTCGGTGGGCTCGATTGTTGGCTTTTCCGCCTTTGCCGCGGGATCGTTTGTATCCGGCATGGCGGAGGTGCATCCTGCGCTTTTGACCCTTTATGCGATTGCTGTGGGCGCTGCCTTTGGCGCGGTCAACGGGGCCCTTGTCGCTTATGCCCGCATCCCCTCGATTATTGTAACCCTGGCTACGCTTGCGCTGTTTCGCTCCTTTCTGGTGGAGTACTCCGATGCCAAATCGATCACATCGTCGACGCTGCCTCCGTGGCTGGTACAATTTCCCAATACGCCGCTGTTTGAAATTGGCACGTTTGACTTTCGCGCCGGATTCGCTGCAGCCCTTTTTATCGTCATCATGACACATATTATTCTTAATCGGTTTCGCCCCGCGCGGCGGCTTTATGCCGTGGGGTCCAATCCGGAAGCCGCCGCGATGGCTGGTATCAATACAAAGGCAACGATATTTACGGCCTTTGTTTTGTCCGGGGCCCTTGCCGGGCTTGCGGGACTGATGTTTCTGGCCCGCTTTGGCAATATTACCGTCGTCGCCGGGCTTGGCTTTGAACTGAAGTCGGTGGCCGCCTCGGTTGTTGGCGGGGTGAATATTTTTGGCGGATCGGGAACGGTTATTGGGGCATTCATCGGGGCTGTTCTTGTGGACCTGATCGATACCAGTCTGGTGCGCTGGCAGCTTGTTAGCGAATTCTGGCGCGAGGCCATTCTCGGCGCTCTGATCCTTGCCTCTGTTGCCGCGGATGCGGTTCTCATGCGCCGCCTTATTCGACTACGCCGGTCGTCCGGGCAAAAGCGGGTCAAGCCAAAGATCGTTGCCGGGGAGGCTGCCGAATGAACGCAAACACGCGATTTCAACGTCTAAGCCATGGCCTGCAGGGGTGGGAATGGTTTCTCTTGTGCGCGCTTGGGCTTATTATTTTGGCAAACGCCCTTGTGTCACCGCAATATCTGGCGCTCTCCAATCAGATTAACGTGTTCCAGTTGTCGATTGAGAAAATTATCGTTGCCCTGATCATGACGTTTGTCATTATCAACGCGGAGATTGACTTGTCGGTCGGCGCGATGATGGGGTTGGCGGCATGCAGTTTCGGCTGGCTTTTTCAGCACAATGTACCGGTCCCCGCGGCCATCGTGATCGTTCTTTTCATCGGGGCCGTGGGGGGAGCGTTTAACGGCTATCTTGTGGCTAGAATAGGGCTGCCATCGTTGGTGGTCACCTTGGGAACGTTGATTGGCTTTCGCGGTCTTGCGCGGGTTCTGGTGGAAGATCGGGGTATTGGCGATTTCCCGCACTGGTTTGATGCCCTTGGTCAACAGGGACTGATCGGACCGTTGCCGTTGGCTTTGGTCATTTTTTTCTGTCTTTTTGTTTTTCTCTACATTGTTCTGCAACACACCGGTTTCGGTCGCAAGACCTACGTTATCGGTGCGAACCGGGAGGCCGCCGCGTATGCCGGCATTAACACCGGCCGCCACAAGTTGATCCTGTTTACGGTGTCCGGTCTTGTTTCCGCCCTTGGCGGTTTGCTCTATGCTGCGCGCGTAGGGGCGGTGCGCGGGGATGTGGCGCTTGGGTTTGAGCTTGACATTATCACCATGGTTCTCCTTGGTGGGGTGAGCATATTTGGCGGCTCGGGAACGCTGCTTGGTACGCTTCTCGCCATTTTGATTGTGCTTAATCTGCGCAACGGCATGGCGCTACTGAGCATCACGGGGCACATTCAAACGGGTGTCATTGGACTGTTGTTAATCGGCTCCGTTCTGGCGCCGCGCATTGATCCTGGCGCCTTATTTTCTTCTCGCCGCAGGCAAAATCCCAAGGCGCAGGCATGAGCAGACAGATCGCCAAATTTGAGTTCAATGAGTTCGACAAGCCCATTGCGCGCGAGTCGGTCGCCGAGAAGGTGGCCCATCGTGTGCTCGACATGGTCAAGGCCGGTGTTCTCAAGCCTGACGACCAGCTTCCCCCTGAACGTGAGCTTTCCGCGGTTCTGGGCGTATCCCGGCCGAGTGTGCGGGAGGCTATCCGTGGATTATCGATTTTGGGTGTCGTGCGCACGCGTCAAGGCGGTGGCGCTTATATCAGCAAGCTCGACGCTGACGCGCTGCTGGGGCCGATACAATTTTTTATTTCGCTCGAGGACGTGAATATCCGAGAGCTTTATGACGCACGGGGCTTGATCGAGAGTGATGTCGCGCGCCGCGCCGCCGAGCATATTCTCGATGAGGAACTGGAAAAGCTCGAAATCATTCTCAACGAGCAGGCTGGTATGGTCGACGACGCCTTGTCATTTCGTATGTCGGACTTTGCGTTCCATGAGGCGATTTGGCTGGGTGCGCGTAACGCTTTTCTTAAACGCATCGGTGAAAGTCTGAATGTGCTTGGCCTTGAGTTTCGCAAGCGGGCCTGGGAGACGGAGGGGGTTCTACAGCAAAGTTTGCGCGATCACCGGCGCTTGCTGGACGCATTGAAAGCCAGCGATTGCGATGCCGCCGCCGCCGCGGCCTCCCGGCACATGCGCAACGTATACAGGTCAACCATCGATCATGCAAACAACGGGAAAAGGACATAGCAAAAGGACATAGCAAAAGGACATAGCATGCGTGCAAAAATCGGTGTTGTCGGTGTCGGTTGGTGGGCCACTTTCAACCATATTCCGACTGTTCAGGCCTGCGAACAGGCCGATATCGTCGCCATTTGCGACACTAGCGAAAAGCGGCTACGGGTCGCCGGAGATCAGTTTGGTATTGCGGCGCGCTTTACCAGTGTTGCGGACATGCTGAAGGCCACTGACCTTGACGGCGTCATAGTCTCCACTCCCCATGTTGCGCACACGGAACCGGCCATTGCCGCACTTAAGGCCGGTTGTCATGTGTTGGTCGAAAAACCCATGGCAACGTCTGCGGTCGATGGGCGGGCGATTGCCGCGGCGGCACAAAGCGCCGGCAAGCAAGTGCTTGTTCCCTGTGGCATGAATTTTACCGACTTTTCGGCCCGGGCCGCGGCTTTTGTACGCGATGGACAGATTGGCGAGGTGCGCCATTGTGTGTGCCAGATGGGCTCGGCTCTTGACGATCTGTTTGCCGGAGAGCCCATGCTGGAGACCGCTGATCATCTGTTCCGCCCTCCCGCCTCGACCTGGGCGGACCCGAACAGAGCCGGCGGTTATGGCTGGGGGCAACTGTCGCACGCCCTTGCCTGGCTGTTCTATGTCTCCGATCTTGCCTTCGAGAGTGTCTATAGCATCGATGGAAAATCGAAAACCGGTGTCGACTTATATGATGCCGCCGTTGCCCGCGCGACCAACGGCGCGACAATCTCGCTTTCAGGGGCGGCCACAGTGCCAAAACATGTGGGCATGCACATGGATATCCGCCTTTACGGCACGGCTGGATGCCTGTTTTTTGATTGTGAGCGGGCTCGGTTGGCGTTGCGGCGGCACGACAGGAACGACGAGATTGTGAAAATCTCCCAACAGGATGCCGCATACGACGGGGCTTTGCCTGTGCGCAAGTTTGCCGCGCTTTGCGCCGGAGAGGAAATCATCAACGGCGCCAATGGAGAAAACGGCGCCCGCGTGGTGGAAGCGCTTGATGCTTTGTACCGGTCCGCCAAAACCGGCCAGCGCGCTTTAGTTGGGGAATAATACGATGGAATTGTCCTTAACCACCTGGTCGCTACCGTTTTGCACTTTGGGCGAGGCGGTGGCCATTTCCAAGGCCCTCGGGATCAATGCGGTTGACGTTGGTCTGTTTTATCGCTCAGCGCTCAACAAGGCGGAAATTCTCGCCGACCCCAAGGCCGCAGCGGAAAGACTTGCACCGCTCGATATTCTTATTGCCAACTACTACCATCTGTTTGGTGATGGGCTTGAAGGACGCAACCTGGCCAAGCCGGGAACAATAGACAGGAATGCGCGTGATCTTGCCCAGGTCCTGACGTTTGCCGACGCCGCATCCATTGCCACAGTTTTTATTCTTCCCGGCATTGTAAATCCGGGGCAATCGCGAGAGCAGGCGATGAGGGTGTCCATTGAAAGCCTGAAAGCGCTTTGCCAGGTTGAGAAAAACTTTGACGCAACAATTTGCATTGAGCCGCATGTTCACAGCCTGGCCGAATCCCCAGCGGTGGTCCTGCAACTTGTTGAGGAAACGGGGATTAAACTGGCGCTCGATTATTCGCATTTTGCCTGCCTTGGCTATCGACAGGAAGAGATCGATCCGCTGGCGTCCAAGGCCGCGCACATACATTTGCGTCAAGCGCGGATGGGCGCATTGCAAACAAAATTTTCGCATGGAACCCTGAACTTTCCCGCTATGTTTGGCACGTTGCGGGATGCGGGGTATCAGGGCGCTCTGGCCATCGAAAATGTTCATCAGGACTACATGGATACATTGTTCGAAGATGTATTAACGGAGACGATAACAATGCGCGATTGCTTTCGCGCCTGGCAGGAGGGTTTGTGATGACGGGATATGCCTGGGTCTTGAAAGTGCGGCCGGGATACGAAGACGAGTACAAAAGGCGCCATGACGAAATCTGGCCGGAGATGCTGGCGGCACTAAAAGCGGCGGGGGTTTCCAATTACAATATCTTTCGTCACGGGTTGACCCTGTTCGGCTACTTCGAGACCGATGATCTTGAGGCCACAAAGGCCAAACTCGCCACAGACCCCGTAAACGCCAAATGGGCGGCGTATATGGCGCCCATTATGCACATCGAAATCGACCCTTCGACCGCGTTTCCCTATCTCTTACCAAAACAGTTCCATATGGCCTGATGGGGAACGCGTACCCCTACCGCTGCGACTACGGTAGCTCATTCGCGCTAATGGTGACATTCAGCAGGTCCGGCAAATGCTTGGGCAACATGTGATAGGACAGGACCAGTTGCAACAGGGGGACCGGCTTGGGCGGGCGGGCGTTTAGGGTCAGGCTTTTCGGTGTCGCAACGAAGGCGCGCGCGGCTTCGACGGCGGCATTTTGAAAATCGGCGTTTTCAAATCTATCTGTCACCACACGAACCTTATCCTCCAGCAATACCAGTTGAGATTGGTACGGCAGTTTGGTGGTGAGCGTTACCCAGTCGAAGATGCGCTCTACAAGCGTATCATTGGCAAAGTGGATACGAAGGTCGCCAAGGCTGGCGCGGGAAAGAACCGTTTCCTGCAAGTGTCGCGGATCAAAAAGATGCGGCAGCACCCCGTGCAGGTCAGCATCAATCACGATCTCTCCCGCATCCTTGATGTGCAATTGCGCATCACGGATCTGCATGACCGACTGCTGATCCTGCCATGCATAGGCGCCGCGCACGGAGGCCTCAAGGGTCTCATAGCCCAGATCCCTGATCGTTTGCCGCAAACCAGGATCCGCAACAAGTTCCGTCGAAATAACGATCCCCCGCACGTCGACACTGGCGGCATCGGGAAACAAATGCGTGTAACCGTCGGCACGAAAATCAACACTGCCAATACGCAGCGGTTGGATATTTTGCGTCGTAAGCGAAACCTCATTAATCTGGAGCCCCCCGGTATGAACACCCAGCAGAACGTTGAACACTTGTTCCGCCACGCTGCCCGCCGGCAACTCACCCCGGTTAATGGGATCACGGCTTTGACCGGCATCAGAAGCAAACAGATCAATGCTGGAGATGTCGATGCCGGCTATCGTCAGCATCGAGCCTCCAGAACCCAAAACGGTTACGCCGGACAAAGTCAACGTTTGCACATGGTGAGCCTGATATCCCGAGAGGCTTAGCGCATCAATGGAATGCTCAGGAACGAGATATGTGATGATGCCGAACGGAAGATTTTCCTGACCCGGGCCTTGCAGTTCGAGTTCGGCAATATCCACCGCATCCACTGCGAGATTGGCGGTGATTAGGCGCAGTATCGCCTGGCCTACGGGCGTGACGTCCTTCGCGGGGCTGGAGAGCAGCCTGTGCAATTCGCTTTTGCTGGCATTATCCAATTGCGGGCGAAACCGGCACGGGCAGATTGATGCCGTCTTTGTACGCAGGAAAACGTCGGCAATCTCCTCACGCTTCGGTGCCAGATATGACAGGTTCACAGCAATCGCCTGTAATTCGAGTTTCCCCAGAACATCTGCCCACGTTCGCGCGGATTGCGCGTCAAGGCTCGGAACCTGGCGCAAGAGCGTATCCACTGCACGCAAAAGCGAAAATTGTGAAAAGTCCGCTTCCTGGATCCACAACAAGAGACGGTCCTGATCGGGAGGCGCCAAAACGGTGGTCCGGGAAAGTGCGCTAGCGGAAGGTTGCGGGTGCGACCCAGCGGCCACCCTCAAGGCACGAAAATGACCAGCCTCAATGTCCCCCTTCGTGATGCCCTCAAAAGCAATGTTTTCCCAATAAAGAGAAAATGGCGAGGCCGCCTCAAGAGAAACAGATTGTAAAAGAGATGTCACCTCCAGGGACGCGGCACTGAACTGAAACAAGGTACGAATAAGTCGTGTGACCTCTGGAGATAAAGTGGCATTGTCAGGAATGCGGGCCCGGGTTGGGACAACCGATATGTCTGTTGCCTTTGCCGCCTCAAAACTGACATCAAGATTGATGGTCGCCAACCGCCCTTTGCTCATCGCCAGGGAGGTCAGGGTGTAGGTTCCGTCGTCCAAAGTTTGCACCCCTGACAACGAAAGGGTTTCGATAGTAAGTTCGAGCGCGCCGCCGTCGCCGTCGCCATCCGCGACCCGCGGTGCCGATGTCGCCCGTTTGGGGGCCGTGACATCACCAGGCCCTGTTGCGCGACTGATAACCAGATCGCGGACCGTTGCGGACCGGGTCAGGATGTTGATCGAAATGTCACCATAGCTAGCCTGCGCATACCCTTGCGCGCGCAGCCCCTCGAACCAGGAAGCCACCGCCGCGTCAACCTGTGATTTTACATAGTAGTCTGCTGCAAAATAGGCACTACCAGCCAGTCCGGTTACCAGAGCCAGTATGACATACTTTTTCATTGTCGTGCCTTCGTTCAAGGCTTGTGCCCAAGGGCGCGACATCGGCGCCATCAGCATGCGCAGCGGGTCCACAGGCAGGGTTTTGCCGATTGTCTAGAGCGTGTCAGGTCAAGAGGTTTTTTGCCTGGTAAATTCATCAGGTGCAGGTTGCCATTGGTCTGATATGGCCCTTCTGGCGGCAATGGCCGCAATAACCCTGACTTCAGACCTGCCACCTTGGGAGCAACTTGTTGAAAGCTCACATCTAGAGCGCCTTTATGAAAATTGTAGGGCAATTTTGTTTGTTTACACAACCCCGGTTCCGGAAGAGCCCGATTACCGGTATCCCGGCTGGACAGGACCTGGACTTGGGGGTAAATATCGAGGATCAGGCGACAACCTCTATTGACCACCTGGCCCGCTCCTTCTTCTCACCACCCGCACGGGCGGTGCCCTATCGGTAACCCGCGAGGAAAAGCGGGTAGGTAGAGGCCAGAGAACAGAAAGACTCAGGTTTGAAACCGCATCAGCCTGTTGTTCGGCCGGACAACCCGATTTCGGCACAATGCGCAAGGATTGGAATTGCATGTCGAAAACGTCGCGCCTTATGCCGTGAGTTCCGGGACCCTAAGATTTATACCAAGGGTCTTTAACAATGACTCATGGATTAGCGTCAAAGAGGTGTGTTATCAAGGCAGTACACCAGTCAGCGTGTCTATAAAGCCAATACCGCTGGTATTACAAGCTGATATGACAACCGTCTGATCAAACATACGAAACACAGGCAGCCGGCGCGAACAGGCTCCGCAACCGACTTGAACCGCGCCAGCAAAGGAAATTTTTCATGAACAGTGTCAACGACATTCGGGCGGCATTTCTGGACTATTTCGATAAAAACGATCACCAGATTGTCAGTTCATCATCACTCGTGCCGCGCAATGATCCCACGCTGATGTTCACCAGCGCCGGCATGGTTCAGTTCAAGAATGTTTTCACAGGACTGGAAAAGCGCGCCTACGACAAGGCCGTCACGGCACAAAAATGCCTGCGCGCCGGCGGTAAGCACAACGACCTGGACAACGTTGGTTACACCGCGCGTCATCACACGTTTTTCGAAATGCTCGGCAATTTCTCCTTTGGTGATTACTTCAAGGAAGTGGCCATCGAGTTGGCCTGGAACCTGATCACCAAGGAGTTCGGTTTGCCCCCGGACCGGCTCTTGGCAACTGTTTACGTGGATGATGACGTAGCTTTTGATCTGTGGAAGAAAATTGCCGGATTAAGCGAGAGCCGGATCATCCGCATTCCCACCCACGACAATTTCTGGGCCATGGGAGATACGGGACCGTGCGGGCCGTGTTCCGAAATTTTCTACGATCATGGAGAGCATATCCCAGGCGGGCCTCCCGGCTCGAGCGATGAGGATGGCGACCGGTTTATCGAAATCTGGAACCTGGTCTTTATGCAATATGAGCAAATCACACCCGACGAGCGCATCGACCTGCCGCGACCGTCGATCGATACGGGAATGGGCTTGGAACGGATTTCCGCCTTGCTGCAAGGCACCCACGACAACTACGAAACGGACCTGTTTCGCACCCTGATCGCGGCTTCGCAAGAGGCAACAGGAGTGGCCGCTGAAAACGCCCACAAAGCCAGCCACAGGGTCATTGCCGATCATTTGCGGGCCACCAGCTTTATGATCGCCGACGGGGTGTTGCCTTCAAATGAGGGACGCGGCTACGTGTTGCGCCGAATCATGCGCCGCGCCATGCGACATGGTGCCCTATTGGGCGCGCAGGAGCCGCTGATTTATAAACTGGTGCCCACGTTGATCGGGGAAATGGGGCAAGCCTATCCGGAACTGGTGCGCGCCGAGAACCTGATCAGCGAGACATTGCAACTGGAGGAAGCCCGGTTTCGCAAAACTCTTGCCCGCGGGATGCACATGTTGGAGGACGAAACCCGAGACCTGGGCGCCGGAGACACTCTTGAAGGCGAGATCGCTTTCAGGCTTTACGACACATACGGGTTTCCCCTTGATTTGACTGAGGACGCTTTGCGCGAGCGGCAAATCGCGGTTGACACAGGCGGTTTTGCGGCAGCAATGGGACGCCAGCGCGCGCTGGCACGCAAAAACTGGTCCGGCTCCGGTGAGGCCGCGGACGAGCGGATTTGGTTTGATCTTTACGACGAGATCGGGGCCACGGACTTTTTGGGCTACACAAGCACCCAAGCAGAAGGCCTGGTAAAGGCGATTATTGTAGACGGCAAGCCGGTTGAACGGCTGGAAACCGGCGAGCAAGGGTCTATCGTGGTCAATCAAACCCCCTTTTATGGCGAGTCCGGCGGGCAGGTGGGGGACACGGGGGTGTTGCGCGCCAGCGATCCCCCCTTGCTGTTCAGGGTTACGAACACGTTCAAGAAGGCCGGTCAGGTGTTTGTCCACGAGGGACGGCTTGAAGAGGGTACACTGGTGCCGGAGGCGCCACTATTGTTACAGGTGGATGCGCTGCGGCGCGACCAATTGCGCGCCAACCATTCCGCAACCCATTTGCTGCATGAAGCCCTGCGCCAGGTGCTTGGGACTCATGTGGCGCAAAAGGGCTCGCTTGTCGCCCCCGACAGATTGCGCTTTGACTTTTCTCATCCCAAGCCGCTTTCTCATGAGGAGCGCGAACGGGTGGAAGATCTTGCCAACGCTGTCATTTTGCAAAATTCTCCCGTTGTCACGCGCCTGATGCAGGTTGACGATGCGATCGCAGCCGGCGCCATGGCGCTCTTTGGCGAGGCTTATGGAGACGAAGTGCGGGTCGTATCCATGGGATCGGCTTGCGATGATGCGGGACAGGAGAGCGTCTATTCGCGTGAGCTGTGTGGCGGCACCCATGTTACGCGCACCGGCGACATTGGCCTTGTTTCCATTGTGTCCGAGGGCGCCGTGGCGGCAGGGGTTCGCCGCCTTGAGGCCCTGACCGCAAATGCTGCGCGTCACCACTTGAATACCGCACAAGACCTGTTGAGCGCAGCAACCGAGGCTTTGAAAGTGCCGCAAGGGGCGTTGCTTGAACGGGTGACAACAATGATGCGGGAGCGCAAGGGGCTGGAAAAAGACCTCATTGAAGCGCGCAAACAGGCGAGCCTGGCGCAAGCCGGCGCAAGGGGCGGCACAGGTGTTCAGGATGGGGTAGAGACCATAAACGGTATGAAATTTTTTGCTCAGGTGGTTCCTGGTATACCGGCGAAAATGCTCCGGGGGCTGGTCGATGAAAGCAAGCAGCAACTCGGCAGCGGTGTGGCCGTGGCCATCACTGTGACCGATGATGGCAAGGGGGCACTGGCGGTGGGGGTGACCGAGGATCTGGCTGCAACCCGCAACGCCGTGGAACTGGTTCGCAAAGGGGCTCAGGCGCTGGGAGGCTCAGGGGGAGGCGGTCGTGCGGAGATGGCCCAGGCCGGAGGGCCCGACGGGGCGCGCGCCAACGAGGCCATTGAAGCCATCCGATCCGCTTTACGCAAATGATTCCCGCTCCGCCACCCTTGGCGTAAGCGCCTTAGTGGTGTGGTCGTAGCGCGGCGCGAACAAATCTCGAACAAAGGAAAATGAATTAACAAAATCAATATAATAAAATGTCTTGCCAAAAGAGAACAAAAGTGGTACAAACTGTACATTGCATTTTTTTGTCACCGATGGGATAAGGAGTGGGACATGTCAGCAAAATCCAAGTTGCGGGTGGTTGAGGGAAATTCCATGGATAAATCAAAGGCGCTGGACGCAGCACTGGGGCAGATTGAGCGGGCGTTTGGTAAAGGATCGATCATGCGCCTTGGCCAACGCCACAATGTTGTTGATATTGATGCGGTCTCAACAGGCTCCCTTGGGCTTGATATTGCGCTTGGGATCGGAGGGCTACCCCGCGGACGTGTGGTAGAGGTCTATGGACCCGAGTCCTCTGGCAAAACCACCCTGACCCTGCACGTGGTCGCAGAAGCCCAAAAAACTGGGGGTATCTGCGCCTTTGTGGATGCCGAGCACGCCCTCGACCCCGTCTATGCCCGAAAGCTTGGCGTCAATATCGATGACTTGCTGATTTCACAACCCGATACGGGTGAGCAGGCTTTGGAAATTGCCGATACGTTGGTGCGCTCGGGCGCCGTCGACGTGCTAGTTGTTGATTCGGTTGCCGCACTCACCCCGCGCGCCGAACTTGAAGGCGAAATGGGCGACAACCGCCCCGGCTTGCAGGCCCGGCTCATGAGCCAGGCCTTGCGCAAATTGACCGGCTCCATTTCCCGCTCCAATACGCTTGTTATCTTTATCAATCAAATTCGCATGAAAATAGGCGTCATGTATGGAAGCCCGGAAACCACCACCGGCGGCAACGCCTTGAAATTCTATGCCTCCGTGCGCCTTGATATTCGCCGGACCGGTGCCGTCAAGGACCGTGACGAAGTGATTGGCAACCAAACCAAGGTGAAAGTCGTCAAAAACAAAATGGCTCCCCCTTTCAAGCTGGTCGAATTTGACATTGTATACGGTGAGGGAATTTCCAAAACCGGCGAATTACTGGATCTTGGAGTCAAGGCAGGAGTTGTGGAGAAAGCCGGATCATGGTTCTCCTACAACAGTGAGCGTCTGGGTCAAGGGCGGGAAAACGCCAAAAGTTTTCTCTTGCAAAATCCTGATACGGCTGACGAGATTGAACGGGCAGTACGACAACACGCTGGATTGATTGACAAGCCTGATCTGGATGAGAAAGACGACACACCCTTGGATGCGGCCGGGGATGCCGGATGATTTTGACGATACTGACCTTTAGAGCGTGTCTATAAAGCCAATACCGCTGGTATTATCAGCACGATACACAAGGAAACGTCTATTTTCAACTCGGCCAACCCGCTCCCGTGGCTTGAGCATTGCTGAGGTTGCAATTTCATCAATAACTGGCACAGGAAGCGGGCAGCGCAATCAAAACCGGAATATTGCTAATCCTTCAGAATAAAAGTCACCTTCAAATTAACACGGTATTCCTTGATTTCTCCGTCCTCGGTGACGACTTTGATATCCTGCACCCAGGCACCTTCCACGTTCTTTAACGTTTGACTGGCGCGTTTGATACCATTTTCGATAGCATCCTGAATGCCTTCTTTCGACGACGCGGTGATCTCTGTAACACGGGCAACGGTCATATCTTGTCTCCTTGATTAAATATGGAAATTTCGGGGGCACAGAAACAGGGCTCACCCCTCTTCCTTCACCGGCTGCCACGCCGAGAGATGAAAGCAGCCGGGCATCTCTATTTACGGGCATCTACCAACCTGCTCCCCCTCCCAGCCACCCGCACGACGGTACCCTATGGGGGGCTGAGAGGGGGAGGGGGAGCGGGTCGGCCAGGTCGCCAAAAAACGTTTTTCGGCTCCTTCATAGATTGTGACATTGTGGGAGCCAAAAGACATTACCACCTAAACCGCGCCACCCTAACAGTACGACGGTGCCTTAGATCAGCTTGGCGTTAGGTGCACCCATTTTGCTATGGGGACAACTAAACGCATAAGGCTGATCGCCCTCTAAATCTATAGCAAAATGCACAAACAATGCTGTATGCTCATAATTCCCATTAAACGCATTTTGCTATAGCGCATATTCTGGTAACTTTCAACAAGGCAATTGTCCTGGAGCGTGTCATGGATCGCTTTGTTGAAAATCACTCTACCGACCGGTAAAATACGCCAGACCTGGACGTGCGCAAAGATGCATTGATCGGGGTCATTTACCTGTTGTTAACGTCAACATAAGATTACCGCCTTGCCCCGCCTTTGCCGCGAGATCGTCACGCTTTATTTAAAGTTTCGTCAACATCTCGCCACCATAGTCGGCTTTTAGGTGAGGGATTACGTCATTTAATCAAATATGCAGACGAGCCTGTCCGGTGTACCGACGGGGACGGGTCGCTATTTGTGAAATGCCGTCATTGGTTGCGATCCAAGTGGCATGGCAGGCAAGTTAACCATTTGCGGGGTCTTGATGATTACAGAATTTATCGCATCCGTTCGTATCGACAAAAGCGTGACGGTTTCGCTTGGCATGTTTGCAGCGTTGGGCCTTGCGGGCTGCGCAACACCCAACACAGTCGCCACCACAAAGTCGATCTCCACAACAGTTGATGATTTAAGCAAAGCGGACCTGGGGAGATTGAAAACAGTCAAGGCAAGCCCGCGTGTGGCTGGAGGCAAAACGGCGCTCCCTCGGGGTGGCGGTTACTATAAGGTGGGCAAACCCTATACCATATCCGGGCGGCGCTACAGGCCCCGTCTTGACCCCAACTATGACCGCAGGGGCAAGGCATCGTGGTACGGCGAGGCCTTTCACGGACGCCAGACTGCAAATGGTGAAGTGTTTGACATGAACGCTTTGACGGCGGCCCACAAAACCATGCCCCTTCCCAGCTACGCCCGTGTCACCAACATTGAAAACGGACGCTCGCTCATTGTCCGCGTCAACGACCGCGGCCCCTATGCCCACAATCGCGTAATTGATCTTTCAAAGCGCGCGGCGGCGCTTCTTGGTTTTCAGCGCGCCGGGACGGCCAATGTCCGCGTTCAGTATATCGCCAAGGCCCGCCTTGATGGCCAGGACCATGCTTACCTGGCAACATCGTTTCGCAAAACCGGCGCGTCCGCCGCGAGGCTTGAGACCGCATCGACCGGCAAGCGCGCGCCCAAAATCGGCCCTACACATACGGCCAGCATACGACCGGCACCCACCGAGAACTTCCCGGCGCGCCTGATCCAGCTGGGTGTTTTTGCCAGACCCGACGCCGTGTCCCGCCTTAAGCAGGCCCTTGCCAAGTACGGCAAAATTTCTCATAAAGAGTTTGCCGCACGGAACAGGATATTGCGGTCCGTAAAGCTGAGGGTCCATGATCATGACATTTCGACAGATCGGGTTCTGGCTGCGGCGCATCAAGCCGGGGCGGTGGATGCGCGTCCGGTGTTTCGCTAGCGGCTCAGGTTATTGGGCGACCATCGTGAGGCGGTGAAATTTGTCTGTCGCGTTGCGTATGAGAAAATATAGGTATGTTTGATCGATCATTGGCGCACCTGGTGAGCCGCTTTCGCGTTCTGTTTGTCATATTCACACTGGTTCCGTTGGGAATCGCAGTATCGGCGCAACCGGCTTTGGCGCAAACGTTCAAAACCCAGGCCCCCATCGTCTACCTTAAGGATATCACCAACGGCTCTGTTCTGCTGGCCAAAAATATTGATGCGACATTCCCGCCCGCTGGCATGGCTAAGATTGTCACCGCCGCGGTCGCCTTTGAAGCTGTGAGGCAGGGCCGGGTTCGTTTGCATGACACGCTGACCGTCAGTACCAATGCCTGGAAAAAAGGGGGAGCCCAATCCGGCGCCACCTCCATGTTCGCCAGCCCCAACTCGCAGATTTCCGTGGCCGATCTGTTGCGAGGGCTCATCGTCGCCTCTGGAACCGACGCCGCTATCACTTTGGCGGAGGGCCTGGCTGGAAGCGAGGCCGCTTTCGTCAAACAGATGAATGCTTATGCCGCGCGTATTGGCATGAAGGCGTCGCGATTTACCAATGCCACAGGACTTCCTGAGGCGGGCATGGTTGTCACCGCCCGTGACTTGGCCCGCCTGGGGGAACACGTTTTGGGCACCTATCCGCAACTGGCCAGGATTTTTTCCGAAAAAGAGTTCACCTGGAACAAGGTGCGCCAATACAATCGCAACCCCCTATTGCGCAAGACCTCTCATGGCGAGGGGTTCAAAACCGGCTATACGAAACAGTCGGGCTATGGATTATTGGGGGTTACTAACAACGCCGGACATCGTCTGATCATGGTGATCAGCGGCCTTAGATCGGGCAACAGCCGGTTGAGAACCGCAGATCGCCTTGCCAACTGGGGCTATGAGGGGTTTCTTCGGACGAAGCTTTTTGACGCGGGAGAGGTTGTGGGGGCGGCGAAGGTTTTTGGCGGTGCACGCGCACAGGTGCCGCTCACGCCGGGTAAAGCCTTTTACATGCTGGTTACGCGTCAGCAGCAGCGGACCCCCAAGGCGCGCATTTCCTATAAAGGACCTGTGCGCGCACCGATCGCCATCGGCGACAGGATCGGTTGGCTTGAGATCAAGCATAATGACGGGCGCACGCAGCGGGTTCCGCTTTTCGCCGCCGAGGCCATCGCTTCCGGCACTCTATTGCAGCGCTCCGCCGACAGTCTGTCGGAGCTAGGGGTCACCCTTTGGCGCGCGATTGCCAGACGTGTGGGGCTTTACCCTGATAGCGAGGCGTAAGAGATGGTCGCGGGACGGCCCCTGTTTATCGCTCTTGAAGGAGGCGAGGGCGCGGGCAAATCTACGCAGGTCCGAAAGCTGGCCACTTATCTTGAGGCAAAGGGGCAAACGGTAGTGCAAACCCGCGAGCCTGGGGGCACACGGGCGGCTGAGCGCGTGCGCGAAATATTGCTGGCGGGCAAGGGGCAGGAGTTTGACCCGGGGTTTGAGGCGTTCCTGTTTGCGGCGGCGCGCTATCATCACGTATATCATGTCATCAAGCCGGCGCTGACCGCAGGCAAGACGGTCGTGTGTGATCGGTTTGTTGATTCAACACGGGTTTATCAAGGCCTTGGCGGGGCGGTCAGCGAGACGTTGATCGACCAGCTTGAAATTGCAGCCACGGGAGGCCTGCTGCCCGATCTTGTTTTTGTTCTTGATGTGGATCCTGAGATCGGTCTTTTGCGCGCAGCGGCCAGCGATCATGGAGCCGACGCCTCACCGCTCGACCGGTTCGAGGCCGAGGATGTCACCTGGCATCAAAGGGTGCGTGATGGGTTTCTGGCATTGGCAGCCCGGGATCAAACGCGCTACCATGTCCTTAACGCCGGCGCGCCGGCCGACACGACAGCGCAACAGATCGCAACCATTGTATGCCAGCACCTGGCATAGCCGATTTAATTCAAAGGGTGATCTCCTATGCCCGACCCGTCTCCACCTGTGTTGCCAGCTCACGACGATATTGAGGGCCTGGCCCCGCCGCGCGCGCAAGCCCGGCTGATCGGCCACAGGTCCCAGATCGCGGCCTTTGCCGAGGCGGTGGGAACCGGCCATTTGCATCACGCGTGGCTGTTGAGCGGGATACGGGGCATTGGCAAGGCTACCTGCGCCTATCGGTTTGCCCGGGGATTGCTCCACCATGGGGCGCTCACCACGGGTGATGCGGGCGAGTTCATCGCCAACGATGATGCCGTTGGCGCGCATACTCAGACCTTTCGCCTGATTGCCCAGGGCTCGCACACCAACATGATCGCTTTAGAGCGCCGTCTTGACCCGACTGGCAAACGCTACCGCACGGTTATTTCCGTTGATGACGTGCGATCGGTGGGGCGTTTTTTTGCGACTACCGCGGCGCGCGCGGGTTGGCGGATCTGCATTATTGATACCGCTGATGATCTGAACCATCAGGCGGCCAATGCGCTTTTAAAATTGCTTGAAGAGCCACCACCAAATGCTTTGTTTTTACTGGTTTCTCACCGTCCTGGCCGGTTGCTGGCGACCTTGCGGTCGCGCTGCCGACGCCTCGACTTTCAACCCCTCTCAAGCGCCGATATAGAAACGGGCCTGTCACTTTTTGCGCCGCAAGTCAGCCAGGACGCCCGCGCCGACGCTGTGGCCCTGGCCAATGGAAGCCTGCGGCGCGCCCTGGACTATGCTTCAAGTCAAGGGACAGAACTCTATCGCGACTTTCATACCCTAATCAGTGTTGGCAAAAGGGACACCGCTGCACACCTGGCGTTTGCAGACAGGCTCGCCGTTCCAGCCAACGAGGCGGCCTTTACGCTTTTTGTCGACATGGTTCAGGAGTGGCTATACCGGCAGGTTAGCAACCCGCGGGGGCCAGAAACAGATACAAATGCGCCCTCCCCGGCCCCTGCTGTCCGCCCCATTGACGCTGCGCAGGCCTGGCAATATGTCGCACAAGCCACGCAGAACCGTGAAACCTATAACCTGGATCGCAAGCAGACGGCGCTGGATATCCTGAACCATCTTGTCGCGCTTGCCCGGGAGCGATAGAGCGTGTCATGTTTTAAGATCCGATGAGTTTCAAGCCAACACCTGTCAATGCCGCAATGGCCAGTACCGAGACGATTGACCGGTGATACCACAACAACAGAACCCCACTGAGGATCGCAATCATGACCACCTGCCAATCAAGGCTCGACAGGCTTGGCATCACAAATGACACGGGTCCCGTCGTAACCGTAAAAACCTCGGCAAAAAACACATGCAGCGCAAACCATAGCGCCAAATTGAAGACCACCCCCACAACGGCCGCGGTGATACCCCCTAGAGCCGCCCGCAGTCGCGGTTGGCCATTGATCCAGTCGATATAGGGAGCGCCTGCAAAAATCCATAAAAAACAGGGCGCGAACGTCATCCACAAGGCCACCAAAGCGCCACCGATGCCCAGTATCCAGGTGCCCTCAGAAGACTGAAACGCGGCGAGAAAGCCCACAAACTCCGTCACCAGAATCAAAGGCCCCGGGGTCGTCTCCGCAAGCCCAAGGCCGTCCATCATCTGCCCGGCGCTCAGCCACCCTTGCTGCTCTACAACATCCTGTCCCATGTAGGCCAGTACCGCATAGGCCCCGCCAAAGGTCACAACCGCCAGTTTGGAGAAAAACCAGCCAAGACGCACCAATATGTGATCAACCCCAAGCCCAACCACCAACGCCACGAGCGGCGCCATCCATACACTCAACCACAAGCTAATTGTGGCAAGGGTTTGCCTTGCGGTCAGGTCGGGACGTACCGCAGCAGCACGAGGGTGGCCTTTGGTAAAAAACAGGCTCCCCATGACCGCCGCAGCAGCAACGATGATTGGATAGGGCGTTGTGGTAAAAAAAATCGCCGCAAACGAAGTCCCGGCAATCAGCCAATGGCCCAAATGAGTCAAAGCGCGCCGGGCAATACGCAACAACGCCTCAAGGACAATGATCACAACCGTCGCCTTGACCCCAAGAAACAAGGCCTGCAGCAAAGGCACATTGCCGTAGGCACCATAGAGGCCCGCCAGAGCCAGAATGACACAGGCGCCGGGCAAAACGAACAGCAGGCCGGCCGCCAGCCCCCCTGCGACACCATGGCGTCGCCAGCCCGCATAAGTCACCAATTGCATGGCCTCAGGGCCCGGCAGCAACATGCAAAAGCTCAATGCACCGAGATATTGCGCCTCGCTAAGCCATTGTTTTTCCTCGACCAGAACCCGATGCATGAGGGCGATCTGGGCGGTCGGGCCTCCAAACGACAACAGTCCAATATGCGCCCAGACACTGAAATCGCGGCGCCATTGGGTTCCGCGCACATCGTCGCGCCGTCCTAATTGTTCGCCCATAGACGGGGCCCTTTACTTTGTTTTTCGACCCTTCGTGCCCCTTGCGACAACCGGTGCATCGTGCAATAGCACCCTTTATGCATGTTAACACGAAAGCGCACAGGACTCGATCACAGCCCACAGGGCCTCGCAGGCGCGGGGAATGGTTTTCTCGTCGGGCGCTGCAAACCCCAAGCGCAGGCCGTTGTATGGGTCGCGCGCGCTTTTTGCAAGCATCAACCGTGAAAGGGCGCTAACATGAATGCCCCGCGCCAGGGCTTTCTCGCTCACCTCAAGATCAGCAATGTCGCTGGAAAGCGTCAAAGCACATTGCAAGCCGGTACTGGCTACATTGACGCGCGCGAGCCCATCTGCTTGCCGTCTTATTGCATCAACGAGAATGTCCCGTCGCTCTCCATAGCGCTTGCGCATGCGTCGCACGTGTGCACGATAATAGCCATCTTGCATGAATTCGGCCATGCCAGCCTGCATCAGCACGGGGGCGTTGGTGCCGCTATTTGACAGGGCCGCGCCGATGGGCTCAATGAGCGCGTCAGGCAATACCATAAACGCCAGGCGCATTTGCGGCAAACAGGTCTTGGAAAAAGTCCCGAGATAGATCACCTGCTCACTCTGGTCGATCCCGTGCAGAGAGGCGATAGGCGCGCCGTCATAGCGAAACTCGGAATCGTAATCATCCTCAATGATCCAGGCTCCGGCGTTTTTGGCGCGCTCCAACAGGTCGAGCCGGCGACGCAGACTCATAACCACCCCCAGGGGATATTGGTGCGAGGGGGTAACATAGATGAGCCGCGGAGGCTCCAAGCCCGCGCGCGGGGCCAGTCCCTGGCTGTCGACCGGAACGGGCACAATTCGCGCATCAGCTGAAAGCAGGGCCGCACGAGCCCCCAGATAACCCGGATCCTCAATCCACGCTGTGTCTTTGGGGTCCAGCAGGACCTGACTCAAGAGATGCAAGGCCGCCTGCGTCCCCGCGATGATGATCGTATTGTCAGCGGTAGCGCGCACGCCGCGATACTCGCGAACATAATTTGCAATTGCAGCACGCAGGGGCCGGTAACCGCAAATATCTGTATAGCCCGACGGCATGGCTTGAACCTGACGCGCCCGACGAGCCCGGCGGGACACACATCGCGCCCATATCTCGTGAGGAAAAGCGCCCACATCGGGTAACCCCGTAACAAAAGCGCCCGGATAGCGCAGATTTTTGGTGTCATCATCAAAACGTTGCACACGTGTTATTTGCCGCCCGCGCCGTGACAGCCCCGAGGATGAAGTCTTCGCCGCCGGCGCGGACCTGCCGCCATGGCCGCCATGGCCGCCATGAATGTCAATTCGGCCGTCGTGATCGAACCTGGCCACCATGGTCCCACGCCGTCCGTCCGTCTCAACATAGCCCTCAGACAACAAATGCGCGTAGACCGCCGCTATCGTATTACGGCTGAGGCCGACGGATTTGGCGAGCCCCCGGGTTGTAGGAAGGCGCTCTCCTGTCACCAAACGACCACTCAAAATCAGCGCCCGAAACTGGTTAATCAGTTGCAGCGTCAAAGGGGTATTGGCGCTGCGACTCCATTTAAGTTCGCTTGCCAGGAGGGTTTCATCCATAGGTCACCTTTGGCCCCAGTCAAATCCACATATTGGACCTTTATCAATAGCCAATATTATGAAATTTATGGGGCCAAATAGGGTCGGCACTCATAGTTCCGCATGGGTTTATACCAAGGGTCCTTGCCAATGACTCATGGATTAGCGTCAAGTAAGTGTGTTATCAAGGCAGTACACCAGTCGGCGTGTACATAAAGCCCATACCGCTGGTATTAGCTGTACCCATTTTGCTATAGGCCATAGAACGGAAGGGCCATTGTGAGCGACACATTGACTTATACGAAAAGCCCGCACACGCGGGTACGGCAAATGGGGGCGCGCGGGTTTTATGACAAGGATACCGTTCATGGCATCCTTGATGAGGCGTGGGTTGCGCATGTCGGGTTTGTGCACGACGGACGACCTGTGGTCATCCCGGTCTATTGCGTGCGCGACGGCGAAAGTCTTCTTATTCATGGCTCCCGCAAAGCGCGTATTTTTAAAACCCTGAGCCAAGGCGTTCCGTTGTCGTTCTGTGTGACCCTGGTTGATGGTCTGGTGTATGCACGCTCGCATTTCCACCACTCCATGAACTATCGTTCGGTTGTTGGTTTTGGCGTAGCGCGCGCGCTTAAGGGGGATGAAAAGACAGCGGCACTGAACGTGATTGTCGAGCGTTACCAAAAGGGCCGGGCAAAGCTATCGCGCCCGGGCAATGCTCAAGAAATGAAGGCGACCATGATCCTGCGCGTTCAACTTAATGAAGTCTCCGCCAAGATACGCGCAAGCGGCGTCGCGGACGACGCTGAGGACATGGACATTCCTGTCTGGGCTGGTGTGGTTCCCATGCGTACCGTTTACGATGCCCCGCAGCCCGACGGGGACATGAACTCCGCTCTTGCTGTTCCTGGCGATTTCTAATATCGTCCGTAGCTGGTGCCCAAAACCATGCGGCGTCTATAGCATCAGTCACACAGCACGATGGAGCGTTTCCCATGTCATTTCTTGCCCATGCTCTTGCCCGGGTGCAACCTTCGGCGACGATTGCCGTTTCCACCAAGGCGCGCGAACTCAAGGCCGCCGGCAAGGACGTCATTGGCCTCGGCGCCGGAGAACCTGACTTCGACACACCCGACAATATCAAGGCCGCGGCCATTGAGGCGATCAAGCGTGGGGAGACCAAGTACACGGCCGTCGATGGCATCGCCGAATTAAAGGAGGCCATAGCGGCCAAGTTTGCCCGCGAAAACGCCCTTGCGTACAAACCACAGGAGTGCTTTGTCGCCCCCGGCGGCAAGCCCATTATCTATAATGCCATGACTGCCACCCTGAACGAAGGGGATGAAGTCATCATCCCCGCCCCTTACTGGGTTTCCTATCCCGATATCGTCCTGCTTGCCGGCGGCACGCCGGTCATTGTGGATGCCCCCCTTGAAGCCGGATTTAAGCTACAAGCGGAGCAGTTGGAGGCCGCCATCACGGAAAAAACCAAGTGGTTTATTTTCAACTCCCCCTCAAATCCGACCGGTGCCGCTTACACCCGCGATGAGCTCAAGGGATTAACCGACGTTTTGGTGCGCCATGAACATGTATGGATTCTTACCGACGACATGTATGAGCATTTGACTTACGACAACTTTGTCTTCACCACGCCAGCCCAGGTGGAACCGGCCCTGATGTCGCGCACCCTGACCATGAACGGGGTCTCCAAGGCCTATGCAATGACAGGTTGGCGTATTGGTTATGCCGGGGGGCCGGAGCCGTTGATTGCGGCCATGCGCAAGGTGCAATCCCAGTCCACCTCCAATCCCACGTCGATTTCCCAGTGGGCCGCGGTAGAGGCTCTCAACGGGCCGCAAGGCTTTATTCGCGAGCGCGCCGAAGTGTTTAAAGAGCGTCGCGATCTGGTGGTTTCCATGCTTAACCAGGCACAGGGGATAGACTGTCCCGTTCCTGAAGGCGCGTTTTATGTCTATCCCTCCTGCGCCGATTGCATGGGCAAGACGACCCGTGGCGGTGCCAGGCTTGCCACAGACGAAGATTTTGTGACGGCCTTACTGGAAGAAGCCGGCGTTGCCGCCGTGCACGGCGCCGCGTTTGGCTTGTCCCCCTATTTCCGGGTGTCCTACGCAACGTCAACCGAAGCCCTGCGCGAGGCCTGTGAACGTATCGTCACGTTCTGCGACGGACTGACGTGAGACTTTGATCCAGCGGTCAGTCAATACCAGCGGCGGCTTGCCGAGGGCAAAGGGTCCGGCGGATCATAGGCCTGCGGCCCCTCATCGAAGCCAACGTAAATCAGGTAGGCCAACCGGTTGTTTTGGCGCGGTTCTAACCTGATATCGTTACGCTCGTGTACGATCCGGCGCTGCGTCTGGTCAAGATCAACCGAAACCGTTTCGATTTTTGAATAAGGCAACCGGCGCTCGGCCGTCGTCACCGCGACTCGGATCGGCAAACCATGGCGCGTCTTGCCGCCATTGCCGCCGCCGCCCCTGCCACCTTCGACCTCCGCCTCCACGCGAACAGCGACAACCAGCATCTCATCTTGCAGAACACAATTGACCTTCACCCTGTCAATAGTCGCATGAAGCGCAAACGCCCCCTTTGCGCCCCTGACACCAGGCGCGCGCTTTGCCATCTCCCCCATGCCCTCGCGAATTTCGATCCGCGGGCAGTCGTTGCGCGAAACCACAACCCTGTCCTGCTCACTCGGCAATCCCCTGTCACTTACCCGCTCAGGTGCATCCCGTGCCGAGGTTTGCAAACTCCCGGTCGGCCCCCCTGCCCCGCAACCGGCCACTATCGCCGCCGCCAGTCCTACCATCACCACAACAGCCGCCCTGGGACGAAACATGCCAGACCTCAATCCCATCTTTTTCATCTTTATATTTTCGCCTTGTGACCAAACCGTTGCAGGCTTAAGCTGCCCCTTTTTCTTCAAGTCCATCGAGTGCACGCAGAAGACGATCGGCACTTGCGACGTTCGCCTGGCTGGGCGCTTCGTCGATATTCAACACCCGCACGACCCCGTCATCCACTACCATCGCATAGCGACGCGAGCGCACCCCCATCCCCGCCGCCTGAAGATCAATATCCATACCGACAGCACCCGTAAACGTGCCATTCCCGTCCGCCAAAAACGTCACAATCCCGCTCGCCCCACTGGCTTGCTCCCAGGCGTGCATGACGTGGACATCGTTGACGCTGACGCACGCGATGGTGTCAACACCTTTGCTGCGAAAGGCCGCGGCAGCCTCAATATATCCCGGCAGGTGATCTCGGTGGCATGTGGGTGTGAAGGCTCCGGGCACGGCAAAGCAAACCACGCGCTTACCCTTAAAGACGTCCATAAGGGTCCTCTCGCGAGGCCCGTCCTGCTCCATAACGCGAAACATTGCTGCTGGAAGATGATCTCCCACGCCAATCACCATCGCTATCTCCAATTCAGGTATCGTAATCTGCGCCTCAAGTCCATCTCCCGCGCCGGGCCTTAGAGCGTGTCATGTCCCAAGTGAGATACCCGGGACTCCGCCCTCTGTCATCAACCCCTACGCGGCACGCAATCCATCCAACACTTACCGACTCGCATTCGCCGACCTGAGCCGTACCAGCACATCACCGAGGGCGATGTTCCGCTCCAGGCCGCTTCCATCGGCGGCAAGGGTCATGGTGATTGACGCCCCTTCATCCAGCGCGTCCGGTTCATCCCGCATTAACGCCACCAGCCGATCAAGAACAACCTTATAAACAACCGTGTCGCGAACCCGCCTGTCCAGCACAGGGTCGGGCAAATAAACACCCTTTGGCCATTCCATAAACAGGGCGGGTTTCGATTCTGATGCAGGGATCCTGGCGCGCACTTCCAAATAAGGCCTCCTGGCTTTATTTCTCATGACTCGCCAGCTCATGGCAAGATGGGTTGAACTTGCACGCGGCACCATAGCGCGAAAAATATTCAGTCTTATCTGGCTCTTTACGTCCAACTGATCCACGGCCGGCACATCCAGCGACAGGAGGCGGGTGACCGGAATACACACAAGCTCGCATACTCCCAGGCGAATGCGCGCGCGCAAGCGCGTAGGGTGCGATTTATCAAAACGCCTGACTTCCACGGGGAACACGACATCGCCAACATATCCGATGGAGCGTTCCGGCCCCTCACCAAACCATTCGGGGACGGGCCAATGAACCCGCGCCGACAGAACATTCTCGGATCCGGAGAAGTCAAACTCTGGCGGCAAGCCTGCATACCCGGGCTTGCGCCAATAGGTTTTATAGCCGCTATCGAGGCGAATATCGACCCCGACCCACAGCCGATCATCGGCAAGGGATGGATCGGCGACGGCGATCAGTTTGAGCTTGCCACCCGGTATCGCCACGTCCGGGCCCTGCACAGCAGCGGCAAAAGAGCCCGTCATCAAAAGGATTGGGATTGACAAAGGCAAAACGATCCCGGCCGGAACGAAAAGCCTCATGCCCCGCACAATGGCAAATATACAGCCTGCGGGTATAAGTTTTAAACGTGCTCTCATACTATGTTTAGGTCCTTTTCCTTCCAGGCCAACATAAAGCCTCCATAGACCGGCCTCTCTATTACCGGCATCTGCCGACCCCCTCCCCTTTATAGCCATTATACCAAGGGTCCTTGACCATGACTCATGGATTAGCGTCAAAGCGGTGTGTTATCAAGCCCGTCTTCATGATACACTTAGCCATTATGGCCCGCCTGATTCGCAATATCTGCGTGACGATCCGCATTGTGATACCGGTTCTCGGGATTATTTTGGCGGCACCAGGAGCGCAGGCGCAGGCCGTTTCCGCGCCCCCTGTTGCCACCGAAGCCCCGCCCGGTGAGGCGACCTCCCAACCAAACGATGCCGATGTCGCCAAACCCTATGACGCGCAGCTTGTTCGCCTTGCGGAAATTATCGGGGCCCTGCATTATCTGCATTCCATGTGCCAATTGCAACCGCAGGTCCCTTGGCGGGCGCGCATGCAGGCGCTCATCCAGGCGGAGACACCGTCCAGGCGCCGCCGGTCGCGTATGATAGCCAGCTTCAACAAAAGCTATGAAACCTTCAGGCGGATGTACCACAAATGCACGCCCGCAGCGCACACGATTATTGTGCGCTATCTCAATGAGGGTGCCTCCATTGCCCTTGCCGTGCGCCAACGTTACGCCCAATAGCAACGCGCGATCGGATATATATCGTTACCCGCCAGCCACCATAGCACAAAAAGACAATGCCGCTGGTATAAATGGTGTTCACGGTAGCCGTGTTTATGTGCAAAAAAACCGAGGGTTCGTGTTGATCCCATGGGGTTTTAGCGTAAAGTAATGCGATAGCCTTGGGTTTTGGTGTGAGTGCCGGATCATGAGTGGAATATATGGTTTGCGATGTGCGACCGTCGTGAAAAAAACACGTGCGCTGCGGACACCTGCGCGGCGAAGGTTTGCGCGCGCGCATCTGACAAGGGCCTCCGACTCCCATGCACCAAGGCATCTGGATACCTGTTGGGCTCTGTTTCGTGTTTTGCTGCCGGGCTTCGTTATTTGCGGCACTATTTTCCTATCTGAGCCTGTGCGTGCCTATACGCCAGAGCCCAAGGCAGCCCCCGACAAAACCACCCCCTATAACAAAGAGGATGCGGCAACCGCAAAACCCGTCTTGCCGCGTCCCTCCATCACCCCAAAGGATCTCATGGACGACGATGACATTGGCTTTGATGATGTCGAGGAGTTCATCAAGGCGGACCCATCGACTTTTGAAGAGCCTTCGGAGCCGGAACAGGTGCCGGAGGTTCATTACGACCTGGAAACATTACCGGTTCCCGTGCGGCGCATGCGGGCACAGATTCTGGAGGCTGCGGCAACGGGTGATCTGATGCGCCTGAAGCCCATATTCACCGCCAATGGCGCGCCACCCTCTTTGAGTGCGAGCGATGTAGAAGACCCCATTAGCTTTCTCAAACAGTCGTCAGGAGATGATGAAGGGATTGAAATTCTCGGTATATTGACCGATATCCTGGATACCGGTTATGTGCGGCTGAACGCGGGAACACCGCAGGAACTCTACGTTTGGCCTTATTTTGCCAGTTATCCTCTGGACCAGTTGACGGCGCGGCAAAAGGTCGAAATGTACCGCATACTCACCGCCGCGGATTTTATCGAATCACGCGACTTCGGGGCCTATATTTTCTATCGCACCGGTATCGGTGTCGATGGCACCTGGCTTTATTTTCTCTCAGGCGATTAGAGCGCGTCATGACCGGCATAAAACTCAGCGACAGGGGGCTTGTTCGCATCAAGGGGCCCGATGCGCCCACCCTGCTGCAAAATACGCTCACCTGTAATGTGGAAAACCTGGGAGCCCACGAGGCTTGCGCGGGGGCCCTGCTCAGCCCCCAAGGTAAGGTGCTTTTTACTTTCATTCTTATATGTGTGGGCCGCAACGCTTACCTGATTGACCTCAACAGCGACGACGTATCAGGTTTTGTCCAGCGCATGCAACTTTACAAGCTGCGCTCCAAGCTGGAAATCACCACCGTGAGCCCCGCCTGGACTGTCCACCACCTGTGGGGTGACGATGGCGAAACGCTGGAGCGCGATGCAGCGGCCATTACGGTGCCGGACCCGCGTCTTCATGATTTGGGCTGGCGGATTTATCAAGAGGGTGCGCCCTCGTGCCCTGGTGATGGGCCACTTGCCGCCTATCACACCCACCGGATCGCCCTGGGTGTTCCTGAACAAGGTTACGATTTTCGCCAAGGTGAACAGTTTGCCCATGACGTGGCCCTCGACACCTTAAACGGTATCGACAACACCAAGGGCTGCTATGTGGGCCAGGAAGTGGTTTCACGGGTCCACCATCGGGGCCGCGCCAGGCGGCGACCTGTCCGGGTCACCGGCGCTTTCAGCGCTGCCAGCGCCGGCGAACCCATCTGCGCGGGTGATCGTTGTCTTGGGATTTTGACATCGGCAATCAGCGGACAGGGGATCGCACTGTTGCGCCTTGATCATGTCCAGCGCGCCGTGGCCAATAATGAAACCCTGCACATTAAAGCTGAACCCGTGGTGATTACGTTACCTTCGTGGGCCAACTATGATTGGCCACAGGCATCCCCCTCCTGCGGCGCGAAGGCCTCGGCGTCGTGAACCATCGATCTGGCCCTGCGCGGGCATGGCAGCGCATGTTGTCTGGCCGCCGTCTTGATCTGCTTGAGCCTTCCCCCCTTGATATTGAAATCAATGACATTGCTCACGGGCTGGCCAGAGTTGCGCGCTGGAATGGTCAGACGACGGGAGATCATGCATTTTCCGTAGCCCAACATTGCCTTTTGGTCGAGGCGATTGCAGGTCATTACCGCGCAAACCTTGCCACCCATCATGCACGGGCGGTGCTGTTGCATGATGCACCGGAATATGTGATCGGGGACCTGATCAGTCCGTTCAAGGCGGTGCTTGCCGGACGCTACAGGGACATTGAAGCCAACTTGCAACAGGCAATCCATTTGCGCTTTTCCCTACCACTGATCCTGCCGCGGTACGTGCGCAAATTGATCAAACGCTGCGACCAGGTCGCGGCCTATTACGAGGCCTGCGCGCTGGCAGGCTTTGATCATCAGGAAGCGGCTCGGCTTTTTGGCCGCCCGCGCAATATTGATCCCGATGCCGTGGGGGTGACGGCCCTTCTGGCC
Source organism: Hyphomicrobiales bacterium (assembly GCA_965224015.1). GTDB lineage: Bacteria > Pseudomonadota > Alphaproteobacteria > Rhizobiales > CBDCVD01 > CBDCVD01. Next base: position 1,477,110 of record OZ245032.1, read on the forward strand.
CCTCTTCCTGCCAGGGATGCACAAAAGGCGTTTTTGGACCGGTTCAACGCCCTGGCACCCTAGAGCGTATCAGGTTTTAATAGAATCAATTCTGTTTCTCGATTGGCGAGGCGATCCACGTTCAAGGCGATCGAAGAGCGATGTTTATCCATCTCTCGAGAGCGGCTTGGGCGTGGGCGTCCGCCAATCGGAAACCCGAAGGGACGGGCGCTTTTGCGCCAATATGGACCTTAAGCCTCTTGCAAATAGCCCCACTATATCCTGCGAGCCTTAAGGCCCATCTTGTCACAAAATCGCTCCGTCAGAATGGTTCTATTAAAACCTGATACGCTCTAATCCGTTTCGTCCCTGCAAGGGGACGCCCAGCCTGATTTTGCAGCCAAGGCCCGATACATTTTTCAAATTTAGATAGCAAATAAACTATTTTACAACTTTTGATGTTCATTAAGGGAACCACACCGTTATCACCATTTCCATCTGCGTGGCGGCGATGGGCACATGGGAAGACCAGGCTTGCACTGTTTAGAGAGCGTGTCATGAGGCGATTAGGGCTCTGTATACTGGGGCTTTGCCCGTTTATTTTTGCGCCCGTCTCCTGGGCTCAACAGACTGTTGTGATCAATGCGCAGGATGACACGCCAGCTCTCTTGATCGCGCACGCCCGATCTCACACGCAGACCCCATCAGCAGCAAAAATGCCACCCAAGAACCCGGCGCGCCTACCGCCTTATGCCGCCACCGTTCAACCCGATACATCCAATCAAGACCCCCAACCAGGCCGCAACCGTCTATCGCAGCCGCCCGCCGAGTCCATCGGGGTGCCCCGCCCCGCAACCGTCAACCGAAAAACCAAGACAGACTTTCGTACCGCTGCAACCCTACCGCGCACTCACACACCAACATCCCTGTCCACGGCGCTTCCCAAGCCGCGCCCGTCTATAAACAACGCTGCCAACGCTGCCGGCAGGACGGCAACACCAGGCCCCAATAACCCTCGCGCTTTCCCCCTCGCGCCCTCCTCACGCAAAGCAGCGCCCTTTAGCAAACGCGATCTGACCTGCCTGGCCACGGCCATATATTTTGAAGCGCGCAGCGAGTCGATCAAGGGGCAAGTCGCCGTCGCCCAGGTGGTCATGAACCGCGTTGCCCACACGGCATATCCCAACACCATCTGCGGCGTGATCTATCAGAACCACATTTATTACAATGGCTGCCAGTTCTCCTTTGCGTGTGATGGTTTTCCCGAACACGTCTATAGCCCTGTCGCCTGGCAAAGGGCGCTGGTTGTTGCCCGTAGCGTGCTGCGCAACAAGGTTTGGTTAAAGAGCCTGGGAGTTGCAACCCATTATCATGCCGACTACGTTGACCCTGACTGGGCGCATGTATTCGACAAGGTCAATACTATCGGCCGGCACATATTTTACGATATGGGCGAACAGCGTTGAGCCGATCCCTCGGCGTCACCATTCGCTTCGTTTATCATTTCCAGGGGATTGAGGATGGCCTTTTCCTGTCAGCTTGTCAGCGCCGGTGCTGGTTTTTTGCTGGGCGGCGGCGCCCTGATTGCACACGCGAGTGCGGCACCGGAACTGCACCTGCCCATCGATTGCGCCCTGGGCAAAACGTGCTTTGTTCAAAACTACGTGGATGTCGACCCGACCGCGCGAGCGCAGGATTACGCTTGTGGGGCCCAAACCTACGACGGGCACAAGGGCACCGACATCCGCATTCTTGATGACCGGATGATGGCGCAGGGTGTCGCGGTATTGGCGGCGGCGGCAGGTCGGGTCCGCGCTGTTCGCGACAATATGCCCGACAGGCGGGCAAAACCCGATGATCCGGAAATCAAGGACCGCGAATGTGGCAATGGGCTCGTCATTGATCATGGGGACGGGTGGCAAACCCAGTATTGCCACATGAAACGCGGCTCAATCAGCGTCAAAACCGGGGATCGCATGTCCGCGGGGCAGAGGATCGGCGCCGTGGGACTTTCCGGGCTCACGCAGTTTCCCCATATTCACCTGAGCCTGCGTCACAACAACAAGATAATCGATCCGTTTTATGGTACACAGCTGAAAAAACCCGCCTGTGCCCAGGTCAGCACCGGTGATCCCGTCCCCCTGCCCGCAGGCAGCCTTTGGGCGCCGCGCACCGCGCAGGCGCTCACCTATCGGCCGTTTTCGGCGATCACCATGGGGTTTTCCGGAGGCCCGGTCTCGGCGCCGCAGATCGACTCCGCGACCCTCACGCCCCTTACCCCCACCAGCGAGGCCCTGGTGTTTTATATTCGCCTGCTGCACCTGCAAAAAGGCGACACGCAACGCGCAACGATTACAGGTCCCAAGGGCACGGTTTTGCTTGATGCACAAGCCGAGCCACCCGATAGAGCCAAGGCGCAGGCGCATTACTTCTGGGGCAAGCGGCGCAAGGCAAAACGCTGGCCCGCTGGCACCTACACGGTCAAATATCACTTGATCCGGCGGGGAAAAACCTTACTCTCTCTGGAGCGCACGTTTTCCATGCCGCGTTAGCGCGTGCGCCTTGTCAGGTCGCAAAGCCGTGAGAGAGGAAAGACATTTATTGTGAGCACGTTTAAAGCCGTTCTTATTTGCAAAACCGATGAGGGACAATCCGTTGCGCTGACCCGTGTTGATGATGCGGATCTCATGGAGGGCGACGTAACAGTGCGCGTGACCCATTCGAGCGTAAACTACAAGGATGGGCTGGCGATCACGGGAAAAGCGCCGGTGGTGCGCCGCTGGCCCATGGTTCCCGGTGTTGACTTTACTGGCACGGTTGAGCAGTCCGCGCATGCGGATTTTCGCCCTGGTGACCCTGTAATTCTCAACGGGTGGGGAGCAGGAGAGACACACTGGGGAGGCTATGCAACCCGCGCCCGGGTGCAGGGCGACTGGCTGGTTCCCCGCCCCGCCGCCATGTCCGCGGAGGATGCCATGGCCATCGGAACAGCCGGTTATACCGCCATGCTGTGCGTGATGGCCCTTAAAGAGCACGGCATTACACCGGACAAAGGGCCAGTGATCGTCACCGGCGCCAATGGCGGTGTCGGCTCTGTTGCGGTAGCCCTTCTTGCCGGGCGCGGCTATGAAGTCGCGGCCTCGACGGGACGTGTTGAGGAAAGCGACTATTTGAAATCCCTTGGGGCAAGCGAGATTATCCCGCGCCAGGAGCTGTCGTCTCCGGCCAAGCCCTTGGGCAAGGAGCGCTGGGCAGGGGGTGTTGATGCGCTCGGTTCTCATACATTGGCCAATGTGCTGTCCATGACCCACTATGGTGGGTCCGTTGCCGCGTGTGGCCTGGCGCAGGGCCTGGACCTGCCCACGAGTGTGGCGCCGTTTATTCTGCGCGGGGTCAACTTGCTGGGTATTGACTCGGCGCGCGCCCCCAAACCAAGGCGCGTCGCCGCCTACGAAAGACTGGTGACAGAATTTGATCGCGATAAATTCGCCAGCATCACCAGGACCATCGCCCTTGAAGACGTCATCGAGGTGGGAGAGGCCATTGTAAAGGGTAAAGTCCGCGGCCGCACGGTGGTCGCTATCGAGACCTGATACCGCGTGGGCTAGGGCGCGCCTGTATCAACGCCTGAGCCCTCCTCACCCTTGTCGCGCGTGTTATCGTGGCCGTCGTGGCCGTCGTTGTCGTCGCCTTCTTCTTCCTCGTCCGAATCCCGATCACCCAAAGGCTCCACGGAGACGACAGTCTCCCCTTTTGCGGTATCAAAGACAATGACCCCCTGGGTGGCACGACCGGCAATGCGAATGTCTTCAACAGGGCAGCGAATGAGCTGACCACCGTTACTGACGAGCATGATCTGATCGTCATGGGCGATGGGAAAAGAGGCTACCAGATTGCCGTTGCGTGCATTGACGGCCATGGCGATAATCCCTTTGCCACCGCGTCCGGCGGTACGGTATTCGAATGATGAACTGCGCTTGGCGTAGCCATTGGCGGAGACGGTAAGGATGAACTGCTCATTGGCGCTCATCTCGGCGTACCGCTCGGCACTGAGGACAATGTCCTCGCCGCCGCCGCCACTATCGGCTTCCTCCAGGTCATCGCCACCGGCTTGGGGTCCCCCATTGTCCGCAATGGGCTCCCCGGTCGCCTCCCCGACCTCGTTGTTCTCACTGGCGCGCAGGGCGGAGGCCTGCTTCAGATAGGCCGCGCGCTCAGCAGGCGTCACCTCAAGATGATGCAAGATGGCCATCGAGATCACAGTATCACCGTCCCCAAGGGCAATGCCGCGCACACCGCTGGAGGCCCGTGAAGCAAAAACCCGCAAATCGGCCACCGCAAAGCGGATGCACCGCCCCATGGCCGAGGTCAAAAGGATGTCATCGTCCTCGGTGCAAATTTCCACCGCCACAATGCCATCGTCATCCTTGGGCTTCATGGCGATTTTGCCCGAGCGCATGACATTGGTAAAGTCGGACAGCTTATTGCGCCGCACCTGACCGGCGCGGGTGGCGAAGACGATATCCTGCCGGGCCCAGGTTTCTTCGTCTTCCGGCAGCGCCATAATGGCCGCAATGCGCTCCCCCGGGCCGATGGGCAACAGGTTGACCAACGCCTTACCGCGAGCCTGGGGCGAGGCGAGTGGCAATTTCCAGACCTTGAGCTTGTACACAATGCCCTTGTCGGTAAAAAACAGAACCGGCTGGTGGGTGGACGCGACAAACAGGCGGGTGACAAAATCCTCATCTTTTGTGGCCATTCCGGCGCGGCCCTTACCGCCGCGCCTTTGCGCCCGATAGGTGGACAGGGGAACCCGTTTGATATAACCGGAATGGGAGACCGTGACCGCCATATCCTCACGTTGGATGAGGTCCTCGTCCTCCATCTCAAGACCGGCATCGGCGATTTCAGTGCGCCTTGGGGTTGCGAAAGCGTCCTTGATGGCGGCCAGTTCCTTCCTGACAATGTCATGGATGCGGGCGCGCGAGCGCAGGGTGTCCAGATAGTCGATGATCTTGTCTCCCAGGGCATTCAACTCGCTTTCGATCTCATCGGCTCCAAGAGCGGTCAGGCGCTGCAAGCGCAAATCAAGAATGGCGCGCGCCTGGGCCTGCGACAGGCGATAGGTCGCATTACCGGCGACCCGATGGCGCGGGTCATCAATCAGCGCCACCAGAGCCGCGACATCGGCCGCGGGCCAGTCCCTGTCCATGAGTTTTGCCCGAGCACTCGCCGGATCCGGCGCGGCGCGAATAAGCGCAATGACTTCGTCAATATGGGCGACCGCCGTGGCCAGACCAACAAGCACATGGGCCCGGTCCCGCGCCTTGGCGAGTAAAAACTTGGTGCGCCGGCTGACGACATCCTCGCGAAAAGCGATAAAGGCAACGAGAATATCGCGCAGGTTCATCACCTCAGGGCGCCCGCCATGAAGCGCCACCATATTGCAGCCAAAGCTCGACTGCAATTGCGAGAACCGGTAAAGCTGGTTCAAGACCACATCGGCAACCGCGTCGCGCTTGAGCATCACCACCACGCGCATACCGCGCCGGTCAGACTCGTCGCGAATATCACTAATGCCCTCAATGCGCTTGTCACGCACCGCCTCCGCGATGCGCTCGATCATCGCCGCCTTGTTGACCTGATAAGGGACCTCGGTAATAACCAGTGCCTGACGGTCCTTGGGATGATTTTCCACCTCAACGCGCCCGCGCATGACAATGGAGCCGCGCCCGCTCTCGTAGGCCTTGACAATACCGCTGCGCCCGAGAATGAGCCCCCCGGTTGGAAAATCAGGCCCGGGTACGATCTCCATCAAGGCCTGTTGTGAGATCGCCGGATCGTCTATCATGGCGGTGAGTGCGTCGATCACCTCCCCCAGGTTGTGAGGTGGAATGTTGGTGGCCATGCCCACAGCGATCCCCCCCGCCCCATTGACCAGGAGATTGGGGAACCCGGCGGGAACCACAACCGGTTCCTGTTCTGAATTGTCGTAGTTGGGTTGAAAGTCGACCGTTCCCATCTCGATATCGGCAAGCAGCGCATGGGCCGGCTTGTCGAGACGGATTTCCGTATAGCGCATGGCCGCGGGCCGGTCCCCGTCGATGGAACCGAAATTGCCCTGCCCGTCAAGAAGCGGCAGGCGCATGGAAAAATCCTGCGCCATGCGCACCAGCGCATCATAGATGGCCGTATCACCATGGGGGTGATATTTACCGATCACATCACCAACGACGCGGGCGGATTTGCGATAAGGCTTGTTCCAATCGTAACCGTTTTCGTGCATCGAATACAGAATGCGCCGATGCACCGGCTTGAGCCCGTCGCGCACATCCGGCAGGGCGCGCGAGACGATCACGCTCATGGCATAATCAAGATACGAGCGCTTCATCTCATCGGTAATGTAGATTGGCTCTATGCCAAGGGGTCCGTCGCCAGATGGTCGCGGTGTGTTGTGTTCAGACAAGAGAATTCCCGCTTTTAGGTAAGGTCGTGAATGTGACAAATGTGCCCATAAGGGATTTCAAGCACCCGTTTCCGGCGCCCGCCACCCCAGTAGAGCTCAAAAGGCAAAAAGGCAAAGAGACAAGCGCCCAAGGCCCTCATAGCTTGCATTCCGGCTTCACTTGACCAAACGCCCTCCAACCCAGGCTTGTTGCAGGAACATGTCTTTGAAACGGGGGCTGGAGCGGGTCTTTCTGCCAAATCGCAACAGGGCCAAGGCCTATGGGTATGTGTTGCCATACTATAGCCGATTCCAAGGCACAGGCCTAGCTTTTATACCAAGGGTCCTTGACAATGACTCATGGATTAGCGTCAAGTAAGTATGTTATCAAGGCCGTACACCAGTCGGCGTGTCTATAAAGCCAATACCGCTGGTATTACTGGCGTTTTCCCTCGCTGATTACGTCATCCCCGTAGCCGAATATGGATCTACAACGTATGTGGCTTGCCGGTGATATCAACCCCAACTTGGGGAGCGTTCCGCGCGCCTGTGCAACACCTGCGCTGAGGCCTTTACATTGGTCCTGGCAGATAGTATGGCCTTCGAGTGGTTTCCAGACCCAAGCACGACCGCATTTGTTGTGTTATGTTAAAACGCGCAATACCGATGGAGACCGTCATTGCACACCGCGATTGATCATGGCAAAATCAAAAGCCGCAACGGGTAAGAAAAAAGCGAAAAGGGCAAAATCCGCCCCAAAGATCAAATATGATTGCCTGAAGTGCCCAGGGTACTGCTGTTCTTATCCCGTCATTCAGGTTAGCAAGTATGATATTACCCGTATCGCCAGGCATTTCGACATGCCCGTGGCCAAAGCGGAGAAGAAATTTTGCAAGAGCGCTCACGGTTACAAACGCATCCTGCGCCACCAGCATGATGAGGTTTATGACACGATCTGCCGGTTTTTTGACAGGGACAAACGCAGATGTACCATCTATAAGGCCCGCCCTTCCACCTGCCGGGAATTTCCAGGCGATAAACATTGTGGATATTACGATTTTCTGGCGTTTGAGCGCGAGACCCAGGATGACGAAGATCATATCGCCACAACCGACCACCGGGACGTGTAGACCACAGCGCGGCGACAAGAGCAGATTTGCACCCCATTTGACGTTCGGGGCGCATAATATGCAGGATATGCCCGCAACGCCTCCAACCTGCGGGACATGGCTGGGAGATGCCCGTTAATGGACGTGCTTGGCTGTTGACTCTCCTCGCGTTACGCGAGGCTTGCACATCGGGTTACAATAGTCTAATACCACTTGGGATGAGCGTGTCGCACGGGTCAAACGAGGCCGGGTCGAGCGGACCTTGCGTGTCAGCCTGTGCCGGCAAGTCATGCGGGGCGGTTAGCTCAGATGGTAGAGCGCCACGTTTACACCGTGGATGTCGGGAGTTCGATCCTCTCACCGCCCACCATTTTGTTTAAATCGGGTGTTTACGTAATCTCAAGAGGGTATTGGTTAATTTGCTCCCCAGGGGGTGTAGCTCAGTTGGTTAGAGCGCTGGCCTGTCACGCCAGAGGCCGCGGGTTCGAGTCCCGTCACTCCCGCCAGGCAAATTTTCGCAAGAACCGGATATTAAACCGAACTCTCATTATTGTATTACCGTTTGCTTTCATTTTCGCCACCCTTCATGAATCGCTAGAATAAGGACTGTGTTATGGCCCGCGTAACCGTCGAGGACTGCATAGACAAGGTAGAAAACCGCTTCGAGCTTGTGCTGTTGGCAAGTCATCGCGCGCGCATGATTTCCAAGGGATCGGCCATTACGCTGGAGCGCGACCGGGACAAGAACCCGGTTGTGGCCTTGCGCGAAATTGCCGAGGAAACCGTCTCGCCGGACGATCTGAAAGAAGATCTCATTCATTCCCTGCAAAAATATGTTGAGGTGGACGAGCCGGATCAGGATGCAGCCGATGCCCTCGACGCCGACCCGCAGTTTGTACCTGTCGCCATACCCAGGGAAGATGGTGCCGTTACCTTCGATCGCATGTCCGAGGAAGATCTGTTGCGGGGTATTGAGGGTTTGTCCCCTCCCGACGAGAGAGGTGAGCGTTGACCCTGGTAGGACACCGGACACCCCCTCGGCGTGACGAAGCCGGTTGTCATCATCAGACATAGGCGATTTTGATACGAGATCAGCATGCGTTTCGCTGCCAGTTGAGGAAGCGGATTGCAAGCTTGGGTACGGGGCGCGGATTGTGGAAATCGGATGGCGAAACCGGCAGATGATCTTCACTCTGGCAAATGGGACGTTGAACCACCGAGCCGGGCGTGGTCGGGGATGAGGTCGGCGCGCATTGGGTAGTTGGAAACATATATAGACGACCTGGCAGGTCCCCTTCCCTTCCCTTCCCTTGCCAGCCAGCCAGCCGTCCCGTATTCGCGCAACATTTGATAATCAAACGTCATGATACGTCAGTATGAATTGGTAGAGCGCGTTCAAAGTTATAACCCGCACGCAGATGAGGCGCTTCTTAATAAGGCCTATGTTTATGCCATGCGCGCACACGGGCACCAGACCCGCGCCTCCGGCGATCCTTATTTCTCCCACCCCCTCGAAGTCGCCGCAATCCTGACCAACTTAAAGCTTGATGATGCAACCATCGCTGTCGGACTTTTGCACGACACAATTGAGGATACCGAGACCACACGCGCCGAAATTGATGCCCTGTTCGGGCACGAGATCGGCAAGCTGGTAGACGGCCTGACCAAGGTCAACAAGCTTGACTTTGCTTCCAAACAGGCGGAACAGGCCGGTAACCTGCGCAAGTTACTGCTTGCGGTGTCCGATGATGTGCGGGTGCTTCTTGTCAAGCTGGCGGATCGTTTGCACAATATGCGCACCCTTTCCCATGTCCGCAAAGACAAGCGTGAGCGTATTGCGCAGGAAACCATGGATATTTACGCACCCCTTGCAGGGCGCATGGGCATGCAGGACATTCGCGAGGAATTGGAGGACCTGAGCTTCCAGGCTCTGCAGCCAGACCACTATGGCGCCATTACGGAGCGGCTGAACCAGCTTAACAGCCAAAATCGTGATCTCGCGAGCGAGATCCAGCAGGCCCTTCAGACCGTACTGGCTAAGAGCGATATCAAAGCCACCGTTTTTGGCCGTCTCAAGCGCCCCTATTCCATATTCGCCAAAATGAACCGCACATCCCTTGGGTTCGAGCAGCTGTCAGACATTTTTGCGTTTCGGGTGATCGTCGAAGCGCTTGAGGACTGCTATCGGGCTCTGGGTGCTATTCACCTGCGCTGGGCAATGGTGCCGATGCGCTTTAAGGACTATATCTCCTTGCCCAAACAAAACGACTACCGCTCCCTGCACACCACCGTAATCGGTCCCAGCAGCCAGCGGGTCGAACTGCAGATCCGTACCTGGGACATGCACCGGATTGCCGAATACGGTGTGGCGGCACACGTGTTGTACAAGGACTATGAGGCCCCGGATCTGACTCAGCTTGAGCCTGATGTGCGCGCCTATATGGAAGAAAACAGGCTTGCTGATGGCACCAATGGGGCCAGCCCGCGCAAGCGATTTAAGGCGCTGCACAAAGACAGCCGCGCCTATGCCTGGCTGCGCAATACCATCGCCCTGTTAGCCCATGGCGACAGCCCGGAGGAGTTCCTCGAACATACAAAGCTCGAGCTGTTTCGGGATCAGGTGTTCTGCTTTACACCCCAGGGGCGGCTAATTTCTCTGCCCAACGGCGCCACGCCCATTGACTTTGCCTACGCCGTTCACACGGAAATCGGCAACACGTGTACCGGCACCAAGATCAATGGTCAGGTCAAACCACTGTTGAGCACTTTGGAAAATGGGGACGAGGTCGAGATCATTACCGACCCCAAACATACACCCCCTCCGGTTTGGGCAAAGATTGCCGTCACCGGCAAGGCCCGGGCCGCCATCCGGCGCGCCACACGCCAGGCGGTCGTAAGTCATGCGCAAGAGCTTGGCAAGGAAATGCTCGAAGCCGCGTTTCGCCGTTCACGGCGAAGCTATTCTTCGGCACGGCTATCGCGGGCGTTGCCCCAACTCAAGCGCGAGTCGGTTCCGGATTTGCTCGTTGCCGTCGGCATGGGAGAGGTGGACGTAGAGACGGTTATGGGGGCGATTTTCCCAACCCGAGCGCGACGCAGCAAACAGGATACGGTGGAAGATGCGACGGCTCCGCAGGCCTTGCGCGATCGCCATGGGGCGGCTGTCCCCATCAGGGGGATCGGGCAGGACATGCCCATCAGGTTTTCTGACGCCGGCGCTGTCCCCGGAGATCGGATCGTCGGGATCCTCACCCCCGGCGAGGGTGTACAGATTTTCCCCATACAGGCGAGTGCGCTGCGGAACTTTGAAGACGAGCCAGAGCGTTGGCTCGACGTCAGATGGGATGAACGCGCCCCCCTGCATGGTTTGTACCCGGCACGGATCGTCATCGCCGCACGCAATCAGCCCGGGGTTCTGAGCAAAATCACCCAGGTGATTTCCGACAATGGCGCCGACATCGCCAACATTCAAATCAGTGGACCCTTGCCAGATTTTAAGGAGTTGACCATTGATTTACTGGTAACAGACATGCAGTGCCTCAGTCGTATAATGGGTGGGCTCAATAAAATATCGAATGTCAGCTCCGTGGAGCGGCTATTTGGTTAAAGGTTGCCCTGTACCCTGTATTTTACCCAGAGCGTGTCATGTTTTAATAGAACCATTCTGTTTCTCGATTGACGCGGCGCAGGGGATCGCTAAAAAATTGACATGTTTTGGTTGGATTGTTTGGCTCTTGACGAGATCACATGGAGATCAACCATACGCTATTTTAACGTGTGTTAAACCTCATATGTTAAGCGTCATATGTGAAGCGGAGCGCTGAGAGCGTTCGGCCTTTAAAGTGAGAACCAGGTTTCTGGCCACGTCAGTTCGGTTGGTGCCGTTTATGTTGTTTGACCGTCGAGAAAAACCAGGATGGCTGGAAACGGTGCGGGTCTGGCTGTGGCCGCGGCGCAGCTGGCTTCGCTCCGGAAAATATCTGAGCAAACGTTTGATCCGTATCGCCGGAACGCCGCACAACATTGCACTCGGTTGTGCCATCGGCGCTTGGGTTTCGTTCACACCTTTTGTGGGTTTGCATTTTCTGATCAGTTTTGCCATTGCCTTTGTTCTTGGGGGCAATCTGCTGGCCTCAGCGTTGGGCACATCGATCGGAAATCCGCTGTCGTTTCCGTTTATCTGGGCCCTGACCTTTAAAAGTGGCGCGCTCATGTTGGGGCTTCCGTCGTCGGAGTTCACGATCGATGCTTTCAAGGAGCAAATTGCCACACAATCGTGGATCAGTATCTGGCCAAGCATGATCAAGCCCATGGCCATCGGTGCCATACCGGCTGGCTTTCCCGTTGCCATTGCGCTTTATTTTATTGTTCGTCTTTGCGTCGGCCATTATCAAAACCGCCGCCGTGCCCGTCTGGCGGAGAAGGCACTGACCTCCTCACCCGCGATCTCCAACGATGCCGGGGGTCGCTAACAGCCCGTGCGGTCTGCGCGAGGCTTCTGCCTAAAAGTGTACGGCGGCGCCGAGGCGGCCCTCGTAGCGGGTCGTGCCATCGCCAAAATGCGCCTCGCCATCCATGAAAAGCGATGCCGATCCCCCTAAGTTCGTCGACAGCCGCGCCCCGATAAAGCCCGTGACCTCATCGTCATCGCCCCCCGGCGCAAAACTAAGGCCCTGCCCGGCGATGGTCACAGACACATTGTCCGCATCGCTGGAATACGCCTCAACCCCAACCCGCGGCGCAACCGAGAACGCCCCCCAAGACCTCTCAATGGCCACCTGAACGCGGCCGCCAAACAGATTGACATCGCGATCCCCCACGGTCAATTCACTCGCCGAGGCCCCGGTCGGGCGCCCCGTCTCCGTGTAACCGTCCAGCGACAGATGCGCATAACGCAGGCGCACACTGGGCATGAGCGTCATACCACCAACGGTAACATCCGCCCCCAACGCCACCTCGGGAGAAACGTACATGCCATCGTAAGAGCCCTTCGCCAGCCAAAAGCCGTTCCCCCCGGGGGCATTGTCCATCACCAGCCGGGTGCTGTCGTTATCCAGCCGCCCGGCGCTCAGGATTAGCCGCGCGTACCACACCTCCTGGGCGTAATCCGCGTAAACCCCGCCGAAAAACGTATCCGTGTCGACGGTGCTGCTGTGATGCCCCACATTCTGGCTGTTGCCGCTGCCGATTTCCAGATCGCCTTTAGAGTAGCCGGCGAAGGCACCAAGGCGCAGGCCGGAGAGGGATGCCATATCAAGGGCCATATCAGCGCCAAGGATACCGCCGTAGAGTGCGTGGCTGGCATCGCTATAGGTCCCTTGCACGTCCACGTCACGATGGGAGCCAAAGCCCTGCGCCCAGATACGAAAACGGTCCTCCGAAGGGGGAGCGGCGACCGGATCGGCCACAGGGGCGAAGTCATCGCCGATATCGGCCGCGATTTGCGCAGCATGTGCCCCCCCACGCAAGCCGGCGATCGCCCCTGGCGCGGCGCGAGAGGCGTCGAGATGGGCATGGACGGAATTGGAAATACCCGCCGTTAGGTCGTGCAATTGCTTATCGGCCTGGCTAAAGGCGTTGGGGTCGACGACCACAACATACGGATTGTCGGTTGTGGGGGTGATGCGGAGATAGGGCCGACCGCCGGCATCGATCGTCTCCGGCAGACCGCCTTCGTCATCAAACGTTACCACGGTGCTGACGCGATTGTGGAAATTGAACGTCTCTTTAGCCGCAAAATACTTCGTGCTGCCAAGTGTGAGCGTACGGCTAAGCTGCACGAGACCGATAAGGCGGGAGTTGGGCAACAGGGTGATGGTGTTTTCATCATTGGCGTCTCTAGCAAGAATATCAATAGCAAAGCTGTTTGGCCCGGTCACCTGTACAAGGCCGCTGTTGACGATTTTGTTATCGTTGCCCCGGGCAAAGAGGCCGTCGGCATTTTTGCCGCTTGTGGTAATGGCACCGCTGTTAGTCAGGGTGTTATTGTCGCCATCGGCAAAAACGCCTTGGGCCCTATCGCCGCTTGTGGTAATGGTGCCGCTGTTGGTCAATTTGTTCCCGTTGCCTTGCTGGGCAGAGAGGCCTAAGCCACTGTTACCGGTTGTGGTGATGGTGCCGCGGTTGGTCAGGACGTTATTGTCGCCCCTGGCAGAGACGCCAAAGCCAAATTCGCCATCCGTAGTGATTGTACCGTCAGGGCCTAACGTCACGGCGCTGTTGCCGCCCTCTACTTGGACGCCGTTTGCGAAGTCACCTGTGGTGACAATCGCACCGTTAACGTTGATGGTATGCCCCCCACCTGTGCCATCAATGCCAGTTTTAGTGGCAGCCGGGTTAATGGTGACACCTTGTTGGAGCGTGCATTTCCCGTTTGCCGCAACCTCTTGGGTTGCAGTTTGATCGGCTGTAATAGGACTGGCACAAGCAATCGCATGGGCAGGGGCGATGGCGCCGGGGGCGGCCGCAAACAGCGCCGCGGCACCGACCGTCGCCAGTAAAAACGCAGTACCGTGCCTGAGGGCAAAAGACTGTCCTGGCGCAAAGGCGGCCCTGGCGTGTTTGATGGGTGCAATGGCGATGGGTTTAACGGTTAAGTCCTGTATCATTAAGGATCTCCAATAGGCTTGCCTAGAGCGTGTCATACCAAGGGTCCTTGCCAATGACTCATGGATTAGCGTCAAAGAGGTATGTTATCAAGGCAGTACACCAGTCGGCGTGTCTATAAAGCCAATACCGCTGGTATCAGTTCTTTCCCGTGTTCGCAGGGCTTTGCAATCTTTCCAACTTTTCGCGAAATCGCCAAAACGCCGTCCCAACATCGGAATACGCCCGTACAAACACCACTTCATATTGCAATCGAATAAATGTTATCAACTTATGTTAGTTGTTTACCTGTTTCACACCGCCTGTCAAGATGGCAATGGGGCAAAGTGAGGTTGTTCGTACAATTAATCACAGCCTGTTGCAGTTATGCCACAGCTGGAAATGTCTGTTAACAAGGATTATCTTCTGCCCCCTCGATAGAGAGCTTAATGCCAACGGTTATTGGCTAGAGCGTGTCAGGTTTTAATAGAAACAATTCTGTTTCTCGATTGGCGAGGCGATACCCAAACTCAAGGCGATCGAAGAGCGATGGCGGCCCATCTCCCGAGAGCGGCTTGGGCGTGGGCGTTGCGCCAATCGGAAACCCGAAGGGGCGCTTTTGCACTATAGCGCAATGCGTTTAATTGGAATCATAGGTATTCAGTATTTTCCTCGCATTTTGCTATAGCCGCCGAATAACAGCAGACGCACCTTGCACCGCCTATGCCAGCACCCACCTCAGCGGATGCCAATTCAGGTTGTTGCTGGGGGCTTCCAGACAGCGTTAACCGCCGCTTGCACCGCTTGTGGCAATTGGGTATGAGAAATACCCATTCCTGTGGAGCCGTCATTGGGCGTAAAGCCTGCCATGGCGTTCACCAGACGTTGAACATCGCTGGCGTTAAGGAACGTATTATCCACCTCAAAGCCGCGGATGTGCTTGTTCAGATTGCCTTGGGCATCATACCAGTCCTTGAAGGTAATACTGTCTGTTGAACCAAGCATCTTGACCACCAGGTTGTTCCCTGACTTTTGGAACCAGATGTGCTCTTTGTCAAAATCACCACTATCGAAAAGATACTTGTCTGTGCCCTTGATGCCCGCCGCATCACTGCCCTGGAATGTATCCTGACCATCGCCGCTGGCAAAATGATAGGTATCCTCACCCACACTGGCGATCATCGTATCATTACCGGAACCGCCATGGAGGGTATCATTGCCTGCGACGCCGTATAGCGTATTATCATTGCCATCCCCAATGAGCACATCGTTGTATGCCGAGCCTCTGATGTTCTCAATGTTGCTCAGTTGATCTCCCTCGGCATCACCGCCCGAACCGATGCCTTGCGCAAGATCAACCGTCACACCAGCGCTCGATAATTGGTAGCTGGCCCAATCTGCACCTGCTCCGCCGTCAAGCCGGTCTGCTCCCGCCCCACCATGAAGTGTATTGGCACCACCATCGCCAGTGAGTGTGTCGTTATGCGAAGAGCCAAAAACATGCTCAATGTTGACCAGGCGGTCCCCCTCGGCGTGACCGCCTGAACCAGTTCCCAGCTTGAGATTAACCGTCACACCTGATGGCGAATACAAATAAATTGCTATATCTGGACCCGGTCCGCCATTAAGTATATCGCTGCCAGCACTACCGTAGAACTGGTCCTTTCCTGCACCTGTTTGCAGCCAGTCGTTGGATGAACTGCCACTTATCTGCGAACTCCCCGCACCAGTAATAAAAATAAAATTTACTCCCGATAATCTAACCTTAGAACCATCGGAAAACTGCAGCCATTCGATACAATTGGCCGCATCGCTCCAGTTCTTAATCGTAATACGGTTGGCGATCTGCGACAGGGGCTGGTTTGGGTTCTGCGGATCACGAATGTAAATGACAAGATCGTTTTCATCCCACCCAAGAATGATATGCTCAAGGGAAATGCCGATGCCAAAGAGAATACGATCGCCCGTCGTGTTCTGCCGGGCATCCCCGGCTGCACGGCTGCCTGTATCATTGATCGTATCCTCGCCATCGCCGCGGTTGAACACATAAACATCATCGCCCGCACCGCCATTGAGCGTATCATTGCCCGCACCGCCACTGATGATATCATTGCCCGCACCGCCATTGAGCGTATCCCGACCCGCACCGCCGGTGAGTATATCGTTGCCAGCGTCACCGTGGAGCGTATCACTACCTTCATCGCCGCTGAGTATATCGTTGCCTGCGCCACCATTCAGTGTGTCGTTGCCATCATCACCAACAAGAATATCATTACCATCACCGCCGATAAGAGTATCAGCGCCGGCACCACCACTCAGATCATCGTTGCCGGTGCCACCGCTAAGCGTATCATTACCCGCTCTACCAAATAGCCAGTCATTGCCCGCGCGGCCGTACAGCCTGTCATTGCCCGCGCCGCCATCCATCCAGTCAGCGGCGGCAGTGCCCATCAAATTATCGATTACAGGCGTATTCGCACCTCCGGGGGCCGATAAATCCACACCGAGAACCGTGTTGCCAAACTCCGAGAGCTTTAAATGGAAGCCATCGGCAAACTGCAGCCACTCAATACGGCGCGATGTGCTCGCCCAGTTCCTGATGCGAAGGGTATTGGCAAACTGCGATAACGGTTGATTTGGACTATCGGGATCGCGAATGTAGATAACAAGATCATTGCCATCGCGCTTTAAAATAATATCCTCCACGGTAATACCGCGTCCCAGCCGGATCCGGTCACCGCCCTGTGCTGGCGTGGTGCCCGCAGCGCGGCTACCTGCATCATCGATCGTATCCTTGCCATCGCCGCGGTTGAACACATAAACATCATCACCGGCACCGCCGTAGAGATTATCATTGCCAACGCCGCCTATAAGCGTATCATTGCCCGCATCGCCATTGAGCGTATCCCGACCCACGCCGCCGCTGAGTATATCGTTGCCTGCACCACCATTCAGTGTGTCATTGCCATCATCACCAACAAGAATATCATTGCCGGTGCCACCGTTAAGCGTATCATCACCCGCTCTACCAAATAGCCAGTCATTGCCCGCGCGGCCGTACAGCCTGTCATTGCCCGCGCCGCCATCCATCCAGTCAGCGGCGGCAGTGCCCATCAAATTATCGATTACAGGCGTATTCGCACCTCCGGGGGCCGATAAATCCACACCGAGAACCGTGTTGCCAAACTCCGAGAGCTTTAAATGGAAGCCATCGGCAAACTGCAGCCACTCAATACGGCGCGATGTGCTCGCCCAGTTCCTGATGCGAAGGGTATTGGCAAACTGCGATAACGGTTGATTTGGACTATCGGGATCGCGAATGTAGATAACAAGATCATTGCCATCGCGCTTTAAAATAATATCCTCCACGGCAATACCGCGTCCCAGCCGGATCCGGTCACCGCCCTGTGCTAGTGTGGCGCCCGCAGCGCGGCTACCTGCATCATCGATCGTATCTTTGCCATCGCCGCGGTTGAACACATAAACATCATCGCCCGCACCGCCGTTCAGCAAGTCATTGCCTGCACCGCCTATGATGATATCATTGCCAGCACCGCCATAGAGCCAATCGTTGCCCGGGCCACCAGACAGATAGTCATTGCCAGCACGGCCGCGCAGCACATCGTTGCCGGTACCGCCTTCCAGAATATCGGCACCTGCGGCCCCGGTAAGCGTGTCGTTACCGCCGCCACCGTAAAAGGCATAGTTTATCCGATCATTGGCGCCAGTAATCGTGTCATTGCCGCCCCTCGCGACAACGCTTTCAATATTGAGCGCATCGACATTCAGATTAACAGCAAAATCACCGTCCAGTACGAGTTGATCGTATCCCTCTCCACCATCGATGTTGGCTGGCGTCAGGATATCGGAACTGTCAACGAACAGAATGTCATTGCCTGCGCCGCCTTTCAGGACATCGGCTCCTGAATTGCCCATAAGAACATCATTACCGCTACCGCCCAGCAATGTATCACTGCCTGCGCCACCTGAAAGAGCGATGCCACCTGTTTTACCGCGCGCGTCAATCAGGTCATTTGCAGCGCCGCCAAAAGCGGCCAGGTATTTTTTGCCCACAGCGGCACGCTCAAGAGCGGCAATATTGATGTTCGCCGGTGTGTTGCCTTTGTGGAGATAAACTGTCCGGCTATCTCCACCCTCCATATCCAAACGAAAGCCCTCGGAGGTTTTGACGATACGGTAACCCGTACCGACATAACTGAAGGCAACATCGGCGGCACGACCGGTTGTCCCGTCGGTTTTGCTGTATGTCGTTTGTCCAAAGATCACGGTTCCGTCGGGAAGAACCTGGCGCTTATTATCGGAGGTAAGGTTGATGGAACGGATACCCGCCTCGGTCAGGGTTTTCAATTCGCCCGGATCCACATCGCCATCGCCATTCATGTCCTGCCAGACGCGAAACTCGTCAAAACGCGCATCGCGGTTGTCAAGAACTCCATCATTATTGCTATCGAAGGCCAAGCGCAGCGCTTCCAGATCGGTTTTTGCCTCGCTCGACCACTTGGTAAAGACAAATTCCTTTAAGCTGGTGATTTTCCCATCGGCGCCTGCGGTGCCGTCTTCTGCCAGATCGATAACCAGAAGACCATCGTCGGGTGCCACCCAGGCGGTTTGCTCAAAATACCCATCTTCGTCAAAGTCAATATGCGCCCGCGAAGCAAATTTGGGAACAATCTCAACCCCATCGCCGTCAAGATCAAGAATGATCGGCACGCCGCCCATACCGCCCGGGCGGCTTGTACGATCCCTGTGGCCACTTGACGACCGACTTCTACTGCGCGAGCGGGCGGCGTCGCTGTGCGGACTGCCGCTACCGCTGCGCGATGATGAACCGCCGCTGCGGCTGCGACTACTGCCGCCACCGCGACTACGACTACTGCCGCCACTGGAACTACGACTACTGCCGCCACTGGAACTACGACTACTGCCGCCACTGGAACTACGACTACTGCCGCCACTGGAACTACGACTACTGCCGCCACTGGAACTACGACTACTGCCGCCACTGGAACTACGACTACTGCCGCCACCGCGACTACGACTACTGCCGCCAACAGTGGGATTCCCACCGTTACCTTCGTTGCCTCCACCCTGATTGCGTTGGCGTTGGCGGCGCTCGCGCTCTTGCGCCGCTTCCCTGTGCGGACTGCCGCTACCCTGCTGGCGCCTTCTTTCCGCAGCCGCGCGCTCGCGCTCTTGGGCAGCGTCACTGTGCGGACTGCCGCTGCGTATACGTGGACTATCGCTTTGCCTGCTGGAAGGCTGACTTCTGGGAGGCCGACTCCTTTGTGTATCAAACGGGTTACGAGTTATTTCCCTACGATTGCTAGCGCTGTTACGACCACGGTTGCCACTACTACCATCGTTGCCGCTACCCTGATTGCGTTGGCGTTGGCGGCGCTCGCGCTCTTGCGCCGCTTCCCTGTGCGCACTGCCGCTACCCTGCTGGCGCCTTCTTTCCGCAGCCGCGCGCTCGCGCTCTTGTGCTGCTTCCCTGTGCGCACTGCCGCTCTGCCCACTTTGGTCGCTTTGGTCGCTTTGGTCGCTTTGGCTTTCCTGGTTATTTCGGTTGGCGCGGTCCAACGCCCGCTGCCAGGAGGGGATTTGGCGCTCGTATATCGGCGGATTGGAACCATCACCATGACGCTGGTTCTCGCGCCTTATGTGAAAATTCTCCAACCGCTCATTAGCCTCCCTTTGCGCCTGCTGGCCCCTTCTTTGCGCGGCCTCGCGCTCGCGCTCTTGTGCCGCTTCCCTGTGCGGACTGCCGCTGCCTATAGGTGGATTACCGCTTTGCCTTCTTTCCGCGGCCTCGCGCTCGCGCGTAACCTGGCGGATGACCTCCATCTCGCGCCGCATGCCCTCTGTTGTCGTCGAGTCACCTTGCTGCTGTTGAGGCGGTCTTGGTTGCGATTGGCGCCGTCTTGGATAAGATACTACAGCCCAATTAATAGGGTATTTTTTCTCATCAAAAATCTCAGGGCTGTCAGGGTGATGCATGTTTTGTCCCGTGATCACCCTATTGACATGGCGCACGAATTTCCACTGCACCCCATCACGCACCATTTCAGCGTATTGTCTGAGGCTAATAAAGCCGCGCTCAACGCCATGATACGGATCCTGCAATGGATCTAGGGGGCGGTAACCAGGCGACGCAGGACCCTGCTTTGGCCTGCTTGGTTGCGATTGGCGCCGTCTTGATTGCGATCCAGCCCATTTAATAGGGTATTTTTTCTCATCAAAAGTCTCAGGGCTGTCAGGGTGATGCATGTTTTGTCCCGTGATCACCCTATTGACATGGCGCACGAATTTCCACTGCACCCCATCACGCACCATTTCAGCGTATTGTCTGAGGCTAATAAAGCCGCGCTCAACGCCATGATACGGATCCCGCAATGGATCTTGGGGGCGGTAACCGGGCGGCGCACGGCGGGGCTGGTCGTAGGCCCACTCGGCAATCGCCTCAGCCGCTTTTTCACCGCCCGCGGCACCACCAATCAAGCCAATGACACCGCCAAAAAACGTACCATGAGGGCCTAAAAAGGAGCCGAAGCCAGCGCCAACTTTGGCTCCGGCGGCGGCGCCCGCAGCACCCCCTGCGATTCCAGATGTTTGAACCACGCCACCACGTGTGCCTCGCTGGGCTGTGTCAATAGCAAACTCAGTTCCCTCAACACTATACTTGACAACAGGCAAGTGCTTCGCAGCGGCTTTCGAAGCGTCGCCAATAGCACCCGGTAAACCTTTCCCCCACTCTTTGACAGCCTCCATAAAACCGGTGACCACCGTGCCGGTGTCGTCGACCACGCCAACCGCTGTTCCCGCGCGTGATTTATCTGTTGGGCGCTCACTGCTCATGGCTTACTCCTTCTATTTTCGCGTTGCGTTCCTCAAATGCCTGTGCTCTCCTCGCCCACAGGCGAGGAAAAAAAGCAAAAATCAAACCCTTGTAAAAAGATATCATGCATATTGATATACCACCATATAAAAATAATATACTTAATGAGTAAAAAAAATACAAGAGTTCATTTTTAGGAAACTTTGGATTACCGACATAATCAAAATAATATACTAAAGAAAATAAAAATATACCTGGAAGTAACATCATTTTTAATTTTCTCCTTCTTTTTTCTCGAGGCACACTTTGTAGTTCACGATTTGTATCTGGTGATCCATCAACTAAAATGGCAATAAAAAACGTAAATATGGAAACGCAAACATATATAATAAACACAACATAGCAATTGAACGTAAAATTCACAAAATTATGTGCAAATGCGGGCTTTCCCAAAGATGTCAGCGTCTGAAAGTCACGCTCCAATGTCGGGGCGTAGCGATAAATCGTTTCCCTGTCAAAAAACACAAAGTAAGACGGAGATATCATGTGCAGGACGGGGTATACAATGAATATCGACAATGCGCTTAGCCTCGTCCAGTCCCAAACGCCAATAAAAAACGGGCCATCCGCCTCAGACAGATATACCGTAACGCTCATGTCCGACGTGAAGGAACGCTTGAAATATCCAAAGCCTGTCTTTAAGGATTTGAACACTTAAATATCCTCGTCTGCTTATGACAGTATGCCTGTCTGTCCTTTTGTCTTTTTTTGATCACTCATGGCTTACTCCCTCTATTTTCGCATTGCGTTCCTCAAATGCCTGTACTCTCCTCGCCCACAGGCGAGGAAAAAAAGCAAAAATCAAACCCTTGTAAAAAGATATCATGCATATTGATATACCACCATATAAAAATAATATACTTAATGAGTAAAAAAAATACAAGAGTTCATTTTTAGGAAATTTTGAATTACCGACATAATCAAAATAATATACTAAAGAAAATATAATCAAACCTCCAGCACAATATATTTTATTTTTCTTTTTTAATTTTTTTCGAGATATACTTTGCATTTCGCGATTTGTATCTGGTGATCCATCAACTAAAATGGCAATAAAAAACGTAAATATGGAAACGCAAACATATATAACAAACACAACATAGCAATTGAACGTAAAATTCACAAAATTTTCCGCAAGCGCGGGCTTCCCCAAAGATGTCAACGTCTGAAAGTCACGCTCCAATGCCGGGGCGTAGCGATAAATTGTCTCCCTGTCAAAAAACACAAAGTAAGACGGAAATATCATGTGCAGGACGGGGTATACAATGAATATCACTACTGCGCTTAGCCTCGTCCAATCCAAAACGCCAATAAAAAACGGGCCATCCGCCTCAGACAGATATACCGTAACGCTCATGTCCGACGTGAAGGAACGCTTGAAATATCCAAAGCCTGTCTTTAAGGATTCCAACACTTAAATATCCTCGTCTGCTTATGACAGTATGCCTGTCTGTCCTTTTGTCTTTTTTTGATCACTCATGGCTTACTGCCTCTATTTCTTCACCCCGCACGTGACTTTGTGCATACTGGCTTCTCCTGCCAATACCTCGAAATAAAACAAAAAATAAGCACTTGAAAGAATACAAAACGTTGGAAAGATAGAGAGCCCTGTCGCGAACTCTAGGAACACCCGCATATCTTGCATCAACGCGAGCGATGGCATAGTAGTTCCCGGAAGCAAGGGCTTGCACATTGGCGCGGTTATACTCTCTTCTTATAATATCCACCATTTCTCTTTTATTGACAACACGACCGCTCCCGTTCTTCTCCAGCGCTTTTATTAGCGGATCAATACCGTGGCCACCTGTGAGGTCTCGATACCCATCCGCATTGTCATCAAGCACAAAGTAAACATTCTCGCTCACCCAGTAGCCTCTGTTGTGTGCGGTCCCGCCAGCCTGGCCCCAGTACTTGGGATCGGTGTAGACATAAGTCGCCCGGTTATCCCGCGGGCCATATGAGCCGGGGGAGTTGAACGTAATGGCTCTGCTGCGTGTGTTAGTGTCTTTGGAAAGGGCATATTGAGACAGGAAGCCGCCCAGGGAATGGCCGGTGTAGACGGTGCGTTGGACCGAATAGCCGCGTCGGCGTGCCTCTTCTCTGACCTGTCTTACGTATTGGTCGACGAGGCGTTGTTGGGCGCTGGTCAGGCCGGTACCGTGGTGATTGATGTTGGCCTGCCAATCCTGGACATAACCTTCCGTGCCGCCGAAGGCGATGACCAGGGTTCCGGTCTTGTCATCAAAATAAGCCGCGGCGGAAAAACCTTCCCCGTTGTCAGCGTCGGTTCTTTCCATCTCGCGCATGGGCGTGAAGTCGCCAGTGCCGACGCCATCCGCATCTACACTGTCGTAGGCTTGATTCGCTATGTTCGCGTATCTTAATAATTCCTGTTTTGAATATGCCATGTCCACTCCTTATCTTTGCGTCGTAATGTCCAATTTTTATCACTGTAAACCTTGGCTATCGTCCTTCCGCTGACATTAGTCTCGCTTAAACGGCTCCGATGCCAACCAAACAACCGTGTCCAAGACAACAAAGGAAGCGGCGAGACATAAACGTAGCTTGCACCATACAGGTTACCCAGCGCAGTTATAAGACCAGCCCTTTCGAAACAGGTTTGATAACTATAGAAATAAATCTCTGTTCTGATCTCACATAGTTGTCGGTGAGACGGATTGACCCAGATGAGGTCCGCGTGCACGTAACGCTCCTTGAAGTCGGCGTGGCGCATGAGAATGCGTTTGTCCGCCCACCACGCCGCGCGGTTGTCCACAACCATCACCGCAACAAGCCCCAAAACAACCCGCCAAGACCGCCTCACTTAAACCCCCATTGCTCCCATCTCCCGCCTCTCCCTTTGCGCCTGCTGGTGCCTTCTTTCCGCAGCCGCGCGCTCGCGCGTGACCTGGCGGATGACCGCCATCTCGCGCCGCATGCCCTCTGTTGTCGTCGAGTCAGCTTGTCGCTGTTGCTGCTGTTGGCGACGATAGTACTCATCCAGAGCCTGATAGCCGCGCCCCTTATCCGCCCAAATCTGCCGCTGCTGTTCCAGCTGTTTCCGCTCCTGATCTCGCTGTACCGCTTCTTCCATGTTTGCCCACCATTCGGGAGTAAACGTACCGTCGAAGTATCCGTGCTCTTCGGCTTCTCTCCATCTCTTTATGCGAGCAAGATTTTCCTGCTCATTAACGTGCTTCAGGACATCTAAGTTACCCTTTCTTTCCAATGAAGCCGTACCAGAAATAACTCCAGCACCGCCCGTCAACTCCACCTGCATGCCAAGTTCACCGTCTGAATTCACAACAAACCCCATTTCCAAATCCGCATGCGCTATAAATCCAATAATGCCTCCAACTCCCCCAGAAACTTCAATATCCGGAATAATATCACTCCAATTGACGTCAGAAAAATCGAATTCAATTGATCCAATGTACCCAGAAAATGCACCGGAAAACTCGATCCTGGCGTTAGAAAACTCCACTGATACGCCAGCAGCCCCAACCCCAACGCCGGCACTGAATTTTATTTCCCCGGTTAATCTTGCATAGGTGTTGTCCGCAAGTTTAAATCGCTTTTCTATTTTCTGAGTTCCACTAGTTTTACCTCTATTTGCCACTTTTTCATCCTCCCTTGATATCATCAACGTCACTAATTATAACGTAACTTAACATTCCTCTTATACAAATAAATTATATAAAAGTCCAAAAAACATAAACATTAATCCAAAAAACATAAATATAAACAAACTAACAAACATAAATAGTAAAGTAAATTTAAGGAAACCTATGGGCAAAAATTGGAATATTTTTCCTAACTCATAAGCCAAAAAAACATATTCTCCACTATCTTCTTTCAAATTCCACTTATTTTGTTTATAAAATTTCATTTCGCTGTAAATAGGCTTTGAAAACCTAAATAACACATAGGAAACTACACCCAACGTAACTGCAGCGAATATTCCCTGAAATAGAATTCCTGCCGTAACCATAGTGATTTTCCTATTTCCAAGACGAGAACAGCCCAACCCCGATTTCTATAAATCTGCAGATTATACCTTTCCTGCATGTCGAATGTGGGCACCTTGACTAACTTCCCAAGCCATGATTAAGGCCCGCCATTGCGCATCCTTTCGCACATCGATATGTTCATTGAGTTTCTCGAAAATATAGGCGTCTCTGGCTGCTTCCCGACGCTGGCTCAGTGCCGATCGATATCCTTCCGCTGCCCGGGTCCAGGTCTGGGTTCTGTGCCAGTGTTTTCCGAACGCTCCATTTGAACCAAAAACGTTGGAAAGATAGAGAGCCCTGTCGCGAACTCTAGGAACACCCGCGTACCTTGCATCAATGCGAGCGATGGCATAGTAGTTGCCGGAAGCAAGGGCTTGCACATTGGCGCGGTTATACTCTCTTCTTATAATATTCACCATTTCTCTTTTATTGACAACACGACCGCTCCCGTTCTTCTCCAGCGCTTTTATTAGCGGATCAATACCGTGGCCACCTGTGAGGTCTCGATACCTGTCGGCATTGTCATCAAGCACAAAGTAAACATTCTCGCTCACCCAGTAGCCTCTGTTGTGTGCGATCCCGCCAGCCTGGCCCCAGTACTTGGGATCGGTGTAGACATAAGTCGCCCGGTTATCCCGCGGGCCATATGAGCCGGGGGAGTTGAACGTAATGGCTCTGCTGCGTCTGTTAGTGTCTTTGGAAAGGGCATATTGAGACAGGAAGCCGCCCAGGGAATGGCCGGTGTAGACGGTGCGTTGGACCGAATAGCCGCGTCGGCGCGCCTCTTCTCTGGCTTGTCTTACGTATTGGTCGACGAGGCGTTGTTGGGCGCTGGTCAGGCCGGTACCGTGGTGATTGATGTTGGCCTGCCAATCCTGGACATAACCTTCCGTGCCGCCGAAGGCGATGACCAGGGTTCCGGTCTTGTCATCAAAGTAAGCCGCGGCGGAAAAACCTTCCCCGTTGTCAGCGTCGGTTCTTTCCATGTTGCGCATGGGCGTGAAGTCGCCGACTTTTTCTTTGCGCTCAGTATCATAAGCTTGATTAGCCATTTCAGCATAAATTAGAAATTCCTGTTTTGTCTGTGCCATACCATCTCCTTATCTTTGTAATCAAATTTCCATCCTTTGTCCCGATACACAAATGCGATTGTTTTTCGCGATATCGGCATCGGTGGGCCGCTGCGCAAATAAACGTCATCCCGCCAGTCCAGCAGGCGGGTTAAACTCAACAACCCCCGCGGGGCGACGTATTTATAGTGTAAACTAGAATATTCTCCGCCAGGCGTGCCGCTCCCCCATCTGAAAAGCGTTCGATACTTATAAAACAACATTTCCGTGCGGATTTCGCTCAGTTGTTCGTAGGGCGGATTGACCCAGACGAGGTCCGCATGCACGTAACGCTCCTTAAAGTCGGCGTGGCGCATGAGAATGCGTTTGTCCGCCCACCACGCCGCACGGTTGTCCACAACCATCACCGCAACAAGCCCCAAAACAATCCGCCAAGACCGCCTCACCTAACCGCCTGCCTCCCCTCTCTTTCCTGTCTTTCGCACCTTCTCCATCTCTCCTCCATCTCCTCCATCTAATCCCTGGCCTGGCGCTTATCATTCCCGGCCTATCCCCCGCTTGTCCCACGCACGGCCCCACGGTCTGCCTGCCAATGGCGCGTGCCCGGAGATTTTCCCGCTCGCTTACGCCATTTTGCCCCCATCCCTATCCTCATTACCGATACCTTCCCTGATCTCACCAGCGATCCCGCTGTGATCACCGTCGCCCCCAGTCTCTTCAGCCGCGCTCGTGATACTGACGGGTTTCGTCGTACCAACGATCCCCAACGGGATAATCCGGCCTTCGCCTTATTTTCCAGCCGCCATCGCGAAACGCATAGGCGATGACCCGACCATCAATGTGGGTGTGGTGCCGGCGCGCCTTGTGCCAGCCAAGCAACCGCGCCCAATGCAACAACGGCAGTGGCGGCACATAAACATAGTCCAAAGACACAATGTCGCGATTGGCGTCTACACTGCCAAACTCAAAACACGTCTGATAGGTATAAAGCAGCAACTCCCGCCGCACCTCACAAAGCTGCTGCGGCGCCCGCGACGTCCAGTCGATCATGTCGTCTGTGGGGGGCGTGCCGGGTGCATCGTTGGCGCTGGCGGTGGGGCGCGCACCTGGTGCTTGCCCCAAGCCTTCATGGCCAAAATGGTGCTTGAGATGACGCGCCTTGAAGTCGGCGTGACGCGCCAGAATGCGCGTGTCCGCCCATACGGCCAGGCGATTGTCAACAAACAGCACCGCAACAATCGTCAATAGGACTTTCCAAAACCGAGATACTTTCCGCGGTTTTAGCAGGTTTTTCAGTTTCACCGCCGGCTTCCCCTTTTCCCCTGTTCCCCATCGAAACCGCCTTCCAGCCAGGCCAGAATGTCGCCTGCTTACCGCCGCTCGCCAAACAAGGGACCGTCTTGAGCCACGCATAGCGGACCGATCAACGCCGCTCCCGTATAAAGCACAGGGCTAGAGCGTATCAGGTCTTAATAGAATCAATTCTGTTTCTCGATTGGCGAGGCGATTCCTAAGCTCAAGGCGATCGAAGAGCGATGGCGACCCATCTCTCAAGAGCGGCTTGGGCGTGGGCGTTGCGCCAATCGGAAACCCGAAGGGACGGGCGCTTTTGCTATAGATTTAGAGGGCGATCAGCTTTATAGGGTTAGCTTTACCCCTGGCAAAATGGGTACAGCTAACCCCATGCTGATCTCATATGGACCTTAAGCCTCTTGCAAATAGCCCCACTATATCCTGCGAGACCTAAGGCCCATCTTGGCGCAAAATCGCCCAAGTACCTTTTGGCAGAATGGTTCTATTAAGACCTGACACGCTCTAGGGACGCCAGTGGTACGCGGGGACACGCGGATTGCGCGCCGCTACGCAATTGCCGAGCAACGATCCGGGAGGACATGTGCGTCTATTTATGAATTATTGTTGGGCACACGTATGCGACACATCCCCGACCCCCAAGGCGCTGCATCCGTCCCGTAATCCCAATCATGGCTCAATACACGCAATACCATGGCACTAGCTATCCCTGTGCCGGTAGTACGTTGTACCGGTTGCATCCCGGCACCGGCTGTACCCTTGCGCATCGACGACACCCTACTAGCCCTTGCACCCGGCGCCGAAACAGATCAAACGGGTAAACTCAAATAATATACAGTTGCAACTATAAATCAGCACACGCAGATTGCAACATAAAAGTTGACGTTGGAGAGAAATCCTGTCCTGTTTACTGGTTCTCACAACATGGCGGAGCAAGGCGGCTCATCAACGCTATTACTATCCTCACCCTCACCCTCACCCTCAGCCTGGACCCACCCTTAAAAGTCCTCCGGCTCCGTCCCCTCATAGCTATCATTACCATCATAGCCCTCGCCCCCATCATTACTGTTATCGCCTGAATTGGAGACCCCATGTTTGGCGTTTGCAAGGGGCAGCGAATAGTTCGCCCCTATGATGGAAAAATTAAGCCGCCGGAGAAGCTTATCCGTGCGCCCGATATCAATCCCCGACGTGACATGTATCATAATCTCGCGCGATCCACGAAGCTCTGACCATTTTATCAGGCCGTTCAACATACGTAGGGCTGCCTTGCCGCCAACCGCTGATCGTCTGAACCTATCGCGGACATAGAATGCATATACTGTTGTGATCAAATCTTCGTGGCCAACTATGTACTCTCCGACGGCACAATAGAGCAGGCCAACAGGCTCCTCACCAAACATGGAAAGGATCAAACCATAGCGCTCCGGCTCGTCAATGGCGCGCATAAAAAGCGCCCGATGCCGACGAAAACTAAAAGGAATATCCGCAAAGCGCGTCTCCGCATGAAGCTTTGTCGTCAAAAGCTGCACTGGCTCCAGGTCATCAAACCTGTCGGCCAGACGGATCTTCAGCACCCGCTCAGCATCAGCAATATTCGCAAACTCGGCATTCGTCAACGAAGCCACCTCCTTCTCACTTCTACACCTGCGAACGTCCGTACAAGGCTTGTATTCATTAAATTTTTTTCTGAGATAGATTGAAACTAATGATAATGCGGTCACTAGCGCGGCCAACCGCCTCCGATAGATTAGGGGTCACCGCATGATAAAGCCAACTTGGAAACATCAACATCTTGCCAGCAATCGGGGTAAAATTCACTTTCGTCCAGCAGGACTGCGGCCGTTTGCGATCCGTGCGATACGTCGCCTGCTTCATCACATTCGCCGTTCGCGGGTCAACAAACTCAATATTGCCTGAGCCCTCAGGCGCCTGAACGTAATACACGCCACTCCAAAGTGATCCAGGATGTATGTGCGCCCGATTTGAGCAGCCTTTTTCATTGATAATTGACCACATCGTGCCAATGCGAAGTGCATAGTCGGGGTGATAGCCCAGCTTTTCAGAAATCACCGCTCCCAAGGCGTGAACATAAAGGGCAATGTCTTCAAACGCCGCCTCTTGGTGTAAAAAATTGTGGCTATGCCAACCGCCAAGCTGGGGAAAGTTCGATCGATTCAGGCCTACGCTGTCGCGCTCGCGCTCGGCGTAAATGGCTTCAATAAGATGTGTGTTGATTGCTCGCGCGCCCGGAACCATGAGCGAATAAACTAGTGATGGAAAATAATAATTCTCGTTCAAAGCATTATCGGGCAACAGTGATGCAAATTCCGTATGTGCATGCCCCACTCTTACAGATTCGTTCATTCCTGTTCCCCATTCTTTGTCACGCACACACGTTAATCGATGGCCAATGTTGGCGTCCCTTGCCGCAAATAACCTGTATGCAAAGTTCTAGATCCTTTCCGACTTCGTTGGATAAGCTCAAGCCCTTAGCCTAAGCCTTTCTCAGCTACCCATGCAGGCTGTCCGAAGATGGAAAAGATCAGGAAGTGGGCCAGCCAAGGTGATAAATAAAGGTTGTTGTCTTGTTTGCATTACAACAACACCATCCCCCAATGCAACTATAAAGTTTAGTCGCCAGAGCGTGTCATGTCTTATGATATTGCTGGTTTTTGCGCGATGATTGGTTCCACTGACCGGCCTTCAACAGCCGGTCAGTGGCGGTGGTCGGATCGAGATACGCTTGGTCGTTTAGGACCGTTTTAGGGCGTTTGCAAAGGTTCTCCCCTTGGCAAAGGTTAATACCAAGGGTCTTTGACAAGGGCCCATGGATTAGCGTCAAAGAGGTGTGTTATCAAGGCCCCACCTCAGCCGGCGTGTACATAAAGCCAATGCCGCTGGTATAATCCCTTGCAGGCGCGACGCTTCGCCCAGGCACAGGGAACACGCGCCAGGAGCGATGATGCCGTATGGAGATGGGTCTTGTAATGGAGATCCATTTCAGATTGGGAGATATTTATCTTGATATGTTTGTGATGTCGAAGAGGATGGTAAACCAGACTGTCAGTTTTGTGCATCAATATAACATCGGTAAAATCAAATTATACTTAACCTGCGTCTCACGGAACGACTTACAGGATCGGATCTGAGGCCTTCCAGGACATAGTCAAGCGTTGGCGCCGGCGGCGTCTCGCTGTCGCTGTCTTCCTGTTTATAAACCAGGATAACCGGATGGTAAGCTCCTGTTTTCCCTACTGGATTAAAACCAATCTTCATCGTGTAGGTCGTGCACATAATGTTATCCTCCCGATGGAATATAGTCCGTTACCTGCATTCAGCGGTCCATGAATGTATAGGGACCCGGTGCATCAGCACATCTGACCATACTGAA
Source organism: Hyphomicrobiales bacterium (assembly GCA_965224015.1). Classification (GTDB taxonomy): domain Bacteria; phylum Pseudomonadota; class Alphaproteobacteria; order Rhizobiales; family CBDCVD01; genus CBDCVD01. Next base: position 1,507,929 of record OZ245032.1, read on the forward strand.
AGCAGAAGAGAGAGATTTTTCGTTAGAAGAGACATATTCCTCGTCTCTGTATTCCCTTTCTCTAAACCGTATTATTGATGTATCCGTCGTAAACAAATTTCCATGAATTATAAGAGCAATATCTAATTTTAATTTTTTTTCATGATGAACCCATGTGAAATTCCCATGACCATTATTACTTGGGAATTTGTAGCACTTCCATCCCTTGGCTTTCAATATGCGAAAGTATTTATTGGTAATATCTATATCTCTGCTTAGTGGGTATCGAGGAAATCCAATACAGTAAGGAGTGGGGGGAGACTGGCCGAGCATGCCTGGACAGCCTATTGAAAGTTCACATCTTAGAGCGTATCAGGTTTTAATAGAACCATTCTGACGGAGCGCTTTCGCGCTTTATGTCCTTAATTTTCGGCTGCAAGTCGATCCGTTGCAGCACTGGCATCCATGCGATCAATCACCATGGTCGGTAATACGGCCTCACGACCGATCTGCACCGCCGCGCGTACCGCCTCACAGGCTCGCTCAACAGACACTTCATCGGCCCCGTGCACAAGACAAATGGGACGCATGGCATCAACAGTCGTGCCAATAGGAGCGAAGTCCTCGTATCCCACCCGGTAATCGATCGTGGCCTGCGCGTTGAGACGCCCTCCACCTAAATGAATGATCGCCAATCCCAAGTCCCGAACCCTCTGGCCGGTCATCACACCAGCCTCGCGGGCAAAGCAGGGCATAACAACAGGAGCCGATGCGAGAGACTTGGAAGGCCTATCCATAAGGTCGGCCGGACCACCAAGGGCATGAACCATGCGCGCAAACCGCTCCGCAGCCGTACCGGAGTCGAGCGCCCGTTCGGCCATCATCTCCCCAACCTCGCTGCTGTCCGCCAAGCCGCCAAGAACAAGCATTTCCGCCGCCAGTGCCATAATCACCGTGTGCAAGCGTGGCTCACGCGCTGCCCCGGATAAGTAATCAATGGCCTCACGCACTTCAAGGACATTGCCCGCGTTCGCCCCCAGGATGCTGTTCATGTCGGTCACAAGAGCCGTGCACCTCACCCCACCCTTATTGGCAACAGCGATGATACTGGCAGCCAAATCCAAAGACGTATCCATTTGGGGAAGAAACGCGCCGTTTCCGGTCTTGATGTCCATCACGAGCGCATCAAGACCAGCGGCAAACTTTTTTGACAGGATCGACGGCGTGATCAGCGCGATCGGCTCCGTTGTGGCGGTCACATCGCGAATGGCATATAGACGCCGGTCAGCGGGAACCAGGTCATCGGTCTGACCGACAATGGCGCAGCCGGCTTGCTTAACTGTTTGTCGAAACCGGCTCAAATCGGGCGCAGTATTATAGCCTGGAATAGAATCGAGCTTATCAAGGGTGCCACCGGTGTGGCCAAGCCCACGTCCTGAGATCATCGGTACATAACCGCCAGCCGCAGCAACAATTGCCGCAAGGGGCAAGCTGACCTTGTCACCAACGCCGCCGGTGGAGTGTTTGTCCAGCACCGGGCCGTGCAGCCCCTCCCCGGTCCAGTCGAGCACGCTGCCCGAGTTCTTCATGGCATGGGCCATGGCCACCCGCTCGTCGATGCTCAGGCCGCGAAAATAAACCGCCATGGCAAAGGCCGCCGTTTGGCCCTCGCTCAATGTGCCGTCCGTAAGACCGTCCACCAAAAACGCAATCTCCTGGATCGATAGGGCCCCACCGTCGCGCTTTTTTCTGATGATTTCCTGTGGAAGAAAAGGTGCCCCATCTGTGCCCATTATCGCTCCTTGACGTAGGGTTGACCGATAGCCTTGGGGGCAATGGCCTTGCCGAGAAATCCAGCCAACAGGATGACCGTCATAATATAGGGAAGGGCCTGAATAAGCTGCACCGGTGCCTGACCGATAAGCGGCAGAACCATCCCTTGCAGGCGGATCGCAACCGCGTCCAAAAAGCCGAACATCAAACAACCCACAAGAGCAAGAAACGGTCGCCATTTGCCAAAAATCAGCGCCGCCAAGGCAATGTAACCCTGTCCCGCCGACATCTCGCGCACAAAGCTGGCGTTTTGACCAATAGAAAGGTAAGTCCCCGCAATACCGCACAAAATACCGCCAACCAAGATCGCCCGGTAGCGTAACCACGCAACCGAAATGCCTGCCGTGTCCACAGCCTGCGGGTTCTCGCCAACAGCGCGCAGGCGCAGCCCGAAACGGGTGCGAAACACCACCCACCAGGTCAGTGGAACAACCAAAAACGCTACATAGACAAGCAAATTGTGCCCGCTGATCACCTGCTCATAAAACCGCCCTACAAAGGGGACGGCACCAAGGGTCTCAGACAGAGGCAGCTCAATGGACAGAAACCGCGCTGTATTCGGCAGGCTCGGGGTTTGTCCGCCCTGCTTGAACCACGCGTGACCCAAAACGACCGTCATGCCGGAGACAAGAATATTAATAGCCACGGCGCTCACGATCTGATTGCCGCGATGGGTGACACAAGCAAAAGCGTGTAGCGCCGACAGGCTCGTGGCAATCACAACGCCAGCCATAAGACCAATCCAGGCAGAGCCATAGATGGCGGCGGCGGCGGCAGCGGCAAAGGCTGAGGCGAGAAGCTTGCCTTCGAGCGATATATCGACAACACCGGAGCGCTCCGAAAAAAGACCCGCCATGGCGCATAGCACCAGGGGCGTCGAGACCCGAAGGGTCGCGTCAAGAACAGGAAAGAAAAACTGAATAAACTCGTTCATGCTGCACCTGTCCGGCGAACAAACGGCCTGGCGATAATATCGCGCATCATGTAGACAAGCGCGCCTGAGAACAGGATAATCAACCCCTGAATAACCACGACCATCTCGCGGGTGATATTGGGCATTTCAAACGCCAGGTCGGCACCTCCCTGGTAAAGGGCGCCGAACAGCAGGCTGGCAAGGACAATGCCAATGGGATGATTTCTGCCCATGAGCGAAACAGCAATCCCGGTAAATCCGTAACCGGCAACGAAATCCTGAATGATACGGTGATGCACCCCGAGAATTTCGTTGGTGGCAACGAGCCCAGCAAGGGCACCGGAAATAAGCATTGTCACCACAATAATGCGGCGCGGCCGCGCCCCGGCATAAACGGCGGCACTCTCGTTAAACCCCGTCGCGCGCAGCTCATAGCCCCACGGCGAGCGCCACAGAAAAAGCCATACCGACACACAGCATAGCAGCGCCAAGACAAACGATAGATTGGCGGGAGAATTGGTCATGGTAATACCAAACCAGCCGACGATCTCATGCAGCTGCGGCAAAAAGGCAGATTGGGCAAACTCGCGTGTCTCTGGCGACATTTGCCCGGGCTTGATGAGCACATTGACCAACAAATAGACCATAAGCGCCGAGGCGATAAAATTGAACATAATCGTGGTGATCACAATATGGCTGCCACGGTAGGCCTGCAAATAGGCCGGAATAAAGGCCCAAAGCGCTCCAAACAACGCCGCTGCCAGAATGCCGGCGGGAATAACGACAATCCCCGGCAAATATTGATCCAGCGCAAGAACTGCCAGACCGGCTCCAAGACCGCCAATATAGGCCTGTCCCTCACCGCCGATGTTGAAAAGCCCCGCATGAAAGGCAACCGCAACCGCAAGTCCGGTAAAAATAAAGTTGGTCGTGTAGTAAAGCGTATAGCCAAGGGCGCCCTGATAATAAAAAGCCCCCTTGATCAGATGGTTCACAGCCTCAAATGGATCCTCGCCAAGGCCCACGACAATCAACCCGGAAATAAACAGGGCAATGGCAATATTGACGAGGGGCAATAGCCCCACATCTACCCAACGGGGAATGGTTCCTCCTGGCGTGCTCATAATGTCATCGTGAGTTGTTTGTTCGTCTTTTTATCGCTTAAAGAATTGTGAGCATAGGTCTTCCAATTAGGGGCGTAGTCGCCGCAGGCTTGATCACCCCAATAACGCCAGCCATCTCTTTCACCGCGTGCAAAAAGTTCCAAAAGCGGCCCCGGCGAACAGGCTTCGATAATTTCGTATTGCTCATCGGGTTTTCGGGAGTGTTCGCGTTTGCGTGACTGCATGTAATTAACTTGACGCCGTCCTGGTGACAGCGTACGTGCGTTTTTTCCTCTAACGCCAAACAAAACCATCTCCGTAACGTTGCGAAAATAAAACCCGACCCCACGACCATCGGACCCGCCATCCTTACGGACTTTACGCCAAATCAAATTGGTCTTGTAGGTAAAACCCCAGGCATCCATTACCCGAAGCGCGTCAGGAAGAAGCGCATTGGGAGTCCACAAGTACAAATGCGCGGTCGGTGCCAGAATTTCAGGGACGGGCAGGGCACAGATTTCATCAGTAGTTAAGGTCTCATAGCGATTGAGACGCTTATGTTCCGGCGCAACCTTTCCGGTCCGGTTCTTAAAGCGCCAAGGAGGATCCGCAAGAATCGTGGAAAACTCCGATCCCGACAAACTTGCACGAAAATCAGCAATGGTTTTCTCAATCTTGTCGGTCATCACGATAGCTGCCTTCCTTGATACCAAAAACAATCACCGGGCATCCCCCCGCACCACCCCCCTTTATCTTCGGATACAATTTCTGCGTATGGGTTGTGGCCTTTCCATAGGTTGTTGGAGCGCGTCCTATGTGTTTTAGCACTTTCTCCAAAGAGGTTGCTCGTGTCACGATAACGCCCACATCGACAACCAACAAGTCATACAGTAACCTAAAATTGTTGAGGTCACGGTCAAAGAACGGATCTTTGTTGTTCCACTCCATTTCCAACGCGACTTTTCCTTTAAAGCAATCGATACTGTGTGTTGGCGAAAGGCGCTCAGAGCCATCCACGGACACGCGCGTGTCAAACGCTTTTTCACGCCAGCCACGTTTTGTCAACGCCTCATCAATGGCTTTGGCCATCAAAGACTTGTTGCCACCACCAACTGCAATTCCAGAATGCAAAAGCTCAAACTCTGACAAAACCTCAACAATGTCGCGCCACTCGCTTGCATGCACGAAGGCAAGAATAGCTGCAGCATTGCGCCAATCAAAGATCTCATACTTGCGCGTCAATATTTCAGGAACGGGTAACGCAGATATCATACCTCCTGCCCATCCCAGGCGTTGGCCATCATCAGGCCGAGGGTGCGCTCGTTTGCCTTATCACCGGTCACCTCACCGACGATGCGCCCCTCAAACATCACCAAAATACGATCGGCAAGGGACATCACCTCCTCCAACTCCACCGATACCATGAGTATGGCGCAACCGCGCTCACGATAGGCCAGGAGCTGTTCGTGGATAAACTCAATGGCACCGATGTCGACTCCGCGTGTTGGCTGGCCCACAATCAGGACTTTCGGATCCCGCAGCAACTCCCGCGCCAGGATGAGCTTTTGCTGGTTGCCGCCGGAAAAATTCGCCGACTTTAGCCCTATATCCGGTGGGCGCACATCAAAAGCCTGCATCATCTCATGGGTGGCCCCATGGGTGGCCTCAAGATCAAACAGAGGCCCCCTGCAATAGGCATGATCGTGATGATAGCCAAGGATGGATGATTCACATGCGGCAAACTGCTTGACAAGTCCAAGTCTGAGACGATCCTCAGGCACGTGCGCCAGGCCTATGTCTCGCAAATGTGCCGGGTCCGCCCTGTTGCGGCGGTTGAACGTATGACCCAACACATTCATTGTGCCATCGGTGATGGCCTGGATGCCACCGAGAACTTCCAACAACTGGCTTTGTCCGTTGCCGGAGACACCGGCGATACCGACCAGTTCCCCAGAGCGCACCTGTAGTGAAACATTGTCCAACCGATTAACATTATCGGCATCGCGCACCGTGACATTGGTTAAACTCAGGGCAACATTGCCGGGCTCTGATGGCGATGTATTACGGGTCACATTGACCTTGCGCCCCACCATCAGCTCGGCGAGTTCCTCCTCGTTGGTGTCCTCGGTGCGCCGGAACGCCACGATTTCACCGCGGCGCATCACCGACGCGCTGTCGGTGATCGCCATAATCTCGCGCAGCTTGTGGGTAATGATGATGATGGTTGCGCCGCGTGCACGCAATGTATCCAGGATACGGAACAACTGGTCCGCCTCTTGCGGCGTGAGCACCCCGGTAGGCTCATCAAGAATGAGAATATCGGCACCCCGAAACAGGGCTTTGAGGATTTCGACCCGCTGGCGCTGGCCCACAGGCAGATCCCCAACGAGAGCATCGGGACTGACCTTCAGGTCGTACTCTTCTTCCAGCCGAGTCAGTTCCGCGCGTGCACGCGCCAGCGATTCGCTCACCATCGCGCCTGATTCGGCGCCCAGAACCACATTCTCCAAAACCGTGAACGTGTCCACCAGCATAAAGTGCTGGTGGACCATACCGATGCCCTTGTCGATGGCATCGCGCGAAGAGCGTACGCGGGTAATCTCCCCGTTGAGCACGATATCGCCGCTATCGGCTTCATAAAAGCCGTAGAGAATACTCATCAGGGTTGACTTGCCGGCGCCGTTCTCGCCGATCAGCCCATGGATCTCCCCTTTAGGAATCTCCAGATTGATATCCTTGCAAGCCTGTACCGGCCCAAAGGCCTTGTTGATATTGCGAAAGGCAACTGCAACAGGCCCCGGCGGGGCGACCGGGGCCCTTTCCCCGACCTCGGTCGCGTTGTTTGTGTTGGGTTCGTTCACGGATCACGTACCACTCGGGATAAAAGTCTATTCTCCGCATTTGTTGTTTGACCTGTAGTCGTGCACCTTGACGCTGCCATCAAGAATCGCGGCTTTGGCTGCATCTACCTTGGTCTTCATGTCACCGGTGACCAGATCCTGGTTGTATTCGTCCAGCGCCCAGCCAACACCGTCTTCTTTAAGGCCCAGAACTTGCGTACCAGATGTCCATGTGCCGTTTTTGACATCGTTAAACGCATTATAGGCAGCAACGTCGACGCGTTTGAGCATGGAGGTGAGCATGGTACCGGGCTGCAAATAATTCTGGTTAGAGTCAACACCAATGGCCAATTTCCCAGCGTCCTTGGCGGCTTGATAGACACCATTGCCTGTTCCACCGGCGGCCGCGTAAATAACATCAACCCCCTGGTCGAACTGGCTTTTGGCCAACTCCGCACCGCGGGTTGGGTCGTTCCACGCGGAGGGCGTGGTGCCCGTCATGTTTTGGATAACCGCGTAATCAGCACCAACAGATTTGACCCCCTGCTCGTAACCGCAGGCAAAATTGCGAATTAACGGGATATCCATACCACCGACAAAACCGACCTTTTTGGATTTTGAGGCAACGGCCGCAAGAACGCCAACAAGGTAAGACCCTTCGTGCTCCTTGAAAACCACCGAGCGCACATTGGGCTTGTCGACGACCGCATCAATGATGGTGAATTTGATGTTGGGAAATTCCGCCGCAACCTTTTCCAGGGCCGGCGCCTGGGCAAACCCGACACTGATGATCGGGTTTGAGCCGCGCTGGGCCATTTTGCGCAAGGCCTGCTCGCGCTGGGCCGGGTTGGTCACTTCGAACTCGGAAAACTTGATCCCGGTCTCGTTGGAAAAACGGGTCACACCGTCGTTCACACCCTGGTTGAACGACTTGTCGAACTTACCGCCCATATCAAAAACCACGGCGGGTTTAATATCCTCAGCGCTGGCTGCGGAAATACCCATTGCACCTGTAAGAAACAGCGCGCCCAAAAATTTGTTCATAATCACCTCACATGTTTCATGTTTCATGTTTGCACAGATTGGAACCTTTAGCGGTCGTTTTGCCGCAAACCGATGCCCGCCAACCCATCGAACAACACGCGGCATCCAACGCCGCAATCGCCCGCCCCCCGTCGTAGCGGAAGGAACAATGACGCTTTCAAAGGAAATATGTCTGATATCCTCCCCGTATCCTCCCCGTATCCTCCCCGGTTTTTTAAACGCGTCCTGTGCTCACACCAGATCCGCGTTTGCTTTGCATCCCTCTAACGCTCATGCTGCCTGCCCTTCATCACATATTTGAGGTCAGCCAGATGGCCAAATGGATAAACAAAGTATAGGAAAATCGGTTCCCTGTGTCGATTGTTTTTGTTAATCCTTTGGCATTTGCGGGAAACAGTGCACGCAGGACCAAAAAACGGGAGGAGACGGACTATGAGCATCCACCTTGGAGCCACCCGGGGAGAGATCGCTGAGGTTGTTCTGATGCCGGGAGACCCTCTGCGGGCACGTTGGGCGGCTGAGACGTTTCTCGAAGACGTGGTTTGCTACAACACGGTGCGCGGCATGTTGGGTTTTACCGGCAGCTACAAAAGATTACGCGTGTCCGTCCAGGGAACCGGCATGGGACAGCCTTCACTGGCCATCTATGCCAACGAACTGATCGATCAATTCGGGGTTAAAATCCTGATGCGCATTGGCAGTTGTGGCGCGATGGCCGACAAGGTGATGCTGCGCGACGTGATCATTGCCATGACCGCATCAAGTGATTCGGCCATGAATCGCAATACCTTTGCCGGGGTTGACTTTGCCCCTTGCGCGGACTGGGGGTTGTTGAGCACCGCAGCCGCGATCGCCGCATCGCGCAAAATCCGCCATCACACGGGCGGGATTTACTCAAGTGATACGTTTTACGGGCATCGCTTTGATCCCATACCGGTTTTGCGCGAACATGGTGTCCTGGCTGTTGAAATGGAAGCGGCGGCGCTCTATACGATTGCGGCTCGAAAAAATGCCCGCGCCCTGGCCATCTGCACTGTCAGTGATCATTTGCTTACAAAAGAAGAACTCAGCGCCAAAGCGCGCGAGCAGAGCTTTGCAAACATGGTGGAGATCGCTCTGGAGACCGCCCGCGTACAAGGGCAGGACGAAGCCACATAGTATCCTCGACCGGGCCTATACCAGCGGCATCAGCCACTACCAGCGCACGGCGAGGCCGAGGGAGCCCTTGAGGGCATAGCTGTCGCCAAAGTCCTCAAGGTCTGTCGAGACGCTCAACTCCCCATAAAGCGCATAAGCATCATCATTGAAGGCCCGGGTAAAGCGCCCCCCTAGCTCGCCCGTCCAGCGGTGCTGGCCGCTCGTCAAGCGCGTCCCCGCAACATCAACACGAACCCCATCTTCAAACTCATGATAAAGGTTCATGATCCCCTCAACGTGCAAGGCCTGCCCACCGCCATTGTCCTGCCAGGTGCGCTCATGGCTCGCCGCAACCCCCAGACGGGCCAGCACGCTCGTGCCCTCACTGCCGGAGACCACCACCCCGGTACGGCTAGTAAAGTCATCATAAGACACCTTGGAGTAGGCCAGCTGCGCCTGTGGGGTCAGCGTCAGGCCGTTCGCCAGCGCCATCGCCTTACCCACTTCGACACTCAGCCCATAGCCGGTGCCGTCAACGCCATCGGCAAGCTTGCCCACAAGATCCGATGTCAGGTCACTGGAGTACCACGTATGGGCCCCCTGCACATCGGCATAAAAGCCCTGAGGCCCGTACCAGGTTCCGGTGAGCCCGACGCCAATACCCGTGGTCTTGATCTCCCCATTGCCGAAAACCGACGAAAAGTCCGTCTTGCCATGGCTCAAACTGGCGTTGAGGCCGAACACGGCGGTGTTGTCGTTATCATAAACGAACTCTGCGTCAACGCCCCCTTGCAGTTTGAAGACCTGGGTGTCGCGCTCCGCGACCCCTGTGGTCGAAGATCCGGGGGTTTGATGCGAGAGCCGCCCGCTCATTCTGGCCCAACTGGTAAGCCAGCGGTCAGGGCTTGCCTTAGCCCCACCGTCACCCTCATGCAAAAGCCCCGCATCCTGGCTTGCGGCCCCCAGGATTAGGGTGCTTTGCGACCTATTGGAGACCATGTGGGTCACCCGGCTGCCAACCCGCTCGTGCAGGCTCTCCATCCGGTTGAGCTCCAGGGCCGTATGCGCCAGGTTTTCGTAGGCAACCGCCCCGGGGGAGTAAATCCGAGGGCCACCGCCACCGCCCGTGCGATGCTGCTTACCGCCGCTTGGGCCACCGCTCCTACCAGGCTGGTTACCGCCGCTTGGGCCACCGCCCGTGCCAGTGCCAGACTGGCCAGGTTGCTGGCCGCCACCGCCACCCTGGCCAGGTTGTTTACCGCCACCGCCACCGCCCGTGCGATGCTGCTTACCGCCGCTTGGGCCACCGCTCCTACCAGGCTGGTTACCGCTCGTGCCAGGCTGGTTACCTCCGCTTGGGCCACCGCCCGTGCCAGTGCCAGACTGGCCAGGTTGCTGGCCGCCACCGCCACCCTGGCCAGGTTGTTTACCGCCACCGCCACCCTGGCCAGGTTGTTTACCGCCACCGCCACTGCCCGTGCCAGACTGGCCAGGTTGCTGGCCGCCACCGCCACCCTGGCCAGGTTGTTTACCGCCACCGCCACCCTGGCCAGGTTGTTTACCGCCACCGCCACTGCCCGTGCCAGACTGGCCAGGTTGCTGGCCGCCACCGCCACCCTGGCCAGGTTGTTTACCGCCACCGCCACCCTGGCCAGGTTGTTTACCGCCACCGCCCGTGCCAGTGCCAGGTTGTTTACCGCCACCGCCACTGCCCGTGCCAGACTGGCCAGGTTGCTGGCCGCCACCGCCACCCTGGCCAGGTTGTTTACCGCTAGCGCCCGGTGTCGTTGGTGTCGGTGGTGTTGGTGCCATTTCCGAATTCAGAAACCAGTCCTTACCATCTTTCTGCAGGCGATAGGCGTAGACGCCCGCCGTTACGAACTGCTCATTTCCGCCTCCAATATTAGGGTTGGTAAAGCCGCCGGTTAGCATGAACTTGCCGCCTGACGTGCCTCGAACTTCAATCAATTGAATTTTGGCTTTATCGGCACCCTTGCCACTTCGGTTTACGACATACACGTTTGTCGTGCCGCTGGTGGAGCCGGTGATGATTATCCTGTCGGTTTTAGAATTGCTATCGCCCAGCACCGTGTCCATCCTGATAGTGCCGCCGCCGGTGTAATCGCCGGTAATTTTGAGCGTGCTGAAATTATTGTTCTGCATGTCGATAGTACTGCCGACGTTGTTGTGCACACTGCCGTTGATATTGTTCAACTGTGTACCGACAACGAGGGTACCGTCGTTGATGAGCGACAGCAGGCCTGTAGCACCACCGAGGTTCAGGGTTTGGCCGGTAAATTCGGTGGAACCGCCATCGATGGTGGCGCGTTCGAAACCTTCGAACTGGTCCGCATCCACCGCGGCGGCGTTGTTCGTGCGGTTCCTGAATACAATCCCATCTTGATTACCACCCCCGCCGTCGAATTCACCGTTTTTAACCTTAGAAAAATCAAAGTCGCGGAGAAAGATCACCTCATCTTTGCCCCCGCCCAAGGTCACATCACCGTTGATCTTAGCCCCTTCATTGACCGTAAGTTGTGAGTTGCCGTCGCCATTGATAATGGCAGCGGTTCCCCCCCTGACATCGGCGTTGTCGTTAAGGGTGATCCTGGTCATCCCTCTCACTACTTCACGACTATCAATACCGTATTGGGTCCTGCCTTGCATCAGGCCATCGACCGCAATCACCGCGTTGCCGGAGCCCTGATGCTTGACAAAAATGCCATTATTTTCGCCGATCACGTTGCCGCTGCCGGAGGTGATCGTTAGGGCGTTGTTGTTATTTGTGTTATAAATCAATGCATTAATGCCATCTAGAGTTCTTCCGGTGACATTTCCGTTAGTCTCAATGGTCAAGGCTCCGGTACCTCTATGTTTGGCGAAGATACCGTCTAGGCCACCTTTCACCGCACCTGTGCCGGTGGTGATCGTTAGGGCGCTATCGTTTTGTAGATTGGTTACATAAACACGAATGCCATAATGACTCCCTTGACCGGTGACATCCCCGCCACCGGTATTGATCGTCACAGCGCCCTTGCCAGAGTGCCCGGCAACAATGCCGTTTAGGGCACCTGTCACCGCGCCTGTGCCGGTGGTGATCGTTAGGTCGTTTGTGTTATTGTTGTTAAAAATCTCTGTATAAATGCCATCATTTTTTGTTCCGGTGATATCTCCGTTGGTCTCAATGGTCAGGGCTCCGGCACCTTGATGTATGGCGTGGATACCGATTCGGCCTTTCACCGCGCCTGTGCCGGTGGTGATCTTTATGTCGTTTGTGTTATTTGCGTTAAAAATCTCTGCATAAATGCCATATTCATTTGTTCCGGTGACATTGCCATCGCCGGTGGTGACCGTCACAGCGCCCAGGCCATAATGCCGGGCGAAGATGCCGTGTTTGCCACCTTTCACCGCACCTGTGCCGGTGGTGATCGTTAGGGCGCTGTTGTTATTTGTGTTATAAATCAATGCATTAATGCCATCTAGAGTTCTTCCGGTGACATTTCCGTTAGTCTCAATGGTCAAGGCTCCGGTACCTCTATGTTTGGCGAAGATACCGTCTAGGCCACCTTCCACCGCACCTGTGCCGGTGGTGATCGTTAGGGCGCTATCGTTTTGTAGATTGGTTACATAAACACGAATGCCATAATGACTCCCTTGACCGGTGACAGCCCCGCCACCGGTATTGATCGTCACAGCGCCCTTGCCAGAGTGCTCGGCAACAATGCCGTTTAGGGCACCTGTCACCGCGCCTGTGCCGGTGGTGATCTTTAGGTCGTTTGTGTTATTGTTGTTAAAAATATCTGCATAAATGCCATCATTTTCTGTTCCGGTGATATCTCCGTTGGTCTCAATGGTCAGGGCTCCGGCACCTTGATGTGTGGCGCGGATACCGATTCGGCCTTTCACCGCGCCTGTACCGGTGGTGATCGTTATGTCGTTTGTGTTATTTGCGTTAAAAATCTCTGCATAAATGCCATATTCATTTGTTCCGGTGACATTGCCATCGCCGGTGGTGATCGTCACAGCGCCCAGGCCACGGTGATCGGTGAAGATACCGTATTTGCCGCCTGTCACTGCGCCTGTGCCGGTGGTGATCTTTATGTCGTTTGTGTTATTCTGGTTAAAAATCTTTGCATAAATGCCATATTTATTTGTTCCGGTGACATCCCTGTCGCCGGTCTTGATCGTCACAGCGCCCAGGCCATAATGCTTGGCGAAGATACCGTATTGGCCACCGGTGACAGCGGCATTGGCGGTGATATTGAGCTCTCCGTTGCCGCCGGTGTTGTTTTTGTCCCCAATCTGTGCATCAATGCCAGCGACGGCTGTTCCGGTGATATCTCCGTTGGTCTCAATGGTCACGGCTCCGGTACCTGCATGTGTGGCGAAGATGCCGTATTGGCCACCTGTCACCGCGCCTGTGCCGGTGGTGATCGTCACAGCGCCCGTGCCATTGTGCTCCGCCCAGATACCGCGTCGGCCACCTTCCACCGCGCCTGTGCCGGTGGTGATTGTTAGGGCGCTATCGTTTTGTCGATTGGTTATAAAGCCAAAAATGCCGTCCTCCCCTTGACCGATAACATCCCCGTCGCCGGTATTGATCGTCACAGCGCCCAAGCCACGGTGATGGGCGAAGATGCCGTATTTGCCACCTGTCACTTTGCCTGTGCCGGTGGTAATCTTTAGGGCGTTGTTGTTATCTACGTTATCAATCAATGCATTAATGGCATCTTTATTTGTTCCGGTGATATCTCCTTTGGTCTCAATGGTTACCGCGCCCTTGCCCTGGTGCTTCGCGAAGATGCCGTGTTTGCCACCTTTCACCGCACCTGTGCCGGTGGTGATCGTTAGGGCGCTGTTGTTATTTGTGTTATAAATCAATGCATTAATGCCATCTAGAGTTCTTCCGGTGACATTTCCGTTAGTCTCAATGGTCAAGGCTCCGGTACCTCTATGTTTGGCGAAGATACCGTCTAGGCCACCTTCCACCGCACCTGTGCCGGTGGTGATCGTTAGGGCGCTATCGTTTTGTAGATTGGTTACATAAACACGAATGCCATAATGACTCCCTTGACCGGTGACAGCCCCGCCACCGGTATTGATCGTCACAGCGCCCTTGCCAGAGTGCTCGGCAACAATGCCGTTTAGGGCACCTGTCACCGCGCCTGTGCCGGTGGTGATCTTTAGGTCGTTTGTGTTATTGTTGTTAAAAATATCTGCATAAATGCCATCATTTTCTGTTCCGGTGATATCTCCGTTGGTCTCAATGGTCAGGGCTCCGGCACCTTGATGTGTGGCGCGGATACCGATTCGGCCTTTCACCGCGCCTGTACCGGTGGTGATCGTTATGTCGTTTGTGTTATTTGCGTTAAAAATCTCTGCATAAATGCCATATTCATTTGTTCCGGTGACATTGCCATCGCCGGTGGTGATCGTCACAGCGCCCAGGCCACGGTGATCGGTGAAGATACCGTATTTGCCGCCTGTCACTGCGCCTGTGCCGGTGGTGATCGTTATGTCGTTTGTGTTATTTGCGTTAAAAATCTTTGCATAAATGCCATATTTATTTGTTCCGGTGACATCCCTGTCGCCGGTCTTGATCGTCACAGCGCCCAGGCCATAATGCTTGGCGAAGATACCGTATTGGCCACCGGTGACAGCGGCATTGGCGGTGATATTGAGCTCTCCGTTGCCGCCGGTGTTGTTTTTGTCCCCAATCTGTGCATCAATGCCAGCGACGGCTGTTCCGGTGATATCTCCGTTGGTCTCAATGGTCACGGCTCCGGTACCTGCATGTGTGGCGAAGATGCCGTTTTGGCCACCTGTCACCGCGCCTGTGCCGGTGGTGATTGTTAGGGCGCTATCGTTTTGTCGATTGGTTATAAAGCCAAAAATGCCGTCCTTCTGGCCACCGGAGACAGCCCCGTCGCCGGTATTGATCGTCACAGCGCCCGTGCCAAATTGCTCCGCCACGATGCCGTATTGGCCACCTGTCACCGCGCCTGTGCCGATGGTGATCGTTAAATCGCCGTCACTACCTGCGCGACCCACGGCTTGAAGCCCCGCATATGTGCCCCTTATCTCTTTGCTAGTGGTACTGGTGAACGTGATACCGCCCCCTGCGCTTGTGCTGACAGCGTCAATAGAAATGCCGCGTGTAAATTGAGTAGGCACGTTGACGGAAAAATCTGCCGAGGTGGTGATCTGGGCGTCTTTTACAGTGATGTCTTGCTGAGTTGTCTTAGGCTGTGGTGACAATTTAAGGAGTTTTGGGTTCTCAATTGACGACGAATCAGATTCATTACTGACTTTTGAGAGGTTAGTTATGTCTGTTGATGAACTTCGTGATGATCAGTGGGAACGCTTGGAGCCTTTTATCCCTGGAGGTCGCAAAGGCCGGCGTGGTCCTCGCAGCAACAACCGCCGTTTTCTTAACGGCCTTCTTTGGATGGCCCGTTCAGGGGCACGCTGGCGAGACCTGCCGGAGCGATTTGGCCCCTATCAAACAGTTAAACGCAGGTACTATCGTTGGGTAGAGAACGGTGTTATTGAGCGTATGTTTGAGGCCCTGTCGAAAGAGGCAGATTTTGAATGGTTGCAGATTGATACAACTATCATCCGGGCACACAAACATGCGGCAGGAGCCCCGCAAAAAAAGGGGGCGCTGCATCCCAAGGGTTGGGTCGCTGCAAGGGCGGGTTCTCCACCAAACTCCATGCGGTAGGCGATGGGTTGGGCCTTCCCGTGCGCTTTGGCGGAGGGCCAGGCCAGGAGAACGACATGAAGCAAGCGCTTGATTTGATTGCAGGCTTTGCATCAAGTTATGTTTTTGGTGACCGCGCCTATGATGCAGACAATTTGGTGGAGGCAATTGTGAAGACCGGTGGTGAAGCGGTTATACCCCCACGCCGGCATCGCACAGATCAGCGTGCATATGACAAAGAGCTGTACAAGGAGCGCAACAGGATCGAACGTCTATTTGGACGGCTCAAGGAATTCAGACGGGTTGCGACGCGCTATGACAAACTGCTGGCGAATTTTCTTGGCTTCGTTAAACTTGCGGCAATCCAGCTGTGGCTCAAATAGTTAAATTGTCACCACAGCCTAGTACCCTCGCAAAAAATTTCGTTTGGTTGTCCACCAGCTTTCAGGTCGCAGGCGGCCAGAGCGGAGGTGGTGCTGCCGAGGCCAATAAGGGCGCTCAGCCCCGCGCCCACAACACAGGACGCAAGGCCCAACCCGAGAGTCGGCGCCGCACTGGCCACCTGGCCTCGAAATTTAACCACATGGCCGCCGCGCAAAACACGTGCGACAAGATTATCAAATGGTGACTTTAAAACGGGTATCCCGCCCTCGGCGCGTTCGTCCACAGCCGTTGGCTTTGTCGTGCCTTCTGTTCCCATTGATCCTGCCGGGCTCCTCATAATACAAACTCCCCGATGTTCAAAGCCCTTTCGCGTCTTAATAAAGAGCAACCCGCAAAGGACTTTAACCGGTTTCACAACAAATTCCCTGATACGGCCGTTTTTTGATAATTATTCAATTGTTGGCAATAGGCTTGCTAACAAAGGAACGGGTGCCCGTCAACCCCTATATTGTATTCTTACACCGTTGTAATTTCAGGGAAAGTTACCGGTAGGCTGTGCTCGCCCGGCAGTACAAAATCCAGACGCCCAGACACCCAGACATCCAAGCGTTAAGAGCGTATTCGGTACAATCACAACCGTGATCTGGCTGCCTCAAACCGTGGGGAGGGTTTTAAGGGAAAGAAGCCCTAAGCAAGAGAATAATACCAAGGGGCTTTGCCCCTTGCATCACTTGAGAGCGCTTTTTATCCGCTTAACCGCTTAACCGCTTATCCGCGCAAGACGTCCAGCAGGCGTTTGCTCACCTGCCCGTCTGTGGGAAGTCCGGACCTTTGCTGAAAGGCCCGAATCGCGGCCTGGGTTTTGGGCCCGATAATCCCATCAGGACGGCCAAGCTGATATCCCTGGTTGATCAGCAGCGCTTGAATTTCCATGATCATTTCTCGGCTCGGTTTTACCGACGCAACAGAAATGCCGGCACTGGCCATATCCCAATCGGGATTAGCAGGGATTTTGTTGGCAGCCAAATTGATCGGCTCGGGCTTCCAGGCGTTAACAAGCAGATCGGTGGCGATGCGCATTTGCGGATCCAGATCGTTGGCAATCTGCGCCTGTTTGGTGGCCGCATCGGTATCACCATCGCGGGCCACAATCGAAAACCATTGATAGGCCTTGGGCAGGCTTTTGGGAACGCCAAGGCCGCGGGCATTTAAAATACCCAGGTTGTACTGGCTATCACGCAAACCATGCTTGGCAGCCTGCGCGAACAGTTGCGAGGCCGACGCCAGATCCTGTTCCCCGAACGCGCCCTCCGCATAGAGAACACCGAGATTGTGCATCGCCTTCACATTGCCTCGGCCGATGGCCCGTTGATACCAGATGCGGGCCAGATCAGCATCCTTGGTGACGCCGCGGCCCTTTTCGTACATAGAGCCTAATCGATATTGCGCCGGCGCGTAGCCCTGATTGGCCGCATGCTCGTACCAGATGGCCGCCTGGCGCAGATCACGCCCGACCCCTACCCCATCAAGATACCGGGTTCCGATAACGAACTGGGCCTGGGGATCGCCTGCCGCCGCAGCTGCGCGCAACTGTGCAGGCTGAATGACCGCAGGAGGTCTGGGTGGTGTCGCGGGGGCAGCCGACGCGGCAGGCTTTAGCTGATCAGCAGGATTATGGCTCGCCGATTGAATAAGCGCAGGCTCGCGATTGTTGGCCAGTCCGGATATGTCACGGCTTTGCGTGTTCGACGAAGTCGACGAGGTCTCGACAACGGTGCTGTTAACGGCTTCAGCCAGTTGCTCGGGGGTCGAGGTCGCGTTGTAGTAGTTGTAGACCGCAACGCTGCCGGCAATAAATGCGACCAAACACGCGCCCGCCGCGATGGCCCCACGATGGTTTTGTAAAAAATCGAACCGGCCCGGCTCCTCAGCCTGCATCTGGACCACGGGCGCGGCTTTACGCTTGGCAAAATGGGCGCGCGGGCGAACCTGTGATGTGTTGCGCCGCTGCACGCGATTATGCCCGTGCGACAGCGCGGGACGCGATGACGGGGAAACAGGTGGGGATGGCGGTTCTTGTGCCGGCATGGGATCCGCTTTGCGGGGATCGTTATGGATCAACGCATCCCGTGCCCCATCCTCTGGCTCGACACCACGCACGGGGGCTGACATCTGTGATAAAATATCACCTTGATTTTGATTTTCATCGTGTTCTTGATCGTGTTCTTGCAAGTCACGATCCTCGTCGCGATGCGCGGGTTCAGCCTGTTTAGCCGGTGTGGTTTGCTCAAGGTGGCTTTCATCTTCATGCAGCGAGAGTTGCTTGAACGAAAACGGCATACGCGGCTCTCGATCGGAGGCGACCTGTTTGGCAGCGGCCAGGCGCCCGGATTTGGCAAGTAAATCCGCAAGTGTCGTTCCCCCGCCTCTTGCACGGCTAGCGCGCGAGGGCGCGGCCACACGCGTATCAGGCGGCCTTATGGCGGCAGGTTTTGGAAGATTTTCCACCAATTGCTGCATTTCAAGAAGTTTTGTCTGGATGGAGTTGATTTCGCCAAATCGCTCAATCAGTCCGGAAACCTGCCGATCCAGGCGCAAAATATCACCATCCAGCCTCTTGATATTATCGCGGCTGTCGATGGTCTCAAGCTTGCGCGACAGGGTGCTGATGCGCGACAGGATATTCTTGTACCCCTTGTCTGGCAGTGCCGCGAGCAAGCGATGGATGGTGCCGATTTCGCGCCGCAAGTCGTCCACATCACCAGAGTTCATGGGGGTGGACATGGCCGCTTCAAGGCGCGTGGCCAGGCTGGACAGCTGGGCCTCAACATCGTCAAGACGTGTACCAAGGCTCCCCTGGGCAAAGTCAACGGTCTCTTCGATCGACGCTACCTTGGCTTCAAGAGCGCGTAAAGAACTGTTACCAGCGGCGCGCAAGAATTCCTGACGCATACGTTGCGCGGTAGACTCCATATTGTCGATGTCGCGCATGACATCGACAGGATCACGATCAATATAGGTTTTCGCTACACGGCGAACATTTCCTGTCAAGCGCGCAAAGGCCTTTTGAAAATTTGGCCCTGCATTTCCCAAGCGCAGAATATTCCCCAAATCATTGATCCGTACCGTCAGTTTTTCCAACCGGCTATGGACTCGCGAAATCGGCATCTGCTGGCGCGGCGCCTCAACGCTGTCGACATTATCGCTGGCATCAGGCTCCCCTATCCTGCCACCAAAGGATTCCATTTGCCTGCGCAAAGATTCCAACCGCGCGGCCAGTTCGTCTTTCTTGACCTGATCGAGTTCGCGGTCCATGGTCTTGAGCGCATCCTGCCGACGCTCATAGGCGCCATCGTCAATGTCGTAAGCCAATTGCTTTTGTGCTGAAGTCATATCTTCTATCGTTACCTAGAATTTATATTGGTATACTTTGCGTTCACCATCACAAGGTTTGGGGCGTATGTTCACCGATCCGAAACCGGGATATCTCCGGGCGCTGCTTGTCCGCCGATAGGGTGTCATACGCGGTATCAGAGCCCCCAGACTGCGGCAACGTATCGGCCGACGGGAAAAAGGCATAGGGTTGAGGCCCATAGTTGCGGGGCGCATAGGACTGCGTCACATGCGGACGGGGGCCCAAATCACGTGTCGAGGGGCTTTGTTCCAAAGCAGCCAGACCGGCAACCGATGACACCCGCCGGGCCGCAACATCGGGAGCGCTTGAACCCGGAAAGTTCGATGCCAGTGATAGCTCCCGCTGACGCTGTTCGATCTCCCACATGGAGCGCAAGAGCGTGTCGTTGGGTGCCTCGGCGCTTTCCTGCGTCGAAACCGGTGGCAAGGGGCGAACCGGCGTGCTCAGATCCGGCTTGCGGCTGCGTTCATGGGCACGAACGGCCATCTTGTGTCGTAAATACGCCTGCATTTCGATGCGCGCACGCCTGACTATGGCATGCATGCGCTCAGACAACGCCCCTAACCGGGCATCAAGTTGCTTGAGGTCCTCATGGCGCACCGGCGCGTGCGTGGGTTCAGGCGCCAAAGCCTGCTGTGCCTGTAGCGCGTTTGACCGGGGCAATGTCCGTGAGCCGGCAGATGGTGTCGATTTTGATACTTTGATACTTTTCAGATGCTGCTCAAGAATACGCGCGATATCCGACAGCACCGCCCTGGACTGCGCCAGGCTAACCTGTTCGGTGTCCGAGGCTGCATCATCATCCATACCCACAGGGGTTTGAACCGAGGCCTTTGCCCGTGTCTCCTGTGTGGGCGGAGAGAGTGGCGGCTTGGGCACACGTAGCGCATCCCACCGATGCGCGGTCAGTGCGGCCTCTGCGGCTGCGGTCGCGCTTCGACCATCTTCGGTCGACTTGTCGGCCTCATTGGGGCCTGACCGCACTTTTGCACCTTGCGCCGTGTGGCGTTGTGTCTTCATTTTACTATCGCGGAACGGGCGGGCGTTTGCCGACAAGGCCACTTGAGATACGCAAAGCGGGTCGCGATTTGGTTTCGCCGGCGCGCGCGCTTGCAAGGGCTTGTCACGCGCAATCCGTGCCCGGCGCGTATCGATTTCGGCGAGCAGTTCTTCCAATTCGTCCAGGATTGCGTCAAAGTGATCGCTTATGGAAGGAACGTTTTCGCTGTCTTCATTGGTGTCAAACGTGAGCGGCGAGCGGTTCGGCTCGGGCGCGTCCTGACTTTGCGGTGGGGGCGGTGGGGGCGGTGGGGTATGCGCCTCAATCAGGGGATCTGCTGTGGCGTTAACGGCGGCAGGTTCGTGAGTCTGCGGCTGAGCGGGCCGGGCGTTTGAGGCAACACCTGGAGAAAAAACCTCGGCGTCCACGTCTTCGCCGCCGAGTTCCTCTTCAAACGTGTGAATGCGCCGGGCGATTTCATCAAGAGAGAACAGCGCATCCGGTTCATCCGGTTCATCCGGTTCATTCGGCTCAGGGTCGGCGACACCGTCCGGGCGCAAGGCCGACTCATGCGCCAAGCCCGCAACCTCCTGCCCATTCGGCGCCAAGATTTGCGGGGAATTCCGAGAGGCTTGAGAATCGTCCGACCCATCATCCGCCGCGGTTTTAGCAGCGGTTTTAAATGTGCGCGTGTTTTCCAGATGATGCAGTAACGCTCGAGCCGCTCCGATCAGGTCGGTTTTATCCGCCGTTTCAACAACTTGCCTAAAATCCGCCGTGCGCCTTGACGCAGCTTGCCGAGAGCCAAAATTCTTGTCTGATGATCTAAGCGCTGACATTGCCAACCTTCCATTGCTACCCACGTATTATCAACAAAGGGGAACTGATACTGGAGGGGCTTTAAGACATCGCCCACCGCTCAAGTGTTTGAACGTTAAACCTCGCGCAAGCTAACATTAAGGATGGTAAATATGGAGTTAACGCGGTTCATGTTTGCGGCCCGCTGATAACCGCTTGAGCGCGCTGGTGTTGTAGACGAGGCAACATGGAAAAACAAGCAAAGGTTGCGTGTGTTTTTTATTCATGCAACTTATTAGTTGTAACTCAATGATAGTAAACTTCTTTTTCCTTCTATGATTATTTTGATCCACATAGTGCAACCCATTACACCCTTTACCAAGAGACCTTTTAGCAGGTTGGAAAAAACGACTTGACGTTAACGTGAACGTAATGTAACCTTTTGTGTGAAACCTGGTCGCGAATCACCTTTGCGACTAATATCGCCACGCAAACAAGGCGATCCCATGTGGGCTCCGTAAACAACCGATTCGCTGGAGAGTTTTTTGGGGTCCCGTAAATCAAAATGCACACGCAGGTATCGCACGGCACAAAAGTGTTCTGCATTTTGTTTCGGATATTATGCGATCACTATCCAGGCTGACGGCCCATGATTCAAACCTTGGCACAAACACTTGGCAATACACGCAATGAGGTGGACAAACGCGCTGCTGTGTTTTCCATTGGCGATCTGGCAAGGGAGTTTAACGTCACCCTGCGCACTCTGCGGTTCTACGAGGACAAGGGGTTACTCTTTCCAAGCCGAAATGGCCTTACGCGCATTTACAGCCGCCGCGACCGGGCAAGGCTGAAGCTTATCCTTATGGGCAAGCGGGTGGGTTTCTCGCTCAACAAAATCAAGGAAATTCTCGACCTTTACGATTTGCAAGATGGGCAAGTGACCCAGTTGCGCGTGGCGTTGACGACATTTAAGGAGCAAATTGATCATCTGCAAACCCAAAAGTCAGATATTGAATGGGCAATTGCCGAATTGAAGAGCGCTAGCGAGGCTGCCGCTATTATGTTGAAACAGCGCGAAAGCGAACGATCATAGCCTGCGGACTCACGGTGCGCAGATTGTCCCTGTGACAATTCTTTCGACACGTGATCTCAGTAGATTGTCGTTGCCAAACTTTGATATCAAGATCGGTATTAAACAAGATCGGTATTGCAAAAGACATGCGTCAGCCGTGTATCCCGTTACCCTTTGAAGTTGAGGGGTTATGGGAAAACAGCCGGGAAACCTGTTAGGGCGAGAACCGCCTTAACAGGTATTCCCAAAACAGCTTGGGAACAATCTGTCCTCATCCGTAATTATTTCGTTGCACCAGTGTGGCAACAAACAGGCAAAGTCATATATTCGGAGTCATCGCCCCCCACGACCATGACCGATACGAATGATTACGAATGATACGGCGTCCGGCGAACCGCCATCGGGTTCATAACATGCATGAGTTTAACAGCGCTTAGGATAAAGCCATGCCAATCTATAAAGCCCCCATCGACGACACAATGTTTTTGCTTAATGACGTCTTCACCATTGAGCGTTATGGCAATCTGCCTGGCTTTTCTGAGCTTTCCCCTGACGTGCTTGAGGCCATCTTGCGGGAGATTGGCAAGTTTGCCGAAGAGGAGGTTTTGCCCCTCAACCTGGCGGGCGATAAACAGGGCTGCACCCTTGATGATGGCAAGGTCACAACACCGGATGGTTACGCACAGGCGTATAAGACGTTTGTCGCGGGGGGCTGGAGTGGACTTTCTGTGGACCCTGCCCACGGCGGGCAAGGCTTGCCGCGGGTTCTGACGACGATCATGGATGAATGGCTCAGCTCGGCGAGCCTTGCCTGGTCCCTCTACCCCACACTGACCTTCGGTGCCCTTGCCGCGATCAACACCCACGCCAGTGATGCGATCAAGGCAACCTATTTGCCCAAAATGACCGCCGGAGTATGGACCGGCACCATGAACCTCACCGAGGCCCATTGCGGCACCGACCTGGGCATGCTGCGCACCAAGGCCGTCCCCAATAACGATGGCTCCTATGCCATTACCGGAACGAAGATTTTCATTTCCGCCGGCGAGCACGACATGGCGGAAAACATCATTCACCTGGTCCTGGCGCGCATCGATGGCGCACCCGAGGGAACCGACGGTATTTCCCTGTTCGTGGTGCCCAAGTTTTTGGTCAACGACGACCAGTCACTGGGCGCACGCAACGGTGTGTCCTGTGGTGCGCTTGAAGAAAAAATGGGCCTGCATGGAAGCGCGACCTGCGTCATGAACTTCGATAGCGCTACCGGCTGGCTCGTGGGAGAAGAAAACAAAGGCCTTCGGGCCATGTTCACGATGATGAACGAGGCGCGCCTTGGCGTTGGCGCGCAAGGGTTGGCGGTTTCCGAGGTCGCTTATCAGAACGCCGCCGATTACGCCAGAGAACGTCTTCAGGGGCGCGCGCTAACCGGCCCGAGCGCTCCGCATAAGCCCGCCGATCCCATTATCGTGCATCCGGACGTAAGGCGCATGCTCATGACCATGCGCAGTTTCAACGAGGCCGCACGCGCGCTTACCATCTGGGGTGGCATTCAAAACGACCTGGCCCATGTGGCCGAGGAGGAAAGCGAGCGTAAAAGCGCCGACGACGCCCTTGCCCTCTTAACCCCGGTTATCAAGGGCGTCCTCACCGATCGCGGGTTTGAAAACGCCGTCGATGCCCAACAAATCTATGGCGGCCACGGCTACATTGCCGAATGGGGTATGGAGCAATTTGTTCGCGACGCGCGCATCGCCATGATCTACGAAGGCGCCAATGGCATCCAGGCGCTTGACCTGGTGGGGCGTAAACTGGCGCGTAAAGGCGGCAAACCGGTCATGGCATTTTTCCAGGAGATTGATGCGTTCATGGCCCAAAATGAAGATGACACCATGAAGCGCTTTACCGCGCCATTGCGCGCTGGACGCAAGGACCTGGAAGCGGCAACCCTTTGGTTCATGAACAACGCCATGAAGGCTCCCAACCACGCCGGTGCCGGTTCAACTGATTATATGCATCTTATGGGCACCGTGGTTCTGGGCTATATGTGGGCCCGTATCGCCAGAGCGGCCAACGACAAACTCGCCGATGGCGCTGACAACAAAGACTATTTTGAAACCAAGCTTACTCTTGGTCGCTTCTTCATGGAGCGCATTATGCCCGAGACGGCCTTGCGTCTGGCGCGTATTCGCGCAGGGGCGGATACGGTGATGGCCCTGGATGCGGAAGCTTTTTAGGGACGACGCAGGTAAGCGGCAAAGGAGGATAAGGTCATGGCCGATTGTTATATTTACGATCATGTGCGGACCCCGCGCGGGCGTGGCAAACCTGACGGGTCGTTACACGAGGTGACCAGCCTGGCTCTGGCGTCTTCGGCGCTCAAGGCGCTCAAGGCGCGCAACGAACTGAACACACGGCTTGTGGATGATGTAGTCATGGGCTGCGTTGATCCGGTCGGAGAAGCCGGTGGTGACATTGCTAGGGCTGCTGCCCTGAACGCTGGCTATGGCGACCATGTTCCTGGCGTGCAGCTCAACCGGTTTTGCGCCTCGGGCCTTGATGCGGTGAACTTTGCCGCCGCCCAGGTGATGGCGGGCCAGCACGACATGACGGTAGGCGGTGGGGTCGAATCCATGAGTCGGATCGGCATCGGGGCCTCAGGCGGCGCCTGGCCCATGGACCCGCAAATCGCTATCCCTGCGTATTTCATGCCGCAAGGGGTCTCCGCCGATCTGATCGCCACAAAATACGGCTTCTCCCGCGACGATGCGGATGCCTATGCGGTTGAGAGCCAAAAACGCAGCGCCCATTCCTGGGACAACGGATATTTCAGCAGGTCGGTCGTGCCCGTCACAGACGTCAACGACCTTATCATTCTTGATAAAGACGAGCACATGCGCCCAGGTACCGACATGCAGTCGCTGGCCTCTTTGAAGCCTTCGTTCGAACAAATGGGGGATTTTGCCGGCTTTGATGCTGTCGCCATTCAACGCTACCCGGAGCTGGAGACCATCAATCACGTGCATCATGCGGGAAATTCCTCGGGCATTGTCGATGGCGCTGCGGCGGTTCTGCTTGGCAGCAAACGCGCCGGTCGCTCCGCCAAACTCACACCGCGAGCCAAGATCAGGGCCTTTGCCAATATCGGCTCGGAACCGGGCATTATGCTGACCGGCCCGGTGGATGTCACCCACAAGTTGCTCAAACGCGCGCGCATGACGCTTGCAGATATTGACTTGATTGAGATCAACGAGGCCTTTGCCTCCGTGGTGCTGCGCTACATGCAGGCCTTTGACATCGACCCCGACAAGGTCAACGTCAATGGCGGCGCCATCGCCATGGGGCATCCTCTTGGTGCCACGGGAGCGATGATCCTGGGAACGGTTCTTGACGAATTGGAGCGGCGTGATCTCAACACCGCCCTTGTGACCCTTTGTATCGGCGCCGGCATGGGCACGGCCACCATCATTGAGCGAGTGTAAGAATTATGAGAAAAACTGTAAAACAGGTTGTTTATGCGATGGTCATTGCCGGAATGCTTGCACCATTCGCTTTTGCTGAAGACGTGCCACAACCCTACAAGGGATTACAAACTCGGGACATCAAGGCCTTGTCACCCAAGCGGATTGGTGATCTTCTTGATGGGCAGGGCCTATCCTATGCCCTTGCTGCTGAATTAAATGGTCTGCCAGGGCCCCGGCACGTGCTTGATCTTGCTGATGAAATCGCCTTGAGCAAAGCTCAACGTATGAAAATTAGGGCGATATTTGTCGATATGCAGGCGACCGCACGCGCAATCGGTGCCAAGATTGTTGCACACGAACGCGCCTTGGATACAGCGTTCGCAAAGCGCGATATTTCGCCTGAACACCTCTCAGATCTGACGCATCGGATTGCCGTATTGGACGGACGACTTCGGGCCAACCATTTGTCCGCACATCTGCAAACAGATCCAATTCTCACCGCGCATCAAAAACGGATCTACGCGAATGTGCGCGGCTACATGGATAGTGGAACCACAGATAGTGCCCATGATAAGGTCGGGAACCACCACGGCAACAACTAAGCGGGTGTAATCATGGATTTATCATACAAGAACTTTGCAATCGACATTGACGGTGACGGCATTGCCTTGATCACCTGGGACATGCCGGAACGCTCGATGAATGTGCTGTCGGAAAGCTCCATGAACGAGCTTGATGCCCTTATTAACGCGATCACCATTCACGAGGACATCAAAGGCGCGGTCATCACCTCGGGCAAGGAGACATTTTGCGCCGGCGCCGATCTGACCATGCTGGAAGCCCTGACTGGAGAGTATCATCGAGCCGCGGCGGGGGGCGGCGATTTGCGCGATGCCAAGTCCCAGGTGTTTGCCCAAGGCCGCAAACTGTCACTCATGTTTCGCCGTTTGGAGACCTGTGGCAAGCCTGTAGCGGCCGCACTGACCGGCACCGCTGTTGGCGGCGGCTGGGAGCTTGCCCTGTCTTGTCATGCACGATTTGCAACTGACAACGACAAAGCCAGGTTCGGTTTGCCCGAGGTCAAGGTCGGCCTGATGCCCGGCGCCGGAGGCACGCAACGGATTGCCCGCATGCTCAAACCCGACGATGCGCTGCGGCTTTTGCTTCAGGGCACGCAATTGCCTGCAAAAAAGGCAAAAGCCAGCGGCCTTCTCAATGCCGTGGTGGCAAAGGATGAACTGATAAAAACCGCAAAGGCGTGGGTGAAAGACAACCCAAAAGCCGTCGCCCCGTGGGACAAGTCCGACTTTCGCCTGCCAGGCGGACGGGTCTATTCACCAGGAGGCATGATGATTTTCCCCGCCGCCAACGCCATATACCGCAAAACCACCTACGATAATTATCCCGGCGCCCGCGCCATTCTTTCCGCGGTCTATGAAGGCCTCCTCTTGCCCATGGACCAGGCGCTTACCGTTGAGGCGCGGTATTTCGCCAATATCATGATGACCCCTGAGGCCAATGCGATGATCCGTTCGCTGTTTATTTCCATGCAGGATCTGGGCAAGGGCGCGCGCCGGCCCGAGGGGGTGGCGCCGAGCACGATCAACAAGGTCGGGATTCTCGGGGCTGGATTTATGGGTGCCGGTGTTGCCTATGTGACGGCGGCAGCGGGTATGGACGTGGTCCTGCTTGATCGCGATCAGGCGGCAGCCGATAAGGGTAGGGCCCATTGCGACAAGCTCATCTCCGAGCGTGTTGCCAAAGGCCGCGCTAAGGCAAACGACAAGACGGCCTTGCTGGCGCGCATTCAACCCACCACCAATTATAACGATCTTGGCGATTGCGACCTGATTATCGAGGCGGTTTTCGAGGATGCTGAGATCAAGGCGGGGGTGATCAAAAAGACGCAAGCGGTTATTGACAAGGACTGTATTTTCGCCTCCAACACGTCCACCCTGCCGATCACCGATCTGGCTAAAAACTTTAGCCGTCAGGATCAGTTTGTCGGGATCCATTTTTTCTCGCCGGTGCATAAGATGATGCTGGTTGAAATTATCAAGGGCAGGAAAACCGGCGACAAGGCCCTTGCCACGGCGCTTGATTACGTGCGGGCGATCAAAAAGACGCCCATCGTGGTCAACGACAGCCGAGGGTTCTACACCTCAAGAGTTGTGGGCACCTATATTGGCGAAGGGCATGAAATGTTGGCAGAGGGTATCCCCCCGGCTTTTATCGAAAACGCCGCACGCATGGCCGGCATGCCCGTCGGCCCCCTGTCGCTCAACGATGAAGTGGCCCTTGATCTGAGTTTAAAGATCATGACGGCAACAAAAAAAGCGTTGGGCGACAAGTACCGGCCTGGTGCCGGAGACGTGATTATCAACGATATGGTCACAAACCGCACGCGCCTGGGGCGCAAGAACAGCAAGGGGTTTTACGATTATCCGGAAAAGGGCAAAGGCAAAAAGCGTCTGTGGCCGGATATCCATCAGGTGAACGGTGTCGCAGATTATCGCGAGATGGACATCACCCACGTGGAAGAGGTCAAGCAGCGCCTTTTGGTGCGCCAGGCCCTTGAGACGGCGCGTTGTTTTGAAGAGGGTGTTTTAAGCGACGTGCGCGAGGGCGATGTGGGCTCAATACTCGGCTTTGGCTTTGCGCCCTACACCGGCGGCGCGCTGTCTTATATTGATGGCATGGGGGTTGCGAATTTCGTCAAACTGTGCCGCACGTTTGCACGCAAATACGGCCCTCGTTTCAAGCCATGCCGACTGCTGAACCAAATGGCAAAAAACGACGAGACGTTTTACTCCCGCTTTCCCCCGCCTCAGACCATGGCCCGCGACAAGGCGGCATAACCCGGGTTTACGGTGCGGCCTCCTGCTTGATCGGACCACCTGAAAACCTATTGACGGACTTGGGCAGGTAGATGCCCATGAATCCCATTAAACGCATTTTGCTATAGAACGCCATAGCGCCATAGCGCCATGATTGGCAAAGCCTTAACAGGAGGGGCAAGTTTATTCTCAACTATACGTTTTATTAATATAGACAATATATCTTAAAGTTGCATGTCATGAAACGTGCAAGTGCAGAGAGCTTATCACCCAATGGGTTCTCTGGAATGCCTTATCACCGCCCTTGCCAGGGTCGTCTCACGATGGCCCTGGCATTCTCTTATGCGCAAAGCTACCTACAGAGGCAGAGCCCGCTCGGCGAGGCGGGCGAAAAACGAACAGCCATAGGGAATGGCTTCGTCGTTGAAGTCATAACCCGGGTGGTGCAGGCCCGCCGTGTCGCCATTGCCCATAAAGATAAACGCTCCGGGCTTTTCCTTCAGATAGAAAGAAAAGTCCTCAGCCCCCATGGTGGGTTTGCGATCACGGTCAACGCGGTCACGACCGACGATCTCGTCACCGATTGTGGCGGCGAACTCTGTCTCTTGCTCATGATTGACCGTGGGGGGATATCCATGGATGTAGGAGAAGTCGGCGCTGGCGCCGTGCATGGCGGCAATGGACGTTGCAATTGATCGGGTGCGCTCTTCAAGCCACGCGCGGGTTTCGGGCACCAAAGCACGCACGGTTCCGCTCATGACAGCCTTGGGCGGAATAACATTGTCCGTGGTGCCCGCGTCGATTTTTGTGATCGAAATTACCGCCGTGTCAACGGGATCGAGATTGCGCGCAATCACCGTCTGATAGGCATTGACAATTTGCATGGCGATCATCACCGGATCAATGGTGTTGTGGGGCATGGCCGCGTGTCCGCCCTGGCCGTTTATGGTGATTTTGAGCGTGTCTGCGGAGGCCATTAAAGGACCGCTGCGAATGGCGAAGTCTCCCACATCGACACCGGGGAAATTGTGCAGGCCATAGATTGCCTCAGCAGGCCAGCGAGAAAACAGCCCGTCATCGATCATCGCTTTGGCGCCCGCACCTCCCTCCTCAGCAGGTTGAAACACCAATACGACCGCCCCATCGAAGTTGCGCGTCTCGGCCAAATACCGGGCCGCCCCCAGCAACATCGCCGTATGGCCATCGTGGCCACAGGCATGCATACGCCCGGGGATTGTCGAAGCCCAGGGCTTGTCCGTCTCCTCGTGAATGGGCAGTGCGTCCATGTCTGCGCGCAAGGCCACGGCACGACCGCTCGCATTCTGCTTGCCGCGAATGACCCCCACCACGCCGGTCTTTCCCACCCCGGTGACCACTTCGTCGCAGCCAAAGTCACGCAGCAATCCTGCGACCTTATCGGCTGTGCGATGGAGCTCGTACTGGAGCTCCGGATGGGCATGAATATCACGACGCCACGCGCTAATATCAGCCTGAAACTCCGCCATGCGATTTATGATTGCCATGCGAATCGCCTTCCATTTGTATTTTGTAGGAGGAAACGCAACGGCGCTCCCGTTGGTTTCATCAAGATTCAAGTAACTCCGGCGCGAATGTGATATTGGGGCTTACGCCACTCTTCGTGTGCAAGGCACGTTAGCAGACAATGGGCCGCATCCCAAACATCAACATAGCGCAAATAATAGGGGGAAAAGCCAAAACGCATCAAGTCAGGGGCGCGAAAATCACCAATAATATTGCGCCCGATCATTGCCTGAACAAGGGCATAGGCATGATCCCAATAATAGGACACCTGAGCGCCGCGCTCGTCGCAGCAGCGCGGTGAGGCCAGTTTGAGACCGTATGAGGCACCAGCATCGGCACTATCAATCAAAGTGATGAACAGGTCCGCTAATTTTTGTGATTTATCACGCACCAGTGCCAGGTTCGCCCCCCTGGCAATATCAAGCCCCGCCTCCATGGCGCGCATGGAGAGAACCGGCTGGGTGCCACACAAAAACCTGGCAATACCCGGATCCGGTTGGTACGCCTTGTCGAAGTCGAAGGGGCGGGCGTGCCCCCACCAGCCACAAAGAGGTTGCCGAATTTGGCTCTGATGACGCCTTGCACAATAGACAAAAGCAGGAGAGCCCGGCCCGCCGTTAAGATACTTGTAGGTACACCCCACCGCCAGGTCGACATTGTGAGCGCTCACATCTACAGGAACAACTCCGGCACTATGGGAAAGGTCCCAGATCATGAGCGCTCCAACGTCATGGACCGCCTTGGTTATAGCACCAAGGTCAAGCAAATACCCGGTGCGGTAGTCCACATGAGACAGAACAACGACGGCAACCTGCGCGTCAAGGGCCGCTTCGAGCTCCGTATCGGCGCGCCTGAGCAATCGACGCTGGATATTCTTGCGCGCGCCCATCGCACCTTCCAGTATATAGAGATCTGTGGGAAAACTTGACGCCTCGGATACAATAACCGTGCGCTCAGGGCGAAGGGCCAACGCTCCCATAACCGCCTTATATAAGTTTATTGACGTCGTGTCGGTAACGACAACTTCACCCTCTCTTGCCCCAATAAGAGGAGCGAGCTTATTGCCGAGATGCTTTGGCAGGTCAAACCAGCGGGCGTCGTTCCAACTGCGAATGAGTCCGTCTCCCCACTCCTGGCTTACCGCGTGCGCAATCGCATCCCTTGCAGCCACCGGCAGGAGTCCGAGAGAGTTCCCATCAAGATAGATCGTATTGTCAGGCAACGAGAATTTGTGACGCAAGGGTGCCAAGGGGCATTGTTCATCGCGCGTTTGACAATCGGCGCGAGATATCGACAAGATTGGCTTGCTTTGGCCCATTGATGTATTGCTCCGACGCCGCGTTCGGCCTACATTAATGTTAGTACTTGTATTTATGGCGCACCACCATCTGGCTCCAACAGGAGCCAGCGTGCTGATCGCGCACCCATTCTTGATCAGGCCATGAGGCCTGCGCCAAGGCACGATACCAACAATGACCCGGCGCCAAAAGCGTCAACAACAGATTTCCGGGATAAAGCTTTTGTTGTCTGTGGACAAACTATCAAAACGTTTCGGTGGCTTTTATGCACTCAATGATTGCTCCCTGACGGTCGAGGCGGGAACGATCACCGGCATCATCGGCCCCAACGGCGCCGGGAAAACAACTCTGTTCAATCTTGTTGCGGGCGCTTTTGCACCCACGCAAGGGGTTGTTCGTTTTATGGACGATGATGTGACCGGACTTAAGTCCCACGAACTGTTTGCCCGCGGTATCTTGCGCACTTTTCAAATTCCTCATGAATTTGCCAAATTGTCGGTCCTTGAAAACTTGATGGTTGTCCCGCCGTTTCAGTCGGGTGAACGGTTGCGCGCCAACTGGATTGACCGTAAGCGGGTCGTTAATCAGGAGGCAAAGACACGCGAAAATGCGCAGGAAGTTCTTGATTTTCTGGAACTCGGCCATGTAGCCAAAGAGCGCGCGGGCAACCTGTCTGGCGGTCAGAAAAAGCTCCTTGAGCTTGGTCGCACCATGATGACCGATGCCAAACTGGTACTGTTGGATGAGCCGGCGGCGGGAGTTAACCGCACCCTGTTAAAAAAGCTCAGCGCCAATATTCGCCACCTCAATAAGGCGCGCGGCTATACGTTCTGTGTCATTGAGCACGACATGGACTTCATTGAGGACCTTTGTGATCCGGTGATTTGCATGGCACGGGGAAGCGTTTTGACGCAAGGGACCTTCGATCAGGTGCGCCGTAATGCAGCCGTTTTGGAGGCTTATCTCGGCGCCCCCGAAACTGTGACCGGTGCTGTCGAGGGATGCCCATGAGCCTTCTCGACATGCGCAATCTCACCGCCGGATACACAGAGGCCGATATTCTGTTCGACCTGTCCTTGCGAGTGGAGCAAAACGAGATCGTGGTGATTATCGGCCCCAACGGCGCGGGCAAATCAACGGCCATGCGCGCCGTGTTTGGCTTGTTGCATGTGCGCCAGGGCACAATCACGTTCGATGGTGCCGATATTACCACATGGCGCCCCAATGCCATCGCCGAGCAGGGCGTCTCTTACGTGCCTCAGGTTGACAATATTTTTCCCTCCATGACCATTGAGGAAAACCTGGAAATGGGCGCCTTTCTCTTGCGCAGCGGTCTTGGAGAGCTTAAAGCCAATGTCTATAATCTGTTCCCGCCGCTGCGCGACAAAAAACACGATCTGGCGGGCGCACTTTCGGGCGGTTTGCGGCAGATGGTGGCGATGGGACGCGCGCTCATGCTGGAGCCTAAGCTCATTTTGCTTGATGAGCCAACAGCGGGCCTGTCGCCGAAATATATGGATCAGATCTTTCACATCGTAAAGGACCTGAACGATTATGGGGTGGCGATCCTGATGGTAGAGCAAAACGCCAAACAGGCGCTGCGCATCGCCGATCGCGGCTATGTCCTGGCAACAGGACGCAATCGGTTTGAGGATACGGGTAAGGCGCTTCTCAATAACCAGCAAATGGCCGCATTGTTCTTTGGCGGCTGAGGGCTTCGACAGCCCCTGGACGCAAATCATATCAACGGGATTGCGATGGAATTTATCAATTTTTACGTTATGCCGGGCCTGCTGTCCGGGTGCATTTATGCCCTTGGGGCAATCGGCGTAACGTTGATTTTTGGCGTCTTGCGGTTTGCCCATTTGGCCCATGGGGATATGCTAACCTTTGGTGGCTTTGTGGGGTTGGCGTTCGTACAGACGCTGGGGATTTCTCCCTACATGGCCTTGCCTCTGGCAATGGTAGGCGGGGCCATGGTAGCGGTGGCCATTGATGAGACCTTTTATTCGCGCCTGCGCACACGTCCTGCGATTATTGTCGTGATGTCATCATTGGGTGTGGCGCTTATGTTGCGGGCTTTGGTGTTGACGATCTGGGGCGCCGATCCCTTTCTCTATGTCAAAGGCATCCAACGCCCCAACGATATTGCTGGTCTGCTTGTTAAAAATCGCGAACTGGTTATTCTGGGTGCGACGGCTGTGCTGGTCCTGGTTCTCCACATATTTTTGACACGCACCCGCTGGGGAAAGGCCATGCGGGCCATGTCGGACAACCGCCAACTGGCGCAATTTTGCGGCATTGATACCCGCGCTGTCACCCGATTAACGTGGATCGTTGGCGGTGGTCTGGCGGCGGCGGCGGGGGTGTTCATGGGGCTCAACAATGCGGTTGATTCTCACATGGGCTGGGGGGCGTTGCTGCCGATCTTTGCCGCCGCCATTCTTGGTGGTGTCGGCAATCCCCTGGGCGCGGCAGCCGGAGGGCTCATTATCGGTCTGGCCGAGGAGCTTTCGACCTATCCCTTCATCGGTGCAAGTGCGCTCATCTCCCCTGCCTACAAAACCGCTGTCGCTTTTGCCATTCTCGTTGCCCTCCTGTTGTGGCGCCCCACGGGATTGTTCAAGGGCAAGGTCCTGTAGATGCGGAAAAGGTGCTGATTGATGACCGGCTACTACCTCTATCTGGTTAGCTTTTTAACCTCAGTGGGCATATTTGCCGTCCTGGCATTGGGGCTTAATATCCAATGGGGCTTTACCGGTTTGTTTAACGTGGGAATTGCCGGATTTTTTGCGGTTGGCGCCTACACCAGCGCAATATTGACGACACCGGAGAGCAGCAATCATCTGGGTGGTTTCGGATTGCCGATTCTTGTTGGCTGGGTGGCGGCAGCACTGGCGTCAGGGGTGGTGGCCTTTTTGATCGGCAAGGTCTGCCTGCATCTACGCTCCGACTATTTGGCCATCGGTACGATCGGCATCGCCGAAATTCTGCGTTTGATTATGAAAAACGAAGACTGGCTCACCAGCGGTGCCAATGGAATTGACAAAATCCCCAGCCCATTTGATGGGTTTGGCCCTGTTATGACGCAATCCCTGTACCTTGCGCTGGTGCTCGGTGTGGTAGTGATTGTATACGTTGCCAGTGAGGCGCAAATTCGCGCACCGTGGGGGCGGATGATGCGGGCCATTCGCGATCGCGAGGTTGCCGCGGCGGCAATGGGCAAGGACATCGACGCGCGCCGTCTTGAGGCGTTTATTCTGGGAGCGATGATCATGGGGCTTGCGGGCGCTTTGCAGGCGCATTTTTTCAAATTCTTCGCCCCTGAATCGAGCGACCCGATGATCGCCACGTTTCTCGTGTGGGTGATGTTGATTCTCGGCGGCAGTGGCAACAACCGAGGCGCCATTCTTGGCGCTTTGCTTGTTTGGGCAATCTGGTCAGCCACCGAGTTTATAACGCAAAACCTGCTACCCGGCGAATACGCCATTACAGCCGCTTATTTTCGTATGTTCTTGATTGGCTTTGTGCTACAAGTCATTTTGATCCTGCGCCCGGAGGGAATTTTACCCGAGCCGGAGGCGCAAATCCGCGCATCAGGCGATGATACACAGGAACAGGTTCGTCATTCACGCATCGATTGACTATAATGACGTGAAATTTGTTAGGAGGAGAGAACGATGATAAGGAAACGAATAGCCGCCGTGGGTCTGGCTTTGGCCGTGAGTCTCGGCACGGCGATGGCCGATGAGGTCAAGGTGGGTTTTGCGGGCGGTATCACCGGCCCCATCGCGTCCCTGGCCCCCCCGATTCTGCAGGCTGCTCAGATGGCCATTGATGAATACAACGCTGCTGTGGGCGATGAGGGGTTGAAAATCGCGGTTGTGACCGGCGACAGCCAGTGTAATCCGCAAGCCGCGGTGGACACAGTGACGAAAATGGTGAACGTGGACCAAGTCGCCGCCGTCTTTGGACCCATGTGCTCAGGCGCCACCATTGCCGCTGCAAATTCAGTAACCATTCCCAACAATGTTGCGATTCTGTCGGCAACGGCCACCGCACCGGAGGTAACGAACCTTGATGACAGGGACCTGGTGTTTCGCGTCGCCCCCTCGGACGACTATCAAGGCAAGATTTCGGCCGAATATGTTTACAACACCATGGGTAAAAGAAAGGTCGCCGTTACCTACGTCAACAACGACTATGGCAAGGGCCTGAACAAGGCGTTTCTCGCCCGCTTTGCCGAACTCGGCGGTGAGATTACCGGCACAAGCGCTCACGAAGACAAAAAACAGACCTACCGTTCCGATCTGGCCACATTGGCCAAAGGCGGCGCCGATACGCTGGTGATCTTTGCCTACGGAGAGGGATCGGGCCTGACAATCCTGCGCGAGTCCCTGGAAAACGGACTGTTTAAGGCGTTTGTCGGTGGCGATGGTATGAAGAGCGACAAGGTGATCAGCGAATTGGGCGCCGACAATCTGAAAACCTTTACGGTCACCCATCCTTTTACTGATAAAGCCGAAAACTCCTGGGATGCATTTGAAAAGGCCTTTATTGCCCGCAAAGGAGATCCGAACTCAACGTTCGTTGGTCAGGGCTACGACGCGGGCATGATCCTCGCTCTGGCCATTGCCAAGGCCGGTGGTGGTGATCGTGCTGCTGTTGCCAAAGCGATCCGCGACGTGGCGACGGAGCCGGGTGAGATCGTTCGCCCCGGTGAAATCAAAAAGGCGCTGCAATTGATAAAGAACGGCAAGGCCATTGATTATTCGGGGGCGACCGGGTTTCATGACTTTGACAAAAATGGCGATGTTGGCGGCACCTATGCGGTAAACGTCGTCAAAGACGACAAATACGTACAAACGGCGATCTTAAAATAATCTCTTGAATGATTGTTTCGTGATTGTTGCTGCCATCGCTGCTTGTTTTCGGCGATGGCGGCTTCGTTTTGTCTGGAACATTTTGTTGTTCGGTCGAACCAAAAAGGGCTTGGGAAGTCTCCCATGAAGTTCTGGCTCATTGTCGCAACCTGTTGTTTGTGTGGGGTGGCGTTTGCAAAAAGCGCGCAAGCGCGTGATAGAACCAGCAAGACTGTTGGCCCTGCGCAAATTACCGCCTCGCGGCCACAACTGGTTTTCAACGTTGACACAGGGGCTGTGATCCGTGCGCGTCATGTGAACCAGAGCTGGTATCCCGCATCACTTACCAAATTGATGACCGCCTATGTGACGTTCGAGGCGATCAAAAGCCGAGCTCTCAAGCCCGGCGATCGGGTGCGCGTGTCCAAGCGCGCGCATAATCAGCCGCCAAGCCGAACGG
This sequence comes from Hyphomicrobiales bacterium, assembly GCA_965224015.1. Taxonomy (GTDB): domain Bacteria; phylum Pseudomonadota; class Alphaproteobacteria; order Rhizobiales; family CBDCVD01; genus CBDCVD01. The sequence continues at coordinate 1,544,610 of OZ245032.1, forward strand.
GTCTTTCCGTGGGAGTCGAGGTCCGTGTGCAGGACGCGCTGAAGCTCCTCATTGTCAAATCGGCCAATGATATTGCTGTGGCTTTGGCTGAGCGAGTGGCGGGCAGTGAGGCCGCATTTGTTGGACGTATGAACCAGGCCGCGGCACGCCTTGGCATGAACAACACGCGCTTTATCAACCCCCATGGGCTTCCGGGCAAGGGGCAATATACCACAGCCCACGACCTCGGACTGCTGGCACGGGCGCTCCTTCGCGATTATCCGCAACACGCAAGTCTGTTTGCCCTATCAGCTGTTGCGCTGGACGATAAAGTTCTGCGCTCTCACAACAGTCTGCTGTTGACCTATCCAGGGGCTACGGGAATGAAGACCGGGTTTATCTGTGCTGCGGGCTATAACCTTGTCGCTAGCGCGCGGCGCGGCCGCACCCACATTGTTGCTATCGTCCTGGGTGCAGATGGTCCGATTGCACGGGAGAGAATGGCAGAAAAATTACTGGATCTTGGCTTCAGCAAGCCGCGGCGAACGGGTGTGACGTTGGCGCGCCTGCGATTTTCCACAAATGCGCCCACCCAAACGTCTGTCCGCCCGCCAAATTTGCGCGCACGGATCTGCTCTGCGGAAATGGCCGCCAGGCGCAAGGCTGCACGCAAAGCCAAACAGGATGCCATTTTCAAGGCCCTTGTTTATCCCGCGCGTCCTGCCGAAGTTTCCAGATTTTCAGGTCTTTCAGCATTCATCAGTGCGAACCGCCACATATTCGGTAACCGGCGATTATCGCAACTGGCGCGCATCAAAGTGTATGAGGCGGACAGATGAACAGACGCTCCCACCGAATTATCAAGGATGTAAGGAGACTTGCCGTGAAAGCCTATGTAGTGGACAGTTATGGCCAAGATGCCCGCTTTCGTGAAGTTCAGATTGCAGAACCCACCTTAAAACCGGGTCATGTCATCATCGACGTGAAGGCCAGCAGTCTTAACCCGGTTGATCACAAAATCCTCACCCTTGATGTGCCTGTTCGTCCCGAACCTCCGGCTATTCTGCATATGGATGTGGCAGGCATTGTCAGCCAGGTCGGCGAGGGCGTAAGCGGATTTAAAATCGGAGACGCGGTTTATGGATGCGCTGGAGGCTTGCAGGGAGCAGGCGGCAAAATCGACGGAGCCCTGGCCGACTTTATGCTCGCCGATGCCTCTTTGTTGGCGCAAAAGCCAAAAAGCCTGGACTTTGCCACGAGCGCAGCTCTGCCCCTTGTCAGCATCACCGCCTGGCAAGCCCTCATGGATCGGGTGAACATCGGTCCTGACGATCGCGTTCTCGTCCACGCGGCTACCGGCGGCGTGGGCCATATTGGCGCGCAACTGGCAAAGCAGGCCGGTGCGCAGGTGTTTGCCACGGTGTCAACGCCGGAGAAAGCCGCTCTGGCCAAAAGCCTCGGCCTTGAGGATGCAGAGCTTATCTATTATCGCGATGAACCTGTTGACCAGTATGTACAGCGTTTGACCAACGGCGAGGGTTTCGATGTGGTATTCGACACCTTGGGCGGCGACAATCTCGAGACTTCCATGCGCGGCGCGCGCAACTATGGGCAGGTCGTGGGCATAGTGGGTACGAACCGCTACGACCTCAGCACGGCCCATGCGAAAAGCCTGAGCCTGCACTTTGTGTTTATGCTTTTGCCCATGCTGACCGGTGTGGGGCGCGCCCATCACGGCTATATTTTAACTGAGATCGCCAAGCGGGTTGACCGGGGCGAGCTTAAGCCCCTCGTGCACCCGCAACACTTTACATTTTCGCAAGCCAACGAGGCGCACGCCCTTTACGCCCGCAACGGCCATACCGGCAAGATCGTCCTTGTGAACGCCTAGGGCATCGGGCGTTTAAATTGCAGCAATAACCCTAGTTATGGATAAGGGACTTTTTCTCAGGTTTTATCGGTTCATGTCTATACGAAAGGCGCTACCAGCCATTTATCTGATCATGAGCCCTGACCCCGGCGGCTGCGGTGTGTCAAGGGCTGCTCACGCGCCGCCTTTGGCGGTTCTTGAACCCTTGACACACAGCAAAGCCGCCGGAAAAAAGCAATGACCAGATAAATGGAAACGTCTATTTGCGACCTGGCCAGCCCACTCCCCCTCCCAACCACCCATAGGGTACCGTTGTGCGGGTGGTTGGGAGGGGGAGTGGGCTGGTGATGCCCGTTCATGGAGATGCACAAATGGCTTCACGGGCTGAAAAAGGATAAAGAGGCCACAGTGCAAGGCCCCATTTTCGTCTTTCTCTTATCCGGAACCGGGGTTGTTGTTGCAAATTAAACGCCCGACGCTCACATCTAGAGGATTCGTATTCGTATCCCTGTTTAGGCTTGCAGGGCCGAGGAAAGTCATCTATAAACGTCGCCCCCAGCCAGAAGCGAGGCATGTTTAGCGGTCGGACTTCGTGAATGTCCGCTGGCGCAGGCGGCCCTGCCAGCCCTGTGTACCAAATGTGATCGCAGGCTGGGTGATTGATAGCTGAATGGTAGAAGCGGCGAACTAAGACTTCGCAATTATGGGTTCGAGTCCCATTCAATCATTGATGTAGCTCAATTGGTAGAGCATCAGATTAGGGATCTGAGGGTAGAGGGTTCGATTCCCTCCATCTCCATCCACAACCCTAAACCGGTTGTACGGATATGATGACTGGCGCGTCCTGGACGTGCTGGAATTGGGTGTCGGGATCGGCTTGCCGGACCAGCGCGCAACCCGAGTGCCCGAGGGCGCCTGGGAAACGCCTGATTCGGTCATTACGCTGAGCCGGCCAATGGTGACGATCAGGACGGGGGCATTGCCAGCAGCGGGTGGCGCGCGGCGCTTGGCGCCGCCAAAACCTGATGTTCGCATGCCTTCCTCGCTGTTCCGCTCCCGGCGGCCTGTCAGGCGCAATGCCAGCCGACCCCGGCATTCGCTATTGCGTCGCTTTTTGGCATGATTGGCAATTGGTGCATCGGATTATACCAGCGGTATTGCCTTTATAGACACGCCGACTGGTGTACGGCCTTGATAACATACTTGCTTGACGCTAAGCCATGAGTCATTGTTAAAGACCCTTGGTATTATAGCAAAATGCATTTAAGTGGAATGATCGGCACTCCCGTATTCTTCTCACATTTTGCTATAGAGGAATGAAGCCATGAAATATAAACCGCTTTACCGAATCTTCGGTATCGAAAGCTTTATCGTCAACGAAAACGAGCGCGTTGTTGCACTCAAGAAAGGACGTTTCCGCGGCATTCTGGGCCCTGGCGAGCATCGTTTGGCCGGGTTCAGTAACGTTGAACTGGAGTGGCACACGTTGTCCGGCCATGTCTTCGACTCCGACTATGACACGGCACTTTTTCGCGTCGTGCCGCACGAAGCCAACAAGCACTTGACCGAGATCGTCACAGGAAAACATGAAGTTGGGGTAATATTCCGTGACGGTCGCTTCTATGGCGTGCAAAACCCGGACACCCGTCAGGTCGTCTGGAAGGACGCGGGACCGTGGACCGTCGAGCGCTATGAGGTTGCCGAGACTCCCGATGTTCCACCCCCCTTGGCGAAACGGTTGGCGCATAAAGCGGTGCCGGAAGAAATCGCCGACATAGAGATCGGCCATGGCAAGGTTGGCTTGCTGTTTGTTGATGGTGTCTACAAGCGTGAACTGCCGCCGGGGCGCCACATGTTTTGGAACGCCGGTCCCCTGGTTAAAGTCAAGCAGATCGATACGCGCCAGCAGTCCCTTGATGTTAGCGGGCAAGAGGTTTTGACCAAGGATCGGGTCACGATACGCATTAACCTGACAGCACAGTACCGCATTGCCGATCCGGTAAAGGCGGCTACCGAAATCGCTGACTTCGCCGATGCCCTTTACCGGGCGTTGCAGTTGGCATTCCGCAAGGCGCTCGGCGCCAAGACCCTCGATCAGGTCCTGAGCGAGAAGGTCACCATCGACACCGAGGCGACCAAGAAGGTAGCCGCGAAAATGGCGGCCATTGGCATTGAACTTGGCGATATTACGTTGAAGGACGTTATTCTACCCGGGGAAATGCGTGACATTCTCAACCAGGTTGTCGCTGCTGAAAAGGAAGCGGAGGCGAATGTAATCCGTCGCCGTGAGGAGACCAACGCCACCCGATCCCTGCTGAACACAGCCAAGGTCATGGCGGACAACCCGGTCATGTTGCGCTTGAAGGAACTTGAGGCCCTTGAGGCTATTGCTGGTAAGGTCGAGCGCCTAACGGTCAACAACGGCACAGATGGTCTCTTGAATGAGATCGCGCGCTTGCGGGACTAGATGTGTAACGCCAAGAGGTTGTCCCTGGTAAATCCATCGGGTGCAGGTGGCCATTCGTCTGATCATGAGAGATGTTCGATTTCTCCCGCGTTGTCAAGGGCGCTTCGCGCCGCTTTCAGCGGTTTTTAAACCCTTGACAGCGCGGGAGAAATCGAAAAAAAAGCAATGATCAGATGAATGGTCCGATATGGCCTTGCTGGCGGCAATGGCCGTAATAACACTGATTTCAGACCTGTCACCTTGAGAACAACTTATTGAAAGATTACAACTAGTGCATGTCAGCAAGGATCACAACAAAGGGATAGAGGCATGAGCGAGGCCGCCCTAAATGGCAAATGCGCCATCGTAACCGGATCGACCAGTGGTATAGGCGCGGCCATCGCCGAGGCCCTTTGCCGCACGGGTCTGAACGTGATGCTGAACGGGTTCGGCGAGGAGCAGGCGATCGCACAACAGCGCGAACACCTTCAGACCAGCTATGGCACCCAGGTCGGCTATCACGATGCTGACATGCGCGACCCCGATGCCATAGCCCGGCTTGTCGCGCACACCCGCACCTCCATGGGCCCTGTCGATGTGATTGTGTGCAATGCCGGCATTCAGTTCGTGTCTCCCATTGAGGACTTTCCCGTTGAAAAATGGGAAGACATTATGGCCATCAATCTCTCAAGTGCATTTCATCTCGCCCGCCTGACCTTTGCCGATATGAAGGCGCGCCAATGGGGCCGGATTATCAATCTTGCATCTGCCCATGCCCTGGTAGCCTCGCCTTTCAAGAGCGCCTATGTGGCGGCAAAACACGGGTTACTGGGGCTAACAAGAACTCTTGCCTTGGAGGGGGCTGAGCACGGGATCACAGCCAATGCAATTTGCCCTGGCTATGTGCGCACCCCGTTGGTTGAAAAGCAAATTCCTGCAACCGCCGCCGCGCGCGGTATTAGCGAAGACAAAGTCGTACATGATGTGATGCTCGCGCCACAACCGACAAAGACATTTGTAAGTACGGACGAAGTTAGCGCCCTAACGGTCTTTCTCTTGTCCGATGCAGCGGCATCGATAACCGGCGCAGCCCTTCCCATAGACGGGGGCTGGACAGCGCATTAAGGACTGGTTCTATTACGATATGACACGCTCTAGATCAGCATGTGTTTATAGCAAAATCCGTTTAATTGGAAGCATGGGCATTGCCGTATTCTTCTCGCATTTTGCTATAAGTCATTTTGATGAAACACGGCATGGATAACAAGCGACTGACCCCGGGCAAAAAGCGCTCCGAGTCGTCACGCCGCTGGCTGCGCCGCCAACTGAGTGATCCTTATGTAGCAAAGGCGCAGGCCCTGGGGTGGCGCTCGCGGGCGGCATTCAAGTTGCTCGAAATTGACGCCAAATATCATATTCTGACGCCAGGTGCCCGCGTAATCGACTTGGGCTCGGCACCCGGTGGATGGTGTCAGGTCGCTGCCCGTGCTGTCGGGTCAACACCTGATAGGCCCCTGATCATCGGCATTGATATTGTGGACATGGAGGCCATTGCCGGGGTTATGTTCATGCGCGCGGATTTTACTGAAAACGAAACCCCGGCGGCACTGAACAAAATGATCGATGGCGGCGTTGACGTGGTGCTGAGCGATATGGCGCAGCCGGCAACGGGGCACAAAAAAACTGACCATTTGCGCATCATGCATCTTTGCGAGTTGGCCGCGGACTTTGCCGGCAAGACGCTCAAGCCGGGAGGGCACTTTCTTGCCAAGGTGCTAAAGGGCGGCACCGAGACACAACTTCTGACCCGACTTAAGCGCGAGTACACCCGCGTGCATCATGTCAAGCCGCCGGCAAGCCGTAAGGGATCGGCGGAGGCCTATGTGCTCGCCCAGCACTTTCGCGGCAACCGGGAACAAGCACGCCAAGGCCACCAAGCATAACCAGCAACGTTGGCTTCGCTCTGGGGGTGGCCCGCGAGGGGGAGTGGGCAGGTCGATGCCCGCTATAGCAAAATGCGTTTAATTGGAATCATGAGCATTCAGCATTGTTTTTGCATTTTTTGCTATACATTTAGAGGGCGATCAGCTTTATGCGCTTAGCTGACCCCTGGCAAAATGGGTACACCTAAACCCATGCCGATCTAATGGAGATACCCACAAGTCAGCGTGTACAAAAGCCAATACCGCCGGTATTACCTGTCGCGCGTAAAGCCCTTCCAATTCGACGTGAAAATCGCGCCAATATTCATTTTGTTGGCGGCCTGTTGCAACTCTTCAGGCACGGAGCCGCGGAATATAAACGGACCCGGCGTAGCAATTTGCACCAGTTGTGGAAAATACTTGGCCGCAACGCCGGAAAGGTGAAACGCCAGCGCCTCGCTGTTTTCGAAAACCTCGTGGATAACAATCTTTTCTCCGCCGTTGACGATCGATATTTCGTATTTCAACAGGCCAGGCTCGTTGGCATTCAGGGCTTCACCCACCGCGTCATAAGCGCCGGCAAGCTGTGCGCTCATACCCGGCTTTGCTGTCCATACATAGGTCAGGTCGATTTCATCACCATCAGCGTGGGCATTGGTGCCGGCGAAAAAAACAACGGCCACCGCGACCAGCGTCAGAGAAATAACTTGCCTTATTGTCCGTTGCCATATCATGGCGGACTTGATCTTACTGCCTTTCGTCATCAGTCTCTCCTTAAGTGACAAATCGCATTACTGTATCTAATACCTGACACGCTCCAATAGAGAGGTCCATCCCATTCAGGGTTCGGGTATGGCCCTATTGAAGTTTCATACCATGTCGTGCATAATAGAACACGGTTTTGGACGATCAATAACCTTTCGTCCATGATTCATGATAATTTGTCCGAAAGATACGAAATCAATGGATGTTCTATCAAGCGTACTTAAAGGCCTTGAACCGCGCGGCCAGGTCTTTTGTCGCGGAGATCTCAGCGCGCCTTGGGCGTTCTGTGGTGAGTTTGACCAACCGTTGTTTCATGCCTTTGTATCCGGCCAGGGATACGTTCTCTACCAGGACGGCCCCGCGGCGCCGGTTCAGGCCGGCGATATTGTTTTGCTGGTGCGCGGGGGAAAACAAACCCTGCTGAATGATCCATCGAGCGAGCCCAGGCCTTTCCATGAAGCCGTCTCATATCGTCAGGATGATCCTTTGGGAGAAATCTCGTTGGAGGGAGGTGGGGTCAGAACGCGAATCGTTTGCGGGACGTTCGCGTTCAGCGGCGCACGCGATCATCCCCTTCTGCTGGCCTTGCCTGATGTTATCGTTGTGCGCTGCGGTCTGGCGGGCTGGCTCGAATCAACCCTTGGCCTTCTTTACGATGAGATTTCCACCGGTAAGCCCGGAAGCGAACTCGTCGCTACCCGGTTGACCGAGATCCTGCTGGTGAGCGCGCTGCGCACATATATCGAACAGAACGCCGCGCACGCAAGCGGTTTTCTGGCCGCACTCAGCGATGCCCACATTGGCCATGCATTGGCCCTGATTCATCAGGATCCGGCGCGCCGCTGGAGCGTTGCTGACCTGGCGCAACACGTGGGCATGTCGCGCTCGGCTTTTTATGCCCGGTTCACCAACCTTGTCAAACTCCCCCCTGCACAATACGTCACCAGCGTCGGGATGCAGCGTGCGGCCACCAGGCTCATTGAGGAAGTTCCCCGCCCCCTAATCGCAGATCTGGCAGGAGAATTGGGATATGGCTCCGAAAGCGCCTTCAGCCGTGCCTTTACCCGCTATCACGGACACTCGCCGAGCGCTTTTCTCGCCCATGCGGCAAGCCAATCTCACAGCGGTTCGGTTCAGTGAATTCACGCAAATGCGCTTCGTTACACTTAACACAAAGCCGAAGGGCTTTTCACGTTTCGTCACGACCAGAGCGTGACAATGTGGCGATGTGGCAACGTGGCAATAATGCAAGTCGGCCGATGACACAGGATCGGCCAATGAGACGGGACTGGCAATGACGGTACTGGGCAACAAGTTTCTTACCAAGATTGGTGCCTTTCTGGTTCGCGCCCTGGAGCGTGAGGACAGCCGCTACACCCCTTACACCCCCTTTGATATTGCGACTTTAAGGCGCGTTTTGCGGCCAGGAGATGTCATTCTAATTGAAGGCAACCAGCGCATTTCATCAATCATCAAATACCTGACCCAATCGACCTGGTCCCATGCCGCACTCTATATCGGGGCGCATCAGGACCTTACGGAGCGCATGAAAAGCGCGGACACACCCTCACAGGAAAACCCGACAGACCCGACAAGCACGGACAACGCACCCAACGCGCCACCTGAGGATACGCTTTGGCTGATCGAAGTGCTCATGGCTGATGGATGCATTTGCGTGCCGTTGTCCAAGTACGCCACGTATAACATCCGTATTTGCCGCCCCGTGGGGCTTTCAAACGACGATATCGATACCATTGTCGATTTTATGATTGGCAAGATCGGAACCCACTATGACCTGAAGAACATTATCGATATGCTGCGGTACTTCATCCGTCTGCCGTTGCCGGCGGCGTATCGTCGCAGGGCGATTGCCTTTGGTGCCGGGGATCCCACCCGCGCCATTTGTTCGACACTCATTGCCCAGGCCTTTCAACGGGTTCGCTATCCCGTACTACCCATCATCGAGAACCGTGACGATTATTCATCAATTGTCAAAAGTTCGTATTCGCGGCCGGAAATCATGCATATTCGCCATCACTCGCTCTATGCACCGCGGGACTTTGACTTATCACCGTATTTTCGCGTGGTAAAACCAACCCTGGAGACAGGATTTGACTACAAGACCCTGCAATGGAGCGATCAAGGGCTCCTTAATGTCGATCCGTGACATGGTTTGGTCATCCGGGCCTTGCTATTAACTGGCTAGCCAGGTGGTCAATAGACGTTTCCATCTGGAAAGATTATTGAAAATTTAATCAGAGAATGCATTTGCGGCACAACATAATCTTAAAGTTGTTATTTTGCCCTTGACTCAAAGGAGAAAAATATGCTCGCATAAAGCGCACTGTTGACCGAACTTGACTATGCGCAAAAAAAGCGTTTGCTCCGTATTTTTCCACATGGTAATTTAACGTCCTTAGTTGAGGGAGTGGAATGCGTAGTCGTGAGCTGTTGGTCAGCAAAAGTCCACGAACCCTAAATGATGGAGTAAACAATGACACCCTTGCAAATTGCGCTGGAGCGTATTGATAATACGCGCAATGAGATTGAAAATCTTCGCGCTGAAATTCAAACGCTGGAACAGTTCGTCGCTCTTTATAAAAAGCTTGCCGAGGAACAAAACCAAGCACCGGTCAATAAAAGCAATTCGAAAACCGCTAATGGTGTTCACAGTTCCTATTAGCGCCTGTTGTCGGTGTGGTTTGACGGCAGATCAGGAACTGGGTGATCGCCTTGTCCCCATTGGGTAGAGCCAGGGCTTCCTTTAGAAGCGGGTCGGCGCAGACGTGGGCGACAAGGGCGGCAATGCGAGCGCCATGTGTGTGGATCCAGACTTGGAAGGACCCAAGTGAATTGTTTGAATGATGCGTTTGGCAACTGACAGGCGGCGCAACGCGAGTTACGTCGCTTTTGTTTTGCCTGCTTTCAGAAGAAAATCCGGCCGTGACAAGTGAAAACGTCTGAGGCGACGGTTTTGAACCTACCTGTATCCCAGGAGTCAAATGCAAAGGCCCTTGATATTATATGGGATGGTATTTGTATCGACAAGAAAAACCGCGCTGCGGTCATCTCAAGCATATTCGGCTTGCGGGGGTACCCGTGCTGTCAGGCGCTCTCGCGGATATCCTGCTCATCCGGCTCACGCAAAACATATCCGCGTCCCCAGACGGTCTCAATGTAGTTTCTGCCATCGGTGGCAGCTGAGAGCTTTTTACGCAGCTTACAAATAAAGACGTCAATAATTTTAAGTTCCGGCTCGTCCATGCCCCCGTAGAGATGATTGAGAAACATCTCCTTGGTTAAGGTTGTCCCTTTGCGCAGCGAAAGCAGCTCAAGCATCTGATATTCCTTGCCCGTCAAATGCACCCGCTGGCCATTGACTTCAACGGTCTTGGTATCAAGATTGACGCGCAGTTCACCGGTTTGGATCACCGATTGGGCATGGCCCTTGGAGCGGCGCACGATCGCGTTGATCCGCGCAACAAGCTCGTCTTTGTGGAAGGGTTTGGTCATATAGTCGTCGGCACCAAAGCCCAGACCCCGGACCTTGTCTTCAATACCTGCCAATCCTGAAAGGATGAGAATGGGGGTTTTGACCTTGGAAACCCGAAGTGTCCGTAGCACTTCATAGCCGCTCATATCCGGCAGGTTCAGGTCGAGAAGAATAATGTCATAGTCATACAATTTGCCGAGATCAATGCCCTCTTCGCCCAAGTCGGTTGTATAGATGTTAAAACCCTCAGATTTCAACATTAACTCTATGCTTTGCGCCGTGGCACCATCGTCTTCGACTAATAACACTCGCATGCCGGTCCCCTTACGTCGTCCTTGCCGTACCTTACTAATATGATTTCCACGGCGGTCTAAGTTGGAAAGCCCGATTCGCAGGCTATACCGAAATGGTTAACAAAAACTGATTCACCAACGCAAGGGTTAATAACCCTGCGCCCTGGTTTTCCCCCAACACTTTGATTCAGCATCTAGATTCGCAACTATATTTATTAACTTCTTACTTTAAAAAAAGCCAATAAACGACTCAAACCATTCTTCTAATAAGCGCTTTTGTTTAAGCACCAGTGATTTACCGGACTTTAAGGCCTTTGCGCCATCATTAACGCTAGACGTAAATGAAGTGTTACGATTTAGAGTCATCAAGCGTCTTTATCGTGTGCATGGGACGTTTCGAACATGTCTTATTCCGGGTACTGGGAGGTCAGCTTGATTGCCGGGCGAAAAGGGCCAACTGGTCATGCCCGTTAATAGAGAGACCCAGCTCAATCTGCAGGGAATTGCTGCTGAACACCCCATATCGCACAGCCAGACCCAAATCTCCTTCAAGCGATTAGGACCACGGGACCCGCTTGAGGTGTTCGTTATAAAACCAAGGGTCCTTAACAATGACTCATGGCTTAGCGTCAAGTCAGTATGTTATCAAGGCAGTACACCAGTCGGCGTGTCTATAAAGCCAATACCGCTGGTATAAATCTGTGACAGTTGATCGTTTTTGTTTGGAGTAACAATCATGAAGTCGCGTGAGAACATAATACAACTAAAAAAATTCCAGGTGGACGAAAACAAGCGAAGCATTGAACAAATTGAAGCGATGATCGCCGATTTTGACCGTATGGCACAGGAACTGATGACTCAGATCGAGTCAGAACAAAGCCGTACCGGAATTACCGACAGTAATCACTACGCCTATTCCACATTTGCCAAGGCGGCGGTTGAGCGTCATAAAAACCTTCAGGACTCCATTGCCGGGTTGAAAGAACAGCAGGAGAAGGCGCAGGGCGCGCTGGAAGAATCCCTCGCGGAGCTGCGCAAATATGAAAAAATTGAAGAGCGCGATCAATCTTCTGATGTCGGCAACACGCCAGATCCGGAGCAGGAAATGATCGACGCCTTTGGAATCAAAACCATCAGCTACCGATAATTCCTGGGAAGGCCTTGGGGCCAACGCTCTAATACCAAGGGTCTTTAACAATGACCCATGGCTTAGCGTCAAGCAAGTATGTTATCAAGGCCGTACACCAGTCGGCGTGTATATAAAGCCAATACCGCTGGTATAACCTGCTATCAGCACACAAGGCTACGCGCAATGTCCCGGCGGCGTTTAACAGTCGTTACACAGCGGCGCTTGCTGGTAATTGTCAGATAGGACGCGCCCCTTGGCACCCCCACAGCGCTCACACCCACCGGGCCAACAAAGCGATGTGGAAAGATGGCCGCTATATCTATATTGCGCGATATCTGCTCTTTTTGCGTCCCTTTATGCGCAAATGTAACCTGCGTTGCCAGCGCATACTGGGCCTGATAGGAGCGCGTGAGCGCGCGAGCCGGCCAACGCCGTGCATTTGGCAATCCCGGCACAGCCTGACGATAGACAGTGCCGATCAGACGAAGCAGCGTTCGAAAGTTTCGCAAGCTGATTTTTCTGTTCCGCACAATAAAACGTATGGTGTGTAAACGCTGATCAACGCCAGCCATGACAATTATGAATGGTGTGTTCGGGCGCTCAATCAGCCAGACTGTTTCTTTCGGCCCGACCTCCTGCTTTAGACGCCGTGCCAATGCGCGCCACTGCGCGCGCGTGCGCAACTTTCCTTGACGCTCATGATTGGCAAAACCTGCCGCCAGCGCCGCAGTTAAGTCATACATATCACTTTTGGCGAACACTCTGGCCTTAACAAAGGGTTGTAGAACGGCCTCCTTGCTGATCGGCAATGAAAGCACGGACGTTCGCGCGTCCTGTGCCCCGGGGCTTGAAATGAGTGCGCCCCCGGCGATCAAGAAAGCCAGAACCCGTACCAGAGCCATCAAATGTGTCCGAGGATCATATCTGAACCCCTGCCCGTGTGTCCTGTTGTAGTAAGCCATGGGCCGTTCCTCCAGCATAAAACCGACAAGCGAAATGTCATAGCTGGCCACGTCTATTGACGACATGGCCAGCCCGCTCCCCCGGCTATGGGCAAGCGTAGACGATTGCGTCTTTCGTTATGGTTAATGCAAGGTTAGATCAGCATGGGGTTAGCTGTACCCATTTTGCTATAAACACTTTTGCCTCCAGGCCGAACCGAAGAGGCGGGCAAAAGCGCGTGTGAGAGGTTGCAAACTTGCTTTACTATTAACCAGAAGTTGGCATTTCTTATAAATTTCTATACAAAATGCTTGTAACACAATAAAACGGGAGGTGATTTTTGCCGTTGGCACGCTCTCGGGCTGGCAACAGAGCCCCGAAGGCGCATCACGACCTAGAGCGTATCAGGTTTTAATAGAACCATTCTGACGGAGCGATTTTGCGACAAGATGGGCCTTAAGTCTCGCAGGATATAGTGGGGCTATTTGCAAGAGGCTTAAGGCCCATATTGGCGCAAAAGCGCCCGTCCCTTCGGGTTTCCGATTGGCGGACGCCCACGCCCAAGCCGCTCTCGAGAGATGGATAAACATCGCTCTTCGATCGCCTTGAGCGTGGTTCGCCTCGCCAATCAAGAAACAGAATTGATTCTATTAAGACCTGATACGCTCTATGGGGTCGCACAGTATTTTGCGCTGTTTTGTTGTATTGCGTATACGGTTGCCTGTTTGCGTTGAGTTAGGAGTAGCGGGCGTGGTCTCGGAGCGGGATATTGAGTACAGCAGATCCATTGGTGATCAGGTTCGCAAAACGACCTGCTACATGTGTGCCGGGCGCTGCGGTATTAATGTGCATTTGCGCAAAGGTAAGATCAACTACATCGAAGGCAACCGCGACCACCCGACGAACAAAGGGGTGCTGTGCGCCAAGGGTGCAGCGGGTATCATGCAGCATTATTCGTCGGCACGCCTGCACGCTCCCCTGTTGCGCGTAGGAAAACGCGGTGAAAACAGGTTCAAGGAAATCAGTTGGAAAGAGGCCCTGGATGTTGCGCTTTCCTGGCTGCAGCCGATTCGCGAGACGGATCCGAAAAAACTCGCCTTTTTTACAGGCCGTGACCAGTCCCAATCCCTGACATCCCTATGGGCACAGCAATTTGGTACGCTCAATTACGCCTCCCACGGGGGACTTTGTTCCGTCAATATGGCAGCGGCGGGAATTTACACGATTGGCGGCTCGTTCTGGGAATTTGGGCAGCCGGATTGGGATCATACGAAGTTGCTGTTGCTGTTTGGCGTAGCCGAGGATCACGATTCCAATCCCATCAAGATGGGGCTTGCGAAAGTGCGTGATAACGGATCGCGCATTGTCTCCATCAATCCCATAAAAACCGGCTACTCGGCAATTGCCGACGATTGGATCGGTATCCGCCCTGGGACCGATGGTTTGTTTATTCTCTCGCTTGTTCACGAACTGTTGCGTTTGCGCCGCGTCGATCTCGACTATCTGTTGCGCTATACCAACGCCCCGTGGCTGATTACGATTGATCCCGGAGGCCCGAACGACGGCATGTTCGCACGTAACGATGCCGGCACGCCGCTGGTTATCGATCGCAAGACCAAAAATCTGGTGCCCTTCAACGCAGACATCCAGCCAGCCCTGCATGGAACTGTTACCACATATGATGGCAATCGGGCGATGCCCGTCTTTGAAATCATGGCGGGGCAATATCTGGACAAGCGCTACGCACCCGAGACGGTGGCCCCGATAACCGGCGTCGAGGCGCGAACGATCCGTAATCTGGCCATTGAGCTGGCCCGGGTCGCATTTGAAGAGGAAATTCGTATTCCTCAGCGATGGCTTGACGTGCGTGGCAATGTCCACGCGCATTTTATCGGGCGTCCCGTATCCGTGCACGCCATGCGTGGCATTGCTGCCCATTCCAATGGCTTTCAAACCTGCCGGGCATTACACATTTTGCAGCTTCTGCTGGGCAGTGTCGATTGCCCGGGGGGATTTCGTTTTAAGCCTCCTGATCCCAGGCCCCATTACCTGCAAAACCGCCCAGGACGACCGCAAGGGCGTTATTCCTCGGGCAAGCCTCTTGATAATCCCCCTCTTGGATATCCGCGCGGACCTGAGGATTTGCTCGTCGATGAAAACGCCAAGGCCCTGCGCATCGACAAGGCCTTCTCCTGGGAGGCCCCTCTGGCCGTTCACGGCATGATGCATACGGTGATCGCCAACGCCCACGCTGGTGATCCCTACCCTATTGATACGTTGTTTCTCTATATGTCCAACCTGGCATGGAATTCGACGATGAACACCCGAGAGGGGCTGCACATGCTCGTCGACCAGGACGCGGCAACCGGCGAATACCGGATCCCCCATATAATTTGCAGTGACGCATATGCTTCGGAGATGGTCGCTTATGCCGACCTGGTGCTGCCGGACACAACCTATCTGGAGCGTCACGATTGCCTTTCGCTTAACGATCAGCCTATCGGGAATCCGGATCTGTTGGCCGATGCGGTTCGCTGGCCGGTGGTTCAGCCGGACCGGGATGTGCGCGGATTTCAGTCGGTCCTGATTGATCTGGGCGCCAGGCTGGGCTTACCGGCGTTTACCGATCAACAGGGAGCGCCGCGCTACAGGGATTATGCGGATTATATGGTTAATCATCAGCCTCGTGCGGGAACTGGCGCCCTTGCCGGCTGGCGCGGAGACGGAGGGCTGGATACGGGCCGAGGCGCACCCAATCCCGACCAGTTGGATGCCTATATTATCAATGGCGGCTATTGGAGCCAGCCACTCCCCGAGGACGCGCGCTATTTCAAACACGCCAATCAGGCTTATCAGGATTTTGCCACCCGCATGGGATTGATCGAAGCCGCATCCCCGGCGATCTTTCAGCTTTATTCGGATGTCTTGCAAAAATTCCGGCTTGCCGCACTGGGACACGGTCCGGTACAACCTCCGGCATCGCTGCGCAGTCAGATTGAGCGGTACTTCTCTCCCCTTGCACAGTGGTATCCCCCCCTTGAGGGTAGTCTTATTGATGATCATGACTATCCGCTGCACGCGCTGACCCAACGGCCTATGGCGATGTACAATTCCTGGGGCTCGCAAAATACCTGGCTACGCCAAATTCACTCCCATAATGTCCTTCATGTCCCCGCCCGGGTTTGCAACGAGCAAAACCTGAAATCCGGCGACTGGGTTTGGGTGGTCTCCCATCATGGGCGTGTCAAGGTCATGATCAAACGTATTGAGGGCGGGAGCGAACACACCGTCTGGACCTGGAACGCCATTGGCAAGAAGCCGGGCGCATGGCGGTTGTCCGCTGATGCCGACGAGGCGCGACAGGGCTTTCTTCTTAATCATCTTGTGCACGAGTTATTGCCAGCACGCGGGGCGCGACAGCGATGGCTGAATGCCGACCCCGTGACAGGGCAAGCGGCGTGGTTCGACTTGCGGGTACGCCTGGAGAAAACCGCGCCCGGCGACAGGATCACGGAACCCGTGTTCCCGGCGCAGATGCCCCTATAGCTGGGGTGAGGCGCTTTGGACCCCACACGGATCGCCGCTAAGTGAATTTTGCTCGAAACCGAGGAAACAGTATGACGACTTTGCCACCCTTAGGTGACAGAAAATTGGGCCTGGTGATTGATCTGGACATTTGCGTTGGATGCCATGCGTGTGCCGTTAGTTGTAAGGCGTGGAACACCTTACCTCACAGCGCGCCGTTGCCAGATCAGGCCCCGAACGATAACGACACCGCAAACGCATGGGCGAACCGCATCCACACGTATGAGATCGACCGCGGTCAGGAGACGTTGACGGTTCATTTTCCCAAGTCATGCTTGCATTGTGAAGACGCGCCGTGCGTACGCGCCTGCCCTACGGGAGCATCCTACAAGCGCGAGGAGGACGGTATTGTCCTCATTGATGCGGATCGGTGCATCGGCTGTGGACTGTGTGCATGGAGTTGCCCCTATGGGGCCCTGGAGATGGATGCGGCTGAGGGTGTGATGACAAAATGCACCCTTTGCGTGGACCGGATTTACAATTTGGCCCTACAACCCGAGGATCGCGAGCCTGCCTGTGTGCGCACATGTCCAGCCAGTGCGCGTCATTTTGGAGATCTGAATGATCCAGGCTCTCACGTCTCGCGTTTGGTTGCGGAACGCGGGGGGCCGGATCTGATGCCGGAGATGGGAACAAAACCGGTCAACAAATACTTGCCCCCGCGCCGACGCCGCGGTCTTCATAAGACGGAGAACGTTTTCGTTGACGAAACGGGGCTCTTCGCGGACGCAGATTATCTGAACGCCAGAGGTGGAGGTATCGAGTCGTTTTTTGCTTGGGTTGACCGCACCCTGGATCGCCTTGGCGGGGATACGGTGCAACGATGACATTAATCGCGCCATATGGCATAGATGCTGATTTAAGAAGATAAAGCCTATGCATCCGGCATATTCGGTAATCGCCTTTACAACCCTCTCGGGCGCGGGGTTCGGGCTTGGTTTTTTTCTAAGCCTGGGTGTGTTGCCTTTGACGCAGGAGGTTGGCATCGCGGCCTGGGGAAGTGTATTCGCACTAATCATAAGCGGCCTGATAGCGTCCCTTGTTCATTTAAAACAGCCCCAGCGGTTTATTTTAGCGCTAACACAATGGCGCTCAAGCTGGCTGTCCCGTGAAGCCGTGCTGGCGCTTGCAACACTGGTTCCGTTCGCAATCTGCGCCTTTGGATGGATCGTTTATGGCGTATTCTGGTGGGTTGCGGGACTGGCGGGTGCCATATTGGCGACGGCAACGGTCTATGCCACGGCGATGATTTACGCTAGTCTGAAACCGATACGCCACTGGGCCCATCCCGTCACACCTTTCCTTTATCTGGGATTTGCACTTTCCAACGGCGCTGGCTTATTTCTCGTTCTGGGTACCTGGTCCATGCGGATTCCAAGTTCGTGGATACTTACCACCGGCCTTGCGATCGTGTTTGCCATGCTCACCCAAATGTTATGGTGGATCAGCAATGATAACGCCCGTTCAAGCGCAACCATCGGGAGCGCAACGGGGCTCGCACGCTTTGGCAAGGTCAAGGAACTCACCCCACCGCACACCCAGGAAAACTATGTGCAAAAAGAAATGGGATTTCGTATAGCGCGCAAGCATCGCCTTAAACTTCGTTTTATCGCCACTCTTTTGGGACTTGTGATGCCTTTGTTGTTCCTCGCGCTGGCTTACATGCTGGAAGGTTTGTGGGGAATTTTGTTCCCGATGGCCGCGGCGGCACATTTTATTGCCACTTTGATTACAAGGTGGTTGTTTTTTGCCGAGGCACGGCATACGGCCATGCTGTATTATGGTGAAGAGAGAACCTGATACCAGCGGTATAGGCTTTATAGACACGCCGACTGGTGTATTGCCTTGATAACACAACGCTTTGACGCAAATGCATGAGTCATTGGCAAGGACCCTTGGTATGAAACCTATCGCTCGAAATGTAAGGGAAGGCGTTCCTTGTGCATTCCACAGGCCTGACAAAAGAGAAACGTCCATTTGTGACCTGCCCGCATGTCTGATCAACCAGCCTTGAATATTCCTGCGCCCGTGGTGCTTGTGTGCGTCTTGCTGCTGGGCTTGCACGCCTTTGGCACTTGGGGGCTGGATTTTGACAGCCTGGTGGCCTGGTATGACAAACTGGCGTTCCTTGGGTTCGATGCAAGCCGGCCGTGGACAAGTCTGTCCTACGCGCTGCTGCATGGGGGGTGGCTCCATGTCTGGCTTAACGTACTTTGGCTTGTTGCCTTTGGCTCGCCGGTGGCACGGCGCCTAACAGGCCGTAATTTTATGACATTTTTGACCGTATGTGTGGTGATTGCGGCGTTTACCCATGCGGCCTGCTACGGCTTTTCCACGGCGCCGGGGCTTATTGGCGCCTCGGGCGGCGTTGCCGGCGTGATGGGAGCCGCTTGCAGGTTCGCGCTTGGTTTTCACGGCGAAAAACGCGGACAAGCCTGGCTGAGTACACGTCCGCGTCTGACCCTGCGCCAGACGATTGCGCATAGACCCGCGCTCGGGCTGATTCTGTTCTGGGTTGGCATGAACCTGGCTATCGCGCTCTTTGAGGCGTTTGCACAGGAAAGTGGTATTGGCTGGCAAGCGCATTTGGGTGGTTTTTTTGCTGGCCTTGTTCTGTTTTCTTTTTTTGATCCTGTTGATCACAGGAGGGGAGCGGGAAACTCATTGCCGTGAAATGTTTGACAGGCCATTGCTCTGACCCTTTGATCTGGTTTAAAATAGGGCTCGTATAAACCTGGTGTTGCTGGAGCGCGGCAAACAACCCGGCCCTTGGGTACCGCTTATTAGAGCCCGTTGCCCAACCAGCCCCAGAATTGGATTAGGAGGCAACCATGACAGTCGGGTCCATTCTAACCGTTAAGGGCGAAGACGTCGTTACCGCAGGACCGAACCACGCAATGGCGGATTTGTGTGCATTGCTGACCAAACACCGCATTGGTGCAGTCGTGATCGTGGACGATACCGGAGCCATTGCGGGGATTATTTCCGAGCGGGACATTGTTCGCGCCATTGGACAGTTGGGCAGCGAAATATTGAAACAACCGGCTCACGAATTCATGACAAAGTCCGTCGTGACATCATCGCGCAGCGACACCATTGACATGGTGATGAACCGCATGTCCCAGGCGCGGTTTCGCCACATGCCTATCGCCGAGGAGGGAAAGCTCGTGGGCATCGTTTCCATTGGCGATATTGTCAAAGCGAAAATCGCCGCCGCGGAGGAAGAATCCGAAGCCATGCGTTCATATATTGCGACAGTATAGGCTTTATGCGCCTGCGGTATCCGAAACATCGGATACATCTGAAGTGTTCGGATGGTGTATGGCTAAGCGGCTAAATTTGATTATATTTTTTGGAGGCCGGAACGGCCAGCGCTTGGGCGCCGCCTACGGGGCGGGTTACTGGTATGGCCCGCGTAACTGTTGAGCGAGGGAGCGGGCCAGGTCGCAAATAGACATTTCCAGCTTTGCCATATGTTGTGAGTTGATCCATGATTGCCCCCCGCATCACCACGATTGCAATAACCGCCGCCTTCCTGACCGGCGGCTGTGCGAACATGGCGTTTCAGTCTCCTGACAATTGGTTCAAGGAGCGCGATATCGCCGCGCCAAGCGCTCAGCGGTTGAGTTACTGCAGCGGCTTCGCTTGCAAATTCGTAACCCCGATTCCCTTTTCCCGATCCAGACATCGACACCTGGCCGCGATCCTGGCGCGCGGCCGCCACAGTGCCAAGGCCGAGCGCGCAGCCCTTTCCAAAGCCGTTCAATGGTATGAAACCATGACCGGACCCATCGCCGGGACAAGCCAGGATCAGGGCGGATGGGACCTTTCCAAATCCGGTACCCGCGGTGCCACCGATTGTCTGGACGAGGCCACCAACACGACCAGTCTGCTGATCATCGCCGAGGCGCGAAAATTACTGAAATTTCACCGAACTGGCCGCCCTGTATCACGCGGCATGCTTATTGATGGGCGTTACCCTCACGCCACCGCGGTCGTTATCGACACCACCACCGAAACACCCTGGGCAATCGATTCGTGGGTTCGCGACAATGGCGAGCCGCCAGACGTAATGCCCCTTGCGGATTGGTACGCGCGGCGTCAACGGCAAGGCCCGTCAGGTTTTGACCGAACGCGGTGACTTACTGCAAGGGATCAACGGAAACAAAGGTGCGCCCATTGGCTTTGGTGCGAAAAGTCACCTGTCCCTCAACAAGGGCAAAAAGGGTGTGATCCTTGCCGATCCCAACATTCTCGCCCGGGTGCCATTTCGTCCCGCGCTGGCGAATAATAATATTGCCGGGGATCACGTGCTCGCCGCCGTATTTTTTTACACCAAGGCGGCGCCCGGCGGTATCGCGGCCGTTGCGTGACGAGCCGCCTGCCTTTTTATGTGCCATAATATCTCCTGAATATCTTCCGTCCTGTTTGGCAAATGCCGCGGTACATAGGTTCTAGATCAGCATGGCGTTAGCTGTACCCATTTTGCCAGGGGTAAAGCTAACGCCATAAAGCTGATCGCCCTGAAATCTATAGCAAAATGCGAGAAAAATACGGAATGCCTATGATTCCAATTAAACGCATTTTGCTCTAGGTTGATCGCGTTATGTGATCCGCGAAAGCCCGACTCATACCAAGGGTCCTTAACAATGACTCATGGATTAGCGTCAAGCAAGTATGTTATCAAGGCCGTACACCAGTCGGCGTGTACATAAAGCCAATACCGCTGGTATCAGTCACCGTCCTTGCCACCGGATGTCTCAACGCCGGCTGCCTCGGCAGCCTTCTGATCGATTTTGGCACGAGGAGCCTTGCCCGCCACCAGCTCCCTGGCCTGCTCTATCCATTCTTCCCGCGCGCTACGTCCCTGCAAGTCCAAATTTTCATCAAGCGCGGCCATTTCATCCTGACTGAGGTTGGCGATCTGCTGAAATTGCGTATACCCGGCCTCGTTGAGCTTTTTCACAATAACGGGTCCGACGCCGGAAATCAGCGACAAGTCATCGGAAGCGGGGTCGGATTTTGTGGTTTCGTTCGGCGCGCTGGCTTTTTCCTGCCCCTTTACCACCCGATCAGCGACCTCGACGGGTTTGGGTTTATCCCCGGCACCCACAATATCGGTCACGCGGACAACCGTTTGATATTGCCGGTGCCCCTTGGTGCGACGATATTTCTTGCGTCGTTTTTTCTTGAAAACAATAATCTTCCTGGCACGCTTTTGCTCAACAATGCGGGCGCTCACGCTCGCCCCCGCCACAAGAGGGTCACCAATTACCGGCGCCTCTCCACCGATCATCAACACCTCTGCAAATGTAACCGTATCGCCGGCCGCACCCGTCAGTTTTTCAACCGTTAACACATCGTTAGCGGCAACACGATACTGCTTGCCGCCGGTCTTAATGATTGCGAACATCGCCCTTCACCTAATTTTTCGCGCCCTGCGGTGCCGATATTCTCGGTCTTTACGCTACAGATCGGCAAATGTAGAGCCTGCAATTTCTGCAAGCCCATTTCATATTGCCATCTCAAGCAACCTCAAGCAGCGATTTCCCCTCGGGGACCTGAAACCAAATAGCAATATCGGGTTTTACAAGCACCAGCTTATACCAGCGGTATTGGCTTTATAGACACGCCGACTGGTGTACTGCCTTGATAACACATCTCTTTGACGCTAAGCCATGAGTCATTGTTAAAGACCCTTGGTATTAAAGCGCCCAAAACCCGATATCGCAAGTCTTTTATCACAAACAGCCGTCAATATCCACCTCCATTGCCAAAACCAAAGAGGCCTCCTGCAACTGTTTGTTTGTTAACGTACCCCCATGCGCTTTGGTGCAAATGCCTCTCCCAAGCCTGCACCGCACAGCAACATAGGCAAAGGTGCGAGAAAGTCAACACACCTGGCCTTATAACCTTACCACCTGACGGAATAATACCAAGGGTCCTTACCAATGACTCATGGATTAGCGTCAAGCAAGTATGTTATCAAGGCCCTACACCAGTCGGCGTGTCTATAAAGCCAATACCGCTGGTATTATTTCCCGGGGATTTGCTCAAAAACACTCAGATATTGGTGTTTTCGGAAAATGTCAGGTGGTGAGGCTTCATTGTTATGCCTCTTGGTTATGCCTCTTGACACCTTAGGCCACACGGCCTATATTTTAAGTATACAGCGCGGGCAAAGTGCCCCGCCTTTTTAAATAAAGGAGATTACAATGACAGACCAAGAACAACGCCTTGCTGATGATAAGATGCGGGCGGAAATTGCTAAATTGTTGGCTGAAACCAAGCAAATCAGCGTCAATACGTTCCTGTCACCGTTTCTTGCCGCTGCTGGTTTGATGGGAGCCACAGCAGCGCTCGTTAAGCTGCTTTACACATGACACCCGCTGAATTCAAAAAGGCCCGACACAAGCTGGGCCTTACTTTATCAAAATGCGCTCAACTGATTGGGTACACCGGCGCGCATGCGCAACAGCAAGTGCGGCGTATGGAAACAGGGGAGCGTGAAATCCGCGAGGCGCAACAACGCTTGATGCAGGCCTATCTTGATGGTTATCGCCCCAAGGATTGGCCGCGATAGGGTGGGCAAAAAAAAACGCCGCGAATCGAAGTAACCGATTCCAGCGTCGCCTCTCACGATGGTATCAAGTCCCTTCAAACCGCCGTCTGACAACGATTGTCACCCCCTTTTGGGCATGTTCCACCCGTGCGGTTCAAGCGCAAAGCGAGGGTTTGATACCAGCGGTATTGGCTTTATAGACACGCCGACTGGTGTACTGCCTTGATAACATACCTCTTTGACGCTAAGCCATGAGTCATTGTTAAAGACCCTTGGTATGACTTGCGTTTCAATGCCATCCCCCTTATTGGAAAACGCGGATCTATCTCCGTGCTTACCATAAAGGCCCATAAAGACGGTGCGCGGGATTGGATAACACCGTTGTTTGTTCCTAGGCTGACAGAACCCCATGTCACGTGAGCAGGCTTGATGAATTGGAAACTATGAACACGCCCTTTTATCTGTGTATTGACGGTGGCGGTACCAAAACCCATGGGGTTTTGCTGTCCGCCGGCGGCGAAAATCTCGCCGAGGGACGCACAGGACCGTCGAATTTACACACGGATTTCAGCCTGGGGATTACCAACATCTCGTCACTTTGGGAGCAACTTGCTCACAAGGCTGGGCTTGAGCCACGCCAGGCGTGTGCCGAAACCCATTTTGCGCTTGGCGCTGCTGGGCTCGATCTTTACGATCTGCGCCTCAAAATGGCACGGCAATTCATGCATTTTGCGGCCATTACACAGGTGTCCGATGGATACGCCGCCTTAATTGGGGCGTCCAATGGAAAACCCGCCGGATTGATTGCAGTGGGCACAGGGGTGATCGCCTATCGCATTGACCACAAGGGACAGGTGATAACCCGTGAGGGCTGGAGCTGGATTGCCGGAGACCGCGGCAGCGGCATGTGGATTGGACGCAAGGCGCTTTATGCTTATCTGGAGGCCCACGATGAGGAGGTGACTTTCGAAACGCCCCTGTTTCGCCGCCTGGCGGACCATATCGGGCGCGAACGCCAGTCCATTTTTGCATGGATACAGAAGGCCAACCCCGCCGGACTAGCGGAGTTGGCGCCCCTGGTATTCGCCGCGCAAAAAGAACAGGACCCGCTCGCTGGTGACATACTGGATGCCGCCTTGCAAAAAATCGTCAACACCATCCACTCTCTTTCCACACCTGACGATGATCCCCTTTATGTGGTTGGCAGTGTGGGGCTGGCTCTACGCACACAGATTGAACACAAGCTCAGGCGCAGCCTTAGCGATCCGTTGCACGGACAAACACACGGCCTTTATCTGATCGCACAAGGAAATGTGCCCCCCGACTGTGATCTCAGCTATCCAACAAATGCCGGCACCCAGAGATAAGTTATGGCGGCGCGTATTATTCACGAGCAACCTGCCTATATTTTAACCCCGCGGGGCTGGATACACGGGCTCCTGGAACATGAAGCGGGAACGATCACAGCCGTCGTACCGTCTGACGCCAAAGCGCAAACACGGCCCATTCCCCGCCACGTGACCCCGAGCGGTCCCTATGCCATCCCCGGCTTCATTGACCTGCACAACCACGGAGGCGGGGGCGCGGATGCCATGGCCGGAGAGGCAAGTGTACGCCAAATGGCACGCTTTCACGCCAGTCGCGGCACGACCGCGCTCTGCCCCACCACACTCACCGCCCCCACAGAAGAGATCGCCACCGCGCTTGTCGGCATTGAGGCCGTCCGCAAGACCGCCGGTGAAGGGGAAGCACGGGTGCTGGGGGTCCACCTGGAGGGCCCCTTTATCAATCCTGACAAGCTGGGCGCACAGCCGGATTTCCCAATGGTGCCGGACCTGGCTCTGGTCAATACGTGGATGGACCTGGCGCGCATTACGGTTACAACCGTTGCACCGGAGCTTGACGGGGCTCACAGCCTGATTTCCCAATTGCGGCGTACCGGCACCCGCGTTCAGTTGGGCCATACTTTGGCAAGCAGCACACAGGCCGAACAGGGGTTTGCCGCAGGCGCCACCGGCATCACCCATCTGTTTAACGCCATGAGCGGCAGCCATCACCGTGACACGGGGGTCGCGGGTTTTGCCCTGGCTTGTGCCCAATATGCAGAGATCATTTGCGACCTGCAGCACGTGTCGTCGTCTATGATTCTGGCCGCATTCAGGGCCATTCCACACCTTTATTGCGTGAGCGACTGTATTCACGCCGCCGGCCTTACTGACGGAGAGTACTGTTTGGGAAGGCATTTGGTAAAGAAAACGGCAAATCGCGTGACCCTGGTGGACGGAAGCACCCTGGCGGGGAGTGTTTTGACCATGGATCAGGCCCTACGCAATCTCGTTGTGATTGGGATTTCCCTGGCGGACGGTTCCGCCATGACATCGACACGTCCGGCACAATATCTTGGACTTGATGACATAGGCGTAATCGCCCCGGGCTACCGGGCCGCCATCGTTTATCTTGACGAAAACCTGAATGTGATGGATACGGTAATCGACGGCACACTTATCGGTTGAAGTCGGAACATAGAAACATAGATCCGCATGGATTTCGCTGAACCCATTTGCTAGAGCGTGTCACCGGGTCTCTCTATTTACGACCTGGCCAACCCGTATCGTCAGAAGGGGTCTTTAAGACCTGACAGGCTCTAAGACAGGACACGCTCTATTGCTCCGCAATATTGAACTTGCATTCGCGCTATGATCAAGCCCTGAAACAACCCGAAAGGCGACACCATGGAAGCCCTGAGCCTGTTATTTTCTCTGGAGAATCTGTTCACCCTCATGATGCTTGTTATGCTGCAAGCGGTCCTGGGGTTCGACAACCTGCTTTACATTTCAATCGAGTCGCGCCGGGTTGATCCGGCACAGCAGGCGCGGGTGCGCCGGATTGGCATCGGTCTTGCCATTGTCCTGCGCATTGTTCTTCTCGTACTGATCCTTAGCGCCGTTCAGTACCTGCAAGACCCACTGATCTCCATTGATTTAGGCATTTTTGTTCATGGAGAATTTAATCTGCACAGCCTGGTGGTGCTGTTTGGCGGCGCCTTTATCATTTATACGGCGATCAAGGAGATCTATCACCTGCTTTCGGTCCATGATATTGAGCACGAAGAAGGGCATGGCATGCGCACCGTGCTCGGTGCCATTTTCTGGATAGTGGTCATGAACCTCATCTTTTCATTCGACAGCATTCTCAGCGCCATGGCCCTAACCGACAATATCTGGGTCATGTCCCTCGCTATTGTTGCCAGTGGCGTGATGATGATCTGGCTCGCAGATGGCGTCTCTGCATTTTTGAAGCAAAATCGCATGTACGAAGTCCTGGGCCTTTTTATTCTGTTTATTGTCGGGATTATGCTGGTCTCCGAGGGCGGTCATCTGGCGCACCTCACGCTCTTTGGCTATGCCGTCGAGCCATTGGCAAAAACAACGTTTTACTTTACCTTGTTTGTTCTGGTGATTGTCGATATTGTCCAGAGCCAGTATCAAAAGCGCCTTTTAGCCAAGCGCGAGGCCGAGAGCAAGGCAGCAGCGAAGGGTGCAAGCTTGAGGTAAGACTGTCCCATTTGCCGGCACCGAAATGCTTAAAGGTATCTATCATGTCGAACCAAGCCAGAACCGTTGTGGACTTTACCGTTGCTTATATCGTTATTTCGATAATTCTAACCGTCGTCCTCATCGCACTGGATGCCATGTTCGGTTTAAATCCCGGTTCTGCGGCGGCGGTGGCCTCCCTTTTCGGGGCAGCCTACTGGGCCGGTGACCGGCATGTCGCACGCACCAACACACTACCCACAAGCCGCGAATGCTGGATGTTGGCTCTATATTTTTCTGCTGTGGTGAGCGTGATGAGCTTGGCTATCTTCTTTGCGCTTTTGGCTATTGGTGACATGGAGACATCCAATGTCGTGTCCGTATTGGGGGGGTCTGCCCTGACCATAGTATTGATTGCCGCCCTAATCATTTGCTTTCTCATGCTGCGGTTTGTGTTTTCATTTTCCGCCAGGATGGCAATGAAGAATCGCTCCAAGGATGGCTAGGTCGAGGATTAATGCACCGTCCAACTTTACTGGAAGCGTCCTTTCTTGGTGCCGCAGGCGCTTTGGCTGACACAATTGGCATTTTTATCTCGAAGGCCGATCGCGGGGTCGGTAGTCCGATCTTATACCAGCGGTATTGGCTTTAGATGCACGCCGCCTGGTATAAATGGAAGTTTCCCAATATGACCAACCCACCCGCCCATGACGATCCCCTGACCCCAGAGCAGGAGCGTATCGTGCGCCGTATCAGGCGCCTTTCGTTTTTGAGTGCAGGCATTATGGTCTTGGGCCTGGCGGCGGTGTTTTCGGTGATCGCTTACCGGCTTTACACCGCCGAGCCCTCCAGCGCACAGACGCCGTCACAGAAAGAACTTTCGCTGATTGCGGCAGTCCAACTGCCCAAGGGGGCCCAGCCTCTAAACGCCAGTCTGGACGGTCACAGGCTTGTGGTTACGGTAATGCTCGATAACGCTCTGCAGGTGATCGTCTATGACGCAGAGAACGGAACCGAACTCAACCGCGTGCGCATTCAAAGTCCCTGATCTTCACAATGCGCATTGATGAGTATCAGGAATAATGATAAAAGGGTGAGTACGACAGGGCGATCCAGTTTTCTCGTCATAGCTCCCTTCGTCTAGTGGCCTAGGACGCCGGCCTCTCACGCCGGAAACAGGGGTTCGAGTCCCCTAGGGAGCGCCACGCGCCGGCCTTGATACCGAGGGGTTTTGCGTTTGACTCTTGCGCCCCAGGTTGAAAACCCTTGTCTTATCAGCACGATACAAGAAGGACACGTCTATTGACGACCTGGCCGGCCCCCTCCCCCTCTAGCGCGTAAGTTTACCGCGAGACCTTTTTGACCCATGCGCGCCAGGTTTTCTTGCTGCCGTTAAAGGCATTGAGATCCACATGCCCCTTAATGCCCTCAATCCTGCCCGTCCCCGAATATTGCCACAGCAGCCAGTTTTTAACGTCGTACTTTTTGCGCGGATGCGCTGTAACCGAACGTAGCCAGTAGTGATGATCCTGAAACGCCCCTCGCAGGTTCGCCCGATAAAAATCCACCGTCGTGTAGATGATCGGTTTTTTGCCGTAGTGCTTTTCAATTATGTTCATGAAAATCCGCATGCGCTTTAAGACCCCTTTACGCGGAGGTCTTTTTTTGCATGTGGGGGATTTGTGGTTCCACTCGATATCAAGAACCGGTGGCAGAGCCGCGGGGTCTCGGGGGACCTTGCTTATAAAGTAGCGCGCCTGGGTGGATGCGGGCGTGCAAAAATAATAAAAGTGATAGGCGCCACGCTTGACACCTGCCTTCTTGCTGTTGCGCCAGTTCTGGCGAAACTTCTCGTCATAGTGATCCCCGCCCTCGGTGGCCTTGATAAACGCGAACGTAACCCCGCGCCGTCTGGCGGTTTTCCAATCAATATTGCCCTGGTATTTGGAAACGTCGATACCATGGACCGGAAAAGCTTTGGGTGAGGTCCCTGCAAATTTGACCGGATCCGCATCGCGAAAACGCGGAGCAAACACCTCCGCGGCCAGCGTTATGCCACTCCCGCTCAAAAGCAAAAGAGACGCCACAGCCGACGGCGCTGCAACAGGTATAAAAGACTTGATCATACGCAATCCCTATTACTATTGCGACACGGCTACATAACAAGCCGCCCTGGCTACGGCTGTTAAACCCAAGACCCCATTCCGCGCCCTCAAGTGAACGCAAAAGAGAATATCGACGGCACCGGCATCGTCCTGCGCCGACGCCCGACAAAGCAAATATACCAGCAATGCGACATTTTCGTGCAATGCGGCTTCAGGCGTCTTGTAGGCTGCCCGTCATACCCATTCTCCCATAGGGTGCCGCCAGTGCAGGTGGCCCGCGCGGGGGAGCGGGCCGGCCAGATCGCAAATAGACGTTCCCAAGCGCACTTTACTGTGTTTATTTATCCTTAAAATAGTGTGTTTATTTATCCTTAAAATAGTGTGAATCATCGTTTATGAGGATCAAGACAGCGCTTCTTTGGGCACTTTCCTCATCATCGGTTTCTGTTAAAGTCGATTTCTGTTAAACTGGCCCACAAGTGGGTTGCTTTTCTTGCCAGTATCGACGGGAGGCGGGTTTCAAACCATGAGCACGCATCGGTTTTTCTGCATTGATGCGCACACCTGTGGCAACCCGGTGCGCGTGGTGGTTGGGGGCGCACCGGCGCTTATTGCGGGCACCATGAGCGCGCGCCGCCAGCATTTCATGGCGAACTTTGATTGGATACGCACGGGATTGATGTTTGAACCGCGCGGCCATGACATCATGTCGGGAACCGTTCTTTATGAGCCGCAACGCGAGGATTGCGATCTGGGCGTTCTTTTCATTGAGACCTCTGGCTGTTTGCCCATGTGCGGGCACGGGACCATCGGCACCGTCACGGTGGCACTGCAGGAGGGGTTGGTTTACCCCAAGACCCCCGGCATACTCAGGCTGGATGCTCCCGCCGGTGTCATTGAGGCTGCATATGAACGCGCCGACGACAAAACCATAGCCAGCGTGCGCATACGCAACGTTGCCTCATTCGTCTACGCAACAGGGGTTAGCGTTGACGTCGCCGGGCTCGGCCCTCTCGTCATGGATATCGCCTATGGAGGCAACTTCTACGCCATTATTGAGCCTCAGACCCATTATGATGGCCTGGATTCACTTTCCATCTTCGATATCCAACGCCTTTCCCCACACATCCGTGACCTCTTGAACAAGAAACTAACCGTCGCCCACCCGCAAGACGCAAGCATCAATCGCGTGACCCACGTGCTATGGACCGGAAGGGCGAAAAGCCAAAAGGCTGACGCTCGCAACGCTGTGTTCTATGGCGAAAAAGCCATCGACCGTTCCCCCTGCGGTACCGGCACTTCAGCACGCATGGCGCAGCTCGTTGCCCGCGGTGACCTGAAAGTCGGCGATCATTTTGTCCATGAAAGCATTATCGGCTCCCTCTTCTACGGGCGCGTGGAGGCCGCAACAAAGGTGGGCTCGCAAGACGCCATCATCCCCAGTATCAAGGGCCAGGCTTGGGTCACCGGCTATAACACTATCGTTCTTGATGATCGAGACCCCTTTGTAAAGGGCTTTACGGTTTAGGATTTGTTGCAATCCCTGAAACGGGCCCACCTTGCCGCTTTGTTAATCCAACAATGTTAAACCCATATCCGTTCATCTGCAGCCAATGCAGTGTTTGTACGACCTGGAAACGTCTATTGATGACCTGGCCAGCCCGCTCCCCCTGGAGCGTGTCATGTTTTAATAGGTGCATGCCATGAGAAACGAAGCCGGGACCTCCCCCATCACCGACGGCAAAGCCACCGCCTCCGGCCCCTCATCGGACATCTACATGCAAATGATGTCGTTCCTTGAGATCCTGCCTGACGGCTACGCGTTGTTTGACGCCGATGAACGCCTTGTGGCTATCACCAGGGCGTTCATGCATGTTTGCGAACTTCCCGAGCTGCCTGAAATCGGAACCTTCATTGAGGACATGCTAAGCGAGGCGGCAAACAGAATAATCTGGGACATTACCCGGGGGAACGAAGAGGAATGGGTGCGCTCGCACCTTGCACAAATACGCTCTTCAGGCCGTGAACGGGAAGTGCAACTGCGCTCGGGGCGCTGGTTGCGCCTTGTTGATCGTCGCCTGGACGACGGCTTTACTTTATGTGTACGCACCGACATCACGGCCCTTAAAACCAGCGCACAGCGTTTGCGTCAGGCTATGGATGCCTCAATGAGCGCCCTCGTCATTATCAATGCGGCGGGGATTATCGAAGATTTCAATCCCGCCGCGGAGGCAATATTTGGATACAAACGGGACCAGGTGATCGGTGCCGTCATGAAGGAGCTTTTGATACCAGAGCGCTATCGCCAGGCTCACGAAGATGGCATACAGCGCTACTTGCAAACGGGTAAGGCTAAGATCCTCGACAAACGTATTGAAATTGAGGCCATGCGTGCAGACGGCAGCGAGTTCCTGGCGGAGTTGACGATCAACCATGGCGCAGATCCCACGGGACCGATATTTTTTGGCTCGGTGCGCGACATCACAAAGCGAAAGCGCTCGGAAAATGCGCTCATTGCGGCAAAGGAAAAGGCGGAACATGCCAATCGGGCGCAGGCGGATTTTCTCGCCATGATGAGCCACGAAATCCGCACCCCCCTAAACGGCTTATTGGGTATCCTGAGCCTGCTGAAAGATAATGATCTTACAAACGAGCAGTTAAGTTACGTCAGGATTGGCGAACGCTCAGGCCAGGGACTGTTACGCATTATCAACGATATCCTCGACTACTCGAAGATCGAATCTGGAGAATTCAGCTTTCACGCGGTCCCTTTTGATCTTAATGATCTTGTTGCCGGGGTGATCGATATTATCTCCCCAAATGCGCAGGAAAAGGGGCTGACGCTGGACTTCAGTATCGACAGCGATGAACGGATCTACCTTGAGGGAGACGAGGAGCGTTTGCGGCAAATCCTGGTCAACCTTGCCGGCAATGCGGTCAAGTTTACCGATGAAGGATCTGTAACCATTCGCGTGCATCCCGATCATGCCGGACCTCAGAAGGTTCATCTCTTCTTTTCGGTCATTGATACCGGCATCGGCATTGACGACGGCAAAGCCAGCGACCTGTTCAAAAAGTTCTCCACCGCCTCGCCTTCCTATCAACAAAGAGAGGGCGGAACAGGACTGGGGCTGGCCATTTGCAAGACATTGGTAACCGCAATGGGCGGCAAAATCGGCGTCCAGTCCAATCCCTCGGGCGGCTGTACGTTTTGGTTCACGGTAACCCTGGACGCCTCGAACGAAAAGATCGTAAACGCCTCGGATGAGAGTCTGACCGATCGATCCCATATTCTTGCTGCCACGGACGGTGAAAAACTCAAAATCCTGATCGCCGAGGACAACACGACAAACGCCCTCATCGCACGCGTTATGCTCCAGGACGCAGGATACGAGATCCATGTTGTTGGCGATGGAGAACAGGCTGTCGAGGCTGTTATGGGCGAGAACTTTGATCTTGTCTTGATGGATATCGGCATGCCGGGCGTGGACGGGGTTGAGGCGGCGGCCAGAATACGCAAACTGCCCGGACGTAAAGCCAACATACCCATCATCGCTTTGACTGCCCATGTGTTAAAGGACCAGCGCATGTATACGATGATGCGTGACATGGATGACTATATCGCCAAGCCAATTCAGCGCGAGGCCATGTTGGTGACCGTGGCCAATTGGGCCCTTGGGTTGCGAACACGCACGGCCTATATCCAGCAGACCGAAGACCCCCGCACGGACCACGCGCAGATCGAAGCGGGCTCTCCTGCTCCACCGGATCCCGACACCGAAGACAGGCAGACAGCTCACGCGCGCATCAACACAGGTCCCCACCCCCCGCGCCAGAAACTGCGCACCCCTGGCGCCATGGACTACTCGTGCCGAAAGCTTCTTGACGGACAAGCGTTAAAGCGCCTGAGCGATGACACATCACCAGAAATCGTGACGGAATTGATCAGCGACTTTCTGCATCACTCTCGTGAACGTCTGGATGCCATGTGCCAGGCGGTTCGCTCGGCATCTATCACAGGTGACACAGCAGATTTATGCCTGCATGCCCATGCCCTCAGTTCAAGTGCGGCCACTTTTGGGGCTTTGCGCCTGCACGCCTTGACAAGGGATATCGAGGCGGCGTGTATAGAAGGGGAGCGGGAGGTTGCGTTGGCGCTTGGAGACCTGATAGATCCGATCGGCAGTGCCTCTTTGCAGGTCTTAGAGCGTGTCAGGCAAATTGCCCGCGAGCAAACCGCAGCAGCTAAACTGGCTTAATACCAGCGGTGTGAGAGTTTTTCGCGGGGTTCGGCAACACAGACAAGAGCCTATAGCAAAATGCGTTTAGTTGGAATCATGAGCATTTGCGTATTCTTCTCGCATTTTGCTATAGATTTAGAGGGCGATCAGCTTTATACGTTTAGTCGTCCCCATAGCAAAATGGGTACAACTCAACGTATGCTGATCTAACGTATCAACTCGCTTACGACCTTTGCCGTGTAATCCACCAAAGGAATAATGCGGCCATAATTAATGCGTGTCGGGCCAATAACCCCGAGCACGCCGACGACATTACGCTTCTTGTCCGTATAGGGCGCAACAATCAAAGATGAGCCCGAAAGGGAAAACAGTTTGTTTTCCGAGCCGATAAACAACCGGACCCCCTCCCCAGCCTCAGCCAAATCGAGAAGCTGCATCAGCGAACGTTTGCTCTCGAGATCATCAAACAGCAAGCGGATACGCTCCAGATCCTCAAGGGCGCTCACATCGTCAAGCAGATTGGCCCGTCCTCTTATAATCAGTTGTTGCGGGCGCCCCTCCTCCGCCCCGGCCCAGGTCGCAAGGCCCGCCTCAATGGCGCGCTGGGTTAACTTGTCCAGCTCTGCCTCGCGCGCATTGCGCAAACGTCGTAACAACACCAGCGCTTCGTTGATCGTTTTCCCGGCCAACACCTTGTTGGCATAGTTCGACGCCTCAACCAGCGCCGACAGGGGCAGTCCAGAGGGCATATCGGCAATGCGATTTTCCACCGATCCATCCTCACCCACCAATACAACGAGCAACTTCCTGGCTTCAATTTGAACGAACTCTATATGTTTGAGGCGCAGATCACTCTTGCTGCTCAATACCAGCCCGGCGCCATGCGAGAGGCCCGACAGTGCCCGGCTCGCCTCATCCAGAACCGACTCAAGAGACTGCCTGGCGCCACCGGCCAGCTCCGCCGCGATGTGTTCACGCTCGCTGGAGTTCAGATTACCCACCTCAAGCATGGCATCGACAAACAGCCTCAGCCCCTGCTCGGTGGGCATGCGCCCGGCACTCGTATGCGGCGCATAGATCAGGCCGCTGTCCTCCAGGTCAGCCATGACATTGCGGATCGAAGCCGGAGACAGGGTCGTTGTCAGGATACGGCTTAGATTGCGTGAGCCCATCGGCTCGCCGGTGCGCAAATAGCTCTCGACGATGGTACGGAAAATCTCTCGCGAGCGCTCGTTCAAGACAACAACTGAAAGAGAACTGTCGTTCATATCTCTAAAGTCCTGGTACGGCCAACCTGTCCGCAGGCGATAACGTTTCGCGACTAACGGATTGCGTCAACAGATCCATCATAAAGCCTAACCGGTCATTGTGACAATCCAAATGGCCCGTTGATCATGGATTTCACAAAGGAGATAATGCCAGCGGTATTGGCTTTTGTATACGCTGACTTGTAGGCATATCCATTAACGGGCATCTACCGGCCCGCGCCCTTGCATATCGTGCTGATAAGACAACAGTTTTCGAATTGGGCCAACTGTCAAACGCAAAGCTCCTTGGTATCAGTCCCTAACGACATCTTTTACAATAACAAGCAGGGGCAAATCTGCACTTTGCTTTTAGGTCAATTCATGCGACAAACTTGTGCAAAGAGATGCGGCTCTCTTGCAGTAACAAGATGCGATCATGACCACCACTTATACCCGACCATCCGGTCGTGACTTTGCGCAGATGCGAAACGTGTCCCTGGAGCGTGGTGTAGCCAAACACGCTGAGGGTTCCTGCCTGGTTAAATGCGGTGATACCCATATTTTATGTACCGCTAGTGTGGAGACTCAGGTCCCCCGCTGGATGCGAGGGCTTGGCACGGGATGGGTGACAGCGGAATACAGTATGTTGCCACGCGCGACCCATCAGCGCACGCGACGCGAGGCGAGTATTGGCAAACAGTCCGGTCGCACCCAGGAAATTCAACGCCTTATCGGTCGCAGCCTGCGCGCTGTTATTGATGTCAATAAAATTGCGGATATACAGATCACCCTCGACTGCGATGTCATACAGGCCGATGGAGGCACGCGAACCGCCGCCATAACAGGCGCGTGGGTGGCCTTGAGTGATTGCGTCGAATGGATGATGGAGCGCGATATGATCAAGGACAGCCCGCTCAAAGATCGGGTTGCCGCCATTTCCTGCGGCATCATCGCCAACACGCCAATACTTGACCTGGATTACGCGGAGGATTCCAGTGCAGATATTGATGCCAATTTCGTCATCACCGGCTCAGGCGACCTGGTTGAAGTGCAGTGCACGGCTGAAGGTAATCCGTTTTCCACCGACGATTTGCAACACCTGCTCGGTCTGGCGCAAGCCGGCACCACACGCTTGCTGGAATTGCAAGAGCTGGCCGTTGCTTAACCCGGAAATCTGAAGCAAGAACAGAACTTTATTACGATAATGATCGCAGGCAATCCAGCGCGCCTTGCAAAATAAATGCGGCGGCGCTCTTATCAATCCTTGATTTCCGCTTAGCCCGACTCATGTCGGCTGCAAGCATCGCCCGATCGGCGGCAACCGAAGAAAGTCGCTCGTCCCACAGCACCATTGGCACCTTCGCATATGTCGACAAATTACGCGCGAATGCGCGCGTGCTCTGGGCCCGTGGTCCCACACTGCCATCCATATTGTAGGGCATGCCAATCACCAACGCAACAATCTCATGGGCATGGATAAGCGCCTCCAGATGGGCCGCATCGTCGGCAAACTTTGCCCGCCGCATAACATCTAAAGGCGTAGCAATGATTCGCCTCGTGTCAGACAGCGCCAACCCGATTGTCTTGCTGCCTACGTCAAGACCCAAAATCCGCCCCTGCTCAGGAATATGGGCGCTTAAGTTGGCAATATCTACAATCAAAACGTGCTCCTTGACAGATGAATACACGCATTAGCAGTAAAGCGAGCCCATTCATTCACCATCCTCAAGACTTCATATGAGTACAAATAGAAAATTAACATACATCATCCAGATTATGGGCGAGATGTTTTTGGGAGCATATCAGGATTCGCAGGGCCGTTCGCTTTATCCACTACCACACCGGTGGGGACGTGACACAGCGCTGATCTGAGATCGGCACGGATTCCGCGCCAGAGAAAAATATAAAACAGCTGTAAGTCAGTCAACGTTGCTGCACTTGTTACCAGGTCCATGCTATGCCGTGTGAACATCTCCTTGCATGATGGTGGAAGTAGAATAGCGAATGCGGGAGAGACCGATGAAACGAGTCGTATGGAGGGCAGTTGGTGCGGTATGTGCCTTGGCATTTTTAACGCCGGTGCAGGCTCTCGAAACCATAAAAATCGGGGATATCAATAGCTATAACCGCCTTCCGGCTCGTACGGTGCCCTACATTAAGGGAGTTAAGTTGGCGCTGGAGGAGATCAACGCATCAGGGGGCGTTCTGGGGCGGCAGTTGGAGCTGATCTCGCGCGATGATCATGGCAAGCCGGAGGAGGCGATAAAAATCGCCGAGGAACTCTTTGATCGTGAAGGGGTGGCTCTCGTTGCGGGAAGCCTGTTTTCTGACGTTGGCCTGGCGTTGGCTTCTTATGCGGCAGAAAAGAAACGTCTTTACCTCGCCGCTGATCCGTTGACAGATGCGCTGGTTTGGGCGAAGGGAAATCGCTATACGTTCCGGCTTCGCCCTTCAACATATATGCAAGCGGCAATGCTGGCGGAGGAAGCGGCAAAGTCCGGTGCCAAGCGCTGGGCGACAATTGCTCCCGACCATGCGTTTGGCAAGGATGCCGTGGCTTCGTTCAAAAAAATATTGAAAGCCAAGGTTCCGGACGTGGAGTTTGTGGCCGAACAGTGGCCGGCTCTGTTCAAGATCAAAGCCGCTGAAGAGGTTGAGGCCATTGCCGCCGCCAAGCCTGATGCCATTTATAATGTCATTTTTGGCTCAGATCTGGTCAAATTTGTGCGCGCAGGAAAAATTCAAGGCCTGTTCGAGAAGCGCCTGGTTATCGGCCTTTTGACCGGCGAGCCGGAGTACCTGGACCCGTTGCGTGATGAGGCTCCCGAGGGGTGGATCGTCACGGGCTATCCGTGGGGTACCATTAAAGACCCGACGCATGTGGCCTTTGTCACAGCCTATCGAAAACGCTGGCGCGACTATCCACGCCTTAGCTCAATCGTCGGCTACAACACCATGCTGACAATTCGTGCCGCTCTTGAGCGCGCCGGCAAAACCGATACGGAAAGCCTTGTTGCGGCGATGAAAGGCCTGACCCTTGATACCCCAACCGGCTCCATTACCTTTCGGGCCATCGACCACCAATCAACCATGGGTGCCTATGTGGGAAAGACGGCCCTCGAATACGGCACCGGTGTGATGGTGGACTGGACTTACAAGAACGGCGCGGACTATCTGCCTTCCAACGAAGAGGTCAAGGCCCTGCGACCGGCCACAAACTAGAGCGTGTCAGGTCTTAATAGAATCAATTCTGTTTCTCGATTGGCGAGGCGATTCCTAAGCTCAAGGCGATCGAAGAGCGATGGCGACCCATCTCTCAAGAGCGGCTTGGGCGTGGGCGTTGCGCCAATCGGAAACCCGAAGGGACGGGCGCTTTTGCTATAGATTTAGAGGGCGATCAGCTTTATAGGGTTAGCTGTACCCATTTTGCCCAGGGTATAAGCGAAACCCATAAAGCTGATCGCCCATAATTCCCGTTAAATGCATTTTGCTATAAGCCGCACATTTTCCAATTACAGCAACCTTTGCGTCTATGGCAGTTGTAGAGACTGTGCAGATAACTCTGTTTTCTCACGTCAATAAGGTATTTTCGCCATGGAAAGGACTAACAAAATATGATCGTTTTAAAGCGGAAAGTTTACTTGATTCAGTAGGACTTGGGAATCAGGGGAGCGGGCCAAGTCGTCAACAGACGTTTCCATCTGTCCGTGTAACCCCGCTCTGCGAATCGGGATGGGGACCCCTTTTCGCACGCATATTGACTTAAAGGAGCGCATCGCATGATTGTCGAAAACACAGCCGCACGTATGGATACCGAGACTACGCGCAGCCTTCATACCTATAAGCTGGAATCCCAGGTGGGCTTTTTGCTGCGTCTTGCTGTACAGCATCACGCCAGTATTTTTCAAAGCTTTATGATTGAGGGCCTGACGCCGACGCAATATTCGGCCGTTGTCAAACTGTACGAGATGGAATCGATCTCACAAAACCTGCTCGGACGCATGACGGCAATGGATGCCGCGACCATAAAAGGCGTTATTGGCCGCCTGAAAGAGCGTGGCTTTGTTGAGACCGAACCGGATACCGAAGACAAACGCCGCCTGCGCCTGCGCCTCACCGAACGCGGCAGCGATGTTGCACGACGCGCCATTCCCTGCGGCGAGCTCATAACCCGCAAGGCGCTGGAAACGATGAGCGAGGCCGAGGAAAAGGAATTGATTCGACTGCTACGTAAAATGGCGTAAGCAGCCCGCTGCTAGAGCGTGTCAGGTCTTTCCCGCCGTTGGCGCCCGTATAGCGTAACTATTTTGCAACACTTGCCCAAAAAAGACCCTTCTGACCGCCATTTTCGGCATTTTTTATTGAATTTTACTCCAAACACACTATCATTTAGAAAGATGGACCCTATTCTGGAAATTTGAGGTAAAAAGGGATAGGAGATATCGTGGTGTATGGCTGACGCTTCTGCGTTCAGGGCATTTACCAAAGGTCTTTGATCGTAGGGCAATTTTAAACGTTTGATCGGAGACCGAAGCTACACACGGTTTGAAGCCGTGCGGTTATAATTTTGGTGTGGAAATGGTCATGCGTGCGCGCTTTGTTGGGTTGGCCCTGGTTGTTGCGGGATTTTCCGTTCACGCTGCCGGTGCCTCCGATATTCAGGCGGTTACATCCATACAATCCATCGGTATTTGTAATGCCTTTGGAGACGGGGATGTCGTTGTTCCAGGCACCGCCACGTGTTTATCCCTTTATGGCGATCCCCTTGCGCATACCCACCCTTCACAGGTTGGCATTACCCCTGTCAGTGACAAACCGGCGGTTCGGGCCCGTGCGGCTTTTCGGTATGACCGCGCCCTGGATACACAGTCCATGGCCCGTTGGAGCCGCATGCGTAGGGTTGGTGGGGTTGGGCCGCACAGCGGCGCGTACAATGACGGCGGCCTGGCGCTAGCCCCGCCCTCACAAAGCGCCGCGACAGCGCAGGACGCGCCACTTCCTGACTTTATGCAATCCTATTTGCAAATCGGCAATGTTCGCCTTGGACGCTCAGCATCTGCTTTTAATGTGGGGCCAAACTACAGTTTGGGTGAGGCCTTGCCGGCTCTTCAGCGTGACATCGGTGCCGACGTTTTATCCTATACTGTTGCCTCTGATACGGGATTTGCCGCTACCGTTGCCCTTGAAAATAATCCCCGGTTGATCGACCCTCTTGGCGATGCGCAGGCCTTTGCCATCGCCAATGACCGGGATACGGATCAGTCTACGCTGCCGGATGATCAGTCTACGCTGCCGGATATTGTCGCATCTCTTGCGATCGGACGGGACTGGGGTTCTGCCCAGATTGCTGGTGCAGTGCATCCACTTAATCGGATTGGTGAGAGCGAGGGGTCGGCTTTGGGTTGGGCTGTCGCGGGGGGTATGACCTTGAACCTGCCGTTTCTCGCGGCAAACGACGAACTGTCCTTCCAGGCGGTCTATTCTGACGGGGCGCTTGTTTATAACGGTATCGGCAACACCTTGCCGGGTATATCAACAACAGATGCCCACAAAGGTGTTGATGGCGAAATCGAGACTTCAAAGGCTCTGAGCCTTTCTGGTGGTTTGTTGCATAATTGGTCGCCGCATCTCTCCGGTTCCATCTCCGGGGCCTATGTACGCGTCGATCAGCCGGAAAATCAGGCCCAGGACC
This sequence comes from Hyphomicrobiales bacterium, assembly GCA_965224015.1. Classification (GTDB taxonomy): domain Bacteria; phylum Pseudomonadota; class Alphaproteobacteria; order Rhizobiales; family CBDCVD01; genus CBDCVD01. The sequence continues at coordinate 1,584,414 of OZ245032.1, forward strand.
TGAACGATTTTGGCGCCTACAACATTAAAGGCAATCTCCTTTACAAGCCCGTGGACGATTTGATCATTGGTGCCGAACTCGGCTATCAACATGTCGATGTCCCAGGTAAACAGAGTGATGGCTCTGTTGGTGCCGCATTGCGGGTTAAGCGCGATTTCTAGAGCGGTGGGTTTTGGGTGGGAATCTTCATTCTCGTTGTCATCTTCCACCAGTCAAGACTTCCATGATATTCGCTAGGAAACGTCTATTTGCGGGCAGGTGATGCCCGTGAATAGAGAGGCCTATTAAATTAATAGGGTTCAAATTTTTCGGCGTTCTTGATCCTCATATGAGCGTTTCCAGGCGCGTATTGGCAATCAACTCCGGCACGCTTGCCTGATTCGGCAGCGATAAAATAAAAACGACAATACCCGCCACCGTTTCAGGTGCAAGCTGGTCAGCCTTTGGTGTCACATTGGGCAGATTGGCGATAAGATCGGTATCAATGGCACCAGGACACAGCGCCGTCGCGCGCACGCCCTCATCCCAACCCGCGTGGCGGACGGCTTGTGTCATGGCCAAAAGCGCGTGCTTGGTCATCGCATAGCCCACCGACGTGCCCGTGCGGAACCGCTTGGCGTCGGTCGAGGCGATGTTTACCACACGCCCTGCCCCTGTTGCCTTCAGATGCGGCAAGGCCGCGCGAATCAGGCGAAACGGGGCCTTGACATTGATGGCCCAAAGCGCGTCCAAATCATCCTCCGATCCGACTTCGAAATCCACCATGCGAAGAATACCGGCATTGTTTACGACGGCATCAATTTGTCCGAAGTGGCCCACGGTCTCATTAACCCACCGCGCCGCCGTCTCGGGTTTCGTTGCATCAAAGTCGCTGACCATGAGAAAGTCCGCACCGGCGCGGAACCGGTTTGCCTGCGCGCGGTCACGCAACCCGGCAGAGACACGCCAACCGTCGGCCAAAAGCGCTTGGGTAATGGCGGCCCCAAGGCCGCGCCCAGCACCGGACACCATCGCAACACGTGACATTATAGCAAAGTGCGTTTAATTGGATTGATGGGCATTTAAGTATTTTCCTCGCATTTTGCTATAGATTTAGAGGGCGATCAGCTTTATGGCGTTAGCTTTACCGCTCACAAAATGGATACAGCTAACGCCATGCTGATCTCATATGGTCCTTAAGTCTCTTGCAAATAGCCCCACTATATCCTGCGAGACTATACCAGCGGTATGGGCTTTATGGACACGCCGACTGGTGTACTGCCTTGATAACACACCTCTTTGACGCCAAGGCATGGTCATTGGCAAGGGCCCTTGGTATATGCCAGCGGTATGGGCTTTATGGACACGCCGACTGGTGTACTGCCTTGATAACACACCTGATTGACGCTAATCCATGGGCCCTTGTCAAAGACCCTTGGTATTAAGGCCCATCTTGTCGCAAAATCGCCCAAGTACCTTTTGGCAGAATGGTTCTATTAAGACCTGACACGCTCTAGAACAGCCCTTGATAGACACCGCCGTCATTGACGATGTTCTGGCCGGACATAAAACCCGCCTGCGCCGAGCAGATATAGGCAATAAGATCGCCACATTCCTTCGGGTCGGCAAATCGTCCAGCCGGACAATTGTCCTTACGATCCTGTACGATCGCCTCGTATGTTGTGTTTCCTCGCTCGGCGTGGCCGTGTAAGTTGGTGTGCAAGGCGTCAGTGTCGAACAGCCCTGGACAAACGGTATTGATCGTGACGTTATGCCCGATCAGATCCCGCACCATCGCAGCCATAGCCCCCGAAAGGGCAAGCCGGGCGGCATGGCTATGAGCAAAGCCCGCCTGTGGGAATTTTATGAAGCTGACCGACATATTCACAATACGACCGAACTTTCGCGCTTTCATGCCCGGAGCCACCGCCTGCATCATCTGCACGGATGACAGAAAATGCACTTCCAGCCAATAGCGCCAGTCATCGGCTGAAATCTCGTCCCACGGTGTTGGCACCTGGCGAACGCCCGGGTTTGACACCAAAATGTCAACATCTCCAGCAGCGGCTAGAATGGCCTCGCGCCCTTCCTGTGTGTTGAAGTCTGCGGCAACAGGCGTGACCTTGACGTTAGCCTCGGCCCGGATCCTGTTGGCTGCCTCCTGCAGTGCCGTGTCCGTTCTGGCGTTTATCGTAAGGTCCACACCTTCGCCGGCCAGTGATTGCGCTGTGGCAAAACCCAACCCGCGGCTTGCCGCAGTTACAATCGCACGTCTGCCTCTTAATCCCAAATCCATGCCGGTGTTCCTTTATTGCATTTGTATTGTGTTCGTATTGGCCTAGATCAGCATGGCGTTAGCTGTACCCATTTTGCCAGGGGTAAAGCTAACGCCATAAAGCTGATCGCCCTAAAATCTATAGCAAAATGCGAGAAAAATACGGGAATGCTCATAATTCCCATGAAACGCATTTTGCTATAGCGCCTGTCATGTCTTAATACCCAGTCGGCTGAGGCCTACGATAAGCCCGTGAAGTGCGGTTCCGTCCAAATCACGATAAGGCGGGCGCATACATCCGCCACCTGGCAATCCGGTAAGGTTCATCATGGCCTTGGTGGACGGATAAAGGGTTCTACCATCACGCGTGAATAGATCCGTGAGCGCGATCCCCACGTTCTGCAAGGCCCAGGCCTCATCCAGGGCTCCCGTCTTCGTTTTGTACCAAAGATCGAGGCAGCCCCTGGCCCAAACGTTGGGAAAGCAATCGATCAGGCCGTCGGCACCTGCCAAAACCGCCGGCACGCCAAAGGTCGAGGAGGGACCGCAAAAGACGAGAATTCGCTCTTTTACGCGGTTCAGAATCGCGTGGAAATTACCCCAGTCCCCACTTGATTCCTTGATGGCGACGATATTTTCGTGACCAGCCAGGTGATCCGCAATTTCCGGCGTGATCGCATTGCCGGCATTTCCCGGAATGTTGTAAAGAACCACCGGCAAGACAGACCGATCGGCGATCGCCTCAAAATGCGCCAGGATCTCAGCATCGGATACAGTCGCGAAATAGGGAGGCAAAACGAGCGCGCCGTCAGCGCCGGCCTCCTTGGCTGCCGTGATTTGATCAATGACTTCGCTTTCCTGAATGCTGCCCGTGCCAACAATGGCCGGCCCCCTGCCTTTGCACGCTTTGGCCGTAAGCCTTGCGAGACGCTCGCGCTCTTTCATGGAGAGCGCCCAGAATTCTCCCGTACAGCCTGCGCAAACAACACCCGTGGCGCCAGCATCGAGCAGGCGTGCGATATTGGCGACGAAACCTTCTTCGTCGATCGTCAAATCAGCATTAAAGGGCGTGGTCACAGCGGGCATCGGGCCCGACCAATCGACGGTTCTTCGATTCAATGTATCGCCTCTTTCTAATCTTCGGTGCGCTCACTTGCAGGGTTGGCGGCCACCGGGCCTTGGTTGAGACGCCTGCCGTTTGCGCCTTGCGCAAAAAAATGCGCCTGCCTGTTATCAATGCCAAGCCTTACAGTCTCGCCCGCACGCCAAACCTGATCGGCTTTTGTGCGTCCGGTGATGCGAATGCCGTCTTCCAGGCGAACGACGACAATATTCTCGTGTCCGGTCTGCTCCACAAGCTGAACAATGCCCTTTATGGGACCAGAGCCCATTGAAATTCCCTCGGGGCGCACGCCCAAAGCTGCTGCACCGGGGCGCGCTTGCTGTCCAAGCTGTCCGGCGTTAACCGACACCCCCGGCGCATCAAACACCCACGCACCGTCCTCGTTTCGCAAGGCGCCATCAACAATGTTCATGCCCGGGGTTCCGATGAAGCCGGCAACAAAGCGATTGATGGGCTCGCGATAGACATCCTGCGGCGGAGCAAATTGCTGCAGCTTGCCACCTTCCATCACCGCGATGCGGTCCGACATGGTCATGGCCTCAAGCTGATCGTGGGTGACGTAAACCATTGTCCGGCCCAGGCGGCGATGAAGTTCAATCAGTTCGGCGCGCATGTGCCCGCGAAGTTTGGCGTCAAGGTTGGAAAGCGGCTCGTCAAGCAGAAACACTTTGGGCTCGCGCACCAGTGCGCGAGCGAGCGCAACCCGTTGCTGCTGGCCGCCTGAGAGTTCCCTGGGTTTGCGGTTTAACAGTGGCGTCAGTTGTAACATCTGCGCGGTTTTCTCAACCATTGCAGGGCGCTCGGATTTTGGCACGCCGCGTTTTTTCAACGGATAGGCGATGTTCTGGCGCACCGTCATATGCGGATAAAGCGCATAGGACTGGAACACCATTGCGATGTCGCGCTGGCTCGGAGGAACGTCATTGACGACGCGCTCACCAATGCTGATTTCGCCACGGGTCGGAAATTCCAGCCCGGCGAGCATACGCAAGGTTGTTGTCTTTCCACAGCCCGAGGGGCCCAGAAGCGAGATGAACTCACCCCGTTTGATTTCGAGGTCCAGATTTTCGACAGCGGTGAACGTTCCGAACTGCTTTTGAACTTTGGCGAAGACGACGTCTGCCATCGGTTATCCTTTCACACCACCGGCACCGAACCCGCGGGTCAGATAGCTTTGCAGGAATGCAAAAACGATAATCAGCGGCACACTCATCATCACGGAGGCTGCCATCAAAAGGGACCACTCAATATTGAAAGACGAAATCAACATGTTCATGACCCCCGTGGTTAGCGGGCGTGCTTCGTCGGAGTTTACAAGCACAAGCGCATAAAGATACTCGTTCCACGACAGAATAAACGTAAACAGAGCCGTGGATATAATGCCCGGCAGAAGCTGCGGGAGAATAACGTCGCAGAACGCCCCCAGGCGGGAAGCGCCGTCCACCAAAGCCGCCGACTCCAGGTCTTGCGGAATTCCCGCCATGAACGACCGCAACAGCCAGAGCGCATAAGGCAGCGCAAAAGTGGTATAGGCGATGACAAGAGAGGCAATCGTATTCGACAGGCCCAGCTTTACCAGCATCAGATAAAGCGGCAAAATGAGTACGACGGAGGGCAAAAGATACGTAAACAGTACCAGAAATGCCAACGTCTCGCGTCCAGGATATCTAAAGCGCACCAGGCTGTAAGCACCAACGGTCGCGATGGCAACGACCACAAGCGTCGTGGTTGTCGACAGGATAACCGAATTCTGGAAGTAACCAAGAAAGTTCGTATCGCTCAGCAGCCGCCAGTAATGCGCGAACGTGAAAGTTTCCGGAAAAATAGTTGGCGGCCTGCGAAACAGCTCGAACTGCGGCTTGAGTGACGTGACCAGCATCCAAACGAGCGGAAACGCCACCATCAGCACAAAGCCCCAGGCGAACAGGTTAAAGGCGACCTTGCGGAACATGAACATCACGTGTCCTCCGACCGGGTTTTGCGAATATAGACAATCATAAAGGCCAGCATGATCAGCATCATGATGACCGCATATGCCGAGGCCATGCCCATCTGGTTCAGCGCAAAGGCCTCTTTATACACCAACAGGGGCAGGGTTTGTGTGGAGGTGATCGGCCCCCCTCCGGTCAACAGGAAGATCAGATCGAACTCCTTGAAGTCCCAGATTGCCCGCAGCATGATGATGACCACCAGCACCTCACGCAACTGCGGCAAGGTCACGTCAAAAAAACGCGCGATCGGCCCGGCCCCGTCAATCTTGGCGGATTCGTAGAGTTGATCCGGAATGGACTGCAGCCGCGCCAAAACCGCGATCACAACGAAAGGAAAGTACTTCCAGGCGCCCACAAGAATGACCGAAACCATGGCATTGGGCATGGCGCCAAGAAAGTCTACCGGAAGATCGACGATGCCAGCGCTGATCATGAGGTGGTTCAAAATGCCGTAAAGGTCGTTGAATAGCCATTTCCAGACCAACACGGCAACAACAGTCGAAATGAAATAGGGAAACAGGATCAGGGAACGCGCAAGACTGCGAAACCAGAGGTTCTGATGCAGGACCAGGGCCATGCCCACACCGAAGATGATCTGCAATGACAACGTTCCAACCGTCCAGATCAGATTTGTTTGCAGGGATGTCCAAAACTCGCCCCTAGCGAGCAATGTGCGGTAGTTATCCAGCCCAACCCATGCGCCCTCAAGGGTAGGGGTAAAAATACTGAAGAGCGACAGATAGATAGCCGAAATCAAAGGGTAAACAATAACCGCACAGAACACCAAAACGGTGGGAGCGATTAGCAACAGGCCGAGCATGGAATACTGGCGCTCGAGAGGCGTTTTGCTTTGTGGAGCCATTGGTGTTACGCGAGCCGGGCTGCCTGACGAAGGCAACCCGGGAACCCGGTATTAAGACATGACACGCTCTAGCCTTTCATGATGTCTTCAATGGCCTTCGCGGTGTCGCCAATGACCTGATCAGCGTTCTCTCCATTAAGGACAACACGCTGAACCATATCGGCGATCACGCCGGAGCCGACGACCTCGCCCGCTTTCTCGTTTGAGGGATGTGCGGCACTTTCGTAACCCAGGTTGAAACCACCTGCGGCCGCCTGCGACATCAGTTCGACCTCTTCCGGATATTTCTGGATAATGGCGTTGGCCTGATATTTCGGGTTCTCGTTGATGGACTTGAGCACCGGCAGCACATGACCCGGCGCCGCATGGAGCTGCTGGATATAGCCGTCAGGGTTAAACAGCGATGCGGCAAAAGCCTTGGCAATATTGATGTTTTTCGACTGCTTTGGAATAAAGACACTGGGAAAGTCATTGAAGGTCCAAGCCGCGATATCTTCTGATTTCGTCGGGTAGGTCACACAGGTTATGCTGTCGGCGATGGGCGGATTCTGGGCATTGACGTTACCCAACACACGGCCCGTGTAGATGCCAGTGGCGGTGGCTCCGGATACAAAGGCTGTGATGGCCTCGCCCCAGCTGTAGTTGGTCGCACCGGGCGGGCACAATTCGCGCATTGAGGCATAGAATTCCAGCGCATCGCGTGTTGCCTGCGTGTCGAGTGCGACGTTCAGATCGGTATCGAAAATCTGACCGCCCGCCTGATGGATCACACCAACAAAGATCAGGGTGGTCATGGAATTGCGGCCATAAGGTAACGGAGCACCAAAAATGCCACCTTTTTGCATAGCCTGGCAGGCGGCACGCAGTTCGTCCCATGTTGCAGGCGCATCTGTAATTCCCGCCTCCTGCATAAGATCGGTCCGCAGCCAAAGCATATTGGCCGCCGAGTTACCGATTCCGGTGCCAACATAATTGCCATCCGCGGCCTTGAAGACGTCGTTGGCGCCCGGGTAGTAGTCGTCGGCGCCAATGGCCTCAATGACATCGTTAAACGGCTCGACAAGGTCATTGGCGTAATACGACTGAATCGCAAACGACGGCAGGTGGGTAACGATGTCCGGCACTTCACCTGAGGAGAAAGCCGCCGCAAGCTGTGGCGCGTATCCCTCATCCGAGGTCGTTTCGAAAATCACTTTAACGCCGGGATTTGCGGCTTCAAACGCTGCGATTTGGGCCTTGTAGGCGGCGACCTGGGCGGGGGCGCCCTGAGGCGACCACCAGCGGATCGACGTCTCTTGCGCCATGGCACGTATGGGAAGCGCCGACACCGCTGTCGCGGCGGCTATACCCCCTAAGGCACGCCTGCGTGAAATTGGCTGATGCAAAATTGCTGATGTTTTCATTTTTTTTCTCCCTGGATGCAAATGTTCGCATAGCGCACTCTTGTACGCATTATAGAGTTTAACAACTCCGTCATGCAAGAAGATTTTTTGTCAAGCGTTTTCTTGTAACCGCAACAGCATGTCCGCTCATTGATTACGCAGAACCACCCCCTTTTTGCCCGTCCCCGGCTTGCAGCGGATGCATTTCCAATCAATGGGCTTAAAGTGAGCAGGGGTTTACCCTAGAGCGTGTCATGTTTTAATAGAAGCATTCTGCCGGAGAGATTTTGGTATTCTCAAATCCAAGGACTTAAATATGGGACATCAAAAGGCAGCAAAAGGGTTTAAATCCGTGGCCACCAAAAAAGCAGCGCCCGCCAAGGCAGGCCTCATGACAGCAGGTCCGGAGACGCTTGACGACAAAGAGGCCAGCGGTATGAACCCACGTGATTACGTCAGCTCCCTTGCGCGCGGGCTCGATGTCCTACGGGCGTTTAACAGGACGGGACACAAAATGACCCTCAGTCAGGTGGCGTCGGAGACGGGCAATACCCGTGCCGGGGCGCGCCGCATTCTTTTGACCCTGGTGCATGAGGGCTATGCTGTGACCGATGGAAAATTATTCGATCTCACGCCTTTGGCGCTTGAGTTAGGTCATTCGGTGCTTTCGTCCAAAGGCGTGTGGGAAATTGCCAAACCGTTTATCGATCATTTGTCGGAGGAAACCGGCGAAAGCGTTTCGGCTGCGGTTCTTGACAAATATGATGTCGTCTACGTGTCGGGCGCCCAGTACCACCGGATCATCAGCGTCGGCATTTCCGTCGGCTCCAGGTTCCCGGCCCATTGTACAGCCAATGGGCGAGTTTTGCTTGCCGCACAGCCTCAAGACACATGGCCCAGGATGCTTCGCGATATCAAACTCACGAGGATGACCCCTCACACGGTGACAGATCGGGCGGAGTTCAAAAGCGTTCTTGAGCAGGTGCGGGATCAGGGATGGTCGCTTGTGGATCAGGAATTGGAAGTCGGATTGATGTCTATATCGGTTCCCGTCAAGAGCAATGCCGGAACGCTTGTGGGTGCGATTAATGTCGGTGTTCCGAAGCTGCGTATGACCCCCGATGACATGGTGTCAAAGATTCTACCGAAACTGCAGACAACCGTCTCCAACATTTCCAGAGCGCTGATTGGCTAGAGCGTGTCAGGCCTTGCGCTTTCTCCTTCTATCTGGAAGCGCCTTTTTACAACCTGGCTGGTCCGCTCCCCCTCTCAGCCACCCCCAGGGTCCTCATCTCAAGCCTCCTCAACCGGCAAACCTTGCGGGGCTGTAGCGGTCAAGATCGTCGCGGTTGTGCACGCCCAGAAGAATTGAAGCCGCCATCTGCGCAACCAGCGGTCCAAGGGTATAACCGGCATCACCCGGCACAGCGATGATAACCTGGTCATAACGCGGCAACGGCCCGATGACGCAAGCCCCATCGATTGTCGTGTTCATTCCGGCCCAGGTGCGGATGACCCTGACATGTTCCATTGCAGGCGCAAGTCGGGCTGCCAGAGATACATTTCCCAGCAGCGACAACGGCGCAACTTTCGGAACGTTTTCCGGCCCCATGGCGCGAGCAGGCCAACCGCCGCCGATGACGATCCGGCCCGAGGGGAATTGTTTTAACGTGATCGGCCGCTCTGCGTGCTGCACCAGATGCCTGATGCGTGTCGTACAGGCCTCAGTGATGTTCATGTGCAAGGGCTCGGCCCGCGATGGGATGGCGACGCCCAGGCCTTGCACCAGTGGTCCCACTCCCCAGGCCGCCGCCACGACAACACGATCCGCAACGTAGACCCCGGCTTCGCCTGTTGCCTCGACACGATCAGATACATCCACAGTACGAATGCGGTCGCACCGAAACGTGACCCCCAGCGCCGCCGCCTTCGCCTTGAGGCGCTTATTGGCCAAAAGCGGATTAACCTTGCCTTCGTTCCGGCAGAGCTCCGCACCGATGATCTGCGGTCCGATCCAGGGCGCAATCTTTTCCAAAGCAGCCCGATCCAGGATTTCCACATCCAATCCCTGGCGCGTCTCGCGCGCCGCCTTGGCCTCCAGAAAGGCAAGCTGATCGTCGTTCTCGGCCAGCATCAGACCGCCGTTGCGTACCAGTTCCACCGACCCGAGACGCGCTGCAAGTTGCTCCCATACTGTCACAGCCTCACGATAAAGGGGAAGCGATGCCTCGATATTGGCAACCTGATCCGGATAGAGCCGCATAAAGCGGCTTTGCATCTGAACATGAAGACTGCCGGCATTTGCCGTGCTGCCGGCATTAAGCCGCGCATCAACAATTGTGACCCGTGCGCCGGCGCTTGCCAGCTCGATCGCCGAGACAAGCCCAACCACGCCGCCGCCGATAACAAGAACGTCAGTTTTTGTCGCCAAGTGCATTCTCCGCTGCCACAATCGCAGAAATCGCGACCGGCTTGATAGGCACACGCGGAGCAAAGTAGCTGAAGTCGCTCATCGTCTTTCCGGTGGCCTGTGCGACCAGTCTTGCGACAACGGGGCCGCAATACCGGCCTTGACAACTGCCCATGCCTGCCCTCGTGGTACGCTTTAAACTACCCGCATGACCGGGCTGGGTCCGTAGGCCGTCCAGAATGTCGGCGAACGTGATCTCCTCACAGCGGCACACCACCAGGTCCCGCGGTGCCTTATCAATCGACCGGGGCGCAATGTCATAGAGCTTCCACAGATGGGTCTGAAACCGGCGATGCCGGGCAAGCCGGCGTTCTTTTTTGAGAGGACTGTAGGAGCCGCCATGGCCCACACCCGTGGCGGCTGCCCGTCCAGCGATTGTCCCTTCGACCCGCGCCGCGGGGGCACCGCCAAGACCGGCGCAATCGCCGATGGCAAAGACATTGGGCACGCTGGTCGCCATGTTGGCGCCGCGCACGCATCTAAGATGTCCAAAGGCTTCGTCGTAAACCATCTGCGCGCCCAGCAAACGCAATATCTCGTTTTGCGGCTCGAACCCCGCGTTCATGCAGACGGCATCAACGGTTTCCTCATGTTCGTTTCCCTCCGCGTCGCTAAAGTGTGCGCGCAATTGCGTGCCGTCGCGCTTGAGGCTTTGCAGATGTGTTTTGTATCGCAGCGGCACGCCGCGACGCCTTAGCTTTCGCAACATGTCAACGCCCGTATGGAAGAGCGCAGGGTCCAAGGCTGCGACTTTAAGCGCTGTAAACGGCGCATGCCAGGGAGGTGGCGCGGCTTCGGCAACCATCGGCACCTCCGCCCCACCACGCAACAGCTCCAATGCGACCTGTACGTTCAGCGGCCCGGAGCCGCAAATCAGCACGCGCTGCGCCGGTAACGTCCGGTAACTGCGCCAAAGGGTTTGCGCCGCGCCGGTGGTCATGACCCCGGGAAGCGTCCAACCGGGCACCATCACGGGGCGCTCAAAGGCGCCGGTTGCGATAATTGCAGCCTGCGGGCGGATGACCAGAGCGCGGCCCGCTTTGTCTGCTAAAAACAAGGGGCCATCGAAGGCCCCCCAGACCTCAACCGAATCGATGACTTCGGCACCGCTCTCCTTAACCTGCGCCAACAAACCTGCACCCTCGGCCTGTTGCGCATCAAGGGGTGGGTGATCGACCGGCTGCTTATAGTACTGACCGCCGCCGACCTTGCGCTCATCCAGCACCACCACCGACGCCCCGACCGCCCGTGCGGCAATGGCCGCCGAAAGTCCGCCCGCGCCGCCTCCAATGATGGCAACATTGGGTTCGAGCACCTGCGCCTCCTGCACCTCAGCAGCCAGCGGAGCGCGCTCAAGATCGGGCAAAGCAACCTGCCTTTCGACCGTCATGCCATTCCCGGCCAGGCTCATGCAGGCCCGTTGGTTAGGCACGCCGTCGATTGTGACGAGGCAATCCTGACACACCCCCATTCCGCAGAACATGCCGCGTGGATGACCTTTGGCGGTTTGCCGCAAGTCTCGCACGCCCGCATCCGTTAGTGCCGCAGCTACGGACTGTCCGGCCTGAAACGGAATCGGATGACCGCCGAAATCAAAGCTATTGCCACTCATGGGCCACCTTTGAGCAACCGGTCGCGCAGGGCCACCAGTTTCGCTACCGCGCGCGCGCGCCATACCGCCCGCTGTTCCACTGACACGCCTCCACGTGCCGCATCACGCGCTTGCGCAACGCGCGCTACCAGTTCTGCTGACCACGCGACCGTTTCGCCCCTTTCTTCACCCATACGCCTGTACGCCGGTCCCATTCGCGCCGCATGGGCGCAAACGCCGCCAGGTGTATTCAATTCGGCGGTTTCAAATGGCCCCGACAGGGCCCATCGCGGCCCCAACCCAAGCCTCATGACCCTGTCCACGTCATCCGGTTCAACCACACCCTCATCCACCAGGCGATAAGCCTCTCGCAGGACGCTCCCCTGCAGGCGGTTCATTACAAACCCTTCAATTTCACGGGATAATATGACCGGCGCAAATCCGACCCTGGTAAAGTGGTCCCTGGCCATGTCCATCGCCGCGACTGTCGTACCAGGCGCCGGGCAAAGCTCTATCAGCCGCAAAACGGCGGGCGGATTGACGGGGTGCGCAACGACGCAGCGGGCCTGTTTCTTGGTATCGGCAACGATCCGCGACATCGGGATGGCCGATGACGCGGTTGCCAGCACCGTTTCGGGTTTCACCTTTGCCAGGAGATCGGCAAAGATTGCCTGCTTTGCCGACACATCCTCTGGTCCGCACTCCAACACGAGGTCTGCGTCCTGCAGCACGAGGTCTGCCGACCCGGCACAGTCGACACGCCCCCCCTGATCGCGGCTTAATCCGGACAACCCTATGGCGTCGATTTGCCCCAGCATACGTGATTTCGCGTTCGCAAGACGCGCCGCATCTGGGTCAACAATGGTGACGCGCCATCCGGCATCCGCAAACACGGCAGCAAACGACACGCCGATAAAACCGGCCCCCAAGATGACGATCCGTCTTTTCACCTGGCTATTCAAAGCTTACCTTTTCCTTGCATTCGTTCGCATGGAGCACAAAAGTACGAATATCTCCAAAACATATATCAGTACAAGAAGGATTGCGCATAATGACAGTTCCTCAAGATCTCAAAGGGCGAAAGGCAATAGTAACAGGCGGCGCCTCCGGCCTGGGGCGCGCCATTGCACAACGGCTCGCGGCATCCGGCGCCACGGTTACGATCATCGACCTGGAATCCTCACGCCAGAATGTGCCTGAGGCCTTCTCTTTCACCGCCTGCGATCTTTCCAGGCCCGAGGCGAAGACCGACCTCGTTCTCAGCGCCGGCCCGTTGGAAACGGTAGACATTGTTGTGGCAAACGCAGGGGTGGTCCCACCATGGCGCGGCATGGCGGACCTCAATGGAGAGGAATGGGCACACGTTATGGCAATCAACACGTGGGGCATTGCGGCCTGTATCTCCGCGTTTGTTGAAAACCTGAGCCGGTCAGATCATGCCTCCATCATTGTCATGGCATCGATTAACGGCTATCGGGCGCATCCAAAACAGGTGCTCTACACAGCGTCCAAACACGCAGCCATCGGCATTATGCGCGCCGCCGCTCTTGACTTAGGCGCCTCAGGCATCCGCGTGAATGCGCTGGCTCCCGGCCCGATCGCAACGGATGCGCTGATGACACGCATCTCGTGTCGTCACGCAGAGGGGGGCCCATCTTTACAAGAGGCCCTGGCCGCCATGCAGGCCGAGACAGCACTGGGGCGCATGGCCAGCGAACGCGATGTGGCCAATGCCGCGCATTTTCTGGCATCCGACGCCTCACGTGGCATGACCGGTGTTGTTCTTCCCGTTGAAGGCGGCCTCCCTTAGCGCGTATCATGTCTAAATAGAACCCATTTTCGTTTCTCGATTGGCCCACGCCCACCCTCTAGTCTAGCCAAGGGGCTGCCAGCCGGCATCAGCCAGAATCTGATGACTGGCCTTAATGTCGCTGTCAGGATCCGCTCCCGGCTGCAGGGCGTCGGTAATGATTTCGAGCACTGTGACGCCTTCGTATCCGATGTCGTTGAGCGCTTCAGCAACGGGTTTCGGTTCGACGATTCCGGTGCCCAGGCGCGTGTGAACGAATTCCTCGTATCCGCTGTCCGAAATGTGCACGTTCTTGACCCGATCCCCCAACATGCGAATCGCGGCCGCCGGGTCTTCCCTAATGTATGCGCCATTGCACACATCGTAATTGACGCCCACTTCGGGGCCGATGAGGTCTGCGGTGTCTGCCATATCCTGCGCCGTTGGTAGATAGGTGAAGGGGACATTCTCGAGCAAAAGCTCGACACCTGTGCCGCGCGCATGATCGACCAGCTTTTTCATGCCCTCCACAAACCAATCGAGCATCCACTGGTGCGGCGGGTTAATAAGGCTGTTCACCGGTCCCGGGATGGCAACCACATAGGGGCACGACAGTTCGGCAGCGAAATCAATCGCCTCGCGGTACCGGTCCAACGTGTATTCACGCATCAGCCGGTCAACCCCGTTCGGGTTGTTATCCAACAGGGGATAGCAGAACGACGAAATCCTCGTACCTTCGCCGTCCATCCAGGTCTTATAGTACCGTTGCTGCTCGCCCGAAAGCTCTCGTGGCCAACAATGGGGCGGGAAGATCATGAGTTCAAAGATATCATAGCCCATGGTGTTGAGATGTTTCATTGCCCCAAGGCCATCGTGCGAATATAGAAACGGAAATGTACTGGCTGCGACTTGAAGTTTGCTCATTGGGAGGGGGTTCCTTTTTTGTTTCAGGCTGTTCTGATATGTTCAAATTGCGCACAAATGTTTGTATAACGCACGAGCTTGTGATTCAACGGAAAAAGGAATTGTGATGACCAGCACGCTGTTCTCGCCCATAAGGCTTCGGGATCTCACGATCCCCAATCGCATTACCGTCTCGCCCATGTGCCAATATTCTGCAACAGATGGTGTTGCGCAGGACTGGCATTTGGTCCATCTCGGCCAGTATGCCGTTTCCGGCTCCGGATTAGTGTTTACGGAAGCGACCGGGGTCGAGCCGGACGGGCGGATTACGCTTGGCTGTACCGGTCTCTACGATGATGCGAGCGAAGCTGCTTTTGCACGGATCCTGGCTTTTATGAAATCGGTCGGCAATATGGCTGTCGGCATTCAACTGGGCCATGCGGGCCGCAAAGCCAGCACGGTCGCGCCCTGGAACGGTGGCGGCATGATCGAAGGCAACGGCGCCTGGCGGCCGCAAGCCCCCTCCCCGGTCCCCTATCTTCCCGGGTGGCCTGCCCCTGCACCCATGGATCTTGCGGATCTTCGCCGCGTCAAAGACGCGTTTGTTGATGCCACCATTCGTGCCGATCGCGCAGGGTTTGACGTTATCGAGTTGCATGCCGCGCATGGGTATCTGCTGCATCAGTTCCTCTCACCGTTGACCAACAGGCGCTCGGACGCATATGGCGGGGATCTTGCCGCGAGAATGCGCTACCCGCTGGAAATTTTTGCGGCTGTACGGGACGCCTTTGCAGACGAAAAACCTGTTATGGTGCGCCTGTCTGCCTGTGACTGGATTGAGGGCGGCTGGGATATTGAGCAGTCGATAGCCTTCTGCCGGGAACTGAAACGGCTTGGCTGTGATATGATTGACGTCAGTTCCGGCGGCCTTGATCAATCGCAGGACATTGCAACCGGGCCGGGATATCAGACCGGCTTTGCGGCCCGCATTCGGGCAGAGGCGGGCATAGCCACAATGACGGTCGGGCAAATCACCGGCGCGATACAGGCCGAAACCATCCTGCGATCGGGGCAAGCGGATATGGTTGCGCTCGCCCGTGGCATGTTGTGGGATCCGCGCTGGACCTGGCATGCCGCGGCTGAACTCGATGAAGAAATCTCCCTGCCCGCGCCCTATGCCCGCTGCAATCCAAAGCTTCGTGCGAAACCCTTTATCTTGAGGAAATAATCATGCCATCCCTTAATGGAAAAACAGTTTTTGTGACCGGTGCCTCCAAAGGCATCGGCGCGGCGATCGCCAAAGCCATGGTTGCCGCCGGCGCCACACTCATCGCCCACTATGGGCGTGACCGATCCGGTGCTGAGGCGGCAACGGCGGCGGCGGTGCCTGGTCAGGTGACACGGGTTCAGGCTGATTTGTCGGATATGGAGCAAGTGGATGCTCTGTGGAAGAGCGCCCTTGAGGCCGCCGGCGGCCACATTGACGTGCTGGTCAACAATGCCGGAACCATGCATCAGTCCGGCGGCATTGAAGACCCCATCGCGGACTGGGACGAGGCCTGGGCCCACGCGATGGCTGTCAATGTTTACGCGCCGGTGCGGCTGTTGCGTCACGCGGTTCGCACCTGGCTTGACGACGGCAAGAGCGGTGCGGTCATTGCGATCGGCAGTTGGGTGACAACCCGCGGGACGGCAAACCCGGGCGCGATATCTTACGCCGCATCCAAGGCGGCGATTGCTGCTGCCACCAAAACGGTTGCGCGCAACTACGCTGCCCGGGGTATTCTCGCCTATGTAATCGCCCCCGGCGTTGTAGACACGCAGATGTCGGTAGACAGTGCGGCGAAAACCGGCGGTGTGGATGCGGTAACCGCGACGTTGCCCATGGGGGAATGGATCCCCCCCGCAGAGATCGCCGAGATGGCTGTGTTTCTTGCCGAAGGCCGTGCGCGCCATCTGACAGGCGCGACCATTGATCTGAACGGCGCGGCTTACATCCGATGAGCCGACCCGACCTCTGGCTTGCGGCGCTCGATGGTATTTACGACAATGTCCAGTTCGTGCATCAAAGGCACCATGCGGGCCACGCGATCCTTTCCTTCCTTGCCGAGGCTCGCAAACGTGGTGCTCGGTGCCCGCACGTCGCCAACGGGATGCCCGGCCGCCGCGGCCAGGGCCTTGGAGTAGCACTGATGTCCATAAAGCGGATGACCATCGGTGATGATCGCATCGAATTTCGAGACGATCGATTGCACCGCCTGCACATCATCCCAACGCCCCTGCTCGGCCCATTCGACAAACTTTGTTGTGGCGCGTGGAATATAGTTGCCATAAGGGTTTACATATCCCATGGCGCCCATCTTGTAGCTCTCAAGAACCCGTTGCCCGGCCCAAGGGTTCATATGCCCCTCGCTTTCTACCAGAATATCATGAATACGCTCAATACGTTGCGAGGCCTCCTTGATATAGCGAATTTGCTCAAAGCTTTTCGCAAGACGGCCGACGAGTTTGGCCGACATGTCCACGTTCGATGTGAACGGGTTGTTGTAAAGCATGATCTGCAAATCGCAGGCATCGCAAATCGCTCTGTAGTACGCGAAAATTTCGTCCTCAGTCGGTGTGTAGTAGTATGGCGGAATGATCATCAGCCCGTCGGCGCCCAGATCTTCGGCCTGTCTGGAATAACGCACGGCGTTGGGGGTGTAGGCGTTCATGCTTCCAACCCAGACCACCATACGTCTGTTGACATATTCGACCGTCTTTTTCACAAAAGCCGTGCGCTCGGTGTCGCAGATCGTCAGAAATTCTCCCGTCGTTCCGAGAATGATGACACCGGGAACGCCACACCCGTGCTGCCAGTCGAGAAATCCTTCCCAGGCTTCAAAGTCGATCTCCTTGCCGCTTGGCGTGAAGGGAGTAATGGTCACTGTGTGACTGCCAGAGTAGGTTGGTTTCATGGCTTAATCCTTTTCCAAAGAGCTTTGACATGAGACGGGCCGACGTTGCGGTGATTGGTGGCGGCATTACCGGAATGATGACAGCGTGGCATCTGGCCCGTGACGGCGGTGATGTCGTCTTGCTGGAGGCGGGCGACTTCGGGGCTGCGGCTTCGGGTGCCAATGCAGGCTCGCTTCACTTGCAGATACAGTACCCCGAGTTTATGAAATACGGAGAAGGCTGGGCGCGCGCTTACGCGCCGACCCTGGCGTTCCTCGAAGCCTCCATTAAGATGTGGCAAGCGCTTGGGCCTGAACTTGATGCAGACCTTGGCGTTAAGCTCGGTGGTGGCATTGTCGTTGCCCATGACGCCGCGCAAATGCGGTTGATAGAAGCCAAGGCCAAGATCGAAGCTAGCGTGGGCATCAGGACCCGCCTTCTTGAGCGCGGCGAACTGCGCGATACGGCCCCCTATCTGTCGGACGGGGCCATTGGCGGTGGATTTTGCGCCGGCGAAGGCAAGGCCAATCCCTTGCGTGTCATCCCCACCATGGCCGCGGCGGCGGTTGAGGCCGGTGCTGATCTGTATCAAGAGACCCCGGTTCTTGGCCTTGAGCGTGATGGAAACCGGTTCGCGATTGCCACATCTCGCGGCGGCTTTTGCGCCGACAGGATCGTCAATGCGGCGGGAGCCAATGCCGCCGAAATCGCATCGAGGCTTGGGGAGAAAATTGTGCTGGGTGGCTTTCCTCTCCAGGTGACGGTGACGGAACCGATTGCGCCGCTTATCCCCCACCTCGTCTATTCTGCCGCGGGAAAGCTGTCGCTCAAACAAGCGGCAAACGGGGGATGCATCATCGGCGGCGGCTGGGCGGCGCAACAGCGCGCTGACGGTGGATTGGCGACGAACCCGGCAAATTTCGCCGCAAATATGGCCATTGCGGCAGGCGTCGCCCCTGGCATCGCAAACGCGAGAACCCTTCGTAGTTGGACCGCCTGGGTCAACGGCACCCCCGATTGGCGCCCCATTATTGGTGAGGCGCCTGGAGTTCCTGGCTTGTTTCACGCGCTTTTCCCGTGGGTTGGCTTTAGTGCCGGACCGATGACGGCGCGTGTTATTGCCGACCTGGTATTGGGCCGTCAGCCCCCCATTGATCTGCACGGTATTTCGGTTCTGATGGACTGACGGAGAGCCCCACGAAGAGCCCCAAGAAGAGCCCCACAAAGAGATTGACGATAGCGCAGGCATTGATCAGGCGACAGCCTTGTCCGCACGGCCACCCCTGCCCCCCGCAATTTTACGTTGATAGGCCCGCCACGTCATCGCCCATTTCGCCGGGTCCTCAAACGCGTCCCCCTTGACTTGCGCGATGGCCTGATTGTGGGGTGCGGACTTCACAAGATCCGGCGTCTCCCGCGCTTCCTCGGCAATCTGGGAGATCACACCGATCCAGGTGTCAATGTCTTCTTTCGACCACAGTTCCCCCGCTTCCGGCGTGAAGGGTTCCGCCACGATCCACGGCTCGTGGCTCATCCAATAGGGATCGATCCCGTAGTCCGCCATGCGGTTTGCAAAATCCACGGTAGAGACGCCGGTTTCCTCCGTCAGCGGACCGAGCGACCAGCGCGTCATTTCCATGCGATGGGATTTGATTGATGGATTGGAAATCTCCAGCCCGGGTATCTCAGCGAGCTTCTTGTCCATGTAGTTATTCGCCACCACCGAGATATCAGCCGCCATGTGAATGCCCTCGGCACCCATGGCACGCGCCCACGCATAGGCTTTGACGACCTGCGGCACGTTCCCCCAAAACTCCCGCACCTTGCCGCAAGACTTCGGGCGATCCTCATCAAGGATATAGCGATCCCCATCCTTGACCACCACCGGACAGGGCAGAAATGGTGCAAGCTCCTCGCTACAACCGTAGGCACCTACAGCGGGCCCCCCTCCTGCTTTGGGTGCGCCAAACGTCTTATGAAGCATGAACATACAGGCATCAAAGCCCAGTTCACGCGCCGACAGCCGGCCCATGACCCCGTTGAAATTGGCATGGTCATAGAAACAAAGGGCGCCCGCCTCTTTGGCAACCCTGACCCATTCCTTGATCTCGGGATTGTAGATGCCCATATCGTCCGGGTTGTTGATCATGATCAGCGCGGTTTTTTCGCTGACCGCGGCTTTGAGGGCCTCCAGTGACGGATAGCCATTGGCTTCCAGCGGCAGGTTCACCACTTTAAACCCGGCCGCCGCCGCCGTTGCCGGATTGCACGGATGGGCCTGAACGGAGGTTACCATCTCGGTGCGTGTTCCGAGCCTCCCCCTGTCGTCCCAGTAGGCGCGCGCGACGGCGGCCATTGTGTAAGCGGCATCGGCACCGCCTCCGGCCTGAAAGATGAACTGGTCCATGCCGGAGAGGCTTTGCAGAATGCCGTCAAAATCGTGAATGATCTCCAGGACACCCTGCAGCGTGTCCGGGTGCTGATAGGGGTGAACCTGAGCCAACTCGGGTCTGAGGGTTGCGTATTCCGCGGTCTTGCAATTGTATTTCATGGTGCAGGTGCCAAAGAGGCTAACCCCCATCATGCCCAGGGTCATCTGGCTGAGGTGCAGGTAGTGCCGCTGCGCCTCAAATTCGCTGATTTCCGGCAGTTCGGGGCGGTCTTTTCGTTGCATTGCCGCGGGGATCAAATCGTCACCCACGGCCTCACGCACTTCGCTTTCAGGCGCCGGGAAAAGCTGCCCTCGCGCGCCGGGGCGGCCCATTTCCATAACCACCGGCTCGTTCCACTTTGCGGCGTGAAATTCTGGAATACGGGGCATTACAGTACCTCCTTTAGGGTTTCAGCGAGCCTGCGTATATCGGCTGCGGTGTGAACTTCGGTGACGCAGTAAAGCGCCGATTGCCCCAGGGCATTGTCCTCGCCTGAGATGTCTTTGCCGCCGAAAATTCCCCGCGCCCGCAGCCGATCATTCACCTCGGCCACTGTTTTTCCGGTGTCATCGAAGTTCACGACGAATTCCTTGAAAAACGAATCAGGCCAGACAATTTTCACGCCGGGGACCTCGGCCAGACATCTGGCGGCATAGCGGGCACGACTGACGATCAGATTGCCCAGTTCGCGAAACCCCTCCGGGCCGAGCAGGCTCATGTAGACAGCTCCGGCAATCGCCCAAAGATAGGTCGAGTTGCCCGTCCAGTCCTTGCCGTGCTCGCGCGAGCCGTAAGAGTTTTGATGCGGACAGGCGAGACCAAAGCCAACCTGTCCTTCTTCCTGCGTTTCGGCAATCGAGACCAGAAAGCCGTTGTACTCCAGCACATACTTTTCCTCATCGCGCGAGGCGATAAAGCCGCCAACGCCGCCGCCACATTGCATATGCACCCCCAGAGGCTGCACCGGACCGGTTACAATGTCCGCGCCATAATCTCCCGGCCCGGTCATCACCCCAAGGGAAAGCGGATCCACGCCAACGATGGTTTGTGCCCCGACAGCGCGTGTCATGCGGGCGATCTCATGCGCCTGGGTCTCAAGGGTTCCCAGATAGGCCGGGTTCTCGAAGTAGACGGCCGCCACATCGTCCCCCAGCTTATTCTTCAGATCGTTCAAATCCAGCCGCCCCGTTGTGGGATCGGCAGCAATCAGCACAACATCAATATGCCCTTGCATGGCGGACGGCTGGCAATAGGTACGAATGACCGACAGCCGCTCCGGGTCGGAAAGCTGCGCAACAAGAACCTTGCAACGCCCGCTGATCCGCTGCGCCATGCGTATCGCGTGTCCGGTCGCGCAACCCCAGGAATACACCGGCAACTGCACAACATCGAGATTGAGAAGGGCCCCAAGTTGCGACGAAAACTCGAACCAGGCCTGATTGCGCCCGTGATCGGACTGGTAGCTGCCCCAGACATTTGTGGCGAACTCTGTCCGACCCACAATCTCATCGACAATGGCCGGCACATGATGCTGCCAGACGCCGGCCCCAAGAAAACTGAGGTTGGTCTCGCAATCCGCATTTTTCTTCAGTTTGCTGACAAGGTCCCGGCGCAGTTCAATTTCGCAGGACAAAGGCGGGAGCAAATCAAGGGGGGTGCTTCGATAGTGGTCCTTGGGAATTTGCGCGAATACATCTTCAACCGTATCTGCGCCGATTTCGTCCAGCATGGCCTGCAGGGCACCGGGTACGGAGTTTGCCATCCAGGGATGTGCGCGTTTGGGTTCAGTCATAAGAAGACTCCGGAGATGAAAAAATCAGATCCCTGTTATTTTTGCACAAATGTTCGCATATCGCACAACACATATCAACCTGATATCCGGGCCTCTCAGCACGACGCGATGCGCATTATCATTTCGCGGTTTCGCCCGGTCAACACGCGCACAAATCCCTGCAGCCTTTGGTCAAGTCCCGGCTCTCCGGTATCCACCAACAGTCGCGGCTGTTGCAGCGTCATCAGCTTGTCCTGGCTTGCAAGGATTAACAGCCCGTTGCGTCCGGCCCGGCGGATCAAATGCGGACCGATCTGCTGATTGCCACGGCCCAGCAAAAACCCCTGCCGGCCTGTCACTCCCAGGATGACGCGCACCGCGCGCCCTCTGGCCAGTTGCAACAGGGTGCTCTCGTCCGTGTCTCGGGCAATGATCCGTTTTGCCAACATGGCATCCACGCCAAGGGGCGTTGCGGTTTCCCCCAGAACCGTGGCCACGCTCGCCGCGCTGGTGCCGGGCCCGATGACGTAAAGCGTCTCATCATCCATGGCGTCCGCCAGTTGCCGCGCCGCGCCAATCAGTGATGCGGCGGCGTCGTCGCGCGGCCCGCCCTTGGCCGTTTGCATGAGGTTGCAAGACACGGGCACCCGCGCCAAGCCATACAATCGCGGTGCCAAAATACCCTGGCGCAATGCCTCTTCATCAATGTCCATGATCTCCGCATCATCAACCCAGGTGACGCGCTCAGGGGCTGCGAGCAAGTTTGCTATCATCGCGCCCGCCGATTTCGGCGTCACGGCAAAAACCCCCGAGTGCATTTTCACCCCGCACGGAATCCCAAGAATGGCAGCCTCCCATTCCCCCGTTACCGCGGCCACATCCCGCGCCGTGCCATCGCCGCCGGCAAACACAACAACTTCGAGGCCCCCCATTGCGGCGACCGCCTCTTTGGTGTCGCGGGCGGTCCGCGTTCGTCCCGCCACACCGATAACCGTCACATCAAGGTCAAGGCCCTTTGCCCACTTTTGCCCCAGAGCCCCTGGTGCCAGTGTCAGTTTTGCGCCGGGAACCCGCGTTGCAAGATGCGAAAGCGCCGCGCGCGCGCGCCAACCCGCCTTGGCCACGGCCCCACGCCTGAGTGCCTGCGCCACGGTGTCAGGACCGTCAGTGCCCTTCAGCCCGACCGCCCCGCCCAGCCCGGCAAACGGATTGACCACGACTCCAATTTGCATGGGTCGACCTTTTCTGATTGAATACGCGGAACATTATGCGCACAAATGTTTGCAAATGCGAGAGGCTTTGGAGACTCCATATACAACAAAGGCAACCTATGCAGAAACCAACAAAAACAAGCCTAAAGGGGCGCATCCCGATCAGGCGTCTTGTCACCGGTCTTTGGCAAATGGCAGATCAGGAGCGCGGGGGAAAGACGTTTGATCTCGACAAAGCCGCCGAGGCCCTCATCGCCTATGCCCGCGCCGGTTTTGATACTTTCGATATGGCGGACCACTATGGCAGCGCCGAAATCGTGGCCGGCATGGTGCATAAAGCCATGCGCGACGCCGGTGATACGCCGCCGACGATACTCACCAAATGGTGCCCCGCTTTGGGGGAAATGGATGCTGGCACGGTGCGCAAAGGCGTTGAGACGGCCCTTGAGCGTCTCCAACTCGACAGCATCGACGTGATGCAGTTCCACTGGTGGCGCTACGAGAACCCGCAATACATCGACGCGCTTGAGCACATGATGCGATTGCGTGAAGAGGGGCTTATCCGGGAGATCGGGCTGACGAATTTTGACGCGCTGCACCTGCAACTGCTTTTGAAAAACGGCATAGACATTGTGTCCAATCAGGTGTGCTTTTCACTTTTGGACCGGCGTGCGGCACACGATCTTAGCCGCATTGCGCTGGAGAATGATGTTGCCATTCTCGCTTTCGGCACCCTTGCAGGCGGCTTCCTGTCAAAACGCTGGCTCGGTGAAGCCGAACCCGATAATATCCCTGACTGGAGCCGCATGAAATACAAGCGCTACATTGATGCAGCGGGGGGATGGGCGGCGTACCAGAACCTGCTGAGAACCCTCGACGATATTGCCAACAAGCACGAAGTCTCCCTCACCAATATCGCCACGGCCTGGGTACTGGACCATCGTGCTGTGCGGGCCACGATCATTGGCGCCAGGCTCACCGAAAGTGAGCATCGCGCTGACAATCTGCGCGCCCTCGGAGTCTCACTTGATGCTGATGATCATGCTGCCATCGAAGCGGCAACCAGCCGTCTTGCCCCCATCCCCGGTGACTGCGGCGAGGAGTACCGGAAACCACCGTTTTTGACCGCATCCGGCGACCTTAGCCACCACATCGACACCCTGCCTGAGGTTTTTGCGGTTGAGTCGGTGCGACAAGGCCGACAGCGCGTAAATAGCGGCACCTTATGGGAAGCCAAGGCGGGATTTGCCCGCGCTGTGCGTGATGGCAACCGCATTCACGTAAGCGGAACAACCGCAACGGCGCCGAACGGTAAGGCCATATCTCCCGGCGATGCCCAGAGCCAGGCGGTCTATATTCTCGACAAAGCGCTGGCCGCCATCAACGACCTCGGAGGCACAGCCGCTGATGTGGTCCGAACACGTATTTTTCTGCGCAATACCAATGATTGGGAAGCTGTCTGTCATGTTCATGCCCGTTATTTCGGCGATGTCCGCCCCGCCAATACACTTGTTGGCGGCATTGATCTGGTCGGGGACTATCTTGTCGAGATCGAGTTGGAAGCTGTCCTCACTGATTAGAGCGTGTCATGACTCTTCGATCGCCTTGGGCGTGGGCGTTCGCCAATCGAGAAACAGAATGGCTTCTGTTAAGACATGACCCGCTCTAGCGGCATTTCCTCGCCGAAGGGGATTGACTCGCGGTGAAATCTCGCCGATTTTAAACGCGCACAAAAGTTCGTTTTGCGCACAAACTGGGATAATACCAAGGGCCCTTGCCAATGACTCATGGCTTAGCGTCAAAGAGGTATGTTATCAAGGCAGTACACCAGTCGGCGTGTACATAAAGCCAATACCGCTGGTATAACCCCCAAAAAGTTCACACAATGCGGCCCTGGCAGGCCGCCAACACGGGAGAATGAAACCTCATGCTGAAAAGACATTTCCTTGCCGGTCTCGCCGGTCTCGCCGCTCTTGCCATGGCCGTCGCCACGTTGACCGGTGCGCAAGCCAAGAGCCTTGACGACATTCTGTCTGACGGGAAAATCCGCATCGGCATCAATCCCAACTTTCCAAACATGAGCACGCGCAACGACGCGGGTGAATGGGAGGGCTTTGATATTGATGTCGGTAATGCCCTGGCCGAGGCCATCGGTGTCGAGGTCGAATGGGTGCCGACCGAGACACCGCAGCGGGTTCCTTTCCTTGTCTCGGACCGCATCGACATCTCTCTTGGCGCTCTAACCCGTAACACCGAGCGCGCCAAGTTGATCGACTACACCGTCCCGCTCCACACCGAAGTGCTGGCGGTTCTGACAACCGACAAGATTGAGGGCGACAGCTGGCAGGACTTCAACAAGGACAGCGTCACCCTCGCCAACATGCGCGGCAACTGGACGGTGGATTGGATCGGCAAGAACATGCCAAATACCAAACTGGAGCTTGTTGATACGCTCGCCGATACCGTTCGCCTTGTCGGCCAGGGGCGCGCCGATGCCATTGTCGAGAATATCGATTTCTTCATGGCCTTTACCAAAAACTATCCGGACGTGAACTGGCGCGTTGTCAAAAACCCGATCTTTGTGGCCTATTGCGCGATTGGCGTGAGCCAAGGGAACGACAATCTGACCGAAGTGCTTAACATTGCGCTCTACAATCTGCATTCCTCAGGCATGATTAACGAGACGTGGGAGAAGTACTACGGCGCGCCGATGCTGCGTAAGGTGGAGCCGATTCCGTACTTCTAGGATACTTCCTGACAAGCGCCCCGGCTTTCCCCTTAAAAGTCGGGGCTTTTGCATCCGGGCAGGGGCATGAACTACAGATTTCAATTTGGCGTCGTGTGGGATAACTTTCCTGCGCTTTTGGAGGGGGCCTGGCTGACGTTCCAGCTTGGTTGCTTTGCTTTTGCAGGCGGCGCGCTGGTGGGGTTGATCTGCGCCGCGATGAAGACATATGGCCCTTGGCCACTGCGTTTTTTTGTTGACGGCTATGTGGTCTTCTTCACAAACACGCCAGCACTGATCCAGATATATTTTCTGTACTTTGGGCTTCCTGAAGTCGGGGTGCGGTGGTCCAATGAGGTTTGCCTGCTCGTCGGGTTGACACTCAATGCCGGTGCCTACCTGACGCTTATCCTGCGTGCCGGCTTTCTTTCGGTTCGTATTACCGAGATTGAGGCCGGACAGACCTTGGGCATGTCCTTAATACAGCAAATCCGGTACATTATCGTCCCCCACATCGCCAAATCAATCTATCCTGCCCTTGCCAATTTCTTTATTGTCGTACTTGTGATGGGAACCTCCGTTGGCGCTCTAATCGGCGTGGATGAGTTGACCGGCCAGGCGATCAATCTCTCCACAGTCAACTACCGTTGGCTTGAATATTTCACCGTGGTGGCGGCGATGTATGTCATTTTGACCTTCATTGCCTCTATCGGACTGGCCCTTGTGGGGCGCTGGGCGTTCCGGGTGAAAGCGAGGATTTTCTGATGGAACGTATCCTCGAACAGGCGCCACGTTTTTTCTCCGGGCCGAATCTGTTGCTGCTTGTTGAGGCCGCGGGCCTGACTTTGGCGATGACGGTGGTGGGATGTCTGATCGGCTTCGGACTGGCGTTTGTCCTTGTCTTTCTTCGCCAGACACCAGGGACGTGGGCCTTGCCATTGCGCTGGTCCTGCATAGCCTATGTGGAAATTTTCCGTCGTATTCCGTTCATTGTCGTCATTTATCTGGTGTTGTTTTTCATCCAGGCCGTAACACCGAATGCCTCTCTCTTCACCATCGCCGTTATTGCCATCTGCCTTTACGCCGTCGCTTACACCGCTGATATCATCCGCGGCGGCATCGAAAGTGTGCCCGCAACCCAGGTCGAGGCGGCACAGGCGATGAACCTGTCACGACTGCAAACAAACCTGCGCATTGTGCTCCCACAAGCCTGGCCCGTTATCATTCCCCCCGCCATCGCTTTCGCCGTCAGTTTCATCAAGGACACGGCGCTGGTCAGTCAGGTCGGCGTGTTTGAGCTGACATTCAGGGGCAAGGAGTTGAACAACCAGGGCTACTCGGGCCTTTTGGTCTTCGGCGTTATCGCCTTATGCTACTTTTTGTTGTCATTCCCGCTGAGCCTGCTCGGCCAATATCTGGAGAAACGCCTTGGCACACCTCGTGGTGAGCGACGTTCGCGCAAAATACGGAGACCTTGAAGTTCTCAAGGGCATTTCGTTCTCGATCAATAAAGGCGAAATTGCCGCACTGGTGGGACCGTCCGGCTCCGGCAAGTCAACGGTCCTGCGCGCATTGATGGGGCTGACCCCCATCAGCGGCGGTGGCGTGGAGATTGCCGGCGAGACGATGAACTATTCATCGGCGCGTGAAGTGCGTGCGGCGCGCGACCGCATGGCCATCGTGTTTCAGCAGTACAATCTGTTTCAGAACATGACGGTGATGCAGAACCTCACCCTGGCACCGCTGAAAATCAAGAAATGGAACAAGACTGAGGTTGAGGCGCAGGCGCGGCGCCTTCTGGGACTCGTCGGCTTGTCTGACAAGGCCGATGCGTATTCCGACCAGTTATCCGGTGGACAACAGCAACGGGTGGCCCTGGCCCGCGCCCTGGCCCTGAAGCCTCAGATCCTCCTTTTGGATGAAGTCACATCGGCGCTCGACCCTGAGCTTGTGAACGAAGTGCTTGATGCCATCCGCAAGCTCGCCGACGAAGGCATGACCATGATTATCGTCAGCCATGAGATGGCGTTCGTTCGCGAAGTTGCGGACAAGGTTGTCTTCATGGACGCCGGCCAGATTGTCGAAGCCGGGGCGCCCGCCGATATTTTTGATAGTCCCGAAACGGACCGCGCAAAGGACTTTTTTTCCAAAATCCTGCGGCATTGAGTCGTGTTTTTGTGATAGGAACAAATTTTTCTCCAATGTCGCTGCGTGCCCTCTTGAGCGGGCTGGGCTTGCGCTGAACGGCGTCAAGCGGAAAAAAAAGGACCAACATGAAAATCACCGGTATTTGCGCCTATCAGGTTGATCTGCCGCTGAAAGAGGGCCGCTACAACTGGTCCAGAGGCAACTATGTCGAAGTCTTCGACTCAACCGTGATCAAGGTGCAAACGGATACGGAACTGGTCGGGTACGGCGAGTGCTGCCCGCTGGGGTCCGCCTACCTTCCGGCCTATGCTCTGGGGGTGAGGTCCGGGCTTGCCGAACTGGCCCCCCATGTGATCGGTCTGGATCCACGCGATCTGGGCGTGCTCAACCGGCACATGGACGCGGTTTTGTGTGGTCACCCTTATGTCAAGGCCGGGATTGATGTGGCGTGCTGGGACATTCTTGGCAAGGCCACAGGGCTTCCGGTCTACCAATTGCTGGGCGGAAAGGCGCAGGACGATATCCATCTCTACCGGGCGATCTCGCAGATTGAACCCGAGGCCATGGCGGCCAATGTTGCACAATATCGTGACCAGGGATACACCAGGTTCCAGCTTAAGGTCGGCGCCGACGCTGACACCGACATCAGGCGAATACGCCTTGCGGCAGCCGAAATGCGGGACGGCGATGTCCTCGTGGCTGATGCCAACACCGGTTGGACGACCCATGCGGCCGCCCGCGTTGTGAATGCGGTTGGCAATGAGGATATCTACATTGAGCAACCTTGCCCCACATATGAGGAATGCCTTGTCACCCGTCGTCGCACCCGTTTGCCGTTTGTGCTGGACGAGGTGATCACCGGCGTTGACAGCCTGGTACGGGGCCTGTCTGATGGGGCGATGGACGTGATCAACCTTAAGATTTCTAAAGTCGGCGGCCTGACCAAAGCGCGTCTGATGCGCGACATCTGCGTGTCCGCGGGCATTCCCATGACCATCGAAGACACTTGGGGTGGCGATATTGTCACCGCCACGATTGCCCATCTGGCGCAATCCACGCCGCAAGTGTTTACCTTCTCGGCAACCGACTTCAATTCTTATGGCACCGTTTCAATTGCCGAGGGTGCGCCGCAACGCATTGACGGCAAAATGCGTGCCTGCGATGCGCCTGGTTTGGGGGTGTCACCGATTATGTCGGCGCTGGGTGATCCTGTTCTGCATGTGGGCCTTTGCGATGACTGATACCAGCGGTATTGGCTTTTGTGCACGCTGATGTGTGGGCCTCTTGTCTAATGAGGATGTGCTATAGTTGGGGTACCAGGCAGGAGATTATTGGGCATCACCCTACCCGCTCCCCCTCCCAGCCACCCATAGGGTACCTTTTCATCGGCGGCCCAAGACGGGGGAGCGGGCCAGGTCGTCAATAGACGTTTCCAGGTGAGTAGCGCGGCAGCGAGGCATCGGCAATCACGACAATTTTGGCAAACCGCTCGGCGGTGCGGCTGAAGGAGGTGCGATGTGATCGGTCGTTCTTGTTTGAGATTGTGCAGGTGTCTACGGGAGCGATTCTGTTTATGGGGATCGTGACTAACCCGGTACCAAAGACTATTTCAAGAGCTACAAAGTGAAAATGACGCGACGTGTTATCACTGCGCGGCTTTAACCATGGGCGTGTGAGAGTTTTCCACAAAGGCAGGCAAGGATGATAGGATGAGGACGGGGATTATGGCGATGAGGAATAGAGCGGGGATGAGGAATAGAATGGTAATGAGAAATAGAGTGGGATTTGTGGCTGTTCTTGTGCGGGTGGCTTTGCTTGTATCTATGGCGCTCGGGGGTGTTTGGGGGACCGCTGGTGTTGCCTGGGCCGAGAGCTTTCAAGCCCGGCAAGGTACTGCGCTGAACGCTCAAGCCGGGCCCGGGACGGACTATGGGATCATCACGCGCCTGGCACCGGGGACGCGGGTTGAGGAGTTGCAGCGGGACGGAAACTGGAGCCAGGTTCGCCTGCCGAATGGTACCGCGGTTCGGTTGCATAATGGTTATCTGACCCTGATCAGCGGCTCGCAAGCTGAGCCGATACTAAAAGCAGGCGGCCAGTCATCTGCATCCAATATTCGTATTTTCCCGCAACTGGGGCATGCCTATGGTGTCACCAGCGTTGCCTTTTCCCCCGATGGCACCAGGGTGCTGACCGGGTCGGCGGACGGAACAGCCATTTTGTGGGATGCGGCTACGGCTAAGGTACTTACCCGGCTCATTACCTTGAACGATGGTTCCTGGCTTGTGATGACGCCAGAGGGTTTTTTCAATACCTCAAGCTCGGATGCAGCTCAATCTATCAACGTCGTGCGCGGGTTGGAAGTCCTGTCCATCGATAATCTCTACGATGCGCTCTATCGTCCCGATCTGGTTCTTGAGGCCCTGCGCGGTGATCCCGACAACTAAGGTGAAGATCGCTGCCAGAAGCCTGGATATGGCGAAGATATTAGCCACTGGTAGTGCTCCCTCTGTGCGTCTTTTAGGGGGCGGGGTCTGGGGGCGACCAGTGTTGTGGCGGACCTTTCAGTTGACGGTGATGCAGTAACCGTTGAGGCTGAGGTGACCGATCGAAGTGGTGGCATTGGCAACTATCGTCGTGTTCCCGCAAATCGTGACCTATCTTCCAAACAACATGTAAAAGAGGACACAAGTGCCATATCCCTACAAAAGGCTATGGGGTGTCTAGGATGACTGTTCGTCCTGTATTAACTGGACTCAGAGCCTGATTGGAAATTCAATTTGCGACATCCAATGCGTCGGTTTTAGGATAAAATGAAACCATTTGTGCCCTTATGGAAGGCTGAATGTTGTACAGAAGCAGGAAAATCGCCAAAATCATATGCAATTTTAGTCAGCTACGATGGTGGCACCGAATTTTGAATCAGACTCTCAGAAAGCAGCGAGATTTGCAAAGGAATACGGTGCATCGGTTACCGGAATTCATGTCGAACCGGCTGTTGTTGAGCGCAACTATATAGATCAGAATGGGTTTAGGTGTACCCATTTTGCTATGGGGACAACTAAACCCATAAAGCTGATCGCCCTCTAAATCTATAGCAAAATGCGTTTAACTGGATTCATGGGCATTCCGTAACTGCGGTTAAAAGTGCACGGCGGCGCCGAGGCGGCCCTCGTAGCGGGTCGTGCCATCGCCAAAATGCGCCTCGCCATCCATGAAAAGCGATGCCGATCCCCCTAAGTTCGTCGACAGCCGCGCCCCGATAAAGCCCGTGACCTCATCGTCATCGCCCCCCGGCGCAAAGCTAAGACCCCGCCCGGCGATGGTCACGGACACATTGTCCGCATCGCCGGAATACGCCTCAACCCCAACCCGCGGCGCAACCGAGAACGCCCCCCAAGACCTCTCAATGGCCACCTGCACGCGGCCGCCAAACAGATTGACATCGCGATCCCCCACGGTCAATTCACTCGCCGAGGCCCCGGTCGGGCGCCCCGTCTCCGTGTAACCGTCCAGCGACAGATGTGCATAACGCAGGCGCGCACTGGGCATAAGCGTCATACCACCAACGGTGAAATCCGTCCCCAACGCCACCTCGGGCGAAAAGTACATACCGTCGTAGGAGCCCTTCGCCAGCCAAAAGCCGTTCCCCCCGGGGGCATTGTCCATCACCAGCCGGGTGCTGTCGTTATCCAGCCGCCCGGCGCTCAGGATCAGCCGCGCGTACCACACCTCCTGGGCGTAATCCGCGTAAACCCCACCGAAAAACGTATCCGTGTCGACGGTGCTGCTGTGATGCCCCACATTCTGGCTGTTGCCGCTGCCAATTTCCAGATCGCCTTTAGAGTAGCCGGCGAAGGCGCCAAGGCGCAGGCCGGAGAGGGACGCCACATCAACGGCCATATCAACGCCAAGGATACCGCCGTAGAGTGCGTGGCTGGCGTCGCTGTCGATCCCTCGCGCGTCCACGTCACGGTGGGAGCCAAAGCCCTGTGCCCAGATACGAAAACGGTCCTCCGAGGGAGGAGTGACGTCCGGATCGGCCACAGGGGCGAAATCATCGCCGATATCGGCCGCGATTTGCGCAGCATGTGACGCCCCACGCAAGCCGCCTGCGGCGCGCGATCTTGCGACGCGGGCAGCATCCAGTTGAGCATGAACGGAATTGGAAATACCCGCCGTTAGGTCGTGCAATTGCTTATCGGCGTGGCTAAAGGCGTTGGGGTCGACGACCACAACATACGGATTGCCGGTTGTGGGGGTGATGGTGAGGTAGGGCCGCCCGCCGGTATCGATCGTCTCTGGCAGACCGCCTGCTTTATCAAACGTCACCACGGTGCTGACGCGATTGTGGAAATTGAACGTCTCGTTGCCCTTATTAGTAATACTAAGCTGCACGAGACCGATGAGGCGGGAGTTGGGCAACAGGGTGATGGTGTTCTTGTCGCCATCGTTAAGAACATCAATTCTGATAGCAAAGCTGTCTGGCCCGGTCACCTTTACAAGGCCGCTGTTGATGATGGTATTGTCTTTGCCAAGGGCATAGAAGCCGTGGGCATTTTTGCCGCTTGTGGTAATGGTGCCGCTGTTGGTCAACCGATTATTGTTGCCCTCGGCAAAGATGCCCACGGCTTCGGTATCGCTTGTGGTGATGGTGCCGCTGTTGGTCAAGATGTTCTCGTCACCCCAGGCAATGATGCCGTGGGCAAATTTGCCGCCTGTGGTGATGGTGCCGCTGTTGGCCAAGGTATTCTTGTTATCAACAGCATAGAGGCCGTAGGCATTGTCGCCGCTTGTTTGGATTTTGCCGTCGGGGCCCACGGTCACTGTGCTTTTGCCGCCCTCTACTCGGATACTGTGATCGTTACTGCCGGTGGTAATGATCGTGCCGTTAACGTTGATGGTGTGCCCCCCGCCTGTGCCATTAATGCCGATCTGACCGGGATCCGGTTCAATCTTGACGCCTTGTTGGAGCGTGCATTCCTCATTTGCCGCAACCGTATAGTTATCCCCTTTGGTCGAAGTCGCGATGGGTGTCGCCGCATTGCATGCAAGGGTCGCTGCATGGGCAGGGGCGATGGCGCCGGGGGCGGCCGCAAACAGCGCCGCAGCACCCACCGTCGCCAATACAAACGCGGTACCGTGCCCGACGGCAAAAGACTGTCCTGGCGCACAGGCGGCTCTGGCGCGTTTGATGGGTGCAATGGCAATGGGCTTAACGGTCAAGTCCTGTATCATCAAGGATCTCCAATAGGCTTGCCTGGCGTTTCAGTTCTTTCCCGTGTTCGCAGGGCTTTGCAATCTTTCCAACTTTTCGCGAAATCGCCAAAACGCCGTCTCGGCACCAGAATTGGCGTGTACACCCATCAATTCATATTTTAGTTGAATAAACAGCGAATACCCCTATTAGTTGCTTACCTGTTTCACACCGCCTGTCAAGATGGCAATGGGGCAAAATGGGGTTATTCGTACAATTAATCGTAACCTGTTGTAGTTATGCCACAGTTATCGGTGCGCCGCCGCCCCGGCCAGGGAAGCGGGTAGGGTGATGCCCGTTAAATGAAAGGGTACTCTTTCATGGGTGGCCTGAGCCAGGGGCGCGGGCTGGTCAGGTCGTCAATAGCCGTTCCCAGATGGCTGGATCCGCTTTTCCGCAGGCATAACCGATAAAGCATGAGAAAAAGCCCCTTATCCATAACCGGGGTTAGATCAGTAAAGGGCTGTACGGTGAGCGGCACTGGCGCCAAATTGACAGATTGTCGACAATATGCAATATGCAATATGCGACACACAGTACGCAACATGCGATATGTTACCGCCGACAGGTTTGTGACTTGCCTTTGAGTCAAAAATCCCTCGAAACATCAAAGAGACAGGACACCACCAGAGCTTCTGATGCAAAGGCCCGCAAAGTCCACAACAGAATTATGGGAGGAATGGGAAACACATGTACAGATCCAGCACAGCCAAATTAATCGCGGTGATATCAGCCGTTCTGATGTTTGTCGGGTTCGGTGTCAATGCAGCCCTGGCACAGGAAAAATCCACATGGCAGGCGATCAAAGATCGTGGCAGTCTGCGGGTGGGTGTAACCCAGGCGCCACCCTGGTTTTTCAAGAATCCTGCGGGCACGGAATGGACCGGTCTTGGCGCCTCTCTAGGTAAGGCGATGGCCAAGGCGTTGGACGTGACGTTCGCGCCGGTTGAAGTCACATGGGGCACGGCGGTGGCTGCCCTTCAGGCCAACAAGATCGATATTATGTTTGTGCTCGACGCCACCCCAAAGCGGGCCCTTGCCATTGACTTTCCGGCGCAGCCGCTTCTCTATTATGCGCTTGCGGTTCTCGCCGATGATGATCTGAAAGTGCGCACCTGGGACGATCTGAATAAATCTGACATCAAGATCGCTGTCACCCAGGGAACCACCATGGACCGCTACGTCAGCACGCGGCTGAACAACGCAGAGATCCTGCGCTTTCCTTCTAACGGAGAATCCGTCGCGGCTTTTCAATCTCGTCGGGTAAACGCGGTTTCCCTATTTCATCCCCCTTTGATTGCCATGCGCAAGAAAATCGGCCGTGGACAGATCGTGTTGCCTGCACCTGTGCGCCAGTCCGCCTCTTCTGCCGGGGTGCGCCGCGAGGCTGACAAAACGTTTCGTGACTGGGTGAATACAGCCATTGCCTACTATTATGCAACGGGCCAGACCCAGGTCTGGTACGAAGAATTTCTAAAGTCTTTTGATGTCGATCCGGCGACGGTCCCCGCCATTCGTCGCGAAGACTGGTAGGACTTTGGGGGCAGGGAGCAGCACAATTTTGCCGCGACCTGTTAATCGATCTGTAGGTTGATTTAACACTGAGGCTTATCTTGGGGTACGACTGGGACTTCGGCATTGTTGTTCGAGACTTCGACCTGTTGCTGTTTGGACTGGTCAATACGCTCAAAGTGACGGGGCTTGCCCTTTTGTTTGGGGTTCCATTGGGGCTGTTCCTGGCCCTGTGCCGCCTTTACGGCAATGCCGTGGTGCGGATTCCTGTTGGGCTTATCATAGAATTTTTACGCTCGACGCCACCCATTGCGCAATTGTTTTGGTTTTTCTTTGCCCTGCCGATTCTTCTCGGGTTTGAGATCGGCCCGTTTGAAGCCTCGGTGCTGACGTTCTCCCTACAGTCGTCTGCTTTTTTTGCCGAAGTTTTTCGCGGCGGCATTGTGTCCATTGACAGGGGGCAATGGGAGGCGGCCAAGGCCCTTGGCATGGATCGCAACGCGTGTCTGCGCCGCATTATTGTGCCCCAGGCCGTCAAACGGATGACCCCGGCTTTTTTGGAACGCGCTATTGAACTGATGAAAACAACGACCCTTGTGGGAACGATTTCTTATGCCGATCTTCTTTATCAGGCCAATAACATTGCCCAATCGACTTACCGCTCCCTTGAGGTTTTTACCATTGCTGCAGGGATGTATTTCATTGTCATTTTTGCCTGCTCAATGGGGGTGCGGCGTCTTGAGGCCCGCTTGCGGCTAAGTGGCGAAATCACATCGGGATGAGGTACACATAGTGGCGCACGAATGGGATTTTTCTGCTGTTTTTGCCAATTGGCAGCTTTTGCTTGTTGGCTTGAAAAACACCATTCTTCTGGCTCTTGTATGCCTTGTTTTAGGTCTTTTTTTTGGGTTGTTTGTCGGCGCTGCACGCTATTCCAGCAGGCCGATCGTCAATTGGCCGGCGACGGCCTTCGTGGAGGTGTTTCGCAACACCCCCGTGTTGGTCCAGATTATGTGGTTTTTCTTTGCCTTTCCGATTATTTCGCCGTTTCAGATCAATGCCTTTACCGCTGCAGCTCTCGGTCTGACGCTCAATACGGTGGCCTTTTCGTCAGAAATTTATCGCGCCGGCATTCAATCCATTCACCAGGGCCAATGGGAAGCCGCCAAAGCGCTGGGGATGACCTATAGCGCTCAGATGCGCCGCATTATCCTGCCACAGGCTATCCGGCGCATGATCCCGGCGTTTATGAACCGGGCTGTTGAGTTGATCAAAATGACATCGCTGGCATCGGTGATTGCTTACGGCGAGCTCATGCATCAAGCCAAGACCATATCGACTATCGCGTTTAATCCAATCGAGATGTACACGAGTGTGGCGCTAATTTTCTTTGTCCTTATTGTTCCTTTGGCCCTATGGGTTCAGCGCCTGGAAGGCAGGCTCAAGACCTGATACCGGCGGTATTGGCTTTTCGTACACGCTGACTTTTGGGCCTCTCCATGAACGGGGGGCCAGGTTGTAAATAGCGGTTTCCTTCTTGTATCGCGCTGATAAGACAATGGTTTTCAATCTGGGCGAACGGGCAAATGCAGAACTCCTTGGTATGAGAACAGGCGATGGATAAGATTATAAAGATTGAGAACCTGCGCAAAACCTTCGGGGATCTGGTGGTGCTCGACGGGATTGATCTTGATGTGCATCGTGGGGAGACGATTGTGGTCATTGGCGCATCTGGGTCGGGCAAATCAACGTTGCTGCGCTGTGTGAACTTTATGGAAATCCCTTCCGCTGGCCGGATCAGTTTTAACGGCGAGGCGGTCGGCAAGGTCAATGGCGGGGCGTTTGTTTACGCTGAAAAGGAACTGAGCGCCTTGCGCGCGCGCGTGGGTATGGTGTTTCAGCATTTTAACCTGTTCCCGCATATGCGTGTGAAGCACAATGTTATGGAGGGGCCCCGCACGGTTCTTAAGTGCGACATGGCCGAATGTGCCCGGCGGGCGGGAAAATACCTCGACAAAGTCGGCCTTGGCTGGAAGGCGGATGCTTATCCTTCTCAATTGTCGGGGGGGCAACAACAGCGGGTGGCCATCGCCAGGGCTTTGGCCATGGAGCCCGAGATCATGCTCTTTGATGAGGCCACATCGGCACTGGACCCGGAGCTTGTTGGCGAGGTGTTGCAGACCATGAAGGAACTCGCCGACGAGGGTATGACCATGATGATTGTGACTCATGAGTTGGGTTTTGCCTATACGGTTGCCGACCGCGTACTGTTTTTGGGCCAGGGCAAGATCATTGAGCAGGGAGATCCGGACGCGGTCCTGATCAATCCGCAACACGCAGCGACGAAAAACTTTCTGCGCGGGCACAGTTCTTTTCGTTTGCCGGAGCCTAACCTGGATTGAACCCCATGAGCGCCTTACGCACCAGCAAGCAGACCACCCATGATGCCGATGATGACCCGCGCAATCGAGACATTATGATCTATGTCAACGGTGAGATCGTTCACCGCGACGCGGCAATGGTGTCGGTCTATGATTCCGGTTTTATGCTGGGAGACGGGATGTGGGAGGGCCTGCGTCTTTACAACGGCAAGTGGATTTTCTTCGACGAACACATGGATCGTCTGTTCGACAGTTGCAAGGCTATTTCCCTGGATATCGGCCTTGATCGTGCCGGCATTGCCGAGGCATTGCGCCAAACCGCAGAGGCCAACACTATGGTTACCGACGTGCACTGTCGTCTGATGGCCACCCGTGGGGTAAAATCCAGGCCCTTTCAGCATCCGGGTCTGTCGCGCCAGGGGGCCACAATTGTCATCATCATGGAACATTCCAAACCGAGCGAAGCCCTGACAAGTCTAGGCGTTCGCCTGGCCAGCGTGCCCCAGGTCCGCGGCCTTCCCCACGCCCAGGACGCCAAGCTAAACTCCCACTCCAAACTCAACTGCATTATCGCCTGTTTGCACGCCGAGGCTTGCGGCGCCGATGAGGCCCTGATGCTCGATCCGAACGGGTTTGTAAATACCACGAATGCCTGCAACTTTTTTATTGTCCGCAAAGGCCAGGTCTGGACGTCGCGCGGTGACTATTGCATCAACGGGGTTACGCGACAAAAGGTTATTGTCTTGTGTAAGGAGAATGATATCCCGGTATTTGAGAAAAACTTTTCTCTTTACGAGGCCTATTCTGCCGACGAGGCGTTTCTTACCGGCACGTTTGGCGCGCAAACGCCGGTACGTGAAATCGATGGCAAAACAATCGGCTGCGGGGGCATGGGACCTGTCACTCGGCGCATCCGGAATCTGTATCGTGATCTCATTTCAGCCCATACGATGTAGCCCCAACCAGAGGCAAGAGAGAGATGGCAACAAGAACCCTAATGCATCTTCAGCCGGTAAACGACGAGACACGGCGCGAGCAAATCGTTCATAAATTACGGGCGCTTATTGTACGCGGTGGGGTTGAACCCGGAGAACGGTTGACCGAGACGCGCCTTGCTACGCAGTTGGGAGTTAGTCGGGCCCCCTTGCGTGAAGCCATTCGAGAGCTGGTGGAAAGTGGGCTTGTGGAGAGCCTTCCCTACCGGGGCCTGTTTGTTCGCCGCTTGAGCCGCTCGGCTTTACGTGAGCTTTATTCACTGCGGACTGCACTTGAACAGTTTGCCTTCCGTCAGTGTTGGAACAAGCGCACACCGGACGCCCTGAATGATCTGCACAGGCGTCATGAAAATCTTGTTGCGGAAGTCGCCAGGAATCAGGACCCCAATCGGGCCATCGAGCTGGAGCTGGTTCTGCATTCCTGGTGTTATGAGCTCTCGGAGCATAAATTGCTGCAAAAGACGTGGGAACAAATGAAGCCCAATTTACAGTTTTATTTTACTCTGCATCAAAAGGCCCACAACCGCCCAGGGCCCTTGCGCAGTGCCCATGAGCTCTATGTTGAATGTGCAACCGGTGATAGTCTTGATACCATGCTTGCGCATCTGGAACAGCACATGAGTCAGGGGCTGGAAACCACAATAAAGGACATCCCTCCGGACGCATAGGGTGGGCATTGGCTTTTGCCAAGCGCCAATGAGGATCTATGAGGATCTGCCACACGGGGCGCGGCGAAGCGGTTCAAAATTGTTGCGCTTTGCCATACAACGCGGTTAAAAAAAAGGGGCTGCCACTATTGCGACAGCCCAAGTCCAGGGAGGAAACTTATACCAGCGGTGTTGACTTTATAGATACGCCGGCTGGGGTGGGGCCTTGATAACACCCCTGATTGACGCTATAGCAAAATGCGTTTAATGGGAATCATGGGGCTTTCCCCCGTATTCTTCTCGCATTTTGCTATATATTTCAGGGCAATCAGCTTTACGCATTTAGTTGTATCCTTGGCAAAATGGGTACACCTAAACCCATGCTGATCTAATTCCTGAGCCCTTGGCAAGGGCCCTTGGTATTAAGTCTTAGAGTCGTCGGGCCGCCGATGCACCCGTAATCTGGAAACGTCTATTGGCGACTTGGCCAACCCGTTCATGGAGATGCCCATCGGATGCCGAACGTATTGACGATTGGTGCAAACCACCATTAAGGCGATATTGAATGCGTAAGCGGCCTCGGGTGTATCCATTTATTGGTCACACAGCGGGAAGCCAGCTTCGATTCCCTTGAACTCCGACCGATGTATGAGTCCTTGTATGCCGCAAGTCAAGGCTAGAAGCGCAAATAATGTTGCTTTGCACAATAAGATTGGCGATCGTTGCTAATATGTCACATTTTGGCGGGTGCGCACCCTATGTATTGCTAATATACCAGCGATATTGGCTTTCTGTACACACGGACTTGCGGGCATATCTATCAACCGGCATAATCATAAGACACGCACGATCATAAGACACGCACGATCATAAGACAAGCACGGCCCAAAGACCTTTGGGCATGCTCATCCTGCATTGGCGCGGCGTTCCGCTTCTGCCTTCAGGCCGCGATTGAATGCTTGATAGCCGTCAACATACATCTTGGTCAAGCGGCCACCCATCAAGAAGGTCATGCCCCCATGATCCCGGCCGATTGGATAAACCGTGTCTTGCCATCATTGATTGCCTCAACCTTGAAGTGATGGTTGTCGCGAATGCCGCCAGGACCTTTTTCAGCCTAGATCAGCATGCGTTTAGCTGTACCGCTCACAAAATGGGTACACCTAACGCCAAGCTGATCTAGAAGAACTCCCGCCCGTCCACAACCGAGATGGTATGGTCGGTTGCGGTCAGCTTATCCTTGGCAGGATCGAGTTGAAAGGAAACGGTGATCTTTGACCCGTTCTTGATCGCACCTTCGATGTCGACCAGAAAGGCCACCCCGTTTCCGTAAAAGGCCCTGGCTCATCTCGGAGACAACCAAACCGGGCATGATCAGGGCCACATCCATGAAGTCGGGCGTTTCTTCGGCCAACAGCTCTGTGATCGCAAAGACGGCATATTTGAGGATATGCAGTCCCGCCATCAGCCGCGTCGAAAGGGGCGGGTGGCTTTGTCTGTATAGACTGCTTCACATTTATCCGACAGAAATTGCCAATCGATCTGGCCGGCTAAAATCGCCTTCTCATGGCCCCTATTGATGATCTGATACCAGCGGCATTGGCTTTATATACACGCCGACTGGTGTACTGCCTTGATAACACATCTCTTTGACGCTAACCCATGAGTCATTGTCAAGGGCCCTTGGTATGATCCAACCTTGAACGAAACCTATCGAACTGACCGGTTTTAAAAGGTTCTCTTGGCTTCATATCCCTCTCCAAATCACTTGTTTGGCCAGTGAATCACAGAAAAGGAGGTTACGCAAATTGCTAGGAAACAAACCACAGGCGTGCAAAATCTTATAATATCGAAGGCATGGAAAAGCCTGATAATCAAACAATATCAACGCAATAGAAATTCTTCACAAACGACGAATCAATTTTTGAGGTTGAGCAAAGGACTGCTTGCGCTCCGGCCATGAATAACCAAGTATTTTCAAAACCTTAACCAAGGCGCTTGCGCAGGTTCTGTGTTTCGATTCATATGCTTATGCCAAGGGGCTTTGCGTTTGACTCTTCGCCAGGTTGAAAACCGTTGTCTTATCAGCACGATCCAAAAGGAAACGTCTATTTACGACCTGGCCAGCACGCTCCCCCTCCCAACCACCCGCACAACGGTACCCTATGGGTGTCTGGGAGGGGGAGCGTGCTGGGGGTTCCTGCTAATAGATATGCCTACAAGTCAGCGTGTGCAAAAAGCTAATACTGCTCTGGTATTACCCAATGGCAGGGCTTACCTGCATCATACGGACAGCCAATATGAGCGATCTTAGTCCCGATTTGGGCCTTAAATTCGGATTGTCACAACGCTTTATCGAAGCTGCACGCGATCAAAGCCGAGTCAAAGGTCTCACTCATGAATTCTACCGCTACCCAGCGCGGTTCTCGCCAAGCTTTGTCAAAGGCGCGATTGAAGTCTTTACTCAGCCGGGAGATTGGGTATTGGACCCTTTTGCTGGGGGAGGTACCACGCTGGTTGAAGCTATGGCGATGGGACGCAATGCTCTTGGCATCGATATCAGCTCGCTCTCATCCTTCTTGTGCGAGGCAAAAACGCAGATCCTGTTCGATAGGGATGTCGGTGCGTTCAGTCGCTGGATGGAACGCATTGATAGCACTATCAACATGCATGCTCCAAGCGAACGCCATGATGATTATGCCGATGCGGGCTATTACCGAAACTTGGATGGGCCTGGGTTCTGGCGCTTGCGTAAGGCTATTGAGCAAGCTCTCAGCTCTGTTGAGCGCTTACGCTGCAGACGAGCTCACGTTCTGGCGCGCTGCGTAGTTTTGAAGACGGCTCAGTGGGCGCTGGATTCTCGCAAGACACGGCCCTCTGTGAAAGCCTTCAAAACCCAGATGCACAAGCAAGCTGGGTTTATGCTAGAAGCCGCGCTGGATTTTCGGGCTCAAGTGAATGGACTTGATCTGGCCACTCCGCCTCAAGCAATTAGCTTGCACAGAACAACCGCAGGTGCAGAAAAGGAAAAGACTGTTGCGAATATCTGCCCGCCAAAGCTGATTGTCACATCGCCGCCTTATCCAGGTATTCACGTGCTTTACCACCGCTGGCAGGTCGATGGGCGCAAGGAAGCACCAGCACCGTTTTGGATTGCGGGCAAGCTCGATGGGGCGGGCTCTAGCTACTACACGCTTGGGGATCGCAATAACCCCGGCCTTAAGTCCTATTTCGACAATCTGAAATCCACCTTCAATTCCGTAGCTGCGATGGCCGGAGATGAGACCACAATCGTGCAGATGGTGGCCTTCTCCAAGCCTAATTGGCAGCTCCCGAAATATTTAGAAGTTATGGAAGAATGTGGACTGGAAGAGCATCGCCCATGGGAAGTCTTGCTGGATGAGGGGGATGGTCGGCTATGGCGGGATGTGCCTAGTCGCCGCTGGCATGCCCATCAAAAGGCTCGCGCGCCAGGAGCGCGTGAAGTTGTTCTGGTGCATCGTAGAGCTCGGTCTTAGGCGCTTTCTTCGAGGCCCTCGATCGCATCGTCGGTTTCCAGATCGCTTGAGCCCAGCGAGATCAGGGTTGGAACAAATGGGGCGAGAGCCCGGCAGGTACACTCAATCCGGTCTTCAATGGTTTCAGATGAAGCATCTTCGTCGCCCTTTTCAGACTTTTTGGCGCGCTTATCTTCAAGGATCATCGACAAGCCGATTAATACATTGGCGTACATGAACTGCTTACGCAGAAGCGCCGCGGCCTCCTTAGATAGACGCTTAAGCTTGGCTTCGTTCTGCAAGGGCAGGTTGTCCATGTTGACCTTGAACTCGTAGCAGTCACGGGTTTCATCGTCTGAGTAGCCAACCATCTCAATCTTCATCGCCGTGAACGCATCAAAGCTTTCTTTTTCCCAAGCATCGCGATAAACGCGTTTGATTCTGGGCGATTCAAGCTTGCTGGGGCGCTCGCGCTCGGCGCCGTCCTTGTCCTTTGGCGGTTTGCGCACGCCACCACCGCCCGGATGCATTTCTGCCTTCGGCTGGATCGTCACCTTGATGTGGTTCTCAAAGCGGTGACATGTATCATGCGTGTGTGCGATGTACTCAATCTCATCACCTACGCTGACTTCACTAGGCAAATCGATTGTCACGGTCGCGATGCCATTTTTAAGATTGGGGCCGATTGGGCTGGCCTTAAACTCGGTCCCATCGCTGCCCTTACACGTAAGATCAAACACGCCGCGCTCTGCTGCGCGGGTGAAGTAGTCATTACGCGCATCTGTCTCAAACGTTAGGCGCATCCGTTTATTGATGGGGCAACTTCTCTTAAGGGTTTGTCCGTAGTCCGTGCCCTTGATCTTAAAGAATGTCGGGTAAACCTCACCCTTGAAGTCTTCTTTCGGATCGCTGCCTGTAGGCACCGTCTTGAACGAGGCCGATATCCTCTGGCCAGGTTGCAAGAGTGTGGTCAGGTTGGGCGAGCTCTTAATCAGGGATTGTAGCACATCGGTGAACGGTTTGTCGTCCTGAAGGCGCTCTTGCATACGCTCCTGTTGGCGCTTGTTGCGCAACTCTTTGAGTTCCTGGCAATCGTGAATGGCTTTTTCCAGTGAAGCCACAAGCGCGCGTCTGAACTCATTGTCAACAAGCCTGTCACGGCTTGGCATAAACAAATCCTCACGCGTACGGCTCGATAGATCATCGCACGCGACAAACACCAGAAGATCATCGGCCAACGGTTTCATCTTCATCGCCTCGCGGCGGAAAAAGTCCTTGGGCAAGCTCCCTTGGGTCTGGCCATTGCGTAAGAAGACTATGCCTTCGCGCTTGCGATAGCCACGCGCCCCGCCCAGCTTCTTGGCGTTGGTTTCTTTGGTTGAACCTGCCTGAACAAAGGCAAATATATTGGCGATGAGTTTTTCGCCTCTGGGCTGGAAGGGAACGCTTACAGGAAAGCCGCTTTCTACGTTGTCGCTGTCTTTGATCCGGCGAAGAAGGCCAGAGAGCGTTGTGCGGCGGCTGCCTACATCCAGATACCTGCCAGCCTTGTTTTTGCGGTATTCATAGAAGCGCACTGGAAGTGCGATTTCGGGAAGAAGAAGATCAAGCCGGCTCAACAGGCTCTTGCCGCGCAATATGTTCGAGCGTTCCCCAACGAATTTATAGTCAAACATTTTGATGGCCGTACCGTAAGGCGCTTGTCTGCCATACGGGCTTTCATTATCCGGGTAGATGCCAAAGCTCTCAGCAGCAAAAGACAACACACCACCACGGCGATCTCGATCGCCCTCTTCTGCACCAACAG
The DNA here is from genome assembly GCA_965224015.1 of Hyphomicrobiales bacterium. Lineage (GTDB taxonomy): Bacteria > Pseudomonadota > Alphaproteobacteria > Rhizobiales > CBDCVD01 > CBDCVD01. The sequence goes on from OZ245032.1 coordinate 1,628,099, forward strand.
GGGCCAGATAGGTGTAGATAGAATTCTTCGGCGCTCCTGGCTCATCTCTCGGAAATTCACGGCGCACGACGGTAAAGCCCCATTCATGACCGCGGGGGCTTGCGCTCTCATTCAAGAGATCCGGATTGCGCTTGGAAACAACAAGCTGAAGATTGCTCATCCCGCAAAAGCGTAACGCCCCAGTGCCACCCTGATTAAACTGGCCTTGCACAAAAGGAATGTACTGTTTGTTGCTCTTTGACAGCGACAGGATCGTATCAGGAAGCTTATCGGGACTTTGCCCCTCACCACAATCCGAGATAGTGATATTAAGCCCTTGGGGGCGTGTGCCTGTTGCCGTCAGCGTAATTCCATCTGCAATCTTACGAGTTTTTTTCGCGCCCCAATCTTCGATAAAGCCACCTGTTGCGATCTTCTTGCCTGTGCTGTTTTCAAAGAAGCGAGCTACAGCTTCGCGAATCGTTTTCGGCGCTTCTGCGCTCTCAGGATCGGTGTCGCTCATCCAGCATTCGTTGATGAGTCTCGCATCAACTGAGTTGACGATTTTTTCTGCGAGAGCCGCTTCAGCCAGGTTTTGCTGGTTGCCGCTCTGACCCCAATTGTTCTCAACATCCCCATAGTGACGCCATAAGGCTGGCTCGTCCCAATAGCCATGCTCTTTGAGAATCATGATGATCTCGTCCTCGCTGTCGGCATACAGCAGGGCCGTGCAAAGCGCTTTGTTATCACTCATATGGTATGATCCAATCTATGGAATAACTTACAGTTTGAAATCCACACCATCGGAAGGCTTGGTGGTCTTCATACGGTTCTTCAGGGCTTCAATTTCATCGTTCAACGCTTTCACAATCTTACGGACATCCGTATCATCGTAGTCATAAGCGTTGCGATTGCCTAACTTTCCGATGATCCTGATGGCCTTGATCGCGTTCACGGTGCGGCTTTCTGCAAGTTTGACGAATTTCTCGCGCTTGGATGTGTTGTTGACTGATGTTGGCGCATCGTTAGCAACTTTGAGGACTGATTCGAGCATTGTGGGGTTCTCCTGTGCATTCTGAGACATGTAAAATCTAAAAATTTTGCGCATAAGTGTCAAGTTTTAGCACGTAATTTACATGATAAATTCTACATAAATGGTGGTATTTTGAGAGAAAATTGCCGAACATCCATCAAAAAACTTATACCAACGACCCTCGGGTTTAACCTTCGTTTATCCATTTTCTGGTAGCGATTGATCTGATCATTTCTGGCCGACCCTAAATTCACAAATGAAGTACACCACTTTAAGAACCTATAGCAAAATGCGTTTAATGGGAATCATGGGTATTTGCGTATTCTTCTCGCATTTTGCTATAGATTTAGAGGGCGATCAGCTTTATGCGTTTCGCTGTACCGCTCACAAAATGGGGACACCTAACGCCAAGCTGATCTAACCTTTTGCCCTGGCCAATCAGTTCCATCGGGCACGCCGAGCAAAATCGCAATCAATGAGCCTGACTGACCAGAACAGCCTTAGCTTTAGTCGGAACAATTGTTTTGCTAACGGACAGCACAACTTCGCACGCTGATTAGGGGCCCTGCGGGCCTCAAACCACACAAACATACCCGCAAATCTGGAGATCAGGGGCCAAGCGATCGGTCCAGGATACGATCCACCGGGCCCCGGAACAGAAACGGCTTAACGAATCCGCGCCTCCGTCTTGCGGTCAAAGAGCATGGCGCGCTCCATTGGGAACTTGATGCCGACTCGCGCGCCTTCTTGCGAGCGCTCGTCCCCATGTTCCTCGACAATGATCTTCTCGCCGGTATCCGAAATCAGATAGGCATAAGACACACCGCCCAGCGCTTCTGTCAGATCAATCGTGTGCGTGTCCCCATTGTGGTTGATTTCGATATGTTCAGGGCGAATGCCCATCACAACATCGGCTCCGTTGGCGGGTATCGAAACAGGAAGTTTGTAGCTGTCTTTCAAGGCCGGAACCTCTACCGAGTCGCCATTGCTGGTTCCATTCAGGAAATTCATTGCGGGTGACCCGATAAAACCAGCCACGAAAATATTGTCCGGATTACGATACAGTTCCAGCGGCGCCCCGACCTGTTCGATAATCCCGGCCCTCAACACGACAATCTTGTCGGCCAGCGTCATTGCCTCGACTTGGTCATGGGTGACATAGATCATCGTTGCCCCGATTTCCTTGTGCAGGCGCGCGATTTCGACTCGCATTTCGACACGGAGTTCCGCGTCCAGGTTGGACAGCGGTTCGTCGAACAGGAACACATCGGGACCGCGTACAATGGCGCGTCCGATCGCCACCCGCTGGCGTTGACCACCGGACAATGCAGCCGGTTTGCGATCGAGATATTGCTCAAGTTTCAGAATGCGTGTTGCTTCAGCAACCTTTTCTTCGATCTCCGCTTTCGGATGGCCGTTCATCTTCAGGCCAAATCCCATATTGTCCTTGACCGTCATGTGCGGATAAAGCGCATATGTCTGGAAAACCATGGCCACTCCCCGCTCCGCCGGGTCCATTCTGGTTACGTCGCGAGCACCAATGGTCATTTGCCCTTCGGTGGTTTCCTCAAGACCGGCGACCATGCGCAGCAACGTGGATTTGCCGCAACCCGAAGGCCCAACAAAGACGCAGAATTCACCGTCCTTGATTTCCAGGTCCACGCCGTGGATCACCTGAAAATCATTGTAGCGCTTGACTACGTTTTGCAGAGTAACACCTGACATGTGCGTTTCCTTTGTTCTACAACTATGAAGGGAATTGCCAAGACGTGGCCTCGGCTCCGATTTTCCTGGTGGCTTCAAGAAGATTGCCCCGAAAATCCTGCAGCGTTTCCAGGGAATGGCGATTGGTGGATGTGGCAATTGAAACCGCACCCAACACGCGCCCGTTGTCAGAAAGGATCGGAGCCGCGATCGATATGATACCTGGTTCATGCTCTTCGCGGTCGAATGCGATGCCATTTTTTCTGATCTGGTTCAGTTCCTTCATCAGGCCATCGACCGATGTGTGGGTGGAGGGCGTGTATTTGTAAAAGGCTTGTTGCCGCAGTGCTAAGTCGAGCCGACGTGGCGCCATGAATGCGAGCATCGCCTTTCCGACCCCGGTGCAAAAGGCGGGCGCGACTTTACCGGCCTCGGCCAGTGTTTCGAAACGATCTGTTGCCTTCAGCTTGTCGACGAACAGCACCTGGCCAGAATCAATCTCTGCGATGTGAACCGTTTCGCCGACCTGTTCCACCAGTTGTTCTAAAAATGGTTTGGCGATCGGAGCGAGGGAGGCGTTTTTCCAGGCCGCGTGGGCCAGCCCCATCAGTCTAACCCCGAGGGAATATGTTTGCCTCCCTTCGTCATATGACAGCATGTTTTCGACCCGAAGGGTCTGCAACATCCTGTAAACGGTCCCCTTGGGATAAGGCGATTCTTCCAAGACATCGCTGAAGCGAACCGGGCGCTCGAACGACGCCACAAGCTCCAGCACATTCAGCGCTTTCCTGACCGTCCCGCTTGCCAAAGTCCTTTCTGACATCCCGCCTTCCCAGACCTTTCGTCGCGTTCGCCTCAACGATGTTTCTGTTGACAACACTAGGCGAGCCGTGATCAATTTGCAATATGCAAATACGCATTTCGATTATTGAAACACGCAGGGAGGTTACAATGCGTTCATATCTAAAGGCTTCCATCGCAGCCTTTGCCACCACGGCAATGCTGACCGGAGGCGCATCCGCCGAATCGCTCACCGGCGATCTGAAGATCTTTCTCGATACGTCGAACCCAGCGCCGCGCGCGACAATGGAAGCGATGATTTCCCGTTTCCAGGAACAACATCCTGATCTGAACATCGAAACCACTGTGATCGACCGTGAGGCCTACAAGACGCAGATCCGCAACTTTTTGACTGCGGACGCACCTGACGTCGCCACCTGGTATGCCGCAAACCGCATGAAGCCCTACGTGGATGCCGGTCTTTTTGAAGATGTATCCGATCTCTGGGGGGAGCCCGAGATTGCCGACAACCTGACTTCGACCAAAGATGCGATGACCATTGATGGTAAGCAATGGGGTGTGCCCTATACTTACTACCAGTGGGGCGTCTACTATCGTAAGGACATCTATGAAGAGCTTGGCCTAAAGGAACCGGCCAACTGGGAAGAGATGAAATCCAACTGTCAGGCGGTCGTTGGCTCGGGCCGTGCCTGCTACACGATCGGGACTAAGTTCCTTTGGACGGCTGGCGGCTGGTTTGATTACTTGAACATGCGCACGCATGGCTTTGACTTCCACATGGAGCTGGCTCGGGGCAACGTGGCCTGGACCGATGATCGCGTGAAGCAGACTTTTGCAAATTGGCGCGAGCTGATCGACATGGGCGGCTTCGTCGAGAACCACCAAAACTACAGCTGGCAGGAGTCGCTTCCGTTCATCGTGAACGGCGAGGCGGCCGCGATCCTCAAGGGCAACTTCGTAGTGGCACCGCTGCGCGAAGCCGGTCTGGACGACAGCAAGCTGGACTTCCACCAGTTCCCGCCGATCACAGATGGCGTTGCGCTCGCCGAGGACGCACCGACCGACACGTTCCATATCCCGGCAAAGGCACAGAACAAGGAAGCGGCACGCGCCTTCCTTCGCCACGTTGTCTCTTCAAATGAGCAGACCGAGATCAACAACGGCAAGAACCTGGGACAGCTTCCGGTCAACACGTCCGCGTCCATCGACGACGACAAGTTCCTGAAAAAAGGTTTCACGATGCTGTCCACAAATAGCCCGGGCGGCGTTGCGCAGTTCTTCGACCGCGACTTCCCGGCGGAAATGGCGGCAGAGGCCATGCAGGGCCTGCAGGAGTTCATGGTGTTCCCGGACAATCTGGACGACATTCTAAATCGCCTCGAGAAGGTGCGCGCGCGCGTCTATAAATAAAACCCCCGTGACATGGCGGCGGGGCTATCGCGCCGCCATGAAATTAAAGGTTGCCTTGGGGATGCTCCCCAAGGCAACCACGCCGCATCCCCAAACTTATAAGGCGGTTTTCGCATGTGTCGCGAAGGGAGGATTGCCCGTGACAGACGCCACCTATAATCAGAAACGCGCCCGGAGAAGCTGGTACAAACGCAACGAAATTGCCGTGACCCCCTGGCTGTTTCTCGCGCCTGCCATCCTGTTCTTCATGGTCTACGTGATCATTCCGATCATTCAGAGCTTCTCAATCTCGCTCTATGACTGGGATGGATTGGGAGAGGCCACCTTTGTCGGTTTTGACAACTATGTCGAGTTGACCGACGACAGTGCCTTCGAAGTGTCGCTGTGGAACAACCTGAAATGGTTGGTTTTCTATCTATTGGCGATCCCGGCAGGATTGTTTATTGCACTTTTCTTGAACCAGACGGTCACTGGCATCCGGATTTATAAGTCTTTGTTTTTCTTTCCGTTTGTTCTGTCTCAGGTTGTGGTTGGCCTGGTTTTCGCGTGGTTCTACTTGCCGAACGAGGGTCTGTTGTCGAATATACTCGGCGTGGTTGGATTTGGCCCCATCAACGTGCTGGGGGATCCCACATGGGCGACCTATGGCATCATCGCCGCCGGCCTCTGGCCGCAGACAGCCTATTGCATGATCCTCTATCTTACCGGCCTGAATGCGGTTGATCCGGAGCAAATCGAGGCGGCCCGCCTTGACGGCGCAAAGGGTTGGAAGATGCTTTGGTACGTTGTTGTGCCACAGCTCAAACCCGCGACATTCATCGCTTTTGTCGTGACGATCATCGGGGCGCTGCGCTCTTTTGACCTGATTTCTATCATGACCAATGGCGGGCCGTTTGGGTCGACCCGGGTTTTGAGCTTTTACATGTTCGAAAAGGCGCTGAGCGAATACGGGTTCCGTATGGGTTACGGCGCAGCCATTGCCGTCGTTCTATTCCTAATCATGCTGGTCTTCATCGCCTATTTCCTGTGGTCGATGTACCAGGAAGACAGGGGGCACTGAGATGTTTCCACGTCCTATCCAATCCGCTTCCTCCGGGACCCAGTTCGCCTACAAGTCCTTCCTGCCTGTTGCCCTGATAATGTGGCTGTTGCCTTTGATCGCCGTGGCGGTATTTTCCATCAAACCGGCCGAGGATTTCACCCAGGGCAATTATTGGGGTTTGCCCACCTCGTTTCAGTTGTTCCACAACTACGGACAGGTGTTCTTCAATTCCGACATGCCGCGCTACATGCTGAACTCAGTGCTGATCACCGTCCCCACCGTGATCGGGGCTGTCGCCCTGAGCGCCATGGCCGGGTTCGCTCTTGGGATTTACAAGTTCCGCTCCAACCTCTGGGTCTTTTTCATGTTCGTGGCGGGCAATTTCGTCCCGTTTCAGATCCTCATGGTGCCGGTGCGCGACCTTACGCTTGATATGGGGCTCTACAACACCAAAACCGGTCTTGTGCTGTTTCACATCGCGTTCCAGACAGGGTTCTGCACCCTGTTCATGCGAAATTTCATTCGGGCGCTGCCGTTCCCTTTGATTGAAGCGGCACGCGTCGAGGGAATCGCGGAATGGCGCATCTTCTGGTACATCGTATTGCCGCTGATGAAACCCGCTCTGGCGGCGCTGGCCGTGCTGATCTTCACCTTCATCTGGAACGACTACTTCTGGGCAATCGTGTTGACGCAGGGGCCGGAAGCACAGCCGGTGACGGCCGGGATCACCAGCTTCAACGCACAGTACCGCGCCGCTTATCATTTGATGAGTGCGGGCAGCATTGTCGCGGCACTTCCACCGGTGCTGATGTTCTTTCTTATGCAGAAGCACTTCATTGCCGGCCTCACTCTTGGAGCCGTCAAATGATGCGAAGCTGGCGTCTTGATGATTCTCGTCAGACACTTGTGCTCGGATCCCGCAAAGACCACCTCGCCGAGGTGGTCTACTGGGGTCCGCGCCTGCCAGATGAAGAAGATCTGACAACGCTTCTCACCGCACATGATATCGATGTGACTGGCGGGATGCTTGACCAGAATCCGGAACTGTCAATCTGTCCGGAAGCGATCCGTACCTTCCCGGGTCAGCCGGGACTGGTCATTCGTGACAGTTCGGGGACCCTCCTGCTGCCGAAGTTTTGCTTTAGTAGCGCGCAGGAGGGCGACGGAAGTCTTGTGCTGACCTTCACCGACAAAGACAACCACCTGGCCTATGTCGCGCGGTTCGCCATTGATGCTGAAACCCATATGATAGAGGCAGACGCACGCATCGACGCATCGCGCCCCCTCCACCTCCATTGGCTCAGCGCTCCTGTATTTCCTGCTCCGCAAAGTTCCGACGAGATGATTGATTTTGCGGGTCGCTGGTGTGGTGAATTCCAAATGAACCGCACCCCCTGGTCCCCAGGCATCCGCTACCGCGAAAACCGCACCGGGCGAACTGGTCATGAGCATTTTCCCGGCTTAATTATCCCCTGCCACGGCGCGACCAATGCCAGGGGCGACACCTACGCATTTCACTATGGTTGGTCAGGCGGGCACCGCATGATTGCCGAAGAATTGCCCGATGGAAGGCGTCAGATCCAGTTCGGCCATGCCTCTCGGGTTGAGGTGGAACCAAAGACCTCGCACAAAACCGCCACGCTTTACGCCATGTTCTCGGATGACGGGATCAATGGCTGCGCCGTGGCCTTTCAGCGCCATTTGCGCGACCGCATCGTAACTTGGCCGAAACCGGGCAAGCCGCGCCCGGTTCACTACAATTGCTGGGAAGCGGTCTATTTCAATCACAACCTGCCAGAGCTCAAAGACATCGCAAGTCGCGCGGCCGCCCTTGGTGCAGAGCGGTTCGTGCTGGACGACGGCTGGTTCGGCAACCGCGATGACGACACCCGGGCACTTTCCGACTGGGAAGTCGATCCTCGCAAATACCCAGACGGTCTCACGCCGCTGATTGATCACGTTAAATCCCTTGGCATGACATTCGGCATCTGGTTCGAGCCGGAAATGATCAATCCGGACAGCGACATTTTTCGTGCCCATCCCGATTGGGCGCTGGGTGGCGAGGACCAGATCATGGGGCGTCAGCAAATGGCGCTGAATATGGGTAAGCCCGAGGTGCGCGATTTTCTTTTCGACCGGATTGGCGCGGTGTTGCGCGACCATGACATCGACTACGTGAAATGGGACCACAATCGCGTTCTGCCTATGCCAGACGCGGCGCAGACCAGGGGGTCTTACGCGTTGATCGATCGCTTGCGTGCCGCCTATCCACAGGTGGAAATCGAAAGTTGCGCCTCAGGTGGTGGTCGTATCGATTTCGGCATTCTCAGCCGTACACAAAGGGTCTGGCTTTCCGACAGCAATGACGCGTTGGAACGGTTGCGGATGCAACATGACGCCGCAATCTTTCTCCCCGCTGCCGTTACCGGCTCTCATGTCGGCCCGCGCACATGCCACACTTCGGGCCGGATAATGGACATTCGCATCCGTGCATGGGTCGCTGCCCAGCGTCACATGGGGTTCGAAATGGACCCGCGCGAATTGACCGGGGACGAAATCGACGTCCTGCGCCATGTCACCGCATGGTGGAAGGCCAATCGGGACTGGATGTATGGCGCTGACATCCTGCGCCTGGACAGCCCCGATCCCGTTATCATTGCCGAACAGCAGCTCGAACAAGGCGGAGGACGCTTTATCGTTTTTGCCGGAAAGGCTGCGACCTCGGCCCAGATTGCCCCGCGACCTCTGCGCTTGACAAGGCTCAGCCAGGGCGAAATGTACCGTGTCAAACTGATCAACCGCAATGAAGTGCCGGCCTTGTCGCGCGGCACGCCGGCCCTAAAATCCCAAGCCATCGAGGTCAGCGGCGGTTACCTGATGAACCACGGCATTACCCTGCCGTGGAGCTTTCCCGAAACCATGTGGGTCGTGGAAGGAACGCGCCTATGACAAAGGAACGGCGCAACCGCGGCTGGTACGGCATGATCGACAAAGACGGTTTTGTCTGTCGGTCCTGGATGAAAAGCCAGAGTTTTCCTGATCACGTTTTTGACGCTCGACCCGTCATTGCAGTCTGCAATACCTGGTCCGAGCTAACCCCGTGCAACTCCGGGCTGCGTGAATGGGCCGAAGGCGTCAAACGCGGCGTCTGGGACAAGGTCGTTCCGGTGATCTGTTGCGGGATGGTCGGTGCGCGCCCTTATTGGCTGGGCCAGAACGCGGCCATTATCGGCGCAGGCGGTCTGTCGGAGCTGTACCGCAGGGCGCTTGTCCAACACGGGCTGACTGCCAATTTGGTCAACGTGGCGGACATGACGTTGAGCGGTCTTGGAACCGCATATCCATCGTTGCAAGGAGGCCCATCTTGAGCCGCAAAATCATCGCCATTCTGCGCGGCATTCGACCCGAGGAAGCCAACGCGATCTGCAACACCCTCATTGAAGCCGGTATTGACCGGATTGAGGTGCCGTTAAACTCGCCCGAGCCGTTCAAAAGCATATCCTTGATGTCCGATGCCTTCGCACAGGACGCGTTGATCGGCGCCGGAACGGTTTTGAGCACCACCGATGTGGCCAATGTCGCGGCCGCTGGGGGTAAGATGATTGTTTCTCCCGACGCCAACACAGAGGTGATCGTCGCGACCAAGGTTGGCGGCTTGTTGTCATACCCCGGCGTCCTCACGCCGACCGAGTGTTTTTCCGCGCTGCGTGCCGGGGCCGATGGACTCAAGGTATTTCCGTCCTTCCTGATGGGCACCGAGGGGCTCAAAGCGATCAGGGCCGTCCTTCCCAAGGGCACTGAAACTTACGCGGTAGGTGGTGTTGGACCCAAGAACTTTGCCGAATGGTTCGCGGCAGGTGCCACAGGGTTTGGCATTGGCACCGGGATCTACACACCGGGATTGAGCGCCGGCGAAGTTCGCGATCGCGCCAACGATATCGTGGCAGCCTACGATGCCGCCGCACCGACATGAGCGCGGCAATTGCGGATGCCAGGATCTGCGCGCTGGGGGAAGGGCCGCCATGGCATCCGGAGCGCGGACAGTTCTTTTGGTTTGCCATTCTCGGTAAGAAACTGCTGTCGCAGCGGGATGACGAACTGCTGGATTGGCAATTCGACGAATATGTCTGCGCCGCCGGAATAAGAGGTATTGTATGAAACGCACGCTGGGAACCTGCTATTATCCCGAACACTGGCCGCGCGACACCTGGAAAAACGACAGCCGCCGCATGGCCGAGGCCGGATTGACATGGGTACGGATCGGCGAGTTTGCCTGGTCCCGGCTGGAACCTGCGCCAGACCAACTCGAATTTGGCTGGCTGGATGACGCTATGGAAATTTTGGGCCAGGCCGGTCTGAAAGTGGTTCTTGGCACGCCAACAGCGACTCCACCGCGTTGGATGTTGGACCGCCATCCTGACATGCTGGCGGTGGATGTCGAAGGCCGGCCCCGCAAGTTCGGCTCTCGCCGACACTATTGTTTCAGCCACGAAGGGTATCGCCAGGACTGTGCGCGGATCGTCACATTGCTGGCCGATCGCTATGGGTCGCACCCGCATGTTGCCGCGTGGCAGACGGACAATGAATACGGCTGCCATGACACCACGATCTCATATAGCGATGCTGCCCGGGTGGCTTTCAGGGACTGGCTGGCCGATCGATACGGGAGCATTGAGCGGCTCAACGAGGCCTGGGGCAATGTATTCTGGTCGATGGAGTATAACGAATTCGATCAGATCGACCTGCCCAACCTGACGGTGACGGAACCCAACCCGTCGCACGCGCTGGCGTTTCGACGTTTCAGTTCCGATCAAGTGGTAACGTTCAACCGGCTTCAAGCCGAGATCATCCGCGCCCGGTCCAACGCGCCGCTGGCCCACAACTACATGGGGCGGATCACTGATTTTGATCACTACAAGGTCGCACAGGACCTCGACATCGCATCTTGGGACAGCTACCCGCTGGGATTTCTCGAAGACCGCTTGGGTGCCGATACCGCACAACAGCGGACCTTCGCAAGACAGGGGGATCCCGATTTCCAGGCCTTTCACCACGATCTCTACAGAGCCGTGGGTCGCGGCCGGTGGTGGGTGATGGAACAGCAACCGGGGCCGGTCAACTGGGCGTCTTACAATCGCGCTCCGCTTCCGGGCATGGTACGGCTCTGGACGTGGGAAGCATTCGCCCACGGCGCCGAGGTCGTATGCTATTTTCGCTGGCGGCAGGCACCATTTGCCCAGGAGCAGATGCACGCCGGTCTTTTGCGGCCGGACAGCCAGGAAGCCCCTGCGATAGGCGAAATACGCTCGATCTTATCCGAGCTGGAGACTTCGCCGGACGTGCAGCAGGCGCAGTCCCCGGTTGCACTTATCTTCGACTATGACGCCGAATGGAGCTGGGCTGTGCAGCCGCATGGCACCGGTCTCAGTTATTTCGGATTGGTCTTCGACACCTATCGAGGCTTGCGACGACTGGGTTTGTCGGTCGATATTTTGCCGCCTGGAGTCCGCGATTTCGACGGGTATCGGCTGGTCGTGGCCCCCGGATTGATGCACATGCCCGAAGATCTGAAACAGGCACTTGCCGCGTCGAAAGCACAGGTCCTGCTGGGTCCGCGCACCGCTGCGCGGGACGCTGACATGCAGATCCCGGTGCCTTTGCCTCCGGACCTGCCTGGTACGGACATCACAGTGTCACATGTCGAAAGCCTGCGCCCGGACATGCCGATTGCCCTAAACGGCGGCGGCCACGTGCACAGTTACATGGAAAACCTCCAGGGAAGTGGCGAGGTGCTTGAGCAAACCGCCGCAGGCACGGCTGCGGTAATGGCACAGGGAAACTTCACTTATGTTGGCGCCATGCTGGACGCGCAAGCCCTTGAACGGGTTATTGATCGCGCTTGCCTGGCCGGTGGGATCGCAACGCTGAAACTTCCTGACGGGGTACGAGTGCGCAATTGTGGAACTGACCGGTTCTGGTTCAATTACAATTCAACACCGGCTACCGTCGATGGGCTGACGCTGGACGCGGCCGATACTTTGCGACAGACCCTGAGCAGATCGGATGCCCGCGGCTGATCACTACGCCATCGCGGAAACGCGACATGGAACCGCGCCACTCATCGCCCCGTCAATGACCCAGGGCGCCGCCAACTCACTACAGCGCAGGGCAGCAATAAAGGTCTGGGTATGCCATTTGCCGAATGACTCGATATGGCCTTGCTGGCGGCAATGGCCGCAATAACCCTGACTTCAGACCCGCCACCTTGAGAACAACCTATTGAAAGATTACATCTAAAGCTTTTCAACTAATGACGTAATGATGCGCATGTTGAAAGATTACATCTAAAGCTTTTCAACTAATGACGTAATGATGCGCATGCCATCGCTCCAAGTGACGACGAGCAACAAAGTCAATACAAGAGCCGCACCAATACCAAATCCATACTCCTGTGTTTTTTCGCTTAAAGGTTTACCGCGAATGACTTCGGCCAGGTAAAACATCAAATGCCCACCATCAAGCATGGGAATCGGAAACAGGTTCAGCAAGCCAATGCTGACAGAAATCCAGGCTATCAGGTTCACCAGGTGCGCCACGCCACGTTCCGCAACCACCGATGATACGTGGCCAATCCCCAAAGGCCCGCTCATTTGTTTGATAAGGGCGGGCTTGCTAAACAGTTTGCCAATAGTTTGGAAGGTGACCTCAAAGATTTGTCCGGTTTTGGCAATGCCCATGGTCAGAGCCGTGATCGGTCCATAACGCACTCTGACATTATCCTCGGGCGATCGGCTTGACTCGATTCCAACGGCGCCTCGCTCGTAAGTAAGCGAGCCGATCTTCGCCGGGGTTAGTCGCGGCGTCACGGTCAGGACTTTTTCAACCCCATCGCGCATGATCAATACGGGCATTTCTTCGTCAGCGCTTATGCTGAAAATACGCGCCATGTCACGAAAATCTCTTATCCGGGTGCCATTGATTGCCAGGACGAGATCACCTTTTTTTATACCCGCCTCCTGAGCCGGCGTATTGGGAACAACCTGGCCGACACGCGGCAAATGATATTGCTCCCCATAGAGCAGAAACATGGCACTGAAAACAAAAATGGAAAACAGGAAGTTGGCCATGGGGCCAGCGGCGACAATTGATGCGCGCTTCCATACTTTTTGGGTATGAAAACTAACCGCGCGTTCCGATGCAGACATGGATTTTAGTTTTTTGCTGTCAGGGGCGCTAGCCCCGTCTGCATCGCCAAAAAACTTAACGTAGCCCCCCAGGGGGATTGCACAGAGCTTCCATCGCGTCCCTTGCCGATCGTTCCAGCCGACCAGTTCCGGACCAAAGCCAATTGCAAAGGCCTCCACTTTAACGCCGCACCAGCGACCGACGAGAAAGTGTCCCATTTCATGGACAAAAACGACGACACCCAGAACAACAAAAAACGGCAGCAGAGTACCGACCAGGAACGAGTTAAAAATCCAGGAAAATGCTTCAATCATTTGAACTCTATAAAATTATCTTGCAACTTGTGTTTGATGATGACCCCTTGAGGCTGCATGTCGTTAACATGAGTCTGTGAACAAATTATGGAGAATTTACTGAAATCCGACCCAGCAGCCTGCCTGTTTGCGTTATACCAGTTGGTATTAATCAAGCCGCGTGGCCGGCCCTGGCGGCAAAGGCTTCAGCGCTAAAGAGCATTTCTGGTGCCGGCGCCGGGGCACCATAATAGAGGCCTTGCGCTTCGTCACAACCGGCCAAACGCAAAAGCTCAGCCTGCTCTTTTGTTTCCACGCCCTCAGCGTTGATCTTGACATGCAGGGCTTTGCCAAGTGCGATCATGGTGTTGACGATGGCTGCCATATTGCGATCGTTGCGAAAGTTAGTGATAAAGCTGCGATCGATTTTGAATTTATCGAAGGGAAAGGCGGTCAGATAGCGCAAACTCGAATAACCTGTGCCGAAGTCATCCATGGTAATGACGACCCGCATTCGCCGCAGCTGAGCAAGAATGGCAAGAACCTCGTTGGTATTATCAAGGAGGACATTCTCGGTGATTTCGATTTCCAGACGCTCAGGTGCCAGGCCGGACATCTCAAGCGCGTCACGCACCTTGCCAACAACATCCCAGGTCGTAAATTGCACGGGAGAAAGATTGATAGCAATGCGATAAGGTACGTTCCAACTGGCAGCCTCCTGACACGCCTGCTGAAGAACGATCTCCCCAATATCGCGAATAAGTCCTGTTCGCTCGGCCAGTTCAATGAAATCATCGGGGGCAATCAGCCCCTTGTCCGGATCGCGCCAGCGTATGAGGGCCTCAAAACCGGTCAGCCTGTATTCGGCAAGGCTGAACTGAGGCTGGTAATACAGCTCAAAACTGTTATTAGCGACTGCGCGGCGCAGGGCACTCTCCTTGTTGCGCTGTTCGTTTGCCATTGTAGTCATATGGGGATGAAAATAACGAAAGCGGATTTGCGCGTCATCGGCGACATTATAGAGAGCCAGGTCTGCATTTTTTATCAGCTCTTCCGAAGTCTTGCCGTGAAGGGGTGCCAAGGCGATCCCCACTGACAATTTACAGATAATCTCGTTGCCTTCGATCAAATAGGCTCCCGAGGCCTGATCAATAATAGCGAGCACCTGGGTTGTTACGTCGTCGTGACTATGCACCCGGCGTAGTATGATTGCAAACTCGTCGCTCGTTAGCCTGGCGATGGTATCGATTGGTTTTAGGGCTCCGTTTATACGTTCGGCTACGGCCCGAAGAAGCGCATCGCCAACACGATGGCCCATGGTATCTACAGTCTCCTTGTAGCGATCAATGTCTATGCAAATAACGGCAAGGCGCTTTCTCTGTTGTGCAACGTCTTGCAGTTTATTGTCCAGATCCTTCGTAAAGGCGGCCCTGTTCAGGCGTCCGGTAATTTGGTCATGAAACGCCAGGTAACGGATATCTTTTCTGGCCTTGCGTCGATCTCTAACGCGCAAGATCACGACGACCAAGGCGATCGCAAAACCGGCTATTATCATAAAAACGGTCAGTAACGCCATCGTCTTTATCGCCATGAAAAGCGATATACCGGCAGTCCCCTGCTTGATGCGGGTTAGAACAACATTTTCAATAACACCGTCTTTTATCAACGGCACCGCAACGCATATGTGCAGTCCACCGAGAATGCCAAGATCCAGTGTAATCAGGTGGGTCGAGGCCTTTGTCGCAAGAGCCGCAAGATACAGATTGTGCAATGTGGAGCCAGGTTTAATCCGATCTGCTGGATCATGCTGTGCAAGATGTGCAAAATCGATATTGCCGTTCTTACCGACGATACTGTAGCCGAGAACGTTCGTCAGGCTGGCGCTATTGCTTTCCTGTGCGCGGGGCGTTTGCGACGGCAATTGGCGGGGCGCGTTGGTATGGTCCGAAACCACAGCTGTTTGCGCACTTTGGATGCCAGGAATGCCGGCGCCAGATGCTTGCGTCTTCAAATTGATCTCAGATTTAGTCCCTGGCGTCGTCCGCGAATGCCCCTTTGAGGTCTGGGCCATCAAACTTGGCGACCAGGCGGTACTCTGTCCATTATGGGCGCGACCCGACAGGTCCAAAGTTTCGGCTAAAAGGTTAGCATAGGCACGCGAGGTGCCAACGGCATCCATGATCAGAACAGAGCGACTCATTCGGTCGCTGACAATATATAATATAACAAGCACCAGCAAACTGATGAATGTTATAGATGTGATCGGTACGGGAGACCACTGTTTCCATTTTATCATTGCGCCCCTGCCCCTTATTTTACCGATTATATCGTTTATCCTATGCCTTTATTTATTAATAGAACGCGATTAGATATGATTAATCCCCATGAATAGGTTGAAAAATTCACTATATCAATTACCTGGGCCAGGCATAATTCCTGCTAAACAGCGCAAAAAGTTATCTGGGGACTTCTATTGACGACCTAGCAACGCGCTCATCAAGGCCAATCAGAAATGGAAAACAGACCCTTTGATCAAAACGGAGACACTAAAGGAGGTTTGCAGGTGCCCAAGTCTCGCCAGGGCGTGCTAACCATGATAGGGATGCCTGATTATCAGCATTGTCGTCATCGTCAAGAGCAACCCCATGGATGAACCGACATTTACCCCCGTCAGACCTGACCCGGACGATCCAAATCTGGTACAGCCGGTTACCGGCACGGATCATACAGGCGCATCCGTCGAAACAATGGTCGTAACGGAGCGTCCTTTGACTCTTTATCTCAATAGTCAGGAAATTGTCACCGTAATGACAATTGGCGACCATCCGCAACTGCTTGCCGTGGGATATCTGGCCAATCAAAATATGCTGGCGCCGGACAATCCGATAACCGCGGTTGATCATGATGATGATCTTGGCGTGGTTGTTGTGCGCACAAAGAATGAAACAGATTTTGAAGAAAAACTGAAAAAACGGGTGCGCACCTCTGGCTGCGCCCAGGGGACGGTTTTTGGTGATTTGATGGATAGTCTGGACCCCGTGTCCCTGGCCCGCGATGCGCGGATAAGAACGTCCTGGCTTTATTCCCTGACCAAGCAGATTAACATGACGCCGAGCCTTTATTTAAAAGCCGGTGCCATCCACGGTTGTGTGTTGTGCAGGCAGGATGAGCCGCTTGTCTATATGGAGGACGTGGGACGCCATAATGCGGTTGACAAAATTGCTGGCTTTATGCTTATGAACGCTGTTGCGCCCGAGAATAAGATATTTTACACAACGGGGCGCCTGACATCTGAAATGATCATCAAGACGCTCAAGATGCGTATCCCTGTTCTTGTTTCGCGATCAGGCTTTACGGCGTGGGGGGTTGAACTGGCTCGCGGCGCCGGACTGACCCTGATCGGACGCGCCAGAGGAAGACGCTTCATAGCCCTTGCGGGTCAAGAGCGGATTGTATTTGATAGTCACCAGGATCGCGGTTGAAGCGTTTGATGTTTTCTATGAACCCGTTTGTTTTTGGTATTTGCGGATGGAAGAATGCGGGCAAGACAACACTTATGGTGGCGCTTATAAAAGAACTCACCGCAAGAGGTTTTCGTGTTGCAACGGTAAAGCACGCCCATCACGGGTTTGACATTGACCATCCGGGGCGCGACAGCCATCGCCATCGTACAGCCGGGGCGCAGCAGGTTGCGGTTGTTTCATCGCGGCGCGTTGCCATCATGCGCGAACTTGGCCAGGACGAGCAGGAGCCGACCCTTGACGAGATCATCGCCCAACTGTCGGTGGCCGATGTTATCCTTGTCGAGGGATATAAATCCGCAGTCCACCCCAAAATCGAAGTGCGGCGCAACGGCGCGCAGGCGGTGCCGTCGCAGGCCACAAGAGCCACCAATGTAAAAGCCGTTGTCTGCGATGTATCGCCGGATGTCGGCGTGGATGACGAAACGCCGGTGTTTTCATTTTGCGCCATCGCGGATATTGCTGATTTTATTCTGGAACAAAGGGCTCTGGTATAAGCTAACCCCATAAAGCTGATCGCCCTCTAAATCTATAGCAAAATGCGACAAGAATACGCAAAAGCCCCATGATTCCCATTAAACGCATTTTGCTATAGCCGGCATGTCTATAAAGCCAATACCGCTGGTATAACTTGCCTTGGAAGAGAATTTTCCCTACATGAGTATCTAGAGCTAGAGCGTGTCAGGTTTTAATAGAACCATTCTGCCAAAAGGTACTTGGGCGATTTTGCGACAAGATGGGCCTTAATACCAAGGGTCTTTGACAAGGGCCCATGCATTAGCGTCAAAGAGGTGTGTTATCAAGGCAGTACACCAGTCGGCGTGTCCATAAAGCCCATACCGCTGGTATAGTCTCGCAGGATATAGTGGGGCTATTTGCAAGAGGCTTAAGGTTCATATTGGCGCAAAAGCGCCCCTTCGGGTTTCCGATTGGCGCAACGCCCACGCCCAAGCCGCTCTCGAGAGATGGATAAACATCGCTCTTCGATCGCCTTGAACGTGGATCGCCTCGCCAATCGAGAAACAGAATTGATTCTATTAAGACCTGACACGCTCTAGCACAACAACAGTGGAGAGGACGATTATGGGACTTTTTAGCTTTGTAAAAAATGCCGGTAAGAAACTTTTTGGCGGTGGTGATGATCCTGAGAATGCCGCGCAAGCTATCAAGCGCGAGGTTGCTGACCTGGGTCTTGAGGGCGAGGTGGACGTGAATATCGTCGGTGACAAGGTGGTGCTCGCAGGTGCAGCGCCAACCCAGGAAATCAAGGAAAAGATTATCCTGGCGGCCGGCAACGTCGAAGGCATTGCTGAGGTCGAGGAAACGATTGCCGCCAGCACGCCAGAGCCGGAGGCGGTATTTCACACCGTCGAGAGCGGCGACAATCTGTGGAAGATTGCTGAGAAGCAATACGGTGATGGTTCCAAATACACGCAGATCTTTGAGGCTAACAAGCCTATGCTGTCGGATCCGGATAAAATTTATCCCGGACAGGTTTTGCGTATTCCGCAAGCGCAGGCCGTTACCTAAAGGCCTTCGGATTTAAGCCTGACCTTTGCTCTATGCCTATCCGTGTTGAATGATTTCTCTTAAGCGGGATAGGCAGAGAGCGGGGCCGTGTTGTTGACAAATGCGACTCCATAGTCGATTGTGAACTATGCGATTTTGGCTGATTGATTGACTATCCACATGATCCAGATTTTGAACCAAAAAGCCTTGATCCATTTGAGGATAAGGCGGAAGTTGTAGCCCGCGGCTGCAAGGATCGGGTTGATGGCATCGCCTTGTTCATGAGCAAGATAGTTCCGATCCATGCGGTGCCCTGACTTGAGATGACCAATCATACCAAGGGCCCTTGCGTTTGACTCCTAGCCCAGCGTAAAACCGTTGTCTTATCAATACGACACACAAGTCAGCGTGTACAAAAAGCCAATACCGCTGGTATCACCGGCTCAATTGCTGCCCGTCGTCTTATCTGGCGTTTGATGGCCGGTGTCACCCTTCGTTTCTGGCCGGCGGTAAAGACCCGAAACTTGTGACTATAGCAAAATGCGTTTAATTGGAATCATGGGTATTCCGTATTTTTCTCGCATTTTGCTATAGATTTCAGGGCGATCAGCTTTATGGCGTTAGCTTTGCCGCTCACAAAATGGGTAAAGCTAACGCCATGCTGATCTCATATGGACCTTAAGCCTCTTGCAAATAGCCCCACTATATCCTGCGAGACTATACCAGCGGTATGGGCTTTATAGACACGCCGACTGGTGTACAGCCTTGCTAACACACCTCTTTGACGCTAACCCATGAGTCATTGTCAAGGGCCCTTGGTATGATCCAACCTTGAACGAAACCTATCGAACTGACCGGTTTTAAAAGGTTCTCTTGGCTTCATATTCCTCTCCAAATCACTTGTTTGGCCAGTGAATCACAGAAAAGGACGTTACGCAAATTGCAAGGAAACAAACTACAGGGGTGCAAAATCCTGCAATATCGAAGGCCCGGAAAAGCCTGATAATCAAACAATATCAATGCAATGGAAACTCTTCACAAACGACCAATTCCCGCTCATCATAACGGCAATCGCTTGCATAGCGAAGGTCACGTCTGTCATTCTCAAGGCGAATGATTTCGGTCCACGGCATCGTAATTTTCCGATTTAGCAAATCAAAGAATTATAACCAACTGAAATCACTCAACATAATTTCCAATCAGGCTCTAAGAGGACGATCAAGCTTTAGCTTTATCCTGGTAGAAAGCTATTTGATTGTCGTTTGGATCCTTGACGACCATCCAACGCACCCCCCAATGGGTGTCTTCCGGTGCAATCAATATCTCGATCGCATCCGTTAAGTCAGTGTAGCGCTTATCGACATTATCTACACGGATGTGCATGACTGGTCGTTGCGATTTTGCATTATCTGACCATGATTGATCTTGTGCATCATGTTCTTCCGCCAGGACCAGGCGCATTCCCGTTATCTCAAGTATCGCTCCACGGCTCTTGTTCTCACCCCACCGGGTTATCACTTTCCAGCCCAACTTTTCGCGATAGAAATCGAAACTTGTATCCCATCGTTCTGTACCGATGAAAAGATGATCAAAGACGTCTGAATTACCTGCCATAGAAATCACTCCATTGATGATGCGTTAGACTTTAACGAATTTTGATCGTCGCTGGTGAGTGTCGTGAGAAATTGCTCCAACAACTGAACTTCATCATTACTCAGATTGAGCGGTCGAAGCACTGTCTCGCCGTGATGGCCTTCGCCCCGACGTCCCCCTCCGTTATTGTAAAATTCAATAACATCGCTCAATGTCTTCAGTGCGTTGTTATGCATGTAAGGCGCTGTCGCCTCGACATTGCGCAACCTTGGCGTGCGAAAAGCGCCCCACAACTCTCGACCAGCGAAAAGAAAATCTAAACGCCGCACCCGCATGTCAGATGACGCCAAATCTGAGTATATTCCCTTCTGATTAAATTTGCTTTGCAAAAGGTTTTCTATCACTACATAGCGTCCTGGATCAAGGCTTGGAAGGCCGTTTGAATCAGGAACCCCTATGTCATGAAAGGCATCGTCGCTAAAAACAGGTCCATTGTGACAAAGGACGCATCGCGCCTTACCTGCAAATAGTCGGAAGCCCTGGAACTCACGGGAAGACAATTCTGAATTGCATTTTTCGTCTCTTGCAACTACTCGCGAAACGAATTTATCGAAACGGCTTGGCGCTGAGAAAACTGTTTTTTCAAAAACAGCAATTGCCTTTAACGCATTGACAAAAATCTGGGTTTCGTATTCTGTGGAAGTTGCAAATTTTGTATTATTTCGTGGAAACGCCTCAAAGAACAGCGCACGTAACTTTTCATCTCCCAAAATAAGGGAGACGACTGAGGATTGAGTTGCGTTCATTTCTTCAGACGAGAGAAGCGGCAATGCGGCCTGCGACCATAGGCTGTCAGCTTTGCCATCCCAATTGAACCAAGTACTGTTAGCGACGTCCAACAAAGAGGGTACGGCCCGCTTCATCGGTATCGGTGGACTGTTTGTTGTCCATTTTGTTTCAGGAATATGGCAATCGGCACATGCGATATTTTGATTCGCGGACAATCGGCGTTCAAAAAAAAGAGTTTTCCCTAAGATATACAAATCGTTGTTTTCATTAACATGTGGAGGTTTATAATGAAATGTCGATAATAATTCCCTCTCCTGCGCAGAAACTAAAATACATTCGGCTTTTAGATTATGAGTTAAAACGATCCACGAACAGAATGTTATGAAAAATAATTTTAAAGGTAGAAAATAGTGCAGTCTCATCTGCAGCCCGTAATTTTAAGATCTACATTGATGTATGCTTCTTCAATAACATAACCAGTTTTTAATATAAGTTTCTGCTGCCATCTGCCAGGCATATGCCAATGGTTTCCTACTATGCGAAATTTGCAATGGTGTTCGATTAGTATCTTTGGCTTTGTCGACATTCCGTGACCATGTTGTGGCATGCTGGTCAGTATCGAAATTTCGCTTGGACAGACCTCAGCGGTCTCATTCCGAGGAACTATTTCGACGATCCGCTCGTGCAAATCGCGGGTTGTTACAGGGTTGGGTGAATAGTACTTCACAAGCCAACTATCGCCGCTTGAACTTGTCTCGCCTGCGCAAAAGGAACCGCTACCAGCCGTCAAGTCGCCAGAAACGAAAACCATGGCCCCAACAAGGGCCATGGCTCGTGTAGCTACTAGAATTGGGGAAGCACTCAATTTCAAAGCCTTCTCTCACCTTGTTATAATCGCAGCATCATTCGACTGGTGTTAGGTCGCCGACCAAACTTGAAGGGCCTGACAACTGCGCTTGGCCTTTAGACATATTCACTTCGTTTCTTGGCTGCATGGCTTCGTTAATGCCGAATTCTGTGACGAAATCGCCATTTGAGCTAAATACCTGTGCCCGGTGATTGCCAAAATCTGCAACAAAAAGCTGACCGTCCTGATGCTGTGATATTCCCTTCGGTTTGTAGAATTGACCGGGTCCGCTACCCCAGCGTCCCCAATTTTTTACCAGCTTTCCATCCTCGGAGAACTTAAAGACCTGATGAGAGCCAACGTCGGTCACATATACGTATCCATCAACACCGGCAGTAATTCCAAAAGGAAGAACGAATAGCTTACCCGAATCTGAGTCTTTGCTGCCAAAATGAAACAGGTAATTTCCGTCAAGATCAAATACCTGAACGCGATAATTATAATGGTCTGCAACAAACACCTTTGTTCCGTCCTTGGAGAAAGCAAATTTTAAGGGATTGTTTAGCTGTCCCTTTTTAGAACCCCTTTCACCCCAAGTTTTGATAAGGCTGTAATCTTTCCGATCAAAAATTAAGAATCGTGCATTTGGAGGATCTAGTACCCATAGATTACCGGCTGGGCCGACGTGCATACCACTAGGCTGTGTTGACAAACTGTTTGCACCACAGTCTAGCGGAGACGATAAAGATAAAGCCGATATAGCTCGCTGCGGTTTTGTCGTACCTTGTTGCCAGCCGTCTGGCGTTCTTGAGTCTGTTAAAACACCGTTCGATCCGATTACGCAAGCCATAAAGGAACTCATCGACGGGAATGGGGTCTTTCCGGCATTTGCGCCCCGGAATGATCGACACGCCACCGTGTTTCTCAACATCATCCCTGATCGCGTCTGAATCATAGCCCTTGTCAGCGATTAGCACCTTGGCCGGCGTTATAGCGTCCTCGTGCAAGAGGTCGTACCCCTTGTAGTCAGAAACCTGGCCGCCGCTGACCTCGGCTCTCAAAGGCAGCCCAAAAGCGTTGGTAATCAGATGTATCTTTGTCGTAAAGCCACCTTTTGAACGGCCAAGACCTTCTTTTTGAGCCCCCCTTTTGCGCCTGCTGCCTGATGGTGGGCGCGGATGACGGTACTGTCGATCATCTGAACCTGATCGGGTGCCGCCCCGCTCTCGTTCAAGGTCTCCAGGATCAACTCCCAAAGCCCAGCCAACGTCCAGCGTCGGAACTGGCGGTAGACGCTCGACCATTTACCGAACGCCTCAGGTAGATCTCGCCATGGGGCGCCGGTGCGTGCGATCCAGAATATGCCGTCCAGGACACGACGATGATCCCTAGCCGGACGTCCACCGCGGCCGCGAATGGCAACAATAAAGGGTTCAAAGAACGCCCATTCCGCATCTTCCATCAGCAAACGTGTCATGATAACCTCCTCAAAAGTTATCTTGAATCACATTTTAAGTGATTTGGAAACCCAGTTTGTCAACAGGACCTAGGTTCAGGTAGTGAGCCATGTTGTGAACCCAATCCTGCGTGGGAAGCCGCCGATTGACCTTCGGTGCGCAATTTCTTGTTCAAATTTCCATCGGACAAGTCAATTAAATGAGAGAAGGTGACACCATCCCAAGAACTATTCTCGGAAAATGCATCTTCGAGAGAAATGTCAAATACTTGTATCCGTCGATTTCCTGAGTCACTTATATAGAGTCGGCCCAGTTCTTCATCAAGATGACTTCCAGACGGCCGGATGAATTCTCCAGGACTAGTACCTCGAGTGCCGATAGATGTAATGTAACGTGGATCCCGCTCACGAATATCAAATAGCAACGTCGCGTGCGTATCAGGCTCGGTAATGGTCAAACTATTTTTTGTGCTTTCCGATCCTGTTCCATAATGAAATTTTGTTGCTTTATCCCACCAAGCCGAATCGTCGACAACTTTTACCTTTGCAAGTTTGAATTCATTAAATACCTGGCATCGATGTTCGAAAGGCTCACATACAATTGTATGCATTCCGTCGTCAGTGACGGCAACCGACGTCGGATAGTGCACGCGTCCATTACCTTCGTGAGATTGCGGTGGGTGACGACCAAATTGAAACTTGAACTGACCATTTTTGTCAAAGACTTGAATTCGGTGATTCACAAGGTCAGCGACGTATAGTGAATTTCCATGATAATAAAGGCTTATTGGCGTTGCAAGCATCCCGCTGTACGATCCCCATTCGCCCCAAGCTTTTAAAAATTCACCATCGGCTGAGAACTTCTGAATCCGATTGTTGTCTGAGTCAGTTACATAAATTTGCCCATCTTCGTCGATAGCTACGTCTGAAGGCTTTCGAAATTCCCCTTCATCTGGGCCAAATCTTCCAAACGCTCGAATGAACGCACCCTCGTCATCGGCAATAACGATCCGGTCGTTTCCGCTGTCAGCAATAAAAAATCTCCCATTCCGATACCGCATAGCCATCGGTGATTTTAGGCCTAATAAACTGCTTTTCTCAAGGTACTTCAGTTGTTCACCTGTGGCATTAAACTTCACAATCATATTAGACCTTCCATCTAATACCGCTAAACTGCCATCTTCTATAAGCGTGGCACTAATGGGCATCATTGCTATCCTACTGCCATCGCCAGAACTTGAAAGATCCCACATTCGTATCGGTCTACCATCTATGGCCAATTCCTGAACTCGCATGTTATAGGTATCAGCGATAATCAGTGTATTGGAACTAGTTACCGCTAACCCTCGCATATTATTGAATTCGCCGACTTTGTTACCAAACGTTCCAAATTGATAAGCAGGTATTACAACGTTGGGATACTTCATTTCAACTGGCGGCAATTCGCCTGCCCAAACCGGAGTGACAAATTGTGCAATTGCTCCTGCTATGAGAGTCAAAAATAATCTTGAATGTTTCATGGTAAATCTCCCACCGTATCAAAATGCTAAGCAGTAAGCCAACTATTCAGATTCCATCTGAAAAGCTACCACAGATCTCATTTGAGAAGTTATTATGTTGTTGAAATTATAAGATACTTATTATTGATCAGTAAGACTTCACACAAATATCCTTTCGAATATTCCAGTGATTCTTCTAATATCGTTTCTTATTTTTAACATGGCCGCCTAACTTTATAAAAACCATGCGACAAGCGTTCTGATATAAAGTGACCAAAAGTAGCGTACAATGTATGCCATATCATTTATGAATTCTCAACATCAATGACATCGAGAACTCACCACTGACCCACCCTCATCGCATCAGCGCTCAGTGATATCTTGATTGTCGCAACGCCCACGCCCAAGCCGCTCTTGAGAGATGGATAAACATCGCTCTTCGATCGCCTTGAGCTTGGGAATCGCCTCGCCAATCGTGAAACAGAATTGATTCTATTAAGACCTGACACGCTCTAGCAGTGTGTCGGATTTGGGCTGTGGTTATTTATTAAATTTGCATACAGGCTTTTTTGCATTTGTGCTACCCATTGGTATGAAAAATTTCCGCAATTATGACCGCTCTCAGCGGTTGCTTTTGCCTCCTGATCTCAAAGACTGGGTGGCAGATGACGACTTGGCCCATTTTATCGTGGAAGCCGCCGAACGCATAGATATGCGCACCTTTCACGTCAGCCGCACCGGCTCAGGAAAAGCACAATATCATCCGCGCATGATGTTGGCCCTGTTGGTTTATTGTTACGCCAGTGGTATTTTTTCCTCGCGCAAGATAGAGCAGGCCACGTATCGCAATGTTTCTGTCCGCTTTATCGCCGCCAACAGCCATCCGGATCATGACACGATCGCCAAGTTCCGGCGTGACAACGGTCCTGCCTTTGAGACGGCGTTTGCGCATATCTTGTTGCTAGCCAAACAGATGGGTCTTTTAAAGGTAGGCACGGTCGCCCTCGACGGCACGCAGATTGATGCGAATGCTTCGAAGATCAAATCGTTACGTTATGATCGTATCCAGGTGTTACGGGCCAAGCTTGCAGAGGACATTGCGGCGTTGATGGATAGAGCCGAGGCGGTAGATGAACAGGATACGGATGATGGTTTGTCGCTCCCCGACGAGATAGCGCGGCGGCAAACGTTAAAGGCGAAGTTAGACGCGGCAGCCGAACAACTTGAGGCGGCGGCGTGTTTGGATGGGCAAGATCAAGATCAAGATCAGGGTCAGGATACGGATGATGGGGGCGATGCACCACGGCCTTCTCCTAAGAAGCAGATCAATCTGAGCGATCCGGACAGTTCTATCATGCGCCGGTCGTCGCGCCACGAATACCGTCAGGCTTATAATGCGCAAGCTTTTGTGGATGCGGATGGCAGCCAGTTGGTTTTGGGTACGCAAGTTCTTGCCACGACGAATGATCGTCAGGATTTGGTTACCTTTGTTGATGACTTGTGCGCGCGTGTTGGCAAGCCCAAGACGCTTATAGCGGATACGGGTTATGCTGGCGAGGCTGTTATTGAGGCGCTTGATGTGCGTAAAATTGAACCTTTGATAGCGTTACCGGGTCAACAGGTAGCACGCCCTTATGATTTCCGACCGCCGAAGGTGCGCAGCAAGCCACCGCCGTGTGTTAGAGAACCGTGGCGCTTAAAGATGCTGGAGACATTTCGAACCCAGGAGGCAAAAGACAAATACAAAAGACGAAAGAGCAGTGTTGAGCCTGTTTTTGGCATCATCAAATCGGTTCTTGGTTTCAGGCATTTTCATCTTCGCGGTCTTGAGAAGGTTTCACGGGAATGGTGTCTTGTAGCGCTGGCGTACAACTGCAAACGTGTGAGCAACATGCTGAGCGGCTAAGGCGGTTCAGCAAAGCGCTCGCCAACACACATCCACGACCGATACACGGACAAACAACTCCTTTAAACCCGACACACTGCTAGGTAAAATCCGAAGGCTTCGCAGCCCCCACTTTCAGGGCCACGGCAAGGCTCTCCTGCAACAGGGCTTGTATCCTCTCCTCGCCCATCCGCTGACGCCATCGGGTCATTGACGAGCGCTCAAGCGGCAGATCATGGCGAAAGAACTCCTCGCCACACAAATACTGATAATACGGGTTCTCCACAAAGCGGGCGCAGACTTCCTCATCGGAAAGATTGTCGGCATATTTGAGGATATGCAGTCCCGCCATCAGCCGCGTCGAAAGGGGCGGGTGGCCGGCTTTGTCCGTATAGACTGCCTCACATTTATCCGACAGAAATTGCCAATCGATCTTGTCGGCTAAAATCGCCTTCTCGTGGCCCCTATTGATGATCTGATACCAGCGGTATGGGCTTTATTTACACGCCGACTGGTGTACAGCCTTGCTAACACACCTCTTTGACGCTAACCCATGAGTCATTGTCAAGGGCCCTTGGTATGATCCAACCTTGAACGAAACATATCGAACTGACCGGTCTTAAAAGGTTCTCTTGGTTTCATATCCCTCTCCAAATCACTTGCTTGGCCAGTGAATCACAGAAAAGGACGTTACGCAAATTGCAAGGAAACAAACCACAGGCGTGCAAAATCTTGCAATATCGAAGGCCCGGAAAAGCCTGATAATCAAACAATATCAACGCAATAGAAATTCTTCACAAACGACTCCATCGCCGGACATCCCTGGGCCACAGGGAAGCTTGATCACAATCAAACACGGTTCATTTGCCACGGCGCTATACGTGTTGTCCGCCGTTGACGTGCACCTCGGCGCCGGTAACATAGGAACTGGCATTTGAACACAGATAATAGATCGTATCGGCGACCTCTTCGGTGCGCCCGAGACGGCGCAAGGGTAGGGTCTTGACGATTTTTTCCGTGCCTGGCGAAATGATCGCCGTGTCGATTTCGCCGGGAGCAATGGCATTTACGCGAACCCCAAGAGGGCCAAAGTCAGCGGCCATTTCTCGGGTCAGCGACGCCAGTGCGGCTTTTGAACTCGCATAAGCTGTGCCCGCAAACGGATGCACGCGCATGCCGGCAATGGATGTGACATTGACCACCGCACCTTGCCCCGCTTGCAGCTCATCAATAAGCCCGCGCGCCAACATGATGGGGGCGAAAAAATTGACCTGGAAAACCTGCCGCCACAAGGGCATCGGCGTGGTCAGGGAGTCCAGCCTTTGGTTGTCGGTGTCCTTGGGAGAAATGGCGGCGTTATTGACAAGCGCGTGCAGGCTACCGCCTTCATCGGCGAGTCGCTGTTTGATTTCCCCTACCGCAAGCCCCAGATTGTCCGGATCTGACAGATCGACCTGGATGTGGTCCTCAGGCCCCGCATCCCATGGACATTTGTCTGAAAACGCATGCCGCGAACATGTGAACACACGCCAGTTCTCCTGCGAAAAACGCTTGACCGTTGCGTGTCCAATTCCCCGACTGGCGCCGGTTAAAACAAGAGTCTTACGCGTGTTTTCCATGCCTTGTGCTCCAAATCAATTGTTGCTATCAGGTAAGAAACTCAGCCTGTCGCTGAGGTTTAGGAGGATGAGTCGAACTTTTGCGATTTCCGGGCTACGTTGAAAGTTACAAGCGATTATACCCGCCTGAGTGCATTTTGACAGCCCACCCTGCCAACAACAACTAACCGCGAAGGATATCCTCAAATGGTTTCTGCAACCCCAACGGTGCAAATCGACAACGAGCGGGTTAAGGTCACAAGATGGGACTTTGCGCCCGGGGCAGAGACTGGCGAGCACGTCCACGCCATGGACTATATTGTCGTGCCCGCAACGACCGGCGCGTTAACGATTGTCGATGCCCAGGGGCAATCGACGGTTGTTTCGCTGGAAGCCGGGGTTTCGTATTCCCGCAAGGCCGGCGTACATCACAACGTCATCAACAGCAATGACAACCCGTTCACGTTTATCGAAATCGAGTTGAAAGACTGACATGAGCAAGCCATCAAAAAAGTCAGCGACAATCCCCCCGACGGTCATTGATCATCCGCTGATACAGCATAAGCTGACCTTAATGCGCGACAAAGGCGCATCGACGGCCACGTTTCGACAATTGTTGGGAGAAATTTCCCACCTGTTGTGCTACGAGGTGACCCGTGATCTTCCTTTGACAACCAAACGTATCGAGACTCCGCTGACGGCAATGGACGCGCCGGTCCTCGATGGAAAGAAACTGGTTTTTGCGTCGATTCTGCGCGCGGGCAACGGGTTGCTTGAGGGGATGCTGGATCTAGTTCCCTCGGCGCGCGTATCTCACATTGGTCTTTATCGTGATCACAAGACCCTTGAGGCGGTGCAGTATTATTTCAAAGCGCCCGAGGACATTGGTGAGCGATTGGTGATCGTTGTCGATCCGATGTTGGCGACTGCCAATTCCGTCATCGCCGCGATTGATCTGTTAAAGCGTCGCGGTGCCAGGCGCATTCGCTTTCTGTGCTTGCTTGCTGCGCCCGAGGGTATCGACAACCTTGCCAAGGCGCACCCTGATATTCCTGTTTTTACTGCCGCTGTCGATACCAGGCTTAACGAAAACGGTTATATTGTCCCCGGTCTTGGTGATGCGGGAGACCGCATGTATGGAACGGTATAGCGTCTCCTTTTCCGACCGATTGAATTTTTAACAATTTGTTTACTGAATACTTAAAAGTTATCTTTTTGTTTTTACTGTAGCGATGGACAAACGATTGAACCACTCGTTTGTTGTTGCCTATGGTTAAATATGCCGCCGCTATTATTTTTGTTGTGTTTGTCGCAGTTGTCAGTGTGCGATCTCTTGAAGGCGTGGCCTACAAGTGGGAGGTAGTCGCGCGCCAGAACGCGAACCCAGCACATGTTCGAGAGCCGCGAGAGAAGAATGAAAAGTACCAACCGCCACCTGGCAGTGTGGTTTTGCGGGCCGACCGCAGCGGGCATCATTTAACCAGAGCCCGAATCAATGGCATTTATATGGATGTTATGGTTGACACGGGAGCGACCTTTGTATCACTTCCCTACGAAGAGGCCCGCCGCCTTGGTATTGCCCTGCCCAAGTCGGCGTTTAAATACCCCTTTCGCACAGCAAACGGCGTCACGTATTCAGCGATGGTGCAACTCAACAGCGTGCAGGTTGGATCCATCGTGGTTCGCAACGTTCGCGCCTCGGTTTCACAACCCGGGGAAATGTTCGTTGTTCTCCTCGGCATGTCTTTTCTCAACCGCCTGAATAGCTTTCGTATCAGCAATGGTCAGCTGATTATGCAGCAATGAACCCGCATAGCTGGGAGGGAGAGCGGGCTGCCGGTCGGCAATAGACGTTTCCAGTTAATCCGACGCAGGGCCGAGCAAACCGCGAAGCGCCATGTGCAGGCTGGAATCGAGGTCCTCAGCGATCATTCCGGCACCAGCCTGAGAAGCCGCTGCCCCGTGCAGCCACACCCCCGCGCAGGCCGCCTCAAACGCTGGCATCGACTGGGTCAGCAGGCCCAAAATGATTCCCGCCAGCACATCTCCCGAACCCGCCGTGGCCAACCATGGCGGGGCGTTGCTGTTGATGGCCGCACGCCCTGCGGGCTCGGCTATCACCGTATCCGCGCCTTTGCGTACCACGATGGCGCCCAAGCGTTCTGCAGCTGCGCGGGCCTGCTCAAGTTTGCCGGTGTTTGTGTTTTCGGCAATGTCAGGATAAAGGCGCGCAAACTCCCCTGCATGGGGTGTTATGACAACCGGTCCCGATGAGGCCTTGACCGCGGCCGCAAGGGGCTCAGCCTCGCCGCCAAAGGACGTCAGCGCGTCCGCATCAAGAACCACCGCTTTTCCCCTATCCAAAGCAATTTGCACGCAGGTCCTGGTCGCCGCACCCAGCCCCATTGCGGGGCCCAATAGAATGGCGTTGCGGCGCGGGTCAGCGAGCGCGGCCCCCAGCATGTCGGGGCCATCGACGCGCTCAAGCATAACAGCGGTCAGGTGCGCGGCATTCACCTGCAAGGCTTGGCCAGAGGAGAGTAGAGTCACCAGGCCCGCGCCCACCCGCAAGGCCGCGCGCGCCGCTAACCGCGCCGCACCCGTGGCCGCCATCGGGCCACTCATGACCAGCCCATGACCGCGCCGATATTTGTGGTCGTTAAGGTCTCGCTGAGGAAATGCAGGCTGCCAGAGGTCTCGGGTGTTTGCAAAGGTGTCGACCGCAATATCCGCAAGCACGCCAGCGCCAATGCCAATATCGCACACCATGACCTCGCCGCAATGGACACGCCCGGGCAAGAGCAAATGCCCTGGTTTTTTACAAAAAAATGTCACGGTGCGGGCGGCCTTGAACGCGCGCCCCAACACCCGGCCGCTGGCACCGCAAATGCCGCTGGGTAGGTCCACCGCAACAACGGGCACGCCAGAGCTGTTGATCCGATCAACCAGATCGGCAAGTGCACCTGCGATGGGCTTCGAGAGCCCGGCGCCAAAGATGGCGTCAACCAAGACCCCTGGCCTGGTCACTGTAACTGTCTCGAAGGTCTCGATTGGATCACCCCATTGACGCGCTGCCAAAGCGGCGTCTCCAGAGAGCTTTGTACGAGACCCCAAAAGATGAACCCTAACCCGGTAACCTTGCTGGCGCAGCCAGTGCGCGGCGATGAAACCATCACCACCGTTATTGCCCGGTCCACACATAACGATCACCTCTGGAGTATGGTCAGGACTTGCGGCCGCCTCCAGCTCCAGCACCTTAACAGCGGCCTTGGCAACCCCTCGTCCCGCCGCCTGCATCAGGTCAAAACCGGACGTGCCGCCTTCTATTGTTAGGGCGTCAGCGCGGGCCATCTGCTCTGGTGTTAAAAGATGGTGAGAGATTTGCTTTGGGGAGTCGTCCATATCGTGTCTGCTGTTCATTGGATTTCGCTTTCGCAATTTCCCTATGCTATAGCAAAATGGGTTTAGTTGGAATCATGAGCATTGAGCATTGTTTTTGCATTTTGCTATAGAGCGTGCCGGCGCCTGGGTGCCGCCGGATCAAAAGTCCCGGGCGCGTTCACTGTCATGCCATTTGCGCATCAAAAAATAGGAAAGCGCGCTGGTTAGCGCAAAAAGCACAATCCCGGTTACACAGACAAGAACAATGGCCGCGTACATGCGCGGAATATTGAGCCGATAGCTCGCCTCAAGTATGCGAAACGCAAGCCCCGAGTGCGCGCCTCCCGTGCCAGCAACAAACTCCGCTACAATAGCGCCAATCAGCGCCAGACCACTTGCCACCTTCAGCCCCGCAAGAAAGTAAGGCAACGCCGAGGGCAACTGCAAGTACCACAGGACTTGCCAGCGGTTGGCTTCATAGAGCTGCATCAGATCACGCAGATTGTGGTCGCTTGAGCGCAGGCCCTGGATGGTGTTCGACAGGATCGGAAAAAACGCCACAATCCACGCACAAATCAGCAGCCCGGTGAACGTATTATCGACATAAATGAAAATAAGTGGCGCAATCGCGATAACCGGCGTGACCTGCAGGATGATCGCATAAGGAAAAAACGCCATCTCAATCCATTTCGATTGCGCAAACAGAATCGCCAACCCCACGCCCCCAATGATCGCCAGGCCAAGGGCGCCCAAAGCAATGGACAAGGTGGTGCCAAGAGAGGCCATCAATAAGGGCCCGTCCGCCCAAAGCGCCCGCAACACAACCCCTGGACGGGGTAAAATATAGGACGGGATCTCATTGAAAACGCAAATCGCCTCCCACGCACCGATACTGGCGAGAACAACCAGTATTGGCGGCACCCAACGGACAAGGCGCTCGCGTCTGGTGCGTTGTATTTGGTGTTCCCGGGTCATATCCCAAGCCCCATGGGATGGTGGGTCGGGCGCTAGCGGGCTCACAAGGCACCGACGGGACTTATGCTGTTATTGTCCTGGCCCTGCATGGCTTCGTGCATTACCGCCGAGGCCTTGCGGCATGTCTCGAGATAAGCCGGCGAGGTTCGGTAATCGGCATTGCGCGGCGCTTTGTTATCAACCGTCAAGGTATGGACAACTCGTCCGGGACGCGCCCTCATGATGGCTATCCTTTCCGACAAATAGGCGCTTTCAAAAATGGAATGGGTGACAAAGATCACCGTCCAATTAAGACGGGCCCACAGATCCAGAAGATCGTCATTGAGGCGAAAACGGGTCATCTCGTCAAGGGCCGCGAATGGCTCATCAAGCAGAAGAAGCGGCGGCCGGGTGACCAGCGCCCGGGCAATGGCGACGCGCATCTTCATGCCGCCCGACAGCTCCCGCGGATAGTGGGAAGCAAAATCGCTCAAACCCACCATTTCGAGGGCTTCCTCAACACGCCGACGCAGGTTGCGCTCGGGTACCCGCTTTAAGCGCAACGGCAGGGCCACATTGGCAAAGACCCGTGCCCACTGCATGAGCGTTGCCTCCTGAAACACAAACCCAATATCAATGTCCGGGCGTCCGCGCGCATCAACAGGCGTATTGGGCCACAGAACCTGCCCCCGGGTGGGAAGGCTAAGACCGGCAATCAGGCGCAACACCGTTGTTTTGCCGCATCCCGATGGCCCCAACAGGCTCACAAACGCGCCCGCCTTGATCGTTAACGCCATATCATCGAGCGCCACAATGCCATTGGCAAAGGTCTTCGTAACGTCGCTCAGGCAAACAAGTGTGTCTTGCTCATCCAACACCATCGCCGTTCCACGCCCCACGCCCCACGCTAGCACGACACCGCCAATGCAATCCGGCCCCTATTGCGCCAAAAGCCGCTTCTTGATGTCGAGTCCGACACCCTTGTTTACAAAGCGCAAATCATAGGATTTTTGATAGTCGAGATCTTTTTCAACCAACCCCGCCTTCACCATCTTATCAAAAAACCCTTTGATCCGCGCCTCGGTCATGGCGCCGATCCCAAGGCGCAGGGCATCACCAGAATCGACAATGCCGTATTTTTTCATCTGGGCAACAGAAAAATCGATCATCTCCCGAGTCATTTCCGGGTTGTGTTTGCGGATCAGCGCATCGGCCTTTGCGCGCTCGCCATAAAGATAGTTTGTCCATCCGATGATCGACCCCTCAACAAAACAGCGCGTGGCTTCAGGTTTTTGGGCAACCGTGTCGCGCATGGCGACTATCATCGTGGAATAGGTATCAAAACCATGGTCGGCCAGCAAAAAGGCATTGGGTTCAAATCCGCCCTGCTGCCTGATCGCGTAAGGCTCGGACGTGATATAGCCCTGCTGGCCGGACTTTTTGTTTGCCAGAAAAGGCGCGGAATTGAAAGTATAGGGCTTGCGCTGTTCGTCTCTAAATCCAACGCTGAGCATCCACTGAAAATAAGACTGGAGCCCCATGTTGCTGATATAAAGGGTCTCAATGGTTTTCAGGTCTTCCCATGTGTCCAGCCCCTGGTCCGGATGAGTCATGAGAATTTGCGGCTCTTTTTGAAACAGGCCCGCCAGGGTCACCGTGGGAACACCCGCCTGGGCTGATGCAAATGAGGCCAGCAAATTGCCCCCCATGTAGTAGTCGATCTTGCCGGCCACCAACAAGGCCCGGTTGTTCACCCCAGGGCCGCCGGGGACAATCTCAACGTCAAGACCGCAAGCCTCATAGGTGCCATCGGCGACAGCCTGATAAAAGCCGCCGTGCTCTGCCTGGGCGACCCAGTTTGCGCCGAATTTGACCCGTTGCTCGGCGCTGGTGGCCGGCGTAATCACACAAACGCCGGCAATACCGGCGAGACCGGCAATACCGGCAAAAAATGTCGTGTTCATCATATTTAGAGTCCCTGCAGTGAAACGCAATAGTGTTGATCATCGCCCTATGGGAACCGCGTATTCCGTCGTGGTTCGCGGCGCGTACATATCAAATCTGCAGCATCCCGTCCAATAAAACCGCCTCCCCCTGAGAGAGGAAATATTTGCTAATTCAGCCCCATTGATTGACGAACGTGTTGGAGCGGGTAAAGCCGTGCGGTGCCAGGCGCCCCGCATGAGCACGCTCGCCGCACCAGTCGCGCAGCTCCTTGGCATCACGGGTGAATGTCCGCCCCGATGCATCCTGCCAGGTTAATCCGGCGTCAAGGTCAAAGACCTTTACATCGCTAAGCCCGCCGTCCTTGTAGCGCTGCAAACGCACACCCTTGCCGCGGCTCATCTGCGGCAATTGGCTGCGAGAAAACAACAAAAGCTTGCGGTTCTCTCCGATCACCGCCACCGTATCGCCGTGGGCGGGGACGATCACCTTGGCCTCGTCGGGAGTCTTGACGTTCAGAATTTGCTTACCCTTTTTTGTCGTCGCGATAAGATCGCTTTCGCGCACGATAAACCCGTTGCCCTGGTGCGAGGCTACCAGTAATTCGCGATCCGGATCGTGAACAAAAAGCGCGATCAGGTCCTGACCATCAAGGTCGCACATAAGCGATACCGGTTCCCCGTGGCCGCGGCCACCTGGCAAGCGATCGGCGCTCAACGTATAGGCCTTGCCTCCGGTGGAGAAAACCAACAGTTTATCCGTGGTCATGGCCTGAACAGCGCCGAGCAGCCGGTCACCAGACTTGAACGCGACGTTTTGCAACTCTGACTGATGCCCTTTTAGGGCCCGAATCCAACCCTTTTGCGACAGCACAATGGTAACGGGCTCTTTCTCGATCATCGCCTGTTGGATGTCCTCAAGGTCGTGATCCGTCGCCTCGGCAAACCCGGTGCGCCGCTTGCCTTCAGCCGTATTGCCGCCGAAGGCCTTTTTGACTTCCCTGATCTGATCGGTGATGGCGCTCCATTGCGCCTTGTCGGATTTCAACAGGGTTTGCAGCGACTTGCGCTCGCTCTCAAGGGCCTTGTGCGCGTGGCGGATTTCCATCTCCTCAAGTTTGCGCAAGCGCCTGAGGCGCATGTTCAGTATCGCCTCCGCCTGAACGTCCACGAGTTTGAACCGCGCCATCAGGACGCTCTTGGGCTCATCTTCCTCACGAATAATGCGGATCACTTCGTCCAGATTCAAATAAGCGATCAGATAACCGCCAAGAACCAGCAGACGATGATCAATATGATCAAGGCGGTGCTGGCTGCGTCGCACGAGAACGTGCTTACGGTGCTCCAGCCATTGCCACAGCAACTCCCGCAGGGACAGAACCCCCGGAATGCGTCCGTTCGACAGAACATTCATGTTAAGCGGTATGCGGGTCTCCAGATCGCTCACCTTAAACAGGGCGCTCATCAATAGCTCCGGATCCACAGTGCGTGACTTGGGCACAAGAACCAGGCGCACATCGTCGGCGGACTCATCGCGAATATCGTCAAGAAGCGGCAATTTGCGTGCCTGCATCAAATCGGCGATTTTCTCGATAAGTCGTGATTTTTGCACCTGATAGGGGATTTCGCTCACGACAATCTGATACTGACCACGGCTAAGCTCCTCGCGTTGCCAGCGCGCCCGGACGCGAAATCCTCCCCGGCCGCTTTTGTACGCCTCAACAATACTCGCCCGGTCATCCACGATCACGCCGCCGGTTGGAAAATCAGGACCAGGGATAAAGTCGACAAGTTTGGCGATCGTCGCCTTGGGCGCCTTGATCAGATGCAGGGCCGCATCACAAAGTTCACTCACATTGTGCGGAGGGATGCTTGTTGCCATTCCAACCGCAATACCCGTGGCCCCGTTGGCCAGCAGGTTGGGGAAATTCGCCGGCAGAACCACCGGCTCTTCGTCCTCCTCGTCATAGGTGTCGCGAAAATCAACGGCGTTCTCGTTAAGGCCCTGCAAAAGGTGTCGGGCCACCTCGGTCATACGCGCTTCCGTGTAGCGCATGGCGGCGGCGTTATCGCCGTCGATATTGCCGAAATTGCCTTGCCCGTCCACAAGGGGGTAGCGCTGGGAGAAGTCCTGCGCCAGGCGCACCAGGGCGTCATAAACCGACTGATCCCCGTGGGGGTGGTATTTGCCGATGACATCGCCGACTACACGGGCGCATTTTTTGAAGCCCCTGTCGGGGTCCAAACGCAGCTGTTCCATAGCATACAAAAGCCGCCGATGGACCGGCTTCAGACCATCACGGGCATCCGGCAGCGCGCGGTGCATAATTGTCGACAGCGCGTAGGACAAGTACCGCTCCTCCAGCGCCTGGCGCAGCGGAACCGATGTAACATCGCCTGGAATTTCGTGATTATCTATGGGTTTTCCCATGTGCGTGCTCCTGATTTGCTTATTTTTTATAGGCGAATCTTACGCGCATATTATACCAGCGGTATGGGCTTTATGTACACGCCGACTGGTGTACTGCCGTGATAACATACTTGCTTGACGCTAAGCCATGAGTCATTGTTAAGGACCCTTGGTATTAGAGCGTGTCATGTTGTAAGAGAAGCAATTCTGTTTCTCGAAAGACATTACGCGTACAAAGAACTCGAAACACGCGATAGATAGATCTGAAGATGCTCGGCGCTGTCGACGAGGCGGGGTCCGGGGCGGCTGAAATAAGCATTTCCATCCATGACATGGACCTGACCTTTGCGCACCGCGCGCAATGTCCGCCATGTGGGATTGCGTGCAACGCGCGCTACGTCCGTGCGGCTGCGCGCAACGTCAAAACCGCAAAGGGCGATCACGATCACATCGGGATCGGCGTTAGCCAGCTGATCCCAGGAAATTGCCGTCGCCGGCCCAAAGGGATTTCCCAGGCACTCAATGCCCCCAGCGAAAGTGACAAGTTCCGGAGTCCAGTGGCCTGCGTTGAATAGGGGATCCAGCCACTCCAGCACGGCGACGGTTGGGGGTTCACAATGCTTTGTGGCGGCGTTGTCGCGCACGCACGCAATGCGTTCCTGAAGCGCCTGAACAACGACTTGTGCCTGCTGATGCCGCCCGGTTTCCTGGCCGAGCAGGAGCATAGTATCAAAAACATCCTGAAGACTGGTTGGCTCAAGATTGAGAATACGCGGACGACTGGCAAGGGTGCAGGCCGTGCGCTCAACCTCATCGGCGGCTACGGCGCACACATCGCAAAGGCTCTGACTCACAATAAGATCCGGTTCAAGGGCGCGCAACGTATCTACGTTCAGGGAATAAAGTGCGGTGCTTGATTGCAGTTGGCGGCGCACCAGGGAATCAATGTCTTTGCTGGGCAATCCCTTTGGGATAATAGAGCGGGTTACAACAGGTAGTGTTGAGACGCCAGGTGGGTAGTCGCATTCGTGACTGATGCCCACGAGGTTCGGCTGGAGTCCAATGCTACAGATGATCTCGGTGGCGCTGGGCAGCAAGGATACAATGCGCATGGATAACGAAGCCCTATAAATTATTACGAATTTGCATTGCTCCCTGGGTGTTGCTGTCTGCCAATCGAGAAACAGAATTGCTTCTATTAAAACATGACACTCTCTAGTTGTAATTTTTCAACAAGTTGTTCTCAAAGTGGCAGGTCTGAAGTCAGGGTTATTGCGGCCATTGCCGCCAGCAAGGCCATACCAGACGAATGGCCACCTACACCCGATGAACTTACCAGGGATAATTTATTGAAATTACACATCTAGTTTGCCAGACGAGGTCGCATGCGGGCTTGCAGGACGTGATACACTCCAAATATCAAAACCGTGTACAGGCTATCGCCAATAAGGCTACGCCCCAGATAGGCAAGCGCATCGACGTAGCAGGCAATCAGCCCCTCAATCGTCAAAGGCCTAAAAGCAAGCCAAGAGCCAAAGTTCGAGATGACCCAGAAGGCCAGGGCACCCAGGCCAACGCTCACGGCGATGCGCGGCAAGCGAACGTTTTGAAACAGCACTCTGCGGCCGATCAACGTGCTTGCCAGAAAGCCCGCATAAACCGCGACAAGCACAATCAGGTTGTAAAAGCCATTGATCGCGTCTCCCAACAGCAGAGCTACCAGTGGCACCAGCCAGAACACACGCCTATGCAGATAAGCGCCAGAAAACAAGGCCAGGGCTCCGATCGGCGCAATATTGTGCGGATGAGGTAACCAGCGCATAAGAGCGGCGACGACAACCAGCAGAAAGACGATATGATGGTCTTTCAGATCAAATTCCTGTAAAAATTTTGCAAACTTCATATTAGATCAGCTTGGCGTTAGGTGGACCCATTTTGTGAGCGGTGCAGCTAAACCCATAAAGCTGATCGCCCTCTAAATCTATAGCAAAATGCGAGAAGAATACGAGAAAGCCCCATAATTCCCATTAGACGCATTTTGCTATAGTGGCTTCAAATGATTTCATGCAAACGTTGTCGTGACCAAGTCTAATCATAAAGATCGAATGTGCAACAGAAAACTCGCAAGAAGTAAAGGGAAAAGGGCCTTGCAGAGCCCGCGAAAATCGGAACCCGTACTGGTGCAAAGTCATGGGGACATCCAAAACATGACTTTCAACGCCCTTTTTGGGCGCGGCTCGCCACATCATTTATGGGGCATTTATGGGGCATTTATGGGGCGCTATTGCGCGGAAAGAAAGTCTTTCAGCACCGCTCTGAATATCTCCGGCTTCTCCA
Source organism: Hyphomicrobiales bacterium (assembly GCA_965224015.1). Classification (GTDB taxonomy): domain Bacteria; phylum Pseudomonadota; class Alphaproteobacteria; order Rhizobiales; family CBDCVD01; genus CBDCVD01. The sequence continues at coordinate 1,667,268 of OZ245032.1, forward strand.
GATGCGCGGCATGGGACGCACCGGGAATAACCGATAGGGTGGCATTGGGGAGGGTTTTCCACAAAGTCTCTACCTGCGACCATCGGTAAGAGCGATCGGCATCCCCCCAAACGACAAGTGTTGGCATATCCAGGCCGCTGAGCGCCTTGCGGCCATCCCATGCCGCCATGGCGTCAAGGGCTGCCAACGCCGCCCTTGTATTGGCCCTCTTGCCGACATTGACCAGATGATCGTGGCCCCAGGCTTTGTTACCGTCGACAAACCACGTTGCGCCGATCCTCTCGATGGTTTTTTCCACGCCATCCCTTTGCAAGCGGCTTTTTGACAGACCAATGGGCTCAAAGCGATCAGGCATGAGCCCAAGCGGCCCGGTTCCATAAAGCACCAGTTTCTTGACCCTGTGGCCCAGCCTCGCGGCCATTTCCTGAACCACCATGCCGCCCATCGAATGACCCAGCAGCAAAAAATCTCGAACGCTGATGTGGTCCAAAAGCTCAACAACCCTGACAGCCATGTCCTCAATCCGATTGCAGCCCGATAGAGCCGAGGCCGCCCCGAAACCGGGAAGATCAGGGGCAATGACATCATAGTTTGTTTTAAAGTGGGCGATTTCAGGCTCCCACTGCGCCGCCCCCCCAAGAAAGCCATGCACGAGGACCAGAGGGTTCCCCGCCCCGGCGCGGCGATATGGAAGGTGCCTTTGTGCCATCAGCGCATCTGGGCCGGCAGCCAGAGGGCCACGTCAGGTGCGGCGATTAGCAGTCCGATTAACAACACCATAGCGGCAATAAACGGCAGGCATCCGATGATAACATCGCCGATCGACACCGTATCGCGACTGATCGCCTGTATGACGTATAAGTTCAGACCCACCGGTGGTGTAAGCACCGCAATCTCCATGGTGATTGTATAGACCACCCCGAACCAGATCAGGTCAAAGCCCGCCGCATGCATGAGCGGATAGATCGTGGGCAGCGTGATGAAAGTCATCGATACCGGCTCAAGAAACATCCCCAGAACAATGTAGAACGCCAGTACAATAATCAGGACCACAGTGGGGGTCAGATCGAACGACAGAAACAGATCGGTAAACTGTTGCGGTACGCGGTAAAAGGTCAGGACAAATCCAAACAGCACGCCTGCCGACAGGAGAAGCCCGAGATAGCCCATTGTGCGCATGGTGGCAAAAAGCGCATCCTTAAACCCCTGCCAGGTCAAACCGCCAACGCTAAAGGCCAAAACCACCGTCAGCGTGGCGGCCACAGCCGCGGCTTCTGTTGGCGTGGCGATGCCCGCATAGATCGCGACCGTAATCACCAAACCGATCAGGACGATAGGGCCGATCGTGCTCAGGATCATCAGAATGGGCATCTTCGCCGCCTCTTCACGGGAGGGGATATCCTGAGGATGTAACATGCCCCAAACCAGAACCACGATCACAAACGACGATACCAGAATAATACCCGGAATAACGCCGGCGATGAACAGATTGCCAATACTCTGATCCGTGACGATACCGTAAAACAGCAGAATAAGGCTGGGAGGAATGAGCACCGAAAGGGTTCCGCCAGCCGCCAGAACCCCGCTTGAGAGGCGCTTGCCATAGCCCAGGCGCAACATTTCAGGCAGCGCCACACCGCCGATCGTCAAAGCACCGACCATGGATGATCCGCATACCGCACCAAAACCGGCGCTGGCACCGATCGAACCATAGGCCGCCGAGCCCTTGATCCGCACCCCCTGATGCAGGAACTGATACAGGTTGGGCCCGATATTTGACTTTCCTATCAATTCCCCCAGGAAAACAAATAAAGGGACCGCCAGCAGAATATAGTCAATCCAGACCCCCCAAAGCTTCAATTCAGAGGAAACGACGGATGTTTCCCACCCCTGGATGTTCCAAAGAAACGGCAAGGATGCCGCGGCCAAAGCAAATGGGATTGGCAACCCGATGATGATAAAGAACATCAGCAAGCCAAGCAGCCCAAGCCCTACAACATACCACTCCATAACTATGCCCCCGAATTGCCGCGGGTTCTGACGAGCCTGATCAGGCGCAGCCCCACATAGAATGTAAAAAGACAAAGGGCCAGCGCCCCAGGGGCCCAGAACAGGTAGCGCGGCCAGTGCAGAATTTCCGAAGCCGCGCCCGAATTAAACGACCGTATGGTCGCGCTGACGCCGGCGTAGGAAAAAAAGAAGCCTACCCCCAACATGATCGCGTGATTAAGGATATCGAAAAGCCCTTTAGCATGATCGCCAAGCTGGTCGGTCATCATGGTCACTTTTGGATACGCATCTTCGCGCAGCGCAAAGGCAAGTCCGGCAAAAGCGACCGGAAACAGCAGCAGCGCCGTGGCTTCGGTGACATAGCGATCCGGTTTTCCCAGTCCATATCTGACGGCAACACCATAAGTGATCCAAAGCATCTGGACCAGGACGATAATCGCACCAACCCCCGTCGCCCACACGACAACACGTTCGGTTTTGCGGATAAGGCTGTCCAGCTTATCGGCCATGGCCGACCCTCCCTGTCAAAAGTCTTGATAACCGCAGCCGCCATAGGCAGCCGCCCCGATTTCCTGAACGCGCCTCGGGGCGGCTGTTGCGTGGCCGTAGGTTGCTACGGAGCGTGGCTCTCGAACAGATCCCGAATGTCATCGGCCAAGGACTGGCCGCAGGCTTCGTTTACGGTTTCATCCCACTTGCCTTTGACACTTGCGATCAAGTCTGCGCGTTGGTCATCGGAGATGGAAACGGCGGCGCCGCCCCCCTTCATCACAGCGTTGCCCACCTGCTGGTCCACCCAGTTTTCATAACGGGGTTGCAACCAGGCCTCGGTCTCAGCGGCGGCGGCGGTCAAAGCGGCCTGCTCGTCAGCGCTAAGGCTGTCGAACTTGCTCTTGTTCATCATGTACTGAATGTTGCCGTAAAACAGGTTGGCGTTGACCATATACGGCATGACAGTCCAGAGCTTCCAGGACGAATAGGTGGCAACCCCCATGTTGATGCCGTCGACCACGCCGCGCTCGGCGGACTGGAACACTTCCTTGGGCGCGACAAAAACCGGCTGGCCACCCCAGGTCTCGATCATCAGGCTAACGAGGGGGCCAATGGAACGCACGAGTTTGCCATTCAGATCTCCAATATTGTCGATGCCACCTTCAAACCACCACTCCTGATCATAGGAATAGTTTGAGTTGATGAGGGGCACGAGGTTTACGTTCGCGGCCTCATTGCGGATAAGATTGGCATAGGCCGCATCAAGCTCTGTTTGCTTTTCCAGGCTGACTTCCGCCGGATAAAGCGAAGTTACCGCATAGCAGGGCAGCCGATTGTCGGCATTGATCCAGCTAATGTCCGAGACACCGCCCTGAACGGCGTCAACACCCTCGGACCAACCGTGCAATGTGGCCGAAGGAAAAATCTGCACATTGACGCTACCGCCGGTTTTTTCGGCAACCAGCTCGGCAAAGTGCTGAAAGCCCTGATAACGAATATCAGCTTCGTTCACATAAGTGGACAAGCGTATTGTGGTCTCCGCCCAAGCGGTCCCGGCCGCCATTGTCAGCGCCATTGCCGTCGCTGCGGCTGTGTAGATCCAGGTTTTTTTCATTGGTAACTCCCTCATTAGGTGCCTGGGTGTCCCAGCAATATTCTATCTTTGCCCATGACCCCCAGATGATAATTCCTCCAGGTCGAATTGGCCCCTGACGCTTTCGCGCGCCTGTGTGGGCGCCGTAACCGGGTCCTATCTTAGGTCAACACCTTGATCGGGTGCCAATTTAAACATAGTATTGATCAATGCCGTTTTTGCATAGTTGTTGTTTTTCAACGTGATAAGAGGGGGTTCTCGACAGAAATGGACCTGAATTGGCTAAAGGATTTTGTTTGCCTGGGGCGAACCCTTAACTTTACACGCGCCGCAGAAGAGCGAAACATCACACAACCGGCGTTCAGTCGCCGTATCAAATCGCTGGAGAACTGGCTGGGCGTTCCGTTGATTCTCAGGACAACATATCCGGTACAATTGTCAGACGCCGGAAATCAGTTTTTGCCCGTTGCGCAGGAGACAATCGCCAATCTGACGGATATTCGCCAAACCATCCGCGCCCAGGAAAGGGGTAAGACGGCGTTTCAACGGTTCGCTGTTTTGCACACCATCTCGCTGAACTATCTGGCCCAGCGGATTGCCGAGCTTGAACAGGACATTCCCGATCTTCGTGTGCGGGTCTATTCCCACCATCTGCGCACGTGCTGCCAGCTTTTCTCTGAGGGCATATGTGACTTTCTGCTCTATTACAGCCACAAGGATGTGATGCCTATTTTTGATGAGCGGCAGTATAGGCGCAAGGACATCGGCACCGAACGGATGTTTCCGGTCGCGCAGACGCGCGCTACGCAAACCAAGGGGTGGGACCTGTCAAACCCGCAAGACAAGAGCATTCCCTATCTGGGATATGATCCCAGCAGCTTTCTGGGAACTGTCGTGGACCAGACGATCGGGCAACGCCAACCCCCGCTGGCCCTGACATATATGGACGCGCTGACCGAAGCGATCAAGCGGCGAACGCTGGCGGGCAGTGGTGTGTCGTGGCTGCCTGAGAACGTGATACGGCGCGAGCTCGAAGAGGGGACGCTGGTCCGTGTCGGGGGGCCGGAATGGCAAACGACATTGACCCTGTCGCTGATTTGCTCTCCGGAACGCCTGGACAAAATCGGACAATTTGTTTGGGACGCCCTTTAGAGCGTGTCAGGCTCTAAAGGGCGTCCTCGGGTTCTGGCTTAAAAGAAGGACTAAAATAGGGCCTTGGACCTGGATGTGTAACGTCAACAGGTTGCCCCGGTTAATCCGCCATTAAGGTTAACCAACCTTTGCAAAAGCGTGACAAAACTGCAACAATTAACAAAAAAAATGCAAATCTTCGTTGAAATTCTGTTGATTTTTATTGATTGCCTGCCTCATGGCGCTATGGTCAACCTACGCCACGTGGGTTGAGTCGGTGTGCGCTCAGTGAGCAAACGGTGACACAACAAAGACCAAAACAGGTCAATACGACAAAAGTCGAAATGACAAACCAAGAACCAAAACAACGTGGCGAGTTTCTCGAAGTTGCGTGATTTTGCGTGGCTAGCAACGCAAGTTCATAGGCTGGTCCATGACTTATTGAAAATGTGCTTGTTATGTGCAAGCCAAGGCAAGTTCGAGGGAAGCTGAGAAAAACAAAGAACTAAGAAAACAGTGAGAAGTTGGCAGACTTCATGGGATTGTTGGTCTTGTGATGGGATTGTTGGGTCTTGTGGCCCCGTTCGATTGTTGGTCTGACAGGCCTTGTTTGGCTGCTGATACTGTAATCTGTTCTGTGTTTAGGTAACGAAGGCATATCTAAGTCACGAAAGCGGTAAAAGGGTGCTGAGAAAGGGTAAAGTCCCGTTGCCCTGTAGGGTAAAGCCCCATAGCACTGTTTAGTCGACTAAGTGATGCTGATTGAGTGATGTTCGCTAAGTGTCGCCAAGTGGTGTCTACGAAGTGATTTCGCCTAAACGCATTATCAGTTCGCGTAACTGTTGTTTTCCTGATGCGCTTCAGTTGAAGCATTTGTTAAAACCCGGGCTCTTGAGAAAAAGCGCAAACAAATACAAGAGAAATTAGAGGTCAGAATGAAAAAATTTACGACACTTGTTATGGGCTCCGCGGCGGCTGTATCGATGCTGGCCTCCGGTGCCCAAGCTGCGGATCCGCCTCTTGACGAGCCGGCGGTTGCCGTTTGTGACGCCTTTGGTACAGGCTTCTGGGCCATCCCCGGCACCAGCAATTGTATCAAAATCAGTGGCGAGGTTCGTGCTGACTATACGTTTTCCACAAAGGCAAAAGACAGAACATCGGTCGGCGGATTTTTTGCCACGGGGGTAGCAAATCAGTCAGGCGCGGCTACCACCAACATGGCAGCCGGCGTAGCATTCAATACAAGAACGCGCACTTTATTAACCGTCGGGGCGGGGATACAGAACCCTGTTGAGGTGTTAGGGGTGAATGTCGGTTCAATTAATTTCCCCCAGGCGCAGAATCAACCCAGTGAATTCGTACAAAACTCTAATCATGATGCAGAAAGAGGGGATCTGGCGTGGTCGAGCCGGTTTCGTTTTAACGTCGACGTACAGTCCATGACCGAATGGGGCGTGCTGCGCGCTTTCGGCCGCTTCCAGGGCGGCGGCGGCGGCAATGCCGCCGTGGACAAGGCCTATGTGCAATTCGCAGGGTTGACGGCGGGCTATAACACAACCAACTTCATGTTCGACGATGTCAATGACACCCTTAACGGCAACGCCTTTGACGGGGCCTGGACAACCCATCAGTTGGCCTATACCTACGCAGTCGATGGCATTTCTCTGACCCTGGCACTTGAGGACCCTGCCCTCACCTCCAGATCGGACAAGGCCGTTTTTGCAGCAGGAGTACATGCCTCTCGACTGAATACAGCTGGTGCATTTACCCGTAAGGGCGGCGTGCGCGATATTAATTTCCCTGATGTCGTCTTGGCGGCGCAGCTCTCTCAGGAGTGGGGTAAAATCAAGCTCGCGGGCATTTATCACAAGGCCGAAGCGCGCCTTGAGGCCAAACAGCAAGGTACTCCTGCCGCCATTTCACCGGCCTTACCCGCCACACCGTGGAAGAAGTACTCTGCCTACGCAATAACCGCCGGGGCAGCTATTAATGCTCCGGTTCTTTCCGGAGCGGTTTTCAATGTCGCGGCATCTTATGGCGAGGGGATTGTTGCGGCCATTGGCATGGACAGCGTCATTGAGGCAGGAATGCCCGATTTCACGATTGATCAGCAAGGTAAGCTCTACAAGACGAAAGGCTGGTCCGTAAGCAGTGGGATCGATTTGCCTCTGAGTGATCAGTTCATGCTGAATATTGCCGGCGGTTACTTACAGGCAAAGAACGATATCAATGATCCTATCTATGCGGATCTGGATGTGCGGGCGTACGCTCTTGGCGCGTCAGTAAAATGGTCTCCTGTGAAAGATCTGGGTGTCAGTCTCGGTATGGCCTACAATCATGCGAAGTATTCCGCTGGTCGGGCACCGGTAAAAAATGGCTTCACCGGCGGCGGGACAGCAAATCAGCAGAACTTTGGCGTGAAGGATTTTAACAGAAAACTGAGCAATATTGGTATCAGGTTGCGGGTTGAGCGTGACTTCTAGGCATTTGCCTTAATGGTGTGAGGGGTTGTTAGAGGTTTTCGACAGCCAATCGCTCAGGATAAGCAGAATAAGCAAGTTGAAAGGCCCCGCAGGTTTTCCTCGGGGCCTTTTGCTTTGGAGTATCCCGACGCTCTAAGTGACCCGTTCGCGCTCCTGTGCCACGCGTACCCGCTTGAGTTTGAGCTTGTTCAGGGCCGAAATGTAGGCCTTGGCTGAGGCCACCAGTGTATCCGGGTCAGCCCCCTTGGCCGAGACCGACAAACCATCCGCTTCCAGTTTGACAGACACTTCCGCTTGCGCATCGGTACCCTCGGTCACCGCGTGAACCTGATAAAGGGCCAGTTTCGCCTCATGGGGCTCAATCGCCTGAATGGCATTGAATATGGCATCCACAGGTCCGTTGCCGGCGGCTTCCTTGGTGATGTGCCGCCCCTCAACATCAAGAGTGAGTGTCGCCCGTTGCGGGCCGCCGGTGCCGGCGATCACCGTCAGCGCCATAACCTTGATCGCGTCCCCCGCATGGGCCACCTCATCGTCAACCAGGGCTTCGATATCCTCGTCATAGATGAGTTTTTTGCGATCCGCCAGGTCTTTAAAGCGCTGGAACGCGTCCTGAAAAGCGTTATCGCCAAGGGCATATCCCAATTCGCTCAGCTTCTCCTTAAAGGCATGGCGCCCGGAATGCTTACCCATCACCAGCGAGGTCGCCTTGACCCCCACATCCTCAGGACGCATGATCTCGTAAGTCTCCGCATGTTTGAGCATCCCGTCCTGATGAATGCCACTTTCATGCGCAAAGGCGTTCTGACCAACAATCGCCTTGTTGTACTGGACCGCAAAACCCGATACGGCGGCAACCAGACGCGAGACGCGCATCATATAGGTCGGGTCCACGCCACAGGAATAGGGCAGGACATCGCGCCGGGTGCGCACCGCCATGACGATTTCCTCAAGGGCCGCATTGCCGGCCCGCTCACCCAGACCGTTGATCGTGCATTCGATCTGGCGCGCACCACCGGCAATGCCGGCAAGAGAGTTGGCAACCGCAAGCCCCAGATCATCATGGCAATGGACCGAGAATGTCACATCTAAGGCACCGGGCACCCGCTGGCGTATGGTCTCAAACATCGCCTGATACTCATCCGGCACACAATATCCCACGGTGTCCGGCAGGTTTATCGTGGTGGCCCCGGCCTTGATCGCGGCCTCAACGCACTGGCACAGGTAATCAATGGGGGTGCGCGTTGCGTCCATCGCCGACCATTCGACATCGTCAATGAGATTGCGCGCCTGGGTCACCGTTGCGGTAATAATATCCAGCACATCCTCCTGGGACTTGCGCATCTGGTGCTCAAGATGAATGGGCGAGGTCGATACAAAGGTATGAATGCGCCCGCGCCGCGCGTGACGCACCGCGTCTGCGGCGCGATCAATATCCGCCGCAATGGCGCGGGCCAATCCGGCAATAACCGCCCGATCCGCCCGTTTGGCAATCTCGGTGACCGCTTCAAAATCACCGTCCGATGCAATCGGAAAGCCGGCCTCAATAATATCGACGCCCATTTCATCGAGAATCTCGGCAACTTGCAGCTTTTCCTCCAGCGTCATGGAAGCGCCGGGAGACTGCTCTCCGTCGCGCAATGTCGTATCAAAAATGATGATCGGGTCCTTGTCCCGTTGTGTGGCCATCCGGCCCTGGTCCTTATTGCTCATGGTTTTGCCTCTCAATCCCTTTCCACACGCCACATTGACGACGGAAATCTGTAGGAGAATGATATAATTGTTAGTAAAATGGGCCGCTGCTGTCGGCTAAAACTCCCCTGAGGACCCGGCGCTTGCGGCCTGTCGATACTCAGGGGCTGATAAGGAGCAGGGGGTTGCCGGCGCCGGATAACAAATATGCAGGCCGCACAAAACCTGCCAAAACACAGGTTTTGTTTTCAGTGATCAAAAATATGTTGTCCACAGTCAGACTCATTGCGGATCATCGCTATTGCGTTAACCGATAGGGCTTCATAGTGAATAGTGAACACAATAAACCTTCAATCGGTATAGGGTATAAAGCGTTACTATCAGGTTCATGAACGAGAAGCAAATGGGGATCTCTATTCACCGGCATTATACCAAGGGTCCTTACCAATGACTCATGGATTAGCGTCAAGCAAGTATGTTATCAAGGCGGTACACCAGTCGGCGTGTCTATAAAGCCAATACCGCTGGCATTACCGGCCCGCTCCCCGTTATGGCTGGGAACGTCTATTGACCCCCGGCTCATTGACCCTGTGTGGCCACAAACTCGGGTAGAAACCATTGCAATTTCCCAATATTGATCCTGTGATTTTTAGTATCGGCCCGGTGGCCCTGCGCTGGTATTCGATGGCGTATATCGCTGGACTCATGCTTGGCTGGGTCTACGCACGAAAACTGGTCAGCACCGAGAAATTATGGCGCAAGGCCCCGCCCGCCAGTGTGCCGCAAATTGACGATCTGCTATTGTGGATCGCAGCCGGCGTTATCATCGGCGGGCGCCTTGGCTATGTGTTGTTTTATGACTTTTTTCGTTTTGCTGGGGATCCGATGAGCGTCGTGGCGTTTTGGCGGGACAATTTTTCGGGCCTAAAGGGGATGTCGTTCCACGGGGGGCTGATTGGTGTTATCGTAATGACGATCTGGTACTGCCGGCGTCGGAATATTCAGGTTTTGCAAATATTTGATGTTTTGGGGGCCAGCGTTCCCATTGGTCTTTTTTTTGGCCGCATTGCCAATTTTATCAACGCGGAGCTTTTCGGCCGCCCCGGAGATGTTCCCTGGGCGATCATTTTTCCGATCAGGCAGGATCCGCTGCAACTGCCACGTCATCCAAGCCAGCTTTATGAGGCGGCTCTTGAAGGCCTTGTTTTGTTTATTGTCATTGCCTGGCTCGTCTGGGCAAGGCGGGCCCTCCACAAACCTGGCCTGATCACCGGGGTTGCCGCTGCAGGCTACGGTTTAGCGCGTATTTTTGCCGAGTTCTATCGCATGCCGGACGCGCATATCGGCTATCTTTTCGGACCGGTCACCATGGGCATGGTGTTGTCTTTGCCTTTGGTGCTGGTGGGGATATGGCTTGTACGCCGGGCCCATGCAGATCAAGGAGCGGCGGGGTGAGGGAGGCCGAAACGCCTTTACTGGCGTTACTGCAACACCGCATTCGTGACGACGGCCCCATGAGTGTTGCGGACTACATGGCCTTATGTTTGACGCATCCCCAGTACGGCTATTACACGACACGGGATCCCCTGGGACAGGCCGGCGATTTTGTTACAGCGCCTGAAATCAGCCAAATGTTTGGGGAAATGATCGGTCTGTGGTGCGTGAATAGCTGGCACGCGATGGGATCGCCGGACGCATTTCAGCTTATTGAGTTTGGGCCGGGGCGCGGGACGTTGATGGTGGATGCGTTGCGGGCGGCACGTGTGTCACCGGATTTTCTTAGCGCGGTATCTATTGTGTTGTTGGAGTCAAGCCCCGTATTGCGACGCATTCAGTCTGAGGCGCTGGCGCCCTATGGGGGGAAATTCACCCATATCGATTCGTTTGCCGCTACCCCGGCCGGCCCCTCGCTCATTATCGCCAACGAGTTTTTTGATGCTCTGCCCATCGCGCAATATGTACGCACGCCTGAGGGTTGGAGACAGCGGCTTGTGGGTCTGGATAGCGATGGGGCCCTCACCTGGGTGCTTGCAGCCTCACCTGTCGATGCGCACACGTTGGGTCTTGCGGATACCGACGATGGCCGGGGGGCTGCGGGCATCGGCGATATTGTTGAAATATCGCCACAGAGCACCAAGCTGGTCAAGGACATGGCACAGCGTTTTGCCAGCGATCCGGGGGCGGCACTGATAATAGACTATGGTGCCTTGAGCGCGGGCACCGGAGACACTTTGCAGGCTGTGGCGGGGCACAAATCCGTTGGTGTTTTTGACAATCCGGGCGATGCCGATCTAACGGCGCATGTGCGTTTTGATCGTCTTTTGGCGGCGGCGAAGACAGCGGGGGCACGCATTCATGTTGCCACAACACAGCGGAATTTTCTGCGTCACCTGGGCATCAATTTGCGCACGCGCACATTGAGCGCCCAAAAATCAGCGAAAGTGCGCTGGCGCCTTGTCGCGGACTATCGGCGTTTGACGGGCAAAGCCGAAATGGGTGACCTGTTCAAGGTCCTGGCCTTTTCCTCACCCGATCTTGATCTGCCCCTAGAGCATCGGGCGATTAATTTGCAACAATAACCCCAGATATGGATAAGGACCTTTTTCTCATACTTTATCGGTTCATTCTCACGCAAAGGCGGATCCAGCCATTTATCTGATCATGAGCCCTAACCGGCGGCTGCGGTGTGTCAAGGGTTTAACAACCGCCAAAGGCGGCGCGTGAGCAGCCCTTGACACACAGCAAAGCCGCCGGAAAAAAGCAATGATCAGATAAATGGCTTCACGAGGCTGAAAAAGGATAGCGAGGCCACAGTGCAAGGCCCCATTTTCGTCTTTCTCTTGACCCTAACCGGGGTTATTGTTGTAAATTAAACGCCCGTTAGATTCACAAACGAAGTGCCGCACCTGCTATAGAGGCATAGGAGATCTATTCAACAATGACAGATGTAATTGAACGAGAAGAACTGCCAGCAGATATCAAGATTGAAATTGATGCCTTGGCCAAGTCTCTGGGTCAGGCCAAGCGCGACCAAAACAGAGAACTCGCCGAAGAACTAATCGAGAAAATTTGGGATCGGTTGCCTGAACCAAAGCTCGGCTGGGAATTTTATTCCAATATCTTTCCGTGTGGATTCATGAACTATTACCGCGAGATCGCGCAATACGATAAGGCTTTATATTGGCTCGACATTACAAGAGAATCTTATGGTCCGTCGCGTGATGACGTCATCGAATTTTATGCGGCCGCTATTTACTACGATATGGGAGACAAAGAAAGAGCTTTGAAGGAGTTTGATCGACAGTACAAAGCTTTTGGACAACGGCCGTTTAAAGCCAAGGGTGACAAGTATAGGAAATATCTTGATATTTATCTTGAGGAAACAAAAAATGGTTGAGCTTGCCGACGAAATTCACGAGCAGATCGAACAATTAAGCACAAAAGCCGATGCGCTTGCAGATCGTGAAAGATATCAAGAAGCACAGCAACTGTACCAGCAAGGCCTTGATCTCTTGCCTGAACCAAAGCACGACTGGGAGGCGTGGACCTGGCTTCAGAGTGCTATCGGGGAGGCTCGTTTTTTTGAGAAGAATTATCGGGAAGCGATCGATGCATTCATGCAGGCTGAAAAAGGATAGCGAGGCCACAGTGCAAGGCCCCATTTTCGTCTTTCTCTTGACCCTAACCGGGGTTATTGTTGTAAATTAAACGCCCGTTAGATTCACAAACGAAGTGCCGCACCTGCTATAGAGGCATAGGAGATCTATTAAACAATGACAGATGTAATTGAACGAGAAGAACTGCCAGCAGATATCAAGATTGAAATTGATGCCTTAGCCAAGTCTCTGGGTCAGGCCAAGCGCGACCAAAACAGAGAACTCGCCGAAGAACTAATCCAGAAAATTTGGGATCGGTTGCCTGAACCAAAGCTCGGCTGGGAATTTTATTCCAATATTTTTCCGCGCGGATTCATGAACTATTACCGCGAGGTCGCGCAATACGATAAGGCTTTATATTGGCTCGACATTACAAGAGAATCTTATGGTCCGTCGCGTGATGACGTCATCGAATTTTATGCGGCCGCTATTTACTACGATATGGGAGACAAAGAAAGAGCTTTGAAGGAGTTTGATCGACAGTACAAAGCTTTTGGACAACGGCCGTTTACAGATGAGGGTAGCAAGTATAGGAAATATCTTGATATTTATCTTGAGGAAACAAAAAATGGTTGAGCTTGCCGACGAAATTCACGAGCAGATCGAACAATTAAGCACAAAAGCCGATGCGCTTGCAGATCGTGAAAGATATCAAGAAGCACAGCAACTGTACCAGCAAGGCCTTGATCTCTTGCCTGAACCAAAGCACGACTGGGAGGCTTGGACCTGGCTTCAGAGTGCTATCGGGGAGGCTCGTTTTTTTGAGAAGAATTATCGGGAAGCGATCGATGCATTCATGCAGGCTGAAAAAGGATAGCGAGGCCACAGTGCAAGGCCCCATTTTCGTCTTTCTCTTGACCCTAACCGGGGTTATTGTTGTAAATTAAACGCCCGTTAGATTCACAAACGAAGTGCCGCACCTGCTATAGAGGCATGGGAGATCTATTCAACAATGACAGATGCAATTGAACGAGAAGAACTGCCAGCAGATATCAAGATTGAAATTGATGCCTTAGCCAAGTCTCTGGGTCAGGCCAAGCGCGACCAAAACAGAGAACTCGCCGAAGAACTAATCCAGAAAATTTGGGATCGGTTGCCTGAACCAAAGCTCGGCTGGGAATTTTATTCCAATATTTTTCCGCGCGGATTCATGAACTATTACCGCGAGGTCGCGCAATACGATAAGGCTTTATATTGGCTCGACATTACAAGAGAATCTTATGGTCCGTCGCGTGATGACGTCATCGAATTTTATGCGGCCGCTATTTACTACGATATGGGAGACAAAGAAAGAGCTTTGAAGGAGTTTGATCGACAGTACAAAGCTTTTGGACAACGGCCATTTAAAGCCAAGGGTGACAAGTATAGGAAATATTTTGAGTTTTATCTTGAGGAAACAAAAAATGGTTGAGCTTGCCGACGAAATTCACGAGCAGATCGAACAATTAAGCACAAAAGCCGATGCGCTTGCAGATCGTGAAAGATATCAAGAAGCACAGAAACTGTATCAGCAAGGCATTGATCTCTTGCCTGAACCAAAGCACGACTGGGAGGCTTGGACCTGGCTTCAGAGTGCTATCGGGGAGGCTTATTTTTTTGAGAAGAATTATCGGGAAGCGATCGATGCATTCATGCAGGCTCAAAAAGGTCCGGATGGGGTAGGCAATCCTTTTATTCATCTGCGTTTGGGGCAATGCGCCTATCAGCTGGGCGACAAGAAAACCGCTACAGAAGAATTGTTGCGCGCTTACATGGGAGCTGGCGAAGAGATATTTGAAGAGGATGAGTTGTATTATAACTATCTGAAATCTCAAGTTAATCTTGATAGGCCAACACCCTAGAGCGTGTCACGTCACATCCTGCGGCGCTTTCCTGAGCTTGCCGCGCTTGCGGTGTTTCCATACCCAGGCGCCATAGACCAGCATCAAACTCCCCGCAAGACCGAACCAGGTGATCGCATAGCCAAGGTGATTATTGGGAAAGTAAATCCGCGTCTCGCCCCCTTGGGGCAAAGCCGCAGGAGCACCGGCACCCGCGTCAATATAAAAGGGCGCAACCTGAGCCACATCAAAACCATGCAGCATCGCGAGCTCATGAGGGTTGCGGTGATACCAGATGTTCTTGTCATGATCCGGCGCCGGGGTAAACCGGTCCGGTATGTGCGCAGATCGTGTAAGGCCGACGACTGACACGCGCCCTGCGGTCTGGCCCTGCGAACGGGTTTCCGGATCTTTCTTTTCTGTTGGCACAAATCCGCGATTTATATAGACAATCGAGGCCCCCGCATGATGGGTTTTGTCCAGGATCAGGGGCGTCATGATCCAATATCCAACGCCCCGATAGTCTCCTTTGGGACGTGTTAATGCGGTATAGACGTGGGCTTCATGCGCGTGCGCGAAAACCCCCACGGCACGAACGGGCCGATAGGCGAACGTGTCGCGAGACAGTGTCGACCAGGTTGACGGCAACGACAGGTCCAGAGGCGGCGCCTTGATATTGGCGTTAACCGTTGCGATCAAGTCATTCTTCCACGCCAAACGGCGCACCTGCCAGTGTCCAAGTGAAATCAGCACCCCCAAGGCTATCAAAACAAGCACGGTCAGCAATCGCATAACACACACTTCACGGGATTATCGGCCAAGTCATACCAGCGGTATTGGCTTTATAGACGCGCCGACTGGTGTACTGTCTTGATAACATACTTGCTTGACGCTAAGTCATGAGTCATTGTTAAGGACCCTTGGTATCAATGCAACGTCTTTAGAGCGTGCCATGTTTTAATAGAACCATTCTGACGCAGCGATTTTGCGACAATCTCGCGCCACGCCACAGCCCATCCGCTATTATCTATTGCGTTCAATCAGGTGCCAAATGACTTGTAGGGCGCATCTCGGACAAGCGCAAGCCGATCCCACACAGCAAGAAGCGCATCAACCAATTTATCTATCATCTGAGGCGTATGCAATGGTGTGGGCGTGATTCGCAGCCGTTCGGTTCCCCGTGGCACGGTGGGATAATTAATCGGCTGAATGTAAATACCGTGCTCGTGGAGCAACAGATCAGAAGCCTGTTTGGCTTTCTCCGGGTCCGCGACAAGAACGGGAACGATATGGGTATCGTTGTTCATAACGGGAAGTCCGGCCTGGGTTAGGGCCTGTTTGGTTTGTTGCGCGCGCTGTTGGTGCAGGTGTCGCTCGCGCGATGACGTTTTCAGGTGACGAACAGACGTGCGTGCGGCAGCGGCAAGTCCGGGCGGCATTGCTGTTGTAAAAATAAAGCCCGGAGCGTAGGAGCGCACCGAATCAACGATGGCTTTGGAGGCCGCGATATAACCGCCCATGGCCCCGAAGGCCTTGGCAAGCGTCCCCTCTATGACGTCGAGCCGATGCATCAATCCGTCCCGATCCGCAATGCCGCCCCCGCGTGGTCCGTACATGCCGACCGCATGCACCTCGTCGATATAGGTCATGGCGTTATAGGTGTCGGCAAGATCAAGGATCGCCTTGATGGGGGAAACGTCTCCATCCATGGAATAAACGGACTCAAAAACGATCAGTTTGGGGCGCTTCTTGCCGGCCGCCGCCAAAAGGCTTTGCAAATGAGCCATATCGTTATGGCGAAAGATCTGCTTGTCGCGCCCCGACTGGCGAACGCCCTCGATCATAGAGGCGTGATTCATTTGATCCGACAGGATCAGGCAATCGGGGATAAGCCTGGCGATGGTGGAAATGGACGCCTGATTGGAGACGAAACCAGAGGTAAAAACCAGGGCCGCCTCTTTGTTGTGCAGATCGGCAAGTTCCTGTTCAAGCAGCACGAGAGGATGATTGGTGCCAGCAATATTGCGCGTGCCCCCGGCCCCGGCGCCAAGGGTCCGGGCTGTGGAGGTCATCGCTTCGATAACATCCCGGTTCTGGCCCATGCCCAGATAGTCATTGGAGCACCAGACGATAATGTCGCGCGGCGGTCCACCCGTACAATGCCAACGGGCCAGGGGAAAGGCGTCTGCCCGGCGCGCCAGATCGGCAAAAACTCTATAGCGGCGCTCATCATGAAGCGTTGCAATGGCCTGTTCAAAATGGGTCTGATACTCATGCACCATAAAACCTACTCATCGAATATTTGTTTGATCTCCCGCCCTATCTCACCACCATAACGCCCTTGGGATGATTTTTCCAGCGCTGGGCGTCCGAATTTTCCCAAGTTCGGACGATCGTGCGCAGAGGTGGCGAATTTTCGTCCTCCTCTTGTCTTTATACATGTTGGCGCCCACCCGGGGATAATACCAGCGGTATTGGCTTTATAGACACGCCGACTGGTGTACTGCCTTGATAACATACTTGCTTGACGCTAAGCCATGAGTCATTGTTAAGGACCCTTGGTATAACAGATACGCTGCGGTTTATTGGCGCACCCCGCGGGCTGCCGCTTGCAACGGCGGGATACGCTGTCATTAAACGGGTAAGGGTCCCGGGTATTGAGCGTGTGGACTATAGTCTGTAATGTTTCACGTGAAACATTTGTGTTTCTTGTCAAAGCACCAGGCCTCAATGTTTCACGTGAAACATTTCTGCTTCTTGTCAGGGGCCCTCGGCATTACGAGTGTGATAACAGTTGGCGTTGGACATGTGATCTGCTATAACCATCAGGTTCTTCTCCAACACGAGGCGCTATAACGTCGGGCACGGTTTGCGTGTGTACTTTGACCGGCTCAAAAAGCACAGGATACGTGATGGGGCGGGGTAGCTCAGCTGGTTAGAGCAGCGGAATCATAATCCGCGTGTCGGGGGTTCAAGTCCCTCCCCCGCTACCAATTTGGTCAGACATTCCATCGGTAGCTTAAAACGTCTATTGACGACCTGGCAGATAGTCAAACGCAAACCCCTTGGTATTAGAGACGAGGAATCAGGAGACCCGATCACCGGATGATTCCTGACGGACTCGCCTACGCCATAATGTAACGAATTGTAAAAAAGTGTTATTTCCCCCCATCCCAATCCTTCGCTAGGGTGCGCCAACTGGAAACGTCTATTAACGACTTGGCCAGCCCGTTTCCCCGTCTTGGGCCACCTGGAGCGTGTCAGGGGGCCGGGAGCGGAAGCGGGAGAGGGTAGAGAGATGCCGGTTAATAGAGATACCCAACCTGTATGCGTTAGTGTGTTTCACGGGCTGTCGGCGTGTCTATAAAGCCAATACCGCTGGTATTCGTGTGTTTTATGGGCTGCCGGCGTGTCTATAAAGCCCATACCTCTGGTATTCGTGCGTTTCACAGGCTGCCGGCGTTCGCAGTCTACAAACAAATGAGTGATTGAAACCAATCCCCGTGTACCCTTGGCAAAACGCCAGGAAATTGCGGGGACCTGAGGGTTTTGCGTTAAAACATTTTGCGATGGGTTTGTAGGCCTTTATGTGAGCCTGTTGTATGTTTAAAAGCGTGACGTCCTACCGATGGATTCGTCAAGGGGCTTTTAAGAGGCTTTGAAGGGGCCCTGAAGATTGCCAGCAAGCGAGGGATTAAAACACCTGTGTATTTTGGGGGGATTGCTTTTTCCCCGGTATTACGGCAAACCCGGCTGAAACGGTCGGTGTTGCGGGGTTGTCGGGGGGTAAGGCATGACACGCTCTAAAGGCCATGAATATCATGAATATGATGGTAAAAAACACGAAAGCGCACTTGGGATAGGGCGAGGAAGGACCATAAGGACTATGCGATCGCAGAACAAAAGCCAGGCGCGACCGTTCCCGGCGTATCAGGCGACAATCGCCGAACCTGTCTCCATATCCGGCATTGGCGTGCATAGCGGCAAGCAGGCCTGCGTTACACTTTACCCCGCTGAGGCCTATACAGGTGTCGTTTTCTGCCGCAAGGGCGCCGAGTACGATACGGCCATTCCTGCTCGCTACGATCAGGTCTCATCCACCACCCATTGTACGGTCGTGGGCACAACTCAGGATAACTGCTTTGCCACCATTGAACATTTAATGGCGGCGTTGGCGGGACTGGCGATCGACAACGTGATCGTCGAGGTGGACGGGGAGGAGATTCCGGTTCTTGATGGTAGTGCCAAGGTTTTTATCGACGCTCTCAGCCAGGTTGATAAACAGGTTCTGCCGGCAAAGCGGCGTTATCTGAAAATCAAGCGCCCTGTGGAATATCGTGACCAGGAAGGCTTTGTACAATTGCGCCCCTATAAAGGCCAGCGCCTTGAAGTCGATATTGATTTTTCTTCTCCGGCAATCGGGAGACAAAACGCCGCTATCGATATTGGTACCGGCAACTTCAGGCAGCACATTGCCCGTGCGCGCACCTTTGGTTTTCTCAGTGATGTGGAGCAGCTCTGGCAAGCCGGTTTTGCGCTTGGCGCCTCGTTGGACAATGCTATTGTCATTAAGGACGACAAGGTTATCAATCCGGAAGGGTTGCGCTACAAAAACGAATTTGCTCGCCATAAACTCCTTGATGCGATCGGCGATCTGGCACTTGCAGGCGCGCCGATTTTGGGAGCCTTTTATTCCTATCGTGGCGGCCATCGGCTGAATAATGCTATCCTTAGGACCCTGTTTGCTGATCAAAGCGCCTGGGATTATGTGCAATTGCCTGCCGAACCCGCGCGGGCTGGATCATCGGCGCCGTTGGCCGCGGCGACTCTGGCGCCAGAGGTGCTTTAAGCACATACCCTAAAAACGCAAGCACCCTTTGCGTGATCTTTTTTTGATCCTATTGTTTCCAGCCACACAATTGCTAAGATTGCTCTTTATGAATGCCATCGGGCTTCGCGAGGACGGGGAGCGGGCTTGGCCGGGTAATAATACCAAGGGTCTTGACAAGGGCGCATGGATTAGCGTCAAAGAGATGTGTCATCAAGGCCGTACACTAGAGCGTGTCTATAAAGCCCGTACCACTGGTATATATAGACGTTTGCAGGTGTTCCTTGAGGACAGGAGTCATCTTCGTCTTGAGAGGATGCGGGGATATCACGAAAGTCGCCCGTTTTAGGCCGAGCAAGCCAGTACTGCGGTATCAGGTAGGGAAGCGAACAAATGCGTGCAAGAAAGAGAGAACTGTTGGTACCAGGTGCCATTTCCCGCCAGGCATCTGACAAACCGGTGAATACGCGCGCAGCGTGGGGCGCCTGCCTAATGAACTTCAGCCAGAGGTTTGCCCGAATATTGCCTGTGATGGTTGTAATTGTAGTGCTCAGCGGCTGCGCCTCGTTCAACCCCTTTGGCAAATCCAATGACGAGGACGAAAAGCCCGCTGAACCGGATATTCCCGCCGAGCAGCTTTATAATGATGGTCTCGTTTATCTGAACAGCGCCCGTTATGCCCGTGCCGCGGAAAAATTCAAGGAGATCGATCAGCAGCATCCCTATTCCAATTGGGCGCAAAAGGGCCTGCTTATGCAGGCCTTCTCCAATTATAGACGCGGCGCCTATCCCGAGACCATAGCCGCGTCAGAGCGCTTTATTTCCCTTTATCCCAGCGCCGACGACGCTGCTTATGCCCAATATTTGATCGGCCAGTCCTATTATGCCCAAATCCAGGACATAAGCCGTGACCAGACCCACTCCAGTAAAGCCCTGGAGGCTTTGCAAACCGTCATCGACCAGTATCCCGAATCCGAATACGTAGAGCCGGCGCGACAGAAAATTCTGGTGGCCACGGACCAGTTGGCGGCCAAAGAGATGGACGTGGGGCGCTACTATCTCAACAAGAGGCGCTATCTCGCCGCTATCGGCCGCTTCAAGACTGTCGTTTCCGACTATCAGACAACACGCCATGTGGAGGAGGCTTTGATGCGCCTGACAGAAAGTTACCTGGCCCTGGGCCTGGCCCATGAAGCGCAGGCTGCCGCCGCCATTTTGGGGCATAACTTTCCCCAAAGCCGGTGGTACAAGGACGCCTATACCCTGCTTCAGTCCGGCGGCCTGGAGCCCCGGGAAAGTTCGGGCTCATGGATTTCGCGGAACTTTAAGAAGATTTTTTAGGTTAGCCTCAGTTCCGGATATGAGAAAGACGAAAATGGGACCTTGGATTAGATGTGTAATTTCAACAGGTTGTCCCTGGTAAATCCATCGGGTGCAGGTGGTATCAGGCCGCAAGGTCAGCGACCACAGCATCCAGAAGAAGAAACCCCGCCGGCGTCACCGCAACCCGGTTCTTGCCCAAACGGTGAATTAAGGCGTGCTCTTCCAGCATCCTGCATTGACGCGGATCAAGCGAGCGCCCGCTTATCCGTTCGTAACGGCCAAGGTCGATACCCTCCGCAAGCCGTAGCCCCATAAGCAGATATTCATCCCCCTGCTCCTCAGCGCTCAGGAGATCATTGACAATCAGCCCGTGCCCGTGCCCCTGCTCCTGAACCCGCTCCAGCCACTTTTGCGGGTTTGGCTCCGTTGCACAGGCATAGCGCCGGCCGGGCCTGCGGCCGGTTAATCGCCCGTGCGCCCCCGGTCCCACACCGACATAATCGCCGTAGCGCCAGTAGACCAGATTGTGCCGACACTCCATTTCGGGCGCCGCATGATTGGAAATTTCATAGGCCGGCAGCCCCTTAGCGTTGCATATCTTTTGTGTCAGTTGATAAAAATCCGCGGCCGCGGCCTCACCAGGTATGGTCAGCTTGCCTGCCGCATGGAGCGCGGCAAACGGCGTTCCGCTCTCCAGGGTCAGTTGATAGGCGGACAAATGCGTCACCCCAAGCGCAAGTGCGGTGTTCAGTTCCCTGTCCCAGTCCTCAAGGCGCTGATGCGGGCGCGCATAAATGAGATCGATTGAGACGCGCGCAAACGTCTTCTGCGCGACCTCAAGAGCCCGTCGCGCCTGATCGGCACTGTGCAATCGCCCCAAAGCCTTAAGGTCCGGGTCATTCAGGGCCTGAACCCCAAGCGACAGGCGATTGACACCGCCAGCGCGATAGGCGGCAAAACGATCCGCCTCGACGCTCGACGGGTTGGCCTCAAGGGTAACCTCCATCCGGGCAACGGGCGACCAATACCGACAAGCAGCTTCAATGATCTGTGCAACAAGGTCCCCCGGCATTAAAGACGGTGTTCCCCCCCCAAAGAAAATGCTCGCCAGCGATCTTGGCCCCGTGCGTGCCGCAAAATAGGCAATCTCACGTATATAGGCCCGGGCAAAGGCCTCCACATCAACCGCGCCATGAGCAACATGGGAATTAAAATCGCAATAGGGGCACTTTGACTGGCAAAAAGGCCAGTGCACATAGAGCGCAAAGGCCTTGTCGTCACGGCTTATGGACGGGATTTCGGTCATGCGGTATAGACTTCACTATGGCAAAAGCGCTGCGGCAAACCTGGCAAAAGCCCGCGCCCGGTGCGACAATCCCGGGTGGTTTGGCGTCGGATGATGCTTTTCCTCAAACGACATCTCGGCAAAGGTGCGTGTGCCCCCCTCGGGTTTGAACATGGGGTCGTATCCAAACCCCCCGGTTCCGCGGGGCGGCCACACCAGCGTTCCCTCGACAATGCCCTCAAACATCTCATGATAACCTTCCGGCCAGGCCAGACAAAGAACACAAACAAACCTTGCCCGGCGTTGATCAACATGGACGGCCCCCACTTTGCGCAACGCCTTCTCAACCTTTGCCATGGCCTTGGAAAAATCGCCCTCCGGTCCGCCCCACCGGGCCGAATAAATCCCGGGGGCACCATCGAGCGCGGCGACAGACAGCCCGGAATCATCGGCAAGGGCCGGCAACCCGCTCGCCTTCGCCACGGCTTGCGCCTTGATCAAGGCGTTGGCGGCATAGGTTGAGCCGGTCTCCTCCGGCGCCTCGATATTCAGCGCGCCCGCCTTGATCACAGCAATGCCATGGGGCGCCACAAGGGCCTCGATTTCCCGCAGCTTACCCTTGTTATGGCTGGCCACAACAAGCCTCGGCCCGATGCATAGTGATTTCGCATTGGAAGTCATATGGGTTCACTTAAACTTTGGTCTCGTGGCAACTGCACCAAGTCCCGTCCGGAAAACATAAGAAAAAAAAGTCGATCAGCATTAACAGGGCATAAACTCCCTTTGTCTAAGAGTCGAACAGAAATTTCGATGAAACCCACATATGTTCCCCTTGATGATCATCGCATCGGCAAACCGCTTTTTTGATCAGGAGCCAGGCAACAGGTTCCAACCAGAGTGTTTTGGCGCAATCCTTGCAATTTAAGAGTTGGATTCTCACCCAAAGTGATTATGTAGCAGGGAATAGTCCACGTCCCGCAAAATCGGGTGTATCCCTGCGAGTGGGAAATCGGTAATTCATCAGCGACATAATGGCAAAATGGCAAAATGGCAAAGTACAATGGCAAGGCAGACAGTAACAGAGCCCTCTAAGGCCCCAGGCCGGGACGCGTCGGATTTAGCTTCGGTTGATTTTTTGGGCGGTGAGATGGGTGCTTTGGTGGCGCGGGCGAAGGCGCAAGGGGCGGTGAGCTATGAAGAGATCAACAGCGCCCTGCCCGCACAGACCATTAGTCCTGAGGCGATTGAAGAGCTGTTGACCCTTTTTGCGGATATGGGGGTTGCGGTTGTCGAGACGCGGGGGGAAGAGGCTGCCGGCGCCAAGGGCACCAAGGGCACAAAGGCGATGCAGGCCGACAAAGGCCCCCAAAGCCAGCAGGACGAGGACGACGAGGGGGACGAGAACGAGACGGGACCCGGCGGGGACCTTGTGGAGGCTGCGGCGGGTACGCTCACCAAGCCGCCCAAGTCGCGCGCGGTGGGGGAGCGGACCGATGATCCTGTGCGCATGTATTTGCGCGAGATGGGCAGTGTGGAACTGTTGTCGCGCGAGGGCGAGATTGCCATTGCCAAGCGCATTGAGGCGGGCCGCGGGGCGATGATCCAGGGGCTTTGCGAGAGCCCGTTGACATTTCAGGCGATCATTATCTGGCGCGATGAGCTGAACGATGGCAAGATCCTGCTGCGCGACATTATCGACCTTGATGCCACCTATACGGGCCCTGGGGCCAAGGGATCGGGAACCAAGGAGAAAGAGGGAGAGGATGCGGCAGAGGGTGCGGCAGAGGGTGCGGCAGAGGATGCGGGAGAAGACGAGGCCGCAGCCAGCCCCGCCAATGGCGCTCAGACCCAGGCTCAGGACGCGCCTGCGTCGCCCGCCACCGCGCCTGCTGAGGGAGAGAACAGCAATAGCGACGGCAATCGTGATGACGTCGATAACGATGACGATGATTTTGACAACGGCCTGTCCCTGACGGCCATGGAGGCGGAACTCAAGCCCCGGGTTGTTGCGACCTTTGACACGATTGCCTCGGACTACAAGAAGCTGCGCCGGCTTCAGGACCAGCATGTGGAGCAGCAATTACAAAGCAAGAGCCTGAGCCCCTCTCAGGAGCGGCGCTTAAACAAGCTCAAGAGCGACATTATCGAGCAGGTCAAGAGCCTTTCGCTCAACCAGGGGCGCATTGAGGCGCTCGTTGAGCAGCTTTACATGATCAACAGGAACCTGATCCGCCTTGAGGGTCAATTGTTGCGCCTGGCGGAAGCGTTTGGGGTTGGCCGGGAGGATTTTCTTGAGGCCTATCGCGGCTGCGAGTTGGACCCGAACTGGGTTGAGACGGTGGCGTTGCGCCCGGGGCCTGGATGGGAGGCGTTTGTGTCTCGCGAGGGGGCGGCGATCTGTGATCTGCGCGAGCAGATCCAGTCTTTGGCCTCAGCTGCGGGTCTTGATATTGGGGAGTTCCGCCGCATTGTACACACGGTGCAAAAGGGTGAGCGGGAAGCCGCGATTGCCAAGAAGGAGATGGTTGAGGCGAACCTGCGTCTGGTGATTTCCATTGCCAAGAAATACACCAACAGGGGTTTGCAGTTTCTCGATCTTATTCAGGAGGGCAACATTGGCCTGATGAAGGCGGTTGACAAGTTTGAGTACCGCCGCGGCTACAAGTTCTCGACCTACGCGACGTGGTGGATCCGCCAGGCGATCACCCGCTCGATTGCGGATCAGGCGCGCACGATCCGCATACCGGTTCATATGATTGAGACGATCAACAAGATTGTGCGCACTTCGCGTCAGATGCTGCATGAGATCGGGCGCGAGCCGACCCCTGAGGAGTTGTCGGAAAAGCTGGTGATGCCTCTTGAGAAGGTGCGCAAGGTTCTCAAGATTGCCAAGGAGCCTGTGAGCCTGGAGATGCCCATTGGTGATGAAGAGGACAGCCATCTTGGGGACTTTATTGAGGACAAGAATGCAGTGCTGCCCATATCGGCGGCGATCCAGGCGAATTTGCGCGAGACGACGACGCGGGTTCTGGCCTCGCTGACGCCGCGCGAGGAGCGGGTGTTGCGCATGCGTTTCGGCATTGGCATGAACACGGATCACACCCTGGAGGAGGTTGGCCAGCAGTTTTCGGTCACCCGCGAGCGCATTCGCCAGATTGAGGCGAAGGCCTTGCGCAAACTCAAACACCCCAGCCGCTCGCGTCGCCTGCGAAGCTTCCTGGACAGTTGAGCAGGGCCTAAAAGCCTGAAAGCCTGGAAATTCGGGGGCGGCCCCGGCCCCAGGCCTCACCCCAATCACCCCATCGCCGACCCCGAGCGGCATCGAAATGCCACAAAACCACAGTATCGGCCCTGTAATAGCCCTTACCCCAACAAGGGCGCTTGTCGCAACAGCTGAACCGAAACAACAAGGTCTATAGCAAAATGCGTACAGCGAAACGCATACTTATCTAGCCGTTTACCAAACCTTTGACGGGATCAAAACATGCAGCCCAAGGCCGCGCAATATGGAGATGGTAGTACGCCGGATAAACGCCGTACCGCGCCCGCAAGGATGTTGGCCGATCGCCGCGGCGACAACCGGCACACAAAAGCCGACCCTGGCGCGCTTGGCTCGGGCAGGAGGGCACACAGCTCCAAGGGCAGTCTTGAAGACCGCCTTGTCGTTACCAGGCTGAAGAAGTCTTTTAAAGGACGCGCTGTCGTCGACGGTGCCTCTCTTTCTGTTGCCAAGGGAGAGGCGGTGGGGCTGCTTGGCCCCAATGGGGCCGGCAAGACGACAATCTTCTACATGATCATGGGCTTGATCGCACCGGACTCCGGCACCATTCGCCTGAACAATAACGAGATCACCCAGCTCCCCATGTATCAACGAGCTCGCCTTGGCATTGGCTATCTGCCCCAAGAGGCGTCTATTTTTCGCGGGCTAAACGTCGAACAGAATATCTACGCCGTCCTTGAGGTGAGCGAGCCGGATAAGCGAAAACGAAAAGACAGTCTCAACGCGCTTTTGGACGAATTTTCCATTACCCATTTGCGGGATGCGCCGGCGATCTCTCTTTCGGGAGGCGAGCGGCGGCGCGTGGAAATCGCCCGCGCCCTTGCCAGCAAACCCGCCTATATGCTTCTTGATGAGCCATTCGCCGGCGTTGATCCCATTGCCATCGGCGATATCCAGGCCCTCGTCAAGCACTTGACCGCACGCGGTATCGGCGTCCTCATTACCGACCACAACGTGCGGGAAATCCTGGACCTCGTCGATCGCGCCTCCATCATCCATTCCGGCCAGGTGCTCATGAGCGGTACACCAAAGGAAATCGTTAATAATATTGATGTTCGCCGCCTGTATCTTGGTGATAGATTTACCCTCTAGGGATAGGGTTGGCCTATAGCAAAATGGGTACAGCGAAACCCATGCTGATCTAATCGCATTGATGCGCGGTCTGAGGATTCCTCTTGCCCATCGCATATCCGACTTTGCCGACGACATGGAAAAGAGCCTGGCGCAAAGTGATTTCGTTGGGGGGCCCTATAACCGGGGAAATGCTCGCACTTTGCCATAGAGCACATTAAAATGAACTGATTATGGGGTTGTCCGTCAAACTCGAATTGCGTCAAAGCCAGACCCTGACGCTGACACCGCAGTTGATGCAGGCGATAAAGCTTCTACAACTGTCCAATCTGGAGCTCGCCCAGTTTGTTGAAGGGGAAATCGAACGCAATCCGTTACTGGAACGCACCAGCGACGCCGCATCCTCGGATCATGAAGACACCGACCACGGCATAAACGCAACGAAATCGCCGGCGACGGCGCAAGCCGGATCGAACGGAGCCACCGCCACGGACACCGAAGCCCCGCGCCAAGACTCGGCCGACATTGTCGTGGCCGATATGGCCGCCGACACCAGCCAACTGACCGCAAGCCTTGATAGCGAACGGGAGGACATCTTTCCTGAAGATGATCTTGCGATGGCGCGTATGAGCAGCGGGGTCTCCGCTGGTCCCATCGAAGCCGGTGCCCCTTTGTCCACCGCCCATGGGGCCTCCGACTCCAACCTGGAAGAATACGTCAGCAGCACGGTGACGCTGCGGGATCATCTGTGCGCTCAGGTCGGGGAAACCCTGACAGACCCCACCGATCGGTTGATCGCATACCACATGATCGATTGCCTTGAAGACAGCGGATACCTTTACACCGATATCGCCGATATTGCTGACCGGCTCGGGACATCTAAAGACAAGATCGCGGACATTCTCTTTCACCTTCAGACCTTCGATCCTGCTGGAATTTTTGCCCGCGATCTCGCCGAATGCCTTGAACTTCAGTTGCGCGCGCGGGGTCGGTTTGACCCGCTTATTGCCCGTGTTTTGCAAAATCTTGACCTGCTCGCAAAACACGATCTTGCCGGCCTCAAGCGTCTGTGCAAAATCAACGACGAGGACCTTGCGGACACGATCGCCGAAATCAGGTCCCTTAATCCCAAGCCGGGGCACGCCATCGGCGGCGATCCGGCACAACTGGCCATTCCCGATGTCTTTGTGCGTAAAGGTGCGGACGGTGCCTGGATGGTCGAGTTGAACGCGGATACCCTGCCGCGGGTTCTTGTCAACCGCGGCTATTATCGCGATGTCGTCAAGGTCGCCGCCACCAAAGCCGACAAAACCTATCTCAGCGATTGCTACGAGAGCGCTAACTGGCTCGTGCGCAGTCTGGAACAGCGTGCGCGTACCATACTGCTCGTCGCCAGTGAAATCGTGCGTCAACAGGACGCATTTCTCGTCTACGGCGTACAACATCTTAAGCCGATGAATCTAAAGATGATTGCCGAGGCGATTGATATGCACGAATCGACCATCAGCAGGGTCACCTCAAACAAATATATCGCTACCCCGCGGGGGATATTCGAGTTGAAATATTTCTTTACCTCGTCCATCGCCTCAGCCGACAGCCAATCGGCTCACTCATCCGAGGCTGTACGGCATCGCATAAAAATTCTGGTGGACAACGAAAAACCAAGCGCCATATTATCCGACAATGATATCGTCAAAATGCTAAAGAACGAGGGCATCGCCATTGCCCGGCGCACGGTAACCAAGTATCGCGAAGCCCTTGGCTTGCCGTCCTCGGTGGTGCGACGGCGTGAGAAAAGGCCTATTAAATCTGCGTAGTCGCAAACGCGCTCCAGCGCAGGCCCTGCATAATACCAAGGGTCCTTAACAATGACTCATGAATTAGCGTCAAGCAAGTATGTTATCAAGACAGTACGCTAGTCGGCGTGTCTATAAAGCCAATACCGCTGGTATAACGCCGCAACAGCGCCTTTTGTCAACTCACAAGGATTGTTTCATGACATTGCGTATTTCAGGAAAAAATGTTGATATCGGAGAGACCCTGCGCCAACATGCACAGGATCGGATAGAGGATTTGATGGAGAAGTATTTTGATGGCGGCTATTCCGGTCACGCAACACTTGAGCGCGAGGGCAAAGGATTTCGTGCCGATTGTACCTTTCACCTTGATTCCGGCATAACCTTGCAAAGTCATGGCTATGCCGCGGACGCCTACGCGTCATTTGATCAAGCCGCACAGCGTCTGGAAACAAGATTGCGCCGCTACAAAAGACGGTTGAAAGATCGCCACACAAAAAAGAACCCGGCCAAATCTCAACAGATCCCGTCATATGTCATCGCTTCTCCTGACGAGGAGGGTGACGAAATCAAAGATCTCAATCCGATCATTGTCGCCGAGCAGGTGGCGGAGTTAAAGTCAATGAGCGTGGGGGAAGCGGTAATGGAAATGGATTTGCTTGATGCCAATGTTGTGGTATTCATCAATGCCGCGCATGACAATCTGAATGTTGTCTATAGGCGCGCGGACGGGAATATCGGATGGATCGATCCCGGACTTTACAACGCTAACTAGATCAGCTTGGGTTTCGCTGTATCCATTTTGCCAGGGATAAAGCGAAACGCATGCCTGTCTAGGAACACACCATGAACCTGCAAGACATACTTGATGCCGAGGCGATCACCGTTGACCTGCGGGCAACCAATCGAAAAGGCGTCCTCCAGGATTTGTCGCAAATCATGACCGACAAGACGACTCTCACAGAGCGAGAGATTTTCGATACGCTGTTACAGCGGGAAAAGCTCGGCTCCACGGGCATTGGCCACGGGGTCGCGATCCCCCATGGCAAATTCGCCGAACTTGAGCACATTGTCTGCTGGTTTGCGCGCCTTTCCAACCCGATTGATTTTGAGGCCCCTGATAATCAGCCTGTTGATCTTGTGTTTGTTCTTTTAGCGCCTGAAACGGCGGGAGCCGACCATCTGAAGGCGCTGGCCAGCGTGGCACGAACGTTTCGTCAGGCTGCCACGATCTCCGCCTTGCACAATGCCGGTAACGCCAACGAAATCTATTCCATACTCACCGCCCCCGCCTCTTCCAACGCCGCATAGGACCCCCATCGTGAGCCTTTTTTGCAGACAATCGGTTGTGGCTTTTTGTAGAGCGCTTATGCCGACACCAGCGCCGGTGCGGGCGCGACGACGACGACGATTGGGCTTTCCCCCACCTTCATCTATCCACCCTGGCGGGTTTATCGTCGCCCCCTGTCATAGGCGTTGACTTTCACGATCAAGATCCCGCCGGTTGTCTCGTCAGTTTGCGAACGTCATCATCCGAAAACGTCTATTTACGACCAGACCCATCCGCTTTCCCTCCCAGTTACCCAGTTACGCGTACAACGGTAGCCTATGGGTAGCTAGAGCGGGTTACGGTGATGCCGGTTAATGGAAATGCCCATCTCATGTCTTTATCAAATTTTTCACCAGCGCCTTTCGTGCTCAAGGCCGAAGCCTTGAGCGATGCCGGCGCCATTGAGGCCCTTTATGACGAAACCTTTGGCCCGGGACGCTTTGTACTTGCGGCCTATCAGGTTCGTGCCGGTGTGCCTTGCGTTGATGCCCTGTCGATCGTTGCCCGGGACGCCGACAGGCTTGTGGCCTCAATCCGCTTTACCTGTGTGCAAATCGGCGGCCAGATCGGCCTGTTGTTGGGACCCTTGGCGGTCTTGCCGGCCTTTCAGCGCCTTGGCATTGGAAAAGCCCTGGTTGGCGCCGGGATGGCGCGGGCCAGGGCGCTTGGATATGCCTATGTGCTGCTGGTTGGCGATGCGCCCTATTACGGGGCTTTTGGGTTTACGAAAATCCCATTGAAGACAATTCTTATGCCCAGGCCCGTTGATCCCGAGCGCTTGCTGATCGCAATGCCAGGCCCCACGCCCAAAGACCCGCCGGCAGGCCCCGTGATCGCAATTGCGCCCCTGGCCCCAGATGCAATCGACTGATACCAACGGTATTGGCTTTTCGTACCCACTCCCCTCCCGACCCCCGGCTCAAAGCCCCTTGATTTTGATGGAGAGGCTTACATGCAGTGATTCGGCAAGGGGCAAGATTGGTCGTCCAAAGCAAAAGGCCCCGGGGAAAACCCGCGGGGCCTTGAGACGTTTTGGTGCGCCATGATGGCGTAAGCCACCAAAGCTCAAGTCACGGACATTTAGAAGTCACGCTCGACCCGCAGGCGGACAGAGATATCCGTGACCTTGCGCTCAAAGTTTGTGGCGTAGACGTGTTCACCGGTAGCAGCTACACCCGTTGTGCCTTCTTCTACGGGGGCGCGGCCGGCGGTGTATTTGGCGTGGTCATAGGCGGCCCCGAGGCTGATGCCGAAATCGGGAACCGGAGACCATTTCACCGACGCGGCAATGGCATAGGCCCTGACCCCAAGATCCGCGTAGAGGGCGTCATTGATGTCATTATCCGCATCCAGATAACCGCCGGCAACGTTGAGCATCAACTGATCCGTAAACGGCATATCGAGCCCTGCGCTCAGGGACCACCCCTTGGTCTTGTGCACGTTGCCGGCATTGTCGATGGTCACGTCGGGCATGCCGGAACCGGCGACAGCGCCCATGCCGATGCCGTTGCCAAAGCCCGAGCCCCAGGAACCGGCGATGTTGAAAACACCTCCGGACATGACAGGCACGTTAATGGCGGCCCCAGCAGTGATGGCATAGCCGGAATAGGCCTTCCACGGGCCGACTGGAACCGCGGGGGCACCGCCGCCAGTAGCACTCATTGCGTCCAGCCTGGCCTCGGCGCGGTGGTAGATGCCGGCCAATTTGGCGCGACCCCAGGCCTGCTCAATCTGGAAGGCAGCCACCACATCGGGCATGTTCTTGTCCCGAATTTCACCGCCGCGTATGCTGTTTCTAAAGTTGTTAGCGGCGATAGCACCTGTTGCTCCTGGTGTTGCAATCGACCCCATGGAGAAGGTCACTTCACCGTCGCGGCTCGAAATGGACTGGTCTTCAATGGCGAGCGTCGCGGTGATGCCATTGCCGGCAGCAAAGGTATAGGCCAGCATATGGGTGTCCCAGGCCCCGTCGAAAGCCTTGCCGTTGACGGTGTCGTCAACGTCATCAAAGGCAAAGTTGCTGGTGTTCCAGCCGGCGGTCAGCCCCGCGAACTGCACATAGGCCTTGTCGACGATGGCGTCGCCGCCACCGGTGCCCTGGAAGCGGCCAAAAGCGCGCAGCACCCCCCATTCGGTCATGGACTGCACGTCCAGGTTAAAGCGGAACCGGCTTCCCCACACCAGGTCGGCGCGCTCGTCGTCGAGGTTTGAGGTCGTAAGCGCCAGGACGCTGGCATCGGCGGCTGCGGTAAAATTAGCAGGATGCGTGATCGTGCCCACATTTCTTGTCAATACCCTCAACGTATTCACGTCGTTGGCGGCAGGAGTAGCAACCCCAACGCGGGTTCTTTCATTATCCGCAAGGACAATAGCCCCCCCAAGGCCAAAGGCATCATTATCAGTTGCCGTTGCCACGCCTGGTGCGTTAGCCGGTGCGATACGGTCCGTAGCTCCAAGGCCAGAGATCGACGCGCGGTCCTTGGTTTTGGTGTGGTAGGTGTAATCGGCGCGGATTTCGCCGCTGATCCTGATGCAATTGTTGGTCCCAGGCACCGCCCAGAAGCCGGCCCCAAAGGCATCACAAACGGCAACCGCCGGCTCGTCAAGAGGCGGATCCGCTGCCTGGGTTCCCACGGCCATGATGGAGACAGCCGCCGCCGAGCCCATGAGTAACATTGTAAATTTCTTCATTTTGACCTCCAATAAACCCCAAATTCTGCGTTGAGGGGCATGGGTTTCACATTGGTTCAACGAATGGCCGTTGTGGCCCCGATAACCGCGATGGCACCGTATTGACTAACCCTCAACACCGCACCGTTGTGGATGCCGCAAGCGGCGTATTCATATCGGCCTTATCAACCGAAACGAAAATTCTGGGGCCTGGCTTTGGCGCTACGAACAGTCCTTTGAACAAGGCTTTGCCCAATCCCGGCTACAAACCAGCCGAAGCGTAAAGCCCTGGCTGCAGCCCCAATCCCCGACTGATTGCCTTTAAACGCAACAAACACGACCGTGTGCGAAATACCCTCATAGATTGTATTTTCTGACAGCGAAATTCTGACTTTACTCAACCGGGAAAAGTCAAAATGCTTATAGTACCAATGAATTGGCCGACTTTGGGTCGCTGTCAACGTCGCGATGCGCAATTCAGGCAACACACATAGCGAGAATTATTCTCGCTATAGTGGCTACCATAGCAATCTAGAACGGCAGATCAATAAAAATCTACCAACTTTCCACGATGAGACACCTTTTTCGGCGCCGCTGTTGCAGTTTTGTCACGCTTTTGTAAAGGTTGATTAACCTTAAAGGCGGGTTAAAGGACGCTGAAAGGCCGGTCAGGGGGATGGCTTCGACCCGTAAACCCCGCATGTTTTCGCGCTTTTTGGCGCTCCGGTTGGAGCGTTTGCGGCGCTTGCGGCGTTTTTTGGGTTGGTGTTGCGCCGGATGTGGGTAACGCGCATTAATACCATAGCCGACGCCGCGTATTGTGCGAATCGGATTCGCCATTTGGCTGCGGTTCAGCGCCCGGCGCGGCCAGGACTCACAGCGCCTATTGGCTGTCCGTCACGGAAATGGCCTCGGTCTGTTTAGGCCTCTCGTCGCCAAGTTGTTCGCCCGTTACCAGATAGTGCACCGTCTCGGCAATATTGGTGGCATGATCCCCAATGCGCTCCAGGTTTTTGGCGCAGAACAACAAATGCGTACTATGGCCGATATAGCGCGGGTCTTCCATCATATAGGTCAAAAGCTCACGAAACATGGAGTTGTAAAGATGATCAATTTCCTCATCCGCCTCCCAAACTTGAAGCGCAAGGTCTACATCGTGACCGGTATAGCTGTCGAGAACCTGGCCAAGCTGTCCCATGGTCAGACTGGACATGTGCTTGAGCCCCTGAAACAGACGCTTGGAAAACGCCTCACCCTCAATCGCCAGGGTGCGCTTGGCTATGTTCTTGGCCAGATCCCCAATGCGCTCCAGATCAGACGAAACACGAAACGCGGCAACAATCGCACGCAGATCCTGCGCCATGGGTTGGCGCTTGGCGATCATCAGTATGGCGTTGTCCTCAATCGCGCGCTCCAAATCGTCAAGCTCACGATCAATATCAATGACGGTCTGCGCCAATACCGGATGACTTGACAACAGCGCTTTGACACTGTCCGCCACCATGTGCTCGGCAATGCCCCCCATCTCGGCGATCATCTGTGTGAGTTGCTTAAGTTCCTCATCAAAAGAAGAGACAATATGCTCATTTATGGCCATTGAGGGTTCCGTCTGTTCTGTTCGGTTCTGTTCGGTTTTGTCCCTGAAGGCTCAGGCTCTATACCAAGGGTCTTTAACAATGACTCATGGCTTAGAGCGTATCAGGTTTTAATAGAATCAATTCTGTTTCTCGATTGGCGAGGCGATCCACGTTCAAGGCGATCGAAGAGCGATGTTTATCCATCTCTCGAGAGCGGCTTGGGCGTGGGCGTTGCGCCAATCGGAAACCCGAAGGGACGGGCGCTTTTGCGCCAATATGGACCTTAAGCCTCTTGCAAATAGCCCCACTATATCCTGCGAGACTTAAGGCCCATCTTGTCGCAAAATCGCTCCGTCAGAATGGTTCTATTAAAACCTGATACGCTCTAGCGTCAAGCAAGTATGTTATCAAGGCCGTACACCAGTCAGCGTGTCTATAAAGCCAATACCGCTGGTATTACCCGAATCGTCCGGTAATATAGTCCTGGGTTCGCTGATCTTTGGGATTGGTGAAAATATCGTCGGTCGCCCCCTCCTCAACGAGAATACCCAAATGGAAAAACGCGGTTTTCTGGCTAACCCGCGCCGCCTGTTGCATGGAGTGGGTCACGATGGCGATCGTATAGTTTTCGCGCAACTCATCGATCAGTTCCTCGATCCTGGCGGTAGCGATCGGATCAAGGGCCGAGCACGGCTCGTCCATCAGGATCACTTCCGGGCTGACAGCAATCGCCCGGGCGATGCAAAGACGCTGCTGCTGCCCTCCGGACAGGCCCGTCCCCGGGGTATCAAGGCGATCCTTGACTTCCGCAAAAAGGCCCGCCTTTTGTAAACTCGTGGCAACGATGGCCTCAAGGTCCGATCGGGTTCTGGCAAGCCCATGGATGCGCGGGCCATAGGCCACGTTTTCAAATATCGACTTGGGAAACGGGTTCGGCTTTTGAAACACCATGCCAACGCGCGCGCGCAGCTCAACCACATCAACCTCGGGCGCGTATATGTCCTGATCATCAAGGCGAATGTCACCGCTGACCCGGCATATGTCGATGGTGTCGTTCATGCGGTTCAGGCAACGCAGATACGTCGACTTGCCGCATCCCGACGGGCCGATCAGGGCCGTGACCGCATTGACGGGAATATCCAGGCTAACGTCAAACATCGCCTGCTTGTCGCCATAGAACACATCGACGTTCCGACCCCTCATTTTGGTCGGGTTGTCGTGCGCAGACGGCTTTACCCGGGCGACATCCAAATCATCGTCCAACACATCCGAATCCGTGGTCAACCCATGCTGTCCTTCGCGGGTTCCCGCCGTGATAGCCGGATCGTCTTTCAAGTCCGTCTCTATACCCATATTCATATCAGCACGACTCTCTTGTGTCACGCGCTCACCACCTGCGCTCGAACTGTTTGCGCAGTATAATAGCAATCGCGTTCATGAAGATCAAAAACCCAAGCAGCACCATGATGGCAGCGGCGGTTTTTTGTCGAAATGCAGGTTCCGGGAAATCCGCCCACATGTAGATTTGCACCGGAAGAACCGTTGCCGCATCCGTGATGCCTGAGGGAATATCAACGATAAAAGCCACCATTCCGATCATCAACAGAGGCGCGGTTTCCCCAAGCGCCTGCGCCATCCCGATTATGGTGCCGGTTAAAATACCCGGCATGGCCGGCGGCAACACGTGATGCAACACCGTCTGAAGGCGCGAGGCACCGACGCCAAGAGCCGCCTCGCGAATGGAGGGGGGCACGGCACGAAGGGCGGTACGTGAGGCAATGATGATGGTCGGCAGGGTCATCAACGCCAAAACAAGTCCCCCCACCAGCGGCGCCGAGCGCGGCATGTGCATAACGTTGAGAAAGATCGCCACCCCCAAAAGGCCGAACACGATCGATGGTACCGCCGCCAGATTGTTGATGTTCACTTCAATAAGATCGGTCCAACGGTTTTTCGGTGCGAATTCCTGCAAATAAATGGCCGCCGCCAGCCCCATGGGAAACGCAATAATCAGCGTTACCAACATGGTGAAAAACGACCCCACGACTGCCCCCCAAATGCCGGCAAGCTCCGGCTCGCGGCTCGCCCCGGACGTGAAAAACAAGGCGTTCATGCGCCGCTCCACCAGCCCTTGTGCACGCAGGCGGTCAAGAAGAACAATCTCTCTGTCCGAAAACTTGCGGTTGGCTTCAGGCACCGAGAACCGCTCCAGCCGCCAGCTTCCCGGGGGCGCCTCCTGTGTATTCAAAAGCGGAATGATGACATCGCCCTTAATAGCCGTCGCATCAATCTCCTTTATTTTGACCGCGCCACCATTAATGTGCAGAATGAATGACGCCATGGCACTGGAGAGAGCCTCTCGAGCGTTGTCCGCGCTTGCACGCTGCGCATAGCCCTGGGCTTCCAGATAAAGTCTTTCACGTTGCGCCCTTGCCGCCGATAAGCGCGTGTCGGTTTGCGCAAGGCGCTCCTTGAGGCGCACATGCGTCTCGCCGTTAGTTGGCGCCTTCGTCAGTTGCGCGGCGATCGTCGCGCGCTGA
This sequence comes from Hyphomicrobiales bacterium, assembly GCA_965224015.1. GTDB lineage: Bacteria > Pseudomonadota > Alphaproteobacteria > Rhizobiales > CBDCVD01 > CBDCVD01. The sequence continues at coordinate 1,703,345 of OZ245032.1, forward strand.
CTTTCATAAGCCGCGATCGCCTTTTGGGTTTGATCTGCCTCGCGGCGCACGTTTGCAGCGCTCTCGCGCAACCGCGCTTTAACCTGGCGCAAGATGCCAACAAAATCATTGGACGTCGATAAGACAGTAATTTCGTTTTCGGCCGCACTGGGAGACGCAATGCCGGCAACAGGGATTTCCGTCTTGCTGGTGATTTGATTTTTAAGATAAAGATCGGCAAAATCGGAAACGGGAATAGCGGCACTTCCCGCAGCGATAACTTCGTCGGTATTGGCAGCAATCTCCCTTTGCAATTGAATGTCAGAGGCCGCTGATAACAGGCCCCGGGTCAGGCGCCGCTCGGAACGGCTGGTGGCAAACGGAAAAATACTCTCAAGGCCATCGGCAACAAGCTTGCGGTAGCGGATAGCGGACAGCGCCTCTTTACGGGCGGCGGGGCCTGCCGACGCAAGGTGCCCGGGCAAGGGTGTGGGTAAGCGCACGTAGTGGTAGGTGAACGCGGCGCTTCCTTCCCAGACAATTGAGGCCAGCAGCGCGATCAAAAACAGTACCGATACCATGATCGCCCCAAGGCCGAGGTATTTGAACCGGCGTTCCAACCTGTAACGCCTGGACAGGCGCTTTTTGGCATCACGCGAGGTGTGCAGGTCACCGGCGTGGCGCGCATTTGCCGCTAAGGCAACGGCCTTGGCCTTGGTCATTGCCGCTCACCCCTGCTCATCTGGTCAACCCTGGTAAACATCAATCATACTGCTCCCGGTACCTTTGCACGATACGCAAGGCAATAACGTTCAGCGTTAAAGTGATGCAGAAAAGCACCAGACCAAGAGCAAAGGCCGCCAGGGTCTTGGCACTGTCAAACTCCTGGTCACCAACAAGCAAGGTCACAATCTGTACCGTCACCGTGGTGACCGCCTCGAGGGGATTAATGGTCAGGTTAGCCGCAAGACCCGCCGCCATAACAACGATCATTGTCTCACCGATGGCCCGGCTGATGGCAAGCATCAGCGCGGAGACAATCCCCGGCAAGGCTGCCGGCAAAATCACTTTGCGAATGGTTTCCGAGTGGGTGGCACCAAGGCCGGCGGACCCATCACGCAGAGATTGCGGAACCGCATTGATCACGTCGTCCGACAGGGACGACACGAAGGGAATAATCATAATGCCCATCACGACCCCTGCCGCCAGGGCGCTTTCAGAGGCAACGCTCAGACCGAGGCTCTCGCCAAATCCACGGATTTTTGGGGCCACCGTCAGGGCGGCGAAAAAGCCATAAACCACTGTGGGAATGCCGGCCAGGATTTCCAGCAAAGGCTTGGCAATGGCGCGAAGTCTGGCGCTGGCATATTCGGACAGATAGATCGCCGAAAAAAGTCCAATCGGTGCGGCGATGGCGATCGCAATCGCCGTAATCAGCAGTGTACCCGCCAGTAGAGGAACGGCACCAAAGGAACCGGAGCTGCCAACCTGATCAGCGCGCAGGGCGGTTTGCGGGTTCCAGTTGAGACCAAATAGAAAATCGAAAAACGGGACCTTTTGGAAAAAGCGCAGCGATTCGAAAATCAGGGATAGAACAATCCCCACCGTGGTTAAAATAGCCACCGCGGAGCAGGCGATCAGCGCCACCATAACCGCGCGCTCGACAAAGTGGCGGGCGCGAAGGCGCGGATTGATTTGACGAAAACCGTAAATAAAACCGGCCAGGCCCACCAGTCCGGCAATCCCCAGGGCTACGATTGCTGTCGTGGTGGCGATGCGGCGATGTTTACGCGCTGTTTCTATTTTGGTTAATGAGAGATCCGGAACAACAACCCGCTCCGCAACCAATTGCTGCTTGATGACGTCAACGAAGGCCTGCAAATCGGCACCGCTTTGCGATAGACGACGAATATCGCGAACATAAGCCTCACGCTCAGGCAAATCAAAGGTCATCAATTGGTCATTTGATAGGGCGCGCGCATCAATAAACCGAGGGCCGATGATAGCAAAGCCGAGTAAGATAATCAGCGCCGGCACCACGGTGATGATGGCAAGATAGGCGCCGTGATAGGCCGGCCGTGAATGCAGGGCGCTGAGCTCTCCTGATACCACGGCACGAGCGCGGGCAAGGCCCAGAAAGTAAAGCCCGATCGTCGCAACCGCGAGGGTGAGGAAACTCAACGCCTGCACAAACACTACCTTTGATTACATGACCAGTGGCTCCAGGGCGTTGGCGGATTGCCCGGACTTCTCCCGCTCCGCCTCAGGCAACGGAATGAGCCCTTTTTCAGACAGATAACCGTCATCTCCCCAGGCATCCTCACTGGTAAACTCGGCAAGAAACTCGGCGATCCCGGGAATGACACCAACGTGCTCCTTCTTGACATAGAAATAGAGAGACCGTGAAACAGGATAGTCTCCAGACGATATGGCATCAAAGGTGGGCACCGTTCCGGTAATTTCCGCGCCCTGGATTTTGTCCGCGTTCTGGTCAAGAAACGAAAAGCCAAAAATGCCAAGGGCGTTGGGGTTGGCCTCAAGCTTTTGCACGATCAGGTTGTCATTCTCTCCGGCCTCGACAAAAACACCGTCCTCACGAATACCGTGAGCAATAGCCTGGAATAGTTTCTTGCCGCTCATGATCTTGCCGTCGTTCATGATCATATTGCCGCCAAGCCCCAGATCAGCGGCGATCTGTTTGACCATATCAGCATTTTCAGCGCCGCGCAGTGCTTTTAAGCCCGCAAAACCATTGGCCCCGGCTTCCATGGCCAGTTCCACAAACGCATCCCGCGTACCCGAAGTCGGGGGCGGGCCGAGAACTTCGATTTTTGTATCCGGCAGGCTCGGGTCAATCTGCGACCACCTGACGTATGGATTGCTCACAAGCTTGCCATCGGCCCCTGGAACCTGAGCGGCAAGGGCCTGGAAAACCTGCATCAGGGTCAGCTTAAACACCGGGGCGCGCCTGGAATTGGCGAGCACAATGCCGTCAAAACCCACCTTGACTTCAACGGGGGTTACGCCGTTTTTCCTGCACGTTGTGTATTCACTCATCTTGATGCGGCGAGAGGCATTGGTCATATCGGGAGTGCGCTCTCCAAGCCCTGAACAAAAGAGTTTCATACCACCGCCGGTACCTGTCGATTCGACAACCGGTGTCCTGAAAGCGGTGCGTTGTCCGAACTGTTCGGCAACCGCGGTGGAAAAGGGAAAAACGGTCGACGAGCCGACAATCTGAATTTGATCGCGGGCCAAGGCGGGATTAGCGGCGAGAACACCAAACACAACCGCAGCGCCGATGGTGGTGGATTTTAAGAATAACGTCTGACTGGACATCGTTAATCTCCGAGTTCATCTCTGAATTTGCCGGGATTTGAATTTAATACCAGCGGTATTGGCTTTAATATACACGCCGACGCTATAGCGTGTCATGTCTTAATAGATAGGCCCGTAAGTCAGCGTGTACAAAAAGTCAATACCGCTGGTATGCTGGTATCAGAACCTCACAGCAAAAGAAAGCTCACTATGATGGAATACGCCGCCTCTTACAAACTTGCCCTCCTGTCCCTGACGCTGTTGGCCTTCATGATCCCGATGCAAGGATTTGTGGCCATCTTTCTTAAGTCCGTAAAAGGCGACACGCCTCCTGGGCAAACCCCGCTCGGCGATCACCGGGACCGCAAGGTGCGTGCGGAACGGGCTCACCTGAACTCGGTTGAGAACTTCAGCCCTTTTGCCGCCGCCCTGATTGTCGCTATTCTCGCGGGTGCCATGCCATGGCTTGTCAACCTCCTGGCCGCGACCTATGTCATAAGCCGCATGGCCCACTGGGTGATTTATTTCAATGCAATCGGCAAACACGAGGGCGGCCCACGCACACTTGTGTTTATTTTGGGCTGGGGGATCAGTTTGGGGCTTGCCGTCCTGGCGTTTGCGACCGTGTTGACATCATAGCAATAACCCCCGTTATGGATAGGGACTTTTTTTTATGTTTTATCGGTTCATGTCCATACAAAGGCGGATTCAGCCATTTATCTGATCATGAGCCCTAACCGGCGGCTGCGGTGTGTCAAGGGTTTAAGAACCGCCAAAGGCGGCGCTTGAGCAGCCCTTGACACACAGCAAAGCCGCCGGAAAAAAGCAATGATCAGATAAATGGCTTCGCGAGGCTGAAAAAGAATAGAGAGGCCACTGTCCGAGGCCCCAGTTTTGTCTTTCTCTTATCCGGAACCGGGGCTATTGTTGCAATTTAAACGCCTGACGCGCTAGGCTGTGGTGACAATTTAAGGAGTTTTGGGTTCTCAATTGACGACGAATCAGATTCATTACTGACTTTTGAGAGGTTAGTTATGTCTGTTGATGAACTTCGTGATGATCAGTGGGAACGCTTGGAGCCTTTTATCCCTGGAGGTCGCAAAGGCCGGCGTGGTCCTCGCAGCAACAACCGCCGTTTTCTTAACGGCCTTCTTTGGATGGCCCGTTCAGGGGCACGCTGGCGAGACCTGCCGGAGCGATTTGGCCCCTATCAAACAGTTAAACGCAGGTACTATCGTTGGGTAGAGAACGGTGTTATTGAGCGTATGTTTGAGGCCCTGTCGAAAGAGGCAGATTTTGAATGGTTGCAGATTGATACAACTATCATCCGGGCACACAAACATGCGGCAGGAGCCCCGCAAAAAAAGGGGGCGCTGCATCCCAAGGGTTGGGTCGCTGCAAGGGCGGGTTCTCCACCAAACTCCATGCGGTAGGCGATGGGTTGGGCCTTCCCGTGCGCTTTGGCGGAGGGCCAGGCCAGGAGAACGACATGAAGCAAGCGCTTGATTTGATTGCAGGCTTTGCATCAAAGTATGTTTTTGGTGACCGCGCCTATGATGCAGACAATTTGGTGGAGGCAATTGTGAAGACCGGTGGTGAAGCGGTTATACCCCCACGCCGGCATCGCACAGATCAGCGTGCATATGACAAAGAGCTGTACAAGGAGCGCAACAGGATCGAACGTCTATTTGGACGGCTCAAGGAATTCAGACGGGTTGCGACGCGCTATGACAAACTGCTGGCGAATTTTCTTGGCTTCGTTAAACTTGCGGCAATCCAGCTGTGGCTCAAATAGTTAAATTGTCACCACAGCCTAGAGCGTGTCAGGTCTTAATAGAATCAATTCTGTTTCTCGATTGGCGAGGCGATTCCCAAGCTCAAGGCGATCGAAGAGCGATGTTTATCCATCTCTCGAGAGCGGCTTGGGCGTGGGCGTCCGCCAATCGGAAACCCGAAGGGACGGGCGCTTTTGCGCCAATATGGACCTTAAGCCTCTTGCAAATAGCCCCACTATATCCTGCGAGACTTAAGGCCCATCTTGTCGCAAAATCGCTCCGTCAGAATGGTTCTATTAAAACCTGATACGCTCTAAAGCATTCCCAGGGCCTGCATATAGGTGTCGCGGATGGCGTCTTCCTCTTGGCGCTCGGTGGGCTCCTTTTTGCGCAGCCGCACCACCTGGCGCAGGACCTTCACGTCAAAACCATTGCCCTTGGCCTCGGCGTAGACGTCCCGGATGTCCTGGGCGATGGTCTCCTTTTCCTCTTCAAGGTTTTCAATACGCGAGACTAGGCTTTTGAGCTGTTGAGCCGCGGCGTTGTTGGCACTGATGTTGATGTCGGTCATGACTGCTCCTTAAATAATACCAGCGGTATTGGCTTTATATACACGCCGACTGGTGTACTGCATTGATAACATACTTGCTTGACGCTAAGCCATAAGTCATTGTTAAGGACCCTTGGTATAAAGCCGATTGGGGTGCGAATTCGCCGGTGCGCCCTCAGTTGCCGACCACGCCTGGACAGCCGGCAAACCGATAGCCATCGCACTGGCGGCCGGAGCGTTACTTTTGCGGATGATTCTTCTTGTATTGGCGCAATTGTTCCGCGCTCGCGGGGGTTTGATAGGCGTCCTTCCAGGCGCCATAGGGCATACCGTAAATAATCTCACGGGCTCTTGCCTCATCCATATCCAGCCCCCGCTCCGCCGCCGCTTCCGCGTACCAGCGCGACAAACAGTTGCGGCAAAAGCCGGAGAGATTCATAAGATCAATGTTCTGCACATCAGTGCGCGCGCGCAGATGGGCAACAAGACGCCTGAATGCCGCCGCTTCAAGTTGTATGCGATGCGCATCGTCCATAATCGTCATACCTTACACTTTCCCTTCAGGTTTTCAGCCTGTTTATACAAATCAGGCTGGCGCAGGATTCCGGTTAACGCGTCAACCAAGCGCTCCGCCCATGCGTCAATTCCCGCCTCATTCTGGACCAGGTCCTGACGCACTTCAAGTAACGCATGGGCAAAGCCCCGTTTCGTTGCATGACGGTTCATGGTATCGCCCGCCAATTCGCCCGTATAGGGCTCATTATCGCCGATATTAAGACGATCGTCCGCCGCCAGGCTCTTGATCAACGGCACCGCCAAGCGCGGATCCTTATCCCATAAAATGCCTGCATGCCAGGGCCGTGGCGTGGTTTTCCATCGCGGTGTAAAACTGTGGATGGACAGGATCACAGGCGCAATGCCGGTTGCCAGAACCTGATCAAGCAAATTCGTCACCGCATCGTGATAGGGCCGGTAGAACCGGATCAAGCGCTTTTGTCGCTCATGTTGTGAGAGGTTGGCATTCCCCGGCACAACCGCGCCATCGGAAATTTCCATGATCAGCGTCGGGTCGTCCTCTCCGCGGTTAGGATCAATGAGAAGCCGCGAGAAAGTGCTCAGAATCGCCGGCGCGTTGAACGCCTCGGCAATTGCGCATGTTAGCGCCCTGGCACCGATGTCATAGGCAATATGGCGATCAAATTGGTCTGGGCCCAGGCCAAGGCGCCCATAGGCGCGCGGCAAGGCATTGCTGGCATGATCGCACAACAGGACAAAACCGGCCTTGATGTCGCCATCAATACGCTCAACAGGATCGGGGTTCTCAAGTGTTGTCATGTAAACCGTAGCGGTGAACGTTCTTATTATATACCAAGGGACACCAAGGGATACCAAGGGGCTTGGACCTCTCTTACCACATAGCGCGCCGCTGTCACCTCTGATTTATCATTCCTTTTGAACGCCCCTTTTGACCGCCCCTTTTGAACACCGTGACGGCGCCCGCTACAATCGCTATCCCCTTTATACCAAGGGTCCTTAACAATGACTCATGGCTTAGCGTCAAGCAAGTATGTTATCAAGGCAGTACACCAGTCGGCGTGTATATAAAGCCAATACCGCTGGTATTATCCGGCCCTGGGGTTGAAGCTGCCTTCATTGACCGACACTTTAGCCCTATATTTGATTCAATTGATAAGTAGAACCGTTAGCAATTTGCTGCCATATAGGCTTTCAAATCAGAATTTTCGCCTGGAGCGGGTATTGCATGGGGTACGGCGTAAGATGTTTCACCGTTTTTTTGCTCTCGCGTTGGGTGCGGTTATCCTGGTGCTTTTGGCACCGCCTCAGGCGCGCGCGGACCTGCGCCTTTGTAACCGAACCGGCATGGAGGTCGGGGTTGCTATCGGCTACAACTCGAAATCCGGCTGGATATCGGAGGGGTGGTGGAATTTGAAAGCCGAGGCCTGCGAGACACTGATCTCGGGGGCACTGGATTCGCGCTATTATTATGTCTATGCCGCAGCCAGGGATTACTCGGCGGAGTGGACGGGAGCGGCGCAGCTTTGCACGAGCCGCACCAAATTTTCCATAAAGGGAACCGAGGACTGCCTGGTCCGCGGCTATGACCGGCACGGGTTTTTCGAAATCGATACCGGCGAACAGACAACCTGGACCGTGCAACTGATTCGCAGGAACGGGCAGACCCAGAGCGAAAATGCACCACATTCGGTAAAGCCACTGGATTAATGCCAGGCGGGTGTGCTAAACCGCGCGCCATGCAATCAATAATATGCGTCCGCAAACTGTCAAAAATCTACGATGGTGGATTTCAGGCCCTCAAACCCATCGATCTGACCATCCGGCGTGGTGAGATCTTTGCCCTGCTAGGGCCCAACGGCGCCGGCAAGACAACCCTGATCAGCATTATATGTGGCCTGGTTAATCCGAGCACGGGCACGGTTACCGTCGATGGTTACGACATCATTAGTGATTTCCGCAAGACCCGCGCGCTGATCGGCCTGGTTCCGCAAGAGCTAACCACCGATGCCTTTGAGACCGTGTGGGCAACGGTTTGTCATACGCGAGGGCTTTTTGGCAGGCCGGCCAACCCGCAATTGATCGAAAAGATCCTCAAGGATCTTTCCCTTTGGGATAAGAAGGCAAGCCAGTTGGTGACCCTGTCGGGGGGTATGAAGCGCCGGGTACTGATCGCCAAGGCGCTTGCACATGAGCCGCAAATCCTGTTTCTTGATGAGCCAACGGCCGGCGTGGATGTGGAACTGCGCAAGGACATGTGGGCGATCATGCGCACCCTTAGGCAAAGCGGCGTTACCATTGTGCTCACCACCCACTATATTGAGGAAGCTGAGGAAATGGCCGAGCGCATTGGGATCATCAATAAGGGCGAGCTTATTCTTGTTGAGGAGACGTCCGTTCTCATGCGCAAGCTTGGCAAAAAACAGCTAATTATCGATTTGCAGCAGCCGGTCGATACCATTCCGGCATCGCTGGCAGGTCATGATTTGGCGCTGGCGAGCGAGGGGACCCAAATCGTCTATACATATGACACCCATGGCGAGCGCACGGGCATTCGCGGCCTTTTGAACCAATTGGCTGACGCGGGACTTGCGTTTTCCGACTTGCAGACGCGGCAAAGCTCCCTGGAGGATATTTTTGTGGACCTGGTCAGGGCAAATCAATGACCATAAACTGGCGCGCCATACTGGCGATTTACAAGTTCGAAATGGCACGGACGTGGCGTACAATTGCGCAGAGTATCGTCTCGCCTGTCGTCTCCACGGTGTTGTATTTTGTGGTCTTTGGCGCCGCCATTGGCTCTCGCATCTCTGAGGTCGACGGGGTGAGTTATGGCATGTTTATCGTCCCCGGTCTGATCATGCTTTCGATTCTCACCCAATCCATTTCCAACGCGGCGTTTGGGATTTATTTCCCCAAGTTTACAGGCACCATATTCGAATTGCTTTCGGCGCCTTTGTCCTATCTGGAAATTGTCGTTGGCTATGTGGGCGCCGCGGCGACCAAGTCGATTATTCTTGGATTGATTATTCTGGCCACGGCCGCTTTGTTTGTTCCTTTGCAAATTGCGCACCCCCTATGGATGCTTGTCTTTCTCGTGCTGACCGCCCTAACCTTCAGTCTGCTTGGTTTTATTATCGGCATCTGGGCGGACGGGTTTGAAAAGCTGCAAATCGTTCCCCTGTTGATTGTCACGCCGCTTGCCTTCCTGGGCGGCAGTTTTTACTCCATCGACATGTTGCCGCCCTTTTGGCAGACTGTGACCCTGTTTAACCCCATCGTCTATCTTATTAGCGGCTTTCGCTGGAGCTTTTATGAGATCGCCGATGTGGAGGTCTGGATCAGTTTGAGTATGATCGGTTTTTTTCTCGTCATTTGCCTTGGCGTTGTTTGGTGGATTTTCAAAACCGGTTACCAGATAAGAACATAATGACAAAAGCTTGCTGACAAGGGCCCCTGTTGTGATGATAAAACGTCAACGCTCCACAAAAGTAATCGCCACTCTCGGCCCGGCTTCGTCATCACGCGCCATGATCAAAAAACTGTATCGCGCCGGTGCCGACGTTTTCCGCATTAACATGAGCCACACCAACCACGCGCACTTGCAGGAGTTGGTTTCCATCATTCGCGATGTCGAGAAGGAAATGAGCCATGCGATCGCCATTCTTGCTGATTTGCAGGGGCCCAAGTTACGTATTGGCACCTTTGCGGATGGGGCGGTTGAACTTGCAGCGGGCGAGACCTTTGCTTTTGTTTGTGATGAATGCGCAGGCAATGTCACGCAGGTTTTCCTGCCCCATGCCGAGATTTTCGATGCCGTTGAGGCCGGCCATCAGCTCTTGCTTGATGATGGTAAGATTCGTGTGGTCGTCACCCATGTTACCAGCGGGCGTATCGAAACCCGTGTCGATGTCGGGGGCGTTCTGTCAGACCGCAAAGGCATCGCTTTGCCGCAAACGGTCCTGCCTATTGGTGCCATGACGCCCAAGGATCGCGATGACCTTCAGGCTGTTCTTGATGCGCAAGTGGACTGGATCGCCCTATCGTTTGTGCAGCGCCCCGACGATCTACACGATGCCCGCGCCATTGTGCGCGGACGCGCCGGACTTCTCGCCAAGATCGAAAAACCCCAAGCCCTGGCCTGTATTGAAGAGATCGTTGACGCCAGTGATGCGGTCATGGTTGCGCGCGGTGATCTTGGGGTCGAGATGCCCTTGGAGCGGGTCCCGGGTATCCAAAAGCAGATCACCCGCCTGGCACGGCGCAAGGGGTGTCCGGTGGTTATTGCGACCCAGATGCTCGAATCGATGATTTCCTCTCCCGTACCAACCCGTGCCGAGGTTTCCGATGTTGCAACCGCTGTTTTCGAGGGGGCGGATGCCGTGATGTTGTCGGCGGAAGCGGCGGTGGGCAAATACCCGGTCGAGGCGATCACAACGATGAACCGTGTTGCCATTGAGGTAGAGCGGGACGTCAACTACCGCGGCATTATCCATGGTCAGCGTCCAGAATCGGAACCAACGGGTGCCGATGCCATTACGGCGGCGGCGCGCAATGTAGCCGAGACCCTCAACCTGGCGGCGATTGTCTGTTATACATCGTCGGGTTCCACGGGCTTGCGCGCGGCGCGTGAGCGTCCCTTGACTCCCATCATCGCCCTCTCGCCACGTATTGCCACCGTGCGCCGTCTAACTTTAAGCTGGGGTATTCACAGTGTCGCCACAGACGATGCCCGGGACGTGGATGATATGGTCTCGCGCGCGTGCCGTATTGCTCTGCGCGAGGGTTATGCGCGCCCGGGGGAGCGGATCCTGATCACCGCCGGCTTTCCCCTGGGCACGCCGGGGGCCACCAATCTGCTGCGCATTGCCTTTGTGGGCGACGTTCAGAGCTGAGCACGTCTATCAACGGGGGCATCTACCCAGAGCGTGTCAGGTCTTAATAGAACCATTCTGACGGAGCGCTTTTTTCCGCAATCCATGACTTTGCGCGCAGGCAATGACCTTATGCATGAGGCTGGAAAGGGCCTCCGTGTCGATGTTTTGCGGCGCCGACCACCAGTGGTCGGGCAATTGATGCAGGCAAGCTGCGGCCTGTTGCCTGTCAAGGTGCGCAATTTTGATCCTTAAGGCGAGATGAAAATGGGTAAACGTATGATGCACATCCTCCGGGAGCCAGAACCACCGGGCCGCGAAGGGGGCCTTATCGGCGCCTGGCGATGGTGGCCTTTTGCACCAATTGGTTGTGGGCACCTCACACATACCCCCTAACAATCCCCTGTCGGGGCGTCGGCGCAAAAGGATGGCTCCGTCTTCGCGAAAGGCCACAAACGCCGTGCCGGCGCGCCGTGGCAGCGGGCCTTTCTTTATCTTTACCGGCAGACGCTCAGGATCACCGGTTTCGTAGGCGGCGCAGCCCTTTTGCAGGGGGCAAAGTGCACAGGCAGGTTTGCGTGGCCGGCAAATGCTGGCGCCCAGGTCCATCATTGCCTCCGTAAACTCGCCAAAGCGTGCGGGCGGCAGCAGTGTCTGCGCCTTTTTCGCGATCATGGCCTTGGCTTTGGGCAACGGCGCCTCAATGGCAAAGAGCCGCGCCACAATCCGCTCCACATTGCCATCGACTGCGACAACAGGGGCATCATAGGCAATCGCGGCGATGGCCGCACTGGTATAGGGGCCAATGCCCGGAAGCGCTTTGAGCGCGGCCATGTCTTGCGGCAGCCGCCCTTTATGCTGATCCCGAATCACCTTGGCTGCGGCATGTAAATTGCGTGCCCGGGCGTAATACCCAAGTCCGGCCCAGGCTTGCAAAACCGCCTCTTGCGGCGCCGCCGCCAGATCGCTCACCGATGCCCAGCGGGCGACAAACCGCTCAAAATAAGGAATGGCACCGGTCACAGTCGTTTGTTGCAGCATCACTTCTGATAGCCATACCACATAAGGATCGGGGCGCGCGCCATGGCGACGCGCTCGGGGCCCGATGCGCCATGGTAAGTCCCGGGCATGGCACTCATACCATTGTAATATCGCCTGTGATTTCCTGCTCATCACGCCCCTTTCCTTTGCACCAACCCCTGTAACCTACACCAATTCATCGCCTGTTCGCCCTGCCCCAGGAAAAAACAACCCTTACACGGGTTCAACACGCTTTTATCTCGGCGCATTATGGTATAGAATTCAAAGCCCCGTTCATGTGATCCGATGCCACCCATGCGACACCTTTCCAGCCAAATCGCCAAGCTTATGCAGCCGGCCGCGCGCAAACGCGGCTTTGCCAATGTCGACCTGTTCCATCACTGGCCTGATATTATTGGCGCAGACTATGCGGAGCATTGTGATCCGGTCAAATTACAATGGCCGCGCCGCGATCCGCGCAAAGACGCCCCTGACTCTCATGCAAAAAGCTCAGGTGCCGTGTTGACTGTCGCTGTAGCGCCGGCCCATGCCATTGCCGTGCAACATGAGGTACCGCGCCTTATAAGGCGGATCAATAGCGTCTTTGGCTATCCGGCAATTGGCCGCATTCGTGTTGTGCGCATGCTTTGGCATGTCGATCGGCAACCTTTGCGCACGCGCCGGCGATGCGCGGTCCCCTTGGCCAACACAGCGACACCGGAATTGAACCTGATTGACAATCCGGATTTAAAGCTTGCTCTGGCGCAACTGCGACAGGCCATTCGTGCGCAAAAATAACCGGGCATTGTCATAAAGTGACCATTGTATTGCCTGATTCCCTTGGCTTGCATTGGCGCGCGTAACAATAGTGGGGAAGGTCTATTTACGACCTGGCCCGCTCATGGAGATACCCCACTGATACGCGGTGTTTTTACTACAATGCGTACACCGCATGCAGCGTCGTTAACAAAGTCTTAATATCTAATTTGCGACGTTGGTGTCGCATACATTTGGAGGATTTTATGTATCGTATTGTTGTTTTTGCTCTTGGCTGCGTAGGGCTCGGGCTTTTTCCTGGTATTGCACAGATTCTGACAGGTCAATCTTATGCCCAGGCCGCAATGGCCCACCAACCGCTACCAGCGTATCAGGTCGATAAAATGCGAAAAACGACCCGCGCACCTATTACCTTCGTGCAGGCACAGCCGGCCAGAACTTTGAGTCGTTCACAGCTTGATACCTTGCTTGCGAAAGGCCCATTGCCGGAGCGCGTCATGGGAGATGCGGACGCCCCTTTGACCATAATCGAATATGCCTCCCTGACCTGCCCCGCCTGCCGCGCCTTTCATACCGAAACTCTCCCTTCATTGAAAAAGGACTATATCGATACGGGAAAAGTTCGCATTGTCTATCGTCCGTTGATTCTCAACACTCTTGATGCGGCCGCTAATATGCTTTCGTTTTGTACCGATGCACAGCGGTATTTTCCCCTGGTGGACACTTTTTTCGAACAGCAGCAGACTTGGGTTGTCGGAGAAAATCCTCTTGGGCCGCTGTCCCAGATCGCCAAACAGGCGGGCTTCACGGACGAGACATTTGAGACTTGTCTGAAAGACCAGGACCTGCTTGATAATCTCAACACCATTCGCGCCACCGCTGCGGAATTTGGCATAGAATCCACACCCTCGTTCATCATCAATGACGAAATTTTCACCGGACTGATGCCCAAGGATGACTTTCTTGAACTCGTGGAAAAGCGCCTGCCCTGAAGCTTGCAATGATCATCGAACGCCCCTATGCCAAGGCGCAGGATCGGGTCCAAAGCGACGCCGATTCGCTGTCGAAAACCGGGCCATGGTGGGTTCATGGTGGAGGGCTTTGTTGTTACGACCGCGCCATGGACAAGGCTAAGGAGAGCCAGTGAAATTTGATCGCCTGAGAATGGTCGGCTTCAAGTCATTTGTCGATCCCACGGAATTCATTGTTGCAGATGGCCTGACCGGTGTGGTGGGGCCCAATGGTTGTGGTAAGTCCAACCTTGTGGACGCCCTGCGCTGGGTAATGGGGGACAATTCCTATAAATCCATGCGTGGCTCCGGCATGGAGGACGTTATTTTTTCCGGCTCGGTCAGTCGTCCGGCCCGTAACTTTGGCGATGTGACCGTATTTCTTGATAATTCCGCTCGCACGGCACCTGCGGCCTTTAATGACGCGGATATCCTGGAAGTTACCCGCCGCATTGAGCGCGAGGCGGGCTCCGTTTATAAAGTCAATGGCCGCGATGTGCGGGCCAAAGACGTGCAATTGCTGTTTGCCGATGCCTCGACAGGCGCCCATTCAACAGCCCTTGTGCGCCAGGGGCAGATCGGCGAGTTGATCTCCGCCAAACCGGTTGCGCGACGGGCGATCCTTGAGGATGCGGCGGGCATTTCCGGCCTGCATGCGCGCCGCCATGAAGCGGAGTTGCGTCTGCGCGCCGCGGATGACAATCTCACCCGCCTTGAGGATATTCTCGCTCAACAAGCCTTGCAACTTGACAGCCTTAAACGTCAGGCGCGCCAGGCCCGGCGATATCGCAATATCAGTGGTGATATTCGCAAAGCCGAGGCGCAACTTTATACGGTCCGCTGGCGCCAGGGCATTCAAACCATAAAGGAAATCGACAAAGCCAGCACCGCCAATGCCGCCGCATTGGCGGAACACACCCGCGCCCATAGCGAATGCATGCGCCTGCAAAGCGCCGCCGCTGATGCCCTGCCTCCCCTTCGCGAGACCCAGGCGCGCACCGCCGCCGCCCTGCAACGGCAAACCTTTGCCCTTAATCAGCTTCAGCAGGAAGAGGCGCGTCAAAAGGCCAGGCAGCAGGAACTGCGGGAAATTCTCGACACCGCCACCCGCGATCGCGAGCGTGAAGTCCAGACCATTGCTGATTACTCACAAACCCTCAGCCATTTGGAAACACAAGAGCGTGAAATCAAAGCGACCCTGGCGCAATCCGACGACAGACAGGCAGCCAGCGAACAGGCCCTGCAAAAAGCCGAGGCCCGCCTGGCCCGTGAGGAGAACCATCTCGCTCATCTGACCCGCGAGGCGGCAGCGAGTGAGGCGCGGCGCAACGAATTAAACCGCACCATCGCCCATGAAAACCAACAACTCGAGAAAATCGGCACAGAGCTCGAACAAGTTATCGCGGACAGCAATAACCTGGCGCACACGGATGCCCTCGCCCAAGAGCTTGACGACTACAAAGGGGCTCTTAACGCCGCCGAGACCGCACTGGAACACGCAGAGCAACGCATGGCTGAGGCGGAGCGCGCCCATCAACAGGCCACGAACGCGGAAGCTAAGGCCCGCGCCCCCCTTGCACAAACAGAGCGTACCCTCAATCAGCTCGAAACCGAAGCCAAAACACTGCGCCAACTTCTTACCCCCGCGCAATCCGCAAGTGCTGCGCCAGTGATCGACGACATTCAGGTTGATGCAGGTCTGGAGACCGCTCTTGGCATGGCCCTGGGGGATACCCTTGAGGCCCCGTATTTACCCCATGCGAATGTTGATTCGGATGATCTGCCCATGGCCTGGCGGCAGCCGGGCCCCGATGCGGGTGACCCGTTTCTCCCTTCAGGCACGTCTTCTCTGTTGCAATATGTCCGCGCCCCCGCGTTTTTGCACCGCCGCCTGGCCCAGATCGGGTTGGTCGAGGCACACCAAGGGGCCCACCTGCAAAGCCAATTGCGCCCGGGTCAGCGCCTGGTATCGCGTGAAGGCGATGTTTGGCGCTGGGATGGTTTTTATCTGCGCTCCGGCGCCGCCACGGCAGCTACCATGCGCCTGGCTCAGCGCAACCGCCTTGAAGAGCTTGATAGTGAGATCGCAGCGACTCATAACACGCTTGTGGCCCACCAGAATGCCCATCAGGACGCCGTAAAAGGCTGCACAGGGGCTGAGGAGAAGGTCAAACAGGCCCGAACTGCCTGGCGCTTGGCCCAGACCGAGCGCGAGAAGGCGCGTGCATCTGTCACCGAGTCGGAACGCACATACGCGGATCTGCGGGTGAGAAGGAGCGCTCTGGAGGAAGCCAGGTTGCGCCTGCAGGAGCGCCACAACGAAGCGCTGAGGACCAAGGATACCGCGTTGGCCGACCTGGACGCACTAACCCGGGAGCCTGACCAAACGGCGGCACTTGAGGCCTACAAAGATCAAGTGCAACAAGTGCAAAAGGCGCGCCACGCCTATGGTGAGGCCCGCGCCAGCACCGATGCCCTGGCGAGCGAGATCAAAGCCCAACGGCAGCGCCTTGGAACCATTGATCACGAGCGTAAGCAATGGCAGCGGCGCATTGAAACAGCTGAGAAACACGCCCTGGAGCTGAGCCAACGCACAGAGCAGACCACCCGCGAACTGGAGCAATGCGCCAACATTCCCGCTTTGATAGAGGACAAGCGCAAGCGCCTTTTGAGCGAGCAGGAACAAGCCGAGCATAGGCACAAACAGGCGCAGGACGCGGTTGTCAGCGCCGAACAGGAACTTGCCGCGCGCGAGAGCGCAACGGGCAAAACCGCCGCGGCGCTGGCTACGTGTCGGGAGGATCACGCCCGTTTGCAGGAGCGCCTGGAAGCCGCGCAAGCCCATCAGGCCCTTGTGACGCAGCAGATGCGCGAGACCCTGGAGTGCTCTCCTGAGGAGACCCTCACAATCTCCGGACTGCACGTTAATGGCGACAACGCCTGGCCCGAACCGGAGAAGCTGGAAAAGCGCCTTGCGCGTCTTAAAGCTGAGCGAGAGCGCTTGGGAGGCGTGAATTTGCGCGCCGAAGACGAAGCCGAGGAAGTGCGGGCGCGGCACGAGGCACTGCAACAGGAGCAGGAAGATCTCATTGCCGCTATCGCCAAACTGCGCCACGGGATTGCCAGTCTGAACCGCGAGGGGCGTGAACGTTTGCTAAACGCCTTTGGGCAGGTGGATCAGCATTTTCGCTCTCTGTTTCGCAAACTGTTCCATGGAGGAGAGGCCCGTCTTGCGTTGATCGAATCAGACGATCCGCTGCAGGCCGGCCTTGAGATTCTCGCCCGCCCGCCGGGTAAAAAACCGCAGGCACTCACATTATTGTCTGGTGGCGAGCAGGCCTTGACAACACTAGCGCTGATATTTGCGGTATTTCTCACCAATCCGGCCCCTATTTGCGTGCTTGATGAGGTCGATGCCCCCCTTGATGATGCCAATGTGGAACGCTTTTGCCAGTTGATGGATGATATGGCCGAAAAAACCGATACCCGCTTTATCATTATCACCCATAATCCCATTACCATGGCGCGTATGCATCGCCTTTTTGGGGTGACGATGGCGGAGCGCGGGGTCTCGCAACTCGTGTCCGTTGATCTTGAGACCGCCGAGAGCTATCGCGAAGCCGGCTAGATCAGCATGGCGTTAGCTGCACCCCTGGCAAAATGCGAGGAAAATAGGGAAATGCCCATGATACCAATTAAACGCATTTTGCTATAAAGCCATGACCGGGTCCGAAGACCATAAGACGTTTAATGACCGCCTCGCGCGCTTGCGCTCACGTCTTGATAGCAGAAAGGATAAAGGTACCGGCAGCCAAAACCCCGACAGGAATATGACCGCCCTGTCGCGAGGCCTGAGATTTGGTACCGAGTTTATCGCCGCAATTGCCGTTGGTACGGTGTTGGGCCTGGCGGTTGATCAGGTTTTTGGCTCTGCACCCTGGGGGTTGCTGGTTCTGGTTGTGTTTGGGTTTGCCGCCGGGGTCTTGAACATCATGCGCTCCGCACAAGAGTTGCAGGCACCCGATACAGGTGATGAGGCTCCACAAACACCCGATCAGGACACGCCCCCGGACAAGTCTGATCAACCTTAACAAAGCCGCGCGAAGACCTGTGTGCCCGTGCACGCAATATTATCCATTTTATGGAAATTTTGCGCATAAGATGGTTGAGTTTAGGCCAGGTTCCGGGTAAGAACGCGGGGGGCCCGCGTGGTTTTCATCACCGACAGGACACGACGTTGCCGCTTATGCGACAGTTTGTCCTGAGGATTGATGCCAGTGGTATGGGCTTGTCAATGTCAAGTTCAAGCCTCTGCAATACGAGCGCTTCGGTAACCGGAAACGATAGTTAAGGGTATTCAGGAAAGGCTGTGGTGTGGCAACCAATCCTATTCATCAGTTTCAGATCGAAAAGCTGTTTTCGCTAGGCCATATTGGCGGCCAGGAAATCGCCTTTACCAATTCGGCATCGTTCATGGTGGTAACGGTTGGAGTGATCACACTGTTTCTGGTGGCTGCGACCAATGGGCGCACTTTGGTACCCGGGCGTATGCAGTTGCTCGCCGAGATGGTCTACGAGTTTGTCGCTGGCGTTGTACGACAAACCGCTGGACAGGAGGGGATGCGGTTTTTTCCACTCGCCTTCTCCCTGTTTACCTTTATCCTGGTGGCCAATTTGCTTGGCATGATCCCCTATTTTTTCACCGTCACCAGTCATATTGTGGTCACGGCGGCATTGGCAGTATTGGTCAACGGACTGGTGGTGGGTTACGGCATATACAAACACGGCCTGGGTTGGTTTCGTCTGTTTGTGCCAAGCGGCATCCCTGTCGCTTTGAACGTTATTCTGGTTATTCCGATAGAGATCATTTCTTTCCTGTCGCGCCCCTTTAGCCTTTCCTTGCGCCTGTTTGCCAATATGTTGGCAGGGCATATAGCCCTAAAGGTTTTTGCCGGGTTTATTATCAGCTTGGGGTCTCTTGGCGCTTTAGGCCTGCTGGGAGCCCTGTTGCCATTTGTCATGGTGATTGCGCTCACGGCACTTGAATTTCTGGTATCCTTTCTCCAGGCCTATGTTTTTCTTATGCTTACCTGCATTTATCTAAACGATGCCTTGCATCCAGGGCATTAGGTACAATTTGTTCAGCTTTTACAAAGGACAACATCAAGGAGTAAACTCATGGAAGCGGAAGCAGCAAAACTCATCGGCGCAGGCCTGTCAACCATCGGCATGGCCGGTGCCGGCGTTGGCGTTGGTATTATTTTCGGTGGCTATCTGCAAGGGGCGCTGCGCAATCCCTCTGCCGCCCAAAGTCAGTTCACAAATTTGATTTTTGGCTTCGCCGTTACCGAGGCACTGGGGATTTTCTCTCTGGTTATTGCGTTCTTGCTGCTGTACGGTTTTTAATCGATAGGGCAAGTCAACAAAGCGCATGGAGAGGCGTTTTATGGCCAGTGATACGGGCGACAGCCACAGCGCAACGGTTACAATCGTCGAACATGGCAACGCGGGCGCTCACGACCCCGGGTTTCCACCCTTCGACTCCTCTACCTTTGCCTCGCAGCTGCTATGGTTGGCGATAACTTTTGGGGCGCTATATTACTTGATGTCCAGGCTGGCTTTGCCGCGTATCGGGTCAATCCTGGAGACGCGCAGGGATCGTATCGAAAATGACCTGGCGCAGGCTGAAAATCACCGGCGCGAAACCGACGAGGCTATTGCCGCTTACGAGCAGGCCCGCGCCGAAGCCCGCGCCAAGGCGCAAACTATCGCCCAGGACACCCGCGATGCCCTGCGTGCGGAAACGGACAGGCGGCGCAGTGAGATTGAGGCTTCTTTGCAGGAAAAACTGACCGCCGCTGACACAAGAATCGCGGAGATCACCGCTGCGGCCATGGCGGAAATTGATACGATTGCTATTGATACCACCGAGGCCGTTGTCGATCGTCTGTCCCCCTCTACGGTGGAGGTTTCACAGATTAAACAGGCGGTTGAGCGTGTTCTGGGCGCACGACCGGAAACGCTGAAATCGGGATAGCCACTATGGATGCGACATTTTGGGCTTTTGTTGGACTGATCTGTTTTGTCGGTGTTTTGTACTATTACAAAATACCCGACAGGATTACCGCCGCTCTTGATAACCGTTCGGAGGAAATCCGCACCGAAATAGAGGATGCGCGCAAGCTGCGCGAGGAAGCACAATCATTGCTCGCTGAGTATCGGCGCAAGGTTCGAAATGCCGAGCAGGACGCTGAGGATATTATCAAGCAGGCCAAACTTGACGCCAAGCGCCTGGCCGAGGAAACCGAGCGGAACCTTGAAGACATGCTGGTTCGGCGTACCAAGGCTGCTGAGGAAAAAATCGCGCAGGCGCAAGCGCAGGCCATTGAGGACGTGAAAACACGCGCCAGCGATGTCGCCATTGCCGCCGCCACACAAATTCTTGGCGAGAAAATGCAGGGCCCCGATGGCGACACGCTGCTTGACCAGTCGATCAAGGACGTGGGCAAGCTATTAAACTGAGCCGGAAACGTCTATTGACGACCGGCCGACCCGTTTCGCTTCCCTTTATAGCTTTTAGGGCGTGTCATGTCTTAATCTATAAGTCCACACCCGCGCCGGTGGCAGGTTGCGCAGAATCCAATTCGACTCCGCAACGTCAATAGGCTTGCCAGCACAAGGCACTGGCGACTCGAACCCATAGGAAAATTGCACAAACACACCCGTCTTCGGCATACTCGCCAAGGCCTGGTTGAGCAGAGCCACGCGCTTTTCGGGCTTGACCGTCAATAGCGGTAGCGACGAGACAACAGCGGCAATCGGCGCGTCATCAAAGTGACGCCGCTGGCCGTCAAAATCATAGGCGTCCCCTTGTAATATCAGGGCCTGCGGAAACTTTTGTCGCAAATCCTTGTAAAAAAGCGGGCTATACTCAATCGCCACCAGCCGGTCCTCATCGCATCCTGCCTCAATAAGACTTTGGGTGACGACACCTGTTCCTGGCCCCAACTCAACAATCAACCCGGGCTGCGAAAAGTCAACCTGGGCCGCCATCGCGCGCCCAAGACTGCGGCTTGAGGTTGCTATGGCACCGGTCTTAGCCGGTTGGGTGAGCCATGAACGAATAAACTTGGCTTCTTCCGCAGCGCTGCGTCCGAGGTCACTGGCATGGGTTCTCAGCCTGTTGCCGAATTGCGCCGCCTGGGTATGCGATAGGTCCACGTCAAACCGGTCTTCAAAACACTCAACAAGAAACCGCACCTCATCAACCGACGACCGCACCAAATCCTGCGCCCGCGCACGTATCGACTCCCCTGTCTTTTTATGACGCAACATCACGCTTGATCAACGCTCCCTACTCCCTAGGACGCTTCCTAAAATCAGCACAAACCCGCCTGCTCGAAAAGGCATTGCGGGCACACTCAACACATAATACCAGCGGTATTGGCTTTTGTAACCCCGGTTTTGGATTAGGGGCTTTTTCTCATGCTTTGTCGGTTCATGCCTAGAGCGTGTCAGGTCGTCAATAAACGTTCCCAACGATTACAGTTTCAGGAGTCACTTAAATTATCAAAAAACCCTCGAATTTTTGAAAAAAAACTGGTCGCGTCAGGGTTAGTTTTCTCCGATGACAATTCGGCGAACTCTTCCAACAGCTCGCGCTGGCGGCGAGACAGGGCTTGCGGCGTCTCGACAACAGCCTGCAAGTACAGATCGCCGCGCTGCTTGGAACGCAAAACCGGCATGCCTTTGCCACGCAAACGAAACTGCTTACCGGTTGGCGTGCCGGATGGAATTTTCACCCGGGCAACATTCCCATCAAGGGTAGGCATTTCAATCTGCCCACCCAAAGCAGCGGTCGTCATGGAGATAGGAGCACGGCAAAAAAGATCCGCACCGTCACGCTGAAACAGTCCATGCGCACGAATCGAGATAAAAATATACAGGTCCCCAGCGGGGCCGCCACGCAAGCCCGCCTCACCCTCTCCTGAGAGACGAATGCGGGTGCCGTCCTCAATGCCCTCGGGGATATTAACCGACAGGGTGCGCTCGTGCGCGGTGCGACCGGAGCCGGAACAAACCGTACAGGGGGATTCGATGGCCCGCCCGACCCCCTGACATGAAGGGCAGGTGCGCTCAATGGTAAAAAACCCCTGGCTGGCACGTACTTTCCCGGCGCCAGCACAGGTGCGGCACGTGGTGGGGCTTGTTCCCGGCTTGGCCCCCGATCCGGAACAGGTGGTGCAGGTAATGCTGGAGGGAACGCGTACCTCCGCGGTTTTGCCGCGAAAGGCATCCTCCAGTTCAATCTCCATATTGTACTTCACATCCCTTCCGCGATTGGCACCAGAGCGACCGCGCCCACCGCCGGAGCCCATGAACTCGCCAAAAAGATCATCAAAGATGTCTGACATGGACGAGCCAAACTCGCCGGAGAAGCCACGACCAAATCCCCCCTGAGCCCCCCCAGTGGAAAAGGCATCATGGCCAAACTGATCATAGGCCGCGCGCTTTTGTGGATCCTTCAGGACTTCATAGGCTTCGTTGATGGATTTGAATTTTTTCTCTGCGTCAGCGTCATCGGGATTGCGATCTGGATGATATTGCATCGCCAGCTTGCGAAACGCACGCTTGAGATCTTTTTCATCGGCGTTTCGGGAGACCCCCAACACGTCGTAATAGTCCCGCTTCGCCATAAACGAACCCAATTATCCAATAAACAGGCGCTGCTTTTGGCATGAAATCCACGCCAGGGCTCGCACCAGCACAACGTGAACCATTATGATCATGCCTGCCCACGGGCAACGAAACACCTGGAAACTTCCATTTACAACCTGGCCAACCCGCTCCCCCGTCCCAACCACCCATGAAATGGTACCCTGGGGGTGGTTGGAACAGGGAAGCCGACTGGTGATACCGGTTAATAGAGATGCCCCTCTATATAGCGCACGAGGGTGTCGAACCCGTCGGGGCAGCAAGCCTGATGTTATTTCGCAACCTGTCATCGTCTTACGACCTGCTGTCGAGAGTTCCCCAGCCAAGTCAGTTCAGTGCCTTAGGGCATGGCATGGACGGATCATGGCCCCCTAAGCCGATTTCTTTTTATCATCATCGTCGATTTCCTCGAAATCGGCATCAACGACATCCTTTTCATTTCTGGCATCGCCGGCATCCTCGGCAGCCATATCGGCTTGCGCATCAGCCTGCGCGGCTTGCGCCTGGCTTTCCTGGTACATGGCCTCACCAAGTTTCATGGAGGCCTGGGCCAATGCAGCAGAATGTTCCTTCATCCCATCCGTATCATTTTCCGCAACAGATGTTTTCAGGGCCTCAAGAGCACTCTCGATAGCATCGCGATCCTCGGCAGAGACCTTGTCACCATAGTCCTTAAGTGATTTTTCGCTGGCATGGATAAGGGCTTCCGCCTGGTTCTTGGCCTCGGCAGCCTCGCGGCGCTCTTTATCCTCCTCAGCATGCTCCTCGGCATCCTTGACCATGGCTTCGATATCATTATCGGAAAGCCCGCCGGAGGCCTGGATTTTGATCTGCTGCTCCTTGCCTGTACCTTTATCTTTGGCGGATACGTTGACAATTCCGTTGGCATCAATATCAAAAGTGACCTCGATCTGCGGCACGCCGCGCGGGGCCGGCGGTATACCGACAAGGTCAAATTGACCGAGAAGCTTGTTGTCCCCGGCCATCTCCCGCTCCCCCTGGAAAACGCGAATGGTCACCGCGGCCTGATTGTCGGTCGCTGTCGAGAACACATTGGCCTTGTTGGTCGGTATTGTCGTGTTGCGATCAATCATGCGTGTGAACAGGCCGCCCTCGGTTTCAATACCCAATGACAGCGGCGTGACGTCCAGCAGCAGCACATCCTTGACATCTCCCTGTAGCACGCCTGCCTGAATAGCGGCGCCAAGGGCCACGACCTCGTCGGGATTAACACCTTTATGAGGTTCACGACCAAAGAACTGCTGCACAGTCTTTTGAATCTTCGGCATCCGCGTCATCCCGCCAACCAGGATCACATCATCGATATCACCGGGGTTCAGTCCCGCATCATTAAGGGCAGCGCGACAGGGGGTGACCGTGCGCTCCACCAGATCCTCGACCAAGGTCTCAAATTTTGCCCGCGTAAGCTTTAGGTTCAGATGCTTTGGCCCAGATTTATCCGCGGTAATAAACGGCAAATTGATCTCGGTCTGGGTGGACGACGACAATTCAATCTTGGCCTTTTCCGCCGCCTCCTTGAGCCGTTGCAAAGCCAATTTATCCGAGCGTAAATCAATACCCTGGTCCTTGTTGAACTCGTCAGCCAGATAATCGACCAGGCGGGCGTCGAAATCCTCGCCCCCCAGAAATGTGTCTCCATTGGTGGATTTGACCTCAAAAACCCCATCGCCGATCTCCAGGACGGAGACATCGAACGTACCGCCACCAAGATCATAAACCGCTATGGTTTTTCCCTCGTTTTTCTCCAATCCATAAGACAGCGCTGCCGCTGTGGGCTCGTTGATGATGCGCAGAACTTCCAGGCCGGCAATCTTGCCTGCATCCTTTGTCGCTTGGCGTTGCGCATCGTTAAAGTAGGCCGGCACCGTAATCACCGCCTGGGTCACGGGCTGGCCAAGATAGTCCTCAGCCGTTTCCTTCATTTTTTGCAAGACAAATGCCGAAACCTGAGAGGGGGAGTATTCCTCGTCGCGTGCCTTAACCCAGGCATCGCCGTTCTTGGCTTTGACAATCTCATAGGGGACGAGCTTTTGGTCCTTCTTGACTGTTTTGTCGTCAAAGCGCCGCCCAATCAGACGTTTGACGGCAAAAAGCGTGTTCTCGGGGTTTGTGACGGCCTGACGTTTCGCAGGCTGTCCCACGAGCCGCTCCCCCTCGTCGGAAAACGCGACCATCGACGGCGTTGTGCGCGCGCCTTCGGAGTTTTCAATCACCTTGGGGGTTTTCCCATCCATCACCGCGACACAAGAGTTCGTGGTTCCAAGGTCAATTCCAATTACCTTCGCCATGTCTTTAAAGACCTCCGCATCCTGGCAACCGAAGCCGCCATATCATCTGCTGTACTGGTTTCATTACTCAATCAAAGCAAACGCCTTTGCATTCCTGTCCAAGCGCCTTTGTTTCACTTGTGCGCAAACACATCCCACCGCAGCGTGCGTACAATAATCAGCGCATTTGTTTGACGCACTCCGTATGTGCATGCAAAGGCATGCACAAAGATGGTGATCCGTGACCCTCAGCACAAGACCGCCCGCGCCCCTGATCAGAAAACCTCTCCCGTACAGACGCACGCAAAGCGCACTGCCTTGAAAACAAACCCTAACCCAACATGCAAATTCACGTCATCGGCACGCACTTGACCCGTGCATCCCCTGACCATGTAGGGTTCACCGGTTATAATTGTCGGCGCATCATTGGTTACGCGTTTTGCGCTTAAGCTGTATATAGCGCATGATCTTTTGTCGACAAGTGGGTTTTGACAAGAATTTTCCGAAGCCGCCACGAAAACTGATTGCAAGGATGACAGGCGCCTGGGCAAAGCAGCCTCAACCTCTCCTCACCCTTGTCAACACGACTTTAAACACGAAAACTATAGCAAAACGGATACTCTAGAAGTGATAGTTGACTCCAGCGCGCAAGGAATGCTGGTGCGCCTTAAAGCTCGTGCGTTCACCAATTGTTGGAAAATTATTGAAGGCTTTCAGTTCAAAACGGCTATATAAATATTCCGCTTTTATAGACCAGCGTGGGTCTATACGGTACTCCGCACCGGCACCGACGGTCCAGCCAAGGGCTATGTCTTTTTTTTTCGCGCGGACGCCATTAAGGTCTATAGCGTAGTTCAGGGACGCCAGCGCCATGCCGCCTGTAACATAGGTGAGCGTGCGCCCCCAACCGTAGCCAAAGCGTGCGCGTACTGTCGCTAACCAGGGAAGTTTTGCTGTTGCCGAACAGGTCACGGTGATGCCGACAAAACAGGGGCTGCTTGTCTCGCGTGCCCCCGTCGCAAAGAGGTCCGCCTCTATACCGGCGACATACGGTCCCGCAAAATCCACATTGTAGCCGATCTGACCACCGGCGAGCCAACTGGACGACTCCATATCCCTAAAAAGATTACCGTTGGTGGGGCTGTCGTAACGGACTTCAGTGGACTCCATTATGCCACCCGCCCCAGGACCAAAGTAGAAGCCGGTCCAGTGGTAAAGATCCAGCTCCCCAGTCTCACCGTAATGATAGGAGGGCACGTCGGCCGCCGCGACGGGAATTGTGGCACCGCCTGTAATTGCTGCCGACACAAAAAGCAACTTGTATATGGTTTTCATGTAAATGCACTTTTTCTTCTACCAGGCCATGGATAGCGGGCCGCGTTCTGACGACGCTGATGCCTGGACAACACCCGTGCAAGCGGTTTCCAGCGATTTAGGTTAAAAAACTATGACAAGAAATGGTTACCAAACTCTATAGAGCCTGGTGGGGCGGTGGCGGTTTTTCCCCGTGTTGTCGCAAAATCGCCCCGTCAGAATGGCCCGATATGGCGTTGCTGGCGGCAATGGCCGCAATAACCCTGACTGCAGACCTGCCACCTTGAGAATAACCTATTGAAAGATTACATCTATAGCAAAATGCGTTTAATTGGAATCATGGGGCTTTCGCGTATTCATTTCGCATTTTGCTATGGATTTAGAGGGCGATCAGCTTTATGCTTTTAGCTGCACCCTTGGCAAAATGGGTACAACTAACGCCAAGCTGATCTAGCCGACAATATCGTCGTCAGAGAAAAAGAACGCGATCTCCTCGCGCGCCGTGTCAGGACCGTCAGAACCGTGGACGGAGTTTTCGGTCAGGGACCGGGCAAAATCCGCCCGAATGGTTCCCGGTGCCGCCTCCGCGGGGTTGGTGGCCCCCATGACTTCGCGGTTTTTGGCAATGGCGTCTTCCCCCTCAAGCACCTGCACAACAACGGGACCGGAGGTCATGAATGCAACCAACTCATCAAAAAAGGGACGCTCCCGATGCACCGCATAAAAGCCCTCGGCCTGTTGGCGTGACAGTTTAATGCGCTTTTGCGCCACAACACGCAACCCTGCGCTTTCCAGCCGATCGATCACCTTGCCGGTGATGTTGCGCTCCGTTGCATCGGGTTTAATAATTGAGAATGTTCTTTGCAAGCTCATTGGTCTCAAGCCTTCCGCGTTCGTTTTGGGGTTTTTGCGGGCGGTGATGATACCCGCTGCATAAAATTCACAGGTTGCGTATTGTTCACAGGGCGCATCCCCGCGCAAGTCACAAGTCGCAAGTTGCAATCAAAGGCTCATGACATGGCCTTTTGCATCCCCTGAACGTGCACCAGCAAAAAGCCCGCCGCGGGAGACTTTGACGTTGACCTCGCGACGGGGCTTGTTCTGTCAGCGTCCCATGGTGCCAGTCCTGGTGCATCGACGCAAATTGACAACGGGATCAGTCCCGGATCAGTCTTCGATTTTGTCGAAAACGTCCATACTCAACAGGTCCAGCTTCGACACAATACCGGCAACGGCCCCGCCGAAGGTTGGAAAGATCAAGAACATGATCAGGAACTGACCAATCGCTGTACCGCCGGAAAACAGCGCCGGACCCAGGCTGCGCGCAGGATTCACCGACAGGCCCGTGACATTGGCGAAGGGAAAGTGCAGGATAAACAGGGTAATCCCGATGACCAGTCCCGCCAGATGCCCGACTCCCATGGTTTTATGGGTGACATTGAGGATAACGATGACAAAAATAAATGTCGCCGCAAACTCAGTGACGGCCCCGGCAAAAAAGCCGTATTTGCCAGGCGAGTGGTCGCCAAAACCGTTGGCCCCCAGGCCATCGCCAGCGCCACCGGTGATCACCACCAGGGCCAGAGCCGCCAGGATGGCACCGATGCATTGGGCCACAATGTAGCCTGGAACGTCACCAAAATCGACGCGGCCGGCCAAATAGGCACCGATGGTCACCGCAGGGTTCAGGTGCGCGCCGGAAATCGGACCAATCGCATAGGCCATGGCGGTTACCGTAAAACCAAAGGCCGCGGCAATACCCACCAGACCCGGCGCCAGTGACCCGCCAACGGCTACCGAGCCGCAGCCAATAAAAACAAGACAAAAAGTCCCAAACAACTCGGCGGCGTATTTCTTCGGCGCCGAAACAGGTATGTTAGCCATTTTCGTCAACTCTCCCTTATTCAATGATATCCAGCAAAGCCACGCAATGTCTCAAAGCTCGCCATCTCGCATGCGCTTCACCTCATGTAAGGTGCTAATATCCTTAACAATCAGGGCCCTTGTGGGCAAAAAGGCTTTGCCTAACAATGACAAAACACGCGGTAAACCCCCGCAGGCTCAAGATGCGTGCGAACGGTATGCCCCATAACCGGTTGCCAGGACACTGTCAACCGATTCGCCCCACAATGCAAAGGCACTACCACATTTTACGAGAATTATCAGGATCTGCAACCTAGAGCATGTCAGATACAAAGTCTGTGGTGCCGGTCGAGGGACTCGAACCCCCGACATCGTGATTACAAATCACGCGCTCTACCAACTGAGCTAGACCGGCAACCCTGCCGCATGCCTATACCCTATTCATCGCCCCCAAGCCAGCAATTTGTCTCTAAAGCAAAATGCGTTTAATGGGAATCATGGGGCTTTTGCGTATTCTTGTCGCATTTTGCTATAGATTTAGAGGGCGATCAGCTTTATGGGTTTAGCTTATACAAAGGGCCCTTGCCAATGACTCATGCCTTGGCGTCACAGCGTTGTGTTATCAAGGCAGTACACCAGTCGGCGTGTCCATAAAGCCTATACCGCTGGTATATACCAAGGGCCCTTGCCAATGACTCATGCCTTGGCGTCACAGCGTTGGGTTATCAAGGCAGTACACCAGTCGGCGTGTCCATAAAGCCTATACCGCTGGTATATACCAAGGGTCCTTGACAATGACTCATGGATTAGCGTCAAAGAGTTATGTTATCAAGGCAGTGCACCAGTCGGCGTGTCCATAAAGCCCATACCGCTGGTATTACCGCTGACAAAATGGGTACAGCTAACCCCATGCTGATCTAAAGCTTTTTACGGATTGATAGACCCATTCTTAACGGAACCCCGGTTATGGCTTATGATCAGATAAATGGCTGGATCCGCCTTTGCACGAGAATAAACCGATAAAGCGTGAGAAAAAAGTCCTTATCCATAACCGGGGTTGTAGTAGCGAAGTTAACAACGACGACCTTTCACTAACTGTTGTCCCGGCTTCCGGCGAGGCTACCGGCTCTCCATCCTGGCTTTACATTGGGCGAAGGTTGTCATGAATCGCGTGTTTTCCTACATGGTCTTACTGGTAAAGCGATGGGTCGGCCCCAATCTAAGCGCCTACTTTAGTACCCGCCAGCCTGTTATTTTGCTTCTTTCCATTGCCATTGGGCTTGGCGCAGCGGTCGCGATTATCGCTTTTCGCTTAGGCATACAGGCTGTCCAGATTAGCTGGACGGGGGCGTTTTCCGAACGCGTCGTTGGTGCGCTGCGGGATTTGCCATTTTACGTCATTATCCTTGCTCCTGCGTTTGGTGGCCTGTTGGTGGGACTTTTGCTTGAGTTCGTGCTTCCAGGAAAGCGTGCGCATGGTGTTGCTGATGTGATGGAGGCGCGCGTGGCCGGGCATGGCCTGGCCCTGTGGCCGGGCTTGGTATCCGCGTTTGTGTCGGTCATATCGCTGGGCTTTGGTGCCAGTGCTGGGCGCGAGGGACCGGCGGTACACTTAGGCGGGACCATAGCGGCGAGCTTAAGCCGGGCATTTTCGCTACCCCGGGCAGCAAAACGAACCCTGATCGCCTGCGGCGCGGCGGCGGCAATTTCCGCTTCGTTCAACACACCCGTCGCAGGGGTCCTGTTTGCCCACGAGATTATCCTCGGCCACTACGCATTGCGCGCCTTTGTGCCCATTACCATTGCCTCTGTTGTTGGTGCGGTTCTGTCACGACTTTACTTTGGCGATTTTGCCGCTTTTATTGTTCCTGCTTACCAAATCACCTCCTACTGGGAGGTTCCCGCCTTTGCCCTTCTTGGCATAACCTGCGCGGTCGTGGCAATTCTGTTTCAGGTTTGCCTGATTGCTACCGACTGGGTGGCCCGCTCGATCGAAATCCCCTTATGGACAAGACCGGTCATCGGCGGGCTCTTGATCGGCAGCCTGGGCTTGTTTTTTCCGCATGCTCTGGGGGTTGGTTACGAGGCAACCGATATGGCGCTGCACGACCGGTTGCCGCTTGTTTTGATGCTGGCGTTGATCGTGGTAAAAACCATGGCGACGGCGATTACCCTGGCCAGCCGTTTTGGTGGCGGCATCGTGTCACCCTCTCTGTTTGTCGGTGCCATGACCGGCGGCGCCTTTGGTTTGGTTGCGGCTTCGGTGTTTCCGCATCTGGCCTCAAGTGAAGGGCTCTATGCGATTATCGGCATGGCGGCGGTGGGGGCCTGTGTCATCGGCGCGCCCTTATCCACCGCCGTCATGGCCTTTGAACTGACCGGAGGCTATGCCATTGCCATGGCTATCCTGTTGGCGGTATCGATCTCCTGGGGGCTGACCCAGGCGGTGCATGGACGCGGGTTTTTTCATTGGCAACTGGAGTCCCGAGGCCTTTTTCTGCAAGAAGGCCCCCACGCCGTGGTGGTACGCACAATTACAGTCGCGGATTTTATGCAGGAATTGCAGGAAAACGACGAAATACCTGACCTGACAAATGAAGATAGCGAAATTGTCAGCCTGTTGCCGAGTGATACGTTACGCCAGGCCTTGCGCGCTTTTGATCACTCCGGCGAGAGTCGTCTGTGGGTGGTTGACCCGGTAAATCCCAGGCGTATTATCGCCAGCGCCTTGCACATACGGGCGTTAAGTTACTTTAATTCGGCGCTTATTGAGGCGGAAATCGAAGAGCATCGCTAGATGTGTAACGCCAAGAGGTTGTCCCTGGTAAATCCATCGGGTGCAGGCGGCAATGGCCGCAATAGCCCTAACTTCAGACCTGCCACCTTGAGAACAACTTATTGAAAGATTACAGCTAGAACATGGGTTTCGCGGAACCCGTTTTGCTATAGTGTGACGGTTTGGTGGCGGCGGTTGAAATTCATCATCCAGCACTGGCTATCGCGCCCGTCCTTCGCTAAATTCAGGCGAATCGAACCCGTTAGCAAAGGTGCCTGAACATAATCCTGAACATAGTTATGGCCTATCCCCTCAAGAATAAGCCCGTAGCAGCCACCGATGAGATGACCCCGGGCGGTATCCGGTCGCAGCTACAGGCCATGACCACGGCGCCTTATCTTAATGCGCTGAACCCTGAGCAACGCCTGGCGGTGGAGACCCTTGATGGGCCTGTTCTGGTCCTCGCAGGTGCCGGCACGGGTAAAACTCGGGTTTTAACCACACGTATTGCGCATATTCTCAACACAACTCGCACCCGCCCCCATGAGGTGCTCGCCGTTACCTTTACCAACAAGGCAGCGCGGGAAATGAAAGCGCGCATCGGCAAGCTTATCGGGCCCTCGGCCGAGGACATGGCCTGGCTTGGCACGTTTCATTCCATCAGCGCCAAAATTCTGCGTCGGCACGCGGAACTGGTTGATCTGGATTCCAACTTTACCATTCTTGATACCGACGATCAGATCCGCTTGCTAAAACAAATCCTGCAGGCCACCAATGTTGACGAAAAGCGCTGGCCGGCGCGCCATCTGGCCTACCTGATCGATAGCTGGAAAAATCGCGCCCTGGCGCCAGACAAGGTCCCAGCTGCGGACGGGGTTACATTTGCCAACGGTCGGGCGGCTGCCTTTTACGCCACCTATCAGGCCCGCCTGAAAACTTTGAACGCCGCTGATTTCGGAGACCTGCTGGTCGAATGTATTCGCCTGTTTCGGCAAAACAACGATGTCCTTGAGACCTATCAACGGCGCTTTAAGTATATCCTGGTGGATGAATATCAGGACACCAACGTGGCCCAGTATCTGTGGCTGCGCCTTCTGGCTCAGGGTACGGGCAACCTCGCCTGTGTTGGTGATGACGATCAGTCGATTTACGGATGGCGCGGCGCGGAAGTGGATAATATCCTGCGTTTCGAGCACGACTTCGCCGGTGCCAAAGTCATTCGCCTGGAGCGCAACTACCGCTCCACGGGGCATATTCTGGCGGCCGCCTCGCACCTGATTTCCCACAATAACGCCCGCCTTGGCAAAGCCCTGTTCACCGACGACGGAAAAGGCGAAAAAGTCACCCTCACCCCCGCATGGGACAGCCAATCTGAGGCGCGTGCTATCGGCGAGAAAATTGAAGACCTGCAGTTCAAAGGTCACAGTTTGAACGAGATGGCGGTCCTGGTGCGGGTCTCGACGCAGATGCGGGAGTTCGAAGACCGCTTTCTTGAACTGGGTCTAAGCTACCGGGTTATCGGAGGCCCGCGGTTCTATGAGCGCATGGAAATTCGCGATGCCCTGGCTTATTTGCGTGCCACCGTGCAGCCCAGGGACGGCCTGGCCTTTGAGCGCATTCTCAATACCCCAAAACGCGGCCTTGGCGAGGTGACCCTGCGCGCCATCCACGCCCTTTCTCGCGCCCGCGACATTCCCATGATGCGGGCCGCGCAGGAACTCGTGCAAACACAGAAACTGCGCCCCCAGGCGCGCAAGGCTTTGACCCAATTGCTGGAGAGTTTTGCCCGCTGGCGCAACATGGCGGAAGACCTGTCACGGGCTGAAGACTTTGCTCAAACCGAGGACCTGTCGCAGGGTGAAGAACCGCCCCAACACAAGGCATTGCCTCAGGGTAAAGAATTTTCCCATGCACGCCTGGCGGAAATCATCCTTGATGAATCCGGCTACACCGACATGTGGAAAAACGCAAAAAGCGCCGATGCTCCCGGGCGCCTAGATAACCTCAAGGAACTTATTCGCTCCATGGAGCAATATGCTTCCCTGCGCGAATTTCTTGAGCACGTAGCCCTGGTCATGGAGGCAAGTACCGGCACCGCGGATGACGCCCTCAGCCTGATGACCCTGCATGCCGCCAAAGGATTGGAGTTCGACACGGTGTTTCTGCCGGGTTGGGAGGAAGAGCTGTTTCCGCACAGGCGCGCCCTTGATAGCGACGGGCAGGCCGGACTGGAGGAAGAACGCCGCCTGGCCTATGTGGGCCTGACGCGCGCCAAAAGCCGTGCCTTTGTCTCCTTTGCCTCAAGTCGGCAAATTCATGGAAAATGGCTCAGCGCCGCTCCCTCGCGCTTTCTTGACGAATTGCCCGCCGACCATGTGACCATTAACGAGGCCATAGGCTTTCATTCCTATTACAGCTATGGCTCAGCAACCCAGTCCGCTACACAGCACTTTTCCGGCGTTGATCATGACGGCTACGCCAGCCCCTACGCAACACCGGGTTGGCGCCGGGCGCAGAACGCATCCCCAAAGACAGGCCCCTCAGGTCCCTCAAGCCCCTCAGGCCCCCTGACCATTGAAGGCGAGAGTACGGTTCGCGATACCGGTCCTTCATCGTTCAGTGTTGGAGAACGGGTGTTCCACATAAAATTTGGTTATGGCGCTATTGCCGCCATTGACGGCAATAAACTGACCATTGACTTTGAGAAAGCCGGGCGCAAGCGGGTGATGGACACCTATGTAGAGCGCCATGCATAAAAGCTTTTCGTTCCCGGGCACGGCGGATGGCAAGCAGGAGGAGCGTATGTTTCAAGACGACAAAGTCTATATTGGCACTGGCGATGTGGGAGGCACGGATCGGCCACAATATTTGCGCCTGGCCCTGGCCAACCGTCATGCCTTGATCACCGGCGCCACGGGCACCGGTAAGACGGTGACCTCGCAAATCCTGGCGGAGGGGTTTTCCCGCGCCGGCGTTCCCGTGTTCATGGCCGACGTAAAGGGCGATATGGCCGGTGTTGCCGTGGCGGGAGAGCCGCGGGATTTTCTTTTCGAGCGCGCCGCGGCCATCGGCTTTGATGCCGACTACGAGCTGGAGGCGTTCCCCACCGTTTTTTGGGATATTTTTGCCAAAAAGGGGCATCCTATCCGCGCCACCATATCGGATATGGGGCCTTTACTGCTGTCCCGCCTGATGAACCTGAGCGAGGCGCAGGAGGGGGCGGTCAATATTGCGTTTCGCATAGCCGACGACGATGGGCTGCTCCTGTTGGACCTGAAAGACCTGCGTGCGATCCTGAACGATATGATCGCGCGCAGTGACGAGATTGAGCGGCGCTACGGCTATTCGTCAAAGCGCAGTATCGGCGCCGTGCAGCGGCAAATCCTCATTCTTGAGCAGCAGGGCGGGAATAAGCTTTTTGGCGAGCCGGCCCTTGATATTGCCGATTTGATGCGCACCCATCGTGATGGGCGCGGGATTGTCAATGTGCTTGCCGCCGATGAGTTACTGCAATCGCCGCGGGTTTACGCCACGTTTTTACTGTGGCTGCTGTCGGAACTGTTTGAAGAGCTTCCCGAGGTTGGTGATCTGGATCGCCCGCGCCTCGTGTTTTTCTTTGATGAGGCGCACTTGCTGTTCGATGACGTGCCGAAAGTGCTCATTGAAAAGGTCGAGCAGGTGGTCAAACTCATCCGCTCCAAGGGGGTGGGGGTGTTCTTTGTTACCCAGAACCCTCTGGATATTCCTGATCCCGTGCTTTCCCAATTGGGCAACCGCATCCAACACGCCCTGCGCGCCTATACCCCGCGCGAGCGCAAGGCGGTCAAGGTGGCGGCAGAGACGTTTCGTCCCAACACGGGGTTCGATACCCTGGAGGCCATTACAAATCTGGGCATCGGCGAGGCGCTGGTGTCGACGCTACAGAAAAAAGGGGTGCCGTCCGTGGTGGAGCGCACGCTAGTCCGCCCACCGTCAACCCGCATGGGGCCGCTAACGCCGCGCGAGCGCCAGGCGATTATCCGTAAAAGCCCCGTGGGTGCGATTTATGACAAGGCGATCGATCCGATCTCGGCCCACGAAATCCTGAGCCAGCGCGCCGAGGCGCGCATTGCCCGCGAGCACAAACAGCGCCAGCGCGAGGACCGCGCCAGAGGCCGCGGCAAACGTCTGGCGCGCTCGCGCAAGGGCTACACGGTGCCGGACCTGGGCCGCGACGATGCCCCCACCACCCGCGCCAAGCGACGCACCTCAACGGCGAGGCGCCGCTCCCGCCGGCAAACGGTCGGGGAAGCGGCGATGAAGTCCCTGGCCCGCTCGGTGGCCAATTCCCTGGGCCGCACCCTCGTGCGCGGCATCCTTGGCAGCCTCAAGCGGGGGTTTTGAGACAAGCATGATGGAGTCTTGCAGCCCTGCACCTTCAAGGGCCCTTGGTATTAATAGAGCCCCCCTATAATATTTGACTCAAGAACTCCTTGGTTCTTGCATCCTTTGCATCGTCAAAGAACGTATCGGGGGGCCCGTGCTCGACGATGATGCCCTTGTCTGTAAAGTAGATGTGATCCGCGACTTCTCGGGCAAACCCCATTTCGTGGGTAACAAGAATACATGTCATGCCATCCGCGGCGAGATCCTTGATTGTCACGAGAACCTCTTTGACCGTCTCCGGATCCAGTGCGGCGGTAACCTCATCAAACAGCATAACGTCCGGGTTCATGGCCAGGGATCGGGCAATCGCCACCCGCTGCTGCTGGCCGCCTGATAATTCGCCTGGATAATTGTTTTCCTTGCCTTCCAGACGCACTTTTTTGAGGAGTGCGCGAGCCTGCTTTTCAACGTCGGCCTTGTCCTGTTTTAAAACCTTGACAGGGGCCATCATGACGTTTTCCAAAGCCGTTTTGTGGGGAAAGAGATTGTACTGCTGGAACACCATGCCCACTTTCTTGCGCAGCGCCAACTTGTCCAGCTTTTCATCATGGACTTCCTGTCCTTCCACGGTTATCGATCCGCCCTGGATGTCATTAAGTGCGTTGATACATCGGATCAGTGTCGACTTGCCGGAACCTGAAGGGCCAATGATGCAAATCACTTCCCCTTTGCTGATGTCCATGGAAACGCCCTTCAGAACTTCCAGTTCTCCAAAGGATTTCCTTACGTCTTTTATTGAGACGATTGGTTTATCGGGTGTCCAGTTCATGTGTATCCTCCAATCACAGTTTCAGAGCATACTTGCGCTCCAACCACACCGTCAGGCGTGCAATCGGGTAGCAGTATGCGAAAAAGATGAGCAGTACGAACCCGTAGAACGGGATCAACAATTCCGGCCGGTTGTTTTCCGCCTCTATGGCCTGCCTGGTGAGATTCAAAATCTCTTCAACACCCAGGATCGCAACAATCGGCGTCGCCATTGTCAAAATGGCATACCAATTCATCCAGGGTGGGATCATACGTTTGATGCACTGAGGCAAGATGATCTGAAACAGGGTCTGGCGGCGCGTGAACGCGAGGCTTTCCGAGGCCTCCCATTGCGCCGACGGCACGGAACCGATGGCGCCGCGCACGATCTCCGAGATGTTTGCCATAACCGGTAACGACAGCCCAAGCACAGCCTTGGTCCAGTCCGGAACCGGTATGGTCGTGCCGAATAAATTGATCTGGAACGGGAAACTGAGCATCACGATGAAGAGCAAAACCAACCACGGTGAGTTTCGAAATATCTGGGTAATCCAGTAAGATGACCATCTGATCACGCGGTTGGGACTAATTTGCCCAAGTCCAAGTATGATGCCGGCACAGGTTCCAATGAACATCGTCACCACCGATATCAGAACGGTGAAAACAAAACCCTCCTCTAGGAGAAAAGGCACCCATTCAAGCAAAACGCTAAACACATTTTTCGATTCGGTTTCGGTGGGTTGCGCAGCTGCGATGGTAGGCATCACCAGGACCAATAGCATAAGCAGGAGCGGTGCCCATGGGGGGATGGACGCGAGCCAATGACTGAAGTTCAAGGCTTGCGGGTGATGATAACGAACCGGCGGTTTGAGAAGAACCGGCAGGTCGGTCGTCGCCGGGGTACTAAGACCAGGAACAGGATGTCTCATGGCTTAAGCTCCATATCCCGGGATACGCATTGTGCGTTCCCATTTGTTCATGCCCATCACGAGAATTCCAACGAGCCCCAGATACGAAACAAACAGGACCACCATCATGGGATTTTGCGCGGAGGGGAAATCGTTCCAAATGGTAATCGATTGGTACAAAAGCTCTGGAACGGCAATCACGAATGCCTGTGTTGTGGTCTTGACCAGATTTACGAGATTGTTGTTGAGCGCCGGAATGGACACGCGCAATGCAAGGGGTAGCACAATATAGGCGAAGGTCTGAAGCCTGGTGAAGCCGAGGGCTTCACTGGCCTCCTGTGTTGAGTCTGGTACCGCTTCAACCCCGGCACGGAAAATTTCCACGTTAAACGCGCCGGCAAAAAACGATAGCGATATGATCGCCCAACCGAAATTGGTTATGATCGGCGTCTCCAGCCAACCATCCGGACTGTATGTGGGTGTGAAGGCCCCGAGCGCGAAGTAGAAAAACAGCAGTTGAACAAACGGTGGCGTATTGCGGAAGAATTGTATGTATCCTTGTACCAATCCCCGAACGACGCGACTTCGTGCCCCCTGCATGGCAGCCCCAACGATGCCGATAACGACGCAAAAAAATATACAGGCTATGGACAATTTGATCGTCATCCATAGTCCACCTACCACCTTTCCCCACTGGCGTTCATCGTAAAAGAAGATGAAGTTCCATGTGGGATAATCATTGGCGAGATTTCTGAAAAAATCTTGAAATACTTCGAGCATGCGGGTCCCTCCAATGGCCTCCCGCACCCTGATAGGGCGCGGGGGGTGACTGGGTTATACCAGCGGTATCGGCTTTTCGTAGACGCTGACGTGTGGGCCTTTCTATTAACGGGCATCACCCTGCCCACTCTCCCTGGCGGACCACCCCAAGGTACCGCCAGTGCGGGTGGCCCAACTGTCAAACGCAAAGCCCCATGGTATTATGGATTTTATTTTTTCTCGGACAACCAGTCCTGAAAGCGTTTATTCTCACGCGTAACAAAAGCGGTGGGCTGAATGCCCCATTTCTTTTCGAGCTCTATCAGTGTGCCGTCTTTGTGCCAGTTGTACTGCATGCCGGACATGAAGCGTCCGAACACGCAGTTCTGCTCGGCTTTCGGGACTGCCAACGCCCAAGGGTTATCGTCCTCGGTCGGCAAGGGCATGCCAAAGCCTTCCCAGTCGCCTGAGGCAAGATCAGCCATAATGGAGCTGTCGTCGTAGACAAATGCCACGCATTTCTTATCCCGCAGAGCTTGCTTGGCTTCCGCATTACCGGTGAAGGCAATGATTTTCGCACCATACTTGGACTCGGTGATCTGATTGTAGAATGCGCCCTGTTTTCCGCAAACCGGCTTGTCGCGCAATTGTTCCCAATCGGTGAATTTCAGGGCGTCGGGTGCCAAGATGTTCGTTCCAGAGGTATAGTAGTTTGGCCCCACGATCCCTACGATCTCTCGGCGGTCCGCGCGATCAGACATGGTGGCGATCATCAAATCGATCTTGCCTTGTTCAAGAAACTGCATGCGATTGGAGGACTGAACGGAAACCAGCTCAAGTTCGACGCCCATGGTTTTCGCGACGTCTTTGGCCATGTCGATTTCCATGCCGACGAGATTGCCATCGCTGTCTCGATATCCCCACGGCTTGTAGTCAGCTTTCACACCAACGACGAGCTTTCCGTTGGACATGACCCGGTTCCAGGTGTCGTTAGTGCACTCGGCGGCTATCGCTGTCATGGATGACAGGCCCAGGGCCAAAGCGGTTGTTGTTGCAAATATCGTTTTCATTCTAAGTCCTCCCTTAAGAAGCTTGCTGGTTTTGGATCGAAGTGACCCGAGTGAAGATCTCAACAGGGTCTTGACCGAGTCGAGGGCGATTGAAACCATAGTGTCCTGCAAAGGACGTTGCGGTTTCAAATTTGCAAATGAGATCACGATCGCTTAGCGGTTTCTCGGGCATGCCGAGGGGGATCCCACAAAATCCGCGTGCCGTCCGACCATCCTTTAAAGTGACGGTCAATCTGGCACTCTCTGGATAATTGGCCCGCATCTCTTGTGTGGAGAGGTCGGCGGCGCGTTGCACATGTACTTTTTGCATGAGCGCCAGTTTGTCCGGCGCACGGATGGCATTTTGACGCAGATCCTCAAAGCGCACGCGGCCATAAAGCGCCGCACAGGCCAACGCAAACGGCAGGCTGAATTGCGCCTGCTGCGGCGTTTGCGGGTCCGCATAGGCGAGGCTGATGAAGACCAGTTCCGGGACTTCAGCTTCGATTTTTATAATCTGATCTGCAGATGCCGTCAATTCCGACAGTAAGGCGTTCAATTGGTCGATGGCGGCGTGCGCCGCGGAACAGACCGGATGGGTTTTAAAAAACAAACCAGGAGTCACAAGTCGCCACCGCACGGCAAGTGTTTCAAGGGCTGTCAGGTCGACCTCAGCGTTATTGAGCAGCTTCAGAAACCCCCGGTCATCTTCAAAGGCATGTTCCGGTCCGCTAAGACCCGCCCTGGCGATGCGCGCAAAACCGACCGCGCGGCGGGCGGCATCACCAGCGAGAAATGGCTTGCTGTCGGTACCAATAACCGTTTTGCCGCCCCCTGATGCGGCTGCCGCGGTTCCAATGGCGGCAACAGTCTGGTCTTCATCAAGCTGCAGCACAACACTAACCGCCGCGGATGCGCCAATCAATCCGAATGTTGCCGTGCTCCACCACCCCTGAAAGTAGTGGTCATGGGTACAGGCTTCAGCCAGGCAGTAGGCTATTTCGGACCCAACTATGAAGGCTCTTTGAATAAGATCGGAACGCGCGCCCGTTTCCTGCGCAACCGCCAGGACAGCGGGCAGGATCACCGCGGAACCATGCATGATCCCTGTGTAGGACGTATCGTCTATATCCCAGACATGGGCGGCCATCCCATTGACCAGTGCGGCAAAATCTGCAGGGGCAGAGCCTCCCGTCGCAAGTGTCGCCGGGCCTGGAGGGCATGGGAATGCATCGGCCATGGCTTGTACAGATGGATGGACACCCCCAACAATCATTGCCCCCAACGTGTCGAGAATGGCGCGATCCGCCGCGCCAAGAACCGATTGCGGACACTGAAAATCCGCCGTTGCAAATTGCGCGAACCTGCGGGCGATGGCGCCGTTCATGCGCCCCCCA
Organism: Hyphomicrobiales bacterium; assembly: GCA_965224015.1. Classification (GTDB taxonomy): domain Bacteria; phylum Pseudomonadota; class Alphaproteobacteria; order Rhizobiales; family CBDCVD01; genus CBDCVD01. The sequence goes on from OZ245032.1 coordinate 1,743,423, forward strand.
CCACTGCAACCCCGTGCGGCAACGCGTTGTCAAACAAAAAGCTCCAGATTGTTTCAGCCCAAGTCGTTGGAACCAGAATGTCGAACTTGCTATGGCCCGTGCAGTATATGAGCACGCCAACGTGATGGATGCCTGTTTGGCGAAACTCACCGGGCTTGAACTGCGTGGCTGTAACCTCAATCGCGACCACTTGCGCCAACAAATCCCGGGACCTGGAACCCGCAAGTTTGATCACCGCGCGGGCATGGGTAAGTTCGAGGACAGCCAAATCCGATGTTGCGAACGAAGTGAGGTCGACAGAGGTCTCAACCAGGACTTTGTCGGGAGAGATACGCCACGCGACAGTCGTGTTCTCGACTTGCGCATCACGATAGTTACCGACACTCCTGATCCCCAGATGTTGCAGAACGTTTTCGGCAGCGGATTCGAAGCTGTCCCATCCGGCAATTTGCCAAAGCCCCCCGATGGAACGTGTACCGAGCTGCACCTGGGCATCGCCGCTTGCACCGTAGCGGTCGCCAACACATTTCGATGCGAGCGGCAATGCAGGTTCACGCATTTTGGCGTTCTCCCTGCGGATCGAAAAAATGGTGTGACACAACCCGGGCCCGGTGACTTTCGTTGTCGACGAAGTTCTCGACCAGAATGTCTTCGCCTATGCGAGACAGTCCCTCTTGCAGAAAGGCCAACGCGATGTTCTTGCCGAGAGCCGGGGAGTACGTGGCGGAGGACACCCACCCCTCTGCGTGACCCTCGGCAGCTTTGCCATCGGCAAAAAGCAGGGATCCGGCCTTCACGCCGGTTTCCCCTTCAATTTCCAATCCGACCAGAATGGGTCTCCTGCTATCCTGCAGGACTTCTCGTGTGCGAAGAACGGAACCGACAAAGGGTTTTTTGTCGGAAGCCAACGATTCAAGGCCTAGATCCCGCATTGTCGTGCGGCCATCAATTTCGGGTCCGGCGACGTGTCCTTTTTCAATCCTCAGCGCCCCCATGGCTTCTGTGCCATAGGGTTTGAGGTTAAACGCATCGCCCGCATCAATGAGGCGGTCCCAAACATGCCGCCCGTAGTTCGAGGGCACGTAGATTTCATAGGCCAGTTCCCCCGAATAGGACATCCTGTGAATGCGCACCGAAATGCCATCGATTTTCGATTGCGTAAAATGATTATTCGGCAACGCCTCTCGGCTTAGGTCCGCGTCTGCGATCCTGGACAAAAGCGCTCTGGATTTTGGACCGGCAACGGCAATAACCGCCCACTGATCCGTCACCGACGTGACATGCACACGCAAATCACACCACGCGGTTTGTAGAAGCTGCTCCGCAAATGCCAAAACCCTGGCCGCATTGGCAGTTGTGGTTGACATGAAGTAATCATGCTCACCCAATCGCGCCGTCGCACCGTCGTCCAGAACGATCCCATCTTCACGCAGCATGACACCATACCGCAATCGCCCCACAGCCAGAGTTTTCCAGCCATTTGTGTAAATGCGGTTCAGGAACTCCGCGGCATCCGGGCCCTGCACGGCAATTTTTCCAAGGGTCGACACATCCACCATTCCCACATGTTTCCTGACATGCGCCGCTTCACGAATGTAGGCCGCTTGCAGGTCTTCAGAGCGTTGCGGGTAGTACCAGGGTCGCATCCAGGCCCCGGCTTCGGTCATCGCCGCCCCGTTTTCAATGTGCCAATGATGAATAGGTGAGCGTCGCGTCGGCCGGAAATGAGCGCCATGTTCATGCCCAACAATAGACCCCACGGAAATGGGAACAAACGGGGGGCGGAATGTAGTCGTTCCCACTTCAGGAATGGGGGCCCTGCGTAGCGCTGCGATGCGTGAGAGGGCATTGACATTCGACAATTTGCCTTGATCGGTTGCCATGCCGAGCGTCGTGTATCGCTTCAGGTGTTCAACCGAGACATAGCCTTCCCTGTGGGCTTGATCAATGTCGGACAGTTGCACGTCGTGTTGCAGGTCGACAAAAGCTTTGCCCGCTGTTTCGCCGTTCGGCCCTAGCGTAACGAAGACCGGTTTCATGCCGGGCTGCCAGAACCGGCCGGTCGGATAGGTCGAGGGCTTTGATCCGACATCAGCGTTTGCATCAACCGCCAATGCGGCGCTGGCGCCGCACGCAAAACCTTGATCAATGACCTCATCAAGGGATGCCGCACCCTTTGCAAGTCCGGCGGCTTGCAGGGTTTGATCGTCTTGGCCAGCCGGGACAAAGCAGGCGCCGAAATCGGTAAACTGCGGTTTGCCATAGCGTTGCGACCACAGATGGAGCGTGGGAGTCCAGCCACCGGATATGGCCACCCTATCGGCGGGTAAAGTCATGGGCGCGCCAACAGCCTGACCCTTTTCATTGACAGGAGCCACAACCACAGAAGTCACCTGTCTGGAGCCCTTTGCCTCCAGCACGCCATGGGCGAAAAGCAGGGATACGCCCGCCTCTGTCGCCTCGGCGCTGACATCGGCGCTGACTTTCGCGCGACAATCGACCAGAAACACCCGGGCTCCTGCATTCGCCAGTTCAACCGCCACCACGTAGGCGCTGTCATTATTCGTAAAGACAACAACCTGCTCACCTGTCAGTACCGAAAACCGGTTCAGATAAGTTCGCACGGACCCGGCGAGCATCACCCCTGGCTTGTCGTTGCCTGCAAAAATCAATGGACGTTCGATGGCGCCGGACGCCATTATCGCGCGCTGCGCATGGATCAACCAATAGCGCTGACGAACCTGATGATCTTCAGGAGCCCTGATGTGATCAGAGACCCGCTCGATCAGACCGAACGTGTTGCCGTCATAGGCGCCGAAAACCGTGGTGCGCGTCATGATGCGAACGTTATCGCATTGCTCCAGCTCGCCACAAACGGTTTCAACCCAGGTATCACCGGGTCCGCCGGCGGGATCAGACAAAACCGCGCCGCCGAGCGCAAAATCCTGTTCGACCAACAGAACGTCCGCACCGGCGCGTCCCGCCGCCAGTGCCGCGGATAGCCCGGCCACACCGGCGCCAATTATCAAAATGTCGCAAAACCCGTTGCGCTTCTCGTAGTGATCAGGGTCATTGAGATAACCCGCCTGGCCCATTCCCGCCGCCTTGCGGATGAATTTTTCGCATATCATCCAAAATCGGGTTGAATGCTTGAACGGACCGATAAAGGTCTTGTAATAAAAGCCGGCGCCGAGAAATGGGCTGAGCCGGTTATTAACCGCGCCCATATCGAAGGTTCGAGACGGCCATGAATTCTGGCTGGTGCAAACAAGCCCTTCGAAAGCTTCGGTCACCGTGGCGCGGGCGTTGGGTTCACGCCGGTCGCCTTGTCGCAGGTGGACCATCGCGCCGGGCTCTTCAACACCCGCCGAATAGACGCCGCGTGGCCGGTGGTATTTGAAGCTTCGCCCGACAACCGAAATACCCCCCGCCAGCATTGCCGATGCGAGGGTATCGCCCTGGAATGCCGGCAGTTTTTGCCCGTCAAATGAAACCGAAAGCGGCTGGTTGCGATTAATTCTGCCGCCTGTGTTCAACCGTTTCATTGGGCCGCCCGCGCATGTTTATCATCGGAGATCCGGCAGGCGTTTCGCGCAAGTTTGCACCCGAATATCTCATGGGTCAAAGTATTGCGTTCGACCACGATCCACTGCCGACACCCCTGAACATGGTGCCAATATTCCTTGTGTACTCCTCGGGGATTGTCCCGGTTGAACACGTAGTCCAGCCAAGGTTGTGGATCGGACTCATGCATCGCAGGGCGACGAACGGTCGCATCAGCACCGTAGGTGAATTCCGTTTCATTTCTGGTCCCGCAGATCGGACATTTAATCCTGATCATACACGTTCCTCAATGGGCATTTGGTTGCGGGCCGACGCCCTTTTCATCGATTTGATAACCACGCGCGAAGCGGTCAAGGGTGAACGCTGAATTGTCCGGGTGCGGCTCATCCTTGGCTATGGTCCAGGCAAAACACCAGCCCGATGCAGGAGTCGCCTTGAAGCCGCCGTAACACCAGCCGCCGTTTAGATAGAGACCCTCAATCGGCGTCTTGGTGATGAAGGGTGAACCGTCCATGGACATGTCCATCACCCCCGCCCAGTGGCGCAGCAGCTTTAGTCGGGAGATGCACGGCATGAGCGCTTTGGCACTGGACAATGTGTGCTCGATTGCCGGTAAGCCTCCGCGCTGCGCATAGGAGTTGTACATGTCCAGATCGCCGCCCATAACCAACCCACCCTTGTCGGACTGGCTAATGTAGAAGTGCGCTGCTCCAAAGCTGATGACGGTGTCGATGAGTGGTTTATAGGGTTCGGTTACACAGGCTTGCAGACAGTGGGTTTCGATCGGAAGCCGCAGGCCGGCCATTTTCGCCAGGTGACCCGAATGACCGGCGACACACAGGGCAACCTTGTTTGCCCTGATGTCCCCTCGGCTGGTCTGGACGCCGGTCAGTTTGCCGTCGTTCCAAAGAAAACCTGTCACTTCGCGTTGTTGCAGGATATCCACGCCGCTTCTGTCTCCGGCCCGCGCAAATCCCCAGGCAACGGCATCGTGGCGAGCGGTTCCGGCACGGCGCTGATAGAGGGCCCCATGAATCGGAAATCGCGCCGTGTCAGAAAAATCAAGATACGGCAGGCGGCGCTTGACCTCATCGCGGTCAAGCAATTGTGCGTCTATTGCATTTGCCCGCATGACGTTGCCGCGTCGCCTGGCCGCATCCATCTGCCCGGGAGAGTGGCAGAGATTATATTGACCCCGCTGTGACATCATCACGTTGTAGTTCAGGTCCTGGCTGAGGTTTTCCCACAACTTCAGGGACCGTTCGTAGAACATCGTATTGCCGGGCATCATGTAGTTTGAGCGAACGATGGTGGTGTTGCGTCCGGTATTTCCACTCCCGATCCAGCCCTTTTCAACCACGGCGACGTTGGTGATACCGTGTTCTTTTGCCAGATAATAAGCTGTCGCCAATCCGTGCCCTCCGCCGCCAACAATGATCACGTCATAGGCCTGTTTCGGCTCGGGGTCGCGCCAGGCGCGTCCCCATTTTTTGTTGCCGCTCAACCCATGGCGCAAGACTGATAAGGCTGAGTAGTGAGACATTTAGCTGTATTACCCTTCGATTAATACCAACGATATGGGCTTTATGTACACGCCGCCTGGTGTACAGCCTTAATAACACACCTGATTGATGCCAATGCGTGAGTCCTTGTCAAAGGCCCTTGGTATAAGATAAGTGTAGAGCATTTGATATTTTTTGCAATCAAAATATATCGATTGCGCCACTAGAGCGTGTCAGGTCCCCCTTGCGGTGTGCGCATAAATGTCGTTTGCTGTATAAATTATACCAAGGGTCCTTAACAATGGCTCATGGCTTAGTGTCGAAGAGGTGTGTTATCAAGGCTGTACACCAATCGGCGTGTATATAAAGCCAATACCGCTGGTATTACCGGAGAATTCCCTTGAGCATTTTGCAAAAACTGCGGCAGGCGCTGCCGGATTTGCCAAAGAAATTGGCACTTGCGGCTCGTCATGCGCTTGAACACCCGGATCAAATGGCCCTGACTTCCATGCGTGGCACGGCAGCAAATATCGGCGTCACATCCACAACGATGTTGCGCCTGGCTCGCCAACTTGGTTTTCAAAGTTACGAAGATTTTCGCGCCAGTTTTCAGGAAGAACTGGTTCGCGGCGGTTTCGGAGTCAGGGCCGATGCGCTGCATCAGGACGGCATCGAAGGGGAAGCCGAAACGCTTTGCGACAGAATTCTCGTTGCTGCTGAACAGAACATCCGCAACGCCCGCACGCGTTTAAAGCAGGCAGAGCTTGACAGCGTCGCTCAACGCATTCGTGAAGCTCCTAATGTTTTCCTGGTGGGCTCAGGATCATTGTTCTGGCTGGCATCAATGATGAAGAATACCGGCAATATGATTTTGTCGAACTTACGATTGGTCGGCGCGGAATATTCGGTAGCGGCGGAGGCAATGGGACCCATTGGAGCAACGGATGTTGTGCTGTGTTTCGGCATGAACCCAACCGCGCAGCGCACGGTTGACGCCATGCGCTTTGCCGTCTCTCGTGGCGCGCACACGATCGCGATAACCGATCGTCTGAGTTCGCCGGTGGCCGAAGGGGCTGAGTTTGTCTTTTTTAGCGACAATTCGAGCCCCCACTACTACCCGTCGGCGGTTCCACTGATGGTGATTGTGGAGGCGATACTGGCCACCGTTGTTGCAAAGGGTGATGGCCGAGAACTGGAACTGATCCAGAATTTTGAAGCCACCCGAAAGGCAAGTGGCCGATACATTGAGATATAGAGCGCATCAGGTCGCCCAAGTTGAAAACCGTCAGTCTTCTGCCCTTATCACTTTTCTGCCAGACCCATGGCGCGCATCAGGGCGGGGTCGGGAAAGCAGGTTACGGGCCTGTTGGCGCGCATTTGCCAGGTGCCGATGGAGCGACGGGTCTTAAACCCAACCAGGCCATCCACGCCCCCCACATCCGCCCCGCGTTTTTCAAGATAGCGCTGCAAACGGCGCACATCACCGCGGTTTAATCCGGAGACCGGTTGCCAGCTTGCAATAAAGCGTTGATTATTCCCGTAACGGTCCGCGAGATGGCCGATGAACAACGCATAAACATCCGACTCATTGAACGTTTTCAACACATAAAAATTATCGCTAACAAGATAAGCGGGGCCGAAGCGCCCCGCCGGCATCAGCAGATAGGCGCGCCGGGTCAGAGCCTTTTGCGAAAACCGGCGATTGGCAACCCGCACAATTCCCGCCGCCACCCAATCGCGTATGGGTCGCCCCTGATCCGGCCCCTCGAGGGCGCACGAAACAGGTGCCGGCACGTGCACCTCGTACCCCCAATCCCGGTCTTTGTTCCAGCCATTTTGCTGCAGGTAATGGGCAATGGAGGCCAGCGCGTCGGGTACCGATTGCCAGATATCCCGCCGTCCATCGCCGTCAAAGTCCACCGCGTAGCGCAAAAACGCTGTGGGCAGGAACTGGGGATGCCCGAGCCCCCCTGCCCAGGAGCTTTTCAAATGGGCGCGCGCAACATGGCCCTCCTGCAGGATTACCAGCGCGGCGAGAAGTTCGGCCTCAAACATTGACCGCCGCCGGCCCATAAACGCCTGGCTGGCCAGAGCGCGGATGCCGTTGTGGGGGATAGCCGCACGACCATAGGCGGATTCACGCCCCCAAATGGCCACCACGATGCGCCGTGGCACGCCAAAACGGCGCTCTATCCGGGTGAGGGTCCTGTCCCATTGCGCCAAGTGCCCGCGCCCGCGTTTAACAAGGGTGTTGAGGTTGGCCTCAGCAAAATAACGCCCGGGGCTGCGAAACTCCGCCTGGCGCTGACCCTCTGATAGGGAAGGCTTTTCCCCCGGCGGTCGCAAATCGGGAAGGCTCCAGTCAAGGCGAACACCCGCAAATGCCGCTTTAAAGGTAGAGCGCGAAACACCACGCTTTTGCACCCGGGGCCAGAGTTCGTTGGCAACCCAGGCCTGAAACGCGGCCTCGACAGCCTGACGGTCCGCCGCCGCCGCGCTCCACAAACCCGTGAGCACAAGGAACAGGCCCAACGTCATCGTCCGGATTGCGATGACCTTGCCAGCCCTGTTGGCTCTGTCGCCTCTATTGCCTCTATTGCCCTGATGCACGGGGTCAACAACCATCCTTGTCAATCGGTGCAGCGCCCTTAAGGGGCGCGAACACGCCCCTGAACCAATAACCGTTTGCAATGTAGCAATTTCACCAGGGCCTCCTCCAGAACCTGAATGTCAGATTTTGACAAACGTTCAGGCGGATGGGGCAAGGGATCGGATGCACCCGGGTGCGAAACCTCCGATGCGGTCACCGGAGCAGATGGAGCCGGAGACGCCGGAGGGGGGGCTTCCTGCTGCGCGCTATCGTCAAAACGCCAACACTGACAGACATGAGCAATTCCACGATCGCGCAATACCCGTTGCGCTCCCTTGATCGTGTATCCCTTTTCATAGAGCAGAAACTGAATACCGCGTAGCAGGTTCACGTCGTCAGGGCGGTAATAGCGTCGTCCGCCCCGTCGTTTAAGCGGCTTTATCTGGGAAAAGCGTGTCTCCCAAAAGCGCAAAACATGCTGCGGCAAATCAAGGTCCTTGGCAACCTCGCTGATGGTTCGAAAGGCCTCGGGGCTTTTTTGTGTCACAACCAACAGAGTCCTCTATCTAGGGCGTGTCATGTTTTAATAGAACCATTCTGTCGGTGCATGATACCCTGAAACCTGCCGCACAGTGGGTTTCACTTTTTGGCGTTGGTGAGCGAGCGGTTGATTTTGTCCTTCAAAACATTACTCGGCTTGAAGACCAGGACCCGTCGTGGGGAGATGGGGACTTCTTTGCCGGTTTTCGGATTGCGCCCGATTCGCTCCCCCTTCTCGCGGACAACGAACGAACCAAACGATGACAATTTCACCGTTTCCCCCGAAGCCAGGCAGTCGGCAATCTCACCAACGACGAATTCCACAAGTTCGGCCGATTCCGAGCGCGACAGACCCACCTTGTTATGGACTGCATTACAAAGATCGGCGCGCGTTACTGTTTTTTCCCCAATAGCCACGGTTCCCATGCCTCCAAGCAATATTAAAACGCAAATATGTTCACAATTTCAAGCAAAACCCTGGTTGCGCCTTCCCTGTGCAGGCTAACGTAATTTTCCGACTATGCCGCGTCTTGCCGCGAAGGTCAAGAGAATTGCTTTAAAGAACAACGTGATAAGGGATGAAAAAGCGCCCGAAAAACCACACGCCACCCGCGCGCTCTGCGCCCCTGCACGCTACCAGCGCAACAATGTCGCCCCCCATGTAAAGCCGCCTCCCATGGCCTCCAGCAAGACCCGGTCTCCCGGTTTGATGCGGCCGTCCTTGACGGCAACATCAAGCGCCAAGGGGATGGAGGCCGCCGATGTATTCCCATGGGCCTGAACACAGGTGACAACTTTTTCCGCCGCAATGCCCAGTTTTCGCGCCGAAGCGTCGATGATACGGATATTCGCCTGGTGCGGCACGAACCAGTCGATATCGTTGGGGGAAATGTTCTCAGCCTTGCACACATCAACAATCACGTCGGTGATCATGCTCACGGCGTGGCGGAAAACCTCGCGCCCCTGCATGCGTAAAAGGCCCGCGGTCTGGGTTGTTGACGGCCCGCCATCGACAAAGAGCTTGCATTTGTGCGCGCCATCAGAGCGCAGGCACGATGCCAGAATTCCGCGACCCTGATGATCATCAGAGGCCTCCAGCACCAGGGCCCCAGCCCCATCCCCAAACAAAACACAGGTGGTTCGGTCCTTCCAGTCAAGGATACGTGAAAATGTCTCGGCGCCGATAACCAGCACCCGATCCGCCTGGCCGCAGCGAATGTACATATCGGCGCTGGTCAGAGCAAACACAAATCCCGAGCAAACCGCCTGGATATCAAACGCGGCCCCCCTTTGCATCCCCAGGCGGTGCTGAACATCGACAGCGGTCGCGGGAAACGTATGGTCAGGTGTCGCGGTCGCAAGAATAATCAAATCAAGATCACTGCCGTCAAGACCGGCATCCTGTAGCGCACGCCGCGCCGCGGCAAGGGCCAGATCAGACGTGTATTCTCCGTTAGCGGCAATGTGGCGGCATTCGATGCCCGTGCGTTGTACAATCCAGGCATCAGACGTGTCCACCTGGCGCGCCAACTGCGCGTTTCGCAACACGTTTTCAGGAAGATAAGAGCCACATCCAACTACAACTGATCGACGGGTTGTCATAAACTGCTTTCAAATTATTTTATCGGGTCTTGATCCTGATCTTGATCTTGATCCCTAGCGGGTAGGTAGAGGCCCTTGAATAGAGAGGCCCAGCCAAGGCGTACCATGTCTTAATAGAACCAATTTTGTTTCTATTAAGACTGAAACGTTCCAGCTGCAACAAAAACGGAGACAGGGTCAAGACTAATCAGCGTTCATCGAAGCTGCGTCCTGTTGATTGGCCGTTTTTGTCAAGCCCGCTCCGCGCCGTTCTTGTGACCGAAAGAGGTGTTCGATTTCTGTATCTTTGTCAAGGGCTAGAGCGTGTCAGGTTTTGGAGCGTGTCCAGCGATTTATACCAAGGGTCCTTAAACAATGACTCATGACTTAACGTCAAAGAGGTATGTTATCAAGGCAGTACACCAGTCGGCGTGTCTATAAAGCCAATACCGCTGGTATAACCGGGGTTATAGACCGGTTGTTATCGACAAAACAGGACAACGGATACCAAAGGGGGGAGGCGCCCACGACGGGGGCGCGGGCAGGGGGAGGCCCGTCAATAGAGGCGCCTTCCTGGACTTACCCAACAGTCCCCCTCACTTGTGCTCGCCGATCAACCGCCCTTATTATTGAGATTTCTTTTTCTTTTTTGGATGTGTGGCTTTGTCGAGAATATCGCTGGTATCCGCGATAACCTGGGAACTAGAGGCCACTATCAGCGGGTCCGGCCCTGTGATGAGGTCGGTGTTCTTATTGGGATAATGCAATGACGACAGAAAGTGTTGCATACAGTTGAGGCGGGCCCGTTTCTTGTCGTTCGATTTGATCACGGTCCACGGGGCATCAGCGGTGTCGGTGTAAAAGAACATGGCCTCTTTGGCCTCGGTATAGTCGTCCCATTTGTGGAGGGAAGCCATGTCGACGGGCGAGAGCTTCCATTGTTTGAGGGGATCGACCTGGCGGGACTCAAAGCGGCGCAATTGCTCTTTGCGGGTAACCGAAAACCAGTATTTAAACAGCCGAATACCGGACCGAACCATCATGCGCTCCACATCCGGGCACTCGCGCATGAACTCCAGGTACTGATTGGGTGAACAAAAGCCCATAACCCGCTCAACACCGGCGCGATTGTACCAGGAGCGATCAAACAGGACAATCTCGCCCGATGCGGGCAGGTGATTGACATAACGTTGAAAAAACCACTGTGAGGTTTCCCGTTCCGTGGGTTTGGCAAGCGCTATGATCCGGGCACTGCGGGGATTAAGATGTTCCGTAAAGCGCTTGATGGTCCCCCCCTTGCCGGCGGCATCGCGTCCCTCGAACAGAAGGACCGCCTTTTGCCCGCTCTCCTCAATCCAGCGCTGGGCCTTAAGCAGTTCGACTTGCAGTTCGCGCTTGCGTCTTTCGTATTCCTTGCGCTTCATCTTGTGGCGATAGGGATATTTCCCAGTCTCAAAGGCGCGCCGCACGGCCTCGGGGTCGTAGGCGCTATAGGCATCCTGCACCCCAACGTCCGGGATTTCAGCGTAATCAAGCACGAGACCACGGTGCTTACTTTTGCCGTTGGCCTTTGTGTGGTGTTTGTGCCTGTTTTTAGTTTTGCGCTTTTTCTTGCGCTTGCGAGCCTTTGCGGCAAGCTGTTTATTCTTGTGAGGTGATGTCTTGACCTTGAGGTCAATATCCGGAGCCGTTTGTCCCATGACGTTCCTCCCAAATGGTAAGTGGCAAATGGTGTTGTTGAAATTCCCTCGTTAAGCAATAGGTGAAATCCGGCGCCCCAAACAATGTCTCGAATTCCGCTTTATGCTTTATTATAACCGGCCATATTATAACCGGCCATATTATGACCGGCCATGCGCCCTGAATGCAACCGCAAATGACGTTTTGGGTTAAGGTCTGATTGTCGCACAATGGGGGTCACTCCGGTAATCGCCGGGAACGTTCGGTAAAATCCGAGCCACCCGGAGCCTAGAGCGTGTCATGTTTTAATAAGTTGTTCTCAAGGTGGCCGGTTTGAAGTCAGGGTTATCGCGGCCATTGTCGCCAGCAAGGCCATATCAGGCCATTCATCTGATCATTGCTTTTTTTCGATTTATCTCGCGCTGTCAAGGGTTTAAAAACCGCTGAAAGCGGCGCGAAGCGCCCTTGACAGCGCGGGAGAAATCGAACACCTCTCATGATCAGACGAATGGCCACCTGCACCCGACGGACTTACCAGGGACAACCTATTGAGAGTTCACATCTAGGCAGAGTACCGGAAATTGGTAAAATCAGGCTGAATCGCCTGATCATCGACTTAGTATTGGCGAGGCGCTTGCCGCACAACACAGGTGCACAGGTGCACAGGTGCCGAATACGGGCGGGGCGTGATCGGTTACAGTTGCGACGAAACGACGCGATCAGGGGGTCTGTGCCCATCCATAAATGTCTTGATATTGACGATCACGCGCTCCCCCATATCAACGCGCCCTTCGAGGGTTGCCGATCCCATATGGGGAAGCAGGAGCACGCGCTCGTTGTTGACAAGCTGGGCATTGATGGAAGGCTCGTGTTCGAACACGTCAAGAGCCGCCCCGGCCAGATCACCACGCTCAAGCATACGCGTCAAGGCGTTCTCGTCCACAATCTCTCCACGGGCGGTATTGACGAGAAACGCGTGCGGTTGCAGCAATCTCAACCGGCGTGCCGAGAGCAGGTGAAATGTCGCAGGCGTATGGGGGCAATGCACCGACACAACATCCATACGCGCCAGCATCTGGTCCAACGAGTCCCAATAGGTTGCATTCAATTCCTTTTCAAGAGACGCCGCAACCCGACGCCGGTTGTGATAGTGAATTCGCATACCAAACGCACAGGCCCGTCGGGCCACCGCCTGGCCAATACGTCCAAGTCCGATAATCCCGAGGCGCTTTCCCCAGATCCTGCGCCCAAGCATCCACGTGGGCGACCACCCCTGCCACGTGTTCGATTGCATGACCCTGATCCCTTCCCGCAAGCGCCGCGGTACCGCCAATATCAGCGCCATGGTCATATCCGCGGTGTCCTCACTAAGCACATCAGGTGTATTGGTGACCGTCATGCCCCGCCGTTCCGCCACCGCGACGTCGATATTGTCGACGCCATTGCCGAAATTGGCAATCAACTTGAGCCGCTCACCGGCCTGGAACAACACCCCCTTGTCAATCGCATCGGTTACCGTGGGGACCAGGACATCGGCATGCCTGACAGCCCGGAGCAGGTCGGCACGAGTCATCGGCGCGTCTGTTGCATTGAGCGTAACATCAAACAACTGACTAAGCCGCGCCTCGACGGGCTCGGGCAGTTTGCGGGTTACGACAACGCGGGGTCGTGGCTGGCTCATAGAGGAGTCTTTCTGACTTTTTGGCTGAGCCCCGCGGGCATCGCCGCTAGAGCGTGTCAAGGACCCTTGGTATACTTTATCGGTGTTTGTCAATATGCCCGGCCAATTTTTTAATGGCCGACGCTTGCGCATTTCGGTAACACAGAGCCAGAGCCAGAGCCGGAGCCAGGATCACTGCCATCTGGTATGACGGCGAGAGGGTGTCTGCACGATCAGGGCCGGGCGAGGGGGTCTACCGGCAGCAGAAAAGATTTCGCGCACAAAGCCGGGCGCGATCATCGACAATGGATTGACCTGCACCTTCGGTTTGGCCATTGTACCCGACAGGGAGAAGTTCAGGCCAAACAATCCGCCCTCACCGCCCCCGGTGATCTTGCCAAGAATATTGTTGATGCCATACGCGGGAACGATCGTGCCATCAAAGGCGATGGTATTGCTGAGCGTGTTGACGACACCCGAAACAACGCCCCCGACAACGGGTCCACGCAGAATTGCCTTGTTCACATAAAGACGGTTCCCTGAATGGCGTAACCTAACGATGGTCTTGGAAAATTTCATGGCGCTACCGGGGCCTACAGGCAGTTGCGGATAGGCATTAATGGTGCTATTCGCGCGAGAATCGGTTAACGCCAGGCGCCGTTTGCGATGATCGCCGGCAAAGCGCTTGAGGACCGGCTCGTCAACAATATGAAAGCGCGAGACGACCATGTCACCTTTGAACACGTCAGGCTTTCCGGTGATTTGTCCGATGAGTTCTCCGTCCCCGCCACGCATATTGCGGTAAAGACCGCCAAAACGCAAAAGCGAGCCGAAATCACTGGAGACCACCTGCAGGCTTTTCCCGGGCGGGGCGGCGGCATTGTGGCGCGCAACCACCGCCGAGACGCGTCCTCCCTGAAGGGTGATCCCGTCCAGGTTAAACATGTCCAGCCCCTCGGGGCCAATGGTCATCCTTGCGGAAACATCGTTCAGGACTTCTCCGTTAAAGCCGACAACCCGCGCAACATCCGCCTTAACCCGGATTACCTTTGCATCACCTGAAGCCACAAGATATTGCGGTTTTTTTGGTTGCGCATCGGCAATGCGCATATGGGGGCGTGCATCAAATCGCGCGCCCTTGATCGTCAGGTCCACCGCTCCCGAGGGATCTCTTACAAAAGAGGCTTGCACCTTGCCAAAGCGGTTCACGGACAACAGCGGCAACGTACCCGATACAATGCCGTTGCCATGAATACGAAGGGCGCCGCGCATGGCAAGGCCTGGTGCTTTCACCTCCAGGTCGTTGACCCATAAGCCTTTCTCCTGCGACCTGTCGAGGCGAAATGTAGCCGTTGCCGCAACGCCGCGCGGCTTATGCCATCCCAATTGCGGCAGGGCCAGGACGGACCCGGTCAGATCGGCCGTAACAATACATGAAGCCTCGTTCATGACCATCTTTGTGTCGACGGTGCCCCGCACAAGGGGATGCAGGGAAATGCCCATAGCCTCCCGGGCCCGCGCATCAAGGGTCATGTGCACCTGCGATGGATGCCCGCGCTTGATAAAAATGCGGGAGGGAATTCCATTGATCCGGGCCGTGCCGGTTATGGTGTGCGCGCCCCTGGAAGCCGACAGGGCGATCCGGCCCTGGGTAAGGTGGAACCCGTCGATGGGTTGTCTGGAAGTCACATCGGCGGCCTGCAAGTCGATATTATAGGCGATCAAGGCCCCCGTTGGATCCTCGATCAGGGGAAATGAAAGATGCACCCTGGCGCTGGCTTGCCCACTGATATCGCGCGCCTTTAGGGGAATGTGGTCACCCTCATTGATCGGCGCGGCGGACACCAGGCGCATAAACGTCGGCAGGTCTGCTTTGGCGGAGAAGGTCAGATCCGCCAGCGGTGGCTTGAGATCAAGATCGGCGGCGGTCAGCAGTCCGTCGCTAAGGACAATCCTGCCGCCGCCCGGCGCCGCCATTTTCGCCCCATTGACCTCAACCCGCAGCGCCCTGTCTTTGACGCTGATGGTGCCTGATGCCCCCTGCAGGGGCGCCAGGTCCGGATGCGCCTTCAGGGTCACTTCGGCAAAGTCTACGCTCAGGTCAAGGCCGTGCGCACCGTGACCCTCGGCGGTCACGGGAAACAATGTAAAGTCCGCCTCGCGAACCCGTCCGCCACTGACGTTGCGCGTAATCCAGGCGCGGGTTTTTGGCTCTAAACCGGTTGGCCAGGCTGACTTGAGAGTCGCCACGGTGAAGGCCGCAACCTTGCCGGTCAAATGCACCTTCGGACGCGGCCCTGCAAAGCCGATGGCGCCGCTCGCCTCAACCTGCGCCTCAGCCACCTGCGCGGTGAGCCAATCGAACTCCAGGGCCTTTGCAGGCAAAACATAGCGCCCGCGCAACCCCAAACGCTGAACCTGCGGCCAGGATAAGGGCCCGGCCCCATGAACGGTCTCAATCGGCCCCGTCTCTATGGTAACCTCGGCGCTATCCTTGGCTATCAGGCCAATGGTTCCCCAAAACTGAACCCTGTGATCCGCAAAGCTCAGGCGAGACGGGTTCATCTGGATGGCGTTCAGATCCTTGTCCCAAAAAAAATCAAGTTGCGCGGATTTAAGCGCCATATGGTCGTTGCCGCCAATCCCGACAGTTCCCGCACCGGCGTTGACTTGCAGGGTGGCGCTCACGATCTGCTTGCTTTGGTGCGCCTTGACGGCAAACCGTCCATTCAGGGGCACGTCGATGGCGATGGCCCGCCTGTCCTGGCGCTCCAGCGACAAGACATCGGCGATTTTGACGTTGCGGAAATCCGCCTCCAGGCGGGCCGGCTCCCCGTCTCGCCCGGGATGGCGCACAGCCGATACGCTCCACCGCCGATCCCCCTCGCCACGCGCCGAAAAACTCACCTCAATAGGCTTGCCAATCCCGCGACGATCGATAAACAATGACGCATCGGCAATGGTTTTGAATTTCTGTGACCTGGCATCAATTAACCGCAACTGGCCGTTGGTAAAACCCAGACGCACCAATTGTGCCGTTTTTGCATCCGGCGACAGGGACGCAATGGCGCCTTCGACATTGAGCAACAGGTCATCCAAATGACGCCACAGCCCGGCACCGCGATCATGCGGCTCCGGCAAATTCTTTGCCAGTACCCGCTCCAAAAGCTGATTGATCGACCGGGCCTTAAGGGGAACATCGTTTTTAGAGGTATCCGCCTGCCACACCAGCGCGCCCAGGTGGTCATAAGTGATATTGAACGCTGGTGAAAATAACTCCAGCTCCCGGGGCACGATGGTACCAAGCAGCAGGGCCTGGCCGTCAACGCTGACTTTGGCGTGCCGAACCGTGGCAATTTCCTGTCCGTTTGGCGTCCATAGACGCACATGGGCAAGATCCAGGTAAACGCCGCGACGCTTGTCCCGGTGAATGACAGCGTCCTTGATCTTGAGCCGGTAGCCCTCACCGATGCGCTGTACAATGGCATCCTCAATCATGGGGATCATTTGATTGAGCGCGATCGGCCCCTGGGTCAAACGCCAGTGAACGGCGGCAAAAAGGCCGCCAACGATAATTATCAATACAAAACAGAAGCTTGCCGCCCAAATCCACGCCCTGAACCTGGCGCGTTTACGCCCCCTGTCATGGCGACGCGGATGGGCGATCAGACCCCGCGCCCCCCCACCGGCACTTTGCGGGACTTCAGAACAAACAACACAACCAGAACGCAGACTACTCATTCGTTAACATTCGCAACAATATGTTAATATGTTGCAAACTGTTAACCAGAAAAATCAACCGGTTGCCTACCATAACCCCAATTTTGTTCAGGGATGGACATGGGAGATGACCCTGGTATTGATGTATTGCGACACCGAAAATCATGGTTTCCATGATTCGAGGCCCCCCAACGCAATCCCTTATGCAGAATCGGGGTTGACTATCCTTGGCATTACGCTGCGGACTGGTTTATACGTTGGACAAAGAAGGATATCTCTATTAATGGGCATAACCAGTTCGCGCCCCGCTCTAGAGCGCGTCAGGTCATCAATAAACGTTTGCAAACGACCTGTGTGTTATCCATCCCTGCCTGTTGAGATCGGTCAATTATGCCTCGTTTAGTCATGAAATTTGGCGGTACGTCGGTCGCCGATCTGGACCGCATCCACCATGCTGCGCGGCACGTCAAGCGCGAAGCGGATGCGGGAAACCAGATCTGCGTTGTTGTGTCGGCTATGGCGGGCAAGACCAGTGAGCTTGTCGATCTGGCGCAGCGGGCCTCACCCCTTCATGATGCCCGCGAGTACGACACTGTTGTTGCCTCGGGCGAACAGGTGACCTGCGGCCTGATGGCCATGATTTTGCAAAGTATGGGACTATCGGCACGCTCGTGGCTGGGCTGGCAATTGCCGATCTGCACCAACGATGCCCACGGCTCGGCCCGTATATGCAAAATCGATGCGGATCACCTGATTGGCCACTTCGACAAGGGACAGATCGCGGTGATCGCCGGGTTTCAAGGACTGGGCTCGGACAACCGCATTACCACATTAGGGCGTGGCGGCTCCGACACCAGCGCGGTTGCCATAGCCGCCGCTATCAATGCGGATCGATGCGATATTTATACGGATGTCGATGGCGTGTACACGACGGACCCGCGCATTGTTCCCGGTGCCCGGCGCATCGACCGGATCGCTTTCGAGGAAATGCTGGAAATGGCCTCATTGGGGGCCAAGGTCTTGCAGACTCGCTCCGTCGAACTTGCCCTTATCAAGGGGGTCAAGCTTTTGGTGCGCTCCAGTTTCGCGGACCCGGATAATCCGTTTATCGCCGGCACCAACGCCTTGGGCACATCGGTTTGTAGTGAGGAGGATATTGTGGAACAAAAGATCGTCAGCGGCATTACCTACACACGCGATGAATCAAAAGTGACCCTGCGCCGTGTGCGTGACAAGCCAGGGGTCGCGGCGGCGGTTTTTGGCCCCTTGTCTGAGGCCAATATCAATGTCGACATGATTATCCAGAATATCTCCGAGGACGGACGCACAACCGACATGACCTTCACGGTGCCAACAACGGACTTTGAGCGGGCTATGCAAACAATCCGGGGCGCTGAAGAGGCGATTGGCTATGAAGAGCTGAACGCATCGTCCGACGTGGTGAAAATTTCGGTGGTCGGTATTGGCATGCGCTCTCATGCCGGCGTCGCAGCAACGATGTTCAAGGCCCTGTTCGAAAAGAACATTAATATCCAGCTCATTTCAACTTCGGAAATCAAGATCAGCATTCTCATTGATGCGGACTATACCGAACTCGCGGTGCGGGCTCTGCACACGGCTTACGGGCTGGATTCCGGCCAGGGTCTGTTGTCCTGAAATAGGGCCAGGCGACTCCTACCAGGGGGCCTTGACAAGCGCTCATGCATTAGAGCGTGTCAGTTTTTAATACCAGCGGTATTGGCTTTATAGACACGCTGACTGGTGTACGGCCTTGATAACACACTTACTTGACGCTAATCCATGAGTCATTGTTAAAGACCCTTGGTATAACACAAGCAATGCAGCGAAAGGACGACCGTGTCCGCCTCTCATATAGCAAGACTAACCGCCATTTTGGCGCTTTTTCTTGGCAATGGCTTATCGAGCGCCGCGCAGACATCATCGCCGCCAGATTCCGCCACGCTGCCAATTGCGCGCAACGTTCCGGCGCACCTTGTGATCCCCTGGGTTCCCCTGAGCCAGGGGGCGTCGGGAGCAACGATTACGCATCAAGTGGAGCAAAGGGAGGTGCGCTTACGCGCCTGGGTCTTTGATCCCGCATATTGGCGCGTGACGGTTGTTCCGGCACCCGAGAGAACGGGCCTAAGCGCCCATGAAGCGCTTCAAGGGCTTGCGGCAGCGGGAGCCGTCCTGGCCATTAACGGCGGCTACTTTGATTATATCGAAAAGAACGGGGAACGGGGGTTACGACCAACGGGCCTGGTGATCGCCGCCGGTAAGCTTATTCACCGGCGCGGCAGCGGGAGCGGCGTGATCTACGACAAACGCGGGCGCGTAAACATTGTGTGGTCGCGCAACATCAAAGACTGGCGTGGCGCTGATGATGCTTTGCAGGCGGGACCGTTATTGGTTGATCCTGGTGGGAAACATGGGATCAGGAAAAACAGTGGCCGCTCTGCACGGCGATCGGTTCTTTGCCTGTTGCATGACGGACGGTTCGTATTTGTTGTCGCGCGAACGCCGATCACCCTTTTTGATCTCGCCGGCCTTCTTTCGGATCGGCGTCCCTACGGCATGGGGTGTGAGCGCGCCATCAATCTTGATGGTGGCCCCTCCACCCAGGTGCAAACAGCGTTCGATGGAAATATTGAGGGGATCGCCGGGTGGACGCGGGTGGTCAATGCCCTGGCGGTGGTGCCGCGCCAATGAGGGTTCGGGTGGCGGATGATGCGGCTATCGCCCTGGCGGCGCGCCATATAGGCGCTGGCCGGCTGGTCGTGTTTCCAACAGAGACGGTTTACGGAATAGGGGCTGACGCGGGAAACTCCCGTGCTGTGGCGACGATTTTTGCCGTCAAAAACCGCCCGCAGATCAATCCCCTTATCGTTCACGTCGCGCACCTGGCGCAAGCCGAGGAGCTGGGGGTTTTTGGTCCCGCGGCGCGGACGTTGGCGCGGGCGTTTTGGCCGGGAGGGCTGACAGTGGTTGTGAAGCAGCGACCAAACGTCCTCAGCGAGCTTGTGAGTGCAGGGCATGACACGCTGGCGCTAAGGGTGCCATCGCACCCTGTGGCACAAAAGCTGCTTGCACGGGCTGGTGTCCCTGTTGCGGCTCCAAGCGCCAATCCTTCAGGACACCTGAGCCCCACCAGCGCCGCCGCAATTGCCAGGACGCTTAAACAACGGGTTTCGCTGATCCTTGATGGCGGCCCCTGTTCCGGCGGATTGGAATCAACAATAGTCTCGTGTGTCGATACGGAGCCTTTTCTGCTTCGCCCCGGCATAATAGCACGGGGGGACATTGAGAGACGTTTAGGGCAAAGATTGGTCGACCTTGATGGCAGGCATGAAACACCCTTGGCCCCGGGCCTGTTGCGTTCCCACTATGCCCCCGCCAGCGCCGTTCGCCTTGATGCCTCCTCGGTGGCCCCGCGCGAGGCGTTTCTTGATTTCGGCAACAAGTCCGATCCGCAGGTGCGTCAGGGCCTGGCCTATGAAAACCTGAGTGCGGCCGGTGATCTTGTTGAGGCGGCGGCCAATTTGTTTGCAATGTTGCGGATTTTGGATCATTGTGGGGCCTCGACAATTGCCGTTGCGCCCATCCCGCGCCAGGGGTTGGGCGAGGCCATAAACGATCGCCTGAGACGGGCCGCGGCACCACGAAACGATAGCGCCCGTTGATGCTCCCGTTATTTTGCTTTGTAATTGACACGTGCTAAATTCATGAATGCAAGACTTAGATGTAATCTTTCAATAAGTTGTTCTCGAGGTGGCCGGTCTGAAGTCAGGGTTATACCAGCGGTATTGGCTTTATAGACACGCCGACTGGTGTACGGCCTTGATAACATACTTGCTTGACGCTAAGCCATGAGCCCTTGTTAAAGACCCTTGGTATAAAACATGACACGCTCTAACGACAAGCCCCCGTCAAATCCTGATGATCCGGCAATTGTCATCGGTGCCGGTGACCCTGTCGGCACATTTCAGGACTGGCTCGAACTGGCAACCCGGTCCGAGCCAAACGACCCCAACGCCGTTGCTCTGGCCAGTGTCGATGGTGATGGCATGCCCAATGTACGCATGGTACTGTTAAAAGACGTCGATGCGCGCGGGTTCGTATTTTATACCAATTTTGAAAGCACCAAGGGGGTGGAGCTATTGGGCCAAAGCCGTGCCGCCATGTGCTTTCACTGGAAGAGCCTGCGCCGCCAGGTGCGTGTGCGCGGCCCTATCGAGATTGTCAGCGATGCCGAGGCCGACGCCTATTACGCCTCTCGTCCGCGAGGAAGCCGCATAGGTGCCTGGGCGAGCGCCCAGTCGCGCCCGTTGCAAAGCCGCCTGGCGCTGGAAAAAGCGGTCGCCACCTTTACGGCCAAATATCCCATCGGCACCATTCCCCGCCCCCCCCACTGGTCCGGGATGCGTCTGGTTCCCCTATCCATTGAGTTTTGGCAGGACAGGAAATTCCGCCTGCATGACCGCATTGTTTTTACCCGAGACACCGTGGATGGGCCTTGGGAGATGACACGGCTTTACCCGTAGCAGCCTATGGACGGGGCAATTATTGGCGCCGGCTGGCAGGGATTTTTATTGGGTGGCGGCCTGATTGTCGCTATCGGAGCGCAGAACGCCTTTATCCTGAAAATGGGATTGCTGCGGCACCATGTTTTTGTTCTCACATCAATCTGCTTTATTGCCGACGCGGCCCTCATCGTTGCAGGGGTCGTTGGCCTGGGAGCCATCGTTCATGCCGCTCCGGTTCTGCTGACGTGGATTTCTTTTGGCGGTGCGGCGTTTCTTTTTCTCTATGGGGCCCAGGCGCTTTATCGTGTGTTCAAGCTAAACCGTTTGCATGCCAGCGGCGAACCCCTATCACTAAAAGCGGCGATCTCGACAATCCTGGCGTTTACATTTCTCAACCCTCATGTTTATCTGGATACGGTGGTTCTCTTAGGGGGCCTTGCGGCGCGCTTTTCCGGCAATGCCCAACTGGCTTTCACCGTGGGCGCCATCACCGCCTCGGGGATGTGGTTCTATGGATTGGGGTTTGGCGCACGGCTGTTGCAGCCCCTATTTGCCCGCCCGCAAGCCTGGCGCATCCTTGATGGATGCGTTTGCCTGATTATGTGGTGGATTGCCTATGGGCTTTTTCGTGCTGTTGTTCAGGACTGGCAACACCTGTTAGTGTGGTATTAGGAGTAGATTCGGCGATCTGATGATACAATTGCCTATTCATTGTTTATTCAGCTAATGGCAGGGGGACAGGGAGGTTTTCATGCAGGGCTTGATGCAGGATTGGCCACTTTTGGCACATCGCGTGATCGATCACGCTGCACGCAATCACGGCACGCACGAAGTCGTAACCCGCACTATCGAAGGGCCGATTACACGCACGAACTATCGCGATATTCGCCGTAACGCCTTGACCGGCGCCAAACGGTTGCAACAAATGGGTGTCAAAATCGGCGATCGGGTGGCCACCCTTGGCATGAACACCGCCCTGCACCTTGAGGCCTGGTACGCCATAACCGGGATGGGAGCGGTGTATCACACGCTCAATCCGCGCCTGTTTCCCGAGCAACTTGTCTATATTGTCAACCATGCGCAAGACCGGGTCCTGATGACCGACTCGGTGTTTTTGCCATTGGTCGAAAAACTGATACCACAACTGCAAAGCCTGGAACACATTATTGTTTTATGCAACCAGGCGCAGATGCCGCAGACCTCGCTTGCCAACGTTAGCGCCTATGACACGTGGCTAGGCGAGGCGGATGCGGATTTTGAGTGGGTATCCCTGGATGAAAACGCCGCCGCCGGCATGTGCTATACATCGGGAACAACAGGCCATCCGAAGGGGGTGATTTATTCGCATCGCTCGAATATTCTTCATGCCATGACCGCCAACCAGGCGGACATGGTTGGGACCTGCTCTCGCGATCGCCTATTGCCTGTGGTGCCGCTCTTTCATGCCAACGGCTGGTCGCTGGGCTTTTCCGCGCCCATGGCGGGAGCGGCAATGATCATGCCGGGCCTTAAAATGGACGGCGAGAGCATCTATGAGTTGCTGGACACGGAAAAAGTCACCTTGACCGCCGGCGTGCCAACCGTGTGGCTCATGCTTTTGCAATATCTGCGCGATACGGAAAAAAGTCTGCCTCACCTCAAGCGCATCGTCATTGGTGGCTCCGCCGCCCCGCGCGCCATGATCGAAGCCTTTGAGGAAATCTATGGCGTGGAAGTGCTGCACGCCTGGGGCATGACGGAGATGAGCCCCCTCGGCACGGTTTGCAGCCTTAAGCCTGAGTATACGCATTTGTCCGGGGAGTCCCGCCTTGATGTCCAGCAAAAACAGGGACACACGCCGTTTACCGTCGAGATGAAAATCACCGATGACGATAATGCTGAGTTGCCCTGGGACGGCAAGACCTTTGGCCGCCTGCATGTGCGCGGGCCGGCAATCTCAAGCCGGTACTTTAAAGAGGAAGGCACCGATATTCTCGACGATGAAGGATTTTTCGACACCGGTGATGTGGCCCATATTGATGCCGCCGGATACATGCAGATCACCGACCGCTCCAAGGACGTGATCAAATCCGGCGGGGAATGGATTTCATCCATTGAACTGGAAAATCTGGCGGTGGGACACCCGCAGGTGGCCGAGGCCGCGGTTATCGGTATCGCCCATCCCAAATGGGACGAGCGGCCCCTGCTGATCGTGGTCAGACAAGAGGGCACAGACGTCACTGGCGACGACATCCTGGAGTTTATGGATGGCAAGATAGCCAAATGGTGGATGCCCGATGCGGTGACGTTTGTGGATGAAATCCCGCATACGGCCACGGGGAAAATCCTCAAGACCGCATTGCGCGAGCAGTTCAAGGACTTTAAGCTGGCATGATGCGCTTATGTTAGGGCGTATCAGTATCAGTAGATGTCCATGGCCACGCACATTTTGAAAGCGCCAATGACAACACAGTATTACTTTCATCCCGCCTGCCTTAAGCACGAAACCGGGCAGTTTCATCCCGAGCGCCCGGAACGCCTTGTGGCTTTGCAGGAGGCTTTGGCGGCCGACGGGGGATTTGCAGCGCTGCGCCGTCTGGAGGCCCCTTTGGGCCATGTGGAGCAGATCGCACGGGTGCACCCAAGGTCCTATATTGATGGTTTGCGCGCCTTGCGCCCTGAAAGCGGTCTCATTAACATAGATGCGGATACGTCCATGTCGCCGGGTACCTGGGATGCGGCCCTTTACGGCGTGGGGGCGGCAACGGCAGCTGTTGATGCGGTTATCGGCGGGGTCGCGAAAAACGCTTTTTGCGCCAGCCGGCCCCCCGGACACCACGCCGAGACGGCCCGCGCCATGGGGTTTTGCCTGTTTAACAATGTGGCCATCGCGGCGCGTCATGGGCAGGTCGCGCACGGCCTGGCGCGCGTGGCCATTGTTGACTTTGATGTGCATCATGGCAACGGAACACAGGATATTTTTTGGGACGATGCCAGTGTCTTTTATGCCTCAACCCATCAAATGCCGCTGTTTCCCGGCTCGGGGGCCCTGAACGAAGAGGGAGAACACGGCACCATTGTCAACGCGCCGCTTCGCGCAGGGGACGCAGGCGCCGCGTTTCGCGCCGCTTTTGCAGAGCGCATCATACCCGCATTGCATAATTTTGCCCCGGAACTGGTTATTATTTCGGCCGGTTTTGATGCCCACAAACGCGATCCCCTGGCGCAAATCAATTTGTCGGCAGAGGATTTTACCTGGGTAAGCGAGGCGCTTTTGCAAGTCGCCGATACCCACGCGCAAGGGCGTCTTGTGTCGATCCTGGAAGGCGGCTATGACCTGGAAGGCCTTAAGGTCTCCGCGGCTGCCCATATCGCCGCGTTAATGGGCGCCTGAGCCACGGGGCAAACGTCAGGCTCGATTGTTTGCGCATGTTTGCGCGTGTTTTCGCGTGTTTGCGTGATAATGTTTGAGAGGCCGGCTCAAGATTGCGCAAGGGGCTGATTTGTGAAACAATCGAGGCCGGTTAGAAATTATACCAGCGGTATTGGCTTTATATACACGCCGACTGGTGTACGGCCTTGATAACATACTTGCTTGACGCTAAGCCATGCGTCATTGTTAAGGACCCTTGGTATTAGCTGGATAGACGATGACGCAAAAAAACGAGAGCACAGGCCAACTTGATAATCTAAGCTTTGAGGACGCGCTGGCGGAGTTGGAAAAAATTGTCAGCAAACTCGAAAGCGGTGACGTAAAGCTGGAAGAATCCATCGCCATTTACGAACGCGGCGAAGACCTGAAAAAACACTGCGAGTCGCTGTTGGCCAAGGCGGAGGCACGCATTGAGAAAATTCGTCTCAACGACCAGGGCGAAGCGGTGGGCGTCGAACCCCTGGACGCGCAATAACACAAGGACACGGGGGGGGGGGAGGAGAGAGGCCCCGAGCTGTGTGCAAGCAATATCAGGATGCGCGAACACCAAGATGCCGGAAGCAACAATGTCTGATCCAAGGCCCTCCCCCCTGCAAACACCCCTTCTTGACCGGATAAAAAGCCCTCAGGATTTGCGCGGGTTGAATATGTCTCAACTCAAGCAGCTGGCCGATGAATTGCGCCAGGAGACAATATCCGCAGTTTCGGTAACGGGGGGACACCTGGGGGCAGGGCTCGGGGTGGTGGAGTTGACCGTTGCGCTGCATCATGTGTTTGACACCCCCGAAGACCGGCTGATCTGGGATGTGGGGCACCAGTGTTATCCGCACAAGATCCTCACCGGGCGCCGCGATCGTATCCGTACCCTGCGCCAGCCGGGGGGGCTTTCGGGATTTACCAAGCGCTCCGAGTCCGAATACGACCCGTTTGGCGCGGCCCATTCGTCGACATCCATCTCCGCCGGATTGGGCATGGCGGTCGCCCGTGATCTGCGCGGCGCGGATAATAATGTGGTTTGCGTTATCGGTGATGGGGCTTTATCCGCGGGCATGGCCTATGAGGCCATGAACAACGCCG
Source organism: Hyphomicrobiales bacterium (assembly GCA_965224015.1). Lineage (GTDB taxonomy): Bacteria > Pseudomonadota > Alphaproteobacteria > Rhizobiales > CBDCVD01 > CBDCVD01. The sequence continues at coordinate 1,769,272 of OZ245032.1, forward strand.
GTGCTCTCGACAAGAACCTGATCGTTGTTCTCAATGATAATGACATGTCAATTGCGCCGCCGGTGGGGGCGATGAGCGCCTATTTGGCCCGACGTATTTCCGGAACCGCCTATTTGTCTCTGCGCCATGTCGGTAAGCAACTGGCCAGCCGGTTGCCAAAGTTTATTCATGACAAAGCGGCACAGGCTGAACACTACGCACGCGGCTTCTGGACCGGCGGAACGCTGTTCGAAGAACTTGGATTTTACTATGTCGGCCCCATTGATGGGCATAATCTTGACCATCTGCTGCCGGTTTTGAAAAACGTGCGTGATGCCAAAAAGGGACCGGTTTTCGTCCATGTGGTGACACAAAAGGGCAAAGGCTATGCGCCCGCCGAGCAATCGGCAGACAAATACCACGGGGTCTCCACCTTTAATGTCGTCACCGGGCAGCAGACCAAAGGTGGTGCCAACACTCCGTCTTACACACGGGTTTTTGCCAATGCTCTGGTGCGCGAGGCCACAGACGACGAACACATCGTTGCCATTACCGCCGCCATGCCCTCTGGAACAGGGCTTGATCTTTTTGCCAACGCCCTGCCTGAGCGTTTGTTTGATGTGGGCATTGCTGAGCAACATGCGGTGACCTTCGCCGCGGGACTGGCGGCAGAGGGGTTTCGCCCCTTTGTTGCCATCTATTCCACGTTTTTGCAGCGCGCCTACGACCAGATCGTGCATGACGTGGCGATCCAGAAATTGCCGGTTCGCTTTGCCATTGATCGCGCCGGCCTGGTGGGGGCCGATGGCCCCACCCATGCAGGCGCTTTTGATATTGGCTATCTGTCGTGCCTGCCCGGATTTGTCGTCATGGCAGCGGGGGACGAGGCGGAACTGGTGCACATGGTGGCAACGGCGGCGCGTATTGACGATGGTCCTTGCGCTTTTCGTTACCCTCGTGGTGCGGGAACAGGTATCACTTTACCCGAGGTCGGCGTTCCCCTTGAAATCGGTAAGGGGCGCATTGTCAGCGAGGGGACCACGGTCGCCCTGCTAAATTTTGGCAGCCGTCTTGAGGCGTGCCGTCAGGCAGAGGCGGAACTGGCCCGCCACGGCCTGTCAACAACGGTTGCCGATGCACGATTTGCCAAGCCGCTGGATCACGATCTCGTGCGCCAACTGGCCACTCACCATGAAGTGCTTATTACCGTTGAGGAGGGCGCCATTGGCGGGTTTGGCAGTCATGTGTTGCAATTTCTCGCCAGCGATGGCCTGTTGGACAAGGGCCTCAAAGTCCGCAGCCGGATTTTACCCGACCGATTTATAGAGCACAATACACCGGCCAATATGGTCAAACAGGCCGGTCTTGATGGGCAAGGCCTTGTGGATCAGGTCTTTTCCTGTCTCGGGCGGCTAAAGCCTGTGGTCCTGAAAGGCCAATAATAACAGCGGTTCGTCAGGTTGATTCCGTTCGGGGACAACAGGCTCTATCCATACATCACAAGCCAAAGCGCGACCACAGCGTGCGCGCTTGCACGGCCCTTAGCGTCTCTTCGGGTAAGCCACGCACATCCCCCGCCCCGGAACCGGACAACCGGCTAAACAGGGAGCGCGATGGGGTCACATCCTTGATTTTCACCTTATCGCCGTGCACCTCCCGCATGACGTCGTGCAAATTACCCAATCGATCAACGAGACCAAAATCAATGCCCTTGCGCGCCGTCCAAAATGCGCCGGAGAACAATTCCTCCTCATCGCCGCTCAAACGGTCCCCGCGGCAACTGCGCACATGGTTACAGAAATCCTTGTAAATGTCCCCCTGTAGGGCCAGCAAGTGCTCCACATCTCCAGGCTTTTCCGCCGAAAACGGGTCCAGCATCGCCTTTTTGTCTCCCGTGTGATGCAGACGCCGTTCAACGCCGATCTTCTCGATAAGCGCCTCAAAACCAAAGCCGGAATGCACCACGCCGATCGAGCCGACAATTGATGCGGGATCCGCAATGATGTGGTCTCCCGCACAGGCGATCCAGTAGCCCCCCGATGCGGCCACATCCTCGACAAAAGCATAGACGGGCTTTTTGTGTTCTTTGGCCAGGGAGCGAATGCGGCGATAGATCAGATTGGATTGCACCGGCGAGCCGCCAGGGGAGTTGATGCTCAGGGCAACCGCCTGACTGCGCATTGCAAAAGCTTTGCTCAAAGCCGGCGCCACGGATTTCAGATTGAGTGTGCTGCGACCAAATCCGCCCCCGCCGATAACCCCGGCCAGCCTGACATGGGCAACGACAGGACGGCGCTTGCCGAGGGTTTTGGGAATCAATGTGTTCAATTTCACCATGTCATGGCACCCTTCCTACATTCATATCTTAGAGCGTGTCAGATTGTAAATAGAAGTCTCCGTTCGCCCCCAAGCAACCACGCAAGCAATGTCTTGGTATAAATAGTCCTAACGGCGACGGCAACAGTTAAGCCAATTGTAAGCGTGTTTCTTTTTCTTACCTCAACGTCTGTATGCGATAGTTACCCTCTTACAGGGAGGGTCAAATGAAAACAAATGCTCTCATAACAGTCGCTCTGGTTTGCGTATTGTCAAGTGGATTGCCGGCCGCCGGTTCTGCCCGGGATACGCTTATTCCCCGGAGCGCCCATATGACGCTCGCCAACGCGACGAACCCGCCGTTTGGCTATATCCAGTTTTGCCGCTCGCGTCCGCTTGAATGCAGCTTTCGCAATGTTCGCCAAAGTCGCCCGGTCTCTCTTTCGCTGGAGCGCTGGGAACAGTTGAGCGCGGTCAATGATCATGTCAACAAGAGCATCAAGCCGGTAACCGATCTTGAACTCTACAAAGTGACCGAAAAATGGACCTACCCCAAAACAAAGGGCGACTGCGAGGACTATGTTCTATTAAAACGCCGGATGTTGATCGAGCGTGGCTGGCCGGTTACGGCTTTGCTGATCACCGTGGTTCTTGATCAAAATGATGAGGGCCATGCCGTACTGACGGTGCGAACTAATCACGGAGATCTTATCCTCGACAATCAGGTTGACGTTATACTGCCCTGGAGACGTACCGGTTATCACTACATCAAGCGTCAATCCCACAGCAATCCGGTGATGTGGGTAGCCATAGAGGACGATCGCCACATGATGTCTACAATCACCGGAGGCGCGCGCTAGATAGTGAACACCGCTTGGCATTGGCAAAAATGTCAAGCACACCAAACGGGCCCGGTCCCATCCCCACCTCCTCCCTCCCCGCAAGGGCACCGGGTCTGGGAGCCGGTCTGACTGCATCAGATCGGCTCCACTTCTTTGCCAATTCCAATATTCGCATAACCCCCGCTAGAGCGTGTCAGCCCACTCCCCTCGCGGGGGGAGTGGGTAGGTAGATGCCGGTGAATAGAGATGCCAATCCTATCCATAATTGGGGCTAATACCAGCGGTATTGGCTTTATAGACACGCCGACTGGTGTACTGCCTTGATAACATACCCCTTTGACGCTAAGCCATGAGTCATTGTTAAGGACCCTTGGTATAAGAGCGCGGCCATGAACCTTCTTGTGATCGATACGGCTGGACCTGTGTGCGCGATCGGATTGAGCCGCCCCGGAGTTGGCAGGGTTGGCCGGGATGGCCGGGCCACAATAGACCATGCGCAAACTGCGCTTATGGCGCGCGGTCACGGGGATGTGGTGATGGATTTTATCACCACTGTTCTGGCCCGTGGCGGGTGCACGTTCCGAGACATTGGCAAGATCGTGGTGACGACGGGTCCGGGTAGCTTCACGGGCCAGCGGGTGGGCATTGCCACGGCCCGTGGTCTGGCGCTGGGGTTGGGGTGTCCGGTGGTGGGGGTGAGCGTACTGGAGGCCTTGCGCGTTGAGGCCGACATTATGGCTCGCAACCAGGAGACCTGGGTTGGCGCTATCAATGATGCCCGGCGCGGCGAAGTGTACATGCTTATTGCCTCTCGCGATGGTGAGGGGGCGGGGACTTTGGCTGCGTGTCTGGCCTATGACGAGGCCCTGACGCGGCTTCTGCCCGGCGCGGGGGTTGTGGTCGGCTCGGGCGCCGAGGGTATTGTCTCGCATTTGCCGGCAAACGACAGGACGCGCGTTCGCATTGGTCACAACCGCGCCCATGCGGATTTGGCAATTCTGGCGCAGCTTGGCGCTAACCTGGACGCGCGTGACGCTCCGGCGGTTCCCCTATATTTGCGCCCACCGGACGCCAAGCCGCGCGCACCGGCTCTGCCGCGGGCGGGTGCGGGTGATGCCGGTTCATAGAGGCGCCCACAAACCAGCGTGCACAACGTGTACAATGTTTACAGCGTGTACAACGTGTACAGCGTGTATAAAAAGCCCATACCGCTGGTCTTATCTACCTATGGCTTTGTTCATTTAATTTGTGTATAAATTATACCAAGGGTCCTTGACAATGACTCATGGCTTAGCGTCAAAGAGGTATGTTATCAAGGCAGTACACCAGTCGGCGTGTCTATAAAGCCAATACCGCTGGTATTAATCACATGGGGTCAGAACCCGGCAATCAGAACCGTTCAATTGTAAAGGTCAAACGCTCTATAGCAAAATGCGTTTAATTGGAATCATGGGTATTCCGTATTTTCCTCGCATTTTGCTATAGTTGTCAGGGCGATCAGCTTTATGCGTTTAGCTGTACCGCTCACAAAATAGGTACAGCTAAACGCATGCTGATCTTGGAGGTATTATGGATACAGGCACTGGGGTCCGTGAAAAGAGAACGCGGACAATGAGAATCGAATGGTTGACCATTTGGCTGGTGGTAGCTTGCTACGCAATCTGGGCAGGTGTGACTTATTATCATACCGCGCTACCCCTATTTGTCTGGCTCCCCATTGCTGTTATTTGCACCGCTCTACACTCCTCTCTCATGCACGAAGTCTGCCATGGCCACCCGACCAATCGTGCCTGGCTGAACGAAGGGTTCGTTATACTTCCCATTAGCCTTTTTGTTCCCTATCGCCGGTTTAAGGATCTGCATCTCAAACATCACAAGAACGAATGGCTCACCGATCCTTACGATGATCCCGAGTCCTTTTACCTGGCCCAGGAAAACTGGACACAACTTCCGCCGTGGAAGCGGCGCATCCTCACTTTCAACAATACCATGCTGGGACGCCTGACCATAGGTCCGGGGATCAATATCGTTCGCTTCTTTGCAAGCGACATCCGCTTGATGCTCGATGGCGACAGGCAGGTGCTAAAGGCCTGGATTATTCACGGGATCGCCGCCCTTGCGGTTTTCTATTGGGTTCGTGCGGTGTGTGGCCTGTCGTTGGTGTTTTATGCGACCGCGATTGCCTATCCGGCCTACGCCCTGATCATGATCCGCACTTTTGCTGAACACCAGGCAGACAATGATAAGAACCGGCGCAGTGTGCTGGTCGAGCGGCCCCGGATATTCTCCTGGCTGTTTCTCAACAACAATCTGCACTACCTGCACCACAAATATCCAAGCGCCCCCTGGTACAAGCTGCCGTCCCTGTTTCGCGAGATGCGCAATACCCTGGTAGCTGAGAACGGCGGTTACGTGTTCCGCTCCTACAAGGACCAATTCGCTCGCTACGGTGTAACCCCCAAGGAGCCGGTCGCACACCCCTTGTGGAACCTGCGCAACCGTTCCCGTCGTCGCCGACATTCATGCCAATGATCGCCAGTCTTCCCATGTATGATTGGCCCCAGGTGCGGGTTCAAACGGACGCGTTTTGGGCGCTTTTACGCGATGCGATGTGGGCTCGGGGTATCAAGGCGCCGCAAACCTTAACCCGCGATGCCGATCCTGACACCCTGTGGCAAAACAAAGACCTCCTGTTCAGCCAGACCTGCGGGCTTCCTTTTGTTGCCAGCTTGCGCGATCATGTTGCGCTCGTTGGCACGCCGCATTATGACTGCTTTGGGTGTGAGGGGCCCGACTATGCCAGCGTTTTGATCGCCGCAAAAGATGCGCAGGCAACCACGCTTGCCCATATGCGCGGCGCGCGGGCCGGCGTTAATGACACGGGTTCTCAATCCGGTTATTCTGCACTTCGGGCGGTGGTGGCGCCACTTGCGCGCCATGGGCGCTTTTTTGCCGATGTGGTGCACACCGGCGGTCACCGTCAATCCATCGCGGCCGTGGCGAACGGTGATGTTGATGTTGCCGCTGTTGACCCCGTGTGTTGGGCTTTGGCGGAACGCCATGACCCGGAGAAAACCGCAGCGCTCAAGGTGATCGGCCTGACACCGAAAGCGCCGACGCTGCCCTATGTGACCGCAATCGCGCGATCGCCATCCCAGATCAATAGTATTCGCGACGTACTCCGCCGGGTGGTTGGATCACCGGCCTTTGCCCCCATAGGCCGTGCCCTTTTCATCAAGGACGTTGAATGTCTTCCTGCCGCGCGCTATCAGCGAATTCATGAGCTTGCAATCCAGGCAGCCGCCTATGGTTATGCTGAGGTTGCGTAAGCTATGCGTTCTGGTGAAAGCAGGGCCTCTCAATTAACCGGCATCGCCGGCCCGCTCTCTTTTGCAAAAGCAAGAAACCACCGGCTGAAGTCATGTTAAGCGAAATTAAAAACCAAGGGTGCGGCACTTGAAATGTGAATCCAGCGGGCGGTTAGGGGAGAAAGCTGTTCGGGCTCAATATTCCATTGGTGATAAAACAAAAATACAGATCAACAATCGAATTCGTCGATTGTGAACTATGCGATTTTGGCTGATTGATTGACTATCCACATGATCCAGATTTTGAACCAAAAAGCCTTGATCCATTTGAGGATAAGGCGGAAGTTGTAGCCCGCGGCTGCAAGGATCGGGTTGATGGCATCGCCTTGTTCATGAGCAAGATAGTTCCGATCCATGCGGTGCCCTGACTTGAGATGACCAATCACCGGTTCGGTTGTGGCGATGATCGCGATTGCCTCGACGGGGATTGGCACGGGCGTTATTCTGGCGGTGGGGTGGGCTTGTGTTGGCTGGGCGATTTTTGAAGCGGCGGGGCACTTTTACGACTTTTTCAACGCGCTTGGCGACGCCGAGACCGATGCGGAGCTGGACAAAGCAGCGGGCATGCTGGCGCGGGGAATTACAGCCCTTGGCGTTGGCGCGTTGATCAATTTTCTGACCCGCGGCGCCGCCCGCGCTTCCACCGCCGGAGGGAAAGCCGTCCAACAGGCCGTGGAAAAGGCAAGCAAGCAGAAGCAGAATAATAATCAAATCGAAGAACGACCGCGCAGCACAAGCTATAACCAAAAACAGCTTGATAAAGCAAAGAAGCTTGGCGTTGATCCAAAATGGATAAACAGGGACGGCACAATCAGATGGCCACCTAACGATGGATTCGTTGGAACACCAGTAAGGCAAACGCTAAAAAGGGAGACGTGATCGATCGATTCGGAAAAAATGCGGGTAAGTACTTTTCCCCGGCGGGAACACCCTACGAGCAAAGATCCCTGCCCGGTTCGTCCAACGGCAAGCCCTACAGGAAATATCGACTGCTTGAGGATTTGAAGGTGGAAAGCGGAAAGAGTGCACCCTGGTTTGATAAACCGGGCGGTGGTACGCAGTATAAGACGGAAGAAAGCGTTACTAGTTTGTTGAATCGGAGAGCAATTGAGGACATCACAAATGAATCGTTCTGAAACTCAAGAAATAAAACGGCTCAAATCTGTATTTGCTATCGAGCGTATGGACAAATCAGACATTCTTATATTTGAAGAAAACGATGGAAAATTGCGTGATGAAGGTTTGATTTTTGTAATTTCGGAAGACGGAACGTATCAAATATATATTGATGAACGCAACGAAAAATCAGAATTTTGTCATTTTGAAGAATTAGCCGATGCCATGAATTATTACTTCTGGTGGTTTTATTCCATCGGGCCGAAATTGATAAGCTATATGAGTTTGTATAAAATTGAGCACAAAGATATTGATGTGCCAGTGAATACCTCTGTTGAAGAAGATTTGGATATTTTACAATCTGAGCTGGAGCGTCATAAAGTTCCTGTAACCAGTTATCAAGTTGTTATCGATGAGATTACACCGGATAGCACGAACGGCTGGATCATCCGCGTTCTCGATGATGGCAAGATCAAGATCTATATTCATGACCGAGGGCGTTTGAGCCGCGTGTGTGTGTTCGATAGATCATTTGATGCATGTAACTTCTTTTTCTGGACGTTAACGGGGGCGGAGACGCATCGGGACATTTATGCAAGGCATCATCCCGACGAACACCGCGCGTCCGACGTTACCTGATGATGGAGTACATTGGAGCGCGTTTGTTGGCTGATGGAGGTTGATGCAAATGATGGGAGATTTTCGATGAACATAATGACGGGGACGCCTGTATTGGATCAGGAACAGGATTTGGCGTTTACGCTGAGTTGTTCGGCGGTGGCGGACGATGCGCTACGGGTGCACAGCTTTACCGCATTGGAAGCGATCTCGGCGCCCTATGAAGTGCATCTTGATCTGGCCTCCATGGACCCGCAGATCGATCTGCATGGGCTGATCGATACGCCGGCGAGCCTGAATATCCTGCACAAATACGATGCGCCGCGTCATCTTGCCGGGGTTATCGTGGCGGCTGAGGAAGGCATTTTCTACTACTTCCAGCACGGTGAGAACGGGCATCACACGCTGATCTTCACCGACTTTTATTGTTAGGATAAACTAAATGAAGAAATATCTATGGATATTGGTCGCTCTTCTACTTGTGAGCGGGAGCTGGTGGGCGTTTTCCCATAGTCTTGCCTGGCACCATATACGTGAGGGTTACATGGAAAAGCGAGCCTACCGGGCAGAACGGTTGTTCAAAAACCACGATCCAGACCACTACGACGAGGAGATTTTTCGCCTGGCTCAGCGGATCGAATGGGGTGACGCGCTCAGCGCGCGCGACCTGGAGCCGATCAAGGATCGCATCAACAATCGTTATGGCAAGGAGATCACCCTGCTCTTTCACGCTTTGCGTTTTGACAATATCGCGGCCATTGATGCATTGCTTGCTGCGGGGGCCGATCCTACCATGATCGATCGGCCTTCAACAGTCTCCAAGCGGGATTTTATTTACTATCTAACCTACCCCGGCGGTAGTTTACTGGGCCAGGACGGCATCAATCAATTGATCCGCATTTATCTCAAGCATGGGGGTGATCCCAACTATCGTTTCAAGGGCAATATCCAAGAGACCTTCATTGCCGAGGTTGCATTAGTATCGAACCATACTGGTATGCGCATTCTGCTCGAGGCAGGCGCCGATCCCTGGCTCAACACGATCGAGAACGGTACCGAAATAAATGATAATATGATGACAAATTTGGCATTCGAATATAATGGATTCGAACAACTACACCAATTAATAGACGAGAATTATTTTGATGATGTGAAAGAAGGTAATATTCGAGGATTTCCTAAAAAACTCGGAGGATACGCACAGAGAGAAGATGAAATAAGTATCAATATTCAAAATTTAGCAAAGAGAATATTGAAACGATACCCTCAGGTTCACGATGAACCTATAGTATTGGAAATATTCAAGAAAAATTGGAAAACGGATGCTCCGGGGGTTATTCCCTGGGACGAGATCAATTCGGATAAGGTCCGATGAGTTCGACAACCCGAATAAAAGGCAAGCACGCGAGCGAAAAGCAAATGTAGGACAGCGGAAAAGGCCCGATACATCAAGAGCAGTAACAGATAACACAGTCTTATCAACTCGTCAGCATGTTGACGGTACCTTCAGTATATCTGATTGGTCAGGCTACCCACATGGCGTTGAAAAGCCACCAACTGGCACAAATTATAGAATATTGAGTGGGGTAGAATATGACGAAGCAAGAAAGTTGGCAAACAACGCAAATGCCAAATTGAGACGAGACGGCGTTGTTCCTGTTGGTCACGAAATTCACGAAATCGTACCGGTGAAGTTTGGTGGGAATCCAACTGATCCGAAAAACAAAACATTCATTCCGCGAAGTGTGCACAGAAAAGAAGTGACACCATGGTTGAACAAATTGCAAAGGGATATAAATCAATGAATTTGTTCGATCAACTCCCAAACAAAAAACCAATAAACAAAAAACATCCAATTCATGATGTTTGGCCAGAAATGGGTGATAATTGTGAGATGAATTTATTTTATCGATATTTTGTATCTTCTGAAGGTTGGCTTGGCAGAGGATATTTAGCAATTTGGTCAAGGGAAGAAATTTTTGAATATAAAAACTTAATAAATGAAACATATTCAAAAAAATTTCATTTTTTTGCTTCCGATGGTGGCGGAACACAATTCGCTTTTGTTAAGATTAATGAATCTATACAATACATTTCTGCGCCAGATATTGGTTCTGGAGATGAAATGCGAATTTTGGGAAATTGGAAACAATTTTTGAAAGCGATACGTGAAGGTGACTATATATAGATCCGTTTTTGGCTGTTTGTAAATGTTTTAAGGCGCATAGCTCATGTGATAATAACATTGATAACGAAAAACAAAGTACTAACATATTGTTGGATAGCGGAATAATTGAGGACATTATCAATGAATCATTCTGAAATTCAAGAAATAAAATGGCTCGAATCTGTATTTGATATCGAGGATATGGATAAATCTGACATTTTGATATTTGAAGAGAATGACGGAAAATTACGTGGTGAAGGCCAGAATTTGATATTTTTAGAAAACGGAACATATCAAATATATATTGATGAGCGCAATGAAAAATCTGAGTTTTGTTATTTTGAAGAATTAACAGACGCCATGAATTATTATTTTTGGTGGATTTATTTCTTTGAAAATAAATTAAAAAGCTATACAATCACATATTTAAATAAGAACAAGGATATTCATATACCTAGACCTATATCCGTTAAAATGAAGTTGGAAATTTTTGTTTCAGAGTTAGAACGTCGCCACGTTCCTGCATCCAGTTACCAAATTGTCACCGATGAGGTTACACCAACCATCACCGACGGTTGGGTTCTGCAGCCCCTCGACGATAAAGTCAGAGTTTACTTTTCTGATCACGGACATTCAAGCCGTATGTGTATATTTAATAAGGATCGAGTGTCCGATGCCAGCAATTTTCTTTTCTGGACGTTAACGGGGGCGGAAACACATCGGGACATTTATGCAAGGCATCATCCCGACGAACACCGCGCGTCCGACGTTACCTGATGATGGAGTACATTGGAGCGCGTTTGTTGGCTGATGGAGGTTGATGCAAATGATGGGAGATTTTCGATGAACATAATGACGAGGATGCCTGTATTGGATCAGGAACAGGATTTGGCGTTTACGCTGAGTTGTTCGGCGGTGGCGGATGATGCGCTACGGGTGCACAGCTTTACCGCATTGGAAGCGGATATGGCCCACAAGACAGATGCTGTTACCTGGTGGAACCGAACAGGGCGGCAGTATGGGGCTAAAGCACCAGAGGTTCGCCGGTGGATGCTTGATTCAAATAAATATTATTTGGAGTTAAATTCAATTAATAGAAGTCAGGGTGCTATATTGGGAAAAACTCAGCGGTATTTACCACCCCTGAATTAGAGGCATAGGAGATCTATTAAACAATGACAGATGTAATTGAACGAGAAGAACTGCCAGCAGATATCAAGATTGAAATTGATGCCTTGGCCAAGTCTCTGGGTCAGGCCAAGCGCGACCAAAACAGAGAACTCGCCGAAGAACTAATCGAGAAAATTTGGGATCGGTTGCCTGAACCAAAGCTCGGCTGGGAATTTTATTCCAATATCTTTCCGTGTGGATTCATGAACTATTACCGCGAGATCGCGCAATACGATAAGGCTTTATATTGGCTCGACATTACAAGAGAATCTTATGGTCCGTCGCGTGATGACGTCATCGAATTTTATGCGGCCGCTATTTACTACGATATGGGAGACAAAGAAAGAGCTTTGAAGGAGTTTGATCGACAGTACAAAGCTTTTGGACAAAGGCCATTTACAGATGAGGGTGACAAGTATAGGAAATATCTTGATATTTATCTTGAGGAAACAAAAAATGGTTGAGCTTGCCGACGAAATTCACGAGCAGATCGAACAATTAAGCACAAAAGCCGATGCGCTTGCAGATCGTGAAAGATATCAAGAAGCACAGAAACTGTACCAGCAAGGCCTTGATCTCTTGCCTGAACCAAAGCACGACTGGGAGGCGTGGACCTGGCTTCAGAGTGCTATCGGGGAGGCTTATTTTTTCGAGAAGAATTATCGGGAAGCGATCGATGCATTCATGCAGGCTGAAAAAGGATAGCGAGGCCACAGTGCAAGGCCCCATTTTCGTCTTTCTCTTGACCCTAACCGGGGTTATTGTTGTAAATTAAACGCCCGTTAGATTCACAAACGAAGTGCCGCACCTGCTATAGAGGCATGGGAGATCTATTCAACAATGACAGATGCAATTGAACGAGAAGAACTGCCAGCAGATATCAAGATTGAAATTGATGCCTTAGCCAAGTCTCTGGGTCAGGCCAAGCGCGACCAAAACAGAGAACTCGCCGAAGAACTAATCCAGAAAATTTGGGATCGGTTGCCTGAACCAAAGCTCGGCTGGGAATTTTATTCCAATATTTTTCCGTGTGGATTCATGAACTATTACCGCGAGATCGCGCAATACGATAAGGCTTTATATTGGCTCGACATTACAAGAGAATCTTATGGTCCGTCGCGTAATGACGTCATCGAATTTTATGCGGCCGCTATTTACTACGATATGGGAGACAAAGAAAGAGCTTTGAAGGAGTTTGATCGACAGTACAAAGCTTTTGGACAAAGGCCATTTACAGATGAGGGTGACAAGTATAGGAAATATCTTGATATTTATCTTGAGGAAACAAAAAATGGTTGAGCTTGCCGACGAAATTTACGAGCAGATCGAACAATTAAGCACAAAAGCCGATGCGCTTGCAGATCGTGAAAGATATCAAGAAGCACAGAAACTGTACCAGCAAGGCCTTGATCTCTTGCCTGAACCAAAGCACGACTGGGAGGCGTGGACCTGGCTTCAGAGTGCTATCGGGGAGGCTTATTTTTTCGAGAAGAATTATCGGGAAGCGATCGATGCATTCATGCAGGCTGAAAAAGGATAGCGAGGCCACAGTGCAAGGCCCCATTTTCGTCTTTCTCTTGACCCTAACCGGGGTTATTGTTGTAAATTAAACGCCCGTTAGATTCACAAACGAAGTGCCGCACCTGCTATAGAGGCATGGGAGATCTATTCAACAATGACAGATGCAATTGAACGAGAAGAACTGCCAGCAGATATCAAGATTGAAATTGATGCCTTAGCCAAGTCTCTGGGTCAGGCCAAGCGCGACCAAAACAGAGAACTCGCCGAAGAACTAATCCAGAAAATTTGGGATCGGTTGCCTGAACCAAAGCTCGGCTGGGAATTTTATTCCAATATCTTTCCGTGTGGATTCATGAACTATTACCGCGAGATCGCGCAATACGATAAGGCTTTATATTGGCTCGACATTACAAGAGAATCTTATGGTCCGTCGCGTAATGACGTCATCGAATTTTATGCGGCCGCTATTTACTACGATATGGGAGACAAAGAAAGAGCTTTGAAGGAGTTTGATCGACAGTACAAAGCTTTTGGACAACGGCCATTTAAAGCCAAGGGTGACAAGTATAGGAAATATTTTGAGTTTTATCTTGAGGAAACAAAAAATGGTTGAGCTTGCCGACGGAATTCACGAGCAGATCGAACAATTAAGCACAAAAGCCGATGCGCTTGCAGATCGTGAAAGATATCAAGAAGCACAGCAACTGTACCAGCAAGGCCTTGATCTCTTGCCTGAACCAAAGCACGACTGGGAGGCTTGGACCTGGCTTCAGAGTGCTATCGGGGAGGCTTATTTTTTCGAGAAGAATTATCGGGAAGCGATCGATGCATTCATGCAGGCTCAAAAAGGTCCGGATGGGGTAGGCAATCCTTTTATTCATCTGCGTTTGGGGCAATGCGCCTATCAGCTGGGCGACAAGAAAACCGCTACAGAAGAATTGTTGCGCGCTTACATGGGAGCTGGCGAAGAGATATTTGAAGAGGATGAGTTGTATTATAACTATCTGAAATCTCAAGTTAATCTTGATAGGCCAACACCCTAGAGCGTGTCACGTCACATCCTGCGGCGCTTTCCTGAGCTTGCCGCGCTTGCGGTGTTTCCATGCCCAGGCCCCATAGACCAGCATCAAACTCCCCGCAAGACCGAACCAGGTGATCGCATAGCCAAGGTGATTATTGGGAAAGTAAATCCGCGTCTCGCCCCCCTGGGGCAAAGCCGCGGGAGCACCGGCACCCGCGTCAATATAAAAGGGCGCAACCTGAGCCACATCAAAACCATGCAGCATCGCGAGCTCATGAGGGTTGCGGTGATACCAGATGTTCTTGTCATGATCCGGCGCCGGGGTAAACCGGTCCGGTATGTGCGCAGATCGTGTAAGGCCGACAACTGACACGCGCCCTGCGGTCTGGCCCTGCGAACGGGTTTCCGGATCTTTTTTTTCCGTTGGCACAAATCCGCGATTTATATAGACAATCGAGGCCCCCGCATGATGGGCTTTGTCCAGGATCAGGGGCGTCATGATCCAATATCCAACCCCCCGATAGTCTCCTTTGGGACGTGTTAATGCGGTATAGACGTGGGCTTCATGCGCGTGCGCGAAAACCGGCCTTTGCTACAACCGCTTTCGATACTATGATCCCAGGGCCGCGCAATACATCTCACCCGATCCGATTGGTCTGGAGGGAGGTGTTAGGGCTAATGGTTATGTCAGTGTACCAGTTGTCTGGTATGATCCGCTTGGCTTGTATGATAATATGCCGACGTGGATGCCCACGAGAAAAGGCTATCAACGACACCATATAATCCCGAATGAATTGTATGGACGCGGAAAGGGTAATAAAATGCACCTGGTTCTGAAACGACTTGGAAACTGGTATAATCAGGACGGAGCTGTAAATATGATATATTTGCCTGTATGTGAGGCGGTTGCTAAAGCGGATCAAACCAAAAAGAGCATCCACCGGGGACCGCATGATAAATATACAGAAAATGTTAGGAGAAGATTAGATAGACTTCAAAGGCGATCTGTAAATATGTCGAGGAGATGTTTATTGAGGGAGGTGAGAAAAATACAAATGTATTATAGGAAGTTGCTTAAATTGGGAGGCATTAAATGTGATTAACAAGAGCACTCAAATGTATTGTATTACAACACCCTTTTGGAAACAATATTTTACCGCGGCGGCACTGTTAGGGTCTGATGGGGCGGTGCTGCGTGCGGAAGATTATTTGATTGGTCATTCCTCCGATGGCAGATTTCTAAATTATGTCGATATTAACGTGGGAATATCGGACACTGACGAGATGATATCAACACTAAAGTATCCGGAAAGAATAACTGATTTTATACATGGAATGGGGATTCCTGGTCTTTTTTCACTTTATGCAAAAGATATTCTTTGTGACTTGGTAAAGGATGATGTTGATTTTATACTATGCAAGGTACATTTTTTCAATGATAATGTAGAAGATCACTATCTTTACAGATTTAAGACATATTATACTGATAAGTATGTTGATCTTACAGATAAACATGTTGGTATTGAGGCCGAATTCACAGGCGAGATAGTAGTTAGTCAGGATTTTTTAGATATTTGTCACGAAAATGAATTAAAGATTTCTTTTGAGTCTTATGAACTGGCTTATAAAGAATGGAAGCGACTTGAGGATGTGGCGGCGGCGGCATTGTCAAAAAAGTAACAAACCTGCTCCGGCTTTCCTGGCAGGGAAATGGCAGCGAAGATGGGTACAATCGTATTGCGCCTGATGTTCACAGTCGGGCCGCAGATGGCGCATGTTGTGGGCCCCAAGGGGGAGGAGATTTACACCGCCGAATGGGGGCGTGTGAAGGTCACGTTTCCGTGGGATCGCTACAGCGGCAAGAACGAGCATTCGAGTTGCTGGATCAGGGTCGCGCAGAACTGGGGTGGTACGATGTGGGGTCATTTGGCGATCCCGCGCATTGGCCATGAGGTGATATTTGATTTTCTGGAAGGGGATCCGGACCAGCCGATCATCACGGGCCGCGCCTATCACGCCCAGAACAAACCGCCCTATAAGCTCCCCGATCACAAGACCAAGATGGTCATCCGCTCCGACAGCCACAAGGCGGACTACATCGATTTTAACGAGCTTTCCTTCGAGGACGAGGCGGGAGAGGAGGAAGTATTCGTTCATGCGCAGAAGGATATGAATGAAAAAGTGGAGAATAATTTTTCTCAACGTGTCAATGTGAACAAAGTCGAAAGCGTAGGGCATAACAAAGCAATCGAGGTTACGAACAATCATTCCGAGGTTATTGGCGGTGATATGGAGATATTTGTCGGGCCGACCCAAAAAGGACGCTACACGCCATCGAATGCAGGCAAAAATATTCAAGGCATTGGTAATGTGCCTTATGGTTTGGGCAAAAAAGCATCGAATCCTTTAGGAGAAGGAACACTACAGTTAAGTGTTAAGAAGGACAAGGTGGAAAGTATCGGTAACAATCATTTGCAACTCATTCAGAAAAAAATCAGTGAACGTAAAAGATAGTTATTTTATCGATGTTTCGGATGAATATATTTTGGATGTTGGCAATAGAACTACAATCAAGTGTGGAGGCACAATGTTTACGATGGAAAAAGAAAGCAATATTACTGTAAACGCCAAGAAAATAACTGAGAATGCCAAGGATATTATCAAGATAATTTCTGATATTGTTAGGATAAAATAAATGAAGAAATATCTATGGATATTGGTCACTCTTCTACTTGTGAGCGGGAGCTGGTGGGCGTTTTCCCATAGTCTTGCCTGGCACCATATACGTGAGGGTTACATGGAAAAGCGAGCCTACCGGGCAGAACAGTTGTTCAAAAACCACGATCCAGACCATTACGACGAGGAGATTTTTCGCCTGGCTCAGCGGATCGAATGGGGTGACGCGCTCAGCGCGCGCGACCTGGAGCCAGTCAAGGATCGTATCAACAATCGTTATGGCAAGGAGATCACCCTGCTCTTTCACGCTTTGCGTTTTGGCAATATCGCGGCCATTGATGCATTGCTTGCTGCGGGGGCCGATCCTACCATGATCGATCGACCTTCAACAGTCTCCAAGCGGGATTTTATTTACTACCTAACCTACCCCGGCGGCAGTTTGCTGGACCAGGACGGCATCAATCAATTGATCCGCATTTATCTCAAGCACGGGGGTGATCCCAACTATCGTTTCAAGGGCAATAGCCAAGAGACCTTAATTGCCGGGGTTGCATTAGTATCGAACTATACTGGTATGCGCATTCTGCTCGAGGCAGGCGCCGATCCCTGGCTCAACACGATCGAGAACGGTACCGAAATAAATGACAATATGATGATAAATTTGGCATTTAAATATAATGCATTCGAACAACTACACCGATTAATAGACGAGAATTATTTTGATGATGTGAAAGAAGATAATATTCGTAAATTTCTTTTTATTCTTGGGCAATATTCACAGAGAGAAGATGAGATAAGTATCAATATTCAAAATTTAACGAAGAGAATATTGAAACGATATCCTAAAGTCCACGATGAACCTATAGTATTGGAAATATTCAAGAAAAATTGGAAAACAGATGCTCCGGGGGTTATTCCCTGGGACGAGATCAATTCGGATAAGGTCCGATGAGTTCGACAACCCAAATAAAAGGTAACGCCAGGTGGGAAAGCTGCTGGCGGCACGCCTGCTATCTTGCTCAGTATATCTACTCGGATCCGGCGCCAACGGGAGGATTTTCCAGTAAATTTCCTGAAAAGATCGCCGAGGTTCAGCAGCATTGGGAAAAATGGCAGGAGAAAGTAAATCAGGAGGGATCGGGGTTCGTCGCCCGCTTGTTTAAGTTGAAGACGTGGGACCCCGAGAGCAAGGACCCGCCCCCCTGTCCGCCGTGCCTTGTCTTTCGAGGAACGGACTTCGACGACATGCGGGACCTGGCGGTGCATGTCGGGGGTTCAGTTTATGGAGTGAACATCGTGGATATGGTCTATATGCTGGACACCACAAACTATCAGCAGGTACGGACCCGGCAGGACTTGCTTGACGCTGGTTTCGAGATCATCCCCGTGTTCGACGATGGTGGCTTGATTGGGGTCGAGGGAGCGAACTTTGGCATTCATGCGCCGTTTTGGGTTTCCCTATCCGCAAACATTGCGGTCAAGAAAAACGGCGATTGGGCTAACAACGTCCGGCAGGCGCTGGGGAAGGAGAGCAGGCAGTATAGCAGTGCTATAAAATATAGTGTGGAGATTATTGGTTTAAAGATTGCCCCCTTGAAGGACAAACGTCTAGAGTTGTCCGGCCATTCACTCGGGGGAGGCTTGGCAAGCGCCGTCTGTGCGCATCTGGAACATCGTTATGAATCACAAGACGTTCATTTTCATGCCATTGTCTTCAACTCCACGGGGGTCCATCCCAATACCCTGTCTCCAGCCACACGGTCGAACGGTTTGATCGACGCCTTCGCCGTTGAGGATGAAATCCTGACCACGTTGCAGAGTTTTTCCGCCCAGTTGCCGATGGTGGATCCTATATTTCGAATGGCGCAACCGAAAATCGGTCAAAATGGCTTGCCCACGGCCATGGGCACGTTGCTGGTCAAGCCCGGCATCAGCCCGGGCGGTCCGCATGGCTGCTGTTTTTGCCACCTTATTCTCCAGATCTGAACCCGATTGAGATGGCCTTTTCAAAACTGAAGGCCCATATGAAGCGATTGGCGCTGAGAAGCGTCGAGGATTTATGGAAAGGCGTTGGCAAAATCCTAAAACTATTCTCACAAGAAGAATGCGCGAACTTCTTCAAAGCCGCCGGATGCGGATCATAATAAACCGGAAATGCTCTAGAGCGTGTCACGGCTTGCTTTCGCTCGCTTATGCAGGCGGCTTTCCCAGGATGATCATTCCCAACAAGTCATCCTCGGTAACCTCATCCACATTGACGGTCCCCACAAGCCTGCCGTTCTTCATGACACTGGCGCGGTCACACAGTTTTTTCACCTGGTGAATGTCGTGATCAATCAGAAAGATGCCAATCCCCTGTCTTTTCAATTCATCAATCAGATCGGCAACCATCTGGGTTTCCTGCACCCCCAGAGCCGCCGTCGGCTCATCCATGATCAGAATTCTGGCATCAAAATAAACGGCCCTGGCAATGGCAACGGATTGGCGCTGTCCCCCCGACAATGCCGAAACGTTGGACGAGAACCGCTCGAAATTCGGGTTCAGCCGGTTCATGATCTTACGGGTTTCCGCTTCCATTCTCGCGTCATCAACAAGACCAACAGATGTCAAAAGCTCGCGCCCAAGAAAAAGATTGGAGGCCGCATCAAGGTTATCAGCCAACGCCAGGGTCTGATAAATTGTCTCTATATTGTAGTTGCGCGCATCGCGTGGGTTATTGATATGGGCCTGCTCGCCGTTCACATAGATGTCGCCACCATCGCGGTGATAGGCCCCGGACAACATCTTCATGAGACAGGATTTACCGGCGCCATTGTGGCCAAGCACCCCCACCACCTCTCCGGGATAAAGATCCACGCTAACATGGTCAACCGCCTTGATGCCGCCAAAGGACAGTTGCATGTCGCGCATTTCCACCAACGGGGTCGACATCACATATCCCCCATACGTTTGCGATAGATAATGTCCGTCAGCACGGCAACAACAAGCACAAGACCGACGACAATATTTTGCAAAGGCGCATCCACACCCACCATGGCCATTCCCGATTGCAAAGACTGCATGATCAAGGCCCCGAGGATCGCACCATAGATGGTTCCGACACCACCAGCCAAAGCGGTGCCGCCGATCACCGCTGCGGCAATCACCCTTAACTCATCAAGGGTTCCAATGTCGTTGGAGTGGTTTGTCAAACGCGCCGAAGCCACAACCGCTGACAAGGCGCAAAGAAAACCCATCAGCGCAAAGACCTTGACGGTGAGCATGCGCGTGTTGATACCAGACAATGCGGCCGCATCTGGATTGCCACCGGTTGCGAAAATATAGCGGCCAAATCGGGACTTTCTTGCGATGATTGTCATGGCTATGGCAACGGCAATCAGGATCAATACCGATATGGGTAGGCCATAGGCCGTTGTAAAACCCTCCGGCATGGTCTCACCACGTGCCTCAAACATGCGCGCTAGCCGTCTTGCCGGAATTTCATACGCATTCAAAATCCCAATGAAGCCCAATATGGCGCACGAAATAATGGCCCCCATGACCATCTCAGCCCAAACCGGCTTCACCGAGAACCCATGGCGGATTTTGTTACGCCTTGAAGACCACAGGGCATAAATCGCAGCAGCCACCGCAAGCGCCCCCAATATCCACGACCAGGTGGGCCCCAGTGTCCCGTTGATGCCACCGAACTTCATGAACGTCCCGTCAAGCGGGCCAATCGTCTGGCCATTGGTCATGTACCAGGCCACGTTTCGCCACACAAGCAGGCCGCCCAAGGTGACGATAAAAGCGGGAATTGTCAGATAACCAACCAGCCAACCGTGAAAAGCGCCGATCAACGTCCCCGCCCCCAGCCCTATGAGTATGGTAACCCAGACAATGGCAGGATGACCCAATCCAAGGCCAAGAAAATTCGGCAAAACCTGTGTCTGGATCATCGCCATGATGGCCGAACAGGTCGCCAATAGCGCGCCGACGGAAAGATCAATATGGCGCGTGACAATAATAAACACCATACCCGACGCCATGATGGCAACAGATACGGTCTGAATTGTCAAATTAAAGATATTGCGCGGCGTAAGAAAACGCCCCTCGGTCATCAGATGAAACGCAACGCAAAGGACAACAAAAGCAGCGATCATTCCCAACAAGCGCGTGTCCAGTTCCAAAGTCTGGAACCTGGTACGGGTTTGCCGGGAAGCCACCGGCGCAGCGTTAGCATTGCTTTCGGCCATGGGCCTAATCCCGAATGTACGGAGTATGGGCTGCATCAAGGCGACCAGGAGCCCCTAAAATCTCACCGGGTATCACTCCCTCCAACCTCCTCTGCGTTCGATCAGGCCTGAGCATGACATATGGGAACGGGAAGAGGAGATTGGGGAGCCACACCGATGGCTAAAGAGGTGTTTTCTCACTGCAACTGTGCAACTGTGCAACTGTGCAACTGTGCAACTGATCAGTTACAGGGAGCCGGACCACTTGACACGCCCTGGCATAAAGTATCCTGGCTGATCCATCCCGCGTCTACAACCAAAGACAGATTGTCCTTGGTGATGGGGACGGGCGCAAGGAATACCGCCGTCATTGTCGTTCCTCCTGGCGAAGTCCATGATTGGGCGCCGGGGATATCGGTCATCTTGGTGCCTTTGGCCAGGGCAACTGCGATTTCACCAGCGGCCTTGCCCAAGTCGCGTGCGTCCTTCCAGACAGACACGGTCTGGGTTCCCTTGGCGACACGGTTGAGTGCTGCATGATCGCCATCCTGCCCGGACACGGGGATGCCTTCCATGCCCTGTGCCGTGAGCGCCGCCACAACACCTCCTGCTGTTCCGTCGTTCGACGCCACGACAGCATCCACTTTGTTGTCTTGGGCGGTGAGAATTTGCTCCATATTGCGCTGCGCATTGGCGGGGAGCCATCCGTCGGTGTAGGCTTCTCCCACAATGGTAATATCGCCGGAATCAATGGCCCCTTGCAGAATTTCCTGTTGCCCGCCACGCAGGAAGTCCGCGTTCGGATCGGTAGGCGAGCCTTTGATCATGACATATCGGCCCTTAGGTTGAGCCGCGAAAACCGCTCGTGCCTGCATCCGTCCCACTTCAACATTGTCAAACGTCAAATAAAAGGCACGGGCATCGTCAATAAGGCGATCGTAGCCAACCACTGGGATGCCTTCATCTGCCGCGGCCTGCACGGCGGGACCGATGGCTTGCGCATCTTGCGCGAGAATAATCAGGGCGTCGACATCTTGTGCGATAAGACTTTCCACGTCAGAAAGTTGCTTGGCCGAAGAGGACTGCGCGTCCGTTGACACATACGTTGCGCCGGCTGCCGCGAGGGCTGATTTGATCGCCGCCTCGTCGGTTTTCCAGCGTTCCTCCTGGAAGTTGGACCAGCTCACCCCCACACTGAGCGACTGCGCAATGGCCGTCGTCGTTGCAGCCAGAGACAGCATTGCCGCAGCCACAGCTATACGAATTTTCATAGATACCTCCCGTTATTGCGGTCCGCCGCTTATCGGCGGGTCATCCTTGCATTCAACACGTTGACTTTTACCTGTTTTAATTCTAAAGTCAAATTAAATAGTTCCTGGCGGGTCGCAATTGCTGCCCTTGGAGGGAAATCGACCTATTTGGAGCGGGTCATAGGGGCAAGATCAAAAGTACGATTCGACAAGGAGCGCTCCAATGCAAAACCAGCGACAACGAGGCAGGCAGGCAATCCTCGACGCCATTCGTCGGTCAAGCCGGGTGGCGCGCATTGATATTGCCCGCAAAACCGGCCTCAGCCAGGCGACCGTGACAACAATTACCGCCGAGTTGCTGCGGGAAGGCCTGATTGAGGAAACGGCGCGAAAGACCCGCGATATCGCAAGCAACAGCCGCCACAGCCGCGGTCGCCGTGGTCGCCCAAGGATTGATCTGAAAATGCGCGGAAGTGCCCACATTGTAGCGGGGGTTAAAATTGCACACCAGTCGATCTCCACCGTGATTGTTGATTTTGAAGGAAACCTGCTTGCTGAGCACGAAGGCGATTTACGCGACGCCGTGTTAGCGCCCATCAAGCTTGCCGAACAGGTTCGTCAGGCGGTGCGCCATGCCTGTCAGGCCTGTGAGCGCAAAATGTCCGACCTCTCGGCGGTGGGCGTTGGCATGTCGGGTATTATTGATGCGCACAAAGGGTTTGTCCACTGGTCTCCCTCGCTCAGTCTGAGAAATGTGACCTTTGCCGATACGCTTGGCAGGGCTCTGGGAAAACCGGTTTTTGTCGATAATGACTCCAACCTGGCCGCCATGGCCGAACAATATTTTGGTCATGGCATCGGCATCAGCGATTTTTTGGTCGTGACCGTCGAGAGCGGGGTTGGCATTGGTATCGTTTTAGGGCACGAAATCTACCGCGGCACCCGGGGATGCGGGGCGGAATTCGGCCATACCAAGGTGCATCTGGATGGCGCGCTGTGCCGCTGCGGGCAACGGGGATGTCTTGAGGCCTATGTTGCGGATTATGCGCTTTTACGCGAGGCATCGGTCGCTGATTTTGCAAACAGCGAGACATCTGCGGATCAAAGGGTTTTAAAACTCCTGGAGGCGGCGCGAAATGGTGAAACATTGCCCAGGACAATTGTGGAACGCGCGGGCCGGATGTTTGCCATGGGCCTGGCCAATCTTGTGAACCTGTTTGATCCGCAACTGATTGTCCTGTCGGGGGAGCGTATGGCTGTAGACCATCTTTATGCGGACGAGGTTATCGAAAGCATTCGTGACTTCATTGTGCAGGTGGATTTGTCGCCACCTGAGATTATTATCCACAAATGGGGCGACTTCATGTGGGCGCGCGGAGCCTCTGCTTATGCGTTGCAAAACGTTGCGGCCATGTCTCTTAGGGAGCTTAGCGGCAATGTTGCGTAGGTTACTGTTTTTGCTTGTGTTTTTCGTGCCCTCGGCAGGCAGCGGAGCGGAGGCTTCGTTCCGTCCGATTGCGTCTCCTGCGCATACTTACCAAGGCGGCTGGGAGCACTTTGTCGGCGGTGGGGTTGCCGGTTTTGATTGCAATGGGGATGCGCTACCTGAGCTTTTCGTGGCTGGAGGTAGCGAACCCGCTGTTCTGCTACACAATGCTTCGGTGCGCGGTCTTACCGTACAGTTTCGCAAAAGCACCACCAGCGACCTAGCGCTGCGTGGTGTGACGGGTGCTTATCCTCTTGATATTGACAGTGACGGGAATGTCGATCTCGTGGTCTTGCGAGCTGGAACCAATATTCTGTTTCGCGGTGATGGAAAATGCAGATTTTCTCCTATGGCGGATGTTGGTTTCTCCTCCAGCGAGAAATGGACGGTTGCGTTCTCTGCAACCTGGGAAGCCGGATCACGCCTTCCTACCTTGGCGTTTGGAAATTATGTGGATCGGACTCATCCACAAGGCCCCTTCGGGACCTGCGAGTCGAACGAACTATTGCGGCCACAGGATGGGCGCTATGCCTTGGCGCTCACTCTGACACCAAGCTACTGCGCCCTCTCAATGCTGTTTTCTGATTGGGGTCGCAACGGGCGGGCAGATCTACGAATCAGCAATGACCGCCACTATTATGGCACGAAGGGTGGCGAGCAGTTATGGGCCATGGAATCGGTACCACGCCTGTACACGCAAAAGGACGGCTGGCAGGATTACCGCATCTGGGGAATGGGGATCGCCAGCCGTGACATTAACGGCGACGGTCTTTTGGATGTTTATCTGACCTCCATGGCGGATCAGAAACTGCAGGTCCTTGAAAGCCGCGAAAGACCGGTATTTCGCGATGTCCCCTTTGCCTATGGCGCCACCGCGCACCGTCCCTACACCGGTGATGATGGCCGCCCTTCGACCGGGTGGCATGCGGTATTTGGCGACGTACAGAACGACGGCCACGACGACATCTTTGTTGCTAAGGGCAATGTGGATCAAATGCCGGAAAGTGCCATGAATGATCCCAACAATCTGTTGATCGGTTTACCCGACGGGACATTTGCGGAAAAAGGCGATGTCGCGGGCCTGGCCAGCATGCATCGCGGGCGTGGGGCGGCGATGATGGATTTTAATCTTGATGGCCTGTTGGATATCGCTGTGGTCAACCGTCGGGCGCCTTTGCAAATCTATCACAATGTTTCAAGACATGCCGGAAACTGGACGGCCATCAAGTTAAGGCAGCAAGCCCCTAACGTGGATGCCATCGGAGCCTGGATTGAGCTTCGGGTCAAAAACAAATTGCACATTCGTGAGTTGACCGTCGGTGGGGGACACGCAGGCGGGACTTTGGGGCCTGAGCACTTCGGCCTGGGAGCGGCCCAAAGCGCCGCAATCCGCGTCGTTTGGCCTGACGGCAGCATCAGCCACTGGCGCGACCTGGCGACCACAAACAAGCCGCTGCTGATCACCCGCGAGGGGGATAAGTTACGCATAACCGCCTATTGAACCTGCTGCGCCTCTTACCTCCCCATAAAAGGGCGCTCTGGGGGTGGCCCAAGCCCTAAAAGCCATAAAAGGGAGGGGTAGGTAGATGCCCGGTAATAGAGAGGCCTGCAAGTCAGCGTGTACGAAAGCCAATACCGCCGGTATTAATTATATCTTCAGGCGCAAAGAGTGGCCGGAGCTTCATTCATAACCGTCCTGGGCTTAGAGCGTGTCAGGTCTTAATAGAATCAATTCTGTTTCTCGATTGGCGAGGCGATTCCCAAGTTCAAGGCGATCGAAGGGCGATGTTTATCCATCTCTCAAGAGCGGCTTGGGTGTGGGCGTTGCGCCAATCGGAAACCCGAAGGGGCGCTTTTGCACTATAGCAAAATGCGTTTAACTGGTATTATGGAAATTCCCGTATTTTTCTCGCATTTTGCCATAGCATACCTGGTCGGAGTGGCAGGATTTGAACCTGCGACCCCCTCGTCCCGAACGAGGTGCGCTACCAGACTGCGCCACACTCCGATACTGCAAATCAATAAGACGCGATGCTACACTACGACAAACCCATGATTCAAGAAAAGAAACGTCTGGATTGTCGTTTGCAAGCCGGAGACCTCTATTTAACGCCGGTTATGGCTAAGAGAAAGACCAATGCCAGCGGTATTGGCTTTATAGGCGCGCTCTAGCAGTGTGTCGGGTTTAAGGAGTTGTTTGTCAGTGTATCGGTCATGGATGTGTGTTGGCGAGCGCTTTGCTGAACCTGCCTTAGCCGCTCAGCATGTTGCTCACACGTTTGCAGTTGTACGCCAGCGCTACAAGACACCATTCCCGTGAAACCTTCTCAAGACCGCGAAGATGAAAATGCCTGAAACCAAGAACCGATTTGATGATGCCAAAAACAGACTCAACACTGCTCTTTCGTCTTTTGTATTTGTCTTTTGCCTCCTGGGTTCGAAATGTCTCCAGCATCTTTAAGCGCCACGGCTCTCTAACACACGGCGGTGGCTTGCTGCGCACCTTCGGCGGTCGGAAATCATAAGGGCGTGCTACCTGTTGACCCGGTAACGCTATCAAAGGTTCAATTTTACGCACATCAAGCGCCTCAATAACAGCCTCGCCAGCATAACCCGTATCCGCTATAAGCGTCTTGGGCTTGCCAACACGCGCGCACAAGTCATCAACAAAGGTAACCAAATCCTGACGATCATTCGTCGTGGCAAGAACTTGCGTACCCAAAACCAACTGGCTGCCATCCGCATCCACAAAAGCTTGCGCATTATAAGCCTGACGGTATTCGTGGCGCGACGACCGGCGCATGATAGAACTGTCCGGATCGCTCAGATTGATCTGCTTCTTAGGAGAAGGCCGTGGTGCATCGCCCCCATCATCCGTATCCTGACCCTGATCTTGATCTTGCCCATCCAAACACGCCGCCGCCTCAAGTTGTTCGGCGGCCGCGTCTAACTTCGCCTTTAACGTTTGCCGCCGCGCTATCTCGTCGGGGAGCGACAAACCATCATCCGTATCCTGTTCATCTGCCGCCTCGGCTCTATCCATCAACGCCGCAATGTCCTCTGCAAGCTTGGCCCGTAACACCTGGATACGATCATAACGTAACGATTTGATCTTCGAAGCATTCGCATCAATCTGCGTGCCGTCGAGGGCGACCGTGCCTACCTTTAAAAGACCCATCTGTTTGGCTAGCAACAAGATATGCGCAAACGCCGTCTCAAAGGCAGGACCGTTGTCACGCCGGAACTTGGCGATCGTGTCATGATCCGGATGGCTGTTGGCGGCGATAAAGCGGACAGAAACATTGCGATACGTGGCCTGCTCTATCTTGCGCGAGGAAAAAATACCACTGGCGTAACAATAAACCAACAGGGCCAACATCATGCGCGGATGATGTAGCACAAATGCAAAAAAGCCTGTATGCAAATTTAATAAATAACCACAGCCCAAATCCGACACACTGCTAGAGCCGGATTGTCAAGGCCTGAACGCTTTTTGCGCGAAAGTGCCGCGAACATCAAGCCTTGCGCGAGAGAGGTCGGAACAGCCGCCAGAATACGCGAACGATGGCAACGTACCGGCCTTACGGTTTTCAGCATTAGGGATTTGGCTTCAGGCTCCTATTCTCCCATTTCCCCGTACCAGATTGCTGCCAATAGGTCACATTATGTGTACTCTTGGTGAGGCGGCGCCAATCGCCCCGGGCTTTCTCGATGGCTTCCGGATCATGACCGTCGATCAATGTGACAACCCGCTCATAGATATCAGGGGTGGTCAGATTGGCCCCACCGACAAGAAACCTCACTTGGGCGTCGTTAGGATTGTCTTCATCAACGGTGATAAAGATCGGTTGTGTCTGCGGCTCTCCATCGGCCCTGGTGCCGTGCGGCAGAAATGAATCGTCACGATAGGTCCACAGTTGCGCGTTCAGAGCCTCACAGCGCTCCTCGCTTTCAACCTGTACAACCACCCGCCAACCGCGTTCCAGGCACTTTTCCAGCAACGCCGGCAGCACCTGAATAAGGGGCTGGCGCTCCAGATGATAGAACAGAATATCGGTCATGACAGTCATGACTCCTTATCGGCCCACCAGAAGGTACTATGGCAAAACCGGGACGGCGGTAACCGCTTATACCAGCGGTATTGGCTTTATAGACACGCCGTCTGGGGTGGGGCCTTGATAACACACCTCTTTGACGCTAATCCATGAGCCAGTGTCAAAGCCCCCTGGTATTACTCCCGATCACACGATGATCCAGGGCTTACGACTCGTAGACGTCACGCACCCACTGATCGAGCAGCTGCACGCCAAAGCCGCTTGCCCAGGAGTGATTAATGGCTGTGCGCGGTGCATCGGCCGCCGTTCCGGCCACATCAAGATGCGCCCACTTGGTCTTTTTGTCGATGAAACGCTGTAAAAACTGGGCCGCCGTGATGGCACCAGCCCAGCGACCGCCGACATTTTTCATGTCCGCAATCTTGGACTTGATCATCTTGTCGTAAGGCTCGCCAAGGGGCAGCCGCCAGACTTTCTCGCCGCTGGCCTGTCCTGCGGCATGGAGCTTTGCTGCCAGACTGTCGTCATTGCAAAACAATCCCGCATGATGATTACCAAGGGCAACGATGCACGCCCCTGTCAAAGTCGCCAGATCCACAACCACGTCCGGCGAAAAACGGTTCTGTACATAGGTGAGAAGGTCCGCCAGCACCAGGCGCCCCTCCGCATCGGTATTGATGACCTCAATAGTCTGGCCGGACATGGATGTGACAATATCGCCGGGGCGCTGAGCCTTGCTGGAGGGCATGTTCTCGACAAGCCCCACGATGCCAACGGCGTTCACTTTGGCCTGGCGCTCTGCCAGCGCCGCCATGACACCGGTCACCGCCGCCGCGCCGCCCATATCCCCCTTCATGTCCTCCATACCCCCGGCG
Source organism: Hyphomicrobiales bacterium (assembly GCA_965224015.1). Taxonomy (GTDB): domain Bacteria; phylum Pseudomonadota; class Alphaproteobacteria; order Rhizobiales; family CBDCVD01; genus CBDCVD01. Next base: position 1,797,946 of record OZ245032.1, read on the forward strand.
GGCTTGATGGAAATTCCCCCCGTATCGAACACTACGCCCTTGCCGACGAATGCGATGGGAACTGATTTTGCGTCCTTGGCCCCTTGCCAGCGCATGAGTGCCACGCGAGCGGGGCGGGCGCTGCCCTGGGCAACGGCAAGCAAGGCGCGCATCCCCAATTGCTCCAGTCGTTTGTCGGTGAGAACCTCAACGCCAAGGCCTTTTTTGCGCAAGGCTGTAATCCTTCTGGCGAACTCAATGGGCCCAAGGGTATTGGCCGGCTCATTAACCAGATCCCGCGCCAGTTGGGTTCCCGCGGCAACGGCGCGTGCGGTTTTCAGGGCCTTGCGCGCGGGTGCCGGTTGCGCGCAGCAAATGCGCACAGTCACGGATTTTGGTGCTTTCTTGTTACCCTTGTCTTCCTGGGTTTGGTATTTGTCAAAACGGTAGGTCCGCAGGATCATGCCATGGCCAGCAGCGCCGATATCGTTCGCGTCCACGGCTGTACGGGTGTGCCGTTCCACCACTACGGTCGCTGAAGTGATGGACTTGGCTTGCAGCATACCGGCGATCTCGCCGCCTAACAGGCGCCATTGATGCGCGTCCTTGGGTGCCGCATCACCGACCCCCATCACGATCAGCCGCTCGAAAGCCAGCCCCCGGGGGGCGATCAGGTCCGCGATACTGTGGCGCTTGCCATCAAAATTTGCGGTCGCAAGGGCTTTTTTGATAAAATTTTCTGCCGGCTTTATCAGCGCGCGCGCCTTGGAACCAAACTGCAGCTTGGAGGTGGCAAGAATAACGCAGGTGCCTGCGGTGGGAAGCGTATCGGTAAGGGTCAACTTTAATGTCATTGGCTCAATCTCAGTTCAATCCGGTGTGCAATCGTTTGCCCGTTGCGGCGGTTATTATCATAAATGTGGCTGACAACAAAATGCGAAAATTCTTGTGCAACGGGTTCCTGATTTACGCCGCCCTTGGCTATGGGCTTGTGGCTCTCTATTGTTCGCGCTTGCCCGGCAGCAAAAAATCGAAATCGCAGCCCTGCGTCGCGGGCATGACGTGGTCGCGATAAAGTTTGGCATAGCCGCGCGTCGCTTGCGGCGCGGTATCGATGGTCGGCTCGCGCGTTGCAAGCTCAGCGGCGTCAACTTGCAGGTCGAGGCTTCTGGCGGAGGCCGACAGGCGGATGCGATCCCCCGTGCGCACCAGCGACAGCGGCCCACCGACGGCGGCGTCCGGCGTGACATGCAATACTATGGTGCCATACGCGGTCCCACTCATGCGTGCGTCGGAGATGCGCACCATGTCCTTTACGCCCGATTGTGCCAGTTTCTTTGGGATCGGCAAATAACCGGCCTCCGGCATACCCGACGCGCTATGGGGTCCGGCGTTCTGTAATACCAGGATGTCGTCCGGTTTGACATCAAGGTCGGGATCATCGATGCGCGTGGCAAGATCTTCCAGCGAGGAGAAGACCACAGCACGACCCTCATGCTCAAGCAGTTTTTCTGTTGCCGCGGCGCGCTTAAGAATAGCGCCCTCTGGCGCCAAAGATCCTTTCAAGGCGATCAGGCCGCCAACCGCATTTATCGGATCGCCGGCGCGACGGATTACGGTTTCATCGATGGGGTCGGACAGACCCGCTGCCAGCCGGTCTGCAAGCGTGCCCCCGGTCACATCGCGGCACCCCACAAAAAGCCTGTCAGCAAGTTCATGCAGCACACCATCCAGCCCTCCGGCGGCATGAAAGTCCTCCATGTAACCCGCGCCAACCGGCTTCAAATTCACTAACACCGGTGTCTCGTGGCTTAAGCGGTTAAGGCGATCAAGGTCAAGCCTGATACCAAGCCGCCCGGCAATCGCGGTGAGGTGAATAACGGCATTAGTCGAGCCAGACACCGCAAGCAGGACGCGCAGCGCGTTTTCAACGGATTGCCTGGTCATGATATTGGCGGGCACGGGCTTTCCCGTCTCGGCCATGCGTACGGCTTGAGCGCCCGTTGCTTCCGCCGCCCGCAACCGATCGGCATGGATCGCCGGAATACTCGCTGTCCCCGGCAGCATCATGCCAAGCGTTTCGCCGATCAGCGCCATGGTGCTGGCCGTACCCATCACCGCGCAGGTGCCGGCCGTCACAGCCAGGCGGCTTTCCACCAGCGCGATCTCTTCGGTGCTGATGCGGCCTGCCCTGTACTCGGCCCAAAAGCGTCGGCAGTCCGTGCAGGCACCGAGCCGTTCACCACGGTGACGACCGGTAGACATAGGCCCGCCAACAAGCAGGATGGCAGGCTTACCGGCAGACGCTGCCCCCATCAATAATGCAGGTACGGTCTTATCGCACCCCCCCATCAGCACGACGGCGTCCATGGGTTGGGCTCGAATCATCTCTTCCACCGTCATGGCCATGAGATTGCGGTAGACCATAGATGTCGGGCTCAAAAACACCTCGCCCAATGAAATGACCGGAAAGGCGACCGGTAGGGCGCCCTCGGCGAGCACACCCCGCTTTACAGCCTCTAGCAGTTCGGGAAAATGGCGGTGGCAATTGTTGAAGCCGCTTTGCGTGTAGCAAATGCCCACGACGGGTTTGTCCAGAGCCTTGTCCGTGTAGCCCATGGACTTGGCGAAAGAGCGACGCAAGTAACGGGCAAAATCACGATCGCCGTAGTGGGTCAGACCTTGGTCGAAGCCCTTGGGGTTGCCAGATTTGTCTTCATTTGTCATCCATGGGTGCCTCCGTGCGCAGGTCTGTGCCGTATATACTGTGGCACGAGGTAATCAAAAATGCCAAGGTTGCTGCCCTCACGGCCAGAGCCACTTTCCTTAATACCACCGAACGGCGTCGCGTTGGCGCGCGTGCGCCCGCCTTTTGCCGTGGCGTCCTCCATCAACCGCAAGGCTTGTTCGCGTGCCCGGCGGCGGACCATCGGCCCGATGGTCACCCCGTCGGCAGCCGCTTTCCATTGTCGCGCAATCAGCAGCCCAAAATTTTCATACATGACATTCCTCTGCACATTTTTCTTTTGAAAGGATTGAAGGGATTGAATTTCAAATAGGCGAACGTGCGTAGAGCGCCTGCACATCCCTGCACCAGCTGCCAACGTTCCAGCGACCGTAAGCGCCCAGCCCCACGGCGGCATTGTCGCCGTAATAGACAGGAACATGGACAAGGCTTAGCCCCTTGTGGGCGCGCGCCCTGGCAAGCGCTGTGCGCAGCGTGCGCGAGTCGGTGCCCCCGTACAGAGCCAGCACCCCTTTGACGGCGGCGGCCATGGCCACATAGTCCACCGCCACCGTATCAGAGGTACGAAATTCCTGGTTGTATTGCGCTGTCTGCAAATGACTGATAGCGGCCATACGGCGGTTGTCAAGAAGCAGAATTGTGGCGTGGACGCCGTGTTCGACGCCGTCAATGAGAACCTGCGGGTTCATCATGAAGGAGCCGTCACCGGTAAAAGCCATGGCGTAGCGGCCCTTTTGCGCTACGGCCCCGGCAAGAAGAGCCGACACGGCAAAGCCCATATAGGAGGCCCCCGCCTCCGTGATGCTCTCCAGGGGCGCATCGTCCTCAACGATCTGGAAACCGTTGGCCTGTACATCGCCTGCATCGAAAATCTTCATAGCGCCCACAGACTTGCAGAAGTCGGCAGCGGTTTTGATGGCTTGCGGCTGTGTCATAACAGGCTTGCCCCACACAGGATCGGCCTGCACGCAGGCGGCATACTGCTGCGCTTTGAAAGCCTTCCATTCCTGTTTCTTGGCAAGGCAGGCAGCAAGCCATGGTGCCTTGTTGACGTTTACGGCGTCGGTGCGGGATAACACGTCGCACAGCCTGGTGATCACCGCGCCCGCGTCACCGGTAAGGGCCAGTGTGTGGTTATAGTGCTGCACGTCGATGGGATCTGCGTTGATATTGATGACCTGTCTAACCTTCGGCCAACCGGTGCCGGAACAGTCACTCTGGCACACGGCGCGGCTGCCGATAACGATCAACAGATCAGCGTTATCCATGGCATGGTTGCCGCTAATGGATCCCTTTGATCCGCCGACATGCATATTGTGTGGGTGGCTGTCGGGCAAGACGCCGGTGGAACCTGGACTTAGGACCACTACCGCACCTGTGGTCTCGGCCAGCAGACGTACAGCCTGCGGAAAAAACCGACTACCGCCACCGGCCTTGATAGCTATGCGTTGTGCGGATGCGATCAGCTGCGCCGCCCTGCAAAGCCCTTGATCGTCGACGGGCGCTTGCGGCACCCAGTGAGGGCGCTCGGGCAAGGAGGCGAGCCGCAACGTTGCGGTGGCCGCCTGGACATTCATGGGTAGGTTCAGAAAAAACGGAACCGCTTTCCAGGGGTGGAAGACACATTGCGCACCGCGGCGCAAGGCATCGCGTAAAGCGTTCGGCTCGTAAAGGGTATACGACTGGCCCATGGCCGCGGTAATCTGTCCGAACAGGCCTTGCGCGGGTTTGGGGATCTGCTGCATGTTATAGCCTTCCCCGTAGGTCGTTTCGTCACCATAGATGTGATAGACGCCGATGCCGTTTGCGGCCGCTGCAAGCGAGCCGGCCATGGCTTGCAGCGCACCAGGGCCGATGGAGGTTACGACGGCACAGGTTTCTCCGTAGATCCAGCGTAGCGCTGTTGCGGCATGAGCCATTTCCACCTCGTTGCGAAACTGCCAGCAGGAAACCAGACCCGCTTCCTCGTAGATGCGCAAGACCTCGCCGAAGGCTGTGGAGCCGTGGCCGAAAATCACCAAATACTTGGTCACGCCTTGCCGCGCGAGGCCCAGAACCAGGGCTTCGGAAAAAGAAAGTTCGAAACAGTCCGGCAACAGGCTTGCAGCAATGGCATCATTGAGACCACCAGCACGTGCGAACCAGGCTGCGCGCGGAGCCATGGCGTCTGGAGAGGATGGAAAGGCAGCAGCAGCGGCCATAGGTCAAACCCGGTCAGTTACAGAAAATGTTATCGTTTTGCCCGATGCAGCGGACTGTTCAGCCGCCAGTGCAAAGCGCAGTATCCTATGCGCCTGCGGTGCGGTCAGTATCGGCTGTCCCTCTCCACGCGAGAGAACATCAATGAAATGGCGTGTGGAAAGGACAAAGCTTTCCTCCCAAGCGGTGACCATGTCATGGTAAATCGTCACCTGGCCGTCTCTGTAGAGTGCCACGGGGGGCGGATCACCGAGGCGACCATGGCCGCAATTGATCCAGATCACGCCCTTGCTACCGGTGATTTCCACGCGGTCGTCCTGTGCGTAGTGGCGGGTGGCGATCTCAAGTTCCGGAGAATAGACGACCTCCAGATTGCCGACGCGGCCGCCTGAAAAGCGAAAGGAAACCATGGAGGGTGCATCAAGAAGCGAGCCGTCGGCTGCCCGTGTTTCGCCGATAAAGGCGTGGACGGCTTCAGGGTCGCCCATGAAATACCAGGCCAGCGCGAATTTGTGGTGACCGTCATCAAAGACAAGCGGCCCCCCACCGGACTTGGCTCTTTCCTGACGCCAGGCATTGGCGGCTTCTGGCACGCGCCATGCGTCCGCACTTTTTCCCGGATTGCTCTTGATGCGGATCGACAGGGGGGTGCCAATGGCATCGGCATCAATCAAAGCGCGGGCCTTAAGTACGGGCGGATAGAAGATGAAATTCTCAAAGACCTTGAACGGCCGTTCGGCGGTTGCAGCCGCGGCAACCAGTCTGTCGGCCTCTTCAAGCGACGTGCACATGGGTTTTTGCAGGCAAACAGCCTTTCCCGCTTCGATCGCCTTCAGGCCGGCGCAAACGTGCAGATGATGGGGTAACAGGATTTCGACCAGGTCAACGTCAGCGCGGCTCAGCAGGGCCGCGATATCGTTGGTGATAAAGACGGGACCACACTTCCACGCAATTGCGCGCCGGCGAGCCGCATCAATGTCGCGATCGCACAGGGCCACGATCCGTGTCTTGGGGTTATTGCAATACTCAATGGCGTGGAGATCGGAAATGCGGCCGGTGCCGATGATACCTACGCCGAAAGGCTTGTTGCCCATAGGGTCTCCGTCTAGAGCGTATCAGGTCTTAATAGAATCAATTCTGTTTCTCGATTGGCGAGGCGATTCCCACGTTCAAGGCGATCGAAGAGCGATGTTTATCCATCTCTCAAGAGCGGCTTGGGCGTGGGCGTTGCGCCAATCGGAAACCCGAAGGGGCGCTTTTGCTATAGATTTATAGGGCGATCAGCTTTATGGCGTTAGCTTTACCTCTGGTAAAATGGGTACAGCTAACCCCATGCTGATCTCATATGAACCTTAAGTCTCTTGCAAATAGCCCCCCTATATCCTGCAAGACTATACCAGCGGTATGGGCTTTATGGACACGCCGACTGGTGGACTGCCTTGCTAACACACCTCGTTGACGCTAATGCATTAGCCCTTGTCAAAGACCCTTGGTAATAAGGCCCATCTTGTCGCAAAATCGCTCCGTCAGAATGGTTCTATTAAGACCTGACACGCTCTAGGTCGACTGGGATGATACGCCAAGTACGATCCGGCCAAGTTCAGCCAGACGCCGGTCGTCGATACGCACGCTGGGACCGGACACGCCAATGGCGGCGATCATACGGTCACGATCATCATGAACGGGCCGGGCAACGCAGCGAATACCAGACGCATACTCCTCGTCATCGATTGCATAGCCGCGCCTGCGGGTGGCTTCAATCTCAGTATCCAGCCGAGCCATGGTTGTAATGGTGGTTGCCGTGTAGGATTTGAGTTCGATCTCGGGACGCTCATGTCCGAAGGCGAGAAATGCCTTACCCAGTGCCGTGCAATGCAGGGGCGCCAGCGCGCCGATCGGATGGTCGACCTTTAGCGGCAGTGTGGAATCGATTTTGTCGACGTACCAAACCCGCGATTTCACCAACACCGCCAAATGGGCGCATTCGTGTGTGCGAGCCACAAGAGCCTCAAGAGCGCCACGCCATTCTTCCTTGCACTGAACGATTTCCTCCAAAGAGTGCCCCACCGGCCCGTGCGTTCCGGCAACTTTGCAGGCCAGGCAATAGCGGCGGCGTTCATCCTGGTGGGCATATCCCGCCGCCACCAGGGTCTTGAGAATATGTGACATGTTTGACTTCTCGACGCCCAGGGCCGTGGCCACATCCGTCAGGCGCACGGGTGCGGCCTGCTGGCGCATGTAATCCAGGGTTTTCAGTCCTCTTGTCAAAGATTGAAGTAGCCGCATGCGTGTCTGCTCCCGAAAAGACCTTGGAAAGTTTGCACATGCCGCACAAAAGTACAACATATAGAAACTTTCATCCTATAGTGCCAGTTAATACCCAATCAGGCCATAAAAAATATTCATATGCAATACTTTTTATTGACAATGTCGTGAATTTGCGTGTGAATGGCACAATAACTCGGATTCATAACAACAAAGTACAACATATGTGACCTTGTACAGGAGGATGAAAAATGTTGAAAAGAAGAACTCTGCTGGCCGCAGCAGTCGTTTCATCGGCCCTATTCGGGACAATTTCGGCGTTTGCTCAGGGCAGCGGCGAGGTAACCACGAGCCACTACTTTACCGGTGAACTGGGGTTAAAGGGCATTAATGAAATATTCGCCCAGTTCCAGTCAGAGACCGGCATAACCGTTAAGGACAGCCCCATAGGTCACGAGGATTTCAAGGCCGGCATCCTGGTGCGCGCGGCGGGCAAGAACTTACCCGATGTGTTCAGCTACTGGGCCGGCGCACGCACGCAGTTTGTTGTAGACTCTGACAGCCTGCGCCCGATCGACGACATGTGGAACCGCAACGGATTGGACAAAATTGTGGCAAAGTCCGTTGCCGATGGTGCAACGCTTTATAACGGAAAGCGTTACCTGGTGCCGTTCGGCTATCACTACGCCGGCATGTTTTACAACACCAGGGTTCTGGCTGAGGCCGGCATGACCGTCGCACCCAAAACCTGGGACGAATTTCTTGCCCTGTGCGAAAAGCTGAAAGCCAAGGGGATTGCGCCGATCGCATTGGGCTCCAAGGATCGCTGGCCGGCGCAGTTCTGGTTCGACTATCTGCTGTTGCGCACCGCCGGTCCCGCGTATCGCGCCAAGTTGATGGATGGCAGCGCCTCCTATTCCGATCCCGAAGTCAAGGCGGCCATGGCACTTTGGAAGGAGCTTGCCGACAAGGGGTATTTTGTACCCAACGCTAACGCCGAGAGCTGGACCGATGCGTCCGACAAGGTTGCCCGCGGCGATGCCGCAATGACACTGATGGGAACCTGGATCACCGGCTATTGGAACGGCATCGGGCTACAACCGGGCGAGGATTACGATTTTTTTGAGTTCCCCGTGGTCACCGATGGCGTGGCCAACGCCGTTGTTGGCCCTGTGGATGGGCTGGTCATCTCCGCCAATGCGGCAAATCCTGAAAATGCCGCGACATTGTTGAACTTTTTGGTCTCCAAACCTGACGTGCAGGCGAAATGGGCGGGGATTCAGGGGGCATTATCGGCCAATGTTAATGTCGATGCGTCCTCCTACACGCCGGTCATGCAGCACGCCCTTAAGGTGGTGGATGCAGCCGACACATTCGCCTTCAACTATGACCTGTCCACGCCGCCCCCTGTCGCTGAGGTTGGGCTTTCCATGTTTGCCAGGTTTATGGACGATCCCTCCCAAATGGACGCCATCCTGGAGCAGACAGCAGCAGATGTCAAAAAGGCGTTCGCGGAATAAAGAACAAGCACAGGGATTGCCGGCTCTTGCGCCGGCAATCCGTTCAGTGGCCGGCGACAGGAGGAGGCCCGCATGAAAGCCAATGCAATAAAGTGGCGACTTGCCTTTATTGTACCGCCAATGGCTGTTTTCACGCTGCTTGTCATCTGGCCACTGATCAGTTCCTTTTATTATGCCTTTACCAACTGGAACGGTTTTAGCGCAGATTACGCTTTTGTCGGTTTTGACAATTTTGTCAAGCTGTGGACCGACAAGTTGTTCTTCAATGCTGCCGTCAATACGGTGATCTGGATGATCGCGGCCATTGTGCTGCCGACACTTTTGGGTCTGTCGCTGGCGCTTTTGATCGACAGCCGCATACCTGGCGGATCGGTTTTCAAATCGATTTTTTATTTCCCGATCTGCCTGTCCGCCGTGGTTGTCGGCCAGATTTGGGTCTGGATTTACCAGCCCGACTGGGGACTGTTGAATACGGTCATTTCCTCAGCCAACGGTATTGACCTCAACTATGCCTGGTTGGCCAAGCCTGAGACGGCGCTTGGCTCTGTCATCGTCGCCTGGGCTTGGCAGCAAACCGGCCTTTCCATGGTGATCTATCTCGCCGGCCTGACGTCTATTCCCGAAGATCTATCTGAGGTTTGCGAAATCGAAGGGGCAAGCCCCTGGCAACGCATCCGTCTTGTCGTCATTCCGCTTCTTACCCCGGCAACCGTCGTGGTGGTCGCACTCAACGTCATTAATTCGCTCAAAGGCTTCGACATTCTTTACATTATGACCGGGGGAGGGCCGTTCAATTCGTCCGACACGCTGGCGATGCATATGTATAACGAGTCCTTCAAGAAATACCTGATGGGCTATGGCAGTGCGATTTCCGTTGTCCTTTTTCTGGTAGCGTTGACAATCATCGGTATCTACTTCCGTGAGCTGAAAAAGGTAGACCAGGTCTATGGCTGACCCCACGGCAATCCCTGCTGCCGCACGCCCTTTCAATCCTTGGCCGGCGGTTATTTTCATCGTCCTTGGCTGTTTGGCGGTGATGTTTCTAGCACCGACGATCGGGGTCCTGCTGTCGTCAATCAAGACGACGCGGGAGATCGCCCTAGGCGATCTGTGGTCGATCCCCTCAGCACTATATCTCGGCAACTTCACGGAGGTGCTTTCCAATCCGGCGGTCTATCAGTATCTGCTGAACACGTTGCTGGTGACCGTTCCTGCGACGGCGGTCTCCATCGCGCTTGGGACGCTGGCCGGCTATGTATTTGCCAAACTACCGTTTAAGGGAAGCGAAGTCCTGTTTCTGGTGATCGTTGCCGGCATGTTCTTTCCCCCTCAGGTGATCCTGATCCCCCTCTATCGATTGTTCAACATGTTGGGGCTGATCGACACGCTATGGCCTGTCATCTTTGTCCATGTTGCAATGGGCATTCCGATTTGTACGCTTCTTATGCGCAATTTCTTTGCCACAGTTCCCAACGCGCTGCGTGAGGCGGCAATCCTTGAGGGTGCCAATGAATGGCAGGTGCTGACTCGTGTTGCCCTACCGCTCAGTCTGCCGGCTCTTGCGGTTTTGTCGACGCTACAATTCACGTGGATCTGGAATGATTTCCTGTGGCCGTTGATCTTCACCCAATCCGACGACAAGCGGACCATTATGCTCGGCATGGTCAACCTGAAAGGGCAATACTCTGTTGCCTGGGGCGTCCAGGGCGCGCTGTCGCTGATCGCCAGCCTACCAACTTTGGTCGTCTTTCTTTTCTTTCAACAATATTTCATCAAAGGCATGACGATGGGTGCGGTCAAGGGATAAGTATGGCACGTTTAATTCTGCAAAACATTACCAAGTCGTTCGGCAAAATTCAGGTGATCAACGGCATTGATCTGGCCATTGAGCCGGGCGAGTTCGTTGTATTTGTCGGCCCTTCGGGCTGCGGCAAGTCAACGATGCTACGCATGATCGCAGGGCTTGAGAGCGTCAGTGGCGGGCGGATCGTCATTGGTGAGCGCGATGTCACCCATACCGCCCCATCGCAACGCGAAATTGCCATGGTTTTTCAGTCATATGCACTATTCCCGCATCTAACGGTGGCGGAAAACATTGGCTTCGGGTTGCGCCTTGCCAAGATACCCAAGGATGAGATCGCAGCGCGCGTTGATGAAGTGGCGCATACGCTGCAACTTGAGACGCTGCTTGCGCGCAAGCCGCGCCAGCTTTCCGGCGGTCAGCGCCAGCGGGTTGCCATTGGGCGCTCGATTATCCGCCATCCGAAGGTCTTTTTGTTTGACGAGCCCCTGTCCAACCTTGATGCCGCACTGCGTGTGCAAATGCGCCTGGAGATCGCCCGGCTTCACCAGAACCTTGCTACAACCATGATCTATGTTACCCACGATCAGACAGAGGCCATGACGCTGGCCGATCGGATTGTGGTTTTCAATGACGGTCGTATTGAGCAGATCGGCACACCAATCGACCTCTATGAAAGGCCGGGAAATACCTTCGTTGCGGGTTTCATCGGTGCGCCATCAATGAACTTGATCAAAGCCAAACTGCAGCAGAGTCCGCAAGGGCTTGTGGCACAATTCGGCGAGGTGGCGCACCGGCTTGAGAAGGCGCCCGCAACAGCACCCAAGTACGTGTATATTGGCGTGCGACCGGAGCACATCGCGATTGCAACACAAGGACAGGCCGACTTCACCGGAACAGTGGAAATCGTGGAGAAACTCGGCGTGGAATCTCTGGTTTACGTTGAGACCGATTTCACCGATGGACCGTTGACAATGCGGTTGCCGCCAGCCTTCCCCGTGGCCGCTGGCGACACGGTGCCGCTGGTTTTTGATCGCGACCATATCCATTGCTTCGATGACACCGGCATGGCGCTCTGACACGACCTTACGTTTCGAATTATACGGCTCGGTGTTGCCGGTGAACAAAAATGCCCACCTCTCAAGTTCTATAATACCAAGGGTCCTTAACAATGACTCATGGCTTAGAGCGTATCAGGTTTTAATAGAACCATTCTGCCAAAAGGTACTTGGGCGATTTTGCGACAAGATGGGCCTTAAGTCTCGCAGGATATAGTGGGGCTATTTGCAAGAGGCTTAAGGTCCATATGAGATCAGCATGGCGTTAGCTGTACCCATTTTGCCAAGGGTAAAGCTAACGCCATAAAGCTGATCGCCCTCTAAATCTATAGCAAAAGCGCCCGTCCCTTCGGGTTTCCGATTGGCGGACGCCCACGCCCAAGCCGCTCTCGAGAGATGGATAAACATCGCTCTTCGATCGCCTTGAACGTGGATCGCCTCGCCAATCGAGAAACAGAATTGATTCTATTAAAACCTGATACGCTCTAGGCTGTGGTGACAATTTAACTATTTGAGCCACAGCTGGATTGCCGCAAGTTTAACGAAGCCAAGAAAATTCGCCAGCAGTTTGTCATAGCGCGTCGCAACCCGTCTGAATTCCTTGAGCCGTCCAAATAGACGTTCGATCCTGTTGCGTTCCTTGTACAGCTCTTTGTCATATGCACGCTGATCTGTGCGATGCCGGCGTGGGGGTATAACCGCTTCACCACCGGTCTTCACAATTGCCTCCACCAAATTGTCTGCATCATAGGCGCGGTCACCAAAAACATACTTTGATGCAAAGCCTGCAATCAAATCAAGCGCTTGCTTCATGTCGTTCTCCTGGCCTGGCCCTCCGCCAAAGCGCACGGGAAGGCCCAACCCATCGCCTACCGCATGGAGTTTGGTGGAGAACCCGCCCTTGCAGCGACCCAACCCTTGGGATGCAGCGCCCCCTTTTTTTGCGGGGCTCCTGCCGCATGTTTGTGTGCCCGGATGATAGTTGTATCAATCTGCAACCATTCAAAATCTGCCTCTTTCGACAGGGCCTCAAACATACGCTCAATAACACCGTTCTCTACCCAACGATAGTACCTGCGTTTAACTGTTTGATAGGGGCCAAATCGCTCCGGCAGGTCTCGCCAGCGTGCCCCTGAACGGGCCATCCAAAGAAGGCCGTTAAGAAAACGGCGGTTGTTGCTGCGAGGACCACGCCGGCCTTTGCGACCTCCAGGGATAAAAGGCTCCAAGCGTTCCCACTGATCATCACGAAGTTCATCAACAGACATAACTAACCTCTCAAAAGTCAGTAATGAATCTGATTCGTCGTCAATTGAGAACCCAAAACTCCTTAAATTGTCACCACAGCCTAGCGTCAAGCAAGTATGTTATCAAGGCAGTACACCAGTCGGCGTGTATATAAAGCCAATACCGCTGGTATAAACCGTCAAGGCCCATTTTGCCACTGGTCTGTCAGCAATCAAACACAATGTTGCCGTTTCCGGGTGATTTGCTATACAGCCAAAGGTTCATTACGAGCATTCAGGCCAGAGGACGCCCCGCAAGCGTTGGCGCCACGGCCCCTTGGCCCTAGCAAGTCGGTCTATTCGCAACCTGACAAAGAACAACGATCATGCGATTGTTTGAGCGCTATATTTTCAGGCAGGTCTTTTCCGCGACGTTGATAACGGCGTTGCTGTTGAGCGCCATATTTTGGTTAACACAGGCGCTGCGCCTGTTTGACTTGCTGACCGCCAAGGGCCAATCCCTGGCAACCTATCTTAAGATTACGGCGCTGGTTCTGCCGTTTATCCTTTTGATTGTCATACCGATCGCCCTTTTGATCGCCTCTTTGTTTGTTCTTAACAAGCTGAACGGAGACAGTGAGTATATCAACTTTGCAGCGGCGGGGATATCGCGCTGGGCGACGTTGCGGCCGTTTCTCTATGTCGCTGGTGTGGGAGCGATGGTCTCCAGCCTGCTCGCTCTTTATCTTGCACCGCAAAGCCTGCGGGCCATGCGTCACTACAAAACTCAGGTTGTCGCTGATGTGCTGGCAAAGGGGCTACGCCCTGGCCAGTTTCGCCATATGGAGCGTGACTTGGTATTGCGAATCAAGGGGCGCGCGAAAGATGGCGCATTTCAGCAGATTTTTCTCGCCGACAATCGCCAGGGCGAGGTCTCCAGCACCTATTTGGCCGAGCGCGGCCTGCTGGTGCGCCACGACATTGGCACATTTCTGATCATGGAAAACGGCCACATTATCCAGCGCCGCACGCGCCAACAGGAGGGTGATCCGTTTCCTGGAGGATGGCAAGCCCCTCAGGACATGGGCGATGCCCCCGGACAAACCATTGTCTCGTTCCAAACATACGCCTTCGACTTGTCTCAGCTTACTCAGCGTGAGGCCCTGCCCCTTTTTCGCCCGCGCGAATTCACCACCACCGAACTTATCACCGGCGAATACGAGAAGACCACGAGGAAATACGCACCTAACGCCTATCGCGCGGAGCTGCACGACCGGCTCAGTCTGCCTCTTTATGCATTTGCCTTCGTACTCATAGCCTTTGCCGCCCTGGGCCGGGCACAGCCGGCGCGTGAGGGGCGCGGTTTTATCATCACAAGTGCCGTCGTTTGTGCCCTGCTCATCCGCCTTGGCGGCTATTGGGCAACCGGCCTGGCATCAAACTGGCCCCCGGCGGCTGCCATGATGTACGCTATTCCTCTAATCACCGGCGTTATCGCTCTTGCGATCATAGCCCAGATCTTCCGCCCCCGTGTTCCGCCGGCAGTTTTGCGCCTTGCTGCGCCCATAAAACGGCGTATGGGTCGCTACGTGCACAGAACCTTTGGGTGGCGGGGCGATGGTGCCGGCCCGGGAGCCCCTGCATGATAACCAATACCCTGAGCCAGTACATATTCAAACATGCTTTGAAGGCAATTGTGGCGACGTTTGTTTTGTGTCTGGTTCTAGCCACGATTGCGGATTTTCTTGGCATTGCCCGGCGGGTTCGCGATGGGATGGATATAGATGTCCAGGGGATGATAGCGGTTGCCATGCTGCGTGCGCCGCTATTTGCTGAGCAGATTATCCCGTTTGCTGTCCTGTTTGGTGCCATGGCCAGTCTGCTGACCCTGAGCAAGCGCCACGAGTTGGTGGTTGCGCGTTCGGTTGGAGTTTCGGCCTGGCAGTTCCTGGCTCCGGTTCTGGCTCTGGCTGTGCTGACGGGTGTGATGACTGTTGCAATCTATAATCCGTCGTCGACGGCGCTTTTTGAAAAATCACTTGCGGTTGAAGACGCCCTTTATGCAAAGCGTAATCAGACGCCCGCACCTGCGCAGAACAGCCGTTGGGTATATTCCAACAGCGATACGGGAGCCACGATCCTCAATGCGGGCTATATTCACCGCACGCAGCCCATTCTCTATCGGGTAACCGCCTATTCCTATGACGCGCGCGGCCAGTTTGTCCGCCTGATTGAAGCCCGTAAGGCTGTTTTTGAGAACGGCAAGCTTGTTTTTCACGCCGGAACCACTTTGAGACCGGGTATCAACGCAGCGGCGCAAGGCTTTTCCCGCCTGACCCTTGCTACCCATTTGTCTCTGCCGGATTTGAACAAGCACCTGCTCGATGCCAAGACCCTGTCGGTTTGGGGTATGTCGGCGGCGATCAGCGAAGGCGAGGCGCTCGGTGTTTCTGTCAATAAGCTGCGCATGGCCTATCAAAATCTGTTGGCAAGGCCTCTTTTGTTGGTATCAATGATCTTTATTGCCGCCACGGTTTCGCTTAGACTGTTCCGGTTAGGGGGTATCAGGCGATTCTTGACATTGGGGAGTTTTGCGGGTTTTGCACTTTACATTGTCACACAATTGGCTTCTGATCTTGGCGAAGCAGGATTGGTCAGCCCTGTATTGGCTGCGTGGGTGCCGCCGTTTTCGGCACTGTTTCTGGGAACCACGGTACTATTGTATCAGGAGGATGGATGAACCCGTTGGTGCCTAGCGGCGCGATCATCGGCATCTACTTCCAGCGGGCGCGCCGGTGGATGTTGTGGTGCCTTGCGGGAATGGGGGTGGGTGCTATGCTGGCACTTGGCATCGTTTTTCCTGCTGGCGCTCAGGGGCCCGCTGCGCGCGCCACCAGCCCTCAACTCACCTCAGAGACCGACCCGTTATTGCGGTCCATTGACCGTAATCAACCCATGCTGCTTGAAGCCGATAAGCTGATTTACGACAGCAATCGCGATCGCGTATCTGCGATCGGCAATGTCCAGATCTATTATGATCGGTATGCACTGGAGGCAGATCGTGTCATCTATGATCGGCGTGCCATGCGTCTGATCGCTGAAGGCAATGCCAGGCTCACCGATCCGGACGGCTATGTTATGAGCTCGGACAAGATAAACCTTGATGACAAATTTCGAGACGGCTTTGTCCAGTATGTCCTTCTGGAGACCCCCGACCGAACGCGATTTGCCGCCACATCCGCTGTTCGTACCGGGGGGCGCTATACGGTGTTGCGCAAGGGGGTCTATACCGCTTGCGAGCCCTGTGTCAAAAATCCCGGCAAACCCCCTAGCTGGCAGATCAAAGCCGAGGAGATCATCCACGATCAAAAGCAAAAGACGGTCCATTATCGTAATGGTGCCTTCGAGCTTTTCGGATTACCGCTGTTCTATTTTCCTTATTTTCAACATCCGGATCCGAGTGTTAAGCGCAAAAGTGGCTTTCTCATCCCTGAGGCAAGCCTGGATGACAAGCGCGGCGCGGGTCTGGCGGCACCCTATTTCTGGGCCCTTGCCCCTCATTATGATTTGACTTTCACCCCCCATGTTTTTAGCAAGCAGGGCTTTTTAGGAGAGGTTGAATGGCGCCATCGCACCCATTCAGGCGCTTATTTTATTAACGTCAATGGGCTTTATCAGTTAAAGCCGGAGGCGTTTCTGGCACGCCCGGGCCATGACACGAATTGGCGCGCAAGCGTGTTCTCGGAGGGCAACTTTTCTCTCAATGATGCCTGGTCGTGGGGCTGGGAGCTGTATGCCCCGAGTGATGTTCATTATTTTGCTGATTACGAGATCACCAAGGCGGACGCCATTGATGCCCGCTCGTCCCTCTATCTGACCGGCCTTAAGGGGCGCAATTTCTTCGAAGCGCGCACAAATTATTATCGCATCACCCGCGATGACGATCTGGACCGCCAGGAGGAGCAGGCCATTGTGCACCCGGTGGTTGACTATAACGTTGTGTTCGATCGACCGGTTCTCACGGGCGAGCTCGGGTTCAATATCAATGTCACCAGCCTGACCCACCGCGAGCACGATTGTGAAGTGTTTCTGTTTCGTGACAAAACCAATTTTACCCGCCGCTGCCGCGACCCCAAGGCCAGTCCCGACGGGGTCTCCTTCCACAAGGGCCTGAAGGGCACGACAACCCGTGCCTCCATGGATTTGCACTGGCGCAAGCAGATCATTACGCACATGGGACTGGTGCTCACCCCCTTTGCATCCGTGCAGACCGATCTCAGTTGGCTGTCCGTTGACACGCCGGTCCCCAATCGGCCCGGCTTTTATGATGCTAACGAGACTTTCGTCAGTGCTATTAACCCCTCGGTTGGGGTGAATATCCGTTGGCCCTGGATTAGCTCTCACCCCTGGGGCAATCAGGTTTTCACCCCTGAGGCGCAGATCATCGCAAGCCGCGATGTCACCACCAACACAAAGACACCTAATAATGATGCGCATAGTTTGGTTTTTGACGACAGCAATCTGTTTCAGGAAAGCAAGTTCTCTGGCTTTGATCGTCGCGAAGGCGGCGTGCGGGGACAAGTGGCGCTGCATTACAAGCTGCTGACCCGCTCGGGAGGCTTTTTTGACGCCATGGTCGGCCAGGCCTTTCATCTTGGCGGGGACAATGCTTTTGCAGGCCCAAGCCTGACCAATATCGGCAAAGAGTCCGGGCTGGAGACCTCCGTCTCAGATGTGGTGGCGCGCGCCTACTATCAGCCCGATCCGTCACTGCAACTGGGCGTTCGCGGGCGCTTTGCGCGCAAGACGTTTCGCCCTAAGCGCATCGAGGCGCTGGCCAATCTCAACTTTGATACGCTAAAGTTCAATGTCGGCTATGCGTTTCTTGAAAAACAGCCCGGGCTCGGCATCCACGACCGGCGCCAACAGATCAGTACCGCCGCTGTGCTCAAGCTTTCCGATACATGGGAAGCCTTTGGCTCGCTCGACTACAGCCTCGAGCACAACCGCCTGCTTGAAAGTGTTATGGGATTGCGCTATCAAGACGAATGCCTGATGCTATCGCTCGAATACGCGCAAAGCCGTCATATCTACAACGGTCAGCCCACCGATCACAGTATTAAGGCGCGGTTCTCCCTGCGCACAATCGGCCAGGGACGCGCCTCCCATTCGCTCAAATAGCGCAAGACGCGGCGATGTTCATACCCTGTGATATTTCAGAAAAACCGCCCCAG
Organism: Hyphomicrobiales bacterium; assembly: GCA_965224015.1. Classification (GTDB taxonomy): domain Bacteria; phylum Pseudomonadota; class Alphaproteobacteria; order Rhizobiales; family CBDCVD01; genus CBDCVD01. The sequence continues at coordinate 1,815,974 of OZ245032.1, forward strand.
GCAACACTTTGCCTTAGAAGGGCTACAATAATCGTGTTAATCGCTGAACAAACGAGAGCGCGCAGGCAGAACACCGTAGCCTGGGCCTCTTTGTTAATGACTGGCACGGGCTACTTCACGGGCTACTTGATGGGATACCCGTTTTGAGCACAGTACAGCTATGCCCAAATGGTCCGGCCTGATCCAAAGAGAGTATCGCTGGTTATACCAGCTTGAATGGATGCGATCCAACCTCATACCGATAGAAAACGCAATGCCTAAAGTTAGACCTGTTCATCTCACAAACTTCAATGTCATCTCTGCCTGCCGCAATTGGCTCCGATTGTTGCCTTCCGGGGGGCTGCTTAGTACGATAGTGGCAACGCTCGTGTTGATGGCCGCAGGCCTTTTGGCACCGCACGGGGCGGTGGCGGCCGATATTGCGGCGATTGTAAACGGTGAGGTGGTGACCGATTTCCAAATCAAGGCACGTCGTCAATTCCTGCGCGCGACCACGGGGAATAGTCCGAGCCGACAGGTGGTGCTGGAACAGTTAATTGAGGAAAAACTCAAAGTCTCGGCGGCAAAACAAAACCGTGTTGTAGCACGGCCGGGGGAAGTTCGCCGCCAGTTTGCCGACGTTGCCAAACGCAACAATATGACAGTCGAGTATCTGGAGCGTCTGCTGCGCCGCCTGGGCACCACACCGCAAACCATGCATGAGCAAATCCGGGCGGAAATCTCCTGGCGAAAAGCGGTGCGCGCTTCCTTCGACAAAAAGGCGTACAAGTATCAAGCGGATTTTGCCACGGAAATGCTTGCCAAGTCACGCCGCGGCGAAATAGACGGGATCGATTTCACCCTGCGTCCGGTGATCGTTGTTGTTCCCAAAAGCGCCAACAATGCCCAGATAAGCAAGCGTCGCAAGGTCGCGGAGGCCATTCGCAAAGGCGCGACCTCCTGCGCGGATGTCAAATCCGTCGCCAAATCCTATCGCGATGTTGTGGTGCGTAGCCTTATTATCCGTTCTTCTCATGAGCTTGGCGAGGCTCTCGCAGACCAAGTCAAGGCGACGCCGGTTGGCGCTTTTACCCCCGTTGAGCGCACCAGCGCCGGTTTTGCGATCTACGGCGTGTGCAAGACCCGCATCCTAAAGAGCCCGATCCTGCCTGGATTGCTGCAACGCACCCAGTTCATGAGCGAGAAAATCCGGGATTACGCTGATGATTATCTGGCACAGCTGAAATCCAAGGCCGTCATTGAGCGGCGCTGAGATCTCCTATGAACACCACGGCGCTTGCCCTGACCATGGGTGATCCTCAGGGCATTGCTCCTGAGATCACGCTAAAAGCATGGGCGCGGCGGGATGCGGATGCGGTGCCCCCCTTTTTTTTTCTGGGGCCTGCTGCGATTTTAAAAAGAGCTGCCGACAAGCTTGCAATCCCGTGCCCAACCTGTTCGGCAACACCGCAAGACGCCGCCCAATGTTTCGCTGAGGCCCTGCCAGTCGTGTCTATAGGCGAGAATTTTGAGGCCGACCGAGCCTACGCGCGGGCGACAATTCAATCCATCGGTGAGGCGGTAAAGTCCTGCCGCACCGGTCAGGCGAGTGCGATGGTCACCAATCCCATCACCAAAAAAAGCCTCGCCGATGACGGGTTTGGGTTTCCTGGCCACACGGAATTTCTTGCCGCACAGGCTGCACAGCAGTGGTTGCGCCCTGTAACGCCCGTCATGATGCTGGCTGCGGGGGATCGCCTGCGCACGGTGCCAGTGACCATTCATATTCCGTTGCGGCTTGTTCCAGACGTGCTGAGCCGCGAGATGATTTTTGAAACGGGAGTGATTGTTGCGTCGGATTTGCGCGAGCGCTTTGGCATCAGGCAGCCGCGGCTGGCGGTGACCGGCCTCAACCCTCACGCCGGCGAAAACGGTCTGATGGGTAAGGAGGATCATACGGTTATTGCGCCGGCTATTGCCGATCTTGTAAGACACGGAATTGATGCCAGCGGCCCTTATGCCGCCGATAGTCTGTTTCAGGTGCGCATGCGCAATACCTATGATGCGGTTCTTGCCATGTACCACGACCAGGCGCTTATCCCCGTCAAGACCCTTGATCTCGACGGGTGTGTGAATGTGACCCTTGGGCTGCCATTTATCCGCACTTCGCCAGCGCACGGCAGCGCCCGAGACCTCGCGGGTACGGGTAAAGCCTCGCCAGTGAGTCTGATCAGCGCCTTGAAACTGGCGGCGCAATTGGCGGCTCATGGGCGCGCGCGGGCTGAAATATCGCCCGCCGCGGCTAATACCAATTCCCCGTCGGCCTCATGAGCGCCATAGAGGATTTGCCTCCCCTTCGTGCGATCATACGCGCTTATGGTCTTGGGGCCCGCAAGGCGCTGGGACAGAACTTTCTGCTTGATTTGAACCTTACCCGGCGTATCGCTCGGGCGGCGCTGGGTGGGGGGCTTGCGGAAAAAACCGGTGTGATTGAGATCGGCCCCGGTCCTGGCGGCCTGACACGGGCGCTTATCCAGCAGGGGGCGGCGGCCCTGGTTGTGATTGAGCGGGATCAGCGATGCCTGCCCGCTTTGCAACAGATAAAGGACGCATCACCTGCTGCCCTGTCCATTGTCCACGAGGATGCTCTGAGGGCTGATTATGCGGAACTGGCAACGGACCTTAAGGCACATATTGGTGCGAACGAACGCATTATTATCGCCGCCAATCTGCCCTACAATATCGCCACGCCGTTGCTGCTCATGTGGCTGCAAACACAGCCCTGGCCGCCATGGTACGATCAAATGACCTTGATGTTTCAACGCGAAGTCGCCGAACGCCTGGTTGCCCCCGCGGGAGGACCCCAATACGGGCGGCTAAGTGTTTTGACACAATTGCGCACAAGGGCGCGCATTCTGTTTGACATTTCGCCGCGCGCCTTCACGCCGGCACCCAAGGTGACATCGTCCCTCGTGCAACTCACCCCCCGATCCACCCCCGCCGGCTGCGACATCAAACTTCTCTCGACGGTCACGGCGGCCGCCTTTGGCCAGCGGCGCAAGATGCTGCGATCCAGCCTGAAAACGCTCGGCGTTGACACCCCCGCGTTGCTCAAAGCCGCAGGGATAGAGAGCACCGCGCGGGCTCAAACGATCTCCATCGAAGGGTTTGTCGCTCTGACCCGAGCCTATGCAAAATGCGCTCTATAGCAAAATGCGTTTAGTTGGAATCATAAGCATTCAGCATTGTTTTTGCATTTTGCTATAAGACCTTGAAAGCCTGTTGCAAAGTGGAGATCCAAATCTACAAACACGCTTCAATTAGCACCCGCGTATTTTCTTCCGTCATTTTCACCGGATTACCACCGGTGCTTGGGTCAGCGAGCGCATCTTTTACAAGACGATCAATATCGGGGTTGGTGATCCCAAGCTCTCCGAGAGTTTTAGGGATAGCCATTGATGCATTAAGATCATCAACATAGGTGCAGAACCCTGCAAATCCATCCTCAATTCCCAGATAGGCCGCCGCCGCGTCAAACCGGTCCGAAACCACTTCTTTGTTGAATTGTAAAACCGCGGGCATGCACACCGCATTGGTAGTGCCATGGTGTGTGTGATAGATCGCGCCAATAGGATGCGACAAGGCATGGATAGCACCCAGCCCCTTCTGGAATGCAGTCGAACCCATAGCGGCAGCACTCATCATATGGGTGCGTGCTTCAAGATCATTTCCGTCTTCGTAAGCGCGTGGCAAATACTCTTTCACGAGGCGCATTCCTTCAAGCGCTATACCTTGCGACATCGGGTGATAATGGGGGCTTGAATAAGCTTCCACGCAATGGGCGAACGCATCCAGGCCCGTACCGGCGGTGATGAACTTTGGCATTCCGACCGTCAGCTCCGGATCGCAGATTACAACGGCCGGCAACATTTTTGGATGGAAAATGATTTTCTTCTCATCTGTTGCCGAGTTGGTGATGATGCTGGCCCGCCCAACTTCGGATCCGGTCCCCGCAGTGGTAGGCACAGCGACCACAGGAGAGATAGCATCAGCATCTGCTCGTCTCCACCAGTCGCCCACATCTTCGAAATCCCACAAAGGCCGTGTTTGCCCGGCCATGAAGGCGATTATCTTAGCAAGATCGAGAGCTGACCCGCCGCCAAACGCGATAACCCCGTCAAAGCCACCATCGCGGTAGACTTTCACGCCTTCCTCGGCATTTTTGTCGGTAGGGTTTGGGTCAACGTTACTGAACATCGCGCTCCCCAAGCTCCCGTCTTCCATCAATGCAAGCGTCCGCTTGGTGATATCCATTTCTGCAAGTCCTCTGTCGGTGACCAGCAGAGGCTTCTCGATACCTACAGCGCTGCACGCATCAGCTATTTCCGAAATGCGGCCAGCGCCAAATCGGATGGGCGTAGGATAGCTCCAGTTAGCGGTTAGGCTCATTGCATCAGGCTTTCTTCAAGTGATAAGATTTTGGCCGGGTCAGGGCGTGAAACCCCAGAATGGATAGGCCGGAACCACGCCCGGTATCCTTGCATCCCGTCCAGCACAACGCAGGATCAAGATAGTCGCACCGGTTCATAAACACGGTTCCGGTTTCAAGGCGAGCGCCAATGGCGTCAGCCCGATGCGTGTCTTTGGTCCAAAGCGACGCGGTCAAACCAAATTGGCAATCGTTCATCAACGCGATCGCTTCCTCATCGTCGGCAACTTTCATAATGCCAACGACAGGACCGAATGTTTCATCGCGCATGATGCGCATGCTGTGATCAACATTGGTCAGTATTTGGGGTGTCAGATACGCTTTGCCATCATCTTCCACAAAAGTTTCAATGTGCAGCTTCGCACCATCGTCTATTGCCTCGGATAATTGTTTTCTTACTTCTTTGGCAAAGCGGATGTTTGCCATGGGGCCAATTGTGGTTTCCCTATCAAGCGGATTGCCCAATTTGAAACTCTTCACAAGTGCGACCGCCTTTTCGACAAACGCATCAAACAGACTTTCGTGCACATATATGCGCTCAATACCACAACAGCACTGGCCGGAATTGAACATCGCACCATCAACCAGAGTATCAACTGCTGCATTGAGGTCCGCGTCTTCCATCACATATCCCGGATCTTTGCCGCCAAGCTCGGTTGAAACTGTGGTAAAGGTTCCCGCGGCAGCTTGCTCCATCGCTTTGCCGCCGCCTACTGAACCGGTGAAGTTGATAAAATCAAATGCTTTATCGCTGATAAGTGCGGACGTGGTTTCGTGATCAAGAAAGACATTCCGGAACACGTCTTCGGGAATTCCGACGGCGTGGAAAGCTTCTGCCATACGCTCGCCTACAAGCAGTGTCTGGGTAGCGTGTTTGAGCACCACAGAATTACCAGCAATAAGCGCCGGTGCAATGGTGTTGATCGCAGTCATATAAGGATAGTTCCAGGGGGCGACCACCAATACAACGCCGTGTGGCTCGCGCTCGATCTTACGAACGAATGCATCACTGTCTTCAATAATGATTGGCGCGAGCGCTTCATGGGCAATTGACGCCATATAGAGAGCACGTTCTTCAAAGCCGCCAAATTCACCACCATAACGGACGGGGCGTCCCATTTGGTGTGCCAACTCTTTGGCCATGCGCTCGGTGGTTTCTCCCACTTTGGCTACAGCAGCACGCACCAGCGAGATGCGCTCATCCATTGGCCTAGCCGCCCACTCCACCTGCGCTATCCGCGCCCTACTTACAATATTACGTGCGCTGTTCAGATCGAGCGTTTCGCGAACTGCGTATACCGATCCATCGATTGGTGAGATGCATTCAAGTGTTTTGCGCATTGTTCTTTCTTTAAACTAGGCTGTGGTGACAATTTAACTATTTGAGCCACAGCTGGATTGCCGCAAGTTTAACGAAGCCAAGAAAATTCGCCAGCAGTTTGTCATAGCGCGTCGCAACCCGTCTGAATTCCTTGAGCCGTCCAAATAGACGTTCGATCCTGTTGCGCTCCTTGTACAGCTCTTTGTCATATGCACGCTGATCTGTGCGATGCCGGCGTGGGGGTATAACCGCTTCACCACCGGTCTTCACAATTGCCTCCACCAAATTGTCTGCATCATAGGCGCGGTCACCAAAAACATACTTTGATGCAAAGCCTGCAATCAAATCAAGCGCTTGCTTCATGTCGTTCTCCTGGCCTGGCCCTCCGCCAAAGCGCACGGGAAGGCCCAACCCATCGCCTACCGCATGGAGTTTGGTGGAGAACCCGCCCTTGCAGCGACCCAACCCTTGGGATGCAGCGCCCCCTTTTTTTGCGGGGCTCCTGCCGCATGTTTGTGTGCCCGGATGATAGTTGTATCAATCTGCAACCATTCAAAATCTGCCTCTTTCGACAGGGCCTCAAACATACGCTCAATAACACCGTTCTCTACCCAACGATAGTACCTGCGTTTAACTGTTTGATAGGGGCCAAATCGCTCCGGCAGGTCTCGCCAGCGTGCCCCTGAACGGGCCATCCAAAGAAGGCCGTTAAGAAAACGGCGGTTGTTGCTGCGAGGACCACGCCGGCCTTTGCGACCTCCAGGGATAAAAGGCTCCAAGCGTTCCCACTGATCATCACGAAGTTCATCAACAGACATAACTAACCTCTCAAAAGTCAGTAATGAATCTGATTCGTCGTCAATTGAGAACCCAAAACTCCTTAAATTGTCACCACAGCCTAGCGCGTGTCATGTTTTAAGCCTGTTCAAAACCACGGGCAATTTCCCAATCGGTTACCACCCGATCGAATTCTTCCTGTTCCCATTCAGCAGCGCGCGTATAGTGTGCAACAGCATCTTCTCCGAATGCTTCCTTAAGCATTTGTGAGCGCCTTAACGTCTCGGTCGCTGCCCGCAAAGTGGAAGGAATTGCACCCGCCTCTTTAGCATCATACACATCACCCGTTGTTGAAGCTGGGAGCTCCAATCCATCCTCAATACCCTTGATGCCGGCGGCAAGCTGCGCCGCGAGAGCCAAATAGGGATTTATATCAGAGCCACCAATGCGGCATTCCATGCGAATGCCTTTGGTGTCAGCCCCGCAGAGCCTGAACCCGGCGGTTCTGTTATCAATCGACCAAACTACTTTGGTGGGTGCGAACGTGCCTTTCGAAAAGCGCTTGTAGGAGTTAACATACGGCGCAAGGAAATAGGTGCAATCGGCGGCATATTTAATCAAGCCGGCACAGTAGTTCCGCATCAAATGGGACATGCCGAGCTTTTGGTCAGGATCATAGAATGCAGGCTGACCGTCTTCCGTCCACAGTGATTGATGCACGTGAGAGGAGCTGCCCACCCTGTCATGATGCCATTTTGGCAAGAATGAAGCCGCATGCCCCTGCTGCCAGGCAATTTCCTTTGTCGCGTGCTTTGCGATGGTATGATGGTCGGCACAAAGCATCGCTTCGGAGTAACGAATGTTAAGTTCCTCCTGGCCCGCTTCCGCTTCACCCTTGGAATTTTCAATCGGGATACCGGCACGAAACAAATGATTGCGCAAGGGGCGCATCACATGCTCTTCTTTGGTTGTCTGGAAAATATGGTAATCTTCATTATATCCGCTTATTGGTTCAAGATCCCGAAAGCCTGCTTTGCGGATCTCTTCGAGGCTCTTTGCAAACAGGAAAAACTCAAGCTCAGTGGCCATTTTTGCGCGATAGCCGAGCTTTGCGAGCCGTTCTACCTGCCGCTTGAGGATAGTGCGGGGAGTATGGGAAATTTCTTCATGCGTGTGATGGTCAAGAACGTCACACAACACCAACGCCGTACCTTCAAGCCAGGGCATCAACCGGATTGTCGACAAATCTGGCTTCATGACATAGTCGCCATATCCTGATTGCCAGCTTGTGGATGCATATCCGTCGGGGGTTGCCATTTTCAGATCCGTCGCCAGCAGATAGTTACAGCAATGGGTTTCTTCAAACGCATGATTGATGAAGTTCAGCGCGTGAAACCGCTTGCCCATCAACCGCCCCTGCATGTCAACAAGACACACTAGAACCGTGTCGATGGTCCCTGCCTGGACTTGCATTTTCAATTCGTCAAACGACAACATGCCGGACATTGGGCTTCTTTCCTTGAGGAGCGGGAGCGACATCAAAAACATTGCTGTCAATGCAGCTAGAGCGTGTCATGTCTTCAACTGCCGGGGCTATGCGCCACCGGCAGTTTCTCATTTTGGCAGTTACAGTCAGAAAAAAACCGGAGCGGAAGCCGCTTCAGCCGGGTATTGTTATGAATAGCGATAAGGAACGCCCGCTTTTTCCATAACTTTCTTGTAGTCACGGAAAATCTGAATGACTTTGGCGGAACGCTCATTTCTTGAGGCAAGCTCTTCCCAGAACTCTTCGGCATCGGAAACGACCTTATCCCATTCCTGTGCAGGGATTGTGGTCAATTCCAGTTTATCGCCATTGACCCGCAGATCCGCTTCGCCACCCCAGTACCATACTTGGCGGTAATAGTGAGACTGATCCATTGTGATTTTAAACAACTCCTGCAAATGTGCGGGAACTTTTGCCCAACTGTCACTATTGGCAAAATAGGAGCCACACCATGCGCCAGTGACATTGTTCAAAAGGGCATAGTTACAAATGTCGGCCCAGCCAACCTCATAGGCTTCGGTAAATCCGCACCATGCGACACCGTCCAACTCACCGGTCTGCAGGGCGACTTCCACGTCTTCCCATGGAACGGTTACCGGTATCAAACCATAACGTGCAAGAAAGCGCCCTGCCGTTGGAACACCAAACACCCGTTTGCCTGCCATGTCAGCGAGCGAACGGATCGGCTCTTTGGTGAAAATGTGTAGCGGATCCCAGGCACCAGCCCCGAGCCATTCAACCCCCTCAATCTCATCATACGCTTCTTGCCATATCTTATTAAGGCCGTATCTTTCGAATAGGACCGGCAAGTCCAGGCTGTATCTTGAAGAAAACGGGAAATAGCCACCAAAATCGGAAACATCCGCTGGCGAGGCCATGGTTGCATCGTCAGATTGCACGGCATCAATTGTTCCGTTTTGCAGCGCTCTGAACAACTCCCCCGTTGGCACAAGCTGATCCGCGTAAAACAACTCGATTTCCATCTCACCATTTGCAGCCTTGTTGAAAGCTTCAATTTGCGGTTTGATCACGTGAGCCCCCAGAGGTGCCCCGGAATAGGTTTGCAGTCTCCACCTGATTGGCGCCTGAGCATTTACCACGGCAGGGGCCGCAAGACTTACGGCACCCGCAGCACCTGCTGTCTTTAAAAACTTACGTCTGGTAGTCATTTTTTTCTCCTGGTTTGGACTTGGTAATACTTAATCCTTGGATGGCATCAGCCGTTTCATGGCGGTTTTTTCTATTTTCCATACACGTAATTTGGCAGCCACATTGCAATTTCCGGAACTATCATTAACACAATAAGCGCCAGAACCATGACGAGTACGAACGGAATTATTGACGTGTAAATGTCTTTCAATCCGATCTCTTTAGGCGCCATTGCCCTCATCAAGAACAGATTATAGCCAAACGGCGGGGTCATGTAGGCGATCTGCGTGGTGATCGTATACAGAACGCCATACCAAATCAGGTCAAAACCCAACACCTTCACAAGCGGCACGTATAACGGTGCTACAATGACCAGCATTGCAGTATCGTCGAGAAATGTTCCCATGAGCAAGAATGAAAGCTGCATCAAGATCAGAATAGTCCAAGGGTCAAGATCAAGATGCACCGTGAACAGGTTATCAATTGCCTTGACAGCACCAAGCCCATCAAAAACCGCTCCAAATCCGAGCGCTGCCAGAACAATCCACATAAACATACACGAGATTGCCAATGTCTGACGAACAGACACCGTGAAAACGGTCTTCGTCATGCGCCCTTTCAGCACCGCGGCAGCAAAGGCAGTGAGCGCACCGATTGCAGAACTTTCCACCAGGCTGGTCCATCCATAAAGGAAAGGAAACATCATTGCGAAGAAGATTGACAACGGCAACAATCCTGCAAGCAACAGGCGCATCTTTTCTGCGCGTGGCATGTCGCGGTTTTCATCTTTTAGCGCAGGGCCCAACTCCGGCTGCAACCGGCAACGTATGAAGATGTAAATGATAAACATTGCTGCCATCATCAATCCAGGCAAAACACCAGCCAGCCACAGTTGACCGACAGGTTGTCTTGCGATCATCGCATACAGAACGAGCACAACAGACGGCGGAACAAGAATGCCAAGTGAGGAGCCAGCTTGAATGACACCGGTTACCATGCGCTTGTCGTATCCACGCTTCAAAAGTTCAGGCAGAGCGATCGTCGCCCCGATTGCCATGCCAGCAACGGACAGGCCATTCATCGCTGAAATAAGAACCATCAACCCAATCGTTCCTATCGCCAAACCGCCATTTATTGGCCCCATCCAGACGTGGAACATACGATACAAATCATCGGCAATTTTGCTTTCAGACAAAACATAGCCCATGAAGATAAACATCGGCAGGGTGAGCATCGGATACCATTTCATGACTTTCATGGCCGCAGCAAACGGAATATCCGAGGCTCCCACGCCCCACAACAACAGGGCTGCTATGGCCGCAACACCGCCAATAGCTCCAAACACACGCTGTCCCGTCATGAGCATAAGCATCATGGTCGAAAACATGATAATTGCGACCATTTCGTAGGACATCAGATTGTCTCTCCACGGAGCGTGAACACGTCCTTGATCAGTTCAGATACAGCTTGAAGCAGCATCAGGAAAATACCGAAACACATGATTGACTTGACTGGCCACATCATAGGTCGCCACAGGCTGGGGCTTCGTTCAGAATACGCAATCGCATAGGCAGTGGAATTGATGCCGCCGTAAAGAAGCACCCCTAGATAGAAAATCAACAGCAGCACGGTAAAGCTGTCAAACCAGGCTTTCTTTCGGGTTGACCAATGTCCATAGAAGAGATCCATCCTCACATTGGAACCGAGCTGGATTGAATAAGCCCCGCCAACCAAATAGTAGGTAACCAAGGCAAATTGTGCCACTTCCAACGTCCAAAACGCCGGCACCACAAATATGGCCTTGGAGATTGAAGACCAAAGCAAAATGCCGATCATTACGAACAGGCCATACATCATAATCTGACCCATAAACCGGTTAAATCGGTCCACCCGTCGGACGTAGGTCCTTGCAAGTGCTAGCATGTCCTCTCCGCTTACAAATTTCTTATCTCAGTTCAACCCCTGCAAACTCCAGGGCTTCCAGCATTTGTACATCGGGGGTTTTGTCAAGTATCAGCCGGTCGATCTGGCTGAGTTCGCAAACACGAAATGTCGACCGTTTATTCAGCTTTGAAGAATCGGCTATCACCGTGACACGTTCAGCCGCATCAATCATTGCGCCCGCCACCTGCGCTTCATCCTCAGAGTAGTCATAGACGCCTTTTCCATCGATGGTCCCCACCGTCAAAACGGCTTGATCTGCACAAAAACGTCCAATTTCCGCGATCGTAGTCGGGCCGATTGTTTGGGCATTGTCATGCCGATAGGTTCCACCCAACAGGATGACATTCGCCTTTCCTGAACCATTTGTGAATTCGCTCGCGATCTGAACCGAATTTGTAATGATAGTCAGTCCGGGGATTTTTGCCAACACCTTGGCGCCAATCAGGGTGGTCGAGCCGGTATCGATAAAAACAGATTGTCCGGGCAGCACGTACCGCCCGAGTTTTTCGGCAATCAATTGCTTGGCCAAGGTATGCTTTGCTAGGCGTTCATCGAATGAACCCTCGTTTGCAAATGAGAGCCTGACGACGCCCCCATGCACCTTTCGAAGACGCCCTGCATCCGCCAATGACTTTAAGTCACGGCGAACTGTTTCCTGAGAGGTTGAAAATTTTTCGGCGAGTTCCTCAACGCTCGCTTTTCCGCGGCGATCAACGAACTCGACGATTGCTGCCTTGCGATGGCTGGGACGTATTGCTGATCGCTTCCTCGGCATTTCACCTCTCTCCCAAAGAATTGTATCGTAAAGGGAGAATCCAGCAGTGTCCACACAATTATGCCCAGTCAGTCAACTATCTATATTTTCTGTTATATTACAATAATATAACCTGTGTCTTCCTGATCCGTTTTTTTGCATATATAGTCATAGCCCGAAATTCTGCTTGCGATCTGAAAACTTCGATAGATAATGAAACAGTCAAAAAAGTCGAAATGCGCTCCTGATTTTCAGCCAATGAATCACAACCAACCCCTAAATGATAAGTTTGATGTTGCCATTGTTGGTGCCGGCATTGTTGGCTGCGCGATGGCCCGCCGGTTCACATTGGACGGCGCAAAGGTTGTTGTCTTGGAAAAAGCACTTGATGTTCTGGATGGGGCTTCAAAAGGCAATAGTGCGATACTTCATACCGGGTTTGATGCGCCGCCTGCATCTTTGGAACAATCCTGTATTGAACAAGGGTATCGCGAATATTTGAAAGTTTCTTCTCAACTTGGACTACCGATCCTTAAATGCGGAGCTCTGGTGCTTGCCTGGACCGATGAACAACTTTCAAAACTTCCCGAACTGGTTGAAAAAGCCCATGCAAATGGCGTGCATGATGTCACCATGCTGGAGCGCACAGAAATTCTCGCACGTGAACCTCATTTATCCGACCGTGTGCTTGGCGGCTTTGCAGTCCCTCGCGAATGCCTGATCGACCCCTGGACCTCCGCCCACGCCTACCTCCAGCAGGCCATTGCCAACGGCGCGTCGCTTTTTCGTGGATGCGAAGTTGTGGGCGGCGAATTTGACGGCGAGCGATGGAGCCTGAGGACGACCCAGGGAAAGTTCAACGCAAAACAGGTGATCAACTGCGCAGGGCTTTATAGCGACGTGGTCGATGAACGGCTGATGGGTGAAACGTGCTACTCCATCACCCCTCGAAAAGGACAGTTTGTCATATTCGACAAAGCCGCATCAGCTTTAGCCTCCTCGATCATTTTGCCGGTGCCTACCAGGATCACCAAAGGAATTATGGCTTGCCGCACGATATTTGGCAATTTTCTGGTTGGTCCTACCGCCGAAGATCAAAAGAGCCGGACAGATGCTTCCACAGACGCGAACACGCTGCAGGCTTTGGTGCAAAAAAGCCATGAAATGATTCCCGCGCTGCAAAAATTTGAAATTGTCAAAGCCTATGCCGGATTAAGACCTGCATCTGATTTTCAGGATTATCAGGTCAAGCCGTTTGAGAAGAAGAAATATCTTTCCGTGGGAGGAATTCGCTCAACAGGACTAAGTAGTGCGCTTGGCATCGCGCGCCATGTTTCCAGGTTGGTTGATGCGAATTTGTGTTCCGGCGTTCGAATTGATCACCCGATTTTTCCAAGGGCTGATCGGCTTTCCGATTATCATCAACGCGATTGGCAAGAGCAGGACAATGGCGGCATTGTCTGTCATTGCGAGCGGGTTACCCGGCGTGAAATCGAACAGGTTATGGCAAGCTCCATGCCACCTGCAACTCTGGAAGGATTGAAAAGAAGAACACGTGTGGGGATGGGACGCTGCCAGGGATTTTATTGCTTCGGCGAACTTGCAAAGCTTACAGAAGGTCGCCTTGAGCAACCATTTGGGATGAAGCATGAGCGCCGGTAGTTCAATTCCTCCTCACAATTGCGATGTTGCCATAGTCGGTGGCGGCCCCTCCGGGTTAGCATTGGCAGCTGAACTAAAACGCCAGAATGTTAACAAAGTTGTTGTGTTGGAACGTGAACAGGAAGCCGGAGGTATCCCGCGGCATTGCGGGCATTATCCTTTTGGTCTTCGCGAATATCACCGATTACTGAAGGGTCCCGACTATGCGGGTCGCAATGTGCAGACCGCCGAAGATCTTGACGTAGAGATTTTCACCGAAACGAGCGTAACCGCGATCCATCCAGGCGCGCGCCTTAGTCTGTCTTCTTCTGCAGGCGTTAGTGAATTGATCGCCCAAAGGATAGTTCTTTGCACCGGCGTTCGTGAAAGCAGCCGGTCGCAGAGATTTATTGGTGGAGAACGCCCTTCCGGTGTCCTGTCGACGGGGGCGTTACAGTCCCTGGTTTATCTTCACAAAATGCGGCCCTTTATTCGGCCTGTAATCCTTGGATCTGAACTCGTTTCCTTCTCAGCCATTCAAACTTGCCGCCATGTTGGAATGCATCCTGCTGCTATGGTGGAAGAACAGGACCGCATTATCGCCAGGCGATTTATCCAGCCCTTTTTAACGCTTCGCGGCGTTCCACTTCATGTCAAAGCCTCAAATCTAAAGATCATCGGACAGAAGCACGTTGAGGCACTTGCGTTCACGGATAATAATGGGCACCAAAAAGTAATTAAAACCGACGGGATCATTGTTTCAGGACGGTTTAGACCTGAATCCGCTCTCCTATACGACAGTCATCTGGAAATCGACACGGGGACCGGGGGACCGGTAGTCAATCAATATGGTCAGTGTTCTGACCCCGCCTATTACAGCTGTGGCAACCTCCTGAGGCCTGCCGAAACCGCCGGGTGGTGTTGGCAAGAAGGCATTGATACCGCACAACGAATTGCTGATGACCTATCCGCAGCGAAATCCGAAACCGAGCCGTCAATCCATATCAAAGCCGATGACGGCAGGATAAAGTTTGTCGTTCCTCAGCGCCTCTCTTTATGTAAGCGCCCAAACGCCATGGTCTCATTACAAATTGGACTGCAAGAATCGGTAAACGGGCATTTACTCGCCAGCTCCGATAGCCATTTAATTTGGCGAAAGCGGCTACGTTCACGACCAGTTCGCCGCATATTGATGCCATTGGCGGACATTATCAAATACCAATCAGGTGCAGACGTGCGCCTCTCGATACAAGGGGATGGGTAAGTGCGCATTGCAGGAATTGATCAGGGTACAACAAGTACGCGAACCCTCATCTTGGGACCAAATGGTGACGTGGAAGTTATCCATTCTGTCGAACACGGCCAATATTACCCGCGCGAAGGTTGGGTGGAGCATGATCCGCAGGAACTGCTCCAAAACATTCAGGCTTGTGTTGAGGCGGCAGGCCAGGTTGATGCGGTCGGAATAGACAATCAGGGTGAAAGCTGCATGGCTTGGGACAGCGAAACCAAAGAACCGCTTTCTCCGGTCATCGTCTGGCAGGACAATCGTACGATTGATGAAATTGAGCGTTTGCAATTGGACGGACACGAAACGACGGTCCTTGCCAAGGCCGGCTTGCCGCTCGATCCATACTTTTCATCCAGTAAACTTGCATGGATTGTTCAAAATATTCCGGCCGCAAAGCGTGCACTGTCCAACGGAACATTACGCTTGGGTACAACGGACGCATTCTTCCTCGACCATTTGACAGGAAGTTTTGTAACCGATGTCACAACCGCAAGCCGCACCTCTTTGATGAACCTAGCTCAGCAAGAATGGGATGAAGAGCTTTGCCGAATTTTTCAAGTGCCCATCGAATGCTTGCCGGAAATCGGTGCAACCACAGGTGATTTTGGTGCGATGAAGGCCGAAGCAGGCTCCATACCCGTCAGGGCTAGCGCCGTCGATCAGCAAGCCGCTCTTTATGGCTTTGGATGCCGTAAGAGAGGTGATGCCAAAATCACATTTGGAACCGGTGCATTTGCCTTAACGATTACGGGAGATGAAATTGTAAATCGGCCCGAACTCGGCTTGCTTCCGACTATCGCCTGGCAGAAGCAAGGGCAAAAGCCCGTGTTCGCGCTCGACGGTGGGGTCTACACAGCTAGTGCTGCCGTCAATTGGGCAAGATCGCTTGGCCTGTTTGAACAATTTTCCAGCATCAACGCATTCAGCGGACCTCCGGCTATCGCTTCGGGGTTGGTTTTTGTCCCCGCCTTGGCGGGCCTGGGATGTCCGCACTGGGCTCCTAAGGCACGTGGTGCATGGTTAGGGCTATCCCTCGATCACACCCCAAAACAATTGGTTCAATCCATTCTTGAGGGCGTTGCTTTTCGCGCAGGGGAAGTCATCGCAGCAATGAACGATTGCATCCCAATTAAAAGCCCGTTGTATATTGATGGAGGCATGAGCAACAATCCCTATTTTGTGCAGTTTCTGGCCAATGTATTGGATCGAGAGATTCTCGCTGCGCGCGTGCCAGAACTAACCGGACTAGGCATCATACATCTTGCATGCGACGCTCTGGATTACACGCCCGAGATCAATTCCCGATTTGGTTCAACACGACCAAATCCAGATGCAAAAATATCCTTGGCCCGTTTCAAGCAAGCTATTGCGACATCAAAGAACTGGGTAGCTTCCGCAACTGGCATCTGACGTATAGGCTTCACATTGCTTCTATTGTCCCGTAGATGAACCACTTGTATAGAGCGTGGTTCTTCGCCTCGCCAATCAAGAAACACAATTGATTCTATTAAGACCTGACGCGCGCTAGAACGGGATGTCGATGCGGGCCCGGGCGCCGTAGCTCTTGGAGCCGGAGCCGATGCCGTCGTAGGAGCCCGACAGCGAGAACATTGCCCCCGCCGGCATGCGCCAGTCAAAGCCCGCCTCAATACTCCCCGATAGCCCGTGGATGTCGGAGGCGTAGGTGCCCTTGCTGAACTTGCCCTTGCTGCCAAACGTATAAACCCCTTCAAACTCCGCCCAGGGGATCAGCGTGCCGCCATCGGCGAGGTTATAGGTATAGGCAATGCGCGGCCCGGCGCGTACATCGCCTTCCGATACCGTTTGTGCCGCGATCCGGTTGCCCAGACTGTCCGTATAGGCCTTTTGCTTCTCACCGATATACTGCACCTTGATGCCAGGACGGATGGTCCAGTCGCCGTAATCAAAGTCGCCGCTCAGCTTGCCGCTGACGAACCAGCGGGTGGTCTTGAATTTATCCGTATAGGTGCCCACAGGCGTGATGTCGTTGGAGGAACGCCCCGCACGCGCCTGCACGTCCAGATAAAGGGCCTCACCAAAGCGCAAGGCCGCGTAAGGCCCGACCATCCAGCCCTGGCCCTTAACGTGGCCATTGGTGTCGTAGTCTTTCTTCAGCCAATCGTACTGGGCCATCAGGCCGATGAGAACGTCTGGGGTGATCAGATAGTCGGCGCCCAGATAGACAACCCCGAACCTGCCGTCCTTGTTGTTGCGGCTATCAAAGCGCGCAATACGCCCTTCGATCCACACATCCCAGCGCATCTGCGGCGTCCCGGAAGCCTCGCTCACATCGCCAATATCCCCCGACATGATATCGTCGTCATCACCGATATCGGCGCCGAACAGCCCCGTTTGTCGCAGACGACTGGTGCTGGCGGCAAAGGTGATGGCATCGTCGGTGACGCTGACATCGCCGGGCAGGGAGGTGCGCAGGTCCATGGAAAAGGCGGAGGCGGTGGCGTCTTGCGACTGGCCCAGATTGACGCTGAGAGTACCGCCGACCTGGCCGCTTCGGCCTCCCTGGCGCAGGCGGTTCAGGCGGCTGTCCATATCCACCCCATGGGCGAGCAGCATGGCGTTGCGATCCCCCAGATAATCGGTCACCATTTGCCGTGTTTTCTCTGCCGTCGCAACCGAAGCCTTCGGCGCGTAAGCCGCAGAGAACACACACGTTACTATATCGTTCGCATTCAGTACCACCTCTACCTTTCGATCGGAGGCTGTCGGGGTTGTTGTACTACCGCGTGACCCAGTCCCGGTAACGATACAGCCAATATCCGACAGACTATAGTCGGTGCCGGCAAAGTCCGTCGCCGTGATCGTATAAGTGTTCGGGTCTAAATCGCCAGAGTCCTTGCTATCGCTTGTCTGGGTTTTCGTGGTTGTCAGCGTAAAGCCTGTCCCAAGGGTTCCCAAAGCCGGTGTTGCCGTAAAGGCGTGGGCCTGCAGCCCATCGCCGCCGCCGTTGGTATCCAGCTGAACAACGATCTTTCCCTTGGTCGCAGCCGGCTGTGTGGCGGCCTGCGTCGCTGGCGCTACGATTTGTACCGTAAAGTCCTGCGTAAATGGCTGTGGCGCAGGCGTTCTGCCCTGCTGGCTCGCCTGTCCTCCTGGCGCAGATTGCGGAATTTTCATGGTGAAACGATAAACACCGGGCCGCAGTAACGCTCTGGCGGCTGGCTGCTGATTGTGAGGAATGTTGCTCCAGCCGCCGTTGGGTCCTGGCCCTGGCCCTTGCGGCGGCTTGCCATTTTTATCCACCACATCGAAGGTTACCTTGCCTAGTCGGCCTCCCGCGCCGGCTTGCGGCGCACCGAAGTTCGCATCATCGAAGGGGACCTCCCCCTGTGGCGGGTTGTTGCCTTGTGCCGGGTTTGCCTTGAAGACGAGCCTGTTATTCTGCGGGGCGTTATTAACTGTCGGCTTGCCGGCATTGAGCACAACGTCAACGGTGTCGCTGGCAGAATTGAACTTCGCAGGATTTGCAGCCGGGTTAGGAACAAATTCGGCCGTCACTTTATAAGTACCGGCAAGGGTACCAGCAACCGGCGTGAAGACGCAGGAAGCTTTAAATTCAGTGAGCGTTCCTGCTGCAGCCGGGACGAGCCCCACCGCATTGCAGAGCCTACTACCACTCACAATAGTAGCGCCCGTTGGCAGGCCGGTGAACATTACGGTGCCATCGGTTTGTAGCATCGGCACGGCGCTGGTGCCCCTGATGGTGGCGGTCACAGCGATCTCTATGCTGGATGGCAATGTCGGCGGGGCGGTATCGACAACGTTTGCCGTGCTCGCATCATAATCGACGGTGACGGCAACGGTGGGATTAGCTGCCGGCGCAACGATCGTGATATCCGGATCTTGCGCGAGCGGTGTGGTGCTCTTATCGTAATTCGCCGGGGCTTCATATTCCGCTTTTAATTTATATCCCTGTTGTTGCGTAAGGCCGTTAAATGCCCCCGGGGAGAACGTGCAGGTGAAAATGCCGGGAGAGGCCGTGTCCTCCGTGCAGGTGACTTCCTGCCCTCCAAGGGTTGCCTTAACTGCGCCCCCATGTCCGTTCGGCAAGGGCGTAGTGGGGCCGTCGATGGTCACCTTGACCTTGAACACCAACCGGCCGTTTTGCGCGACCCTATCCGGAATAGGCGGAGTGGCCTCAAACGCGATCTGGGTAGAGGCCCGCGCGACCGTGAAGGACTGAGGTGCCGATGAGCCAAATTCATATGCCGGATCGGTAAAGCCCGTGACCTCGACCGTGTATGGCCCGGCGGCTTTTGGTGTGAATTTGCACTCGCCAACTGCAGATGATGGATCGCAAGCTATAGGTGCATTCCCTTGTTTGACTACAATGGTAACAGCCGAAGGATTGGGATCAGGAGCACCTGTCGGCGCACCCGTGGGCTTTTTAGGCGCAAAGGTGACGATCACCTCTTTCCCCACTGTGGGATCCCTGCTGACCGCGATCTCATCCGCCTGGACAGCATAGGCAATTTTTGTCGCTGCCGGGATAGGTTCAGCCGTTCCCGAGTTGGAGCCTGCGCGGCTGCCGGTGGCATCGGTGAAAGTCGCGACAACGGAATAGGCCCCGGTATTTTGCACGGTGTAGGTACACGTCACCTGGCCGTTGCCGTCAGGGGTGCCAGGAGCACACGACGGTGCGGTCAGGCCCTGATTCGTTGCCTGCCCCGTATTGGAAAAAGCAAATGTCACCCTTCCGACGCCATTGACCGCAGGTCCTGATGCGCTTCCTGCCTTTACGGTGGCGGTGATGGTGACGGTATCGCCGATTTGTGGTTGGTTAGATGGTGTGCCGGATGTTGTGACTTCCACACTCGTGACGGTCATTGGCGCAACTGTGAGGGTTACGGTTCGTGCAGCAGGTGTCTGGGAAGCCGGGTTGCCGGCCAGATCTTTCACGTCATTCAAATTGCCAATGGCGAGCGCCAATGACGTACCGCTAAAGCTGTCCGGGACGGTGATTTGAGCGGTGAATTTATCAGCATCGCCGGGACCGCCGTGGGTAACAGTACCCACTGTAACACCGGCTGCCGAGATGCTCGGCAAGGGGCTCGCTTGCATGTCTTCGTTGAAATCCAACGTAAACGTGATTGTGGCGCCCGGCGCAACGGAGCCGGGGCTTGTCGTATACGTCGGGGCTATTCTGTCCACCGTATATTTTTCGTTGGCACCGGTTGGCGTCGCGCTGGCGAGCTTGACGTTCGAGGCGCTCGCCAGCGAGACTGCATTTAGGTCGACCGTCAGCGTCACGTCGCCTTCCCGATTATCGATCGTGGTAGCCGTTACACGCACGGTATTAACGTTTGTTACGGCTGAGTTCGTCGGGGTTTGCGCCACCCGCGATGAGCCTTGAACCAACCCGAAGGCGTTTGCCTTGACGTCCACATTGGCGCTAAACGTGACAAGCCACGTGATAGAAGCGGCGTTGGTCCGCTCGTTCGGGGGAGTTTGGCGCTCGATTTTGGTAATCCGCGGCGCATCGACAACGGTGAGGGTTAATGGCGGACCATTGGGTGTACTGAAATCAGTATCAGTTGCCGAATCCTGGTAGTCCTGAGTCGTGTCCTTACCATCGTCGCCGGTGAATGTGGCGTTAAGCGTCACATCCCCCGCCGTCGCCGGTGCGGTGGCCGTGCAGTTGTATATTCCAGATAAAACACTATCATACGTACAGCCTTGTCCTGCGGCAAACGTAATCCCGTTGCCACTGAGTTGCACCTCTCCGGCCCCAGACAGTACAGTTGTAATGCGGGGACTCCCGCCGCGGCCGGTCGTTCGTGCCAGTACCCGAACGCTGACGGTGAATTCGCGCCCTGCGGCGGCTGATGCTCCGGTAGCCTGCTGCCCCCCCTGGCTCGTATCCCAAAATTGGATAGACGTGGTGGAGACTTTGACCGGAAGGCTCAGGTCTGTGGGTCCAGCCGCGTTGAAGTTCGATGCCGCCGCGGGGGTGTAGGTGGCCTTCAGGACGAGGGTTCCGGCTTCGGTAATCCTGTCCTCGAGAATGAAGCATCTGGCGATACCGTCATCGACATTTCCTACACCCGTAAGAGCGCTGCAGCGTATAGCTGAGGATAATTTATTGCCTCCTATGTGTGTAATGGATACAGAGCCGCTGGTAACGGCCTTCTTGCCTGCGGCTGTTTCCTGAACGCGCACGAAAGCCTCGTAGTCAAAACCCACCGCGGCTTTAAGGTCATTATTCGAACCTGCTGTCAGTTCTGTTGAGCTCGTGCCGGACTCAACAAGCACCAGCTCCACGTCCGTCTTCGCCGGGGTGGCGGCTTTTATTGGAATGGTCAGGCTTGTGGGTCCAGCATTGCTGTAGCCCGAGCCTGGCGCGGCGGTGTAGTTGGCCGTAAGGACAAGATTTGGCCTGGCCTCATCGATAATAAACCTCCCGGGAACGATGCACGTATAGATGCCCGCACCATGAGTGTTATCTCTGCTGCACCCCAACAAAGTTGAGCCCGTCGCGCTTGGGTAACCGGTGGTGTCTACATTAACGGTTAAAGTTCCCCCGGTAACGCCCCTCTTGCCTGCGGCTGTTTCCTGAACGCGCACGTAGGCCCTGTAGAAACTACCCACCGTAGCTTGATTCGCAAGAGTATTCGTATCCAGTGGCGTTGGGTCGTTAGGACCAGCAACAAGCACCAACTCGACAGCATTCGCTGCCGCGGGGGTGGGCGCGATGACAGTATATGTCTGCGTAGCTGTCGCTTCAGCATGGGTCGCCGTGGCGGCAAACGCGACCTCGATTGCTTTATTACCGTCCGAGGAGCCAAAATCCGTATAAGGTATTTCGCAGGTGGAAATGCCACGTGTATTAGGAGGGCCACAACTGATGTCCTTGTCAACATTAGCTATTTTTGTAACCTTCACGGTGCCCCTGGTTACCGCATTGCCTGGGGCATTCTGCTCTGCCACCTTGACGTAAATCCTGTAGTTGGTACCAGCGTGAGGTCGAAGTCCTGGATTTCCACCTGGAGGAGATGACAGAGCGGCCCCCGTATCATTCGCGACAAACGTGGCGGTTGTCGCCGTCTTCGCCGCCGGATTGACGGTGAGGGTTAACGGCGGACCACTGGGTGTATTGCCATCAGTATCAGTTGCCGAATCCTGGTAGTCCTGAGTTGTGTCCTTACCATCGTCGCCGGTGAATGTGGCGTTAAGCGTCACAGGGCCCGTCGCCGGGGCGGTTGCCGTGCAGTTGTATATTCCATTACTGTCATACGTACAGCCTTGTCCAGCGGTAAACGTAATCCCTGTGCCACTGAGTGTCACGTCTCCGGCCCCAGACGGTACAGTTGTAATGCGGGGACTCCCGCCGCGGCCGGTTGTTTCTGCCAGTACCCGAACGCTGACGGTGAATTCGCGCCCTGCGGCGGCTGATGCTCCGGTAGCCTGCTGCCTCTGGCTCGTATCCCAAAATTGGATAGACGTGGCGGAGGCCCTGACCGGAAGGTTCAGGTCTGTGGGTCCAGCCGCGTTGAAGTTCGATGCCGCCGCGGGGGTGTAGGTGGCCTTCAGGACGAGGGTTCCGGCTTCGGTAATCCTGTCCTCGAGAATGAAGCATCTGGCGATACCGTCATCGACATTTCCTACACCCGTAAGAGCGCTGCAGCGTATAGCTGAGGATAATTTATTGCCTCCTATGTGTGTAATGGATACAGAGCCGCTGGTAACGGCCTTCTTGCCTGCGGCTGTTTCCTGAACGCGCACGAAAGCCTCGTATTCAAAACCCACCGCGGCTTTAAGGTCATTATTCGAACCTGCTGTCAGTTCTGTTGAGCTCGTGCCGGACTCAACAAGCACCAGCTCCACGTCCGTCTTCGCCGCGGGGGTGACGGTGAGGGTTAATACCCCACCATTGGGCGACTGACCATCAGTTGCCGAATCCTGGTAGTCCTTAACTCTGTCATTACCAATTTTGCCGGTGAATGTGGCGTTAAGCGTCACAGGGCCCGTCGCCGGGGCGGTGGCCGTGCAGTTGTATATTCCGACACTGTTATTGTCATACGTACAGCCTTGTCCAGCGGTAAACGTAATCCCTGTGCCACTGAGTGTCACGTCTCCGGCCCCAGACGGTACAGTTGTAATGCGGGGACTCCCGCCGCGGCCGGTCGTTCGTGCCAGTACCCGAACGCTGACGGTGAATTCGCGCCCTGCGGCGGCTGATGCTCCGGTAGCCTGCTGCCTCTGGCTCGTATCCCAAAATTGGATAGACGTGGTGGAGGCCCTGACCGGAAGGCTCAGGTCTGTGGGTCCAGCCGGGTTGAAGTTCGATGCCGCCGCGGGGGTGTAGGTGGCCTTCAGGACGAGGGTTCCGGTTTCGGTAATCCGCGCCGAGGGAATGAAGCATTCGGCGATACCGTCATCGACATTTCTTACACCCGTAAGAGCGCTGCAGCGTATAGCTGGGGATAATTGATTGCCTCCTATGTGTGTAATGGATACAGAGCCGCTGGTAACGGCCTTCTTGCCTGCGGCTGTTTCCTGAACGCGCACCAAGGCAAAGTAGCCAAAACCCACCGCGGCTTTAAGGTCATTATTCGAATTCCCTGTCAGTGGTGCCGTGCTCGTGCCGGACTCAACAAGCACCAGCTCCACGTCCGTCTTCGCCGCCGCGCCAACTGTGAAGTCTTCGGTGACGGGTGTGGAGATGGCTGCGTAGTTGTTACCGCCGGAATAGGTGACTTCCACCTTGCCATCACCGCCGGTTGAGGGCGTGAACGTGCACGTGGCGGTAGCCGTGTTAGTTGTCGCAGTTCGGTTAATGGTCGGAGCGCTGCAAGTATTGGCTGTCGGCGCCGCTGCTGCAGTGCCCGTCAATGCAATGGCTGGTGTGCCGTCGATGGCCGCGACGACACCTGCTGGCTTGGTAAACGTAACGGTTACCGTGGCCGGCGTCCCGACCGCCAAAGGCTGCTGTACGTCAATACTCACGGCAAGCGTCGATTTGCTCAGGGAAACCGACCGCTGTGGTCGCTCGTTGCCCGTGATCTCATTGTAATTGTTTAAATTTTGTGGAGAGTAGGCAGCATAGATTGTTGTTGGCAGGTTTGCCGGAACATTTGCAATGGTACAGGTAAAGATGCCGGTGTTGGTGTTGGGGCGCGAACAGGTGAAGCCGGCGATTGGGTTTCCGGCCTGATCTTGAAGCGTAACCCTGCCGCTGCTTAAAGGGAGAGACGGTGCCGTGGAGACGGATTCGATTTTGACGAAAAGATTGAGTCTTTGGCCGATCGTCGCCTGGGCGGCTGCGGTGACGCTGGCACCGGTTACGTCATTTACGAACGTCGCCTCGGTGTTCGCCGCGTCAACTGTGAAGTCTTTGGTGACGGGTGTGGAGATGGCTGCGTAGTTGTTACCGCCGGAATAGGTGACTTCCACCTTGCCGTCACCGCCGGTTGAGGACGTGAACGTGCACGTGGCGGTAGCCGTGTTAGCCGTCGCAGTTCGGTTAATGGTCGGAGCGCTGCAAGTATTGACTGTCGGCGCCGATGCCGCTGCACCCGTCAATGCAATGGCTGGTGTGCCGTCGATGGCCGCGCTGGCACCTGCTGGCTTGGTAAACGTAACGGTTACCCGGGCCGACATCCCGACCGCCAAAGGCTGCTGTACGGAAATATTCACGGCAAGCTTCGGTTTGGCGACAACGGTGAGGGTTAATGACCCACCATTGGGCGACTGACCATCAGTTGCCGAATCCAGATAGTCCTGAACACCGTCACTACCATCTTCGCCGGTGAATGTGGCGTTAAGCGTCACATTGCCCGCCGTCGCCGGGGCGGTTGCCGTGCAGTTGTATATTCCATTACTGGCATACGTACAGCCTTGTCCAGCGGTAAACGTAATCCCTGTGCCACTGAGTGTCACGTCTCCGGCCCCAGACAGTACATCTGCAACGACGCCCGTCCCGCCGGGGCCGGTCGTTCGTGCCCTTACCCGAACGCGGACAGTGAATGGAGCCCCTGCTGTTGCTGTTGCGCTGGCACTCCGCTGACCCCCACCCGTGCTCGTATCCCAAAATTCGATAGACGTGGTGGGGGCCCTGACCGGAAGGCTCAGGTCTGTAGGTCCAGCCGCGTTGAAGTTCGATCCCTGCGCGGGGTCGTAGGTGGCCCTCAGGACGAGGGTTCCGGCTTCGGTAAACTGCCCCCGGGGAATACCGACGCATTCGGCGACGCCGGCGGCAGTGAAACGGCCTGCACCCGTAAGAGCGCCGCAGCGTATAGCCTGGGTTAATCGATTGCCTCCTATGTGTGTAATGGATACAGAGCCGCTGGTAACGGCCTTCTTGCCTGCGGCTGTTTCCTGAACGCGCACGTAGGCCGTGTAGCCAAAACTCACCGTGGCTTTAAAGTCATTATTCGAACCTGCTGTCAGTTCTGTTGAGCTCTTGCCGGACTCAACAAGCACCAGCTCCACGTCCGTCTTCGCCGCGGCGGCGACGCGGGTGAGGTTGAGCGCGTTTGTGGAGGCATCATCGTACTGCCTGCCGCGCGGTCGGTCATCCTCATAGTCCGCGACAATAACCAGAGGATTCCCGACCGAGGGAAGATCCCCTTGCTGTATGGTGCATCTAAAAACGCCGCTTCTAGGCCTGGCATCGCATTGCGGATTGGCCGCCCAAGCATCGCCGTTTTGTTTTCTAATACTGACTTTGCCCTGTCGGACACCCTGGCCTCCAGACGTAACCCTGATGTAAACGAATTGCGCATTTGCCGACGCCGGGACTTCCAAATCAGCAACGTCTGTTGAAATTGCATAACTTTCAACAAACCTGGCGGTTGTAGCCTGCACGCGGTGAAGCGTGAGACGATCGTCGTTGGCTGTCCTGGAGCCATTGTATTTTTTCTGGTTGCCCCGGTTATCCGCATAGGTCGCCGAAAGAACTATTTCCTCCTGAACAGTGCGAGGAAGATCCGCTTGATCTGTTATGTTGCAGGTAAAAACGCCGCCGGTAGGCCCGCTGCAAGTCGGCCGCGTAGCCCAGGTCCGGTTGCCTGAGATCTTTGCAAGCGTGACGCTGCCGCCATCCACGGGATTATCGCGCGAATCCCGAACCCTGACGTAGACTAATTTAGAGGCAACTCCCGGCAGGAGGTTATCTTGCTTAATTATGTTCCCCCCTGCAAGACCATCAACAAACGCGGTCTTTGTATCCGAAAACGGGGAGGCGGCGAATGCCTTGCCGCCGGCGACAGTTACCGCCGTCAGCGTGTAGCCACCCGCTTGATTATTACCCGTGTTCGTACGGCTCAACGTACCCCTAATGCGGACATCCTTTGTCACAATATTCTGAGATTCGGCAGGATGCCACGTAATCTCCAAATTACAACTTTGACCCGCCTGCAATGTTACGGCCCTTGAAAAAGTTGGCTCATGCTGGGAAGGGACAACCCTGCCATTCGTCTCGCACGTAATGTCAAGTGTGCCGTTTTTCTTCGCTCTATAGACGATTCTTACCTGTTTGTTGTCGGTCGAGGCAGCCGCACCCTGATTCCAGCCAGGTAAATAAATGTGCAGAATGCCAGCCCACGGCTCAGTGTAACTGCCATATGTTGTTACGGCCGGTCTATCTGC
The DNA here is from genome assembly GCA_965224015.1 of Hyphomicrobiales bacterium. GTDB lineage: Bacteria > Pseudomonadota > Alphaproteobacteria > Rhizobiales > CBDCVD01 > CBDCVD01. Next base: position 1,842,493 of record OZ245032.1, read on the forward strand.
TTCGCATTTGGCATTCCTCTGACTATCCTCAACCATCAATCTATTGATAAATCCCGCTCTGTCTGCGACAGGTAAAAGAGAAACATCGGGACATGTTACATTTTGACCGCCTTGCCCCTGCGCGTATGCGCTCTCAACATTAAAAGCACCAAGAGCCGGCACCGCCGCTGCCAGGGCCAGAGCCAGTCCCGCCACGGCGCGGCGCAAACCGCCCCCACGGGGGTGGCGGGCCCTGTGGCCATGGCGGTCGTGAGGTGTCTGCGTCTGCCGGGAATTCATGGTGTCCTCGCTCATGCTCATATTCTCGCTGATGCTGATATTCTTGCTCATGCTCATGCTCTTGCTCCTCGGTGGCCGTGGAAGCGCGAAAACGCGCCGTCCGCCCGGGTTGTTCGCTATGCCTTGGCCGCCCTGGCTGTTTGATTCGTGCGATCCGTCGTTGCTATTCATGGCTGTGTGCCCCGCGTGTCCGCTGTATCCGTGCCGGCGCTGGTGCGCCCAGGCGCTCAGTCTGGCGCTCCTGGTGTTCGTCAAGCTCGGGTGATTCGATTTCACTGTCGCACCCCCCGCAGGCATCGGTTGCAGGGGATGTTGTCAAACCTGTTCATGGTCGGCCTCCAATGACTGCCCGATACCGCCCGCGACGATCCCGTGTGATTCGCAATCCCCATACGCCTGCCTGTATCTGCATCCATCTCTGACTTATACCAGCGGTATTGGCTTTATAGACACGCCGACTGGTGTACTGCCTTGATAACATAACTCTTTGACGCTAAGCCATGAGTCATTGGTAAGGACCCTTGGTATTACCGTCTTCATCCTACCGTCTATCCTATCCCGCCTATTCCGGTCTTTTCCGGTTTTTTCCGGTCTTTCCAACCTCGCCGCATGCCCTGCCGCAGCGTAACTTACTAATAACGAATCAGTTCGGTAAAACACCCCAATGGCAAACGCCTAACCACCTTTTGTCCGACCGCGTCCCAGCCCACGACGAAATACAGCAGCATATGGAACGTTATCCCGTTTCCCTAACCCTTTGCAACCGACCGAAAATGCCCCGCGAAAACAATAGCACGCTAACAACGATTCGTTTGATATTTCGTTACATTTCTATATTCCCTTTTAGCGGCTAAGAAACCCCTGTCAAGTCATCGGTACCCTTTTGACGGCCCGTGTGGTGGAAAATTGCTCAAAGTTGCAAATATGCAACAATCTCCCACAACCCTCCGCGCACATCCTTAACAAAAGATTAACACCAGCTTAACAAAAGATTAACACCAGCGGTATGGACTTTATATATACGCCGGCTGGGGTGGGGCCTTGATAGCACACTTAACTGACGCCAATGCATGAGCCCTTGGCAAAGGTCCCTGGTATAAGTAACAAGCCAATGGCGACTATACATGGAAAATCGCTTTTATATTATGGTTAATTGCTCCTAAATTTTATCTATAGTTTTCTTAAATTAAAATATTAATTCGAAAACTAAAACTTTTCACTAAACATTAATTGAATTTGTTTCGCCAATTTTAAATTTTGTCGGGTATTCATCAAATAAACTAATGCGTGTATAATCTAGCATGTTCTTGTTTATGGTGTATCCGGAGAAAATAATGTTCGTCCCAACAATACGGAAATTCGCAACAGACAAGCGCGGTAACGTCAGCCAGATTTTTGGACTCGCCATCATTCCGCTGCTCGCCGCTTTAGGAGGGGCAATCGATTTTGCCTTGCTCGCACGGTCTAAATCGGATGCGCAGGTGTCCCTTGATGGCGCTCTGCTGGCCGCAGCCCATACCGCCAGAACAACCAAAAAAGGCGACAATACATATCAGCGCGACGGCAAACGGGTATTTGACAACGAATTCATCGACACCAACGCCTCAGTACGCAGTGTCAACTTCAGCCGCACGTTTGATAATGATGGCGGCCAAACCGTCGAGGCAACGGCAGAAATCGCAACCTCGACATTCATTCTGCAACTCATCGGGCTGAAAAGCTGGGATGCCAAAGTCTTTTCACAAACAAAGATTCCGCCACCAGCCAAATTTGAGGTCGCAATGGTCCTTGATATTACCGGATCCATGGGATACGCGGGTAATGTCGCGCCTCTAAAAGAGGCTGCGAAGAACTTCCTGGATATTATCTTTCAAACTGAGACGCAGCTCGATGAAAGCTGGATCGGAATTGTTCCCTATTCTCAGTCTGTCAATATTGGAAACCTCGCAAAACGGGTCGCGACAACCTATAAGACGCAACTCGGCTTTATTATGCCAACTGACGGCGCAGACTATATAGCAAATCCACCGAACAGTCAGCAGAATGTGGTCGAACGCGATGGCGCCGCAGCCACCAATGATGCCGCCCCAACGGGCAGCAACAAGTATCGCATTGCCGATGATACCAATAGCCGATATCCCGAACTTCCAAGCATGAAAATCCTACGCCCCACCGATCAAAAAGCGCCGCTGGTAAGCACGATCGACAGTATCAAAACCGGCGGCGGCACGGCTGGCCACATGGGCTTTCAATGGGGCTTGAACATGGTATCGCCTAAGTGGGCAAATATTTGGCGCGCACCATCTGGAACCTCTCCCTACACAGGACCAGGCGCAAAGAAGAAATTCATTCTCATGATGACCGACGGCGAGTTCAACTATTCTCCCGGCGCCAGCACAGGCCCTGGACCCGGTACGAGAGATTACAACGGCACGTTTGTCAAATTGTGCAATTTTGCAAAGAACAATGATGTTACCGTGTTTACGATCACTTTCAAGGCCCCCGCCAGTGTAATTCCGGTTATGCAGAAGTGCGCCAGCCCGGGCAAGCACATTGACGCAAAATCAAACGCCGCTCTCAAGGCCGCATTTGAAAAAATTGCCAATGAGATACAGCAGTTCTATCTCACAGGCTGATCGGTATAACAGTTATCGCTGATATGCCGATACGAAGGGCCCATCGATCTGATCGATGGGCCCTTTGATTTGCACCGTGCATACCCTACCGCTGCGCAAGGGCTCTGCCTTGCTTGTAACCGTATGCGCCCTACCCGGAGAGAAAAGTGGAGAGAATGGTGTGGGCGATGTTTCTGAACGTAGCCTGCAAGGCCTCATCCGATTTTGCATCGACGAAGTTCATCGGAGAGCATTGGCGCATCACTTTTTCCGCCTCGGCCGGGGCCTTAAAGGCGACGGTGAACACTGTTATGCCCTGGGCCCTTGCAAATATACACAGCTCAAGGAACGTCGGGTTTACGTTACTCCAACTGCCTGTTCCGGGCCCGGTTTTGCTGCCCAGGCCGGGAGAGTATTGAAATTCACCGTCAGTCATCATGACGATATACTTGTCTTTTGCGCCTGTTCCTGAATAGGGAGACGTTCCCCCAGGGGCGTTCCAGATATCCTTCCATTCCGGGGAGACCATATTCAAGCCCCACTGAAAACCCATATGGCCAGCTGTATTTCCCTCGACAGAGATACTTCTGATGGCATCAAGTAGTGGTGCTTTCTGATTGGTTGGCCGCACGATTCGCATAGTTGGCTTTTGCATGTGCTTTCTTTTGAAAGCCTTGGAATCATCGGCGACCTGGTATCGGTTGGCCCCTGTTGGTTTGGCGTCACTGGTTGCGGCCATGCCAGCTCGCTCGACGACGTTTTGACGACGATGGAGCGGATGGGCAGCAAAATCGGCGCCATCCACCTGTTGGATTGAGCCGTCTTTTGCCTTGTAAGTGGACGAAACCCTCTTGACCAAGCTACCGATGTTAACCGATTGGGAGTAAGGAACAAGACCAATCCAGCTATTTCCTCGTATTTTATCCCTGCCAGATAATATGTTGACAAAGTCCGTTGCCGCTTTTTTTAATGATTCAGCTTTTGCGCCCCACATCGAAGTGGTAATGTCGAGGACAAGCGCAATTTCAAAACTGGGATCTGGCGGAATAAATATACTGTCATATGCGGTAAAGTTCCAGCCGCCCAGCCCCACGGCGCCCACAATGTGTGGCGTATACGAGCCCTTGAATTTTCCCTTAATTGTTTGGCCGGCCACACTTCTGCCGTTCGCCTGTATGGTATCCCGGGAGCGTTCAAACTCAACTGCCAGCTTTTGCACATCGGAGTTCGCCTTATATAAGGCGTTAAATTTTTTCTTGGCAGCTTTTGCAAACTCTTTATCATATGTGGCGTCAGGATTTTCTCGCGCCACAGAGACTGCCGCAAACAGGGCGGCATCAAGCACGGTCTGAGCATCGTGCTTGCTGCGGGCAAACATGGCTATTTCGATGGCCATGGCGACAGCCAGAAGCAGGATGGGCAAGGCCAAACCAAACATCATGGCTACGTTGCCACGCTTGTTTTTGAAAAATTGTCGTATGTTTGCCCTGATCATTGTAGCGCTCCCTTATCAACTTGGTTGGCGAACCCAGGCAACATCTGAATATGTTGAGAAAACCAGCTGCCCACTTTTCCCCTTCGCGCATGGGAATGGTGCCCAGGCGAAAACTTGACGTTAAGTGGCGCGAGTGACGTCGATGGTTTGACCAACTTACAAAACTCCATATGCACCAGTCATTCTGATTACGGTTGTGACTTTCATTTATTGTTACAATTTGAAGAAATTTTTAGTATTTAAATTTTAAAATATTTGAAAGATATTAAATTAATACAAGACAAATATATTAAGTTTAACAAACGGAAACGAAATTGGTTAATGTTCTACACGAAGCTAGGCATCTCTATGAACGGGCATCTCTATGAACGGACATCTACCGACCCGCTGCCGCGGCTTGGGCCACCCGCATGTTTTCCTGTCGCACATGCCCCCGCCAACTTGTTTGCATACCCTATTGAAAGCGTGAGGACACGACCATGAGCCCCATGAACAAGATCCGATCGCGTCTGGGCAGGTTCGTTGGAAATCCTGGAGAGTTCAGCATGACCAACGCTCTAAAGTTGGCACTGGAGCTGCGCTCGGATGAAGATATTGATGTGAATTCCCTGCGGGTGGAGCAGATCCGGTCTGAGCTTGGCCTGGCGCCGGTTACCATGGTGACCAATGTCGTCGCGTCGGGACTTGTCATCTATATGTGCCTCACCGATCCCCAGATAAACGTGGCACCTTATACAGCCCTTCTGTTTGTCTGGATGTTTGGGCACTGGATATTCTCAATAATAAACATCGTCAGATGGATACGATCGCGGCAGATCATCAACTCTGGTGAACTCAACGTCTCAGAGAAGAGAATTCACAGTGCCGTTTATATGTCGGTTTTCATTGGGGCCCTTTGGGGCGTGTTCATGCTGACCGTCTTTCCGATGTCGTCCGCGGAGCAGCGGGTCATCATCATCGCAATTTTAGCGGGAACGTCCAGTTGCATGGTATTCTCGCTCAAACTGATACCGCGGGCGGCGACCCTTGGCATTGCAGTCATGTTCATCCCCACGCTCTATAGTTTCATGACCCTGGGCGACCCTTTGTTTCTTGTCCTGTCAGTTCTTCTGGTGACGTATTTTTTCGCCATTATCATAACCGTGGGATCCACTTACCAACAGCTTGTTGAGGGGCTGTTGACGCAACAGGTATTGACGGATCAAAGCCAGGTGATTGGGCTGCTGCTGCGCGAGTTCGAAGAAAACGCCAGTGATTGGCTGTGGGAAACGGATACCTGTGGCCGTTTAACCTATGTTTCATCGCGGTTCGCCGAAGTTGCCAAGGTCGCGAAATCGGTTCTGCAAGGCGTTGGACTGCGCCAAAGTGCGAAGTTTTCCGGCATAAGCCATAACTGGAGGACCTTGGAACAGCACATGCAAAACCGCGTTGCGTTTAATGATCTGGTTGTCGAGGCGCACATCGAAGGCCAGCGCCGATGGTGGTCCATCACCGCCAAACCGATTTTCGACGGGGCCAATCTATTTGCCGGTTACCGCGGCGTTGGCAAAGACGTAACCAAGACCCAGCAGGACGCTCACTATCTGCGGCGCGCTAAGGAAGAAGCCGAAAGCGCCAATATCGCCAAGTCCAGGTTTCTCGCCACAATCAGCCACGAATTGCGCACACCCCTGAATGCCATTGTTGGCTTTTCGGATTTGCTGGTCAAGCAACGTATGGGGCCGATCGAAAACCCGCTCTATATTGAATATGCAGGAGATATCAAGGCCAGTGGCGAGCATTTGATGTCGTTGATCAATGACTTGTTGGAATTTGCAAGTCTTGAGAGCGAGGATGCGACGATCACGGAGCAGCAAGTCAATATCAATTACCTTCTTGAGTCGGTTGAGCGTCTGAACGCCCAGTCTGCACTTGCAAATGGGGTTACATTGATCAATGACGGAGCACCGGAGACCATTGAAATTAGGGGTGATGAGCGGCGTCTGCGTCAGGTCATGATCAATCTTGTTGCCAATGCCATTAAATTCACGCCTGAAGGGGGGACCGTCCACCTTCGTGGTCACGTTACCCCGGATGCGGTAGCACTTGTTGTCGAGGATACGGGGATCGGCGTGACCGAGGACGATATTGAGACCATTTTCGATCCCTTCAAACAGCTGGATGATGATCTGCACCGCAGCCGCAGCGGTGTGGGCCTTGGTCTGTCCATATGCAAGAAACTTGTAGAAGCCCATGGGGGGACGATCACGTTTCTCAGCACACCGGAAAAAGGCTCGACCGTCACCGTGTCTTTGCCCATCTCAAGACAGATTTCCCTTCGCCAGGCTGGAGGATCTATGGCAAAATCGGATTCTCAGGAACCCCACTTGAGGCTTACGGCGTTCTGACACACCCTTTGATAACCCCAGTTCCGGATAAGAGAAAAACTAAAATGGAGCCTTGGACATGGCCCTCGTTATCCTTTTCGGCCGAAGAATCCAATTAAACGCGTTTTGCTATAGTTCAAAAGTATTCGCATCCGCTTGCCATAAAAGTTTCCAAAGCGAGCCTGTCGTGGTAAAGGTTTTGTGAAAGCGGCTTGCAACAGGAGCGCATGATGCGCGTGTTGGCATCTAATCTCGAGGCCTTTGGAGGGATCTCGCATGGGTTTTTTACCCGCCAGGGCGGCGTGTCTGGCGGCGTTTACACGAGTTTGAACTGCGGCCTCGGCTCGGGCGATAGCCAGACCCACGTGCACGCCAACCGCGCTCTGGCGGTGGAGGCCCTTGGGCTTGAACCAGGGCAGTTGGCAACACTGCACCAGGTACACAGCCCCGTTGCACGTCTTGTCGATGCACCTCTTGAGAGTATTGATGCGCTTCCAGGGGACGGGCTCGTGACCACGACACCCGGCCTGGCTGTGGGGGTGCTGGGTGCGGATTGCGGTCCTGTTCTGTTTGCCGAGCCGGAAGCCGGTGTTGTCGCTGCAGCCCATGCGGGTAATGGGGGAGCCCTTGCAGGGATCATAGCCGCAACAGTTGCGAAGATGATTGCGGTCGGGGCCGAACGCAGACGTATCCATGCCGCTATTGGCCCGATGATTTCCGCTGCGTCTTACGAAGTTGGCCCCGAGTTTGTGGCTCGCTTTTTACGTGCTGACGCGCATAACAAGACGTATTTCTCCGCCAGCGAGCGCGAAGGCCACGCCATGTTCGACCTGCCTGCCTTTATCATGGCACAGCTGCGTAGCGAGCGCCTCGCCAGTGTGGTCAATCTTGATATTTGCACCTACACCGACGCGGAACGCTTTTTCAGTTACCGGCGCACCACACACGCACGAGAGGACAATTATGGCCGACAATTATCCGCCATAGCCTTGAGGGCAAAGGCTTGACAACTGTGGGATTGCATTTTTAACCGGATCGAAATCATTGCCAATAGGGTACTGTTAGTGCATATCATCCTTGCCGTGATGATCGTGCAGGCTCATCAACCCGGGATCTGAACAGTTGCGAGGACTACCCCTTATGATACTCGTTGCCGGAAACTCGAACCGCAAGCTGGCGCAGGATATGGCATCTTACCTCGATCTGGCGCTTACAAAGTGTATGGTGCGCCGATTTGCCGATATGGAGGTTTTTGTCGAAATCCAGGAAAACGTGCGCGGTGAGGATGCGTTCGTTATCCAGTCGACATCGTTTCCTGCAAACGACCATATGATGGAATTGTTGATCCTGATCGATGCCCTAAGGCGTGCGTCGGCGCGGCGGATCACTGCCGTTCTTCCCTATTTTGGTTACGCCCGACAGGACCGAAAGCCTGGGCCCCGAACACCTATTTCCGCCAAATTGGTTGCCAATCTCATCACCCGCGCGGGCGCTGACAGGGTGCTGACCCTTGACCTGCATGCAGGACAGATCCAGGGATTTTTTGACATTCCTACCGACAATCTATTTGCTGCTCCCGTGATGGTGCGCGACATCAAAGCCCACTACAATTTGGAAAACACGATGATCGTGTCTCCCGACGTAGGGGGGGTGGTGAGAGCAAGAGCTGTGGCCAAGCGCATCGACGTGCCGCTGGCGATTGTCGACAAGAGGCGCGAGCGTGCCGGCGAATCTGAAGTCATGAACGTGATTGGCGATGTGTCCGGGTGCTCATGCATTATGGTGGACGATATTGTCGACAGTGGCGGCACACTGTGTAATGCGGCTGAAGCCCTGCTGGCGCGCGGCGCCAGCGACGTCTCCGCCTATATCACCCACGGCGTTCTCTCGGGAGGTGCGGTGTCACGCATCACGTCCTCAAAACTCAAGGAACTCGTCATTACGGATTCCATCGAAGCCACCAAGGCCGTTGTCGTGGCCCACAACATCCGGATCATCACCATTGCTGATCTGATTGGTGAGGCCATTGGGCGCACGGCGCACGAAAAATCGGTTTCCAGCCTGTTCTATTGAGACATGACACGCTCTGGGTGTAATCTTTCTATAATATCAATGGTCCCTGACAATGACTCATGGATTTGCGTCAAAGAGATGTGTTATCAAGGCAGTACACCAGACGGCGTGTACATAAAGCCAATACCGCTGGTATAAGTTGTTCTCAAAGTGGCAGGTTTGAAGTCAGAGTTATTGCGGCCATTGCCGCCAGCAAGGCCATATCAGGCCATTCATCTGATCATTGCTTTTTTTCGATTTATCCAGCGCTGTCAAGGGTTTAAAAACCGCTGAAAGCGGCGCGAAGCGCCCTTGACAGCGTTGGAGAAATCGAACACCTCTCATGATCAGACGAATGGCCACCTGCACCCGATGGATTTATACCAAGGGTCCTTAACAATGACTCATGGCTTAGCGTCAAAGAGGTATGTTATCAAGGCAGTACACCAGTCGGCGTGTATATAAAGCCAATACCGCTGGTATTACCAGGGACAACCTCTTGGCGTTACACATCTAGAGTATCCATTGTGATCAAGCTGTTTTTTGGGTCCATTTTCTGTTGTCTCTGAGGAGAGCATTTGCCGTCACGATGATTGATCTCATGATGGCCGTTATCGCAACCTTTTTTGGTTTTCCCAGTGCGGTAAGATGCTGATACCGTGCCTTGAACCGATGGTTGAACCGTATGGCAACCAGAGCTGGCATGTAGAGCGCGTCTCGTACATGCTTTCTGCCCCCCTGAATAAAGCTTTTGCCCTGCCAAGTGCCTGATTGTCGGGTGAAAGGTGCCAGACCCGCAAGGCTCGCCACCTGACGTTTATCCGTACTGCCCAACTCGGGCATGTCGGCAAGCATTGTGAGAATGCTGACAGCACCAAGGCCAGGCATGGATTGGAGAATATTGCGACGCCTTGCCAGTTTTTTGTCACTCTCAATCACGGTCTGGGACTGCTTGTCGAGCTGTTTAATGTGTTTATCGATTTGCTTGAGCCTTTGTGTTGCCTGGCGCTTGAGCAGTGTCGATTTCAAGGTGTGCTGACGATTTTTGATCGCTGTTCTGTCGCGCACCAGTGCCCGCCGGGCTGCCGCTAATTCTTTCAAGGTTTCAACACTTTGGCTGAGTACTTCACAACGTGGCAACGGCAAACAGGCGCCCATACGGGCCAACATCAGCGCATCTACTTTGTCCGTTTTGGCCCGCGCAGATGAGGCCTGGGCAAACTGGCGCGCCTGCAAGGGATTGACGCAGGCACAGGCGATTTCAGCTCTCAACAGCGCCTTTTGCAAAGCACGGTGATACGTTCCTGTGGCTTCAAATACCACCAGTTTGGCACCACATTGTTGTAACCATGTAATCATCTTTTTGTGGCCTGGGGTCGTGTTGGCGTAGCGTCTCTTTTCCTTTCCACAAGAAGAAGCCAGATCAAGTTGGGCTTTGGAAACATCGATGCCTATGGTAAGCTGTGTCATCTTTTCGTATGTCCTTTGCTTGTCATTCGCACTTTTAGTGCATGTATCCATTCAGGCTACATCGAAAAGACGAGGGTGATCCTACTCTAGCCCGGTCTTTATTTTGGACCTGCGTTTTTGCGATCCATCCCTCGCCGCTGAGCGGGGCAAGCTTGCCCCGCTCAGCAATTTACTTTAGCAAATCAACCAGCATAATCATAAGACAAGCGTGTCAGGTTTTAATAGAATCAATTCTGTTTCTATTAAAACCTGACACGCTCTAGCAGTGTGTCGGGTTTAAGGAGTTGTTTGTCAGTGTATCGGTCATGGATGTGTGTTGGCGAGCGCTTTGCTGAACCTGCCTTAGCCGCTCAGCATGTTGCTCACACGTTTGCAGTTGTACGCCAGCGCTACAAGACACCATTCCCGTGAAACCTTCTCAAGACCGCGAAGATGAAAATGCCTGAAACCAAGAACCGATTTGATGATGCCAAAAACAGACTCAACACTGCTCTTTCGTCTTTTGTATTTGTCTTTTGCCTCCTGGGTTCGAAATGTCTCCAGCATCTTTAAGCGCCACGGCTCTCTAACACACGGCGGTGGCTTGCTGCGCACCTTCGGCGGTCGGAAATCATAAGGGCGTGCTACCTGTTGACCCGGTAACGCTATCAAAGGTTCAATTTTACGCACATCAAGCGCCTCAATAACAGCCTCGCCAGCATAACCCGTATCCGCTATAAGCGTCTTGGGCTTGCCAACACGCGCGCACAAGTCATCAACAAAGGTAACCAAATCCTGACGATCATTCGTCGTGGCAAGAACTTGCGTACCCAAAACCAACTGGCTGCCATCCGCATCCACAAAAGCTTGCGCATTATAAGCCTGACGGTATTCGTGGCGCGACGACCGGCGCATGATAGAACTGTCCGGATCGCTCAGATTGATCTGCTTCTTAGGAGAAGGCCGTGGTGCATCGCCCCCATCATCCGTATCCTGACCCTGATCTTGATCTTGCCCATCCAAACACGCCGCCGCCTCAAGTTGTTCGGCGGCCGCGTCTAACTTCGCCTTTAACGTTTGCCGCCGCGCTATCTCGTCGGGGAGCGACAAACCATCATCCGTATCCTGTTCATCTGCCGCCTCGGCTCTATCCATCAACGCCGCAATGTCCTCTGCAAGCTTGGCCCGTAACACCTGGATACGATCATAACGTAACGATTTGATCTTCGAAGCATTCGCATCAATCTGCGTGCCGTCGAGGGCGACCGTGCCTACCTTTAAAAGACCCATCTGTTTGGCTAGCAACAAGATATGCGCAAACGCCGTCTCAAAGGCAGGACCGTTGTCACGCCGGAACTTGGCGATCGTGTCATGATCCGGATGGCTGTTGGCGGCGATAAAGCGGACAGAAACATTGCGATACGTGGCCTGCTCTATCTTGCGCGAGGAAAAAATACCACTGGCGTAACAATAAACCAACAGGGCCAACATCATGCGCGGATGATATTGTGCTTTTCCTGAGCCGGTGCGGCTGACGTGAAAGGTGCGCATATCTATGCGTTCGGCGGCTTCCACGATAAAATGGGCCAAGTCGTCATCTGCCACCCAGTCTTTGAGATCAGGAGGCAAAAGCAACCGCTGAGAGCGGTCATAATTGCGAAAATTTTTCATACCAATGGGTAGCACAAATGCAAAAAAGCCTGTATGCAAATTTAATAAATAACCACAGCCCAAATCCGACACACTGCTAGGAGGGGGAATGGGTTGGTGATCCCATGAATAGACGTTTCCCGCTATAATCATTGCCAACCCCCCGTGAACCTTGTATAAAGCGTGTTTGGATGCGCCATGCGCTATCACGCGGTCCACAAGCACGGGCCCCGAAATAGGATTATTTTCTCAGCCCCGCGGCTGCATCGTCCAGATTTCCTTTAACGATCCCATGGATCGGCAGAGTTGGAGTGCCCTATGAGCGCCGAGAACGAAGTCAAAGCATCACCACGCAGCAGGCTTGGCAAAGGCGCGGCCCGCGCCGCTCGCCGCGCTGGACTGATGCCAGCCATTATTTATGGGGCGCAAAAACCTCCACAGCCGATTTCCCTCGACGCGCACGCGCTGAACAAACGGATTGCCGACGGAGGTTTCCTGACTACCGTGCTGAGATTGAACGTTGATGGCAAATCCGAACGGGTCATCCCCCGGGATGTGCATTATGATGCGGTGCGGGATTTTCCCATGCATGTGGACTTTTTGCGCGTGGCCAAAGACGCCAGGATCGTTGTCGAAGTTCCGGTGCATTTCATGAATGAAGACAACTCGCCAGGCCTCAAACGTGGCGGCGTACTGAACATTGTTCGCCACACCGTGGAGCTGAATTGCCCCGTCGACGCAATACCCGACGCCCTTGAGGCGGATGTGGGGGCATTGGACCTTGGTGATAGTGTGCACATTTCCGCCGTTACCCTGCCTGAGGGCACGGAACTGGCCATTACCGATCGTGATTTCACCATCGTTACCGTTGCCGCATCCGCCGGCGCCAAGGAGGAACTGGCTCAGGAACAGGCCGAGGCGGAAGCCGAAGCGGACTTCGTCCCGGAAGATGCACCACAAGATGGCGAGACCGAGGACGCGGGCAAGGACGAGAGTCCCGACTAACACCAAACCCGTGGGGCTTTGATGTTCGTTGCTTGCGCCACCCGCGCCATGGTCTTGTCGAAGTCAAAAGACCTGGCGAGAGGGGTTCGGCAAGGGGCATTCGGTTAAAGCCGCAAATGACGTTCATCGAAGGATGCGTCAAGCGAGCGGTATCGTTTTTTCTCACACCGGAACGAATGGAGACATTCCATGCGCTTGCTGGTAGGGCTCGGCAATCCGGGAGAAAAATACGCAAGACAACGGCATAATATCGGCTTTATGGCCATCGATTGCCTGGCCCGCACCTATCACCTTGGTCGGTACAAAAGCAAATTCCATGGGCAATGCCTGGCCGGACGCATCGACGGAACACCGGTTTTTCTGCTAAAGCCGCAAACATTTATGAACCGATCGGGCTTAAGCGTTGGTGAAGCGGTGCGGTTTTATGATCTTCAGGCTGCGGATGTGATTGTCGTTCATGACGAAATCGATCTGGCGCCAGGCAAGGTCCGTGTCAAGATTGGAGGCGGCCACGCCGGTCACAATGGCCTGCGCTCCATAGACCAGCACATGGGCAAGGACTATGTCCGGATACGCCTTGGGGTCGGCCATCCGGGAGACAAGGATAAGGTCAGCGCTCGGGTTTTGGGGAATTTTACCAGGGCCGAAGACAGCTGGCTGCAACCGCTCCTGGACTCGGTGAGTAAACATATGGGCCTTATGCTCAATGATGATCATGCCCGATTTATGACCGCGGTCAGTTTGGCCGTCCGCCCCTACCTCGCGCGCGACGCCAGACACGAGCAATAGAGCGTCGGGCGTTTAAGTTGCAACAATAACCCCAGTTCCGGATAGGAGAAAGACTAAACTGAGGCCTTGGACCTAAAGCATGTTATCCTTTTTCAGCCTCGCGAAGCCATTTGGGCATCGCTATGAACGGGCATCACCCTACCCACTCCCCCTCGCGGGCCATCCACAGGGTACCGCCCGTGCGGGTGGCCCGCGAGGAGGAGCGGGCTGGCCAGGTCGCCAATAGACGTTTCCATTTATCTGATCATTGCTTGTCTCCGGCGGCTTTGCATGAGAATGAACCGATAAAGTGTGAGAAAAAATCCCTTATCCATAACCGGGGTTAAATAATTTGACCGCCATCCGCACCACTCTCGAATCGGCGGACGTCGAGTTTGTTGACGAAAACGGCGGCGGGCCTGGGGCGCGGTTGAAAAAGTCGGAAAAGTCGCTCCCTGCCTTCATTGTTTTTGCACCCCTGATCGCGTATATATAAGCCATGAACATTCTGACCTTCGATACCCTGAAGTTCGCCAAGCGCCTTGAAGAAGCCGGGTTCACAGAGCGCCAGGCCGAGACCCTGGCCGAGGAACAGGCTGCATTTGCCGAAGACCAGGTAAAAGCCGCAAGCGAAAATCTGGCTACGAAAACTGATCTGGAAGCGTTGAAGACCGACTTGCGCGAGTTTGAGCACCACCTGAAGGCCGATATTGAGGCGTTACGCAAAGATACCAAGGCCGATATTGAGGCGTTACGCAAAGATACCAAGGCCGATATTGAGGCGTTACGCAAAGACACCAAGGCCGATATTGAGGCGTTACGCAAAGACACCAAGGCCGATATTGAGACGTTGCGCACCGAGGTGACCCAACTGGAGGGGCGTCTTCGCGTGGAAATTGCTGCCACAAAGACGGAAATCGCCGCCAGCAGAACTGATATCCTCAAATGGATGTTCGGGGGTATGCTGGGGCAAATCGCCGTTCTCACTGCTCTCATCAAATTGCTGTAGCGTTGCCATTGCTATGGACGTTTAGCGTCCTGGCGCGGGCGGCGGCAAAGTTCGCCCCTTCATTGTTTTTGCACCCCTGATCGCGTATATATAAGCCATGAACATTCTGACCTTCGATACCCTGAAGTTCGCCAAGCGCCTTGAGGAAGCCGGGTTCACGGAGCGCCAGGCCGAGACCCTGGCCGAGGAACAGGCTGCATTTGCCGAAGACCAGGCAAAAGCCGCAAGCGAAAATCTGGCTACGAAAACTGATCTGGAAGCGTTGAAGGCCGAAATTCTCAAATGGATGTTCGGCGGTATGCTGGGGCAGGTCGCCGTTCTCACCGCTCTCATCAAATTGCTGTAGCGTAGCCATTGCTATGGAATTTGAGCGCTCTGGGGCGGCAGCCATAATGATCTCCCCTTCATTGTTTTTGCACCCCGGGTGGCGTATATATAAGCTATGAACATTCTGACCTTCGATACCCTGAAGTTCGCCAAGCGCCTTGAGGAAGCCGGGTTCACGGAGCGCCAGGCCGAGACCCTGGCCGAGGAACAGGCTGCATTTGCCGAAGACCAGGTAAAAGCCGCAAGCGAAAATCTGGCTACGAAAACTGATCTGGAAGCGTTGAAGGCCGACTTGCGCGAGTTTGAGCACCACCTGAAGGCCGATATTGAGGCGTTACGCAAAGACACCAAGGCCGATATTGAGACGTTGCGCACCGAGGTGACCCAACTGGAGGGGCGTCTTCGCGTGGAAATTGCTGCCACAAAGACG
Organism: Hyphomicrobiales bacterium; assembly: GCA_965224015.1. Lineage (GTDB taxonomy): Bacteria > Pseudomonadota > Alphaproteobacteria > Rhizobiales > CBDCVD01 > CBDCVD01. The sequence goes on from OZ245032.1 coordinate 1,857,938, forward strand.
GAAATCGCCGCCAGCAGAACTGATATCCTCAAATGGATGTTCGGGGGTATGCTGGGGCAGGTCGCCGTTCTCACCGCTCTCATCAAATTGCTGTAGCGTTGCCATTGCTATGGACGTTTAGCGTCCCTGGCGCGGGCGGCGGCAAAGTTCACCCCTTCATTGTTTTTGCGCTCTTGATCGCGTATATAGATCAGCATATCCGCCTCGATCTGGCCGGGCAAATTGCGTTGGTCCGGATGCCTTCGCCGGCATAAGCCTTCGCTCCATTGCGAGTCAGACCAATGACGGCGTGTTTGCTGGCGCAATAGGTTGGCGTTGTCGGGCGACTGCCAAAAAGACCCGCCACGGGCGAGACATTGATGATCGCACCGCCGCCATTTCTGCGCAGGGCCGGTACGGCATGTTTCATCATCAGGAAAACGCCGCCGACGTTGACATCCATCACCTGGTTGAAGTCATCGAGGTTCTGATCTTCAATGCGTCCGCGCACCCCGACAATCCCGGCACCGGTGACGTGATAACCTTGTTTTTCAACGGTCGGTCCATGGATCACGCACCGCCAAATCCGTCCAGAACGGTTTTGCCGATTGCTGATCCCGCCTCCTGGTGGGCCAGAGCTTCTCGCAGGGTGGCTTCATTCATGGTCCCGCAGTGTTTGTTTACGGTTGAGATCAACTTGCCGCTGTCGAGCATTTCGGAAACGCGGTTCAAGAGCTTCGACTGGGCGTCCATGTCTTCGGTCTGGAACAGGGAACGTGCGAACATAAACTCCCAACTGAAGGATAGTGCCTTGAGCTTAATCGCCGATATATCGATACCCTGAGGGTCATCAATGAGGGCCATATGACCGCGAGGTTTGATGAGGTCGATGATGGCGTCGAAATGCTTGTCGGTCTGGTTTAGGGTGGCGACATATTTCGGCGTGATGGCAAGGGCCTTCATCTCTTCGTTCAATGGGTTGTGGTGGTTCACGACGTGATCCGCGCCCATTTTTTTGACCCATTCGACCGTATCGTCGCGTGATGCACTGGCGACAACAGTCAGGCCGGTCAGCGTCTTGGCCAACTGGATCAGGATCGAACCGACACCACCGGCGGCGCCGATGATAAGTATGGCTTCGCCGTCGCCTTCACCCTCCTTTATAGCAAAGCTGTCAAACAACATCTCCCAGGCGGTGATGCTTGTCAGGGGCATGCCTGCGGCCTCGGCAAAGTTGAGTGAGACGGGTTTTCGCCCCACAAGGCGTTCGTCGACCGTTTGGAACTCGGCGTTGCTGCCGGAGCGGGCGAATTCGCCAGCATAGAAGACTTCGTCACCCGGTTGGAACATCGTCACGTCCGCACCGGCCTCCCTGACCACCCCAGCGGCGTCAAAGCCCAGGATGCGCGTACCCTCGGGTGGTCGATTGGCGCGCACCTTGACGTCTACCGGATTGACTGACACGCCGCGAACTTCCACGAGAACATCCCGGGCACCAGGCACGGGCATCTCTGCGTCCAATTCGACGACGGAATGGGGGGCGGAAATCGGGCCTTGCTCGCTGTAACCAAGCGCTTTCATTGTTATCCTCCATGCAAACTATTTGCTGTTGGGCTTCAAATTGCATGGTTGCCTGGCTTTTGACAAGAACCCACATTTTTGTATGTATTGGACATGGGAAAACGAGGCGTGCAAAATGAGTTCTATTAAAACATGACAGGTTCCAGGAATTATAATTGGAAAACCGGTTGCGACGTAGAGGCGATATTGCGTGTCGTCGGGGGTCGATGGAAGCCAATTCCGATCTGTCGTCTTTTGAGCGGCCGAAAGCGATTTAGCGAACTATGCCGCCTTGCCCCAAAACGCAACTGAACGCAGGATCACGCTTTAACTGCGGGAACTCGAAGCCGATGGGATATTTCGCGCCATGTATTTGCTGAGATGCCGCCCCGCGTCGAATATGAAGTGACGGAACTGGGTCGTAGCCTGGAGCCCGTCATCGATGCGATGCAGGCGTGGGGTAATGGTTTCAAACAAACGAGACTGTCCGAGGCGCCGCAGGCTCGCGAAGCTGAACCTGGCTGCGCCTAGAGGGAGTCATGTTTTAATAGAACCCATTGTCGTTTCTCGATTGGCGAGGCGAGACCCACGCTCTATAGCAAAATGCGTTTAATGGGATTGATGGGCACTCCCGTATTCGTCTCGCATTTTGCTATAGATTTAGAGGGCGATCAGCTTTATGGGTTTCGCTTATACCAAGGGCCCTTGCCAAGGACTCATGCGTTAGCGTCAAAGCGTTGTGTTATCAAGGCCGTACACCAGTCGGCGTGTCCATAAAGCCCATACCGCTGGTATATACCAAGGGCCCTTGCCAATGACTCATGCGTTAGCGTCAAAGCGTTGTGTTATCAAGGCAGGACACCAGTCGGCGCGTCCATAAAGCCCATACCGCTGGTATATACCAAGGGCCCTTGCCAAGGACTCATGCCTTGGCGTCAAAGCGTTGTGTTATCAAGGCAGGACACCAGTCGGCGCGTCCATAAAGCCCATACCGCTGGTATATACCAAGGGCCCTTGCCAATGACTCATGCCTTAGCGTCAAAGCGTTGTGTTATCAAGGCCCCACCCCAGCCGGCGTGTCCATAAAGCCCATACCGCTGGTATTACCGCTGACAAAATGGGTACACCTAAACGTATGCTGATCTATCATCCATAATCGGGGTTATTATTGATTATAATATTGTTTGACGAATTAATACCGTTTGGTAAACTGTTTTTGCCGAAGGAAGCAGGGTTCACTTTGGGGTATGGGTCCACTCATTGTCTCCAAAAGCGCGATTGTAGACTGCGATTGGAAACCGCGATGAGAGGCAATGAGTGGGTTTGTTCCCCGATTGTACCGAGTCCTTCAAATGGTATGTAACAAGTGGTAGGCGATAGTCGCGAGCGATTAGACGAGCCGCCAAAGGTTTTGGCTGCGGCGGCGCATGGTGCCCTGGATATTTTCATCAAAAATGGTGGGGATGTTGATTTGATCCTGGGCGACGCCGGAATCCGGGCGGTTGACCTGAGCAATCCCGTTGGCGAACTGAATCTGCAGCAATATTGTGACATGTTCGATATTGCTTCGCGGCGAACCGGTAATCCCTATATTGGATTGCAGTTTGGGCAGAATTTCAAGCCGCAGCATTTGGGTATGCTGGGTTACGCAGCCATTTCCTCGCCAACGCTTGCGGCGGCTTTGCGAAATATGGAGACGCTTTTTCCTGCCCATCAGGAGAAATCGAGCTTCGGCCTTATTCAGGACGATGGCGTTCTTTGGCTTTCGTATCATGTTCTGGATCCGCGCGTTAAAAACCGGCGACAGGATGCTGAGCTATCATTGGGGATGTTCCGGAACATTTTCCAAACCGCGCTCGGACCTCAGTGGTGCCCTCTGGAGATGCGATTTGAGCATTCCGGTCCGGCGCACTCAAGCGAGCACGAACGGGCGTTCGGTTGCCCGGTGCAGTTTGGAAGACGAACCAATGCGATTTGTTTCCGCCGCCGGGACCTGGACGCGACGATGCCAACCCGGGACCCTTATTTGTTCTCAATCGTGAACGCATTTTTGACATCGCGCATTGACGCGGTCACCCCAATCGAAGATGTTGCAACTATCATCCGCAATCAGGTCAAAATGCTGCTGGGCAGCGCTGTGCCGACCCTTGAGACCATTGCGGAAATTATGGGTCTTTCCAGCATAAAGCTGCAAAAGCAGCTCAAGCGGTGCGGTTTGACGTTTCACGATGTCGTGCGTGCCGCGCGTGAGGAATTGGCGTTGCACTATATGGAAAACCTGGATATGCCCCTGACGGAGATTGCGTTTAATCTCGGATATTCCGAGCTATCAGCGTTTTCCCGCGCCTTTCGCAATTGGACAGGGATGAACCCACAACGATACCGCAGGCAGTTGAGCACGTCTATTAACTAGAGCGTGTCAGGTCGTCAGTAGACGTTTCCAGCGCATGTCTTGACATTGCCGGGTCGGCGCCCTGCGAAAAAGCCGATATTATGACAACCTGTGCTTTGCAACAGCTTCCATGAACCGATGACGGATTACCCCCGGATCCAGTTCGATCACCGGTACAGGGATGTTTCCCGACTGGCACTTGCAGACAATAATGGTCATCGTGTCGCGGGCTAAAGCCGCTTGCAGGGTTTGTGCAGCATCCTCGGCCGCACACTCCACGACGGTCTCGCATCCGCACGCGCGCGCAACTTCCGCAAGGGAGGTTTTCTTGCCCGCATAGGTGGGTTGGTCACCCGTTGATCCGTAGCTTCCGTTATCGACGATAAAGAGGATAAAGTTATCGGCAACATTATTGGCGATTGTTGCCAGGGTTCCCAGATTGGCCAGGACGGACCCATCGCCGTCGATGGAAATCACCTTGGCATCCTGAGCCAATGCCACTCCCAGCCCGATCGATGACGATAGTCCCATGGTACCCAACATATAAAACGTCGAGGGTTGGTCCCCCATCATGTGCAACTCCTGGCTCGGCAAACCAATATTGCACACCACAAGCTGGTCCTTAAGCACAGGCAGCAAAGACCTTAAGACTTCACTTCTAATCATCAATAGCCTCCCCAAAAATACGAATCCGTCAATATTGCCGTAGGTTTCCGGCTCATAAATGTGTGCGCTAAAATGGGCGCCAACTCTTCGACATCCTCGGGCTTGTGGAAGTGATAGGTCTGGATATTCAGCTGGTTCAGCAAAGCCTTTGTGTGCACAGCCATTTCCACCTGGCAGGCCACCTTCTCGCCGATTTCACCGCGATAACTTATCAGCATCGGCAACGGTATATTGTAGAACTGGATGAGGGTAGCCAGTGTGTTGACTGTGACCCCGATGGCGGTGTTTTGCATGATAATGCACGCGCGCTTGCCGCCCATGTAAGCGCCCGCACAAAGCCCCATACCTTCGTCTTCCTTGTTGGCAGGCACGTGATGGATGGCGTCTGTTTTGTCCAGTCGCTCTATGACACCACTGAGCTGCTTGCAGGGTACCGTTGTGACAAACCCAATCTTGTGATCAATCAGGTCGGCGACGATTTTGTCCTCAACAGACATGTTTGTTGTTCTCCTTATACCAAGGGTCCTTAACAATGACTCATGGATTAGCGTCAAAGAGGTGTGTTATCAAGGCAGTACACCAGTCGGCGTGTACATAAAGCCCATACCGCTGGTATTAGTTCCTGGATTATTCGCCAAGGCCACCAAAACAGGCATATTTTGTATTGAGATATTCGTCGATCCCTTGCGAGCCCCCCTCGACACCAATACCTGATTCTTTAACCCCGCCAAAGGGTGCCTCGACGGTCGTGATGAGGCCTTCGTTCACCCCAACCAATCCGTACTTGAGCGCCCGGGTAACCCGAAACGCCCGTCCAAGATCACGGGTATAAAAATAGCATGCCAGTCCAAAATCTGTGTTGTTGGCCAATTCAATGGCCTCGGCTTCCGTTTCAAACCGGATGACCGGGGAGACCGGACCAAAGATTTCTTCCACCGCGATCCGCATGTCCTGAGAGACATCGGTGATTACGGTGGGCTCATAAAACGTGCCCCCAAGCGCATGCCGTTGCCCGCCCGTTACAATCTTGGCCCCACTGGTTTTTGCATCCTGAACAAGCGCTTCAACCTTTTGCACCGCATCATCATCAATCAGGGGCCCCTGTTCGGTGCCCGCATGGGCTCCATTGCCAACCGTCAGTCGGCTTGCGGCCTCGCCAAGTTTTTGCACAAAGGTATCGTGCACTTGCGCCTGAACAAAAAACCGATTTGTGCAAACGCAGGTCTGGCCGGAATTCCGGTATTTCGAAATCATTGCGCCCTCAATCGCCCGATCAATATCGGCATCATCAAAAACGAGAAACGGCGCATTGCCTCCCAATTCCATGGAGACTTTCTTTACGGTATCGGCCGATTGGCGCATCAGCACCTTGCCGACCGCGGTAGAGCCTGTGAAGGTGATCTTGCGCACCGTCGGATTGCGTGTCAGCTCACCGCCGATGGTACGCGCATCGCCGGTAACAACGTTAATCACGCCCTGCGGCAGGCCGGCCTTTTCGCCGATCACTCCCCATGCCAGCGCCGAATAGGGTGTTTGTGAGGCGGGCTTGACCACAGATGTGCACCCGACGGCAATCGCAGGTCCGATCTTACGCGCCAGCATGGATGAGGGGAAGTTCCATGGGGTAATCGCCGCCACAACGCCCACAGGTTCTTTGGTGACCAAAAGCTGCCGATCCGCCCAGGGTGACGGGACAATCTCGCCATAGGCCCGCCTCGCCTCGCCAGCAAACCATAAAAGATAAGCCGCACCCATGGCGATCTCGCCTTTCGCCTCCGCCAATGGCTTGCCCTGCTCAGATGTCAGCAGCGTGGCCAACTCTTCCTGGTTATCCATCATCACGTCGTGCATACGGCGTAATATTGCGGCGCGCTCGCTGGCGGTTGTCTGGCTGAACGCAGCAAATGTCTGCTCGGCCGCCGCGATGGCTTTGGCTGTTTCTTCCACACCGGAATTGGGTACCGTGCCGATGATGTCACCGGTGGCGGGATTGCTGACAGTCAGGCAATTGTCTTTATCCGCCTCGACCCATACCCCGCCGATCAAGTTGGCCTGTTTGAAAAATTCTCCATGAATGCTCATTTGTTACCCCTGTTTGCCCCATGTTGTTGACCTCAGCGCATAATCGACTTCGATCTTGCTTGATCCTGTTTGATTCTTTTGATTCTGATTGATTCTGATTGATTCTGATGGCGTGAGATAGAAAGACTAGCACGGCTTTGCAAAAAGGAAAACCAGACTCTTATCCTGTATTTTGCCGCCATCTCGCCATACAACGCGCCGACTGATCTCGGCTCGCGGGCTAGCGTTGCTTCCCCTGTTCAAGCGCCCCGGGGACTTTGGCAAGGGCATCCAACGCGCTACGAATCCGGTTCCTGATTGATTCCCTGTTGTTTTCAAACCACTGTATCGGCTCCGCAAGTCCGCTGGGTGATTGTGGGGATCGACGGCCAAAAAACGCCCTTCGGGTGACCAATATAGCGTTTTGACAAAGAATGGTCAGCAGGCGGATTTTTGTATGGTGGGGATGCAGAGCTCGCCACTTTGCCAATTCGATGCCGACAACATTGTTGTACAGATCTTTTTTGACTTCTCGCATGTCTTCCGGGCTGCGCCTTACGTATGGCTCTGCGCGCTCGTTCAGGATACCGAGTTCAAGAACGATAAATTCCGCTGTATCGGTCGAGACCCCAACAACGCGCAATGCCGAATAAACGTCCGCCGCGGCAACAGCGTGTTTGATGGCATTCTCACATCGCGGATTAACCCCCTCCCGTGCCACCATGTCGCCGGCCCACCACTCGTACCAGGCGAAGAACATTACCGGCGACAAAATCAACAGCAATAAAAAAACAAACCCGACAATAAGTTTCCTGGAGCGTCTCACTGATTGATGGAACCATTCTTACCAGAGTGATTTACACGAAAAGAAAAGATGGGTGTTCAGCCTTGCAGGACTTCGGCGGCACTATTTGCAAGAGGTTTATAGCCCATACCGGCAATATAGTGCCCGTCCCTTTACGTCTTTCATTAGCATACACTTAACACCAAGTTGCTATCACAAGATTGGTGCAAAGATAAAATATCGCGAAGATGGCTGCCCATCGCCGGGTATCGTCATGCCTCGCTTCAGCATCAAGCGCGTCAATACCAAAATTGGCTTAGCGAACATTGTCTACAACGGGAAATGGCTCGTTCAATTGCGCGGGAAATCGGCTCCGACATGGTCGGATAACGCCGCGCAAGGAACTGAGCCAAAATAAAGCTGTTTGGCTATATCGGAGTCGTCATATTCTGGAGAAAATCAATGAGATTCACTATATTAATCAAATTGATTGCTACGTTTGCAATGCTGACATCTCAGGCGCTAGCAAAATCTTCTTCTCCCTCAAATAAAAGCCATCCCATAAATGGCCCAGGGTTGGGAAATATTGCCTACGAAACCAGGGAAGTATTTGAACCGATCTCTCGAATACAAAAAGCGCCGCAAGGTGACGTTCCCAAAGGCCGTCCGAACCGAAAGGCTTTCGGTCAAAATGTTGGGATTATGCTTAATGGCTATTTTGTAACGCTTTTTGCGCCCGATGGTGGTGCGGGTCCCGGTGGATGGCTGGTATATGATATTTCTAATCCAAGAGATATCACCTTGGTCAGGAAAATTTACGAGCCGGAGGGGATTACCAGCAAATTTCGCGAATCCCACTCCATAGGTGTATCGACGATAGACGGCATCGACTACGTTGCCGTGCAGACTATAGAGGGGCTGGAGTTTTGGGATTTTACAGACGTAAACAATATCAGGCCAGTTTCAAATATTAGATTGCCCAAAGTCAATGGTGGCGATTATTCCCAAGTGGCCTGGCAGTTGTGGTGGCAGGCTCCCTATGTCTATGTGACAGGTGGCGATGCCGGGGTCTTTATCGTGGACGCCAGCGATCCAAAAAACCCGGTTCTGGCAAATCGCGGGCTGGGAAAAACAAACCCTGTACCCCCAAGTGAACTGGGTGGGTTTCGGGTTGGGCCGATTTTCACGCTTGGCAATCAGATGATGGTCTCATCAATGGAGAGCCGATCGGGGATGTCCATGCTGGATATTTCGGACCCACTGAACCCAATTGTGGTTGGTAACTTGCCCTTTGCCGCAGCGTTATACTACGCTACATGCTTTGATGGTGCTAAAATTTATACAGCCACACGCAATTCAAACCCGCTTGAAGCGTATGATGTCACCAATCCAACAAGCTTTGTTCGAGATACGGCGCGTAAAGTCGTGACGAATTCACTCTATTGTGCGACTCAGGACCATTTTCTGTTTGAAGGCGCACAAACTAAGATCCACAAACTGGATGTTAGCAACCCGGCCCGTTATACAGAAGTTGGAAGTGGGACGCTAAGTGTCCCAAACCCTGACCACGGTCAGGTGGCGGTGTTCGGCAATCTGGTCTTTGTTGGGAATGATCACGGAACCGGCAGTGGGTTCATACCGCATCAGGCGGAGCCGGACAATACCCCCCCGACAGTAAAGCGGGTCTCTCCTGCAGAGGGTGCTGCAAATCAGGCGGTCACCTCCAGAATTGGTGTTGCTTTAAGTGACTCAATTCTTCCTGAGAGTGTGAATGTAACCAGCTTTGTTGTGCGCCCGCAGGGTGGCAAGGCAATTGCAGGCTTTTACAGTGTTCAGTTGGGCATGGTGAACTTTGGTCCGGAAGTGAATCTTCTGCCAAACACCACTTACGAGGTGGTTCTGAAAAAGGACGGTTTGCAGGACTACGCGGGAAACGGCCTGGCCGCACAAAAAACCTGGACATTCACAACCGGTAGCAATGACGGCAAGACTGTGAACAGTTGGTCGCTGTCAGGAAACCTTAAAGATACGGTCGGCCGAAACAACGGCACCGAAGCGACCGGTGATGTCTATGCGGAAGGTGGTTTAAACTTTGCTGGGCGGGCTGAAGGTGTTCAGCTAAAGAGTACCAACACGGCCGTTGCCCTGGGAGGCTCTGCCACCTTGAGCCTTCATATGAAGACCAACCAGAAAACAACCAGCACGGTCCCATCGCAAGCCCCCGGTATTTTCGGGCGCAATCCGACCGGCGGTGCAGGCGGTGTCTTCTGGGGGTGGTTGGACAGTAATGGTCATCTCAACTTCAGTGTTGGTGCTGCATCCTCCTCAAACCTCGTGACGCGGTCTGCGTCGCCTGTGAATGACAACCAATGGCATCATGTGGTGATGACGCGCGATGCCACCACAGGGGCGCGGGCCCTTTATATTGATGGCAACAAAACGTCCACCACGGGTATGGCTGGTATACTGGGTCAGAACAATTTGTTCAAAACCCTTGGGCGCATTGAAGGCAGTCCGGAACTTTATCAGGGCTTGCTGTCGCGGGTGAGGGTGTTCAATCACTATATGCCTGACAGTGACGTTGCTGTACTTGTTAAGGAAGAGTCTTTGACTTTCCATTGGCCGCTCAGCACCAATCTTGTCGACAAAGTGCGTGAGAATAACGGAGTCGCAAGCAACAAGGATGTCTTTACCGAAGGTGGGTTGGATACGACAGGCCGCACCTCCGCGGTGACACTTGCCAGAACTGATATCGCTTGGGTCCTTGGCGGAACCAGCTCTGTCAGCCTGTTCCTGAAGACAACACAGACAACGTCGGGCGATGTGCCCTGGCGGGCCCCCGGTATTTTCGGGCGTGATCGTGGCAAAAGTGATGACGACATTTTCTGGGGCTGGATCAACAATACTGGCCATCTCAAGTTCACGGTCGGAAATGCCAAGAGTGTGACCTCGCCTGAGCGCATCAATGACGGGATTTGGCATCATGCAGTGATGACCCGTGATGCCACAACGGGGTTGCAAAAAATGTATGTTGATGGCGTTCAGAGGACCAGAGCGGGCCCGAAAGGTATTCGCGGACAGAAGGTTCCATTCAAGTTGCTCGGGCAGATTGAGGGCAATCCGGAGCGGTTTCTGGGACATTTGTCCGATATCAAAGTCTTTAACCGGGTTCTGGAGGATGATGATGTCACGGCGCTTTCGCAAACACCCCCGATTAACCATTGGGCTTTGAACCAGAATCTTTTGGATCAAGCTGGCGGTAACAACGGGAGGCAAGGCAGCGCGGATGATTACGAGGATGGCGGTTTGAACTTTGCGGCTCGTTCCGGCGGTGTGGAATTGACTGACAAGTCTTTGTCCTCAATCTTGGGTGGGACGGCTTCGGTGAGCCTGTTCATGCGCACAACGCAGACGACACAAGAGACGTTTCCCTGGCGCGCACCGGGTATTTTTGGCCGAGACCAGGTTAACGATATCAACGACCACTTCTGGGGTTGGTTGGATAGAGATGGGCGTTTGAACATCTCGGTTGGCGATGCCTATGACGATAATCCAAATACCAGGTCCCACGTGCGCGTCAATGATGGCAGATGGCACCACATCGCCATGACCCGTAATGCGGTGACAGGGGAAAAGACCATTGCGGTTGACGGTTTCAAAGTCACCACGAAAGGTACGAAGGGCCCCATGAGTGGTGTTACCTACAATATGTTGGGGCAAATTGAGGGAGTCCCGGATTTTTTCCGCGGTGTTTTGTCCGATGTGCGTGTCTATAATCGTATCCTTACGGATCAGGAGTTCTCCCGGCTTCGCGCCAAGAGACCTGCCGTTCTGGGACAAAGCACGATCGGCCAAGCTGTGTCGTTCAACCCTGCCCTATTGGGTTTGGACGGAACCCGCTACCTTTGGCGGTTCGGCGACGGAACCACAAAAACCACAACGTCAAGGAGCCCGATCGCACGCCATACCTACAAGGCCCCTGGTCACTATACGGTCACTGTTCAGGTAACGCTGAGTGGCGGTGGAACGCAGTTCAAGTCCTACCTGCTACCCATCACACGCCCGTTGACGACTACTACACCAACGAATAGTTCGAATATCGTTGGCGATGCGAACAACGTATACAGCGTGAACCGTGATAGTGGTACGGTCACAGCGATTGATGCACAGCGTCTTAGTAACAAATGGGAAGCCAAAGTTGGCGATACGCCGACAACGCTGGCCTTAGGCCCGTCCAACAGGTTGTGGGTGGCTGTTCAGGGCTCTGATAAACTGGTTGCTCTTGCGCGAGACACGGGTGCAACGCAAGCGACGATCAATCTTTCTTATGGTAGTCGACCCTATGGTGTTGTAATCAGCCCGGATAGTTCAAAAGGTCTGATAAGCCTGGAAGGATCATCGGAGCTCGTTGTGTTCGATCCGATATCGGCGACCATTTCCCGGACCCTGTCATTTCCCGCTGGCAGTACCCCTAGAGGGATCGCAGTGACCGGAGATTCCAGTACGGCCTTTGTGACGAGATTTAAGTCTCAAAACAGTGGTGGTCAGCTTTACAAAGTGAATTTGTCGACCCTTGCCCCACCGACTACGATTGCATTGCCTGTTGACAGGACAACGGTGGACAATGAAGACGCGGCTCGAGGTGTGCCCAACTATCTGAGCCAAGTTGTCATTTCGCCGGATGGTGTGCGTGCAGTGTTACCGTCCAAAAAGGACAATATCGTCGGTGGAATGTTCAATGATGGCACTGAGTTGCGCCATGACTCGACCGTCCGTTCGGTTCTCAATCAGGTTCAACTCAGCGATGATAGTGTTCTGACTGGCGCGCAAATTGATTTTGACGACCGCTCACCAGCACGGGCAGCCGCGTTTACACCTCTTGGCAATTACATCTTCGTCGCCTTGATGGAGAACAATGCGGTTGCAATCGTCGACGCCTATAGTGGAGCTGTGAAGGGACAAATCAGCGATACAGGCATCACGCCGGATGGTTTGTACCTGGATGCGCGCCGCAGTAAGCTGTTTACGAACAGCTTTTTGGGGCGTAGCGTCTCCGCGCATGATGTCTCTGGTATCTTAAGATCTTCGGTTTCAGTAGCAAAGCTGGCAGGAAGAGTACAAACTGTTCAGAATGAGCCGCTGACACAAAATGTTCTGGCTGGCAAGAAGATCTTCTACAATGCCGCGGATGTACGTATGAGCCGTGACAACTATATGTCCTGCGCAAGTTGTCACGCAGATGGTGGTGAAGATGGGATGGTGTGGGACTTCACCCAACGGGGCGAAGGTTTGCGTCGGACGATCTCGCTTGAGGGGCGTCGTGGTACGGGTCACGGAAAATTGCACTGGAGTGCCAACTTCGATGAAGTCCAGGACTTTGAGAACGATATCCGGGCCTTTTTTGGTGGTACCGGCTTTATGACTGATGATGATTTTGCCGCGACGCGCGATCCTTTGGGGGTTGATAAGAAGGAAGGACTCAGCACGGAACTGGATCGCTTAAGCGACTATCTTACCTCCCTGAACAAATTTCCAAAAAGTGCAGCGCTTAACGCGCAAGGGTGCCCGACAGCAAATGCCATTGCCGGGCGCGCAGTTTTCCAAAAAGAAAATTGTGCCTCCTGTCACTCCGGCGACACCCGGCAGGATGGTCTGCGGCATGACGTGGTCACGATCACTGATGCATCCGGCAAGGGCAATGGCCAATCTCTCACGGATGTAGGAATTGACACGCCGACGCTCCTGGGGCTGTGGCACAAACGCCCCTATCGCCATAATGGGTCAGCAGCGACCCTCAGCGATGTATTCGCCGGCAAAGGGGTTCATGCAGACGTTAAGGATGAAGATCGCGCCAACCTGGTAGCGTATCTCAACTCTCTGGATGGACGCAATAATTCATGTACATCAGCACCAGCCAGTCCAGGCTCTTGACCTGACGGGCACCATAGAGGCAACAAACCGGGCAAGGAAAGTCCTTGCCCGGTTTTGCATTGATGCCAGGGGGCCTAGATCAGCATGGGGTTAGCTGTACCCATTTTGCCAGCGGTAAAGCTAACGCCATAAAGCTGATCGCCCTCTAATCCATAGCAAAATGCGAGAAAAATACGGCAATGCCCATGCATTTAACTAAACGCATTTTGCTCAAGATCAGCATGGGGTTAGCTGTACCCATTTTGCCAGGGGTACAGCGAAACCCATAAAGCTGATCGCCCTCTAATCCATAGCAAAATGCGAGAAAAATACGGCAATGCCCATGCATTCAACTAAACGCATTTTGCTCAAGATCAGCATGGGGTTAGCTGTACCCATTTTGCCAGCGGTAAAGCTAACGCCATAAAGCTGATCGCCCTCTAATCCATAGCAAAATGCGAGAAAAATACGGCAATGCCCATGCATTCAACTAAACGCATTTTGCTATGGAGCGTTCATGTCTTATACCAAGGGCCTTTGGTATTAACAGACGTGCGCAGTTGACAACTCACGCCGGTAGTCTACAGCAAAAATTTTCTCTTGACGGGCCTAAGCCTGGTCGCGTACCGTGCACTATGAAAGAAATTGCATAGTATGGTATTTTTTTCACGCTGGCAAAATTGCCCTATAACCAAGTCAAATAGCAACCATCAGGAGGACGACTATGAGGACTTTTTCAGCATTTGCCGTGGCGGGTGTGATGGCAACCGGTTCACTTGTTTTGTCTGGTACACCAGCAAGTGCAAAAGGAATTATGTGTGAGCCTGGCGAAACCTATGTCATGAACGTGATGGTTTCCGGCCACCCCTATTGGGTACCTGTTTATCAAGGGTTCAAGCAGGCAGCCGCGGCTTTTGGGTGTGAGACGGTTTTCTCCGGGACGCCGGACTACGACATTGCCAAACAGATAGCTTCCTTCGAGCAGGACCTGATCAAAAGCCCGGCGGGCATCCTGCTGCACCCGATGCAGTCCGACCCGTTCATTGCGCCGATCAACGCGGCGATTGCCAATGGTACGGAGATCGTGACGTTCGCAGCGGATTCGCCGAATTCCGAACGCACATCCTACATTACGTCAGACAATCTGGCCGAAGCCAAGTTCGCGGCCGAGGAGATTGTCAAGCAAGTCGGAGACAGTGTCGAATATGCGGTTCTGGAGAACCCAGGACAGTCAAATCACGACTTGCGGGTCACTGCTTTGATCGACTACATGGGAGCCAACTATCCTAACATGAAACTGGTAGGTCGCCAGGCGAGCAATCAGGACAGCAACGCGGCCAACCGTGCAACGGCTTCGATGCTGCAAGCCAATCCAAATCTGGCAGCCTTGTGGATCCCGGAAGCCGGCTCAGCAGAAGGGGCTGTTGCCGCAAAGCTGGAAGCAAAGTCAGATGTTCTCATCATACACGCAGACGTGACACCAACAACCCTCGAGCACATCAAAGCCGGCAACATCCACATGTCGCTTAACCCAAACCAGGGGGTCCAGGGATTTATGGGTTTCGTAGCCTTGCACCTGGCCAATCGATCCGAAATTTTTGATCCCTTCAATGATTGGAAGACATCGGGGTTCAACCCTGTGCAAATTCCGTTCATGGACAATGGCTTTGCTGTTATCACAAAAGAAAACACGGAAAGCTTTGATCTGAACAAATATATGCAAGGGCGCGACCCGAGCTAGGGCCCGCGCTTCCGGCCAATGTTTGGCCAACACTTGGCCAACATCTGGCCAACATCTGGCATAAGAAGTTCCTCCCTGATGCGGGGCGCTCTTGAACTGTGTTTGCAGCTGGAACGCCCCGCAAAACTCCTGCCCTGTTGATTCTCGCGATGCTGCCTATTCTGGAAATATCCGATCTACACAAAGCTTTCGGGCCGGTTAGAGCCCTGTCGGGTGTTGATTTCGAACTGCGCACCGGTGAAGTGCACGCCATTGTCGGTGAGAATGGTGCCGGGAAGTCCACGTTAATGAATATCATTGACGGCATCCTCCAGCCGGATTCCGGGGACATCCTGCTGGAGGGGAAAAAAGTGACGATAGGCTCGCCGTCGGTCGCGCAACAGATGGGTATCGGATTTGTGCATCAGGAGATTGCGCTATGTCCTGATGTGTCGGTCGCTGAAAACATCTTTATGGCGTCAACCAACGCAAGCCGTTCCATATTGATGGACTATACCGGACTTCAAGCCAAAGCGAAGGAGGTCCTCTCTCAACTGACAGATATCCATCCTTCGGAGATTGTGGGTGATTTACCGATTTCGAAACAGCAGCTTGTTGAAATCGCCAAGGCTCTGACGCTTGATTGCCGTATTCTCATTCTGGATGAGCCGACGGCTGCATTGACTGAAACAGAAGCACAGGTTCTTTTTCAGATTATGCGGCAACTGTCCGCGCGCGGCATATCAATCATTTATATCTCTCACAGGATGGTCGAAATCTTTGAGAGTTGTGACCGCGTCACGGTTCTGCGGGACGGCAAATATGTTTGCACCCATAACACAGGCGACATTAGCGCCGATGATATTGTGAGCGCTATGGTCGGGCGGGTCATCGAAAATCTTTATCCGGCAAAGCAAACGAGCGAAGAAAAAAGCGAAGACGTGATCTTTCGCGCGCAAAACCTGTCGGAAAGCCGCAGATTTCGGGACATTTCCTTCGACCTTTACAAGGGTGAGATATTAGGCATCTCAGGTTTGATCGGGGCGGGAAAAAGCGAGATCGCTAAGGGGATCTGCCGTATCGAAGGCCAGGTGACCGGAGATATTGAGCTCAATGGATCCCCACTGAATATATCAAATTACAGCCAAAGCATTGCCAATGGCGTTGTTTACCTTTCCGAGGACCGCAAGGGTCACGGCGTTTTTCTGGACATGGCTGTCGATGAGAACATTTCGGCTTTGAACCTGCGCCAGATAGCCACTCGGTTGGGCCTGATCAGGCGCAAAGCCGAACAGGAGCAGGCCGCACGGCTAGGCAGCCGGCTAAACCTGAAATACGGCGCTTTGAACCACCCGGTTTCGTCTCTGTCGGGGGGCAATCAGCAAAAGGTCGCACTGGCCAAAATGTTATCTGTGGCACCGCGGCTTATTTTTCTCGACGAACCCACACGCGGTGTCGATGTGGGAGCGAAAGCCGAGATCCACAGGATACTTCGCGATCTTGCGCGCAGTGGCGTCGGAATTGTCATGATTTCCTCTGAACTTCCAGAGCTTATCGGGCTTTGTGACCGCGTCCTTGTCATCCGTGAAGGAGAGATCAGTGGCGAAGTCACAGGCGACGCCATGACAGAAGAAAATATGATGCGTCTGGCGTCGGTCACAGAGCCGGTTCAAGCATAGAGACCAGAAAAATGACAAAAACATCAACCGCGGGCATTCTTTCAACAAACAGGGGCAACAAAGGTTCTGCGTTTAAACGCTTTCTGAGGATGCGCGAATTCGGTTTGATCCTCATCATCCTCGCCCTGTTTATCGTTATGTCGTTCGCTTCGCCTTATTTTTTAACCTGGGCGAACATGCGGGCCATGTCGATGGCTTTTGCTGTTGACGGCATTCTTGTGGTCGGCATGACAATTCTTCTGATCTCGGGGGGGATCGATCTTTCAGTCGGTTCGGTAACCGCTCTTGCGATGGTGATAGCCGGCTGGCTGTTTCTCAATGCAGGTATCGATCCGTGGACTGCCTCGCTGATCTCGATTGCCGCCTGTACCGGCATTGGTGCGGTGATGGGATTCTTTGTGACCCGTGTGGGTTTACATCATTTTATTGTCTCGCTGGCTGTGATGGTGATCGCCCGAGGCCTTTGTCTTCTTGGTACTGGCGGGCGACCTCTGGGCCTATACACGCTGCCCCCTGAATTCAAATTCATCGGGCAGGGGACAATTGGACCCATCCCTGTGGTCATTGTCATATTCCTGATTTTTGTGATTACCTTCGATTTCATGCTGCGGCGCACGACGATGTTTCGCAAAGTGTTTTACACCGGCAGCAATGAAAAAGCGGCGGCTTATTCCGGCATTAAAACAAAACGAGTGATCTTTCTGACCACCACATTGTGTTCCGCGCTTTGTGGGATTGCCGGGATCATTTATATGGCGCGCTTTGGCTCTGCCCAACCCACCTTTGGATTGGGTCTTGAGCTTACAATTATTGCCGCGGCGGTGATCGGGGGGGCGAGTCTGAGTGGCGGATCCGGCTCTATTCTTGGCGCGATCCTTGGGGTCATATTGTTGTCGCTGGTTTCAAGTTCGCTCGCGCTTTTGGATGTCTCGGTCTACTGGCAAGACATTATCCGTGGCTCCATCCTTTTGGCCGCGGTCACCATTGATCACTATCTGAGCAAGCGTCGACGTTAAGGGGCAGGTGATATTGTGCCTCGGTTTTACTGTGAAAGGGAAGGATATGTCAAAAATGCAAACGCGTGAAATCGGACGTTCCGGCATCGAGGCTTCCGTTGTCGGACTGGGAACCTGGGCTATTGGAGGTTGGATGTGGGGCGGCACGGATGAAGCCAAATCGATTGCCGCGATTCAATCGTCTATAGACGCCGGTGTTACTCTTATTGATACCGCTCCTGCTTATGGCCAGGGCGTGGCCGAGGAAATCGTTGGAAAGGCTTTGAAAGGCCGTCGCGACAATGTCGTTTTGGCAACAAAATGCGGGTTGGTCTGGCATACAAACAAAGGCAACCATTTCTTTGATTATGACGGCAAACCGGTCCATCGGTACCTGGGCAAGGATTCAATCATTTATGAGGTTGAGCAAAGCCTTGCGCGCCTAAAGACGGATTACATCGATCACTACATCACACATTGGCAGGATCCAACGACCCCCATCCCTGAAACCATGGAAGCGCTCGAGCAGCTCAAAGCACAGGGCAAAATCCGCTCCATCGGGGCCAGCAATGCGTCCGCTGATGATATCAGAGCGTATCTGGCAGCCGGGACCCTTGATGCCGTGCAGGAAGAATACAGCATGGTGAAACGAGATCTGGAAAACGAGATGGTGCCGCTTTGTCAGGAAAATCACGTTTCGATTTTAAGCTATTCATCTCTCGCTCTTGGGCTGTTGTCCGGCGCTATAGGGCCAGATCGTGTGTTTTCGGGGGATGACCTGCGCAAGGACAACCCACGCTTTTCCATGGCGAACCGGGAAAAGGTCTCGCGTCTCATGGAGTCTATTGCGCCTATCGCGCAAACCCATAACGCAACGAAGGTTCAAACCGTAATTGCCTGGACGTTAAGTCAACCTGGCATCACGTTCTCACTTTGTGGTGCGCGAGATGTTCGGCAGGCGGAAGAAAATGCGGCGGCCGGGCGCATGCGACTGTCCAGGGAGGACGTTGACGCAATTTCAAAAGCGATTGCCGAACACCTAGTCGACCTTGATGGTTAGGGACTGTTTTGACGAAGGTAGCTGCATGTTGGAGCGACGGTCCCTACTAGCTGACGGTATTGAAGCCAATCCGAACTTCGATGCGGTTGTCATTGGTGGCGGCATTAATGGAATTGGCGTTTTTCGTGATCTTTCGCTGCAGGGGTTGCGGGTTTTTCTGGTGGAGAAAAATGATTTTTGTTCCGGCTGCAGCGCGGCGCCATCGCGCATGATCCACGGGGGGTTACGTTATCTGGAAAACGGAGAGTTTGACCTGGTCAGGGAGTCTCTAACAGAGCGCGATGCCCTGCTGCGCAACGCGCCTCATATGGTAAGGCCGCTTCCCACCGTCATTCCCATAACATCCTTCGGGTCAGGATTATTCAATGCGATGGCGAGCTTCTTTGGCCTCAAAAGAAAGCCGGCAGAGCGCGGCGTGTTACCGATTAAACTGGGGCTGAGCCTATATGATTGGGTAACCCGGCATCGCCGTCAACTGCCAAAACACACAATTCTGAACAGGGCCTCTACCCGATCGAAGTGGCCATTTCTGACTAAGAAAGCAAAGTATGCCGCCATCTATTTTGATGCCTGGATTTCCCATCCTGAGCGCCTTTGTATTGAATTGCTCAAGGATATGGAAAGTGCGGCCCCGCAATCGATAGCTTTGAATTACGCGAGACTTTCCAAGCATGGTGACACTTATACTGTCAAAGATATGGCGACAGGACGCGCAGTTGATATCAACCCGAGGACAATTGTGAATGCGTCCGGTGCCTGGTTGGATGATGTTGCGCGCAGTCTGCAAAGCGGCATCAGCGAGCCCATGGTCTCTGGTACGAAGGGTTCCCATCTTATTCTCGACAACCAGGAACTCTATGGCGCGCTGAATGGTCATATGGTGTATTATGAAAACGCGGATGGACGGGTTTGTGTCGTTTTCCCCTATCAGGGGCGCGTGCTTGCTGGATCAACCGATATTCGGGTCGATAAGCCGGCGCGGGTAAAATGCGAGCCGGATGAATTAACCTACATTCTTGAATCCCTGAGTTTTGCATTCGATGGCATTGCAGTGCGCGCCAGCGATGTCGTTTTCAGTTACAGCGGCATCCGCCCATTGCCAACGAGTGACGCTGATTTCACCGGCAGGATTCCGCGGGGCCACTTTATTCGCAAGATGGATGGGGCTGTGCCGCAATTTAATATGATTGGCGGAAAGTGGACAACGTTCAGGGCCTTTGGCGAACTGACAGCCGACAAAGTCCTTGCCGAACTTGGTAAATCACGTAAGTGTTCGACACTTGATCTGGCAATTGGAGGGGGGAAAAACTTCCCCCCTGATCAGGATGGGCTTGAACGGAATCTGATCCAGGAGTTTGGGGTTTGCGCTGAGCGCGCCAAACATCTTGCTGCACACTATGGAACATCTGCCAGCATCGTCCAAACCGCATGCGCAAAAAGCCCCGATGATGCGCCGCTGTCACAGAACACGCAATATAGCGCTGCAGAGATCGGCTATCTGTTCGAGTCTGAGTATGCGTTGACAATTTCGGATTTGGTTTTGCGGCGAACGTCCCTTGCCATACGTGGCGAGCTGGACGGAGACATTCTTGATCGCGTGACGGACATCGTCGCGCAGAAAAAGCCGTTGACGGCGGACGAGGCCTTCACCGAGCGAAAAGCACTGGTCGAGGAGCTTCTCACTTATCATGGTGCCAGCGAAACGAGGCTGGCCAGCAAATGCAAGGATTGGAGTATCGAATGCGCATAAGCACGAAAGCGCGGATAAACCGCATGTTCTCAAACGGTGGCTGCCTTGACGTTGCCATCGACCACGCCGTCTGCAACGAGCCGAGTTTCATGGTCGGACTTGAAGATATGCCGTCTGTTATGGACACATTGATTGGCGCCAAACCTGATGCGATCCAATGCGCCTATGGTCAGGCGGATCTGTTGCAAAGCAGGCCGGAGAAAGACAAACCGGCGTTGGTCATGCGCATCGATATGGGCGATCCTTACAATGACACGCGCCACAGAGTCATGTGGTCACAGCTGCAAAACCATGAGGAACCGATCATCGGGGCTTTGGAGATGGATGCGGCGGCGGTGGTCGTAAACCTGTTCATGTTGCCGGATGAGCCGGAGCTGTTTCGGCAATGTGTCGAGAATATCGCCAGAGTCCGCGCCGATTGTCATAAATTCGCCATGCCATTGATGATCGAACCGCTGGTCATGTTGCCAACCGACGTGCGTGGCGGTTATCAGGTTGATGGCAAAGCAGAAAAAATCGCAACTTTGGTGAGGCTTGCGTCTGAAATGGGCGCGGACATTATCAAGGCCGATCCAACCGAGAACCCGGAGGATTTCCACCGCGTGATTGAGGCGGCACGTGTGCCGGTTCTGGTTCGCGGCGGCGGTAAGGAAAACCTGAAAAACGTGCTGATGAAATCTGCCGCGTTGCTGGCGCAGGGGGCTCAGGGTATGGTTTACGGCCGCAATGTTTATCAGCACGATAATCCCAGAGCGATTGTTGCAGCGCTTATGGCAATAATCCACAACGGCGCCAGCGGTGAAGACGCATGGGATATCTACAATCGTGGCTAAGGGAGGATATATCCTCGGCCTGGACGCAGGCAACACGGTTATCAAGGCGGTGCTCTTTGATCTTGAAGGGCGCCCGGTGGCAATGCAGGCGTTACACGGACAATCCTCCACACCCTCGCCAGGGCATGTAGAACGCGACCTGAACGAACTTTGGTCGAACGCTAAAGATGTGATTCAGGATTGCATTGCCAGGGCAGGAATATCAGCCTGTGAAATTCGTGGTGTAGGATGCGCGGGGCACGGCAACGGCCTTTATCTGTTGGACAAAGCCGGTGATCCGTTGATTGGAATTCAGTCGCTGGATACGCGCGCCGCCGCGCTGGCAACCGAACTTGACCGTGAAAACGGACATGATTTGCATGCAAAGTGCTTGCAAAGGCCGTGGCCTTCCCAGACGCCAACGCTATTAGCCTGGATCAAGCGATATAGGCCGGACATTTATGATAAAGCCGGCACGCTCCTGCTGTGCAAGGACTTCATTACATTTCGTCTAACCGGAGAAACAGTCAGCGAGATATCGGACATGTCAGGCTGCGGCCTGACAGCCATGCCAAAGTGTGAATATTGTGAAGACTTGATGACACTTTACGGTTTAGGGGGTGCCTCTCCTATGCTGCCCAGGCTGATTGACCCGACCCAGGTGGCCGGAACGGTTACAGCCCAGGCCGCGTCGGCCACAGGGCTGATTGAGGGGACGCCGGTGATTGGCGGTTACTTCGATGTTGTGTCGTCTGCGATGGGATCGGGCGTCGTGAGCTCTGACCAGGCATCAATTATTGCGGGTACCTGGAGCATTAATCAGGTTTTCTCAGATAAACCGGCCGTCAATGACAGCCTGTTCATGGTTTCAGGCTTTGGCCCGAACCGGTTCGTCAATATCGAAGCCAGCGCGACATTAGCCGCCAATCTGGAATGGTACGTCCGTGAATTTGTGGAACGTGGTGAGCCTCATGACGACCCGTTTGCATTTTGCAATTCGCGCGTTGCGCAGGTTGATCCGGCTGCCGACGATCCGTTTTTTCATCCGTTCCTTTATGGCTCAGGGCAAGGGGCGTCATTCCGTGGTGGGTTCTATGGATTGGCCGGATGGCACGGCGAGGGACATATGCTTCGTGCGATCTTCGAGGGCGTGTTATTTGAGCATCGTCGACACATCGAGGTGTTACGGGCTGCGGGCGCGGCCTTCGATCGGGCAATCCTGTTGGGCGGCGGTTCACGCAGTCCCATTTGGCCGCAGATGTTTGCTGACTGTTTGGGCGTTCCCATAGGGGTGGCGCAAGCGCGGGAAACCGGAGCGCTCGGTGCCGCAATTGGCGTGGCCGTGGCAACCGGGGCCGTGTCTGGTTACGAGGAAGGGGTTACCCGAATGACCAAACGGAAGTCCCAGTTCGAACCAGCTATTGCCAATAAAAGTCACTACGATAGGCGTTATGAACGGTATCTTCGTCTGATTGAGGCCATGCGCGCCTTTTGGAATTCGACACCCCGCGCGGCAGGGGCCAGCTGACATGAAATCAGTAAACCAGAAGCACTTAAAGGACTGCCGGCCAAGACCCTATAGCAAAATGCGTTTAGTTGGAATCATCAGCATTCAGCATTGTTTTTGCATTTTGCTATAGATTCCAGGGCGATCAGCTTTATACGTTTAGGTGTCCCCGTAGCAAAATGGGGACAACTAAACGTATGCGGATCTAAAGCCAGCACCCGGTATCAGTGAGACCGGAAGGATATCGGTAAGTTGGTTATCCAATACTGACGGAAAGACAGGGAATGACGGACTATCGCACGCCCGATGGCGAGTATGACTACATTATTGTCGGAGCGGGAACGGCAGGCTGTGTCCTTGCCAATCGGCTAACCGAGAATCCGGCAAATCGCGTTTTGCTGCTGGAGGCCGGTGGTTCGGACAACTATCATTGGGTCCATATTCCTGTTGGATATCTCTACTGCATAGGCAATCCTCGCACGGATTGGATGATGAGGACAGCAAAAGAGCCAGGGCTTAACGGCCGCTCTCTTGTTTATCCTCGTGGTAAGGTGTTGGGTGGGTGCACGTCGGTCAACGGCATGATTTACATGCGAGGCCAGGCTGCGGACTATGATCGATGGCGGCAAATGGGAAATCCCGGTTGGGGCTGGGATGATGTTCTGCCGTTTTTCCGAAAATCCGAGGATTTTCACGGCGGTAGCTCCGAAATGCATGGGGCCGGCGGAGAATGGAAGGTCTCAAAACAACGCCTGCAATGGGATATTCTTAAGGCTGTGCAGGAAGGCGCGAAGGAATTTGGCATCCTCCCAAGGGCGGACTTCAATGACGGCAACAACGAAGGTAGCGGATTTTTTGAAGTCAATCAAAAAAATGGTGTCCGATGGAATACGGTCAAAGGCTTTCTGCGACCGGCGATAAGGCGTTCCAACCTGCGTGTCCTAACCCATGCCCATACCGACAGGTTATTGTTCGAGGGCAGGAAAGTTATCGGTGTTCAATATACACGAAAAGGTCAGATTTTTCGCGCTCAAGCTGGAGCGGAAGTCCTTCTCGCTGCGGGCGCTATCAACTCTCCAAAGCTACTGGAACTTTCAGGTGTCGGGAACGCTGAAGTGCTTGCGCCTCTTGGGCTTGACATTCGCCACGCGCTCAAAGGCGTGGGTAAGAACCTTCAGGACCACCTGCAAATTCGTACCGTTTTTGCAGTCAGGAATACAAAGACTTTGAATACGCTGGCCAATAGTCTGGCAGGCAAAGTGTGGATTGGATTGCAATATGCAATGACCCGATCAGGGCCCATGTCCATGGCGCCCAGCCAGTTTGGCATGTTTACAAAGTCAAGTCCGGGTTTAGACACGCCAGACCTTGAATATCACGTTCAGCCTCTGTCCACTGATAAGCTCGGTGATCCCCTGCATGCCTTTCCGGCGATAACCATGTCGGTTTGTAATTTGCGACCCGAAAGTGTTGGCACGTGTCATGTTCAATCACCAGATGGAGACAGGCAACCGGAAATAAAGCCAAACTACCTATCAGCAGCGCAAGATCGTAGGATCGCAGTCGAGTCGGTTCGGCAGGTTCGCAAAATTATGACGGCCAGGGCTCTCAAACCGTTTGCGCCGGAAGAGATCTCGCCGGGTCCCTCAATGGATGCGGAAGAGGATTTGCTTCGAGGTGTCGGTGACATTGCCACGACAATATTCCATCCTGTCGGCACATGTAAAATGGGGTCGGATGAATTTGCCGTTGTGGGATCGGATCTTCGCGTTCACGGGCTAGAAGGTATCCGCGTTATAGATGCGTCCATCATGCCTAAAATTGTTTCGGGAAACACCGCGTCGCCGGTTGTGATGATTGCTGAAAAGGCCGCCGATGCGATTCGAAAAGGGGCGTGAGTGGAGGGCCCCTTGTCCTTCGCACGGACATCACCTATGCCGACGAACAGGGCGTGGCCGAAAACCCTTGACTTGCAAAGATTTATAAGGGAATAGCCGACAAGCCTATAGAGGTTGTATACTTGGATAAATGCATCTTTTAATAGATGAAATTCTGTCGAAGCGACGAGATCAGCATAGGGTTAGCTGTAGCCATGTTGTGAGCGGTAAAGCGAAACCCATAAAGCTGATCGCCCTCTAAATCTATAGCAAAATGCGAGAAAAATACGAGCAAGCCCCATGAGTCCAATAAAACGCATTTTGCTATAGTGGCGAGAGGGGCATCGCCGTTAACAGGCATCGCCAGCACCAGTCCCTGGCTGTAGATACGAATTACCTGTGGAGCCGGAAGGGAAAGAAAAATTGAATACAAATGACCTGGACTCGAACGCTCTACGTTTGATTGCAAGGGTGTTGACGCTACATTTTCAGGAAGGGCTTTCTCAAACAGAGATCGCCGCGGGGCACAAGCTTTCGACTGCCAAAGTCAATCGTTTGATTAAGCAGGGTCGCGAACTCGGCATGATTGAGTTTATTATTCACAGTCCCTTTCAACGGCTGTTTGAACTTGAAAAGCGTATGCAGGTGCGCTGGCCCCAGACAAAATTTCAGGTGATTGATGCGGTCACCGGCAATTCTAAAACGACACTCGATCTTGTTGGAAAGGCGGCGGCAAGTTATTTACAAACAATTCTGGAAGGTGGGGATGTCGTTGCCATTTCCGGAGGCAAGGCTGTCAGTGCCGTTGCGGACAATCTTAATGCTGCAAAAAAAACGCAATACCGCGTGGTTCCTTTAACCGGAGGTGTGCTTGGTCAACATTATACTGACGTTAACCATGTGGCCACAAGAGTTGCAGAAGGTCTCGGCGGAACAGCCAACTTAATGCATGCACCTCTTCATGCCGACTCTGAAGAGGAAAGAGACATGCTGATGTCTGTTCGCACAATTCGAGAAGGCATGGAACGCGCCCAGGCAGCCGAGGTGGCATTGTTTGGTGTTGGTTCCGTAGTCGGCAAAGACTCGACATATTATGCGGCCCATCTTTTATCCGCCAGGCAGAGAAAGCAATTGTATCAGGACGGGGTGCGAGCAGAGTTGTTGGGCCATTTTATTGATGGGAGCGGAAGCCTGTGCGATAGCGAGCTTAACTCTCGGCTCGTGAGCCTTCCTTTGCACAAGGCGAGGAACATACCAAACAGGATAGGCGTTGCTTCCGGTTGGGAGAAAGTCGAACCCATTTGCGCCGTACTAAACGGCCGCCACGTTAGTGTTTTGATTGTTGACGACGATACGGCTTACAAAGTGCTTGATCACAGGCTTGCCAAAGCCTGATTAGAGTATCCGTTTTATTCAAGCTTAATTTTTTTGCCATATTCTATCGTCTTTGATAAGGGTGTTAGTCGATTGTGAACTATGCGATTTTGGCTGATTGATTGACTATCCACATGATCCAGATTTTGAACCAAAAAGCCTTGATCCATTTGAGGATAAGGCGGAAGTTGTAGCCCGCGGCTGCAAGGATCGGGTTGATGGCATCGCCTTGTTCATGAGCAAGATAGTTCCGATCCATGCGGTGCCCTGACTTGAGATGACCAGTCATACCAAGGGGCCATGAAAACTGTATTGCACTGAGAACCCAGGTTCAGAACGACAGGGCCAAGGCACTCACCCACGCAGGGTTCCGCCAGTTGCTTTTTCCACCGCCGCGATGATCCTGGTGGACACCTGATCAATCTCGGCATCCGTCATGGTTTTATCCTGCGGGCGCAAGGTCACTTCGATGGCCAGTGACTTTTTGCCCTCACCAAGGCTCGCGCCTGCAAATACATCAAACACGTTCACCTTTTCGATAAGTGTTCTGTCTGCCCCTGCCGCGGCACGCAGTAGGGTCCCGGCAGCGACTTGCTCGTCGACGATAAAGGCGTAATCGCGCCGCACGGGTTGCAGATCCGATACAACATAAATGGACTTGGCCCGCGAGGCCTTCCTGCGCGGCGCAGGGATGTGGTCAAGCACCACCTCAAACGCCATCAGCGGTCCATCCACTTCCAGCACGTCAAGCACCCGCGGATGCAACTCGCCAAAAAACCCGAGCTGATTTTTCGGCCCCAGCTGGATCACCGCAGCATGTCCAGGATGGAACCAGTCTGGCACGCCTGTGGTCAGTTGCACCTTGGCCGCATCAAGCCCTGCCGCCTCAAGAACGTTCAAAGCATCGGCCTTCACGTCGTAAGCATCGACAGCGCGATCATCACCACGCCAATGACGCCCGCCACCGTCAAGGCGCTGGGTTGCCCGGCGCAGGCCCGCAGCACATACCCGTTGCCCCTCGGGTGATGGGTCCATAAATGTTTGCCCAACCTCAAACAAAGCCAGTTCGGTGAGCCCGCGATCCGCGTTTCGTTGCGCCGCACGAACAAGACCCGGCAACAGGGAGGGGCGCATATGGGACATTTGCGGCGATATGGGGTTGGACAGGGCCAGCGCCGGCGCGCCACCACCAAACCGCTCAGCATCGTCTTGGGCAATAAACGAATAAGTTACCACCTCCACCATACCCCGTGCAGCAAGGGTGCGCTTGACATCACGGGTACGCTGTTGACCGGTGTTGAGAACGGGCTTCAGGACAGCTCCCGCACGTGGCAGCGGCACAGCCGCAACCTTGTTAAGGCCGATAATGCGCGTGGCCTCCTCGACCAAATCCGCTTTGCCCGCCACATCGGGGCGCCACTCCGGTACCGATACGTCGGCGGTTCCCCCTTGTCCGCCAACAGCAAAGCCCAGGCGGTTGAGCGCGCCGGCAATTTCGCTATCATCGGCTTTGAGTCCGGTCAGGCGTTTAACCTGCGAGAACGCAAATGCAATCTGATGTCGGCGCAAGGGCGGTTTGCCAGCAACAAAAGGCCGTGATACCTGTCCCCCACACAGATCCATCACCATTTGTGCTGCCACATCAAGGCCAGGGATCACAAAGGCCGGGTCCACGCCACGCTCAAAACGGTATCGCGCGTCGGAGACAATCCCTGTCCTGCGTCCGGTTCGCGCTGTGGTGAGGGGATCAAAATAGGCGCATTCAATGAAGATGTTCTTCGTATCCAACTGGGCGCCGGAATACGTGCCTCCCATAATGCCGCCAAGCCCCAAAACCCGCGCGTCGTCGGCGATAACGCACATGCTTTCGTCAACCTGGTAGGTCTTGCCATCAAGGGCGCAGAACTGTTCGCCGGCGCGCCCCATGCGCGCGCCGATTGTGCCAGTCAATTTATCCGCATCATACACATGAAGCGGTCGCCCGAGATCGTAGGAAATGTAGTTGGTCATATCCACGAGCGCGCTTATGGGGCGCAAGCCGATGGTGCGAAGGCGTTGCTGCATCCAGGGCGGCGACGGACCATTGCGAACGCCCCTGACATAGCAGCCTGCGAATATGGGGCAAATGTGCGCGTTATCGTCACTGAAATCGAGGGCGATTTCCATGGGGCTATCATAAGTGCCTTCAAGGGCGGGGATGGTCTGCTTCCTGAGCGTTCCAACACCCGCCGCGGCCAGGTCCCGAGCAATGCCGTATACCCCAAGGCAGTCGGGCCGATTGGGAGTAATGCCGATTTCGATCACGGGATCATCAAGCCCCATGACTTTGGCAAAGGGGGTGCCGATGGGCGTGTCCGGCGGCAGGTCAATAATGCCCTCGTGTTCGTCCGAGATTTGCATCTCGCGCTCCGAACACAACATGCCGTTGGAAGCCACACCGCGAATGCGTACCGGCTTCAGATCAAGGCCGGTCCCGGGGATACGCGTGCCAGAGGGCGCAAAGACGCCCTTCATGCCCGCACGCGCATTGGGTGCGCCGCACACCACCTGCACAATTTCAGAACCGGTGTCCACCAAACACACGCGCAGACTGTCTGCGTTGGGATGGGGTTCGGCGGACGTTACATGGGCGATCGTGAACGCAGCATAGTCCTTTGCCGGATCGGTGATCGCCTCCACCTCAAGCCCGATCATGGTCAAGGTGTCGCTGATCTCTTGCAAACAGGCTTGCGTTTGCAGATGCTCTTTTAGCCAGGAGAGTGTAAATTTCATCGGCTCAGCCCCGCGAACAGGCTGGGAATGTCGAGGGGGCGAAAGCCATAGTGTTTAATCCAGCGCACGTCCGCTTCGAAAAAGGCCCGCAAATCCGGCATGCCGTATTTCAGCATCGCCAGGCGATCGATCCCTATGCCCCAGGCGAAGCCCTGATACACGTCCGGGTCGAGGTTGCAGTTCCTGAGCACATTGGGGTGTACCATGCCGCTTCCCAGAATTTCCATCCAGTCATCTCCCTCGCCGATGCGGATTGCATTGGCCTCATGGGTGCAGTTGATATCCACCTCCATAGAGGGCTCGGTGAAAGGAAAAAACGATGGGCGAAAGCGCATCTTCACATCGTCCAACTCAAAGAAGGCCTTGCAAAACTCCGCCAATATCCATTTCAGATGCCCAAGATGGGAGCCCTTATCGACCACCAGGCCTTCCACCTGATGAAACATGGGGGTGTGGGTCTGGTCGGAATCGCAACGATACGTGCGCCCGGGGATGACAATGCGAATGGGTGGCGCCTGTGTTTCCATGGTGCGAATTTGCACGGGACTGGTGTGGGTGCGCAGAACAAGCCGCTCGCCGTCTTTATTTTCGTCAAAGAAAAACGTGTCATGCTCCTCGCGCGCCGGATGCCCCTCGGGAAAGTTGAGAGCGGTGAAATTATAGTAATCGGTCTCAATATCGGGTCCCTCAGCGACGCAAAAGCCCATATCGACAAAGATCGCGGTGATCTCATCAACGACCTGAGAGATGGGATGAATGCGGCCCTCCACCAGGGGGCCAGGGGGCACGGGCAGGGTCATATCCTGTCGCTCAAGCGCCAGCCGCACCGCAAGAGCCTTGTCATGCAGCGCTGCCTGACGGGCTGCGATCGCATCAGCTACGCGCTGTTTGAGTTGATTGAGCGCTGCGCCCTGGGTTTTGCGGTAGGCCGGATCGATCTGCCCCAGTCCCTTTAGTCGGGTGGAAATCGCCCCCTTTCTGCCAAGGGCGGCAACCCGTATTTCATCAAGGGCTGTTTCATCGCCGGCCTGCTCGATACGCCCGAGCAGATCTGTCTCAAGTTCCGTTAAATCTGTCATAAGTGTTTGGTCCGCGCAATTTGCTGCCGCAAAGGCTTAACGTGGAATCGCGTGCAGCTCAAGGCTTTCTCTTATCCAGAACTGGGGTTAACTAGAGTTATTGTTGCAACTTAAACGCCCGACGCTCTGGATGTGTAATTTCAACAGGTTGTCCCTGGTAAGTTCATCGGGTGTAGATGGCCATTCGTCTGATATGGCCTTGCTGGCGGCAGAAGAGAGGGTCTGCGGTTCTGCAATGAGCTTGTTCCAAGCCTCGCAGGTGGCGCCGGGTAGCGCTTTTGCTTTCGCTTCTTCCGCCGCACCGACAACGCGCAGCCGATCAAGCAATGCCTCCAACGCGACGGTCCGCACCCGTTCATCCGCCGGCGCGTAGATGAAGCCCCCGGCAAGGGCTCGCAAACTTGCTGCACGGTATCGTCGTGCCAGAGCGCCCTGACGCCGTCTCAGGCACGTGGTGTTGCCGCGATCACCGCCGATGCATGGGATCAAGACCCAGAACTCATGGTCGGCCGTTTCCATGGCAACCCAGCGAAACCGGGCAATCTCAAGGGATCTGGTTTTGAGCGATAGACGGATAGTACCCCTGGTATCCTACGCTTTATAGGGCTTTGGAACGCGTCTGACATAGTGCCAGCGCTTTCCGCGCTTTTGAAAACTGGATAGCCATTAATTTCAATGGCCTACATTGGAACACTGTTTGCGACAATGGAGCGGGCGATGGGATTCGAACCCACGACCCCAACCTTGGCAAGGTTGTGCTCTACCCCTGAGCTACGCCCGCGTTTTAAAATAAAGGTCGCGCATTTATGAGATCAAGAAAGCGCGCCCCTATTATCGCCGCAAAAATCTTAACATTTCAGGTTACATATTGTTAAGGGCAGGTAGATGTCCGTTGTTAAAGAGGCCCATCTAAAGCGTCAATCTTATGCCCTGTCTGCCTGGCGAATGCAAGGTCTTTATAGCCAAGCGCACCAATTTTATACCAGCGGTATGGGCTTTATGTACACGCCGACTGGTGTACGGCTTTGATAACGCAACTGATTGAGGCTAGATCAGCATACGTTTAGTTGTGCCCATTCTGCGAGCGGTAAAGCGAAACCCATAAAGCTGATCGCCCTCTAAATCTATAGCAAAATGCGAGAAGAATACGAGAAAGCCCCATGATTCCAATTAAACGCATTTTGCTATAGCCCAAACCAGACCAACCGCCAGGAAGAACTTCGGTTCATTCCGCCACCGTGCGGGCGAAACGCCCTGGATGAAAGATTTCATAATATTGAGGAATGGCTCCTTTGATTACCCATCGTGACGCCTCAAGCGCGTGGCATGCGGCAAGGGTGACCCCTGAATGGCAAGCAAAGGAAAAGACTCCCGGATGCATTGGCGACTGCTGATAGATGGGTGCACCATCCGGCGTCATCACCCGTAAGGCCCCCCAGGCACGTAGCAGGCGCAAGCGCCCCAAAAACGGAAAAATTCCTATACATCGCCTGGCGATGGTGGAAAGGGTCTCCAGGTCCGTTCGGACATCAAAACCCGCATCCTTGCTGGAGGCGCCGAGCAAAAAGCTGCCATTATCAGTTTGGCGAACTGTATTACAGGGATGGCGCAGGAGCGGCGTCATTTTCTCACTCACCAACACCTGGCCCTGATCAGCACGAATGGGCAAATCGATGCCAAGAGCCTTGCCTAGAGCCAAGGACCCATGTCCGGCTGCAATAATAACTTTTTCCGCGCGGGCAACAATGTCTCCCTTAACGCCCATCAGAACGTATCCCCCGCCGTTCATGGGATGGATTTGTGTTACGGGACAACCGGGTCGATAGGCAGCGCCTCTGTTTTGCATGTCCTGATGCAGCGCCCTGAGCAACAGCAAGGGGTTGCAGTGGCCGTCGTGAGGGCAAAAGGTCGCGCCCGGGACCTCCCCGATTTCCGGGATGATTTTTTTAAGGCTGGCGTGATCCAACACGTCAAATTTGTAAGAACCGGAGCCCAGTTCCGTCTTGATCTGGTGCAGGTGCGAAACCGAATCTGCCAGTTCCGTCTCATTGGCGGCAATATTAAACCCACCACGGCTATAATGCAGATCGAGGCCAGTGCTTTCCTCGAGTTCCAGAGCGAATTCGGGCCAAAGCCCTGAAGATCTAAGTGACCAGGCAGCATAGGCCGGCGTTCCCAGGCCCTTTCCCTGGACCCAGACCAGACCGAAATTGCCACGCGCAGCGCGCAAGGCACTATCCCCTTCATCAAAGACAACGCAACGTTGGCCAAGACGAGCAAGGCCCCAACCAAACGCGGAGCCAAGAAGCCCACCTCCTATCACTGCAACTGTGTATTCAGACATGCGCAATCATATCCCGTCGCTGGCAAGCTCTCTGATGGGGATTGCCATTGCCGCCGGTCAATCCCAGGGCTATAAACAGGATAGCGGACGCTAGCCAATTCTACAAATGGAGATGACTCAGTAATCCATTTGCAATAGGCACGGGTTACGACGAGAGCGGTCGGGCAACGTTGTGCAAGTCAGGGAATTGGAACCTTTGATGGCCGGTTGAAATTGCCCTTGTAACCCCGGTTATGGATAAGGGGCTTTTTCTTGTGCTTTATCGGTTCACACCCGCCAGTCGACCGGCAAGGTGGTAATCCATCCCCCATCCAGGTCATCCGATCGTATGCCAAGCAAGAGGTAAAATGAAGGCTTCTCACCTATGCCGGTAGGCGTTACACTGACCCTGGCCGATAATCCATCGCAAAAGGCGCTCTATCGCTTGCCCAACACAAAGCCAGGAATAACTAAGGAAAATTGCATTTGTGTCCACAAGGACTTCCCTCACACTGCGCCTTGATCCGGCGGACAATGTTGCGATCGCCCGGTGCGCTCTTCAGCCTGGTGAGAACCAGGCCATTACGGCCGTTCCACGCGGGCACAAGATAGCCATCGCTCCGATCGCTAAGGGACAGGCGGTTAGAAAATACGCCCAGGTCATTGGTTATGCGGCCGTGGATATCGCCACGGGCACGCACGTTCATACCCATAATCTGGCGTTTCGCAATGTCTCACGGGAGTACGGGTTTTGCACGAACTTGCGCCCTGTTGAGGGTGTATCCACGCCGGATAGTTTCAACGGGTTTCGCCGTTCCGATGGTAGGGTGGGAACGCGCAACTATATTGGCGTTTTGTCCTCCGTGAACTGCTCCGCTACGGCGGCGCGGATGATTGCCACGCAGTTTACCCCTGAGCGTATGGCCTCTTATCCCAACGTTGATGGGGTTGCGGCTTTTGTCCACGGAACCGGATGCGGAATGGCAGATGCGGGGGAAGGATTTGAGGCCTTGCAGCGGGTCATGTGGGGGTACGCAAAAAACCCCAATATTGCCGGAGTGCTGATGCTTGGCCTGGGCTGCGAGATCAATCAAATCGACTGGCTTGTCGAAGCCTATGGGTTGACCCCGGGACCCATGTTCCAGGCCATGAATATCCAGGATGTCGCCGGGTTGCGCAAAACCATTGCGCGCGGTGTTGAAAAAGTTGAGGCCATGGTGGGGCGCGCCAATGAGTTTCAGCGCGAGCCATGCCCCGCCTCGCAGCTGATGGTTGCCCTGCAATGCGGCGGATCAGACGCCTGGTCGGGCATCACCGCCAATCCGGCGCTTGGGGTCGCCAGCGACCTGTTGGTGGCGCAAGGGGGAACGGTGGTTCTGGCGGAGACACCGGAGATTTATGGCGCGGAACATCTGCTCACGGAACGCGCGCTTACCCATGATATTGGTGAACAGCTTTTGGCGCGCATCAGGTGGTGGGAGGACTACACCGCGCGCAATCACGGCACCATGGACAATAACCCCAGTCCCGGAAACAAGAAAGGCGGTTTGACGACGATCCTGGAAAAATCCCTGGGGGCGGCGGCCAAGTGCGGCACTTCCCCATTAACAGGCGTCTACAAATATGCCGAGCCGATTACCGGTCAAGGGTTTGTTTTCATGGACAGCCCCGGCTATGATCCCGCATCGGTTACGGGTCAGATCGCCTCCGGCTGCAATCTCGTTGCTTTTACCACCGGGCGTGGCTCGGCCTTTGGGTCCAAGCCCGCGCCGACGCTCAAGATAGCCACGAACAGTGAAATGTTTGCGCGTATGTCCGAAGACATGGACATTGACGCGGGCCGCGTTTTGAGCGAGGGGGTTGAGCTTGCGGATCTGGGGCGCGAGATTTATACCGCCCTGTTGCGGGTCGCCTCGGGTGAGGCCACAAAATCGGAAGTGCAGGGTCTGGGGGATTATGAGTTTGTTCCCTGGCAGATTGGCGCGATCATGTGACGGGGCCGGTTAACCCAGGTGGCCAGGGATTTATTGCGATTTGGTAGCGATGATACCCGTTGATGGGTTCCTCAGGAATAGTCACGCAATTGTCTTGCCGGTCATGACGAAACGATGTATGGTGGCGCGCCGATGGCCTCCCTTTCCCTAAATTCAACAATAACTGGCAGGCCAGCGAGGTCGTTTGGTTTGCGCGCCGGTAGCTCAGCTGGATAGAGTACTTGACTACGAATCAAGGGGTCGGGGGTTCGAATCCTCCCCGGCGCGCCAATCAAGCCACCATGATCGGTGATGACAATTAGCCAATAGGCATATCTATTAACGGGCTGGCCAGGTCGTAAATGGACGTTTGCTAATGATTATTAGAGCGGATTTCGGGCCTTAGAGCGTGTCAGGTTTGCGAGGGAGTGGGATGTTGCGTAATGGCGGGTGATGACAGATTTCTCTTTACCAGCGAGTCCGTCTCTGAGGGGCATCCGGATAAGGTCTGCGACCGCATTTCCGATGCGATCGTTGACGCTTACCTGACAAGCGAGCCGGAAGCGCGAGTTGCGGTGGAGACCCTTACAACCACAAATCGTATTGTCCTTGCCGGCGAAGTGCGCAGCAGCAACGGCATCGGAACACGGCAGCTTGAGGAAGTCGCCCGCAATGCGGTGCGCGACATCGGCTACGAGCAACCCGGATTTCATTGGCGCGATGCGGATGTGGACATTTACGTTCACGCGCAATCCTCCGACATTGCCCAGGGTGTGGATGCCGTCGGCAACAAGGACGAGGGCGCCGGTGATCAGGGTATCATGTTCGGCTATGCCTGCCGCGAGACCGACGCCTTCATGCCTGCCCCCATTCAGTTTGCCCATCAGATTCTGCGTGACATGGCAAAGGCGCGCCACGCCGGTACCGTGAGCGCCTTTGGACCGGATTCGAAAAGCCAGGTTACCCTTGCTTACGACAACGAAAAACCCGTCGCCGCTACGTCGATCGTTGTCTCCACCCAGCACGTGGAGGGGCTGGAGCAGTCTCAGGTCCGCGAATTGGTACGCCCGTTCGTGGAAAATGTTCTACCCAAAGGCTGGATGTGTCCCGAGGAGGAGTTTTATGTCAATCCTACAGGCAAGTTCGTCATCGGCGGCCCTGACGGAGACGCGGGGCTAACAGGTCGCAAGATCATCGTCGATACCTATGGGGGTGCGGCCCCCCACGGGGGCGGAGCCTTTTCGGGAAAGGACCCGACAAAGGTTGATCGTTCCGCCGCCTATGCCGCCCGCTATCTGGCCAAGAATGTTGTCGCTGCCGAGCTCGCCGAACGATGCACCATCCAACTGTCCTATGCCATTGGCATTTCCAGGCCGCTGTCTCTTTATGTCAACATGCACGACACCCATTCCGCACGCGCCAACGAAGTAAAGCTGGCGACGGCATTGAACGAAGTGATGGACCTGTCCCCGCGGGGCATTCGCGAACACCTTGGACTGAACCGTCCCATCTATGCGCGCACCGCCGCTTACGGGCATTTTGGCCGTGAACCCGATGCGGATGGGGGCTTTTCATGGGAGCGCACGGATCTGGTCGACGCGATTGAGGCGGCGCTTACTTGAGAACCGCTTGCCGGACAGGGGGGCATGCAGCATGCGGAAAACATTAAGAGATGGCGCGCGCACCTTTTGACAACCGACTCTTTGGCCGTCACAAGGCGAGAGGTCTGACAAAGGCGCAAAAACATCGGTTAGCCACAAGGCTCGCCGCCCTTCGCATCCATATACCAGACCATAGGCCTGTTGATCCCAGGGCGCTGTTTGCGCGGGATCCGGCGCAGGTCTGGCTGGAGATCGGATTTGGCGCCGGAGATCATCTCGTAGCCCGCGCCGGTCAACACCAAAACATCGGCTTTATCGGCTGTGAGCCCTTTGTTAACGGGCTTGCTAAAGCGATCGCCGGGATTGACGCCCACGGTCTTGAGAATGTTAGACTTTATGACGATAACGCCCTGGTGTTGATGAACCATCTGGCGTCATCAAGTGTTGATCGGGTGTTCATGCTCTATCCGGACCCGTGGCCGAAGCGGCGCCATTGGAAGCGCAGGCTTATTAACAAGCAAACCCTTGACCTGCTGGCGCGGATCATGAAGCCCGAGGCGCATTTGTGCGTTGCCACGGATATTGATGCCAATGGGGCGTGGATACTGCATCATTGCCAGATGCATGCTTTCTTTTCCTGGACGGCCACAGGGCCGCGGGACTGGCTGCGCCCTTGGGCCGGCTGGCCCGGGACACGCTATGAGACCAAGGCGAGAGCCGCCGGCCGTCGCCCGATTTATCTGACGTTTGTCCGTAAACCGTAACGCGACTTGGCTGTCCTGGGGGCTTGCAAAAACGATAAATACCGGCTATAATGGCGAGACGATCATCTCAAACGTGGTTTGAGAGTGGGCCCGAAAGGACCCGCTCTTTTTTATTGCCGCAAACCGGAGTTTGCGACGATCGTCTTATACCAAGGGTCCTTAACAATGACTCATGGCTTAGCGTCGAAGAGGTGTGTTATCAAGGCAGTACACCAGTCAGCGTGTATATAAAGCCAATACCGCTGGTATTATGTGAGATATCGCTGGGACCCGGACGGGGGTTCCGGCCCGAAAATAGGGCAAAAGGTGAGCCACAGACCCAACAGCGGCGTGCGTGAGGAGCCGGCATTTTCCCATGAGCCGCGCCTGATTGTCGAGAACGGCGTGGAGGCGCGCATTGCGGCCATTGTTGAGGCTTTGTTTGAGGAACTGGATTTTCGTCTCGTGCAGGTTCGCATCCTCAGCCGCAATGGCTGTACGTTGCAGATTATGGCTGAGCGTGCCGACGGCACATTGACAACTGACGATTGTGCGACGATCAGTCGGGCGCTGTCGCCAATACTAGATTTCGAAGACCCCATCACAGGAGCCTATCATCTTGAAGTGTCATCGCCTGGGGTGGATCGGCCATTGGTGCGCCGGGCGGATTTTGCGACCTGGTGCGGTCATGAGGTAAAAATCACTTTGCGCGCACCGGTTGGCGAGCAAAAACGTTATCGCGGTCGCATTGTGCGTGTTGCCGACGACGGGATTGATTTGACAATTGTTTCACGGGAAACATTCCGTGGTGATGATGGACAGGCTGAAGGCCCCGACAAAACAAAACGTGCAAGCGGTGCGGATGATGTGCCCGTGGTGCGGATTAGATTTGATCAGATAAGGCGGGCGCAACTGGTGCTGACGGATGCGCTGCTTGGTTCGCCTCGTCGGCGGCAGGTGGGTTAAGGCACGTGGACTTGAACTTGGGCGATAGTGCATAACTTGGGCGGTAGTGCATAAGGAGACGAAACATGGCTGTTAGTGCCAACAGATTGGAACTTTTGCACATTGCGGATGCAGTGGCGCGGGAGAAGAGTATTGACAAGACGATTGTCCTGTCCGCGATGCAGGATGCCATTCAACGCGCCGCGCGCTCGCGCTATGGTAACGAGACGGACGTACGTGCCGAAATCGACCCGGCAACAGGAGACATTCGTCTGTCGCGCATCCTGCAGATTGTCGAGACGGTTGAGGAACCGATGCGGGAGATTTCTCTTGACGCTGCACGCGAGCGCGACGGCAACGCCGAAATCGGTGATGCCATCGCCGAGACCCTGCCCCCCATGGATTATGGGCGTATCGCTGCCCAGTCCGCCAAACAGGTGATCGTGCAAAAAGTACGCGAAGCTGAGCGTGATCATCAATACGAGGAATACAAGGACCGCGTCGGTGAGGTGATCAATGGCCTGGTCAAGCGCATGGAATACGGCAACGCCATTATTGATCTTGGGCGCGGTGAAGCGATTATCAGGCGCGACGAGCTGATCCCGCGCGAGCGGTTCCAGTATGGCGACCGGGTGCGCGCCTATATTGCCGACGTGCGCCGCGAGCAGCGCGGCCCGCAGATATTCCTCTCGCGCGCCCATCCTGCCTTCATGGCCAAACTTTTTGTTCAGGAAGTGCCTGAGATCTACGAAGGCATTGTCGAAATCAAATCGGTTGCCCGTGATCCAGGCAGCCGCGCCAAGGTCGCGGTTGCCTCCAATGACAGTTCCATCGATCCCGTTGGTGCCTGCGTCGGTATGCGCGGCAGCCGCGTTACGGCGGTGATCAGCGAATTACAGGGGGAAAAAATCGATATTATCCCCTGGTCCCCCGACGCCGCCAGTTTCATCGTCAATGCCCTGGCTCCAGCTGAGGTGGCCAAGGTGGTGCTTGATGAGGATGCAGAGCGCATCGAAGTGGTCGTCCCTGATGATCAACTCTCTCTGGCCATTGGTCGGCGTGGGCAGAATGTGCGTTTGGCTTCGCAACTGACCGGCTGGGACATTGACATTTTGACCGAGGCGGAAGAATCGGAGCGGCGTCAAAATGAGTTCAGCGAACGCACGGAACTGTTTATGCAGGCGCTTAATGTTGATGAGCTTGTGGGGCAGCTTCTTGCGACCGAGGGCTTCACGTCGGTTGAGGAAGTGGCCTATGTGGAACGCGAGGAAGTGTCTGCGATCGATGGATTTGATGATGATATGGCTGAGGAAATCCAGGCCCGGGCGCGCGAGTCCCTTGAGGAACAGGAACGGTTGCTGGACGAGGAGCGCAAAAAGCTCGGCGTATCCAAAGACCTGTTGCAGATTGATGGCATGACGCCCTCTATGCTGGTGGCCCTGGGGCGTGAGGATATTCGATCCATGGACGACTTTGCCGGTTGTGTGCCCGATGATCTGCTGGGTTGGGTGGAGCGTATTGATGGCGAGCCCAAGCGCCACGTGGGGGCTCTTGATGACTTTAAACTCGCACGGGCCGACGCCGAGGCGATGATCATGCAGGCGCGCCTGAAGGCCGGCTGGATCACCGAAGCCGATCTGGCGCCTGGCGAGGATAACGATGCGCAAACCCTGGAAGAACCTGGGGACATTGCGGACGTCGCTGACGTTGCGGGCGATGCGGGCGATGCGGGCGATGCGGACGCTGAAGGTGATAACGTGAAACAGGACACGGCTACAGCAGCCCTGGTAACCGGCGAGACCGCCGAAGGGGGGTGATGAGGCTTGGCCAGGTGGGGCGTGGGGCCTTTCTGGTCACCGGCATCACCAGCCATGTGGTAAATGGACGTTTCCAGCTTATCCCGTAGGCCTGTTGTTGCTCGCTATGGGATGGATGTTGAGGATTTTGTCATGGCGCGGCCAGCCAGGCTTACGGAGCGGCTCTGTATTGTGCGCAGAAAGGTGCAGCCGGTTGATACGTTGCTACGCTTTGTGGTGAGCCCGGAACGGGAACTGGTTCCTGACATAAAGGGCGTGCTCCCGGGGCGCGGAATTTGGGTAAGCGCGAGCCGCGAGGCGGTGCTTAAAGCGATCAAGGGCAAACTGTTTGCCCGGGCGGCCAGGGCCGCGGTGATTGTTGATGATGACTTACCGGAGCGGATCGATGCGCTGCTTTGCGCGCGGGCCCTTTCGACATTATCGTTGGCGCGTAAGGCCGGTGCCGCTGTTGCCGGATTTGAGAAAGTGGCCCAGGCGATTGGCAAAAACAGCGTTTTGGTGTTGGTAACCGCATCAGATGCAAGCCCCACCAGTAATCGTAAACTGGTGCAAAAGCTGCGTCTAACGGGCATTGACCGGGAACATAATGCGGCGGTGAGCGTTAACCAGTTTACTGCAAATCAATTGGGCATAGCTTTCGGGGTACAAAATGTGGTACATGCTGGAGTGCTGAACTCAGGTATTGGCGGCACCTTTGCCGCGGCTTCGCGCCGGTGTGCTCACTATGGGCGTGGTTCGGTGCAGGGGGAGACTGTGGCAAAGTGATCCGCTCAAGGACGCGGGTGGATCAATTGGACTAGGAAACGCGTGGGCGTATGAACGAGAACAAGACGACCGGCGACGATACGATTAGCGTTAAGTCGAAGAAACGATTGAGTTTAAAGCCTGGATTTGGGCAGGGAACCGTGCGGCAGAATTTTTCGCAGGGACGCTCAAAGACGGTCGTTGTCGAGACGCGCCGCAAGCGCCGTGTCGTGGCGCCGGGAACCAAAGCGGAAGCCGCGAAACCATTGCAGCCCGCGCCTGTAAAGGCCGGGCCACAGCCCGCGGCCGCTAAAGCCGCTAAAGATGAGGAAACCCGTTCGTCGGCCCAGACCCTTCGCGGGCTAACAACGGGAGAACTGGATGCGCGTGCCCAGGCGCTGGCCGAGGCCAAGGTGCGCGAGGAGGAAGAAGCCAAGCGCGCCCTCATAGAGGCAGAACAACGCGCCATTGAGGAAGCGCGTCAGGCAAAATTGCGCGAAGAAGAAGAAAAAAATGCCCGGCTGGAAGCTGATGAGGTCGCGCGCAAGACCGAACAGGCAAAACGCGAGGCAGAAGCACCCACAGCCCCCGCGGCACCCGCCCAAGCTGACGCCGCAGCCAGCGAACCCGCACCCGCCAAGGCTAGCAAGCTCGACAAGCAAACAAGACGCGAGGACATGGCCCCTGAGCGGGGTCGGAGCAAGCGTGGCAAGGGTGACCATAAACCCGCACGCCGCGATACCACACGCCGACGCACCCGTTTAACGGTGACCAATGCGCTAAGCGGAGACGATGAAAAGCGCGGTCCCTCTCTCGCGGCTCTGCGCCGGCGCCGCGAGCGCGAAAAACGCCAGGCTTCAGCCCAGACCGCAGCCGGTGAAAAGGTCGTGCGTGAGGTGCGCATCCCCGATACGATCACCATCCAGGAACTGTCCAACCGCATGGCCGAGCGTGCCGTCGATGTTATCAAGATTTTGATGAAAGACGGGCAGATGATGCAAATCAACGACGTTATCGACGCGGATATGGCGGAATTGATCGTTAATGAGCTCGGGCATATTGCGCGCAGGGTCTCCGAGTCTGACGTCGAGATCGGCGTTGTCGGGGAGGATGATGATGAGAAAGATCTCGAACCGCGCTCGCCGGTGATCGCCGTAATGGGGCACGTGGATCACGGCAAAACGTCGCTTCTTGATAGCATTCGTTCAGAAAATGTGGCCAGTGGTGAGGCCGGCGGCATTACCCAGCATATTGGTGCCTATCAGGTCATGCACGCGGATCAGGCCATTACGTTTCTTGATACCCCGGGCCACGAAGCCTTCACCGCCATGCGCGCCCGTGGTGCCAGGTCTACGGATTTGGTGATCCTGGTTGTCGCTGCCGATGACGGGGTCATGCCACAAACCATTGAGGCGATCAATCATGCCCGTGCCGCCGAGGTGCCGATAATTGTTGCGATCAACAAGATCGATAAGGCCGATGCGGATCCAAGCCGGGTCCGCACGGGCCTGTTGCAACACGAAATCGTTGTTGAGTCCATGGGTGGTGATGTGTTGGAGGTCGAAATATCCGCTCTTGAGGGCACAGGGATCGATGCGTTGTTGGAGGCGATCGTCCTGCAAACGGAGATCCTTGAGCTTAAGGCCAATCCCAATCGCGCCGCGGAAGGACTGGTGGTCGAGGCCAAGCTCGACAAGGGGCGGGGCCCGGTGGCTACCGTTCTGGTGCAGCGCGGCACGCTCGCTGTGGGAGATGTGATCGTGGTGGGCTCCCAGTGGGGCAAGGTGCGCGCCCTGATCAATGATCATGGGGCGCAGGTGCGCGAGGCGGGCCCATCGGTACCGGTCGAGGTCTTAGGGCTAAGTGGAGCGCCGGAGGCGGGCGACCCGTTTGCGGTGGTAGGCTCCGAGGCGCGCGCGCGTGAGATTACCGACTATCGCCAACGTCTGCAGCGGGAAAAAGCCCAAGCCCGAGGCTTGAGCGGCATGTCGTTTGAGCAGATGATGACCCAGTTGAGAACCGGCGAAGGGGTCAGCGAGGTGCCGCTCATTGTCAAGGGGGATGTGCACGGCTCAATTGAGGCCATTACCGGGGCCCTGGAAAAACTGGAGACCGAGGAGGTGGCGGCACGAGTCCTGCACTCAGGGGTTGGCGGCATTACCGAATCGGATGTAACCCTCGCGGCAACCACGGGAACGGTAATTATTGGCTTTAACGTGCGCGCCAATGCCCAGGCGCGCGAAGCCGCCGAGCGTGCCGGCGTGGAAATCCGTTACTACAACATCATTTATGATCTCATCAATGATGTGAAGTCCACCATGTCCGGGCTGCTGGCACCAGAGCGGCGTGAGACGTTTCTTGGCAATGCGGAGATTTTGGAGATTTTTACCGTCTCCAAGATCGGCAAGGTTGCCGGCTGCCGCGTTACCGAGGGCATGGTGGAACGCGGCGCCGGCGTGCGCCTGATCCGCGACGATGTGGTTATTCACGAGGGCTCCCTGTCCACCTTGAAGCGCTTTAAGGACGAGGTCAATCAGGTCCAGGCCGGGCAGGAATGCGGCATGGGTTTTGCCAATTATCAGGACCTGAAAGCCGGTGATGTGATCGAGTGCTACCGGGTTGAAGAGATTGAACGCACCCTTTAAAAGGACGCCTGTGCCGTCGTAAATAGACGTTTCCCGCTATTGCGCAACCCCGGTTTTGCTGAGCGCGTTCCATGCAAGTCACCTATACACACGATTACGTAAAGTACCTCCGGGCTATAGCGAGCACGCAAAACAAGGACTATAGATCTTTCTGGATCATAATGTTTTGCGTGCTGGTACTGGTATTTGTCGCAGGCGAATATCTGGTTGGCGAAGGGATGCAAGGTGGGTGGCGCGATGCCGCTATGGCTCTGATCACATCCCTTGTGTCGATTGCCGTCGTTATTGTTGCGGTTTATTATCTGATCAACTTTTTGTTTGGCCGCCGTCTAAAAACATCCGCATTACCCGATGCGCATTCGCGTGAAAACGCGCGTGAGCGCCTTGAGGTCACCGCGGACCACCTCAAATTTTCCAAGGTCACGACAAAATCCGGAACGGTTATCGATTACGCCGATATTCATGAACTGCGGAGCCTTAAGGGATACACCTTGATAAAGATGGGTATCGCCTATATGGGGGTCCCGGATACGGCCTGGGAGTCGGTTGAGCAGAAGAACCAATTTTTGCCATATTGCTTAGAACGTTGCCGGGAGGAGACGCAAGAGCGCTCAAAAAAAGGCTTGTCCCATGTCCTCCGGTAAAACCCCCTCACAGCGCCAGCGCCGTGTTGGCGAATTGGTGCGCAAGGCCTTAAGCGATCTGTTTGCCCGTGGTGAAATCCACGACCCAGAGCTCGCTCAGGTCGTCATCACCGTGCCGCAGGTGCGCATGAGCCCGGATCTGAAACTGGCTGTGGCTTATGTGATGCCCCTTGGCGGCGAGCACGGCGCCGAAATCGTGGATGCGTTAAAGCGCAATCGCAAATATCTGCGTGGGCAACTCTCGCACGATCTGGATTTGAAATATATGCCCGATCTGCGCTTTGAGTTGGATGGAACATTTGATGCCGCGGGGCGCCTGGATGCGCTATTGCGCTCGCCGCGGGTTGTGCGTGATCTGGATGACAGTACTTAAAGGAAGGTCCGCGAAGGATGGGGCGCAAAGCAAGAGGCAACAACATCAACGGCTGGCTTATCCTTGACAAGCCTCAGGGGCTGACCTCCACCCAGGCTCTGGCACGGGTCAAGCGGCTGTTGCAGCCGAAAAAGGCGGGGCACGCCGGCACCCTCGACCCTCTTGCCACCGGTTTGCTGCCCATTGCCCTTGGGGAGGCCACAAAAACGGTCTCGTTTGTCATGCAAAGGCGTAAGGTCTACCGGTTTACCGTGCGTTGGGGCGCAAAAACCAATACGGATGATGCCGAAGGTGAGGTGCAGGCGCGCGCCGGCCACCGCCCCAGTGCCGACGAGATCACCGCCCAATTGGCCCGCTTTGTCGGCGATATAGAGCAGCGCCCGCCACAGTTTTCCGCAGTGAAAGTCAAGGGCGAGCGCGCCTACGCCATTGCCCGCAAGGGCGGCACCAGCGATCTGCCACCGCGCCCGGT
The DNA here is from genome assembly GCA_965224015.1 of Hyphomicrobiales bacterium. GTDB lineage: Bacteria > Pseudomonadota > Alphaproteobacteria > Rhizobiales > CBDCVD01 > CBDCVD01. The sequence goes on from OZ245032.1 coordinate 1,902,195, forward strand.
TACGGTCCATTCGCTGCAATTGATCGATGCCCCTGATGCGGACACCGCAATTTTCGAAGCCACCTGCGGCAAGGGTGTCTATGTGCGCGCCATCGCCCGTGATCTTGGCGAACAACTGGGCTGTTATGGCCATGTTGAGGCGCTAAGGCGTCTGCAGGTGGGACCTTTTTGCCAGGAAGACATGATTTTGCTGGCAAAACTTGAAGAATTGCGCAATACTGCGCAGCAGCACGATGGTTTGGCAGCGCTTGTGCTGCCGGTCGCGACCGCGCTGGACGACATCCCGGCGCTGGCCGTTGATCTGTGTGATGCCGTTTGTCTAAAACGCGGACAACGGGTGTTGTTCCGCGGAAAGCTGCTTGATGCCGGTACCCTTGTCGTTGCAACGTGTCAGGGCAAGCCGGTTGCCATTGGAGCCATTGAACGCGGCGCCATCGTCCCCAAGCGCGTCTTTAATCTTCCGGTTTGATCCGGTGGCTCTTTTCCGGCTACCCTTTTCCGGGCTACCCTTTTCCGGGCTACCCTTAAAAGAGGCAAACCGGCTTTAAGGCTTGAATGTTAAGGCGCACAAACGAAACATAAGTATAGGAAATCACGATGTCGATTACCCCTGATCGTAAACAGGAATTGATTGCCAAATATGCTACCACGGATGCCGATACGGGCTCACCTGAAGTCCAGGTCGCGATTCTGTCGGAGCGTATTCGCAATCTTACCGAGCACTTTAAAACCCATACCCATGATAATCATTCCCGCCGCGGACTTTTGAAGCTGGTTAGCCAGCGTCGCCGGCTGCTTGATTTTCTGAAAGGAAAAGACGAAGAGCGTTACAAAACGCTGATTGTCAGTTTGGGCCTACGCCGATAAGTTACGCAAGGGCCCAGGCTTTGGAGTCATGGCAGGATTGCCGGATGCTTGTATTGAGACCAACGGGTTTTAAGGCAAGCGTCTCGTCATCTTGTCCATGACTCATCACGCTGTGGCTAAGACTATTTCCAGTCAGGAGACTGTGGTGCCGAGTCAAGTGCCGCGGGGTCGTTCTGGAAATCGAAGGCGCGGCATATGTCTTTAGACGCATGAAACGATGAGAGATGAGAGACGAAACATGTTTACTATTCATAAACAAGAGATCGATTGGGGTGGACAGCCGCTGATACTTGAGACGGGTAGGATTGCCCGCCAGGCCGATGGCGCGGTTGTCGCCACCCTCGGGGATACCAGTGTTCTGGCAACTGTTGTTGCCGAGAATGCGCCGCGTGAAGGGATTGATTTTTTCCCTTTAAGCGTTCACTACCAGGAGAAATTCTATGCCGCGGGTAAAATTCCTGGCGGCTATTTTCGCCGTGAGGGACGCCCTTCGGAGCGTGAGACCCTCATTTCCCGTCTTATCGATCGTCCCATCCGACCCTTGTTCGCCAAGGGTTTCAGCAATGAAACCCAGGTTTTGGTTACGGTTCTTAGCCATGACATGGAGAACGATCCGGACATTCTGGCCATGGTTGCCACATCGGCGGCCCTGACGCTGTCGGGCATTCCGTTCTTGGGTCCCATTGGGGCTGCGCGGGTGGCTTACATTGACAACGGGTTTGTCCTCAACCCTGCCGTTGACGCCCTTGACAATTCCAAGCTTGATCTGGTTGTCGCGGGAACGGCTGATGCCGTATTGATGGTTGAATCAGAGGCTAACGAGCTCCCCGAGGACACAATGCTTGAAGCGGTGATGTTTGGCCATAGGGCTTTTCAGCCGGTGATTGAGGCGATTATCCGCCTGGCCGAACATGCTGCCAAGGAGCCACGCGAACTGGTCGTTGAAGACACGAGCGCGCTTGAGGCGCGGGTTAAGGAATTGGCTGAGGCCGATTTGCGCGCGGCTTATGGGATCGTCGACAAGTCGGAACGCACGGACGCCGTTGCAGTGGCCAAGAGCAAAGCCTGTAAGGCCCTGTGCAACGACGATGACGAAAACGCGCCAAATGAGCAGGCCGTCGGCCAGGCCTTGAAGGGGCTTGAAAAAACGATTGTTCGCTATGATATCCTGGACAAGGGCACCCGTATCGACGGACGCGCACTTGATGTGGTGCGTCCCATCGAGGCGGAGGTGGGCATCTTGCCACGTGCCCATGGTTCGGCGCTATTTACCCGCGGTGAAACCCAGGCCCTGGTGGTGGCAACCCTTGGTACCGGAGAGGATGAGCAATATATTGACACCCTTGAAGGCACCGTAAAACAGGCGTTTTTGTTGCACTATAACTTCCCGCCGTTTTCGGTGGGGGAGACCGGCAGGGTCGGTTTTACCGGCCGTCGCGAAATCGGTCATGGCAAGCTTGCCTGGCGGGCCATTCATCCCATGATGCCGGACAAGGACACGTTCCCCTATACTATCAGGGTGGTGTCCGAGATTACCGAGAGCAACGGCTCATCGTCCATGGCAAGCGTGTGCGGTGCCTCTTTGGCGTTAATGGACGCGGGGGTTCCGCTGAACAGCGCGGTTGCGGGGATTGCCATGGGGTTAATCCTTGAGGGGGACAGGTTTGCAGTTCTGTCTGATATTCTTGGCGATGAGGATCATCTGGGGGACATGGATTTCAAGGTTGCTGGAACCCGCGACGGGATCACATCGCTACAGATGGATATCAAGATCGCCGGCATTACCGAGGCAATCATGCGTCAGGCCCTGGAGCAGGCGCGCTCCGGTCGGCTGCATATTCTTGAGACCATGGCGCGGGCCATTGATAGCGCGCGTCCTGAGCTTGGCGAATATGCTCCGCGGATTGAAACCTTAAAAATCCCCGTTGACAAGATCCGTGACGTGATTGGCTCCGGCGGTAAGGTTATTCGTGAAATCGTCGATACCACCGGCGCCAAGATCGATATTGCCGACGATGGCGTTATCAAGGTGGCCTCGGCGGACGGCAAGTCCATTGAACAGGCGATGACCTGGATTCGATCGATTACCGATGACCCGGAGGTGGGGCAGATTTATGACGGCAAGGTTGTCAAAGTCGTTGATTTTGGCGCCTTTGTTAATTTCTTTGGTGCGCGCGATGGACTGGTTCATATTTCCCAATTGGCGCCGCGGCGCGTCAACAGGGTGACTGACGTGGTCAGCGAGGGGGATATGGTGAAGGTCAAGTTGATAGGCATCGATGATCGGGGCAAAGTGCGCTTGTCTATGAAGGTTGTTGATCAAAGCACCGGCGAGGATCTTGACGAGGCGGTTTAACTAGTCCATTAGAGTCTCATACGGCTAAAGCGAAATTCCGCCTTCTTGCCTGCTTTTCCTGATCGCTGTTCCTGGTATTCTTGGGTTTAGAAGCCAGAGCGAGCGGTTGCTGAGAAGCCGAAACGCTTTAGACGATTTCGCATGAGACGATTTGCAAAATTAGGGATGCGCTGAGGCAAAACGGTGTGTCCCGGTTGGGCCCGTAGCTCAGTTGGTAGAGCAACTGACTTTTAATCAGTGGGTCGCAGGTTCGATTCCTGCCGGGCTCACCAGTAAAATCTCTTAGCCATAACCGGGGTTACTGTAATGCCGCCGGGAGAAACAGTGCGATCTGCGGAAACGCTATCAAAGCAGCAACCATCAACAGCATCGCAAACACATAAGGGATGACCCCCAACATAACCTCGCTCAATTTACCGCTTTTGCGGGCTCCCTGAACAACGTAGAGGTTCAGACCGACGGGAGGAGATATCAACGCCATTTCAATGAGCACGATCATCAGGATGCCAAACCAGATCACATCGTACCCTTGCGCGATGATCAGCGGTACAATAATGGGGATCGTTACCACCATAAGTGACAGGGTTTCGATAAAAAAGCCCAGAACGATGTAAATGCAAACCACCACGAGGATGGTCATCAGGGGTGAGAGGCCCAGTCCATCAAGCAAGGACTTGAGTTCCGCCCCCAGTCCAGCTGACGCCAGTGTGAAATTCAAAAACGATGCGCCGATTACGATGAGCATAATCATTGACGTGATCTTGATCGTTCCGACAACACTCTCGCTGATTATTTGAATAGAAAGACCACCAAAGAACGCCGCAATGGCAAGGGCACCCGCAACACCAACGGCAGCCGCCTCCGTTGGGGTCGCCCAGCCCTTATAAATTGTGCCGATAATTGCGCCGAACAAGATAATGATAGGCACCAACTGTACCAACGCGCGCAGCATGTCCGCAACGCTAAAGAAACGGCGCGTTCCCCCCAGTTCAGGGCGTAGCAGGCAGATCAGGGCGGTTATGACCATGAAACCCAGGGCAAGAAGCAGGCCCGGCAAAAGGCCGGCCAGGAATAATTGCGGAATTGATGATTGCGTCAAAAATCCATAGACAATGAGATTGATTGAAGGGGGAATCATAATTCCCAGCGTTCCGCCCGCGGCAATGGCACCGGAGAAAAGTTTGGGATCATAACCCAGTTTTTCGGCCTGTGGCATCGCAACAGTGGCAACTGTCGCCGCGGTGGCAACAGAGGAACCGGAGATCGCCGAAAACATGGTGGATGTCGCGACATTTGCGTGCACCAATCCGCCGGGCAACCAGGAAACCCAACGATCAAGCGCGGCATATGTTCGCGTTGCGATGCCACTTCGAACCAGGATTTCACCAAGCAATACAAAAAACGGAATGGCGATCAAAGTCGCATTGTTGGAAGTCGACCAAACGAGATTACCAAGGCCCCTGATAAGTGGGAAGGGGCTGAAGAACATATCGATCCCGAACCCCAAAAGGAAAAGAACGATGCCTACGGGAATGGAAAGAATTAAAAGGGCAATGAGCCCAACAGATACGGAGGCGATCATTGCGTGCTCTCCTCTTCTCCCAAGGTGCCGATCGCGGCCTCGGATTCAGAGTGTTTGCCGCGCAACACCAGAGCGACGCCGGAAAGGAAGGTGAGGAGAGACACCACCGCAAACCAGACCCAACCGGCAAACCATGGGATCTGAACAAGCGCCAGCGGTGTCTCCAGGGGCGTGTTCGCCCGTGAGCTGTTCAACAATGACCGCTCAACAACGGGCCAGCAGCGAAACGCAACAATGGTGACTGTAATTGACAGAACGAGTAATGAGAACAGATCGAAAAGAGACCGTCCCAGCGCCCTGACCTGGCCGCGAATTATATCGATCCTGACATGGCTTAGTTCCAGCAGCGCGAAGCCCATTCCCCACGACGTGACAATCGCCATCACATAGCCACTGATTTCGTCGGTACCGCCGAGGGAGGAGCCCAATTGGCGAACGATAATTTCGGCCAAAATAAACACGACACAAACAAGCAGCAACACCCCGATCAGCATCGCGACCCATCGGTTCAGCTTTCTCATTAGAGCCAGAATTCTCTGCGCCATTGAACTCCCTCCCGTTCCTGCAAAGATTATTTGACGGACACGCTCACACCCACAGCCTTGCCCACGGATGCATTCCATCGCTCTGTCCATTCAGGCCCCGCGCGCTTTGCCCATTCGGGAAGCACTTCGTCCTCAAGGATGGATCGGGCTTTATCAAAGTCCGTGGCGGAGACATCGACAAGCACCATCGAACGGGTGTCCCCCGATGCGCAACTGCCGTTGCCCGTAAGGCAAGCAATATCGTTAATCAATGCGCCCTGCGCCAGCGCCCAGGCAGGGTCTTCAAATTCCGCTTTGATCTGGTCCTGGATGAGCTTTTGCGTGCCGGCATCAAGCGAATTCCACTTATCGAGGTTAACAGCGGTTACGACAGAGTCCCAGCCGCCAAGGGGTATCGGTAAAAGGTGTGTGGAAACTTCCCACCATCCGGCACTGTAACCGGAGCCGGCACCGGTCACCGCGCAATCCACGACGCCCTTTTGTAGGGCCCCTGGAACCTCAGCAAAACTCACATTGACACCCTCGGCGCCAAGGGCTTCAAGAAACTTTGCTGTCATGCGCCCGGATGCGCGGACTTTCAATCCCTTGAGACCGTCCAGGCCTTCGACCTGCGCATTGCAGAACACAACCTGCGGCGGGTAGGGCGCGATGGCCAGCACATGGCTGTTGAAGCGGGCTTTGTAGATATCTGCCACCATTGGACGGGCGGCATCGACCATTTTGCGCGCCTCGTCGGCGGAAAGCGCAAGCAGCGGTACATCCAATCCTTCCAGCTCAGGCGCGTCCGCGACGGCATAATCGGCAACGGTCATCGCCACGTCATAGACGCCGTCCCCGAGTAGTCGAAACACATCGCCAACCCCAAGGTTCATCTGGTTGTGCGTGGTTAGCGCCACGTTGAGCTTGCCGTTCGAGGCCGCGGGCAATTTTTCCAACCAGAAAGGGGCTTCAAATTGTTTGTGAAGCGGCAGGCTGGACCAACTGCCAACAACGGACAGATCCTCCGCTGCCGCAGGCAGGCTCATTGTAGCCCATGTCGCGAGTGTTAAAAGTGTTCTCTTCATGATGTTCTCCCTGTTGATGGGTTCTATTAAGACATGACACGCCCACATCTAGCGCGTGCCAGGCCAGAAATGCGCAAGCGAAACGTCAACCGCCGGCACCGTGGTTGAGGCAATGTCGGTCACCAGCATGCAGCCAGGGGCATGGGTGATGCAGAGTTCGGGTTTGGCGCGCTCGATCGCAGCCTGTGGTGTGACACCGCATGCCCAGAAGACCGGAATCTCGTTGCCGGGATTGTCGACCGGATCTCCATAATCCGGATTGCTGAGGTCACCAATCCCTATCTTGTCGGGGCTACCCCAGTAAACAGGGGTGCCGTGGGCATGGGGATATCGCGCCGAGAGATCGAAAATCCTGGGAATTTGGTTCTCAGGATAAAAGCGCATTGTCACCACAAGGGGGCCGTGAAAAATACCGCCGGGGGTTGTCTCGATGTTCGTCCGGAACATGGGAACGTTGCAGCCATTTTCGATATGGCGAACCGGGTAGCCATTGCGTATCAGGGCGTCCTCAAAGGTGAACGAGCAGCCGAGAACAAACGACACGAGATCGCGGCGCCAGATATCGGCAATTGACAAGGCTTCCCGTTCCAGTTTGCCCTCTCGAAATATGCGATACCTTGGGACATCGGTCCTGATATCGATGTGACCGAGCTCTGGAATTTCGAACTCCCCGGGCTGCGCGAGCCCAATCAATGGGCACGGTTTCGGGTTGTTCATACAGTACAACAGGAAGTCGGTTGCATGGCGTTGAGGCAGGATGACAACGTTTCCCTGAAGGAAATCCGGAGCCTGACCCGCGGTCAGGCCATCAAAACGACCGCTACGCACGTCCTGCCGAAGTTCGCGCCCTGTACGAAATTTCTGTATGACTTTTCCCACCAGTACCTCCTTCCTATACGAAAGAACAATCCTGATGAAAAATCAAATAGAATTTTTTGACTGATTTTGATAAATATTTTTTATGAGTTTAGGTTGCAGGAATTCCGCGGCACTGTGTGATATCTCGCTCACAAGTCTGCTGTAAGCGGTGCCGGATACAAAGCTTGCCGTAAAAGCAATGGGGGGTAGCTCGAAATCGGTCTGAAGCGCAACAAGTGACCCGCGGGACAACTCCGTGGTGACGATGGCTCGCGGCAAAGCGCATATCCCGTACCCTGCTATTGCCAATCGAACGATCGCGCCCAGAGACGCAGAACTCGTTATGTTCAGCTTGCCGGTCACATGCGGAGCGAGTAGCTCGCGGATTTGACGATAAGGCCTTGTGTTGGCGGAAAACGTTATGACAGACTGATGCGCAAGGTGATCTATTGACCACGTCCTGTGCTTGCCGGCGAGTTCTTGTGTTGCGCATAGCACCATGTCGTAGCTGCACAGATCTACATTTTCGATGCTGGCTTCAGCCACGGGGCCCATCAGGAACGCCAGGTCGATTTCCCGTGCAATAAGCGCATTTCTCAGGTTATTGCTGGCATCAACATTCAGGTCAAAGTTCAGATTTGGGCGGGTCGTTGCAAAATGGGCGAGAAAGTCAGGAAGCCAACTGCCTACGATGGTTTCTGATGACCCCATGCGAACGGTTTGCTCCACGGTTACCGTGTCGGAAAAGGCGCTGACGACCGACTGATCCAGCTTCATCAGTTTTTCGGCATAGGGCAATAATTTGCGCCCGACAGGGGTCAGTTCGGCATTGCGCGTATCACGCACAAACACCTCCGCCCCCAAATCCTGTTCCAGAACCTGGATGCGTGCTGTGATTGCCGGTTGGGTCAAATGAAGACGCTCCGCGGCAGCGCGAAAACGGCTCAAAGTTGCGACCCAGTAGAACGTGTCAAGGTTACGGATCTTCAATGGGTTGTCCCTGTGGCATTAGAGCGTGTCATGTTTTCATAGAAGCAATTCTGTTTCTACTGAAGAACTACCGGCTGGAGCCGGTAGGTTCATTCATATGCTTCTCCAGATACTCAAGTACGATGTCTTCTGTGATGGCGCCATTGGTTGTTGAAAAGTACCCCCGGCCCCAAAAATGACGACCCCAATAACGCTTTTTCAGCTGCGGAAACTCTCTTTGGATCTTATATGATGAACGACCTTTCATCTTGCGCATCAGATCGCTCACCGACAGCTTTGGCGGGATTGAGACAAACATATGCACATGATCATTGGACAAAACACCTTTGATGATCTCAACACCGTTTTCCGCACAAACCTGTCGGATGATCTCCCTGACGCGCAAGCGGATATCGCCTTTGAGGACTTTGTATCTATACTTGGTTGACCATACCAAGTGATATCTGTGATAAAAAACACAATGTTTTCCTTTTTGGTATTGCATGACCTGACTCCGGAGAAAAAATTGAACCATAAGAGCCCTACGGGCGGTTCAATTTTTTCTCCGGAGTCAGGTCATGCTTTTCACATTTGCGCTAAAGCAACCCGTCTGAAGACGGGGGATTTAAACCCTATAAGTGGATATTAAAACATGACACGCTCTAATACCAAGGGTCTTTAACAATGACTCATGGATTAGCGTCAAAGAGGTGTGTTATCAAGGCAGTACACCAGTCAGCGTGTCTATAAAGCCAATACCGCTGGTATAATGCCAAGGGGCTTTGTCAAGGGCCCTTGCTATAGGACAACGGTTTTCAGCTTGGGCAAAGCGGCAAACGCAAAGCCCCTTGATTTTATCATACCGATTTCAGGCAGAGCGGGCTTGCGCCGGAGAGCGGACACGGGAACAGGCGCGGCGCAAATAGGCGATCATATCGGCGTTCGGCAGGGGCTTGGAAAACAAATATCCCTGGCCGATGGAGCAACCGGCGGTGCGTAACAGGTCAAGTTGCTCTCGCGTTTCCACCCCTTCGACAATTGTGTCCAGCCCGAGCTGTTGTGACAGAGTGGAGATCGCGCGCACAATCGCCAGAGATTTCGGATTTTCCGCAATGCCAAATACAAAGGACTGGTCAATCTTGATTTTATCAATCGGAAAATTCTCGATGTAGGAAAGAGACGAATATCCCGTGCCAAAGTCATCAAGGGCAAATCGGATGCCGCGCTTGCGCAATCGGTTCATCAGGGCCACAACAATATCGTTGTTCTCGATAAAAAGCGATTCTGTGATCTCAAGGTCCAGTCGCGAGGCGGGCAGGCGACTGTCATCCAGGGCTTGCCTGACGACGTGGAGAAAGTTCTCGTCGGTGAACTGCGCCGGTGAAACATTGACCGCGATCTTGATCGGCTCGGGCCAATCCTGCACTTCCTGACAGGCACGCCGCAACACAAAGGCACCGATGTCGACAATATGTCCGGTAACCTCCGCAACGGGTAAGAATTTATCTGGCGAGATGTAGCTCTTTTGCGGATGGCGCCAGCGCACCAGCGCCTCCGCGCCCGTTACCATACCAGATCGCAGGTCGATCTGGGGTTGATAGAAGACTTCAAACTCATCCTCGCGCAGTGCCTTGACGAGATCAAGCTCAATGGCCTGGTGCAGATGCAGCTTTGATTCCATTTCCGGGTCAAAGAACCGATAGGCATTGCCGCGAATGGCGCGGGCACGAATGAGCGCCATATCGGCGTGGCGGATCTTTCTGTCCACACGGGCACCGGGCGGCTCCACGGTGTCGTCCCTGGCACTTGCGCCATCCATCAGCGCGACCCCCGCACTCACGCCCACCACCGCATGGTGAAGGTCAAACTCATACGGCACGCTAAGGTCGTCGATGATGCGCTCGATCAAGGAGCGGGTCGCGTCTGACGTTTTCTCGCGCGCTGCCAAAACGATAAACTGATGCCCTCCCAAATAACCAATGATATCTGGTCCCGACACGATGCCGCGCAGTCGATCGGCCGCGGATTTGATAATCTGGTCACCATACTCATGCCCCAGCGTATCGTTGATGACATCGACCCGGCTTAGATGAATGCTGATAAATGCAAATGTTTGGTCGTGAACCCTGGCGGCGTTGAGGGTATTGGCCGCGATATCGGCAAAGCGGCTCTTGTTTGGTAACGCGGTCAGCGGATCAAATCGCGCGAGAAACTTGAGACGGCGTTCGGCCCTCCAGCGATCGGTTATATCGCGAAATGTCAAACAGACGACTATGGGCCCCTGGGTTGGTGCCCCACGCGACGAGACACCGCCTTTTAGCCGCGACGGGGTAACCACATGTTCGAAAATCCTCTGTCGTCGATCATCAAAATAATGGCGGGTTAATTGAGGTTGTGATGCGCGCCAGGTTCCCTCCCGAAACCCGTGCACGGCTTGACGTATGGACGTGACGAATTCTTCCGGAACGCTATCAGCAACATCGCTTCCAATCACAAGGCCCCTGGTTCCCGCCGGTAGCACCTTGCCTGCGGATCGGCTGACGGCCTTGATGATCCCCTCCCCGTCTGTGACGATAACGCCGTCAAAATTATCCGAGATCACCTGGTCCAGAATACGCTGCGTGTTCTCCGCCTGATTGCGGGAAATAAACAACATGATGCGGTCGAAGCCTATCTGGCGGACAAGGGCAATGGCGCAATAGGCGAGAAAAGCAAACTGCCACATAACGATATTGATCGATGCTGACCAGGCGACCTGCCATAAGGTGGCGCTGGCTTCCGAGACAACGATCAAACCGATCAGCACGGGGATTGCCAATCGCCAGGGCAGACTGCGCGTGATGATCTCCGCCACGATGATAAGCAGAGCCAGGGCAACCAAAAGAACAGGTAACTTGACCGGCACCAGCACGCGCGATTGCAGTATAGTCTCGGTACTTAGCGCCTGCAGCATGGGACCCGACAGATAGCCGTATCTTGGTACAGCAAAGATATCGCGTAGTTCCGCGGCCTGAGAGCCGACGATGACAGACTTGTCGCGTAACCGATTTGCGTCCACCTTTCCCTCGAGCAGGTCGATCACCGAGATGCGATCGATCTCGTTTGCATTGATGGAGAAGTCGATCTGAACCACGGATGTGGACGGCCTGTTGATCCCCGCCAGCATTGCCGGCATCGCATAAACAAACTCATTGTCGATATAGATTCCCAAAGGAAATTCACGCACCAGACTATCAGGATCGGCAAATATATTCACACTGGCAATCCAGCTGTGCCGGGCAAAGCGCTCAAGAGGGCGGTTTGAGGTCAGTGTCTGGCTCTGGCTGTCGCTGTTGGCCAGTTGGTTGAAGGCTGCCAGAAGAACGATGCCTCCCGCGCGCGCCAGGGCGGCCTCAAGCTTATCGTCCTCCTGTGGGGTGGACGGGCTGCTAAAGTCCACGTCAAAAGCGATTTCCTTAACCTTGGCAGCAACAAGTCGGTCGACAATTCTGGCATGGACGCCGCGCGGCCAGGGCCATTGGCCGACGGCATCAATACTTTTTGAATCGATATCAAGAACAACGATTGTATGGGTTGGCGACCGCGAAAGTGCGGCAAAGCGGTGATCCGATGTGAGCCGGTGAAAGGGATCAAACAGCCCAGACAGGTGCCCGGCAATCGCAAGGCAAAAGACAAGCAGACCAGCACGAAAATAATTTACCTTAGAGCGTGTCATGTCTTAATAGAACCATTCTGACGGAGCGATCTTGCGATAAGATGGGCCTTAAGGCTCGCAGGATATAGTGGGGCTATTTTCAAGAGACTTAAGGTCCATATGAGATCAGCATGGCGTTAGCTGTACCCATTTTGCCAAGGGTAAAGCTAGCGCCATAAAGCTGATCGCCCTCTAAATCTATAGCAAAAGCGTCCGTCCCTTCGGGTTTCCGATTGGCGCAACGCCCACGCCGCTCTCGAGAGATGCGCAAGCATCGCTCTTCGATCGCCTTGAGCTTGGGAATCGCCTCGCCAATCGAGAAACAGAATTGCTTCTATTAAGACATGACACGCTCTAGGGGGCGCCGTTTACCGTTTGAGCCAAGGCGCGTCAGCGCACGGTCAATCACACTCATACCATGGGGCTTTGCGTCTGACTCTTCGCCCAAGCTCAAAACCGCTGGTATCAGTCCCACGGACAACCAACAATCTATTATGTCGGCGTAAACATTGCATGAAAACCAACAAAGAGCGCTTAGATGCGAGCTTTCAATAGGTTGTTCTCAAGGTGGCCGGTCTGAAGTCAGAGTTATTGCGGCCATTGCCGACAGCAAGGCCATATCAGACGAATGGCCACCTGCACCCGATGAATTTTACCAGAGACAGCCTCTTGACGTTACACATCTAATACCAGGGCCCCCCTGGTATTAATCCTATAAAAACGGACCCGGAGATTGCTCTAAAAGACGACACGCGCTAACGCATGCTGGCGTAGCTTCCGATAAGATAGGGACGCGTGCCCAGCCAGGCATCGGCGCGTTGGCGCGCAGCAAGGCGGATCGAGGCTGCAACGGTGCCTACGGCTTTATCGTAATCGGTACGAATGGCCTTGTTCTTGCCGCGAGACAGAGCGTTGGCGATGGTCAGCCAGGTCAGACCATTGAACGGCTGCTTGGTGATCACCTCTCCCTGCATCAACATGCGTCCGAGCCGATGTTGCGCGTGTACGTGGCCTTTGTCGGCGGCCAATTTCAACCACCGGGCGGCTTGGCGTCCGTCCTTGAGGCCGCCACTGCCTTCAATAAACATGACGCCCAAACGATACTGGGCTTCCGGATCGCCAAAATGCGAGGCGGCGTGAAAGTAAAGGCGCCGGGCGCGCCGAACATCGGGTTTGATCGGATTGTCTTCGATGCCCCCCTGATAGTAGTGCCCAAGGGCCACAAAAGCCTCGGCAACAACGCGAGAATAGCGCGAGCCCGGAAATTCATCAGCATAGGCGTTGGCGATGCGGCTGTAGTAGGCAAAAGCCTTGTTGTGGTCAACCGCAACGCCGTCTCCCTTGGCATACATGTGCCCCAATTTCCATTGGGCAATAGCGTTACCGTTTTCCGCGGCCTGCTCAAACGCGATCACCGCCTCGATCTTTTCGCCCGAGCGCAGATGATTAACACCAATGCGAAATGATTTTACCGCATTTTCCGTTCCATAGAAGTGAATGTGCAACTCATCTGCATAGGCGGGATCGGGTGCTAGGGATGCGACCATCACCGCACTCAGTGTCGCAAACATCGATCGCAAGCAGAATACGCGCTTAAAAGTAAACTCAGATATCAGCATAACAGGTTGTCTCGGCCTCGCCTCCAGGGTGGGTAATGGCTCCATAACGCGCTGGCCCAACGCCTTGGGCGTATTTCCAGATCGCGCCGGAATTAAAGTCCGTTTTCCTCGGCTTCCATTTTTTCTTGCGCAGCTTCAACTCCGCCGCGGTAAGCTTAACCCGCAATATGCCTTTGACCGCATCGATTTCAATGACATCGCCGTTCTTGATCAAACCAATCGGGCCCCCTACCGCGGCTTCCGGCCCCACGTGCCCCACACAAAAGCCCCGCGTTGCCCCCGAAAACCGGCCATCGGTTATCAAGGCAACCTTATCACCCATGCCCTGGCCGTATATGGCTGCGGTGGTTGCAAGCATCTCGCGCATTCCCGGGCCACCAACGGGACCCTCGTAGCGAATGACCAGCACTTCCCCTTTCCTGTATTTTCCCGCTGATACCGCTGCAAAACACGCTTCCTCGGAGTCAAAGCACCGGGCCTTGCCGGTAAAGGCCAGGCGCTCCATGCCCGCGACCTTCACTATGGCGCCGTCAGGAGCCAGATTGCCCTTTAGGCCAACGACCCCGCCGGTGACCGTAATGGGTTTGTTAGCCGGATAAACAACGTCCTGGTCCTTGTTCCACTTTACCCGGCGCAGGTTTTGCGCCAGGGTGCGGCCGGTGACCGTCAAACAGTCTGCGTGTAAAAACCCATGTTGCAGCAGGGTTTTCATGAGCACAGGAATGCCGCCGGCCTCAAACAGATCCTTGGCAACATAACGACCGCCGGGTTTCAGGTCGGCGATATAGGGAGTGCGCTTGAAAATCTCGGCAACATCAAAAAGGTCGAACTTGATACCGCACTCGTGCGCAATGGCGGGCAGGTGCAAGGCCGCATTGGTAGACCCCCCCGAGGCGGCAACAACACTGGCTGCATTCTCAAGGGCCTCGCGGGTGACAATATCACGGGGGCGGATATTGCGAGCGATCAATTCCATGATCTTCTCGCCCGAGGCGGCACAAAATTGGTCGCGAAACTCATAAGGTGCCGGTGCGCCGGCCGAATAAGGCAGCGCCAGGCCAATGGCCTCTGAAACCGTCGCCATCGTATTGGCCGTAAACTGCGCCCCGCACGCACCCGCCGATGGACACGCCACCTCTTCCAATTGTTTAAGATCGGCATCTGACATATTGCCAACCGAGTGCTGCCCCACGGCCTCAAAGACATCCTGAATCGTGACCTGCCGGCCTTTAAACGTACCGGGCAGGATCGAGCCGCCATAAATAAAGATAGACGGCACGTTAAGACGCACCATGGCCATCATCATTCCAGGAAGAGACTTGTCACAGCCGGCCATGCCCACAAGGGCATCGTAGCAGTGCCCGCGCATGGTCAGCTCTACCGAATCCGCAATCACATCGCGCGACACCAGGGAGGATTTCATCCCCTGGTGCCCCATGGCAATACCGTCCGTTACGGTGATGGTACAGAATTCGCGCGGTGTGCCATTGGCAGCAGCGACCCCCTTTTTGACCGCCTGCGCCTGCCGCATGAGCGAAATGTTGCACGGCGCCGCCTCGTTCCAGCACGTCGCAACGCCCACAAACGGCTGACTGATCTGGGCACCTGTCAGGCCCATGGCATAATAGTACGAGCGGTGTGGCGCCCGCGTCGGCCCCTCCGTCACGTGACGGCTGGGCAAATTCTTCTTGTTTATGGCCCTGGCATCCATGTTGACCCCCTGCCTCCTTTGTTGCCTTTGTCGGTCGTGTAGCAAATGGCCCGAAAGCCTGTCCTGACTTTACTGTCGGGACTGTCCGGACACAGATCCTTACAACCTGAAACCTGCTTTGCCGACAGCGCTTGTGCCCCGGGCTCCAAGGAGCAACCACGAACCGTTTACCCTTACATGGTTTCAAAAGGCTGCCTGCTTGCCTATAAGCATCTTTATTGATTATGCAGGTTTTGTGGCAAGGACGCGACGAATATGTCATCATGTGCGCTGAAAGAGTCGGTTTTTTGCCAAGTGATGCAAGAATGCAACAATTTACCTTAATAAAGCTCCCCATTTGACCGGAAAATTGTCCGGACCCGCCGGAAACGTCTATTTACGCGCGGGTCGGTATATGCCTGTTAATTGCCTGTTAATAGAGATACCCAACGGTTTCGGACCCTCACGAACTGTGGATGACGGGACTTTTGCCCTACTTGCAGCGCACCCATGATATAGAATCACCCCGCGTCATCGCGTGCCACAAAGGGGGCGGCAACGTGAATTATGATGGCAAAGACGATTACCATTCACATGGATCTTCGGAACGAAGGTTTAAGACTATGGGACAACTTGTACGGGACGTTCAGCGCACTGTCAGCTTGCCTAAATTTGCAGGGACTGCCGACAGCAAGGACGTGAGGCGGATGTTTGACGCCCTTGCAAAGCGCTTTTTGTTAACAAGGACGATTGCGGTCATTCTGGCTGTGTTGGCATTGACCTGTGTTGGGCACGCGCAAAATCAGCCAAGAAAGCTGTTTGGCGCTTGGGAAATGCGCTGTGAGCAGCCCCCTGGGGCGCGCAACACCGAATGCGCCCTTGTCAATAGTGTGACCGCTAGTGATGACGCCGATATTGCCCTGACAGTCCTGGCGCTCAAGACGGCTGACGACAAGGTCAGGCTTTTGCGGGTTCTGGCGCCCCTTGGTATCCTGCTGCCCCCAGGGCTCGGCCTTAAAATAGACGACAAGGATGTGGGCAGTGCGCAATTTGCCAAGTGCCTGCCCAATGGATGCCTGGCGGAAGTGGTTTTGAGCGACGAGCAGATTGAGCGCTTTAGACAAGGAAAGTCGGCGCTGTTTATTATTTTTAAGTCGGCCAAGGAGGGGATCGGCATCCCTATTGACCTGAACGGGTTTGCGCAAGGGTTTGCCGCTCTGCCGTAACAGCTTTGGCTGATGCAACGAGCGGCCTGGGTTTGCAAGGTACTGTCGGGCATTCTTTCTCCTATGCGCACCCACAAGCAATATTGCTGGCAACGTCTATTTGCGACCTGGCCGGCCCCTCCCCCTTGCGGGCCACCTGCGCAGGCGGTACCCCAGGAGTGGCCCAAGAGGAAGAGTAGGCTGGTAGATGCCCGTTACTAGATCAGCTTGGCGTTTGGTTGTACCCATTTTGCTATGGGGACCACTAAACGCATAAAGCTGATCGCCCTCTAAATCTATAGCAAAATGCGTTTAACTGGTATTATGGAAATTCCCGTATTTTTCTCGCATTTTGCTATAGAGATGCCAGCTGACAAGTTGGATAAACAACGCTATAGTGGGGGCGGCGCGACTGCGTGGTGCGACGTTGGCAATGTCCCAGGGGCCTTAACGATCCATACGGGAGCTGTCCCTGATTAAGCTCGTGGGCTTTTTCACACGGTGCCCACCTACTTAGCGTAGGGATCCCGGGATCATCCGCCGCGGCGGTCTCGCGGTGCGCCGAACGTATATTTTACTTGGCGGGCTCGACAGGATCGTGCCAGGACCAATTTCTGTGGGGGCCAGGAAAGCGCGAAGTCGTGCTTTTTAGCTAAACACAAACAAAAGTTGGCCGTTCTGAATACATTTTTCGATCGTCCACGCGCTTTACCTGTTGCGCGTGTGTCTGGCGATACGGTCGCTGGCAACAAGCAGGCGCTGCGTGAGCGCGTACTCAGGTGCCGCGATGGACTGAGCGCAAAGGCGCGCACTGCAAATTCAAGAATTTGCGCGGACAGGCTCTACACGCTGGTAGAGGCTGTGTGCGACCCCCCTGCGGTGGTCGCCGGGTTTATACCCATTCGTTCGGAAATCGATATTGTGCCCACGTTGCAAAGGCTCGCCGCGCGCGGCTACACAATAGCTTTGCCCGTTGTCGAGGCATCAGGACAACCGTTGTCGTTTCGTTGCTGGGACGGCACGGCGGCGCTGCAGGACGCCGGTTTTGGCACCAGGGGCCCCGGCGTTAAGGCCGCGGTCGTTGATCCGGATATCCTTATTGTTCCCTTGAGTGCCTTTGATCGCCATGGCGGTCGTATGGGCTATGGCAAGGGACATTATGACACGTCCATCATGGCTTTGAAGGCACATAAGCGCGTGATGACCATAGGTGCCGCCTATGCCATGCAACAGGTCGACAGTGTGCCGCAAGAGCCCCACGACCAGAGGCTACAATGGATCGTTACCGATGAGGGCGTATTGGATTGCCGACCCGGTGATCACGACCGGTCGCTTGCCAATGATGAGGCCTTGTGATGCGCATGTTATTTCTTGGAGATGTTGTTGGGCGCTCTGGACGTCGATTAGTGTGCGAACAGTTGCCGAGCTTGATTGCGCGCTATGGGATCGACTGCACGGTTGTCAATGGTGAAAACAGCGCCGGCGGTTTTGGTATTACGGAGGATATATTTCTGCAATTTGTTGATGCCGGCGCCGATGCGGTGACTTTGGGAAACCACGCTTTTCGCCAGCGTGAAGCGTTGGTATTTATCGAGCGCTATGACAACCTTGTACGCCCGATCAATTATCCCAAGGGTACGCCAGGGCGAGGCTCTTGCTTGATCAAGACCCACGGACATCGCCGGGTTCTGATCATTAATGCCCTGGGGCGTCACTTTATGGAGCCTCTTGATAATCCCTTTACTCTGATTGAAAACGCAATAGAACGCTGCCCGTTACACGATCAGGTCGATGCGATCGTCATTGATTTTCATGCGGAGACCACCAGTGAGAAGCAAGCGGTAGGCTATATGGTCGACGGTCGGGTCTCGTTGGTTGCGGGAACGCACACCCATGTTCCCACGGCGGACGCACGCATCCTTGCCAAGGGGACGGCATTTATCAGTGACGTTGGCATGTGCGGAGATTTTGCGTCCGTCATCGGCATGCACCGGGAGGAACCGATCCAGCGATTTCAAACGGCGATTACGCGCGAGCGCTTTACCCCGGCCCTTGGCCCTGCGATGTTGTGTGGCGTTGCGGTTGATATTGACGATGATACGGGACTGGCGTTACGAGTTGCACCCTTGCGCCTAGGCAAGGGCTTGCGGGAGACGGTTCCTGATTTCTGGCAATGACGGACATAGGCTTGCAACGGGCCGGCCAAGCCGGCAATAGACGTTAGACGTTTCCAGCTTATCAATTTCGATGCGCTTTGCTATATTGCACTTTGCCATATAATGTTTCACGTGAAACATTTGCGCCTCTCCATGAATGGGCATCACCCTATCCACTCCCCCTTGTGGGCCACCCCTAGGGTGCCGCCAGTGCGGGTGGCCCGAGAGGGGAGTGGGCTGGCCAGGTCGGCAATAGACGTTAGACGTTAGACGTTTCCAGCTTATCAATTTCGATGCGCTCTGCTATATTGTGCTTTGCTATACAATGTTTCACGTGAAACATTCGCGCCTCTTGTCTAATGAGGATGTGACACGCTCTAGCCGGTGTGTCTATAAAGCCAATACCGCAAGTATAATTCATGAAAGACCCCGCATGACAAAAGATCGTCCGTGGCTGTTTCGCACTTACGCGGGACACTCGACGGCGCGCGAGTCAAACGCGCTATATCGGAAAAATCTGCAAAAAGGCCAAACGGGCCTGTCCATCGCCTTCGATTTGCCGACCCAGACGGCCTACGACGCCGATCATACCTTGGCACGCGGTGAGGTTGGAAAGGTGGGGGTGCCGATCGGCCACCTTGGCGACATGCAGACGTTGCTGGAGGGCATTCCTCTTGACAGGATGAACACGTCGATGACGATCAATGCCCCTGCCGCCTGGTTGCTGGCGCTTTACATCGGTGTTGCCGATCGCCACAATGTTGCCCGCGCCGGCCTCAAGGGGACAACCCAGAACGATATCCTGAAAGAATATTTGGCGCGCGGCACCTATATCTTTCCCCCCGCCGCAAGCATGCGTCTGACTACCGACGTAATTACGTATTGCTACGCAGAATTACCCCAGTGGAACCCGGTCAATGTGTGTTCGTATCATTTGCAGGAGGCCGGCGCCACGCCGGTGCAGGAGATCACATTTGCCCTTGCCAACGCCATGGCCATTTTGGATGGGGTGCGCGCTTGCAACGCGGTGTCGGCTCCGGATTTTCCCAAACTCGTGGGACGCATATCGTTTTTTGTCAACGCTGGTATCAGGTTCGTTGAGGAAATGTGCAAAATGCGGGCCTTTGTCGACCTGTGGGATGAAGTGTGCAGAGAGCGCTACGGGGTTAAGGAGGAAAAGTATCGCCGTTTTCGCTACGGTGTCCAGGTGAACTCTCTTGGCCTGACAGAGCAGCAGCCAGAAAACAACGTCTACCGCATTTTACTGGAAATGCTTGCGGTGACTCTGTCGAAAAAAGCGCGCGCGCGGGCGGTGCAGCTGCCGGCCTGGAATGAGGCCCTTGGACTTCCGCGACCATGGGACCAGCAGTGGTCCCTGCGCTTGCAGCAGATTGTGGCTTTGGAGACGGACCTGCTGGCTTATGACGATCTGTTTGAGGGCTCAAGGGTTGTCGAGGAAAAGGTGGAGGCGCTGAAGCGGGAGGTTCGCGATGGGCTGGAGATTATCGAGACTATGGGGGGTGCGGTTGTTGCGGTTGAGTCCTCTTACATGAAGCAGCAGCTTGTTGCCGCCAATGCCGCGCGCCTGGCGGCTATCGAATCCGGCGAGCAGGTCGTCGTTGGCGTCAACCGCTACCAGGAAAGTGAACCGAGCCCGCTCACGCAAGCGGCGGATGACGGCGGTATCGTGACGGTTGGCGAGTTTATCGAAGCGGAACAGATTGCCGCCTTGCTCCGGTGGCGGGAGCAGCGCGACGACGGCGCGGTGCAAGCGGCGCTGGAGGCCCTGCGCACGGCCGCCTGTGAGGATCGCAACATCATGCCGGCAAGTATCGATGCCGCTAAGGCCGGGGTGACCACCGGTGAGTGGGGTGCCCTCATGCGTGAGGTTTTTGGAGAATATCGTGCCCCCACGGGGGTCTCGGGGGCGGGAGCACCTCCCCGGGGTCAAAGCGATGCCATGGATGATCAGGCAATATATCGGGTGCGCGACAAGGTCGCGGCCCTGCGGCGCGCGCAAGGCGCGCCCATTCGTTTGCTTGTTGGTAAACCAGGACTTGACGGCCATTCCAATGGCGCTGAGCAGATTGCGGTCAGGGCCCGGGACTGCGGTCTTGACGTGATCTACGACGGCATTCGTTTGAGCGTTGCCGATATTGTCAAAACAGCGGCCGAAGAGGATGTTCACGCCATCGGGCTTTCCATCCTCTCGGGCTCCCATATGGCACTTGCTGAGGATGTTCTGGCGGGTCTGCGTGAAGCGGGACTTGCGGATGTGCCCGTCTATCTGGGCGGCATTATCCCGGCGAGCGATCACCAGGACTTGCGCAAACTGGGGATCGCGGGGGTCTTTACCCCCAAAGATTTTGACCTTAGCGCCATTATTGAGAACATTGTTGATGATCTGGCGGGATAGAACGCTTGATCTATTAATACCAGCGGCATCGGCTTTCATAGTCCTAAAAAGGTTTGTGTGTCGCGCCTTGTCAACAGATAGCCCATTGAGAGCGAGCATCCAGCGGCACCGTTTGGCAATAAAATAATCACGGGAGGAAAACACCGACAATGAATGATCGTATCGCGGTTCATTGGTTTCGACAGGACTTGCGATTGTGCGATAATCCCGCGCTTGCACAAGCTGCCAGACATGGCCGCGTGTTACCCCTTTATATTCTTGATGATGAGCATGCCGGGGCCTACGCCATGGGCGGAGCAAGCCGCTGGTGGTTGCACCACTCCCTGGCGTCACTCGACAGATCGCTGAGCGGCTGTTTATCTCTGTACCGAGGTAATCCATTTGACGTCCTTGCCGATGTTATCGCGCATTTTGATGTGCAGGCCGTCTATTGGAATCGATGCTACGAACCGTGGCGCATCAATCGTGATACGGAGATAAAAAAATTTCTGAGAACAAAAGGTGTTCAAGTTGAGACCTGTAACGGTTCACTGCTTTGGGAGCCCTGGACTGTCAGGAAGAACGACGGCACCCCGTACAAAGTCTTTACACCCTTTTATCACAAAGGGTGTTTGCAGGTCAGGCCACCAGGTGAACCCATACCCGTGCCAGCGAATGTAGCCTATCAAAAGGATCAGGAGCATTCTCTTGACTTGCGCGAACTCAATCTTCTGCCCCGTACACGATGGGACAAAAAACTGGAGGCACAATGGCAGGTTGGAGAGGACGCAGCCCGCGCTCGCTTTCGCACGTTCATTCACAAAGGGCTGCCGAGTTACAAGGAAGGGCGGAACTTTCCGGCCAAACCTTATGTCTCAAGGCTGTCTCCGCATTTGCATTTTGGAGAAATATCCCCCAATCAAATCTGGTATGCGCTTACAAGCATGGGTGACGACAAGCCTATTGATCATTTCTGCAGGCAGTTGGGATGGCGCGAATTCTCCTATAGCCAACTTTATTATAATCCTTACTTGCCAACAAAGAACCTGCAAGCAAAGTTTGATGACTTTCCATGGGTCGAAAATAACGCGCTGCTGGATGCATGGCAAAGAGGAAGAACAGGCATACCCCTGGTTGATGCCGGCATGCGCGAACTTTGGCAAACGGGTTATATGCATAACCGGATGCGCATGGTTGTCGGATCATTTCTGGTGAAAAACCTGCGTCTTCATTGGCGTCATGGCGCGCAATGGTTCTGGGATACGCTGGTTGATGCGGATCTTGCCAACAATAGCGCCGGTTGGCAGTGGATTGCCGGTTGCGGTGCGGATGCGGCGCCTTATTTTCGTATTTTCAATCCCGTGACCCAGGGACATAAATTTGATCCCGGTGGCCATTATGTACGACAATATATACCCGAAATCGCGTCCCTGCCGGAGCGGTATATTTTTAGTCCGTGGGAGGCACCTGCGTCTATCTTGACAGACGCCGGTGTCAACCCGGGTTCTCCATACCCGGCTCCTGTTGTTGACTTAAAATCATCTCGTGAGGCGGCACTCGCGGCGTTCCAGTCCTTGAAAACCGGGGTTCGCTAGCGCCTGGAAACGTCTGTTAACGACCTATAGCAAAATGCGTTTAATGGGATTAATGGGCACTCCCGTATTTTTCGCGCATTTTGCTATAGGTTTAGAGGGCGATCAGCTTTATGGGGTTAGCTTATACCAAGGGCCCTTGCCAATGACTCATGCCTTGGCGTCAAAGCGTTGTGTTATCAAGGCAGTACACCAGCCAGCGTGTCCATAAAGCCCATACCGCTGGTATTACCGCTCACAAAATGGGTACAGCTAACCCCATGCTGATCTTGAGCAAAATGCGTTTAATGGGATTGATGGGCACTCCCGTATTTTCGCGCATTTTGCTATAGGTTTAGAGGGCGATCAGCTTTATGGGGTTAGCTTATACCAAGGGCCCTTGCCAATGACTCATGCCTTGGCGTCAAAGCGTTGTGTTAGCAAGGCAGTACACCAGCCAGCGTGTCCATAAAGCCCATACCGCTGGTATTACCGCTCACAAAATGGGTACAGCTAACCCCATGCTGATCTTGAGCAAAATGCGTTTAATGGGATTGATGGGCACTCCCATATTCTTCTCACATTTTGCTATAGATTTAGAGGGCGATCAGCTTTATGGGGTTAGCTTATACCAAGGACCCTTGCCAATGACTCATGCCTTGGCGTCAAAGAGGTATGTTATCAAGGCAGTACACCAGTCGGCGTGTCTATAAAGCCAATACCGCTGGTATAGTCTCGCAGGATATAGTGGGGCTATTTGCAAGAGGCTTAAGGTCCATATGAGATCAGCATGGCGTTAGCTGTACCCATTTTGCCAAGGGTAAAGCTAACGCCATAAAGCTGATCGCCCTGAAATCTATAGCAAAAGCGCCCCTTCGGGTTTCCGATTGGCGCAACGCCCACACCCAAGCCGCTCTTGAGAGATGGATAAACATCGCTCTTCGATCGCCTTGAGCTTGGGTATCGCCTCGCCAATCGAGAAACAGAATTGCTTCTATTAAGACCTGACACGCTCTAAATGGGGCATTATGTGTCTGTCCATTCTTGCATCAGGATCAGCGATCCGCCACAGATCGCAGTGCTCGTTTTGGAGGAAGCAAATCTTCAAACTTGCCCACGACGTGGTTTGCGCCGGCGCTTCGAAGTATCCCTTCGTGTTCATTCATCAGGTTCATCAAGTGTGCACCTCCGATGAAACCGATTGACTTCATTTCAGCGGCCACCGCAGCGTGAATGCCATAAGGACTGTCTTCAATGACGAGGCATTTCTTTGGATTTACTCCAGTTTTCTCAGCAGCTAGCAAAAAAAGATCCGGCGATGGTTTGCCCCGGGTAACAAGTTCCGTGCTGTAAACATGAGGAAACCGATCCGCCGACGCCATCACGCCGAGCGCCACTCTAATGCGTTCAAATGTCCCACTAGATGCGATGCAGTAACGGAGGCCGTTGTCGGTTAGTTCGTCGAGGAGGTCGACGATCCCCGAAATCGGCCGAAGTTCTCGTTTGAACCCTGCAAACAGTTTTTCCTGCCACATTTCTCCAAACCCGTTTGATGTCTTCTTCGGATTATTGCGCGAAACATATCTGCAGATCGCTGAAAGTGATCGGCCAAGAAAAAGTCTTCGAACTTCGTTTAATGGCATGTCCAACCCGTAGTTCGCCAGTGTATTCTGCAGCGTTCCAAGGGAGATGTTTTCGCTGTCCGCAATTACACCATCAAAGTCCAATATCACCAATTCGACGTCTTCAAAAGGAACAGTCCAAAGCCCGTTACCTAGATCAATTGTTTGGTCGAGGCTGTCCACCTTTTCTACTCCGCATGCAAATAACCTGGCCGGATTTGTCGAACTGGAAGAGCCTGTTTTTGGGAATAGCCAAGCTAATTACTTGCTCAACCTGAGTTTCGTTATCTCCATCAACGCGCGCAACGACTTCACCGCCGCCTGGAAGTGATAGATAAAGCAAGCTCTCACCCCCCAGTTGCTCCTTGACTCGCACAGTTGCGTCCATGTGCCCTTTGCCCTTCGGTTTCAATTCGAAGTGCTCTGGACGGCAGCCAATGAACGCCGTTGACTGATCGAGAGTGAGGTTTCGAAAACTATGGTCAGGGACGAATACGTTCATGGCGGGCGAGCCAATGAATTCCGCAACGAAGCGAGAATTGGGCGTGTGATAAAGCTCCATCGGCGTGCCAACCTGCTCCACACGCCCTTCGTTCAATACGACGATTTTGTCAGCCATCGTCATGGCCTCGACCTGATCGTGGGTCACGTAAATCATAGTGGTTTTGAGTTGCTTGTGTAGGCCTGCAAGCTCCACGCGCATCTGTACACGCAGTCTGGCGTCAAGATTCGACAACGGCTCATCAAACAGAAAAACCTTCGGATTTTTAACGATGGCGCGCCCGATCGCAACGCGTTGACGTTGTCCACCAGACAGTTGCGATGGCTTACGTTCAAGTAGATCTCCCAATTGCAGTATGCGCGCTGCATCGGTGATGCGCTGATGGCGGTTTTTGGCCTCAATGCCATTAACTTTCATCCCGAATTCCATGTTTTCATGGACACTCATATGGGGGTAGAGCGCATAGGACTGAAAAACCATTGCGATGTCGCGATCGGCCGGTTCAGCGTTGGTAACGTCCTTACCGTCGATCTCAATCACACCAGAGTTCACACTTTCGAGGCCAGCAAGCGTCCGCAACAGCGTTGACTTCCCGCAACCTGAGGGGCCGACGAACACAACGAACTCTCCATCTACTATGTCGAGGACGATATCGTGCAACACCTGTAAAGAACCATATAATTTATTGATTCCATTAATTTTTATCTGACCCAAGTCTAACCTCCTCCAGGTTTCAAAAACTAAAGCTACATAATATTTTTGTATCCTCTTATAAACTTTTGTATTGACATTCAAGCCAAAATGTAACTTTTGTATGTCCGTTGATACAAGAGGATGCAATCTTGCATCACCAAAAGTGGGAGGAGATTACTCGTGTCTAAAATCCTAAAACTCTTAAGCTCAACTATCATAGCTGGATGTCTGGCCACCGGAGCGCTAGCTGATAGTCATAGTTGGAGTCTGAAAAAAGCTGCGGAGCCCTATTCGGGTACAACTGTGGATGTCGTTTTCTTATTGCGTCCTGGCTACGCAGCTATCGAGGCTATGGTGCCAGAGTTCGAGAAGGAAACGGGCATCAAGATAAATATCATCAAGCATCCTTACGAGAATGCTCTTGGTGAACAAGTTCGAGACTTTGTCGCAGGTGGCGACCTGGACATCGCACTGATTGATTTGGTCTGGATCGGCAACTTCGCAGAAAATGATTGGATTGTTCCAATTGACAAGATCAAGGCGGACTATCCTGAAATCATTGATCCAGGCCTCGACTTAGATGACTTTTTTCCACTGGTTCTCAATGCATTTGGTGGCTGGAATAATACACTCTACGGCCTGCCGTTCGACAACTATTCCGGTCTCATGTTCTACAACAAAAAAATGTTGGCAGATGCTGGATTTGATGGACCGCCAAAAACCTGGCAAGAGCTGAAGGATGTTTATGGTCCTGCGTTGACTAAAGATGGCAAGCATGCCTTTGCCCTGCAATCCAAGCGTAACGAAACGCAGTCAGCCGACAGCTTCGCCCGGATGCTTTGGCCCTTTGGCGGTTCCTTCCTGAACGCTGAGTTCAGGTCCAATCTCAACTCCGAAGAAAGCCAGACAGGTCTCAAATTCCGTCAGGATTTGATGCAATATATGCCCGACGGGATCGTGGCTTATGATCATGCCGAGACTGTTAATGCGTTCTCACAGGGCGACGTAGCAATCATTACCGAATGGTCGGCGTTTTATTCCTCAGTTGTCGATCCAAAGACTTCGAAGGTTGCGGCTGATGTAGGAATTGCTCCCGAACCAAAAGGTCCGGCGGGCCGGAAGCCCGCTTTGGGCGGGTTCTCCCTTGCCGTTGCAGAGCAGGCTGATGACAAAGAAAAGGCCGCGGCCTGGCTCTTCATCCAGTGGGCGACATCAAAGGCCAATGCCGGCGAATATTTGGCGCGCGGCGGCGTTCCTGCACGTCAATCGGCTTATGCGGATCCAAAATTGGCAGAAAAGTTCACTTTCATTCCGGCTCTTGTCGAAAGCTGGAAGGAAGGGGTTCCGGAATTTCGCCCGCGCTTTGCCGAATGGCCAGAGATCACTGAGATCGTTCAGGAATGGGGGACGAAGATCATGCTTGGTGAGGTTTCCACTGAAGATGGCGCCAAGGAAATTGGTACGCGAATGGAAGCCGTGCTAGAAGAAGCCGGCTACTATTCCGGCAGCAAGCCTCTCGCGCAATAGTAACGGAAATCGCTAATCTGGAGCGACTCTTTTCTTTATTGCGTCGCTCCAGAGCAATATCAATGGCGTATATATGCGCGGCTATGCATCAAGAAAAACGATATTTAGCTTTATCGGACCAGCTGTTTTAGGGCTGGCAATAATTGGGATTGCACCGCTGCTTTACGCCATATGGACGTCCCTTCATTTTTACAATTTAACCAAGCTTAAGAGAGTTAAATTTATCGGCTTGGACAATTATTGGTCAGTTTTGACCGATGAAGTCTTTTGGCAGGCCATGGGTCGAACCTTTTTTTTACTTGCGACGGCGCTACCGTTACAAATTGCATTTGGATTGGGAATCGCTCTCGTACTTCACCAACCGAAACTCACATTCCTCAAAACGCTCACGCGCTTGAGCTTGGTATTGCCAATGGCGACCACTTACGCCGTTGTTGGGCTGCTCGGCCAGGTCATGTTCAATCAGAAATTTGGCGTTGTAAACCAATTGTTAGGGGGTGCCAATATCAATTGGATCGGCGACCCGGAAAATGCATTCATGATGATTATTTTTTGGGATGTCTGGCAATGGACTCCGTTTGTAGCGCTCGTATTGCTAGCCGGACTGACGATGGTGCCTGGAGAGGTTGAAGAAGCTGCGCGATTGGAAACAAAGAATTGGTGGACGGTGTTGCGTTATGTCCAATTGCCCTTCTTATTGCCGGGCCTGACGGCTGTTTTAATACTGCGAACGGCCGACACTCTCAAACTTTTCGACATGGTGTTCACATCCACTCGGGGGGGACCGGGATCTTCGACAGAGATTATTTCGCTGATGATTCAACGAGTCGGGTTTAGAGGCTTTGATCAGGGGCTGGCGTCAGCGCAGGCGGTGATCTTGCTGATTATCACAATTGTGCTTGCTCAAATTTACATTCGAATTTTCTATCGTGAGGTGTGAGACATGACCATAAACCGCTCATTCCTCTTACAAATTCTACTATTGGCACTGATTATTCTGATTTGTGTATTTCCATTTTATTGGATGGTGACTACCTCACTCAAGAACCAGGTTGTCGCACTCGAAGCCCCACCTGTTTGGATATTCGAGGTCACACTCGACAACTACCGCGAGGCGCTTTTTGAAGATGGCGTGCTTCGTACCCTGATCAACTCACTGATCATTGCTGTATCGACAACCCTGCTAGCATTATTCCTTGGCGTTCCCGCGGCATTTGCACTGGCGCGCTTCGAATTTCGGAGAAAAAAAGACCTTTGGTTTTGGTTCATCACTAATCGAATGGTCTCACCAATTGTTCTAGCGCTCCCTTTCTTTCTCATCTCCCGAAATTTGGGTATTCTGGACAAGCATATCACACTCATACTCATCTATCTGACTTTCAACCTACCGATTGTCATCTGGATTGTGACCGATCAGTTCAGGAGCATCCCTTACGACTTGGATGAAGCTGCCAGGCTCGAAGGTGCATCTCAGTTCACAATCATGCACAAAATCTGCCTGCCCCTTGCGATGCCAGGTGTGGCAGTGTCAGCCATATTCTCTTTTATTTTTTCCTGGAATGAACTGATGTTTGGGCTGATTCTCACTAGAAGTGAGGCGAAAACAGCTCCTGCCATGGCTGTATCCTTTATGGAGGGATACAATCTGCCTTACGGGAAGATCATGGCAACTTCTACTCTCATCGTCATTCCGGTCCTGATTTTTGCACTCATTGCTTCCAAACAGCTGGTACGTGGCCTAACCATGGGGGCTGTGAAGTGAGAATCCTATTACTTTCAACTATTTCTCCAGTCCTTGCTCATGACCACTGGTTGGAATAACGAGGTGTAGTCATGTCGCGAAACATAAAGCTGGACTTGATTGATTCCGAAGAGCAACTCCTGGTCAGACTTGCGTGGGCCTGTGAGATCGAGGGATTAACGCAGGCTGATGCAGCAAAACGATTTGGAATAACACGTTTACGTGTCAACAAGGCGCTCAGTGAGGCACGCCGGCGAGGAATACTTCGTGTCAGCGTTGACTCGGTTTTTGCCGCCTCGGCTAAGCTTGAGTGGGAGCTCGAACACCGGTTCCGCTTATTGCGCGCCATTGTCGTTCCTTCCCCTGTTGATGCTTCATCCGTTACGCAATTAGTCAGCGCAGGTTTGGGGGACTATTTGGGCGCTCTGCTGTCCGACGATGCAATCACCAGTTTTGGTATGTCGTGGGGGAATACACTTAATCTGGCAACTCGTTTTATGCAGCCGCTGAACAGACCAGACTTGGAAATAGTCTCTGTAATGGGTGGAGTTACTCGTGGATCGGACGTGAACAGTTATGAAATCACAACTCGCCTCGCCGATTTGTGCAACGCAGAGCATAGTTTTTTCACAGCGCCGCTTTATGCAGGAAGCGCGGTAAGCCAATCTTTGTTCCTTGAGCAGGATGTCGTGGCAAACATGCTCGGCAAGATTCGTTCCTGTGGTGCGATTGCTCTGGCGACAGGTGATCTGAAGAGTTCACTTCTTGTTCGCGATGCCCTTCCCGCAGACATTACAGCGCCGGAACTCGAAGCTGCTGGCGGTGTTGGTGATATTTTGGGCTACATCTTGGATGCTGACGGTAACCTAATCGATCACGACATTAACAATCGAGTAGTAGGAATGTCGCTGGAAAATCTCGGCGAAATTGAAAACGTCATAATGGCAGCGGGCGGTCTAAACAAAGTGCTCATCCTGGCGGCCGCGCTGAAGCGACACTTTATCGATACGCTTGTTACCGATGAAAACACCGCTACTGCATTACTGGAACGAAGTAATGGTCGAAAATAAGAAAAACTTGGTTGAAGCGCTAGTGCTGGAGGAGAAGGGTAAGCTTTCTTTGAGGAAAATAGCGCTCCCCCAAACCCTTGGCCCTGAGCACGTCCGCATATCAATTGATACTGTAGGCGTGTGCGGGAGTGACGTTCACTACTATACGCATGGCAGGATTGGGCCTTTCGTCGTTGAAGATCCCATAATCCTTGGGCATGAAGCCGCCGGAATCATTACTGAAATAGGGAGCGAAGTCGTAAATTTGGCAGTGGGTGACCGGGTTTGCATGGAACCTGGTATTCCAGATATGCGTTCGAAGGCAGCTAAGATTGGCGCCTACAATGTCGATCCGTCTGTCCGGTTTTGGGCAACCCCTCCGGTTCACGGGTGCCTAACGCCCTCCATCATACATCCAGCTGCGTTCACGTATCGCCTACCAGAAAATATCAGTTTCGCGGAAGGCGCTATGGTGGAGCCGTTCGCAATTGGCATGCAGGCTGCTTTTCGCGCAAAGATCAAGCCCGGCGACATTGCGCTGGTAACCGGTGCTGGACCGATTGGTGTTATGGTCGCTCTTGCCGCATTGGCAGGCGGATGCGCAAAGGTCTTCATATCAGATCTTGTCGAAGACAAACTTTTCATCGCAGCGCAGTACGACAATATCGAGCCCGTCTTGGTTCCAAGAGATAGCCCTGTTGAGATGTTGCGTGAGGCTACTGAAGGTTGGGGTGCGGACGTAGTTTTCGAATGTGCGGGGGCAGCGGCATCGGTGAAGACCGCATTGCAAGCAGTGGCTCCGGCCGGCTGTGTTGTTTGGGTCGGCATGCCGGTCGATCCAGTGCCGATTGACCTTGTCCTGGCGCAATCCAAAGAACTGCGTATGGAGACCGTTTTTCGCTATGCCAATATGTATGATCGCGCGATTGCTCTAATGACCTCAGGCCAGGTTGACCTTAAACCGCTAATTTCAAAAACTTTCAAATTTGAAAAGAGTATAGAGGCGTTTGATCGCGCCGTCGAAGCAAGGCCGACAGACGTAAAAATTCAGATTCACCTTGGAGCCGAACTTGGATAGTGGAATTGAAAATATCGCTGACAAAATCCTGGATGAACTTCGTCGCGGGCTTTCTCAAGAGGTCCTGGTGCAAGTTCCCTCAGTTTCTGAGTGGCTGATCTCAGCAAAACGCATCCTTTGTTATGGCGTCGGCCGCGAAGGGCTGATGATGAAAGCGTTGAGCATGCGTCTTTATCATTTGGGTTTGGATGTCCACGTAGTTGGAGACATGACAGCACCTCCAATTGGGAAAAGTGATTTATTATTCGTGAGTGCCGGGCCCGGCACTTTTTCTACGGTATCAGCACTAACTGGAATAGGCCGCAAAGCAAATGCTCAGGTCGCCTGTATTACGGCCGAACAAAAAGGAGAAGTGCCGAGGTCCGTCGATCATCTTGTGATCATTCCAACACAAACCATGGCGACTGACCAAAGTAGTGAGGCCATGTCGATATTGCCCATGGGTTCGCTTTACGAAGCACTGATGTTCCTCTTTTTTGAACTTTTGGTTCTTGATCTGCGTGAAAAATTGAACGTTACACCAGACGAGATGCGCTCCAATCACACGAACTTAGAGTAGCCTGAATAATGGAATCTTGGAAAACACGTTTCAGTCTTACGGGTAAAACTGCTCTGATTACCGGTGCCTCTTCCGGGATCGGTGCTGCAATTGCAGAAGTCTTTGCAGATGCTGGCGCAGACATTATTGGCCATGGCCGCTCGGAGGCGCGCTTGAATGCGCTCGGTGATAAGGTTCGAGCCTATGGCCGTAGTTTCACTGCCCTCACAGGAGATCTGGCATCATCAATAGAAACCGCCCAGATTGCGGAAAAAGCACTGGGAGCCGCCGGTCAGATTGACATCTTGGTCAACTCCGCTGGCGTCGCGCTGACGGGACCGTTAGTTGATTACACCTTGCAAGATTGGGAGACCACGATTGCGGTCAACTTGACAGCACCGTTCGTCCTTTCGAAAGCGCTGCTGCCTGACATGATGGCTCGAAAGCAAGGGAAGATCATCAATATCTCGTCCCAAACCGGGGTCATTGCGTTAGAAAATCACGCAGCCTACGCAACTTCAAAAGGGGGGCTGAATGCGCTCACCAAGTCGCTGATGGTTGAGGCAGCACCACACAATGTTCAGGTGAATGCAATTTGCCCTACGGTCGTTCTCACGGAGATGGGCAAAGAGCTATGGTCCGCACCTGAGAAGAGGGAGCCGTTCATACAGAGGACCCCTTTGGGTCGTTTCGGCGAACCTGTCGAAATCGCTGATATGGCACTTTATCTGGCGTCCCCCGCATCGGATTTGGTCAATGGCGCGATCATGTTGATTGAGGGAGGCTATTCAAGTGTTTGAGTTTAGATCAGCATACGTTTAGCTGTACCGCTCACAAAATGGGTCCAGCTAACGCCAAGCTGATCTAATACCAGCGGTATTGGCTTTATACACACGCCGACTGGTGTATTGCCTTGATAACACAACGCTTTGACGCAAATGCATGAGTCATTGGCAAGGGCCTTTGGTATAACACAGGTAAACCAACGCTATCGGAGAACCAACACAGCGCAATGCGCGCGCCGGACAATACGTGAAGCGGTCGATCCCAAATAGTATTCCTGCGCACCCGGTCTTTGCGAATTGACAACAATGAGGTCGGTATCCATTTCAGAGGCGAGCTCGGGGATCACGACGCCCGGTTTTCCTGTAAGAACGGTTGTCTCAAGATCTTCGTGACCTTCGGCAATGGCGCGCAGGCGGCTCTTGACGTCATCGCGAACATGATTCGCCGGTTTGATGGTTGCATATTCCACCACATATGAGGGAACGTCCTCAAGTACGGCGACCAGAGTGATTTTTCCCTGATCGCTCATTAGCCGTTGCGCCGTTGCTATGATCGTTCCGGCGTCCACGTCGTGGTCCAGTTCGACCGGTATCAGGATATTTTTGTACATCTGAATAGTCCTTTTGCTAAGTTCCACTCATGTGGCAACATGACTGACATCTCTATCCGGCGAATAAATATCCAGAATGTTCCAATGCCCGGTCGTCGGAGTCGGGTTGTTAATCATTGGAACATCAAGAACGGTCGGCTTGCCGCTCGCGATCGCGGCTTCAAGAGCAGGTAGCAACTCGTCGGCGAATGATATGCGCTTGCCCTCCGCCCCATAGGCCCGCGCAATCTCGGCGTAGCCAGGTCCATTGGTCGGCGCATCCGGGGAGCCAGGGAACGTCGTCCCGTAGGTCAACCCAAAGTGCGCCTTTTGAAGACCTGCGATGGTCCCAAAAGCGTTGTTGTTCATCACCAGCCAGATGATCCCGAGGTCAAGCTCAACCGCTGTTGCCAGCATCGACGGGTTTTGGCCAAAGCCGCCATCGCCTACGAGACTTATCACTACCCGCTCAGGTGCCGCCAGCTTCGCCCCGATGGCACCGGGAGGACCAAATCCCATCGTGGCGAAACCGCCGGGCGTCAGGATCGAGCCCGGAGTCAGAATATCGAATTGCTGACCGACGCCGTTCTTGTTCCAGCCAACGTCGGTCGTGATGATCGCGTCTTCCGGCAGGGCTTTGCGAGTATCTGCAAGGATGCGCTCGGGCATCATTGGGAAAGCAGAACTTTCCGCCATCTCGCGGTTGCTTTGCTTGAACGTCGCGCGGAATTCGGCGATTTCGGCTTTCTTTTCAGCCCGCGCGATGCCGTCCGGATAAATCTCTTTTGCCACGCGGGTCAGCACGCGAAGTGCTGCCTTGGCATCGGCGACCACCCCGATCTCAGTTGGATAATTGCGGCCGATTTCCTGTGGCTCGATATCAATGTGGATGACCTTAGTCGTATCCGTTTCACCACCAATGTTGAAAGTGTATCCGGGGTACCAGCTTGAGCAGTCGGCTTCTTTGAACCTCGTCCCAACGGCGAAGATATAGTCTGCGTTCAAACAGGACTGGTTGACCAACGACGTTCCCCAAAACCCTGTCATCCCCATCGCGAAAGGATGATCGTCCCTGAGCGCGCCCTTTCCCATCAACGAATGGGCAACCGGAAGCCCCATATGCTCAACAAAATCGCGCAATTCCTCGCTGGCTTGGGCCAACAGGATCCCACCGCCGACGTAGGCAACAGGTGCATCCGCATTCGCCAATGCCGCAACGATCACGCGCGCAGTTTCATCGTCCATCGAAGGTTTCTTCAGAGCCCGAGTGTTCTTAGCGGCTCGGTCAAACGTGTCGGACGGGATCACCTGGCTAAAGATGTCCATCGGCACATTCACAAGTACCGGTCCCGGCTGGCCGCTCTCGGCAAGGTGAAACGCCTTTTCCAGAATATCGGCCATCAGATCCGCCCGGTCCACGCGCCAAGCGCGTTTGACGAAGGGGCGATAGATTTCCCATTGGGCGGCATCGGCATGCAGGTTCACCTCCTGATGCGGGTGCTTGCCGTAGTAATGCGTCGGAATATCCCCCGCGATCACCACCATAGGGATACAATCCAGTGCTGCGTTGGCAACGCCGGTGGCACAATTCGTCAGCCCGGGAGAAAGGTGTGACAAAACCACCGACGCGCGCCCCGTCACCCGCGCATAGGCGTCTGCTGCGTGACTGGCAATCTGTTCATGACGGACTGTGACGAAATCAATCGGGCTTTCGGCCAGGGCCGCAAGTACCGCGATGTTCGTATGCCCGCACAGTCCAAATACGTGTTTCACGTCGCGCCGTTCAAGAAAGTCGACGATGTGTTCGGCGACCGTTTTTCCGTCTACTTTCGTGCCATCCATCAGGCGATCTCCTGGCCATAGAATTCACCAAAGAGCTCTTCTTCGGGCGGCCGGTCTTCTGCGATTGGGCGGCTGACCCAGGTGTAGTTCATCATATGCTTTAAGGTGATATTCTCGTTCGTGATGTTGCCGCCCCAGATGCCGCAGCCCAGGCTAGACGTCATCGGCATGCCGTTCGTCCAGGCGCCCGCATTGGCTTTGGATTGCGGCTGACGCACCATCATGCGGCTGACCGGCGCAACCCGTGCCAAAGCGTCAATGTGCTCGTCGTTGTGGCTGTAGATGCCGCAGGAATGCCCTTTGCCGCCGGTGTTGTAGATCGCACGGACGGTTTCGAGCGCATCGTCGAACGCGTCGAAATGATAGAGCGCCATCAGTGTCGTCAGCTTCTCCTTCGAGAACTTGTGCTGCGGCCCGATTTGCCCCTGGTTCTCAACCATCAGAAACTT
Organism: Hyphomicrobiales bacterium; assembly: GCA_965224015.1. Lineage (GTDB taxonomy): Bacteria > Pseudomonadota > Alphaproteobacteria > Rhizobiales > CBDCVD01 > CBDCVD01. The sequence continues at coordinate 1,937,182 of OZ245032.1, forward strand.
GCGGTCCTCTGGAATCGCAAAGCCCGCGACCTCGGCCGTCTGTTGCGGACGGCAGGCGATGGTCGCGAAGGTGCGGTTGCCATTCTCGTCCCACATGGCCTTTTCCAGAAGCGCCTTTTCCTCATCGTTACAAAGATAACCCCCCTCGGCCTCCAGCGCCTTGACCATCCGGTCGTAGATTGAGCGCTGGATGATGATGTTGCCGTCTGCCGAGCACCCAGACCCGAAATCGGAAGTCTTTGAGATGCGCGTATTCTGGGCGGCAATCTCGATGTCTGCTGTTTCGTCGATAACGATGGACGCGTTACCAGCGCCGACACCATAAGCCGGTTTGCCCGAACTGTAGGCCGCTTTGACCATAGGCTTGCCGCCCGTCGCCAACGTCAAATCGCAGGCATTCATGAGGTATTGCGTAAGCGGTATTGATGGATTGGGGATCGACTGAAACAGGTCTTCCGGGGCGCCGGCGACGCGGCATGCCGCCCGCATGACCTCAACCATCTCGAAGGTCGTTTGGGCTGTACGGGGGTGCGGGCTGAAAATCACAGCGTTGCGTGCATTTGCCGACGATACACCAGTGACGGGCGGCGTCATTGCCGGGTTGGTCATTGGGATCAGCGAAGCAATAACGCCGGCAGGTTTCGCATACTTGACCAGTCCCCGTGCTTCATCCACATCAACAATCCCGGTCGAGGGCATCCGAAGCACATCGCGTAGCACCATGTGGATCTTGAACCTTTTGGCTGGCCGCCCTTCGCGGTCTCCGATACCACTTTCATCAACCCCTCGCTGCGCGAGCCGAGTGAAGGTTTTTTCGTTGCCAGCGTACCAAGCTATCGCCTGGCTTAGACGATTGAGCCGTTCCTGGCTCCAATTTTCAATTCCGGCCATTGCAACGCGGGCGCGCGCAATCATTTCATCGGCAAGCGCGCGCTCATCGTCTCTGAGTTCTCGTGACATTTCAGTCCTCTTAGGTGAGTTGTTTCAAGCCGCTTCCCTTTCGATAACGCGGCGTTTGGAACGGGCAGACCCGAAGGTCTGCTTTGCATGGGTTAGGCAACGGCGGGCGTGTTCTTCATAGCCGAGCTCGGCCACCCTGCTCTGATTTGGGAGTTCGATGGAGTAGTTCATGGGCGGGCACCGCTCGATGATACCTGTAAAGTCGATCCAGCCCTCGCCAGGATAGAGACGCGCATCACGAGCGAGTTGGATCATGCCCTCTCGAGTATCCGCAATGCCCGGCAGACAATCCGAAATGTGCAAAAAATGCAGCCATTCCGGGGGGACATGCAGCAGTTCACCAAGATCAACGCGGCTGAGGTGCAAGTATAGGGTATCAACCAGAATGCCGCCATTTGGCCGATCAGCTGCCCGCACGATGTCCAAGACTTCATCCAGCGTCCGCAACCGGGAAAAAGATGGAAACTCAAGATCAATGGTCAGACCGTAAGGCGCAGCCAGATCACACGTCTCGGAATAAACATCCAGAAGGAAATTGCGGTCGTCTCGGCGAGTGGTCCAAGCCGACATAATCATATGGCGTGCGCCCAGTTCGCCTCCGAGTTCGAGTGCAGCTTCAAACTCCCGGGGATCGCAATCCTCGGTTATCCGAGCCAGTTCGATGTCCAGAACCTCAAGGCCGGTTGTATCGAGCGCTGTTTTTGTGGCCTGCACCTGAGCTTTGTTGAGAGGCGAGTGTGTGAATTCGCCCGGCACATTCATTGTTATGAATCGGGGGCTAACTGCATCGTAGCCAGCTCGTGCGGCAACATAGACCAATTCGGCAGGCGTACAGTTTATCAGCGTCAGATGCGCCAGCGAGTAGAACATTTCACAAGTGTTCGGGCTGGTCGGCAGCATGACCGTTCCCTTCCTTAATATGGTATTAAGCGTTATATCACACAAAATATCAAATATCAGTCGATATGTAAATCATCAACTTTTAATTCAGTGATTCCAGGCCACAAACTGCCCAAGCTTCGCAGATTGGCAGCATGGATCTGACCAGCAGCCCCTAACCCGACGACTGCAATCATTGTATTGTCTGCCTTCTAAACCTTCGCCCAAGCTCCATTGGCTTCGTTTGATCTGACGCAGGAATCGATGAAGCGGACACCTGTTGCACCGTCTTCGACGCGCGGCAGCCCCAACCAATCGGCAGGGATGTCACGCGCGTCGGCGCGGGCGGCGACAGCCATAGCGAGTTCGGTATAGAGATTGCCCCAAGCTTCAATGATGCCTTCTGGGAAACCACGAGCGGTTCGCACCAGGCGCTCGGTTTGGGAGGATAGGCCATGCCCGTGGCCTCGCGACAAGACGCGGTCAGGCTCGCCGAACCGGTTGAATTTCAGGCGGTCACAGTCCTCGAGATCCCATTCCAGCCCACCTTCTGACCCGAAAATGCGCAGGCGTAATCCGCCGCGATTGCCGGGCGCAAGCCGGGTGGCCATCAATGTGCCCGGCACATCTCCCTCATGGCGGGTCCAGGCAAAGAACGTATCTTCCAAAAGCTTCGGCGCACCGCAGACATGGAACTCTGCTCGAAGCTGCGTCAAGGGCAAATGGCTTACAAAGCTCGAAAGATGCGCGGCATGCGTGCCGATGTCTGCAACGCAAGACGTGCGACCAGACTTCGCTGGATCAAGCCGCCATTTGACATGTGGCGCATCGCTGGAATCCTCTGGTGTCATCCAGTCCTGCATGAATTCGACATGGATCTGATTGATCTTGCCCAGACCACCCTCGGCCACGATCTCGCGCGCTTGGCGGACCATCGGGAAACAAGACATGACATAGGATACGCCGAAGACGCAGCCCGTTTCTTGAGCCAGCGTGACTAGCGCCTCGGCCTCTTCCACTTCATTTGTTAGTGGTTTGTCGCAGAGCACGTCAATGCCCGCCTGCAGAAATGTCTTTGCAGACGCGAAGTGCACGTGGTTCGGTGTGGTAATCATGACGGCTTCAACGCCATCCGGTCGCGCCGCTTCTACTGCGGCCATCTCTGCAAAAGAGGCATAGCAGCGATCTTCCGGAAGATACCATTCGGCGGCCGCCGCCTTCGCGCGTTCGGGGTTGGACGAGAATGCGCCCGCCACAACCTCCCATCTGTCCGTCATCCGTGCGGCCATGGCCTGCATACTCGAGATGCGACCGCCGCCGACAACGCCAAGACGCAAACGGCGCGACAAGCGAGGGAAAGCACCATCAAAGTCAATCTGTTCTGGCAAAAGACTCATGCTTAAAGCTCCGGTGGTATTGCGCCTTCCGGCAGCATTTCAACCGCCATGAAGACGGACGGGGTGATTGTTTCGAATTGGTGCCAGGGATAGTTGCCCTCGGCATCATACATCGGTCGATGGGTTGCCCCGGGAGCCATCGGTTCTTCGAGATACAAAGTCTCAACGTCGCGTTCGCGGCACTGCTGCATCTTGCCAAAGCCAACAATCTGCGTGTGCACTTCACGAAACCCAGGTACTGGACAAAAAGGGTGCTCTTGATGAAGGCCCACGTTCAGGGGCACCGATGCTGCGTGATAGATCGTGAACCCGAACTGCCCGACCCAGACCTTGGGCGACATATAGTGTTCGATTCCCCGCAGGCGTTCTTCGCCACGCACTTCAAAGGCTGACGGCCACGTCTCACGAATGCGAGCCATCAGAGCAGCGTCGTCCGAATGATTTGCAAAACCCTCAATGACAACGGCATGCGTCACGGTCTTCATTTCGGTGTCTCGAAGAATGACCGATTGCAGCTGACCCAACACTTGCTCGCGCACCCGAACGGAATCGGCAGAGAGATTCAACGCAATCGTTTTGTCGGCAATCGGGTACGATGTCTCATTTTTCAGGATGCGAACCGTAAAGAACGGATCACCGATGGTGAGTGTTTCGATACTCATGTCGGCAATCCCCACTTGATGTTCAAACCGGACTCACTTGTCTCTGGGAGCAGGTCAGGGCGATTGCACGTGCTTTTAATGTCAACAAAGCGACCCAGCCCCGGGCTATCGAGCATACCCTGCATAACTTCGCAAAGATGCAAACCAAGTGCGCCGCTGGCACGAGGCTCGCGATTGCCCTTTACGGAAGCTGCGAGTTCGGCCAGCCCCGCCCCGCGCGCATCGAAGTTCAGACCATGGGTGTTCTCGGCCACTTCCCAATTCGCAGGAGCCTTGGGACGCGGTCGCATTGTCCATCGTGAGGTCGCACGCGTGCGCAGCCAGACCTCCCCCTGAAAGATGTTCGCCCCATCGCCCGGGTCGGGATCGGGAATGCAGATCGTCCCCTCGGTGCCATAGATTTCCAGCCGCGGCGTTTCGCTTTCCCAGACATCGAAGCTGACCATCATATGGCCAATCACGCCACTTTCGAACTCGATCAGGCTCAAGCAATGAGTGTCGACCTCAACCGGCATCATCTCCCCGCGACGCCGCCCGTTCTCAATCATACGCTTCGGGAACGTTTTCTTGGACATGCCCGCCACCCGGGCAATCGGTCCGAGGCAGAACACCATCGCAGCAAGGTAGTACGGACCGAGGTCCAAAAGAGGCCCCCCGCCTCTGGCATAGTAGAAGTCAGGGTTGGGATGATGCCGCTCAACCCCATGAGTCGGCACAAAAGCCGCGATGCCAGTGGGCTCGCCGATGGCACCCTGATCCAAAAGCTTTCGCACCGTTTGCCAACGCCCGCCGAGAAATGTATCCGGTGCGTTCCCGACCTTCAGTCCCTTCGAGGCAGCAAGATTGAGGATGCGGTATCCGTCCTCAAGGTCGGTCACAAACGGCTTCTCAGAGTAGACGTGTTTCCCGGCATCAAGCGCGGCAAGGCTGATCTCGGCGTGGGCCTCTGGAGTTGTCAGATTGAGAATGGCGTCGATGTTGGGATCGGTGAGGATATTTCCCGGCTCTGCCACCTGCGGCACACCAAATTCGGCAGCCTTAGCCCGGCTTTCGTCCATGTTCAGGCTGCCACAGGCGAAAATATCCAATCCATCGAAGTTTGCGCAATTCTTGAGGTAGATGTCACTAATCCGGCCTGTTCCGATCAGGCCGACCCAGAAGGATTTCGCGGGGTCACTCATTCAAGTCCTTTTTTTCGAATTCCGGAAGATACTTTGGCGGCATCGGCCCCTTATTGCGTCCGCCCTGTAGCATTTGCTCCCAACCGTGGGCCAGAATGCCCACTGATCGGCTGAGGCAAAAAAGACCGCGAGACAGTGGCGGCGGAAAGCCCAACTCGCAAAAAATGACTGCGGTGGCACCATCGATGTTCATTGCAATCGGTGTTCCTCGCTGGGCTCCGATTTCGGCCTGTACCGCCTCACCGATGTCGGCGAAACGGCCAGATATGATTCCTTTTTTCGCCGCAGCGCGAACCAGCTCCATCAGGCGGGGCGCCCGCGGGTCGACTGGCTTGTGAAACCGGTGGCCAAAGCCCGAGACGATCTTGCCATAGGTCTCGCACCACGCCGCGATGCCGTCCTGCGTGGCTTTCTCCAAGGCCTCACCGGCATTAATTCTTGCGGCGATGTCCAGATAAAGTTCAGCGCATTGTTCGCCCGCTCCGCCATGCACATCGCCTAACATGTTGACGCCCGTAGCCATCACATTGTTCAGCCCGACCCCACATGTCGCTGACATCCGGGCCGCCGCGATCGACGGCGCCTGCGGCCCGTGATCGACGCCAGCCACCAGCGCACATTCCAGCAACGCAGCCTCGGCAGGCGTCGGCATGCCGCCCCGCGTCATCAGCCAGATCATCTGCCCGAAGCTAATATTGCCGATCAATTCTTCAATCGGGTGCCCGCGAAAGGCAATCCGCCCCGGTGCCATGTCAATGATCGACGTCCGCCACCAACGGCGAACAGCGTCGGCGTCTTCGCTCATGCCGGTGCCCTTCTCTTGCTATAATGAAGCTGTGCCGCCAATCGGATCGGCGCGTTGCGGGCTCCATATCCCTGATACCCGCCCTTGCGTTGTACAATCTCGAAAAAGAAGCCGTTGAATATCGGCAACCCATAAATCTGGAAGTATTCTGCGTCTCCTTCCCGGTCATAAAGAATGTGGGCTTCACGCAAAGTCGATATAGTTTGCGACGATAATCCGAAATGGACTTTCAAATCGTCGTAGTAGTTGCCCGCAATTTCCAGCCTTTGAAACTTCGATGCGGCAAGATGCTCGGAGGTCTCAAAGATATCGTCCGTCAAAAAGGCAATATGCTGCACACCTGCGCCGAAACCTTCCGCCAAGAAAGCCCCCGCGAAAGTGCGCCGCTCTCCGGTGCCATTCAGGTTAAGGCGCACTTCTCCCTCCGGACTGGACAACGCCTGGCTCAGGACAATGCCTGACGGGTCAGCTACATCGACAACCCTCGCTTTTTCCATCTGAAAAGTGGATGTGTAGTAAGTCAACCAGCTTTGCATTTCTTGATAGCGCATGGTCTGTGCGACATGATCTATCCGTCGAAGGCCGGAGGGTTGAGACGCCTGCGTTTTGGGCACGGGATCGAACTCGATGTCCCACACACGGTGCAAGTCTGACCTTTCGTCGATGAAGTGAACCACCGACCCTCCAACGCCTTTGATCGCCGGGATGTCCAGTTCACCTGATCCGACTGGTTGCGAAAATTCGGGAGCACCGAGCGCGGTTGCACGCGCGACCGTTTGATCGGCATCTTGAACGCGAAGTCCCATGTCGCAGACGCAAGGCCCATGTTCGGCAAGCGCCTCGGAAGCAAATCCCCGCGTTTCGGAATTCAGAACAATGTTGATGGCACCCTGTCGCCAAAGCTCAACAGATTTCGAAACATGTTGCCGCTCCTTTCTAAAAGACATCGCCCGCAACACCGAAGTGATCACGTCACGGCTCGCCTCATCCACCGCGAACTCCACGAATTCCACGCCCGTCGGGTAAACACGAGCAGGCAAATCCGGAAGTGGACGGGCAAGCGTGGGTTCCGTGAGCGCCACTTCGTCCAAGAGCGAAACAATGGCGCGATAGCCGTCGCGGACGTGAGCGCTGCGCCCACCGTCCGTAGTTGTACTTATTCTGGCTAGGGACCAAGGGCCATTGTAGCCTGCTCGTGACAGGACGCGCACCAGGCTGTGCAGATTGAGATCGCCCTGACCAGGCAACAATCCGAACTGGCTCTTCAATCGCGTGATGTCGTAGTCAATCGCCGGCGCATCCGACAGCTGGACATGGAAAATCCGCTCTCCTTGAATATCTCGAAGCCTTGCAGGCTGGCTGCCGTCGGCAAGAGAAAAGAACGAATTGAGCGCCAAACCAAAATTAGGACGATCAACAGCGGACACAATTTCCAGTGCTTCCATCTCGGTTCGAATGTGCGCTGCCCAAGGCAAGGCAATCAGTGCAGCGCGGCATCCAGCCTCGGCGGCCCGGTCGGCCAGTTCAGCAAAATCTTTCGTCAAAGTGTTCAGGTCGGAAATGGTATCGGCGCGAGTCGAAGTTTCCACAAGAAGTGTCTTTGCGCGCAGGGCGCGCATCAGGCCTAGCTTTTGGTCCAAGCGCGCAAAGGCGGTGTCCCGATCACGGCCAGCCAAGCCTTCAAAGTCATAGAAGGACTGAAAAACATCGATTCTCAGATCCAGATCGGCTGCGCATTTGCCGATCTCAGTCGGTGTTTCTTCTGCGCCGATCAAATCCGGCTCGTATAGCGCAACTCCGGAGAACCCGCTCCCAGCGATCACTTCCAGTTTTTCATAGAGATCGCCGGGAACTAAACTCGTCGCGACTGTGAGGTCCATTCGCCACTAGCCTTGATAGCCAAGCAACCTGGGCAGCCATAGGATCAGGTCAGGCAGCAACATCATCGCAACCAGTGCGATGATAAGAACCACCAGAAAGGCCCAAGTTTCCGAAATGATCTCGCGTAGTGGGATGTCTGTTACCGCATTGATAACAAACAACAGGATCCCATAGGGCGGCGTGATCAACCCGATCATCGCGTTAACGACCACCAGCACACCGAAGTGCACCAGATCGATGCCCAAAGCTTCGCAAGTCGGGATGAACAGAGGCACGATAACAAGAATGATCGTGGTTGCGTCCAGAACACATCCAAGCGCGAGGATCAGGATATTCACAAGGATAAGAAACACGATTGGATGAACATCCGCGCCTTCGAGCATGGCCGAGATCGACTGCGGAATTTGTTCCTGAATAACGATAAAGTTCAATATGAACGCGCCGCCGATCACAATGCCGACCGACGCGGAGGACCGCGCGCTGTCGACGAATACCTGATAAAGTTTGCCAAGTGAGATCGCGCGATAGAACATCGCGGCCAGCATAAGCGCATAGAACGCGGCAACTGCTGCGGCTTCAGTTGGGGTAGTTACTCCACCATAGATTCCGTAAAGCAGGATCGCAGGCATCAACAGTGCCGGGAACGCGTTAGCGGTCTTTGCAGGCAATTGGTTCAAGGGCACCGGTTCTTCCAGTGCAAAATTTCGCTTGCGCGCCAGATACCCATTCATCACCATCAATACGGCGCCCATGATCAGTCCCGGAATAATACCGGCAAGAAAGAGCGAACCGATGGACGCCTTTGACACGAGCGCATACAAGACCATTGGGATTGAGGGTGGAATGATCGGACCAATCGTGGCCGTTGCCGCTGTGATCGCGGCGGCATAGCCGCGCGGATACCGGTCACCCTTGGTCATCATTTCGATGATGATTTTGCCAATACCAGCGGCGTCGGCCACAGCGGATCCGGACATGCCTGAGAAAATCAGTGATGCCACCACGTTTACATGGCCAAGCCCACCTTTGAAGCGACCGACTGCTGCAACACAGAAGTTGAGCAGCCTGTCGGTGATCGATCCCGCGTTCATGATATTTGCGGCCACGATGAAGAGTGGCACGGCCAGCAGAATTGTGCTTCGGTAAAAGCCCTGCAGCACCTTCTCACCGGCGAGCGCAACATCCAACCCCGACACACCGAGATAGACCACCGAGGCCAATAGGATCGAGTAGCCAATCGGCGTACCAATGGCAGCCAGAAAAAACAGCGTGACAATAAGGGAAAGAAGCTCAAAGCTCATTTATCCTCTCCCTTTTCAGAACCATCGGTCTCTTCCGCCTCGTGAAGGGCCTCGACCGCTAGCTCAAGCTCGGTTTTTGGTGGACCGTTCCGCGCAATGTCAAAAAATTGCCACGCATATCGAGCTGTCACGGCAATGATGAAAACTGCGTAAATTGAAAAGACATCGCGCAGAGGGATCTTTTTGCCCGTAAACGGATTGCTGACAGTCGCAGTCTTCCTTATTTTCATCCAATCGATATAGTCTAGGGTCGGCAACAGCGTGTAGAGCATGCCGATCACAAGCGCGGCCGCCGATATCATGGCAAATATTTGACGTGTGCGCCTGTTCACTGACAAATAGATGATATCGAACTTCACCTGGTCCTGCTCGTGCACAACGAACGCGCAGGAAAAGAAAATTACCCAAACCCAGAGAATGCCGATTAGTTCAAGCGTCCAGCCCGCGGGAGTGAAAAGATAGCGCAAGAGAATCTGTAGCAGGAAAACTGCGAAGATTGCCGCCAACATCGTGGCGGCAATCGCATCTGCAATTCGGGAAAACCCCCGGATTAAATTCATCATGGCAGTTCCCCCTCTTGTTCAACTCTGTGGCGATCAGTTGCGCAGGGCATTGATTTTTTCCAACACGCCTTCGGGCCAGGTCGACGCAAATTCGCTGTTTAGATACATCGACTGCACTTGATTGCGGAACGCGGCGAGATCCGGTTCATAGACGCTCAGTCCCTGCTCTTCCAGGAAGGCAACGAGCTCGTCCTCTTTCTGAAGCTGCCTTTGGCGACCGGACTCGGCTGCCGCATCAGCTGCTGCCTGTAGTTTTGCCTGCTGTTCTTCGCTGAAACCGTCCCAGACACCTTTGCCGATAGCAATGTAATTCAGGTCAACCAGGTGCGAGGTAAGAACGATTTGCTTGGTGACTTCGTAGAACTTGGCGTCCACCACGGTGGGCAGAGGATTGTCCTGGCCGTCAACAGCGCCCGTCGAAAGTGCAGTATAAACTTCCGAAAACGCCATCGGTGTCGGTGCCGCGCCCAACGCCTTGCCCAGGAACTGCCACGCGTCTGTACCGGGCATCCGCAAGTTGACACCTTCTAAATCGGCCGGAGTTGTTACGGTAAGCTCGTCCTTCGACTGACGCAGGTTTACTTGGCGGCGCCCGAGATACATGACCGACAGAAGTTTCACACCGAGATCATTTTCCACCTTTTCTTTGAAAGGATCCATCAACGGGTCGTTGAATACTGCAACCTGATGGGCCGCGTCCTGATGAACGTAGCCAGCAGTGAAGATCGAAAACTCTGGAAAAAACTGAGCCAGCTCCTGGGCCGACGTGATCGACATTTCCAGGTTGCCGCGGCTGATCGCGTCCAGCTCGGTTCCTTGGGCAAAGATGGTGCCGTTGTAGCTCGGCTGATAGTCGACAAAGTCGGCAACCATCGGCGCGAATACTTCAGCCATAGCGATTGAACGCTGATCGGTCTCCGAGCCAGATGTTGCCATGCGCAGAGTGATTTTGGCGGCGGCAAATGTCGGCGCTGCGAGCCCGGCGGCAAGGCCGACAGCAACAAGCGACCCAACAGCTGCGCGGCGAGTGAGTTTGGCGATCATGGTTTCCTCCCTTTTGATCAGACAAGACGAGTCAAGATAATCCATTATTGCGGATTTTTCCGATTTTGCAAGGCAAAATAATAATTATCCTATATTTTACATCTCAACAGGCATTATTCGCCTAGAATTTGCCTCCCCTCTCGGTTCAAAGGTGACCTCAGCTCCGGCTTGCGCCGAAGCTGCAATCGCCTCAACGACTTCAAGCGATCGAAGACCCTCTATTCCAGAAACCAACGGATCCTCGCGCCCGTGAATCACGTTCGCGAAGTGGTTCAACTGTATTACCAAGGGATCCCGCGTGTCACTGATTAACGTGGTCGACGACATGGGGGTCCACCAATCGGGCGAAGATGAATGGCGCCAGACTCTAAGATCGGGTAACGATAGCCCGCCTTCTGAACCTCCGATCAGATAACAGCTTTCATTTGTTGCCGGATAGGCCGGGTTTTCGCGTGCAGTGAGTTCCCAGCTCCAGGGCGCAACGATACTGTCGGACACACTGATGGTCGCCACGGACCCGTTTTGGAAAGTCAAAATCGCGGTGGCTAGATCCTCGTTTTCGAAACCGCGTGCCGACGGAACCGATACCGCCACTACGGACTTAACGTCGCCGCAAAAATGGCGCAGCAGATCCACATCGTGGACAAGGTTAACTGAGATCGGCCCGGCGCCCTTTTTTGTCCGCCAAGGCGCAATTTCGAAATAGTGGTCGGGCTTGTAAAACCAGCAAGTTGCCTGCACCGCCCGCACTTCGCCGATCATTCCCTCGTCCAGCGCCGCCTTTGCTGCCTTGACCATACCGTTGTGTCGCCGGTGATGCCCAACCAAAAGTGGCACGCCGGCACTTTCGGCCGCGTCGGTCAGTAGCCTTGCTTCGGCAGCGGTCACGGCAATTGGTTTTTCGACCAACAATGGGCAGCCTCGCGAGAGACAAGCCAAGGCTTGCTCCAAGTGCATAGGCGTGGGTGTCGCAACGACCACTCCATCCGGGTTAGTCGCATCGAGCAGTTCCTCCAAATTTGGAAAGACCGCAGTGCCCAGGGCCGCCGCCTCACGTCGGTTAACCGCGTTTGGTTCCGCGATACCGACAAGGGCAAGCTCAGGAGACTGTCGCAAGGCTGCAGCATGCCTTCGCCCGATCAATCCAAAACCGACAACTGCAACTTGTGTAGCCCTTGGCATGTTTGCTATCCTTTGAACCCGATCTCGTGTTCGTCGAACATATCAGTGTTGATCGGATAATATCAAGAACATCCGATTTTTATCTTTATGGGGTTTGAGGATTAATTTTGGAAATCGCACGAACACACGTTAAATGTCATATCAACATCAATGACGTCAGGTAAAATGTGATGGGGAAATCCTTGAATGAAGTGAGCACTTCAATCTACCAGCGAATCAGGCGCGACATCATTTTTGGCAATCTCACACCTGGTTCTAAGCTAAAACTCAATGAGCTCCGCAAGCTCTATTCGGCGAGCGCATCCACATTGCGCGAAACCCTGAGCCGACTGGCCAGTGAAGGGTTTGTCGATGCGTTGGACCAGCGCGGTTTTTTTGTCACTGCCGTTTCAAACAAAGATATGATCGAAATCGCAAACCTGCGGATCTTGCTGGAATGCCATGCCTTGCGTTTGTCAATGCAGAGCGGCGACGCCGATTGGGAAGGCGACGTTGTTTCCGCGCATCACAAGCTCCACCTAATGGAGCAGAAGATGCTGAGCGGGGACGAAAGCGAAGTAGAGCGATGGAAAAAGTATGACTGGGAATTTCACAAAGCCCTGATCCAGGCTTGTGGATCAGACAACTTGCTGTCGCTTCACTCAGGCCTATTCGACAAATACTTACGATACCAGATGCTTGTCATGACTTACAGAGGCCAGGAGGCTGTAGAAGAACACCAGCACCTGTTCGAAGCAGCACTCGATAGAGACCTTGATCGTGCCGAAGAGCTTTTGAAAACGCACATCGAAAAAGGCCTGGAGCACACGCTCGCAGCCCTCTGACGTGCAGTCTTTTTTTGATGCAATTCTCTTGTGCCGTAACAAGCGGCACGATCAACAGCTAGAGCAAATCAACCAACACAATCATAAGACAAGCGCCCTTTCGTTTTGCGCATCACCTTGCAGGACTTTGTCTCGATATCTGGTAATCCATGCCGAATGAAAGCGGTGATAAAAGATACAATGCTTGCCTTTATTGTATTGCATGATCATACTCCCTGGAAAAAGGGAACCATGCTACCCTGCGGGTTGGTTCGCTTTTTCCAGGGAGTATGATCATGAATCTCACATTGGCGCTAAAGCGGTCCGTCTGCAAGACGGGGGAGCTCACCCAAATAAGTGGAACTGAGACGCTCAAGAGGCTGAGCGGAACTGCGATCGGTGCAGCCCTATCGGACGGGTGGTGCAACAATCGCATTCGTCAACAACGCTCGCCACGACTATCTGACCGATCTCAAGACGCGCGAGGAAGGCGGCACACCGAATATCATTGGCGATATCGGCGTGGCACTGGCGTTGATCATGAAGGATGCCCTGGGGCATGACAGGTACGGAGACGGCAAGACTCTGGGGGTGAATCTACCACTTTGGTTTTGCAGGATTCGATTTTTCGACAACCATGGGCATCACGTCCAATCCAGGAGGAGATAATCCGGATGAGAAACATCTTTCGTAGTGCATTGCTGGGCGCGACCCTGTCCGGCACAATGGTCACCACCGTTTTCGCGGAGGAATGGCGCCTGAACAATTTCCTGCCCGAGACCCGGCCTGAGTCCGCTCAGATCGAACAATTTGCCAGCGAAGTAAACGCCGCGCTGGCGGACAAGGACTTCAAGCTGACCGTCTATAGCGGCGGTTCGCTGGGCATCAAGAATACCGACCTCTTGCGAGTGATCCCAAAGGGCGCAGTGGAAATGAGTCTGATGTGGTCAAACTATCTCGGCCGGGACGCGCCGGCGCTCAGCTCCGTGTTCGTCCAGGGCGCCATCAGCACGGTTGACGAACTGAAGGCGGTGCTCCCGGTCGCCCAGGAAATCTTCACCCAAGAATACAAGGACTGGGACATCGCGACCGTTGGTTTCATAGCCATACCGACACTTTCGGTTTCGGTGCTTTGCCGCGATGAACCGGTGAACACGCTCGCGGCGCTCAAGGACGTAAAACTGCGGGTTTGGGCACGTGAGCAGGTGGAGACCTTCACCCGCCTCGGCGTATCGGCGCAGATCATTCCACAGGAGGAACTCTACGTGGCGCTGAAGACCGGCGTTGTCGATTGCGCGCTCTACCCGGCCCTCTACGCCCACACGATTTCGCTGCAGGAAGTGACCAAACACGCTTCCTTCCTCTACCCGATGGCTTCAGCTCCCTACACGCTGGGGGTGGCTATCGATAAGTGGGAATCGACTGACCCTGAGATCAAAACAGCTATTTCCAATGCTGCTGCCAAACTGTGGGATCGCACGAACCGCTACGAAAAAGACCTTGAGCGCGAGATGGCGGCCCGCGAAAATCTCGGCAGCCAGGGGCTGGTCTGGGGCGATGACTTCCCCGATGAAGATCGGGCACTGTTCATGAAGGCCGTATCGCAGACCTGGGCAATGCTTGCCGAAGAGGCCGGCGGCAACGCGATGGACTACCGCAAACGCGTGCTGACCGCGCTCGGACGCTGATTAACGCTGATGGGCCGGATTCGAAGGTGCTTTGCGCAAGGGCTGGAATTCCTGGCCCTTGCAATGGCAATTCTTGCCGCGATAGCAATGGTGGCGATTGTAGTGATTATTGTGACCAGTGTCGTCATGCGCCGCTTCGCCAGCACACCCCTGCACATTACCGAGGACATGGTTGGCCTCATGCTAAGCGTCGTGCTCTTTCTCGGTGTGCCGTATGTGACGCTGCGATCAAAGCATGTACGCGTGGCGATTGTCGCCGAAACAGCGGGCAAGCGGCTTCAGCCTTTGCTCGGCACAGCGGCGATGCTGGTGGGCGTTGTGTTTTTCGGCTGGATCTTTGTCGAATCCCTGCCTTGGCTGGAGTTCGCCTGGAAACGCGAGTTGAAGACCGAAACCGCCCGCATCCTGCTCTATCCCTGGATGGCGGTGTTGCCGCTGTCGATCGGTCTGACATGGCTGATCTTTGCCTGCCGTCTTTTCGGACTGCTTGAGGCCGAACGCCACAGGTCTGCGCAAGACATGGCTCCCGCTTTCGGTTCCGACAAGGACGGCTGAGACATGTTCTGGGCGACCCTGATAGGCGTGATGGTCGCGGGGGCGTCCACAGGTGTCGCGCTGGGCGCGGCGCTGGGGCTCACGGGCCTGGTGCTCCTTTACTACTTTTCCAACGGTGCAACATCGCTGGCGGTCGACGCCATCTGGAGTGTGTTCAACGCCTTCACGTTAAGCGCAGTGCCCGTCTTTATTCTGCTTGGCGAGATGTTGCTACGGAGCGGAATTAGCAATCGGGCCTATTCGGCATTTGCTCCGATGTTCCGCAAGGTCCCGGGCGGATTGCTGCATACCAACATCGCCGTCTGTATGCTTTTCGGTGCCGTGAGCGGGTCCAGCCTATCTACCGCGGCGGCGGTCGGTTCGGTTGCCTATCCGGAAATGACCCGCCGGAAATACGACAAGGACATGATCGTCGGAAGTCTGGCTGGTGGTGGCACGTTGGGCTTACTCATTCCGCCCAGCCTGTCGTTCCTCATTTTCGGGGCATTGACAGAAACCTCGATTGGCCGCCTGTTTGTCGCGGGTGTTTTGCCCGGCCTGATGATCGGCCTTATGTTCATGGCCTACATCTTCGTTCGCGCCTTGTATTCCCCCCACCTTGCGCCAGCAGACACGACTTATAAAACCAGCCGTGAAATCCTAATCGGTTTCGCGCAGATCTGGCCGCTCCTGCTTCTGATTATTGCGGTGATTGGCAGCATTATCGGAGGGCTGGCGACGCCGACCGAAGCCGCTGGATTGGGCGTCGTTATGGCGGTGGTGGTCTCTGCGGTCTGGGGCGATCTGACCTTTCAGAAACTACTCGATGCCGTTTTCCATTCGACCGTTCTTTTCGCGTCCATTGGTTTCGTGGTGCTTGGGGCGACCATTCTGGCCCAGTCGGTCAGCATCCTCGGCGTCCCGCAGCAGATCCTCAATGAGGTGGGAAGCGCCGGGCTCAACCGCTATGCCGTATTGCTGCTGGTGATACTAGTTTACCTGGCTCTTGGGTGTTTTTTTGACGGGTTGTCGTTGATGATCATGACCCTGCCGGTGGTGTTTCCGCTGCTGACCGGATTGGGGTTCGATCCAGTTTGGATCGGTGTTTTGATCACGATCGTAATAGAAATCGGACAGGTCACGCCACCTGTGGGATTAAATCTCTCGGTGCTGTCCAGTTTGACCAACAATGAAGTCAGCCTCGGCCGCGCGGCCAAGGCCACCGTACCCTATTGGGTAATTCATCTGGCCGCTATCGGGATCCTCACGCTGTTTCCGGTCATCGCGCTCTACCTTCCCGGGCTTCTGTTCTAAAGCGTGTCAGAGCAATGGCGTGGACCGGCCGATACCTGCAGCCGTGCCCGTCATCAAAGCCTTGCGGTTCTCCAGTTATTACATGTCACCCTCACAGAATGCCATGGTCTGTGAAGATTTGGCGCAATGTTCGACCTTCGGCCAGTTCAGCGCGGATTGTGGTTTCCTTGCGCACCTTGTCCAGCGCCTTTGTGACAACCTGCTGAACAAATGCTGCCGGTATGATGACCATACCATCCTCATCCATGAAAATCAGATCACCGCTCTCAATATTGATGCCGCCTATCTGGCCCGGAACGTCGTAGAGCATGAGCTTGCCGCGATACTTGGTATCCACTGGATTTGTCCCAGCGAATGCAACCTGGAAGTCAATATCGCGTATCATCGATAAGTCGCGAATAGAGCCATCTGTCAAACAGCCGACCGCGCCCAACACTTTTGAGCGCGTGCTGAGGAGTTCACCCCACGGGGCAATACGGGTAATGCCGTGACAACAAAGAACCGGAATTTCGCCGGGCTTCAGGCTGTCGACCAGATCAATCTCTTTGCCATAGACGTCTAGTTCGGCATCGTCATGATATACTGGCATATAAAGACCAACGCGGGCAAAACCGCAAAGCTTCTTGGATGGGTCGAGCAAGCGCAACCCCGCTTGAGGGGACTGGTTGCGCAAATCAAAGCTGTCCAGCGTATCGCACAGGACGGCAGAATAGAGTTCTGACTGGCAAAGTTGGATAACCTCTTCGGCTGAAAGGGAAGGTTCAGACATTTCGTGTCCTCCATCAGAATGGTTCTATTAAGACCTGACACGCTCTAGAGGCGACACGACAGTCGATCGCGCTGGAGGGCGTTGCGAAAAATACTCTGAATAAACCTTATTGAAGGTGCCGAAATCCCTGGCATCGTCTAACCATACGGTTGCTTTGACAACGTCAGCCAATGTGCAGTCACACAGCTTTAATACGTCGATGATCCGTTGGATAGTCAACTCAGTCTGCTCAACAATGTCGGCGCAGATGATGGTTCCATGCGGTCCAGTCGCTGCCTGACCAGAGAGATGGGTATAGTCACCGGCACGCACGGCTGGAGCGAGGGGAAGAGGAGACGCCGGATCGACACCAATTCGTTCAATCATGGCTTACCCTTTCGGGATTGGAAAGCCCGGGCGCGCGATGTCGCCCGGAAAGTTAGGAAGAAATCAGTTGGCGAACATGGCTGACCATTTGTCCTTCAGGCCCTGCTGTTCCACGTTTTCCTGCCAGATGTTGACAAAGTTCAGGAAGTGGTATTCACCTTTGGCGATGGCATAGGAATACCCCTGCGGATCCAGTGGGTTCCCTTCTTCGAGAATGTGCACAGGCGCTGCATCGTTTTCACTGACCAGTTTTCGGGCGGTGGAGCTGTCGACCAACATCGCATCCGCACGGCCCGAAGCGATATCGACCAGAAGCGTCGCGACCTTGTCGGTGACCATCGCACGCACTTGGGCATTCTGGAAATAACGATTGGCAAAGGCCTCGTCAGCCGAGCCTGAAACCACCAAAACAGTTTTTCCTTCGGCGTCCAGGTCCGAATAGGACGACGCGCCCGCGGCATCAGCAGCAACGATCGATTTGGTTTCAAAGCCTGATGGCTCAGAAAACAGCACGCGCACGGCCCGTTCAGCCGTGCGGAATAACGGCGCCATGACAATGTCGCAGGTTCCGGCTTCAAGGCTTGGGATGAGCGTTCCCCAAGTCGATGGCACCAATTCATACTCGACTCCAAGCGCTTCGGCCAAGCTTTTTGCCGCTTCGATGTCGGTCCCTTCCCAATTATTGGTTTCCGGGTTCACCACGGCCCACGGATAGGCTTCGGCGTGACACGTTTTGAGCACCCCGCGGTCACGGATTTCCTTGACCAGATTGTCTTGCGCTGCAGCCGCTATAGGCAGCAAAACCATGACGATGGCGGCAAAAAGGGGTGTTTTGAGCTTTTTCATTGGTATTCCTCCACTAAATTGATGCTCAGAGAACTTTTGACAGAAAGGTAGACTGTCGATCATCGGTTGGCGTGTCGAAGAAGGCGTCTGGATGCTGATCGACCAGCAATTGCCCCTCTGCCATAAACAGAATTCGATCGCCGACCTCGCGTGCGAATCCCATTTCATGAGTGACGACAGCCATGGTCATACCTTGAGACGCCAGATCACGCATGACATCGAGCACCTCGCCGACCATCTCGGGATCAAGCGCCGAGGTCGGCTCATCGAACAGCATGACCTCCGGTTCCATCATCAACGCGCGTGCGATCGCAACACGCTGCTGCTGTCCCCCTGACAACTGCGCAGGGAACTTATCGACCTGATTACCGATGCCAACACGCTCCAGCAACTTCTGCGCGCGTTCGTCTGCCTGGTCACGCGGCAGGCCAAGTGCTGTCATTGGCGCAAGCGTAAGGTTCTCACGAATCGACATGTGATGAAACAGATTGAAGCCCTGAAACACCATCCCCGCCCGGCGGCGAATAGCCTCAAGCTCCTTCCGAGACCCCGGCATGTACAGACCCAGTACATTTATTGATCCTTCCTGAATGTCTTCCAATCCGTTAAAGGTACGAAGCAATGTCGATTTTCCGCTACCCGAAGGGCCGATCACGCAAACGACTTCACCCTTGTGAATTCGGGTGGAAACGTTGTCGAGCGCGGTAAATGCTCCATAGCGCTTCACCACGTTTTGGCATTCGATTACAATCTGTCTGTCAGACATCTTGTCTAACTCCTATCGTGATTTCTGGCGCGCCAGCCGGGTTTCCGCATGACGAACGAAAAGGCTGAGCGGGAAAATCATTGCGAAGAAGATCACAGCCACTAGTGTAAGGAATTCGATATAGGCGAAGGTGCGGTTGCCCAGCACATTGGCCTGATAGACCATCTCGGCGACCCCGATCGTGCTGAGCAGGCTTGTAGCTTTGATCAACTCAGTCAGAAAGTTGACGAAAGCTGGAGCCATGCGCTGCACCGCCGGTGGTATGACAATTCGAAGCCAGATCGTCCGCGCAGGCATGCCCAGGCTCATCGCCGCTTCCAATTGTCCAGAATCGGAAGACTGCACCCCCGCACGCATGATCTCTGCAACGTTTGCCGCCACCAGGAAAGAGAGGGCCATGATGCCGCAAACTTCTGCGGACAGCCGCGCACCAAACAGAAGCGGCAGGCAAGAATAGATCCAGAAAATCAGGACGACCTCAGGAATTGTGCGGAAAAAGTCGATCACAAAAACCGATACCTGATACCCGACACCCCGGCCCGACAGCTTGCCGAGGCAGAGGAATATCGCTCCCAGGGTGCCAAACGCCAGCGAAAAAACGCAGATCCTCAAGGTCAGTAACAAACCTTCAATGACCGCCGGGTAATTGGCAAGAAGAACATTGATGTCAAAATTCATCACTTCCCCTCCCGACGTTTGAACGCAACTTCGATCTGTCCGGTCGAACGGCTGATAAGCCAGCCAAAAAGGAAATAGATCAACGCGACGAGCGTCAGAATCTCAATCGGTCGGAAGGTTGCATTGCTGACGCGGCTTGCTACCGTCATAAGTTCACCAACAGAGAGGACTGTCAGGATCGCAGATGTCTTGAAGAAGCTGATCGTCATGTTGACCAGAGGCGGCAGAACCGTGCGAAATGCGGGGGGAAGGATTATACGAAGCCAGCGGGTGAAGGCCGGAACTCCGAGCGCATCAGAGGCCTCCCGATATCCTTGCGGCACGGATTGGATGCCAGCGCGCATGATTTCTGCGAAATAGGCGCTTGCTTGCAGCATGATGGCGATAATTCCGCTTACCACTGCGGTTGTCGGTACGCCCGTGAGCACGGGCAACGCGAAATGTATCCAAATCAATTGAACCAATATCGGTGTGTTGCGGAAAAGCTCGACATATCCGATCACGAACCATCGTAGCGGGCGTATAGGGGCTTGCATGGCAATCGCCAACAAAGTGCCGACGAGGATGCCGCATAATGCTGCTGCGGCAGTTAGCAGTAGCGTCATCCCGAGACCTTTCAGTATTGCCACCCGGAAACGCCACAAGCCGGAGAAATCAAGATTGAGAACCGTATCCCAATTCACAGACCACGCACCCGCAACCACCACCCCCGCCAAAGATAACGCGAGCCCGGTGCGGATCAGGCTACCCCCTGAAATTTCGATCAATTCATCAAAGGCCGTCATTTCGACTCCTTATGGCAAAATGCGTTTAATGGGATTGATGGGCATTGCCGTATTCTTCTCGCATTTTGCTCAAGATCAGCATGGGTACAGCTAACCCCATGCTGACTAACGATACATCGTTCCATACTTTTCGCAACATTGTTCCATTTTTATATTGATGTCGAGTCTTTTTTTTATAGAATGAAACCAAGCATTCAATCTGGAACCCGGATTCCAAACCAATGAGGCTGATATGTCCGACAAAAAAGCAACTGAAGACGCACCGCTCCGCGCCGTGCTGAACGCCGTAGATTCGCTTGAATACATTGCGAAATCACGCCAAGGCGTCGGCGTGCGGGAAATCGCGCGGGAACTACGTATGTCCCCCGCAACCGCAAGCCGATTACTGACGACTCTGCGTTTGTCGGAGGTCTTAGAGCAGGATCCTGGGGGGCGTTACTTCATCGGGCCAAGGCTGCACAGCATTACCCAGGCTCACCGAAACAGTGCCAACCTTAATGCTATTTCAGAGAGTTTTCTGCGTGACCTGGTGGACCAAACCGGCGAAACCGTTTTCCTAGGGGTATTGGATGAAGCGTCAGTGGTCGTGATCAATCGACTTGATTCGCCGCAACCCTTGCGCATGGCAGCAGAGCTGGGAACACGTGAGCCGGCAAACCGGACCGCCCTGGGTAAGGTGCTGTTTTCGCATTTGGAAGAGGATGAGCTTGAGCGCAGGCTGTCACTTCTGGATTTCGAAAACGCGCCCGCCACATCAGCACAAAATGTTGCGGAGTTTCGTGAGCGTCTGGACGAAACACGAAATCGGGGCTGGGGATTGGACGATGAAGAACATATTGAGGGCGTTCGCTGCGTTGCGTGCGGGATTCGAAACGCGGAAGGTCAAATGATCTCGGCGATTAGTGTTTCAGGTCCATCAACGCGTCTCACCAATGAGCGCATTGAGACCATCATTCCATCCATTCGGGCTGCAGCCGCCGGTATTTCAAGGCGACTCGGCTATGCTTCCGCACCAGTCTTAAAAGCTATGTTGGATTGATTTGCAATGCGTGTTGCAGTTGGCGGATTCTATCATGAGACGAATACGTTTTCCCAGTCTTTGACCCGTTTAGGGGCTTTCAAAGCCTATCAATACGCGGGCGGTGCAGACCTGCTTGAAAAATTCCGAGGCACCAACAGCGAAATAGGTGGCATGATAGACGCGCTGGAGGACAGGGGCCACGTTCCGGTTCCCTTGCATTTTGCGGCCGCTGTTCCGTCGGGAATGATTGAGCGGCGTGCGTATGATCACATCCTTCGCAAGCTCCTGACGTTCCTGCAAAACGCCGGACCGGTGGATGCTGTTTGCCTTTCCCTGCATGGTGCGGCGACGGCCGAGGGGCTGGCCGATGCGGATGGCGCCTTCGTACAATCGGTTCGTCAGGCAATTGGCCATGACATGCCACTGGCGGTGACGTTGGACTTTCACGCCAATGTAAGCACTGAATTATTTGCAGCAGCAGACTTTGTCACCATTTATCGCACGTACCCGCATACAGACATGGCGGAACGTGGACGTGAGGCAATTCGTATCCTCACCGCTGGCTCTCTACCTGCTCACCGTGCGATCCGAAAGGTTCCCGTGGTCACCGTACCGCTCGTACAGGCGACCGGAGATTGGCCCATGATTGACCTCATGGAAAGGTTAAAAATGGGGCGGTCGCGGGAAGGTATCGTTTCCAATTCGCTGGCCATGGGTTTTGCCTATGCTGACAGTCCAAATCTTGGCGCGACGGTTCTCGTTTACGGAGACAATGTCGAGGAAACCGAGGCCGAAGCAGATGTGTTGGCACGGGCCGTATGGGACAGACGCGACACACTGCGCCCCGATCTTATTCCCCTGGCTGAACTGGTGGAGGAACTGGCAAAGACCGCTGTTTCGCCAACAGTAGTCGTTGATCCCTCCGACAACATCGGAGGCGGCAGCGCAGGAGATGGAACGGAAATTCTGCGCGTACTCCTGAACGCCAAAACCAAAGGCGTGGTCACCATCACGGATCCCGAGGCGGCGGCAATGTGCCAGTCGTTGGGGATTGCAGGTGCGTTTGATATGAACGTCGGAGCCCGTGTCGATGCTTTGCATGGCAGGCCGGTTCGAGTGCGGGGAATTGTCGAATGGGTTGGTGAGGCCAATTTCAAAAACTCGAACAGCTATATGACAGGGTTTAAAACCTCAATGGGATTGACCGGTGTCATTCGTGTCGGGGACTTGCGAATCATTGTGACAAGCCTGCGGACCATGCCATTCGATCAGGGCGTATTGACCAGCGTCGGCATTGCTGCGGAAGACGAACATGTGATTGTAGTTAAAGCGGCGATCGCCTGGCGTGCAGCGTTTGGCCTTGTCGCAAAACGTATTCTGATTGTGGATGCCCCGGGTATCTGCCCTGCCAACCTTGAACAACTCGACTATCAATTGAGCGATGGCAAGTTCTGGCCATTGAGCACTAAAGTAACCTACTAAAGGAAATGACAATGGATATCGTCCGTGAAGATATCTTTTCTTCGGATGAATTTGCTTGCCGACGTGCAAAGACCCGTGCTCTGATGGCGGAGCGTGGTGTGGATACCCTCGTTCTGCATTCGCCTGCCAACATCTTTTACCTTTGCGGGCATCATACGCTAAACATCTGGGATTATCAGTGTCTTGTACTGCCGGTAGATTCTGATCCCTTCATGGTTCTTTGGCAATTCGAGCAAGGCCGCTTTGGCGCCAGCGCGACCGACTGTGACGCCGTCTATTTTGGTAACTCCGACGATCCGCTTAAGGCAACAAGCGACGCCCTTCGAGTGCGAGGCTGCCTGAAGGGCGTTATCGGTCTGGAGGAGCAGCGCGCATTCTTACCTCACGCCCGCCACGATGCGCTGGTTGCGTGTATCGGTAAAGATGTGGTGGATATTTCAGGCCTTGTGGAAGATGTTCGCTCGGTCAAATCACCGGCCGAAATCGCCGTAATGCGCCAGGCAGCTGCAGGTACTGATGCGGCCATGACTGCGGCCCTTGCGTCGATTTCAGAGGGGGTCAGCGATCGCTACATTACTCAAGGTCTCGCAGGATCGCTCATCGAATCCGGCACGAATGGTTTCACCATATTCCCAATGGTCGCAGTAGGGGCGCGGTCCGGAACACCACACCACGCTCACAATGGCACTATTGTACACCGCGGCGACACGATCTTTCTTGAATGCTCGCCCGCTCTAGGCTGGTATCACAGCCCGTTGATGCGCACGGCCGTTGTGGAAAAACCGAATGATCCTTTTGTCGAAGACGTGGCCGAAACCAGCACCGCGGCTCTCGAAGCCATGGTTGATGCAATGGGACCAGGCGTATTGGCCTCGGAGGTTGCCAACGCAGGCGCAAGAGTTGTTGAGCGCATCCGTGACAAGGTCCTTTTTCACGACTTTTACGGATATTCCGTCGGAATTGGTTTTCCACCAACCTGGATCGAAGAGGGTGATATGCAAATTACCTTGAACAACGATCGCCAACTTCAAGTCGGCATGACATTCCATTTCCCAATGACCCTGCGCAAGCCGGGCATTTTTGGCGTCGGACAAAGCCGGACAGTCGTGGTGACAGAAACCGGTGCGCAAGTGCTCAGCAATCTTCCACTTGGTCTTGATCGGCTGTGAGTAAAATCGCATGACTGAATTATTTAATCTGGGCTTGGTCTATCCGGGCGGCGGCCCCGAAGCAGATTTTTACAGTTTCGAGCGTGCTATGCATGATAGGTTGCGTGTTTACCTGGCCAACTCCGCGTTCGGAATTCTGGATGGGGCGGATCATCATCCTGATGCGCTACGCATAACCGCCGAAGTGCCCCGCATTGCATCAGCTGCCAAAAGACTGGGCGATTGCAAACTGGATGCACTCGTCTGGGCTTGCACCTCGGGCAGTTTTGTCAATGGCCGCGCATTTGCCGAAGATCAGGTCGCACAACTGTCCGAACGAACAGGGATCCAAACAACCAGTACGTCACTGGCATTCGTCGCTGCGGCCAAGGAATTAGCGGTTGATGAGGTTGCTGTTTTGTCAACCTATCCGGAACAGGCCACAGCTTTGTTTGAGGTGTTCCTTGGGGAATTCGGACTAAAGGTCGTATCCCGGCATTTCCTGGGTAATCCGTCGGGTTGGCAATCAGCTGAGATGTGCTACGAAGACATCCTTGAACAGGTCTTTCGACTTGATCTGTCCCAATCTCAAGCTTTGCTTATTCCCGATACGGCTTTGCCAAGCCTATCGTGGATGTCCCAGCTTGAACGAGAGATCGAACATCCGGTTCTGAGCGCAAACGCGGTTTCACTCTGGCATGGATTACAAATTGGCAATCGGCAAATCGCACTGCCCGAGCTCGACTGCAACCTATTCCCTCCCAGACAAGGTGGGTAGTCGAGTTCAGTATTTTGTTACCCTGGAGGGTGTCCTTGAATAGATGATTGATTAACCGTCATTTGGCTATTGGTTGTCAAGGAGGAATGCTGATGACGAAGGCTGTGCTTCCCGTTCGTATCGGTCTGACCGGGTCGATCGGCATGGGAAAGACCACCACCGCGAGAATGTTTGCGGACGCCGGTGTCGCGGTTTTCGATGCGGATGCAGCGGTCCATTCCCTTTATCGCGGTGAGGCCCTGGAGGAGGTTGCCGCCGCCTTTCCCGACGCCTGTGTCGACGGGACCATTGAACGTGACAAGTTAAGCGCTTACGTGGTTGGTAACAAGGCCAACCTGGCTAAGCTGGAGGCGATTGTGCATCCCCTGGTTCGCCGCCGCCAAGAGGCGTTTATCGCCGCCGCCGCGGCAGCCGGCGCCAAGGTAGTGGTTGTTGATATTCCCTTGTTGTTTGAAACTAACGCCCAGGATAATTTTGACCTTATTGTTGTCGTCACCGCCTCTGCGAGCGTACAGCGGGCGCGGGTTTTGGCCCGTCCAGGGATGAGTGAGGCACGCTTTGAGGCCTTATTGCGCAACCAGGTGCCGGACCGGATCAAGCGTCAGCGGGCGGACTTTGTGATTGATACGGGCCTTGGATTTGCACACGCCAGAGCCGAGGTTGACCGGATTGTCGAAGCCGCACGAAGAATGCGCTAGAGCGTGTCAGGTCTCAATAGAAGCCATAACCCCAGTTATGTATAAGGACTTCTTCTCAGGCTTTATCGGTTCATGTCTAAAGAAAGGCGTATCCAGCCATTTATCTGATCATGAGTCCTAACCGGGGGTATTGTTGCAACTTAAACGCCCGATGCGCTAAACCGCGTATTGTGTCAGGACCTCGCCCGCAAAATAAAGCGAGCCGCATATCAGAATCCGCGGCGGCGCACCCTCAGTCCCCTGTTGATGGATGTTGCTTATCATGTCCAGCGCTGCGGCAAGATCCGGTGCGGGCTTGCCATCCATCCCGATGTCATTGACAATTGCCGCCAAATCCTCCGCCTTGACAGCGCTTTCCTGCTCGCGCATGGGTACCGTGATGACCTGGCGCACCAAACCCTTGAAGGCCTCAAAATACCCTTTCGCATCCTTGTTGCTCAACATAGCCGCTATCAGATAAACAGGACGGGAGGCCCGTTCATCCATGTCGGCAAGGCTTGCGGCAATGGCGCGGGCGGCGTGAGGATTATGGCTGCCATCCAGCCACAACTCCGCATTCTCAGGCACCAGGGCCGTAATCTTTCCCTTAAGGCGCATCAACCGCGCTGGCCATGTGACACGACCGATCCCTGTCTCGATTGCCTGATCAGAAACCGAGATGCCAGGCGCAAAGCGCAGAGCCGCGATGGCCAAACCAGCGTTATCCACCTGAAAGCGCCCCGCCAGGCTCGGCAGCGGCAAATCGATCAACCGCGATGTATCTTGATAAATCAGGCGGCCGTTTTCCTCGTAGGACGTCCATTCCTGTCCGCCAATATAGAGCGGGCACGCCAATTCTTCGCACCGCTCGACGATCACCTCCAGCGCCGTGCTCTTTTGCGCAGCGATGACCGTACACACCCCGGACTTGAGAATGCCCGCTTTTTCCCGTGCGATCTGGGGAAGCGTATTTCCCAAAAACCCCATGTGATCGTGGGCAATCGGCGTTAACAACGTCGCGATGGGCCTCTCCACCAAATTGGTCGCATCAAGGCGCCCGCCCAATCCCGTCTCCAAAAGCAGTACATCCGCCGGGTTCCGGGAAAACAACAGAAACGCCGCCGCCGTGGTGATTTCAAAAAACGTTATCGGCTCACCACCATTGACTTCCTCACACTCCAATAGGGCATCAATCAGTACAGCGTCATCAACCAAAATACCGCCCCCCGGAGCGCCGAGGCGAATGCGTTCGTTAAAGCGCACCAAATGGGGCGAAGTATAAACATGAACCCGATTTTCCATCGCTTCCAGTATTGCCCGCATGGTGGCGATCGTCGATCCCTTGCCGTTGGTGCCGGCGACATGGATAACCGGCGGCAAGGCGTCCTGAGGCCTGCCGAGGCGCTCCAACAGGCGTGCAATGCGCCCCAGGGTCAAATCGATACTTTTGGGGTGCAGGGCGGTCAACCGCGCAAGCACAATATCGGGTGCGAGCATGAACCTGTCCAGTCATCGGTTTCGGGATAAACGAATGCGCTCTCTTATCGCCAAGATTACTCGGCAGCAAGCTTTTCTTCCACCCCAATTGCGTCGTCCGCTTCCTCAACGGCGCCGACTTCGTCCTGCACAACAGCCGCCGTGGTGGTAGCAGAGCGGGGTGGCTCTCGATCGTCAGAATCAAATTGCGCAATTGTCCGCTCATCAAGCGCCGGTAATCCGGTCAGCAAGCGGCATAACCGGGCGATGGTAACCCGCAGCTTTCGGCGTGGAACCACCATGTCGATCATGCCGTGCTCAAGCAAATATTCGGCACGCTGAAACCCGTCCGGCAGTTGCTCTCGTATCGTCTGCTCAATCACCCGAGGTCCCGCAAAGCCAATAAGCGCTCCTGGTTCCGCAATATGCACGTCCCCGAGCATGGCATAGGAGGCCGTTACACCACCGGTTGTCGGGTTGGTCAGAACGACAATATAGGGCAACCTGGCCTCGCGCAGACGCGCAACAGTAATGGTGGTACGCGGCATTTGCATAAGAGAGAGGATCCCCTCCTGCATGCGCGCGCCCCCTGAGGCCGCAACCATCACAAATGGCGCCTTTAAGGAAACCGCCTTATCCATGGCACCAATCACCGCCTCACCAGCGGCCATGCCAAGAGATCCCCCCATAAAGTCAAAATCCTGCACCGCGGACACGACAGTCTGGCCATAGAGCTTTCCAACGCCAATCGATACCGCATCTTTCAGGCCGGTTTTCGCGCGCGCGTCCCTAAGACGATCCACGTAGCGGCGCTCATCACGAAACTTCAGGGGATCAACGGCAACGTCAGGCACATCAACGGGTTCATAAACGCCACCATCAAAAAACAGCGCAAAACGCTTTGCCGCCCCAATGCGCAGGTGATATCCCGAACTGGGTATGACAAACTGGTTGGCCTCCACGTCGCGATGAAAAACCATCTCCCCCGTCAGGGGGCATTTGATCCACAGGTTCTCGGGCGTGTTACGCTTGTTGAGAAAGCTTCTGATCTTGGGGCGAACAACGTTTGAAATCCAGTTCATGTAAACTCCTGATCCGAGCTTATACCAGCGGTATTGGCTTTATAGACACGCTGACTGGTGTATGGCCTTGATAACACACTTGCTTGATGCTAATCCATGAGTCATTGTTAAAAACCCTTGGTATTATAGCAAAATGTGTTTAATTGGAATCATGAGAATTCCGCATTTTGTTATAGATTTCAGGGCGATCAGCTTTGTGGCGTTAGCTTTACCCCTGGCAGAACGGGTACAGCGAAGCGCATGCCACTCTAATGGCTCTCAATTGAGCGTATGGCAAAGGTAATTCGCCCAATATAGGTCGCAACAGAGCCAAAAACAGGCATGTAGTAGGTTCCGTCACCCACCGGGGCGAACCAGATCTGCATGTTCTTGTTGGCCGCCATATACTTTACCGATCGCTTATGCGGTTTGTGACCGGCAATGGGCTCATAGGCAAGACGGCACACGTGGGCGATCGCCTTGAACTTTCGGCTTGCATAAGTCTGCCTGCCGCCGGGTCTCAGCACCACATTATAGCGCTGTTGGCCATCGAATATGGGGATCTTGCGATTACAAATCTGATCCCGTTTACTGGCTGGCACCAACATGGCACTCAGAGGGTCGATGACTCCCTCCAAATGCTCCTTTTGCAACGGCACCCGATCCGAGGATGGCGGCTTTTTGGGGCTGATCTTGACAGCAACGATGCGTCCTGAGGACATGGACACATTCACATTGCGGCGGCGCTTGCCCTTCTGGTTATAGGTAAAGGATGTGGGGAAAAGCGCGTTTTTGGAAATCTCCCCCGTTGCCGCGGCCTCACCCTCAACCTTTGAGACGAACCCGGCCAGACCGCGTGGCCGCGCTGCGCCGGAAATGCGATAGTCGTTATCGTTGATGACCATCGAAACACCGGCCTTGCCAATGGGAAGGCCGGATAGGGAAACCCCGTACTGAACCACAAAGTTTGTGCTGCCGGCCGAGCTTGCCTGGGTGAAAACAGAAAACACCAGAAACGTAACAAGCGCCAAAGCGCCACAAACCCTAACGGGCCGCGCGCCCATACGCTCCGCCGGAGATGAAATATCGGTGTGTTCGTGTGTCATGGTCCGCACCGTTAAATTAAATTCATGGACAGCCCGCCCGTACCCGAAAACGCGATCACAGTCTTAAGATGACCCCATGTTATGAGCATGATTGAGACAGGAGTAAGGCCCCGCACGTTTGCGACTATACCAGCGGTATTGGCTTTATATACACGCCGACTGGTGTACTGCCTTGATAACATACCTCTTTGACGCTAAGCCATGAGTCATTGTTAAGGACCCTTGGTATTATACCAGCGGTATTGGCTTTATAGACACGCCGACTGGTGTACGGCCTTGATAACATACTTGCTTGACGCTAAGCCATGAGCCCTTGTTAAGGACCCTTGGTATTAGATCCGCATGGGTTTCGCGATGGTCCGTACATCCATGCACTAGAGCGTGTCAGGTCTTAATAGAAGCCATTCTGTTTCTCGATTGGCGAGGCGGCTACCCACCTACCATCCTGCAACTGAACAGCATATGAACACCCAAAACCGCACGGCAGGATCACAGCAGGATGACGGCAGGACAAAGCGCGGCCATTTGTCCTTGACGGGTGTACCCAAGGGGGCATATAACCCCCGACACTGTATCGGTGCCTTTGAGGGTACGCGCCTGATCGGCGGTTGCAGGCGCATCTTATGGTTGGTCGTGAATTGCGCTTATGGCGTTTGCGGCGCGTCTATGGTATGTGTGACATCGCCAGAGTGCGACGTTGCTAGAGCGATAAAGTCGATGGATATAAGGAAAACATTATGGCCCGTCGGTGTGAATTAACCGGAAAAGCGGTGATGAGCGGCAACAATGTGTCCCATGCCAACAACAGAAACCGCCGCCGGTTTTTGCCCAATCTGTGTAAGGTCACGCTGTTTAGCGATGCCTTGGGCGAAAAAGTGCGCTTGCGCGTCAGTGCGCGCGCCCTGCGCAGCGTGGAGCACCGCGGCGGCCTTGACGGATTTTTGCTGAAAGCCCGCGATGGTGAGTTGTCGCAAAAAGCCCTTGGCCTTAAGAAGCGCCTGAAAAGCCGCCTCGCCCAGACCGGCTGAGCCTTTCCACGAGATCAGCATACGTTTTGTTGTACCCATTTTGCTATAGAGCGTGTACAAACACCTTATCCTGCTTGCCGTGACAATGGGGGCCGTGGTGGCGGCCTCGAACTATCTTGTCGCCTTTCCTGTTCATGCGCATATTGGCCGCGTTTCTCTTGCTGATCTGCTCACCTGGGGGGCCTTTACCTATCCGTTTGCGTTTGTTGTGACCGATGTGGCCAATCGTCTTTATGGTGCGCAAACGGCTCGCTATATTGTCATGGTCGGCTTTATCCTTGCGCTATTCCTGTCTGCCTTGCTGTTCAATCCGCGCATTGCAATCGCGTCAGGGACGGCTTTTTTCACGGCGCAGTTTCTGGATATTTTCATTTTCGACAAATTGCGCGATGGTATCTGGTGGCGAGCTCCTCTTATTTCCTCACTGCTGGCGTCGGTTGTTGATACGACCCTTTTCTTTTCTCTAGCCTTTGCGGAAAGTTTCGCCCACCTCGGTGCCGGCGACGGGTTTGCCGTTGAGATGCGCTGGATTTTGGGTATTGTTCCCGTTTCGGCACCGCGCTGGGTTTCCTGGGGGTTGGGGGATTTGGCGGTGAAACTTATTGTGGCTGTTGTGGCGCTGGGGGTTTATCGCATTGTTCTTGATCTGGCGCGACCGGGCTGGCGTCGTAACCCAACGATTTGAACTCAGCCCCTCGGGCCGCGCGCCGGGTGAGACGCGCTATCTTCCTCAAACAAAGCCGCAAGATTATCGGTCATGGCGCCGGCCAATTCCTCCACATCAACAATGGTCACCGCGCGGGTGTAATAGCGGGTGACATCATGGCCAATACCGATGGCCAAAAGCTCCACCGGCGAACGGGTCTCAATGGCCTCAATGATCTTGCGCAGGTGTTGCTCAAGATAATTGCCCGGGTTAACGGAAAGGGTGGAATCATCCACCGGCGCGCCATCTGAAATCATCATAAGTATGCGCCGCTGCTCCGGGCGGGCGAGCAGGCGGCTATGGGCCCAGGCCAGGGCTTCGCCATCGATATTTTCTTTCAGCAGTCCCTCGCGCATCATCAGGCCCAGATTGCGCCGTGCAGCGCGCCAGGGACTGTCGGCAGACTTATAGATGATGTGGCGCAGATCATTGATGCGCCCCGGGTTCGGGGGTTTTTTCGCCTGTAGCCAAGCCTCGCGCGCCTGCCCTCCTTTCCAGGCGCGGGTGGTAAACCCGAGAATCTCGACCTTGACACCACAACGCTCAAGGGTGC
The DNA here is from genome assembly GCA_965224015.1 of Hyphomicrobiales bacterium. Taxonomy (GTDB): domain Bacteria; phylum Pseudomonadota; class Alphaproteobacteria; order Rhizobiales; family CBDCVD01; genus CBDCVD01. Next base: position 1,968,622 of record OZ245032.1, read on the forward strand.
GCGCCAGGATATCGGCGCATACTGCTGCAACCGTTATCGGGCGCCCGCGCATGGAGCCAGAATTGTCCAGAAGCAAGGATACAACGGTGTCGCGAAACTGTGTTTCGCTTTCCATCTTGAACGACAGCGGCTGCATGGGATCGGTCACCACCCGGGTCAAACGGGCGGTATCCAGCAACCCTTCGTCCAGATCGAAGTTCCAGCTGCGGTTCTGCTGGGCCATCAAGCGCCGTTGCAAGCGATTGGCCAAGCGCGCGACAATGCCGTGCAGATTCTCAAGATGTTTATCAAGAAAATCGCGCAGGCGCTCCAATTCCTCCGCGGGGCACAGGTCCTGGGCCTGGATGACCTCATCAAACTGGTCCGTATAGACCCGGTACCCTGGTATGGGGGCATTGGACAACAAAGAGCCTGGCTGCCACGGCTGGCTTCCCTGATCCGTGTCCAGGGCCTCGTCCAATTCAACCTTGGCGTCTCCTGTTAGTTCGCTCGCCTCAATTTCACCCTCGTCCCCGTCCCTGTCTTCGGCCTCACTTGAGGCGGTGCCTTCGGCTTCGTCGCTCGCCTCGTGATCCAGGGCATCGGCGGCGCTGTCAGAGGCCCCTGTTTCCTGCGCGGAGTCGTCTTCAAGCTGGTCGTCGGCCAGCTGGTCACTCATATCGAAAGCAGTTATGAGCGCGTGGATTTCGCGCGCAAAGGCATGCTGGTCATCAACACAAGCGGTCAGATCATCGAGACAATCGGCCGCCTTTGCGTCAATCCAGCTTTGCCACAAACTCACGATCTTACGCGCCTTGCGCGGCGGCTTAAGTCCGGTCAGGCGCTCGCGCAGCATGAGCGCCACGGCCTCCTCAAGCGGCGCGTTATCGCGCGACTCGATATGGGCGTACTCTTGTGCGGAATATTTATTGTCAAGACGCGCGGCCAGGTTAGCGGCCACGCCATCCATGCGCTGGCCCCCTATCGCCTCAATGCGGGTTTGCTCAAGCAACTCAAATAGCGCCCTGGCGTTCTCGCCGGCGGGCATGAAGCGGCGATGGGTCGCGCGATCATGACAGCCACGCCGAAGCGCAAGCGCATCCGCATGACCACGGGTAACGGCGATATCCCTGGCACGCACTTTGCGCGGCACCTCGGGAACGATGGCCTGATTGCCGATGAGATCGGCGCGTCCTGTTGAAAACGTCACCTCCAGATCCCGGTCCGCGGCGATTGCCCGGGTCGTTGCGGAGATAGCCCGCTTTAAAGGCTCGTTCGGCGCGTGTTTATGGCTCTTGGTCATAAAGACGGTCCAAAAGAAGCCGGTGCCCTGCCGGTTCTATTGCAGGACGACATTGGCGGCGGATTCGGGCAGTTCCTCATCAAAACAGCGCTGAAACAATTCGGCGACTACCGGGCGCTCCAACTCGTCGCATTTGTTGAGAAATGTCAAACGAAAGGCAAAGCCAATATCGCCGAATATTTCGGTGTTCTCGGCCCAGGTGATTACGGTTCGCGGGCTCATCACGGTCGACAGATCGCCGTTCATGAACGCGCTACGGGTCAGATCGGCAACGCGCACCATACGGTCAACGGTTTTGCGTCCGGCCTCGTCGCGATAGCTGAGCGCCTTGGCAAGGACAATGTCCACTTCATTGTCATGCGGCAGGTAGTTCAGCGTCGTCACGATCGACCAGCGATCCATTTGTCCCTGGTTGATTTGTTGCGTCCCATGATAAAGACCGGATGTATCCCCAAGGCCAATGGTGTTGGTCGTGGAGAACAGGCGAAAGGCCGGATGCGGATGGATGACACGGTTTTGATCAAGCAGTGTAAGCCGCCCTTGCACCTCAAGCACACGCTGGATAACAAACATAACGTCGGGGCGCCCGGCATCATACTCATCAAAGACGAGCGCCGTGTTCGACTGAATGGCCCAGGGCAGCACCCCGTCACGAAACTCGGTCACTTGCTTACCGTCTTTGAGCACAATCGCGTCCTTGCCGATCAGATCGATGCGGCTGACGTGGCTATCCAGATTGATGCGCACACATGGCCAGTTCAACCGCGCCGCCACCTGTTCTATATGGGTTGACTTGCCGGTCCCATGGTAGCCCTGGATCATCACCCGTCGGTTTTTTGCAAAGCCGGCGAGAATGGCCAACGTGGTCTCACGGTCAAACAGGTAGTCCGGGTCAAGGTCGGGCACGTGCTCATGGGTTTGCGAATAGGCCGGCACGTCCATATCACTGTCGATGCCAAAAACCTGCGGCACGGAGATTGTCATATCCGGCAAATTGGTAAAATTACTGGCAGCCGCGTCCATTCAGTGTCCATTTCTGATCTCAGTGTCCCAATTGTCACGGCACGCTTGCGCTGGCCTGGAGCCCTGGAGAGAGGCTCGTAAGACCCTAAGGGTGGGCCTCCCTGACTCCATCAACAACCAACTTCGCGCCCGCAGCGCCAAAGATACACCCAAATAGTGACTCAATCACGCCGAAAAACCGTCGATGGGCGCGCATTGCAAGTCCTGTGGAGAAAACGACCGCATAGGTGCCATAGATCGCCATGGCCGAAAGTGAGGCACACAGTCCAACGATTAGAAGCTGTCCCGCCGTATGAGACGTGGAGGCAAGATACATGACAATCGCAACCCACATGAGAGCCGCTTTCGGGTTCGTCATAACCACCAGAAAGCCATTGATGAAGGCCCCGATAAGCTGCACCTTTGGCGCAACCCCATGCGAGGCCTCTTTGCCCCCTGACCATACGCCATAAAGCGCCCGCACTCCCAGATAAAGAAGATAGCCTCCACCGACCAACTTCATGGCGATCATTGTTTGTGGAAACGTGCGCAGCAAGGCGCCAATGCCTAACGAAAACAATACAGCCCAGACAAACACGCCGTTGGCAATGCCCGCAGCCGTTGCAATTCCAGCCCGACGCCCAGAACCCAGAGCATTGGCGGCAACCGCCATCATGTTCGGGCCCGGAGAGGCCTGAGCAAGCAAGACACCGACAAGTACGGGAAGCAGTTCCATCATAGTTTTCCCAATTTAGATATTGAAAACACTTCGGTTGAAGACGCCAGGACACGTCCTTACCCCCGCTAGAGCGCGTCAGGATCAGCAAAAGCCGGCGGATTTTAGATGATTATACGCCTTGATAATCTCTCGCAGGCGCGCCTCGGTGCCGCGATCTCCGCCGTTGGCGTCGGGATGCAGGCGCTTGACCAGCTCCTTATAGCGGGTCTTGATATCGTGCGCCGTCGCGTCCGTATCGAGATTGAGTGTGGACAGGGACTTCTTTTCGAGCTTCAAGACCTTGCGGCCAATCCTGGCATCTGCATGAACCCCTGACCTGGGGCGCGCGCGGGCAAAGCCGTAAGGGTCATCAATACGACCCCGTGCCGCGTCTGCGGCCTGCGCACTCGCACCTGAGGTTGCGTCGTCCGAGTTCATACGCCATGTGGGGCGGTGTCCGGTCATGGCATCCTTTTGGAACGCTGCAATATCCGCGTCTGACATGCCGGAGAAATAGTTGTAGCTCTTGTTGTATTCACGCACGTGATTGACGCAGAACAACAAATAGGTCCCCTCGCGGGCCCGCCCCAACGGAGCCTTATGGGTTCCCGCGCGGGTGCAACCCTCCCACTGGCACTGAGGGTCCTGGGTGCGTTTTGTTTGTCGATCCTTCTCAGGCTTGACGCGGATACTGTCAAAAATATGAGACGTCGGCTTCATAAGTAATCGCTGGCATCACTACGCAGTGGTTGATCTCATGGGTCCGAACCGGTAAGGATACTTTGCCAAACCGACGGGGGTGTTGCATCTGATGGTGCTGTTCGAAGTGGGACATCATACGCGAATAAGGGAAAAAAGTCCATGGCTGACGGGGTAAAAGCGCACATCGAATCCACGTTATGTGCAGCCTTTGCGCCGTGCACGGTTCACGTGGAAGACGAGTCGCATTTGCACGCCGGTCACGCCGGCGCGCGTCCTGAAGGCGAGACACACTTTCGCATCCACATTACCTCAGATCTTTTTTTGGGGAGAAGCCGCCTGCAGCGTCATCGCATGGTTAACCAGGTGTTGGCGGAACTGCTGGAGACTCGCATTCATGCCTTGGCTATTCACGCAAGCCCTCCGGCTGCACCCACGCAACAGCCGGATCGGCTATCAGACACGCAGGAGAATACCTGCTAATACCAGCGGTATTGGCTTTATAGACACGCCGACTGGTGTACTGCCTTGATAATATACCTCTTTGACGCTAATCCATGAGTCATTGTTAAGGACCCTTGGTATAATCACTTTACCATCATTCACCCTTTATTTACCGTTATGCTGGCCTTATGGACACGCTATTTGCTTACGCACTGCCGATCGCTCTTATGGCCGTTGCCGCAGTCCTGCTGCTTGGTCTGTTCAATATGCTGCGTATTGGGAGCCATAATCGGTCGCAAAATTTGATGCGGGCCCGGGTTCTGTTTCAGTTGGTGGCGATTATTGTCGCGTTGACTGTGCTTTATCTCGCCACCGCTAAATAAGCCTGGTAAGACATGGTGAGCGCCCTCTAAATCTATAGCAAAATGCATGAAAAATGCGGAAACGCCCATGATTCCAATTCAACGCATTTTGCCATAGTAAGCCAAGTCAAGCCGATCACATATTGGTGGTAAGAAGAAGATCGGGTTTAGAGCACTGGTGGCCATTAAGTGTATATTTCAAGGTATTGTCGGGGCTGTGGTATTGACGGGAACGCTCCTTTATGGGTCAATGCACGCAATAGCCGCCGGTTCTGACCCCGCTGGCCAGAGCCTTATTGATGAGCTGCGGCTGGGGATCGACGCCTTTGTTGATGGAAGCGCGCATAAGCGTGAAGACGGCGCTTTTGTTCGTGCTGAGGTGTTGTTCCGACCGTTTTCCGCGGATTTTTCCCATCCGCTTGCGCGCATTTTTTTCTCCCCCCGGCCGCACCTGGGTGCCATGGTCGGGCTTGGAGGAGATACCACCAGCCAGGTATATGGGGGGTTGACCTGGACCTTTAACGTGACGGACCGCGTTTTCGTGGAAGGGGCGCTCGGCGCTGCCGTGCACAACGGCAAGCTGCGCCGCACCCATCCGGGGCGTCCTGCACTGGGCTCCCGGGTTTTGTTTCATGAAAGCGCGGCCCTGGGGCTGCGGCTGTCGTCCCATATGAACGTGATCGCATTTATCGATCATGCCTCTAACGCCAGTCTTTATGATGACAACGACGGCCTCACCCACGCAGGTATGCTGCTTGGATACCGGTTCTGATCGTCAACACCCACGTTTGGCCATTGCCTATCAACGCTTATCCGATCTATGGGTGACTCGGGGCCAAGGAGAGGCAAAAACAATTAATGGTTGTTTTAAACAAAATTTACACCAAGGCGGGAGATGACGGTACCACCGCCCTTGGTACGGGTGAGCGGCGCAAGAAGTATGATCCGCGCATCGCCGCCTATGGCACGGTGGACGAAGTCAATGCGGCCCTCGGGGTGGCCCGGCTCTACGTCGAGGACACGGAGCTTGATGCCATATTGGGGCGCGTGCAAAACGACCTGTTTGATTTAGGCGCCGATCTGTGTACCCTTTATAAGGGCAAGTCGGAGGGGGGTGATGCTCTGCGGGTAAGTGCCACCCAGGTTGCCCGTCTGGAGACAGAAATCGATCGGTTAAACGCCCATCTGGCCTCGCTGCGTTCGTTTGTCCTGCCCGGGGGCACGCCGGCGGCTGCGCATCTTCATGTTGCGCGCACCCAGTGCCGACGCGCCGAACGCCGGGTTGTCGCCCTTGCCGATCAACCCGAGGAGGCCGATCGGGTCAGCCCGCACGTGATCTCCTATCTGAACAGGCTCTCCGATTTGCTGTTTGTCGCGGCCCGGCATGCCAATCAACAAGGCGAGAGAGACGTGTTGTGGCAACCTGGAGAAAACCGTTAGCGCGACGGGCCGGCTGCTGGAGTATAAGGCGTGTTCGTTCCCCTGCACGATGACAATCCTCTTGAACATGTCGATGCCCCCTATGTAAACTGGGGTTTAATCACCATCAATATGCTTGTTTGGCTGGTGTTTCAAAGCGGCCTTGTGCTCGGCACCGACGATTATGTTGTGGCTTCCCTGGGATTGATCCCCGCCGTCGTTAATGATATCGCCGAACTGCCCGCCGGCTACACCAGCGTGCCGGAGGACTTCACCTATATCACTTATGCTTTTTTACATGGTGGGATTTTGCACCTGGGGAGCAACATGCTGTTTTTATGGGTGCTTGGCGATAACATCGAAGACGCCATGGGGCATGGGCGCTATTTGACTTTCTATCTTTTATGTGCCGCTGGTGCGGGGTTGGCTCATGAGGTCTTCCAACCTGCCTCGCAAGCTCCCCTCATTGGCGCCTCGGGGGCTGTGGCCGGGTTGATCGGCGCTTATCTCGTCCTGCACCCTCGGGTCCTGATGTGGGGCCTGGTCTGGAACACTATCCCCTTGCGCATCCCTGCCGCCCTTATGCTTGGCGGCTGGTTCGTATTGCAGGTCATTAGCATTGCAACCAGTGCTAGCGACGATATTGCCTATCTAGCGCATATCGGCGGGTTTTTATGTGGCGCGGTGCTTGTTTTTGTTTTCAAGCGCGCCGAGGTGGCGCTTTTTGATCGCGACATGCGTTAGATGTAATCTTTCAATAAGTTGTTCTCGTGGTGGCCGGCCTGAAGTCAGGATTATGGCGGCCATTGCCGCCAACAAGGCCATATCAGGTCATTCATCTGATCATTGCTTTTTTTCGATTTATCCAGCGCTGTCAAGGGTTTAAAAACCGCTGAAAGCGGCGCGAAGCGCCCTTGACAGCGTTGGATAAATCGAACATCTCTCATGATCAGACGAATGGCCACCTACACCCGATGAATTTACCAGGGACAGCCTGTTGAAATTACACAGTTATACCAGCGGTATTGGCTTTATGTACGCGCCGACTGGTGTACTGCCTTGACAACACACCTCTTTGACGCAAATCCATGAGTCATTGGCAAGGACCCTTGGTATTAGAGAGACCAGCCGCCGTCGATGGCATAGGCCTGGCCGGTTGTGTAGGTTGCATTGGCAAGATAGACAGCCAGATCGGCGATCTCTTCAGGCTCGCCGATGCGCCCGATGGGTTGGCGGGCAATGAAGGCCTTGCGCGCCGCCTCAAAGTCCCCCTGGGCGCGCATACGCTCGTGCAAAGATGGGCTTTCGACGGTGCCGGGGCAAATGGCATTGCAGCGGATGCCCTGGCCGATATAGTCCGCGGCAACCGCCTTGGTCAAGCCAATCACCGCAGCCTTGGTGGTGCCATAAACAAGGCGGTTGGGAACCCCCTTGATGGAACTGGCCACAGAGGACATGTTGAGGATCACACCACCCCCGCGCTCCAGCATGTCAGGTAGAACCGCCCGGATTGTTCGGACCATGGAGCGGACATTCAGATCAACGGCAAAGTCAAACTCCTCGTTGGTCATGTCGAGAATACTACCGGAATGAACAAATCCGGCGCCGTTGAAAAGCAGATCAATGGGCCTGGCACCTGCGATCACCTGCCTGACCGCTTCGTCGTCGAGGACATCAAGCCTTTGCGTGGCAATGCCTGAAATGCCGGACAGTTCGCAAAGCTTCTCCTCGTTGATATCGGTGGCGATCACGCGCGCGCCGGCGGCGGCAAAAGCGAGCGCCGTGGCACGCCCTATCCCTTGCGCTGCGGCGGTTACAAAGGCGGTCTTGTTTTTTATCCAGCTCATATTATTGTTCCCACAAAGCGTCCGCGCGTTTGCCGCCTATACCAGGGAGCTTTGCGTTTGCTCCCTGCGTCCCCAGTTCAAAACTGTTGTCTTGTCAGCACGATACGTGATTAGCTTTATGTATTAATCGTAGCATAAAACTGCACTATAGCCGAAAACGACAATCCACCTCGGCGCGGAGAATCTCTCGCCTGAATTCAGACTTCGCTGCCTGGGCGCAAACGCGCCGCAGGCTCCCAACACGCACCAGTCGGTCTGTAAGCCGGGTTCTGTGGACCCGAGCGATCACGCGCAAAATCAGGTCCGGTGATCATTCATCTGGGATGCCCGTTACCGAACACCGCATGCGACCGACCCGGATGACAAGGGAGAAACAGCCTGCGAACACAAGGTTCTGGTCATCCCTATTTGGTCTTGCTCCCGATGGGGTTTACCATGCCGCTCCTGTTGCCAGGCGCGCGGTGCGCTCTTACCGCACCCTTTCACCCTTACCTGGCGACGGGGCCAGGCGGTCTGCTCTCTGTGGCACTGTCCCTGAGGTCACCCTCGCCGGGCATTACCCGGCATCGCGTTTCCCTGGAGCCCGGACTTTCCTCTGCCCTTTCCCGCTTTGGGAAAACGCAGCGATCACCCAACCAACTGATGCGTGCTGGAAGCCTAAGGCAAAGCCAAAAAAACCACCCCCAGGCACAGCCGATACAGCGCAATTATACGCTCATAAGCCCAAAAAGCAAAAGCCCTTGGCAAGGACCCTTGGTAAAACCGGCCCGGGACAATCGTTAATTTGCGCGACCCAAGTGTTTTTTGATGCGCCTGCAATAACGCCGTGTGTTGCTATTCGACTTGGTTCTTGCCAAGCCGCCGTTGTAGCGCATGGCAGTGCCACAAATACTGCCCTTGGCCAGTTGATAGGCCTTAGCCAAATATTTCATGCCGTATTTGATGTTGGTTCGCGGATCAAACAGATCCCGCAAGGACCCACGATAACCGATCAACCGTGCGGTTTGCGGCATGAGTTGCATAAGGCCAATCTCACCCGCACGACCACGGGCACGAGGATTGTAAGAGCTTTCTATGTGCACAACTGAATCAGCCAGACGTAAGGGAACCCCATAAGCCCTGGCGTAGCGGCGCACCACAGGCAGATAGGCACGCCGCCTGCTACTGAACACATTCCGGCTCTTTTCTGGCTTCATCCTCGGGGGTATCGCTCCATTGGGTGTCAGCTCGAAGCGGGGCAATCCCATCATTGTTGATGAAACGCCCCCTACGCTGTTGAGTCCAAGAAACCCTGCGCCTACGGGCTTGACCCGGGTAAAGACAAAGCGCCTTCTCTGCGCCGGGGCAAGCGCGGCGACTTCGTGCGAGGGTGACTTGAGGCGCTGCATAATGGCATTACCGATAGCCATGCCCGCCATGTCAGCGCTGCGAACAATCGATCCCGTAACAATGGGTTTAGCGCTTGCGGTTGCCCGCGCCATTTTTCCCGTCAATGCCTGAGGCTTGGCAGGAGGGTGTCTAAGAATAGTGTCCGGAATGGCCATGGTGCTCGACAGCCGGCCATCGCTGAGCGCGGGCTCGGTTAGTGCTTGCTGGCCTTCGTCTTTGTCGTTAATAGTCGCAGGGACCGCCTGTAAGGCGGCTCGGAGCCGCTCTACGGCGCTATCGGCGCTCTTTTGTCCCAACACGGTCAAGGTATCGGCCTGGACAATGGGTGCCTTTGCATCGTCCTCAGCCTGAGCGGAAATGGGTAATATTAGAGGAAAAACAGCAACACCAGGCCACAGAATTTTTGCGACATCCGATACCCGCATTCCCTTTTCTCCCCACTTGCTCACTGTATTTTCTAAGCTGACTGAGACCTTGTGACACGCTAAAATTGTCAAGGACCCGCCGTCCGGTCAACCCCGCCCGGAAAATTTGGTTGCGAACACACATGCGTTTACGCAAATTCTGATCAATCCTTTATCCCCGCAAAACCTGGCCAAAGCGCTTGAATTACCCACCAATCGTGCGGGGCCAACTCATCGAAAAAACGTGGCAAAAGTGTGTCGCGTCTGACTCTGGAAACAGGCTCAAACTGCAGTTGGGCTTGAGGCTTGTTGCGTATCAGCGCAAGGCTGCCCGCCGCCCAATCTGTTACAACACTATAGCAAAATGCGTTTCGCTTATACCCCTGGCAAAATGGGGACAGCGAAACGCCAAGCTGATCTAAACATCAGATCATAGGCGATTAACCTTAAAAAAACCCTTCAATCGATGATGACATGCATTACAACTGATTCGCCCGATACCGTGGGGAACCGCGCTGGGTTGACCAAGTCGTAAACAGACGTTTTTAACTTTGGGCCTGGCGCTCTCGCCGGATCAGGTCGTAGGCGCGGTTGACCATGGCCAGGCGCTCATTGGCCAATTTCAAACATGCCGTCGGCACGCCGCGCGCCTGCATGGTGTCGGGATGTCCCTGGCGAACGAGGGTCCGATACCGCTCGCGCAATTGTGCGTCGCTAGCCGAGCGCTCAAGACCCAAAGTGACATAAGGATCGCCCTCCTGAGGCACCGTATGCATGCTTAGAATCTGCGCGAACCGGTCCTGCGTAATGCCGAATATCTCGGCCACTTGCGCCAAATAGGCCACCTCGCGCTCATGCACGACACCGTCCGCCTTGGCAACATGAAACAGCGCATCAAGCACATCAAACAATGACTCGCCGCCATGGCTTTCATCGGCAAGCAATCCCGCAAGGCGACGGGCGTAATGGTCAAATCCCGCAACGTCGGCCTGCGCCAGTTCAAAAAGACGCTCAACATTGGTTCGCTCCGCCTCGGGTATATCCATGATTTGATCAAATGCCTGCACCTCGTCGACGGTTACGACCCCGTCCGCACGGGCCATCTTTGCCGCAAGAGCGATCAGACCGGTGGTAAAAGCCACCTGACGGCGCGCACCGGAATCAAAACCCAACGGCGCCAGCAAAGTATCCACCACCTCGCCCACGCCACGCCTGGCAGCACTGACACTTGCCCGCAAACTTTCCCATAGTGTCTCTCGCGCCATTACCCCGCCTCGCTTTCAAACCCCAGCAGGTTCCACGATTGTTGCATATGCGGCGGCAGTGGCGCTGTCACGTCCAGGCTGCCTCCCCCTGGATGCGCAAGAACCAGTCGGCGCGCGTGTAAATGCAGCCGATTTTGTATCCCTCCCGGCAGGCGCCAATTCTCAAGACAAAAGTACTTGTCATCGCCCACAATCGGATACCCTGAATACGCCGTGTGAACGCGAAGTTGATGGGTGCGCCCGGTAAGGGGCATCAGTTCCAGCCAACTCAGTGTTGAACCCGCGCGCTCAATGACTTGATAATGGGTAACCGCGTGAGCAGCCCCCGGATCGCCATGGCTTACCACCTGCATGGTTTCATTCATCACCTCGCCGCGTTTGGCCAGATAGGTGGAGATTTTGCCGATGGCGGGTTTGGGAGACCCTGCGACCAGCGCCCAATAGGTCTTTTTTGCCGCGCGTGACCTGAAGGACCGGGCCAGGGACGCGGCCACAGAGCGCCGCCGCGCGACAACCAAAACCCCTGAGGTCTGCTTGTCAATGCGATGCACCAGGCGCGGGCGTTGCTCGTCAGGCCCTCGCCACGCCTCAAGCAGTCCATCCATATGGCGCTTTATGCCCGAGCCTCCCTGAACCGCCAGCCCTGCGGGTTTGTTAAAGACAAAAAGGTCTTCATCTTCATGCAGCAGGATTGTGCGCAAAAACGCGTCATCCTGGGCTTGTTGTTTTGGGCGGGTGGGAGCGCGTGTAAATATACGCTGCGCTATCCGGTCATCATCGCGTAAGGGAGGGACACGAATTTCCTGCCCCGCAGCAATCCGCAAACCGGCCTTGGCACGCTTGCCGTCCACACGCACCTGGCCGGTGCGCAACAGTTTTTGCAACCGGCCAAAAGGCAAAGCCGGATAGGTATTTTTGAACCAGCGATCCAGGCGCAAGCCATCGTCATCCTGCTGCACCCGCTTCTTGACAACACCGCTCATGAGAACAATCCGCGTCCAACCCATAGCCCCATAAACAGGGCCGCAATCGACAGAAAAACCGATGACGCCCCATAGGCAACCGCCGCCGCGAGGGCGCCGCGCTGGTAAAGGGTGACAACATCAAGCGAAAAGGCCGAAAACGTGGTGAAGCCACCGAGAACACCGGTCGCTAAAAACAGGCGAAGCTCCTGGCCAACCCCGGTGGCGCGAACGAGGCCGGCAATCAGCGCCCCCATGGCCAGACTGCCAACAATATTGACACCCAACGTGCCCCAGGGAAACCCAGGGCCCAGATAGCGCAGCGCCGCCATGCCGGCCAGATGGCGCAAGCTGGCCCCAATCGCCCCTCCAAGAGCAACAAGCCATAAATGGTTCACGGGCCAACCCCCTTGGTTCTAGAGCGTGTCATGTCTTAATAGAAGCAATTCTGTTTCTCGATTGGCGAGGCGATTCCCACGTTCAAGGCGATCGAAGGGCGATGGCGATCCATCTCCCAAGAGCGGCTTAGGCGTGGGCGTTGCGCCAATCGGAAACCCGAAGGGACGGGCGCTTTTGCGCCAATATGGACCTTAAGTCTCTTGCAAATAGCCTCACTATATCCTGCGAGACCTAAGGCCCATCTTGTCACAAAATCGCTCCGTCAGAATGATTCTATTAAGACCTGACACGCTCTAGCGTATCCTATCAAAGTCCACAACAGATCGCCCATCCCGAAGCCTATTTATCGATTTCGGTTTCCGATCGTTTGGCGCGCAGAGCCGCCCAATAGTCAAGGCGTCTTTTCAACTCCTGCTCAAAACCGCGCCCTGTCGGTACATAAAATGTCTGACGGCCGATTTCGGATGGAAAGTAATCTTGACCGGAAAACGCCTCCTCGGTATCGTGGTCATAGACGTAACCTGCGCCATAGCGCTCCTCGCGCATCAGCGTAGTGGGGGCGTTCAGGATATGTTTGGGGGGCATCAGCGAGCCGTGATCCTTGGCCGCACGGCGCGCGGCCTTATAGGCCACGTAGGCGGCATTGGATTTGGGGGCTGCGGCCAGATAAATAGTCGCCTGAGCCAGGGCCAGTTCTCCCTCGGGAGAGCCGAGCATGTGGTAGGCTTGCCTAGCCGCATTGGCCTGAACAAGAGCCCTATCATCAGCAAGGCCAATATCCTCAATGGCCATGCGAATAAGGCGCCGGGCCAGATACATGGGGTCCTCACCGGCATCCAGCATACGGGCCAGATAATAAAGCGCTGCGTCCACATCGGAGCCGCGCACGGACTTATGCAGCGCCGATATCAGATTGTAGTGACCGTCCTGCGATTTGTCATAAATCGGTGCGCGGCGCTGAACAAGCTCTGTTAAGGCCCTGGCATCAAGAACCACATTCGCGTCGGCGCGCGCCCCCCGCCACACGTCCTCAGCCAGCATAAGCAGGGCCCGCCCGTCGCCGTCAGCCATGGACACAAGCGCCTCCCGCGCCCCCTCGTCGATGGCAAGTTTTCCCCCCAGATGCGCCTCGGCCGCCTCCAGCAACCGCAGCAGCGCCTGGCGATCAAGCGCCTTGAAGACCAACACCTGGGCCCGCGACAGCAAGGCCGCATTCAACTCAAATGATGGGTTTTGCGTTGTCGCCCCCACCAATGTGACCGTACCGTCTTCCATGACAGGCAGAAAACTGTCCTGTTGGGTGCGATTAAAGCGATGGATCTCGTCGACAAACAACAGGGTGCCGGTGCCGGTTTGGCGTCGGGCCCGGGCCTGGCCAAAGAGCTTTTTCAGTTCTGCAACGCCGGAAAAAATGGCGGAGATTTGCTGGAAATGCATGTCCGTCTCATCCGCCAGCAGCCGCGCCACGGTGGTTTTTCCCGTTCCCGGCGGGCCCCAGAACACCAGCGAGCCGAGGCTCCCACTTTTCAGCATGCGCATCAGCGCCCCATCGGGCCCTGTCAAATGCGCCTGTCCGACAACCCCAGACAAGTGCGTAGGGCGCAACCGGTCGGCGAGAGGCCGCGGCGCCTGAGCAGAAAGGCCCGCAGCCTCAAACAGATTGCCCATGAAAGACCCCTTTGCCGTGGTCGGTTCACCCGTTGATGATCGTCGATATCAGGCGACCACCTCGCTCAACGGAAAATCGCCAAAACGTGCGCCGCTCACGAATCAAATCTCGCAAATCGGCCGTTTTGCGGATATTCACTCCATTAATGATACGCACGATATCCCCTTTGCGCAAACCAATACGCGCGGCAGGCGAGCCGCGCTTGACCTGGACAACGGCGACCCCGCGCTCGTCATTAGCCAGCGACAGCTCCTCGCTCACCGCGGGAGAAAGATTGGCCACCGTTGCACCGGAAAAGGGCGAGGGACCAGACAGAACCATCTCCTGCCTGGGAACGGTCTCCGCAGGAGGCTCAAGGGCAACATCAAGGGTCTGCCGCCGGTTGCCCCGCAGGATATCGATTTTAGACTTGCCCCCAAGGGCCTTGGTTGCAAAGCGGTAGGAAAAGCTGTCAGGGTTTTCTATTGGCTTGCCATCAAGAGCGAGGATAACATCACCGATGCGCAATCCCGCTCGGGCCGCCGGACTCTGATCAAAAACATGGGTGACAATTGCCCCCATCGGTCGCTCCAAAGCCAACACCGCCAGCATGTCAGCGCTCACCCCTTGCAACTGCGCCCCGAGCCAGGCCCTCTTGACCGATGTTCCCGCGGCGGCAGCGTCAATCACCCTGCGCACCATATTGACCGGTATGGCAAACCCTATCCCGTTGGAGCCTCCGGAGCGGGTAAAGATCGCCGTATTAATCCCCACCAGGTGGCCGTTCATGTCAATCAAGGCGCCACCGGAGTTGCCCGGATTGATGGCGGCATCTGTCTGGATGAAAAACTGGTAGTCGGACACGCCGACCTGGGTGCGCGCAAGGGCGGATACAATACCACTGGTCACCGTCTGTCCAACACCAAAAGGATTGCCAATCGCCAGCACCAGATCCCCCACCTCCAGGGCCTCCGAGTCCGCCGCAAGATGCACAAACGCAAAAGCCTCATCGTCACTGTTAATTTTCAAAACCGCAAGGTCCGTGCGTTCGTCGCGTAAAACAATATCGGCAGGGTACTCGCGCTTGTCGGCGAGCACCACTCGGATTTCCTCTGCATCAGCGATCACGTGGTGGTTTGTAACCACGAGGCCATCAGCGCGCACGATCACACCGGAGCCCAGCGAACGGGCGCTGGGCCCGGGACGGGAACGACGGTCATCACCAAAGAAATGGCGGAAAAACGGATCATCGAAAAATGGCGACGGGGAACGGCGCGACAAACGCTTGGCGTGAACATTGACAACCCCGGGCGCTGCCGCCTTAACGACAGGTGCAAAGGACATCTGCAACGTGTCGCGGCTTTGCGGCACCTGGCGAACTGTTTCTGCGCTCGCGTCGCTCATCCGTATCATAAAAAACGCAGCAACAGCCACAAGAAACAATTGCAGAATCAAAATGTGCCATGTTCGCCTGAGCCCGGTCGGATATTGTATTTCGGGTGAGCGCTGCATCGGTGATCGGTGATTCATGTCTAATGCCTTATCTCGTGCCTTTCTATTAACGGGCATCACCTGCCCGCTCCCCAGACTCGCTACAGGCGTCTATCAAACTTCGTTGAGAGAATTATGGCCGATTCGGTACTTTCAACACCATCGAGTTTTCCAATAAAATCCAGCGTTTTATCGATGGCTTCAGGGCTGGCGCAGGCAACTTCGGCAACGAGATCAATTTTACCGCTAACCGCATGCAAGACCGTTATGTCCGGGCGACGCTTTAAGATGCTCACAACACTGGCAAGCGCTCGCGGCACTACATGCAACATAATAATAGCACGAACCACGTCAAGTCCCGCCTCCGCTCCCAGGCGCAGGCCATAGCCAGCAATGACACCGCTCTCCTCCAGGCGACGCAGACGATCTTGAACGGTCGAACGGGACTTGCCGAGCTTGCGGGCCAGGGCGGAAACCGACAACCGCGCATCAACAGAAAGAAGCGCAAGCAGGGCCTTGTCAGTTGTGTTGAGTCTTTGAGGCATGATCGCACGTCCGGGTTAAGGTTGGTTCAATTATATGGGCCTCTTGATTAACGGACCCCAGTTCTGTTTAAGGATTTAGGTTCATTTTTGGTTTGCGAGTTTTAAGCTGATAGGCGGTCAGGCAGGAAAGCATGTGAACCATGGCATTGGTCGGCGATCTGTGTCTTGTATGAACAAGACCCATCCGCAATTTGCGTTGGTCAAAGACAGTCTCAATAATAAGGCGCTGGCGTATAACTGCGAACGTCTGATTAATACCAGCGGTATGGGCTTTATAGACACGTCGGCTGGGGTGGGGCCTTGATAACACACTTAACTGACGCTAATGCATGAGCCATTGTCAAGGGCCTTTGGTATTATCCCTATGTACGCTCACAAAAATCAGGTGCAAAAGCCATTCTGGATATACGGGTTTCACCCCGTGCGTGCGGCCATCATGAACCCAAGGCGCAAGAAGATCACCTTGAAAATAACACCCAATGCCGCTCGGCGCCTGGCGCAAAGTGAAGTTGATCCAGGCTTTTTGGAAGCGATTACGAAGGAAATCGTACCCCCTTCACATGTTGCCCGGGATTTGCCTGTAGATGCGGTTCATCAAGGCCTGGCGCTTCAGGTGCTGGCTCTGAAGCAGACATCCCTTAGTCGCATGCAAGGTAAGACACGCCTCGTTCTGCTTGATCAAGTGACCGATCCCCACAATGTGGGAGCAATACTGCGCACGGCAACGGCGTTTGCCTGTGATGCGGTCATCACCACAACCCGACACAGCCCGCCGGAAAGCGGGGTCCTGGCCAAATCCGCCAGTGGGGCTCTCGACAGGATCGCCTACGTGCGCGTGACCAACTTGGCGCGCGCCATTGAAACCGTTCAGAAAGAGGGATTTTTTGTCATTGGACTTGATGGCGGGGCCGATCAACCGCTGGCCCGGCTATTGACTGGCGGGGGCGCAAATTCCGAGCCCGTGGCGTTTGTATTCGGCGCGGAAGGCAAGGGCTTGCGCCAAAGAACCCGAGCCTGCTGCGACGCCCTTGCTCACCTGCCTACATCGCCGGCGGCTTATGGCAGCTTAAACGTTTCAAATGCTTGCGCCAGCGCTTTAAGCACCTTGAATGTGCTGGCGTGTTCGCCTCGCCAATCGAGAAACAGAATGGGTTCTATTAAGACATAACACGCTCTATCGCAAAATGCATTTAATTGGATGCATGGGCATTGCCGTATTTTTCTCGCATTTTGCTATAAATTTAGAGGGCGATCAGCTTTATGCGTTTCGCTTATACCCCGGGCAAAATGGGTGCAGCTAACCCCATGCTGATCTAGCGGGCAATTTTTACCAGCATGCCTGGGCGTACCTGGTCGGCGTCCACCAGGCCGTTGAGTATCAGAAAGTGCTTTAGTTTGTCGGATGAAAACCCACGCATACGCTTAGCAAGACCATGCGCCGTATCATCGGTGCCAACGCGGACAATCTTTAAGCTCAAGGGCTTGAGTGTATTTATTTCTGTCGCGCTCAGTTCACGAAAGCTATTGATGATCCGTTTAAAACGCGCACGCGCGTTTGTGGCGCTGGCCGGGGCCGCGTAAATCATCCTATAGACCGTTCCAGCCTTGTTTATTACAGCGATGAAATACTGCCAATTGTCATCTCTCGCCTCGGCAGTCGCTGCCGACAGGTGGCCATTGATGCGCAAATTGCGCACACTACCTGGCAACAACCCTTTGACCCAACCGGAACGCAAATACGGGGCCAAACCCATCTTCAGCGCAAAAGGCGGTGGATTATCAAGGCGTATCGCCCCTCCATCGGGGGGCACGGCGACAACCGCCTTTGGCGAATTGTGCAGGGAAAACGACCGCGGAACACTAAAGGTCAATCTGAGCTTGGTGTGGTAAAACCGGTTTCCCCGCACGAACCCCTCGTTGGAATTGTATCCGTAAGTCAGCCCGTCCAGACTCTTCAGATATTCCTCCTGAAACCGTTGCCCATGCCGCGCTGCGCGGGTTGCGCGCGCAATTGCCTCGGCGCGCTGAACCCGTTGCGGCGTTGAGGGATGCGTTGCCATGAGGTCACGTTGTGTTTGAAAGCGCGCAAAGTTCCCCGCCTGTAAAGTCGAGTACCGCGCCAGCGAAGACAGAAATCGTGGCGAGCCGAGGGTGTCAAAGCCGGCGCGGGCCGCCAGAGCAATGCCAATGCGATCCGCTTCAAGCTCCTGCCGACGGGAAAACGACACAACGCTCAGTGTGTTCATCGCCAGCGCTGAACGAACCGCCTGCGGATCGTTGATGGTCTCCACTATTGCCTGTCCTGTCGCCTTGGCGTTACGGACCACCTGGGCCCGGGCAATGGCGTGCCGGGAGAGCACATGGGCCATCTCATGGGACACCACCGCGGCCACCTCAGAAAGATCGCCGGCCAAGGCAAGAAGGCCTCGGGTAATATAAAGATACCCCCCCGGCAAGGCAAAAGCGTTGACCGACGGCGAATTCAAAATCGTCACGCGAAAGCGCAGTCGAGGAGCGTCCGAGACTTTAACCAGTCGCCCGACCATACGGGCCAACATGGCCTCCACCTTCCTGTTTCGGTAAATGCCCCCGTGGGCTGCAAGGATTTTTGGATGCTCTCGCTGCCCGATGGCCTCGTCGTCAACAAAAACGGGAACGTCATTAACCGGCGCGACCACACTGGCAGGCTTAACGTGGGTTGACAGATCCGGCGAAATGCCCGCAACCCCCGAGCATCCCGAGACGGCCAAAGCCAGGCCCCACAGAGCGGTCCATTTCCTCAATATCGGACAAAATCGGGTCATCGGTATGTTGTCATTCGGGCCTTTGCAAAGCCAGGCCCCAAAATTCTGGCCCTTCAGGTCCTAATCCTGATCCTAATCCTAATCCTGTTAGTGTCGCAACATGGGGCACGCAAACATCAATTGTGTGCCGCCTTGCGTGTGGCCAGCAGGCGCAGGCGCAACGCGTGCAATTTAATGAAACCTTGCGCGTCAACATGATCATATCCCGTCATACCCTCATCAAACGTCACCAAGTCCTCAGAATATAAAGAGTAAGGACTTTGCCGTGCAACAACATGAACGCTCCCCTTGTACAATTTAAGCTGCACCGTTCCGGTCACGAACTCCTGTGACTTGTCGATCAGGGCTTGTAACATTTCCCGCTCCGGCGAAAACCAAAATCCATTATACACGATTTTTGCGTATTTTGGCATAATTTCGTCTTTGAGGTGTGCCGCGCCCCCATCCAAGGTGATCGACTCCATGCCTCTATGGGCATAGAGCAGCAAAGTGCCGCCCGGGGTTTCGTAAATACCCCGCGATTTCATACCGACAAACCGGTTCTCAACCAGGTCCAATCGGCCAATTCCGTGCCTGCGCCCAAAGGTATTGAGAGTCGCCAACAATGTCGCGGGTGTCATGGCCTCGCCATTGATGGCCACGGGGTCGCCTTTTTCAAAAGCAATCTCAATGAATTCCGGCGCATCAGGAGCGGCCTCCGGTGCCTCGGTGCGTTGATAAACATATTCCGGGCACACGGTTGACGGGTCTTCGAGAAGTTTGCCCTCAGAGGATGTATGCAGCAGGTTTGCATCGACCGAAAAGGGGGCATCTCCCCGCTTGTCCTTGGCGATGGGGATTTGATGCGCATCGGCAAAAGCAATCAGCTTGCTACGTGATGTCAGATCCCATTCACGCCACGGCGCGATCACGTGCATGTTGGGATCCATTGCATAATAGCCAAGCTCAAATCTAACCTGATCATTGCCTTTTCCTGTAGCGCCATGACAGACCGCATCGGCGCCGGTTTCATGAGCGATCTCAATCTGGCGCTTGGCGATCAGGGGCCGTGCGATCGCGGTCCCGAGAAGATAAAGCCCCTCATAGACCGTGTTGGCGCGAAACATGGGGAACACATAGTCGCGGACGAACTCCTCGCGCAAATCCTCCATGTATATTTCTTTAATGCCCAGCATTTCCGCCTTTTTCCGCGCAGGTTCAAGTTCTTCCTCCTGCCCCAGATCTGCTGTGAATGTCACCACTTCACAATTGTAAGTTGTTTTCAGCCATTTCAGGATGATCGACGTGTCCAGTCCGCCAGAATAAGCAAGAACGACCTTTTTGATTTTCTTTCCCATTTTTCCCCGCGTGTTCGCTTGGTAAACTTAACGATATATCGGACTTGAGTTGGGCTTAAAAAGCGACAGAGTCAAGACCAGAGTTTCGGACGTTTAATTTGCAACAATAACCCCGGTTTCGGATAAGAGACTTTTTCTTATGCTTTATCGGTGCATTCTCCTGCAAAGGCGGATCCAGCCATTTATCTGATCATGAGCCCTAACTGTGTAACGCCAAGAGGTTGTCTCTGGTAAATCTATCGGGTGCAGGTGGCCATTCGTCTGATCATGAGAGGTGTTCGATTTCTCCCGCGCTGTCAAGGGCGCAACGCCCGCCCTCCTTGTGATCGGGGAAACTGAACCCTTGTGAACCGTCGTGCGCAGGTGTACCCTTGGTCAGATGAGAAGTCTCTATGAACGCCGCGATCGCCTCGCGTCCCCGTATGGCATCGCCAGGGTGCGGTACCAGGTGAGCGCGCGGAGCCGATCGGCTGGAGATCATTGGAGGCTGTCAATGGTATGGTGGTGTGGGAGACATGGTAAACGGCCGAGCGCTCATTGCGGAAGACGATCCGAGCATCGTTGAGTCGTTGTCGTTCATTCTGGAACGTGGCGGGTTTACGGTAGAAGCGGTTCTTGATGGCGAGACCGCCTTGCGAAGGCTGGACGCATGCTCCTTTGATGTGATGATCCTGGACATTATGCTGCCCAAAATAAACGGGCTTGAGGTATTAAAGCATGTTCGCTCCCAGGACCGTCACAAGAACCTGCCGATCATTATTCTGTCAGCCAAGGGCCAGGCCCAGGACCGCCACACCGCTGAGCTGATCGGCGCTGATCTTTATGTAACCAAGCCGTTTTCGAACAAGGATATTGTCGCTGCAGCGCAACGTCTGGCGAACCCATGACTCGCCCGAGTCGACGCATACGTGATCTCGCCCTGACGGCACCGATTGCCGGAGGATTGGCGCTCGCTCCACCCATCATTACGCTATTCAATGGCCCCGCGGATACGGTCACGGTTCCCGGCGCGGTGATTTATGTTTTCTCCGTTTGGGCCGCCTTGGTCGGTGTTGCTCTCGTTCTCTCGCACAAGCTGTCCCCTGAGGAGCCGCGCCAGGACAAGACCCGGTTCTCCACAGATAACGGGCACGATCCATGAACCTGTCGGCCAATCTTGTTGTTGCCGCGTCACTGGCCTATGCGGCACTTTTGTTTATGGTGGCTTATTGGGGAGACCGCAAGGCGCGTGCAGGCAAAGCCGGCTGGCTGCATTCGCCGCTGGTCTATACCCTGTCGATCTCCGTTTATTGCACGTCCTGGACTTTTTACGGAGCCGTGGGCTCGGCGGCGCGCAATGGTTTGGAATATGTCACCATTTATCTCGGTCCAACGCTGGTGTTTGTTGGTTGGTGGTGGCTGTTGCGCAAGCTCGTGCATATCGGCCGCGCGCACCGCATCACCTCCATTGCCGATCTCATCTCCTCACGCTATGGCAAAAGTACACTGCTCGGGGTTGTGGCGACCCTGATCGCCGGTGTTGCGACAACCCCTTATATTGCATTGCAGCTTAAGGCGGTCACGGCAAGTTATCAGGTCATTGCCGGGACTGCTCGCGGGCCCACCGATTTTCGTGCCGGACTGCTCGTTGCCTGTGGCATGGCCGTTTTTACCATTATCTTTGGTGTGCGCAACATTGATGCCAATGAGCGCCACCACGGGGTTGTCGCGGCGATCGCATTTGAGGCGATCGTCAAACTTGCAGCTCTGGTTGCGGTGGGCCTTTTTGTCGTTTTTGGCCTCTTTGAGGGTCCCAGGGCATTATTTGCCAGCGACGGGGCCGCCATGCTGCACGCGCCGGATGCGTTTGGCGCGCGCTGGGTCGCCCTGACGTTTCTCTCTGCCACGGCGATAATTTGCCTGCCACGTCAATTCCAGGTGTGTGTCGTTGAAAACACCAACGAACGACATCTGGCGATGGCCTCGTGGCTGTTTCCTGCCTATTTGTTACTGTTGAGCCTGTTTGTACTGCCGATCGCGATCGCCGGAATGGATATTCTTGCCACAAGCGGGGGATCCATCAGCAGCGTTGAGTCCGATATGTTTGTTCTCACGCTGCCCATGTGGGCTGGACAGGACTGGCTGGCTCTTTTTGCCTTTCTCGGTGGCTTTTCCTCCGCCACATCCATGATCGTGATCTCCTGCATAGCTTTGTCAACGATGGTCTCAAACCAGGTGGTGGTTCCCTTGTGGCTGGGAACCGAGGGGGCGCATGAGCGCGAAACCGGTGATATGCGCCGCCTCCTGCTGATGAGCCGGCGCATTAGTATCGTCTTCATCCTGGGATTTGGCTTTCTTTACTTTCGTCTCAGCGCGGCGCCTGATGCCCTGGCTTCCATGGGGCTTATTGCTTTTGTTGGGGTCGCCCAGTTTATCCCTGCCATAATCGGGGGCCTTTACTGGCCTCACGCCAACGGGCGCGGTGCCCTGCTCGGGCTCATTATGGGGTTCTGTTTATGGTTTTATACGCTTTTTATCCCCAGTCTGGGGGCGGATGTTATGATGTCCGCGGAAATGATCGCCCATGGCCCCTGGGGTATCGAAGCGTTTAAACCCCAGGCCCTGTTGGGTTGGAAAGGAGACGATACGCTCATCCACGCGCTGTTCTGGAGCCTGATCGCGAACACGATTTGCTTTGTGTTTGGCTCATTGAGCCGTGATCTGCGCCCCATTGAGCGCCTGCAAGGCACGTTATTCATCGATGTTTTCAAGACCAGAGCAGAAGGGCAGCACCTGGTCTTGCAACGCGATGCCACGAGCGAGGACCTTTATATCCTGGCGCAACGGGTGCTAAGCCAGGAGGAGGCGCATCGCCTGTTTCGTCAGGCCGCACGGGCGCAGGGGCGCTCGGATGCCTCGCCGGAACCCACAGACGCCTTTATCGATCAGCTTGAGCGGCGCCTTTCCGCAGGTGTCGGCGCGGCTTCTGCGCGCGCCATGATCTCTCAGATCACCCAAAAAGAAAGAGTCAGTTTGGATGAACTCATGACCATCGCCGATGAGACAGCGCGGCTGGTCTCATACTCCCAGGAACTGGAAAAAAAATCCGTTGAACTGGAAGATGCCGCCGCCCGTTTACGCCAGGCCAACGACCGGCTCAAGGAACTGGATGCGCAGAAAGACAATTTCTTCAGCCAGATCAGCCACGAACTGCGCACCCCCATGACGGCCATTCGCTCGTTTTCGGAAATCCTTCTTGACACCAACGACCTCGACGCCAATGAGCGGCGACGCTTTCTCAGTATTATCAACGACGAGAGCCAGCGCTTGACCCGCCTGCTTGATGATATTCTGGATATGAAACAACTGGAGCAGGGGGATGTGAACGTCTCCATGCAGGTGATAAACCCGGAAGCGGCATTGGACAAGGCGCTTGACACCTGTCAGGCGTTGGCTCTTGGGGCGGGTGCGAGGATAAAATCAGGTGTGCGGGCTTGCAGAATTGACGTAATGGCTGATGAGGATCGCCTAACGCAAGTGTTTATCAATTTGCTTTCCAATGCCGTGCGCCATAATAGTCATCCGCAACCGCGCATTGCGGTTTCCAGCCATGGAAATGGCGGTATGTACCGGGTGATTGTCGCCGACAATGGCGAGGGCGTGCGGTTGGATGCCCGCGAGCGGATTTTCTCCCACTATTCGACGACCTGGCGGCATCCCGATGGCGCGGCTCCCGGCGCGGGGCTGGGTCTTGCCATCAGCCGCGATATTATGCGCCGAATGGGAGGTGATTTGGTGCTGTTGAACCATGATGCCGACGAAGATCAGGCCATCGGGGGCCTTTCAGGGGCACACTTTTGCGTTTACCTGCCGCGTGCTGTCAGAAAGGCTCAAGTGTTAACGCGCGATGCCCAATCCTCGCGGGTGAGCGCAAAATAAATAACCGGGATCGTGCCTGCGGCAACGGAGTCGATGGTTCCGACACCTGTTTGGCGAAAGCCGCATTTCTCGTGCAGGCGCTGGGACGCATGATTGTCATCACGGCTCGACGAGACTATTAAAGGCAGCACCAGCATTTCGAACCCGAACGCAATCACTGGCGGCAGAGCCTCGCTCATATAGCCCCGTTGCCAATAAGGCTGACCCAGCCAGAACCCGAGCTCTTTTTGGCGTTTCTCACCACACGGATGGAGTCCCGTTAAGCCCATGAACAAATCGTCATGGGTTCTGGTAATCGCAAATACAACAGTTTCCGCTGCGCTGGCGACGCGCTCAAGAAAAGCCTGTGCGTCATCTTCCCCATAAGGATGCGGAACGCTCCCCAGCATGCGTGCAATATTCCAATTGTTTAACAAACGGACCATATCCGGCACGTCACCATCATCGACCGGGCGCAAAACCAGACGCGGGGAGCGCAATCGTGTTATCGCTTGATCCTGTGGCACCATAATTTGACCCCGGGTATGGATTAAGAGACTTGTTCTTGCGCTTTTCCCCGCTCCGTCAGAATGGTTCTATTAAGACATGACACGCTCTAGCTGTGTAATTTCAACAGGTTATCCCTGGTAAGTTCATCGGGTGCAGGTGGCCATTCGTCTGATCATGAGAGATGTTCGATTTCTCCCGCGCTGTCAAGGGCGCTTCGCGCCGCTTTCAGCGGTTTTTAAACCCTTGACAGCGCGGGATAAATCGAAAAAAAGCAATGATCAGATGAATGGCCCGATATGGCCTTGCTGGCGGCAAAGGCCGCAATAACCCTGACTTCAGACCGGCCACTTTGAGAACAACTTGTTGAAAGATTACATCTAGCAAGCTTTTCACGTACAGGAACACAAGGCAAGATGCAACAGCAACAGCAGCAACACCCGATTGTACAATGAGCGAGCAGGCCAAATTTCTTCAAGGTGACCCGTTGCGCCACGTGATCGTCATGTCGGCAAGTGCCAGCCTGGGCCTGATGTCGATCTTTATTGTCGACTTTGCCGATCTTTACTTTATTTCCTACCTCGGCGAGTCCTCCATGGCTGCCGCCGTGGGCTACGGCGGCACGATCCTGTTTTTCACCACATCAATTTCTATCGGCCTGATGATCGCCATGGGCTCCCTTGCAGCACAAAGGATCGGGCGCGGCGACACGATTGAGGCCCGACGCATGGCAACGAGTGTCCTTGCGCTTGGGGTTATCGTCGGGGTCATGGGCTCACTGGTCGTGTGGATCTACACCCCAGAGCTCTTGGATTTGTTGGGAGCAAAAGGCCAGACCAAAGCCTTCGCCATACGTTATCTGCGCATCATCGTGCCTACCATGGCAATCATGGTGACAGCCATGAGTTGTTCGGGTCTATTGCGGGCCCATGGAGACGCAAGGCGGCCGATGAATGCCACGCTCATTGCTGGCGCTGTCAACGGTGTGCTTGATCCTATTCTCATTTTTGGCCTTGATTTGGGCCTGGACGGGGCGGCCTATGCGTCAGCTTGTGCGCGCTTGGCTATGGCCTATTTTACGGTCATGCCGATTATTAAGCATTACGGCGGCTTTGCGCCGCTGCGGCTTACGGCATTTATTGGAGATTTGCGCCCTATTCTGGCGATCGCTATTCCCGCTGTTTTGACCAATATCGCCACGCCGGTGGGCAATTTTATTGTCACACGCGCTGTTGCGGATTTTGGCGATGGTGCCGTTGCAGGTTATTCGGTGGTTGGCCGCCTTATTCCGCTGGCATTCTCGTTGGTTTTTGCACTCTCTGGTGCTGTTGGTCCGATCATCGGTCAAAACTTTGGCGCACGAAACTATGCCCGGGTCAACGAGACGATTCTGAAATCGTTACTCTTTGCTGCCGCCTATACTCTGGTCGTATGGGTGATTTTAGTTCTAGCGTGGGAGTTTTTTGCCGTCCAATTCAACGTCAAGGACGAAGGCCGTGCCGTCATATTCGCTTTTTGCGCCATCGTTGCGCCGATGTTTTTCTTTAACGGTGCGCTTTTTGTCGCGAATG
Source organism: Hyphomicrobiales bacterium (assembly GCA_965224015.1). GTDB lineage: Bacteria > Pseudomonadota > Alphaproteobacteria > Rhizobiales > CBDCVD01 > CBDCVD01. The sequence goes on from OZ245032.1 coordinate 1,994,614, forward strand.
CGGCATTTAACAATCTCAATCGTGCTACCTGGTCCACCCTGGTCAATTGGGCCCGCAACACTATCGGCATTGTGCCATTCGTGTGGATTGGCGCCGCCTGGGGTGGGGCGCCCGGGGTGCTTGTTGGTCAGGCGGTGGGAGGAATCGTATTTGCCCTTATCGCTGTATTTTTAGCGCTTTATCTGGTGCGGGCCTATGGTGAGGGACGCCTTGACCCGGAGGAGCACTGGCGGCTCCATTGGGGCCATGCCCGGGCGCATGCGCCGTTTAGTTCCCCGCGCGGATAAATAATTATAATTAATATATCGAGTCAGCATATAAAACTTGACTATATAATGGATTGGTATATTGTATGTCGGCTGATAGCTGGAAACGCCTATTGACCACCTGCTCAGCCCGCTAGAGCGTGTCATGTTTTTTAATAGCGAAGCCCCGCTGTTTGCAAGCGCCATTGTCACGACACGTGTGTGGAGATGAAGCGATGAACATTCGAACCCTGTGCCTGGGAATTCTCAGCTTTGGGGATGCCACAGGCTACAAGATTCGCAAATTGTCAACGGAAGGAGAATATAGCTATTTCGTTGATGCAAGTTTTGGGGCGATTTATCCCGCACTGGCAAAGCTGCATAGTGAAGAATTGGTTACCTATCGATACGAAACCCAGAGCGGAAAACCGGCACGCAAGGTCTATTCCATCACGGCCGCCGGCCGCAAGGCCTTTGACGATGCGCTTGCCGAACAACCTGGGCCGGACATATTTCGCTCGGAATTTCTGTTTTTGATGCTCTGCGCGGAGATGATGCCTCCTGAACTTGTGACGCAACGTCTGAACGAGCGCCTCGTGGCCATTGAGCAGGGGATCAAAACCCTACAGACTTTGCGCGAAAACTGTGCATCGTTGACAAGTCAGTGGACGGCCGACTACGGCATATGCTGTTACACGGCGTCGCGGGACTTTGTTCTTCGCGAGCGTAGCCGCATTGAAGAAATCGCAGGGTCGCGTATTGCAACCCGACAGGCTGCAGAGTAGTTTTCAGGGCTGACCCAATTTTACCGGACAGAGAACAGCAGTGGGCATCAAATCATCACATTTTATTGCGCTGTGCATTACCGTGGGGCTGGGCATATGGATGTTTTCGGGAGAGGTCGTCATCAGTGGCATCGGTAACGGACCAGCGCAGGCGTCAGATACCAGGGAAAGTCCAGAGGCGGCAAAGCCATCAGACGCTTCTGAGGACACGCGCTTTCGCGTACGTACCCAACATGTCAAGGCGCAAGAACGCCAACAGACGCTCACCATCCGCGGGCGCACACAGGCTTTGTCCCGGGTTGGCGTGCGCGCCGAAACAGCAGGCGTGCTGGTGCGTCGCGCATTTAAAAAAGGCCAGCGGGTCGAGCGAAACGATGTCCTGTGCGCGTTGGATGAAGGTGCCCGGGCGGCGTCCGTGACACAAGCAAAAACCGCCCTGGAAAAGGCGCAACGGGATCTTGATGTGGCGCTCGGGTTGCAGAAAAAGGGGTACATGACCGCAACCCAGGTGCGTGCAAGCCGTGCCGCCACGGACGGCGCCAAGGCGGCCCTTGAACAGGCCGAGCTCGAGTTGTCCCGAATTCTCGTCCGAGCGCCCATTTCCGGCACGATCATCGATCCCGTGGCCGAGCAGGGCGATCGCCTGGCGATCGGCGCGCTTTGTGCAACGATTGTGAGCCTGGATCCGATGCTGTTCGTCGGCCAGGTCGCCGAGCGGGACCTGAACGTTGTAAAAACCGGTATGACCGCTTCCGTCATACCGATCGGCGGCAAGGCCGTGATGGGCAAGATCACCTATGTTTCACCCTCCGCGGAGGAGAGCACCAGAACGTTTCGTGTGGAAGCCACAATCCCAAATGACGCGCGGGTTATCGCCGACGGTATTACAGCCCGTGCCATCGTTACGCTTGCTCCCAAATCCAGCCACCTGCTGCCTCAATCCGCGCTGGTACTGGCTGATGACGGGCGGGTTGGTGCACGGGTTGTCGCGCAGGGCAAGGCTATGTTCGTCCCCTTGACGATTCTCAGTGATGCCCGCGATGGCGTATGGGTGTCGGGGCTTCCTGAGGACGCGGAAGTCATTGTTGTTGGTCAGCATTATGTGGTGGATGCACAACCGGTCCTGACAGTTCCTGTCAGTTCCCAGGAGTCAGCCCCCCGATGAATGCGCTAGAGGCTATACTGAGGCGACCACGTCTGGTCATCACCATGATGATCGTTATTGTCGCCACCGGAGTGCTCTCATATATTAACGTGCCCAAGGAGGCCAATCCTGACATTGACGTGCCGGTCTATATTATATCCGTGATGCAAGCGGGGATTTCCCCCGAGGATTCGGTGCGCCTGTTGGTCAAACCCATGGAGACCAAGCTCAGTGGTCTTGAAGGGCTAAAAGAAATCACCGCAACCGCTGGAGAGGGTTACGCAGCGGTTGTTCTTGAGTTTAATGTCGGCGTGGATCAGGACGCGACCCTTGCGGACATTCGTGACAAACTGGATCAGGCCCAGGCGCAGTTTCCCGCCGATGCAGAAGAGGCAACCATTGCGGAAACCAATTTCAGCCTGGTTCCAACAATTGTCGTGGCCCTGTCGGGTGAGGTGCCCGAACGCACCCTCTATCGTCATGCCAAAGACCTGGCGGACCAGATTGAGGCTCTGCCGATGGTGCTTGAGGCCAATCTAAAGGGCACCCGCGAGGAAGTCCTTGAAGTCATAATCGATAACACCAAGTTGGAGGCCTATGGCATCACTCAGGGCGAGATTGTCAATGCCCTGCAGCAAAATAACAAGCTCATTCCTGCCGGATCTCTCGACAATGACCAGGGACGTTTTAACGTCAAGGTTCCCGGATTGATTGCCAGTTGGCGAGATGTTGCCAGTCTGCCCATTCGCGCGAGCGGCGATGGGATCGTGACCGTTGGTGAGCTAACGGAAATCCGGCGCACATTCAAGGACGCTGAGACCTTTACCCGCATCAATGGCCGTCCGGCATTTGCCATTGAAGTTATCAAGCGCATTGGCGAAAACATTATTGAAAACAACGCCGCCGTCCGTTCCCTTGTTGAAGACATCAGCAAGGATTGGCCAAGCTCCATTCATATTGATTTTATGCTCGACCAGTCGACCTTTATCGGCGAAGTGCTTGGCTCCTTGCAGTCCGCTATCCTGACAGCAATCTCCCTTGTCATGATCCTTGTGGTTGCCTCTTTGGGGCTACGCTCGGGTCTTTTTGTCGGTGTTGCCATCCCCACCTCTCTCATGACAGGCTTTTTGATTCTTGGCCTGATGGGCACCACCGTCAATATGATGGTGCTGTTTGGTTTGGTTCTTACCGTGGGTATGCTTGTCGATGGGGCGATTGTCATCGTTGAATACGCCGATCGCAAGATCGCCGAGGGCCTGGCCCGTCGTGAGGCTTACATTCGCGCCGCAAGGCTGATGTTCTGGCCGATTGTCACGTCGACGGCGACGACTTTGGCGGCGTTTTTACCCATGTTGTTCTGGCCGGGCGTCCCTGGCGAGTTCATGAGTTACCTGCCCTTCATGGTTATCATTGTGCTGTCCGCATCCCTGATGACGGCTTTGATTTTTCTGCCGGTAACCGGAGGTTTGCTGGCGCGCAAGAGGGCGCGGCCAGAGGAACAGCGTCTGGCCAAGCGACTGGCGGACGCCGAGGCGTTCGACAAACGGGATGTTCGTGGGCTGGCCGGCGTGTATGTGCGGCTTTTGTCTCGCATCATTAAAACACCCATTGTTGTGCTACTGTTTGTCATCGCCGGGGCCGTGGCGATTCTTTACATCTATGCGCAGAACAATAGTGGGGGCGAGTTTTTTGTTGAGGAGGAGCCGGACGTTGCGGTTGCCTTTGTCTCCGCGCGTGGCAATCTGGCGGCGCGGGAGAAGCTTAGCCTTATGCAAGACGTTGAAGGCGAGCTTTTGCAGGTCAAGGGCATCAAGAATTTGCTTATGACATCGGGGCGGGTAGCCAATTCGGTGATTGGGGGGGTTCAGGACAAGCCGAATGATGCCATCGGTGAATTTCAGATAGAGTTTGAAGACTATGCGATCAGGCGCAAAGCGAATCTGATCTTCGACGAAATTCGCGCGCGCACGGCAAAATACGCTGGGATTAAAGTCGAGGTGCGCAAAATCGAAGGCGGGCCCCCAACGGGCAAGAAAGTTCAGCTCCAGATTTCCTCCATCAATTACGACACTGTGCTTAAGGCAACAACGCGAACGCGCAAGGGAATCGATACCACAATAAGCGGGTTGCGCGATGTAGAAGATACCAGGCCCCTGCCGGGTATTGAATGGCGCATTGATATCGATCGCCAGAAAGCCAGCCGTTTTGGCGCGTCCATTGCCATGGTAGGTCCCTTTTTACAGTTGGTCACCACAGGAATTCTCATTGATCACTATCGACCGGAGGACTCTGAGGATGAGGAAGAAATCCGCCTGCGTTTGCCTGTCGGCCAGCGAACGCTTGACAGGCTGAACCAAATTCGCATCCCGACCGAAAAGGGCGTCGTGCCGGCGAGCAATTTTATCACCCGTACCGCTCAGCCAAAAGTCTCGTCCATTACCCGCAAGGACGGACTTTACGCCATTACAATCAAGGCTGATGTGATGCCCGGAGAAGACCCCAAGGACAAAATCAAGGATATCCAGGCGTGGCTTGATGGGCAGAAATGGCCCAGTAATGTGTTTTTCCGGTTTCGTGGCTCCGACGAGGAAGAAAAGGAATCACAAGCATTTCTCGGACGTGCTGCAATGGTGTCCTTGTTCTTGATGTTCATTATTCTTGTGACTCAGTTCAATAGTTTCTACCAAACCATTTTGACCCTATCGACGGTTATTCTGGCGGTCTTTGGCGCCTTGCTCGGGATGGTCATCACGGGACAGAAGTTCTCCATCATCATGACCGGCACCGGCATCATGGCGCTCGCGGGGATCGTGGTCAATAATGCCATTGTTCTCATTGACACCTATAACCGGTTTCGCCGTCAGGGGCTTGATATTGAAAGTGCGGTGCTGAAAACCGCAACCCAAAGGGTTCGCCCCGTTTTATTGACGACGATCACGACCATCGCCGGTCTTGTTCCCATGGCAACCCAGATCAACTTCGATTTTTTTAACCGCATCACCCAAGTCGGCTCAATCACGTCGATCTGGTGGGTGCAATTATCGACGGCGATTATATCGGGTCTGGCATTTTCCACCGTTTTGACCCTGATAATCGTACCCACCATGCTGGCCGCCCCAAAAACCGCCATGCCGCGCGTGCGTGCCTGGGGGTACGAACATCTATGGCAACCGATTACGTGCATGATCGGGAAAGTCAGTGCAAAGCCGCAGGATGGCACGCAAGTTGACGCGGATGCAAACGACGATGTCGTTTTTACTTCGCTGCCAGAGTTGGTTCATGTTCGCGAACAGGCTCAAGAAACAACCCCCAATGCGGAGCCCGATAAGGCCCTCACCCTGATCAAGCAACCAGCGGAGTAATACCAAGGGGTTTTCCGGCTGGGCCGAGAGGCAAACGCAAAACCTCTTGTTATTATGAGGGAAATAGCTTTTACACATGCCAAGGGTTGCCGATTCACAAACCATTTTTGGGGTTATTCTTGCCGGAGGGCGAGGGCGCCGTCTGGGGGGGATTGACAAGGCCGACATAGTCCTTGGTGCGCGTCCACTTGTCGCCCATGTGATTGCCCGCCTGGCGCCTCAGGTTGACACCATCGCGATCAATAGCAACAGCCCCGGGGAACGCTGGACGCGGACCGGCCTGGCCGTACTTGCGGATATCATCGAAGACTTCCCAGGCCCCCTCGCCGGGATACTGGCAGGGTTACTTTGGGCGCGCAGCCTGCACCCGGGGTCTCATGTGGTCACCGTGGCGGTGGACACACCCTTTATTCCCTGTGACTTGTCTGAACATCTCTTGCGCCGTCAGGCGCGGACCAGGGCCTCAATCATTCTTGCCAAAAGCCGAGACCGGATTCATCCGGTAATCGGCCTGTGGCCGAGCACGCTTGCCGATGATCTTGATCATGCGGTTCGCACCAAGGGCACACGCAAGGTCATGGAGTGGGTTCGGCGCCATCCCCATGACTTTGCCTGCTTTGGCGATATCGTCACAGGCAAAAAACAGGATGAAACCGGAAATATCGCCATAGATCCCTTCTTTAATATCAACACCCCGGATGATCTTGAGCGCGCAAAGGCCTATGAGAGGATCATCACCGATCAAGCTCCGCATGGGCTGGAAACGTCTATTAAAACATGACACGCTGTAAGGGCGTTCTTTGTTGAGAAAGCGCATCAGCGCGGGCAACAAAAGCCTGTTCGTAACGGTAGAAAAAGCGATCAAAAAACGACCTGATGAAAACTCCCAACAATCGGTTTTTGAGTTCATAATCAAGAAAAAAGTCAATCTCGCAACCGTCTGTACCGTCGTTACCGGTGGCGCTACGAAACACCCAGCGATTGTCCAGAGCTTTAAAGGGGCCCGAAATCTGGGTTGAGCGAATGGTCAGTTTCGATCGCTCAAGCCGCACCTTGCAGGTGATTGTTTCTCGTAGAGCTTTATAGGCGACAACCATATCGGTAACAAGCATCTGCGCCTCACCGGCCTCGTCTTCCCGCCGGGACCGCACCGTCAGGGAACTGCACTGGGGCACGAATTCAGGATATTGCTCCACATCGGCAACAAGGTCGAACATGGCCGCGGGCGTGTGCGTAACAAATGTGGACGTGGTGAATGCGCTCATGCGCGCCGCTCGTGCCTTGCGCCCTCAGCATTTTTCATGCGCACCTGACGCAAACGCGCAAAGTCTTCTCCTGCATGGTGGGACGAGCGTGTTAATGGGCTGGACGCGACCATAAGAAATCCCTTCGCGTAGGCGATCCTCTCATAGGCCTTAAACGCTTGGGGGGTGATAAACTCGGCCACAGGATGGTGTTTTCGCGTCGGCTGCAAATACTGGCCAAGAGTAATAAAGTCCACATCTGCCGAGCGCAAATCATCCATGACCTGCATCACTTCATCCCGGCTCTCGCCGAGCCCGAGCATGATGCCCGATTTGGTAAATAATGCGCGATCGCGCTCCTTGACCTTTTGCAACAGGCGCAGGGAATGAAAATAGCGCGCTCCGGGGCGCACACGCAAATAAAGGGAAGGCACGGTTTCAAGATTGTGATTGAACACATCAGGACGCGCTTCGACAACGCGAGCCACGGCACCGCTTTTGCGCAGGAAATCCGGCGTTAGCACTTCGATCGTGGTCGTCGGCGCCTTCTTGCGAATGTGGCCAATCACCTCGCTAAAGTGCTGCGCGCCGCCATCATCAAGATCATCCCGATCAACGGAGGTAATCACGGCATGATTAAGGCCAAGGCGCATGACCGCTTCGCCAACACGGGCGGGCTCATCAGGATCAAGCGGTCCTGGTATTCCGGTGCGCACGTTGCAAAACGCACAGGCGCGCGTGCACGTGTCCCCCATAATCATGAATGTGGCATGTTTTTGCGTCCAACATTCACCGATATTGGGGCACGCGGCCTCCTCGCACACGGTGACCAGTCCATGGGCGCGCACCAGCGCCTGGGTTTTTGCAAACCCGGGGCCACCGGCTGCCTTTACGCGCAGCCACGGCGGTTTGCGAAGGACCGGCGCATCGGCCCTGCGAACCTTTTCCGGATGGCGAGGCCTGGGCAAAGATCCCACCGGGCGGTTCCGCTTTTGTCCTTCGATAATGGTTACCATGGTTAATCTTTCGTGAATATCCGGCTTAACCAGATCAGCATAGGCTTCGCTTTACCGCTCGCAAAATGGGTATAGCGAAACCCATAAAGCTGATCGCCCTGAAATCTATAGCAAAATGCGGGAAAAATACGGGAATGACCATGATTCCAATCAAACGCATTTTGCTATAGTCCCGTGCACGCCGTTATAGACGTTTTCTTTCCCTATATGATCGAAAACGATGCGTGCTGCAAGGGCTGAAGGGGTCTTGGCCTTGATCCGCATGTCTTTTCGTAAACGCCGAAAAGCCTCGATTTGGGCATCTCGCTGTGGCGTTAAATCAAGAAGCGGGGCCAGAGCCTGTGCCAGGGCAGTGGGCGTGCAATCCTGATCAAGAAACTCCGGCACGATTCGCTGCTCCAAAATGAGGTTCGTTAATACCATCGTATCAACGCTCGCCAACCACTTCAACGAGCGCTCCAGCGCACCCAGCTTATAGGCAACCACCATGGGCACTCCGGCCATGGCCAATTCCAAAGTCACCGTGCCGGACGCAGCAAGAGCCCCGTGGGCGTGACGAAATACGGCCCATTTTTCCCTTTCACCACGCACGATCTCAACCGGTACCGGCCAATGGGCAACGGCGGCTGCAATCTCGTCAGCAAGGTGATCAACGGCAGGTATGACCGCCTCGAAAAAGACGCCCATGCATTGTAGCTTAACCAGTGTCTCGGCAAAAACGGGGAGCAGCCGCCTGATTTCGCTAGTGCGGCTGCCGGGTAAAACAACAAGACGTGGTTTGACACTGGCTTTGGCATCAAGATCACGTCGCTCACCAGGATTCGGCGTATAGTCCCGGTGCCGGGTGATAACAGGGTGCCCGACATATGTACAGGGCGGCCCCTTAAGGCGCGAGAACGCGGCAGACTCGAATGGCAAGATTGCCATGACGTGATCCACGTAAGCGCGCATCGCCCGGGCCCGCCACGGTCGCCAGGCCCAGACGCTCGGCCCTACATAATTGATGATTGGAACATTTGGCAGCGCTCGATGTACCCGTTTTGCCAAACGCTGGGTAAAATCAGGACTATCAATGATTACCAGACAATGGGGCTGCGCCGCGATAACGGCCTGTGTTGCCTCGCGTAAGCGGCGCATGATCTGGGGCAATCGTTTGATCACGGGGCCCAGCCCCATGACCGCTATATCGGACAGAGGAAACAGACTTGTCAGTCCGTTTGCCGACATGCGCGGCCCGCTGGTTCCAATATAGCGAACCCTCGCTTTGGGGAGTTCCTGCGCAACCAACGCGTCCAGCGCGCACATAAGCCCCGCACCAAGCTGATCGCCGGATTCCTCGCCGACAATAATCGCGACCCGTATGTCTTGCTGACGGCCAGTACTCATGTTGCGACTTCACTTGCATTGATGCCATAAATGAACAGTCCAAGGCGCCGCGCGCACGCCAGCGTTTTCGCCCGCTCGGCAATCAAAACCCGCCCCGCCTCAAGCACAATGCCGGCTAGCTTCGCCTCATTGGCCAGAACAACCGTATGCTCACCAATGGTAGGCAAGTCGACACGCAAATCCTGACCAGGTTTGACGCCTTTGATCAAAATGCCGCGCCGCCCGGTTTTGGGTAAGCGCCCCGTCGCGCGCATCGAAGCTGAACGCTCAAGTAACCCGTCCGTGCCTTCTGCGCCCTCAATAGCCACCACGCGCCCGTCCATTACTACCGCCGCCTGGCCCATGTCAAAGCTGCCGACAGCCTGCAAAACCGACCATCCTTGCGCCATGTTGTGATGAGCATCCTTGTCCGGCGGCCTACCGGCAATCACGCCTGTGGGAGCGGTCAGGCCTGGAGCAATCTCATGCGCCCCAATAACCGAAATCCCCTCATTCTCAAAATAATCGGCAATCTTGACCAGCAACGTGTCATCGCCCCCAAGCGCCATGGACAGAATATCCGGCAGGCGCGTGAGAGTTCCAAAATCAAAACGAAGTGCCTTCAAATCAGGTCTCGTGACCGCGCCAATAAGTACGACCTCGGTACAGGCGCGTTTACGCAAAAGCGCAAACAGTCGCCCCACTTGCCCCAATTCAAGAAATTCATGCGGAAAGGCGCGCAAGGCCTCCTCCGCAACGCCGCGAATCCCAACAATAAATACGTCCCGCCCCGCAGCCCTTGCACAGTGGGCAACCTCTGCCGGCAGCGATCCACCACCGGCGACAATGGCAACAGGAGCGTTATTCGGGACCACTGCTGACACACCCTGGACCTTTAATCACAAGACCGTTTACGCGCATGGGGCGCGCGTCGCGGGGTACAAAGGGCCCGCTCGGACCCGGCGCGAACAAAGGCTACCATCTTTTCAACCAAGATTTGCCCCTGGTAGGCCTGGGCGATCTGCTCGGCGCGCTCCAGAACCGGTGCACTTTCGTCAAAAAGTTCTTTATAGGCCGCACGCAGGGCATGAATGTCCTGGCGCGGGACACCTGATCGTTTGAGTCCAACAAGATTCAACCCCCCCAAACTGGCCCGATTACCAAGGGCCGAACCAAAGGGGATGACGTCGTTCTCAACACCACTCATACCGCCGATAAAGGCTCCCTCCCCAATACGCACAAACTGATGTACCGCTGACAGCCCCCCAAGAATGGCGCGGTCGTCGATTGTCACATGGCCCGCGAGGGTTGCGTTATTGGCAAGAATAACTTCATTGCCAATGAGGCAATCATGGGCCACATGGGAGCCGACCATAAGCAGGCAGCGGTCTCCGACCCGTGTCTCGAGGGTACCTCCTTGCGTTCCCGGGTTCAGGGTCACGTGCTCGCGGATCGTGCAATCAGCCCCCACAAAAAGCCGGCTTTCTTCCCCGGCGAACTTCAGGTCCTGCGGGGCATAGCCAAGGCTGGCAAACGGAAAGATATGGGTGTTAGCACCTATATGGGTATCGCCGGCAATCGCCACATGGGCCTCGATGACAACGCCGGCATCGAGTTTTACCTGAGGTCCCACAACACTGAAAGGGCCAACCCGCACGTCGTCGGCCAGCCTTGCCTTGTCATCGACAATGGCTGTTGGATGAATATCTGGCATAGGCTTAATTCAAACTCTCTTCTTGCTCAACCCGGCGCCGACGGGTGGCTTATCCTACCAATTTGCGTGCTAGATGTGTAATGGCTTTAATACACGCCGGCTGGTGTACGGCCTTGATGATAACACACCGCTTTGACGCCAATCCATGAACCCTTATCAGGGACCCCTAGGTATAAATAGGCTTGGCGTGTTACGTCTCTGACGGCATCCTGGTCACCAGCATTGCGCTGACCTCGGCTTGTGCTGCTGTGCGCCCTTCGACCTCTGCTGTGGCGGCAAAACGCCATATATTGCGCCGCTGCTTGAGTTTGCGCACGTGGTAGTGGATCGTATCTCCCGGCACAATAGGACGGCGAAACTTCGCCTTGTCGATAGTCATAAGATACACCACGCTTGGCTTGTCGCCCTGCGCCAGAACGCAAATCGCCCCCGCAGTCTGGGCCATTCCCTCAATGACCAAAACGCCCGGCATGACCGGCTCGTTTGGAAAATGCCCCGTAAAATGCGGCTCATTGATGGTAACATTCTTAATGCCTGTCGCCGCCGCATCGCCATCTATGTTCACGATCCGGTCGATCATCAATAAAGGATAGCGATGGGGCAACAGTTGCATCACCCGCTTGATATCGGCTGTATCCAATTCAGTTTGGCGTCGCTCGTCCATGAGGTTGTAACCGTAGTGTGATCAAGTTGCGGTGTGCTCTTCATGCTGCCCGGCTCACAGCGCAGGTTTGCACATCACTTGTCTAGCGCCCTTGTCTGGCACCCTATTGACCTTGTCCCGAGGTGTTGCCGCGTTCGGCCAGTGTTTTCAGCACGGTGAGTTCGCGAAACCATGTGCGCACTGGCTTGGCAGGCGTACCCCCCCAGCGAACCCCTGGGGGCACATCAGACCTGACATTGCTGGAGGCCGCGATCTGGGCTCCCGCCCCGATGCGCACATGACCCACAACACCCACCTGGCCGCCCAACGCAACAAAATCCTCCAGCACCGCGCTGCCTGCGATTCCGGTCTGAGAAACAACAATACAATGGCGCCCAATCACCACGTTATGACCGATTTGCACAAGATTATCAATCTTGCTTCCCTCGCCAATAATCGTATCCCGATTTGCGCCGCGGTCAACACAAGAATTTGCACCGATCTCGACATGATCCTGAATAATGACCCGGCCGAACTGAGGGACTTTGGTGTGCCCCGTCGCGCCCATTGCAAATCCAAATCCGTCCTGGCCGATACGCACGCCGCTGTGAATAATAACATTGTCACCAAGAAGCGCGTAACTAATGGTTGCGCCCGTTCCAATACGGCATCGCCTGCCCACTTGCACGTTGGCCCCAATGACAGCGCCCGCGCAGATCACCGTTTCGGCACCAATAGCAGCCCCGGCCCCAATGACCGCCCCCGGCTCAACAATGACACCCGTCTCAAGACTGGCTTTCGGGTGAACTGTTCCCCTGTGTCCCTCTTGCGCCCGCGCAGGGTCAACGTCATAAGCGCCCGGCGCGCGTAGAGCGGTGGGATAAAAATAGCTGGCGACCTGCGCATAAGCGCGATAGGGATCATCGACACAAAGGGCCATAACAGAGGTTGGAACCCGCCCCGCAAAACGCGCCTTGACAAGGCACGCGCTGGCGTTTGTCGAGTTAAGCTGCTCGGCGTAACGGGCATTGTCAAAGAACACAAGTGTTCCTGGGCGCGCGCTATCAAGAGCTGCAACATCGTCAATCATGACCCCACCCGGATGGTCCGGCGCTGAGGCGCTAGCGCCATAAGCCTCGGCCCCGGTCAGCGCAATGATCTCGGCAATGGAAAGGGAAGGGGCGCGGTCAAAAAACTCGGGAGCATCAGACATGCAAAGGATCGCCTGCGATAAGAACAAACCGGCCCGAAGGCACTTTCGATCATCCGGGAACGTCTATTTATACCAGCGGTATTGGCTTTATAGACACGCTGACTTGTGGGCCTCTCCATCAATGGACATTACCAGCCCATGCCCTCGTCCATCCCCATAAAAAATGGCACCCGAAGCCGCTTGGCCAGCCTGTGGAATTGACAAAACTGAAAAGGCTCTAAAATCGCGTGTAGGCTCCGACCCGGAACCACTGGGTCTTATCGTAAGGCTGCTTTTTAACCACGTGGGAGAAGTCCGCGCGAATGGGACCAAAGGGCGAACGCCATATCAGACTACCACCCACGGAGGCTCTGATCTTGCTGTCGTTGTAGTACTCAGCCTTTGTAAGGGGTGCAACATTGCCGGGATCAAACAATGTTCCCGCCTCGGCAAAGACGGCAGACGAAAACCCAAGTTCTTCAGGTAGCAGCGGGATGGGAAAGCGCACCTCGGTGGTGGCGTTATAATACATGGTTCCCCCCAAAGCGTTGCCACGAGAGGTGCGATCGCGAGGACCATAACCAAGGGAGGCAAAGCCGCGGATGGTCTCACCGCCTTGGAAAAAGTTATCGATCAGGCGCATATCGCTGTCGCCACTCCAGCCGCGCATGGCGCCAGCGCGAAAACGCACCATGCCAACAAAGTTCAAATCCTCGCTAAAGGGATAGAAGGCGCTGGCATGAAGGGTCGCACGGATAAACTTTACGTCACCACCGAGTCCGGCAACATCGCCAGACAGATTAACATAATATCCCTTTGACGGTTCCTGTTTGTTATCCAGCGTATCATAGACAAGGGAAACACCAACAATAGAGGCGGTTGACTTGTTACGAGCCGAGCATAGGGCGCGGTTCAAGTAGTCGGCACATGACCGAGCCTTTTTATTTGGATCCTTTATTGATGCAGCTATCGAATCATCAATCTCTTTCTGCGCCGCATCACTCAGTTTGATATTACGCTGCTCAAGGCTATATTTTAAAAATAAAGTGAGCTCATCTTCCTTGATCGGCAAGCCGAGGCGAATACTCCCACCGGTAGAGTCCATTTTATAATTGCGGTAATCGGTCGACCCCTGCGAGCTGTGATGGCCGGAAAGCCCCAGGGACATGCGCCGGTCCATGAAAAACGGTTCCACAAAGGAGAACTCGTAGGACCGTTGATCCTTACCGAACTTTCCTGTCAGGGCCACATATTGTCCGCGGCCCATGAAGTTGCGCTCCTTGAATGTGACATCGGCGACGAATGACTTGTCGGAATAGCCCACGCCAGCGCTCAGGGAACCGGTTGCTTTTTCCGAAACGTCGACATTAACGATGACCTTATCAGGTGTGGAACCCGGCTCGGTGGAAATACTGACGTTGTTGAAAAAGTCAAGATTTCGTAACCGTCGCTCCGCCTTGTCGGCCAGAGCCCGGTTGTAGGCATCTCCCTCCGCCATATCGAATTCACGGCGGATGACATAGTCGGCGCTGCGATCATTGCCGCGAATATTGATTCGCTCAATATAAATGCGCTGCCCCTCGTCGATGACATAGGTCAGGTCGACAGTCATGGCGTCAAAATCGCGTTCGGCGCGCGAACGGACATCCACATGGGCAAATCCGCGCTCCGCCACGGCAATGGTCAGGTCCTCGACAGTTCTCTGCACATCGCTGCCGTTATAAACATCACCCGTTTGTGTGCGCACAAGGCGCGCCAGGCTATCGGCATCGATTTCGCTCAGGACCGTCTCGATAGCCACCTCACCGATGGAATAACGCTTACCCTCGTCAACCATGAAGGTAATGGTGTAGTTGTTTCTCTCGGCGTTGAAATCGCCCTGCACAGACAGGACCTGGAAGTCGATATAGCCGTTCTTATGATAAAACCGGCGCAGCAGTTCCTGATCAGCATCAAGACGATCCGGATCGTATATGTCCGTTGTGCGCAGGAAACTCAAAAGCCCGGATTCGCGCGTGGTAATGACTCGCTTGAGGCGATAGTCGCTGAAATTCTCGTTGCCTTCAAAGACAATATCAGCGACCCGGGTCTTGTCTCCCTCAACGATGGTAAAAATCAGGTCAACACGGCCATCATCAAGAGGCTCGGCGCGCGCTGAAACAGTGGCCTTCTCGCGTCCACTGCGTCTGTAGGTCTCTTCAATGCGCGCGACATCATTATCCACCTGCGCCTGGCTAAAAACGCCACGCGCCTGCGACGAAACGGTGCCTGCCAGAGTGGCGTCCGGCAGTTTTTTGTTGCCACGAAAGATCACGCGGCTGATTACCGGATATTCTTCAACGGTAACAATTAATGTGTTTCCGGAACGGCGAATGGCGACATCACGAAAGAGGCCTGTTGCAAACAGCGCCTGGGTTGATTCGTCGCGCGCCGCCGCGCTCGCCGAGCGCACCACATAAGCCCGTATGGTCTCAGCATCTATACGTTTGTTCCCCTGAACCACAATCCGCGAAACGGACTGTGCACTCGCCGTCGCAACAGCAAACGGCGCATAACTTGGTAAGAGCCCCGAACCGAGTTGAATGGCGAACATCGTAAATGAGAGCAAAATGAGCCGTTTCATAATGCGATTGGGTGTCATTGCGAATACACCTGGCCTGTTACTATCTCGTTAATGATATCTCAACACGTCGTCTTTGAGTTTCACATATTTATGGCATGTTTACGACATCGGGTGCATGAAAACAACACCCGAATGCCGCTCCTTGTGCAAACTCATGCGAACTTTAAGACACCGGTTGGCATTTGTGGTAAAAGCGTGCTGATTGTGTACACAACCAACGGCTCGTGCCCGTTGACACAGCGAGCATTCCTGGCTTTGTTCTACGGATTGCCGGGCTATTCAGGCATTATATACCCGTATAAACGCGTATCATACCGCGAAATGCGGCGAACACCGCCAAGCCGGAAGCGAATTCTCCCCCCAGCCAGCATGCAATTTATACATTTCTGGGCGCCAGGCAAGTCACCAGAACAACATTTCCTCACCTCTCGCGATGGGTAATACCAATGGCCTTTGCCAAGGACTCATGCATTGGATGTGCAACGTCAGGAGGTTGTCCCTGGTAAATGCATCGGGTGTAGGTGGCCATTCGTCTGATATGGCCTTGCTGGCGGCAATGGCCGCAATAACTTTGACTTCAGACCGGCCACCTTGAGAACAACCTATCGAAAGTTTACATCTAGAGCGCGCCTATAAAGCCAATACCGCTGGCATTGGTCTTTCTCTTAGCCATAACCGGCGTTAAATAGAGGTCTCCGGCTTGCAAACGACAATCCAGACGTTTCTTTTCTTGAATCATGGGTTTGTCGTAGTGTAGCATCGCGTCTTATTGATTTGCAGTATCGGAGTGTGGCGCAGTCTGGTAGCGCACCTCGTTCGGGACGAGGGGGTCGCAGGTTCAAATCCTGCCACTCCGACCAGGTATGCTATGGCAAAATGCGAGAAAAATACGGGAATTTCCATAATACCAGTTAAACGCATTTTGCTATAGTGCAAAAGCGCCCCTTCGGGTTTCCGATTGGCGCAACGCCCACACCCAAGCCGCTCTCGAGAGATGGGTCGCCATCGCTCTTCGCTCACCTTGAGTGTGGTTCACCTCGCCAATCGGAAAACAGAATTGATTCTATTAAGACCTGACACGCTCTAGGCTACCAGCCGCCGCCGCCACCACCGCCGCCGCCACCACCGGACGACCCGCGACCGCCAGAGCCCGAGGACTCGACCTCTGTAGCCGTACCGAAATCAGTTTCCAACGCGTCGGTGAGAGCAGATAATTCCTGCGAGAATGCCCCGGATGCAAAGGATCCGCTTGACCATCGCGGTCGATAGGAAACAGGCTCCGCACGGGCGGCTGCCCAGGCCTCGAACCGCTGTGTCCAGGGTTTTTCTACCCCCAACCCGACGGCAAACGGCAGGTAGCGCTCAAACAAGGCCGGCGACATATCCGGAGCCCCCACAAGGTTCATGCGATCCGCCTCGGCGGTTTCCAGATAAAGCTTGAACCCCTCAATGTGATCCAGAACCTGACGCCCGAATACCGTTGGGGCCTTCAGCAGTTCGTAAAACAGGAAATTGGTGATGATCATCGCCACTACCAGCGACCAGTCAAGCAGGGAAAACAAATCCGCCAGATTGAAATACAATACAACAAGACCAATGATGGCAAAGGCACCCAAAAGCCACATCCATAACGCCCCTGGACTGCGCGAAAGTTTTCCAAGCAGGGGGCGAAGAACTGCAGATCCAAGCCCGAAAATAAAGAAAAACGGACCGATCATGCGTAACATATCGCTCATATCCGACGCCACAACCAAATAGATGAGGATCGCGATCGCTGTTATGGCAATTCCCGTATAGGCGTAGAAGCGATTGTTATGAAAACAAAGGGCACCATACTCCTCACCAACATGGTCTTCAAACTGGAACTGCGCGTCGCTCAAACGCCTTTGGTTACGCTTTGACAAGGCGATATTATCCCGGCCACCGACCGCATCAAACAAACGCGCGGCGAGAACTTTCTCCCCGGAAGCCAGTTCAGCGTGTTGTGTCTCGGTGCCCCGGATTCGTTGCAAAACCGTGTCACCGCTGCTGGTGTCAATGCGCAGGTAATTCTTAACGGCCATATTCACCACCGCCGCAGTAAGCGCCAGGGACGTCTTTCCCGTGTTGAAATGGGTGTTGTAGACGTGGCTAAGGCCTGCGGGTGAGAAGCCTTCGGGGGGATGGAAAAGCGGGATGATCGTTCCTTTTTTGGGGTCCCGACCCACCCGCAGCCACATGGTAAAGTAATAGGCTAGCGCGCCAATCAAGCCGATCCCGAGCACGACTATGTTGCGATAAAGAGACAAAAATCCGATCAGAAAATCGCCCGTTGAGGTGCCCTTGGTAAACCCTTTCGAGAACCCGACGGCTACGCTCAAGCCTTCTCCTGGACGCAAACGGCCGGTTGTTACGAAATAAGGGTAGCCGGCGCTGGTGGTCTTTTGCGAAAAACGCTTGCCCTTGGCACCCAAGGGGCCGGTATAGGCATCTGTTTGCAAAACATCGGCCCCTTTGGGCAGACGAACCGTCGCAGAGGCCTGAGCGATCGGAAACCTCCAGGCGTTCCCTGTCACGTTCCAATAGAGTTCGTCATAGGACTCAAACGTGCGTAACTGCCGCGTTGTTATGTAGGTTAAAACGTAAGTGTGAACGCCAGGATCGATATCGACCGATTCGTTGCCAATATAGATGCGTATGCCATTTTTGATGGAGCGTGTGTGATAATCCTCCGGCTTGCCGTTGCGCTCAATCGATACAAGGTCAAAGCCAGCGCGATAGGCGATGCCGCCGCGGGTATTGACAAGAGGCAGGTCACGGTAAATCCCGCGCTGGATCGACTCGCCCTCCGAGCGAACCTTGATCGTCTCTGTCACAATCAGATCGCCATTGGCTTCAACATCCAAATTGGCGTGAAACTGCAAGATCTCCTCTGCCGCCAAGGCTGGGGCGGCCAGGCCAAGAGTAACAACAAAAATGTAAACAAGACAACGCAAAACCATGACCGAGACTGCCGCCGTTCACCCTGTGTATGAATAGACTGGCAGCGGGAGATCAAAATTCCGTAAACCGGCCAATCGGCGTTACAATTTAGAGCGTATCTCTGTTGACTGGCATCACGAGCCCACGCCCCTTTCTATTCTTTGGTTCCACCCCCCAAGGGGACCCAATTGGAGGTTGACGCGTGAAAGTAGAAAGGGAAGCGGGCTGGCCTGGTCAGGTAATACCAGCGGTATTGGCTTTATAGACACGCCGACTGGTGTACTGCCTTGATAACATACTTGCTTGACGCTAAGCCATGAGTCATTGTTAAGGACCCTTGGTATAATAGGGGCTTCCAGGTCACAATGTCGTTGTTTCGTTTCTCGTTTTCGTCAGCAAGACTGCCACGGCTATAGTGGGCGCCCGGTGATCTCATCATAGGCGGGTAATTGAAATCGCCTTCTATCTGCGTCAGTGAGATCATAGCAGCGCATGCTATTAAGGGCCCTCCGAACCAGATCGAAGGCTTTTGGGTCTTTATTACAAAATGCGGCCATGGCTAGGCTAAGATCTTCATGCCACCTCATTTCAAAAAATGAAAAACACAGATAGCTGGTTTTGTCATAGTAAAAGTCGCGCTTGTCAGGTTCCGTGATCGCGTCGAGTTCCTTTAGCGCTCGAGAGATAAAGTCCTGGATCAAAGGCGTAGATTGCGGTGTGAAAACTTCGCAAAATATATCGAAGCAAAGCTGTCCGATAAAGTTTTCCAGATCGAGATCAGGGTAGCACCGGTTGGGAAAATCATCCTCACTGTAGTTCTGAAACTTCGGCAGCCCTGTGGCCTGTAGCATTATGCGAAGGACTTCGTCATAGCTGGCCGCAAATGATCCGTAGCTTTGCACCCACTTGCCGTCCAACAAAAATTCAAATCCACTGTAGCAACAGCTGGCATCGCTCATAAAGTTTCCATAGTGGACATGGTTGTGCCCTGGCTTGGACCTATAGCAACAGACATAGAACTCCACCGCGTAACCATCAATAACCTCCTGCTCGTCGAACGCGCGCCCCCTGTCCGCATAATAACAGCGCACTCTTTTGCACGTCGCGGTGAGCATTTTTCGCAAAACGACAAAAACGTCTACATCCTGTGTGAATCGAATCGACGAAAATGTCACGCCGTGGGGGAATGGGTCAAGGGCAACAATCTCGGGCCTGTCTGTCCCAGGCTCTTCTTGCCATATGATATGCCAATGCTCACCGTCCCGCTCGCCGGTCGCCCAGCCGGTCAGATAAGTCTCGTCGCCTGAAATGCGGCGCTGTGCCTTCAAAGTCAGGCGGTGTTGGTCCCGCAGGATTGTCGAAATTGGGATCATGAGTTGCCATCGTACAATTCAGGACGTCTGATAGACAGCTATGGTGTTTTCAAACCTGCGGGCGGCGAGATCATCTTTGTGGATGAGAAAGTAGACCATGCCCCCGGCATCGCCCTGCCAATAGTTGGCTATATCGAGTTGAAGCAACAGGCGCCAATCACGGGCATCTTTTTCGATGATAGCCCTGTTTTCACGCCAAACGTCGGGGTAAGGATCCCGGGTACCAAAACGCGCAATGACACTGGCTTCGTAGCGGGGATCGCTCTGCACGGGCCAGGGGTATCCGAGTAACTGATGTGGATAATACCTATATTCCTGGTCAAGAGTTGCGGTGTTGAACTCACCGTACACCTCTAGAAAATCAAATAACGCCCAATCACTGTCCGACACATCCGGAAGTTCCGAATACTGCCTGTCTAGATAGCGCGAAACAAGGGACTCTAATTCTGGAATATTCTCCATCTCCAGGCTATCTCTATCAAGCAGAAACCAGTTTGGGACCAGACGCATCGCCTGTGCAGGGCCCATATAATAAGACCTCTCATCCTCTTCTTCGAGGGCCTCACGCATCATGTCTGCTGCCTCGCTCAAGTCGATCGTCTCGTTTGCGTCAGGGAGGGCTTTCAATTCGTCGAGCGCGTCAATGAACTCACTCAAGGATCGCTTGTATATCGCGCGCTCGCGCTCCTCGATCGGTCGGTAGATGTTCAAGAATGTCTGCATTTCGTGACGAACAAGGTTTTCGCGAGGACTTTGATCCCAGATTACCCGACAGGCATCATAGCCTGCATTCCAGGGGGTAACAGCCATATCGTAAAAAAACAGCAGGCGTCCCTCGTCAGGCAATTCGGCAGCCATAGCCCCCAATCCGGACGCCTCACCAAGATCAATTTGCGCCATAAAAACATAAGGCAAATTGCGCGAGGCATAGAGCCTGATAACTTCGGAATGGTTCCGGCCGCCGCGCTGGGCAATCGACTCTACATCGGGAAAAGCCCTACGAACAGGCCAGGGGATGTCTTTATCCAAATCAGGGGTGCCACCAATGCGCGTGGCGCCAAGAGCTGGCGCCTCAGAGGTCTTGATCGGCGCAAAGCCGATGCATGGATAAACAGCACTGGCAAGCGCATCCCAATACCGCTTGGGGAACGCGTCCTTGATGGCCTCCAGGATTTTGCTTTTGTGGTGTACATAGAGCTTGGAGCCGAAAATATAGTAAGCGCGGTACCAGGAAATTGAAGCATAGGGCCTCAAAACCCTCTTTGCATCCGAAGTTTAGACGGATCCCGGCTTTTTGAAAAGGTGCAATTTTAACAACCTTTTTAACGTGATTAAAAAGAAATTCTATTAAAAGTGACGATGCAGAGTTACAGTCGCCATGAAAACAAAACAAATAAAAATAAAAATTTTGAAGCGGCTCCGCTGTTTTCGCATCAACCAGCGCGGCGCCACGGCCATAGAATATTCGCTGGCCGCAGCGCTTGTCAGCATAATGATTATTGGCGGAGCGGGAAGTGTTGGAAACAGTCTTAGCAGGCAATTTACCGAGATCAGTGCTGCGTTTCACAAACCGCCTACAAAAGCACCTCGAATGATGGCGCCTTAGATCAGCATACGTTTAGTTGTACCCATTTTGCTATGGGGGCAACTAAACGTATAAAGCTGATCGCCATGGAATCTATAGCAAAATGCAAAAACAATGCTGAATGCTCATGATTCCAGCTAAACGCATTTTGCTATAGTAGGTTAAAGCTAGGCCTCTCTATTAACCGGCATCTACCTGTCCGCTTCCCTTTATAGCTTTTAGAGCGTGTCAGGTCTTAATATAAATTTCAGTTGATTTTCAGCCAACCAAAGACCCAATTTTTGAGCCTGCCTGATGGAATCCGTGGGATCATTTCGCCTGCTTAAGTATTTTCTGGCCGCTGTTGTGTTGGCGCTTATGGGCTGGCATTCGCCGCGATTTTCAAGCCTGGACCGCGTCCTGTTTGACGCCATTCAGTCCAAGCGACCTGTTACCGCCAGTGACAAGGTTGTGGTCATTGATCTGGGCCAAGACGAGGCCAATGTACGAAATTATGGTCATTTCGTTTCTCGCCAGCGGTTGGCCAGGGTTTTGCAGAAAATTCGACCTGCCGATCCCGCACGGGTCTATGTCGATGTTCTTTTGGATGCGCCGCACGGCAGCAAAGAGGATCTGGCTTTAAAGACAGCGCTTGGTGCCTTTGATCCCAGCCGTATTGCCATTGGAGCGATCGCAGAAAAGCTGGGGTTTGCCAGTAAGTTCCCATTGACCGATTTTTCTGACGTGTCAACCCTTGTGGAGATGAGCCTGTTTGCAGATGATGACGGCTGGGTTCGTGGCATTGATGGTCAAACGGTTTCTGCCCCCTGGTTAGCAAACCCGGCGCGCTGGCTTGCCGCTGGGCTGATACCTTCCGCCTCCCGCACGCCAGATAGAACTGACGCCTCTTTGGTCAGGCGTCTCGACATTGATCGACGAATTGCGCCAAAGTCCATAAAAGTCGTACCCGCCGATATGTATCTAAAGGGTTCGTCTTTAAAGGATACGTTTAAGGATACGTTTGTCGACCTGCCGGACCTGTCCGGTCGGTTGGTTATCATCTCGACCTTCGGCCAGGTGCCTGGTGATACGGTGGACTATCCGTTCTATGGTGAATTGGATCGCGGTCGGCTGATTGCTCTTGGCGCCGCCACATTGTTGGCCGCAAGCGAGCCGCCTCTCATTCATTCGCTTTTGATGATAGCGATTGTTGTCACGTTGGTCTGTGCGGCGGGGGCGTGCGTGCTGCTGGTTCGCTCCAGGCGATGGATCGGCGTTGGGCTTGGTGCTATCGTCACGGCGCTCGTGGGTCTGTCGATTGCGGCCCTTTACTATCTGGGAGCCCCCCTGGTATTCTTTCGCTCGGTACCGGCAGTGACAGCGGGGGCAGGGGTTTTTCTGGCTTATCGGCTGGAAATAGCAGACGTTTTGTCAGAGTTTTTGTCCGGCGATCTTAGTCCTGAGGAAGCGTGGACCTGGCGAACTTACCAGCACCACCAGGAAGCGGCTTTGCTTGTCGGTTTTGATCGTGTGAAGCGCGTCAATAAGGCGGCGCAGCAATTAAAATTGATCAACAATAACAATGATGATAGAGCCCTTCTGTCTCAGGAAATAAACCAGGCTCTTGAACATGCGTTGCGCGAGGACACGAAACCCACTGTTTCGCTCCAGCGAAAGGGAAAGCTGCGTCATTTCAGGCTCATGCGTCCTCTGACTAACGTGCCAATTATCCTGTTTGACGACATTACCGATCAACGGATGCGCGAGACGACCCTGCAAACCCTTGTCCAGACCGATCGCCTGACCGGCGTTGCCAACCGTGACGGGCTTGCGGCTGCGGTCGCGGATCTGGCACGCCGTAACATTCCTTATGCCATTGTTTTGCTCGACCTAAACGGGTTTAAGAACGTTAACGACACTTATGGTCATCTGTTGGGGGACAAACTGATCGTTGCGGTGGCGCAGCGTTTCCAGTCCTTGGTACGTGCCAACGATACAGTTGCCCGCTTGGGTGGCGATGAATTTGCAATCGTCTTGCCGCATATGACAGATTTGAAGGCGGCGAAGCGCATTACGCGAGATCTTGAGAAGGGTTTACACGACCCGTTCGTTGTGGATGCGCAAACAATAAATGTAGGGGGTGCAGGGGGTGCGGCGCTTTCCAGCAGCCGTTTGTCTCTTGAAGGGGTGATCGCTGTCGCTGATAAGCGCATGTATGCACGCAAATCCTATTTGAAGCGCAAGCCCATAAAAGAAAGTCAACCGTCCAGCGCAAGAAGCGTAGCTTAAGACCAATGGTTTAATACCAAGGGTCTTTGACAATGACTCATGCCTTGGCGTCAAAGCGTTGTGTTATCAAGGCGGTACACCAGACGGCGTGTCCATAAAGCCAACACCGCTGGTATACCGCTGGTATAAAGCCTGATCGGGAACTATTGTGAGTGATTTCGGTTGGAAACGTCTATTGACCACCTGGCCACCGGTAGGAAAACAGTATTGTCTTTGCCGTATTGTCGTTGCCGTCCGAAAGCGGGCGCCTCATCGCATCCATTGGACGGGCAATGGCCATGTCGCAAGACAACCAAAAACCGCTCAAGCACAGGCAAGCAGGCTCTGAGATTCCCATCATGGCTTTGGCCGATGCGTTACAAATTATGAGGTGACCAATAATAGGTCTTTCCTTTTGGCTTCAGACTTGCTAAGAGGTGAACTTCCAACGTTTTTTGCGGGTTAGATCTGACTGGACGAGGGTTTTGGCCTGGCATTTTGGGGTCAAGGTCGGGGATGGGTCCGTTGGAGCCATTTGAGCGATGACCTTCCTGCGGACGTCAGGTTATTGCTTGAGGGGCTGGTTAGGAAAGCGGGTCAGACAAGGGGCGAGAATTAGCCTGGAGCGTCGAAGTGATGCCATTTTCCCGTTACTCGCTTGTGTTTATTGCGTTGTTGGCACGGTTTCGATCAGATGGTTTTTTGCGTGATTGATCGACACGGGTTTGGGATTGGCCAGTGGTACTGGTTTTGAATAGGTGTTGCCCGTTGTACGGGTTTGCAAGGGCGCACCGTTATCGATTTGGCCTAGATCAGCTTGGCGTTCGTTTTACCCATTTTACCAAGGGTAAAGCTAACGCCATAAAGCTGATCGCCCTCTAAATCTATAGCAAAATGCGACAAGAATACGGGAAAGCCCCATCAATCCCATTAAACGCATTTTGCTATAGGGTTCGTGATAAGCGTTTTTTTGGTAGTTTTTGCCGCGGGGTGGAGCAGTCTGGTAGCTCGTCAGGCTCATAACCTGAAGGTCGCAGGTTCAAATCCTGCCCCCGCAACCAATAAAAACAAGGGCTTAGAGAAAATTCTCTAAGCCCTTTTTGCTGTCTGGGGTCAAAATGGGGTCAACTGGGTTTGAAAATAGGGCTGCTGCGGGATTTTCACTGTCCAATGAGCAAAAAGGTAAATATAGTGGTTGCCTGTTTGTTGAGCACCATATGCAGGGCGATTGATGGTGCATAGCATTTTGTGAAGGTTCTTATGGCGAATAATGACGAAAGATATTTAAAAACGATTGTTGATTGCGTCCGTGTGTGCGCGAACTATAAACCGAAGTTCGGCCAAGGCCGGGGGAGCGGGCTATCACTACAAGAATTCCAAGACCTCTACCAAGGAGACCCTTTTTATAGTTGGTTCGGATTGGATAATCCCATGATGTACGCTGCACACAAAGCGGCGGGCGGAATGACGAGCGTTTACAGGCAGATTGGGATTGGTTGCGAAAAAGTGTTTCGGCAAGCCGTTCAAGATGCGTTGGGACTATCAAGTGAGGATGTAGTGTGGTCGTATGAAACGACTACGCCGGGCGGGAAAACTCGTAAGCTTTCGTTAGATGGCCGGGTTCCTCTGGAAAGCATCCCAGATGATGCAGTGAAAAAGAGATTTCAAGAATGGATGCAAGCTGCTGCGGATGCAGTAGGTGTTGATCGAGGTGTTTTTAGTTCCCTAACAGGTACGGTTTTTGAGGTGCGACAAGGCTATAAGAGTAAAGATAGCAAGCGTCAAAACGCTGACATCGCGAACGCATCTACAGCATATATCAAATCATATCTTCCTTGTGCAGTCATATTGTCCAATCAAATTGATGGGGACATCCTCACAAGATATTGAGCGGAAAAATGGTCAATTATGACTGGGGTGCTTGGTAGAAACGACCCATTGACCTCGACATATGACTTTATGAGAGATGTTGTTGGTTATGATTTGGCTGCTTTTTTTGAGCGTAACAGCGAAGCCCTAAAAGGCGAAATTGATAATGTTCTGCGCGCGCTGCTGACCCCGGACGATTAAAAAATGTTGCAACTGCGAGAAAACTTAAAACAGCGTTCGGATTATACGCACAAATTTAATGCAAAAGCTGGTCGGTATGGCTGGCTAAGGTTAACTCCGGCCTACTCAGTTAAAATGGTCGAAGAAATTGTTAGCCAGTACGGCAGCGAATTAAATGTGTTAGACCCTTTTTGTGGGACTGGTACGACGGCTTTAAGCGCCGTTTACCATGACCATCGGGCTAGCACTACAGATATTAACCCTTTCCTCGTTTGGTTGGCCAAAGCCAAGACCGCTCATTACTCAAATGGCATTTTGGAAGAGGCATTAATACAAGGAAAAAAAGCAGTTAATTTGGTTAGGTGTAAAGGGGTCTCCCCCGCGCCGGAACCGCCTATTCACAAAATCGAGAGATGGTGGTGCAAAGAGGCAAGGGAATTCCTTTGTTTGCTTAAAGCCGCAATCGCGGATGTAGAGCCTGCCGGAAGTCAAATATCTGATTTGTTGCAGATAGCGTTTTGTCGCACGCTTATAGAAATATCAAATGCAGCATTTAATCACCAATCTATGTCCTTTAAAGATGAGGCGGACATAGGGTTGCGGAGTGGCTTTGAGCAAATATTCGTTGATGACTTGGCATTTGTGATTGATGGCGCGAGTGAAAATCCAACGGGAGAGGCTGCAGTAATTCTAGCAGATGCCCGCGCCTTACATACTACGCTTTCAACCAAGTTTGACTTGGTCGTAACGTCGCCACCTTATGCTAATCGCATGTCCTATATTCGAGAACTCCGGCCATACATGTATTGGCTGGGATATTTGGTGAATGGTAGGGATGCTGGTGAGCTAGATTGGTCGGCAATCGGAGGGACGTGGGGCGTTGCAACTAGCCGATTAGCTGATTGGGAGCGTGTAAATAACATTTGGCTTCCAACTGAATTGGATGGTGTGCTTGAGCGTATTGCAGTTGGTGAGAACGCAAATGGAGCACTATTGGCGCGGTACGTTGAAAAATACTGCTATGATATGGCTTTGCATTTCTCAAGTATTCGGCAAGTATTAAATGTAGGTGCGCGAATACATTATATCGTTGGGAACTCTACTTTTTACGGAAACCTTGTAGAAACTGAACAAGTTTATGCGGCAATGTTAAATGAGTTTGGATTTGCTGACGTAGATGTGACGGCGGTAAGAAAACGAAATTCGAAAAAAGAACTGTTTGAATTTGATGTGTCTGCGAGTTGGCCGGGTCAGTAAGGATATGCGCCCAAGCTGTTGCTTGGGCGCTGTTGTAACTTCGGGGTTTGTTAGAGTTAGCCGCGCATGGCGAAGCCGATAGCCAAGCCGATTATGAAAGCGGCGGCGGCTGTAGGGCCTGCGTAGTTGAGGGCAATCGACACGTTAGGATGGATCTTGATGAAGTTCAGGATGGATGCTTCGATGCGCGGATCAGGCAGATATGTCGGCAACGCAATGCTCAATGCGCCAATCGCCTCATTCTGGGCGTCCATGATCTGCTCCAGCGCTTTCCCGGTATGGTCCATCCAGGTCCGGCTTGCGTCAAATAGCATGCGCCCATGTTCTGAAAGAGAGAGCGTTACGTGGATCCGAAAAACAGGATACTCCACGGACGGCCTGATTTGGAGATCATGGGAAGATCATCGTATACACAAATCGCAAGACACACGAAAATGTGAACAGGGCCGCGAATTTGTTTGTCCATAACCTCCGACCGCTATGGTATAGCCCGATTGTAGTCTCTACATCTCTTGCGAGCATTTCCATCAAGAATAAGGATTTTATGACCGAACCCCTTGTACAAAAAAGCGATTTGCGGACCGCTTTAAAAAAATTTCAGTCCCCCGATATTACAGCCACGGGGCAAGCCCGTGCCGGTGTGCGGCTTCGCGCCCTGGAAACGTTGTGGGTGAATACCGGAACGCTTTGCAATATTGAATGCGCCAATTGCTATATCTTCTCGTCTCCACGCAATGATCGCTTGGTATATATCGCCCTTGATGAGGTCGCCGGCTATCTTGACGAGATCGAAGCCTTGGATTTGGGCACGAAAGAAATTGGCTTTACTGGCGGCGAGCCGTTTATGAACCCGCAGATGTGCGATATGCTGGCCCATTGCCTGGAGCGCGGCTATCGCGTTTTGGTTCTCACCAATGCCATGCAACCCATGCAGAGGTCGCGCGTCAAAAAGCAACTTCTCAGCCTGAACGAGGCGTTTGCCGAGCGTTTGACATTGCGGGTTAGTCTTGATCACTATAGCCGGGAACTGCACGACAATGAGCGTGGCGCGGGAACTTACGACCGCACGATCGCCGGTACCCGTTGGCTTGCCGAGAATGGTTTCAAGCTTAACATCGCCGGACGTACATGCTGGAAGGAGCCCATCGAGAAAGAACGTGCAGGTTATGCGGCTTTGTTTGCGCGCCTTGGAATACCTCTGGATGCCAATGATCCCTCTGAACTTGTTCTTTTTCCCGAGATGGATGCGGCAATCGATGTTCCGGAAATTACCACCGAATGCTGGAGTATTCTCGGGCTCTCCCCCGAAAATATAATGTGTGCATCCAGCCGCATGGTGGTTAAACGAAAAGGTGCCGAAAAACCTGCTGTTATTGCTTGCACCCTGCTACCCTATGATCGTAACTTCGAAATGGGCTCAACCTTGGCCCAGAGCCTGGACGCAACCACAGGGGCCATAAGGGATGGAGAGATAAAACTCAATCATCCCTATTGTGCACAATTCTGCGTTTTGGGTGGGGGATCGTGCTCTGTTGCAAATGACTGACATAAGCCTTACATAAGGCTTACATAACTCTTACATGTAAGGCTTAGATAGGGTGTCGAGAGCGCCCCACCAGGAATTTGCCATGCTGTCGTAATGACGGCGAGTGGGACCGCTAAAGACGTCTGTCCGCAGACTGGTGAGCGTGAAATCCGGTCGAGCTGGATAATACCAAGGGTCCTTAACAATGACTCATGGCTTAGCGTCGAAGAGGTGTGTTATCAAGGCAGTACACCAGTCGGCGTGTATATAAAGCCAATACCGCTGGTATAAGTCAGCGCTGTTTGCACAAGGGCTGTCGCGAGGTACATCATGAAAAATAAAATTGCAAAATTTCGTATTGGTCAAGTTGTTCGGCATCGGCTCTACCCGTTTCGCGGGGTAATATTCGACGTCGACCCGGAATTCGACAATACCGAAGAGTGGTATATGTCCATTCCGAAGGAGGCGCGGCCCGCGAAGAATCAGCCGTTTTATCATCTATTCGCTGAGAACGAGGAAACGGACTATATTGCCTATGTTTCCGAGCAGAATCTGCTACCCGACGAAACCGGCAGACCGGTCAGGAACCCGCTAATCTCCGAGATATTCTCCGGACGTGGTGACAATGGCGTGTATATATCCCGGCAAACATTGGTGAATTGATAGAATATTTTTCTCGCAATCAGAAAGTCCCTGTGGTGGTTACGCATCCCGACGCGATGGCGCCTCGCAAATCAGCCATCGCGTTTTTCAAAATGAACGGCCTGGGCAACGATTTTGTCGTCCTTGATCAACGCCAGGGGCCGCGCCCGGTGCTGGATGGCGAGACCATTCGCGCCCTTGGCGCGCGCCAGTCAGGTATTGGTTTTGATCAAATGATTATCCTGGAGCCGGAGGCGAGCGATGCCGCCTGCTTCATGCGTATTTATAACGCGGACGGAATTGAGGTTGATGCGTGCCTCAATGCAACCCGTTGCATTGCCTGGGGGCTTATGGAAGAGAGCGGCGATGACACGGTTGCGATCAGAACCAACGCGGGGCTATTGAACGCCTGGACGGGGCCTGAACCGATGACAGTCTGCGTGGATGCTGGCGTGCCGAAACTGGACTGGCAGGATATTCCTCTGGCTGAGGAGTTTCGCGATACCCGCTATATTGAGCTTCAGATCGGTCCCATTGACGCGCCGGTTCTGCATTCCCCGGGGGTGGTGAACGTGGGCAACCCGCATGCGATTTTCTGGGTGGAAGACGTTTGCGCCCATGACCTGGGCACCCTCGGCCCCCTATTGGAGCACCATCCGCTTTTTCCAGAGCGCGCCAATATCTCTCTTGCCCAAGTGGTGGCCAGGGACCGGATAATCTTGCGCACCTGGGAGCGCGGGGCGGGCCTGACCAAAGCCTGCGGCACAGCCGCATGTGCCAGCGTGATTGCCTCATCGCGGGTCCGTCGTACCCATCGCCGCGCCACGGTGACTTTGCCTGGCGGTGATCTATTTGTGGATTGGCGGGAAAGCGACGATCATGTGCTGATAACGGGCCCCGTCGCCATAGATTTTGAGGGTGAAATTAATCTGGCTGCGGGAACCTGGCGGCGCACAGCCTGAATGCCTGCGCACCGATCTCAATCCCCATCCCCCATCCCCATCCCATCGGCGAAGGGCTTTATTGCGCGCCCTCCTCAAGAGGGTAGTAGCAAGCAAAGCGCTGCGATGTGCCGTTCCCGCTCTCCAACGGCGGCAGGCTCTGACTGCACTTTTCCTTTGCACGCCAGCAGCGCGGATGAAAAGGGCACCCTGGCGGCGGATCAATGGGCGACGGCAGCTCCCCTTGCAAGCGAATGCGTTCCTTTTTTGCCAAGGGGTCGGCAATGGGAGTTGCCGACAACAGGGCCTTGGTATAGGGGTGCGCGGGATTGGCGAACACATCAGCGGCTCTGCCGGATTCCACGGGCCGCCCGAGATACATCACCATGATATCGTCGGCCATGTGTCTGACCACCGACAGGTCGTGTGAAATGAAGATATAGGCCAGCGACAGACGCTCCTGGAGCTCCACCAGGAGGTTCAGAATTTGGGATTGGATCGAAAGGTCGAGTGCTGAAACCGGCTCGTCAAGTACCAATACCTTCGGCTCCAGCATAAGGGCCCGGGCGACCGCAATACGTTGACGTTGCCCGCCAGAGAACATATGCGGATAACGATCATAGTGTTCCTCGCGCAGGCCCACCATAGCCAGCATCGCCCGCGCCTTTTCCTGTCGTTCGCCGGCGCTCACCTGACGCTGGTTGATGAGAATCGGCTCCTCCAGAATAGTGCCAATTTTCTGGCGCGGATTGAGCGAACCATAGGGGTCCTGAAAAACGATCTGCACCGAAGAACGCATTCCGGCTCGCACTTTATCCCTGTCTCCGGTAAGAACCTTGCCGTCAATAGTCAATGATCCGGAAGTCGGCTGTTCGATCATGGTAACCAGGCGCGCAAGGGTTGACTTGCCGCACCCGGATTCTCCCACAACGGCCAGGGTTCGGCCGGCATCAAGCGTAAAACTGGCGCCGCTCAGGGCTTTGACCGTTGTTTCGTGACCGAATAGGCCGCCGGACAGTTGGTAGTGCCGGGAAAGCGCCTTGGCGACCACAAGGTTGTTTGTGATAGTGTTGGCCTCACTCATGCACTGATCTCCGATGCCGGTTCCCTGTGAGGAACCCCGTCAACAAGAGGCGTGTGGCACCGGGCCTGGCCGAAGTGTTCTGATGCCGGTTGCGGTGTCTGCGCGTGGCACAGGCTCGACACATGCGCGCATCGCGGTGAGAACAGACACCCCTGTGGACGATCAAATTGACCCGGGACAACACCGGGAATTGACGGCAGGAGGCGGCCATTGGCGCGTTCAGGCAAGGCGGCCAGTAGCGCTGCCGTGTAGGGATGATGAGGATCAGCAAACAAATCGGCAACCGCCTGCTGTTCGACTTTTTGACCGGCATACTGAACGCTTACCTGTTGCGCGGTCTCGGCGACCACGCCCATGTCGTGGGTGATCAATATCAAAGTCATGTCCGTGGTCCGCTGCAGGTCCACAAGCAAATCGAGGATTTGTGCCTGGATGGTAACGTCAAGGGCCGTTGTCGGCTCGTCGGCGATGAGGAGCTTGGGGCTGCAAGCAATCGCCATGGCGATCATGACCCGTTGGTTCATGCCGCCGGACAGTTGATGCGGGAATGCGCTTAGGCGCTTTTCCGGCTCTGGCAGGCCAACCTGCTGCAGCAATTTGACGGCCCGCGCCTGGCGCTCCGCCTTGTCGAGATCCAGATGCGCCTTCAACGCCTCGCGCAATTGAAACCCCACCGTAAAGCAAGGGTTCAGGCTTGACATAGGCTCTTGAAAAATCATCGCCATGTCGCGGCCAATGATGGTGCGGCGGGATTTATCGCTGATGGCGCTGAGATCACGGCCATCGAACATCAATCGATCGGCATTGATAATCGCGGTCCAGGGCAGAAGGCCCATCAATGCCAGCATGGCAACGGACTTTCCCGAACCGCTCTCGCCAACGATCGCCAGGATTTCGCCTCTATCTACGCAAAGATCGACGCCATCGACAGCCCTGAATAAACCGCTACCGGTTTGAAAGTCGACAGACAGATTATTAATCTCAAGTAGCGCCACGGTCAGCTCCGTTTTAACTTCGGATCAAGAGCATCGCGCAGTCCATCACCCATGAGATTAATCGCCAGCACCGTGATCAAAATCGCAAGACCAGGAAATGTCACCACCCACCAGGCGCGCAATATGAACTCGCGCGCTTCCGCCAGCATGGTTCCCCATTCCGGCGTAGGCGGCTGCGCTCCCATGCCCAGAAACCCAAGAGCGGCAGCGTCAAGAATAGCCGTTGAAAACGATAAGGCTGCCTGCACAATAATGGGTGCCAGACAGTTGGGCAATACGGTGACAAACATTAACCGGAAACGGCTGGCGCCGACAACCCGCGCGGAGGTCACGTAATCTTTGGAGCGCTCGGCCAAAACAGAGGCGCGTGTAAGACGTACATAGTGGGGTTGCAGGACAATGGCGATGGCAATCATGGCATTGATGAGTGAGGGACCCAGAATGGCCACCAGGACCAGAGCCAGCAAAAGGCTGGGAAACGCCAGAATCACATCCATCACGCGCATGATCAATGTGTCCACCCAGCCACGGGCAAAGCCTGCGACAAGGCCGACCAGAATCCCGCCACTGGCGGC
Organism: Hyphomicrobiales bacterium; assembly: GCA_965224015.1. Classification (GTDB taxonomy): domain Bacteria; phylum Pseudomonadota; class Alphaproteobacteria; order Rhizobiales; family CBDCVD01; genus CBDCVD01. The sequence goes on from OZ245032.1 coordinate 2,027,181, forward strand.
GACAACAACAACAATAACGCCTATGAAAAAGGAGTATCTGGCGCCATGTAACAGCCTGGACAGCAAATCCCGCCCGACGGCATCCGTCCCAAGCGGGAACAGCCACACCCCTCCATCCTGCCAGGCAGGAGGCCGGAGAAAATGCTCACGAAACTGCTCATTCGGAAGATGTGGTGCCAGAAAATCGGCAAAAATGGCCACCAGAATAAATGCTGCCGTGATCCATAATCCTATGACGGCACCACGGTTCTCACGGAAATAATACCAGAACTCTGCAAGCCGCCCCGGGCGCACGGTCCCACCGATGCGCGCAGCATGCGCTTGGATACTCTCCTGGCTCATGTCGTGGGCAATCTGCCTCCCTGTCACAAAACCCACACGCTATTCTCAGGCGCTATAGTCGCCTGTTGTTTACGCTAGAGCGTGTCAGGTCTTAATAGACGCTTCCCGCTCATAGCATTGGGCAGCACAACATGCAACGAAAAGTCGCCTCGCGGCGACTTTTCGCACCGCTCTGCGCAATCAGACCAAAAGACTCATCTTGTCGTAATGTTTAGCGAGAAGGTAGTAAAACGTCACCCGCTGTTTATTGTGGTCTGCCTTCATCGTCTCGCATACGTCCTTGATAGCGGCGTCGATCTGGTCATCGGAAAACTCAACACCAAGTTTTTTCTTGCACCAACTCTCGCGCACCCGTTCCAGTTCGGACGGGTCCGTGCACGAAACCAGCGACGCGTCACGACTTTGCAAGGCGATGCCAAGGTGTTTGACGATGCTACCGACAACTTCCATATCGCCGTTGGCGTCGTAACGCTTTACGTCGGCAATGTATTCTGACAGTTCTTTTTTCGCCATATCTTACCTCCAGATGTTTGACGCGGCGACGACAACGCAAGCGGCCGGTCGCCATGGTGCCCCCGCCTTTTATGTATTGCAAGCGCTTGGGCTCGCGAATACACCGAATCAGTGGAAGAGGTATAGACTATTTATGCGCCCATAACACTTCGCAATATCAGGATTTGTACCCGCAGTGCCGGATGCCCCCCGCGCCTATATCCTGCCAAGGATATGGTCTGCAATTTTTTCACCGACCATAATGCTGGGCGCGTTAATGTTTCCATTGGTGATCAGGGGGAAGATGGAACTGTCGGCAACACGCAAACCTTCAAGGCCAATCACCTGCGCGCTCGGGTCAACAACGGCAAACGGGTCAGAGGCATCCCCCATGCGACAAGTGCCGCAAGGGTGATAGGCACTCTCTACATGTTCGCGCACGAAAGCATCAAGCGCGGCGTCACTTTGCTGGTCGGCCCCGGGGGTGATCTCGTCACCCACAAAAGGTGCAAACGCAGGCTGCGAGAAAATCTTCCGCACCAGACGGATGGCGCGGCGAAACTCCACCCAGTCCTGGGGCTGCGACATGTAGTTGAATGTAATTCCTGGCGGTGTGCGGGGGTTTGATGAGCGTATCTGCACGCTGCCGCGTGAAGTCGACCGCATGGGACCGGTATGAACCTGAAATCCGTGCCCATCAACACTGGCCTTGCCGTCGTAGCGTGCGGCAATGGGCAGGAAGTGGAATTGAATGTCCGGGTAGTCGACATTAGGACCTGAGCGAACAAACCCCCCCGCCTCAATATGGCTGGTGGCACCGGGGCCGCTTTTTGCAAGCAACCACTGCACGCCGATGCGAAGACGCGATAACAGTCCCCAGTGTTTGTAAAGCGTAACCGGCTGTTTGCAGTGCCGCTGCACGTAGACTTCCAGATGATCCTGCAGGTTCTGCCCAACCCCGGGCAAATGATGCGCCGGTGCAATACCCAGGGCTTGTAGTTGCGCGCTGTCTCCAATGCCTGATCGCTGCAGGATGGCAGGCGTGTTGATGACCGAGGCCGAAATAATGATCTCGCGACTGGCTGTGGCGATCTTTTCACCTGCCTTGTGACGATAGATCACGCTTTGGGCCTTGCCCCCATCCATAAGGATGCGATCCACGAGAGCGCCGGTGATAAGCCTGACATTGGGTCTCTTGCGTGCCGGCGCCAGGTAAGCGCGTGCCGCGGAGCATCGGCTACCTTTGTCAATGGTCACGTCAAAGGGCGCAAAACCCTCCTGTGACCGGCCGTTGTAATCGTCAAGCCGCGCGTATCCGGCCTCAACGCCGGCCTGGATAAACGCCTCATAAAGTGGCCCGTCTCCGGGCCCGCGCCCGACCTTGAGAGGCCCCGTTCGGCCCCGGTAAGCATCCTCCCCATGCGAGCAGGTTTCCATACGTTTAAAATAGGGGAGCACGTCGTCATAAGACCATCCCCTGGCCCCCATTTGTGCCCACGTATTGAAATCCTGTCGATGGCCGCGCACAAAAACCATGCCATTAATTGAGGACGAGCCGCCGATTACCTTGCCACGCGGAACAGCCAATTGCCGGCCACCCAGATGCGGCTCCGGGGCGCTCTTAAAGCCCCAGTCATAGCGCCCCATGTTCATAGGATAAGACAGGGCCGCCGGCATCTGAATCAACATCGATTTGTCCGTCCCCCCCGCCTCAAGAACAAGAACCGTGTTACGCGGGTCCTCGCTTAAACGATACGCCAGCGCACAACCCGCCGAGCCCGCGCCAATAATAATAAAATCCGCCTGATCCTGATCAGCAAAACCGTCCCGGTGCACGCCCAACCTCAATGATCAGCAATAAGGGTATCAAGATAGTCTTCAATAATGTGAACACTGCTCTCGACATCCGGAATGTCTTCAGCAAAAGCGCAGCGAATATAAAAACCGTCGATCATGGCGGCCGCTCCACGCGCTATATCGCCGGCCCGGCCATGGCCAACCAGGGGCACGAGATAATGAGTCAAATTGCTGAGTTGACGGCGATGATAGATGCGCAGCAAACGCCCACAATTGGCATTGTTTCGTGCATAGACGTAGAAAGCCAGCCAAGCCGCAATAACCGGCTTGGAAAACTGCGCGGGAGAAAAATTAGCCGCAAGAATGGCCGACAGTGCGGCGCGAGGGCGCACCGTTTTGCGCGTACCGGCACTGACAGCCTCGCCCAGAGAGCGCAGCAGATGCCGCATGGTTTCAAACAGTAACTGCTCCTTGGAGCCAAAATAATGATGCGCTAGGGCAGATGACACGCCTGCGCGTCTGGCAATCTGCGCCACAGTGACATCACCAATGCCCGCATGTTGAATTTCGTTGATTGTCGCGTTGATCAAGTCGCGCCGGCGAACAGGGCGCATTCCAAGTTTGGGCATTAAAGGCTCCTTGTTCAAACGAAAAAATGGCGAACCGAAACTTATGCAATTGCCACAGCTTTGCTCTTTTTTTATTCCAGCTACAGATATTTTTTTTTAATTGACGAGTCAATCAATAAAAAATATCGTGTCACCATCACAGAACAAGTGCGCACCTCGAAAACGGCGATTGCGGTGCTGGGCCACTTGCGTCATAGTGCAAAACAAACAATGCAATCCGCCTCTACCCCTGAGGTCGTACAAATATCGGGAGATCAACTATGAACAAATATATCCCTGGATTGAAATCTGCCCTGGCAGGTCTCGGCCTTAGCGTTTTCATGAGCGCCTCGGTTTTGGCGAACGATCCGCAATCGTGCAAAACCGTGCGCTTTTCCGATGTGGGCTGGACCGATATTACGGCCACCACCGCCACCGCCTCCGTTATTTTGAAAGCCCTGGGCTATTCGCCGGATGTGAAAGTTTTATCCGTGCCGGTAACCTATGCATCTTTGAAAAACAAGGATATCGATGTATTCCTCGGCAACTGGATGCCCACCATGGAAGGGGATATCAAGGCCTATCGCGAAGATGGCTCAGTGGAGACGCTTGGGGCGAACCTTGAGGGGGCCAAATATACCCTGGCGGTTCCGAAATATACCCACGACGCAGGGTTAAAAACGTTCGCCGATATCGCCAGGTTCCGGGACCAGTTGGACGGAAAAATTTACGGCATTGAGCCGGGCAACGATGGCAATCGGCTGATCTTGGGGATGATCGAGAAAAATCAGTTCGATCTGAAAGGGTTTGAAGTTGTCGAGTCGTCTGAGCAGGGTATGCTGGCGCAGGTGGCGCGCGCTATCAAAGCCTCTGAGCCAATTGTTTTTCTTGGCTGGGAACCCCATCCCATGAACGCCAATTTCAGCATGGCTTATCTTGAAGGCGGCGATGAGGTGTTCGGCCCCAATCTTGGTGGTGCCACGGTCTATACGAATATCCGTGCCGGCTATGCAAATGAGTGCGCGAATGTGGGGACTCTGTTGAAAAACCTGAAATTCTCCCTGACCATGGAAAACGAGATTATGGGCGCTATTCTCAATGATGGAGAGGAACCCGAGGCGGCGGCAAGCGCCTGGCTGAAAGCAAACGCAAACGTACTTGAGGCCTGGCTTGCCGGTGTGACAACAATGGACGGCGGCGATGGTCTGGCCGCTGTCAAGGGGGCGCTCGGTCTCTAGCCTAGCCTTTTATACCTGCAATGGAATGGTTGAGCGAAAACAAAATCCCCATAGGCAAGGGGGCAAAGGCAGTTGTCGATTGGTTAACCGAGCATGCGACCTGGTTTTTTGATGGCCTTTCAGTGCTGCTGCAGGCGGTGATCGACAGTATCTTGTGGGTGTTGCAGACACCTCATCCCCTTGCCATTGTGATCGTGATTGCGGGGATTGCCTATGGGGTGCGCCGATCGATGACCTTTGTGGTCTTTGTGCTGGCGGCGCTGCTGTTGATCATCAATCAGAATTATTGGGAAGAGACCACGGAGACGCTCTCACTGGTAATCTCGGCCTCAATCGTTTGCATGACGATCGGCGTGCCTTTGGGTATTGTCGCCGCGCATCGGCCGTGGCTTTACAACGTCATGCGGCCGGTGCTTGATCTGATGCAGACGATCCCCACTTTTGTCTATCTTATTCCTGCACTGGTTTTGTTTGGCCTTGGCATGGTGCCGGGGTTGATTGCCACTGTCATCTTTGCTTTGCCGGCTCCCATTCGGCTTACCCATTTGGGGATCAGTTCGGTGCCCAGGCAACTCATGGAGGCGGGGGATGCGTTTGGCGCGACCCGCTGGCAGCGCCTGTGGAAAGTTGAGTTGCCGTTTGCGCTGCCCAGCATTATGGCTGGGCTCACCCAGACGATCATGCTGTCTTTGTCGATGGTTGTGATTGCCGCTCTTGTTGGTGCCGATGGGCTTGGGGTGCCGACCCTGCGTGCCCTTAACCAGGTCAATATTGCCAAGGGGTTTGAGGTGGGGGTGGTGATTGTATTGATTGCTATTGTTCTGGATCGCCTGTTTCGCGCCGAGCCACCCAAAGGAGGGCGGTGATGCTGGAGCCTGAACACAGGGGCATAGCGTCAGATGCGGCTGGTTTGGCGGTTCGTTTTTGCGAAGTTGACATTGTATTTGGCAATGACCCCAAGAGCGCGCTGACGCTGATCGATGAAGGCGGGACCCGCGAGGACATTCAGAAAAAAACAGGGCAGATCGTCGGCGTCGCAGGAGCAACCCTGGACGTGTGTGATGGGGAAATCGTCGTGCTTATGGGCCTGTCCGGCTCAGGTAAGTCGACGTTGCTTCGCGCGGTCAATGGACTCAATGCGGTCACCCGCGGCGCGGCACTTGTTAATGACGGCACCACGTGGATCAACCCGGCGACCTGTTCTGGCGATGCGCTGCGTCAGTTACGTTTAAAGCGCGTCTCCATGGTGTTTCAGCAATTTGGCCTTTTGCCATGGCGCACTGTTGCACAGAATGTTGGTTTTGGGCTTGAGCTTGCCGGCGTGCGGCCGGCGGAGCGGGCAAAAATAGTTTCGGAGCAGCTACAGCTGGTGGCCCTTGATGAGTGGCAGGACAAATATGTACACGAGCTCTCAGGCGGCATGCAGCAAAGGGTTGGCCTGGCCCGCGCCTTTGCTACACAAGCCTGCATTTTGCTCATGGACGAGCCGTTCTCCGCCCTTGATCCGCTCATTCGCGACCGCCTGCAGGATGAGTTGCTCGATCTGCAAAAGCGCCTTGGTCACACGGTGCTGTTTGTCAGTCATGACCTTGATGAGGCCCTCAAAATCGGCAATCGAATTGCCATTATGGAAGGGGGCCGGGTTGTGCAGTTTGGCACGCCGCAGGAGATTATCCTCAATCCGACCAGCGATTATGTTGCCGATTTTGTCGCTCATATGAACCCGTTGCGAGTTTTGCGCGCCTGCGAGGTTATGACCCGGGTCGACGACCTGATTGCGCAGGACGAGCGACGAGTGATTGATGCCATATCGGGATTTTATCTGCTTCAGGACAACACGGTGTTGTGGCGCGACGACCGGATCGAACCGGTGCCGCTTGCCCAGGTGCTTGACGATGCGCAAGGGGACGATGTCCGCAAGACGCCATCCTACCGGCTTACGTGCGCACCGCTGCACACACCGGTTACCGATCTTATGCAGGCGCGTCTGAATACCGGACTGCCGGTTCTTATCAAGCAAGCCGGGCGCGTTGTGGGGGTAGTGAGTGATCAGGATATCTATCGCGGGCTTCTCGGGTCGCGAGGGTAGAATTGCTGTAAACAGCAATAGTGAAAATATCGGCGGCGTGATACATTATTGTTGACAGGAAGGGGTGTTGTCGTGTTTGACAAGATGCAACACGAGGGAGGTGTTTGAGCCATCGATTGAACGGCTCATAAATGGAGATGAGATAAATGATGAAGCATGCAACCAAACTGACAGCGCTTTTCGCGGGCGTGCTGATGAGCACCTTAAGCCTTGCCCAGATGGCCAGGGCGGAGGTGGTTGATATTACTCTTTTGCTGGTGTGCGATATCTACAAAATGGAAGGGGATGACAATCGCGGTGGCTTTGCCCGCCTGGCGACAGCGGTCAAACGGGAAAAGGCGCGCGGTGGACATTTACTTTACGCGCATGCGGGGGACACGATCTCGCCCTCGCTGCTATCGGGTTTCGACAAGGGCGAACACATTATTACTTTGACCAATATGGAGCCCCCTGATGTATTTGTCCCAGGTAATCACGAGTTTGATTTTGGCCCTGCTATCTTCCGCGAACGTATGGCCGCGCTAAACACTACGCGGCTTGCGGCCAATCTGCGCAATGCGGATGGCACCATGATTGATGGTTTCGCCGACAACAAAATGTATGATTTTGGCGGCGTTAAAGTCGGCGTTGTGGGGCTGACGGCGGAGGACTCGGTAGTCAAGTCCAGCCCTGGGGACCTGAAATTTCGCGGTGCCGTTGAGACCGCGGCTGAGCAAGCCAAGGCCTTGCGTGCGGCCGGCGCCGATATTGTTGTAGGTGTGACCCATTCCAGCTGGCCTGTTGACAAGGCTCTGATTGCCGCGCGCAGCCTTGATGTGATCCTCTCAGGCGATGATCATGATCTGCATATTTTCTTTGATGGCAAAGTCGCTTTTGCCGAGGCCAAAGAGGAAGCGGAGTATTTGACAGCCATTGATCTTAGCGTTGAGTTAAGCGAAAAAGACGGAAAACGGCGGGTAAAGTGGTGGCCAAGCTTTCGCGTGATCGATACCACTGACATGCCTGCCGACGCCGCGGTTCAGGCGAAGATTGATGAACTTAACGCGCAAATGAGCAAAGAACTTGATGTGGTGCTCGGCACGGTAACAACGGTGCTTGATAGCCGTAAGGCCTCCGTGCGCACCGGCGAGACAGCCATTGGCAATCTGATCGCCGATGCCATGCGCGCAGCCGTAGGGGCCGACATCGGCTTTACCAACGGCGGCGGCATTCGCGGCAACAAGGTCTATGATGCAGGCGCGGCGCTGGCCCGCAAGGACATTTTGACCGAACTGCCGTTTGGCAACAGGACCATCAGTGTTGAATTGACCGGCGCTCAGGTGTGGGCAATTCTGGAGAACGGTTTCTCCCAGGTCGAGAGTGCAAGTGGACGCTTCCCGCATGTCTCCGGCATCACCGTCGAAGCGGATTTCACCAGGCCGGCGAGATCACGGGTTATTGCGGTTAAGCGTAACGGGGCCGATCTTGATTTGGCCGCCACCTACACTGTTGCCGTTAATAACTATATCGGCGATGGTGGCGATGGCTACGAGACGTTAAAAGGGGCAAAGCGCATCTTTTCGATTACGGATGCCAAGCTGGTGGCCAACGATGTCATGGCCTATATCCGCGCCAAGGGCAAAGTCTCGCCCACAATAGAAGGCCGGATTGTGGCAAAGAAATAGGAAGAGACCAACTCGCTTTGTTTTCCGGGCTTCCCGGCGGGGCGGTTGGGATGCGGCCCGGCGCCCATGGTGCCGGACCGTCGTCAATAGACGTTTCCACATGGTCTCATACCAAGGGTCTTTAACAATGACTCATGGCTTAGCGTCAAGCAAGTATGTTATCAAGGCAGTACACCAGTCGGCGAGTATATAAAGCCAATACCGCTGGTATCAGGTGCGGGATCCGCAAGCCTCAAGGGTGTCCTCGAACGTGCGCAAACCCGGTCGCGGCGCACTCACCAGAACCGCCATATTGCCGGGCGCATGGCGGTTCTTGCGCATCATCATATGCGCTTGCGGGATTTCGTCCCAGGGGAACACATCCGACATACACGGGTCAATGCGCCGCTCGTGCACCAGCTTATTTGCCGCCGCCGCCTGCTTAAGATGAGCAAAATGCGAGCCTTGAATGCGCTTTTGGTGCATCCACACATAGCGCGCATCAAAGGTAATGTTAAATCCCGTTGTGCCGGCACAAAAAACCACCATGCCACCGCGTTTGACGACGAATGTAGAGACGGGAAAAGTCGCCTCGCCCGGGTGCTCGAACACACAATCCACATTGACACCCTTACCGGTTAAATCCCAGATGGCTTTACCAAAACGGCGCACCTCGCCAAACCAGGCCTTGTACTCCGGTGAATTGACCTTTGGCAGTTGGCCCCAGCAGTCAAACGCCTTGCGGTTGATAACCCCGCGCGCGCCCAACTGGAGAACAAAATCGCGCTTGTCTTCATCAGAAATCACGCCGATGGCGTTGGCACCCGCAGCGGCGCAAAGCTGAACCGCAAACACCCCAAGCCCTCCCGAGGCGCCCCAAACCAGAACATTGTGTCCTGGACGCAGAACATGGGGCCGGTGACCAAACAACATGCGATAGGCTGTGGCAAGAGTGAGGGTGTAGCAGGCAGCCTCCTCCCACGACAGGTGTTGGGGACGGGCCATGAGCTGCTGTGCCTGCACGCGGGTAAACTGGGCAAAGGAGCCATCCGCGGTCTCGTATCCCCAGATGCGCTGTGTCGGCGAGAGGAGCGGGTCACCACCATTGCACTCCTCGTCGTCACCGTCATCCTGATTACAATGAATAACCACCTCGTCACCCACCGCCCAGCGGGTCACCTTGGAGCCCACGGCCCAAACAATTCCGGCGGCGTCGGAGCCGGCCACATGATAGGGATTTTTGTGCACATCAAGAACCGACATCGGCTCGCCCAACGCGGCCCAGATGCCGTTGTAGTTGACCCCGGCGGCCATCACCAATACGAGCACTTCGTGGCTATCGAGTTCCCAGGTGGGGACAACCTCAAGCTGCATAGCCGTGTCCGGCTCTCCATGGCGCTCCTTGCGAATGGCCCAGGCGTACATATTTTTCGGCACATGCCCCAGAGGCGGTATCTCGCCAATTTCGTAGAGATCCTTGACCTCAGCCGCGTACTGGGGTGACTGCGTATTTTGTTCCTGTCGTGCTGCTACCGACGCCATTTGCGCCTCCTGCTATTCGACTTTACATGGGACCAACCCGCCGGATTACACGCCCTGCGGGTAAAAGTTAATATTTTACCAACGAAATGGTGCAATGCAATATAGCTCAATCACAAAAATTGTGCAACGCATTATTTGGATGATATGGGGTCAGGAGGAGACCTCGGTACCAATCCTTTGCGCCAGTGCAGCTTCCATGAACACATCAAGATCGCCGTCCAGCACCGCAGCTGGATTGGTGTTTTCCAGGTTCGTGCGCAGATCTTTAACCAATTGGTAAGGTTGTAGCACATAGGAGCGAATCTGGTGTCCCCAACCAATTTCTGTTTTTCCCGCCTGCGCTTCCATGGCCTCGGCTTCGCGGCGTTGCAACTCGGCCTCATACAAGCGCGCCCGTAACATCGTCCACGCGGTTGCGCGGTTTTTATGTTGAGAGCGCTCATTCTGGCACTGAACCACGATCCCCGTGGGAATATGGGTTATGCGCACGGCGCTGTCGGTGGTGTTGACATGCTGGCCGCCGGCGCCAGACGCACGATACGTATCAATGCGCACGTCCGCATCACTGACATCCACGGCAATCGAATCATCGACCACGGGATAGACCCACACGCTGGCAAAGCTCGTGTGCCGCCGCGCATTTGAATCAAAGGGAGAAATCCGCACCAGCCTATGAACGCCGGATTCGGTCTTGGCCCAGCCATAAGCGTTGATCCCGTCCAGCCGCAGGGTTGCCGATTTGATCCCCGCCTCTTCGCCAGCGTTGTACTCGATGATCGCCCCTTTAAGCCCGCGCCGCTCCCCCCAGCGCATGTACATACGCAGCAACATTTCCGCCCAATCCTGGCTCTCCGTACCCCCGGCCCCCGCATGGATTTCCACAAACGCATCATTGCCATCGGCCTCTCCCGACAACAACGTTTCCTTTTGCCGCCTGGCGGCAATCTTGTGTAATCTTGCGAGCGCCCCTTCCGCCTCCTCAACGACCGCCGCATCGTTCTCTCCCTCGCCAAGCTCGTACAAGGTCAGCGCATCCTCAAGATCACTCTCCAGCTCTTTAATAATTGCAAACTGGCTCTCCAGGTACTGGCGCTCACGCATGGTTTTTTGGGCTTTGGCGCTGTCGCTCCAAAAGCTTGGGTCGGCCACCTCAATGTTCAGGGCGGCAAGGCGCGCCTTTGCCTGGTCCCAGTCAAAGATGCCTCCGCAAAAGGGTGATCGACTGTTTTATGTCGTCGATGAAGGCTTCGGTCTCTGCACGCATAATTTTTCCTTGCCTGGTATGTGAGTGATCATGGCCGTAAATTGCCACCAGGGCCAGCCACTTTTGACTCCTGCCGAATGATTATGGGCTTTTCCGCGTGTGCGCAACCTCTATCCCTCCCAATTTACCCAACTCCCCGCTAACTTACCCAAGAGCGGGGAAGTCGTCGCCAACGTGATCAAGAAACGGGTGGCGCCCGCGGCTTTTCCTTGGCACATCGTTTCATAACGCATCATCTGCTCATCAACACAGCATCTGATCAAGGAATCGAAGGAGCAACAACATGGACACGCGCATTCGTTTTGTTGCGTTGCCTACAGCACACACCCGCGCCCTTCAGGCGGGGGGCCCTGATGCCAATGGACAGACACCTGGGTGCCATATTAGCTCTGGTGTGGGAACCCCGTGCCGCCACTGCCTGGAATACATCGGGCAGAATGAGGAATATCTGGTTCTCTCTTACCGCCCATTTCCTGCTCCCCAACCCTATGCCGAACAAGGACCTATCTTTTTGCATGCCTCCCCCTGCCACATCTATCAGCACAGCTTTGCATTGCCTTCTATTTTCGACAGCCCAAGCTATTTGATCCGTGGCTACAACGCTGACGATCGCATTGTCTCCGGTAGTGGCCAGATTGTCGCAACGCATAAAATATTCATGACTGCGCAATCACTGTTTGAGAATTCAGAAATCACCTATATTCATGTGCGCTCGGCAAGCAACAATTGTTATATGTGCCGCATCGAACGCGGTTAGATCAGCATACGTTTTGGTGTACCCATTTTGCTTTGGGGACAACTAAACGTATAAAGCTGATCGCCTTGGAATCTATAGCAAAATGCAAAAACAATGCTGGAGCCCCATGATTCCAACTAAACGCATTTTGCTATAGACTATCTGTGCGACATTTTTGCACGCATTACTTTAGAACTATTCTTACTTGTTGATTTTCAAGGATTTTATTTGACAGAAAATGCATAAAATCCTAATGATGCTGCATGGCAATACGGCCACTTCATGTCAGGGCCTTGACCCCTGAATTTTGAGGAGACAATTCATGACGCGTTTGTTTTTACGCCGGCATGCCCGGCGCTTTCCATTGTTGGCTGCCTGTATCCTGGCCACCAATCTCATCCCAACAACCATAGCGGTTCCCGCCAGCGACGCAAAAAAAGCGGGTGCTGGCCATGTTAACGTTTATTCCTACCGACAACCGTTTCTGATCAATCCCCTGCTTGAGGCCTTTACCGCCCAAACCGGTATTGCGGTCAATGTTGTTCACGCCTCCAGGGGGCTTGGTGAGCGCATCGCCCAGGAGGGCGAGAACAGCCCTGCTGACGTGCTGCTTACTGTCGACATTGGACGCCTGCAGGGTGCCAAGGATCTTGGCATTACGCAAGCGGTCGCCTCCACCGCTCTCACGCAAGCGATCAAACCCACTTATCGTGACCTGGACGGCCATTGGTTTGGGCTGACGTTGCGTGGCCGGGTCATCTATGCCTCGAAGGAGCGGGTTGCAGAAAAAGCCCTGTCTTACGCCGATCTCGCCGATCCGCGCTGGCGGGGCAGGATTTGCATCCGCTCCGGCCAACATGTCTACAATATCGCTCTGATTGCCTCGATTATCGCCAATGAAGGCGAGGAGGCCGCGCGCGCCTGGCTGAGCGGTTTCAAGGCCAACCTGGCACGCAAGCCCAACGGCAACGACCGTGCCCAGGTCAAAGGGGTTTATTCCGGCGAGTGCGACATCGCTATCGGCAACACGTATTATATGGGCATGATGCTCACCAATGAAAAAGACCCCGAACAAAAAGAGTGGGCCAATGCGGTGCGGCTGATTTTTCCCAATACGGAGAACCGCGGCACCCATGTGAACATTTCCGGCGTAGCGCTCGCGCGCTACGCGCCGAACCGCAAAAACGCCGTCGCCCTGATGGAATATCTGGCCTCACGCGAGGCCCAGCGTATTTACGCGCAGGTGAATTTTGAATATCCCGTGCGTGAAGGGGTCCCCGCTTCCGATCTGGTGGCATCCTGGGGAGACCTTAAGCCCGATACCCTCAGTTTGAGCACCGTTGCCCATCATCGCAAACGCGCCAGTCAACTGGTTGACGAAGTCGCCTTCGATGAGGGGCCTGGCTCCTGATACTGTAAGTTCCACTTCGACAGCCCCGGAAGGCCTGGTCTTGCCGGGGCAGCGGAGCTGGTTTTATGCCCAAATTGAAACGCCGCGCGCGCCCTCTTGGGTCCCTGTCACGACAGTTAAGCCCAGGCTGGAGTGCGGCGTTGCTGGCTATTGCTTTACTGGCATTTCTTCCCTTTGTGGCGCTGGGGGTTCTTTCCCTTGAAAGTACCGGGTCTCAGTGGGCGCATCTGATAAGTACTGTGTTGCCACGCTCACTGCGGGTCACCTTTATCTTGCTTGCCGGAGTTGCGGCGCTGGTCAGCGTGATCGGGGTCGGGACCGCCTGGCTGGTGACCATGTATCAATTTCCCGCAAGGCGCCTTTTTGATTGGGCGTTGTTGTTACCTCTTGCCTATCCCACCTATATCGCGGCCTATATCTGGGTCGAGATCATGGATTTCTCTGGCCCCCTGCAACAAGTCCTGCGCGCCATAGGCGGTTGGCAAACCCTACGCGACTACTGGTTTCCTGATATTCGCAACTTGACCGGAGCCGTCTTTGTGATGAGCTTTGTGCTTTACCCTTATGTTTATCTGACGGCAAGAGCGAGCTTTATCATGCAATCGACGCGCATGCTGGAGGTCAGCCGCACTCTGGGAGCCAGGCCGTGGCAGGGTTTTTGGCGCATTGGGCTACCTATGGCACGCCCGGCGATTGCGGTGGGGGTCTCGTTGGCCATGATGGAATGTTTGAACGATATTGGTGCGGTTGAGTTTTTTGGCGTGAACACGATCACGTATCAGGTGTATATCACGTGGCTGAACCGTGGCAGCCTTGCGGGGGCCGCGCAATTGTCTTTGTTTATTCTGATGCTGATTTTGGCGTTGGTCCTGCTGGAGCGCCGTGGTCGAAAGGGCCAGGGATTTTTTACCCGCGATATGCAATGGCGTCGACACACGTTGACACCCTTGCGCGGTGTGCGCGCCATTGCCGCAACGCTTATCTGTCTGCTCACCCTTATGCTCGGGTTTCTGGTTCCCACTGCACAGTTGGTTCACGACACGCTCAATCATCTGGACGGGCTCGCCGACAGGGAGAACTTTGCCCATGCCCTGCACTCTGTTGAACTGGCGGCACTGGCGGCGGCGGTCACAATTGTCACGGCCCTGTTGCTGGCCTATGCGGAGCGCCTTTATCGTCATCCTCTGGCGCAAGCGGGTGCGCGTTTGGGGGCTATTGGTTATGCAGTCCCCGGCACTATCCTGGCGATCGGCATCCTTGTTCCCCTTGTTGCGTTTGATGGTTTGATCAACGAATTTGTGCTCGCCATGGGAGGCGAGCGGCTGGGATTGATCCTGTCGGGCTCACTGGTGGGGCTTGTTTATGCCTACGGGGTTCGCTTTCTCGCTATCGCCAGCGGCACGTTAGAGGCAGGCTTTACGCGCATTGGCAGCCATCTCGATATGGCTGCACGGACTCTGGGGCGCAGTGCCATGAACACCCTGGTTGCGGTTCACCTGCCGTTGCTACGACCGGCGTTGGTGACAGCCGCATTGATTGTGTTTGTGGACGTGATGAAGGAGTTGCCGATTACACTATTGTTGCGTCCGTTCAACTACGAAACCCTTGCGACGGCAGTTTATGCGCAGGCGAGCGCTGAAAACTTCGAGGCCGCCGCGCCACAGGCCCTGCTCATCGTTGCCGTCGGCCTGGTGCCCGTGCTGGTTCTTGCCCACACCAGCCGCCGTGCCAGCGAAGATATGGCCCGCAGCAAACGGGCTTGAGCGCATATGGCAAACCAAGCCCGTGGGCGTGATGCGATGTTGAAAAGTCATCTTGTCGCAAAATCGCTCCGTCAGAATGGTTCTATTAAAACCTGACACGCTCTAGCGCAAGGATAGCCCCTGTATGACGTATATGCCAAGGATCGAGAAACGGAGGTAAAGACCATGAACACGCAACTGTGGAGCCCCGATGATGCGCGCCGTCGGGACAGCCATATGGCCGCCTTCATGCGCTGGCTTGGCGATCATGCGGGAGAGGCATTTGACACCTACGACGCTCTGCATCACTTTTCCCTTGTTGAGCCTGAGGTGTTTTGGAACGCGCTTTGGCTTTACTGCGGCATTATCGGCGACCGCGGCTCGGGACGCATGGAAAACCCCCATAGCATGCCGGGCGCAAGCTATTTTGTCGATGCGCAACTGAATTTTGCGGAAAATCTTCTGCGCCGCGATGACGATCACGAAGCCCTTGTATTTTGGGGCGAGGACACAGACAGGCGGCGCTTGAGTTGGAGGGAATTGTCCGCGCTGGTGTCACAGTTGCAGCAGGCCTTTGTGGCCCAGGGCGTGTCGTCCGGGGACCGGATCGCGGCCATGCTGCCCAATTGCCCGGAAGCTGTTGCCGCCATGCTCGCAGCCGCTTCAATCGGAGCCATCTGGTCTTCGTGCTCGCCGGATTTTGGTCCTCAGGGCGCGCTTGATCGCTTCTGTCAAATTGAGCCGAAGCTGTTTATTGCCGCAGATGGCTATGTCTATAACGGCAAGGTCATTGATATCGCTTCCAAAGTGGAAAAGATTGTCGCGCAACTCCCCGAGGTGCGGCAGGTCATCATTGTCGACTACCTGGGTTGCGCCCAACAGACAGCGCAAGGGTTTAAAAATGCTATTCCTCTTAGCGATATTGTGCGCGATATGGCTCCGGCACCGGTCGCTTTTACACGCTTGCCCTTCGATCATCCCCTCTACATTCTGTTTTCCTCGGGCACGACCGGGGTGCCGAAATGTATCGTGCACAGTGCTGGCGGTATTCTCGTTCAGCACCTGAAAGAACATCAGCTGCATTGCAACATTCGCGCCAAAGACCGCGTGTTCTATTTTACTACCTGTGGCTGGATGATGTGGAACTGGCTGGTGAGCGCGCTGGCCAGCCAGGCGACGCTGCTGCTTTATGACGGTTCCCCTTTTTATCCCGACGGCAATATCCTGTTCGACTATGCCGACGCGGAGGCGATGTCTTTCTTTGGCACCTCGGCTAAATATATTGACGCTCTGCGCAAGGCCGAACTGGCGCCGGTTAATAGCCATAGCCTAAGTACCGTTCGCACCATCGCTTCCACCGGATCGCCCTTGGCGCCGGAGAGTTTTGACTATGTTTATCAATCCATAAAGGGCGATGTTCATCTGGCTTCTGTCTCGGGGGGTACGGATATCTGCGCCTGCTTCGTCGGCGGCAATCCCATGGCTGCGGTTATTCGCGGGGAAATCCAGGTGCCGATTCTTGGTATGGCAACCCAGGTCTGGGACGAAACCGGACGCCCCCTGGGGCCTGGAGAAGGCAAAGGTGAGTTGGTTTGTGCCAAACCCTTTCCCTCCATGCCGGTTGCCTTCTGGGACGATTCAGATGGACAAAAATACCACAATGCCTATTTCGCCAAGTACAACAACATCTGGTGCCATGGCGATTATGCGGAATGGACCGAGAATGGAGGCATGATAATTCACGGGCGCTCCGATGCAACGCTGAACCCTGGAGGCGTGCGCATAGGCACAGCGGAAATCTATGCCCAGGTGGAAAAAATACCCCAGGTTCTCGAAAGCCTGGCTGTCGGCCAGGAATGGGACGATGATACACGGATTGTCCTGTTTGTACGCCTGGCGCACGGCGTTGAGCTTGATGATACGCTCACCCAGGCCATTCGCTCACAGGTGCGCGCCGGCGCGTCTCCGCGCCACGTGCCAGCAAAAGTTATCGCCATTGCCGATATCCCGCGCACCAAATCAGGAAAGATCACAGAACTCGCCGTGCGCGATGTGATCCACGGACGCGAGATTAAAAATAAGGAAGCTTTGGCCAATCCCGAGGCTCTGGCCCTATTTGAAAATCTCGCGGCTTTACAGTCTTAGACCTAAGAGATGTAATCTTTCAGTAAGTTGCTCTCAAGGTGGCAGGTCTGAAGTCAGGGTTATTGCGGCCATTGCCGCCAGCAAGGCCATATCGGGTCATTCATCTGATCATTGCTTTTTTTCGATTTCTCCAGCGCTGTCAAGGGTTTAAAAACCGCTGAAAGCGGCGCGAAGCGCCCTTGACAGCGCTGGAGAAATCGAACACCTCTAATGATCAGACGAATGGCCACCTACACCCGATGAGCTTACCAGGGACAAATGGCTGGATCCGCAACGCCTTGAGGCGAAAAAAGGCCCTTCACCGTGGGGTGAAGGGCCTTGGGAATTGCTGTATTCCTGCCTGCCTTGGCCTATTCTATTGAACGCTTACCGAATTTTCTGTTGCGGGTGCGGTTTCAGCCTCTTCTTCCTCTTTTGGCAAAAGGGCCGTGATGCGCTCTTCAAATGCGCTCGCCGTTTTCTGATTGCCAAAGGGAATAAGGAAACACTCACCGTTTCCTGCCGCGCGGGCCACGGGGCGGGCAATTTCCCGACCCTGGATGCCGATCTGTACCAGTCCGCCTCCGGATTGATAGGTCAAGGCGCTTAGGCGGCTGGCTTGCCTGGCACTGAGGCACATAACAACACGGCTTTTGCTTTTCTCATCAATGTGAATATCGCTAATATCATTGGTATCCATGTTGACGATGATTGCGTCAGAGCGAAAGGTCATGAGCTTGGCGTGCGCTGGCGCGGACGCAAGTACGCTGGCGGCAATGGCGAAAGCGGCGGTGGCGAAAATGCTGGACGTAAATTTCATAAAGCAGGTTCCGTTTTTGTGAGCGGTGGGACGCGATTACACTTACATCACACGGGGGGCCAATATTACCAGATCGCGCCTTCGACTGGGCAGACGGTGAGCGCACGGGGGCCTGGTATGGTGTGTGTGATCCTGACTTGAGAGCCTATAGGGAATTAAGACACACTTATAGATAATATATCGTTAAGCTCTCAACTATAAGTATATACATGTTTTTACCTCTCACTTCCACACTTGGCAAAAATTAACCCTAACAGGCAGGCCGCATCGCCTAATATCTTTCAGGTTTTGATGCTACCCTATCAAGGCGCCTGGCGGTTGACTCTTGGCCAAGTCGTTATACCAGCGGTATGGGCTTTATAGACACGCCGACTGGTGCACTGCCTTGATAACATAACTCTTTGACGCTAATCCATGAGTCATTGTCAAGGACCCTTGGTATTAATAGACGTTTACAGCTATAAAGGGAAGCGGGTATGTAGATGCTCGTCAATAGATATGTCCCCAAGTCAGCGTCTACAAAAAGCCCATACCGCCGGTATCATTTCACTTTCGCCCAAGCCTCCTGGGAACCGGCGCGTGCGAGATCTTTGTCAACAACAGAGGCTCTGGACTCCCCGGCCAATTTGTATTGGGGCGCAAAAACTTCTCCCCTTGCGTCCGGCTTGATCAACTTACAGTCTGGACACGGTTTCTTCCCATTCTTAGTTTAACGATTTGCCTGTAAGCTGCTTCAAAGCCTCGTTTATACATGAGGCGGGTGCGAGCACACAGCCGGGATAAAGGGGCATTTCATGTTGATAAAGCACAAGAAAGTTTGGGACATAAACCATAGGGACGTCACGCCGGAGGCGGCGTTTTTGTCTCGGCGTCAACTTATTGCCGCTGGCAGTCTGGGACTTGGGTCCATTGCCGCCGGGGGCCTTATGGGACTTGGCGGCATTGGCACAGCCAAGGGCGCGAGCGCGCCTGTTGAGCTTTCGACCCTGGAGGCAGCGGCTCTGCATCCGGCGCCGCGCAATCCCGCCTATACTCTTGATCGCGAGCTCACGCCGGAAAAAGTCAATCTATCGTTCAACAATTTTTATGAGTTCGGTTCCCACAAGTCCATCGCCCGGGCCGCTCAGGCCTTGAAGATCGATCCCTGGCAGGTGCGTATTGACGGTGAAGTGGAAAAAGAAATCACCATGGATGTACAGGACTTGATAAAAAAGATGGGTGTCGAGGAGCGACTTTATCGCCTGCGCTGTGTCGAGGCGTGGTCGATGACAATCCCCTGGTCCGGGTTTGCGCTTTCCAAACTCGTTGCCATGGCAAAACCGCTCTCGACGGCAAAGTATTTACGTATGGAAACGTTTCTTGCCCCCGACGTGGCCCGCAATCAAAGACAGGTATGGCTGCCATGGCCCTATACCGAAGCCTTGACCATAGCCGAGGCAACCAATGAGGTGGCATTTTTGGCCTGCGGCGCCTATGGCAAGACCCTGGCCAAGCAATTGGGCGCCCCTTTGCGCCTTGCAGTTCCCTGGAAATACGGCTTTAAATCCATCAAATCCATCGTGCGCTTTTCTTTTGTTGAACACCGACCCATGAGCTTTTGGCAACGCACCGCGGGAGAAGAATATGGCTTTTGGGCCAATGTCAATCCCGAGGTTCCTCATCCACGCTGGAGCCAGGCGCGCGAGCGGATACTTCATACAGGTGAACGGGTGCCGACCCTGTTGTTCAACGGTTACGCTGAACAGGTCGCAGACCTCTACAAAGGGCTGGAAGAGGAAATGCTCTATCGCTGATCCTCCCCCGGGCTGAGCAATTGCTACTCACATGATATCGGATGGGCCGTGCCGTCTGGTAAATAAATACCGGCTCAGCAGCGGTGACAGGTACATGGGAATTTGATAGCAGCCGATAAACAGGAGCATCGGCTCCATCACCGCGGCCGGCATCACCGCCAAGAACAAGGCGCCGTTGCGGTTCCCCGCTGCAAGCGCTACGGTGCGCGTGTAATCGTCATCATTGATCGCAGGGATCGCCCGCGCCCGCGCCCCCCAGACAAACAGAACCACCATCCCCGTATTCGCTGCCACAGCCACAATAAATGTTACCGCCGCCATACCAGGCCTGGCAATAATCGCCGGCTGCACTGCGGCCATGAGAGCGATAACAAAAACCATCATGATCAGGGCCCCCAAACCATCGAGCGCGCGAGCACGCGCGGTCAGTGCTGGTCCCAGGGGTGAGCGGCGCACAAGTGTTGCCACGGCCATTACCAGCAGAATGAGTAACCCCAGGCCAAAGGCAAGCCTGAACAGGTGATCGCTGAACTTTGCACCGATCATCATAGCAAGAAGCGGTGGTGCCAAAAACGGCGTTGCCAGGGTCCCCAGTAGTTGCAATCGCAAAGCGGCATCCGAGCTCAAGCCGCTCATCAGGGCAAGGTTAGCTAAGCCGGAAATTGCCGGCGCCGCGCTAACCATCAGTACCGCATTTGCCAACACGCCCTGCCACCCAATGAGGCGAAACAGGCCGAACAGCACAAGCGGCACCACCACCTGCAGCACCAGAACCGTGATCACGTCGCGGCGCAGTTCGCCCCAGCGCAAACGCCCGGGAAGGGCTTTTGCGCGCAGTGCCGCCAGAAAAATCAACGATCCTATAAAATACGGAATAAGCGGGCGCAGATAGCCCGCCAACTGCGGCATAGCCAGTCCCAGGACAATGCCAAAAAAGAGTGCAAAGCGCCCATAGGCGCCACAGAACACGAGAAAACGCCCAACCTTGTCCATTGAACACCTGCATTGACGCCATTACTATGACAGTGATCCGCCGCATGCCAAGTATGGCGCGGCAACAGTGAGGGGAGACCATGACTTACCGTAGCCGCATGCACGCTGTTCTTGAGCGTTCCGAACGCACCGATCCTATTGGGCGCTATGTCGACATGGCTCTAATCCTATTGATCACCGTTAACATTGTCTCGGTGATTTTGGAAACCGTGGATTGGATTTATGCCGCTTATGGACCCGTTTTCACGATCATTGAGTGGATATCTGTCGCGGTTTTCACCATTGAATATTTGTTGCGCCTTTGGAGTTGCGTTGAAGCGCAGGGCGAGGACACCCCCACACAAACACGGCTGAAATATATCGCCTCCCCTCTTGCCATTATTGATCTCATTGCCATCTTACCGTTCTATCTAGCGTTCGTGGTGGCGATGGACCTGCGTTTTTTGCGCGTTCTGCGCCTGTTGCGTATTTTCAAGCTCACCCGCTATTCATCGGCGATGACCATGTTGCTTGACGTTTTTCGTGAGGAGGCGAACTCATTTTTTGCCGGTTTTTTCATTCTCATTGTCCTCTTGATCCTGGCCGCCAGCGGTGCATTCCTTGTCGAGCATGACAGCCAACCCGATAAGTTCGGCTCCATCCCCGCCGCCATGTGGTGGGCAATGGCCACCCTGACCACGGTTGGCTACGGTGACGTGACGCCGATAACGGCCATGGGTAAGCTATTCGGCGCTGTTGTGACCGTGATCGGCATTGGCATGGCAGCGCTTCCGGCGGGCATATTGGCAAGCGGATTGGCGGATCAATTACGGCGCAAGCGCGAGGCCCTGACAGCTCTTTATCGCGCCGCTCTTGAGGATGGAACCATCGATGCGCAGGAGGAGCGGGACCTTGAAGAGCTTCGCAAAACGTTGGGGCTCAGCAAACGCCTGGCCGAAGATGTTTTGGAAACCATGCACCGCGAGCGTGATGCCTTGGCCGCCATGCGCTGTCCCCATTGCGGCAAAGCCCTACCGAGCGAGTAACCCGACACACTGCTAGGAATATCGCTGGACTATGCATCGTTAAGACGGTCAAGCATCTATATCGTTAAGACGGTCAGGCATCTATATCGTTAAGACGGTCAAGCATCTATATCGTTAAGACGGTCAAGCATCTATATCGTTAAGACGGTCAAGCATCTATATCGTTAAGACGGTCAAGCATCTATAAAGACGCCTGGGAGCCTTCCCAAAACAAGCTCGGCACATCGATCGCCTAGCATCATGGCGGGTGCATTTGTGTTTCCAGCATTAATATTTGGGACCGCCGACATGTCGCATACGCGCAGATTTTCGAACCCACGCACCCGCATATGCGCATCAAGGACCGCCATTGGATCCGCGTCAGCTCCCATGCGGGCAGTGCCGGCGGGGTGGTAATTTGTTTTTACAAAGCGCTTGCAATGCGCCTGCAACGCGGCTTCGGACAGATCGTGCGGGGAGGGAATGGCTACGCGTTCGATGTGTTCGGCCAGAGGTGAGGACTCGAATGCCTTTAGGAAAAAGCGTTGCCCCGAAATCATCTCCTTCATGTCATCAGGATGCTTTAGAAGATTTGGCGAAACGACCGGCATCTCAAACGGGTCACCAGACCGAAGCCGAACCTGGCCTCGTGAACGTGGCTTGATAACCACCGTTGTCACAGTCATGCCATGACCATCGGGGACCAGGTCGCGCGTATCGCGGTCCAAATAGACAATCGGGACGCAAAAGGCCTGGATTGTGGGCGCCTCTTCTGCATTGGCGGGATTGACGAACGCTCCGGCTTCAACACCCGCGGAAGTGACGGGCCCCGTTCCGAACAGCTTAAACTGAATGCCGTTTCGAAGCATCCGCCAGCCGTCCCCCTGCCTGTAATAACCGTATGGCCCGTTGGCCAGGGCCGTGATGGGCACTTCGGGATGGTCGATGAGGTTTTGACCGACCCCTGGAAGATCGACTTCGACAGCGATTTCATGGTCACGCAGATGATCCGCCGGGCCAATGCCCGATAGCATCAGGAGTTTGGGTGTGACCAAGGCGCCCGCCGTTACGACGACTTCGCCATCGGCCTGCACGGTGTGGATATGTCCGGCTTTGTCGCGGTACTCAACCCCGGTGGCCCGACCGTTTTCGACAACAATTCGTTTCACTTCGGCGTTGAGGCGCACGCTGAGGTTTGCGTTGTTGCGCTGCGGCGTGACATAGGCATGAGCCGCAGAACTGCGTTTGCCGTGACGGTTCATGAATTGGTAAAAGCCTACCCCCCTTTGCGACGCTCCGTTGAAGTCGGCATTGAACGGCTCCCCCAGAGCCTGAACCGCCTGCACGAACCATCGCGACATCTGATCAATGTGTCCGGGATCGGACACAAGCATCGGCCCGCTTATGCCGTGAAGTTCGTTGTGCAACCGATTGTTGGCTTCCATTTGCCGGAAGTGGGGCAACACATCGTCCCAGGCCCAGCCGACACTATCATTATTTCCCCGCAGAATTTCCTGCCATTCATCGTAATCTGCGGGTCTGCCTCGCATGTAGACTTGCGCATTGACGGACGACCCGCCGCCCAACACATGGCCTTGCGGTATTTCATGGACCCGCCCGTCGAGATGGTCTTGCGGGGTCGTCTTGTGATACCGCATGTATTTGGAACCCTTTAACATTTTGAATATGCCTGGCGGCATATCCAAAAGCGGGTGGCGATTGGAGTGTCCGGCTTCCAACAGTAGCGTGCGCGCATTTGCGTCGCTGGCCAGTCGGGCGGCAACGACACATCCTGACGAACCGCCGCCAACGACAATGTGATCAAATCGTTCGCGCATCAAACCGCTCCAGGCTTTATCTTGTCGGCTTTCGTGGTGGGGCTATGGAGTCGCGTTCCACGAGTTCGCATTCCAGCTTTGTGAGTGGATGACGCTGATTGCCAGCGATCTGGCCATGAAACATCTTGTCTATGACCCAGCGACCCAGGGCGCGGTCGGCCAGATTCATGGAGGTCAGTGGGGGAGAGAGGTGCCGGGCCAGTTCATCGTCGTCATAGCCGATCACCGAGACATCTTCGGGTATGGACAGCCCAAGCTCTTTGAGGGCTTCGTAACACCCGACGGCCATTCTGTCGTTCTGGCAGAATATTGCGGTGGGGGGATCGGGTAAGGCCATGAGCGCCTTGGTTCCCTTAAAGCCCGAGCTGGGAAGCCAGTTGCCTTCCAGGACAAGTTCCTCATCAAAGGGAAGGTCGGCCGTTGCCAGCGCATTTCGATAGCCGTTCAGACGATCACCGGCTGCTTCCATGAACGGCTCGCCAATAATCGTTCCAATGCGTGTATGACCGGCCTTGATCAGTGCATTTGTCGCGGTATGGCCGCCGGCAACCTCGGCGGGGACAACGGCCGGAATCGACAGATCATCGCAATAGCAGTTCAGCAGAAAGACCGGTATGTCGGTTTGCAGCAGAATTTCCGGCGGGACGATGTGTCTGGTAAACACACATGCGTAAATGATTACAACGACGCCCTGATCCAACAAGTATTTGAGCGTTTTCGGTTCCAGAACCGGATCATTTTGCGTTTCGGCCAACAAAACGATGTTTCCGGTCGCTTTGACCGCCTGCATGACGCCTTCAAAAGCGCGGACGCCTTCGGGGCTGGCTGTAAGATCATCGATCACGAAACCGATCGGCCCATCGAGATATTGCCCCGCCTTTTCGGGCCGTTTGAGGCCGGGGAGCGTCTGCGCGGCGTAGCCCAACTGCTCGGCGGCCTTTCGAACCCGTGCCTTGGTGCTGTCGGAGATCTTTATGGAGTCATTGGCGTTCAGCACGGCTGAAACGGTTGGCTGCGAACACCCCGCCACGCGGGCGATATCCTGCATAGTGACCCGCTCCCTCCCGGATACTCTTCCAATGCCTTCGTGGCGCGATTGCGAGGACTTGTCGTTCATCAAACCTCCGAGCTCGTTGAAAGACCTAGCTTACCGGCAGGCCGTAAGCAAGAGAAATTTTAGTAATATTAGTTATTGACAACTGATAATTATTAGCTTCTAAATAACCGAAGGGTACGGTCTCGTGCCGGTCGCGAAATCTGTCGCGCGGGCACCGAATTGTCAGCTTTTTTGCTCATCAATAACTTTCGTCCCTTGAAACCGGCGCCCTACGAACTGCAGTTCGGCGAGATTTACCGGACCCGCACAAATGGCGAGGCCACGGGGCTTTCCCCCTGGCGGGAGGCTGTTGGGCTTGGGCGAGCAAGACGGGAAATACGGGAAATACAGATTCGGCGGTTATGTGCGAAAGCAGACCAGCTATTTCAACTGGGGATAATCCCCAAATCAACGCGTGGGCTTTCATCTCACGCCACCCAAGGAGGAATACCATGAAACGCAGAACATTTATTGGTGTGGCAACTTTTGCTTTGGCGACGTCGGTGGCTGCTGTCTCGTTCGCTCAGAGTCTGCCGCCGTTGGAAAAAAAGGACCGCTACAAGGTTGGTTTTGCTCAAATGGAAAGCAACAATCCATGGCGCATCGCTGAATCCAAATCCTTTGTAGATACGGCCGATACATGCGGATGGGATCTTGTCGCAACCGATGCAGCCGGTTCCGCTGCAAAGCAGGTGGCAGATGTGGATTCGATGATCGCCCAGGGCATAGATGTACTCTTTTTGCCGCCTCGCGAAGAAAAGCCGCTCGTGCCTGCGGTCAAGAAGGCAGCCGCTGCGGGAATCCCCACATTTTTGGTTGATCGGTCCGTCGATCCCAATGCCGTCAAAGCGGGCGTGGATTATGTGGCTTTTCTGGGCTCGGACTTTATTGACCAAGGACGGCGTGTGGCCGAATGGACTCTGGCGAATTTCAACGGCGACAAAGGTATTATTGTCGAACTGGAAGGTACAACTGGTTCCTCACCGGCAAATGATCGCCGCAAGGGTTTTGACGACGTGATGGCGAAACATGACAATATGACCATCGTCGCCTCACAGTCGGGGGACTTTGCCCGCGACAAAGGCCGCCAGGTGATGGAAACCTTGCTGCAAGCCCATCCCGATGTGAACATTGTTTACGCCCACAATGACGAAATGGCGATCGGTGCCATACAGGCGTTGGAGCTTGCCGGTCGGAAACCGGGAGAAGACGTCCTCATCGTGTCGATTGACGGAACCCGTGATGCGCTTCAGGCCATTATTGACGGCAAGATGGGTGTAACGGTTGAGAGCTCACCTTTCTTCGGGCCGCTCGCCTGCGATGTCATGAAGCGGTATGCCGCCGGCGAAACGATCGAGCCATGGGTGAAAGTAGAAGACCGCATCTTCACGAAGGAGAATGCGGCTGAACATGTGGGGGAAGCGTACTAATCTGCTCTCAAGGGGTGGGGGTTTGAGGCCCCCACCCGCGCATATGCGTTGCCAGGAGGCCCCCCATGCTTTTGTCCATGTCCGACATAGATAAACACTTTGGTGGCGTACCGGCTCTTGCCAGGGCATCATTGGAAATCGTACCGGGTGAGATTCATGCCTTGATCGGGCAAAACGGCGCTGGGAAGTCGACGCTGATCAAGGTCCTGACGGGCGTCTATCGGCGCGATTCCGGCGTTGTAACGTTTAAGGGCAATGCAAGTAACATTTCCAGCCCCCGCGAAGCACAAAATGCCGGGATCGCGACAATTTATCAGGAACTGAACCTGGTTCCGTTGCGATCTGTCACCGAAAACGTCGTCATGGGCTATGAACCTAAGCGGTTCGGGACCTTCATCGACTGGCGCGCTGCCAACAGGAAAACCAGGGACATTCTTTCACGGTTTGGAATAGACATCGATGTCACGGCCCCCCTGGGCAGCTATTCGACCGCAATTCAGCAACTCGTAGCGATAGCGCGCGCGGTATCCCAGAACGCAAGACTTGTCATCATGGACGAGCCCACATCCTCGCTCGATGCCTCCGAAATTGAGGTGCTTTTTGGCGTCGTTCGAGGGCTGAGGGATAGTGGCATTTCAGTTCTTTACGTCTCCCATTTTCTGGATGAGTTGTTTCAGATTTGCGATCGCGTCACCACCATGCGCGATGGCAAAACAGTGGATTGCCGAAAAATCGAGGATACAACCAAGCTTGAACTGATCGCCGGAATGCTCGGGCGCGACACGCGCGAAATTGAAAAGGCGGGAATGACCGAGTTTGCCGGCGGTTCTGCCAAACACGGAGAAATCCTGCTGTCAGCGGACAATATATCGACCGGTCCGCGACTGACAAAGTTCGACATGGTTCTTCATCATGGCGAAATTGTCGGGTTAGGCGGGCTTTTGGGTTCAGGCCGGACAGAAGCGGCTCGAGCCCTGTTTGGTGTCGATCCGCTGGCTGGCGGTGAAATTCGTCTAAAGGGATCCAAGACGGCGCCTGCAACTCCTGCAGCGTCGATCAACAGGGGAGTCGGGCTTTTGACCGAGGATCGCAAGCGGGAAGGCATTATTCCCGATATGTCGGTTCGTGAGAATCTGACACTCGCCCTGCTGCCAAAGCTAACGAAAAACGGCCAGATCGATCGCAAACGTGAGGTAGAGCTTGTTAAGCGCTTTATGGATTCACTGGGCATCAAAGCCGCAAGCATCGAACAGCCGATACGGGAACTCTCGGGTGGCAATCAGCAAAAAGTGCTGCTTGCCCGCTGGCTCGCGATTGAGCCGGAATTGCTGATTCTTGACGAACCCACGAGAGGCGTCGATGTCGGCGCCAAGCGGGAAATTCAGGCTATCATCCGCGGCTTCGTTGACGATGGACATGGTGTTGTTCTGATCAGTTCCGAATTTGAAGAATTGGTGGAAGGTGCCGATCGCATAGTCGTGTTGAACGCGGGACGATCGGTGACCGAATTGGTCAATCCGGGGATCACCGAAGACAAGCTGGTTCGCGCGCTCGCTCATACTTGCGAAGCTGCAACATGACCGATCAGGCAAACTCTGTTGAACTTTCCCGAATCCGTTCCGACGGGATCGGATTTTTGCGCAACAATGGCGGCCTGGTGGCCCTGCTGGCCATCCTGGCGTTCAACGCCCTGTTCACCCCTAATTTTCTTCAACTGCAAACCCTGTTTGTCAACATCAGCCAAGTGACAACAATCGCAATCGTTGCGATGGGCATGACCCTGGTCATCGCCACCGCTGGTATCGACTTGTCGGTCGGTGCCGTCATGGCGCTTGCGGGCGCACTTGCCCCCTTGATCTTCCTATCGGACTTCGGGACGGCCCATCCAACACTGGGGCTTGTTGCCGCGTTTGTCATTCCGATGCTGGTTGCCACAGCATGCGGTTGGTTCAACGGAATGATGATTTCGGTGTTGAAAGTCCAGCCAATCATCGCAACCCTCATCCTTTTCATCTCGGGCAGAGGTATCGCGCAGGTTTTGACCAACGGAAATCTGCAAACCTTCAAAAACCCCGCCTTCAGCTATCTTGGAACCGGCAAGATCCTTGGCCTACCGTTCCAGGGGTGGCTAATGATCGTGATTGCGATAATTTTGTACGGGGTCGTGACACGGACCGCTTTTGGACGCTACGTCCTTGCCATTGGCGGCAACGAAAGGGCCGCTTCGCTGTCCGGCGGCCCGGTGCGGCGCGTCAAAATCGGCGTTTACATGATTTGCGCCGCGCTTGCCGGCTTGGCCGGTATGATCGTCGTGGCCATCAATTCCGCATCTGACGCGGCGCGCAATGGCGACCTTATGGAACTGGATGCCATTGCCGCGGCCGTTGTGGGCGGAGCCCTTCTACAGGGAGGACGGGCTCCGATTGTCGGTGCAATTCTCGGCGCCGTGATTATTCAATTGGTCAAGTATACACTGCTCGCCAACGGCGTTGAGGATGAGGTCGCCCTAATCGCCAAGGCCCTCATCATTCTGGCGGCGGTCTACGTCCAACAATCCCACAAGGAGTGATCAGCAATGCGCGATGCCAATGCATTTGATTTGCGCAAATACATATCCCGCAATCCGCAGTCGATTGCTGTTTGGGTTGCGCTTGCACTGTTGATTCTTTTTGGTTTGCTTCGATATGACAATTTTGGCGGCGCCTACAACATATCCTCATTCTTGAACTATAATTCGATGTTCATCGTTATCGCCGTGGGCATGTGTTTTGTCATCATGACCGGTGGTATTGATCTGTCTGTCGGATCGGTTGCCGCGTTTACGTCGGTGGTGGCGGCGTATTTGTCTCCCTACGGCATCCAGGTTGCGTTGCCTTTGGCCGTTCTCGCCGGCATCGGGTTTGGAGCCATTAACGCGTTGAGTATCATCATCCTCAAAATCCCTCCCTTTATCGCGACCCTGGCCGTCATGCTTGCTGCAAAAGGAGGTGCGCTCGTCATTTCGGGGGCGGAAACAATCGCCGTTGATTGGGGATCGAACTTCACAAAAATGGGCATGGAAAAAGCTGCGGGCATTCTTCCGTGGTCCATCGTCATTGTCGCCGCCGTTGTTGTTGCGCTGTGGGTCGTTCTCGAAAAGACGTCGCTTGGCAGAACGGTTCTTGCCATTGGCGGCAGCGAAGATGCCTCGGTGCTTATGGGGTTGCAGGTTAACCAGGCGAAGGCCTTCGTCTACATGCTTTCAGGCGGATGCGCAGGTCTTGCGGGCGTGATCCTGGCCTCGGGATTTGGCGCCGGCCAACCGCTGGAAGGAATAGGTTGGGAGCTTTCGGCAATTGCCTCGGTTGTCGTTGGCGGAACGTTGCTGACGGGCGGCTTCGGCTCTGTTCCGGCAACAGTCGCTGGAGCTCTCCTTCTGGGGCTGGTCTTCAACATCTTGAACTTCGAAAACGGGCTGGGCACCATCAGCATCAGCGCCTATTGGCAGATGGTTATCCGCGGCGCGTTTCTGTTTCTGGTTATCCTGTTTCAGGCACGGGTCATCGCGAAGACCGGCGAGAGCCGATACGTCTCATGAACCCGATTTCCGAAATTGATGTCTGCCTCTTTCACATCCCGCTGGCTGAGGTCCTGGTCGATGCCAGACATGGAGAGCACCACCATTTCGAACTGGTGACAGCGACAGTCCGGCTCGCCGACGGCAGCGAGGGTACGGGATATACCTATACCGGCGGCAAAGGCGGACATGCGATCGCGGCGATGATCAAGCATGATCTTGCGCCCTTTCTCGCCGGCCATGATGCCGGACCGGTTGAAGATCTGTATGAGGCCATGCAATG
Organism: Hyphomicrobiales bacterium; assembly: GCA_965224015.1. Taxonomy (GTDB): domain Bacteria; phylum Pseudomonadota; class Alphaproteobacteria; order Rhizobiales; family CBDCVD01; genus CBDCVD01. Next base: position 2,057,022 of record OZ245032.1, read on the forward strand.
GCACGTGCATTATGTTGCCCGTGGCGGCATTGCGTCCTTCGCAATCTCGGCTGTCGACATTGCGCTTTGGGACTTGCGCGGCAAGGCGGCCGGCCTGCCGCTCTGGCGAATGGCGGGTGGTGCGGGGCGAACCTGTAAAGCCTATTGCGGCGGCATCGACCTGAATTTCCCGCTCCCCAAACTGCTCGACAGGGTGCGCAGTTATATCGATGACGGCTTCAATGGTGTGAAGATCAAGATCGGTCAGCCGGACCTGGCCGAGGACGTTGCGCGCATAGCGGCTGTCCGCGAGCTGATCGGACCTGATATCGCATTGATGGTGGATGCCAACTACGCATGGAACGTCGATCAGGCGATTGAGGCGGCCCATGCCTTCAAGCCATTTGATCTTGTCTGGCTTGAGGAGCCGACGATCCCGGATGACTATTTCGGTTTTGCAAGAATTGCCGAAGAGACCGGCATTGCGCTGGCCATGGGCGAAAATCTGCATACGATCCATGAATTCGAACTGGCCCGCGACCACGCAGGGCTCAGTTTTGTCCAGCCCGATGCGTCCAATTGCGGAGGCATTACCGGATTTTTACAGGCTGCCCGCTGTTTCGACGGCATGGCCACGAAAGTGTGCAGCCATGGCATGCAGGAACTGCATGTCAGCCTGCTGGCGGGATTAAAGGACAGCGGATGGCTGGAGGTTCACGCTTTTCCGATTGATCACTATACGGTGCGACCGCTGGTGGTGGAAAATACACTGGCGGTTGCGCCGGATGAACCCGGCACCGGCGTCACCTTCGATTGGGACAAGCTGAATTCCGTCAATATCCATGGAAAGTGAGTAGTCCCTATGCGCTTACCGGTATTACTGATCACGAAAACGTACGCTATGCGACTTTTGCCTATGATGCCGAGGGCCGCGTAACGCGCACGGAGCATCGTGGTGGTGCGGACCGGACAACGATTTCCTACGAGAAAAAGGGAAGGCAATATCACCACAAGGTGACTATAGCAAAATGCGTTTAGTTGGAATCATGAGCATTCAGCATTGTTTTTGCATTTTGCTATAGTTTTCAGGGCGATCAGCTTTATGGGTTTCGCTTTACCGCTCGCAAAATGGGTGCAGCGAAACCCATGCTGATCTAGCCCTTGGCAAGGACCCTTGGTATTAAGGCCCATCTTGTCGCAAAATCGCTCCGTCAGAATGGGTCTATTAAGACATAACAGATTCTAGCCAAATTCTCGATTTGGAATTTTGCAATAATACGATGCAAAACAATCCCGCTGCACCTGGGCGTCTTTATTAACGGGCATCACCAGCCCGCTCCTGACGGGCATTATCAGCGCACTCCCCTTCATAGTTTTTAGGGTCAACCACCCCCAGAGTACCCTTTCATGGGTGACCTAATCTGGGGGAGCGGGCTGGTGATGCCCGTTAATAGAGACGCCCGGGTAAATCTTATCCCCCCCAAGCGAACGGACACTACAATACGGCGTGGAAAAGAATATCCACTGCCAATGATCGAATTGAGAGAATACATGACAAGTCTTTACAAAGAGAATGATTGCGAACGGCGTTACGTTTCTTACCTGCTTTACAAATTAGGCGTAGCGGCGCTTTTGTGCTTGCTATGGGGCTTATCAAATATCGTTCCGGCATCGGCGCAAAAGGCCATGTGGTCGACGGTAACTTGGGAAGGCACCAAATATGCATCATCCGCTAGCGGGGCATGTGCCATACAACACGCCTCTTTTGCACCAGATGCGCCCGGTTTGACGACAACAAAAACGTCTTGGCGGACGGCAGATTGCAACTGGTGTGTTTTTGGGGCTCCCATCAATGCGCACCGCCGCTTGGACTGCCCAGTTAACCCAGTGGGAACGGGGATTGGTCTCGTCTGTGTTGGTGACAAGGGCAAAAGCTCGTCTGGTTACACCGCAGAGCCACCTGGTGTTTGCCGTAAGGTCGTGCAACCGGCGCAAGACCTTTGTGGGCCGGACAACGGCGCGCGGGCAAACCCCATAACAGACAACCCCGTTGTCATTGCCACCGGTACCAAGATTGAAAAAGCCCAGGATTTCTCCACGGCCGACAATCTGTTCACAATTTCAAGAATCTACAGAAGCAGTCATGGCTATTTCAGTAGGTTTTTCACGCCCCCATACGAGACGTTAGGGGGGAACTGGCGGCTAAATTTCGCCTGGGATCTGCGTCTACACGATAGCTTTAGATATTCGGGGGATTTCTCAATCGTTGCGCCCAACGGGGCTTTGTTTGACTACAACGTTAGTTACTCGGGCAAGATTTCTCCCAAATATAGCTATATGCCCAATGATTTGGATGTAAGTCTTATCTCTCCCGTTTTCACTTCCCGTTGGAATTTTCCCGGAAGTCGTGCGACATTCAAAGTCCGTACAAAAGATGGCGAAACCATCACACTGCAACTCTATCCAAACAAGAACAATACCTATTACAGGGCTCGCGTAACGGAAATCAAAAAGGCCTCCGGCTATACGTTGACATTTACCTATGTTGCGGCAAACGAACTGTCTAAAGTCACCGATTCCTTTGGCCGTGAGTTCACCTTTCATTGGGCAAAAGCGGACGAGAGAGCACAAGCGATCAAGTCTATTGGCCTGCCAAACGGATCGTCACTTCACTACACGTATGATCGCTATAATTTCGGTGCAACTGACGCACCGAACAATACCGATGATCCGTACGAGAGGTTAATCAAGGTCGAGACGAAAGATAAAAATGCCGTCGTTGTTGATAGCACCACCTACCATTACGAAAATGCCGATCTGCCCTATGCGCTTACCGGTATTACTGATCACAAAAACGTACGCTATGCGACTTTTGCCTATGATGCCGAGGGCCGCGTAACGCGCACGGAGCATCGTGGTGGTGCAGACAGGACAACGATTTCCTACGAGAAAAAGGGAAGGGAATATCACCACAAGGTAACTAACGCCCTTGGCAAAACGACCACCTATGTGTTTGATCGGCGCAACTACATGATGCGCCTGCTACGCGTGGACGGTGAGCCTAGCGCCAACTGCGTGGGCAGCCAGAGAACCTTTGCCTATACCGGATCGCGCATTACGTCCACCACTGACGATGAAGGCCGCATCACCGCCTATGTCCGTGATAGAAAAGGTCGCCCGACAACAATCACTCGCGCCTCAGGCACACCGCAGGCACATGTAACCAATATCACATGGTCGAGTGTACATAACAAGCCATCCCGAATCACCACGCCGGAACTGCGCACGGACTACACCTACAATGCGCAAGGCGCTCTTGTCAGGGAAACCCGGACGGATGCGTCGAGCCACACAATTCCTTATACAACTAACGGCCAAGCCCGTACCATTCAATACGCTTACACGCCGAAAGGTAAACTGGCATCTGTTGATGGTCCGCTTCAAGGTGACAGCGATAAAATTTCCTACACCTACGATACGGGCGGTAACCTGACGTCGGTTACCAACGAGCTCGGCCATCAAACACGCATTGTCAGCGCAAACAAACGCGGCCAACCGACAAAGATTCGCGATCCGAACGGCCACGTCACCGATCTGACCTATGACGTCATGGGCCGTTTGACTTCGGTTGTTGACGATCCATCGGGAATAGCGGCAACAACGCGCTTGACCTATGATGCTATTGGACAAATCACGCGTATTACGCGCGCGGGCGGCGCCTATCTTGCCTACAGCTACAATGATGCACGCCGATTGACGGCTGTCGAGAACAACAAGGGGGAGCGTGTTGAATACAGCTATAACCTTTTGGGCAATGTTACACGGGTGCAGGTCAAGAGCGCCAATGCCACGGTGGTCTACGATCAGCGGCGCACATTCGATGAGTTGGGGCGTATTCTAACCTCAATGGGTACCGGGTTGCGCACCTGGACGTTTGCCTATAACAAGGTTGACGAACTGACAAGCGTTACCGATCCCCGTGGCAAATCATGGCAGACCGGTTATGATGCGCTTGGGCGGCTGATCTCGCAAACGGACCCCGCCAACGCCCAGATCACGCTTGCCTACGACAGCGACGATAATCTCGAAACCGTAAGGGATCCGCGCGCAGTCACCACTGCCTTTGTGCACAATGGCTTTGGCGAGGTTATCCAGGAAAGCAGTCCGGATATCGGCACGGTTGTTTATCGCCGCGACGCGCGCGGTCTTATCACAAAGCGCACCGATGCGCGCGGCATCATCACGAACTATGCTTACGATGTGGCCGGACGTCTGACATCGGTGGTTTATCCTGGCGCGACGGCGGAGAATGTCACCCTCACTTATGATAGCACCGCAGCCAATAATAAGGGCATAGGCCGGCTGACAGGGCGCACCGACCAGGGCGGCACAACGCGTATCGTCTATGACATTCTCGGGCGCGTTCTGTCTGAAACCCGCGTTATTGCCGGCAGAACCTATCGGGTTCGCTATGCCTACGATGCCGAGGGCAATATTAGCCAAATGACCTATCCATCAGGTCGCACGGTCTCCTACACCCGCGATACGGAAGGCCTGGTGGCAGGTGTTTCGACAAAAAAGACCGCAACATCAAGCGCTGTAACACTCGCCTCGAATATTACCTGGCAACCTTTTGGCGAAATCACCGCGCTCAACTACGGCAACGGTCTGAAACTGACCAAAACCTATACCCAAAACAACGACATCAATGAAATCAAGATATCCAATGCAACCACCAATGCTGTTTTGTCCCATGTCAAACACGCTTATGGGGACAAGCTGAACCTTACCGCCATTACCGACAGAACCGCCAGTCGCGATAACCAGACCTTTGCTTACGACGACCCCAACCGGCTGGCGCGCGGTGATGGCCCCTGGGGCAACTACGATTACGCCTATGATGCGGGCGGCAATCGCACGTCTCGTACATTGAGCCACGGTTCTCGTGCGGCCTCGGCTTCGCCCCCGCCGCTAACCCTCAATGCCGGTGGAGATGGAACGCCTGAGCGCTCAGATGGTTTGTCGATGACCTTTGCAGGCCCTGTGAGTGACCGGCGCGGCCAGCCGCCGTCGGATAATCCGTCTGCGTCGTGCGCCGACGGAGCCGAGTTCTTCTTCAAGGTACGCATCAGCTTCGCACCGCCGGACAGAAGCCAACGGGCGGAAATATTCTTTTACCTGCTCGATGGCACCGGCAAAATCATCGGGCGCGGCAAGTGGTCTGGTATCAGGTCCACCGACAGTTGGGCCAAGTGGATCAAAATTACCAAACAGGAAGAGCATGGCACCGGTGGGACTTCGTGGTCGATTGCCGCCACCACTGCCTCACCGCAGCAGGAGATCGGAGATCAATACAATAGCGCAAACGATGGCCATCTGGGGCGCAACACATTTGACGCCAGCCGTGTGCATGGGGATTGCCCCTCTGCCACACCTGCTCCGGCGGGAAAAGATGAGGATGGCGAAGACGGCGAAGACGAAACGGATAGCGAAGACGGCGAGAGCGGCACAGGTGATGACGGGAATGATCCTGCAAATGAGCAATCGTCGACACAGGATCGCTATTCTTATGGGGCGACTTCGAACCGCATAACCGGCATCAGCACCGGCGGCACGCCATCACGCACCTTTACCCATGACGCCGCCGGTAACATTCTCACCGATGTGAGAGGTGGTGTCACCACAGCCTACGCCTACAATCACGCGGGGCGGCTGGCCCGGGTGAGCGTCGGCGGCGCGGCGCGCGGTGCCTATGTCTATAATGCCAACGGCCAGTTGGTGTCGCGCACCCGCTCGGACACAACGCTCGCGCAAACGTATCACTATGTGCATGACCTGAACGGCAACGTGCTGGCTGAGATGAACGCCGCCGGCGACACTTTACGCGAATATGTCTGGATCGAACACCGCGACACCCAAGAGGCGGATACGCCGACGGGAGCGGCCATGCCCCTTGCCATCATCGCCGATGTCAATACGCCTTCGCCGAAGCGGTATTTCGTTCACACCGATCATCTTGATCGCCCGGTTATGATGACCGATCACACCGGCGCCGTTGCCTGGCAGGCGGTCTACAAGCCCTTTGGTGCGGTTCATAATCTCACCGGCGCGGGTGTCGATGCGGGTGCTGCGGCGCCGACGGCGGCCAACGACAACCGCTTTCCCGGTCAATGGTATCAAGGGGAAACAGACCTTGCCTACAACTGGCACCGCCATTATGATGCCAGCTTGGGCCGTTATACCCAGCCCGACCCCTTGAGCCTCGTCGACGGCCCCAACCGCTACGCCTACGCCGCCTCCGCCCCCACCCTCTACACAGACCCCCGCGGGGAGTATGCTTTGCCGATGCTCGCGGCATGCCTTACCAATCCGGCGTGTGCAGTGCCGGTCCTGCTGGTGACCGGCGTCCTGGCAGTACACCATGCACAACAGCTCCTGAAACCCCTCACCTTGCCTTCGTTAAAGCCTGGTGGTATCTGTGCACCAAGCGCTTCCCCTTCGAACGGAAGGGACGCGCCGCATATTTCCCCCATGGGGAGAGAGAATGACATAAGTATTCCTGCACCAAGTCTTGAAGGTGACCCATATAACCCAAAGGAAGTCGACAGGAGAAGATCAGCCCGAAGGAGAGATATGAATACTGGAAATCTGGATCCTGATTCTACCATCCCTGAACAAGGACCCGGTGAAGATATGGGAGGGCACAGATCCAAGCACCGACCACATGCTCCCGGCCAGCGTAACAGAGGAGCAGGTGGCGAGGAGCATTCGCGCCGACCAAAGGGAGGGTTCAGGAGAAAATGAATACAAGTATACGGACTTGTTCCATCTCGTCGAATAGTGGTCGCGAGAAGTTTTCCATTCAATTCGACGGCACCCACAATATGACAAATGTAGAAAGAGAATGTTTTTGTTCCAATATAAAATTTGTCTCTCGAAGTTATGTTTCTATTAAAAGTGCTGATGAAATATCTTTAGAAGATGATATCAAATTTTCAGCAAATAATATTTTTATAGAAAAAGATAATATTCTATATTTAATTCATGAATTTCATAAATGGATAGACAAAAAAAATCTTTTTAAAGTATGTTTGTCAAATAATGAAGGGAAGAAAATCCGTATATCTTTAACAGAACCAAAGAATGTTATTTATAATTCTGAAAAACCTGTGTTTCTGATCGAGTATTTTTCGGGATTTTCAACTTTTTGTTCCCAATTTATCATCGATCAATCTTGCGTCAAATTATTTCTAAGTGATTTGACCAACGTGTCTCTTAACCGGTAGGGGTACTCGCCGAATATTCTGACTGATGATATTTATTATTCGTATGAGCATTTTTCATCATTGATGTCGCAAAAAGGGAGACTTCGGTGACTGACGCCCACAAAAACCATGACGAGAACGATAACGACGAATATGAAACCCTGAAAACATACGAATTTCGCCTTGGCATTATTCATCCCTCTGCCGATCCGTCGCCGGACGAGATCACGCGGGCTCTATGACTCAAGCCTTATACCGCCTGGCGTTGTGGTGAGTATGCGTATACCCCCTTCGGTGCGGTTCATAATCTCACCGGCGCGGGTGTCGATGCGGGTGCTGCAACGCCGACGGCGGCCAACGACAACCGCTTCCCCGGCCAGTGGTATCAGGAAGAGACGGGTCTTAGCTTGAAACGTCTACTGACGACCTGGCCAGCCCGCTCCCCCGTCCCAACCACCCCAAGGGTACCATTTCATGGGTGGTTGGGACGGGGGAGCGGGCTGGTGATGTCCGTTAATAGAGATCTTCGCCTACAACTGGCACCGCCATATAGCTAAAAGACTTTATTCTGATAAACTCATTTAGCTATATGCTTTTATTATCGCTCGGCTTTTCGCCTGAAAATGAAATCATTTTCAGGTGGCCTGGCTATACGACGCGAGTCTCGGTCGCTACACGCAACCCGACCCCTTGAGCCTCGTCGACGGCCCCAACCGCTACGCCTACGCCGCCTCCGCCCCCACCCTCTACACAGACCCCCGCGGGGAGTATCTGATACCCGTTCTGGTGGGTGCCGCTGTTGGCGCCGGGATTGATCTCGGTTTTCAGCTATGGCAGCATGGCGGCAGGTTTGATTGCGTAGACTGGAAGGAAGTCGTGTTTTCCGGAGCCGCCGGCGCCCTTGGCGGCGGAGTCACCCGCGTTGCACTTCGTGGTGGAGTCACCCGCGTTGCAGGTGTAAAGGTTTGGTACTCCCCACGTGCTCGTGGTGGCGGAATTAATTTTCGAGATCGATTTAAAGTGGATTGGCATCGGTTTAAATTAAAAGGTAGATGGGTCAACAGACCACACTACCATCGCTACTCTGAATCAAAAAGGTCTATTGAATCTCATAGGCCATGGCAAAGAGGCTGGTAAAGCCACATTTGAGGGCAGCAGTTTTACAATCCCACTCTTGATTAAGGGAGAATTATTCAATGTTGGATCAACATAATATCTGGAGATCTTATGTTATAAAAGTGACTAAAGCGATGATAAATTTTAGAGATGGACGCGGTTTAAATATGGATGAAACTTGGAACATTATAGAAGATCACCATAAATCAATAAATGAAGATGTCGTGGAGTTTTTAGTTGATACAGTTTCCGAAATTGATGGAGATCTGGATAATTATAATGAGACCATAGAGCGGTTAATAGCATCCGGTAAAATTGATGATTTTATCTTATATATGGATGGGCCCTGATTTTTTCACGGAATCACGAATGCGGGAAATTCTCGTGAGGGACAAGGCAAACCGCGCCATCGCCCAGGAGAAAAACATGGCGATGACAAGAATTTCTGGGATCGGTTCTGATGCATTACATACTTGGAGAAATCTGGCACCATAAAGGAAAAACCTACGGGGCGGATGATGTAAAAGATCTAGCATGCATAGCGGTTTATCCCACTTTGGAGGCCTTGATATTCGAGATCGAAGCACCTCATGTTATTGAAAATTCCTATCGGGTTTTTGATTCAGAAGGCTACGAGATTGAACTTTATGCGGCAGGAGAATTTGAGGAGATTGTATCTCGTGGGCGGACGGGTTTTCAGGACCTGGAAACTGTCAATTCACTGGTGAGACAGGGAATAGAGGTTTCTAGGGAGGTTCATCCTGATTGTGTTGATTTGGCAAAAGAACAGATCAAGCAGCTTTCTGGAACGGACTTAACGGCGTACAAACTTCAAATCAGTGCACGCATTCGGGCTAAAATCAAGGAAAACAGTTTGCGCAACCGTATTAGGAAATTTTTTGCGCGCCTGGGTTCCAAAGACAAGTAGTACGTCGCTATAAGCGCAGCCTGAACGGCAACGTGCTGGCTGAGATGAACGCCGCCGGCGACACTTTACGCGAATATGTCTGGATCGAACACCGCGACACCCGGGAGGCGGATACGCCCACAGGGGCGGCCATGCCCCTTGCTATCATCGCCGAAGTCAGTACGCCAACACCGAAGCGGTATTTCGTCCATACCGATCATCTTGATCGCCCGGTTATGATGACCGATCACACCGGCGCTGCTGCCTGGCAGGCGGTCTACAAGCCCTTTGGCGAAGTTTACAGTCTGGCTGGGGTTGGCTCCGCGGCGTCGACGGCGGCCAACGACAACCGCTTTCCCGGTCAATGGTATCAGGAAGAGACGGGTCTTAGCTGGAAACGTCTATTGGTGACCTGGCCAGCCCGCTCCCCCGTCCCAACCACCCCAAGGGTACCATTTCATGGGTGGTTGGGACGGGGGAGCGGGCTGGTGATGTCCGTTAATAGAGATCTTCGCCTACAACTGGCACCGCCATATAGCTAAAAGACTTTATTCTGATAAACTCATTTAGCTATATGCTTTTATTATCGCTCGGCTTTTCGCCTGAAAATGAAATCATTTTCAGGTGGCCTGGCTATACGACGCGAGTCTCGGTCGCTACACGCAACCCGACCCCTTGAGCCTCGTCGACGGCCCCAACCGCTACGCCTACGCCGCCTCCGCCCCCACCCTCTACACAGACCCCCGCGGAGAGTATCTGATACCCGTTCTGGTGGGTGCCGCTGTTGGCGCCGGGCTTGACCTCGGCCTGCAATTATGGCGTCATGGCGGCAGGTTTGACTGCGTGGACTGGAAGGAAGTCGTGTTTTCCGGAGCCGCCGGCGCCCTTGGTGGGACTGGTTTTGGCGCAGCATCACGAGTCGTCTCAAACGCTTCGAAAGCTTTTAAAAAGGCTAAGCGTGTTAAGGTGCCCAAGAGGCCACCCAGCCTGAGGCCAGATAAAAATGCAAGGGGCCCACATACTGTCTTCAAAAGAGATCAGTCCGGTAAGGTTGTACGTTACGAAACTTTTAAAGTTAATACGCTCAACCCAACAGGATTCGATAGCGTTAAACGGGTTGATTTGATCGGGAAATCTCACTACAACAAGAGAATCGGCAAAAACATACCAACCCCGCATGTACATTCTCGTAATATTCCAGGTGGCGTCAGATCGGCCCAAGGATGGGAAATTCCACGATGACCGTTCAAGTCGATGTTCTTGCTAGATTACAAAAATGGTATTTGTCCCAATGCGATGGTGATTGGGAGCATCAGTATGGCGTCGAGATATGCACCGTGGACAATCCTGGATGGCGTGGTTCGATAAACTTGGCTGAAACGTATAAGGAAGAGCACGTTTTTAAAAGAATAAAAATTGAGCGGAGCGAAGACGACTGGATACATGCTTGGAAAGAAAATAATAAATTTGAATTTGCATGCAGCCCGGAAAATCTACAAGGCGCATTAGAAATTTTCTTGAATTGGGCAAATAGTGGAGATATCAAAAATAATTGATAGAGGCCGATGACCACGATATGATAGCGGTCTTTTTGGCGGTTTGGTAAAGGTAATATGTGGAAGTTCCGACCTGATCTGACGGTTTGCCGTTTTGCCGGTGATAATTCGTCGGATCAGGTCTTAGTTTCTATGTATAAACTCACCACCTGACGTAATAATTATTAGGCGAATTTTGATGGCGAATAAGGCCTAAATGAGTGGGATTTGCGTCGATTTCAGGGGTTATGAATGCCAAACCGCCATCGAATCGGACCAAAGTCAGTTTTGTCAGATGGTGAGATGTAAAAATGAAACAGCTTGATCCCTTACCTGCTCGCACACAAGCCCGACAACAACACGCCATTATGTGCACGACCTGAACGGCAACGTGCTGGCTGAGATGAACGCCGCCGGCGACACTTTACGCGAATATGTCTGGATCGAACACCGCGACACCCAAGAGGCGGATACGCCGACGGGGGCGGCCATGCCCCTTGCCATCATCGCCGATGTCAGTACGCCAACACCGAAGCGGTATTTCGTCCATACCGATCATCTTGATCGCCCGGTTATGATGACCGATCGCACCGGCGCTGCTGCCTGGCAGGCGGTCTACAAGCCCTTTGGTGCGGTTTACCGTCTGACCGGCGCGGGTGCTGCGGCGCCGACGGCGGCCAACGACAACCGCTTTCCCGGTCAATGGTATCAGGGGGAGACGGGCCTTAGCTGGAAACGTCTATTGGTGACCTGGCCAGCCCGCTCCCCCGTCCCAACCACCCCAAGGGTACCATTTCATGGGTGGCCCAAGACGAGGACGTAGGCTGGTCAAATCGTCAATAGACGTTTCCCTGTGTTTCGTGCGAATAAGATAAAAGACAACGGTTTTCAACTTGGGCGAACCGGCAAACGCAAAGCCCCTTGGTATAAGGCTATAGCAAAATGCGTTTAGTCGGAATCATGAGCATTCAGCATTGTTTTTTGCATTTTGCTATAGATTTAGCGGATCTCAATCCGACCACCGCCACTGACCGGCTGTTGAAGGCCGGTCAGTGGAATCAATCTTTGCACAGAAACCGGAAAAATCATAAGACAAGCGTATCAGGTTTATACGTTTAGTTGTCCCTATAGCAAAATGGGTACAACTAACGCCAAGCTGATCTATAGTCGCCAATAAGGAAGACGAGCAAAGACATTATGAGAAAATTGTCAAACCGTTATGGCTTGGGACACCGCGTGCCCTGCCTACCTGCCAGTGGCGATTACTGGATAGCGCCGGATGCGCGGGTCATAGGGGCGGTGACATTAGGCGAGGGGGCGTCGATCTGGTGGGGCGCGGTGTTGCGTGGTGACAACGAACCGATCACTGTCGGCGGCGGAACCAACGTGCAAGAACAATGTATCGGGCATGTGGATCCGGGATATCCTCTGGTGATCGGAGATCATTGCACCATCGGACATAGGGTCACTTTGCACGGCTGCACAATCGGTGACGGATCTTTAATCGGCATGGGTGCGATTGTCTTGAATGGTGCGAGGATCGGCGCCAATTGCCTGATTGGCGCTGGGGCCCTTGTGCCAGAAGGGATGACGATCCCAAACGGCAATCTCGTCCTTGGTGTTCCTGCCAGAATCAAGCGCAAACTGTCGTCTGAGGAGGTTGAAGGGCTAACGCAATCGGCCGCAAGGTATCGGCAAAACAAGGAACGGTTCAAAGCCAAGCTGAAGCCGTTTGAATGACAGAGCCCTATGCGCCGCAATCACCCCCATCGAGTGAGACACATCCGCCAGCGCGGGGATAGTAAAAATAGACCTTCGACATGGAAATAGAGTCCTCCAGTCCGAAGCTGCCTGCGATCGCCGGCTTATAGACAAACTCAGCCTGGGCGCCAATGATACTGGTGTTATTTATTTGCAGGCCGGAAGGGAGCGCAGGTATGCCCTTTTTGACAACACCTGTTTTCCAATGCCAGTCTCGCGTCACACCGCCGTTGTCGTCGATGGAGTAGGCAACGACCCGGATACCCAGGTCACCCGTGCCGAACGGCAGCATAACCGTATCGCCAATTTTCGCCAGTCCCTGCAAATCGCTGGTCGTAACGGCACTGACCTGCGAGACCATATCGCCAACATAACCGGCCACCTTGGCCATCTTGCGGTTGGCAATAATGCCCTGGGTGAGTTCTACACAACCTGCAAACATAATCAGCATGACCGGCAACAGGAGAGCAAACTCTACGGCCGCCACCGCCTTGATGTCATCTCGCCAATTATGTAAGGCCTCGCAAAGCCTTGCTCTGATCAATTTAGTGCGACCTTGCATGGTTATCCTGCCTGTTTTCCATTTTTTCTTGTTGGTGTTTAATAGCTGCCTTTGCGCCCGGGCTCGTTCCCATCGTGCTAATCCTATTGCAATCAGGTATCGGGAAAGGGTTCATTACGAAACACAAGTGTCGATGAAAGAATGCGATAATTGCCATTGGTGGCCAGGTTAAAGCCGGGTAATCTAGCGAAGATCTGCCAGGGATAAAAAACCTGTACGACAGCAATCTCCAGTGCATCCCCCGGATCGAAAGAGTTCGCTCCGGTAAACTGTCCGTTGCTGCCTAACTGCGGAACAGACGTGTTAATGCTGCCGAAATCCGGATAGCTTGTCACGTTCACGCGTATACTGGCACAGGTGAACAGAAAGTCGAACTTGTCGCATACCTTGTCCCGGAACTGGTCGGCGGTTACGCCATTGCGCTGGGCTTGCCCGGTTCTGATCTCACGGGCGGCATTCTCAGAAGCGATTTCCAAAACCTCGCCGGCAAACATAACAATCGCGATTTCGAGAATGCCGAACAGCAACGCAAAGAATGGCACCGCAACAAGGCCAAACTCCACCGCCGCCACACCATCGTCATCTGCTTTGTAGCGCTTGATGCGTTTTAACTTTAGACACATCCTGGACGCATTTTTTTTCATTATGGACATCATTACACTCTGGACACACGAGTTGAACTATCGAACGCAATACCAGGCTACCAAATATTGATTTTGAGCCGGTGTAAATTTATCAGAGAATTGAGGAGAATAAAATTTGTTTCAAACGCGATCGTAAACCCTTGGTAAATATAAGGCGTGAATATTCTACTTTGGAGAGCGGTGCGCGTCTGATGAACCTGCCGCGTTTATCCATTTAGTTGGAAACCTCTCTTTGCGACCTAGATCAGCATGGGGTTAGCTGTATCCGTTTTGCCAGGGGTCTGGGGGCATAAGCGAAACCTATAAAGCTGATCGCCCTGAAACCTATAGCAAAATGCGAAAAAAAATATACTATATACTAAATGCCCATGATTCCAATTGAACGCATTTTGCTATAGAGCGTGTCAGGTCTTAATAAAAAATATCTATACAATTGGTTTGAGATTTGATTCAAATGCCGACTGGATTTTCGCTCGGTGCACGGCTATGATCACGCCGATGCCGGATGCTTTTTCAACACTCATGGACGGCCATCGCGCGTTTTATGAAGCGCGCTACCAGCCCGCGCAAGATCACTATCGCGCCCTTGCTGATCACGGGCAGCGACCCTTTGCGTTAGTGATCGCATGTTGCGACTCGCGGGTGGCCCCCGAAGTCATCTTTAATTGCGAACCCGGGGATATTCTTGTTGTACGCACGATTGCCAATTTGGTTCCCGCCTATGCTTTGGACCTTGACAACCGGCATGCAGGATGCGCGACGGCAGCGGCCATAGAATTTGCCGTTGATGCGCTTGGTGTGAAGACAATCGTGGTGATGGGGCACGCAGGTTGTGGCGGGGTGGCCGCTGCGCTTGCCAAAGACAGGCAGGCGCTCGGCAAAGACGATTTTGTTGGTAAGTGGGTCCTCCCACTGCGCGGGCTGGCTGATAAGATCAATCAACGCGCGGACTTGAGCGCGGATCAAAAGCAAACAGCGCTCGAACAATTGTCTGTTCAACAGGGCGTTGATCATCTGCTTACATACCAGAGCGTTCGGAAAAAAACCTCAGGTGGCCAGCTCAGCGTGCACGGTGTGTGGTTTGATATTCGTTCGGGCAACCTTTTGGCCGTGGAGCGCGACGTGGACATTTCAATTTTTCATACATTTTGACATTAATATAAATTTAACATTGTTGTATATTTTAAGAAAAAATTAGCCTATTATGAGGGCCTCGCTAGTGCCCTTGCTTAGTAGGTTTACCATGTTTCGTGCCTTTTCGTTTACTTTCATCTGCTTTTTTTCGTTGCTTGTGTTGCCATCTCTTCCTGCATCAGCTGCCTATGATATGCGCCAGGTGGGCTCCGGCCAGGTTGGACCCGTTAGTGCCCACGTTCCCTGCGTTGACCGCGTCGCGTGCCTGACTACCCCTCAGGTCTATGCCAATACCGCGCGCCGCTACGTCTGTGAAATCGCCATCAATGAACGCACAAACAAGCCGCTGCTTGACTGTTTCTGGTCGGTAGCCGGCTTTCGCGCCGATCCTCCCACGAGGCGGCGTTGTGCCCGCAACAGCATTTGCCGTGATTAATGCGATCAGCGTTGGTTTCCCGGGACCCTGTTGCCTCTTAACGACAGCTTCTTAATCAAGGGACTAATATGATTTTGGGTACCGCCACCTGACCGGCACGAAGGTCAGCAAAAGCGTCGGCACCGTGGGACAGGGGGCGTGTCTCAATCCAGTCAAGAGATCCCAGTTTGCCGGCAAAGATGGCCTGAGCGGTCTCGGCAAAGTCCGTTGTGGTGTAGGTATAGGCGCCGATAAAAGTAATCTCCTGCAAAGTCATGCGGCGAATATCCAGGCCGCCGGTTGAAGTTCCGAGGCCAATATGAACGATCACACCGCCGGGGCGAGCGATCCTGCTGGCCATGGCCCGTGTTGCCTCAACGCCGACTCCATCGACAACAAGGTCTACCGTTCCCATACCCGGAGCCCCATGGCCGGAAGGGTTGAACAGATGAAACAAAGTCAGCCGCTCAAGTACCCTCCGGCGCATGCCATTGGTTTCTCCGATCCAGATATCTCCGGCGCCGCGCGCAGCCAGCGCCAGCGCCGCCCCCAATCCGATGGCCCCTCCCCCCAGAACCGCACAACTTGTCGCGCCAGGGTCCTTAGCCAGGGCCTGAAGTCCGAGCCGCACCCCATGCCAACCACAGGCCAGCGGTTCCGTCAGCGCCGCCTTATCAAAGGAGATTCCATCCGGTATCAGGGTCAGATTCGTCCTTGGTACGCTGACATACTCCGCAAACGCACCCTCACGAGGAGGCATGGAGATGATTTGTCGCTCGTGACAGATGTTCTCTCGTCCCGTCCCACAATTGTCACATGTTCCACATGAAACCAAAGGATTGATCGTCACCCGGGTGCCATCCTCCAGGGTACCGGACGCCTCATGACCCAGTATTAACGGAGCGGGGCGGCGCGCGTCATGGCCGACAAAGGCATGCATATCGGAGCCGCAGATGCCCGCGGCCTCGACCCTGACCAGCGCCTCATCAGAGGCTGGCACAGGCATCGCAACCTGGCAATAGTCAAGCGCGCCGGGTGCGGTATAAACGAGCGCCTTCATTTGGCGGTGAACCCCCCGTCGACGTAATGGACCTGGCCGGTTATATAGTCAGACGCGGGTGAGGCAAGATAGAAGGCCGGACCTAGAATATCGTCGTCACGGCCGTTGCGGCCGATGCAGGTTTGCGCTGCGTTGCGCGCGGCCTGTTCAGCATCGTTAAAGACAGGCGCGGTGAGTTCGGTGGGGAAAAATCCGGGCGCCAGGGCATTGACCGTTATGCCATAACGCGACCAAGCCTCGGCCATGGCCCGGGTGAGCTGGGTGATCCCGGCTTTGGCGGGGCCATAGGTAATGCCACCTGAAAAGGCACGGGTGCTTTGCAAAGAGGCAAAATTGATGATGCGTCCCCAACGTTTCGCTTTCATTGCCGGCACCAGCGCCTGGGCCAAAAATAAAGAAGCAGAGAGGTTGACATCAAGGGTTCGGCGCCAAATGTCCGGCGTGATCTCTTCAGCGCTTTGGCGCGGATTGCAGCCAGCGGCATTGATCAACACGTCCGGGGCTCCGTGAACCCCCGATACGTCCCGAGCAACCTGAGCAATCGCCGTCAAGTTGGAAAGGTCCGCCTGGACCCCGGGCACATGGGTAATGGGCCTGCGCGCCACCCCGACGACCTGCGCCCCCGCTTCGCAAAAAGCCCTGGCAATGGTGCTTCCCAGCCCGGAACTGGCACCGGTTATGCAAACAATGCGGTTCTTGACGGAAAAGTCAGGTATCATATGTCGGTTGTACCCAGCGCAAACGTTTCGTCAGGGAACCATTTGGCCAAACGAATATCAGCGGTGCGCGCGTGGCCCTCCATGCCCTCCAGGCGAGAGATGCGCGCCGTGGCCTCGGCCACAGGCCTTGCACCTTCCCGGGTTGCCTGTTGCCAGGTAACGATTTTCATGAACTTGTGCACCGACAGCCCGCCCGTGTAGCGCGCAGCCCCCGACGTGGGCAAAACATGGTTGGTACCCGACGCCTTGTCGCCAAAAGCAACTGTTGTTTCCTCCCCAAGAAAAAGCGACCCGTAGCACGTAAGCTGCTCTCGCCACCACGCAAGGTCCGCCGCATTAACGGTTAAGTGTTCGGGCGCGATGCGATCGGCCACGACCGCCATCTCGTCGCGGGTGTCACACAAAATCACCTCCGCATAGTTGCGCCACGCCGCAGCCGCATTGTCTGCATTGACGGGTGGCAAAGCGGCGATCAGTGCCGGCACCCTCTGCATCACCGTCTTGCCCAGGCCCTTGTCGGTGGTTGCGAGCCAGACCGGGGAATTGTAACCATGCTCTGCCTGGCCCACAAGATCAGCAGCAACGATCTCCGGATCGGCCGTCTCATCGGCAAGAATTAAACTGTCCGTTGGCCCTGCGATCATATCGATGCCAACGCGTCCGAACAAAAGGCGCTTAGCCTCAGCAACATATTGGTTCCCCGGCCCTACAAGAATGTTTGCCTCCGGCAAACCAAACAAACCGAAGGCCATGGCTGCGAGCGCCTGAACACCGCCCAGGGCAAGGATCGTACCAGCACCACAAAGGTGCGCCGTGTAGACGATAGCAGGGTGCACGCGCTGGTTTGCACCCGGTGGCGAGCAGGCGACAATATTCGGGCATCCGGCAACTTCGGCGGTCGTGACCGTCATCAGCGCGGAAGCAATATGGGCATAGCGGCCACCCGGGATATAGCAGCCGGCGGTTGCGCAAGGGATGGCCTTTTGCCCCGCGATCAGGCCGGGCCGCACCTCCATATCAAAATCATTTATGGTTTGTTTTTGCGCCTGCGCAAAACGGCGGATATTGTCATGGGCAAAGCGGATATCATCTTTCAAACGTTCAGGAACAGCCGCTGAAGCCTCCTCGATTTGGGCCCTGGACAGGATAATGTCGCCACTGTAGTTGTCGAACTTTCTGGCGTAGTCGCGCGCGACCTGATCGCCTCCGGCTTCAATCTCGCTGAGGATTTGCCGCACGGTTTGCCGCACATTTTCCGCACCAGAAGCGGCGGTCTTGCTTGCGCTTTTCAAATGGGTCACGGCCATGGGAATTCTCGACGTTGCGGTTTGCGATTTTCTATAAAAGGGATGTAGACAAGGCCGGCCAATAACCGATGATCAGCACCACGATCAGCATAAAAAAGACAAAGGGGACCGCCCTGCGGGCAATTTTGAGAATCGACTCGCCGGTGAGTCCAGAGACCACAAACAGGTTCAACCCCAAAGGCGGGGTAATAAACCCAACGCCAAGTGCTGTGATCATCATAATGCAGAACTGAATTTCGTGCATGCCGATTTCGTCCGCCAAGGGCTTGAGGATCGGCGCCAGGATAACAATATTCGGGGTTGTCTCCATCACACATCCAGCGGCGATCAGAATAGCGATCATCAACAGAATCAGTATCGCAGGGTCATCGCTCAGGCCCGTGACCGCAGCAACAAACCCCTGCGGCACACCCAAAGCCGCAAGGGTTTGTGCCAAAGGCAGTGACATCGCAATAATCGGCAGGATAACCCCATTGACCTTTGCCGAGCTCACCAGCATTGAGGGGAAGTCGGCAAGCCTCAACGTGCCTATGATAAACCCGATAATGATGGTGACGGTCACCGCGACAGCCCCGGCTTCGGTCGGGGTGAGGTGGCCGGAGAAAATACCAGAGAATATAATGCCCGGCACGATAAACGCGTACCAACCGCCTTTAATGGCTGCCCACAGATTACCGAGCCAATCGCTTACGGAAATCAGACCGCCACCCTCATAGGCCATGCGCCGGTTGACGATGATATTGGTGACAAGAATAGACACCAATATCAGAACCCCCGGGATCAGCGCGGCCTGAAACAGTGTTGCGGCGGAAATTCCGAGCACCAGTCCGATGACAATATAGGCGATAGACGGAGGAATAAGAATGCCGGTGCAAGCCCCCGCCGCAACGAGAGCACAGGCATAAGGGCGCGGATAGCCCGATTCCACCAGCCGGGCAATAGTCATGCGCCCCACCGCGGCGGCACCGGCGGCATCGGACCCGGAAATGGCCGAGAACATGCCGCACACAAGAACGGTCGCCGAGCCAAATCCTCCCTTAGCCCAGCAGGTGAGCGCCTCAGCAACATCAAGAAATTTTCGGCTCAGCCCCGTGCGTACAAGAACGTCACCTGTCAGGATAAAAAGCGGCACCGCGGTCAGAGCGAAGGCATCAATGCCATCAAACAAGGACTCGCCAAACAGCGACAAGGGCATCTCCCCGGACCAAACCAACATCAAAGTCGCCGCTGCCCCTATGCACGCCCAAACCGGAACTCCAAGCGCAATGAGTGCAACAAACAAAAGCACAGGACCATAGAAATCCCAACCCAATTCAACAGTCTGGTTCAACTGGTTCCAAAGCACAACCGTCGCCCCCTAATCAAACAATTTCGCGCCCTCATATACAGAGCGCGCGCCACGCAAATCACCAATATCGCGAACAAGTGACTGGAGAAGGCGAAAGATCATCAACCCAAAGCCGATGGGAACCGCCATCAGAAACCAGACCATGGAGACCCGCAGGCCATGACTGACCGAGCCGAATTTCATGGACGTCAAAACCGGCTCCAAAGACCAGTAGAGGGCCAATAGCGCAACCGCGAGCATAACAAGATCGCCCAATATATAAAGCAACGCCTTAACCCGCGCGGGAACATAGGCAAAGATCACATCAATACGAATATGCGCCCGTTCCCTGACAGCCGCCGCCGCGCCAATCCACGCCAGATAGATAAACGCGTAGCGAACGATCTCCTCGCCCCAGATCGACGAATAGGAAAATATCTCGCGGCGCAAAACCTCCACCGCCATGGTGATCACCAACATGGAATAGAAAACCAGAAGCGCCCACCGCTCTGCATTTTGATCAAGTGTTTTAAGCATGAACCCGTCCCCTGCCCGCCCCCACACGTCCCCTCTGGGACACGTTGGACAGGCTTGCGGTCACAATGCGGGGTGCGCGAACAGAGAGCACGGCTCCCGGTTCGCAGATCGCCGCAGTACCGGTTGTCATGATCAGGCGTCGTGAACCCAATAGCGGCCCATGGTGCCGGCGGCCTCAACGAGCTTGTTAAAGGCGTCCATGGACCCCGCGAGTTCAGTCTTGAACGTATCCCATTCGCTGCGCTGATACCCACCGGTCTGTTGCCAGACGGCCAGTTGATCGGCGCTTAGGGAGTGAAATTCAACACCCGCGCTGCGCAATTCCGCCATGGCGTAGTTGCGTGCGGCGGGCACTTTGGCAAGGTTCTGCTGTGTGGTGATTTCTGACCCAAACTCAATGCCTGCCTTAACATCTGCGGGCAGGCCGTTGAACCACTCCAGATTGCACGAATAGACCTGGCTGTCAGGAACAGCCTGGGTGAACGTGACATGGCTCAAAATGTCCTTAAAGCCAAACACATGCAAGGCTCCTACGGCCGGATCAAGCGCATCAGCCACACCCTGCTTGATTGCCGAGGGGGTCTCACCCCAGGCAACCGGTGTGGGGTTGGCACCGACCATCTTATAGTATTGCTGCAACATCTGGGAGCCGGGCACGCGAAACTTGACGCCGCTCAGATCGGACGGGGACAGGACCGGCCCGGCACCACCTTTGCGCATCGCAACCACACGGGGATCAATCACCACATAAAAGAGCACCTTAAACCCCTTGGCCTCGACCTTGGGGTGTACGTCATTCTTCCAGGCCTCAGAGTTTACCAGATTGACAAACCGCTGATTGGCTCCGCAAAAATAGGGCAGGTTGATCAAATCAACGGTAGGCGCAAAGGGTGCGAAGTTCGACAGCGAATGCTGCGCCGCCTGGATCGTGCCCCCTTGTACCTTTTGCGCCAGGGCGCCGCCGGCTCCCAGTTGGCCGCCGGGGGCCAGTTTTACGTAGACTTTGCCATTGGTCGCGTTTTGAATGTTTTCTTTCAGATCAAGTTGCAGGATCGGATAAGAACGGGACGCCCCCAGTATATAGGCCGTGGCAACAATCATCGTGTGATCCGCGGCGTCCTTGCGGGCGTTTTCTTCTCTTCTTGTCTGCGCTACAGCTTTATCAGACCACAGAGTCCCTGCCGCACCCGCCACTAGGGCCGCGGTAAAACCGCCACTGCCGGCGAGTTTAAGAAAGTTCCTGCGTTCGTGTGATGTAAGCCCGCGTGGGCTTTTGGTGCTATCGTGTTTCATTGCTGTTCCTCCCGGATCGTTTCACTTAAGTCAAAGGTTTATCTCCGCAACCGGCGCCGAAGCCAATGCGTTGAACTAGAATTCCCTAGAGATCAAACAGATCAAAAATTTTTGCATCATGGCGGGAATGCCACCCATTCAGTGCCATGTTTGTCCTGTCCGCAGCACAAGTACCCAACAGCCAGCCTTGCGGTGAACCGGCGCCATGAAGCCGACCCCACGCCCACTCATTGATCCTGGTTTTGCGCCTCGCGCAACAGAATGCCCACCACAAACAATGCCGAGGCGGCAAACAGTGCCAACATTTCCACCACATTGCTTAAGGGCGGCTCGCCTGCGCTGGCACCAACGACAACATTGGCGAAAAATATCGCGAACAAAACAACGGACGCGCCAAAAGAATAGATTTCAAAGCTTCGCATTGATCAGTTGCACTCTTGCTACAGCTGGGCCTGTCTATCAACCGGCATCACCCTACCCGCTCCCCTTTGTAGATTTTAGGGCCTAAACCCCCACGGTACCCTTTCGGGGGACCCAAGACGGGAGAGCGGGCCGGCCAAGTGGTAAATAGACATTTCCAGCTGGCTGCATTTACTGACTGTGCATTGTAAGCGCTTACATTTAAAAATACAAGCAATAATGCAAGCGCTTACATCATTGCTTGTAATCCTGTTGATAACGACTATTGTGGATAAGCCGCGCCAGGCGGCTAACTGCATAGCGCCAAGAGGTTGTCCCTGGTAAATCCATTGGGTGCAGGTGGCCATTCGTCTGATCATGAGAGATGTTCGATTTCTCCCGCGTTGTCAAGGGCGCTTCGCGCCGCTTTCAGCGGTTCTTAAACCCTTGACAACGCGGGAGAAATCGAAAAAAAGCAATGATCAGATGAATGGCCCGATATGGCCTTGCTGGCGGCAATGGCCGCAATAACCCTGACTTCAGATCGGCCACCTTGAGAGTAACTCATTGCAAGATTACATCTAAAGCGTGTCATGCGCCGCACGCAAAGCAGGAAAATTGAACGGCGCACAAACCCGGCACACCATATGGACTATAGTCAACCGACAGCAGGAATTGGCGCTTTGTGAATGAACGTTACGTTTCAAAAGCCTGGCCGGCCTCACGACCTTCGACACTTAACGATGTGGCCCGTCGTGCCGGCGTGTCCACGGCGACCGTGTCGCGCTGCCTGAACAAGCCGGAGTCCGTTCGCAAACAGACGCGCATGCGTGTCCTTCGGGCGATTGAAGCCTTGGGATACACACCGCACTTTGGTGGCAAAGCGCTGGCCTTAAACCGCACCAATACGATCGGAGCGGTTATACCGACAATGGAGAATGCTATTTTTGCGCGCGCCCTCCAGGCCCTTGAGGAGGCCCTTGGCGAGAGCGGCGTGACGTTATTGGTGGCCACGTCCCATTACCGGCCGGATCGCGAATTGGCGCAGATTCGCACGCTCTACGCGCGCGGCGTTGACGGGCTTTTCCTCATAGGACAGGCGCGGCCCGACGAAACCTATGCTCTGTTACAGGGTCGCGGTGTTCCGTTTGTGCTTGGCTGGACGTGTGGGCGAGATCCGGCCTATGGGGCTTTTGCCCTGTCACGCGAGGCCGATCTGCTTTGTCGTTGCGTTGGCTTTGACAATCGCTCGGCGGCACGGGCCATGGGAGCCCGTGTTTTGGAGATGGGGCATCGCCGTATCGCCATGATCGCCGGGCGCACGGCCTGGAACGACCGCGCAAGGGCGCGCATTGACGGGGTCAGCGATGCCCTTGCCGGTGCGGGCGTGGTGCTGGGGCCGGACCATGTTGTAGAGGCTGCCTATACGCTGGAGGCGGGAGAACACGCGTTTTGCCAGCTCATGGACTTGCCCAGGCGCCCGAGCGCGGTGATTTGCGGCAATGATGTGCTCGCCGCCGGCGCCTTGCGCGGGGCCCGGCGTCTTGCACTCAACGTGCCAGGCGACGTTTCTGTTGTCGGCTTTGACGATATTGATTTGGCTGAGGCGGTAGAGCCGGCTTTGACGACTGTGCATGTGCCTCATCGCCAGATGGGTTGGGCGGCGGGGCACACATTGCTGGCCTTGCGCAAAGGGGAGGTGCCGGAGCCTGGTGTCAGCAGGGTTCTGCACACCTATATTGTCGAGCGGGCCACGCTTGCGGCTTGTCCGTGAACGAAACAGGCCCTATGAAATATCATTCGTTTTACCGACAATACCCCCGGCAGCGTCAAAAAACCCGTCCCAACTGGCGTTATTTTGATGTTTTCGGGTCATTTTTTTCAACTGAAAAGGCCCAATTCTCTTTTATTATCAGAGATTTGGGCCAACATCAGTTGTAGCACATCGGAAATTGTAGGCCAACCGCAACAGAAAAAAAAGCAGAAAGATCCAACAGTCCGTTGTAGCACATCGGAAATTGTAGGCCAACCGCAACTCCGCCGATATCTATATAGGCGTTCGCCAGGTTGTAGCACATCGGAAATTGTAGGCCAACCGCAACTCCAAAACAGCGTGACTTTCATTTTGCCGGGTTGTAGCACATCGGAAATTGTAGGCCAACCGCAACGTATCGAAGGAGATGCCCATGGGTAAAGCGGTTGTAGCACATCGGAAATTGTAGGCCAACCGCAACAATGGATTGCGGCTGAACGGGCGGTAATCAAGTTGTAGCACATCGGAAATTGTAGGCCAACCGCAACTCAATCCAGAAAGCACTTTTCATAGCTCACGTTGTAGCACATCGGAAATTGTAGGCCAACCGCAACGGTCCGGCGCATGCAGTTTAGTCAGTAGCAGTTGTAGCACATCGGAAATTGTAGGCCAACCGCAACCAACCGCAGGTACGTTGTTGCACAAAAGCGGTTGTAGCACATCGGAAATTGTAGGCCAACCGCAACCACCTGTAGAATAGTAGGACAGGGAACTCGTCGATTGTGAACTATGCGATTTTGGCTGATTGATTGACTATCCACATGATCCAGATTTTGAACCAAAAAGCCTTGATCCATTTGAGGATAAGGCGGAAGTTGTAGCCCGCGGCTGCAAGGATCGGGTTGATGGCATCGCCTTGTTCATGAGCAAGATAGTTCCAATCCATGCGGTGCCCTGACTTGAGATGACCAATCATACCAAGGGCCCTTGCGTTTGACTCCTGGCCCAGCGTAAAACCGTTGTCTTATCAATACGACACACAAGTCAGCGTGTACAAAAAGCCAATACCGCTGGTATCACCGGCTCAATTGCTGCCCGTCGTCTTATCTGGCGTTTGATGGCCGGTGTCACCCTTCGTTTCTGGCCGGCGGTAAAGACCCGAAACTTGTGACTATAGCAAAATGCGTTTAATTGGGATCATGGGCATTTAGTATTTTTCTCGCATTTTTCTATAGATTTCAGGGCGATCAGCTTTATGGCGTTAGCTTTGCCGCTCACAAAATGGGTAAAGCTAACGCCATGCTGATCTAGAGCGTGTCAGGTCTGAATAGAACCATTCTGACGGAGCGATTTTGCGCCAAGATGGGCCTTAAGTCTCGCAGGATATAGTGGGGCTATTTGCAAGAGGCTTAAGGTCCATATTGGTGCAAAAGCGCCCGTCCCTTCGGGTTTCCGATTGGCGCAACGCCCACGCCCAAGCCGCTCTCGAGAGATGGATAAACATCGCTCTTCGATCGCCTTGAACGTGGATCGCCTCGCCAATCGAGAAACAGAATTGATTCTATTAAGACCTGACACGCTCTAGCAGTGTGTCGGGTTTAAGGAGTTGTTTGTCCGTGTATCGGTCGTGGATGTGTGTTGGCGAGCGCTTTGCTGAACCTGCCTTAGCCGCTCAGCATGTTGCTCACACGTTTGCAGTTGTACGCCAGCGCTACAAGACACCATTCCCGTGAAACCTTCTCAAGACCGCGAAGATGAAAATGCCTGAAACCAAGGACCGATTTGATGATGCCAAAAACAGGCTCAACACTGCTCTTTCGTCTTTTGTACTTGTCTTTTGCCTCCTGGGTTCGAAATGTCTCCAGCATCTTTAAGCGCCACGGCTCTCTAACACACGGTGGTGGCTTGCTGCGCACCTTCGGCGGTCGGAAATCATAAGGGCGTGCTACCTGTTGACCCGGTAACGCTATCAAAGGTTCAATTTTACGCACATCAAGCGCCTCAACAACAGCTTCGCCAGCATAACCCGTATCCGCTATAAGCGTCTTGGGCTTGCCAACACGCGCGCACAAGTCATCAACAAAGGTAGCCAAATCCTGACGATCATTCGTCGTGGCAAGAACTTGCGTACCCAAAACCAACTGGCTGCCATCCGCATCCACAAAAGCTTGCGCATTATAAGCCTGACGGTATTCGTGGCGCGACGACCGGCGCATGATAGAACTGTCCGGATCGCTCAGATTGATCTGCTTCTTAGGAGAAGGCCGTGGTGCATCGCCCCCATCATCCGTATCCTGACCCTGATCTTGATCTTGCCCATCCAAACACGCCGCCGCCTCAAGTTGTTCGGCTGCCGCGTCTAACTTCGCCTTTAACGTTTGCCGCCGCGCTATCTCGTCGGGGAGCGACAAACCATCATCCGTATCCTGTTCATCTGCCGCCTCGGCTCTATCCATCAACGCCGCAATGTCCTCTGCAAGCTTGGCCCGTAACACCTGGATACGATCATAACGTAACGATTTGATCTTCGAAGCATTCGCATCAATCTGCGTGCCGTCGAGGGCGACCGTGCCCACCTTTAAAAGACCCATCTGTTTGGCTAGCAACAAGATATGCGCAAACGCCGTCTCAAAGGCAGGACCGTTGTCACGCCGGAACTTGGCGATCGTGTCATGATCCGGATGGCTGTTGGCGGCGATAAAGCGGACAGAAACATTGCGATACGTGGCCTGCTCTATCTTGCGCGAGGAAAAAATACCACTGGCGTAACAATAAACCAACAGGGCCAACATCATGCGCGGATGATATTGTGCTTTTCCTGAGCCGGTGCGGCTGACGTGAAAGGTGCGCATATCTATGCGTTCGGCGGCTTCCACGATAAAATGGGCCAAGTCGTCATCTGCCACCCAGTCTTTGAGATCAGGAGGCAAAAGCAACCGCTGAGAGCGGTCATAATTGCGAAAATTTTTCATACCAATGGGTAGCACAAATGCAAAAAAGCCTGTATGCAAATTTAATAAATAACCACAGCCCAAATCCGACACACTGCTAGGTAAAATCCGAAGGCTTCACAGCCCCCACTTTCAGGGCCACGGCAAGGCTCTCCTGCAACAGGGCTTGTATCCTCTCCTCGCCCATCCGCTGACGCCATCGGGTCATTGACGAGCGCTCAAGCGGCAGATCATGGCGAAAGAACTCCTCGCCACACAAATACTGATAATACGGGTTCTCCACAAAGCGGGCGCAGACTTCCTCATCGGAAAGATTGTCGGCATATTTGAGGATATGCAGTCCCGCCATCAGCCGCGTCGAAAGGGGCGGGTGGCCGGCTTTGTCCGTATAGACTGCCTCACATTTATCCGACAGAAATTGCCAATCGATCTTGTCGGCTAAAATCGCCTTCTCGTGGCCCCTATTGATGATCTGATACCAGCGGTATGGGCTTTATTTACACGCCGACTGGTGTACAGCCTTGCTAACACACCTCTTTGACGCTAACCCATGAGTCATTGTCAAGGGCCCTTGGTATGATCCAACCTTGAACGAAACCTATCGAACTGACCGGTTTTAAAAGGTTCTCTTGGTTTCATATCCCTCTCCAAATCACTTGCTTGGCCAGTGAATCACAGAAAAGGACGTTACGCAAATTGCAAGGAAACAAACCACAGGGGTGCAAAATCTTGCAATATCGAAGGCCCGGAAAAGCCTGATAATCAAACAATATCAACGCAATAGAAATTCTTCACAAACGACTTACTATGCCCGCGCAAGAAAACGCAGCGGATTAAAGCCGGCTACGGTTCAATCCGGACCCGGCTAAACAGGCTTTACGGCTTATCTTCGATTTTGCGCAAGACCCAGCCGGCATTCTCCAGGCAGCCATAGGTCAGTTCACGAATTCGATGGGAACGCGCACTTTCAAATTCGCTCACGATTTTGCGCTGCTGGTCCTTTGCATCCCGGCATATTTGCCGCGCCTCGTCCGTACTTGCACTTGAGCATGCACGCGGCTCCGAAATATAAATGCTAGGAAGAGGCCCAACCAGAGCGTCCGCCTTCGCCCGACACAATGTTTCGGTCTCGGTCTTTTGCTCAACAGCAATCTCTCCACTATAGTCCGGATGAGTCCATTCATAGCGAGGCCCAAGACAGGCGGAAATCCCTATCCCAATGATCGCCATGCCTGCGATCAACCTGGCCAGACGCAACAAGCGATTTAAGTGCGAAACCATTATACCAAGGGTCCTTGACAAGGGCTCATGGATTTGCGTCAAAGAGTTATGTTATCAAGGCAGTACACCAGTCGGCGTGTACATAAAGCCAATACCGCTGGTATTATTGAAAACCTACCCTCATACACTGCGCCCTGGATATAATTGTAAGTATGAGAACAATACGGTGTCAATACCCCTTGCAGTGTGTTGGGTTTAAGGAGTTGTTTGTCCGTGTATGGGTCATGGATGTGTGTTGGCGAGCGCTTTGCTGAACCTGCCAGCCGGTCAGCATGTTATGCCAAGGGCCCCTGACAAGGGCTCATGGTATAAACGCGCCTTAAAACCTGGCTTGGTCGTACCCTTCGCGACATCAAGCGTAAGATTAATACCAGCGGTATTGGCTTTATAGACACGCCAACTGGTGTACAGCCTTGCTAACACACTTACTTGACGCAAATCCATGCGTCATTGTCAGGGGCCTTTGGTATAAAGGTAACAAGGCCCACCAGGAGGCTTTCCTGCGGCCCCTGTGGCTGGCCGAGCGGGTGATGACTCAGAAGCCGCGGGATAATATTGCAAAGAAAGTCCATAGTCCTCATGGTCATCCGCAAGCGACCCTGGTTTTTATAAATAAGCACAGCGTAAGCGGACTATAGCAAAATGCGTTTAATTGGAATCATGGGTATTGCCGTATTCTTCTCGCATTTTGCTATAGGACTCTCCATTTTTCAAAAATCATTTAAATATTTTTTCTCAATTTTCAGTTTTTTTTAATCGTATTTACGTAGCTATACAATTTGATAAGATCGTGAACTGCCCAAAGTTTTTTAGGAATTGCGCGTACCAGGTTCTGATCCAGGCATGTAAGCGCGGCGCCATTTAAACACAATATTTTTTGGCGGTAAGAACAACTCTTGGCCGGCAAGAAGACGATAGAATGGGAAAATTGAGGAGGTTTTGATTGTCATGGAATTTTTACTGGAGGTGCTAAAATTAGCAACATTCTCTGGCGTTACGGCACTTGAGGCGCTCGCCATACCTTTTGTTTTCTTTACCTGTCTTGGATTTGCAGTTAAAGGCAGGAAATTTCTGCAAGAACTGAATAATTCTGTGCCGCAAAGCATACTGAATATAAAGATTATTATGTTCAATGCAATTTTTATTTTTCCGTTGATTATTTTTATTTCTTATCTTGCCAGTTGGTCTACTTCCCATTATCATCTTGTTTTAGTTGATGTCAGTTTCTGGCAACAGGTCAATCCATACCTGGTAGCACTTATCGCCATTTTTATCGGTGATTTCACCGGATATTGGCGGCATAGGCTTGAGCACACGCCTATGTTATGGCCTGCACATGCGGTGCATCACTCGGACGAGGACATGACCTGGTTGACGCTTGATCGCTTTCATCCAGTGAATCGCTTAACGACATTTGTTATCGACAATAGTGTCCTGCTGCTCTTAGGTATGCCACCTTTTGCAATTATCGCCAATAATCTTGCACGCCATTATTACGGCTACTTCATTCATGCTGACTTGCCTTGGACATATGGCAAGGCAGGTATGATTTTTGTTTCTCCGGCCATGCACCGTTGGCATCATTCTGCGGACAGCCGATACTTCTATACCAATTTTGCCTCCGTATTTTCTATAATTGATATCGTCTTTGGAACCTATCGTGTGCCCGGCCCGTGCACCTCCCCATTGGGGGTCACCGATTCTATGGAAGCCACATGGACAGGTCAGATCACCTATATGTTCAAACGTCGCGCCTATCAACGCCTGTTGTCAGGGTCCGCCGGTCTCTTTAGATGGAAAAAGCGACAGCCTGAACACAAGAAACCGTCTGATGAGTTACGTAAAGTCGAACCCTCAGGAAAAGTAAGGTGAAAATAGGTAAGCGAGCCCCTGCGTAGCCTTTTTGTTCCCTGCTAAGCTTGGGATTTTGACCTTTGGTCATGACCCGGGGGGCCCTGTCCCTATTTATCCCAGTCCTATAGCAAAATGCGTTTGGTTGGAATCATGAGCATTGTCGCATTCTTCTCGCATTTTGCTATAGATTTAGAGGGCGATCAGCCTTATACGTTTAGGTGTCCCCATAGCAAAATGGGTACACCTAAACCCATGCTGATCTAGCGGGCATCTACCAACCCACTCGCTGTCACGGGGCTGGCCAGAGGTCGTCAATAGACGTTTTCACTTGAGCCAAGAGACAGCACTGCGGTTTTACCCTGCATACCATTTGATTTCATGCGCGAACCTGTCGTATGGTGCACCTGTTCGTTGTGAGCACATGATCATTCACGAGGAGGAGTCGTTATGGATATCATTGGAATTATAGTTGCCCTTGTTAGCGGTGCCCTTGGGGGCAATGGCGCAGCCAAGTTCATGCCAAACTTTAGTTTAGGCACAGGCGGGAATTCGATTGCCGGGATCGTCGGAGGACTTCTTGGAGGCACGGGCATTGCCAGTAACCTATTAGGTATGGGGGGCGGGTCGATGATCCAAAGTATCATTACCAATCTGCTTGGTGGTGGCATCGGTGGCGGCATTGCTTTGCTGGTCGTCGGCGTTATTATGAAGGCAATGGGCCGCAGCTAGATACTTGTCCGCTTTTGTAGGCTAGAGCGTGTCAGGTCTTAATAGAAGCAATTCTGTTTCTCGATTGGCGAGGCGATTCCCAAGCTCAAGGCGATCGAAGAGCGATGCTTGTGCATCTCTCGAGAGCGGCTTGGGCGTGGATGTTGCGCCAATCGGAAACCCGAAGGGACGGGCGCTTTTGCGCCAATATGGACCTTAAGCCTCTTGCAAATAGCCCCACTATATCCTGCGAGACTTAAGGCCCATCTTGTCGCAAAATCGCTCCGTCAGAATGGTTCTATTAAGACCTGGCACGCTCTAACTAAACCGTTTTACGTTCAGCCCATCCGCCCAAGGTTCCGCTTGTGGGTGGATGGGCAAATTACGTTAAGGGGTAAAGAATAGCCAATAGGCGCTTCTCTATTGACCTTGAGCGGGTTAATGTGGGGTTTCTGAATAGAGAGGCTGCTGATAATGGATCGCGCTGGCCAGGTCGTCAAGAGACGTTTCCAGATGTGACGGAGACGGTGAAACTGAAGGATACAGCTGTTATGCGTTGGTATTTTGGGTTGGGATGTTTTATCGCAAGTGCACTGGTCTTGTCCCCGCTTGTTGCACAGGAAGAGCCACCGGTTCGGGGTTTGAAGACACATCTGATTGAACAGATCGAGCGGGAGAGCGTTAGGCGGTTTCCTGCTGTTCTCGAGCCTGATGAACTGACGGTTTTATCGTTTGAAATTGCGGGCAAGTTGGAACGCCTTTCCGTTGCCGTGGGGCAAAAGGTTAAACAGGGCGAGATTGTCGCCCGACTGGACCCGACAGCGCTTAATCTGCAAATTGAAACCGCGCAGGCCGGGCTCGATCAGGCCCGCGCCGGAGCAAAAAATGCCGCCGATAAACTGGCCCGGCAGGAGGTGCTGTTTCAGCGCAAAACCGTGACAAGAGCCGCGGTCGACGAGGCGCGGACAAACGCTGAAGTCAAGGCCGCACAATTGGTGCAGGCAGAAAAATCTCTTCAGACATCACAAGAGAACCTGAGCAAAGCCATATTGCGGGCCCCCTACGATGGCATTGTCAATTCCGTTGATGCGGAGAGCTTTGCTACAGTGGGTGCCGGAACGCCGATCCTGTCGTTTTATCGGGCAGAGAACTTTGAATTGGCATTTTCGGTCAATTTTGATGTCGCCAATCAATTGGTGGTGGGAAAACCAGCGCAGGTGCGCCTTGCGGATCGGCCGGATATCGTCCTGGACGCCGTTGTCAGCGAGTTGGGAGGGCGTGCCGACTCGGTGTCCAGCTTTCCCATTGTGTTATCCCTGACCTCAACCCATCCGGTGCTGAAGGCCGGTATGGCGGCCGAGGCTGCAATCGCCCTGCCTTTGCAGCGTGAGCAGGGCTTTACGGTCCCCTTGAGCGTCGCCATCAACCGTGGGAAGCTCGTGCCTGAGCCGGGAACACCCATATCGCAGCGCCAATTGCAGATGGAACTTTATGTCTATGACCCCAAAACCAGTACCGTGAAACGACGCCAGGTCATTGTCGGCGGCGTTCGCGAAAACGCGTTGATTGTGGTGGATGGGCTGGAAGCGGGGGAGCGGGTCGCCTCGGCCGGGGTATCTTTCCTGCGCGATGGCCAAAAGGTCAAATTGCTTGAGGATGGGCGTTAGATCAGCTTGGCGTTAGTTGTACCCATTTTGCTATAGGCATAGGCAGCGGACATGGATTTTCTAACCCGCTTTAGTTTGCAGAAATCGCGTTTGACGTTGCTGGTTATTGCCGGGCTGCTGTTTCTTGGCACGATGGCCTATATCAACCTTCCCAAGCGGGAAAATCCGGCAATTACCATCAGAACAACCGTCGTATCGGCTACTTTCGCGGGAATGGCACCGGAGCGGGTCGAAGACTTGATTGCGGTACCACTTGAGCGCGCGGCGCGCGAGATTGGTGAAGTGGATAAAATTTCCACACGCATCACCACCGGCCAGGCAATACTCAATCTTGACGTACATGACTGGGTGCCCGGTGAACAATTGCCGCAGGTGTTCCAGGAAATCCGTAATAAGATGAAGGACACCAAGGGGGAACTGCCAGAGGGAACCATAGGACCGAACGTCAATACCAATTATGGTGATGTGGCCATTGCCACGGTTGCGGTGACCGGTGAGGGGTTCAGCTATGCAGAAATGTGGGACGCGGCGGACGATCTGCGAACAGGCCTTTATCGCGTCGAGGGGGTTAGCAAAGTCACTATTCTGGGCGCCCAGGACGAGCGCATCTGGCTTGAAATCGATAGCCGCCGCCTGGCTGCGGTCGGTGTGCAGATCCCCAAGGTTCTCGGAGACTTGCAGGCGCAGAACATTATTCTTCCCGCAGGGCAGATTGATGCGAATGGAACCAACATTGTTTTGGAGGCCAATGGGGACCTGAGATCCCTTGATGATATTGCAAATGTATTGACCAAGGCATCGGGATTGGACGGTTTTGTCCGCTTGAGCGATCTTATGCGCGTGCGCCGCGGTTATGTGGACCCCCTTGAAAAGCCGATCTTTTTTAACGGCGAGGCGGCGCTGATCGTCAGTGTTGAAATGGCCGACCAGGAAGATATCCAAAAACTTGGCGATGTTCTTAAAACTCAGATCGCCAGGCTTGAGAACGCGCAACCCATCGGGATCAGCTATCATCTCTCGACTTTTCAGGAGACCAATGTCACCCAGGGTATCAATAATGCGCTTTCCAATGTGGGGCAGACCTTTGCGGTGGTCTTTTTGGTTATGCTGGTGTTTCTGGGCCTGCGCCCGGCACTGATTATAGCCAGTATAGTGCCCTTTGCCGTCATGTTTGCCCTTATTGCCATGGCACGGATGGGCATCGGCCTTGAGCAAGTCTCGATTGCTGCCGTGATTATTTCCATGGGGCTTTTGGTTGATAACGGGCTGGTGGTGGTAGAGGACATTGAAGCGCGCATCGCCGGCGGAGCAAGCCCCAGGCAGGCCGCAATCGGTGCCGGTGGTCAGTTTTTTATTCCTCTGGCGGTGGCCTCGATCACGACCGTTTCAGCGTTTATCCCCATGCTCATTCTGGATGGAACTGAAGGGGAGTTTGCGTTTTCCCTTGGTGCGGTGGTTGCCGTGATGCTGGTGGGTTCGTGGCTGACGGCGCATTATATTTTGCCGTTTCTGGCAGCGGTTTTCATGCGGGCGAAGCCACAAAGCGCGCAGACGGAAACTCGGCTTGTGCACGCTTATGCCCGGCTGGTGCGGCGGATTTTGCCGTGGGGTATTCCTGTAGCGCTGGGTTGCTATGGCCTTGTTTTTGTGGCGGTCACGGTTTTTTCGGTGCTGAAGGCGGAAATGTTTCCTTTAAGCGAGCGGGCGGAGTATTTGATCTACCTCGATATGCCAAAGGGAACGTCCATCGCTGCAACCCAGGCCGAGGCCCTTGCGGTTGACCGCTGGTTACGCGATCCTGATGTCAACAGCGAGGTTGTTAATACGACCGTATTTGTTGGCGACGGGGGGCCCCGGTTCTACCTGGCGCTCAATCCAGCCGATGCCAACCCGGCAAGCGCCTTTATTCTTGTTAACACACGCTCCTTTACAGACGCCGTTGCTGCGGCAAAGCGGACCCGTCGCTATCTTTATGAAAATCGTCCCGCCGTCCGCGCCCGGGTGACTCGATTGTCCATGGGAGGATCAGAATCCGGCATTGTTGATATCGAAATCACAGGTCCTGACGCTGATCTTATGCTTGAGGCCGCAGATGACGTTAGCGCCGCCTTTGCCACAGTGCCCGGCATATCGCTGAACCAGAACGATTGGGGCAACAAAACCGTAAAGATCGAGATTGATATCGCGCAGGACAAAGCACGCGAACTGGGGGCGACCAGCCGTGAAATCTCCGATATTATGGACACGTTCTTTTCCGGCACCACCTATTCAACGTTTCGAGAGGGCTCGGATTCCATTCCCATCGTCGTGCGTGCCGAGGAGGTATTTCGCGATAGTCTTGAGGACCTGGCCAATTTGTCTGTGGCGGCCGGTGGTCGGCTGATTTCCCTTAATCAGGTGGCCGACTTCCACCCGCGTCTGGAATATTCGCAGCTTCGTCGGGTGAACCAGGTGCGCCAAATCACGATTTCGGGGAAAAGCGAAACCCTGTCCGCCGCCGAAGTTGAGGCCCATATAGCGCCGGCGCTGGCGGCCCTTGAGCTCGGGCCGGATTATGAGGTCAAGATCGCCGGCGAAAGCGCGCAAAGCGGCGAAGTCAACCGCAAGCTGGGTGCTGGCATACCCGTGGCTCTGGCGGTAATGCTGGCAGCTTTGATGTTTCAGTTTAATTCCTTGCGCCGGGTGGCTTTGACGTTTATGACCATTCCGCTGATCCTGGTTGGGGCGCCCCTGGCGCTGGCCTTGTTTGGCCGCCCCCTATCGTTTTTTGCGATTTTAGGGTTGATTTCCCTGATGGGCATTATCATCAACAATGCGATCGTCCTGATCGATCAGATCGATATTGAGCGAAAAACCCTTGATCTTGATAGCGCGATTGTTGCGGCCTCGAGCAAGCGGGCTACGCCGGTGCTGTTGACATCACTCACCACTGTGCTGGGGTTGATGCCGATGGCCATTGCCGGGGGCGCCCTTTTCGAACCCATGGCGACATTGATGATCGGCGGCCTGTTATTGGCATCCCCCTTGACCCTCATCTTCGTGCCCCCCGTTTACCGCTTGCTGTTTCGCAAACCCACGCATGCTGATCCAATGCCCGTTAATTAAGATGTCCACAAGTCAGCGTGTACAAAAAGCCCATACCGCTGGTATAAACCGCAACACAAAGCAAAGCTCGACGCGAATAAACACAGGACATTCCATGCGCGAAATCGTTCTTGATACGGAAACAACCGGTTTTGATCCTCAAGATAGCGATCGGATTGTCGAAATCGGTTGCCTTGAACTGATCAATTATATCCCAAGCGGTGACGTGTTTCACGTCTATATCAATCCCGAGCGGTCCATGCCCGCATCGGCCTTTGCGGTGCATGGTCTTTCGGATGAATTTCTTGCTGACAAACCTCTGTTTGCCGATGTGGCGGACGACTTCACGCGCTATATTTCCGGTGCCCGTCTGATTATTCACAACGCCCCGTTTGATACAGGGTTTTTGAACATGGAACTTGCGCGGGTTGGTCGGGAGCCGATTATGCCGGAAAATGTCGTGGATACTCTTGCCATCGCCCGGCGCAAATTTCCCGGTGCCTCCAACAGCCTTGATGCCCTGTGCAAGCGATTTAACGTCGACAATTCCAATCGCACGCAACATGGCGCGCTGCTTGATGCGGAATTGCTGACTGAGGTCTATATTGAGTTGATTGGCGGCAAGCAGGCGGCTCTGGCCCTCACCAGTCGCGCGGCGGAAACGCCAACCCATGATCCGAACCACAGGCAACCCGAAAGCCTAAAGCGCCCCGCGCCCCTGATTGAGCGGCTAAGCAAAACCGAGCAGGAAGCCCACGATGCGTTTATTGATGCCCTTGAAGGAACACCGATTTGGCGGCAATATCAATGATCCTGCCCTTGAGGCTTGGGTAATGAAAGGAAAGTGGAATGGCTATAGCAAAATGCGTTTAATGGGATTGATGGGCATTGCCGTATTCTTCTCGCATTTTGCTATAGATTTAGAGGGCGATCAGCTTTATGGGGTTAGCTAATACCAAGGGCCCTTGCCAAAGGCCCTTGGTATTAGGCGATGCGCTGCTCAGTCCGCGGATCGAAAAAAACAGCCTTCTCCATATTCGCGGCAAACTTCGCTGGTTTGCCCGAGGCGACTTGGGTGTCTGAACGCATCCGGGCAATACAATCCTTGCCGCCTAGTACCGTAGTGACATAAGTGTCTGAGCCGGCTGGCTCTACAACAGAAACCGTACTTTCAAAATGCTCCACATGCCTGGAGCGTTGATCAGCTCCGTCGGCATCTGTCAGCGCCTCCGGTCGTAACCCCAGAATAATGTTCCGGCCAGTATGTTCGCGCAGTGCATCTGTAGAATTTGCCAGGCGCAACTGTATTGGCTTGCCGTCACGATCGATGGCTACCGCACTCAGATCGTCTCCTTTTGCCTCCAAACTGACCTCAATCAAGTTCATTGATGGCGAACCCATAAAAGTTGCCACAAACAGATTCGCTGGGGTGACGTAAATCTGTTTCGGTGTACCCAACTGTTGAACATATCCGCCATTCATCACAGCAATGCGGGTGGACAGTGTCATGGCCTCGATCTGATCATGTGTGACGTAAACAATGGTGGTGCCGAGATTCTGATGTAGTTTCTTGATCTCCGTGCGCATATCAACACGCAGCTTGGCATCAAGATTTGAGAGTGGTTCGTCAAACAGAAATACGTCCGGTTTGCGTACCAACGCCCTGCCCATGGCAACACGCTGACGCTGACCGCCGGAAAGCTGCCCGGGTTTACGGTCCAGCAATTGTTCGATTTGCAAAAGCTTGGCCACCTCGGACATAGCCTTATCCCGCTCTGGTTTGGGCACGCCATGCATCTCAAGACCGAAAGTTATGTTCTGGCCAACGGTCATATTCGGATAAAGCGCATATGACTGAAACACCATCGCGATATTGCGCTTGGACGGGTGCACCCCATTCATCACCTGGTCCTTGATGCGGATTTCGCCCGATGTAATGTCCTCGAGCCCTGCGATCATGTTGAGCAGCGTGGACTTGCCACAGCCGGACGGTCCAACAAGCACGAGAAACTCGCCTTCCTCAACGTTGATGTCCACTTTGTGCAGGACTTCCACGGACCCGTAGGACTTTGTTGCATTGTCAATGTCGAGAAATGCCATTGGTTCAACCCTTTACGCTGCCCGCCATCAGGCCGCGCACGAAATAGCGGCCAGCGACGATGTAAACAAGAAGTGTTGGAAGCGCCGCCAGAATAGCGCCTGCAAAGTGGACGTTGTACTCCTTAACGCCGGTTGAACTCTGCACGAGGTTATTGAGGGCGACGGTCATCGGGGCACCGTCACCGCTCGCAAACGAAGCACCGAAGAGAAAGTCGTTCCAGATGTTTGTGAACTGCCAGATAATACATACGACAGAAATCGGCCCTGAAGACGGAAGCAGAATGCGCCAGAAAATGCGGAAGAAACCTGCCCCGTCAATTTGCGCAGCCCGGACGAGCTCGGTGGGGAAAACCGCATAATAATTGCGAAAGTAGAGCGTGGAAAAACCAATCCCGTATACTAGATGAACAAGCACGAGTCCGCCTGTGGTGCCAGACAAACCCAGCGCGCCCAGTACCGCTGCCATAGGGATCAAGACAATCTGGAATGGAATGAAGCATGCAAACAGCATCAGCCCGAACAGGATTGTGTCGCCCCTGAACCGCCATTTCGTCAGAATGTATCCGTTCAGTGCTCCGAGGACTGTCGACAAGGCCACTGCCGGAACAACCATTGAGATCGAATTCCAGAAATACGGACGGAGCCCTGTCGGCTCGACACCGATTTGCGCTGTTGACCATGCCTTCAACCAGGGCTCAATCGTCCAGACCTGCGGCAGAGCCATCATACCTCCACCGGTAATCTCGGATAGCGGTTTAACCGAATTGACAGCCATCACATACAAGGGAAGTAGGTAGAACAGCGCGAACAAGATAAGGACCAGGTAAACCAATACCCTTGCGACCCGCCCTGTGCGTACGGCGTTATCCTGAGTGGCAATGCTCATAACTTCCGCTCCCGCAATTCAGAATAGAGATACGGGATCATGATGGCGGCGATCGTCATCAACATGATAACCGCCGAGGATGCGCCAATGCCCATCTGGTTCCGACTGAAAGTGTAGGAATACATGAAGGTCGCCGGCAGTTCGGTCGCCCGCCCCGGACCGCCGCCTGTCATGGCAATTACCAGATCGAATGTCTTGATTGCCAGATGCGCAAGGATTACGAAAGCCGACAGAAAGGCGGGGCGCAATTGCGGTAGAATGATCCGCCGATACAGATTCCAGGTCGAGGCGCCATCCATCTGAGCTGCCTTCAATATCTCGGAATCTATTCCTCGCAAGCCGGCCAGGAACATCGCCATGGTAAAGCCGGACGATTGCCAGACAGCGGCGGCAATGACCGTGTAGAGCGCAAAATCACGGTTCTTGATCCAGTCGAAAGAAAAACTTTCCCAGCCCCATCCTTGCATGATGTTTTCAAGACCAATGCCGGGATCCAGCATCCATTTCCAAGCGGTACCTGTTACGATGAAGCTCAACGCCATGGGATACAGGAAAATGGGCCGGATAAATCCCTCACCTCGAATTTTTTGATCCAACAGGATGGCAAGTAGCAACCCGATCAAAGTGCAAATGATAATGTAAAGCCCAGCAAAGACAGCCATGTTCCACACGGCAATGTCCCAGTGGGAAAGCTTGAACAGCTTTTCGTAATTGGTAAATCCGATCAAGTCATATGTCGGCTGACCGCTTTTATCGACAAATGGCAATATTCGGCTGTCAGTGAAACTTACATAGACCGTAAAGAGGATGAAGCCGTAAACAAATACAAAAATGAGCGCCAGGGATGGCGACAAAACCAGTTTGGGCAACCAGCTTTGAAGGCGGGTTCGCATATCGACCTGGGTGCTAACGGCCATCGCGAGTTATCCTCCTTCAGACGCCAAAGGCGGCCTGAAGGCCGCCTTCAAAATGGGAACAGCGGTTTACCGCGCGACTTCTACTGCACTGACCAGTTCCTGAACGGCGGTGGCGCTGTCATACTCGCCGTTAAAGTGAGCAGTAATCACATCATAAATCGCGTTCTTGATTGCCGCAGGATTGGCGTGACCATGAGCCATAGATCCGAAAAGATTGCCGGATGATGCAGCTGCTGCCAGGTCTTTAATGCCCTGCTTGCCGCAATCATCGAAATCCGCATCAGATACGTCTGTACGAGCGGGGACCGATCCTTTGACCACATTAAACGCAGACTGGAAGGACGGGCTCAGGATTGAACTGGCGAGGGCTGCCTGCTCGGCCGAAACTATTCCGCCCTGATCGAACATCGCAAACTGGTCAGCGTTAAAGGTGACCTGTTCCGCCGTTCCGGGGAAACGGAAGCAGAGGAAATCCACACCGGGTTTCTTGCCCGCGTTCAGGAATTCGCCCTTGGCCCAGTCACCCATCATCTGGAAACCGGCTTCGCCGTTGATAACCATGGCGGTGGCAAGGTTCCAATCGCGGCCGGAGAAGTTATCATCAACATTCGCGCGAATAAAAGCCATGCGATCAAAGGCTTCCTTCATTGTGTCGGAGCCCAATGCATCTGCGTTCAAGTCGATGAATGCAGACTTGTAAAATTCAGGTCCGCCTGTCGACATTGCAACCGCATCAAAGATGGTCGCATCCTGCCATGCCTGTCCACCATGGGCGATCGGAGTGATTCCCGCAGCTTTCAGCTTTTCAACGGCCGCCGCGAACTCTTCCCATGTGGTGGGGACAGCAATGCCGTTCGCATCAAGAACAGCCTTGTTCGCCCAAACCCAGTTTGTGGAGTGAACGTTCACAGGAGCAGAAACCCACTTGCCATCAACTTTGGCGAAAGCCTGCAGGGCTTCTGGAACCACCTTGTCCCAACCTTCCCGGGCTGCCACTTCGTTCAGATCGGCAAGCGCGCCCTGATTACCCCAGTCCAGAATGTCAAAACCAAGCATTTGAACCGCTGTTGGTGCATCACCTGCCGTTACGCGGGCGCGAAGAACTGTCATCGCCTGTTCACCGCCGCCGCCTGCAACCGGCATGTCCTGCCAGCCGATACCCTGGCTTTCCAGATCCTTTTTCAGAACGTTCAAGGCTGCGGCTTCACCACCGGATGTCCACCAGTGCAAAACCTCAACATCAGCCGCCAGAGCCGGCGCTGCGCTCAACATCAGAGCAGCAATGGTCGTTTTCAGTGTCGTATTTATTCTCATGAATTATTCCTCCCTTTTCCCACCAAGTAACTGTTGGGTTACTTGCTATATATGGCGCTTTCCGCTTCATTGTCAACCATGCCAATTCTGTAAAACGTCAGAAATCGACAAGGCCTGTCAGCTCTGTTGTAATGACCAGCGGCCTTAATTTCAACACTCATCTCTAAAGCGTTCTACCATGGTGTTCAAGACTTCCTCCGGGTCACGCAACCACCAGTGATTTGCGGAAAAAATCTCCACCTCGCAGGCACCCCTGTAGCCAGCACCTTCCACACTCTTGCGAATTGCCTTCAAATCGGCCACGCCGTCACCCATCATGCCTCTGTCCA
This sequence comes from Hyphomicrobiales bacterium, assembly GCA_965224015.1. Classification (GTDB taxonomy): domain Bacteria; phylum Pseudomonadota; class Alphaproteobacteria; order Rhizobiales; family CBDCVD01; genus CBDCVD01. The sequence goes on from OZ245032.1 coordinate 2,097,826, forward strand.
GCAGCATGTCAGATGTGTTTTCCAACCAGTCGCACAGATGATATGCCATTATCAGGTCACCGGCTTCAGCGCACGCAGCTGCAAGATCCGTATCCCACCATACATGATAAACATCGACGGCGATGCCAACATTGGAAGCGCCAACATGGCGACAGACATTCAGGGCATCGCGTACCGAGAAAATGCATGTCCGATTGCCGCCAAACATCGGATTCAAAGGCTCCAGCGCCAACTTCACGCCCATTGTATCGGCAAACTCTGCCAGCTTCGCCACCCGATCAGCCAACAGCTTCTGGCTTTCAGCAACGCCTTTTGTTCCCGGTTCCGTACCCCCGGTAACAATGGTCAGGATATTGGTACCGAGGGCTGCCGCCATCTCTACCGATGCCCGGGCTTCATCAAGCGATTCGGGGGCCTCAGATCCCGTAAGGTACGGCGTCCGGCACAGGCCCACCACTTGCATTCCGGCAGCACGTACCCGTTCACCAATTTCGACCGCGTGATTGTTGATTTCGCGTCGCCAAAACACAATACCCGCCATGCCGCGCTCGGCACAGGCATCTATGATTTGTTCAAGAGACCATCCCGCGCCATGCCCATCCAGGTTATGCCCCAGCGTGGCTGTATTCAGCGCAAGTGCAGAGTGATCATTCGAGAAATCACGCAATGCCATACATTCCCAGCAAATTGCGCATGCGCGCACAAGCCATATCCGGATTACGCAAAAGGCCATTCTGATCAGCAAGCCTGAAAATTTCTGTGAAGTAGGGCAGCGGGCGCATGGCCTGTACGCCGCCGAGCATGATGAAGTGGTCCTGATGCCCGTTCAACCAAGCCAGAAAAACGACACCGGTCTTGTAATACCGGGTTGGTGCCCGAAAGATCAGTCTCGCCAGTGGCACGGTGGGGTCGAGCGTATGGCGAAATCCACCGACATCCCCTTCACCCAATTGCCCGATAGCCTTGCCCACCGCAACAGCAAGTGGATCGAATATGCCCAGTAGGGCGTGGCTGTAGCCTTGCTCGTCCCCTGCAATCAGTTCCGGATAATTGAAATCGTCTCCGGTGTACATTTTGACACCTGTCGGCAATCGGCGACGCATGGTGATTTCCTTGTCTTTGTCGAGCAGGGAAATCTTGATGCCGTCGACCTTGGAGGCGCTTTCCTCAATCACCGATAATGCCGTTTCCATGGCCCTGTCAAATTTATCTGATCCCCAATAGCCCCTCAGGGCAGGGTCAAACATATCCCCCAGCCAGTGCAGGATTACCGGTTGATCGCAGGCCGCCAACACGTCGCGGTACACGTCCAGATAGTCTTCCGGTTTCGTGGCGACGGCCGCCAGTGCCCGGCTGGCCATCAGGATCAAGCGCCCACCGACATTCTGAATGGCCTCGACCTGTTGCAGATAGGCCCGCTTCACATCCTCGATGCTGCGCGCATTTTCTGGTGCGAGGTGATCCGTTCCGCAGCCGTTAAACACCAGGGCATCCGGTAATTCGGCCCGCGTGCGGGTGATCAGTTCCCGTGCCCCGTCCCAATCAAGCCCCATGCCCCGTTGCGCGGTGTCCATGGCCTCAGCAATCCCCAGACCCAACTCCGCCAGATATCGCCTAAATGCCATTGTTGCTTCCCAATCGAGCGCAGCAGCACCGGAAGGATCAGCATCACTAAAGGGTTGCGCCACTACATGCGCCGCGGAAAACACTGTGCGCACCGGGTTGTTACCAAGCGGCAATGCAGCAATGGGCGTGCCCTGCAAACGGTATTCGCTTAACTTACCAGCGGTATCGGGTAGTCTCAGTTTCATGTCAGAACCTTGGAACAAGTAGACCGCCATCGGCGGAAATGGTTTGGCCGGTAGTGTATGGCAGTTTACCAGAAGCCAGGGAAGCAATAATGGTCCCCATATCCTCAGGCTGGCCGACACGCGGAAATAGGGTAAGACCGGATTTTGCACGCGCCTTATAGTCCGCAATGACTGGCGCCGTCATGTCGGTGGCAACCAGACCCGGCTGTACATCATAAACGGCAATCCCCTCACGGCCCAAGCGCACGGCCCATGTCTTCGAAACCATCGCCGCGGCGGCCTTGGAGGCAGCATATTCAGCGCGCGGCTCTGCCACCGCCACGGCATTTGAAGATGTCACATTGACAATCGAATGGAACTTTTCGGGATCTCGCTCACGGGCCAAGAGATGTCTGACAAAGGCCTGCGTCATGAAAAACAGGGCCTTTGTATTCACGTTCAGACATCGGTCCCAGCTTTTTTCGCAAACATCAAGCGGATCGCCGCGACTTAGTACGCCAACACCGGCATTGTTGACTAGCGTGGTAAGCGGGCCCAATTCATTTTCAACGGCAATCAACGCATCTTTATGGACTGACAGGTCGCTGACATCAAAGGGCACCTTGACTGCGCGTCCACCCGCCTGAACGATGGCATCAAGCGCCGCATTCAATTCATCATCATCCGTTGCTGAATTAAGCGCAACCGCAAATCCTTCTTTGGCCAGCGCATGCGCGGCTCCCAATCCGATTCCACGGCTGGAGCCGGTGATCAACGCTACACTCATGAGCTGGCCCCGTTACTGATTAATTCCCGGGCAATGATCATGCGTTGAATTTGGTTCGTTCCCTCGTAAATTTGTGTGATTTTTGCATCCCGGTACAGGCGCTCCACCTCAAACCCGCGTATGTAACCGGAGCCGCCAAAAACCTGAACGGCATCCGCGGTTCGGGCAACCGCCATGTCACTGGCAAAGCATTTGGCCATGGAGCAGTACTTTGTGGCGTTGGCACCGGTATCGATCTTGTGGGCTGCGTTTAATACCAGCAAGCGCGCCGCTTCCACGTCTTTGGCGATATCCGCCAGCAGCCACTGCACGCCCTGAAACTCCGAAATGGGCTTTTTGAACTGCTTGCGTTGCTGAGCATACTCAACCGCGGCTTCAAGGCCTGCCTGCCCGATGCCTACAGCCAGGGCGCCAATCCCAATGCGACCCTTGTCGAGAACACTCATCATCATGTGAAAGCCGCGCCCCTGTGTCCCCAGCAGCGCTTCTGCGGGCAGGCTAACATCGTCAAAGTTCAACGGCCCGACCTGGCTGGCGCGCTGTCCCATTTTGTGTTCCTTCGGCCCACGGGTTACACCATCAGAGTGCAGATCGACGATGAAGATTGACATGCCGCGGTGTCCGGCTTCCGGGTCGGTGCGCGCAAGTACGAAACCGACATCCGCCACAGGCGCATTGTGGATCCATATCTTGCCGCCGTTGAGAACCCAGCCATCGCCATCCTTTCTCGCGGATGTGCGAATTGCGGAAACATCGGTTCCCGCCTCGGGTTCGGTGATACAGTAGGCTCCCCGTAACTTGGCTGTCAGCAGCCCGGATAGCCATTGCTCGCGCTGGGCGTTTGTGCCATGTCGAACCAATAGGGTTGAAAGCAATTCGACCAGCCCGCATTGATCGGCGATGCTGGCATAACCACGCGAAAGCTCCTCCATGACAAGGGCATATGTAATTGTGTCGAAACCCGCTCCCCCCATATCCTCGGGAACGCCTATACCAAACAAGCCCAACTCGCCCATTTGATCATATATTTCCTGTGGAAAACGCTCTTCACAGTCGCATTCTTCGGCGATGGGCCGGACGACATCCTCGGCAAATTTCCGGGTCATGTCGCGCACCTGCTGATGGGTCTCGAAAAGAAACATAGGGAAACTTCTATTTACAACCTGGCCAGCCCGCTGCTGCCGTCTTGGGCCACTCGTGAAAGGGTACCCTGAGGGTGGCTTAAGCCGGGAGAGGGGGCTGATGATGCCCATTAATAGACGTGCTGACACCACCTCCAGCGGTAACCGTTCAGTTACTTGTAAGCTTGTGCTCGATTTTGGTCAAGGCCTAATAAGGGTTGATTTATATAACATATTGTGCGTTATATAACCATATAGTTACTTAAGGGAGGTAGGGAGGTAGGCATGCACCCAGACAACAAGGTAAAATTCGGTCGCGTGGATCTGGAAGTAACCCCATTTGGCTTTGGCACAGCGCCGATCGGAAACATTTTTCGCGAGATTGACGAAGCGACTTCTGATGCGATGATTCAGGAAGCCTGGAGCCAGGGTGTGCGCTACTACGATACCGCACCCATGTATGGCCATGGCCTTTCAGAACTGCGCACGGGCCATTCCCTTCGCTGGAAGAATCGTGACGATTTGGTGCTTTCCTCCAAGGTGGGGCGCATCCTGAAGCCGGCCCGAAAAGCTGATATCGACTACGCGCCCTGGACCAATGCGGGTCGTTTCACGATGCATTTTGACTACAGCTATGACGGTACCATGCGCAGTTTCGAAGATAGCCTGCAAAGGTTGAATCTTGAGCGGATGGATATCTGCTTTATTCATGACATAGACGTCTTTACCCGCGGTGATGAACAACCCGAGGTTTTTAAGCAGGCCATGGACGGCGCGTGGAAAGCCTTGTCAGAATTGCGTGACCAAGGGGTGGTAAAGGCGATAGGCGTCGGGGTGAATGAATGGGAGGTTTGCCACGCCGCCTTGCAACGGCGTGACTTCGACTGCTTCCTGCTCGCTGGCCGATATACATTGCTGGAACAGGATGCACTGAACGCGTTTTTGCCTCTATGTGAGGAACGCGGTGCCGCTGTTGTTGTAGGGGGTGGTTTCAATTCGGGTATCCTTGCAACCGGTGCTAAAGAGGGCGCCAAATACAATTACGCCCCTGCCCCTGATGATGTCATGGATAAGGTCCGCAAAATCGAAGCGGTCTGCGCTGAGCATGACGTTCCGTTGCCCGCCGCTGCACTGCAATTCGTGGTTGCGCATCCGGCTGTGCCCACTTTCATGGCCGGAACACGAACGGTCAAGCAGTTGCAGCAAAACCTGGCCTGGTTCAGTTATCCCATTCCCGATCAGTTCTGGAGGGACCTGAAGGCTAAAAACCTGCTTCGTGAAGATGCCCCCACACCGTGAATGGGCGTACCCTTGAACCGGGTCACTACAGGCTGAGTGAGTTACGTATTGGTGATGTGATTGAAACGGCCTCACTAGAAGTTACAGTCGCGATGATTGACGATTTTGCGGCATTGACGAAGGACCGTTTTGAGATTCATATGTGCACAGAAGCTGCACAAAAACACGGCTTTGCAGATCGTGTGGCGCATGGCCTGCTGGTCCTGTCTTTGGTGGATGGGCTGAAGAATCAAGCACCAGCGCAGTTTTCGGCAATCGCATCATTGGGCTGGGCCTGGGATTTCTCCGCGCCGGTGCTTGCTGGAGACCAAATCGCAGCGAGAATTTCTGTCAGGGAACTGCGCAAGACATCCGATGGCAAACGCGGGATCGTTACCCTGGACTTCAACGTGCGAAATCAGCGCAACGAGACTGTTCAACACGGGATCAATCGCCTGATGGTCTACGCCTGAGGGCGGATCAGGATTGCCCTGAAATCGTTTACATTTGTTCCTGTCGGCCCGGGTGTAAACAAATCGCCTACAACATGGAACGCATTCCATGAATCATGGTTGGAGAGCGCTGCAACGGGGTCTATGCCTTGTGATCTCATTCGCGCCACGCTTGTCGCGTCCGCAAAGGCCCCGGCATTATCTTCAGATCCATCAATACCATCGGTATCAGCAGCTAGCGCGGTGAGCCCATGCACCCCTTCTATGCCCACAGCAAAGGACAATAGGAATTCGCTGTTGCGTCCGCCTCGCCCTCCGGTGCCAGATATGGTGACTGTGGTTTCCCCGCCGGAAAGCAAAACAATTGGCGCTGTAAATGGCCGTTTCTTGGTAACGACTTGTCGCGCGATCGCTGCATGTACGAGGCCTACGTCATAGGCTTCGCCCTCGATAGCATCTGACAGAATTACCGCCGGCACCCCCTGCCTCGATGCTTCTCGTTGTGCAGCTTCCAACGACAAAGACGCCGAAGCGATAACGCGTGTTTCTGTTTTCGCAAATATCGCGCCATCCGGTGATGGTGCCCTTGCGGTTTCTTGTGCCAGGTGAGCCATAATCCTGTCAGGCAGTTCAATCCGGTAGGTTTCGATTAGGTTTCGGGCGTCTTCAAGGGAAGTTGACGATGGTACAGTTGGCCCCGAGGCAACCTCCGCAGGATCATCCCCGGGGACGTCCGAGACTATTAGCGAAACAACCCGTGCTGGAAAGGCCGCCGCGGCAAGCCTTCCGCCCTTTATACGACTCACATGTTTGCGAATTGCATTCATGACGCGAATAGGCGCGCCCGAACGCAGGAGTGCAGAATTAAGCAACTGCTCATCCTCCAGCGTAAGTCCTTCAGGCGGGAACGGTAAGAGCGATGACCCGCCACCACACACCAATGCAATAACCAGATCATCTTCGCCAAGGCCCGAGACAGCCCCGAGCAATGCCGCGCTCGCCTTCAGGCCCGCTTGGTCGGGTACGGGATGCGCAGCCTCAAGCACACGCACATGACGGCAAGGAACTGCATAACCATAGCGCGTAACCACCACCCCTTCGACCGGATAGTCCAAGAGAGTCTCAAGAGCAGCAGCCAGTTGTGCAGCGCCCTTCCCAGCTCCCACCACGACCGTCCGCCCCTTCGGTCGGTCCGGCAGATTTCCCCGTAGAACATCCTTAGGGTCGGCAGCAGCCACCGCCGCATCAAAAAGCGCGACCAGAAACAACCGGTCTTCGGGGGGCATCACAACGCGATGTCGCAGACAAATACACCGTCCGCCCCCCCTTCAAGGCAGGCGACAATATCAGCACCGATTTTCTGATGTTCTTCATCAACCAGATAAACATCCCGCACGCCAGCATCGCTAAAGTCGAACCAGAACATGTCGAGAAACCCTCGTACCAATGGCGTCTCTACAGAAATGTTAGCTCTGTGTTGAAAGGCGGAAATACCGTCGATGCGAGAAGCAAGACCAGCAAGCCGATCATACAAAGCCTGCTTTTGAGCAGAATCGACGTCCGCGCGAAACCTGAGATGAACAAGATGGCGGATCACTGGCTCCCCTCCTTCTTATTGGAAAAAATATTGGAAACATTATTGGAAACATTATTGGAAACATTATTGGAAAAATCTGGCGTGCGCTTTTCTTTGAACGCAGCAACACCCTCACGCAGGTCCGAACTGGCCGCCGCAATATGACCTGCAAGGGATTCAAGAACACGCTCGCGTTCTTCACCTTCAGCGGCATTGATCAACATTTTAGTAAGCGCTGTTGCCAGTTGGCCGCGATTTAGAAGCGCGTTTGCAACCTGAAGCGCACAGTCCAGCGCCTGCCCCTCATCAGCAACCTTGTCTACAAGGCCCTCGGCCAGCGCTTGCTCGGCAGACAGGACTTCACCAAAAAGCGCCATGCGCCTTACGATTTGGGCACCAAAACGGCGCACAGCACGCTGAGTTCCAGACCAGCCGGCAATGATGCCGAGGCCAACCTCCGGCTGACCGAATTTCACATGTTGTTCTGCAATGCGGTAATCGGCACAGGCGGCAAGTTCCAGCCCGCCACCGAGCGCGTGGCCGTTTATTGCCGCAATCACCGGCTGCCGCAACCGGGCCAAACAATCAAAACTGTTGTGACCATCGCGAACCCAATGGCGCGCGAACGCTGCCGGTGATTGATCACTCCAGGCAGCGATGTCACCGCCAGCACAAAAGGACTTACCCTTGCCGGTTACGATCAGAACGGAAATATCATCACGATGTTCAATGGTGCGACAGAGCGCCGCAAGCTCATCCATCATCGCCGCATCAAGCGCATTGCGCTTGTTTTCCCGATCGATTCGCAGAATGCAGATTCGATCACGGATTTCCAGGGAAAAGGCTCCGCTTTGTGTCATGCTTTCGGCAGCTCCAGCTGCATCACTTCTGGAGAAAACAAGCGGCTATGCATAATTTTCAATTCGCTTGATACCTTGAGTTCAGTCGCGGCCTGATCCAGCACATCTTTGCGCATATCAAGACCCGGCGCAATCTCGGTCACGACAAGTTCGCCATCGATCAGGCGTATGACGCAGCGTTCCGTCACATAGGTTACGTTCTGCTTTTGCTCCCGCGCCCTGGATCCGGAAAAGGACACCTGATCCACCCTGTCGACGAATTTCGCAATCCTACCCTCACTATCAATGACCAGTCTGCCTTCTTCAATCCGCATTTTTGCACCAGCGTTAAAGTTGCCGGAGAATATGATTTTTCGGGCGCGCGCCGTAATGTCCACGAAGCCGCCGGCTCCAGCGGTACGATGCGGCACGCCACGCAGACGGGAAACGTTTACCGAACCATCCTTTCCAACTTCAAGGAAAGACAGAAGCGACGCATCGAAGCCGCCAGCCTGAAAATACATGAACTGCTGGGGAGAGGCGACAAAGGCTTCCGCATTGGCTGAGCAACCGAACTTAAAGCCCAGCAGGGGTATGCCCCCGACAGCGCCCTGCTCGATCATCCAGGTAATGGATCCGTGCAAGCCTTCCTCAACGAGAATCCGCGGGACATTGGCAGAGACGCCAAAACCGATATTAACCGCCCAGCCGTCGCGCAATTCCTGAGCCACCCGACGCGCAATCACTTTTCCAATATTAAACTCGGCGGTTCGGAACGTGTGCAATGGACGAATTAACTCACCGGAAATCGCAGGATCATATAGCGTCGCTGTGGTCTGCAGTTGTTCGGGCGCTTCAACAACCAAATCAACAAGAATACCTGGAACGCGGATATCATGCGGACGGATCGATCCATTCTGCGCAACGCGTTTCACTTGGGCAATTACCAGACCGCCCACATTTCGCGCCGCCAACGCCATCTCCATAGCCCCAAGATATGCGCCTTCATGTTCAAAACTCAGATTACCGCGTTCATCGGCGGTTGTTGCACGAATGATGGCAACGTCAGGACTAATCGCCGGGAAAAACAACCAGTCTTCCCCCTCGAAATCACGATGGAAAACGATCGGTTCCTCGCGCGCCGCATCATTCATGGCGCAGGCTTCCAGATTGGGATCGACGAAAGTTTCCAATCCGACTTTCGTCAAAACCCCCGGCCTCTTGGCCGCGCCCTCGCGCAAAATGTCGAACACGATCCCGGAAGGGACATTGTAGGCTTTGACCTGATTTGCCGCGATCATTTGCCAGATCTTCGGAGGCTCTGCTTTCGTCGGACCTGATGGATAAGAGCCGCCGATGATCTTTGCTAACAAACCGGGTTTGGCGATGTGGTCGACGCCTGGCGTCCCAAACATATCACCCGCGGCAATCGGGTGAATAGATGTCAGGTTTCGGGGCGAACCGTCTTCATCGAAGCGCGTGCCCAAAGCAGCCAGAACCGCATCTGGACAACACAGGCCGCTGGATGAATTCACAGCTATGATGGAATTATCCTTGATGCGGCGAACAGCCTCGTCTGCGGTCGTGATCTTGGACATCTTTGGTTGCCTCTTTGTAACTAAATGGTTATTTGTAATATGCAACTAATTGGCAACCCAATCAAGACCGAGTTTCCGCCAAATTCCCGCGCCGGCTTCGGTAATACCAGCGGTATTGGCTTTATGTACACGCCGACTGGTGTACTGCCTTGATAACATACTTGCTTGACGCTAAGCCATGAGTCATTGTCAAGGACCCTTGGTATAATACACAGGGAGAGACCTCCATGACCATCTATTTCGAGAAAACCTACCAGCGTTGTTTCGGCACTTTTCCGTTGCAAGGCAAGGAACTGCACGATGCTATCCTAGCGGCCGCTAAAGTTGGCTATCGCGCATTCGACACCGCGCAGATGTACGAAAATGAAGCAGACACAGGTGCCGCACTCAAGGCAACAGGACTTCCCCGTGAGGCACTCTGCATTACGACCAAGGTGGATATCGCCAACTTCCGTGAAGAAAAGTTCCTCCCCTCAGTCAGAGAAAGCCTTGCAAAACTTCAAATCGACCAGTCCGATGTTCTGCTCTTACACTGGCCGACGCCCGGTGGCGATATAAAACTGTCTCTTGAGTTATTGCAAAAAGCGCATGATCAAGGACTGACAAAACATATCGGCGTATCCAATTACACAGCCCAGATGATGCACGATGCGAAATCGATGGTGCAGGCGCCGATTGTTACGAACCAGGTTGAATTCCACCCACTTCTCAATCAGGAAAAACTGCTGGCCGCTGCGACACAAACGGGAATTCCACTGTCCTCTTACTGCTCGGTAGCGCGCGGAGAAGTCTTCAAACACAAGATCTTTACCGAGATTGGCGAGGCTTATGGCAAGAACGCAGCCCAGATCGTCCTGCGCTGGATCCTGCAAAAGGGCGTCAGCATCAACACCATGTCCACAAAACCCGCGAACATCAGTGCGAATTTTGATGTCATGGATTTTACGCTTTCTTCCATCGACATGGACCGCATTGATGCGATGACTGAGACCGGCTACCGGATTGTCGGACAGGATCTGGTCCCTTACGCACCGGACTTCGACTAAATAATACCAGCGGTATTGGCTTTATAGACACGCTGACTGGTGTACTGCCTTGCTAACACACCTCTTTGACGCTAATCCATGAGTCATTGTTAAAGACCCTTGGTATAAAAGGCGGCGGCGCGACCGTCGCCCCTGCGGTATGGCACATTGGGTACAGCTAACCCCATGCTGATGTAAAAGAAACGAGGTCAGCGGTTACCCCGCACCAGGTCAGCCGCTTTCTCGCCGATCATGATTACGGGGGCGTTTGTATTTGAGCCCATTAGGCTTGGCATCACCGAACTGTCGCATATTCGCAGGCCATCGATGCCACGCACCCGCAGTTTCGGATCGACAACAGCCATCGGGTCATCGTCAGCGCCCATCTTACAGGTACAGGTCGGGTGATAGGATGTCCGGCCATATTGACGGGCATAAGCTTCAAGCTCGGCCTGCGTCTTCACGGTGTCATCGGGAAAACGGATTTTGCGGATATATTTTTGTAGCGCGGGCTGCTTGAAAATCTCGCAACTGATCTTCACCCCCTCCACGGACGTTTTCAGATCATCCGGGTGACCCAGGAAATTCGGATCGACAATAGCAAGATCGGTCGGATCGGCGGAGCGCAGCCGCACTGTTCCGCGGGCTTTCGGACGTAGCGTATAGCTATTAAGGGTGATGCCGGAACATCCTTTGGGAACACTTGGCACACCCGCTTCAGCGCCAGCACCGGCAAGAAAATGGAACTGCAGGTCGGGTACAGGTTGAGAGGAATCCGCATACCAGAAAGCCCCTCCCTCAACCACATTAGAGGTCACCGGGCCTGATCCGAAAAGATAGTACTGCGCCCCGGCCCAAGCCATCCAGTGTAGCTTGTTGTATTTGTCGAGGCTGTAATGGCCGTTTAATTCAGCCACAATATCAATACCGAAATGATCATTGAGATTCGCACCGACCCCCGGCAGATCCGCAACCACAGCAATACCGTGCGCTTTCAAATGCGCGGCGGGACCCAGTCCGGACAACATCATCAGTTTTGGCGTACCGATGGCCCCTGCCGTTATCAGCACTTGCGAACCGGCCAAAACCTTATGGCGCCCAGGTCCATCACCATAGTCAATGCCGACGGCTCGGCCTTTCTCGATCAGAATCCGGTTTACCTGGCAGCCGGTCCTGACAGTCAGGTTTTTACGCTTCATGGCCGGGCGTAGATATCCCACGGCGGCGGAACAGCGCTTTGCGTTCTTTGTTGTGGTCTGATAGATACCGGCCCCTTCCTGAACCGCACCATTAAAGTCGGGATTGTAAGGAATTCCATGTTGCTGGCAGGCTTGCACAAAGGCGCGGGTCATTTTTTGTGGTTCGGGAACGTTTGACACGCCCAGTTCCCCCTCGGTGCCATGCCAGTTACCGGCAAGGAATGTATTACCCTCTGATTGCAAGAAGTATTTCTGGATATCTGCAAATGCCCAGCCTTCGCACCCTTCATCGTGAGCCCAACGGTCATAGTCGGCAGGGTTGCCACGCGTGAACACCTCCGCATTGATAGAGGAGCCACCACCGATGACCCGAGCCTGTGCATATGGGATTTCCCTGTTGTTGGCATGCTTTTGAGGAGCGGTCACCAATCCCCATGTATGGGGACCGGTGGTCATCTTGGCAAACCCCACCGGCATATGGATCAGGGGATGCCAATCCTTGCCGCCTGCCTCCAACAACAGAACACGACAGGCGCTGTCTTTGCTCAGTCGGTTTGCTAAAACGCAACCGGATGATCCACCCCCGACAATGATATAATCGTATGCGTCTGCCATAATGTTCCCTATGCGATCCAGGGCGTGCGCTTGCCGATCTCGATATGCACAGATTTGATCTGGGTATATTCTTCGACCCCGTACATTCCGGCCTCGCGGCCCCAGCCCGATTGCCTGAAACCGCCCAGCGGCAATTCCGGCCCCCCTGCCAGGGTGGTATTCACCCAGAAACGACCCGCTTGCACACGGCGCGTAACCGTCAATGCCTTGTCTATGTTTTTGGTCCAGACACTCGCCGCCAGGCCATACTCGGTGTCGTTGGCCATAGAGATAGCATCTTCGATGGTATCGAATGGCATGATGGTCAACACCGGGCCAAAGATTTCCTCGCGTGCGATGGCCATATCCCGGTTAACATCGCCAAACAGGGTTGGTGAAATATACCGGCCCTTACCGAAGTCCAACGGCTCACCACCATAAATAAGCCTGGCACCTTCAGCCTGCCCTTTTTCGATATACGACATGATGGTGCGGTTCTGGGCATCCGTGGTGATGGCGCCGATCTGGGTGGATTCATCCAGGGGGTCTCCGACGATTACCCTGGTAAACTTGTCCTTGACCTTCTGGGCAAATTCATCTGCGATCGCGCGCTCCACAATCAGACGCGATCCGGAAACACAGCATTGCCCGGTGTTGAAACCGATCCCGAAAGCGACGCCATCAGCGGCGTCCTCAAGATCGGCATCAGCGAAGACGATCTGCGGATTCTTGCCGCCGAGTTCCAGGCCCAGTTTCTTGAAGTTGGTACGCCCTGCCGCCTCCACTACCCTACGCCCCACAGCCGTTGAGCCTGTGAAGGAAAGCATATCAACACGCGGATGTTCTATCAGAGCTTGTCCGATCGAAGGACCTGATCCGGTAACCACATTCATGCACCCGTCCGGCAGTCCCGCTGCCGTTAGAATCTCAGCAAGCATCAGTGTCGTTGCACTGGTAAACTCGGACGGCTTGGCAACAATGGTGCAGCCTGACGCCAGAATATAGGGTACACGTTCGCACAAAATCAGGAACGGAAAGTTCCATGGCGTGATAATTCCGACAACGCCGACAGGTTCACGGGTTACAAGGCCAAACATGCCATCCCCCAGATTGTTGAAACTGTCACCGTGCACAGAACGCGCCAAGCCCGAGGCGTACTCGAACATATCTGCACAGCCGCCTACCTCGGCGCGGGCCTGGGAAATTGGCTTTCCGTTCTCAAGCGTCTCGAAATAGGCAATCTCTTCGGCGCGTTCGCGGATCAGGGCGCCAGCCTTAAGGAGAACCGCAGCCCGTGCCTGCCCATTTAACCCGGACCAGCGCCGGTCATCAAAAGCCTTCCGGGCAGCGTCCACGGCCAGGTCCAGGTCTTCACTGGTGCATTTCGGGGTGCGTGTAACCGGCACATCGTGACCGGGCGAGTTGCGCACAAAAACCTCCCGCGCCCCGGCGGCGACATAGGCGCCGTTGACGTAAAAACCGAAATCCCGCGGCACGTCCGGCAGCGATAATCTGGTATTCAATTGGTCCATTGTTCTTTCCTTGCAGCCTTGCCCGTTGCGGCGCGACCCATGGGTTTTGCGATCAACTGGAGGCGTCAAGTCCGTCGCGCCAGTCGTTCCAGCCACCGTCAACCGATGATGGTGCGTCGTGCCAATGATGCATGATTTCACCTGTTGCAGGATCCTTGTCGGGGATCGGCAGGCTCATGATATTTTTGCAGGCCTGGTAGTAGAGTTCATCGGTCAGATACTTTTCCTGGATATTGTCCCAGTCGCGCCCGCCTGCGTAGCCACCACACATCATGATATCATCTGAAGCGCCGATGTGCTCATGGCTGACACCAGCAGGCATCACAATCACATCGCCCGCTTCGATACGGACCTTGGCCCAGCCGCCTTCGCCAACCGACAGATTGAGTTCCATCCACCCCTTTGCGCAACCAAGGCACTCATGCGACGTCGAATGGAAATGCGGATAGTGATAGACACCCGGATACTCCCAATTGTTACCCCAGCCATTTTCGCGAAAACGCTTTTTCACGGCGTCTGTACCGCCACCTGGGATGGCATTTTGATGAACCAGCAACGGAAAGCGGCTGTTGGGGATCCTGCCTTGCGGCTTTGATGTGTAAGCTTGCGTGAACATGAAACGGCTCCTCCTGTCAGGGTTGTTGCGGCCATTGCCGCCAACAAGGCCATATCAGGCCATTCATCTGATCATTGCTTTTTTTTCGATTTCTCCAGCGCTGTCAAGGGTTTAAGAACCGCTGAAAGCGGCGCGAAGCGCCCTTGACAGCGTTGGAGAAATCGAACACCTCTCATGATCAGACGAATGGCCACCTACACCCGATGAACCTACCAGCGACAACCTGTTGAAATGACACGCTCTAGTCTCCCGTGCTTTACATTTGGATTTGCGTTTTCAGATCGCCGGGTCGGTCGACGATACTGTTGAAGGCTTGCTGGATGTCACTAAGTGCGAAACTGGCGCCTGTAAATGGTTCCGTCCGGATGCGGTCGTGCACCAACAACGTCAGGGCATCATGCATGTCCTGCCCCATGCCTGCGACAGAGCCCTTAATGGAATTCTCCTGCAGAATAGTGTCGAGGATTGATAATGGCAGACTGTCCTCCGGTCCCGTTATGCCGAAAGCGGCCAAGTGCCCCCCTTTGCGCATTAATTTCATAGCCTGCTGATAGAGCGCCGGGTTACCGACGCTTTCGACAACGATGTCCGCACCACGCCCGCCTGTCGCATCCATGACGGCTTGGTGCAATTGAGCGGGATCAGAGATGCCGATGTCGGCACCACAGTCCAGCGCCATGCGCACGCGGTCTTGTGAAATGTCGGTAACGATAATTGGCGCGGCTCCAATGGTTCTCAGCAATTGCACATGCAGATTGCCTATGGGCCCGGCACCGATCACAAGAACCGACTGACCGAAAGTCACCTGTGCCTTGCGCGCTGCGCGCACGACACACGCCAACGGTTCGGTAAGTGCCAGCACCGCGAAAGGAATAGTGTCCGGCGCCGGGATAACCAGCCGTGCCGGAACGACCATGTAGTCGGCAAAAGCACCGTCCATGGTAATGCCCATCTGCTGCATTTGCGGACAGTTCAGGATCTCGTTACGCCGACACCAGTAACATTGACCGCAACCGATGTTCATATCGACCACCGCCTTGCTGCCCACCACCAATCCGCCGACTTCCGGCCCCAGGGCTGCGATCGTCCCGGTAAATTCATGCCCCGGAACCATTGGCAGGCTGTCGGCTGCGTAGTGCCCGTGGAAAATGTGTAAATCTGTACCGCAGATCCCCACCCGCGCGATCTTGATCAGCGCCTCACCCGGGCCGGGTTTGGGAATGGGACGCTCTTCAATCTCAAAGCGCCCGGGCTCTGCCAATACCGCCGCGCGCATCATTTCACGATCCGCATCTTCGAACGGTCGATTGTCATGGCAATAGCGACAATAAGAATGATACCAAAGACCATCTGTTGCATCGTGGCGTCCACCTCAAGATAGACCATGGCGGCACGGATCACGACAACGATCAAAGTGCCGACAAGGGTATTGATGACACCGCCGACACCGCCCGTCAGCGGGGTGCCACCGACCAGCACGGCGACAATGGCAAGTATCAGGAAGCCATTGGCAAGGTTGGCGTCGCCGCCGGAAAGCTTCACCGAAAACATCAGTCCGGCAATTGCTGCAAAGGTCCCGGACAGAGCAAACGCAAGAATCTTGATACGATCAACCTTAAGGCCCGAAGCCACCGCAGCCAGTTCGCCAGCGCCGACAGCTTTCAGCACCCGTCCAAAGGTAGTCCGGCTCTGCAAAAACCAGGCAATCACCAACAAAACCCCCGCGATAATCAATTCATGGGGAATCCCCAAGGTATTGCCGAACATCCAGCCAAAGCTGGCATTTCGCGCGTCCGCGTTCATGGAAAGCGCGCGCTCTCCCGACAAAAACCGGGCACCGGAAAGGGCGATGAAGCCCGTCGCAAGGGTCGCGACAAAGGAGGGGACAAATTGGCGAGTTGTGATCCAGCCCGAGACGGCGCCAATCACAAACCCCGCACAGATGCAAATCACGGCAACGAAAATCCCGAACCGCGCGAGATAGACAGTAGCGATAACGGTTACGAGGTTGGCGACCTGCTGCATCGAGAGGTCAATGCCGCCAATATAGATGGCAAAGGTCATACCCAGCGCCATGATAAACAGTGGCACGACATCGGCCACCAGTTGCACAAGGCTCGCCGGGTTCAGAAAGGATGGATTGATGGCACCGACAATAAGCATAAGCGCTACCAGAGTGATCCAGGGAAGATACGGCTTCAGCTTTTCAATAGACATGTCCGCAAACCTCAGATCATGTGATGGACAAGGTCATAGAGCGAGGGTTTGTCGCCCGGTGACCCATCAAATCTTTGCTGGAATTCCCCATCCTTGAGAACGAGGATCGTGTGGCTAAGGCCAATGGCCTCTTCCAATGTGTCGGCGACCAGAATAATGCCGGCCCCATCGTCACACATCTCACGGACCATATCGTAGACATCTTCCTTCGCCCCAATATCAAGGCCCCTTGTGGGGTGGTCGAGCAGGATGATATCGGAGCCACCGGATCGCCACTTGGCCAGAACGACCTTCTGTTGGTTCCCGCCGGATAAACCGCCACAGTCCTTGTAGACATCCGGTGTCTTGATCGCCAAACGCTTGATCCACGCCCTGGCCATGGATTTTTCATCGCTGATCCGTAGAATTCCGTTTGATGAATAATTGCCCATCTGGCTGAGCGTCATATTCTCATAGACATTCATGCCGTTGACGATGCCTTCGACCTTACGCTCGCGCGGCACATAACCAACGCCTCGCGCAACGGCCTCCTGGGCGCTCGCCCGGCCAAATACACTATCTTTGATTTCCACGGTTCCTGAAGTTGGCTTTTCCAATCCAAAGATCGTGCGGAGGACGGCTTCGCGACCGGAACCCTCCGTCCCCACCAAACACAAGACCTCTCCCGGATGGAGATCGAATGATATGTCCACGTATTTGCCGGCAACGCTTACATGGTCGAACCGCACCAAAGATGTGGCGTTATCGTAAGGCTGCTGTTTCTGTTCACGATAGTATTGCCTGTCGACTTCACGCCCCACCATCTTGTGCTGGATTGCTTCGACATTGGCCTCATCACGGGAAACAATATCAACAATTTCGCCATCCTTCATCACGTAGATTCGATGGGATAATTGCAACACCTCATCCATTCGATGCGACACGAATATGAACGATGCCCGGCTGGTCAGTTCCCGCACCAGCGAAAACAACAGTTCAACCTCTTCCCTTGCCAGAACAGAAGTGGGCTCATCCAGTAAGATCACCAGATCGCCATCGATCCGCTCTTCCAGTGTGAGCACTTTGGCAAGTTCCACGAGCTGGCGCTGGGCGAAGGAAAGATATGAGGTGACGGTGCCAGGGTCGATGTCCAGTTTGACCTTACGCAACTGATGCCGCGCCGCCTCCGCCATGGCTTTCCAATCGATCACGCCCCAGCGAACGAACTGTTGCTCGAAACCAAGGAAGATGTTCTCCATCACAGTCAGATTGGTAATCAGGGATTGCTCCTGAAAAACCATCCCGATCCCGTGATCCATCGCCTGCCGTGGATTTTGGAAACGTACAGTTTTGCCATCGATCGTCACGGTGCCGCCGTCCGGTTGATAGGCACCGTAGATCACTTTCATAAGCGTGGATTTACCGGCACCGTTCTCACCCACCAGCCCCACGATCTCGCCGCGTCCGATTTTGAAATCCACTGCCCTGAGAGCGTGAACACCTGGAAACATCTTGTCGACTTTGTTCAATTCGTACATCGGCCCCCTCCCCCTCACTTCACGAAGCTGATGGATTTGCGGTCCGTCGAAAGGATCACAGCGAGAATTACAAGCATGCCCAACACACCGTCCTGTACGTAACCGGGCAATCCAATGACCACCATTCCATTGCCGATCACAAACACGATCAACACGCCAACCAGCGTGTTCCAAACCCCACCAATGCCTCCCCACAAAGCTGTGCCGCCGACAACCACAGCCGTTATCGACAGGAACATGAAGTTGTTGCCGGTCGCTGTTTCGGCGATGCCAATGCGGCCTACTGCCAGGAGGGCACCGACCGAAAAGAATACGCCTGCCAGGGTAAAGCCCAAAACTCTGACACGGTTCACATTAAGGCCGGATGCAACCGCCAGGTCTTCACCACCCCCGACCGCATAAAAATTACGGCCCAAGGTGGTACGCGTCTGGATAAACCAGGCGATTAACAGGAAAACCCCAGCCACATAGACCATTAGCGGAAAATTCAGGATTCGTTGCGTCAGCAGCGAACGAAACAATTCATCCTCAATCCGAATACGATCGCCGCCGGTCATCACCATGGCCAAACCGGTGCCAACGAAGCCCATTGCCAACGAAGCCATAAAGGAGGGTATCTTGAGCTTGACATGAACAAGCCCGTTCAAAAATCCAAGGGCGGCGCCTACCAGCATGGCAATCGGCAATGCAAGCCAGGCCCAACTGTCCAAAGTCCCCCCCAATGCCAGAAAACAAAATGCGAAAGTAACCGCACATACCGATACCGTGCCTTCCATCGACAGGTCGATTGAGCCCATGATGATAACAAATGTGACACCGATCGCCACCATGAGCGCAGGGGTTGCCGCTATTAGAATGCGTGCAAAATTGCGGGTGGAAAAAAACCTTGGCTCCACCAGGGCAAAAAAGACGCAAAGAACGATCAGCACCAGAAGCGGTGCCCATTTCACCAGAGTCTCGCGACTGATGGCACCCCAGTTACTAACTTTGCTTGTTGTTTTTGTCGCGGCCAAGGTGCTTCCTCCCAAAAGCGCTTGCGCGTCACCGTTCGGGGAACCAAATCAAATAGAGGTCAGCCGGGGCCCTTGGCCCGGCTGACATGACAACGGTTATTTGTAGACAATCGGTCCGTTGGACGGCCCCCAGAAGTCGCTCCAGTCATATGTCGGAACACTGTCCAGATAATTCGCCTTGAACGTGAGCGCATCTTCCGGCTGAACCATGATGGTCGGGCCGTAGAACTCGCGATGCGCGTTTGGCTCTTGCGAAGGTTTGAAGGTGCCAATGGCCGCATGATAGGCAAGCGCTGCTGTGATACCGCCGCCCCAATGCGGATTGGTAAAGACAGTGGCAAGGATCTTCTTCTCGGCCACCAACTGTACCGCCTGCGGGTTACCGTCGTACGACACGATCGGCATATCCTCGATACCTTCAGCACGCAGAGCCTCCAGCACACCATAGGCAATCGTATCGTTTGCACAGTGTACGCCGGTGATTTCATCGCCGTAGCGGGTCAGGAACGCTGACATCACCTGATTGGCCTTTTGCGTATCCCAATCAGCGGGCTCAGCTGCCAGCAACTCCACATCCGGATAATCCTTCAATGCGTTTTTGAGACCGTTCAGGCGCTCGATTGCCGGGTTGTTGGATGCGATACCGCCCAGATGCACCACGCCGCCTTTTCCACCCATGGCATCCAGGAGAACGCGAGCGGTCTGTTCTGCAGGACCCTCATCTGACCAGGACATGTGGCTCACATAGTTGTCACCGAAGTCCCATGGATGCAAATCATCCGTCTTGTTCCACAGGGTAGAGACATAGGCACCTGCCGCCGCGACGGCCTCAACAACCGGACGGGCGTTTGGTGCATCATTGGTATCGATTGCCAGAGCAAGATTGCCATTTGTTTTTGCCAGGATCGCCTTGACATCGGCAAGCGACTTTTCTGAAGACCCCTCATTGATCAAATGGGTCAGGAAATCTTTTGACTTCCCCAGACTTTCAACGAACGCCTCCCCACCAGAAACAATTTCATTCCAGTATGGGTTGGTCCGGTTGCGGTAGCTCCAGGCAATAGCCGGATCTGTAAGCGCGGCGCGCGCCGTGCCGGCTCCAAATGCGCCAAGAGCCGCCGCACCCCCCAGCCCATAAGCTGATGCAAGCAGAAAGTTCCGTCGGTTGATCTTCTCTTTCTCAATGTACTCTTTGATGAATGACATCTCTTTTCTCACTCCCTTGTTGAACCTCAGCTAACGGCCAGACGCCAATGTTCAGAGGTTTCGGTTGCTGCAGGGGTATTTATAACGCACTAACTAGTTACTTTACAAGTCGAAAAATCATGCGATACTATTTGCGCGTTTTCTGGGGTAATTTGTCGTCAAACGAGGCGCGCAACGATGCAGGAGCACAGCCACGTCCAAAAACCTGCTTTGACCAGTTTCCTACTGTTCACATGTCTCGCTCTATAGCAAAAGCGCCCGTCAGAATGGTTGTATTAAAACCTGACACGCTCTAGGGATACTTTGCAGTTCTCTTTCATCAAGGCTGGGAACTCGCACAGCCAAGCTAAATGCAAGCGCCAGATTTGAGGTATTGAATGACAGCCACAGTAAAGGGGCGAACAAGGATTAGAGATGCGCAGGCCACGCAAAAGCGAATTCTCTCTGCAGCCAAGAAAGAGTTTGCGAAAAAAGGACTGGGTGGCGCGCGCGTAGATACCATCGCCGAACAGGCCAATGCCAACAAACGCATGATCTATCACTACTTCGGCAACAAGGAAAAGTTGTTCCGAACCGTACTGGAACAGGCCTACACACATATAAGAACGGCCGAACAGCGGCTAGAACTGGAACACCTGCCTGCGCGCGAAGCGTTGGAGACGCTGATTCGGTTTACCTGGCGTTATTACCTCAAGAACCCGGAATTCATCACCCTGGTTAATAGCGAAAACCTTCACAAGGCTCGTCATCTAAAGAAATCCGACAAGATTGAAGTCCTCTTCCGGCGATTTGTTGGAATGGTAAGTGCCCTTCTGGACCGCGGCGTAGAGGAGGGCGTATTCCGCCCCGGCATTGACCCGATACAGCTCAATATAACCATTGCGGCAATCGGCTATTATTACCTCACCAACCGATTTACCGGATCCATTGTGTTCCAGCGCGACCTGATGACTCCTGAAGCCCTGGACGACAGGCTCGCCTTCAACATTGAAACCATTATGCGCTTGGTTTGCAAAGAGCCTTGAGGGTAAAATACTCCCCTTGGAATATGGGATGAAGCAAATCTGACGTCAATTGCAAACCTTCGGTTTCCGCTTGTCATTGCGAGACGGTCTAGATCAGCATGGGGTTAGCTTTAGCCATTTTGCTGGGAGTACAGCTAAGCCCATAAAGCTGATCGCCCTGACATCCATAGCAAAATGCGAGAAAAATACGAGAAAACCCCATCAATCCCGTTAAACGCATTTGCTATATGATGTTATTTACGAAAATAGAGTTTCTCAGGCCTGAGAGCGAGCCAGCATGAAACGTTCACGCATCAACGAAATCATGGGTGAAGCTGACGATTTGATTCGTTCATTCGGCTTCACTCTTCCTCCTTTTGCCTATTGGAAACCGGATGAATTCCGGGCCCGCGCTGACGCTGCCCGCCATGTGGTCGAAGCACGTTGCGGCTGGGACATCACAGACTATGGCGCCGGCCACTTTGACAAAATGGGGTTGTTTCTTTTCACGCTTCGCAATGGCCGACTCGCCGATCTGCAACGCGGCGGCGGCATGTGCTACGCAGAGAAACTACTGATCTCCCGACAAGATCAACTCTCGCCCATGCACACGCATATCATCAAAGCCGAAGATATCATCAATCGCGGCGGCGCAACACTTGTCGTGCAATTATACGGTTCAAGTGAAACGGGCGAATTTGCCGAGGACGCCAGTGGAGTCGTAAGGTGTGATGGTGTTGTTAAGCCCTTCGCCCCGGGCGAAAAACTCCGCCTTAAACCGGGCGAGAGCGTTACGCTTATGCCTGGCGACTGGCATGCCTTCTGGGGCGAGGGTGGCGACGTGCTGATCGGCGAAGTTTCCACAGTCAATGACGATGAAACCGACAACATATTCCGCGAACCGATTGGGCGGTTTTCCGACATTGAGGAAGATGAAAGTCCGAAGCACCTTCTGGTAAGCGATTACCGAAAATGGCTGAATGCAGCAGGGTAACTGCTTGCGGCCAAATCCGCCCTTCGCAGCGCCTAGCGTAAGCTTGCAGGCATCGCTTGCCGTGTCGAGAATGGCTTCGTAGTCCTCGACACCCATTGCTATCATTGATGCCGCCTGCGAGGCCTGGAACAAGCTTATTGCAGAACCGCAGACCATCTCCTCAATCGGAAAGCGCCATTGGGCGCACATCATAGCCAATAACCGTTGGTGTCAGGTGTTGCTCACCGAGATTATCCCAATCCAATTGTTTACTTTCCCATACCCAATTTTCGCTTCCATTACAGCCGTCAAGCTTTTGTTATCATTATCGTAATCGCAATCGATGACGTTCATCAATAACCACAATGGTGAGCAAATGACCGGCGCAATGGCAAATTCTCGTATTGACTCCAAATGGCCAGTATGAATATTATTTCACTAGATGATAATATTTTCTTTTTGGAGGTTTTGGCTTGAACGTCGGTGTGACACCACCGCTGAAAAACGCGGAAGCATCCTTGGCGACGCGGGCAGCTTGGCTGCACTATGCCGGTCGCATGACGCAGGCTGATGTTGCGCGGCGGCTGGGGGTTTCCTCCCTCAAGGCGCATCGCCTGATCACCAGGGCCTATCAGAATGGGTTGGTAAAAGTGTTCATCGACGGGGCTGTCTGCGAGTGTATAGAGCTTGAGAACGCCATCGGTCTGCGTCACGGCCTTGATTATTGCGAGGTTATTCCCGAATTCGATTATGATGAACTGCCCTTGAGGGCTTTGGGCCATGCCGGTGCGCAATTTCTCAAGCGGGAAATTGAAATCGGCAAGGATACCCTTATCGGTATCGGCCATGGCCGGACTCTTGCTGCCAGTGTCGAGTT
The DNA here is from genome assembly GCA_965224015.1 of Hyphomicrobiales bacterium. Taxonomy (GTDB): domain Bacteria; phylum Pseudomonadota; class Alphaproteobacteria; order Rhizobiales; family CBDCVD01; genus CBDCVD01. The sequence goes on from OZ245032.1 coordinate 2,121,040, forward strand.
TTTGCCAAAGATTTCCGGCCTGAATACGCGGTTCGTCTCCCTTCTGGGTGGTTTGACGCGCAAACTTTCGGCCAATCCCCATGACGTGATTCACCGCCTTGCCGAGCGTACCGGGTCCGAAGCCTATGTGATGCCCGTGCCTTTTTTTGCCAATACGGTTGAGGATCGCGATGTACTGATGGCCCAGAGAGGAATTTCGCAAGTGCTGGACCTGGCGCGCTCTGCCGGTCTGCTTTTTGTCGGCATCGGCACCGCGGAGCCAGCCGCTTCGCTCGTCGAAACCGGCATGATTGAGCCCCAGGAAATCAATGAGGTCAAGGCCATGGGCGGCGTCGGTGAGCTGCTCGGTCATTTTTTCAATTCAAGGGGTGAGGCCGTCGATACCCTGCTGACAGAGCGCACTTTGGCGCTTTCGCTGGACGCGCTTCGCGACCGCCGCATTATTGCGATTGCCGGGGGTCAAATGAAGATCCCTGCAATCAATTCCGTGCTTGAGAGCCGCCTTTTGCGCGGTCTCATTACCGATGAGCGCACCGCCCGTGCTCTCGTCGAATCTGAAGCGTCCTGACAAGGACTTAATGGGAGGAATTCCGGAAATGTATAACAAGGAAAAACAAATCGTTGACGCCTACATGCGCGGTACAATCAGCCGCCGCAGCCTTATTAAGAGTCTTGCTGCTCTTGGTGTAACAGCGACGACGGCCAGCGTGCTCCTCAACGCCGCTGCCACGCAGGCGCTCGCACAGAACGGGTTCGACTGGCAAAAGCACAAGGGTGAGAAGATCAAGCTTCTCCTGAATAAGCACCCCTACACCGACGCCATGATCGCCAATCTTGAAAATTTTAAGAAAATGACCGGCATGGAAGTCGAATATGACGTTTTCCCGGAAGACGTTTACTTTGACAAGGTTACCGCAGCGCTTTCATCCGGCTCAACCGGGTATGATGCCTTCATGAGTGGCGCCTACATGACTTGGACCTATGGTCCCGCCGGCTGGATTGAAGACCTCAATGCATGGATTTCAGACAGCGATAAAACCAACCCTGACTATAACTGGGACGACTTCCTGCCAGGGGTTATCAAGTCCTGTGCATGGAACGGCCAGCCAGGTGGTGCGCTCGGTTCGGACGATGCCAAGCAGTGGTGTATTCCGCTTGCCTATGAGCAAAATAACCTGACCTACAACAAGCGGGTCTTCGATGCCAACAGCCTCAAGGTTCCGCGGAATATTGATGAACTGCTTGATACTGCGAAAGCTGCCAAGGCTGTCATGAATGGCGGCTACGGCCTCGGTGTGCGCGGTTCGCGTTCATGGGCGACGATCCACCCGGGCTTCCTTTCCGGTTATGCAAACTTCGGTCAGAAAGACCTCAACATCTCCGAAGATGGCAGATTGTCTGCTGCCATGAATACAGATGTTTCCCGGGACTATCATGGCAAATGGGTGAAGATGATCCAGGATTCGGGTGCGCCTGACTGGTCAACCCACACCTGGTACCAGGTAGGGACCGATGTTGGCGCTGGCAAGTCGGCCATGATGTTCGACGCGGACATCCTTGGTTACTTCATGAATGGTGGCGACAATGCTGAAGCAGGCAATCTTGCGTTCTCCGCTTTCGCGGCCAATCCAGAGGCTGACGCACCAACTCCAAACATCTGGATTTGGGCCATGGCCATGTCCAGCTTTTCACAAAACAAGGATGCAACCTGGTACTTCCTGCAGTGGGTAACGGGTCCTGAGCATGACCTCTTTGGGGCCCGCAAAATGGACCTCGTCAACCCGGCCCGCGCGAGCGTCTGGGCAGACGGAATGTTCCGTGAGAAGCTTTCCAAATCCTATCCAGGCTATGTGGAAATGCATGACAGATCAGCTCCTGGCGCTTCCATCAAGTTCACCGCCCAGCCACTATTCTTCGATCTGACCACTGAATGGGCAGCAATGCTCCAGAAAATGGTTGCGAACGAAGTGCCGGTTGATGAAGGCCTTGACCAGTTGGCCCAGAGCGTTGACCGCCAGTTGAAGGACGCGGGCCTCGGTTAGGCCTAGCTCTCAAAAACCAAAAGCAGGTGCCTGTCTGACAGGCACTTGCAAGCCAGACTATAGCAAAATGCGTTTAGTTGTCCCCATAGCAAAATGGGTACAACTAACGCCAAGCTGATCTAACCGCAAAACCGGAACAAAAATGCCGACAGTGCCGCGGGGCTGCGGATGTGGGAATTTTGTCATGAGTGACGCCACGATAACCAGACAAAAAAGGCGCGGATTTCGCGTCAGCCGCGGCGCCTTGCCCTATCTTCTCAGCCTGCCAGCCCTGTTGACCTGCATTGCAATTCTGATTCCTTTCTTTACCGCGGTCGCTTATTCATTACAGCGCTACCGCCTTTCACAGCCTTGGGCGAGAAAATGGAACTGGGGCGAAAACTATCTCAATTTTCTGTCCGATCCTGCATTTTGGAACACGCTGAAAGTATCCATGACCTATGCATTCCTGACCGTTGGTCTGGAACTGCTCCTGGGATTGGGGATCGCCCTGCTTTTGCAGAAACGTACAAAATTCAACAATTTCGTTTCCATCATGCTGTTGATGCCACTCATGACGGCTCCGGCACTTGCCTCCTTGATGTGGAAGCTGATGACCAATCCGGGTTTCGGCATTCTCAGTTATCTGGCCTCGCTCATCGGCTTTGAGGATTTCCGCTGGGCATCCGATCCTTCCACCGCGATGATGACCGTCGTATTGGTCGATATCTGGGTCTATACGCCCTTCATTATGATCCTGCTGCTCGCGGGCCTGCGTTCTCTGCCGCAACAACCCTTTGAGGCTGCAGCGCTTGACGGGGTACCCAGACTGTTCGTTTTCTGGCGTATCACCCTGCCGATGCTGACGCCCTTCCTGCTGACCGCTACCCTCTTTCGTGTGATTGAAAGCATTCAGCAATTCGACATTATTTATGCGATGACACAGGGCGGTCCCGGTGACAAGTTGACCGTCTTCCAGGTGGAAGCCTATCTCAACTTCTTCCAGTCGACGAATGTAGGCCGGTCCGCAGCTCTGCTGATGATCCTTTGGGCGATTACCTACTTCCTTTCAAACATTTTTATTAAGAGCTGGCTGCGCCTGCGTGAACGCCAGCGTGGCGAAGCCTGAGGATTATCAAGATGCAACATACAAGCCCTCTCGAGCGCGGTCTTCGCGGCATAGCCATTACCCTGGTGATCCTGTTCTTCATGTTTCCGATTTTCTGGATTTTCCTCATGAGTTTCCAGACGAACGAAACGATCCTGCGTGTTCCACCATCAGTGGTTTTTGAGCCAACGCTGCAAAACTACATGGCACTGATCACCGGCAAGCTCAATACCAGCGCGGGGACCCTCGAAATCAGCTTCATGTCGAACCTGTGGAACTCCCTCTTCCTGTCAGTGACCTCAGTTGCCGTCGGTCTGTTGCTGGGCGTGCCTGCGGCTTACGCTTTTGCCCGGTTGAAATTCCGCGGTTCGGAAGATATCGCGTTTACGCTTCTCAGCTTCCGCTTTGCCCCGCCGTTGCTGGTTTTGCTGCCGCTGACCATCTACTTCCAGCAGATCGGTCTTGCTGATACGTACTTCGGCTTGATCTGGGTTTATCAGTTGATCGTGCTGCCACTTATCCTGTGGATTGTGCGCGGCTATTTCGAGGATATTCCTGCCGATGTTGAATATGCCTACCGTATTGCCGGGCACAGTTGGGGGGCGACCTTTCGCAAGATTGCCCTGCCCCTCGCCGGGCCTGGCATTGCGGCTGCGGGCCTCCTCGCTTTCATTTTCGCCTGGAACAACTTTATCTTCGCACTGGTTCTGGCTTCTGCCGACAAACAGCCGGTGACGGTCGGTGCGCTGGCCTTTGTCACCGCTTCAGGCATCCAGTATGGTCAGGTCGCCGCCGGTATCGTTCTGTCGATCCTGCCCACCTTCGGCCTTGCCATCTATGCGCAACGTTATCTTGTAGAGGGCCTTTCTCTCGGCGCGGTGAAAGGATAATCCATGTCCCTCAAACTCACGAACATCGTAAAATCGTTCAAGGAAGACCTGGTCCTTGACGGCGTCTCACTGGAGGTTGGCAAGGGCGAAACCGTTGTGCTGTTCGGTCCATCTGGTGCGGGTAAAACGGTTTTGCTGCGCCTGATCGCCGGCGTTATCGAGCCCGACAGTGGCAAGATCGAGATCGATGGCAATGACCTCGAAGGCGTCGAGCCAGAAGATCGTGGCATTGGCATGGCCTTCCAGAACTTCGCGCTCTTTCCGCATATGGATGCCCATGCCAATATTGCCAGCCCGCTGACGGCCACAACCATGGGCAAGGGTGATATCGCCAACCGCGTGCAGGAAGTGGCCAGTCTTTTGAAGATCGATCACGTGCTGCATCACAAGCCCAGGGCGCTTTCCAACGGCCAAAAGCAGCGCACCGCACTAGGCCGCGCGCTCGCTGGAAAGCCATCCGTCCTTCTGCTGGATGACCCGTTGCGCAATGTTGACGCCAAACTGCGTTTTGAAATGCGGCTTGAGCTTCCGCGCCTCATCAAAAGCCAGAACGCAACGGTCATTTACGTGACCCAGGACTATAAGGAAGCTATGGCGCTTGGAGACCGCATCGCGGTAATGAGTAAGCATGGCATCGCGCAGATCGGAACGCTGGAAGACATTTATCTCTCTCCCGCCAATACGGAAATCGCACGTTTGTTTGGTGATCCGGTGATCAACCTTCTTGATGTTGTTCCTGATGCGAACAATAAAATCGTCCGCGTCAATGTTTCGGAAACCAGCATTCCGCTTGATGCGGGTTATGCCGCCTTGGCTGGCCAGGCATGCGTGATGGGGATTCGTCCCGAGGCGATCACTTTCGTGACGGAAAATGCCAAGGGTGCCTTCCCGATAGAGATTGAGGCGGAAACACCACTCAATGAGAAAACGGTTACCCTGGCGGCTACCCAAAATAAGCGTGAAATCCTTATCTCCCGTCCCGCGGGAACGCCTGCACCTTCGAGCGGCAAAGCGCATATCGCCATTGATGCCGGACGCGTCATGCTGTTCGACAAGCTGAGCGGTGAACGCATCACGCCCGAAAGCGCACGTCAGGGAGAGGCGGCATGAGTGATCCCAAACTCAAATTGGAAAACGTGGACAAGTTCTACGGGCCGATCGGCATTGGCGTGCACGCGGTCAGGAACGTTAGCATGAACATCGAAAAGGGTGAGATCACGGCCCTTTTGGGTTCGTCCGGCTGTGGCAAGACCTCCACGCTGCGTATGATCGCGGGGTTTGAGGAAACCAGCCGCGGCCGGATAATTATTGACGGTCGTGAAGTTCACAAACTTTCGCCGGTCAAACGCAACGTTGCCATGGCGTTTGAGGGATATTCCCTCTACCCGACCGTAACGGTCGGGGAGAACATCGCTTTTGCCCTCAAATCCGCCCGCCTTGCCGCGCCAGAGATTACCAAACGCGTAAATGAAATTGCCGACATGCTGGAAATCAGCGATATTCTGGATCGCATGCCGAATTTGATTTCCGGAGGTCAACAGCAGCGTGCCTCGCTGGCAAGGGCGCTGATCCGCGATGCGGACCTTTATCTGCTCGATGAACCCATGGGGCAATTGGAACCGCAATTACGTACTTTGCTGCGCGGCCGCATCAAGCACTTCATCAAGGAGCGCGGCCTGACCGCCATTCTGGTGACGCACGACCAGACAGAGGCAAATGCCTTGGCTGACCGGATCGCTGTGATGGAAGACGGCGTGCTGCAGCAATATGCAAGCCCAAATGAAATTAAGGAGCGTCCCGCAAATCTTTTCACGGGCACGTTTATTGGCGAGCCACCCATGAACGTTTTCGCGGTCGATGTGACGAAGAATGCCTCGATTATCGAATTCAATCTGGCAGATGGCGACAGACTCTCCTACCCCGCCCGGCAGTTCAGGTCAGAAGTCCGGGAGGCAATTCTTGAAAAGGGTCGTGTCGTTGTCGGCGTGCGACCTTACGCGGTACATCGGGCAAAATCCGGACTGTCTGCGAAAGTGCTGACCAATCAGTGGCTTGGGGACCAGAGCCATATTGCGGCCGAGTTTGCAGGTGGCACGATTGTTCTCGTCGAACATGACCGAACCGATCTCAAAATCGATGAAAAGATTTCGGTCGCGGTGACCCCCGATGATCTACATATTTTCGACCCCGACAGCACGAGGGCGATCAGCCATGGAGGAGATCTTGCCGAATGAGTGCTGATGGCGAAATATTGATCGGAATTGATGCCGGTACATCAGTCATCAAATCAATTGCATTTGATCTGACAGGCCATCAGATTGCCGCCGCATCAACGCCGAACGAATATATCACTTTACCCGACGGCACCGCGACCCAATCTTTGCAAAAGACCTGGGTTGATTGCTGTAAGACGTTGCGCGATCTCGCCCATTTGGTTCCCAGCCTCTCAGCGCGAACCGCCGCAATTGCGGTGACGGCGCAGGGTGATGGAACCTGGCTCGTCGGCAAAAACAATGAACCCGTGACCGACGGATGGCTCTGGCTGGACGCCCGCGCCGCCCCGGTGGTGCGCAGACTGCGTGAATGCGAGGCAGACAAAGAGCGGTTTTACAAAACAGGTTCCGGCCTCAATGCCTGCCAGATGGGGTCGCAACTTGCCCGCATGAAGGAGATCATGCCCGACATGGTTTCAAAGGCGGAAGTCGCCCTGCATCCGAAAGACTGGCTCTACCTGAACCTGACCGACGTGCGCGCCACCGATCCTTCCGAGGGAAATTTCACTTTTGGAGATTTCAGAACACGTCAGTATGACGATGGCGTCATAGAGGCACTAGGCCTTATGCCCGAGCGTCATCTCCTTCCCGAAATAGTGGATGGTTCGATGACCACCCACCCGCTAAGCCATGCCGCAGCAGCTGCAACAGGATTGAAATCGGGAACTCCCGTCTCCCTTGGGTTTGTTGATGTGGCCTGTACCGCGCTCGGCGGAGGTATCTACACGAACCGCTCTCAGGCGGGCTGTTCAATCATCGGTTCGACCGGCATGCATATGCGCGCCACGACCCCTGACAATGTTTATCTCAATCAAGAGCGGACAGGCTATGTGATGTGCTTGCCCATTCCCGGTGTGGTTGCTCAGATTCAGTCAAACATGGCGGCGACCCTCAACATCGACTGGCTGTTGAAGGTCGCTTCTGATCTCATGTCCGATATGGGTAAGCCGGTCAGTCACAGCGATCTGCTGGGTCATATTGATGGTTGGATGGCGACTTCGGCCCCGGCAAGCCTCCTTTATCATCCCTATATTTCCAAAGCGGGGGAGCGCGGACCGTTTGTCGACAACAATGCCCGCGCCAGCTTTACCGGATTGTCATCCTCCCACCGCTTCGCGGACCTGATGCGCGGCGTTATTGAGGGTCTGTGCCTGGCAGCCCGTGACTGCTATGCGGCCATGGGCGAAACCCCTTCAGAAGTTCGGCTTACCGGCGGCGCGGCGCGCGCAAAATCCCTGCGCCAGGTATTTTCCGCAGCGATCAACGCACCTGTTTGCACCTCTGCGCGAGAAGAGGCTGGCGCAGCGGGAGCCGCCATGATGGCGGCCGTCGCCAACGGCGTTTACCCCGATATAAATGCCTGTATTGCCGACTGGGTATCACCATTGCTTGGCAATGGCGAAGCGCCTGATCAGGAGCTTGCATCGGTGTATGCAGGCATTTTCCCTGCATATCGCGAAACGCGGCAAGCCCTGGCTCCGGTCTGGACGCAGCTTTCCGCTAGAAAAGGATCTGATAGTGCCTAGAGCCTGTTCCTGAATAGATGATTTAGAGCGTGTCATGTTTTAATAAAAGCAAGTCTGAAACGCAAACAATGGAGGGCACGGTCGCCACCGGATATGCCAAGACAACCAAAACATTCCTCGCAAAATGCCAAATCGCAGCCATTATGTTATGGATCGCCTGATTCAGGGGCACCCTCCAGGGAAATCGCCATTATCGGCGACTACTTCATGTTGCCGGAAGTCTTTGAGGAAAAAATCCTTGATGCCTGTGGAGACAAAGTTTCCACCCGAACAAGAAAAGACAACTGGCCTGATGAACCCATGGAGCAGGGCTACGCTGTTGAAGGCATGGACGGGCTTAAGGAATATTTCGGCACCGCCGATGGTGTTGTTGAATTTGTCGGTGAGGCGGAAATTCTGGTTACCCAGCTTGCGCCGATGTCACGCGGCATGTTGGAACGCCTGCCGAACCTGAAAATGATTGCAGTTTCGCGTGGCGGCCCCGTTAACATCGATATGCGGGCGGCGAAAGATCACAATGTGCTTGTGGTCAACACCCCCGGGCGCAACGCGTCGGCCGTGGCGGAATTCACTATAGGTGCGATTCTGGCACAGACACGGAAAATCCGGGAAGGCCATGAGACACTGCGACAGGGCATCTGGCGCGGGGATTTGTACCGCGCGGATGTGGCCGGGCGAGAACTCAACGAAATGACCGTCGGCGTGATCGGTTACGGAAACATTGGAACCCGTGTCGTCAAACTCTTGCGCGCCTTTGGTTGCCGGATCCTGGTTCATGATCCCTATATCCAGCTTGCTTCGGAAGACCTCGCTGCCGGGGTTGAATTGGTTGCGCTGCAAAACCTGCTTGAGGAAAGCGATGTGGTTACCCTGCATCCTCGTGTGACGGAGGAAACCCGCCATATGATGAACGCTGAAGCCTTCGCGGCCATGAAGCCGGACAGTCTGTTCGTCAATACGGCGCGAGGACCGCTTTGCGATTATGATGCGCTTTACGAAGCCTTGAAAAGCGGCGAAATCGGCAGCGCCATGCTGGAAACTTTCGCTGTTGAACCTGCACCGGCTGACTGGCCGCTGTTACAATTGCCCAATATCACGCTGACCCCGCACATTGCCGGCGCATCTTTACGCACCGTCACCTATGCTGCTGAACAGGCGGCGGAGGAAGTCAGGCGCTTTCTTGCGGGCGAGCCGCCGCGCAATCCTTGCTGAAGAGGCCGTTATGAACGAAACGCAAATCCGCAGGGATATGGTCGAAGCCTGCAAAAAACTCGAAGCCAGCGGCCTGAACCGGGGGGCTTCGGGAAACATCTCCATCCGGTCCGGCACCCACATGCTCATCACCCCGACTGCTGTTGGCTATGATGTGATTGCGCCGCAAATGATGGCACGCATACCGATCAATGATGATGAGGGCAATTGGGAAGGCCCAAATGCGCCGTCGTCCGAATGGCGCATGCATCGCGACGTACTGCGCACACGGCCCGACATCAATGCCGTCGTTCATACCCATGCGCCGTTTGCGACGATCCTCTCAATCGCCAGAAAGCCGATCCTCGCAATCCACTACATGATTGCCGCGTTTGGCGGACCCGATATTCGCGTTGCGGATTATGCACGCTATGGCACACAGGCGCTCTCTGACAATATCGTCAAGGCAATGGAGGACCGCAATGGCTGCCTGATGGCAAATCATGGTATGATTGTCGGGGGCAGCGATCTGGTGCGAACGCTCTGGCTGGCAGGTGAGCTCGAAGCGTTGGCGCATCAATATTACCACGCATTGGCAATTGGCGGTGGTCATGTGCTGAGCGATGCGCAAATTGAAGAAACCGCCCGCGGTTTTGCCTCCTACGGGGTCAAAACCAGGGAGGAAGTGGCATGAGCGATACCGTTGACCTGCTGGTAATCGGCGGCGGCATAAATGGCGCGGGGATTACTCGCGATGCGGCCGGACGCGGCCTCTCTGTGGTAATGGTGGAAAAAGACGACCTGGCGCAAGGCACCAGTTCGCGCTCCGGCAAGCTCATTCATGGCGGGCTGCGTTATCTTGAATATTACGAATTTCGGTTGGTACGCAAAGCCCTGATCGAACGCGAGGTTCTGTTGGAATCCGCACCGCACATAATCTGGCCGATGCGTTTTGTATTGCCGCACTCACCCGATGACCGCCCCGCCTGGCTCGTTCGTCTGGGGCTCTTCCTCTACGACAATCTGGGAGGCCGCAAGCGCTTGCCGGGAACCCGAACACGCAATCTGCACCATGATAGCGAAGGCAGGCCGCTGAAAGACAATTACACCAAGGGCTTTGAATATTCCGATTGCTGGGTGGACGACGCGAGACTGGTGGTCCTCAATGCAATCGATGCCCGGGAAAAAGGTGCTGCAATCTTCACGCGCACTGAATGCGTTACGGCAAGGCGCGAAGATGGTCTTTGGATTGCCGAACTGAAGAATTCCGAAACCGGTGGCAACAGGACGGTTCGTGCGAAAGCATTGGTGAATGCTGCAGGCCCATGGGTATCCAATGTAATCGAGCAGGTTGTCGGGATCAATTCGAGCCGCAAAATTCGACTGGTAAAGGGTAGCCATATCATTGTTCAAAAATTCTGGGATGGCCCCCAGGCATATCTTGTTCAAAACACCGACAAGCGGGTCATCTTCATTAACCCTTACGAGGAAGACAAGGCATTGATCGGAACAACCGATATTCATTATCAAGGCAAGCTGGAAAATGTTGCAGCGGATGAGGATGAGATCAGCTACCTGATTAGCGCGGTTAACCGCTACTTCAAGCATCAACTGACCCGTGAGGATGTGCTCCACACCTACTCCGGTGTCCGACCGCTTTACGATGATGAGGAGGAGAATCCGAGCGCCGTGACCCGCGATTACATTCTGGAAGTCGATGGCGGGCGCAACAGGGCGCCCATGCTGAATGTTTTCGGTGGCAAGATCACGACTTTCCGCAAACTTTCCGAAAACGCAATGGAAAAGCTAAAGCCGTATTTTCCTGAAATGACCGGAGATTGGACGGCCAAAGCCTATCTGCCAGGTGGTGAAATAAACAATGCCGATTATGAGGGCTTCCTCGCAAAGCTCGAAACCGATTATCCATTCCTGTCAAAAGCGCTTCTCAATCATTACGGCCGGCTTTACGGCACGCGCACCCATGCGATCCTTGCCGGCGCGAAATCCCTTAAGGATCTCCGTCAGCAATTCGGTCCGCAGTTTTACGAGTGCGAAGCGCGCTATCTGATCGACAATGAATGGGTGGTGACCGCTGAAGATATTCTGATGCGCAGGACCAAACACGCACTGCACATGACTGAAGCCGAGATCGCATCCTTCAAAAACTGGTTTTCCAGAACGCATGCCAAAGCGGGATAATCTGATGAACCAGATGCAAGCCGATCCGCAATTCAGGGCGCTTCGCGCCGTTTCCGCGCGTGCGGGCGCTGACCCGCTTTTGGTGCAAGCTGCAGGTGGTAACACGTCAATCAAGCGTGATGGCATATTGTGGATCAAGGCATCCGGCACCTGGCTCATGAACGCGGAGCGCGATGATATCTTTGTGCCTGTCGATCTATCATTCCTCATGCAGGCCTTCCAACGCAATGACGGGTCAGCTGATAAAGCGCAGGACTTTGTCTTCACCGATCTTAATCCTTCCGGATTGCGCCCTTCAATCGAAACAACCGTTCATGCGGTCATTCCGCAGGACATCGTCATCCATGTTCATTGTGTGGGAACAATCGCCCATGCCGTGCGCGAGGATGCCGCGGCGGTGCTGGGCGAAAAGCTTGCAGGTCTTGAGTGGGCGTTCGTTCCGTATGTGAAGCCGGGCGTGACGCTGGCGCATAAGATACAAGCAGCGCTGAAGCCTGAAACAAGGATTGTCATTCTCGGCAATCATGGCCTTGTCGTTTCCGGCGACACGGTCGATGAGGCTGAAGCGCTGATGGATGAGGTGCACAAGCGGCTGATGGAAACGGCCCGGCCCGTGTTGGCGCCCGATGCGGATGCGTTGCAACGTCTCGCGGGAACTTCTGGTTACAAACCCCCGGAACAGGCCGAGGCGCACGGGGTTGCTACAGATGCGGCCGCTTTGTCGATGGTGGGAAAGGGCAGCCTTTATCCTGACCATGTGATCTTTCTGGGTGTTGGTTCGGTTGTTGCGGGTGAGGGTGAAAACGTCGAAGATGTCTGCAAACGGGCTGAGCAATCAGGTCTGCCGATGCCGGTTTCGATTGTTTTCCCCGAAAAGGGAACCCTGATGAGCGCTAACGCCAATGCGGGGGCTGAGGCGCTGGCGCGTTGTCTTGCTGATGTAACGCTGCGGATTCCTGCAGGTACTGGTCTCAACTATCTGTCCGATGCGGAAAACGCCGAGCTTCTCAGTTGGGACGCGGAAAAATACCGGCAGGCACTCAACAAGCCCTTGGGTATTTCCCCATGAATTCCGGGACGGACCTGTTTGTTGGCGTGGATGTCGGCACGTCGGGCGTGCGGGCCATCGCCATTGATGCCGACCAGAACGTGATGGCCAATACCAGCTGCCGAATGGACGTAAATGGCGATGATCATCGCGATCCGGCCCTCTGGAAAGCGGCTCTTGCCACGACGCTTTCTTCGCTTTTGCAAACGGTGAGCGCCGAGGCGATTAGAGCGATCAGCGTTGATGGCACGTCAGGTACCATGCTGCCCGTGAATGGGGATGGCGCGCCTCTTGATACGCCGATGATGTACAACGATCCCGTCACAGATACCGCGATCATTGACCGCATCTCCGCGATAGCGCCCGAAACCAGCGCGGCGCTTGGGGCCAATTCCGCACTCGCCCGGGCAATCGTATTGCAAGATGTGCCGGGAACCGTCCGTGTCATCCATCAGGCGGACTGGATCGCAGGACTGCTTAGTGGACACTTCGATGTGTCCGACGAGAACAACGCTCTCAAAACCGGGTATGATCCTGTAGCGGGCAACTGGCCGTCGTGGATTGGTGACAGCGGTATTAGGGAAGGCTTCCTGCCGCAAATCGTCGAGCCGGGGACCGCTACAGGAAAGGCAATCGGAGCCCTTGCAAGGGAACTCCGTCTTTTGGAAAAAACAGTGGTCATCGCCGGGACAACCGACGGCTGCGCATCTTTCCTGGCTACAGGTGCCGACAAGCCGGGTGAGGGGGTAAGTGCCTTGGGAACCACGCTTACGGTAAAGCTTTTAAGCGATAAACCGGTCTTTGCGCCCCAATACGGAATTTACAGCCACCGCCTCGTCGGCGGCTGGCTCGCAGGCGGCGCCTCGAATACCGGTGGTAACGTTTTGGTTAAGTACTTTCCTGCCGACAGGATCAAAACGCTGTCTGAAAACATCGACCCGGAAACCGATAGCGGGCTCGACTATTATCCGCTGGCAAGGCCCGGCGAGCGATTTCCGGTGAACGATGCGGCGATGAAGCCGCGCCTTTCTCCCCGGCCTGAAGACGACTCCCAATTTCTGAAAGGCATGCTGGAAGGCATTGCAGAAGTTGAATGTCTTGCCTATCGCCGTCTGGCAGAGCTTGGTGCACCGAAGTTGACGTCCATCCGCTCGGTGGGTGGTGGTGCCGCGAATTCGGTCTGGAAGAAAATCAGAACCCGCAAACTTGGCGTTCCGGCAGCGGACGTTGTTTCCCCTGAAGCTGCCTTCGGGGCGGCCCTGCTTGCCATGAAGGGCGCAGGGGAAATGGAGGCTGCATAGATGTCCGGTAATCTGACCATCGCGCACGAAATGGCGGGCGATCCGAATGTATTCAAAGCCTGCTGTATTGGAGAGCGTGTCGAGCATAACGTTGCCGACGATGCATCTTTGGGGCTTGCCACGGCACGGGTCAAGGCCGGCATGAGCAGCGATGATCGACAAAGCTGTTTGATGAACACGGGGTGCAGCCGGACTTTATACGGGGCTCCCTTGCTTTTCCTCGGGCTGGAGACAAGCCATGACCTTTACCCTTAGTCTGAACACCAATCCCCTGGTCAACCGCTTCGCCGAGCCTGATGATCTGATTGAAACCGTGGCTCGCGACTTGCGCATCAGGGATTTGCAACTCACCCATGAATTCATCAATCCCAGCTGGCCGGCTCCGGTCATTCGCCGCCTGACCCGGCAAATGGATGCGGCGCTGCAGCGCACCGGCGTGATGGTAACATCGGGCATGACCGGCCCCTATGGCCGTCTTAATCACTTCGGCCATCCCGATGCTGACGTGCGAAAATACTATATCGACTGGTTCAAGATTTTTGCAGATATCATTGGCGATCTGGGCGGCACGAGCGTTGGATCCCAGTTTGCGATTTTCACCTACAAGGATTTCGATGACCCTACCCGCAGGGAGGGGCTGATCGACGTTGCCATTGATTGCTGGGCGGTGGTCGCAGAACACGCAAAAGCGGCAGGTCTTTCCCATATATTCTGGGAGCCGATGAGCATTGGTCGCGAATTTGGCGAAACGATCAAGGCTTGCCTGGCGCTCCAGGACCGTCTCACCGGTGCCGATATGGCAATCCCGATGTGGATGATGGCGGATATCGACCACGGTGATGTGGCCAGTCAAAATCCGGATGATTTTGACCCTTATGCCTGGGCGAGAGCGGTGCCGGAAGTTTCGCCAATCATCCACATCAAGCAATCTCTGATGGACAAGGGCGGGCACCGTCCATTCACCGCGGAATTCAATGCCAGAGGGCGTATTCACCCGGAGCTGCTATTGCAGGCTTTCCGCGAGGGTGGCGGCAAGGACAATGAAATCTGCCTCGAACTCAGTTTCAAGGAGCGCGAGCCAAATGACCGCGAAGTCATTCCGCAGATTGCCGAGAGCATTAGCTTCTGGGCGCCGCATGTTGAAACCGGCGAAGCCGATTTAAAAATCTGATCTTATACCAGCGGTATTGGCTTTATAGACACGCCGGCTGGTGTAGGGCCTTGATAACACACTTAACTGACGCTAAGCCATGAGTCATTGTTAAGGACCCTTGGTATTAGAGCGTGCTGCCGCTGCAAAGGCGGTCGCAGGCTCTTCTTCGATGAAAGCCAATCCGGTCCTCCTGACGGCATCCGACCTTGAAGCCATCATGGCCGACGCTGCTTGACGATATGCGTATAAGGAAAACAAAAATGAAGATGAAGACGAAGGCAAAAACAAAGACAAAGACAAAGACAAAGACAAAGACAAAGACAAAAGACAAACTGTGGATCGGCACTAGCTGGAAAATGAACAAGACGCTTGCGCAAGCGCGAGCCTTTGCGACCGCGCTGGCGGCAAACGACCCTGACAGGGATGAGCGGATCCAGCGTTTTGTCATCCCGCCCTTCACAGTGGTCCGCGAAGTCGCGGAAAGGCTCGCTGAAACATCCGTGAAGGTTGGCGCGCAAAACATGCATTGGGCCGATGCAGGCGCATGGACCGGCGAGATTTCGCCGCTCATGTTGAAAGACTGCCAGTTGGACATAGTTGAACTGGGTCATTCTGAAAGACGTGTCCATTTTGGTGAAACCGATGAAACTGTCGGTTGGAAAACCGAAACCGCTGTGCGCCATGGCCTTATCCCCCTCATCTGCATTGGCGAAACCCTGGAAGACCGTGAAGCAGGCCGCGCGCAGGAAGTACTGGAAACACAGGCCCGGGGCGCTCTCGCCAAATTGCCCGAGGATCAAAAGGGGGCGGAAATCCTGCTTGCCTATGAGCCCGTCTGGGCAATCGGCGATGGGGGAATTCCCGCCACATCCGATTATGCCGATGCGCGTCAGTCGGAAATCATTGCTGCCGCCGAAGCCGTTTTGGGCCGCCGGATCCCCTGCCTTTATGGCGGGTCGGTCAATTTCGGCAACTGTGAAGACCTTATATCCTGCCCGAACATTGACGGGCTTTTTATCGGCCGCGCGGCCTGGAACGTCGAGGGCTATCTCGACATTTTGGCCAAATGTGCGGCAAAACTTTGAAGGAGCTGAACCCATGAAACTGGCAATTGCAGGAGACAGCGTAGGCGAAGGCCTCGCGAAAACACTCGCCGACTATCTCAAGGACAAGCACGAAGTGTTCGAAATCTCGCGCACTGAAGACGGCCCCGATGCATTCTATGCCAATCTGTCGGATCGGGTTGCCAGCGCTGTGCGGGAGGGAACCTATGATCGTGCGATCCTCATCTGCGGAACCGGCATCGGCGTTGCAATATCTGCCAATAAGGTTCCCGGAATTAGGGCCGCCCAATGCCATGACACCTATTCCGCCGAGCGCGCTTCGCTTTCCAACAACGCCCAGATCATCACCATGGGCGCGCGAGTGATTGGCCCCGAACTGGCAAAGGCAATTGCCGATGCCTTTCTCAAGGAAACATTCGAGAAGAACGGTCGCTCGGCTGACAATGTGAATGCGATCAACAAGGTTGATGCCAAGTACAACAGGTGACCCCAGTTATGGATAAAGATGCTCTAGCGCGCCAGCGACACTTGGATCTGTTCCGCCGTATCGCGCAGCTTTGGCAGATAGGTTTCGATCATCATCTCTGGAGTTGCCCGGATCGACGGCACCGCGATGTTGATCGCGCCCGCGGTCACACCGGAGCGATAGCGCAATGGGATCGCCAACGATAGCAGCCCCAGTTCAAGTTCCTGATCGACGAGCGACCAGCCATCGTTGCGCACTTTTTCGAGGATCTGGCGGAACTTGTTTTTGTTGGTCACGCTATATTGCGTACGCGGAACAAGCCGCGCATTCGCGATGATCGCGTCCCAGTATTCTTCAGGCTGCGCCGCCAGCAAGACGCGCCCATTGGCGGTGTAAAACGCAGATTGCCGGCTGCCGACCGTTATGCCGACGCTGATGATGTTATGCGCCTGGATGCCCGCGACATAAACTACCTCAAGACCATCCAGGATGGCTGCGGTACAGCTTTCACCGGTCCGCTCGGACAAGCGCTCCATAAACGGGCGGGCGCGGTCCCAGATGCCGATCTTGGATAGAACCGAAAAACCAAGCTCAAGCACCTTCGGCGTAAGATCGAAGAGCTTGCCATCGGTGACGACGTAACCTTCCTTGACCAGCGTCAACAGGAACCGGCGCGCTGTTGCGCGGCTCATGTCGGTTTCGACGGCGACTTCGCTCAGTGTCATCTTGCGAGAGGTGCGGCTGAAACTGCTCAGGATCGACAGACCGCGCGACAGTGACGAGACGAAGTCCCGGCTCGATAGTTTGTCCTGATCGTCAAAAGTCGAATCAGGATCGACCGTGCCCAGACGATTCTCGCTCGCTACCGATGCGCGCACCTTTGAGACTGACTTTGCCATTTTCCCACTTTCCCTGAACTGCGAGATATTATAGCAAAATGCGTTTGATGGGAATCATGGGGCTTTGCCGTATTCTTCTCGCATTTTGCTATAGCGCCATTTGGTGCGTCCACTTTATTGCCGTGGTGGTTTCCAGCTAGTCACGCAACAGATCGTTGATGCTTGTCTTGGCGCGGGTGCGCGCATCGACGCGCTTGACGATCACGGCACAGTAAAGATTTGGCCCAGGAGAGCCGTCGGGCAATGGCTTGCCAGGCAGTGTTCCCGACACAACAACCGAATAAGGCGGCACCTCTCCCTGGTGGATTTCTCCGGTGCTGCGGTCGACGATCTTGGTGGAAGCCCCGATATAGACCCCCATCGAGAGAACCGACCCTTGGCGCACAATTACACCTTCCGCCACCTCGGCGCGGGCGCCGATAAAACAATTATCCTCGATAATGACCGGCCCGGCTTGCAAAGGTTCAAGCACCCCCCCAATGCCGGTTCCGCCGGACAGGTGTACGTTCTTGCCAATCTGGGCGCACGAGCCGACCGTGGCCCAGGTGTCGACCATCGTACCCGTGTCCACATAGGCGCCAAGATTGACAAACGACGGCATCAGCACGACACCCGGAGCGATATAGGCGGAGCGGCGAACGATGCAATTGGGCACGGCACGAAAGCCTGCCGCACGAAAATGACCCTCATTCCAGCCAGCGAACTTGCTGGGCACCTTGTCCCACCAGTTTGCAGTTCCTGCGCCGCCGGATATCAGGTTCATGTCATTGAGGCGAAACGACAGCAGGACGGCTTTTTTCAGCCATTGATTAACTGTCCAGGTCCCGTCAGCCTGATGCTCAGCGATGCGCGCAACCCCAGTGTCCAGCGCTTCAAGCGCCGCCTCGACCGCCTCACGAATCTCCCCTTGCGTATGCTTATCAATCGCCTCCAGATCCGCGAACGCTGCGTCAATGACGCTAATCAGTTGTGTGTCTGTCATTTGTTCTCTCTTTGCTGATTATATTCCATGCCCGTTCTCTCCGCCCGCAACAGCGCGCAAAAAATCACTCAGATCCCGCGTAAAATAATGAACATGGGTATCAAGTTTCCCAGGCTTACGGGCCCTATCATTTGTACGGGCATCGCCAACAAGAACCGTTTTCATCCCCAACGCATGGGGCACCTTGAGGTTGACCGATAAGTCCTCAAAAAAAGCCGCTTTGTCAGGCCTGACATCACATGTCGATAGAAACGCTGCATAGGCCTTGGCGCCGGGCTTTGGCAGAAAACCTGCATCGGCAACATCGAAAATCCTATCAAACAATCCCGTCAAGCCCGCCTGACTCAGAACCGCATTCGCATGCGCACGGGTGCCGTTGGTAAAAA
The DNA here is from genome assembly GCA_965224015.1 of Hyphomicrobiales bacterium. Classification (GTDB taxonomy): domain Bacteria; phylum Pseudomonadota; class Alphaproteobacteria; order Rhizobiales; family CBDCVD01; genus CBDCVD01. The sequence goes on from OZ245032.1 coordinate 2,139,547, forward strand.
TATACTTGCGCCCGGAGAGCGCTCGGATGGCCGCACGCAGTCGTGGATCGTCGCCGACAACACTGTAATCAATATCATGGACATAGTCGAGAAACGCGTAAGGGGCAATATTGTGCTCATGCATCAAGCCGCGAAGGGTTGTGCCATATTTGTGGAAATAGGCGCGCCGCTTGGCCCAGGCGGCTTCCTCGTTAACATCAAGCAATTGCGCAATAAATGTTCCCATGCGCGCGTGAATCTGCGCAAACAGATTGGTCTCGGGCGGATAAAGGGTATTGTCGAGATCAAAGATCCAGACGTCAACGCCATTCAGCGTCGCGCCGCGAATTGGCGCGGTCTTGCGTGCGTCCGCTTGCCTCATGGCACGATCATCGTTCCGGCGCCGTGCTCGGTAAAAAGCTCAAGCAGCACCGCGTGTTCGACTTTACCATTGAGAATGACCGAGGCTTCCACACCCTGGTCGAGCGCGTCAATACATGTGTTGACTTTGGGGATCATGCCTGCGGTTATTGTCCCGTCATCGACAAGCGCGCGCGCCTGAGCGATCGTCAGCTCTTCCTGCAATTCACCGGAGCGATCGAGCACACCGGATACGTCGGTGAGCAGCAGGAGGCGCTTGGCCCCAAGTGCTCCGGCGATAGCGCCTGCAAATGTATCCGAATTGATATTATAGGTTTGTCCGTCCGTCCCGCAAGCAACCGGCGCAATGACGGGGATAATCTTCGATGCCGTCATTGTCTCGATAACCTTGCCGTTGACAGATGCGGGCTCGCCAACAAACCCGAGATCAAGATCAGGCGTCTCGTTCGCGGCACCATCCTTATGCGATCTCCTTAACTTGCGCGCGACCAGCAGATTGCCGTCTTTGCCACAAATGCCGACAGCGCGCCCACCCTGATCATTGATTGATGACACGATCCGTTTGTTTATGGTGCCGGCCAACACCATTTCAACAACCTCCATTATGCGCTCATCTGTAACGCGAAGACCGGACGCAAAGGTGCTCTCAATGCCCAATCGCTCCAACATAGCCGCGATCTGCGGTCCGCCCCCATGAACAACAACCGGGTTGACACCGCTTTGTTTAAGCAGGACCACGTCGCGGGCAAACGCCTTGGCGGCAAGCGGGTCGCCCATTGCATGCCCGCCATATTTGATAACGATGGTCTTACCATCATGGTGCTGCATGTAAGGGAGAGCTTTGGAGAGTACCCTCGCCTGGGCTTCGGAATGATGAACTGGTGCCTGAGACATGAACGCAACGCCCTATTCGGTTAGCATGCTACATCATTAGCATGTTTACTAAGCATGTTTACTAAGCATGTTTACTAAGCATGTTTATTAAGCATTTTTGTTCATGCAAGCAAACAAAAGTGCAAATCCTGTCGCCCGGCAAGCCGTCGTCACATCGCGTGGGTCAGCATGATATTCATGTCCTCAAAACCCTTGTCGCGTACAGGAACAAGGGCAGCATATTCTTCGGATTCGAACATCTTTTTCACCGCATCCCCAGACTCAAAGTCCATGACAAGGACCATACCGCTGGGCCTTCCGTGAAGGCTTTGGTCGACTTTTACGCGCTTTATCAATGCGCCGCCGGCACCCATGAGCAGTGGTAGCACCCCATGCAGATATTCCTGCACCGAGGCCATTTCGCTTGCATTGGGGGTTGCGGTGACCACCAGGGTTGTCTTTTCACGCATTGTTTCATATCTCCATTTTAGACTTTTCAGAACGATCGTTTAGTTATAAAATAAATTCTGTATTGTCAAACGGAAAATCCATGGGACGCAAAAAAAGCTACGATCGGGATGTGCTCATCGCCAAAGCCACGGAGATCTTCCGTGAGAACGGGTTTGCCGGCACATCGGCGCACAAGCTCGTTCAGGCGCTCGGCGTTAACCGCTACAGCCTTTATGCGGAATTTGGCAGCAAGCAGGGGCTCTTTGATGTGGCCCTTGCGCGCTACAATGAGGACGTGGTGGCGCGGAACTTTGGTCGTCTGGAGGCGGCGGGAGCGGGAATAGACGCAATCCGGGCGCTGTTGCAATTTTACGGATCGGCAGGTAGAGGTCCGGCCGCAGGCCGTGGATGCCTGCTGTGCAATACCGCGGTTGAATTTGGTCCCGACGATCCCAGTGGCGCGGGCTTTGTCAGGGCCTATTTCGACCGCCTGTCATGTGCGTTCCGCACAGCCCTTGGCAATGCGCGTGCTAAAGGTGAGCTTGGCGCTCATGTGGATGTGGGTAAAGAAGCCAATTTTTTTACAGCCTTCGTTTTGGGTCTGTTTGTGCAGCTAAGGGCCAACGTTCCCCCCGTAATTATTGAAAATGCTGCACAGGTTGCCATTGATCACCTTGAAGCGCTGCGAGCCGGTGCTGGAGGCTGCAGCGATGACTGAGACGCGCCTCGCAACGGGCGCACCCCGCGTTACCACCTGCGCCAAGTATCATAGTGGGCGCGGCGCACTTTCAGAATGCGGCCGCTACAACGATCAAGTTTTATCCGAAAATAGCGCCCATAGCGAAATGCGTTCAGGCGCACAACGCGCCCTTTGGCGCGCACATTGTGCAGTCTCCTGAACCCTTTACGCCACAAACGCCGCTTTACCCGCCGCGGGTGCACACAGCGCGCATGGGCTAGATAATAGGTTGGGGACCTTTGCTGATCAACACGGCGCGCGCGGGTGATAGCCATGTTGGCTCCGTTAAGATCCACGGCGAGCCTGGCCGAGGCGCCGGAGGCGTGGGACAGGGAAGGCATTGTTGTCCCTGTGACGAGCGGTGCGGCAATGAGGATTAATGAGGGCAGGGCAGCTTTAAATATACGAACTGGCATTATCGATCTCCTATTGTAGGCATGCATAATACCAGCGGTATTGGCTTTATAGACACGCTGACTGGTGTACTGCCTTGATAACACACCTTTTTGACGCTAATCCATGAGTCATTGTTAAGGACCCTTGGTATAAGAATAAATAGCACGCAATAGGTGAATAAATGCAGAACCGCTCGTTTATCGAGTGTTCATGTTATTTTAGCCCCTGCCAAGCGTGTTGAATGATACCAGCGGTATTGGCTTTATAGACACGCTCAATGTGAGCTTTCAATAGGTGGTCCATTCGATCCCTGCTATGGAGATTGGAGATATTATAATCCAAGCACCCATGGAGAGACCGCATGCTATATTGCGCAAATTTGCGATGATACCAGCGGTATTGGCTTTATGTACACGCCGTCTGGTGTACTGCCTTGATAACACACCTCTTTGACGCTAATCCATGAGTCATTGGCAAGGGCCCTTGGTATGAACTGCAGGAAATGGCCCTTGACAAAAACTCGACATGCCAGCCTATCGCTGGCATGACAGGCTCAAATGGCTGGATCCGCCCTTCTACAGGCATGAGCCGTTAAAGCGGGCACAAAACCAATGCCGCTGGCATTAATCCGTCGTCGCGGTTTTCTGCGATGGCATTCCCGACAGCCTATTCCGACACGGCGCGACGCAGCGTCTTTAGTCCCTTGATATTGATGTCGGTTTGCGGGAACGGGATTTCAATGCCTTTCTCCTTGAGAGCTTGGTGGATGGCAAACCGCAAATCACTTCTTACCCGCACACCCCGCTCGATGTCCGCAAGATAACAGCGTAACTCAAAATCAAGGGAACTGGCGCCGAAATTCATAAATAACACCACAGGTTCAGGAAACGGCATAACGTGTTCATGCGCCTTGGCGCAATCAAGCAGGGTTTCCCGCACGACCACCGGATCCGATTCATAGGCGACGCCCACGGGAATGATTATGCGTCCGACCTTGTCGCGCAGGGTCCAGTTGGTCACCGTGCCACTGATCAAGCTCGAATTGGGAACGATCACTGTAGCACTGTCGAAAGTCTGTAATTCCGTTGCACGCACGTTGATGCGGCGGACAAATCCTTCGTCGGCACCAACCACAATCCAGTCTCCGGCCTTGATGGGGCGCTCCGCCAAAAGAATCAGACCAGAGACGAAGTTGTTGACAATACTCTGCAGGCCAAAACCAATACCCAGCGACAAAGCCCCGGCGACAATCGTAACATTGCTCAAACTGAGCCCGAGATAGGAAAACGCAACCAAGGCAGCAAGGACAATCCCTGACCAACTGAAAGCGGTGCTGATGGAGGTGCGCAAGCCGATGTCAAGGTTGGTATTGGGCAACATGCGGTTATCGAGCCAGTGACGCAGCTGGCGCACCACAATGATCAGAAATGCAAACAGGCCGACGGCAAACAGGATGGTCGGAAAAGAAAGCGTCAGATTACCGATGCGAACCCCTGATAAAAGCGCATTTGGCGAGCCGACAAAATCCGATATCGCCAAGCCGAACAGATTTGGAATAAAATTGAGCGTGAAGACAAACAGCAAAAGGCGCAACAATCCGGAAATAAAAACCGACAATTGCCGCATGCGAAATTCGCTGATACCGCTGCTGCGCATGAACCGGCGGCCAAAGCGCGCCGACGCGGTCATATTACGCGAAAACGCCAGATCGATAAAACGCTGCAACAGATAAAAGGCGGTAAGTATGGCGCCGATGACGACGGGAGCCGCCACAAGCAGCCAACCCAGGTTGATATAGCCGAGGATCAACGCCGCCAGCGCGGCAAGAACGAACAGCCAGCCCAAGGGAACGAGCAACCGCCAGGGGGTATAGGTCGCGGCGACGCCCTCGGCATCAACATCGGCATTATCGGCGCGCGCAGGGACACGGGCAGCGGTGCGCAGCAGAAATACCGCCAGTCCGATCATGGCAAAACCGACGCTGGCGCTGATTAACGCGAACAATGAATACGGCGCCGAGACAGCTGTCGCGATGCTGACGAAAATCTCGTTCAGCGCGATAACCCCGCCCATGGCAACAACTGACCAGAACAGGCGCCCGACAAAGGCGGGCGAAATTTCGAACAAGCGCCACCGCGGCCTGGTTGGTGCCAGGACGGCGCGCGCCAGCCCCTGTATAAAAGAAAAGATCACCACGCCGGCGATCAGATTACCAAGCATCCCTTCCACCCAGCGCGGCAACGCCTCGTTAGCGTCCACGACGACAATAACAAGAAAAACCCCGGCAAAGGGAAAGACCGTATTGACAAAGACGATCCAGATCGCTTTTGTCAGCTTTTCGTAGTATTGCGACCGGCTTTGATCGATATCGCGATAGCTTCTGTGCAAAACCAAGCGCCGCAAGGGCGACGCGATCAGCACAGCGGCAAACAGGACGCCGATCAGCAATCCGATCATGCCATTGTCACCGCCGGCGCGCAGTCTCGACCACCAGTCACCGATCAAAATCCCCATACTGCGCAGGGCAAACGGGATTTGCCCCAGGGACACCGTCCAGAATTGCGGTGACAATACGCTGCGATAATGCAGGAAAATCTGATCGCGAAAGCGGCGCTGGCGCTTTTCGGTAATCGTCGCGATGATTGTACGCACCCGCAAATCGATGTCCTGGGCCTGTTTGAGCAGCCCCTCGGCCCGCGCCAACATCTGTTCTACGCTCTCGCGTTCGGCGACAATGGCCTCGGACTCCTGCGCCCCCTCGCTGGCCGGTTTAAGCGCTTGCAGACGCTCCCTCAAGACGCGCGCCTGCGGCTCCATGTTCTGGATGACCTGCAGCGCCTGCTCGCGGATCTGTATCGCCCGGCGGCGCCGTTCCTCAAACTGCGGTTCGTCTGATCGATCGCGTTGCAATGCGGCTTCAATTTGATCCAGTTCAAGCTTCCACGCATCAAGCTTTTCCTGCTGCGTGCGTGTGTCCTGATCATTGCGTGGGGCCGTCTCGGGCGATGACTCAACGGGCAGCGCAGAAGGACTCTGCGCACGCGCATCCAAGGGCAACGCCAGGCCACACAGGACCATCGCCATTGCCAAAAGAAAAGGCTGCTTCCATCTGTTGCAAAAAATGCCGGCAGTGCTTTGCACGGTGGCAAAAATTAGCGCGCAAAGGGTTTGTTTACGCGCGCGCACTCTGATCATGAGGCTCCTCAATCCCTTTTGGCAAGCGGGCATGGTGGACGATAATGGCAGAAGACTTTGTCCGCCCCATGATATCATAGGAAACGTTACCGCTTAGGAACCGGCGTAACCGCGATTTACCCGAATCCGACGTCACCACAACAGAATAATCCTTTGACGCCGCGACAATCTGCGTGGCCGGATCCCCCTTCTCAATGAAGATTTTGTCAACATTGACATCGATTTTTTCAAGGCGGCGAATGACTGTTGCGACCCGCCGCTCCAAACGTTTGCGCTGGACCTCATCACGTGCGACCGCAATAATCGAGATGGGCTCACCACAGACCGTGGCCATAACCGCCGCCTGCTGCACCGCCTCTGCCGACTGTTTGGAGCCGTCGAAGGCAAGCAGGTAGCCATTTTCCGACTGCCAGTTGCGCGCGATCATGACAGAACAGGGGGCCAGCATGGCGACTTTTTGCGCGGTTCCCGCGCGCCACAACAAGCGCCGCCCCGGGTTCCAGTGACCCGACGTCGGATCCCCCAAAATCATCAGATTATAGGGCCCCAGTTCATACTGATCAAGAATACCGCTGGCCGCATCCGGTGCGGTTTTAAGCTTGAGAACAACCTGCTGTTCGGTTTCCGCGCAGCGATAGACAATTTTGTTGTCCCCAAGCGGGTCGTTAAACGCGTCCTCGTGGCTATAGCTAATCTTCCAGTCATCCTCAATGTGGCCCAGGTCGCGTAACAGATCGGCACCTTTGTTGAGGATCTGAACGCCGGGTAGTTCCAGGCCCCACTCCAACATGTTTTCGCGCGCTACCCGAACCTGGAGGCCACCGGTACGCAAGTCCTGGTCAATGGGGCGCACATAAAGGAGGATAATGTCCACCTCATCATTGACCGCTAAAGAGGCGGCGAACTTCAAGCCCTCGTAAGCCTCATCACTGCCATTGATGCACACCAGAATGCGCATGTGCCTTCGCCGGCGCGCCAAGCGTTCCTTGAGTGACGAGGCATCGACCGCATGCGTCTTGCGATGTTTTGCGCTTCGTATCAGACCTAATCTCGCCATAGCCGTATCCGTTTAAATTGCGTTTGCCTATCTATCCAAGCAACGGCCAATAGAGCGCGGCAACAACCAGCAGAATGATCGTTGAGGCGCTTGCCATGCGCCAGCCCACCTTAAGAAAGTCCGCCGGTTTGAGGTAACCCGCCGCATAAACGATCGTACACGCCGGCGTTCCCACAACCGTCAGATAGGCAAAAGCCGACGAGACTGCGGTGATAAAACCGATGATGATCGGGTTCTCGCCTGCCACTGTGGCCGCATTCAGGACAATCGGCCCCAAAACCGCAACCGCCGCTCCGTTTGACATGGTGTTGGTCACACCGGTGGTCAGGACCGAAATGGCCACCCACAGACCATAGCCCGTATCGGCGCCTACGGTTGAGAGCAGATGGATCACATTCAGGGCGATCCATTCGGCGGCGCCGGTATTCTTCATTTGCACACCAAGAGAAATCGCCGCCGCATAAAGCAGCACAACCCCCCAGTTTACCCCAGAGTTCACGTCCTCCCAGCGCACCAGACCGGCAACAAGAAATGCCGCCGCACCCAAAATGGCGATCGTTCCCATGCCTACGTTTTGTGAAAAGAATACCCAGCCGATAAGGATCAGGACAAACAGAAGGATCGCTAGCCAGTTGGCCGGGGTCATCGGCCCCTCGCGATCCACCATGTTGCGCAATTTGGCAATGGCGCGGGTCAAATGGGTATGCTCCGGGCGAAACGTCAAAAACAGGACCGCCGTTACAATAGGAAGCTGCAGAAGAAAAATGGGATAGGCGTAAGCCATCCACTTTACGTAATCGATCAGAAATTTATAGCTGCTCGGATCGGTTGGATTGTAGAAAAACTCTTTCCAATAGCCGATCATAATGGCGTTTCGTGCGCCTCCGGAGGGCGTGCCGATACTGGCCACAGAGCAACCATAGGATATGGAAAACAGGAGCACAGCGGCCAGGCTGCGCACTTCTGTCTTGTCCTCGGAGGTGAGCGTGATCAGGGTAATGCCCACCGGCAGCATCATGGCCGCTACCGTGTGCTCGCCAATAAACGAGGCCAGGAGCCCCGAGACGAGGGATATGCCAAAGCAAATCCGCGACGTGCGCGTGCCGGTGAATTGGACAATCAACCAGGCCAGGCGCGTGTCGAGCTTCTGCTTGACCACGGCAACCGCGAGCATCAGGGAACCCATGATGAACAACACCGAATCGGTCATCAGGCTCTTGGCCACCGCCGTCGATTCGATCCCCATCAGGATCACCTGAGCCACAATAATCAGCAACGCCACCGTTGGCAGCGGTACCGGCTCGGTAATGAACATGATCGTCGCCATGATCGAAACGCTAAGCACGATCATGCCTTCGCGGGTCAAGCCTTGTGGGGTCGGCAGGCTGAGAAGCAATAAGCCGATCGCCATGGCGATAAAAAACCACCGCTTTTCCCAAAAGTAATAGACATTGACCTGGGTCTTGAGGATGAGAAGGCGCTGATAGCCTTTGCGCGAAACCTTGTCAGTCCAGCGCGACGTGGCATAGGGTGCAGAAAAACTATCACGAGCAAGACTAAGCTGGGTCACACGCCAACCCCCCTTGGATTAAAATGGTCAGCAATAAGCATGTTGAGCCCCGAAAAAAGCAGAGACGATGATCATTGGTTTTCCAAACCTCAGACAAGCGGGAACCCCCCGGTGGTCATGATCATCTTGTTTTTGAATGAACCCCTTGTGATAGCAGGCAGGAAAGACCTTGGCAACGGCTCATGACTCATGACGTTAGTAATAGCATGGGTAAAGGCGTAGGTAGAACTGGGAACTTCTATTTACGGCCTGGTCAGCATCATTCCCAAAAAAAGTAACGAAAGGACCTTCGCCGCCTCAAGGATGACGTACACTTTGTGCAGATGACTTTTGCGAAGCGACTCCCCCCTGATCATGGCCCGTGTTCGGCCATCAAGATATGGCATTACCAGAACCTGCTGACCGATCACCAGCGCCGATACCAGGATGACCACCCCCCAGACCCTCCAGGAGAGGGCGCCCGAAAACAACACCAGTCCAAGCAGAGCAAGACACAGCACACGGTCCGCAATGGCGAGCCAGCGAAACTGGGCGCGTCCCACCGTCAGCAGCACCGCCAGGCTTAAAGATCGCGCCTGAAATTTCGCAGGGGCGGCAATAAACGCTCCGCCGATCACGACCCCGCACCAGACAAACGCCAGGGCCCCTGCCAGATTTGCCGTTACTCCCGCAACGTTGGTAAAATCAGGCATTGGATCGCACGCGCTTGCGACGCTTTTCTACAGTGGCTGCAAAATCGGCAGGCATATCGGCGGGAACGAACATGGCAAATTGCAGGCTCCGGGCGATGGCCTCGGCGCGCTGGGCAAAGTACATGGCTGCCTGCGGACTTGGTGCGGTGTCCGTGAGAACGTCACGAAATATGTGTAGCCAGCGGGCGAAATGCTGCGGCCTGACATCATCAAGCTTTTGATGCGCAGGCACCGGCTTGCCGGAATAGCGCCCACTTGCCAAGGCCACCGATGACCAGAAGGCCTTCATCTTTTGCAAGTGAATATCCCAGTCGCGGACCTCTTTGGCGAAAATGGGTCCCAGTTCACTATCCGCGCGTATGCGTGTGTAAAATGTCTCAACAAGGGTGGAAATGTAAGCCTCATCAATGCCCATGGCCGCGGCGCGTGCGGTTATGGCGGCACGCCGCTGCAATGAGCCGGACCGGACAGGCACGTCCAACCCGTCGCGCTCTTCTTTCACTGGCTTCGCGTGCGGCGGTCTATGAGGTTCGCGATTGCTGATCATGATGCTTGTTCCGCTGTTTGATTTCGCAAAAAATCCAGTGCCGGGTTGTCCTTGGTCAAATCGGCAAGGGTAACCCGGTCCAACGTCTGTAGAAAGGCCTCGCCCGCCGCAACAAAAGCCTGCTTAAGGCGGCAGCCTGTGTTCATACGGCACCGTCCTCCGTTCGGGGCCAGACACTCGGCGATGGCGAAATCGTTTTCCATCGCCCGCACCACGGCGCCCACTGTGATGTTGGCCGCAGGTTTGGCCAGGCGGATGCCCCCGCCGGCCCCGCGCATGGCCTCAACAAAGCCGGACCGCGCCAGGCTATTGGCCACTTTCATCAGATGGGTTCTTGATATGGCCTGTTCCTTGGCAATGGACGCAATGGTCATGCGCGCGCCATCAAGGGCACTCAGGTGCATTAATAGGCGTAAGGCAAAATCGGTCTGGTAATTAAGGCGCATAAAAGATGAATATCATATTCATCTTTTATGATCAAGCCATCCGCAAGTCTTTTATACCAAGGACCTTTACCAAGGGCTCATGGATTAGCGTCAAAGCGGTGTGGTATCAGGGCATAAAGCCCGCATAAGGCCTGCGCACCACAATGTCGTGCACCATGGTTGCAAGTGTCGTCAGGTCGCAAACGGGGATATTCCATTGCTGTTGAATGCGATGGGCAAAGGGCGCCATGTCGGTGCATTCCAGCACTAGAGCGGGAATATCAGGATTACGCTCAAGCAAGGTGCGGGCCGCTGCGAGGATTTCCTGCGCGATCAGATCCATATCCATGGCCTGGCGCCTGTTTTCCAGGATCACCTGGGAGAATTCCGCATAGTCCTCCATCCCCATGACGGCGACCGGCACATCACCGGCTCCCACGGCCTCGAAGTGCTTGTGGGTAAGATGCTGGCGGCTTGCAGTCAGGACGCCTACCGGTCCCCTGCAGCCGGTCATGTGATATAAAAGAGGGACCTGAATGAGGCTGGAAGAAAACACGGGGATATTGACCGCATCTGCCAGTTCCTTTTGAAACAGCGCCATAAATCCGCAACTGCCTGTGATCGCCCGCACCCCCTCCGCTTGCAACCGTTTTGCCGCCTCAATAAACGGAGCAAAAAACGCCGGGCTCGGGTCATTGATCATAGCTGGCACAGTGGCGCCGGAGACCGTCTCGTAACACACGGTAAAGGCAAGGCCAGACGGGTTTTTTATGTGCCCCGGCGGCTTGGGAAACCTGCTGTCAAGACTCAAGACACCAATAGACACGCCATAAATGTTCTGTCCTCCCGCATAACGGGTCACGGCGATACGTCCTCCTGTTGCCTGATGCGGGCGCTGATGCCACCGGCACTGGCGGCGCTCTAAAACGGGATTTCGTCATCCATGTCGTCGGCGATGGTGCCCGCCCTTTGGCTGGGGATGGGACCTGCGCTGGAGCCCTGGCCGTAGGTATCGCCGCCGTTGCCCTGAGGGGCACCCATGCTGGCCCCCTGGCCACGTGCATCCAGCATGGTCATCGCCGAGTTGAACCCTTGCAGGACCACCTCGGTTGTGTAGCGATCGTTGCCGCTCTGGTCCTGCCACTTGCGCGTTTGCAACTGGCCTTCGAGGTAAACTTTTGAGCCTTTATGTAAATATTGTTCCGCAATGCGCGCCAGCCCTTCGTTGAAAATCACCACCCGATGCCATTCGGTTTTTTCCCGCGGCTCGCCTGTTACGCGATCCTTCCAGCGCTCCGACGTGGCAACGTTAAACGTGACCATCGACTTGCCGCTCTGCATCTGTCGCACTTCCGGATCGGCACCCAAATTACCCACCAGGATAACCTTATTGACACTTCCTGCCATAGTTCCTACCTCTACTCTATTATCCCGCGCTCACTCGCTCACTTGCTCACGCGCTTACGCTATCCCACCGTACCAACCGGGTACTCTCGTTGAAATCTCTTGCGCATTTTCCAATGATCCTTAAAGTTTAAGGCTTAGCCCTGCGATCGTCCTGTACCCTGTTGGCTTTTCCACAACTGTTTTCCCGTCACGCAGGCGTCTATTATTGGATAATACCAGCGGTATTGGCTTTATAGACACGCCGACTGGTGTACTGCCTTGATAACATACCTCTTTGACGCTAATCCATGAGTCATTGTCAAGGACCCTTGGTATAAAATGCGCAAACCGCGCAATAATGACGCATCAACGCACCAACACAGCCAACCTGTTAAACACTCCAGTCAAAACAATTTGGTGGAACAGCAAATGTTCCATTTTTGTTCTATCCTATTTTGTGCTAAATAGCAACCCAATAGAATCGATTCTCAAACTATCAACAAACTCTGCCCGTTACCAACGTTTCGCTTTTACCTGTATGAGACCTGCCATGGCGACCCGAAAGAGAGCACCGTCGAGAAAAAGGCCCGCCGCTGCGAACGCAAAACCCGCGTCCCAACCTGATACACGGGTTATCAGTGTGCACGGTGCGCGCGAGCACAATCTCAAAGGCGTCGACGTGGTTTTACCGCGCGATCAGCTCATCGTCATGACCGGCCTGTCTGGCTCGGGCAAGTCGTCCCTGGCCTTTGATACGATCTATGCGGAAGGGCAACGGCGCTACGTCGAAAGCCTGTCTGCCTACGCCCGGCAGTTTCTGCAAATGATGCAAAAACCCGATGTGGACCATATTGAAGGGCTATCGCCGGCCATTTCCATTGAGCAGAAAACGACCCACCGCAACCCCCGCTCGACGGTTGCCACTGTCACCGAGATTTACGACTATCTGCGGGTCCTGTTTGCCCGTGTTGGCATTGCCTATTCACCGGCAACGGGACTTCCCATTGAGAGCCAGAGCGTATCTCAGATGGTGGATCGGCTGCTGGCGCTGGAGGCGGGGACCCGCGCCTACCTGCTGGCGCCTATTGTGCGCGGGCGTAAAGGGGAGTACCGCAAGGACCTGGCCGCGTTGCAAAAGCGCGGCTTTTTACGGGTCAAGATTGACGGCGCCTTTTATGAGATCGCCGATGCCCCAAAGCTCGACAAAAAATACAAACACGACATCGACGTTGTCGTTGACCGCCTTGTCCTGCGCAGCGATATTGCGACGCGTCTGGCGGATTCTCTGGAGACGGCACTGGCCCTTGCGGATGGGCTGGCGGTGGTCGAACTGGCCGATGTTACCGATGCCGATGGCGCGCCAAAGCGCATGCTGTTTTCGCAAAAATTTGCCTGCCCCGTTTCCGGTTTTACCATTGAGGAGATTGAGCCGCGGTTGTTTTCCTTTAACAGCCCCTATGGCGCCTGTGCAGCCTGCGATGGGCTGGGCACGCAATTGTATTTTGATCCAGCCCTGATCGTGCCCGACGAAACGTTGTCCCTTGCCGCAGGGGCGATCGCGCCCTGGGCCCGTTCCAAATCGGCGTACTTTTTGCAAACCCTCGAGGCTATCGCCGGCCACTACAGGTTTTCGATAAACAAGCCCTGGAAAACCCTGAGCAAAACCGTCAAAAACGTCATGCTGCACGGCTCCAGGCAAACCGCCATCGATTTCGTCTATGACGACAATGGTCGCTCCTACAAAACCAAACGCCCCTTTGAGGGGGTGATCCCCAATATGGAACGGCGCTATCGGGAGACGGATTCGAACTATATTCGCGAGGAATTCGAAAAATACCAGACCAACAAGCCTTGCGATTCCTGTGGCGGGTTTCGTTTGCGCGATGAAGCTCTGGCGGTAAAACTGGCCGGCCAGCACATTGGGCAAATCACCCAAATGTCCATAGGCCATGCCTTTCAGTGGTGTTCGGCGCTGCCTGAGGCGCTTAACGATACCCAGTCCATGATCGCCGGGCGATTGCTTAAGGAGATTCGCGATCGGCTGCGGTTTCTCAACGATGTTGGGCTTGATTACCTGACCCTTTCGCGCACCTCGGGCACGTTGTCCGGCGGTGAGAGTCAACGCATCCGCCTGGCCTCGCAAATCGGATCGGGGCTGACCGGTGTTTTATATGTTCTGGACGAGCCGTCCATTGGCCTGCACCAGCGCGATAACGCCCGGCTGCTGGAGACCCTGAAGACCTTGCGCGATCTGGGCAATACGGTGATCGTTGTCGAGCACGACGAGGACGCTATTCGCCAGGCGGATTATGTTGTTGATATTGGCCCGGGAGCAGGTATTCATGGGGGCGAAATCGTGGCCGAGGGGTCTGTTGACGCCATTCTAAAGGCAAAGGGCAGCCTCACGGGCCAGTATCTTTCTGGCGCCATGGAAATTCCGGTCCCTCCCGAGCGACGCTCACCGGCAAGCAAAAAGTCTATCGCCCTTAAAGGGGCAACCGGGAACAATCTTGACAATATTGATGTTGACGTACCCCTTGGACTTTTTGTGTGTATCACGGGGGTCTCGGGTTCGGGTAAGTCGACTTTTCTGCTGGATACGCTTTATCGCGCCATCGCCCGCCAGCTTAATCATGCGCGGGCCCTGCCGGAGCCCTATGAGAGCCTGAGCGGCCTTGAATTTATCGACAAGGTTATCGACATCGACCAGTCCCCCATTGGCCGCACACCGCGCTCGAACCCGGCCACTTATACGGGGGCGTTTACGCCCATTCGTGAGTGGTTTGCCGGATTGCCCGAAGCCAAGGTGCGCGGCTATCTGCCGGGGCGCTTTTCATTCAATGTGCGCGGCGGGCGCTGCGAGGCGTGCCAGGGGGACGGGGTCAACAAAATCGAAATGCATTTCCTGCCCGATGTCTATGTGATTTGTGACACATGTAAAGGCAAGCGCTACAATCGCGAAACCCTGGAGGTGCATTTTAAGGGCAAATCTATCGCCGACGTACTCGACATGACCGTGGAGGAAGGGTGCGAGTTCTTCAAGGCCGTACCGGCGGTACGCGACAAACTCAACACCCTGTTTCGAGTCGGCCTTGGCTATATCAGGATCGGTCAGCAGGCGCCAACCCTCTCAGGCGGCGAGGCGCAGCGGGTCAAGCTGGCCAAGGAGCTTTCCAAACGCGCCACGGGGCGCACCCTCTATATTCTTGATGAGCCGACGACGGGCCTGCATTTTCACGATGTCGCCAAGCTTCTGGAGGTGTTGCACGCCTTTGTTGATCAGGGCAACACTGTTGTGGTGATCGAGCATAATCTTGATGTGCTGAAAACCGCGGACTGGATCATTGATATTGGCCCGGAGGGGGGCGATAAAGGAGGCCGCATCATCGCCGCCGGCACGCCGGAGGACGTTGCCGAAATCCGGGCAAGCTACACGGGACAATTTTTGCAACCGGTTCTTGCCAAGGCGCGTAAACGCAAGACCGCCCAGCAAAAATCAACCGCAAAGCGCAACACGCGCACCCCTCTTGCGGCGGAGTGAATTTTCGGCAAAGGCCTTAGATGTGTAATTTCAACAGATTGTCCCTGGTAAGTTCATCGGGTGCAGGTGGCCATTCGTCTGATCATTAGAGGTGTTCGATTTCTCCAACGCTGTCAAGGGCTGCTCACGCGCCGCTTTCAGCGGTTTTTAAACCCTTGACAGCGCTGAATAAATCGAAAAAAAGCAATGATCAGATGAATGGCCTGATATGGCCTTGCTGGCGGCAATGGCCGCCATAACCCTGACTTCAGACCTGCCACTTTGAGAACAACTTGTTGAAAGATTACACCTAAGGCCCATCTTGTCGCAAAATCGCTCCGTCAGAATGGTTCTGTTAAAACCTGAATACGCTAAACGCCCGGATATCATGGCGCCACCTATCTTTCTTTTGCAGGACATCCATCTCAGCTTTGGCGGCACGCCCCTGCTGACCGGCACCGATCTGTCGGTGCACGCACGCGATCGCATCTGCCTGGTGGGGCGCAACGGGTGCGGCAAATCAACCTTGATGAAGCTGGCCACAGGCAAAATCGAAGCCGACAGCGGCAGGCGTTTTGTCCAACCCGGTGTGACCATGCGCTATCTGGCGCAAGAACCCGATCTGTCTGGCTATGAGACAAGTCTGGACTACGTGTTGAGTGGCCTGACCCCTGGGGACAGCCCGCTGCAGGCAAACATGTTAATGGAACGTCTCGGCCTGGATGGTACTGAGATTCCCGCACAAATGTCGGGGGGTGAACGGCGCCGCGCCGCCCTTGTGCGGGCCATGGCACCGGAGCCGGATATCCTGTTTTTTGATGAGCCCACCAACCATCTGGATCTGGGTGCCATTGAGTGGCTGGAAGGCGAGCTTGCCGGTCTGCGTTCGGCCCTGGTTATGATCAGCCATGACCGGCGGTTTTTGCAGAACCTGTCGCGCACCACCGTGTGGCTTGATCGCGGCAAGACCCGTTGCATGAACAAAGGCTTTGCGCATTTCGAAGACTGGCGCGACGAAATCTACGCGCAGGAAGAACGCGAGGCCCGCAAACTTTCGCGCAAGATCGCTCGCGAGGAACACTGGATGCGCTATGGCGTGACAGCGCGGCGCAAACGCAATAGCCGAAGGGTTCTGGAACTGGCGGAACTGCGGCGCAAGCAGCACGAGCAGCGCCGCGCCATGGGGCATGTCAATCTGGCGCTGGTGAGCGAGAGTGCCATCAAGAGCAAACTGGTTCTGGAAGCCACAGCGCTTGCAAAGGCTTTTGATGATCGGGTGATCGTGGACGACTTTTCTCTTCGCGTGCTGCGCGGCGATCGGGTGGGCGTCGCGGGGCCTAACGGGACGGGTAAAACCACGCTGTTGCGGCTTCTCACCGGCACCCTGAAGCCCGACAAAGGCCGGCTACGCCTGGCCAAAAACCTGCAGATGGTCACTCTTGATCAGCAGCGCGCCCAATTGAACCCCAAGTGGACCGTGGCCCGTGCGCTCACCGGCAATGACAGTCATCATGTGGTCATCAATGGGGTTGAGCGGCACGTGTTTTCCTACATGAAGGATTTCCTGTTTACCGCAGAGCAGGTTCGCACGCCGGTCGCTGCCCTTTCAGGCGGTGAGCGCGGACGTATGATGCTGGCGCGGGCGCTTACACGCCCGTCGAACTTTCTCGTACTGGACGAGCCAACCAATGACCTGGACCTGGAGACCCTTGATCTGTTGCAGGAAATGCTCAATGATTACGGGGGAACGGTATTGTTGGTCAGTCACGATCGCGACTTTCTGGACCGGGTTGTCACCAGTGTTCTTTGTACCGACGGTCAGGGCACATGGACAGAATACGCCGGCGGCTATTCGGACATGATCTCCCAGCAAAGGCACAGGGTTGACCCGCGCCAACAACGGGCCGCATCGTCGGGCAGGAACCGCACAAAAAAAGCAAAGGCAAAGGCGAAGGCAAAGGCAAAGGCAGAGCCCCAAGCCGTGGCCGTTGCGACCGTGCGCAAGCTCTCCTACAAGGACAAGCATGCCCTTGAGGCTTTGCCTGGCGAGATTGACATGCTGCAAGCGCGTATTGACGAATTGGAAGCTTTGTTAGCCGATCCAGGTTTTTACAGCCGCGATGCCGCGGCGTTCGCGCGTGCCGGCGATCAACTGCAGGAAGCCCGTGACGCTCTGGCACAAGCCGAGGAGCGCTGGTTGGCACTGGAACTGAAGCGCGAGGCCATTGAGGAAGCCAGGGGGAGGAAGCCAGGGGGAGGAAGGATTGACCCATAGCGCCGCGACAAAAGCAAGCCTATATAGACGTGAGCGCCTCCCGCGGTCTCAAGACAGGTTGTGACTTTTATAATATCAGGGGGAGTGGGTCGGGGGATGCCGGTCAATAGAGGTGCCCACAAGTCAGCATGTACAAAAAGCCCATGTTGCTGGTATAATACCAAGGGTCCTTAACAATGACTCATGGCTTAGCGTCAAGCAAGTATGTTATCAAGGCCGTACACCAGTCGGCGTGTATATAAAGCCAATACCGCTGGTATAAAGGCCTGAAAAATAAAGCCATAAGGAGCCATTATGAAATTTCTACGCTATGGTCTGCGCGGGGCGGAAAAGCCCGCTGTTCTCGATCAAGCCGGGCAAATCCGCGACCTTAGCGGTCTGATAGGAGACCTGGCCGGGGACGTTTTGGGGGATCTTGGCCGCTTCGCTGATCTGACCATTGACAGCTTACCGATTGTAGA
Organism: Hyphomicrobiales bacterium; assembly: GCA_965224015.1. Classification (GTDB taxonomy): domain Bacteria; phylum Pseudomonadota; class Alphaproteobacteria; order Rhizobiales; family CBDCVD01; genus CBDCVD01. The sequence continues at coordinate 2,157,493 of OZ245032.1, forward strand.
GGGCGAGCCGCGCTTGGGGGCGTGTGTGGCGAGCACCGGAAAATTCATGTGCATCGGATTAAATTTTGCCGATCACGCAGAAGAGACAGGAATGCAGGTGCCCGCGGAGCCGGTCTTGTTCATGAAGGCAACGAGCGCCATTTGCGGTCCCAATGATCCCATCCTGATCCCGCGCGGATCGACAAAAACGGATTGGGAAGTGGAGTTGGGCGTTGTAATCGGCAAGCGCGCCAAATATGTCAGTGAAGCCCAGGCGCTCTCTCATGTGGCTGGTTATTGCGTCATTAACGACGTCTCGGAACGCGCCTTCCAGGCGGAGCGGGAAGGCCAGTGGACCAAAGGAAAATCGTGCGACAATTTCGGTCATACGGGGCCCTACCTGGTAACGCCCGATGAGATTGATGATGTGCAAGACCTGAACATGTGGTTGACGGTCAACGATGAGCGGGTCCAGAACGGCTCCACCCGAACGATGGTCTATGGGGTCGCATATCTGATCAGCTACCTCAGCCAGTTCATGAGCCTGCATCCGGGAGATATTATCTCGACCGGAACCCCGCCCGGGGTCGGGCTTGGGTTCAAGCCACCGCGCTATTTGAAACCGGGAGACAGGGTTGCGCTTGGGATTGAGAACCTGGGACAGCAGAACCAGGTCTGCGTCGCCGATCACTGACCCTGATTATCAAAGTGTGCGGGCTGGCCAGGTCGTCAATAGACGTTTTCAACCGTGTCTAAAATTAGCCACAATGAGGTCGCAGAAACTCCTTGGCCGCGCCACAATTGTCTTGCTATATCATCGCAATAGCATTAGAGCGTGGCGGGGATCCTTTCTCAGATTTCCAGTCCGCCTTTGGTTTTGCGAACACACCGTCCATTAACCTTTACTAAAGATTAATGGGCGAGACTCGGGGAAGGCTTTTGTGCACCTACAGGTTGTTTGCGGTATCCGTAGTAGACAAATGTGGGTGACGTTCTTTTCCGTTGTGAGGCCACAAGCCCGTCACACACCATCGACCACAATCAGCCGGTTATAAACATCGTTCTATTAGCATTATGGAGTTTAAGAGAATGAGACGCTTATCAACATCACTAATTTTATTGGGCATTGTCTTGGCTCCCGTGACGGCTCTTGCCGCCGACGTGCCGCGAGACTGGCCCGCCGAGGCCGCGTCGCAACCGGCATACGGCCATGCGACTTGGAGCGGATTTTATGTTGGCCTCAATGGCGGGTTTGCGCGTTCCCAAGCTAAGAGCTCATCGTCAGACGCTATCCTTGCTCCGTTTCTGGGCAGTACTGATGACACGTCTTTCCTGGTTGGCGGTCAGGTCGGGGCGAACTGGCAAATGAATAGCAATTTTGTTTTCGGCGTTGAGGCTGATATCGACTATTTTGGTGGCAAGGTTGAGCAACGGGTTTCTCTTGGTACTATCACTACCCCTATTGATATTGGTGCGACTACATATAATGTTACAGTCAAACAGCCCTGGATTGCCACCGCGCGTCTGCGCGCGGGTTTCGACATGGACGGTCTGTTGGTGTACGGCACCGGTGGCTTGGCCGGCACAATGTATAAGGTAGAAGGTAACCTCGTAGTGGAGAGACCCAACAACCTCCCCGCAAACACCCCCACGAATGTTACAGATGATGTGACAAAGTGGGGTTGGACTGTTGGTGTCGGTGCTGAGTATAGGTTGGAGAATAATTTATCCATCAAAGGTGAGTATCTTTATGCCGATTTCGGTAGTGATTTAACAGCGATCCCTGGCATTAGTGCCACCGCCAAATCTGAATACACAGCCCACATTGTCCGGTTGGGTGTAAACTACCACTTCTAAGGCCTTAAGCCTTCCGGCTCGGCACACAAACGCGCCCCTGACAAGCCCGAACTATGCCCAAAGGTTGGTGACGGTTATTTGTCAGGCGGCGGTTTTGCGGGGCTTGACACCCGCCTTGAACGCAACCCCCTGAATGATTTCGGGCAGACGGTTCGGTCTAGAGCGTGTAATCTTTCAATAGGTTGTTCTCAAGGTGGCAGAGGTCTGAAGTCAGGGTTATTGCGGCCATTGCCGCCAGCAAGACCATATCAAGCCATTCATCTGATCATTGCTTTTTTTCGATTTCTCCCGCGCTGTCAAGGGTTTAAAAACCGCTGAAAGCGGCGCGAAGCGCCCTTGACACACAGCAAAGCCGCCGGAAAAAAAGCAATGATCAGATAATACCAAGGGGCCTTGACAATGACTCATGGATTAGCGTCAAGCAAGTATGTTATCAAGGCAGTACACCAGTCGGCGTGTACATAAAGCCAATACCGCTGGTATTATGCCTGTAGCGGCGGTCAATGCGCACGTCACTCCCGGCTTTCAGACTGCTCCACGTCATCACAGATTTCGTACCAAGAAGGTTTCTCGGCGACGAACTCGTGAAACTGGTTTTTGAGTTCTATCTCACTGTCGAGCGCATTTGCCGCAATCGGAAAACTGTCTTCTTCTGACAAAATCTCACCGAGCGATGTGCCGCAAACTTTACAAAAGCATCTGCCATATTTATAAGGAAGTTCGGGCTCATAGCGCATAACTTGACCCCGCCCCTGAACCCACTCTAGTTCTTCTTTCTTGACAAAAATGATCGTGCTCGCACCAGCCTTGCGGCACCGGGAGCAATGGCAAGTCCCCATCATTGATGGTTGTTTCAGTAACCTGAACTTGACCGCTCCGCAGTAACAACTCCCATTTAACATGGTGCGATTCTCCCCTAGCAGTGTGTCGGATTTGGGCTGTGGTTATACCAAGGGTCCTTGCGTTTGACTCCTGGCCCAGCGTAAAACCGTTGTCTTGTCAATACGATACACCAGTCGGCGTGTCTATAAAGCCAATACCGCCGGTATTATTTATTAAGTTTGCATACAGGCTTTTGTGCTTTTGTGCTACGCATTTGTATGAAATTTTCGCAATTATGACCGCTCTCAGCGGTTGCTTTTGCCTCCTGATCTTAAAGACTGGAAAGCCGATGCCGTTTTGCCGTTGGTGTCAGTAGTCCTCGTTCGGATAGACACCCCACAACAGGTTCTGCTTGACCCAGCCGACGTGGCCCTGCACGTCGAGTTTGCACCAGCCGCTGGTGCATCGGCGCAATGTTGCCAGTACCCCAGGCTGTAACCGCGCCAGAACGGTTGCCTCATCCTGCGCGCCGTCGCGCAAGTCGATATGGAGGCCCCCCTGCCAGTCGCCAACCTGAACCGTACGCCGACCCGACAACAGGCTGTGGTACACCCACCCGTCATTGCCACGAATATCGCGTACCCGGCGCCAGTTATCGTATTCCTGTATGATTTCCAGGGGAAATCCGGCACGGGCATAAACCCATTTGGTCCGGTGTTCACGGCTTGGGCCAAGCCGCACATTTACTCTGTCAGACTTCAAACTGACAAAACGCGGTAAAGGCAGGCCGCTCGCCCCTAAACGCGGAGACGCAAGGTCGGCGGTCTTGAAATTGGTTGTGCTGCGCAAGGAACTGTTACTATAGGGGCGATCACTGTCAGAGGCAACCAGCGCCCCCATGTGCAGGAAAATCAAAAAACACATGACGATGACGGTGAAAAGCCCAACAACAACCGCTCGACTGGCCCCGGCCCTATCAAAACGCAACATACGACGCATACCTCTTAACGCATACTCAAACGCTGTCAGCGACACAAACTCAGATAAAACGCAAGCTCACGTCCATGATCATCGAATCACGTCGCGGCCTTACCCCTATTCTCGGTGTTTAACTATGAAGGTCCACGCAGGCCGACAGCGGCACCCATTGCCAAAGTCCTGCGCCCAATACCAATCGCCGCACAGCCCATTCAATAGGCTCCCACAGTCCCTATCAAGAGAATTATGCTTGAAGAAGGTTAAAGAAATTTGTTACAATTTCACTTCCCCGCTAGCGTCTTGAAGGAAAGGCACAAATCAGGATTTTGCCCGCTTTCCAACTGTGGATAAGCCTGTGGTAAATTGACATTGCCGGTATGACATGCGCCTCGCCAATCGAGAAACAAATGGCGTCTATTAAGACCTGCCACGCCCTAAGTGTGAACTTTCAATAGGTTGTTCTCAGGGTGGCAGGTCTGAAGTCAGGGTTATTGCGGCCATTGCCGCTAGGAAGGCCATATCGGGTCATTCATCTGATCATTGCTTTTTTTCGATTTCTCCCGCGCTGTCAAGGGTTTAAAAACCGCTGAAAGCGGCGCGTGAGCAGCCCTTGACAGCGCGGGAGAAATCGAACACCTCTAATGATCAGACGAATGGCCACCTGCACCCGATGCATTTACCAGGGACAATCTGTTGAAATTACACATCTAAGACGACGTTTTTCAACCTGGGGACGCAACAGTCAAACCCAAAGCCCCTGGTATGTGTCCATCAAAAAAGAAAGAGACCCCTATGGATCGGATTGTCTATGTCAACGGCGACTATGTGCCGGAACATGAAGCCACGATATCCATCTTTGATCGAGGCTTTTTATTTGCGGATGCGGTCTATGAAGTTGCATCCGTGCTGGAGGGAAAACTCATCGACAACCCTGCCCACCTTGCGCGTCTGTCCCGCTCTCTTGCTGAACTGGATATGCCTGCACCTGCAGACAACGACACCATCACAGCTATTCAGCGGCAGGTGGTGGCGCGCAATCAACTCGTCGAAGGCCTTGTCTATTTGCAGGTCTCACGGGGGGCGGCGGATCGCGACTTTGCCTATCCGGAAAACCCGAAACCTTCCCTCGTGATGTTTACGCAAAAGAAAAATCTGGTGCATCGAGAGGCGGCGACCCGGGGCATCTCGGTCATTACGCTTCCCGATATACGCTGGCAGCGCCGTGATATTAAAACGGTGGGCCTTTTGCCCGCCTCCATGGCCAAACAGGCCGCAGCCAAGGCCGGCGCCGATGACGCCTGGTTTGTCGAGGACGGTTTTGTTACGGAAGGCAGCTCCAACAATGCCTATATTGTCACCGAGGACGGTACTATCGTGACGCGCGGGCTCAGCCACAAGATTCTTGCCGGTATCACCCGCCGCGCGGTCTTGCGACTCACCGAAGAGGCGAATTTGACCATTGAGGAGCGCGCCTTTACTGTCGCGGAGGCTTATGAAGCGGCGGAGGCGTTTATTACCAGCGCCTCGACCTTTGTTATGCCCGTTGTGAAAATCGATCAACACACCCTTAGCAACGGCGCTCCCGGCCCTGTCGCCAGGCGTCTACGCGCTCTTTATATTGATATGGCTCGTGCTGAGGCAACTTAGGGGGGTATGGGGTAGTGGTCCGGCCAGGCCGTCAATGGAGGTTTCCAGCGCATCGATTTTGATGCGCTTTGCGGTACAATGTTTCACGTGAAACATTCGGGCTTGTCTACGGGCTGGCCAGGTCGTCAATGGAGGTTTCCAGATAGTCTTCTATCAATCAGCGAAACCCTCCGGCCGGTAGATCAACAAGACCATAACAATGCGGACCATAGGATGAAAAGGCGGACAGGATAGATGGGAAATGTCGCGGTTGTAGGCTCCCAGTGGGGCGATGAAGGCAAGGGCAAGATCGTTGACTGGTTAAGCCAGAGAGCCGACGTGATCGTGCGCTTTCAGGGCGGTCACAACGCCGGGCACACGCTGGTTATCGACGGCACAACATTCAAATTGTCGTTGCTCCCCTCCGGCGTTGTGCGCCCGGGCAAGGTGGCGGTTATCGGCAGTGGCGTGGTTATTGATCCAAAGGCCCTGCTTGAGGAGATTGATCAGATCGGCCGACAGGGTGTGGCCATAACGCCGGAAAATCTGAAAATTGCCCAGACGGCGCCGCTGATCCTGCCTTTGCATCAGGAACTGGACGCCATTCGTGAAAAAGCCGCCGGCGTGATGCGTATCGGGACCACAAAACGGGGCATCGGCCCGGCCTACGAGGACAAGGTCGGACGGCGCGCCATCCGCATGATCGATCTCGCCGATCTGTCGGCATTACCGGACAAGATTGACCGCCTGTTGGCCCACCACACACCTTTGCGTCGCGGCCTTGGGCACGAGGCCCCGGACGCCGCGGCGATCTTTAACAGCCTGGCAGCCATGGCCCCACGCCTGTTGCCCTTTATGGATATCGTCTGGCGCAGCCTTGCCAGGGCGCAGGATGCCGGTAAGCGGATCCTGTATGAAGGCGCGCAAGGGGCGCTTCTGGACATCGATCACGGGACCTATCCGTTTGTTACCTCGTCCAACACCGGGGGAGGACAGGCCGCAACAGGTTCCGGCGTTGGCCCCCATATGATCAATTATGTGCTCGGCATCACCAAGGCCTATACCACAAGAGTCGGCGCCGGACCGATGCCCACGGAACTGCACGACAATGACGGCAAAACCCTGGGCGAGCGAGGCAACGAATTCGGTACGGTGACCGGTCGCCAACGCCGGTGCGGCTGGTTCGACGCGGTTCTTGTGCGGCAAACAATCAAAACAAGCGGTATCAATGGTATCGCCCTGACCAAACTTGATGTTCTTGATGGTTTTGATGAAATCAGGATATGCATCGCCTATGAACGCGATGGCAAGTGCCTTGACCATCTGCCCGCGTTGCCCTCGGCGCAGGCACAGGTCGCGCCGGTTTACGAGACCCTGGAAGGTTGGAACGAAACCACCTTCGCGGCCCGTAGCTGGAAAGAATTGCCCGCGCAGGCCATTAAATACGTGCGGCGTATCGAGGAACTCATTGGTTGTTCGGTGGCGCTGTTGTCTACAAGCCCGGAGCGCGAGGATACCATCCTAGTGCACGACCCTTACAAGGAGTGATGCCAGCCCATGGCTGGAAGAGGGAGCGGGTAGGGTGATGCCTGCGAATAGAGAGGCTCGGCTCTTTGATTAAGAAATAGAAATGTTTCACGTGAAACATTGAGGCTCGGCTCTTTGATTAAAAAACAGAAATGTTTCACGTGAAACATTGAGGCTCGGCTCTTTGATTAAAAAACAGAAATGTTTCACGTGAAACATTGAGGCTCGGCTCTTTGATTAAAAAACAGAAATGTTTCACGTGAAACATTGAGGCTCGGCTCTTTGATTAAAAAACAGAAATGTTTCACGTGAAACATTGAGGCTCGGCTCTTTGATTAAAAAACAGAAATGTTTCACGTGAAACATTGAGGCTCGGTTCTTTGATTAAAAAACAGAAATGTTTCACGTGAAACATTGAAGCCCGGCTCTTTGATTAAAAAATAGAAATGTTTCACGTGAAACATTATAGACTATAGACCCATACCAAGGGCCCTTGGCAAAGGCGCATGGATCAGCGTCAAAATGGTGTGTTATACCAGCGGTATTGGCTTTATAGACACGCCGACTGGCGTACTGCCTTGATAACATAACTCTTTGACGCTAATCCATGAGTCATTGTTAAGGACCCTTGGTATTATCACGCCAATGTCGCTGGCATAACCGCGTCATTGCAAAGCCCGCTCGATGTCTCTCTGGTAGGCAAATATTCCTGGTGTTCCGCCCGTGTGAACAAAAACGCACGCACCTTGACTTGGCGCTTCCCGCGCTCTGGCAATAAATCCGGCCATGGCCTTGGCCGTGTACGTGGGATCCAGCATCAGGCTCTCACATTGCGCCCCGCGCACCAGAGCCTCGGCGCCGGCCGCATTCATGAGACCATAGCCCGGGGGCAAAAAACGATCATCGGTGATAATGTCAGCCTCGGATACAGGTGATGCCACTCCAAGCAACGCCGCAACCCCATCGCAGCGGTCCCGAATGCGTGGTGCCTGCAAACCCGCCTCGCGACGCACGCAAATGCCGGTAACCCTGATAGCGCTGCCAAGAGCCCGCAGGCCAAAAATTAACCCCGCGTGGGTGTTGCCACTTCCCGAGGCCACAACAATTTCCCCCACGTGAAGCGCCTTATCCTCAAACTGGGTAAGCAGTTCTTGCGCCGCCACCACATACCCCAGCGCCCCAAGCGGCGGATGACCCGGCGCCAAGGGTATAATATAGGGCCGGCGCCCCTTTTGTTGCAGCTCTTTGGCAAGGACCCTCAGGGCACCGTCGGCGCCATCCTCGTCCTCGCCATGCGGGTAAGCGTGCAACGTCGCCCCAAGCAGCCTGTCAATGAGTACATTGCCCGATGAGCGATAGGCCTCGTCGGATTTGGCCACCCGTTCCTCCAACTGGATATGACAGTCCATGCCCAACTTGCGTGCTGCGGCGGCGGCAAGGCGCACAAAATTGGACTGCACCGCACCGGTTATCAAAACCGTGTCCGCTTTTTCCGCCACAGCCTGGCCAAGATAGAACTCCAGTTGCCGAACCTTGTTGCCACCAAAGGCAAGCGGGGTACAGTCGTCGCGTTTGACAAACAGGTCTTTGCGGCCAATATCGCGCCCCAGGTTAGGCATTGGCTGCAAGGGCGTCTGCCCTTCAAGCAGGCGCGAGCGGGGTAACCGGGATAGGGACCCAAGGGCCGAGGGAAACAGCGATTCCATAAAACAGCTCCTGCTACAAAAGCGTCACCAATAGGCTCAATGCCGTCGCAAGCAAAACCGCCAACAGCAGCAAGCGAAATACAATCTCGCTTATATATCGAACTAACAGCCTACCGGCAAAAATTCCGACAATCGTCGCCGGGGCCAGCTGCGCGCCAAGCCTCCAGGTTGCCGGGGTAAACTCGGCGAACACCAGCTGCAAAGCCAGAGTCACGCTATAGGAGAATACAAACAAAACCAGGATGGTTGCACGGATGACGGATTTGTCATATCCGCGGATTGACATCCAGGCGGCGGGGATCGGCCCCGGCATCGCAAGACTGCCCCCCATAATCCCGGACACAAGGCCGATTGCCAGCGTCTCTGCGTGGCCGCCTGTGTATTTAGGCGTATTCTTGCCGTGTCGCGCCCCCACGCCACGGTTGCGCATCACGAACGCTGCCGTAAACAACACCGCCAGACCCGCCAGCATCTTAAGCAGCGCGATATCAACGTAGAGAAATATTGCCAATCCCAAAGGTACGCCGACCACAAGCATACCCGTCCATCCCCGCAACAGGTCCTTGTTTGCATCGCGCCACAGTGATGGTGCCAGCAGCCCGGCAATCAGCAGATTGAGAATGATACTGATATGGATGGCATCGCCGCTGTTGAGGGCGATCAGCAGAATAGGTCCGGCGATCACCCCAAAGCCTATTCCTGTTGCCGATTGAAGAACGGAGGCACCAAACACGGCCAGGTTCAGCAACAGAAATTCGGTACCCATGGCGTTTCTTTTCTTTTAGATCAGCATGACCTGCGCAGCGGTCACATCAATCTGTCACGCCGCGCCAATAAAACCAATAGGCAAATATAAAATATAAAAGTCCCCGCAGATTAAAGCTTTTTCTGTCTCAAACACGAAAAGAGGGCGCCAGGCGCCCTCTCGGTGTGGAGCCGCTGTGCCAGCGGCCCCATGATTGATGCGGCGAACTAGCGCAGCGCCGTAGCCACATTCATGAAAGTTTGTGACAGTCTGCCTCCCAAAAAGGTAAGGGCTCCAATAATGACAACCGAAACAAGCGAAGCAATAAGCCCATACTCAATAGCGGTTGCACCGGATTCATCCTTTACATAACGGCTAACAAGATTTTTCATGCTGTTACTCCTGATAACATTGTGATCTTGAGGGTTCTGAACTGACGATCCTGGAGAGGGGCCAGCAGTACACCTATTGATAGATATAAGCCGTATATGCACTATTAAGTTGATATTATGAAATAGGTATCGCACCGGTACTATCGTACCCGTGTGCTGGCGACGTTTGTGTCGACTGTTCCAATAACGCGATTATCACGTTGTTTTTATTGATCTTTATTTGTACGAATCGATGCCTATCAGATTCGCCGTTTGTTTACCAACGCGTCATTCGGTTCTACCCTTTTTATGTTTTGTTGAAATGCACTGTTGCCGGGCAGGCTCTCAAGCCCCCAATTCAGGGAGCTTTGAAAGCGTGCGCGTTGTCGTTTCTTATTATTGCAGGGCGGTACTAACCTGCTCAAACGTGCTATTCAAACCATTGCCGACAAGAACCAAAACGCCAATGATAACGACGGAAATGAGAGAAGCGATAAGGCCATATTCGATGGCGGTAGCACCGGCCTCATCTTTTGCGAAACGGGTAAAGAGGTTTTTCATTTTTATTACTCCTGTTTTTGTTGTTGCCCAAATCATAAGCCTATGATCGGGATGCAGCTAAAGGCGGCAACGCATCAATCGCCGTAATGACTGTATGGATTAAGTTGCCGCCGAGCTGTGAAGCCTATGCGCTTCAGTGTCTTAATTATTCAGGTGGCTGGCGATATTACTAAACGTGTTATTCAAACCATCACCGACAAACATCAAAGCGCCAATGATAGCGACGGAAATGAGAGAAGCGATAAGGCCATATTCGATGGCGGTAGCACCGGCCTCATCTTTTGCGAAACAGGTAAAGAGGTTTTTCATTTTTATTACTCCTGTTTTTGTTGTTGCCCAAATCATAAGCCTATGATCGGGATGCAGCTAAAGGCGGCAACGCATCAATCGCCGTAATGACTGTATGGATTAAGTTGCCGCCGAGCTGTGAAGCCTATGCGCTTCAGTGTCTTAATTATTGCAGGTAGCTGGCGATATTACTAAACGTGCTATTCAAACCATCACCGACAAACATCAAAGCGCCAATGATAACGACGGAAATGAGGGAAGCGATAAGGCCATATTCGATGGCGGTAGCACCGGCCTCATCTTTTGCGAAACGGGTAAAGAGGTTTTTCATTTTTATTACTCCTGTTTTTGTTGTTGCCCAAATCATAGGTTTATGATTGAGATGCTCTCAAAGATAGAAATCATTTGTTTATGCACAATTAAGTTGTTATTGAAATTTGTATTTATTGCCATCCATGCGGTCCCGGCGCGGGCTTCGCAACACCCGGGCGACGTCGAGATGGCACCATCATATTGATTTTATTGGCGTTTATTTGACAAAAACTTGGCCATGCGTGTTAACGCATTGTTGACATAAGTTATAAGCGATCAAATAAAAGTGAGATTTGGTGATCACAGGACCCCTGCCGTCCTGCAATTATACCAGCGGTATGGGCGTTATAGACACGCCTAATGGTGTCCTGCCTTGATAACACACTTACTTGACGCTAATGCATGAGCCCGTGGCAAGGGCCCTTGGTATAATGCCAGCGGCATTGGCTTTATAGACACGCCTAATGGTGTCCTGCCTTGATAACACACTTACTTGACGCTAATGCAGGAGCCCTTGGCAAAGGCCCTTGGTATAATGCCAGCGGTATTGGCTTTATAGACACGCTGTCTGGAGCGTGTTGATCTTTTGGTCGTGTTAACATGGGTGAACCACGGATTGTCATTATTGGTGCCGGACTTGCTGGGATTGCCACGGCCTATTATCTCGTGATCAGACACGGGATCCGTGACATCCGATTGGTTGATGCAATGGCACCCATGGCCTTTACGTCGGCCCAATCGGGGGATAATTATCGCAATTGGTGGCCGCATCCTTCAATGGTTGCCCTGAGTACCCGCAGCATTGACCTGATGGAGGACATCGCTCGCACCGACAACAACCGCATTGCCATGACGCGGCGCGGCTATGCGCTGGCAACCCGGCGCACGCACATCGACGACTGGCTTGAAGAGCTGCGCATTGGTTTTGCTGATAATTTTGAAAGCGCGGTGCGGTTTCACCCGCGCAACAGCGCCACCTATCGTAAATCCCCGCGTCAATCGAATTGGCAGGACGCCCCCGAGGGTATCGATGTCCTGTGCCACCGTGATGTGGTCAGCAAGGTGTTTCCCAGTTTTGACAAGGCGATCAATACCGTTATTCATGTCCGTCGCGCCGGAGCCGTCGATGGCTATCAGCTTGGGACATATATGTTGGACGTTGCCCGCAGTGAGGGGGCACGGGTTCAGCAGGGAACGGTGGTCGACATCGACCCGTTGAATGCGGGGGGGTTTACCCTGTTCCTCGATGGCCCTGACGGGCACGGCAATCTGTTTGCCGATCGCATCGTCAATGCCGCCGGCCCGTTTGCCGGCGAGATTGCCGGGATGCTCGGCATCTGCCTGCCTGTGATCAATATCCTGCAACAGAAAATGGCTTTTGACGATGTGCTTGGCACCGTGCCGCGAGATTTGCCGTTTTCGGTCGATCTCGACGAACAGGCCCTCGATTGGTCACCGGCCACCCGTGCATTGTTGGCTGAGGATGTATCCTATGGATGGTTGACCCAGGTGATGCCGGGCGGGGTCCACTGCCGCCCGGAGGGCGCCAGCACAGGGTGCCGGGTAAAACTCGGCTGGGCCTATAACGCAAGCCCTGCACCGCCTGCATTCGCTCCGCACCTTGATCCGCATTTTCCGGAAATTGTCCTGCGCGCCGCAGCACGCCTGCAGCCTTCTCTTAAAGCCTATAACGGCCAGCCGCCGCAAGGCACATCCCATTATGGCGGCTGGTATACGATGACCGAGGAGAACTGGCCCCTGGTGGGACCGATGACCGCCACGGCTGCCAAAGGAAAAGCAAGTGGCGCTGATGTTGAGGCCTTTCCCCACGGGGCGTATATGGTGTGTGCGCTTTCTGGTTTTGGCACCATGTGCGCGTGCGCGTGTGGCGAGCTTTGCGCGGCGTGGGTTGCGGGTGCGCCGCTTCCTGCTTATGCGCCGCATTTCTCGCTGGCGCGCTATGCGGACGCGCCGCTCATGCGCCGCTTGCGTGGAGCCAGAAAGGGCATATTGTAGGCTTTGTAGGCTTTGTAGGCTTTGTAGGCTTTGTAGGCTTTGTAGGCTTTGTAGGCTTTGTAGGCTTTGTAGGCTTTGTAGGCTTTGTAGGCGGCACGGAAGAAAGACTGCCGGGCCCCCTGACACACTCTAACTATATTTCTGAAACAGGACGCGTCAGCCTATGCGCGGAGCCATCGGCACGCCCGATGACAATCGTGTCAGCCTCGCGGACAAAAAGTCCGTTTTCAACGACGCCGGGGATGGTGTTGAGAGCGCAAGTGAGTGTATTGGGGTAATCGACGCGGCCGATATGGCAATCAACAATGAAATTCCGGTTATCGGTCACAAACGGCTTGTTCTCGCCACCGCGCAGTTCGATCCTGACGTTGTCAGCCCCGGATTCGGCGAGGGTGTCCACAATCAGTTGCCGGGTTGAACGCCAACCAAACGGATTAACCTCAACGGGCAAAGGGAAGGCGCCAAGCGCATTAACAAGTTTGCTGTCGTCAATCAGCACCACCATCCGCCGCGAAGCCTGAGCCACGATCTTTTCGCGAGTGAGGCAGCCGCCGCCGCCCTTGATCATGCGAAACTCCGCATCCACTTCGTCGGCACCATCGACGGTCAAATCCAATTCGACAACATCATTAAGGTCAATGAGGGCAATGGCATGGTCATGTGCCAGGGCCGCGGTCGCCTTTGACGAGGGCACCCCTGAGACGTTCAGACCGTCGGCAACCCGCGCCCCCAACAGGCGTATAAATTGCTCCGCTGTGGAGCCTGAGCCTAACCCCAAACGCATGCCGTCCTTGACAAATGTATCGATTACATGGGCGGCCGCCGCGTGTTTGGCTTGATCACTGGAGCGTGTCATGATTTAGGCATCTCTATAAACGGACATCTCTATAAACGGGCATCACCATCGCCGGCCCGCTCTGCAATAGATATTTCCATTTGCCAGGTTTCAGGTGCGCATTAAATAGGGGCGATTGACCACTTCGCGCAAGGCAAAGTTCGAATTGATCCGGTCCACGCCAGGCAGTCTTGACAGGTGTTGAGAATGCAACCGCGCAAAATCGGCCATATCCCGCGCCACAACCCGAAGCAGATAGTCGGCAGCCCCGGACATCAGATAACACACGATAACATTGGGGATTGCGGTTACGGCTTGCTCGAAATTGTGCAAGTCTGTTTCACTCTGCCCTTTAAGCGAAATGGAGACAAGAACGGTCACCTGGCCGCCAAGCTTGCCAACGTTCAAACGCGCTTCATACCCGTCGATTACACCGCTGGCCTGCAGGATGGCGATTCGCCGTGAGCAAGCCGAAGGCGACAGGCCTACCAGTTCCGCCAACTCCACATTACTCAACCGGGCATTTTCCACCAGGTGAGCAAGTATGGAGTAATCAAGCGCATCCAACTTCGTTTGTTGTGATATCATGTGCATTTCCATCATTTAAGCACGTTTCCATCCATATTTAACGATTTTGTTCGTGAACTTGCAAGGACATTTCGTTCGCAATGCGCTAATAGTGGCTCCAGAGCGTTTCAGGACAATCCCGGTACGCTTCACACTTTGCTCTTTCGGTAACGGTTGCCCGTGACATGGTACCCTGCGGAAGGCCTACACCGAAAGAGCGAAGGTTACCGCAATAGGTGCTGTATGCTATTGTGCTGTAGGCTATGTTGTTAAGAACAGATTAGGGTGTTCGTTCGTATTGTATTGGACGAAGCCAGGGCCGGGGAAGCGCCGGAAGAAATAGAAGCCGGTGAAGCGTCAGAAGGAATAGACTATGCGTGTGGGCGTCCCTACCGAAATCAAGTCGCAGGAGTTTCGTGTTGGCTTGACACCGGGTGCGGTGCGCGAATATGCGGCGCGCGATCATGAAGTCTTAGTCGAGTCTGACGCCGGTGTGGGGATCGGTGCCACGGATGACGAATATCGGGCCGCTGGCGCAACAATTGTCGATAGCGCTGAAGAGGTCTTTAACGGCGCTGACATGATCGTCAAGGTCAAGGAGCCGCAGCCTTCGGAATGGGCCCGCTTGCGCGAAGGGCAGATCCTGTTCACCTATCTGCACCTGGCTCCGGATCCGGAACAAACAAAAGGTCTCATTCAATCGGGCTGTACCGCCATTGCCTATGAGACCGTCACCGCCGACGATGGAAGCCTTCCGCTTCTGGCGCCCATGAGCGAGGTCGCGGGGCGGTTATCCATAGAGGCTGCGGGCCAGTCCTTGCGCAAACACGTAGGAGGCCGTGGTATTTTGATGGGGGGCGTGCCTGGCGTAACACCGGCGAAGGTGGTTGTCATCGGTGGTGGCGTCGTGGGCACCAATGCGGCACGGGTCGCGGTGGGCATGGGGGCGGATGTAACCATTCTGGACCTATCCCTGCCGCGCCTGCGCCAACTTGACGAACATTTCGATGGCCGTGCCAGAACCCGGTATTCACGCCTGGAAGCCCTTGAGGAAGAAGTCGCGCAAGCCGATGCCGTTATCGGTGCCGTGCTTGTGCCCGGCGCGGCGGCACCAAAGCTGGTAAACCGGGCAATGTTGGCAACCATGAAGCCCGGCGCGGTACTTGTCGATGTGGCCATTGATCAGGGCGGTTGTTTTGAGACCTCCAAGGCCACGACCCATCGCGAGCCCACCTATGAAGTGGACGGGATCATTCATTATTGTGTGGCCAATATGCCGGGAGCGGTGCCGCGCACCTCAAGCCTGGCGCTTAACAATGCGACCCTTCCCTTTGGCATGATGCTGGCGAACAAGGGGCTTCAGGCCATTGCTGAAAACGCTCACCTGCGCAACGGGTTGAACGTTCACAAAGGCAAGATCACCAATGCTCCCGCGGCCCAGAGCCTGGGCATGGAGGTCACGGATATCGAAACAGCGTTGGCCACTTAGAGAACAACCTATTGAAAGTTCACATCTAGCCGATCGTTCGGACAAATTCCGGTGGAAACTTCAAATAATCAATAAGTCGCAAGTCATCCATTTGCGCCAGAATAGCAAAGTGCTCCAGCGCGGAATATGTCTTCAGCGCATCAAGGGTTCTGCCACCACCCAATGCAGGCGCCAGCTTGAACCCATAGACTTCTCCTGGTTCCAGTTTCCCAACTTTCTTTAGTGCCCGCTTGAACGACGGCCTGTCATCATCGTCGGCCTCTATATCATACCAAGGGTCCTTGACAATGACTCATGGATTAGCGTCAGTTAAGTATGTTATCAAGGCCCTACACCAGTTGGCGTGTATATAAAGCCAATGCCGCTGGTATTATTGAATAGAACACAAGCGCCGGAAACCAGAAATCTGTAGGCAAAACGTTCGCTGCCACCCAGACGGAAGGTTCAGGTTTCAGGTTTCAGGTTTCAGGTTTCAGGTTTCAGGTTTCAGGTATGGACAGACCCCAATCAATAGACGCCGTGCACGAACTGCTGCTGGCTGCCGACTATATCGCCGACAGGTCCCTGGCGACGGTCCTGTTCCTGAGCCTGAAGATGCAACGCCCTCTTTTTCTGGAGGGAGAAGCCGGTGTCGGCAAAACAGAGGTCGCCAAGGTGCTGGCACGCGGGCTCGAGCGTCCGCTCATACGCCTGCAATGCTATGAGGGCCTGGACATTTCCGCTGCGGTCTATGAGTGGAACTACCCCCGCCAGATGATTGAGATTCGCCTGGCCGAGGCGGGCGGTGAACGGGACAGAAAGGTCATTGAGGATGGAGTGTTCTCGGAACGCTTTTTAATCAAACGGCCCTTGTTACAGGCTCTTGAGGCCCACAATGGTCGCTCGCCAATCCTATTGATCGATGAACTGGATCGCACGGACGAAGCGTTTGAGGCGTATCTGCTTGAGGTCCTGAGCGATAATCAGATCACCATCCCCGAGCTTGGCACCCTTCGTGCGACCACGGCACCGATCGCGGTGATCACCAGCAACCGCACGCGAGAAATCCACGATGCCCTTAAACGCCGCTGCCTTTATCACTGGGTTGATTACCCTTCGGCGGAGCGCGAACTACAAATCGTTCGCGCCAAGGTGCCAAAGGCCGCGGATCGGCTTTCGCGGGAAGTGGTAGCGTTTGTGCAGGCATTGCGCCAGGAAAATCTGTTCAAGGCGCCTGGTGTGGCCGAGACTCTCGATTGGGCGCAGGCGCTGGTGGAGTTGGACCAGGTGGCTCTTGATCCGAATATCGCCTCGCACACTCTGGGCGCCCTCTTGAAATATCAAGATGACATCGCCAGTATTGAGGGCGTAAAGGCACGCGCGATAATCGATCAGGTGAAAGCCGAAGCGAGTGCGTCATGACCTCTTCCCGGATCACGACTCCCCCAGCCGCCCATGAGAGCGCATCGGCGCACCCGGCGGAGCCTCCACACAACAGAGCCAGGCTTGTCGACAATATCGTCTATTTTGCCCGCGTGCTGCGCGGTGCCGGCCTGGCTGTAGGCCCCGGCGCCGTCATCCGAGCCGTACACGCCCTTGAGATCGCTGGCGTGCGCAACCGCGACGACGTGTACTGGACCCTGCATGCGGTATTTGTCTCGCGCGCCGAGCACCGGGCCGTTTTCGCTGAGGCGTTTCGGGTTTACTTTCGCAAGCGCGGCCTGATCGAAAAGCTGCTGGAGGTGATGTCGCCACGCGCCCCGGACCAGGCGCAACCGCAGGCCCCAAAACCAGGTGCGGCGCGCGTGAGCGAAGCCCTTGCGGCCCAAGCAAAAGATGACCCATCTTTTGATGAGAGCCTGATCGAGATCGATGCGCGGGCAACCATGTCGGCGCGCGAGACATTGCTGACAAAGGATTTCGCCCTGATGAGCGCTTCAGAACTGGCCGCGATCAAGAAACAGATCGCCCAGTTGCGCCTGCCTGTGGAGAAGGTTCCCACAAGACGTTTTGCCAGTCACCCGCAGGGGCAGCGCATCGACCTGCGCCGCACCCTGGCGCGCGCCATGCGCAACGGGGGCGACCCCATTGTACTCAAAACCCTGCGGCCCAAAACCCTCACACCTCCCCTTGTTGCCCTGTGTGACATTTCCGGTTCAATGGCATCCTACACGCGGGTATTTCTGCATTTTATGCATGCCCTTGGTCTTCGTCATCAGCGGGTGCATACATTTGTTTTTGGCACCCGCCTGACCAATGTTACCCGCGCTCTGCGCCAGCGCGATCCTGACGAGGCCCTTGCGTTGTGCTCGGATGCGGTTCACGACTGGTCCGGCGGCACGCGGATCGCGACATCAATGGCCGCGTTCAATCGGAACTGGTCGCGACGGGTCCTTGGATGCGGCGCGGTGGTGCTGTTGATGAGCGACGGGCTAGAGCGCGACAGTACACCCACCCTGGCCTTTGAAATGGATCGGCTGCACCGGTCCTGCCGGCGCCTGATCTGGCTCAATCCTCTCTTGCGTTATGAGGGCTTTGCCGCCCGTGCCCAGGGCATTCGCACCATACTCGCGCATGTGGACGAATTTCGCGCCGTGCATTCTCTTGAGAGCATTGAGGGACTGGTGCAGGCCCTATCCTTGCAAGGGCATAGTGTCGACCCCAAGTCCTGGCTGAAGGCCGCATAAGGCAGGAGCGCACCCCATGCAGACAGACGATAACGGGAGGCTTTCGCAACAATACAAGGACGTTCTGGCCCTTGCGCAGGATTGGTTGGCCGAGGGGCGCGAGATCGCCCTGGCAACGGTCACCAGAACCTGGGGATCGTCTCCGCGCCCTGCAGGCGCGCAGTTGTTGATTGATGGGGATGGTCATTTTGAAGGCTCGGTCTCCGGCGGATGCGTCGAGGGGGCGGTTATTGCCGAGGCCCTGGATGTGATCGCCACGGGAAAACCTGCACATCTGGAGTTTGGCGTTGCCGATGAGACCGCCTGGCGGGTCGGGCTGAGCTGTGGTGGACACATTCACGTCTATGTGGAGAAAGTCACAACCGACTGAATAGCGAAAGCGGGACCAAAGACGATGAAATTTACGCTTTTGCAGGCGCTGAACAGGGCACGCGCCAGGCGTCGTGCCGCGATCGTCCTGACCCCTATGGAAGAGGGGGCGCAGCAACTTATTTGCGAGACCGGGTTGGATAGCCTTGAAGACGCGGCCCTTGCGCAGGTCCTTCGCGCCCATTTCAGGAGCGGTCGCAGCGAGATGGTAACGATCGCCGACAAGAAGGTTTTTCTTCACACCCATGTGCCGCGCCCGCGCTTATGTCTCGTTGGTGCGGTCCACATTGCGCAAAGCCTGGCCCCGATGGCGTCCGCGGTGGGGTTTGATGTGCGCGTTATCGATCCGAGAACCGCCTTTGCCACTCCTGAGCGATTTGGCACTGTCGATCTTGTGCCCGCCTGGCCGGACGATGCTTTTGCCCGGCAGCCTCTTGATCCCTATACGGCCCTTGCGGCGCTGACCCATGACCCCAAAATCGATGATCCGGCGCTTCTTTGCGCGCTTGCCACCGGGTGCTTTTACATCGGCGCCCTGGGCAGCCGCAAAACCCATGCGGCGCGCCTTGAGAGACTGCGCACAGCGGGCATGAAGAGGCCGATCTGGCACGGATCGCCGCACCCATAGGGCTTGACATCAAGGCCCAAAGCCCGGCTGAGATCGCGGTTGCCGTTTTGGCGCAGATCATTGCCTGTCTGCGCACCGAACAGGAGGTATCGTGATGCGCTTCGGGCCCGTTGCCGTTGCCGAGGCCGAGGGCGCCATTGCGGCGCATTCGGTGCGTTTTGCCGGTGGTATCATAAAAAAGGGAACGGTCGTCAGCGCCGATCAGGTAGCTGCTCTAGCGCGCGCAAACGTCAGCCATATCGTTGTCGCCAGGCTTGACGTTGATGATGTTCACGAAAACGATGCGGCCACACAGCTGGCCGAGACGCTTGTCGAAAACGCCCCGCATCTGACCTGCGACCCCGCCTTTACAGGGCGCGTGAATGTGCGTGCGAACGGCGCCGGCCTGGTGCGTATCAACAAAACGCAGATAGATGACCTGAACAAAGCAGACCCGGCGATCACCGTGGCAACGCTCGCCGACTGGGCACCGGTTGACACCCATCATCTGGTGGCAACGGTGAAGATCATCCCCTTTGCCGTGGCAAACGCGGCTCTGCAAAAGGCCAGACAGGCGATCACCGGCGATGTGGTTTCCGTGCTCCCCTACAAACCTGTCAAACTGGCCCATATCAGTACAGTTCTGCCCGGGCTCAAGACGATAACCCTCGACAAGACCCGACAGAACCTCAAAACCCGCCTTGCCATCACCGGCGCTACCCTTGCGGATGAGGTGCGGGTTCCCCATGAAGAGGATCACCTGGCGGCAGCGATCGCCGAAGCGGCGCGATCAAAGGCGCAAATCCTTGTTGTCTTTGCCGCTTCCGCCATCAGCGATGTGCGCGATACCGTGCCCGCGGCCCTGCGCCGTGCCGGCGGCGCCGTGCATCATCTTGGCATGCCCGTTGATCCGGGCAATCTGCTCATGCTGGGCTCCGTGGGCGCCATGACCGTCGTGGGGGCCCCCGGCTGTGCGCGTAGCGCTGCGCTGAACGGTTTTGATTGGGTTTTGCAGCGCCTGCTGGCGGGAGCCCCGGTTACCCCTGAGGATATCATGGCCATGGGCGCTGGGGGATTGCTGAAGGAAATCAGTTCCCGACCGCAACCGCGTGGTGCCGGTCCGCGGCAAGCGCCGGATGGGCGCAAGAAAATCGCCATTCTCATCCTCGCCGCCGGTCAGTCCCGACGCATGGGTAAGACCAACAAACTGCTGGCCAGAATCGATGGAGAACCCATGATCCGCATCGCCGCCGGCACCGCCCTTGACAGCCGGGCGGATCGGGTTTTGCTCGTCACCGGCCACGAAGCCGACAAGGTACGTGACGCTGTGGCGGGACTTGATGTTCCTTGTGTTTACAATGCCGCCTATGCCACGGGTCTGGCCAGTTCCATTGGCTGCGGGATCAAGGCGCTCGCATCTGATGGGGAGATCGATGCGGCCATTGTCATGCTTGCCGACATGCCGACCCTTGATGTTGTTACCCTGAATGCCTTGATGAACACATATCATCAGGCCGGCACGCAGGTGATTGTCGTGCCCACCTATCGGGGAAAGCGCGGCAACCCGGTTTTGTGGCCGCGCCGGTTTTTTTCCGATCTGGCCGCCCTCGAAGGCGATGCCGGTGGCAAGGCTTTGTTAGGCACCCATAAAGACTTCGTTACCGAAATTGTTTCGCAAAGCGACGGCATACTGGTTGATATCGATACACCACAGGCGCTTTTCACCAATCGCGGTAGCGCAATTTAAACGCTAACAACAAATTTCTTTGATTGTGCGTACACATTTAACATCGTCTTAACCATGATGGTGCGTAATGGGCTGCGAAGTTGGATGTCGAAGTTGGAAGTCGGATGTATTGCCCTGCATTTGCGTTTGAAAAGGTATTGTGATGTCGAGCCCTGTTTCGCGTTCAGAAGTAACAAAGACACTGGAAGGCTACGGCCTGACCACGGCGGAAATCCATTACCGGCTACCGGGCACGTCCGGCGAGATTGCCACTTACGTGTGGAGCGACTACGACGTTGCGCCGGAGTTCCCCGCCCTTAATCGGTTTCTCGATATCTGGAAGCAGGACCTGATCGGACCTCTTCAGTCTGTACAGGTGGCGCACGAGAAAATCCATATTCCCCGCGATTTTCGCGCCAACAAGGGCATGTTGCTGCTGCAATAGATCAGCATACGTTTAGTTGTACCCATTTTGCTATGGGGACAACTAATACCAGCGGTATGGGCTTTATGTATACGCAAGCTGGTGTACGGCCTTGATAGAGCATCGGGCGTTTAAGTTGCAACAATAACCCCGGTTCCGGATAAGAGAAAGACTGAAATGGGACCTTGGATATGGTCTTCATTATATTTTTCAGCCTCGCGAAGCCATTTATCTGATCATTGCTTTTTTCCGGCGGCTTTGCTGTGTGTCAAGGGCTGCTCACGCGCCGCCTTTGGCGGTTGTTAAACCCTTGACACACCGCAGCCGCCGGTTAGGGCTCATGATCAGATAAATGGCTGGATCCGCCTTTCGTATAAACATGAACCGATAAAGCCTGAGAAAAAGTCCCTTATCCATATAACTGGATTTATTGTTGCAACTTAAACGCCCAACGCTCTAACACACCGCTTTCACGCAAACCCATGAGCCCTTGTTAAGGGCCCATGGTGTCATACAAACAGCGCGCTTTCCTTTACCACTTTGCAGTATCAGGAGCTTTTAATGGGGATGGCCACAAAGCGGCTCGCCTCGCCGGACTTCAAGCGCATGAGCACAGCCTTGCGCCCCTCGGATTGCGCCTGGCCGATTGCCGCCTCCACGTCGGCGAGGGTCTCCACTTTTTTGCCCGATACGTCGGCGACAATATCACCGCGGCGCACACCCTTTTGCGCGGCCTGGCCATCAGGATCCACATCAACCACAACCAGTTGATCCGTTTGACTGTCGCGACGCAGGGTCAGGCCCAACTGGGCAATTGTTGCCTTGGGTGAGGGCTTGGCCGAGCTTTCGCGCGACGCCAGCGTCTCGGTGGCCGGCAAGGTTCCCAACTCAACAGCGATTGTTTTTTCACTATTGTCGCGCCAGACCTTGACCCTGACTTTAGTTCCCGGCGCCAAAGAGGCAATCTTGCGCGCAAGCGCCTTGGGGCTGTCGATCCTGTCTGCATCAACGGCAATGATCGCATCGCCGACCTTCACACCCGCCCTGGCAGCCGGAGTGTCCTTCTCCGTCTCAGCAACCAGCGCCCCATGCGCCTCCGCAAGGCCGATGCTCTCGGCAATATCCTTGGTAACCGGCTGAATGCGAACCCCAAGCCAGCCACGGGTGACACTACCGTTGTCCTTAAGTTGATCGATAACCGTACGCACAGTCTCCGCGGGAATGGCAAAGGCAATGCCCACATTGCCTCCTGAGGGCGAAAAGATCGCCGTGTTGACGCCAACCACATCACCGCTCAGGTTGAACGCAGGGCCACCGGAATTGCCCTTGTTCACAGCGGCATCAATCTGGATGAAGTCGTTAAGAGAGCTGCCGATATTGTCGCGCCCGCGCGCGGAGACGATACCCGCGGTCACCGAGTTGCCAAGAAAACCAAACGGATTGCCAATGGCAATCACCCAGTCACCGACGCGCACGTCCCTGGTGGCCAGTTTGACAAACGGCAGGTCTTTTTCAGCGTCGATTTTCAGCAAGGCCAGATCGGTCTTGGGATCGGTTCCGACAATCTGGGCCTTAAACTCATCGCCGTCCTCCATCTGCACCGTTACCTCCTCGGCGTCCTTGACGACGTGGTGGTTGGTCACGACGAACCCGTCGGCGGACACAATAAAGCCGGAGCCGGAGCCAAACCCACGACGATAGCGGCGCGGTTGACGATCACCGAAGTCCTCCTCACCAAAACGGCGGAAGAAACGCTCCAGAGGATGCCCTTCCGGTAGCTCGGGAAAAAACTCGCGCCGATTAAAGCGAAAATTTGGGCTCTCATCACGGGTCTCGACGCGCACGCTGACAACGCTGGGTTTGACCCGCTCAATGGTATCGGCAAAGCTGACCGGCGCCGTTGCCAGGGGCACCTCAGCCAACGCCGGGGAGGTGAGCGTCGTTGCCCCTCCCACAAGCGCGACCGCCATCGTGATCGCAAGGGCCCCGGCCCCCAAAGTCGACCGTAGCCGCCCACCAGGGGTTGTTATAAAAGAAGGATTGATCCGGTTGAATGGCATTGGCATTGATGTGTCTCCTCACGTATGGGGGGGCGTTACATAGCAGCGGACCCCGGTGGTTTGTGATTTTCTGAACCCTTTGCTCCCCGCTCCTGAAGCCCGCGCCGACCGTCCGGGCACGGGCCCCGGAGTGGAGGGTCTGAATGAATAATACCAGCGGTATAGGCTTTATGTACCCGCCGACTGGTGTACGGCTTTGATAACACAACGCTTTGACGCTAAGGCATGAGTCATTGGCAAGGGCCCTTGGTATGCGGTATAGGCTTTATGTACCCGCCGACTGGTGTACCGCCTTGATAACACAACGCTTTGACGCTAAGGCATGAGTCATTGGCAAGGGCCCTTGGTATAAAGAGACTGTAGCGATGTGAACCTTACGGCATTCTAACTGTCAGATTACAATTTTGTAATGTTGCCCCTTTTGTAATGTTGCCCCTTTTGTAATGTTGCCCCCCTCAACAGGGCTCAGCGTGGAGCGGAGTCGCCATCCTCGCTCCCGGTCTCGCGCCCGAGGATCTCCGCAATTGCGGCCCTTTCCTTCGGGTCAAGGGCGATGGCCATCTCCGCGTCGCCGCTGTTGCTCGCCGCGCGACGCAATCCGCGCGCCATCAACACCCCCCCAAGAACAAGCGCCAGAACGGGCATTCCCCACAGCAATAACGTACTGACGGAAAAAGGTGGCCGGAGCAGAATGAACGCCCCATAGCGCGCCGTCAAAAAGGCAATGACCTGCGTGTCGCTGTCGCCGGCCTGAAGACGCTCGCGGACCAACAGGCGCAGGTCCCTGGCCAAAGGGGCATCACTGTCATCAATGGACTGGTTTTGACATACCAGGCAGCGCAACTCGGCCGATATGGCCCGTGCGCGCCCTTCCAGGACCGGGTCGGCCAGAATTTCGTCGGGTTCCACCGCTGCCGCCGTTGTCGTGAACACCACAGCAAGCAACAGCCCGAGGCCGCGCAAACCTTTCACCATCGCTCGCATGTTAGAGCCTCGCCAGCGCTGCGTCGGGCGTGGCCTGCACCGACTTTTGCCGCACCGTCTGGCCGCGCTTGCGGGCAAAAAACGACAGGCCGCCGCCACAGGCCATCACCACGGCACCGATCCAAATCAGCGTCACCAGGGGCTTGTGGTGGGCGTGCAGACCATAGGTGCCGGTTTCCTGTTTGTCGCCGATGGTGACATAGAATTGACCCAGGCCGCGGGTGACGATGGCCGCTTCCGTTGTTGACGATCGTCTGGCGCGATAAAACCGCTTTGCCGGCATCAGCGTTGCGATGGTTGTCCCCTCTTGCGAGAGGCCGAACACAGCCCGTTCCTCGTCAAAATTCGGGCCCCGTTCTTGCACCACCTCATGAAACATCAGCGTATAGCCGGCAATATCCGCCGTCTCCCCGGGCCTGATCTCGGTAATCACCTCCGAGGACCACGACACCGCCCCCAGGATGCCCAGCAGGCTTATCCCCACCCCGCCATGGGCCAGCATGGAACCCCACGCCGTGCCGGGCAACTGTCGCAGGCGTCGCCAGAAAATGGCAAAATCGCGCTTGCCAAAACCCGCCCGCACCACCGGCTCCGTTGCCGCGCCAAAAATCAGCCAGAACGCCAAAACAATCCCGCCGCCAACCAGAAGGCCAATGTCATACCCCATGGCCGCAAACACCAGTGTCATGGCCAAGGCCAGAACGCCAGCAACAATCAGTTGCGAAAACGCACGGTTCAGATTGCCACGCCGCCACGCCAGCATCGGCCCCATAGGCACCGCCAACAACACCGGGATCATCAACGGCACAAAGGTCAGATTGTAAAACGGCGCGCCGACGGATATTTTCGCCCCTCCCACCGTCTCCAGCGCCAAGGGATAGAGCGTTCCCGTAAACACGCACGCACAGGCGGTCGCCAGCATCAGGTTGTTAAACACCAAAGCGCTCTCCCGGCTTACCAGGTCAAAGCTCCCCCCAACCTGTAAACGGTTCGCCCGCAACGCAAACAGCAGCAGGGAGCCCGCAATAAATACAACCAGAATGCCTAAAATAAACACGCCCCGCGTAGGATCGCTGGCGAACGCATGAACCGAAGTCAGAACCCCCGATCGCACCAAAAACGTCCCCAGCAGGCTCAACGAAAAGGTCAGGATCGCCAAAAGAAGCGTCCAGATTTTCAAGGCGTCGCGCTTTTCCATCACCACCGTCGAGTGCAACAGGGCGGTACCGGCAAGCCACGGCATGAACGAGGCGTTTTCCACCGGATCCCAAAACCAGAACCCGCCCCAGCCAAGTTCGTAATAGGCCCAATAGGACCCCATGGCGATGCCCAGGGTAAGAAACGTCCAGGCCAGCAGCGCCCAGGGCCGCACATAGCGCGCCCACAGGGCATCAAAGCGGCCCAACAAAAGCGCCGCAACCGCAAACGAAAAGCAGATCGAAAACCCCACATACCCCACATATAGGAGCGGCGGATGGATCGCCAGACCGATGTCCTGCAGGATCGGGTTAAGATCGCGCCCCTCAAGAGGGGGCTGCACAAGGCGGGCAAACGGATTTGAGGTAAAAAGCAGGAACCCCAGAAAGGCGACCCCGATCCAGCCCTGAACCGCAAGCACCATGGCGCGCAAGGCGGTCGGTATCTCGCGCCCAAAAAGCGCAATCACAGCCCCGAAAAGTACCACAATAAGCCCCCACAACAGCATGGAGCCTTCATGGTTTCCCCATACGCTGGTGTATTTGTATAGCAGAGGTTGGCGCGAATGGGAGTTCTCCCAAACCACTTGCAGGGAAAAATCAGAGACGACAAAGCCATAGGTAAGCGCGGCAAAACTGGCCAACACGCACACAAACACCACAACAGCGGTACGGGTTCCCACCTGCATCAATTGCCCATCGCCGCGCACCATGCCGACGACCGGCAGGACGCTCTGCAGCAATGACAGCCCCAACGCCACGACCAGCAAATAGTGCCCCGTCTCCGCAATCATTTCAGCTCCCGAATGTGTATGCCAAGGGTCCTAGAGCGTGTCAGGTGTTAATAGAATCATTCCGATGGAGCGATTTTGCTATGGTCGTCCTCAGCCTTTGCGAAAAAAACACCGGCTAAAGAAATCTCCATAAAAAGGTTCAGCAACAGCAACAACAACAGCAATAGCAAAACCCATCATCCGCAACGCTTGCTCAATTGCCCTGCCAAACGCCATTTTGTTTCAGCTCTTCGGCAAGCCCCTTGGGCATGTAGCGCTCGTCATGTTTGGCCAGCACGGATGTGGCATGAAAGACCCCATCGCCCTTAAGGCGGCCTTCCACGATCACCCCCTGTCCCTCGCGAAACAGATCCGGAACAAGCCCTGAATAAACAACCGGCACCCGGGCCTTTCCATCACCGACAGCAAAACTTATGGCCAGTGCCTCGCCCTTTTTTATGGTTCCCGGCTCCACCTGCCCCCATAGGCGCACCGGCGTGGATGAGCCTTGCGTTTGCGCCAAAAGCGCGGAAGGCGCGTAATAATAGGTAAACAGGCCCCCCGCCGCAACGCGCATCAAGACCAGGGCGCTCACCACTACAAAGCCGGCAATGGCAATAAACAGCAAGCGCTGGCGCTGGCGTTTTTTTGCTGGATTCAAATATGTGGCATCATTGGTCATAGGGTTACCTAACGGTCTTTTGTTGCAGCCTTTTATACCAAGGGTCTTTAACAATGACTCATGGCTTAGCGTCAAAGAGGTATGTTATCAAGGCAGTACACCAGTCGGCGTGTCTATAAAGCCAATACCGCTGGCATATACCAAGGGTCCTTAACAATGACTCATGGCTTAGCGTCAAAGAGTTATGTTATCAAGGCAGTACACCAGTCGGCGTGTCTATAAAGCCAATACCGCTGGCATATACCAAGGGTCCTTGACAATGACTCATGGCTTAGCGTCAAAGAGGTATGTTATCAAGGCAGTACACCAGTCGGCGTGTCTATAAAGCCGATACCGCTGGTATTATTTCTCAAGCGCAAGAGCTTTGATCAATTGTGCGATTTGTCGCAGCGCTTGCGGGTCATCATCAAACTGTTGTCGCGCCGCAGCGATAGCCTGGTTTGCCTTGTCAACAGACCCGAGCACCTTATACGATCTTATCAGCCTTAGCCATCCTGGCAAATCGTCGGCATCCTCGGCCAGGCGCGCGGCAAGTCCAGACACCATGCCCTGGATTTGCTGCATCTGCTCCGGGGATACGTTCAGGCGGGGGCTCGGAGCTTCTTTTTCGGTCTCGCGCACGCCTAACGCCTGTTCAACGGCACGCAAGTGATTGCGTGCCGCGGCAAGCCAGGGGGGAGATGGCGTCTGCTTTTCCCCCAACGCGATCAGGTCGCGCCAGTGCCTGGCGGCGATTTCGTGCGCATTCGCCTGGGTATGCGCGAGGGCGATAAAAAACCGCGGTCGGGCGGCTGTGCTGTCTTGTGCAAGGGCCGCCTCGAATAACTGGCGCGCCTGCGATGATACGAGACCCTCATCACGCATGACAAGGGCCGCGGCCAGGTCCTCCTGGTGGGTTGCCGTTGCGCCGGCGAGCGCCAGAATGCGGGTATAGGCGCGCACGGCATCATCGCCACGACCCATCCGCAGATAAGCTGGAGCCAGGACCCGCCAACCGGCAACGTCGTCCGGGTTGTCATAAAGGCGGCGCTCAATGATCCCTACAAGTTCATCAGCACGCATGGTTTGCGGGTCTTGCGCCAGGCGTGCAGCCAACGGCCGGTCCTGCATGCCCGGCGTGCCGAGAACACCAACATAAAGGGAAAAAGCCAAAACCGGAATGCTTGCGGCTGCGACAAAAAAACCGGCCAGGCGCCGGGTTCCCGTTGCGGGCCCGGCAGCGGCCGCACCTGCCTGCTGCGCATCCAGATGCGCGCCGATAATCAGCTTACGCTGGCTGTCGGCGGCCTCGCCATCGACGATCCCGGCGGTTAGATCCTGCTCCACCTCCAGCAAGCGGGCCCGCGTCAGCGCCTTGCTGTCTTCCCCCCCTTGCTCCTGAGGAGCCCGGCGCAACAACGGCCAGGCTACAAAAACGCCCATTGCGATAGCGAGAACAATCAAAAGCAAATAAGTCATACCATGAGTCATTGTTAAAGACCCTTGGTATTAAGCGTTGCGTACCGATAATGTCCGGTGATCTTGTAATCAAAAAGCATGTCCTCAAGCTGCGGCCCACGGCCGATATTGTGGACAATAAGCGGGCGCCCGGATGCAGACAGGCGATCCGTAACAATGCCTATATGAGGCAAATTGCCACCCGGTACAAGGTTCCAGGTGACAATGTCGCCGGGCTTATAGGCGCCCGCATCACGCGAGATTGGCAAAGCCTGGCCATGACGAGAGAAAAACACCTGTAAATTGAGGACCCTACGGTGATCGATATTCGGATCGGGGCGCTTTAGCCCCCAATTCTTGGGGTAGCGGCTAAAATTGGCTTTCATGTCCTCATGCACCGCCTGCTGCAGGTCAACCCCTACAGCGCGGTAGCTGCGGACGACAACATCCGTGCACACCCCAAGATGTTTGGGAACATCCCCCCCGGGATAGCCAATGGCATAATAGCTTGCGTCGTAAGTAATCCTGTGGGTGGTACGCTCCAGCGCCGCGCTCACCAGTTTTGCGGCCTCGACACCCTCCGCCCTGACATCCTTCAGGTTAGCACCAGAAAGCAGGACACCGGCAACAAGGCCGAAAAAGAGAATAAAGTAAGGACTCCTTTGCATAGGTTTACGATACAGCTCTACAGCTCTATAGTTCTATAATTCTATGGCTTTATGACTCTATAACTCTATTAAGAGACTCTATAACTCTATTAAGATCTGACACGCTCCAAAAAAACAAAGGGGCATCCTGTTCGCAATGCCCCTTTAAAAATAGCAAAGGCGATGTCGTCCTGCAACAGGCCCTGCCTTGATTAAACAAGACCCACGACCCACGCGCAGATGGCTTAGATAATTCGCCAATTTCGCTCATTGGGCGACTTGCACGCTGTTCCGCGCGCAACTTCCGGCTGACCATCAATATAAACCGTATGGGTGTATTCCCGGCATATGTCCCCATTGGTCTCAAAGGCCCGACCCGCTGTCACCACGCCGCGGCGACCTGTATCCTTATTGCGCCATGCACTTCGGGTTGTGGTATAGCTGTTTGCCTCCAGTGCATTGTAATAGGCGCGCCCTGCGAGTTGGCGATCCTGAGCATCCATCTGTTGCCCGATCGCGCCACCAGCCAAACCACCCAAGAGGGCACCGATAACGGTTGCGGCCACGCGACCGTCGCCCTTGCCGATCTGATTTCCGATAATGCCACCGGCGACGGCACCACCAATGCCACCAATGGTTTGCTTGGGACCCAAGGATGACATACCCGTCGATCCATTGCAAGCCGCCAACGACAGACCCGCCATAAGGCAAGCCACCAATCCAAACTTCCTCATAATTGTCTCTCTCATTTCAAGATGAATGAAAACCCGCCACCTCAGGAAACTCCTAAAGCCTTAACGAACACTTAACGATACTTGCAACTGACTTTGCCAAAGGCTATTTGTGTACCTTAACCCACCATCAAGGAAACAATATGGCTATAGCAAAATGCGTTTACAGCTAACCCCATGCTGATCTATTGGGCGAGATTAGCCGCGACCTTTTGCCACTCGCTTAATTGGTTTTACAACCGCTACGCCAAGTGAGGTTTTGTGGTTTTTTACCATTACTGTTGTGAACAGCCTATGAACGGGCTGTTCAGGATTGGTTTCATCTGGCAACAGGCAACATCAATCGCGCCTGCAAACCGCCCAGTTCCGAGCGAGAAAGATCAAGACTGCCGCCATAAAGTGAGACAAGATCATGCACAATGGCCAGACCCAGCCCGGAGCCCGGGACGGTTTCATCCAGACGCCTGCCGCGCATTAACACCTGTTCAAACAGGGCCTCGTCAAGTCCCGGGCCGTCGTCGCTGACGATAATCGCCGCCATGGGACCCGCGCGTTTGGATGGCAGATCGTCGTCCAGGACCGCATCCACTCGCACCTGGACCCGTGTTTTTGCCCATTTTGCGGCATTGTCCAACAGGTTTCCGACCATCTCCTCCAGGTCCTGCTGTTCACCGCGAAATGTTATTCCTGTCGCACCACTCACGTGAAAGGTCAAAGACTTGCTCAAATGGATCTGGCGCATGGCGCCGACGAGCTTACCGATCACCGTATCGGCGCATGCGTTGGCCCCCGCCAGATCGCGACTTGCGGCAACGTGCGCACGATTGAGGTAGTAGTCAATCTGATCGCGCATGACATGCGCTTGCTCTGTGACCTTACTGGCGAAGGGGCCCGATCGAGCATCGGCCTCATTGGTGACCACACTAAGCGGTGTTTTCAGGGCGTGCGCGAGATTTCCCACCTGGGTGCGGGCCCGCTCGACCACTTGCCTGTTGGCCTCAATGAGCTGGTTCAACTCCTTTACCAGTGGCGCAATTTCGTCGGGGTAATTTTCGTCCAAACGGCGCGCCTGGCCACGCCGGATATCGGCGATGGCGGTGCGTAGGTCACTTAAAGGGCGCAGACCATAGCGCATGAGGACAAAAAGCATGACCCCCAGCCCCAGCCCGAACGCAAACAAGGTAATGGCAACGCTGCGGCGAAATCTCATGATATCCTGACGAATTTCGTCGTCATTGCCGGCCACGGTAATTGTGTAGCGCCGACCATCGTCAACAAGAATATTGCGCTGCATCACGCGCAGCCGTCGGCCCTCGGGGCCTACCGTATAGCCGCTGTTGATAGCCCCTGACGGGGTAAGTTGTGAGGCATTGACGTTCAGGGTTTCGCTGGACAGGGAAACGGACGCGGAAACAATCCGCTCGGATGCCAGATCGTACACCTGCCAATACCAGCCTGAAAGATGAGACTGAAAATTGGCCTCTCCCAAATTAAGAGAATCGTGGTTCGTGGATGCATTCGCCGTGACATCGGCGGCGATATTCTTGAGATAGATATGCAACTGTTTGTCGAACCCCTGTTCAACAGACCGCTGGTAAAGAGAGGTGAGAATAATAGCGGCGATAAACAGCGCAAACAGGCTCCACAGCGCGGTCAGGCCAAAAAGACGTGCAGCAAGGGATTGAGGGCGTTTCATCTTTGAGAGCGTTTCGCTTTATACCAAGGGTCCTTAACAATGACTCATGGCTTAGCGCCAAAGAGTTATGTTATCAAGGCCGTACACCAGTTGGCGTGTCTATAAAGCCAATACCGCTGGTATTACCGCTCACAAAATGGATAAAGCGGGGATAGCGAAACGCATGCTGATCTGGAGCGTGTCAGGTTTTAATAGAAGCAATTCTGTTTCTATTAAGACATGACACGCTCTAGCGCCCGTTTTCCGCAGGCATGATACTGTAACCCAATCCCCTGACGGTTTGAATGATCGCTCCGCCGAGCTTTTTGCGCAAACGCCCTACAAACACCTCAATCGTGTTCGAATCGCGATCGAAGTCCTGGTCATAAAGATGTTCGATCAGTTCACTGCGCGAGATGACCCGGCCCTGATGGTGCATCAGATAGGACAACAAGCGGTATTCGTGGGAGGTGAGTTTGACAGGCTTTCCCGCAACGCTAACGCGCCCTGCACGGGTATCCAGCAAAACGTCTCCCCAGGCGATCTCGTTGGAGGCAAGACCCGCCGAGCGGCGCATCAGGGCCCGCAACCGGGCAAGCACCTCCTCGATATGGAACGGCTTGGCCACATAGTCATCGGCCCCCGCGTCGATGCCCTGGACCTTGTCCGACCAGCGATCGCGGGCTGTCAGCAGCAGAACAGGCATCGTGTGTCCGGCCTCGCGCCACTGCTCAAGCATTGTCAGGCCGTTCATGGATGGCAGGCCAATATCGAGCACCACGGCATCGTAAGGTTCCGTGTCGCCAAGAAAATGCCCCTCCTCCCCATCAAAGGCTGCATCGACGACGTAACCGGCTTCCTGCAGCGCGTCAACGAGCTGGCGGTTGAGGTCTTTATCGTCTTCAACAACAAGCAATCGCATGGGCGCGCTACCTAAATGTAATCTTTAAACCGGTTCTCTTTTGCAAAGGGCGGCACATTAACGTTGTCGCACCCTTGCACGTTGTCGTGCCTTGAAAGCTCCCGGACTTTTATCAGTGAGCGCCGCCGCCTCACAGGGTGCCCCTATTCATGAAAACCCTGCCGAAATGGGGCGCTAGCGGTGTAACGCCAAGAGGTTGTTCCTGGTAAATCCATCGGGTGCAGGTGGCCACCTTGAGAACAACTTATTGAAAGATTATACCAGCGGTATTGGCTTTATATACACGTCGACTGGTGTACTGCCTTGATAACATAACTCTTAGACGCTAAGCCATGAGTCCTTGTTAAGGACCCTTGGTATTATACCAGCGGTATTGGCTTTATAGACACGCCGACTGGTGTACTGCCTTGATAACATAACTCTTTGACGCTAAGCCATGAGTCCTTGTTAAGGACCCTTGGTATTACATCCAGCCATCAGAAAACGCCCGGGCCTATTTGCCCGTTTTGGCATCGATGCGCAGCTTTGAGGCCTCTCCCTCGCTCGACAGGATAACGACCTTGTAGTACAGTCCATCCTCGTCGCAAAGTTCCGACCGCACCACCTCGCCACCGGTTCGTTTAACAACGATGGTGTTGACCTGAGAGGGAGAAAGAACATCCCCCTGGCTAACAAGCTTGCGCGCGGCATCGGTACTAAGGCAGGTGTCCTCGGCCTTCGCATCAGCGCAAAAAAGCAATAGAGATGTTGCCAGAGCCGTCCGCAACACAATCATAATAACTCCCAAATAGGGGGAACAGCACCTATCGGTGACGTTGTTTTCAATGTTATCCCCGGTTATAGCGGAAATGATCTGAATAGCAGATGAACGATGCAAGTCAAGACGATGCGCGCGTCCTATTGCCGCGCCTGCGGCACCCTTTCGCCACGGCAAATACGCACCTGATCGCGCAATTGACCATAGTCGACAAGCATCCTGGAGAGCGCCGCGTTTTTCGGCAGAGCTTTGATTTGCGCCCTGGCCTCTTGACGGGTGGCCGCATCGTAGCTGACCAGGGTTGGGCACGCCCCAGGGCTAGAACGATCCGTCACGCAGGCGCCGGTCAACATCATCGCGATCATCATCACGTGCAAGGACCTTGGCCATGGCATCGGCTTTGCTTGCCATATCGCGGGCCATTTCGGCGTCGCGCTCGGCGCGCCCGCGCCGACGGGCCGCGCGAACCAGGGCCACGACAAGGATCGCAAAAAGAATGGGCGCGAGAGATAGCAAAACAAGTATTGTGAGGCTTTGCATGGGCGCATCCTAGGCGTTCTCAACAGAGTTTTTGATGCCCTTGCGCAAAAACAGGATTGCCAGTCCTTCACTCAAAAGCTGACCGGCGCTTTGCTGATCAAAAGCCGGTAACGGGACGCCAAACAGCTGAAGAATGCCAATCAGCATCATAATGACGGCAATTGCATAGGTCTTGTAACCACTGAAAATATCCATAGGAATCTCCTTATGATCCTTATGATCCTTATAATATTGCGGGTTGGGGATCGGGGGTGGTGATGCATTGTCACCGGGTGGGCGGTGCCGGCGCTGGGCCGCGGCGGCGGAATGGGTGGCCTTTGCCATTTGCAGCGCGCGCCGGTGCACCGAAGCCGTTCGCCCTAACCAGCCACGCCCGAAGGTGGGAAATGTCGAAAGCGCGCGCAGAAATTTTACGCGCCTGTTCATATAGTGCGTGATGGCCTGATCCGGCGGATAGCGCGCCGCCGCCGCCAGGGTGCGAGCGCCAATAACCCCGTCAACGGTGGTGCCAACAACCTGTTGCAGCCACTTTACCGCACGCTGTGGGCCCGAGTTCACAGCCGCATCGAAGACGACGTAGTCAAGCCCTGTCGGTAATTCCTGACACTGGCATCGCTCCCAGTAACGGGCCCGATAGATGTCCCTTGCCTCTCTGCGCGACAGGCGCCGTACAGCACTCTTGGGCAGTTTCCACCACGGACGAACGGCGCGCCATCGTGCCAGGGTACGTCGGGTGATCCCGTATTTGGTGGCGCCTCCAGGATCACGGGGATGATCCACATAGCCGCCCTCATGCTCCAACACAAGGGCAACCGCCGCGGCAAACGTATCATCGGCCATCGTCAAGTTCTTTCCTGAGGGGAACCTGCATACAGATTTCAGATTTCAGATTTCAGATTTCAGATTTCAGATTTCAGATTTCAGATTTCAGATTTCAGATTTCAGATTTCAGATTTCAGATTTCAGATTTCAGATTTCAGATTTCAGATTTCAGATTTCAGATTTCAGATTTCAGATTTCAGATTTCAGATTTCAGATTTCAGATTTCAGATTTCAGATTTCAGATTTCAGATTTCAGATTTCAGATTTCAGATTTCAGATTTCAGATTTCAGATTTCAGATTTCAGATTTCAGATTTCGGCGCGCGGAATTTTTAGACGCTCAGATCCACTGTCTGGCGACAGGCTATCCCCCGTCCGAAAGAGGCGTTAATCTGGAAAACCGACAGGTCCAACCGCTGCTGCCGGTTGCCGAAATCCGTTATTTCGTCTGCCGCCCGATAGACAACCTGGGGGCGTCTTGCGGTTAAGCTGCGTATGGGCGCGCCCTGTTTGTGGATGTGAACTTCATAGGCTTCGCCGTCCTCGCCGAGGGGTATCTCCACTACCCGCCAACTGTCCCCGTTCAGGCGGGATCGGCGTATCCACTGGATAAGGATATCGTTGGTATTGGGCGTGCGGGCGGCGCGCAGGTGAACGGGGGCGTAAGGCTTCAGGCCCCGCCCGTCCCAGGTTGTGGAAACCTGCGTATAGCTGTCGTCACCGTGGTCACGAGACGCGGGCCCGGCGCGCAGAACAATCGGTCGCGCGATATCAGCACGCTCGGCATCAAGCTGCCTGATCGCATCATTGAGCACCACAGTTGGGGCCAAGGCTGCACTGCCGGCGCGTGTTGCGTCCTCGGTTCCCAACTGAGCGCGCAGCAGGCCGGTCAGGCGGTAGGTATCCTTGTCGTAAAGCTCGGCGCTTTGGTACTGAAGCACCTCCCATTCGCCGCTGCGTGATTTCACCGCAAGGGCATTGCGCCCGTTCAGCACCTCAAGGGGCGTTGCCGATGACAGGTCTCCCCCATACATTCTGGTCATGACCCTATTGGCATGATCCCAGCGTGCGACCGGTCCGGCGGGCAAATCCTCGACCAACTCGCCCATCATCGCGCGCTGCGGGATCACCATGCCATTGTTGAAACTGTCATCGCCAGCGCCCCAGTAGACGACAACCTCCCCGGGCCATGGGTCCGCGTAGACGGCGATCCATGGGGCGTGATGGCCGGCTGCCGCATCCCGCAATACGGGCAAATCCATAATCTGCACCGCAGGCGGTGAGAAAAAGGCCCAATGCCCAAGCCGCCCCCGGCGGCTGGCGCCCAGCACCGGCGTTAAAGCGGTGGCCTCATACGAACGCGCCTCCACACGGCGCGCCAGGGCATCCTCGATGCGCGTGATCAGTACCCGCCTTTCCCGTCCCAGGGCGTTGAGCCGCACCGTGTCGCCGATTTCGATCCCCTGCGCGGACGGCGCCAGCGTAAATGTCACGCGCTCCCGGCTGGCCCAGGCGTCGTGCAACAGCACATGGGCGATCTCCTGTGCATGGGCGGCATCAAGCACCATGGCATAGTCAAAGCGCGCCAGCCGCCGACTTTGCCCGACCAGCCGCCGCGACGTCGCCACCGCGTGCTGATAATCGATGCGGGCCTCAGAGTAACCCACGGAAACCGTGGACGGCAGTTCGGTTTCCTGGGCCCGCACAACGGAAATAAGGGGGGCCTCCGGCTCCTCGACCAAAATATCGTCGCCGATCAACGCCTGATCCGGTTTTAAACGCGGCCTGAAGGTAATGCGCCCGCCGCTTTCCAGGGCATCAAAAAAACCAGCCTGAGAAACCGGCTCCAGAGCGGCTCGCGCCGACAGGGGCCGATCGATAACATATCCCGTTGCCACACCGTGCAGCGCCTGAGTATCATGATCGGCAATGCCGTAGTCTTGCAAAATCGTTTTCACCAGCAGTGACAGAGGCAAGGTGCCAAACCGCCCGTTCAGCCAATGGCCGGTCTCCCAGTTCGCCCCATCGGCCCATGTGTTGGTCAACAAAGGAAACTGCGGGTAAGGACGGGCATCCCAGCACCAGGCAAACATGGCCTGGGTGTCAACCATGGAGCCGCTATAAGACGCAGAGACAGGATTGGCGGTTGGGCCGGAGCGCCAATAGCGCAACATCGCGTCCAGATAGGCGCGCTGGATAAAATCATCACGTTTGCCACTGGAGAAGTAGGGGGCTTCACCCCTGTCCAGGTGTTGATCCGGGGCCGCACCGGGATTGTTGGTGCCCTTGTCAATGGCCGCGACCCCAAACCGGGTGAAGCGGATCGGCTTGGACTGTGGGACCCATGCTGTCGGTGATGTCTGTTCGATACCCCCGGGGCGGTTGTAATGCCTGTTTGCCCACCAGGAAACCAGGTCTTTGGGGCGCTTGATCCAGGGTTTTGCGTAACCTGTGTCGATAATCGGTGTTCGCTTTTGGCGCGAGCGGTCGGCCTGAGAGGCATAGACCCAGTCAAACCCTTCGCCGCCGGCTATGTTACCTTTGAGATAATCCGGATCATAGATTGCCGGTGCGTTTTTGGCATCAAGATGGTCAGAGCCCTCGCGCCAGTCGCTGATCGGCAGCGTGTTGTTGATACCGATGAAATCAATCGCGCCTGATGACCACAGGGGATCGAGGTGAAAGAAAACATCGCCCGTGCCGTCGTCGGCATGGTGAGAATGAAACTCCGACCCGTCGGCGGCATAGGAAATTTTAACGCCATTGCCAAGAATGGACCGAACGTCTTCAGCCAGCTTCACGAGGGCGGCAACAAAAGGATAGTGGGAGCGGCTGGAGCGCAGGCGCGTCAGGCCGGAAAGCCCGGACGCGAGAATAAACGTATCCACACCACCAGCCGCCTTGCACAGGTGCGCATAATGCAAAACCATGCGGCGCAGAGACCACTCCCTCGTGCTACCGGTAAAAGACACGTCGGTTCCCGAGACAGAAAAATTCGAGGTGGTTGCCCTGCCGACAAACCGGCTCAGTTGACTTGTGACCGCTGCGGTCTTGTCGGCTGTGCCGGTCATGGTGGGCGCGGGATAGCAGGTGATCAGATCCGCTGTCGGATATTCCGGTTGGCCTCTTCTGCGCGTGTAGGGATTTAATTTTTTGTTTGCGCCGCGGATATCCATCACGATGCGCGGGTAAAAGGTCACCTTAAGCCCGCGTTGCTTCAGGTCCTTGATGGCCTCGACAACGCTAACATCGCTGGGGGTGCCACCAAAGGCCGGCGTTTCTTTAATCCTGCCTACCCTGCCTACCCTGCCTACCCTGCCTACCCAATTTGCGCGCGCACGTTTAAGGCCGCTGACGGACCATACGAACGGCTCCGTGGGTTTATGGCGGGTTTGCGTTTTCGGAGTCACTTCGCACTGTCTGGCACGAAGATCGGTGCCGAACCAACTGACGGTGAGCGCGGCGTGTTTCAGGTTGGTACAGCGCGTGACAAGGTCGTCGATCGAGACGGTCCAATCACTTTTTGCCGCGTCGGCACTGACATTCTCCGGCACCTTGCGAAAGCCACGCAGGTTCTTCTTAACCACTTGCGGCATATATCCGAATTCCGTTGTTCCCGGCACGATGGCGACGGCGCTGAGCGCGTCCTCCAGCCCGTCCCCGAGTTGCCGGAATATCTCGAAATTCAGTTGCGGTATGCGGCGCCCATAGGCATTGATGGGCAAGCGTTCAAAAACAACATAGGCAAGCCCACGATAGGCGGGAACATCACCGTCCTCCTTTGCCTGGATCAAGGCATCGGGCAATTGCTCTTCACCGCCCTTGTAAACACGGTAAATGATTCCTGTTGTGTCCAGCAGGTTTCCATCCGCCCAAATGCGCCCGATGCCCGTAATTTTACCCTCGCACAGGCCTATGGCAAAGTTTGCATAATAGGCATAGCTTGTATGGCTCGCGGTTGGCCGGCTTCCACCCTTGCCACCGGTCTGGGTTTGCGTTGTTGCCACTTCTTCAAAAGCGCTGGCCCAAATGATCTGGCCGGCAATGCGGACGCTGCCATAGACCCTCGGGATCGCGGCCCCTTCTGTGGACGTTTGCACCTGAAGGCTCTCCAGGCGGTGTCCCTGGCTGTGATGACTTTGGGTTTTGCCGAATAGGGCCTGGTCAAGGGCGTAGCCCGCAAGCGCACCCGCCGCCTTGCCAAGGGTTATGGCCAGCGGTCCCCCAAGGGCGGCGCCGGCAAAACCGCCTACCGTGGTCAATAGAAGTGTCGCCAATTACTCGACTCCCGGGAAACAAAAGGCATAGGCAATGCGCCGACACCACCACGGGGACAGCGCACTCTCGGTAACCGCAATGCGCTCATAGGCATGAACAAAGGACTGGGCGCCGCTGACAATTCCGGCATGTTTGGCCGGCACATGGGCCTGCCAGCGAAACAGGATCACGTCACCGGGACGAAAATCTTCCCGACCAATGGGAACCAGGTGCCGCCCTCCGGCCGCCGCCAATGTCTCGCGTTTGCCGCGTTCAGCCCAATCGGAGGAATAGGGTGGGACTGCCTCCGGCTCAGGGCCGTAGAAGGCCCGCCAGACGCCGCGCACCAGTCCCAGACAGTCACAACCCACGTGTTTGCGCGAGGCCTGATG
The DNA here is from genome assembly GCA_965224015.1 of Hyphomicrobiales bacterium. Lineage (GTDB taxonomy): Bacteria > Pseudomonadota > Alphaproteobacteria > Rhizobiales > CBDCVD01 > CBDCVD01. The sequence continues at coordinate 2,196,838 of OZ245032.1, forward strand.
GCAATAGGGTGTGCCGATCCATGAACGCGCCTCGGCAACGATACGGGCCCGCGTGGGCGGTGCAAAAGACAGGTTCACGTTTTAGCGCCCTGCTTTGCCCACAGACAGGGCGAAGTCATTGCCTGGGATATGGGGAAAGCCGCGAAAATTCGCAGCGTTGCGAAATTTGTTCTTACACGTCGCAAATGTCTTGTCGCAACCCGCGGTGATCGTAAACCGATCCCCACGCCGCAAGGTCGCCCCCATGGGTTGCCAAAGATCAATATAGGTAGGCGGACGCCGGTGGTGGAACTTGACCTCCACGGAGGCATTCCTGTTGTCTCCGCTTATCCAGGTCACCAGCCCTTGCGTGAACCAGTCGGAGGCAAAGGCGTCAAGGCCCTCGGCTGTGAACGAAGCCCGGTCGCTTGCCTCAATAACCGTGCCTGTGGCCTTGTACTGGTGATCATTGAGATTAAACCGGCACCGGCGATCACCAAGATCGGCATCGCATCCGTGTTGGAACAATCGGCCCTGCTCTTGGTCGAGTTCGTGCATCAGGCCGCGCATTTCGGCTTTAAAGGCGTGGTCCTCGCGCTTGATTTCGCCAATACTGCCGCGGCGCAGCAACAGGCGCTGTGCCGGACTTGTCCAATTGACGAGCCATAGTTCTATGGCGGCGTTATCGTAAAGCCCGTTGACCAGATCGTCTTCTTTCAAGGCTTGCGACTGCAGGGCCCCGGCGATGTCGCTGGTTGAGACCTTGAAACCCAGTTCCTGGGTTATAGCGCTGGCGGCAAAGCCGGAAGACGCCTCAAAAGTCAGCGCGCCGAATTCAACAGCCCGATCATGATCGGTAAAACCCAGAACCCGACCGTCGTTGCGGGTGATCTTCCAGCAATAGCACAGGGTTGTTGCGCCCGTTTGCAAATGCGCCAAAAGCTCAGCAGGAACCCTCTTCATTGTCTATAGCAAAATGGGTAAAGTTAACACCAAGCTGATCTAAACCCGGATCTCCACAAGCGGAATGGCGGGAATATCCCCCGCCTCAAAAGCCGCCAAATTGACCTCAATGCGATCCGTGTCAAAGCGCACCGGCACATCGAACGCGAACCCTGCGGTGATCCGCGCGCCAATGTTCGGAATGGCCGATGTGATAAATGTGACAAGTCCCGTCGCCGCATCACAGCTGTATTGGCGCGCGTTCAGGACCGTGTTGTTGACCGCAACCATGACGGTTCCCGCCACCGGCTTGGTGATGATCCGGGCGTAGGGGGCGTGGGGGCCGCCATAGGTTTTGCGCAGGGCAAAAACCTTTGTGCTTGCGTCTCCGGTGCCGATCACTTGATCAAAAGCCCCTGGGCGGGCATCGGGTGCGCAGGATTTGTGGTCCGCCCTATCGCGCCAGCGAAACCCATAGAGGCGCCCCCGCCGCTCTTCAAAAAAATGCAGAACAGTATCAAGATCCGCAAGGGACTTGACCCCGTAGCCCGCATTATAACGCCGGCGCGAGTCCGCCCAGCGGGCGTTTCTTTCCTCATAGCCGGAGGCCAGGCGCACGATATCCGTGCGCCGCTCAGGCCCTCCGGTCGAGCCCAGGGCAATATCGAGAGGAAACCGCACCTCGTGAAACGCAGAAACCTGTGTCACAAACCCCGTCGGCCTCTGCGCAGAACCCGCGCCATCATCGCCGTAATCTCGGCCTCGGAACGCGAAAAGCTTTCGATATCGGGGGTGTTAACCACCACGCTAACGCTTGCAGGCCCTCGCGCGGCACCGCTCGCACGAACCCCAAGGCGTCCATCGGACCCGCGCGCAAGCGGCATGATCGCCTCGGCGCCGGCCTCCCCCATCACCCCCAGGCGTCCACCGGACAGAGGAAAATAAGTCGGCGTTGCGATCACGCCGCCGGCGGCAAAGGGCACAACACCCGACTGCGCAATCACGCCGCCCTTGGCAAACGGAAGCAGGCCCTTAAGCACGTGATTGAGCCCCGTTCCCACTAATCCTTGAAGGGGCTTCATGGCGACATCAAACAGTTTTCCGGAAAAATCAAGAGCCAGACCGCGCAGCACATCCGAGAACCTTTTTCCCTCCTGAATAGCGCCCTTGAACGCCCCTAAAATGGTTTTTCCAAATTCCTGTGACATCTTTTCCATGTCACTGATTTCTTTTTTTAGTTCCCTGGTATCGGCCTTGATATCAACGATTATCTCGGCATTGTGGTCTGTCATTGGTTGTATCCTTTTGAAACGAACTTGCAAATAGTTGTTAAATCATTTGCACATTAAGGATTTTCAGGCTAAAGTTGTGACGCGGGTTAAACCATGAGTAACCCGTGGGAGCGTGGAATCTCCGCGATGGGGGAGTGTCGACCATTATCAAAAACTCCTCGATTGTCCCGGAGAGTATGGCGAGTGAAAGGGGGTAACTCATACAAGAAAATACTCGAAGTGCATTGATAGTGGTCCGTTCGCGGCTTCCGACTTTCCCCCGTTATCAGAGGCCATTTTCGGTAACTTTTATCTCTGGTGACCTATTAATTGTGCGTAGTAGGAGAGCTGAGCCCATGAGTGACCAAAGTCTTACAGTTGAACCCAACAACCTGCACTTATTTGACGGATCAAAGGTAACCCCCATAAACGTCAAATCAATGAGTTCACGAGACATTTTGCGCCACATTGCCAAGACCAGTGGAGAGCTCCAGGTCTTGGCGCGCAAGAAAAACCTTCAGATGATTTCTTACCTGCTGGCCATGGTTTTTCTTGAGGTTATCGACACCCTCGAAGGCAACAGCGACGTGTAGGCTTACATCCAGGTTTTAGGTTCATGTCCAAAGCGCTTTTGTGCCATCCCATGGTCGTCTGTCGCATTCTTTTGCTTGGATCCTGAACGCCTCTTTGACTTCAGGATCGAAGAAACGAGGCCGGTGCAACACTCGTACTCGGTTTCCTTGCTATCGGACGGTCGGGGTATGCGCACATAAGCGCGTCCAGGTCCTTGCGTTGCAGAGACTGCCCAGGAGGCTCGGCGTAGACAGCCAGAGCGGCGGCCAGCTCGCGCGGCGTTAGGGACCAGAACTCTTCGGCTGAAAGCTTCAGGACACCAAAGCCGAATTGCATGAGCCACTGCCAGTCAAGAGGCTGTGAGGGCGCGCCGGATGGGGCGCGGGCGCGGTTATGGCCTGCTGATGTCATTCTTCCTCAGCACGGGTTGTTGGTGAGGGCACGTGCATGCCGAATGTCGCGCGCAGCAGCGCGGCCGCGACGCTTGCGAAACCCGCGGCGCCGCCCGCCGTGTGCATCATCGCGACGTCGGCATCGCTAATCTTGTGCCCTCCCCCGCGCAGGCCCGCGCCAATGATGCGGATGAGATCGTTTGCGGTCAGGTTTCCCGATTCAAATCGCTCTGTAAGGGCCAACAGATTGTCGACGGCAAAGGCGGCCTCCAATTCCGCCAACGCGCCCAGTGTCAGGCACAGCGTGTACGGTTTGCCATCGAACTCAGCGTCGACTTCTCCTCGATAGGGGTTTGCCAAATTCTCCTCCTTGTTCCAGCTGTTAAAAAAATGGCCTGCCCGGGTGTCTCTATTTGCTGGCAGGTGGCGAGCGCTTTATTCTTTCTTAAAGGTCAGGACTCCCGCCGATTCGAGCGAAATGTCGTAGGTGATCTCGCGATTGTGCTCGCCGGCATATTCAAGAGAAACCACCTGAAATTTGCCCTCGATAGTGCCAAAATCGGGGATAATCACCTGCCAATCCTGAATCTCTCCGTCAAAAAACAGGAGGCGCACCTTTTCATCCGACGGGGCATCCTTGAATATGCCTGACCCGGCCAGACTCGCGCGCTTGACCCCCGCCCCCGCCAGCAACTCGCGCCATCGGCCAGAGGATTGAGAATCCGTGACGTCAACCGGCTCGCTGTTGAACGCCAAGGTGCGCGAGCGCATCCCGGCGACAGTAATGAAGATATTGTCTCCCTTTGGCTTGAGTTTCAGCAACAGGTCCTTTCCCTTTTGCGCGGTCATAGCTTTCTCCGTTCAAACATCAAACAGCAAGGTTCGGTGTTGTTCATGTCTGCACATCAGATTTCGAGTTTTCCACTTTGGGCTCGGTGATCACGCGAAAGCGCATCATGCCATGGTGGGTTCGCCGGTCGGCCTCCAGCACCGCCTCACTGCGCTCGTGCTGAAAACTGATCACGTGATGGTCCATAACATTCAAGGGCGCATGATCAAGGGCACGGACAATGGCATCCATGGTCTTGAGAACAAATTGACGGCCTTTTTCCCGTGACCACACGTGCAGGCTTAAGGTGTGCTCCTCGCCTTGCTCGGTACTGGTGCTCCAATCCAACACGCGGGTGCGCCCGAACGTGATGTAGGGAAAGGTCGCATTGCGTGGAACCCGGTCGTAAACCCTCGCGGCACCGAGACGGGTGGTGATCTCACTATTTTCCGCCAGGGTTTTGTAGATTGCCATTTGCAAGGACCAGGCCGCGCTCACAGGGGTTCCCTGCCGTTGATGTTGCGCCTGGTATTGTCATTGTTGTTGGCGCGGGGATTATCGTCCATAAAAGGCTCGGCGAGCCGGGCCATTTCCGCTTGGTCTTCTGCCGCCAGGCGCGCCTCGCGCGCGCGCTCTGCCCAACCCGCACTACGTGATGCGGCCACAAGGATCGCGTTTAAAAGCCTGGCTTGGGTTAAGCCGCGACGGGTGTTCGCCAACAGTTTCATGTCAGTTCCTCGCTACAAAGACAAACGAGCCAGCGTCCCGCCTCGTTCGGCTCATATCGCGCCTTGATACGAAAAGTACGGTTTTGAAACACAATACGGGCTCCCAGGGGCGCCGCGACGCCTGCACGAAAGGTTATCCTGTGGGTGATCACTTCGCGCAAGCCCGCGGCAACGGGCTCTTCACCAGCGCTCGCCGTTTCAATGGCCGCCCAATAGCCGGCGCTTTTCTCCCAAACCACGACACATCCCCCGCCCCCGTCCGGTGTTTCTCGCGGCCTGTGAATCTCGACACGGTGCCGAAGCGCCCCGATCTTCGGGTTTTTAAAGGCCATCACAGGCTCAACACCTTGTAAGGCTCCACCAGTGCGGCAAAAGCTCCCGGCTCTGCTATTGCCGACATGCCCAGGGGCACTGCTTCGCGATGTTCATACCAATGGGCCACAAGCTGCAACACGGCCTGACGCAAAGGAGGCGGAACATTTTCCGGGTTTGGACCGTAGCCGGCGGTCAGGTCCACTGTAATGCCGCTCACGTTGTCAGGGCCCCCGGGCCCCAGCCCTTTGATGTGCAGATGTCCCGGTGCCAGAATAATATCAGCCCGATAGTGTGATGACGGCACCTGGTACGGCGTGTTCTGCGCATTGTAAACAAAAACCGACTTGATCTCGGTCACCGGCGCAACACCAAGGTTCAGTGTCCCGTCGGCTGGCAACCCGTCATAAACCACACGCCATTCCTGTGCGATCAACTGACGCCGGGTTGTCGTCTCCACGTGGACCCTTGCGGTGGTGATCAATGTCGAAATCAGCAGGTCATCAGCGGTGTTTTCAACGCGCAAATGTGCCTTGGCTTCCTCCATTGAAACCGGTTCAATCGCCGGCCCGTTAATAAGAATTGCCGTCATGATGCATTCCACCTTCACAAATCGGATGCTAGATCAGCATGCGTTTAGGTGTACCCATTTTGTGAGCGGTACAGCTAAACGCATAAAGCTGATCGCCCTGAAATCTATAGCAAAATGCGAGAGAAATACGGGAAAGCCCATGATTCCAATTAAACGCATTTTGCTATATAGAAGTCTTTACTGTGGCCATGATGTGAGGACGCGTTTTGCAAGGCCCTTACAGGGTCTTGCAACGCGCATCAGGGAGCGGGTAGGTAGATGATGCCCGTCAATAGAGCGTGTCAGGTGCCGAACTTGAGCAGCTTGATGGCGTCATAGTCGGCCACGCCGCCGCCAACCCGTTTGCTTGTGTAAAAAAGCACATAGGGCTTCTTGGAATAGGGATCGCGCAGAACCCGCACGCCAAGGCGATCAACGATCAGATAGCCGCGGCGAAAGTCACCAAAGGCAATGGAATACGAGTCGTTGGCGATGGCAGGCATGTGTTCGGCCTCAGCGATGGGAAAATTCATCAGCGTTGGCGTGCCGTCCGCGGTCGCCGCCGGCTGCCAGATGTAGTATCCCTGGCTGTCCTTGATTTTGCGAACCTCTCCTTGCGTCTCGCGGCTCATAAGCCAGTGGGCGTTCTGGCGGTATCCCGCTTTAAGGCTGTAGACGAGATCGACAAGCACGTCGGCGGAAGTGCCAAATCCGTTCGCCGATCCGGTACTTAGAAATCCCAGGCTTCCCCAGGCCCAACTTGCCTGGGCGACCTTCGGCGCTGACAAAAGCCCGCTTGGTTTCGTGGTGCCGGTGCCGTTAATAAAGGCGATGCTTTCCTGCTCGGCAAAAGCCATCTCCACTTCTTCCGCAATCCATTCCTCGACATTGACCGCCGCATCATCAAGCAGTGTCGCGGTTGCCGCCGGCATGGCGTAAAGCTCTCTGGTGGGGTAGGAGACCTCGTTTAATGCCGGCGCGTCCGTTTCCGGACGCGCGTCGGTCTCCGCCACCCAACCCACGTGCGGGCCTTTTTCCGTAAAGGTTTTTTTGAAAACCGAGCCTGAGACCTGCTGTACGCTCGCGATGGCGCGCAGAGGGGAGATCGTGGCCATACGGCGGCTGATCTCGTGGGACAACTCATCGGGAACCAGATAACCTCCCTGGGTATTAGTTCCGACGGAAGCCACCTTCGCTTTTTTCTCAAAGGCATGTATCCCCTGCTCGTCGCCACGGCGTATGTAATCGTTAAAGGCGATCTTGTGCTCAAGCGCAAGAGCACTTTGTCGTCGCTCGCCAATGCCCAGGCCCGGCCGCCGTGCTTTCAGGGTCAGGGCGTCCAACAACCGTTTTTGCTCATCAAGGGCCTCGTTGATCCGCTCGACCTTGTCGGTGGTAAGCGGGTCGGCACTGACGCGACGTTCGATCTGCTTTAAACGCGCGTCGTTGGCTGACTTAAAAGCCTCAAAGGCCTGCATAAAATCGTCAAAGGCCTCCGCCACATCGACGCCGAAATGTCCCATGGACGTATTGGTTGCTGCTTGCGTTGCCTGGGTCTGAGAATTCTTGTGGTTCATTGCTGTCCTTCATTTGTCGTGAATTGAAAAGATTGGCTTAGGCCGGGCTTAGAGCGTGTTATGCACTTTGTTGCCCGGCGAATGGCGGCGACAAGCTGTGCCTCGCCGCCTGTGCCCGCGACGCTACCTTGCACATCGGCCAAAGATCGGTAACCGGAATGGATGACCACCTTTGCCTCGGGGCGAGTGAGGCCTACATCTTCGACCAGCCAACGCTCAAACGCCATCACGCTCGGTAGGGGCGTTCCGGGTGCCCGCTTGACGTTCGCCACCCGTGCCCTGGGATGCATGGGAAAAGTCACCACGGAAATTTCCCACAGGTCGATATCAAAGAGTTTGCGCACCCCCGATTTGGGCTCTGTATGTCCTTTGCGGGTGCGAAAGCCGATGGACAGTCCATCAAGAGCCCCGGCCCGCATCAAGCTTAGAACCTCGCGGGCTCTGGCCACTTCCTGCATCAGTCGCCCGCGCGCAAACAGGCCTTTTACGTCCTCGCGCAACTCCTCCCACACCCCGATGGGCTCGCAAGGGTCATGTTGAAACAAAAGCTTGATACCCGCCGCGCCACGCTCGCACAGACTTTTGCGAAAGGCCCCCCTCATCACCACATCGTTGCTCAGATCGGCCTGACCGAACAGGGACGCATAGCCAAAGAACGTCCCCTGCGCATCGACGCTCTTGCAATCAAAGGGGGTAAATCCAACCTCATCGGGATGCGCGATCGCGCGCTCTCTATCAGAGGAAATAGGCATGGCTGTTCTCCTGATATCGCGGTGCGCTTTGTGATGCGTCAAGGACGCGTTCGCGCAACGCCAGGCGAAACTCGGAAAACACGATCCGGTAGTCCAATATCGGCTCCTTAGGGGTCAGATGGAGCAGCCGTGCGACCACCCGTCTTATGTATCGTTTCACGACTTGTCTCCCGAGAGCGTCCGGTTAAAACGGGCGATCTCCTTGACAAAGGCGTTAAAGCGCTTGTTGGAGGCCACCAGTTCCTTGAGCGCCCAGATTAGCAATACACTGGCGCTGCTGGCCCAGAGAAAAAGGGCCAGATGCGCCAGATCACCGCGCTCGCCGAACACGCGCGAGGCTTCTTCAATCATGCTTATATCTTCCATTTTTACGGCTCCCCCACCTCGCGATTGGTGTCCCGTCTTCTGGCAACAGCATCCGGCGGCGCGTCTCCGCCCTCAATGTCGCCATAACCAAGAGCGGTACGCTTTTCATTGACAGTGAGAAAATCAGCGGCGCCAACACGTGACCACAGGTTTTCGCGATCAGCACTAAGCGCATCAAGCGCGTCCGTGTCGTAGCCCAGACGCAACGGCGGTAGCGCATCCCCTGCCAGCCAGGCCGACAGCGCCTCTCCTGTGCGCTTGACCAGCGGCAAAATCGTTTGCAGCCAGAACGCCCGGTTGGCCTCCCGGTAGTTGGCGTAAGTGTTGTCGCCGGGAATACCGAGCAGCATCGGTGGCACACCAAAGGCAAGGGCAATGTCACGGGCGGCCCCATGTTTGGCGTCCATGAAGTCCATGTCACGGGGGCTAAGGGCCATGCTTTTCCAGTCAAGGCCGCCTTCCAGTAACATCGGCCGCCCGGCATTGCGAAAGCTCTGGTACGTGTCTTCCAGTTGCTGTTTGAGACGCTTAAACTGTTCGTCGCTTAAATTCCCGCCCTCATCGGTCTTGTAAACAAGCGCCCCCGAAGGCCGCGCGGAATTGTCAAGAAGGGCCTTGTTCCACGCCGACGCGGCGTTGTGAACGTCAAGACTTGTTTGCGCCGCCTCAAGAGGAGAGAAACCGTAATGGTCATTGAGAGGGTTGAACAATTTTATATGCATGACCGGCGAGACCCTTTCGCCGATGGTGATGTCAAAACGCACAGTCCGACCTGCAACGCGATATTCGTAAGCTTCGGGCCAACCGTTAGGGCCGGGCACCACCTTCATGCGGTCCGGGCGCAGCGCATGTAACTCGCGCACCTTATCGTCCAGTATCACCGCCTCCACATAGGCATTGCCGGACACCAGCAAATGCCCGTAGATCGCCTGCAGAAATGTGGTGCCGGTCTGATGCTGGTTCGGGTGCGTGAGAAGCCGAAGCAGTGGATGCGCATCGCGCTCGCGCGAGCCCTCATAGAGAACCCAGGGAACCGACGCGGCGGCCTCGGCGATCATGCGCACGGCACGAAAGACGATAGGGTTCTTCTGGTACCCTTCATAGGCCAGCGCCGCATAATCACGCGGCGTCCAGACCGCGCGACCCTGGTGATGCAACGCCACCAGCGCCCCCGTGCGGCTCGCCTTTTTCTCCAGCGTGCGTACAGGGCTTGTCATTTTGGTAGATAGCCAACGAAACACAGGCAGTCTCCTGACCTAGAGCGTATCAGGTCTTAATAGAATCAATTCTGTTTCTCGATTGGCCAGGCGATTCCCAAGCTCAAGGCGATCGAAGAGCGATGGCGACCCATCTCTCAAGAGCGGCTTGGGCGTGGGCGTTGCGCCAATCGGAAACCCGACGGGACGGGCGCTTTTGCACCAATATGGACCTTAAGCCTCTTGCAAATAGCCCCACTATATCCTGCGAGACTTAAGGCCCATCTTGTCGCAAAATCGCTCCGTCAGAATGGTTCTATTAAAACCTGATACGCTCTATAGCGTTCGCAGTCGGGGAAAGCGTCTTGATGTCAACATCAACTCGCTGATCGCCCATACCAGGGCATCAAGCCGGTCCGGACTGTGACCGTCGGCTGTGCCTTGAACGGTGAACGCACACATCTCGTCTTCCAGATCCACAAACGGGCCCATATGGTAAACCCGCTCCTGCTCATACAGGAGCGCAACGGGTTCGGCGCGCAGCCACTTGCCACGGGTTGCCCGCACCGGCTTGACCGGCACCGCCGCATCCACACCATGAATGACCGTGCGCACCATGTCGCCTCCCTGATTGATCTCCGCAAGCAGGGCGTCGGCCTTGTAGTGGTGATAGAGTTGCACGGCGCGCTGGGCCCAGGCTTTTGGGTGGGCGGCGTCAAAACTGGCGTCTTCCAGCACATAGGCCTTGTCGTCAATGCCCCGGGCGGCAACCACCAGACCACACAGGTCGCTTTGCTTTCCTCCACCGGCGGGCGGATCAATGGCAACGACGAGACGTTTCAGGGCCGGCGTTTCTTCAACCCGTAGCGCCTCAAGCTGCGCGCGTCGCCAGAGCGCGCCCTCGTGATCCTCAAGCAGCTCTCCTTCCAGTTCCTGGCGTCCCAGGCGCGTGCCCCCATAGCGCGCGACCACCGTGTCAATAAAGCCCGGCGCCAGATTGTGGGCATTGTCGCGCGTTGTGGAACGGGCGACAACCGTGCGGGCATCGCCAAGCAAACGCTTAATCAGTGATGTGGGCCTTGGGGTGGTTGTTGCCGCTTGCCGCGGGCACGCACCCAAGCGAAGTCCAAACTGGAGCATATCCCAGGTTTCCTCTGCGTATTGCCATTTGCCAATTTCATCGCACCAGGCGGCCTCGAACTGCGGGCCGCGCAAGGCTTCGGGGTCTTGCGACGAAAACACCTGCGCCACCGCGCCATTGGGCCATTCGAGACATCGGCGTGATAAGATCCAACGGGGCCGCTCGTGCGCGGGTTGCGAGGCATGAATGCTCAAGAGCCCACTCACTCCCCCCACCATCACTTCCGCGGCGGCGTGATAATCCTCTCCAACGAGGGCAATACGGCCAACAGGCTGAGCGGTGAAAGGGTCCTGGCCGTAAACCAGTCCACGTACCCACTCCGCACCGGCGCGGGTTTTGCCGGCTCCACGTCCGCCCAGCAGCAGCCACGTGGTCCAGTCTGCGTCGCGATCAGGCGGTAGCTGGTCGGGGCGCGCCCAGATAAGCCAATCGGCAAAAAAATGCTCCGCCTCGCCAGGCGAGAGTGAGGCCAGAAATTCAGCCGTCGTCCCCTTTTTGATTGAGGCGCGTAAGGCGCTCATAAAGCGCTTTGCGCAGTTGCTCGGTTCGTGCGGCATATCCCGGGTCTGCGTGCTCCGCGGCCTCTTTGTCGATGGCTTTGGTGCGTGCATCAAGCTCCAGAATCTTTTCCACCGAACGTATGAGAGAGGCAAGGATGCGCGTGTCTTTCTCGTCAGCCACCTGCCCCAGCGCCTGCATATCGCTCAGGCGCTTTTCGATCTCATCGGCGTGGATCGCGCAACTGCGAAACAGGGCTTCGACCATCTGAAGGCGCTCGGCTCCCGTCACACGTCCGGCAGCCCCTTCGCGGTCCATGGTCAGCTCTTGATGGGGGCGGGACCAGCCTTCGTCCTCGCGCCGTTTATCAAATTCTGTCTGACTGACAGCAAACCGTTTGCATAGGGTTTCAATATCGGCATTCCCCTCCTCATAGGCAGCACGAAGCTTCGCCCAATCAACAACAGGGGTCATAAAAAACTTTCAAAACAAATGGGCGTATTTATTAGCCGGCATCACCTGCCCGCCAATAAATACGCCCACAAGTCAGCGTGTACGAAAAGCCCATACCGCCGATGTAATAGAATTGCCTGGCACAAGACCCCAACAGCACCCATAATACCAAGGGTCCTTAACAATGACTCATGGATTAGTGTCAAAGAGGTATGTTATCAAGGCAGTACACCGGTCGGCGTGTCTATAAAGCCCATACCGCTGGTATAATCCAGGGGCCTCGCGCAATTTCCCGACTATAGCGCAACCATACACGAACAGCGGTGCGCTGTCAAGATTTTTTTCCTATTTTATGATTTTTTTCCTAAGCTTAAAGTCCTGCGACCTCAATCAGGGCCGTCGATCATGTAATCGAGAAGATCATCGTCATCATCTACGTCGTCTTCGCTCAACAAAGTGCCTGCGACCGCAATGCCAGCGTCGACAATACTCTCGCAGTCGCCCGAAATCAACGGATGCCACGCATAAAGGGGTTTTCCTTGCGCCAAAAGGCGATAGGCGCAGGTTTTGGGCAGCCAGGGGATGTCCTGAACATTATCAAGGGTCAGGGTCAGACAATCGGCAACACGGCGCGCCCGGTTTGGGTAATCGGAGCAGCGACGGGTTGTTTTGTCAAACAGGCGGCAGGCAACCCGCGTGTTGTAATAAACCCCCGCATCGACGTCCTCCAGCTTCACCAAGCAACACTTCCCGCACCCGTCGCATAGCGCTTCCCACTCATCGTGGGTCATCTGCGCGAGGCTTTTTTCCTCCCAGAAGGGTCGTTTTCGCGGCTTGTCCACCATGCTTTGCTACCTAGAGTGTATCAGGTTTTAATAGAACCATTCTGACGGGGCATAAGCGAAACCCATAAAGCTGATCACCCTCTAAATCCATAGCAAAATGCGAGGAAAATACGGGAATGTCCATTAATCCCATTAAACGCATTTTGCTATAATGCCCATTACACTACCTTTAATACCAAGGGCCCTTAGCAATGACTCATGGCTTAGCGTCGAAGAGGTGTGTTATCAAGGCAGGACACCAGTCGGCGTGTCCATAAAGCCCATACCGCTGGTATAAGCCCGGGTTCCATTTACCATGCGCCACCATTCCCATTGCAAACAATTTTGTTTTCGTAAACAAATGATTAACATGCTAGACATAATACGAGAGATGGCGCACTGTTAAACGCTTTACGTGTGGGATGCGATGACGACGGAAAAGGGAAAAGGGGAGAAAGGCAAAAAAGGGACCGGGCCCGAGGCTGGCTCCAACCAAATCGACAAATCTGCTACGGCCACGGATGACAAGTCTCACTTTGAAGTCGAAAGGGCGTCGGTATGGCGATTTTGGTGGCCATCATCATGGCGCGCCCGTGCCGCACGGCGCAAGGCCGCCAAGGCAAAGTCCGGCACCCCATCCGGCAACGTCCCTTTGCTCAGGCCATTGGAAATTGATGCCTGGCTCGATTCGTCCGCGTATCGGTTGATTGCGGGCCTTAAATGGTCGTGGGCCTCGCTTTCCGACTTTATGGCCCGGTTTCGTTTGCGCGGTCTGCGCCGTCTGGGACTTGAGATTGTCTCGGACGGTCTGAACCTTGCCACCTTGGGACTTCTGCTCATTATGGCGCTGGCGCAGCCGGCCCTTCGCGCCACGCAAACAGACTGGCTCACGCGCGATGATTTTTCTGTCACTTTTCTTGACCGCCAAGGCCGCGAGATTGGAAAGCGAGGTGTCCTGCATGACGACGCTGTGCCTCTGCATGACATGCCCGACTACCTGATCAAGGCGGCTTTGGCCACCGAAGACCGGCGATTTTTCAGCCATTTCGGCATTGATTTTATCGGTACGGCGCGGGCCATGTTGACCAACTTGCGCCAAAACGCCGTCGTGGAAGGGGGCAGCACCATCACCCAGCAACTGGCCAAGAACCTCTTCCTGTCAAGCGAGCGGACCCTGGAGAGAAAAATTGAAGAAGCGTTTCTTGCCCTGTGGCTGGAGATTAACCTGAGCAAGGAGGAAATTCTCAAGCTCTATCTGGATCGCACTTACATGGGCGGCGGCGCATTTGGGGTTGAGGCGGCGGCAAACTTTTATTTTGGCAAGACCAGTCGTGAAATCAGTTTGCCCGAAGCGGCCATGTTGGTGGGGCTGTTCAAGGCGCCCACACATTACGCGCCGCATGTAGACCTGGCGCGCGCCAGGGCGCGGGCAAACGAAGTCCTGGACAACCTCGTCGAGGCCGGCTTTATGAACTCCGGGGAGATCATGCCGGCCAAAAACAACCCCGCATCGGTCGTCGACCGCCTTGAAGCGGACTCGCCGAACTACTTTCTTGACTGGGCCTTCGAACAGATCAAGGCCCTGGCAGGACAGCATAGTATGGACAGAACCCTGCTGGCCTACACCACTTTCGATTCGAACTTGCAAAATCTGGCCGAATATTCAGTTGAGGCGCACCTGCGCCAGTATGGTGATGAATACCAGGTCTACCAGGCCGCCCTCGTTGCCATGGAAGCGGATGGGGCTGTGCGGGCCATGGTGGGCGGGCGCGACTACGGTGCCAGTCAGTTCAACCGCGCAACAGACGCCCTGCGCCAGCCCGGGTCTTCCTTTAAGCCCATTGTCTACATGACCGCTATTGATGCCGGTCTGACCCCTGACACGGTACTCAACGACAGCCCGGTGCGTTACGGCAACTGGCAGCCAAAGAATTACGATCGCCGCTATCGCGGACGTGTTCGCCTGCATACCGCGCTGACCCGCTCCATCAACATCATTCCGATTAAACTGGCGCAGCAGCTGGGGCGCGGCAAAGTGGCACAAAATGCCAAGAACATGGGGATTACCAGCCCCATAAGGGTGAACCCGTCAATGCCCCTGGGCACCTCGGAAGCGAGCGTCATTGATATGGCCACCGTGTATTCGGTGTTTGCCAGCGGCGGGCAGCGCATCATGCCTTATGCCATCACCCATCTGCGCAATATGAGCGGGGATATTGTCTACCGGCGCAGCGAAAACGCTGCACAACCCAAACAGTTGTTCGCGCGCGGGAAAGTCGAAACCATGAACCGGCTTTTGCAAAATGTTGTCGAGGCCGGAACCGGCCGCCGGGCCCGCCTCAATGGCATCGCCGCCGCGGGCAAAACAGGCACAACCCAATCCCATCGCGATGCCTGGTTCGTGGGCTTTACCGGCAATCTGGTCACCGCCGTCTGGTTTGGCAATGACGACTTTACCCCGACAAGGCGCCTGACCGGCGGACGGCTGCCGGCGATGACCTGGCAACACTTTATGCAAAATGCACACCGTAACCTCGAACTCAAGCTCGTGCCCGGCCTTAAGCCCAAGCCCGTCTCGCCGGACGCTGCCCCTGGTGCGCAAGTCCTGGTGCTTGATGACACGCCAGTTACGGTCAAGCCCCTTCAGATCCTCGGCCACAATAGTGCGCTCGCGCTTGATGACATCCACAGCGACATGCACAAGGTTCTGTCGACGTTGACGCAAAAGTCGGCGAACACCACCCATTTGAAGGCCCGCCGCGTAACCCCCCTTATGTTGAAGTCAAGGCGGGTGAACAGCCCCATCATTACCGGCTCGACAAAACCGATACAGCTAAACTAATACCAGCGGTATGGGCTTTATAGACACGCCGGCTGGTGTACTGCCTTGATAACACACCTCTTCGACGCTAAGCCATGAGTCATTGTTAAGGACCCTTGGTATATGCCAGCGGTATGGGCTTTATAGACACGCCGGCTGGTGTACTGCCTTGATAACATACTTGATTGACGCTAATCCATGAGTCATTGTCAAAGACCCTTGGTATAAAGCATGCGCTTTTTGCTGCTCATTTTATGCATCATGACCCTTGCGGCGGTGCTCGGGACCGGCGCCAGCGTGATGATACTCAACCGATCGGCGCCCTTTGATACCATGCGGGACGGCCCCTGGGAGGCCTGGCCGCGGGCGGGAAGCGAGGATGCCGATCCTTACACGCGGGCCTTTCTGGCGCGCGATGGCACCATGGCGCTCGGCACCGGCGAGGGGCTCGTTTTTCTTGCCAGAGAAGATGATCAAGGGAAGCCGCTTCGCGGTGACTGTACGTACAGGATCGAGGGGCGCTCGGCGGCGGCGCGGCTGTGGACACTCGCGGCCTATACCCAGACGTTTGAGCCCATCACCGTGGGATCCGCGGTTAAGGCTCTCTCCAGCCAAACGGTAGTGCGACGCGAGGACGGATCGTACACCATTGAAGCCAGCGCCCGCGCGCGTCCCTGGAACTGGCTGCCCGTGCGCACAGGCGCGCCCTTTGTGCTCGTAATAAGCCTTTATGACACGCCTCTGGTAAGCGGGCTGAGCCTGGGGCCAAGACGCCTGCCCTCCCTTAGACGCGGCGATTGCTTATGAAAACTCTTGCAACACCACGCATGCGGTGGATGGAATTGTTCCTGACGGGTCTCTGTGTGTTCTTTTTCGCCGCTGTGGTGCACCTTGGCATCATTCTCGCGCTGCCGCGGTTCGCAGCGGACACAACATGGGAAAAAATGGGAACTTACGGTCCTGACGAACGGTTCAACATCCTCGCATCGCATCAGGCCTCCAAACTTCCCCTTCGCTTCGTCGATCCAACCATGATATATGCGGTTTGCCGGTTTGACCTGGATGGCGGGCCGGTACGCATTCGCGCCAGCGCCGCAAGCCGCTTCTGGTCCGTGTCCATCTACACCCCAACAGGGCGCAACATCTACAGTATCAATAACCGTTCCGCCATGCAGTCAAATCTGGACATTACCGTTGCCACCGCGCCCCTGCACGCAATTATTGAAAGCTCCCTTGAAAAGCGCGAGGAAACGTCGCGCATTCTCATCAAGGCCGAGGATCATCGCGGTTTTGCGGTTTTACGTGCGTTTGTGCCCACGCCAAGTCAGCAGGCGTCCATCATAAACAGCGTGCGCAATGCCCAATGCAGGGACGCCCTGAACGAGGACCGCACCACCTGAATTGGGCGTTTGGAGCGTGCTGATATTCAGTTGGCCTGGAGGGTGTCATTGGGTTAAGATTTTTACAAACACAGATGATACCAAGGGCCCCCAATTATGACTCCTGGATTAGCGTCAAAGAGGCGTGTTATCAAGGCCGTGCACCAGATATGAGCTTTCAATTAGGTTGTCCCTGGTAAATGCATCGGGTGCAAGTGGCCATTCGTCTGATCATTAGAGGTGTTCGATTTATCCTGCGCTGTCAAGGGCTGCTCACGCGCCGCCTTCAGCGGTTTAAACCCTTGACAGCGCAGGATAAATCGAAAAAAAAGCAATGATCAGATGAATGACCGGATATGGCCTTGCTGGTGGCAATGGCCGCAATACCCTTGACTTCAGACCTGACACGCTCAAGCTGGCGTGTACATAAAGCCCATACCGCTGGTACTATCCACCGCAATGACTGATCTTACACCAAACTTGCCGTTCGGCGGCCCGGCTGGCGATACAAACGCCGCCGATGCGGGCGGTGCAAGCACCCGTGCGATCACACTGTGGCTTTATAGTGTGGCGGCCCTTGTGTTTGTTATGGTCATGGTGGGTGGGGCCACCCGACTGACGGATTCGGGCCTGTCGATCACCGAATGGCGACCCGTTCTCGGCATCATTCCGCCCCTCACCCAGGCCGATTGGGAACATGTTTTCGCGCTCTATAA
Source organism: Hyphomicrobiales bacterium (assembly GCA_965224015.1). GTDB lineage: Bacteria > Pseudomonadota > Alphaproteobacteria > Rhizobiales > CBDCVD01 > CBDCVD01. Next base: position 2,214,158 of record OZ245032.1, read on the forward strand.
ACAGACCCGCGAGTACCAGGAGGTCAACGCCGGCATGACCCTGGCCGCGTTTAAGGTCATCTATTGGTGGGAGTGGAGCCACAGAACCCTGGGTCGCTTCATTGCCCTGGCATTTCTGCTTCCGTTTTTGTGGTTTGTGGCACGCAAGCGCCTGAACAGGCTCCAGATCACCGCGCTGTCAGGGCTGTTTGTGCTGGGTGGACTACAGGGCCTTTTGGGCTGGTACATGGTACAAAGCGGCCTGGCTGACCGGGTCGACGTTTCCCATTATCGCCTTGCGGCCCATCTGGGCCTGGCGTGCCTGATTTTTATTGCACTGATCTGGGCAGGGCGCAGCTTTTTGCCGCCTTGCCCGGAGGCCGCACCCACACCGGGCGCCGTTACCGTTGAGGGGATTGCTCTTCTCGTATTGATTTTCGGCCAGATCGTTCTTGGTGGATTTGTCGCCGGCCTTCAGGCGGGACAAGGTTATAACACCTGGCCGTTAATGGGTACGCATTTTGTGCCCGATGGCCTGGACCTGTTGCAGCCGTTTTGGCTGAATGCTGTTGAAAACCCTATATTTGTTCAGTTTGCACATCGCATCCTCGCCTATATGCTGGTGATGTTGGGGGTTTATCACGCCGCCCGCGCGTGGAGGATTGCTGATCGCGCAACGGGCCTTTGGGCACTGGCAGTGGTCGGGGCTCTTCTGGCGCAGGCCGGTTTGGGGATCATAACCTTGCTACGGCAGGTTCCCATTGATTTGGCCCTTGCCCATCAGGCAGGAGCGTTGCTGGTGTTGTTACTGGCAACGATCCACGTCCAGCGTCTTTGCGTCATACGTGTTGCAAGACCGTCACGCAGGCTGGAGCGGGATGGAAATTCCCCGGTGAAGGAACGAACATGAAAATAAACGGCAATGAAATTCGCCCCGGATATGTCCTGCAGCACAGGGACAGCCTGTGGGTCGCGGTCAAGACCCAGGCCGTAAAGCCGGGCAAGGGCGGCGCGTTTAACCAGGTGGAACTAAAAAACCTTATCAACGGTACCAAACACAATACGCGGTTTCGCGCGGACGAGACGGTGGAGCGCGTGCGTCTTGAGCAAAAAGACTTCCAGTATCTTTATCGCGAGGGAGAGATGCTGGTGTTCATGGATGCGCAGTCCTATGAGCAGATCGAATTGGCCGACGACTTTGTCGGTGAGCGCGCGGCCTTCCTGCAAGACGGCATGACGGTGAGCCTGGAAATGCACGAGGGAAAGCCCATCGGGATTTCCCTGCCTGATCAGGTGGCCCTGAAAATTGTCGAGGCGGATCCTGTGGTCAAGGGACAGACGGTGTCTTCGTCTTATAAGCCGGCGGTGTTGGAAAACGGTATTCGGGTCCTGGTGCCCCCCTTTATCGAGGCGGGGGAGACAATTGTCGTCGATACCAGCGATATCTCTTATGTGCGCCGCGGCGAATAGGGACCGGCAGGAGCCCAAATGGCACGCTCGGCGATCGTTAATGTCATGCTCAAGGCTGCGCGCAAGGCGAGTCGTTCACTGATTCGCGATTTTGGCGAGGTCGAGAACCTGCAGGTGTCGCTAAAGGGGCCTGGTGATTTCGTCTCGACTGCTGACAGGCGGGCAGAGAAAATCATCTATGACATTCTGTCCTCGGCGCGTCCGGGCTACGGGTTTCTGATGGAAGAATCCGGAGCCATTGCGGGAAGCGACAAGACGCACCGCTGGATTGTTGACCCTCTTGATGGAACCACGAACTTTCTTCATGGCATTCCCTTGTTCGCAGTTTCGATTGCGCTTGAGCGCGAGGGCCGGCTTCAGTCGGGGTTGGTTCTGGACCCCATTGCGGACGACCTGTTTATCGCCGAGCGGGGACAGGGTGCGTTTTTAAACGACCGGCGGATCCGCATTGCCGCGCGGCGCAAACCCGAAACCAGTGTGATCAGTACAGGCATTCCCCATATTGCCCGCGGCGACCATGAGCTCCACCTGCGAGAACTGGCGCCGATTATGCAACGTTTTGCCGGCATTCGCCGAACCGGATCGGCGGCTCTTGATCTGAGTTGGACGGCCGCGGGGCGCTTTGATGTCTATTGGGAGCGCAACATCTCGGCCTGGGACATGGCGGCCGGCGTGCTGATCGCACGCGAAGCGGGAGCGATTGTAACCGATGCCGACGGGCACGATAACATGCTTGAAAGCGGCAGCGTTCTTTGTGCCAATGAGTTTCTGCATCCGCTGGTGCTGGATATTATCCGATCCCGGTAGCGTGTCCTGTCGCAAAATCGCTCCGTCAGAAGGGCTCTGTCAAAACATGACACCGCGCTATTCTGGCGCACGGGTTTGCAGCGCCAAAGCATGCAACGCCCCGCCCATATGGCCCTTTAGCGCCTGGTAGACCATTTGATGCTGCTGTACACGCGATTTGCCGACAAAAGCCGCCGATATTATCTCGGCAGAGTAATGGTCCCCGTCTCCGGCAAGATCCGTAATGTTCACCTCGGCATCCGGTAGCGCGGCCTTGATCAAGGCTTCAAGTTCTGCAACGGCCATTGGCATATGGTTTCAACCTCTATCGCGATAATGATAATGATAATGATGTGAATGCTGGCGCGAGCCATGTCCGGCTTAGATGTGTAATTTCAACAGGTTTTCCCTGGTAAATGCATCGGGTGCAGGTGGCCATTCGTCTGATCATTAGAAGTGTTCGATTTCTTCCGCGCTGTCAAGGGCTGCTCACGCGCCGCTTTCAGCGGTTTTTAAACCCTTGACAGCGCGGAAGAAATCGAAAAAAAGCAATGATCAGATGAATGCCCTGATATGGCCTTGCTGGCGGCAATGGCCGCGATAACCCTGACTTCACACCTGCCACCATGAGAACAATATATTGAAAGATTACACTTAGAGCATGACACGCACTGTAAATCAGTCACTGCAATAGATTATAACCCCGTCGCTTGTCCTGACGAGGGTCAACAGGGACGCCTTAACGCTAAGAGAGAAGTCTGGTTTTTCGTGTCGTTCCTCGGCCTGCTTGAAAGCGCACAACGCGTCCATGACCTGTCTCTTGCCGGCAATCTCGCCGGCGTACTCCCCCAGCGCAAACCATTTTATCCGCACGCTCATATACGTTACGGCGCCCGCCACGGCGCCACCAATAAGCAAGCCAGCAATAAAAATGGCAATGGCCTTCGACATCGCACCACGCTCCTTTGCTGTTCCTCTGTTCCTCTGTTCCCCTGTTCCCGTTATGCTGATTAATACCAAGGGCCGTTGACAATGACTCGTGCATTAGCGTCAAAGAGTTATGTTATCAAGGCAGTACACCAGTCGGCGTGTATATAAAGCCAATACCGCTGGTATAATGGCACGGACGATCCCGCAAAGCGCATCCGGCTTTTCGGTCACGCCATGTCAATGCCGGTGGCCATAACACATAAAAGCTCAAACATGATCGAAGCACCGAGCCATGCTGTGTTGCCGGACATATCGAACGGCGGAGACACCTCCACCAGATCGGCGCCGATTATGTTCAGCCCCTGCAATCCACGCACCGCCTCCTGGGCCTGAAAGCTTGTGGGGCCGCCGATTTCCGGGGTGCCCGTTCCCGGCGCGTAGGCGGGATCGATAAAGTCAATATCAAAGCTCACATAGGTTGGGGCCTCACCGGCGATGGCGCGCGCCTGGGCCATGACATCATCAAGACCACGGCTGAACATCTCCTCAACCGGGATGATCGTGACCCCTTGCGCCCGACCCCACTCCAAATCAGACCCGTGATCATATTGCGAGCCGCGAATGCCGATCTGAATGGTCCGCCTGGGATCGAGATAGCCCTCCTCAATGGCACGACGAAAGGGGGTACCATGGGTGTACTTGCACCCATTGAAATAAGCGTCATTGAGATCCGTATGGGCGTCAAAATGCACCAAGCCAACCGGTGTATCCGCAGCAAGGGCGCGCAGGATCGGATAGGAACATAAATGATCGCCGCCGGCACTCAAGGGGCGGATGCCACGCTTCTTAAGCGCGCCGTAGAATTCGGTAATGCGTTCCAGGGTCTCGTTAATGTCAGCGGGGTTGATACATACATCGCCCAGGTCGGCGCAATTAACGACCTGATACGGTGCGATTTTGCTGACCGGATGCACAGTACGGATCATGGTTGAAAGATCACGCAACTGCCGCGGACCATGGCGGGCCCCCGGGCGATTGGTTGTGCCCGTGTCAAACGGCACGCCCACAAACCCGATCATCACATCGTTGGCAAGCGCGTTGGTTTGGGCCGTGTCATCGGCCAGATCGATAAACGGCAAGCGCATAAACGTGGGCACACCCGCAAAGCGTGGCATCACCATTCCGGAGACCGGTTGGAAGCGTTCGTTGTTTCTAGAGCGTGTCATGTCTTATACCAAGGGTCCTTAACAATGACTCATGGCTTAGCGTCAAAGAGTTATGTTATCAAGGTAGTACACCAGTCGGCGTGTCTATAAAGCCAATACCGCTGGTATTAATAGAAGCATCTTTTCCCACGTGTGATCTTGAAAAGTCACAGTTTTCGCTCCATGTTTAACTGGTGAAAAACAAACTCGTACAGTATGGTCTTTATGCGCTCGTTCCGATCCTTATCATAATCGGACTGATCGGTGGGTTTTTTTTATTTTTCGCCTTGCTGTTTCTCGGCTTGCTGGGGGCGATAGGCGGCTACGCATTTTTGGCCTATACGCGCATGAAAATGCGCCGCGCAGGGCTTGATCCGGACAACCCCTTTGGTCCTGAGGGCGCCCGTGGCGATGGCTGGCCCGGGATTACCATTGAGGAGGGCACCGTCGTCAAAGACGAGACCAGGGAGACGATTGTTATCAAGGGAATCAACAACCCGCGCACGTAACCGACGCTTTATTGCCGCAGCGCGTGTCACAAATCGATAGCCTCAAGCCACCAGATTGCGCAGCACGTAATGCAGGATGCCGCCGTTTTGATAATAGGACAGTTCGTCCTCGGTATCAATGCGGCACAAAACCGGCACTTTTTTGATCGATCCATTGGCAAAGCTGATCATCAGGTCGACTTTCGCGCCGGGCTTGAGATCATCAAGGCCGCGAATTGTTGCCTGCTCACTGCCCAACATAGCCAGTTGCCGCCAACTCATCCCCCCCTCGAACTGTAACGGCAATATCCCCATGCCAATAAGATTGGAGCGGTGAATACGTTCAAAGCTTTCTGCCACAACCGCCCTGACGCCCAAAAGGCGCGGCCCCTTTGCCGCCCAATCCCGCGACGAGCCGGTCCCGTATTCCTTGCCGGCAAAAATCACCAGAGGCACCCCTTGCGCCTTATAGGCCATGGCAGCGTCATAGATGGACATGACCTTTTCACTGGGGAAATGCCGGGTTACGCCGCCCTCTGTATCCGGCACGATCTGGTTTTTGATGCGAATATTGGCGAAAGTACCCCGCATCATAACCTCATGATTGCCGCGCCGGGAGCCATAGGAGTTAAAATCGAGAAGCTTGACCTTGCGGCCTTTCAGGTAGGCCCCTGCGGGGCTGTCACTTTTTATGCCGCCGGCCGGTGAAATATGATCGGTGGTGATCGAATCATCGAACAGGCCAAGAACACGGGCATTTTCAATGTCGCCCAGTTCAGGAGGCTCGCGCGAAATGTCCTCGAAGAACGGCGGATTTTTGACATAGGTCGAGGCCCCGTCCCAGTCGTAGGTCAGGCCGCCCGTGACTTTGGTCCGGCGCCAACCCGCGTCCCCCTTGAACACGTCCGCATAGCGGGTGCGGAACATTTTGGTATTGACGCATTTACGCACCAGCGCCGCGATATCCTCCGCACTTGGCCAGATGTCGCGCAGGTAAACCGGATTGCCCTTGCGATCGTGCCCCAGGGGTTCCCGGGTAACATCGACCTTCATGTTACCGGCAAGGGCATAGGCAACAACCAGCGGCGGCGACGCCAGATAATTGGCACGCACGTCAGGTCCGATACGCCCCTCAAAATTGCGATTGCCGGAAAGAACCGAGCACGCCACAAGATTGTGCCGATTGATCAGGGTGGAAATCTCCTTCGGCAAGGGGCCGGAATTGCCAATACAGGTGGTGCATCCATAGCCAACCAGATTGAACCCGAGGCGGTTCAGGCTCTGCTGCAGCCCCGCCGCCTTGAGGTATTCGGTCACAACCTGAGAACCGGGCGCCAGGGAGGTTTTCACCCATGGTTTGACGCTAAGTCCGCGCTTGAGCGCGTTCTGCGCCACCAAACCCGCTGCCAGCATGACGCTGGGGTTCGATGTGTTGGTACACGACGTGATCGCGGCGATCACCACATCGCCGTGCCCGATATCAAAATTCCTGCCCCGCACCTTGTAACGCTTATCCTTTGTCTCAACACGAAACTCATCTGTCAAGGCCCCGTGGAAAGCATCGGCGGCGACATCAAGGTCGATCCGGTCTTGCGGCCGCTTGGGCCCTGAAATCGCCGGCACGACATCCTCAAGTTCCAACTCCAGCGTGTCCGTGAATACCGGATCCGGGGTGTTCCTGGTACGAAACAGGCCCTGTGCCTTGGCATATTTTTCCACAAGCGCCACCCGCGACGGCGCTCTTCCCGTGGCCTTCAAGTAACGCAGCGTCTCCTCTGCAACAGGAAAGTAGCCGCACGTGGCGCCATATTCCGGCGCCATATTGGAAATCGTGGCCATGTCCTCAAGGCTCAGCCTGTCAAGGCCGGGCCCGTAAAACTCGACAAACTTGCCAACCACGCCGCGCTCGCGCAACATTTCCACAACCCGTAACACCAGGTCGGTCGCCGTCACCCCATCGCGCAACCCCCCCGTCAGCTTAAAGCCGACCACTTCGGGAATAACCATCGATATGGGTTGCCCAAGCATGGCGGCTTCCGCTTCAATGCCGCCAACGCCCCAGCCGAGAACCGACAAACCGTTCACCATCGTCGTATGACTATCCGTGCCCACAAGGGTGTCGGGATAAGCCACTTCTATGGTCTTGCCGTTGACCTTGTGTTTGGCCGTCCACACGGTCTGGGCCAAATATTCCAGATTGACCTGGTGACAAATGCCGGTTCCAGGAGGCACAACGCGAAAATTCCTGAACGCTTCCTGTCCCCACTTCAAAAACCCATAGCGCTCGGCATTCCTCTCATATTCGCGCGCCACATTGGCCTTAAACGCACGCGCATTGCCAAACTCGTCAACCATGACCGAGTGATCAATAACCAGATCAACGGGAATTTGCGGATTAATGACCCTCGGGTTGCCTCCCAGAGCCTGGGTCGCATCGCGCATGGCGGCAAGATCCACAACGGCGGGAACCCCCGTAAAATCCTGCATAAGAACCCGCGCCGGGCGAAAAGCAATTTCCTTGTTTGAGGAGCGCTTCTTCAACCAATCAACCATGGCCCGAATGTCCGCCGCATTCACGGAACGCCCGTCCTCAAACCGTAAGAGGTTTTCGAGCAGAACTTTTTGCGAAAACGGCAGTTGCGAGATTCCCTGAAGGCCGTTTTTCTCCGCAGCCTTCAAACTGTAGTAGGTATACGATTTTTTACCGACTTTCAGTGTTCTGCGCGCTTTAAAGCTGTTAAGAGACTGTATCACAGGCGAGATTTCCTTACATTGCTGGCGCGAGGCCGGTTCTTGGGGGTCCGCGTATAATAGCAGTAGCGGCGCATTTGTCGACCTTGAAGACGAATCTTGTGGTTTTCCGGGACTTAAGACCTAAAAACGTTTGTTTAACCCCAGTTATCGATAAGGACCTTTTTCTTGTGCTTTATCGGTTCGTGTCTATACAAAGGCGTATCCAGCCATTTATCTGATCATGAGCCCTAACCGGCGGCTGCGGTGTGTCAAGGGTTTGAAACCGCCAGAGGCGGCGCGTGAGCAGCCCTTGACACACAGCAAAGCCGCCGGAGACAAGCAATGATCAGATAAATGGCTTCGCGAGGCTGAAAAAGGATAACGAGGGCTTGAGCGTGTCAGGTCTTAATAGAGATGCCCACCTTGTTGCGGTCCCGCAGGGTATGGGGAAATACCGATAGTGTATGGTGCTAAAGACGGGATAATGTGTGGGGATTACTGAAAATTCATTAAAGCATAACAATGCCGTGGGGAACACGGCGAGGACGCGCCTGGTGCTGAACGCAATCACATGCCGACGCGGAGGCCGGGTTGTGTTGCGCGACCTCTCAATTACTCTTGAGGCGGGGGCGTTGCTTGCGGTCTCTGGTCCCAACGGATCGGGAAAATCGACCCTCTTGCGCGCCATTGCCGGGCTGCTCCCCCTTTCTAACGGGCAGATCACCATGACCGTGGCCGGTTCCGGGGGGGCGTCCACACCACCGGTGGCCATGGAGCCCTGCGACATGTGCCACTATTTGGGTCACGAGATGGCCATAAAGCTACAGTTGACCGCCAGGGAAAATCTGGCATTCTGGCACAGTCTCTACGTTGCCGAGGACACAGCGCCCGCAATGGATACGGCGATGGATATTGAGGCCGCACTTTCTGCGCTTAATATCGTACCGCTGGCTTCAATACGGGTGCATCAATTATCTCAGGGGCAAAAAAAGCGCCTGGCCCTGGCGCGACTTCTGGTCACGGCACGATCCCTTTGGCTGCTTGACGAACCGCTCAATGCCCTTGATGATGTGTCTGTTGCAACGTTTTTTCAGATCATAGACGCTCACCGCCAGGCGGGAGGTATTGTGGTGATCGCGACGCATCGCGTACTGCCTTTGGACGGTGTGCAGGTATTACGCCTCGAAAATACCAATACGCGCACGGGTACATCACGATGAACCGGGCCACAATGGACTGGGGTTTTGGCCTATGATCAGGGCATTTTTTTTCCGCGATCTGAAACTGGCTTTGCGGGCCGGCGGTGGGGCGGCCACGGGCCTGGCGTTTTTTTTTATCATTGTGGCCACGATTCCGTTTATCATCGGGCCCGATCTGATCCTCATGCAGCGCCTTGGCCCGGCGTTTTTGTGGATCGGCGCCTTGCTGGCGATTTTAATCGGGCTGGAGCGCCTGTATCAGGCCGACACGGAGGACGGCTCGCTTGATTTGATCCTGCTGTCGGGGCAGCCGCTGGTTTTGGTGGTGTTTGTGCGAACCGGGGTGCATTGGATAGGCACCTGCGTACCCTTGATTCTGGCAACACCGGTTTTGGGGATATTGCTGAACATGCCTTTTGAGGCGATAGTTGTGACATTTTTGATGCTCAGCGCTGGAACCCCTGCACTTGCGTTGGTGGGTTCGATTGGGGCGGCGCTAACGGCGAGCCTGCGCCGCGGGGGGCTGTTGCTACCGGTTCTGGTTTTGCCGATAACGCTCCCGGTTCTCATTTTCGGGATTGGGGCTACCCAGGCTGCCATCGTGGATGGGCGCCCCTTTCTGCCCCCATTTATGATGTTAGTTGCCCTGACTCTTCTTGCTGGTATCGTGGGCCCGGTTGCCAGCGCTCTTGCTTTGCGCCTGGGAAGCGAAACCTGAACGATGCAAACTGAAAGCCGGAGTTAAACAACCATGCGCGCTTATGCCAATCCGCATCGTTTCATGCAGATCACCGATCGTGCGCTGCCGGTGTTGGCGCTCGCCAGCCTGGTTCTATTTGCCGTGGGGCTATACCTGGTATTTTTTGCGGTTCCGGCGGATTATCAGCAAGGGGAAACGGTGCGCATTATGTACATCCATGTGCCGAGCGCCTGGTTGGCATTGTTTTGTTACACGCTCATGGCGTTATCCAGTATAGGCTCCCTTGTCTGGCGCCACCCGCTTGCCGATGTTGCTGCCAAGTGTGCGGCTCCCATTGGCGCCACCTTTACTTTTCTGGCCCTTGTCACCGGGGCCCTGTGGGGACGGCCCATGTGGGGAATTTGGTGGGAGTGGCGAGACACGCGCCTGACGTCGGTGTTTATTCTGTTTTTGATGTATCTGGGGCTGGTGGCGTTGTGGCGTGCCTTTGATGACCAGACAAAAGCGGCGCGCGCGGCGTCCGTTTTGACCCTGGTTGGCTTTATCAATATTCCATTTATCAAGTTCTCGGTCGAGTGGTGGGGCAACTCGACCCTGCATCAGCGCGCCAGTGTCATGCGCCTTGACGGCCCGACCATTGAATTCTCCATGTTGTGGCCACTTCTGGTCATGGCGCTGGCTTTCACCTGTGGGTTTTTGACCCTGCATGTGATTTCCATGCGCGCCGAATTGTTACGCCGGCGGCTGCAACGGCGACACCTGCTCAAGACGCGAGAGATATAGCCGTGTTTGGCCTTGGCAAACATTGGGCCTATATTGTCTGGGCTTACGGGATCAGTCTTGGGGGTATCCTCCTGCTGGCGCTTTGCATTGTGGCCGACTATCGCCGCCAGGTGCGCAGGCTTGCAGACCTTGATGGTCGCGCCGATGAACGCCCATTACCCCGTGATCAGGAAGACAACAGGACATTATGATCAAGCAAACCTCCTCATCAGGATCAGTGGCTGCAACAGCGGATAAGGAAACGCCCCGCCCGCGTAGCGCATTGATGCGGCTGTTGATCTTTTTGCCGTTTTTCGCGTTTTTGGCTTTGGCGGCTGTGTTCCTGTCGCGCCTTGGCACCGATGCCTCACACGTTCCGTCGGTGTTGATCGGCAAAACGGTTCCGCAATTTTCCCTGGCACCCTTGGCCGGCCTGGAACGCGACAATGTACCCGTTGCCGGGCTGCAAAGCCGCGCCCTCGCAAACGGCATTCACTTGGTCAATTTCTGGGCCTCGTGGTGCCCTCCATGCCGCGCCGAGCATCCGATGTTGATGAAGCTGGCCAATGACGGGCGTTTTCGTCTTGTGGGTATCAATTACAAGGACCGCACGCAGGATGCCCTGCGTTTCCTGACCTCACTGGGCAACCCGTTTGCGGCGGTTGGGGTCGACCCTGATGGGCGCACGGGCATTGACTTTGGCGTGCGCATGGTGCCGGTGACCTTTGTTATCGCTCCCGGGGGCACGATCGCCTACAAACATGTGGGGGAAATCACACCTGAAAACTGGGCGCGGGACATTGAGCCGGTTATCAAAAGACTGAGCGGCTCGTAAGCGCTAGAACGTGTCAGGTTCAGCGTCTTCAATCATATGCCGCATCATGATCGGCACCTGCGCCAGACTAAAGGCAATGGTCAGCGGCATGATGCCCCACACTTTAAACGCAACCCACGTGTCCGTCGACGTGTTGCGCCAGACAATTTCATTGAGCCCGGCAAGCACAAGAAAAAACAGGCCCCAACTCAGGGTCAATATCTTCCACCCCCGATCGGTCAGATTGATTGATTCACCCAAAACGTAGCCAATCAGCGACTTGCCAAACAGCAGTCCTCCAAGCAGCAATCCGCCAAACAGGACGTTGACAATCGTCGGTTTCATTTTGATAAACGTCTCGTCCTGAAGGTAAAGCGTAAGGCCACCAAAAACGAAAACAATAACACCGCTCACCAGTGGCACAACCGGCAGCTTGCCCAACAACAGGCGCGATAGAACAAGGGAGACCGCAAGGGCCATCATAAACACCCCCGTGGCCCAGAAAATTCCGGCACGCCCATTCACAAAGAAAAAAATCAACAAGGGTCCGATCTCCAGCGCCAGTTTAAGGACGCTGTTGGGCTGGGCTTTTTTGGTTATTGCGGCTTCTCGGCTTTGTCTGACTGTCATTGTTGTTTGCTTTCCAAATCTGTTTGCTTTGGCGAAACTCTCCCCGCGTTATGGGGATCTCCATTCTGCATTCTGTATTCTGTATTCTGTAAGGCCTGCCTGATTGTGGATCAATGATCCCTATAGGCGCGGCGCAAATACGCGCTCAGCTCTTTCGCTATGGGTTTGACCGGTCCCTCTCCCACATACATGACAATGTGAAATGACGGCAAATCCGGTAGAACGCCACCATGGTCAACGGGCGCAAGTCCTGGAAAGTAAGACCCGAACAGGTCGGCACGCACCCCCAGGTCGGCCGCGGCGGCAACCACCGCCGGTTCCTCACTCTGTGCATCAACAACATCAATCCAGCCCAGGCCCATATTGGTGAGCGTGGCAATAACAGGATCACGAAAAAGGCATGCCCGAACAATAGCCAGGGGTACGGGGCGCTTAAGCCAGGCACGTCCATCCCGGGCACCCGTCCAAACCAAAGGCCGCGTATCCAGAATTTCGCCGCCGTCGTTAACATCGCTTTCGGTCGTCAATATAATGTCCTGCTTGCCATCGGGGAGTTGTTGCAACAGATCAATAGACCGCGCGTTGGTCAATCGTACCCGAACCCGGGGAAAATCACGCCCAAACTGTTGCAAGGCGCGGGGCAGATGAGGATAGATGATATCAGACGGCACCCCAAGGGCAATATTTCCCTCAAAACCTGGTGCTGTGAGACGATCCCAGATCTGATCGTTCATGGTGAGCATCTGACGCGCATGGGCGAGCAATTGCTCCCCGGCTGCGGTTGGGGTTATGGTGCGCCCGTTTTTCCCCCTATGAAGCAATACCAAATTCATGGAGTCTTCGAGGCGCTTGATCTGCATGCTGACCGTTGACTGGGTGGAATGCAGTTTGTTGGCAGCGCTGGTCATGCCGCCCGTGTCCACCACGGCGACAAAGCTGCGTAAAGTCGTGAGATCCAGGTTTCGGTTTCCCCTAGTGCTCATAAGCAAAGCCGCTATACGTTTTTTTGGAAAATGGCCCCAGTGAAACGAGCTCATTGGCTCTTTATAATCAAGAAATTTGATTATATCAATCAAAAATATTCGTTTCACAAATGGGGCAGCCTTTCATATCATTACACAAAGTAATTCATATGGCTATAACAATCACACGGGAAAATACCATGACAACGCCTATCGCGAATAACTCAGCAATATCCAGACCCTTTGACGATCACCCCACGTTCCGGCCGACAGTCCCCCTTGTCGCGCGGTCCGCTACAAGCCGGTGGTCGAAGGTTAATGCACATAGGCATTTGCGATACATGCGCACCCTCATGAATACGCTGCGTCTGGCTTACTCCGTTTATCAGGAGCGTCAGGCGTTGGCAAAGCTGGATTCGGATCGCCTGCGTGACATCGGCATTCATCCTGTTGATGCCCGGCACGAGATCAAACGGGCACCGTGGGATCTGCCCAGGGATCGCAGGTCATAACGCCGCGATGTCATGGGGCGTTTCACGCTTGCCTGTGGCGTTTTTCACCTGGGCGCCCGGGCAAGCGTCTGATCTGTGGCTTGGGCGTGCCAGCCCAGGCCATTTCCCAGGTCTCCCCCTGGCGGATATTCTGTACCAGATGGGGGCGCAGCGCCACTACGCAGTCTCCTCCCCTGTGACGCACCGATGCATAGAGCAAACCGTTGCCGCCACTTGCCAGCACATCCTGTGCCAGGCGCTGTCCTGCCGGATAGGCCGTTTTCGGATCCGGATCCAGGATCGTTCCCAGTTGCGCTTTGGCAACGCCGGTGAGGTCGTGAAAAGACGCCATGAAACCTGCAATGAGCTCCCGATAACAAGTGATGTTGTCATAAAGCCCTGTGGCGCCCAGCTCTCGGGTCAGATGCCAGACGACCTCAGCCTGCGCGGTGCCCTGGGCATGCGGTCCATGGGCTGCGTACCAGGCCCCGCGTTCAGGTCCGTTGAAACGGTTGCCGGTTGCGCGCGTATAGCAAAATGCGGCGTTAACGTAGGTCCAGCCATAGGCATGGCGCGGCATTAAAAGCTCGACAGGATCAAGCCCCTCCGGCACCCTGAGACGCAACCCCCGGCGCGCCGACGTTTGCCCCTCAAGGGCCTCCAAATTCGCTAAATCGGAAGGGTTATCCGCCAGCGGTGCCAGGGCAGGCTCGTCTATATAGGCTGTCGAAATCAGACGCACCGTGGCAGGCGCGGTAAACTCGCAAACGGGTATGTCCGCCAGACCAATCACATGCCTCCCCTGAGGGCATCAATGTGTCGGCGCACAGCCATCATGGCCGGAATGCCGCCCGCAATCATCATATCCAAAGGGCTTTTGCCACCAAATCCCATGCCATTGTTGGGCCGCGTTGGCCACTGGTATGTGAGAGGACCGTTGAACAACAGACGCAGCCCCTTGAAAAGTCCGATAATCAGACTGGCGCGGGTGATTTTGTCCTGATCGAGCGCGCCTTTGAAGCGTCCCGCCTTCATACGGCCCCAGGTTGCGCTGGACACATCAAACAATGCCGCCGCTTGCGAATTGGTCAATTGCCACGCGCCGGCAACGCGCACAACCGCCTCAACAACGACCCCGACCTCGACCTCGACCTTGCCCCCCGCAAGCCTCCCAGCGGAATGTCCTTCAAAGGATAGGGGCGCATCAAAGGGCGCGCCTTTTCCTTTTGGTTTTTGGCTATTGCCGGCCACACGGGCCTTTCGCGCCCTGGTACCCGTATCAGCCAATCGTGTCGCTTTCTCACCCATAACGGTCCTTTACAACCAACACCATATTATCCATTACATTATATCATATGAATGTATTATTCATATCATATGAATGTATTATTCATATCATATGATGCGCTCGTGGTCAAGGCCCCGGAATCCCAAAAGGCCTGTGAGGGTTGCGGCCATAATACCAGCGGTATTGGCTTTATAGACACGCCGACTGGTGTACTGCTTTGATAACATACTTGCGTGACGCTAAGCCATGAGTCCTTGTTAAAGACCCTTGGTATAATAGAGCAAAAATCGTATCGGCGTGCCCATTATCGCATTGCTCGCGGCGTTGGTTAGCGCTATCTTATTGTCAAGGTACCGGGCATTCCAAGGGAGAACTTCATCATGCGGACGATCACAAACCTGTTTCCTGCCATCTTGCTTGTTATGATTGTTATGGCGGCACCGGCGCTGGCCCAGGACAAAGTTGTTCATGTCTATAATTGGTCGGACTATATAGACACGTCGATCCTAAAAGACTTTGAGCGTGATACGGGTATCAAGGTCGTCTATGACGTTTACGACTCGAATGAGATGCTGGAGACAAAAATGCTGGCGGGTAGCGCCGGCTATGATGTGGTGGTGCCTTCCGCCGACTTTCTGGCCCGGCAGGTCAAGGCGGGGGTTTATCAAAAACTCGACAAATCCAAACTTCCGAATCTCAAGCACGTCTGGAAGGATATCGCCGAGCGTGCGGCGCATTTTGACCCAGGCAATGTCCATTCGGTGAACTATATGTGGGGAACCACAGGCATCGGTTACAATGTCAAGAAAATCGCCGAACGCATGGAAAACGCGCCTGTTGACTCCTGGGACATGATCTTTGACCCGCAGGTTATCGCCAAATTCGCCGATTGCGGTGTTCACATTCTGGACGCGCCCACCGACATAGCTGCCGCGGCCTTGAATTATCTTGGTTTTGACCCCAATTCCCATGACCGCGGTGAGCTGGAGAAGGTGCAGGAACTGCTATTGAAAATCCGCCCCTACATTCAAAAGTTTCACAGCTCCGCCTATATCAATGATCTCGCCAACGGCGACATTTGTCTTGCGGTGGGCTGGTCTGGCGATGTCATGCAGGCGCGCGATCGTGCAGCAGAGGCTGACAAGGGCGTCGAGGTCGCCTATTCGATCCCAAAACAGGGCGCCGCCATGTGGTTCGATCAAATGGCCATCCCCGCAAAGGCCCCCAACCCCGATCTTGCCCATCAGTTCATAAACTACATCATGACCCCCGAGGTCATGGCCAAGGCGACAAATTATGTTTTCTACGCCAATGGAAACTGGAGTTCGCTCGAACATGTTGACGAAGACGTGATCATGGACAAAAGCATTTATCCTGATGAGGAAACCATGGCGAAACTGTATGTAATCGGTACCTTGCCGCCCAAGGTGCAGCGGATTGTCAATCGCATCTGGACGCGGGTCAAGACCGGATCGTAAAAGACTGGATGGTAAAACACCGGCAACCTGGCGCGTATATGCCTGTATCAAACCCAAAGGCTGCCAATGACAGTGCGGGGGTGGGGAGCCCCGGCAAGTCCCGACCGCTGATCAGTTTTGAGAACGTCACCAAGAGATTCGGCACCTTCACCGCCCTCGACAATGTCTCCCTGGACATTTTTGAGAACGAGTTCTTTGCCCTTCTCGGCCCTTCCGGCTGTGGCAAGACAACCCTGATGCGCCTTCTTGCCGGCTTTGAATCGCCAACCGAGGGGCGTGTATGTCTGGGCGGTCAGGACTTGGCCGGAATTCCCCCACATCAGCGTCCGGTCAATATGATGTTCCAGTCTTACGCTTTGTTTCCGCACTTAAGCGTTGAACGCAACATCGCCTTTGGCCTCAGGCAGGAAGGCTTACCCACAGACAAAATCGCGGCGCGGGTTGCGCGCATGCTTGATCTGGTTCAGCTCAGGCCTTTCGCCAAACGCAAACCCCATCAGCTCTCCGGTGGGCAGCGCCAGCGGGTGGCGCTTGCCCGTTCGATTATCAAACAGCCCAAGGTCCTGCTGCTTGACGAGCCTCTCGGGGCTCTCGACAAGAAGCTGCGCGAGGAAACCCAGTTTGAACTCATGAACCTGCAGGAAGACCTTGGCATTACCTTCATGATCGTCACCCACGACCAGGAGGAAGCCATGACGGTTGCCGACCGCATGGCGGTGATGAGCGAGGGACGCCTGGCCCAGGTCGATACGCCGCACGCCATCTACGAAGAGCCGGCAAGCCGCTATGTCGCCCGCTTCGTCGGGGATATCAACATGCTGGAGGGGCGTATGGAAAATGCACCCGGGCCCGATGGCCATCTGACCCTCGCTATGGAATCCATTTCGATCCATGCAATTTCACGCACACAGATCGATCCGGGGACGCGGGTCTGGCTGGCGATCCGGCCTGAGAAAATATCCATTTCCAAATCCGAACCGCAAACCGACGGCAATCGATTACGCGGGGTTGTCGAGGACGTGGCCTACAGGGGTGGCGCGTCCCTATTTCAGGTTCGCTTAACCACGGGCCAGGTGCTCAAGATCTTTCAAACCAACCGCTTGCGCGCCAGTGAGGATACGATTACCTGGGACGATACCGTCTGGCTTTCCTGGCCGCGCGAGGCGGGGGTTGTTTTGACCCGGTAATTCCCGGCGGCACAAGAAACAGGGGCGTTTAACAAAGGCGTTTAACAGGGGCGTTTAACAGGGGCGTTTAACAAGATGCAAGGGGCAGCAATCGGAAAACCTTTCAGTCAGCGTTTGACCACAGCCATCCCCTATATCTGGCTACTGGTTTTTTTTCTGGCGCCCTTTTTTATTGTTTTCAAAATTTCGCTTTCTGAGATCGCCGTGGCCATGCCACCCTATACGCCGACCCTTGATCTTGGCGCCGGTTGGGATGCCCTGCGGAGCGCCATTACCCAGTTTTCATTTGAAAACTACATTTTCCTCACCGAGGACGATCTTTATTGGAAAGCTTACCTGTCCAGCGTCAAGATTGCTGCGCTGGCGACGGTCATGACATTGGTGATCGGATATCCCATTGCCTATGCCATGGCGCGGGTTCGCAAGGAATGGCGCTTTGCTTTTGTGATGTTGATCATTCTGCCGTTCTGGACATCGTTTTTGATTCGCGTCTATGCGTGGATCGGCATCTTGAAGAAAGAGGGCTTGCTGAACCAGCTATTATTGTCTTTTGGCCTGATTGCCGAGCCGCTGACGATCCTCAACACCAATACCGCGGTCTATATCGGCATTGTCTATTCGTATTTGCCGTTCATGGTGTTGCCGCTTTATGCCTCGCTTGAGCGCGCCGACGAAAGCCTGCTTGAAGCAGCGGCGGATCTGGGCAGCACACCACTCAAGTCGTTTTGGCAGATCACCTTTCCCCTATCATTGCCTGGAGTGATCGCAGGATGTTTTCTTGTCTTTATTCCGGCGGTGGGCGAGTTTGTCATTCCCGACCTGTTGGGCGGCTCCGACACGCTGATGATCGGCAAGACATTGTGGTCGGAATTTTTCAACAATCGGGATTGGCCGGTGTCCTCGGCCATTGCTGTGGTTTTGTTGATTATCCTGGTGGTGCCGATTGTGCTGTTTCAGCACCAAAGCGAGGCCCGGCGCGAGAAAACATAAATAGGTAAGATGACACAATGAAACGCGGGTTGACATCCTTTAACATTGTCTCTTTGGTACTGGGATTTTCGTTCCTGTATTTGCCGATCCTGCTCCTGGTCGTCTACTCGTTCAACAAATCGCGGCTTGTGACCGTATGGGCCGGTTTCTCAACCCGGTGGTACGCATCACTCCTGGAAAACGAGGCCATGTTAAGCGCCGCCTGGATGACCTTGCGGGTGGCGTTTGTTTCAGCAAGCGTTGCGGCTGTACTGGGAACAATGGCGGCACTTGTTTTGGTGCGTATGGGCCGTTTTCGTGGCCGCATGCTGTTTTCCGGCATGGTTTATGCGCCCCTGGTGATGCCGGAGGTGATTACGGGCCTATCGCTGTTATTGTTGTTTGTGGCCATGGGGTTAGCGCTTGGGTTCTGGAGCGTAACGATCGCCCATATTACCTTTTCTATGTGCTTTGTCGCGGTTGTGGTGCAGTCCCGGCTGGTCAGTTTTGACCAGTCTCTTGAAGAGGCGGCGCAGGATCTTGGATGTCCGCCCTGGAAAACCTATTTTACCATTACCCTGCCGATCATCGCTCCGGCGGTGTTTGCGGGTTGGATGCTGGCGTTTACATTATCCCTGGACGATCTGGTAATCGCCAGTTTTACCGCCGGTGCCGGGGCCACCACGCTGCCGATGAAAATCTACTCCCAGGTTCGCTTAGGGGTGACCCCGGAGATTAATGCGGTTTGCACGATCCTCATTGCCCTGGTGACGATTGGCGTTTTGATTGCATCATTGGCCAACAAATATACCGAACTGGAACGCCAGCGCGCCGAGCAGCTCGCCAAAGCCCAAGGTTAGATCAGCATGGGGTTAGCTTATACCCGGGCAACATGGGTATAAAGCTAAACGTATGCTGATCCAGCGCGGGTGGCCCGCAAGGGGAGCGCGTAGAGTGATGCAGGGTTAATAGAGATCCCCACCCATTGACACCTGTTTACCCTATTATTACCATGTTTGGCGTTATGATTTGATAACCTTACCGAAGCGTATAGAATCGGCTCGGTTGATGTAATGCGTGGGAAGGGAACAGATGCAACGCTTGGGGCACAATTGGCGTGGGAGGATGACGGGGCGACGCGCGTTGGGCGCGGTGGCGGCCCTGGGGTTTGGAACGTTCGTTCTGAGCGGCTGCAAGTCCTCAACCCCAAAGCACCTGGCGCCACTTTCCTTTGCTGTGACCGAGCGCATGAAAGAGCTGAACCTGCGCGCGCGAGACCCCATTTACGTGCGCATTTTCAAGCAAGAGCACGAACTTGAGGTCTGGAAGTTCAGCCGCCTGACAAGGCGTTACGTAAAACTCAAGTCCTACGACATATGCAAATATTCAGGCGCATTGGGGCCTAAATTTCGCGAAGGCGACCGCCAGTCGCCGGAGGGGTTCTACAAGGTGCGTCCGGCGCAAATGAACCCCAAATCCAATTATCATCTGGCCTTTAACATTGGTTTTCCCAATGCTTTCGACCGCGCCCATGGACGCACCGGCTCGCATATTATGGTACACGGCGATTGCTCATCGCGCGGCTGCTACGCCATGACCGATGAGCAGGTTCAGGATATTTATGCTCTGGCGCGGGAGGCCTTTCGCGGCGGACAAAAGGATTTTCACGTACATGTTTTTCCGTTTCGCATGACCGCGGAAAACATGGCCAGGCACCGCAACAGTGAGCATCAAGCGTTTTGGGCCAACCTGAAAGAGGGCTACGATCATTTTGCCGTAACCAGGCGCCCGCCGACGGTTTCGGTTTGCGCCAAACAATATGTCTTTAACGCCAAGACCGACGATCCCAAGGATCGCTTTGTGGCGACCCGTGCGTGCCCCGCCTATACGGTTCCTGAGACCATAGAGCGCGCCGTTATCGCCAAGGCCCAGGCCGACCATGCCCGCATGATCAAGATCATCGCCGAGCAGGAAATCCAGATCGCCCCAACGCTATAGCAAAATGCGTTTAATTGGAATCATGGGGCTTTCCCGTATTTTTCCGGCATTTTGCTATAGATTTAGAGGGCGATCAGCTTTATGGGGTTCGCTTATACCAGGGGCCCTTGCCAATGACTCATGCATTATACCAGCGGTATGGGCTTTATATACACGCCGACTGGTGTACTGCCTTGATAACATAACTCTTTGACGCTAAGCCATGAGTCATTGTTAAGGACCCTTGGTATTAGAGCGTGTCATGTCTCAATAGAATCCATTCTGTTAAAACATGACACGCTCTATTTCTGCGATTTCATGAACATTGGTCCGCCGCGCCAGCGAGGAAATCCATAGCCGCTCGTCATGACGACATCAATGTCGTCTGCCGATCGCGCTATCCCTTCATCGAGAACGCTTTCGCCCTCGCGCTGCATCGTGTCGAGAATCCGGTCCATGATCTGCTGCGTTGAAAATTCGATAGGTGGCGTTCCTCGCCGACGCCGTTCTTCATCGATGATGACATTGACCGTACCATCAATGTAAGGCGTCTCGCCTTCATAATTGTACCAGCCTTTGCCAGACTTTTTCCCGAAGCGTTCAAGCTCACACAAGCGGTCGGCAATCCTGACATATCGCTCGTCGGCATCTCGTGTTGCGGCTTTTCGCTTGCGCATGGCCCAGGATATGTCGAGCCCCGCTAGATCTTGCATTTCAAAGACGCCCATTGGGAACCCAAACTCACGCATTGCCAGGTCTACGTGATCGGGTGACGCACCGTCTTCAACGAGATAGTCTGCTTCGCGACGGTAGGCTGACATGATCCGGTTTCCAATGAATCCATCACAAACACCGGATAGGACGGGCGTTTTCGACAAGGTTTTTGCAAATCGAAATGCGGTTACCAGAACATCATTAGTGACGGTGTCAGTTTTGATAATCTCGACCAGCTTCATGATATGAGCCGGCGAAAAGAAGTGCAGGCCAATGAGGCGACCCGGGTCTGAAACAACCCGAGCAATCTGGTTCACATCCAGATAGGAGGTGTTAGACGCCAGGATGGTCTCTGCTCTAGTAATAAGATCAAGTTTTTTGAAGACAGATTTCTTGACTGCCATATCTTCAAAAACGGCTTCGATTACGAGATCAGCGTCTGACAGACGCCCGTAGTCTATCGTGCTGGAAAAGGCCTTGTTGATCTCCGCCAGTCTGGATTGCGAAATCAGTCCATGCCTTTGAGTTTGCGCCAAAATTCCTTCTACACGTTGGCGGCCTGCGTCACTTGCTTTGTTGGTGACCTCGCGTTGAGTAACTCGATACCCTTGCAGCAGACATGCGACAGCAATCCCTGCGCCCATGGTCCCGCCGCCAATGACTCCTATATGAGAGAGCGGACGTGTCGACACATTTTTGATCTCGGGTAACTTCGAAGTTGCCCGCTCAGCAAAGAAGATATGTCTAAGGGCCTTTGATTGATCGCCAAACTGCAATGAATGAAAGTTTGCGCGTTCTATCGCCAATGCCTCTTTGAACGGAAGATTGGCTACGTCGCGTAGGGTTTCGAGTGCCGTGACCGGAGATTGTTGCCCTTTGGCTTTGCTTCGTATCCGGGCAAGTGCGTCGTCAAATTCACTTTGGGTGAGGGGGTCTATTACGGATTGACCGGTCAGCGGATCAGGTAGAGGTTGTTGCGCAATACCTTCCGCAAAATCGGCTGCAAAGGTTAATAGATCTCCGTTGGTAATGGCGCTAACCAGCCCATGGTTTTGCGCATCGGCGGCACCGATTGGCTTACCCGTCGTGATCATCTCAATCGCCTTCGGCATTGGAATACATCGGGGCAAGCGAACTGTGCCGCCGGCACCGGGTATCAATCCAAGATTGACCTCTGGCAGCCCCATTTTTGCGGAGGTTGTGGCAACGCGGTAGTGACACCCAAGGGCTATTTCCAGTCCGCCGCCAAGAGCAGCCCCGTGTATGGCGGCGACCCATGGTTTTTGAGCGCTTTCAAGCGCAAGCACAACCCCTGGAAGAAGAGGCTCTTCAGGAACCTTTCCAAATTCGCGAATGTCCGCACCGGCTATAAAAGTTGACCCCGAACAGTTCAGGACAACGGCCATCGTTTCCGGGTCTTTATCGGTTTGCTCGACGGCATGAACAATCCCTGAGCGCACGGCATGGGAAACCGCATTGACCGGAGGATTGTTGATCGTGACGATTGAGACCGCGCCACGTCGCTCAATTGAAACTTCCATAGCGCCCGCTAATCCTTACTGGAACACCTGAAGGCCCGTTTGGCCGCGCCCAAGATCAGTGCATGGATGTCATGCGTTCCTTCATATGTGTTCACCGCTTCGAGGCTCATCACGTGACGAATGACACCGTATTCATCAGAAATGCCGTTGCTACCATGCATGTCGCGCGCTTCTCGTGCAATGGCGAGTGCTTTGCTGCAATTATTCCGCTTCATCCTCATCATGCAGATCAGCTCAGCCGGAGCGGTGTGATCATCAAACACCCGACCAAGACGTAGTGCGCCGAGTAGACCAAGGCTGATCTCGGTCTGCATAAACGCGCGACAAAAGCTTGTTCTGACAATAGGCCTGTGCGGAATCGCGGATCATTGCTTCTTCACCCGTAAGCTGACTGTCGATCAGGAAGGGAACTTCCCATTTCAGCACTGCGGGTTTTGCACGGGCAATTTCCGGTGTATGGTTTAAATGAGTGTCAATTGCTGTTTCTGCCAAGAGTGTCTCCTTCGGGTTGAGGGACTCTTATCCTTTGTGTACAAAAATTTCAAGCTCGAAATTTTGAGCTTGAAATACTTGTAGAGATGTGCGACGTTCCCGGCAGCAAAAAAGCTAACAGAGGCGTTTCATGAAAATTGCATGTTTAGGTGGCGGACCAGCAGGACTGTACTTCGCGATTTCGATGAAACTCCGCGATCCTTCTCATGAAGTCGTTGTTTTAGAACGCAATAAAGCTGACGACACATTTGGATGGGGTGTTGTTCTGTCAGACGACGCTCTTGAAAAAATGCAGATCAACGACCCAATCAGCACTCAGCAGATCCGTGATGAATTCATCTATTGGGATGATATTGCCGTTGAGCACAACGGAAACCGGACAGTTTCCGGCGGTCACGGATTTACTGGCGTCGGCCGCAAGGCAATGTTGATCTTGCTTCAAAAACGCGCACGCGAACTTGGTGTCGAAATGCGTTTTGAAACAGAATTCGGGACGGCCGAAGAATTTCGCAAAGACTACGACCTCGTTGTTGCATCAGATGGCATCAATTCTGCGGTCCGTAACGAGTATGTGGATGTCTTCAATCCAGACATTGATATGCGCAAA
Source organism: Hyphomicrobiales bacterium (assembly GCA_965224015.1). Classification (GTDB taxonomy): domain Bacteria; phylum Pseudomonadota; class Alphaproteobacteria; order Rhizobiales; family CBDCVD01; genus CBDCVD01. The sequence goes on from OZ245032.1 coordinate 2,237,560, forward strand.
TGCAAATTCATCTGGCTCGGCACACACCAGACCTTCCATGATGCCTTTACCTTTATTTTTGAAAAGACCAAACATGGTTGGATGTGGGCGCATGTCTACCAGTTCGATGACAACACAGCCACATTCATCGTCGAATGTCTGCAGCCGACTTGGGACTCATTTGGTTTCGAAGACATGTCCAAAGAGGACATTGTTGAAACCTGCCGGAAGGTCTTTGAGAAATATCTTGGTGGCAATGATCTTATGTCTAACGCGCATCACTTGCGTGGATCTGCCGTTTGGATGAACTTCCCGCGTGTCATCTGCGAGAAATGGTATCACGAAAACATCGTTCTCATGGGCGACGCTGCTGCTACAGGCCACTTCTCTATTGGCTCCGGCTCAAGGCTTGCTTTTGATAGTGCCATTGCCCTTGCTAAATATCTCCATTGCGAGCCGACAATGGAGCGGGCATTCGAGCGGTATCAGGATGAGCGCCGTCTGGAAGTGCTGCGGACACAATCGGCTGCCAGAAACTCTCTGGAATGGTTTGAAAACGTCGAGCGCTACCTCGACATGGACCCTGTCCAGTTTAATTATTCTCTTCTGACCCGCTCCCAACGCATCAGCCATGAGAATTTGCGCGAGCGTGATGGCAAATGGTTGGAATCTGCTGAACGCTGGTTCATGCAACAGGCCGGTGTGCCTGACTCAGAACCGGTTCGCGCGCCGATGTTTGCTCCCTTCAAACTACGCGACATGGAATTGAAGAACCGTATCGTGGTTTCTCCAATGGCGCAATATATGGCGTTTGATGGTGCGCCGACGGATTGGCATCTGACCCACTATGGTGAGCGCGCCAAAGGTGGAGCAGGTCTTGTTTATGTGGAAATGACCTGCGTGAGCGCAGAGGGGCGCATTACTCCAGGGTGTCCTGGTCTTTATGCTCGCGAGCATGAAGTAGCGTGGCGTCGCTTGACGGATTTTGTTCATCAAAACACTGATGCCAAAATCTGCTGCCAGATTGGTCATTCGGGCCGCAAAGGCTCAACCAATATTGGTTGGGAAGGTATGGACCTGCCCTTGCAAGATGGAAACTGGGATCTGGTCTCAGCCTCAGCCATTGCCTGGTCAGACAACAATGACACACCGCGTGAAATCACCCGGTCCGAGATGGACCAAATCCGCGATGAGTTTGCCGCAGCTGCCGAAATGGCAGAACGTGCAGGGTTTGACATGATCGAACTTCACGCAGCCCATGGTTATTTAGTGTCTTCATTTATCTCGCCGGTTTCAAATCAACGAACGGATGAATATGGCGGCAGTCTCGAAAACAGACTTCGCTGGCCGTTGGAAGTCTTCAAGGCCATGCGCGCCGTTTGGCCCGAACAGAAGCCCATGTCCGTTCGAATATCCGCCAACGACTGGGTCGGTGATGATGGTGTGACCCCCGATGAGGCTGTTGAAATCGCGAAGGCGTTCGATGAAGCAGGCGTCGACCTGATCGACGTATCGGCTGGTCAAACAACAGTTGATGCGAAGCCGATTTACGGTCGCATGTTCCAAACGCCTTTCTCAGACCGGATCAAGAATGATGGTGGCCTTACCACCATGGCGGTCGGTAACATCTACGAAGCCGATCACGCCAATTCGATCCTGATGGCCGGACGGGCGGACCTGGTCGCCATCGGTCGCCCACATCTGTCTGATCCTTATTGGACTTTGCATGAGGCCGCGAAGATTGGTGACCGGCAGGCCAAGGATTGGGCAAAACCATATCTTGCGGGCCGCGATCAGCTTTGGCGACTAGCTGACAGAGAAGCTGAGATGGGGAAAGTATGAGCCTTTCTTCCAAACATATCGTGGTGACCGGTGGTGGTACAGGTGTGGGTGCAGCAACAGCCCATGCCTTTGCCAAGGCCGGTGCCAAGGTCACGATTATGGGACGCACACAAGAGAGCCTGAAGTCTCAAGCGTTACCTTATCAACTCTGCGATGTGACTGATCAATCCGCCGTTCAAGCGGCTTTTCAAGAGGCGCGTAAGGCCCACGGGCCGGTTGATGTGGTCGTTGCGAACGCCGGTGCGGCGGTGAGCATCCCGTTTGCGAAGATGACACCAAAGGTTCTCGACCAGATGTTGGCGGTGAACCTGGGTGGGGTCCTCAATACCTGGCAAGAAGGCCTTATTGATATGAAGGCGTCCGGTTGGGGCCGCTTGATCGCCATTGCATCAACAGCTGGGCTTAAAGGGTATCTTTATGTCTCCGCCTATTGTGCTGCAAAGCATGGGGTTATTGGCTTAACCCGCGCATTGGCACTTGAGCTAGGCACGAGCGGGGTTACCGCAAATGCAATTTGCCCGGGTTTTATCGAAACACCGCTGTTGGAACGCTCCATTGACAATATCGTCGAGAAAACGGGGATGAGCCGCGAAGACGCAGCAAAATCTCTCAAGACTGGCAACCCTCAAAAACGATTTATTCAACCGGAAGACGTAGCTGCATCAGCCCTTTGGCTTTCGTCTGATGGTGCGGCCTGTGTGAACGGTCACGCACTCAGCCTGTCGGGGGGTGAAATATGAGCATGCCCGCAGAGGTCTTGACTGAACCGATTTCAAAACAGTGTTTGCGCGTCTGCTTTAGACTTTCGAAGGCAAACGATTCAATCCAAGCTGTGCTGCGACGAAATCTCAGGCAAGAGCATGAATCTACGTTGCCGCGCTTTGATGTGATGTCTGCGCTTTCGCGCCATCCACATGGCCTAAAGATGTCCGAAATCTCCGACCTTCTTCGAATTTCAAATGGCAATGTGACAACAATTGTAGGCCGCCTTGTTGCACAAGAACTCGTTGAGCGCAAGCGAGCGCCAGGTGATCGCCGTGCTGTTGAAATATCACTCACGGACAAAGGCCATGCTGCATTCAAAGTGCAAGCGGCAGATCATGAAGTCTGGGTAGCAAACCTCCTGTCTGGCATCGGAGGTCATGCATTGGTTTCGATAAACGTAATGCTGGAGGAAATAAACAATCACCTGGAATCCGTGGTAGGGAATAAAAGGTGATGCAACAACCAAAACATTTCAAATGCGAGATTAATGGTCCGATTGCGAAGATTTCGCTCGATCGCCCAGAACGCAAAAACCCACTCACGTTCGATAGCTATGCGGAGCTTCGCGATTGGTTTCGTGCACTGGTCTATTGCGACGATATCCATGCGGTTGTCTTTCTTCCCAATGGGGGCAATTTTTCGTCTGGCGGTGATGTTCACGAAATCATCGGGCCGCTCACTAAGATGAACATGAAGGAATTGCTCGCCTTCACCCGCATGACCGGAGATCTGGTCAAAGCAATGATCAATTGCGCTAAGCCAGTCATCTCCGCTGTTGATGGTGTTTGTGCGGGTGCGGGTGCCATCATTGCCATGGCGTCTGATCTTCGTGTCGGCACGCCAGATACCAAGGTTGCCTTCCTGTTCAATCGTGTCGGTCTTGCGGGATGCGACATGGGCGCATGTGCGATCTTACCGCGTATCATTGGCCAGGGACGGGCGAATGAGCTTCTCTATCTTGGTCGCTCCATGTCGGGTGCAGAAGGCCATCAATGGGGCTTCTTCAACGCTTTGCCCGAGAGTGCTGAGCTAGAGGCGACAGCGCTGCAGTTTGCAGAACGGATCGTGGCTGGCCCCACATTTGCAAACTCAATGACGAAAACCATGGTGAACCAGGAATGGTCCATGTCGCTCGATCAGGCCATTGAGGCGGAAGCTCAAGCTCAAGCCATTTGCATGCAGGGCAATGATTTCAAGCGCGCCTATGAGGCATTCGTTGCCAAAGACAAACCAGTGTTTGAGGGCGACTGATGGCAGACAAGACCTTTCTATCCTGGCCATTTTTTGACGACAGGCATCGCGCACTTGCTGCTGAGGTCGATACATGGGCGCAAGAAAAACTCCAGCACATCGATCATTCAGACACGGACACCGCGTGCAAAACACTTGTGGCGCAACTGGGTGACGCTGGCTTTCTACAACATTCAGGCAATGAAGAGGGTAAGCTTGACGTTCGTAGTCTGTGTCTGATCCGCGAAACGCTCGCACGCCATGATGGTTTGGCTGATTTTGCGTTTGCAATGCAAGGTTTGGGAACGGGCGCGATCTCCTTATTTGGGACAGCCGAACAAAAAGCGGAGTGGCTTCCCAAGACTCGGTCCGGGACTGCCATTTCGGCATTTGCCCTCACCGAACCACAGTCAGGATCGGATGTTGCCAATTCTACCATGACGGCAACACGTGATGGCAACGCATACGTGTTGGATGGCGAGAAAACCTGGATCTCCAACGGCGGCATTGCCGACGTGTATACCGTCTTTGCACGCACAGGTGACGCCCCGGGAGCAAAAGGACTGTCTGCGTTCATCGTGCCAGCCGACACGCCGGGCCTTCAGGTTGCCGAAAGGCTCGAGACGATTGCGCCTCACCCACTTGCGCGCCTGCAATTTAATGGCTGTCGCATCCCTCCATCATCGATGCTTGGACAATCTGGCGACGGTTTCAAGATTGCCATGTCTGTTCTGGATGTATTCCGTTCAACCGTGGCAGCGGCCGCCTTGGGTTTCTCCCGCAGGGCACTAGACGAGACCCTTGCACGTGCTGCCTCCAGGCAGGTGCAAGGGGCTTTCCTTTTTGATTTACAACTGGTGCAAGGCGATATCGCTGAAATGGCTGTAGACGTCGATGCTTCTGCATTGCTCGTTTACAGAGCGGCCTGGACCAAAGACAGTGGCGTCGCAAGAGTCACTCGCGAAGCGGCAATGGCTAAGCTCTTTGCCACAGATCAAGCACAACAGGTCATTGACAAGGCGGTGCAATTGCACGGTGGGGACGGGGTTCGTTCCGGCCACATTGTCGAAAGTCTCTATCGAGAAATTCGCGCCCTTCGGATTTATGAAGGGGCCTCTGATGTTCAGAAAGTTATCATCGCCCGGCAGGCCATGAGCGCGCCAGGAGACGCGTCATGAGCGCACACATAGATACCTTTGCAAAAGACAATTTACCTGCACTCGACACATGGCCCGATCTGCTGCTCGAGTCCTTTGACTATCCGCAGAAGCTCAATGCAGCCGTCGAGCTGACCGACAAAATGGTTGAGCAGGGTTTTGGGGATAATATCGCCTTGATCGGCAATGGGCGTCAAAGAACCTATAAGGAACTGGCTGACTGGACCAATCGCATTGCTCACGTGCTTGTTGACGATCTTGGTATAAAGCCGGGCAACCGCATTCTCATCCGATCCGCGAATAATCCAGCCATGGTGGCATGCTGGCTTGCGGCGACCAAAGCGGGAGCGGTTGTGGTCAACACGATGCCGATGCTTCGCGCTGCCGAATTTGCGAAATATGTTGAAATCGCAGACATCGAATTTGCCCTATGTGACACACGTCTGATGGATGACATGCTTGCTTGCCAGGAGCAGGCAAGTGCCTTGCAACGTGTTGTCGGTTTTGATGGTACATCGAACCATGATGCAGAACTTGATCGACTAGCGCTTGAAAAGCCTGTTGCTTTTGACGCTGTCCAAACCTCCCAGGACGATGTGGCCTTGTTGGGGTTCACCTCCGGTTCAACCGGAACCCCCAAGGCCACGATGCATTTCCATCGTGATCTTCTGATCATCGCTGATGGATATGCAAAGGAAATACTGCAAGTCACTCCAGACGACGTTTTTGTCGGCTCTCCTCCATTAGCCTTCACTTTTGGTCTCGGGGGACTTGCGGTCTTTCCGCTCCGGTTTGGTGCCACAGCGACACTGCTTGAAACAGCGAGCCCGCCCAATCTGATTGAGATAATCGAGAAACACAAAGCCACGGTTTGCTTCACCGCGCCTACGGCTTATCGCGTGATGATGCGAGCGATGGATGAGGGTGCAAATCTTTCATCCTTACGTGCTGCGGTTTCGGCTGGCGAAACACTCCCTGCTCCCGTCTACAATGAGTGGATCGAGAAGACGGGAAAACCCATACTCGATGGCATTGGGGCAACCGAACTTTTGCATATTTTCATCTCTAATCGATTTGATGATCACCGTCCGGGATGCACGGGCAAACCGGTGGAAGGATATGAAGCAAAAATCGTCGGTGATGACGGCGAAGAAGTCGCAACCGGGCAGCTTGGTCGACTGGCCGTTCGCGGACCGACAGGTTGTCGATACCTGCGTGGCGCGCGCCAGGGGGAATATGTCCAAGACGGTTGGAACATTTCTGGCGATACGTTTTGGAAGGATGACGAAGGTTACTTCCATTTCGCAGCCCGCAATGACGATATCATTGTCTCGTCCGGTTACAACATTGCAGGTCCAGATGTGGAAGCAGCACTTCTTTCTCATGAAGATGTCGTTGCGTGCGCTGTCATTGGCGTTCCAGATCCGGAACGCGGATCGATCGTTCAAGCCCATGTTGTTTTGTCTGATGAGAGCGAACGCAGTGATAAAAAAGTCGAAGCTCTGCAAGATCATGTGAAGGCGACGATCGCTCCCTACAAATATCCAAGAAGCATCGTTTTCACGGATGGATTGCCGAAAACCCCGAGTGGAAAAATTCAGCGCTTCAGGTTGAAGCCCTAACTTCTGGGAGACGTATATGCGAGATTTACTCATCAATATCAAATGTAAACCAGGTCAGACCTATGAGGTCGCCGACAAGATCTATTTGCGGTTTGTTGAAGACCTGCGAATAGGCGTTCATTTGTTTTCGACAAGCGGTAAATACGATTTGTTCCTGCACATGAGACCCCCGCAGGGCGAGGATATCGGCAGATTCCTCAACGAACACTTGCTCAAAATCAAAGGCATTGAGCGGACTGAAACGACAATAGCGTTTCACGCATTCTAGGAGCCCTAGATCAGCATGGGTTTAGCTGTACCCGTCTTGCCAGCGGTAATACCAGCGGTATGGACTTTATGGACACGCTGGCTGGTGTCCTGCTTTGATAACACAACGCTGTGACGCCAAGGCATGAGTCATTGGCAAGGGCCCTTGGTATAAGCCAGCGGTATGGGCTTTATGGACACGCTGGCTGGTGTCCTGCTTTGATAACACAACGCTGTGACGCCAAGGCATGAGTCATTGGCAAGGGCCCTTGGTATAAGCCAGCGGTATGGGCTTTATGGACACGCTGGCTGGTGTACGGCTTTGATAACACAACGCTTTGACGCTAATGCAAAATGCGACAAGAATACGGGAAAGCCCCATGATTCCCATGAAACGCATTCGCTATAAAGTGAGTCAGCGTGTTCTTGTACAAGTCAAATGTCATTCAAGTACAGCCTATCAGGTGGCGTTCGATATTTCGAAAAAAGAAATTCATTCAGCGCTTTATTCGACAAGTGGCGAATACGATCTGTTTCTCATTATTTATGTCCCTGAGGATCAGGACATTGGAGAATTGGCAAACGGTAATTTGCTCGATATCGACGGAGTTGAGCGAACGATGACAACGCTGACTTGCAACGCGTTTTAATCCGTCAAATCAACAAAGAGAGGTTCACATGAACACAAAAATACTAGCACTATCGACGGCTCTCCTTGCTGCAACAGGACTTTGGGCGGGAGGTGCTGCAGCTGAAACGAAAGTCGGAATGATTACGACATTGTCAGGCGGCGGCGCCGGTCTTGGGATCGACGTTCGCGACGGCTTTTTGCTCGCCATCAAGCAGTCCGGTCGCAAAGATATCGAAGTTGTCGTTGAAGACGATCAGCGCAAGCCTGACATCGCTGTCCAAATCGCAGACAAGATGGTCCAATCCGAGAAAGTTGACGTTCTGACCGGCATCATCTGGTCAAACCTCGCCATGGCCGTGGTTCCTTCTGTAACTGCGCAGGGCAAATTCTATCTTTCACCTAACGCTGGCCCTTCTGCACTGGCCGGTAAGGCATGCCATCCCAACTACTTCAACGTGGCTTGGCAGAATGACAATCTGCATGAAGCTGCAGGCGCTTTTGCCAATGAGACAGGCTACAAGGAATCATTCATTCTGGCGCCCAACTATCCTGCGGGCAAAGATGCCCTGACCGGATACAAGCGTTTCTTCAAAGGCGATATTGCTGACGAAATCTACACCAAGCTTGGTCAAACGGACTACGCAGCAGAGATCGCACAAATTCGCGCCTCAGGTGCGGACAGCGTGTTCTTCTTCCTGCCCGGTGGCATGGGCATTGCCTTCATGAAGCAATACAGGGATTCTGGTGTTGATATTCCTCTGATTGGTCCTGCCTTCTCCTTCGATCAGGGCATTCTGCAAGCCGTTGGTGACGCTGCGCTGGGTGTCGTGAATACCTCTCAATGGAACAAAGATATTGACAATCCAACAAATGCTGCTTTTGTGAAGAGCTTCCAGGAAGAATATGGTCGTCTGCCTTCGCTTTATGCGAGCCAAGGTTTTGACACCGCCAACCTCCTGATTTCCGCGCTGGACAAGTCCAATGTCGATGATGCGGACGCGTTCCGTGCAGCGTTGAAAGCAGCTGATTTCGACAGCACACGTGGTGATTTCAAGTTTGGCGACAATCACCACCCCATCCAGACAATCTACGCTAGGCAGGTTATCAGGGAAGGTGACGTGTTCACGAACAAGCTCCTGGGCGCTGCCCTTACTGACCATGCTGACGCCTATGGTGGCGACTGCAAATTCTAGTCAACCGGGCTGGGTCTGACCAATAGGACCCAGCCCGTATCGGGCCTGGTAAATGTCTTTCATCCTTCTCGCAGAGCAAGTCTTCAACGGACTGCAATTCGGTATCATGCTGTTTCTGATGGCAGCCGGCCTGACTCTGATCTTCGGCGTTATGGGGCTGATCAACCTGGCACATGGTTCCCTGTATATGGTTGGTGCCTTCGCTGCAGCCGCCGTAGCCGGTGCCACGGGATCTTTCCTCTTGGCTTTGTTGGCAGCACTCACAGCAGCAGCGATTGCCGGTGCAATGGTAGAACTTGTCGTCATCCGACGGCTCTACAACAAAGATCATCTCGACCAGGTCCTCGCGACATTTGCGTTGATCCTCATTTTCTCTGAAGGAACACGCTGGATCTTCGGTTCATTCCCGTTGTTTCTTGAAGTGCCCGACTATCTGTCCGGCCCGCTAACATTGCCAGGCGGTATCCAATATCCAATTTATCGCATCACACTGATCGCAATTGGCCTTCTGGTCGCTTTGGGTCTGGGCCTTATGATTGCCAAGACTCGCATCGGGATTCAAATTCGCGCAGGTGAGAATGACCGCGAAATGATCGCTGCCTTGGGCATCGACATATCAAAACTGTACACGCTTATTTTCGCCCTTGGTGCCGCGCTTGCCGGTCTGGCAGGGGCCTTGGTTGGAGCGATCCAGTCTGTGCAGGTTGGGATGGGTGAACCCGTGCTGATCCTGGCATTCGTTGTCATCGTTATTGGCGGCATCGGGTCGATCAAAGGTGCCTTAATCGGGAGCATCCTTGTGGGTCTCACCGACACGCTTGGTGGCGTGTTTCTACCGCAATTCTTCAAACTCTTCATGGAGACATCAGCCGCAACCAATATTGGTTCCTCTTTGGCTTCCATGGCCATTTACATCTTGATGGGTGCTGTTCTGATCTGGCGACCCACCGGTCTGTTCGGAGCACGTTGATGGTCAAAGAACGCCACTTCAATATGTTCATCATGGCGATCCTCGTTGCTATCCCAGCCTGGGCCCATGTTTCCGATGAACCATTTGCCATCACGCTCATGACACGTGCCGTCGTGTTTGCGATTGCTACCGTTGGCTTGAACATCGCACTTGGCCTCGGTGGTCTTGTCAGCCTCGGTCATGCCGTGTTCTTTGGTCTCGGTGGCTACGCTATGGGTATTCTGGCGTATCATGCTCAAACCTTCACCCCATTGATGGAATGGCCCTTCGTTCTTGAAGGGACAAAGTCGATGCCGATCATCTGGATCGTTGCGATATTGGTGAGCACTCTTGCGGCGCTCATCATCGGATGTCTTTCACTGCGCACCACAGGTGTCTACTTCATCATGATCACCCTGGCCTTTGGACAGATGTTCTTTTTCTTCGCGATCAGTTGGTCTGCCTATGGTGGCGAAGATGGATTGTCGATCTATGTGCGCAATGGCTTTCCGGGGCTCAATACGCTTGATCCAATCCAATACTTCCTGATCTGCTTCGTCATATTGGTCGCGATCCTCTGGTTTACTTCAATGCTTGCAAAGTCGCCCTTTGGCCTTGCACTGAATGCTGCGCGACAAGTTCCTCAACGTGTTGAAACAGTTGGTCTTAATGCAACGCGCATCAAGCTTGTCGCCTTCGTCATCTCTGGTGCGATTACAGGGCTCGCAGGCGCTTTGTTTGCGGACCTCAATCGTTTTGTAAGCCCGACAATGTTCAGCTGGCAGTTGAGTGGTGAAATCATGGTCTTTGTCATTATCGGTGGTGTTGGGCGGTTATTTGGACCCGTTGTGGGTGCATTGGTCTTCGTCGCCCTTGAGCACCTTTTGGGAGGCCTGAGCGATTTCTGGCACATTTACTTGGGCATCATGCTCCTGCTTATCGTGCTCTTTGGCAAAGGTGGTGTGATCGGAATGATTTGTGGCCGGGAGAACGTTCATGACTGAGTCAATTCTAGCAACCCACGGCCTCACCAGAAACTTCGGCGCTCTGAAGGCAAGCGATAATGTGTCAATCGATCTTCAGCCCGGCGAGATCCACGCCATCATTGGGCCCAATGGTGCCGGGAAATCTACGTTGATTGCCCAGATCTGTGGAACACTCACCCCGAGTTCGGGTCGAGTTGAGCTTCTAGGCAAAGATGTCACGGGCCAATCTGCGCGCCAACGATCATTGGCGGGTCTTGGTCGGACTTTCCAGATTTCAGCCCTTGCAATGGAAGACACGGTGCTGCAAAACGCGGTTCTCGGAGCGCTTGGAGCCACGGGCAATCCTTGGCAGTTCTTCCGTCCCGCCTTGAAAAATCAAGCTTTGACGGAGGTTGCCGAAAACGCTCTTGAACGTGTTGGTCTTGAAGACGTTATGCACACGCGCACGGCTGAGCTTAGTCACGGCCAGCGTCGCCAGCTTGAGGTGGCTGTAGCGCTGACCCTTAACCCGCGTGCCTTTATCATGGATGAGCCGATGGCTGGTCTTGGATCCGAAGGGTCAAAGCGACTAACTGGGTTTCTGGATGAGCTGTGCCAGGAAGCGCCAATTCTACTTGTGGAACATGACATGGACGCAGTGTTCGCCCTGGCAGACAGGATCAGCGTCCTGGTCTACGGAAAGATCATCGCAACAGGGGCTGTCGATGAAATAAGACAAAATGCTGACGTGAAGGAAGCTTATCTGGGGGATGAGGCATGACTTTGTTGGCTTTATCTAACGTTTCCGCGTCATATGGTTCGAGTCAGGCGTTGTTCGGCGTCAGCCTGCGCATTGCGGAAGGTGAAATTGTCGCGCTGATGGGGCGCAACGGGATGGGCAAGAGCACTACGGTAAAATGTATCTGCCGTATGCTCGCTTCCCAAGGCACGATATCGTTCGACTCTGTGGATATAGGTCATCTTCCAAGTCATCAAGCGGCTCGCTTGGGAATTGGCTTGGTTCCTGAGGGTAGGCGCTGTTTTTCAAATCTTAACGTCTACGAGAACCTGATTGCAGCAGCACGGCCTGGGCAATGGACTTTTGCAACTGTTGTGGAGCTATTTCCTCGTCTTGGGGAGAGGAAGGACCAGGTCGCAGCCTCTTTGTCAGGGGGTGAACAGCAAATGCTGGCCATCGGCCGGGCTCTGATGACCAACCCCAGGTTAGTGATACTGGATGAGGCGACTGAGGGACTTGCTCCTGTCATTCGTCAGGAGATTTGGTCCGCGATCAACAGACTGAAGGTGGAAACCGGACTGTCAATCCTGGTGATTGATAAATCCACCAAGGAACTTCGCGGTGTCTGCGATCAGGCAGTCGTTCTGGAGCGTGGAAGAAGTGTTTGGCACGGACCGATCAAAGACCTGACTGACGAAATCACAGAGAAGTATTTGGGGGTTTGATGGCGTTCGAATTCCGACAAAAGGTTCTCTTCAAACACTGTGATCCGGCCGGAATAGTCTTCTTTCCGAGATATTTCGAGATGATCAACGATTGTGCAGAAGCCTTCTTTGCTACCGAAGTGGATTGGCCGTTCGAGGAACTGCTGACCACCGGTGGCCTGCCGACAGCTGAGATATATACAAAGTTCAAGGCGCCCAGTCGCCATGGGGAGAACCTTTTGCTGAAGCTCAAGGTCGAACGCGTAGTAAGCTCGAGCATTGAATTGGAAACGACTGCGACCTGCGCAGAGGAGGTTCGGCTGATCAACCGGTCGACCCTTGTCAGGGTTGGCTCTGACGGTCGCCCCGATGGGTGGCCGGACAAAGTGCGGTCAAAGTTACAGGCAATAATGAAAGGTCATCATGTCAATTAAATCAATTCAGCCCGAGGGATGGGCACCTGCTAAAGGATACGCCAATGGTATGTTGAGTTCCGATGGAACCTTGCATGTTGGCGGCCAAATTGGATGGAACGCGCAACACGTGTTTGAGGCCCACGACTTCGTGGGGCAGATGGAACAAACGTTGCGGAACATTGCTGACATCGTGACCGCTGCCGGTGGCGAAGTTTTCGACATTGCCCGGCTTACATGGTTTATCACGGACAAGCGGGAATACCTGGAAAAGCAAAAAGAAGTGGGTACCGCTTACCAAAAGGTGTTCGGACGCCATTTCCCTGCTATGTCGGTTGTCGTGGTGAAAGAACTCATCGAAGACGATGCTTTGATTGAAATCGAAGCAACGGCTCACTTGAAGAGTTCGCATGGCTAGTCAACGCGTTTTTGTTTGCGATTATGTTCGCACACCAATCGGCCGTTATGGCGGAGCGCTCTCCTTGGTTCGCACGGATGACCTGGCGGCAATCCCCATCACGACATTGGTTGAGCGGAATGAAGGCCTAGATTGGGGCAAACTCGACGAAGTGGTTTTTGGATCCTCAAATCAAGCGGGAGAAGATAATCGCAATCTTGCAAGGATGGCGGTTTTACTTTCCCCACTGCCAGAGAGCGTATCGGCCTATACTGTCAATCGTCTTTGTGCATCGGGTATGGATGCCGTCGCCTGCGCGTTCCGGCAGATCAGCCTTGGTGAATGCGAGTTAATGATTGCGGGAGGCGCGGAGAACATGAGCCGCGCCCCGTTTGTCATGGGCAAGGCGGAGACGGCCTTTTCGCGTCAAAGCGAAATCTACGACACGACGATTGGATGGCGTTTTGTCAACAAAGAGATCAAGCGGAACTATGGCATCGACAGCATGCCTGAAACCGCAGAGAACGTTGCTGCAGAATACAACGTCAGTCGCGAAGACCAAGACCGGTTCGCATTTTCGAGCCAAGAGCGGGCAGCCGCTGCGCAAAAGTCAGGGCGCCTCGCTAAGGAAATCATACCGGTTGTGATCCCCCAAAGGAGGGGAGAGCCAAAGATTGTGGATGTCGATGAGCATCCGCGTGCAACGACTCTGGAACAGCTTACCGGCTTAAAGGCCCCGTTTAGAGAGGGGGGAACCGTGACAGCCGGGAATGCGTCCGGGGTGAACGATGGAGCCGCAGCTTTGCTGCTGGCATCGGAAACCGCAGTAGAGGAATGTGACTTAACCCCGCTTGCCGAAATTACCGGTGTGGCCTCTTCAGGTGTTGCTCCGAGAATTATGGGCATAGGGCCGGTCGACTCCACAAAGAAGCTTTGTGATCGGCTGAATATCTCGGCTCAAGATTTTGATCTTATCGAACTCAATGAGGCCTTTGCTGCACAAGCAATCGCGGTTTGCCGTGAGCTTGGTCTCGATCCTTACGCAGACCATATCAACCCAAATGGCGGCGCGATTGCGCTTGGACATCCGCTGGGGATGACCGGAGCGCGTCTTGTTGGCACGGCGGCGACGGAGCTCTTCGCAACATCAAAGCGACAAGCCCTTTGCAGCCTATGCGTCGGCGTTGGGCAGGGCGTATCGCTTTCACTGGCAGCGATCTAGCAAAAGACTACGAGAATGAAAACCACCTGGGAAATTGATTGGGATGATGCTTTCAGCAATATGGCATACATTCCAGGCTCAGATGCCATGCCGGACCAGTGGGCACAGTATTCGGCTAACTTCCGAGACCGTAGGCGGTCCACTGGTAAAGTCCAACTCGATCAAAGCTATGGCGATGAGGCGCGGCAAAACTATGACGTTTTCGAACCCGAGGGTCCGATCAAGGGGACACTGATCATCGTTCATGGGGGCTACTGGGTAAAGTTTGACAAGTCGTATTGGTCGTTTTTGGCCGAAGGCCCGTTGCAACATGGATGGCGGGTTGCGGTGATCAGCTATCCGCTGGCTCCGTCTGCCCCGATTTCAGAAATCACCAACTCTGTGCAAAAGGCGGTAACAGCGATCGGTGCAGCTTTTGATGGGTCCCTACGGCTAATAGGACATTCAGCAGGCGGCCATCTCGTGACACGGATGGCGTGCAAAGGTGTTCTCTATACTGAGATCAAGCAGCGCATCGAACGCATTGTATCAGTTGGCGGACTCTATGATTTGAGACCTCTCTTAAACACCAAACTCAACGATGAACTGCGGCTCTCTCTCGATACCGCCGCTTCGGAAAGCCCTGCTCTGCTTGATCCTGCATCCATTCCACTTACGGTTTGGGTTGGTGCGAATGACCGCCCTGAGTTTATCCGGCAGAACCGTGTCATTACGGAAAGCTGGACGGGAAAGGGTGCAGATCTTAGTTCAACTTACGATCCTGGTCATGATCATTTCACAGTCATTGATCAATTGCGCGATCCAAAAAGCGATCTGACACAGGAAACTTTACGGCAAAACAGCATCTGACCTGCGCCTATCTGGGAATAGTGGGTTTGCTGATGTGGCGACTTTGGTCGGCTGAGAAACTTGAAAAAAGATGGATGAACCAGACTCAAAGACACGATTGCGGTTGTGGCTAAAAGTGTTGCGTTTGACGCGGGAGACAGGATCAGGGCTTCGCGAGAGGCTTCGAACAAACTTTAAAAGTACCCTCCCAAGGTTCGATGTGCTTGCGATTTTGTATCAGTATCGCGACGGCCTCAAGATGAGCGAACTGTCCGGTCACCTACTGGTTGCCAATGGCAGTACAACGGTCGTCGTCAACCGCCTGGAGAAAGAAGGGCTGGTCGAGCGCAAACCGGTTCCTGGCGACCGAAGAGCATGGCATGTTCATTTGACAAAGGCCGGTCTTAAAGCCTTTGAGGAACAGGCCAAAGAGCACGAAAGCTGGGTTGATGAGCTGTTGGCCGATATTTCTGTGGCTGATGCCAAACGGATCATCAAAATAATGGAAAAGCGCGGCAAGTCCTGACGATTAACAAGACAGCAATTGAGACAAGGCAGCAATAGGCTTGTTGGTACCCATCAACGCGATGGCTTAATCAGCGAAGTCGCGCGGAAAGACCCCTGATAGCGTCTTTATACGTGGTGGTTATCTGTGCCGATGGCACTGAAGCAGCGGCCCGCAAGCTCGAGCGCGTGTTGTGGAACGATCCTGCCAGCGGTGTTTGGCGGCATGCGGATGCCGGGTATGATATCGCTCTCGAGTGTGCGAAGCAGCAGGGGCTACGCCTGCCGGGCATCCTCGGAAACTAGAGCGTGTCAGGTTTTATGATTTTTCCGTTTTCTGTGCAAAGATTGATTCCACTCTAACTCTGGACATAAGATCGGCTAATGCCGATGCTTCTGAGTGTTTCAGCATGGTTTGGGGCTCGCAGAGCAAGCTCCATTTCACATAAAAGCTAACCCTTATACCAAGGGTCCTTGACAATGGCTCATGGATTAGCGTCAAAGAGGTATGTTATCAAGGCAGTACACCAGTCGGCGTGTATATAAAGCCAATACCGCTGGTATTATCCATCGACTTGCTCGAACCGACCGCGGAAAAAACGCAGATATTCAGGCTCATAGTTAAAGCGAAGACCTTTGATCTGATCAGCGCTGTCCATCACGCGCCCCACGCTTTCGGCGACCACGTCCATGTGGGCTTGGGTGTAAACCCGACGAGGTAGGGTCAGGCGCACAAGTTCCAGCTTGGGCATGAAGTTCTCACCGGTCTCCTTGTTGCGACCGGCGGAAACAGCACCACGTTCCATCGCGCGCACGCCGGCGTCCACGTAAAGCGCGGAGGCCAAGGCCTGTGCCGGGAACTGGTCCTGTGGCAGGTGAGGCAAGATGGCGCGGGCATCAAGGAAGATTGCGTGCCCACCGATTGGATTGACGATCGGCACCCCCATGTCGCGCAGGCGGTTGCCGAGGTATTTTACCTGACCCACCCGAGCAAAGATGTGATCATCCTGCACGCTTTCGGTAATTCCGATGGCCAGCGCTTCCATGTCGCGCCCGGCCATGCCGCCATAGGTGTGCAACCCTTCGTAAACCACGACCAGATTGCAGGCCTTCTCATACAGATCAGGATCGTTCATCGCCACAAAGCCGCCGATGTTCACCAAGGCATCCTTCTTGGACGACATCGTGGCCGCATCGGTAAGCGCGCAGATCTCGTGCACGATTTCGCGGATTGACTTTTCGCAATAGCCCGCTTCACGCTCCTTTATGAAGTAGGCGTTTTCGGCCACCCGGGTCATATCATGAACCAGTCGCACGTCATGGGCGTCGCACCAGTTACGGATTTCGCGCAGGTTGGCCATGGAAATGGGCTGACCACCAGCCATGTTCACACAGGTCGCCACACAGATATAGGGGATCTTTTCCGCACCAACCCCAGCCACCAGCGCGTCCAGCTTGGCGATGTCGACATTGCCTTTGAATGGAAAGTCGAGCGCGGGGTCATGCGCTTCATCGACGATCACATCAACAAAAGTGGCCCCCGCCAGCTCCTGATGCAGGCGCGTGGTCGTGAAATACATATTTCCGGGCACGTAATCGCCATCCGAGATCAGGATTTGCGACAGGATGTTTTCCGCCCCGCGCCCCTGGTGGGTTGGGACCGTGTACTTATAGGAATAGTACTGCTCAACCGCATCACGCATACGATAGAAATTCGCGCTGCCCGCATAGGCCTCATCGCCCATCATCATTCCGGCCCATTGCCGGTCTGACATCGCGCCACAGCCGGAATCGGTCAACAAGTCGATGTATACGTCCTCAGACCGCAACAGGAATGTGTTGTATCCGGCCTCTTCAATGGCCACGTGGCGCTCAGCCTCGGTGGTCATCTTCAAAGGTTCGACCATCTTAATCTTGTAGGGTTCGGCCCAGCTTCTAATGGATGTTGTCATGTGTTGGCTCCTTGTTCAACGTCACATAAGTGAGTTTTCACATGGAGCCCTGGAGAGAAGCGCCATGGAAAACCCGTGGCATTTCATCCCTCCAACCAAACGGCTATGCTTGATCTGAGTGGCCAAGATTATGGATAAAGCAGCCGCAATTAAAAAGCAATCCGGGTTTTTCCCGCTGTTCAAAGCGGTGCATTGACTTTGAGTGAGATTCCAACCAAGCCACCCAGTTCGGCGATACTCATTTCAGGCCAGCTCCAATGCCTGCGCTCTGGAGCGACGCTGCTGCGGTGTGCATCACCAAAATTGACCGGATACAGGAACCCGTTTTGCTGTTTGGTTTTAGTCGGAAGTCTTTAGTCTGGTTTCTATCCAGACTATGCTACAAGCTTCACGAACGGTTGTACCCTCCCCAAAGCTAAGAGCGATGGTCCCGAGAATTTGCACCAGGAAAGTCACGTATCGGGCGCTGCATGCGGAAACCGCATGCAGCTTTTTCCTTACGGGTTCAGTTCATGCCCAGCCGGTCGCGGACTGTTACAGCAAGTTCTTTTATCGTTGCTTCAGGTTCTGCGCCTTCGGTCAACTCGACCAGTGCAGCGGCGATCAAATCAGTGACCGCGACGCCTTCCGAACCAGGGTAGGCATACCAGGGGCCTGCATGTGCGGCGACTTGCGCGTGACCTGCGACCGCATTCGGGTTTGCCGCGTAGTAATCGCCGAGATAGTTTTCGTCTTCAAGAACAATGCGGTTTGCCGGTGCGTACCCGGTGTTCTCAACAATGATTTTCTGCCCCTCCGGTCCCGTCACGAAGGAAACGTACTCCCAGGCCGCGGCTTGCTTCTCAGCATCATCGGTCAGGATGACAATGGCTGAACCACCCGTTGGGAAATAGACATTGTCGTCGGCGATAACCGGGGTTCCCTTGACGACCAGTTCAAAGTTGCCTGCCGAACCTTCTTCGAACCGCTTTAATAGGGACGAAGATTCGAAGAACATGCCAAGTGTGCCCGCGGGAAACGACTGCCGCGCGTCATTCTGGCCCATGTTCGACATGCCGCCTTCAGTAACAAAGCGGCTGTAGAGTGCCGCCGCAGCCAAACCAGCCTCGCTGTCAAAGGTGATGTCGCTCTCATCCTCATTGAGAGGCCGACCGCCGTGAGAACCCAGAAGGGATTGAAAACGCCAGTCGTGCCGCCCGATCCAAACCCCTTCCGTGATGTCATCCAGCGCATCGATTTTGGCGGCAAGCTTGATGATGCCATCAAAGTCGGTTGGGAAGTCGTCCATGGACCCGCCCGCTTTTTCAACGAGATCAGGGTTCACATAGAGGACCATTGTAGAGGCCGAAGTTGCCAACGCATGCTGCTGCCCTTGATATTGCCCAAGTGACAGAAGTGCTGGCGTATACCCGGCAGCACCGGGGTCTTGCGGAAGGAAGCCGTCCAGCGGTTGGGTCAGTCCGCGATCTTCCAGGATGCGCCAGCGATTCAGGCCGACATAGGCGACGTCAGGTGCGGTTCCCGCGACGCTCTCGCGCAACAGCCGTTGAACGCCATCCGCATAATCTTCAGCCGGACCGTCGATGACAATTTTGACGTCCGGGTGCTCGCCCATGAAGGCCTCGGCCAACTTTTCTTGGGTCTCGTTCCAGATTGTCGGGATGGCATAATGCACCCTGATTTCAGTTTCGGCGGATGCCGCCACTGCGGCAAGCGCCAGGCTGCCCGATAGCATCAATAACATTAGTTGTTTCATATTCTCCTCCATGTGTTGCTGGTTTTCGATCTTGATGACCAGAGTTTCTTGAGTTCTGCTCCCTCCCTCATTCCGTTCGGGTCGGTATTTTCGGGTTCGCTCACCCCTTGAGGCCTGTACTGGCGAGCCCTTGCGTAAAGCGCTTTTGCGCCAGTAGGAAGCCGATCACCAAAGGGGCGATGACAAGTGTTGCGCCAGCCATGAGTGGACCGACATCGTCACCGCTTTCCTCGTCACGAAAGAAGAGGATGCCGCGCGGGGGCGTTGCCAAATCAGGATCAGTCGTTGCAATCAAAGGCCAAAAAAGGTCGTTCCAGTGCGCGGTGACAGAGAAAATCGAAAACGCAATCACTGTCGGCATGCCCAAGGGAAAGGCAACACGCCAGGCGATGCCCATTTCCGACATGCCGTCTATGCGCGCGGCATCGATCAGCTCAGCCGGAATTCTCGCAAAGGCCTGACGTAGCAGGAACAATCCAAACGCGGTCGCCGTGAATGGAAGTATCAGCGCGCTGTAGGTGTTGAGGATCTTCAATTCTGCAAATCCGATGAAGACCGGAATCGCCGTCACGTGGAACGGGACAAGCAGGGCCGCCACGACGCTGGCAAACATCATATTTTTGCCGGGAAAGTTCCTATGCGCCAGAGCGTAGGCCGCCGGTATCGTGAACAGCACCTGAAGGACAAGAATGCCACCTGTCACGATTGCCCCGTTCATCAGATAGAGCGGAATATCCGTCTGCGAGATTGCATGCCAGTAATTCTGAAGCGTGGGGTTTTTCGGTAAGAGCGCAATTTCCGTGGAGAACACCTCTGCGTGCGGCTTGACGGAAATCGACAGCATCCAGACAAACGGCAACAGGATCATCGCTGCGCCAATGGAGACCAGCCCCAATACAATCATGTTTGAAAGTTTCATCTGTAGTGCACCCGCCTTTCGACCAGGACGAGCTGGATGACGGTCAACAAGAGAAGCGCCAGGAAGAAGACGACGGTGATGGCGCTTGCATAACCGGCCTTGAAGTACACGAAACCTTCCCGGTAGAGTGCATAGACGATCGTGTCAGAGGCAAATGCCGGTCCGCCTCGCGTCATCGTGGCGACAGTCTCGAAGACGCGAAACGCGGTGGCCGCCGTAACGATCAGGACGAAGAGGGTCGTTGGGCCGAGCATTGGCCAGGTCACCAGCCAAAAGCGGGACCACCCGCTTTTGGCGCCATCCACCTCAGACGCGTCGTAGAGCGTATCCGGAATCGATGTCAGCCCGGCCAGAAACAATACCATGTTGTATCCAACGCTTTGCCAAACGCCGATAATCGCGAGCGAGTAAAGAACGGTGTCGCGGTCAGTGAGCCATTCGACGGGCGAAAACCCAAGCGCAACAGACCAGTGGTTGAAAAGCCCCAATGACGGATGCATGAGCATCTGCCAGCTCACCGCCATTGCAACCAGAGTTGCCGCGACGGGCAGAAAATAGATCGCCTTGAGTGCGTTTGAAATCCACGGTAGCCGCTTGCCGATATTGTGGAGGCCAATGGCCACCAACAATCCAAGGCCAACCGAGGTCGGAATCACAATGCCCGCATAGATCAGAGTGTTTGTGATCGCTTTTCGACCGAGCTTTGATCCGAAAAGTTCCGAGAAATTCTCGATGCCAATCCAATTCGCCGACCTTGCCCCGAACTGATAATCGGTGAACGCGAGCAGAAAAACGATGAGTACCGGCAGGAAGATGAAGAGGATCAGCGCCATGGCCGCTGGCCCGACCAGTATGATGTCAGTTATCCAGCGGCGGATCATTTTGCAATCTCCGTTCGCTTGCCCTGGCCGTTAAAGGCGTGAAGCGCATTACGGTTCACGCCCAACAGCACCTCTTCGCCCATATTTGGCAAGTCGGCGCGACCCCGCACAACAGAGCGCAGCACCAGGTCACCGGGCCCCCGCAACTTCAGAATGGTTTCCTCGCCGTGAAACGTGACAGTTTCGACGGTTGCGGGAAGGCCGTTCTTTGCTACGATCATCAGCTCCTCAGGTCTGATACCCAGTGCCAATGAAGAGCCGCTCTCGTGTAGGGGCTCCCCGACTCCACTTGGCAGAATATTCATCCGGTGATGCCCGATGAATGTCGCCACATCCTTTGTAGCCGGAGCGTGAAAGATTTCGGACGGCGACCCTATCTGGACAATCTTCCCGACCATCATCACGGCGATGCGATCGGCCATAGACAGGGCATCGGATTGGTCGTGTGTCACCAGCAGGAACGGATAACCGGTACGCTTGTGAATGGCGCGGATCTCTTCGCGCGTTTCGGCGCGAAGTTGGGTGTCGAGGTTGGACAACGGTTCGTCCAACAGAAACGCCGACGGATCTCGAACAAGGGCGCGGGCAAGCGCAACGCGCTGCTGCTGACCGCCGGAAAGTTGCCCTGGCTTCTTGCCCAGCTGTTGATCAAGCCGCAGAAGTTTCGACATTTCTTCGACAGCTTGCTTGATATCCGTTTCTTGCTCACGTGTGCCAGAACTCAGCAGAGCGGCGCCGGGCAACCTTTGGATCGCATTCAGACGACGCAACCGCAATGGCATCGCGATGTTCTGCGCGACCGTAAGGTGTGGGTAAAGCGCGTAGGATTGAAACATCAGCGCGATGTTCCGGGCTGACGCGCTTGCGGCAGTGACGTCTTTGTCGTGAAGTTTGACCTTGCCTTGCGATACTGTTTCCAGTCCGGCAAAGAGACGAAGCGTCGTTGATTTGCCGCAGCCCGATGCACCCAGGAGCGCAACGAATTCGCCCTCGTTAAGCTCAAGAGACACGTTGTCGACAGCCGTGAAAGCGCCAAACGTCTTGGTGACGTTTTCGAGTGTAAGGGCACCGCTCATTTGATTGAATTGTAAGAAACCTTACAAACCTCTTCGCAATCCGGGTGAGCAGCGCTGAAAAACAACGCCTCCAAAACTGCCAATACTGCTGTTTCCGGGTTTTTCACATGCACCACGCCTTTAACATCGGCCGCGTTCGCGATCCCAATGACCGGCTTTGAAAAATGGAGCCCGTAAGCCACTTCACTCAAGGTCCCATAGGAACCGCCAACCGCAACCAGAACCCGCGCCGACTTGGCAATGATCATATTGCGGGCCTCACCCAAACCGGTAGGGAGCGGCACCCCCACGTACTCATTGGCTTCACTCGGATTGCTACCGGGAAGCAGTCCGATCACAAGGCCGCCCGCCTCGTAGCAACCCTTTGATGCAGCTTGCATAACTCCGGTCTTTCCGCCGCAAATCAGAGTGATGCCATAGCCCGCCAGAATGTACGCAATTCGTTCGGCCACCCTGCGTTGTTCGCCTGTTGCGTCTCGGGGGCCAATGATTCCAACGACAATGTGCCGGAGCGATCCCTGCTCGCGTAAATGCTCAAAGGCTTCCTTTGCCGAAACTGCTGAGCCCCTCAGCTTGTTGGGGCGCAAGGTCCAATTCCGAACATCGAGTTCTTGGCCATCAAGAAGAACCTCCCCCGTGGCGGCCCTTGTTATTTTCGGAATCATTGCTATTTGTCGCTGCATGTGTAAGATAGTTTACGTATGGAAGATATATGACACGGAAATATGACAGTCCAGCAAAAAACTGACAATCTTACAGACAGACAGCTCGAGATACTCGCTTTGGTTGAAGAAAACGGGTACGCGACGCTCGAAAGTTTAGCCGATCGCTACAACGTCTCTATGCAGACGGTCAGACGCGACATAATCGCTTTGTCTGACGCCGGGCGACTCCAACGATTCCATGGAGGTGCGGGGCCGCTTGAACGCAAAGAAGCAACGCGCCTCGACTACGAAGCAAAAAGAGATATCGCACAATCTGAAAAACAGGTGATCGGGCAGCAAGCCGCGGATCGGATCGAAGATGGCGCCACGGTGTTCTTGGATGTTGGCACCACGATCGAAGCGTGTGCCTCATTTCTCGCGCGCAAGCGCGGCTTGACGGTCTTTACAAATTCAATGCCAGCGGCCTTAAAGTTTGATCCACAGGATCATGATGTCTTTCTATTGGGCGGGAAGATGGCTGGTCGTGACGGATCGGTCGTCGGGCTTGATGCCGTGAACCAGATAAACGACGTGAACCTGAACTATGCTCTGATTGGTTGTTCGACAATCGACGAGAATGGTCGTGTGATGGACTTTAATCTCGACAAGATTGCGATCAAGAAGGCCGCAATGAACGCCGCCCATACATCTCTATTGTTGGCAACCTCCAATAAATTTGGCCGCTCCGCGCTTGCAGTCATAGAACACATAGAACAGTTCGACGGCGTATTTTCATCCACCGAACAGAGAAAAATGGTTCTGGCAAAAGTCTGAACGTTCTTCAAACTTATACCAATGGCCCTTGCCAGGGACTCATGCCTTAGCGTCAATCAGGTGTGTTATCAAGGCAGTACACCAGTCGGCGTGTACATAAAGCCAATACCGCTGGTATCATTTCGTCACTTCGAATTCGACATCTGATTGAACAGGGCTCCCCGCAACCGCGTACACACGATGATCATTCGTATTCAGGGAAACCCTAAACCTGTGCTTGCCTTCAGGAAGATCGCCAATCGTGGCCTTTGGCGCGTACAGTCTGCCTATCTTAAGACCATTGAGATAAAGATGGCCGTGTCCTTCACCATCTACATGGGCTGCCGGGTCCTGTTCTGGTTCTACAAATTTGAAGTTTTCCGTTTCGACAACAATGTCCACTCCGCCATTTGGATTTGAATCAACCACCAACTTTACCGAAGGCGCAGCGTCCGTACTCTTGACGTCCACGGCTTGGCCTCCATGCATGGCGTGGTTTATTTTCGCCATGTCGCTTCCCTCAGATTCCTGCATAGTGGTGCCCATATCACTGACAATGGCCCTCAAGGGGACAGTGCCGGTGTTCTCAAAATGAATCGTGAATGTCATAAAGGAGCCTTCAGTTGGGCGCGCGCCGCCAGTACGAACCATGACGTGAGCCCCATCGGAAGAGAAACTCGCTTTGGAGTCTTGTGGAAGGACGGGTTTGTATCCCTTTGGAACGCCCATGAAAGACGTACGCGCATCGCCGTCGGCTTCGATACGTGTGATCACGTCTGCTTGCCCCGTGTTCTCCATCTCAACATAAAGAGCTAGAAGTCCCTCTCCCAGGACCACAACTCTCCCTTTGGAGGTAATGATGGGTGAGGCGGTATTCGTCAAAAACCATGCGCCCGACAATGCGATAGCAAGAAGTGCCAGCAGTACGATATATTTTGACATCGGTTTCATTGAAAACACCTTAAAACTCGTTAGTATACTAACACTAAAGACAATAGTTTATACCAAGGGTCCTTGCCAATGACTCATGGATTAGCGTCAAGTAAGTGTGTTATCAAGGCTGTACACCAGTCGGCGTGTACATAAAGCCCATACCGCTGGTATTAGGAGTCAAGTAGTGCGCCCAAGTCTGAGAATGATCTCGGTCACGATGATGACAACCGCAATCGCAATGGCCGGCACATTCAGCGCTTTGGCACATGTCTCAGAACAGGGGATCGTCTTACTTCTACCGACCAACACTTACATCCTAAGCGGATGCCTGGCGGTCATCTCGTCCATGATAATCGTAACGGCATTGCCTCACGCCAATGTATTTGCCCTATTTGCCACAAGACAAGTGCCTCTTGGTTGGGTCGGCCGCATCGTGGACAATCAACTCTTGCGGCATCTCTGCAGCTTGTTTTCGCTGTGTTTATTGATGGTGCTGGTGACGATTGGCGTCACCGGAACGCGAGACCCGCTGACCAATCTCTTGCCTTTGACGATATGGACGTTCTTTTGGATACTCCTGTTCATGCTCCATTGCATAATGGGAAATCTATGGCGCTGGATGAACCCTTGGACGGGCATCTGGCGGCTGGTCTTTGGCGATCCCAAGGCTATATGGGAACTGCCAAAAAAGATAGGGCAATGGCCAGCAATCCTGATATTTATACTGTTCTACATGTTCATAATTGTCGACCTGGCACCCGACGACCCGGCCAGGCTGGCACGTGTCGTATTCGGCTATGTAAGTTTCAATTTCATCGGAATGTATCTGTTTGGAAGTAAGCCTTGGTTGGCTCAGGTCGAGTGTTTTAGCGTACTTTTCACGCTGTTATCTCGACTGGCGCCCCTACGGTACGACGAGGCGTCGATGACATGGCGCTTGGGGCTTCCAGGCTGGAAGTGTCTCGCACATCGGGATCAATCCCTGTCCCAGGCGTTCTTTCTGTTGACCGTCCTGGCCTGTGGAAGCTTCGATGGTCTCAATGAAACATTTTGGTGGCTTGCCCAAATCGACATCAATCCGCTGGCTTTTCCGGGACGCTCAGCCGTGGTTTGGCCCTCTACAATGGGGATGATCGGAGCTGTGCTGACGGTATATCTGATCTTCTCACTGGTGATTTGGTGCAGCTTTAGACTGGTGCGAACAACCGATCCTGGTGCCTCATCCATCGATTACAAATACTCAAATCTTTTCAGTTCGCTAGCATTAACTATCTTGCCCATCACCGCCGTTTATCACGGCTCTCACTACTTGCTTTCTTATCTAGTCAATTCGCAATATTTAGTAGCAGCCCTATCGGATCCGCTTGCCAACGGTTCAAATTTGCTGGGATTGCATAACTACCAGGTGACCACCGGATATTTGGGCGAAGTCGCGAGCGTTCGAAGGATATGGTTAACTCAGGCAACAATGGTTGTTTCTGGCCATATCATTGCCGTGCTTATGGCGCATCACATAATCGCAAAAGCGTTTGTGTCCCGTAAACAAGCGATCATCTTTCACATCCCCATCGCGATATTTATGGCCCTTTACACCTGGTTCGGTTTATGGCTGCTGGCCGCGCCTAAAGGGGCTTAAACGCCCAACGCTATAGTTTTCACAAGCCGCTTGGAAATAGTGTATAAGGGGGGTGGACAACTCGTTAGCGTACTAACATAATGCAAGCGCCCTAACAACCACTTATTCTATGGGAGGAACGAAAATGGCAGAAAAGAAAAAAAGGTCGGTGTCAATCTCACGCCGGAGCGCTTTGAAAGGACTTGGTGCCGGCGCTCTTCTCTCAACAACGGCACTGCCACGCTTTGGCGGCTACGCGCAAGCGCAATCATCCGAGCCGATCAAAATTGGCTTTCAGGTTCACCGTACAGGGATCGGCGCCGCCTACGGGCGCTGGTACGACCGGACGACGACCGCGGCGGTGAAGCGCATAAACGATAGGGGGGGCATCAATGGCCGCCCGGTGCAGATTGTTGCAGAAGACGACGGTACAGATCCAAAGCGTGGCGCAGAAGTTGTTGAGAAGTTTGCTTCACAACATAATTGCGACATAGCGTTTGGAACGCTGTTCAGTCACGTCGTGTTCGGTTCTGCGCCGCGGGCTGGTGAGTTGAAATTGCCCTATTTCGTCGTATCCGAAGGGCATCACGTCGCCAGTGGCAAGCTGAACCGCTATACGCTTCAGCCAGGGATCACCGACGTGAAGAGTCAGGTGCAGGCCATGGCTCCATTTGTGAGCGACAATCTCGGTAAAAAGGTCACTATGATCTTTCCAGATTTCGCGTTCGGACACGATCATCGTGATTTCTTTAGCGAGGCGATGGAAAGGCAAGGTGGTCAGGCCGTCGCAAAAATTGCCATTCCCCCGACCGAAACATCCTTCACCAAATACTTCCCGCAAATTCCACGCGATACCGATGTGATTTATCACGTTATGGTCGGTCCGGCTGTGCTGACTTTCGTGAAGGAGATGGGAGAATTCTTTGGGCCAAGCCGCCCTGAAATTTTCGGGTTTATCGACAGTCTTGAAGCCGTCGATATTGCAAGCCCTGGTCTTGAATTCCTTGATGGAACCTATTTCTGGGAGGGCATGCCACGTTACGCACAGGCTAATCAATCCAGCCATGACAAGATGTACCGCGAAGCCGTTGGTGTGGATGCCAATGGGGCTTCAACCAGCGATGCCAAGGATGTCTCCACCTACGCTCATATGTTCGGTTGCTGGGAAACCTTGAACATCATAAAGGCCGGTATGGAAGCGTCGGGCTACAAGGGGCCGCAGGATCGACCCGCATTGATCGAAGCGGTCGAAGCAATGAGCGATATGCCTTTGTCCGATGATCATCCTCAAGGTGCTAAAATCTTCAATGGAAAGACCCACCAGACCTTTGGTCACCAGTACATCTCAAAAGTTACTGACAGCAAACTGGTTCTGGCGCACACCACTTCCATAGAAGACACTTTCTACGAAGATGAAGTCGATTACACGACGCAGCCTTTCTAACAACAATAATAATAAGAAAACTGTCTAAGAAAGCTGATTAATGGAGTTTGGGCCACACTTGATGCTTGCCTCACTTGAGGGGGCGGTGATTGCAGCAGTGCTTGCACTTACCGCTATGGGGCTGAGCATCGTATTCGGAGTCATGCGCGTCGTGAATGTCGCGCATGGCGAGTTTTTCATGTTGGGTGCGGTCATGGCCTGGTGGATTGCCCACGTTTTGGGGGCACATCCAGCTCTGGGATTTATGGCGGCCCTCATGATTGCCCCGCTTTTCGTCGGGACCCTTGCTGCATTGGCGGACCGTATCATCTTACAAAAGATCGACTATGACCCCGATCGGACGATCGTTGGCACAATTGGTTTGTTGTATATTATTCAGCAAACCACATTGATGACCTTCGGTCCTGATGCGCGGCCCGTAGAACCCCCTTTTAATCAGCGACTCGCCCTTCCTTGGTTCGCGTTTGGCGAAGATGGCTTTCAGCTTTACTGGCCTTGGGGTTTATCGATCACCAGTTACAAGCTCTTTATTGTTGCCACCGCCATTATGCTCCTGATCGGTTTGTGGCTGCTGATGACCAAAACCCGCATCGGTTTGGTTATGAGGGCTACACAGCAAGATAGTGAAATGGCCGGCGCTTTCGGCGTGCCTGTCAAGCGAACCTATGCCTGGGTTTTCGGACTTGGCGCTGGATTGGCTGCGATTGGTGCGGTCCTGATCGTACCTGTTCAACAGGCCCACTATCTCATGGGCCACGACCCCCTGCTGTTATCGTTCATTGTCGTCATTATTGGAGGACTGGGCAGTCTGCCGGGTACCGTTGTTGCGGCACTTCTGATCGGCATGAGTGATGGCATAATCTCCGTCTTCTTCTCCCCTACGCTGGCAAAAATCATCGCCACACTGTTGGTCGCAATGGTGTTGGTATTCAGACCCCAAGGTCTGATGGGGAAAATACAGCGATGAACGACGGCATTCGCGTTTATGGACTTCACGCGGGAATAGTAGGTCTTCTAATAATTTCATTTTACATTCTGCCGGAATACCATTCGGGAAACCTGGCCCGCATTATGGTGTTGGCTGTCTATGCTATGGGGTACAATCTGCTCTTTGGATACACAGGTTTGTTGAGCCTCGGCCATGCCCTGTTCTTTGCCTCGGGCATGTATGGCTTGGGGCTGGCTATGTATCATCTTGATTTTAGCGTCCCGAGCGGCCTGTTGATGGGTCTTATTGCAGCTTTGATCACATCCGCTGTGGTCGGGTTCCTTGCTCTGCGTACAAGTGGCGTCGCTTTCATGATCGTAACCCTCATGTTCGCGCAGGCTGGCTATCTCACGGTTCTGTATTTCGGGGAGTATACAAGAGGTGATGAGGGCTTTGTCATCCAACAGGCAGACCGTGTGGTCGGGTCAATGGATTTGACCGGTCCCGGCGGACGTTTTTTTGCCGCGCTTTTACTTTTCACGCTGTGCTTTTTTCTGATCGTATTCATCGTCAGATCGGGCTTCGGTCTTGCGCTCATTGGCATCCGCGAAAATGAGGAGCGGGCAAAAATGCTTGGATATAATGTGACGTTGCTCAAACTAAAAGCGGTCATTATTTCAGGCGTGATGTCCGGCGCGGCCGGCGCGGCTTATGCACTGCTGTTCGGGTATGCTGGTGCCACCTTTGCCACCGTTCAGTACTCGATCTTGCCACTGCTATGGGTACTGCTCGGCGGTGCAGGCGTAACGATCGGTCCCCTTATTGGCACGATTTTTATGTTCTACCTCATAGATTATTCAAGCTCCCTTACCACAGCATACATGCTGGTCGCGGGCGTCGCTCTGGTTCTTTTAACTCTTTATGCACCTCAGGGATTGGCCGGTGAGCTGCGCCGGAGGTATCTCACATGGCTTCCATGAGTATTTTGGAAACCGAGGGGCTCACCAAGACATTTGGCGGCCTTAGGGCAAACACGGATATCAATTTCTCTCTAAGCCAGGGCAAAATCACGGCTCTGATCGGACCCAATGGGGCAGGAAAATCGACCTTTGTTGGTATGTTATGCGGTCTTATCCCTGCAACGTCAGGCAAGGTCTACTTTGACGGTATCGACATCAGTGCTCTTCCCGCTTTCAAACGGATCGGCATGGGAATCGCCTATACATTTCAAATCACATCAATATTTCCAGGTCTAACGGTTCAGCGCAACGTTGAACTGGCTGCTCGTAGAGCATTGCAACAGGGAAAGAATGAAATACTGACTGCCGTGGATGACGCTCTTTGCCGCGTTGACTTGTTCGACAGGAAAGATCAAAGAGCAGCTGATCTGAGTTATGGTCACCAACGCATTCTGGAAATTGCAATGGGTCTCGTTCAGAACCCAAAACTGTTCATTTTGGACGAACCGACGCAAGGTCTCGCAGAGGCTGAGGTGGAACAATTTATCGACCTCATCAAAACCCTTGCCGGCAAGAGCACCATTCTCTTGATCGAGCACAATATGGACGTGGTCATGCGTGCGGCGGACCACATTGCAGTTTTGAATTATGGTGAGCTATTGGCTGAGGGCACCCCCGGGGAGATCCAGGACAATATAGAAGTACAAAACGCGTATTTGGGTAAATCCACAGATGCTTGAAGTTAATAATATCAATGCCGCTTACGGGCAAGTGAAGGTTCTCAATGGCGTGTCACTGAATGTGGATTCAGGGGAAATTCTATGCGTGATGGGGCGCAATGGCGCCGGAAAGACGACCTTACTTAAAACGATCATGGGAATTCTACCGGTGACAAGTGGGAGCATAACGCTTGACGGCCAGGAACTCACCAGCCTTGAAAGCCACGAAATCCCGAAAAAAGGAATTGGGTATATTCCGCAAGGACGACGCCTGTTTCCAGAACTCACTGTCGAAGAAAACATTGAAATGGGCCTGATGACCAGGGACGTTTCAGCAGACACCAAAGATTGGGTATTTGATCTCTTTCCTCGTCTTCGTGAGCGCCGCAGCCAAGCTGCGGGAACCCTATCTGGCGGCGAACAGCAGATTTTGGCCACAGCGCGAGCGCTTGCTCTTCGGCCGAAGGTTTTGCTTCTGGACGAGCCGACCGAAGGATTGCAGCCGTCTATGATCGCGCAGATCCGGCAGGTCATTGTCAAAATGAAACGCGAAGGATTTGCGATCATACTTGTTGAACAACGCATTGATGCGGTCCTGTCGGTTGCTGATCGCATAACTATGATCGAGAACGGATGCTCGGTGGAAACACTAACCGCCAAGCAGTTGGAGACGTCGCCTGGAACCGTAAAGCGCTACTTAGGTGTTTGACGCCACTGCCCGCTATAGCAAAAGGATTGTCAGACAGAAATGATCACAGGACGGGCACACGATGCGAAGGTGGTGTAGAGCGAGACCTTCCTGTGCGCATTTTC
This sequence comes from Hyphomicrobiales bacterium, assembly GCA_965224015.1. Lineage (GTDB taxonomy): Bacteria > Pseudomonadota > Alphaproteobacteria > Rhizobiales > CBDCVD01 > CBDCVD01. The sequence continues at coordinate 2,268,398 of OZ245032.1, forward strand.
CCGTCGATCATCACCGCGGCGATGCCAGGTATGTTGCCAATCGCCATGGCGCCTAACACATCATCGCCATCGGATCCGCTCGGTCGATCCATAAAGACCAAGTCAGCTGGCCGTCCTGGCGCAATGATCCCCTGAGCAAGATCGCGCCGTTTTGCAACATTTCCACTGCCACAGCACCAGGCCTGCTCTGCCGGCAGACCCCCGAAACTGGCCAATAGGGTTACCATACGCAGCATGCCGTTAGGCTGCACGCCAGAACCCGCAGGCGCATCTGTTCCCACAAGAAAGTCAGCCAATCGGTCTTCGGTGATAGCGCCTTCCAAAGCCACCAATGCAGATTTTTCGTTACCATTATGGACCGCCTCCAGCGCGCCTTTGGCGTGGCGACATAGCTCCCGAATCGCATCATGTGGAATCGATGTTGGACCGCCATTGATATGGCTGACCACATCGGGCTGTGCTTCTAAAACATCATCAGCCGTTACGTGGTGAGAGCCGGCAATTGAAGGTCCGCCGGTATGCATGATCGTTTCGATCCCGAGTTCCCGGCACCATCCGGTAACGCGGCCAGCGTCAGGACCTTTCGCAACCGTGCCAAGACCAATCTCGCCAATATGCCGGATGCCGGCGTCTTTGATCGCGGCATAAAAATCACGATCAAAGTCCAGTTCAGGAACCGGCGCGCCAGCGATCACCTTTGCGCCCGCTGATCGGAAATTTGAGAAGCAGCGCTGTGCCACCATCGCCAGCGCCTTAACCCCTTCGGCATCCTTGGGACGGCCGGGAAGATGTACCTCTCCGGCTGAAATGAAACTGGTGACGCCTCCATTCACATTCATTTCTATCCAGCCAATCTGATTTTGACGAGGCGTCCAATCGCCGAAGACAGGATGGCAGTGTCCGTCAACGAGACCAGGCGCGATAGCACATCCTGCGGCATCGATCGTTCGATCGGCATCAGCAGCCTCAAAACCCCTAATCACCCCATCCTCGATCAGGAGACAGTCGCTGTCTGCGATCGGCTTTGCCAGGTCGCCAGTCAGAAGTTTGCCGATGTTGTTGATGAGTGTGCGCCCCAACTCCGGTGTATCTTTTTTTACGTCAGCCATTTGTTCACCTTATCAGATTGTTGATCAAGATTTGGGGTAAGAACGTCTAAGTGAGCTCTAGATCAGTTTCTTGAGGGTTTTGATGAGACTTTTCTGCTCTTGCGTCGTGAGTGGTTTCAAAGTTTCAGCGGTAATGCGCTTACCTGCCTGTACCATCTCATCAATGACTTTCCCGCCCTTTTCAGACAGGGACACAAGATGTCTTCGCCGATCCACCGGATCCGGTCGGGATTTTATGAGCTCTTTGTCCAGCAAGCGATCCACAACACCTTTAACCGTGGCTACATCCATGCCGGATATCCGACCAAGGTGATTTTGAGAGCATTCCTGGTTCTCGTAAATCCTGATCAACGCAGAGAATTGCGTAGGAGTTATGCTATCGATTGTATGATTTTGGAAAATCATCCCGTGACGCTGACTTACCAAACGCAGCAAGTACCCAATCTGATCATCCAATATGTAGTTTAAGTCTGACATTATTCTTCTTCATAGTTACGCCGATTGGCGATCCACCGAATCCCTGAGTATGACTCATACCCTGTTTCCCAAGAAGAATGCAGAATTGGTGTAGCCAGATGAATGGCCCGATATGACCTTCCTGGCGGCAATGGCCGCAATAACCCTGACTTCAGACCGGCCACCTTGAGAACAACCTATTGAAAGCTCACAGCTAGCGCAATCCGTCTTTCCCTTCGGCGTCCGCATGTGTCAGGCCGCCAACGCGGGGCAATGGACGTCCGGAATCTGTGACTGCGATCGCTACCATAATCTCGTCGGATCGCGGGGCATCATTGAGTCTGACTTCCATCGCGTCAAAATGAGAACGCACATAAGCCGCATCCTTATGTCCAAGCGGAATGTCCAGCGGCTGGCCCATGGATCCCACCTTCTTGGACGATGGGATCAAGGCGGCTCCCCTTTCAACTTCAGCTCTCAAAGGTTTGCCAAGCTTGGGGTGTAATATGGCGGCTGCATGCTCCAATTCACCGTTCTCACCAACCATTGCAGCTTTGCCATAGCTCTCTGCTTCGGCAGGTTCGATCCCGAGCGCCTCGACACATTTTTTGCCGAGGAGGCCACCCAGCTCTTCGCCAATCGTAATCAGTTCAGAAAGGTCTTCCTGATACTTACCGGAAAACGGGTTTTCGATCACAGCAATCGCCGCAGCACGACGCGTAGGCGGCGAGATTTTCTTACCGATCTCGAGATGGGTTTCTTCAAGCGTCACGGCTATTTTGCGAATTTTCATAATGTCCTCCTCACTTTAATCCGTCAACGCCAACAATGTCCTCTGCTGCCAAACCACCCGCACGGTGATGAACCCGTGGTCCCGTTGTCATAGCAAGAATGACCATCATTTCCTCTTTCCTGGGCGCATCATTGATGCCCACCTCAATGGCGTCAAGATGCGAGCGGACATAAGACGCATTCGAATGGGTCACCGGAACATCGATGCGAACCCCGGGCCCGCCGACCTTCTTTGCGGAAGGTACGATTGCCTTTGCATTTGGCATTTGATCACGCATCGAATAACCACCTGGCGCATGCCAAAGGGCCGCGTGTTCCAGTTCCCCGTCTTCTCCAACCACTGACGCTTTTCCGTAGGCTGCAACGACCCTTGCATCGCCACCGAGTGCCTCGATAAGTCTTTTTGCCATGCTCAAACCAAGCGGTTTCAAGTCGTCAATAAAACCCACAATGTCTTCAACGTATCGGCCAGCAAAGGGATTTTTGATGACCGCCGCGATATAGGCTCGCCGGTGAGGATGGTCCAGGACAGGACCACGCTCATGATAGATGTCTTCGATACTGACGACTGTTTTTCTAATGACAACTTCGGGCATGATTAATACCAAGGGTCCTTAACAATGACTCATGGCTTAGCGTCAAAGAGTTATGTTATCAAGGCAGTACACCAGTCGGCGTGTACATAAAGCCAATACCGCTGGTATAAACCACAAATTGATTGCGTTGATGGGAATTGGAACCAATCGGAACACCCATAGGTGAACTGATGACACGGGAGCTGCCTTTCAGGGACAGATAGGCAGAATGGATAAGGCCAGCCTTTTGCAAACGTTCGGCGACCATGGCGCCGTTTGTGAGGGCTTCGTTAATTTCATGTGCCGAAAGGGCTGCAACATCGACGGTGACTTCACGCTCATCCAGATCGCTGTCCGGCGACAATTCGTTTGCCCGCTGACGTATCACTTTCGAAGAACCAGGCAGATCAACGGCGTTTGCAATGAGCGTTGCAGTTGCGTCCGCTAGCGAAGCACGCGTTGCCAATACGGTTACAGCGTCGGCAACACCCAAGGAGAAACTTCGACCGCGCCAACCGCTTGTTGCTATGCCGCCAATCCCATCAAGCCAACCCAATTCCACGGTTGTCGAAATCTTCGGTGCGGCCACATCGTCACATATGCCAACTGTCATGTTCTGATCTTTATCAAGCCTGAAGGCAATATCGCCGCCATTGTTGACAATAATACGCTGTGTATCGAAATTCTCGTCAATCAAATCGCATACATGATCAGCGACCGAACCGGCGACCGCTATCATGGGCGTGACGACATCGAAGTCAGAAACCTTGGCCGCGCTTTCAAACATCTTCTTGCCAACGGCGCTTTTGGGTGGAAACGCGATGTGCGCAACATGGGTACGAAGCGTAGGCAGTTCCTCACAAAGAGATGGCAGCAAGTGTTGGAATCTTCCACCAAGAAACTTCACTACGGCATCAACCACGTGCGGGTCATCGGCATCAATCTTCACAAACAGATCAATCGGACCGTGTTTCATCACGATCCTGCCTGTTTTCGGGTCGAAATTGACGAATGCCTTTTCCATTCTAAACCTTACCGCCACTTCCAGCGTCAGTCGGCCAGGGATTGGTCTCATGGTTGGCCACGAACCGTTGACCGCTCAAAATATGGTCTTTTTGCTTCCCGGAATTTGTTTCAATCGCTTCATTGAGATCAATGACATGATCCATATGCCCGCCAAGCGCGCGATAATCTTCCAAACTCATGGTAAATTCGATGGGGGCTACAAGCGCAGGTGTCGGAACATAACCAAAGGAATTTTCCGGCATCTTCGCCACATCAGACATAACTGTAATGCCGCCTCCGGGCCATCTGTATGAAGGCGCACCACCACAAGTCACAGTGGTCAGAGCCGATTGGGCAGAGCGCGTGAGCTTGACCGGGTTTTCTGTTACGCCTGCCCGCAATGAACCACCTGCTCCTCCCATAAAGACAACGGAGCAGAGGGCTGGTTCGCAATTCTCCTCGATGCGCGCGATGGAAGGCTTCAGCCGATCCGGCATGTCCTTTTGCACCGGCTTCAGCTTTTCATCAAGTTCGTAATAGGCAAAGTGTTCTCCCGTGGTGGAAACCATGAGCAGGCTCTGACCGGGGGTTGCTTTGTTGCCGTTGAAATCCCTTAAGATCGTGAGTGGGTCTTCAAGGTCAGTGCCGCCCCATCCGGTTCCCGGATTAGCGACCTGAAAATAGCGCCCAGGCGTTGAACGACGCCCTTTGATCTTGATTCCGCTTTCCCGCCAGCCGATTACCTTTCCTGCCTGGTGTTCAGACATGACACCGGTGATGTGATCATCAACAACGACGACCTCGTCAACAAGGCCTTTCCACTGCGAGGCAAACATGCCCAAGGTTGCCGATCCGCAACCAACCCGCATTCGCTCTTCGACCACACCATTGATAATCGGAGGCTTGTTGGCTTGAACAATCACTTCGGCACCGCCATCAATGCTCAAAGTTACAGCTTCACCATTGCAAAGCGCAAGAAGAGACGCACATGTCACGCGGCCTTCTTTCTTACTGCCGCCGGTCAGATGATGCACACCGCCCAAAGATAGCATTTGAGAGCCATATTCCGCGGTTGTGACATGACCAATGGCCTCGCCATCAACCCTAACCAGACTGCGCTCTGGACCCAGATATCGGTCAGTATCGATTTTAACTTTGGCACCGCAGTAGCTGAATATGCCTTCGGTAACGACAGTTACAGTATCAATGCCATTGACCTGGCTTGATACGATGAATGGCGCGGGTTTGTAGTCCGGGTAGGTCGTACCTGCGCCAACGGCAGTAATAAAACGTTCCTTGGGATGAACAACTCTGCCATCCCAGTCTTCGTCATTGTCCAGAAAAGCAACAACGGGTTTGCCTTCATCAATCTGGTTCTCAATGACCGTCAGTGGATCAAGGCGAACAAGTTCTCCCCCATGATTGGCATACCGGTCACAAGCGCCGGCGTTGCCATCGGCTATGAAACACATGACGGGACAGGCATCGCACCTGATTTTTTCTGGTTTGACAGTTGAACGCGCCATTCAAATTATTCCTCTTTGTGCGCCATCAATGCCGCCATCACTTTGTCCGGGGTCGCCGGCAAGTCGGCGACGAACACACCGGTCGCGTCGCGCAGCGCATTCAAAATTGCTGGCGCCGTCGGGATGAGCACATGTTCACCAAGACCCTTGGCGCCATAGGGCCCCTCCGCGTCCTCCACTTCGATGATCAGGTTCTCAAATTCAGGGACATCGCCAAAGGTCGGAATGAGATAATCGTGAAGGTTCTCCGTTCTGCCAGGCAGATAGTCTTCCATCAAGGCCAGCCCGATTCCCTGGGCAACACCACCTTCGATCTGACCTTCGACAAGCAGGGGGTTGATGGCCTTGCCCACGTCATGGGCGGTGGTGATGCGATCGAGCTTGATTGTGCCCAGTCTGGTGTCGACACGCAGTTCCATGAGTTGCGCTCCGTACCCATAGACTGCATAAGGTCTGCCCTGTCCTTTTTCATCGAGAGCCTGGGTTGGGGGGTCATATGTCTCCTCTGACATGAAGACATAACCATATTTGTTGGCTGCAAGTGCGTTCAGATCGATTTCAACCGAAATGTCGCCATCACGAGCGGTAATCACCCCAGGTGAAAACTCAAGTAAGGCAGTTGCACCCACATTGGCCTTACGCAAAATCATACGGCGCAGGGCTTCGCCTGCTAATTGTGCGGCTTTACCGGTGACAAAGGTCTGTCTCGACGCAGACGTCTTGCCGCAATCAGGCGTCAGATCCGTATCGCCGTCGATCAACGCGATTGCATGTACCGGAGCACCGAGGCCATCGGCAGCAATCTGAGTAATGACAGTATTTGATCCCTGACCGATATCCATCGCACCCTGGTGCAGGACAATAGTGCCATCAGGTCTAATGCCAAAGCGGATCGTTGAAGGATTTGGCAAAGACGTGTTGCCGCATCCGTACCAGCACGCGCCCAGGCCCACACCTTTTCGAATGCCTTTACCATTGGTACGCGCGTTGAAGGCTTGTGCTTGCCGGTTTGCTCTTTCCCAATGCGGTTTGATCGCTTCAAGACACTCCTTGATCCCAACACCTCTTTCGAAGATCTGGCCCGTGGCGGTTGCTAAACCATTTCGAAGAGCGTTTTTTATTCGGAATTCCAGCCTGTCGATACCCGCCTTGTCTGCAAGTTGATCAAAGGCCGTTTCCTGAGCGATTGCAGACTGAGGTACGCCAAAGCCACGAAATGCACCCGAGGACGGTGTATTGGTGTGAACCGCATAGCTTTTTGCACGATAGTTTTCGATAAAATAAGGACCGGAGGCATGAACGGGGACGCGGCTGGCAACAGTCGGTCCCCAGCTGGCGTATGCGCCGGTATTGAATGTGCCTTCAAAATTGAAAGCCGTAATCATACCGTCTTCAGAACAACCCATCTCAAGCGCGATCTCGGATGGATGACGCTTGGTTGTCGACTGCATCGACTCGCTGCGGCTGTAGCTGATGAATGCTGGCCTGTTGAGTTTCCAGGCAGCCAACGCAATATAGGGTTGGAAAGAAATATCAAGCTTCGATCCAAAACCACCCCCAACGGCGGACGGCATGATGCGTATATCATCCACCGTCAAGCCCATGATCTCAGCCAGACTGTCGCGATCCATCATCGCGGCTTGTGTGCAGCCAAAGAGCTCCAATCTGTCACCTTTTCGAACGCAGTACCCCGCTTCCAATTCAATGTAGGCATGTTCAATAAACGGCGTGGACGTTTTTACCGACACCTTGTGCCGCGCATTTGCAAAGCCACTGGCAATCGAGCCCTTTTCAACATAACCTTCAACCAGAATATTGCCTTTTCGCCCCTCATGGATGTCGTCGAGCCATCCATCTTTTGCTTCGCCCGGCAATAATGCGTATCTGATCTCACTCCACGTGATAGGAAGGTCTGATTCCTCTATTCGCCGGACGACATCTATATCACCAACGATCGCTGCGACCGCTTCACCACGGAAAATAGCCACATCTTCGGCAAATACAGGTTGATCGGCAAATGGAGGAATGACGCCAAAGCAGTTTTTGCCTGGAAGGTCCGTTACATCAAAAAACGCCTCGACCCCTGCAGTCTCGCGCACAAATATCTCTTTATCGTCAATCGAAAATTTGGCGTGGTGGTAGGGACTGCGAATGACCCGCACATAAAGCGCATCTTCAGGGATTTTATCTGCGCCGTATTTCAGCGTGCCGTCGACTTTTGCAACCCCATCAAGGTGCCTGATGGCAGAACCAACGCCTTGCCCAGCCTCCGGAACAAGCTCCTTATCGGCGAACTCATGAGCATGTACAACGGCTTCTACGATCTTCTTGTATCCGGTACACCGACACAAAACGCCGCCTAAGGCATCTTCGACTTCTTGCTGACTGGGGGTTGGTTGCCTCTGCAAAAGCGCCTTGGCTGAGATCAACATGCCCGGAGTACAAATGCCGCATTGCGCGGCACCAAAATGCAAAAAACTCCTTTGTAAGCGGGACAGCTGACCGTCATTGGCCATATTCTCAAGCGTTTCAATTTTTGAACCATTGATTTGAGACGTACTAACCAGGCAACTGCAGGCCGTTTGTCCATCAATCATCACCGTGCAGGATCCGCAATCGCCGGCGTTGCAACCTACTTTGGTTGCACTCAGACCCATATCATCGCGCAGGAACTCCGACAGCCGCTTAACGGGGTCGACATTTGCGTCGCGTGACTTTCCGTTCAATTCAAAACTGATATTCATCATGACGAAGCCCCCAGGATCCGACTGATCACGCGTGCGATCAATTCCTTGGCAGCATGTAGTCGATAGTTTTTTGTGGCCCTGATGTCATCGATTGGGGCAAGAACGCGCAATTGGCTTTCGTTTATCACCTCAACGATGCCAGCGTCTGCTGCCTGTCCCATGATCAGTGCTTCAAGATCGAATAGTCTTTTTGCGACCAGGGAGCATGAGCCAACCGCGATCGCGGCATCAGATATCACACCACCATGGACATCAATCCGCGCCGCAACCATCGCGATGGAAATAACCAGGTACTTGCGCGCACCCAGCTTCAGAAAATCTGACCTGCCCGACGTTGAATCAGCCGGGATCAAAATCCCTGTCACGATTTCGTCAGGCTTAAGCGCGGTTTTTCGATTGCCCCTGATAAACTCATCAAGCGGCAAAATTCGTTCACCCGCCAACGAACCCATCTTCACCTTAGCGCCTAGTGTGAGAAGTGGCGGAACCCCATCTGCGGCCGGGGAAGCATTGCAGATGTTGCCGACAAGCGTTGCCCGGTTTTGAATTTGGACCGAGCCAACCTCCCTTGCTGAAAGCTTAAGTCCATCAAACGAAGAAGGCAAATCCTCCTTGATCACCTCTGTCCAGGTCGTCAGCGCACCAATATGCCAATCCCCCTTCTCATCCCTCATGATCCCTTTGATGGATTTTAAGTTGGTGATATCAAGTACGTTGCCTTTGGCAACACCGCCATTCAGGGAAGGATAAAAGTCAGTGCCACCGGCAAGGACCCTCCAGTCACCTGTTGCAATAAGCGAATACGCTTCTTGTAGTTCGACAGGGTTCTCAAATCGCATTACTTAACTTCTCCCAACGGCTGGACCGCAAACCTCGTGTTGATCCGCCGCCTTTTGGTCGATGGTTCTCATCTACCAGCATTTTTTGTTTGTGCACTAAACAATAATATAATTAGTGTACAAATAAAAAAATAACCTGCAGTCGTCAACAGGGACTCTGCTCGAAGCTGCTCACAAATCACAAATTGTAATCCCACCACTTGTAATGCCACCACTTGATTGAACGATCCCACTTAATAATCCCGGAAAATTCTCCTTGGCTCGAGGTCTTCCGGAACCTCTATGCTATTGTTTTTATGCCATTTTTTGCTGATATTTTGTTTACCAGAGCGGCATCTGTGTAATCGGTGTGAAGACAGGCGCCCAACATGAATACCTTGTCGGCAAGTGAGACATTTGTAAAGGTGTACACATCTGAACGGCGAAATGAGCTTTGTTGGGTAGGAAAAATTGGATCATTTACAATCCAGAAATTATTAGCATGCTAACGATAGCTGCTTTTATCATTTTTGCGATGTCCCGTGTAGTTCGCCTTATTGATGCCACCAACATCCAGCTCATCGGATGAAAAGCGAAACCCATAAAGCTGATCGTCCTCTAAATCTATAGCAGTTAAACATCGCATGATACCTCGCTTGTTGATGCCTGCAAACTGACCCCGATTGCTCAAGGCTCGCACCCGCCGGTACCGCCGTTAACGTCGCCCCGGACGGCTATCGCATGCGAAAGTACTTGGTGCTGCGTGCTTCCAGCCAATGGCGTGGCGTGAAAGGCGCATTATACCAGCGGTATTGGCTTTATATACACGCCGACTGGTGTCCTGCCTTGATAACACAACGCTGTGACGCCAAGGCATGAGCCCTTGGCAAGGGCCCTTGGTAATACCAGCGGTATGGGCTTTATGGACACGCCGACTGGTGTCCTGCCTTGATAACACAACGCTGTGACGCCAAGGCATGAGTCATTGGCAAGGGCCCTTGGTAATACCAGCGGTACGGGCTTTATGGACACGCCGACTGGTGTCCTGCCTTGATAACACAACGCTGTGACGCCAAGGCATGAGTCATTGGCAAGGGCCCTTGGTAATACCAGCGGTATGGGCTTTATGGACACGCCGACTGGTATCCTGCCTTGATAACACAACGCTTTGCCGCTAAGGCATGAGTCATTGGCAAGGGCCCTTGGTAATACCAGCGGTATGGGCTTTATGGACACGCCGACTGGTGTCCTGCCTTGATAACACAACGCTGTGACGCCAAGGCATGAGTCATTGGCAAGGGCCCTTGGTATTATTCGCATAAAAGCACGATTTTTCAATCATATTTAACGGTTTGCTAACCCTTGTATCGTCTTCTTTAACCGTATCTGCAGTTGATATTGTGAGTAGTGACAAGGGCTTTTGCACATGACGGATATTGCGGCACTTGAGGCGTTGGCAAAGAAAGGCCACGAGTGCTTGGCGCGCGGACAAGCCAAGCAGGCTTTGGATATCGGAAGGGAGCTGGAAACCAAGCGGTTTTCCGCCGGGTTTGAAGTGCAGGCCCTGGCGCTGAATGCCCTTGAGCGACGCAGCGAAGCGATCACTGTTTTGCAGCAGGGCGTAGACAAGGTCTCCCATGTGTGGCTGTTGTGGCAGTTGCTGGGAAACTATCTTTCCGATGCCAACCGCTACAACGAAGCCTTTGCCGCTTATGGCCGCGGGCTCGCCTGCGAGGCCCATGACGAGCGGTCGTTGCATTTCAACTACGCCACAGCCGCGAGCCGCGCCGGGGACTCCAAGACAGCCTTGACCCATCTCGATGCGGTTTTACAAACCGAGCAGCCATTGGAGGACTGGCATCACCAGATTATCCTGCTCTCGCGGGTTCTGAAGCTGGTCATCTATAATGATCTGGGCCGCTACGAGGACACCCAGGCGGCGTTCCTGTCTTTCTTTTCCGATGATGAACTGTGGCGCGACTATCCGGAGGAGTTTAGCCGCGCGGCCGGACAGCAGGCCTATGCCCTATGGCGAACAGGCAATATCAAAGGGGCGCGCGCGTTTGTCGATCACGCCATCGCCGCCAATAAATTCAACGAAAACGCCCATTGGCTGGATCGCGAGATCCGCCTTGCCGAAGGTGGCACCACCGCAAAAACCCGCTACACGCTAACCATAGCGGGGGAATGGCCGACCGCCGAGGATATAGCCGGCGATGGGCATGCGGCCCTCCCGTCAGGCGCCTTTTACACCCGCTACAATATTGTGGCTGACAGCAAAACAGAAGCCTTCGCCATTGCCCGTCAGTTCGAGCCCAAGGAGACCCGGGCTTCCCTCAAACTGGTCGATGCGCAACAGCAGAGCGGCGAGCCTATTCCCAAAGGGGTCTACAGCACCTCGCGCTATTTTGAACAACCGGAAGCCGCTGTCAAACGCGCCGTGGGTTAGAGCGTATCAGGTTTTAATAGAACCATTCTGACGGAGCGATTTTGCGACAAGATGGGCCTTAAGTCTCGCAGGATATAGTGGGGCTATTTGCAAGAGGCTTAAGGTCCATATTGGCGCAAAAGCGCCCGTCCCTTCGGGTTTCCGATTGGCGCAACATCCACGCCCAAGCCGCTCTAGAGAGATGGATAAACATCGCTCTTCGATCGCCTTGAGCGAGGATCGCCTCGCCAATCGAGAAACAGAATTGATTCTATTAAAACCTGATACGCTCTAGATGACGTGACGTGTGACCTCCGCAGGGTCGTTGGCGCTGACGGGGAGGCGGCGAACACCCGGTAAGGCTTTCGAGAGCATCCTGTTGAAATTGTACCGCCAGCCAAGGGCAAAGTGCCCTGATGCGGAAATCCGTCGGGCAAAGAGGCGCCGTTTATTTCACCGCGCCGGTGCCTTGCATCGCCAGAGCGGCCTTGATCAACGCCATGGCATCGGCCGAATGCCATTCCGCCGGTCCCGCCATCGCCGCCAGCACGCAGGAATTCTCGTCAACCAGGATGGTCGCCGGCAGACCGCGCGCCAGACCCATGCGCTTGGCGCGGTTCAGCACCCCCAGGCTCGGATCGGCATAGTAGTTCAGGCTGTTGAGCTTCAGATCGGCAAAAAACCGCTTGCCCTTTTCCGCATCGCCCTGATCGAGATTGACGGTTACGACTTCGAACGCCTCGCTGCCCAATTCCGCCTGCAGGCGATCAAGAGCGGGCATTTCGCGCCGGCACGGGCCGCACCACGTCGCCCACAGATTGAACAGAACCAGTTTGCCGGCAAAATCCTTTTCCATCTCAAGAGGGTTGCCGGCGCCATCGGAAAACGTATAACCGCTAAAGGCAAGCGGCGCTCTAACACCAGCCAGAGCGGCAATCTCGCCCGTCATTAAGGGCGTCAAACGCGCGACACGGTCCAGACTGGCGGCGCACGAATCTGTTGAGGAGGCCTGCGCCGCGGCTCCGGCAGCGGCGGTCAAACCGGGACCCGTCGCAAACGATTGGCGAAAATAAAGCAGTGCCGCAACGCATACGCCCGCGACAAGAAGCAAAAATATTACCGGTTTGGTGTGTTTTATGGGGCTCATAGGCTATACATAGCACAGAATTATGGCCAGTTGTGTAACCTCCATTAAACGACACAACACTTTTGTTTGAAAGCATAATACCAGCGGTATTGGCTTTATGTACACGCCGACTTGTGTACTGCCTTGATAACATAACTCTTTGACGCTAAGCCATGAGTCATTGGTAAGGACCCTTGGTATAAATTGGCGGTATATTGAAGGGTTCATTTGCCAAGGGAGGCTTTCCATGTCAATACCACGTTTAATGCACGCTGTACCACGTTTAATGCACGCTGTCGAAGAGATTTTATCGTGTCATCTGGAAGCGTCTATTGACAACCTGACCGGTTCGCGCCTCAAGCTTTTTCCCAATCCTGCATTTGCCCGCGCATCCAGGTGAACTGCCGCTTGGCGTAGCGGCGTGTATCACGCTTACTGCGTGCTGCCGCCTCATCAAGGGTGCATTGCCCACGCAGATGCGCCATCAGATGCGGCACGCCGTGGGCTTTCATGATCGGTAGAGCGCTATCAAGGCCCTTTCGCATCAATCTCTCCACTTCATCCAGGGCACCGTTTTCGATCATCGCGTCAAACCGTTTGTCGATGCGCGCATAGAGCGCCTCACGATCCGGCATCAGGCGCAGCGCGCGCACACGGTTCAGGGGCAAAAGCGGCGGCGCGGGCGGCGCCTGCTGCCAGGCATATATGCCGCGCCCGGTTGCTTCCATCACCTCGAGCGCTCGCGATATGCGCTGCCCGTCCCCAGGATCAATGTGCCTGGCACTGGCTGCGTCAATCGCGCTTAAATGCCGATAAAGCGCCGCCTCTCCCTGTTCTGCGAGGGCCCGGCGCCACTTGGCCACAACCGCTTCAGGCACCAAAGGAATAGCGGCCAGGCCCTGGGTCAGGGCCTTGAAGTAAAGCCCCGTGCCGCCAACGACAATGGGGTATCGTTCCTGCTCGCGCGCCTGGCGCAATACCTGCGCCATATCGCGCAGCCAGGCACCGGTAGAATAGCGCGTCGTGCCGCAAACATGGCCATAAAGGCGGTGCGGGATTTCGGCTTCATCGAGAACCGAGGGCCTGGCGGTCAGGACGCGCAAATCCCTGTAGACCTGCATCGAGTCCGCATTGATAATCACCACGCGCCTGCCGTCCCCGCGCTGCAAGGCGAGACACGACTTGCCGCTCGCCGTCGGACCGGCTATCAGAGTGGCCTGATTAATGCTCCTGTTCATTATCCCAGTATAACCCGGGTGCCCGCAATGCAAAGCCATCATCATTGCCTCACGCTCGTGGCGCCAGCTGATTCTGGTGCCTGCGACAAATCTTTGGCAAAGCAGTTGCAAGACGCATTTCCCCGTCTCGGCATTAAAGCCACGGGGATAGAAATTTTGGCGCCGGCAGAGGCCATGGCCATAGCGATACACCCACCGGAACATGAGACCAGCGCATCAATTCGCGCCTGGCTTGATGCCCGAGGCCTTCCCGTCGATATTGCGCTCCTGCCTCCTGGAAGGCGACAAAAAAAGCTGCTCATCGCCGATATGGACTCCACCATTATCGGCCAGGAATGTATCGACGAAATGGGTGCAGCGCTCGGCATAGGCAAGAAAATCGCCAGGATCACCGAAAAGGCCATGCGCGGCGAAATCGTTTTTGAAGACGCCCTAAGGGAGCGGGTCAACCTTCTTAAAGGACTTGCCGTCTCGCGCCTGCAAAACGTCATGGACACCCGTATCTCCCTCAATTCCGGCGCCCGGGCCCTTGTACGCACCATGCGCGCCAATGGTGCCTATACCGCACTCATCTCGGGTGGGTTCACATTTTTTGCCGAGCAGGTGGCAGACCAGGCAGGTTTTCATGAAATGCGCGCCAACCGGCTCGCTGTCGCCGATGACCGTTTAACGGGTGAGGTTATCCCTCCCATTATCGGCCACCAAGCCAAACGCCAGCGCCTTGATGACCTGTGCCGCGCCCTGGATATTACCGCCAGGGATACAATCGCCGTTGGTGACGGCGCCAATGATCTGGGCATGATTGAGGCCGCAGGGCTGGGCGTTGCCTATTACGCCAAGCCTGTTGTTGCCGCCAGAGCCGATGTCCAGATCAATCATACAGACCTGCATGCACTGGCCTATTTGCAGGGCTATAGACGTGACGCCATTGTCGCGCCATAATGGCGTCCTTATACCAAGGGTCCTTAACAATGACTCATGGCTTAGCGTCGAAGAGGTGTGTTATCAAGGCAGTACACCAGTCGGCGTGTCTATAAAGCCAATACCGCTGGTATTAGTTACCGCTCTTTCGTTGATGACAGGAGATAAGCCATGGCCGCCCTCAACCCTCCCATTTGCGACTTCGGCTGGAAGGCCGTTGATTTCACCTTGCCTGATGCCCATGGGGAGCTGTTCAGTTTGCGCGACCTCAAGGGCCCGAACGGCACACTGGTGATGTTCATTTGCAATCATTGCCCCTATGTCAAGGCCATCGCCTCGCGCCTTGCCCGCGACACCGGTGAACTCACCGCCCACGGGGTCAACAGTGTTGCCATCATGGCCAATGATGTGGTCAACTATCCTGCCGATGCGCCACCTAAGATGGTGCAATTTGCCACGCAAAACGGGTTCGCCTTTCCCTATCTTTATGATGAAACCCAGCAGACGGCCCAGGCCTATGGGGCGGTTTGCACGCCGGATTTCTTTGGGTTTAACGGCGACCTGGAACTGCAATACCGCGGCCGTCTCGACTCATCAGGACGCGGTGAAGCAGATGCCGAAACAAAGCGGGAGTTGTTTGATGCCATGGTGCAGGTCGCGCGTACCGGTCAGGGCCCGCGCGAGCAAACCCCGTCTGTTGGATGTTCCATCAAGTGGAAAGCCGCCTGAAACGCTTTACTGATTTATAGTAACATGGCGATTATCGATAAAATCAAACGTATAGTGTTGGCGCCTCATCAGCGTGATGCGGGCGAGAAACCAGGCGCGTTCGAGGATGACGACAAGCGCCTCGCGGTGGCGGTACTGTTGGTTCATATACTTGCGGTTGACGGTATCAGGGACGTGGCGGAGCACAGTGCCGTTCGCCGCTTGCTCGGAGCCGAGTATGACCTGAGCGATGAGCAGACCGAGCGCCTGATTGCCCTTGCCACCGCCAAGGACAACGAGGCGGTTGATATCTATCGCTTCACCGCAGCACTCAAGGCACGTACCGATGCGGCGGAGCGTCGGCGGATTATCGAGATGCTGTGGCAGGTCAGCTACGCCGACGGCACCCTGCATGAATTCGAAGACAATCTCGTTTGGCGGATCGCGGAGCTGATCGGTGTTTCCTCGCGCGATCGCATGGTTTTGAAGCAAAAAGTGCGCGACAGTAACAGGACCGGCGGAGCCGGAGACAGCCGCGATGGTGACCGGCTACAAGGTCAGCGAGATCAATGAGATCAACAAGATCAACGAGATCAACGCCTCCTGCGCCCCTTGAGCGCGAAAAGCCTGTGCTGATCGTTCTTCATCAGGAAACCTCCACACCCGGGCGCGTGGGCCTGTGGCTCACACAACATGGTTATCCCCTTGATATTCGCCGGCCGCCGTGCGGAGACCCGCTTCCGCAAACCTTGGCGGCACATACCGGTGCCATCATCTTTGGCGGCCCCATGAGTGCCAACGATGACGACGAAGCGATGAAGCAGGAGACCCTGTGGCTTGATGTGCCGCTTGGTGAGGAAAAGCCTTTTCTTGGCATTTGCCTGGGAGCGCAGCTTCTTGCCAGGGCGATCGGCGGCACGGTGACGGGCCATCCCGATGGCCTGGTTGAGGTCGGCTATTATCCCATCACGCCGAGCGCCGCCGGCAAGGCCCTGTTTTCCTGGCCCGGCTTTGTCTACCAGTGGCATCGCGAAGGCTTTACCCTGCCCGCTTGTGCGACAGTGCTGGCCGAGGGACAGGTCTATCCGCTGCAAGCCTACCGGTATGGACCGGCGGCCTTTGGGATTCAGTTTCATCCCGAGGTCACGTTGCAGATGATGCATCGCTGGACCATTCGTGGCGCTGAACGTATGGCGCTTCCTGGTGCATGTGGCGAACGGGCCCGGCACATTTCAGACCGCCGGCTCTATGACGCGTCTGTAGCGGTGTGGCTTGATGTTTTTATGCGCTATTGGCTGTCAGGCACCGGTTCATCGAACGCGCTTTTTTAGGTTGTCGTCTATGGACGACAGGCCGCTTCCCAGTGCGTTCATGTCGTCTTGCGACAAGCCCAAAGTGGCCTGCTGTTCCAATGATGCGAGAGTGGCCTCAAGGGTGCGGGCAATGGCGCGACCGTGATCGCTAAGATACAGCCGCACTTCGCGGGAATCCTGGAAACTGCGTTGGCGTCTGACGAGCCCTTGCGCGCTCATGCGTGACACCATTTTTGTCAATGTGGGAGGGCGAATTTGTAGTAATTGGGCCAAAGTTCCCATGAGCTGTCCGTCCTCGCGCAACAGTTCCAGCAACAGAGGCTCCTGACCGGGGTAGACGTTGTGTGCGGCAAGGACTTTGGCCGCCTCGGCGCGCAAAACCCTTGCTGTCTGGGTGAGTTGGCTGATAAGCAGGGCTTTGGTCAAAGGGGATCCGTAATACAATTTAAAGTAGCTATATTATAATATAGCACTTATTACGTGTTTTTTAAATCCCAAAATCCCCACTTAGAGCGGGCCAGGTCGCCAATAAACGTTTTCTTCTTGTATCGTGCTGATAAAACAACGGTTTTCAACTGGGGCCAAGAGTCAAATTCAAAACCCCTGGGTATAAGAAGGGGGCCATCAATCAGTGAAGCGGCCTAATAAACTTATACCAGCGGTATTGGCTTTATGTACACGCCGACTGGTGTACTGCTTTGATAACATACTGACTTGACGCTAAGCCATGAGTCATTGTTAAGGACCCTTGGTATTAGTAACTGAGAATCAATTCGTCTCCGCGCTGCTCGAAGCCGGCAAGACGGCGCATGAAATTGCTCCCCAGCAGGTTCGTCGTCAGGGCACCCTCGCGCGCGACAAGCACCCGCATGTCGTTGACCTGAAAATCACCGACACGAAATTGCTCGACCCAGGTCGAAGCCATCTGTGTGCGCCCGTTAGCGGTATACACCTCGACAACAAAAATCAGTCGGCTGAAGTCGATCCCGATCCGTCTGGCATCGGCTTCGGTCAAGGTGGTGATGTCGGCGCCCGTATCGAAAACAAGGGCGATATCGGTATCATTGACAACGGCGTTGACATAGAACTCACCGCCGCGGCTGCGCGAAATGCGTAAACTACGCCCACTGTATGATAAACTTTGCGCCAGTTGCGACCCGGGCGCGATCGTCGACACGACTCGCCCGGCCACCAAAACCGCTTCATGACGAAAACTCAGGACAATGGCGACAACCCCAATGAGGCCGAGCCAAATCCCAAGTGCCTTAAACGCCTGCCCGCCCCCCCCAAACTTGCCTCCCCAATTGCCTCTCCAACTTCCCCGCCAAATCCCTCTTCCAATGAACAGCAGCAGGGCCAGCAATACAACAAGCTGCGCCAACTGATGGGGTTGCAACCCAAAAATCGCGTCGGCATCGTTATTCAGGATCAGGACAATGCAACCACCGATGATCAATCCCAATCCGATTGTAAGAGGAGACGGAAATCGCACAACATTAACCTTTCGTAAGACACGACACGTTCCAGATCAGCATGGGATTAGGTGTACCCATTTTGCTATGGAGCCTGTTGCGTGTCACCACGCGGGCCGCAACGGTTGCGGCCATAAACGTTTGGTGAACGATTTTTAGGCAAAGTTGGAGATCATGGCAAGGGGCGATGCATGATGGGATCCGGCACAGGCTGTACAGATTTGAACGCAAGCGACACAGGAAAAACCGATGTGAAGACCCTGGCCCGTCAGGTGCGGGCGTGCCGCTTGTGCGTGGAGCAGCCCGAAGGGGCTCCTCTGCCCCATGCGCCAAGACCGGTGGTGTGTTTGAGCACCACGGCACGCATTTGCGTGTGCGGCCAGGCGCCAGGGGTGCGCGTGCACACCAGCGGCATTCCCTTTTCAGACCCCTCCGGTCGACGCCTGCGCCAATGGATGGACATAAGCGAAGAGGCGTTTTACGACCGCAAACGCGTGGCAATCGTTCCCATGGGGTTTTGCTTTCCCGGCCACGACAAGTCAGGCGGTGATCTGCCCCCACGGCGAGAGTGCGCCCGGCGCTGGCACAAGCAGATCTTTACCGCCATGGCGCAAATTCGCCTCGTTCTTGCCATTGGCCAATACGCCCAGGCCTTTCATTTGGGAACGCGGCGTCTTGGCACGCTCACCGAGACGGTTCGCGCCTTCGACACCTTTGCGCAATCGTCAGCAAAGCCGATGGTTTTGCCGTTGCCCCATCCCTCATGGCGCAACAATCATTGGCTGAGGAAAAACCCGTGGTTCGAGCTTGATCTGGTGCCGTTCCTGCGTATCAAGATCAAGGAGCATCTGAACCCCGAACCCTTGCAGCAGGACGCGAGATGACCAACAAAAATACCAATTCATTTCTCTATCGGTTGATGGATGTGTTTTTTGTTTTTGCCTTGATGACCATAGGCGGTGCTGTGGCTTATGGCTTTTCCCGGCATACTGAGGAGCAGGTTCCGGCGGTCAAGACCGACGCGACACAGCGCATTACGTCCCGCATTCCGCACATTATTGATGGGGACAGCCTGCTGTTTGGGCAAAGGCGGGTGCGTCTGATCGGCATCGATGCGCCGGAGTTGGCCCAGCGGTGCAAACAGAGCGGTCATGCCTGGCAATGCGGGCAGGCTGCCCGGGACTATCTCGAAAACCTTATCGCCGGCCGCCCCGTTACCTGCACCATATTGGGCCGTGACCGGTACGCGCGCGACCTGGCCACCTGTCAGTTACAAGACATCAACGTCAATCGCTCCCTTGTTGCGGCCGGTTGGGCGGTCGCCTATGGCGGGTTTACCAACGACGAGGCGTATGCGCGCAAAGCCAGGCGGGGCATCTGGGCGGGCACTTTCGAAGCCCCAAGCGCCTGGCGAAAGAAAAACAAAAGCTAAAATACGCGATTATATGGATTGAAATTGCGATTTCTATTCATTATTTTCCTGTTAATAGAAAGTTAATCCAGCCCCTTCTGGATACCAAAAGGATTTCCTGAAACCGTATGACCCGGGAATTCCCGCATTTGCCGATGGCTTTATACCAGCGGTATTGGCTTTATAGACACGCTCCAAAGGCTCTGGTTTGCTGTGATAACCCTTGACCGATTTGACATCAAAATCCTCACTATCCTGCAGCAGGACGCAACCATTCCGGTTGCCGAGATTGGTAGACGCATTGGCCTCTCCACAACCCCCTGCTGGCGGCGCATTCAAAAACTGGAAGAACGCGGCATTATCGAACGACGGGTAGCCCTGCTTGATGCAACAACCATCAATGCTGGCGTCAATGTATTCGTGGCGGTGCGCACCAACCAACACAACAAGCCATGGCTCGATCGTTTCGCCGAAATCGTCGATGCCATGCCCGAAGTGGTCGAATTCTACCGCATGAGCGGCGATATTGATTACCTGTTGCGGGTCGTGGTGAGTGACATTGCGGCCTACGACAGGTTTTACAAGGCGCTCA
Organism: Hyphomicrobiales bacterium; assembly: GCA_965224015.1. Classification (GTDB taxonomy): domain Bacteria; phylum Pseudomonadota; class Alphaproteobacteria; order Rhizobiales; family CBDCVD01; genus CBDCVD01. The sequence goes on from OZ245032.1 coordinate 2,288,635, forward strand.
TCGCCGAGATTGATATCACCGATGTCAGCTCAAGTTTTGCCATGGAGCAAATCAAATACACCACCGCCCTGCCGCTTCATTTTGCTGACGCGGCATTGGCGGCAAAAGAAGGCTCCGCGCGGGAGGTTGCAGACTGATGCCTTTCCGGTTTCCGGGCTTGCCGGTTTTTGCGGTTTTCGAAACCGCTATAGCCAGGCCGCCTGAAAATGATTTCATTTTCAGGCGAAAAGCCGAGCGATAATAAAAGCATATAGCTAAATGACTTTGTCAGAATAAAGTCGTTTAGCTATATGGGAAAAAGTCCCTGATCCATAACGCAGGGTTATCTAAGATCAGCGCTAAAGCCTGTCCATCACGCCTGCGCGGACGCGATCCAGGTGATGGCACATGGCGTTTGCCGCGGCCTTCGGATCACGATCCTTGAGGGCTTTCAGTATGGCCCGATGCTCCTTGATACCCGGGCCCAATCGTTGGGGAATGGTCTGGGCTTCAAACAGATAAGTCATTTTGCGAAGGTCACTGACAATTTTCGCCAACACGGGGTTTTGGCTCGCTGCGGTGATCGAATTGTGCAAATCGTTATCAAATATCCAGTGAAGCTCGTTTTTGGGGTCCTTGACATGTTCAAATTCATAAAGCGCTTGCGTGAGGCGGTCGATCTGTTCATCGCTCATGCTGGTCGCGGCAATACAGGCGGCCTCGCTTTCCAGCAATCGCCGCACATATAAAGCCTGCAGGAACTCCTTGAGATCGACAACCTTTACTGACAATAGTCTGTCCGTCAGACGGGTTAGCCATCCCTCGCCTTCAAGGCGCACGAGGGCTTCACGCATGGGTGTTCTGGAGATGCCCAGACTTGTCGCCAGTTTCCTTTCCTGAATGATTGTGCCGCCAGCAAGCTCGCGCGACAAGATCATGTCGAAAACCGATTCATAGGCGATTTGCGACAAGCTTTCGCGGGGTGCGGGTTTATCATGCGGCTCGAAAGACTTTACCATCACGGGGTCGCGCAAGTATTATTGATTGGCTCTGTTAATACCAGCGGTATGGGCTTTATGGACACGCCGACTGGTGTATTGCCTTGATAACACAACGCTTTGACGCAAATGCATGAGTCATTGGCAAGGGCTCTTGGTATAAGACATGATACGCTCTATAGCAAAATGCGTTTAATGGGAATCATGGGGCTTTCTCGTATTTTTCGCGCATTTTGCTATAAGTGTAGCGCAATTTACCCATTAATCAAAATCGCGAAAGTGAAAAGTCTTCAAAAGCTGCTGGCGCTGCTTTTCCACAAACCAGATCTGCGGTTATTTTTCCCATAAGCGGCCCCATGGTAAATCCATTGGCGCCGACGGCATTAAAAAATCCCTTTGTGCCGGGCACTTCTCCCAAAATCGGCGCGCCATCAATCATCACGCCGGTTGCCGCCCAGCTGCGAATAATGTTAACCCCGTTCAGCACAGGCGCTACCTGTTGGGCAGCCCACAGATTGCCGGCAAGAGCGCGGGCAAGGATGCGGGTGCGCGCGCCCGGCTCATCAAACCCGGCAAACCACCCTCCGCCAATAATGACATTTCCGTTTGCGGCCTGTTTCAAGGTTAAATGCCTGGAAGCGTGGCTGACAAGGTGCGATACGAATGGCGCACAGGGTTCGGTAACAACCATCTGCTGCGGCGCACTTCTCACCGGCAGGTCAACGCCTGCAAGGCCGGCGATCTTCCTGGCCCATCCTCCCGCGGCGTTTACAATGTAACGGGCGCGAACTCTTCCCCCTTCGGCTTTAACAGAATAGGTCCCGTTGCTCTCTTCAATCGCCAAAACCCTGTTTGCCGACAGAACGTCTATGCCCAGCGATCTGACCCGGCTATACATGGCTTGCGTTGCCAGCAAGGGATTGATCTTTCCCTCACCAGGGCAGAACGTCGCCCCTACCATGTCAGGAGAAACCGCCGGGAACAGGCTTTGCAACTCCCGTGCATTGATAAGGTGGGAGGAAACGCCTACGGCATTTTCGCATTTTATTTTCGCTTCCAGCAACTTCAGCTGTGCCGCGGTTTGCGCCACCATCAGTCCCCCGGTGATCGCAAACTCCAGATCCGTACCAGAATTCTGCGCCAGGGACTGCCATAATTCAATGCCTTGCTTTTGTAGCGTCAGTGTCCGGCATGCAGGCGAATCGACCCTGAGCGTTTCCGGATCAGCATCAAACGACAAAAGCTGTAAATGCAAACTACCGGCATTCGCCCCCGATGCCTGGCTGCCGATTTCGCCGGCCTCGATCAAGCAGATTTCGTGTCCCGCCTGAGCCAGAAAATAGGCCGCCGACAATCCGATAATGCCGCCGCCAATGATCAGCCCATCGCAAATGATATCCAGGCCCGAACGGCGCGCCTCGCGGGGTGCCGGCAGGGCGACATCTACCGTCTTATATCCCCGCCATTCAGGTTGTTCGGTCGAAAAGGCGCCGATCCCAAGGGGCTTAAGAGGTGCCTGTGGCGTAAAATGATCGGTGGTCACCGGGTCCCTACCAGCACCGGACCGATGCAGGAGCGCCCCCAATCGATGAGCGCAATTACGCCCCTGGCAGCGGCCCATGCCCGCGCGGCTAAGCCGTTTCAGCCTGCCAAGCTCCTGGACCCCTTGATCAATCACCGTTGCAAGCTGCCCGCGCGTTATCCCCTCGCAACGGCAAATGACCGTGTCAGCATCAGCAAGTGACAGGCCAATCTCCTCTGCCCTGAATAGGGACCATAAGTGCTTTTGAAAGCGCCGTTGGCGCTTGAAATCTTTGAGCGCGCGAGAAGGGTCAACTGTTTTTCCGCAAAGGTCTTTTACGATTGCCGCCGCCAGGATCTGTCCTTCGGCAATGGCCGCCTGGGCGCCCAGGAACTTTCCACAATCACCAATGACAAAAACATCATCCTGGCTCGTTCGACGCTCCTTATTGCACTTTGGCTCCGCGCCCTGGAATTCGCATCCAATAAGCCGTGCAATTTCGTTGTTGGATGCAAATCCGTAACCAAGGCACACGGCATCTGCATGAAGGGTCAACGGGTTCGATCGGTTATTGCAGGGGGCTATTACGGCGCAAGTAACCCGCCTGGTCCCGTTTGCCTGAATAATCGTGTGTCCATGATAAATGGGCACACCGGCGCGCCTGAGTTTGCGAACGTATTTTGCCCCGAGCATCATGGGCTTAAAACCTGTTGCCAATGCACCTGCACACGCCAGGATGCGGCCTGGAACAGGGGCCGGTGCCGCCTCTACCAGGGCGCAAACATTCGCACCGCTTTCAATCAGCTCTGCCGCCAGTTGAAAATTCAAAGGGCCATTTCCCGCGATCAAAATCGCCCTGCCGGGCACCACGCGGTAAGAACGGAGCAGCCCTTGGGCGGCGCCGGTTGTCATGACCCCAGGCAAGGTCCAGCCAGGAAATGGGGGTGCGCGCTCATGGGCTCCGGTTGCGAGAACGAGGCGGCGGGCTGACAGGCATTTGGTTTTTCCGTCCTGTTGGAGATAAAGCCTGAGGTGATCTCCCTCATCGCGCTCCACATTCCAGACCGTTGCGCCCAGCAGAACTTTGGTATCTGTATCTTGCAGGCGCGCAGCGAACGCCGCGCCTTTGGAATATTGCTCGTCGATCTGGGTGCCGGTGGCAAACGCATGCGATTTTGCAAGGGGCTTGAAAAACTGCCCCCCCAGGGCATGACGCTCATCCACAACGGTCACTGATAAACCATGACCGGACACGCCAATGGCAGCAGCAAGGCCGGCAGGCCCGGCACCGACAATCACAACATCACAGTGTTCGAACGCTGCAAAGTTAAACGGATCGGCGCTCCGGACCAGGTTTTGACTGACCGCATAATCCTGCGAGCGCACCTCCATGGCATCCGAAACCGGCGTCAGGCACGCTCGCACGCCGGCGGCCCCATCCACCGAAACCAGACATTCCTGGCAGGCCCCCATACCGCAATAAAGGCCCGCCGGCTTGCCGGATCGCTCGCTCCTGATGGCCACAATCCCAGCGGCGGTCAGAGCAGCGGCAATGGATTGTCCCAGAACCGCCCGAACAGGGGTGTTGTCAAATGTGAACGAGATATCGTCCCCGGTTTTCATGAACCGGGGATCGTTGGTTACGCTCATGTGTCCTGCCGTGAATTATACCAGCGGTATTGGCTTTATGTACACGCCGACTGGTGTACTGCCTTGATAACATACTTGCTTGACGCTAATCCATGAGTCATTGTTAAGGACCCTTGGTATTACCGGTTTTCACGCCAACAATGTCCAATGTGGCCGAATGCAGAATATAGGCGCTCTCAACCAACTTGGATAGGGATACGGATTCATTGCTGGCGTGTCCCTCACTGCCAATACCGGGTCCGAAATTAACAATCTCAATACCGTCATCGGCGAAATAGCGCCCATCGCTCACACCGATCGCGCTGGTATATTCCGCACTTTGCCCCGTATGGGCCTTGATGGATTTTTCCAGAGCCGATACCAGCACGCCGTCGCTGTTCCCGATGAAACCGTTGGTGCCCCGCAGGGGTTCCACTTGCACCAAATCGCTGCGCTCGCAGACACGGGCAACAATATCGCAAATTTCCGAAAAGGCATCATCGACCGTCTCGGTCGGCAGTAGCCGCCGGTCGATTTGCAAGAGGCATTTGCTGGCCACGACATTATTGTTATCGCCTCCACGAATGATCCCCATATTGAATGTGGAGCGCATGTTTTCCCTGATTCTCGAGGCCAATTTTTCGCCAAGCTCGGCCTCCAGACGGGTTGCAATCGTGAGCATGCGCGATATGGCACTATCGCCAGCCTCGGGTTCGCCGGCGTGGGCAGGGCGGCCAAACGTGGTCACTTGCGCCCACAGGACCCCGCGTTCCGCGACAATCAGCGCATTGTCCGTCGGTGCACCGAGCAGCAACATGTCTGGTTTAACCGCACCGCATGCGCGCAGATAGGCCATACCATGCTTGTCCAAACTCTCCTCGTCGGTAACAAAGGTGAACACCACTTCGCCGCGTTCCGGGCCCCCGCATCGCGCGATTTCTTCTGCCAGCCACAGTTGAACCGCGCCCGATCCCTTGCAATTGGCAGCGCCGAGGCCGAAAACCTTGCCATCGGCAATATGCGCCTCGAATGGGGGATGATCCCAAAGATCCAGATCACCAGCACCAACCGTATCGATATGCGTGTTAAACACCAGGCTTGGGGCGCCCGATCCCATGCGCGCGACCACATTGTCCAATCCCGCCTTGCAGGCCAAGGTTTCGACCTCATACCCGGCTGCGCGCAAGCACCTTGAAATATAGGCGGCCATTTGCACCGATTCTCCCGGCGGATAAGGCGTAGGGATGGCGATAAGGGTCTTCAGGTGTTCAACGATGCGTTGTTCCGGCGATAGAGGCATATTCATGGCGTTTCTTTTGTTGACATTTTGCGTTGCAGATCGGAAACCACTTGTTTTACCCAGGCCAATTCATCACCACTTGCGGGAAGTCTTGGCGGGCGAGGCGGACCGACGGGCCGACCCATGAGATTGAGCGCCGCCTTGGTTGCGCTGACATATCTGTGGTCGCCAACCAGAGAGAGTACGGGGAGAATTTTCTGATACTGCGCCCGTGCCGCGGCGATATTCATGTTCTCAACCGTTTGCGTGAATACCCTGACAAATTCACGGGGCATGATGTTCGAGCCCACTGCGACCCACCCTTGAGCACCGTTGAGGAAAGATTCGTAGCCCAAAATGCCACCAAATACCGTCAGTCGTTCTCCACATAGATTAACGATATCGCGCACTCGCGTTACATCCCGGGTGGATTCTTTGATGTAGGTCACGTTATCGATTTCAGATAGCCGCGCCACCAGGGGGGGTAGCAGATCCACATTCGATGTGGCCGGATTGTTGTATAGCATTATGGGGATGGAGATCGCATCGGCGATTAGTTTGAAATGGTGAAAGATTTCATCTTCCGTCGGGGTGCTGTAAAACGGCGGGATGACCATGACCCCATCAGCCCCCAGCAACTCAGCCTGTCTGCTATAGGCAATCGCGTCCCAGGTTGATTCTGCCGCGGTTCCGACAAGTACGGGTACCCGTCCCGCGGCCTGTTCGAGGGTGATGGCCGCCACTTGGTATCGTTCTTCGTTAGTCAGCGACAGAAACTCGCCTGTACTACCCAAAGGAATAAGGCCATGAATTCCCTCATTGATTTGCCAGTCAACATATTGGCGAAGAGCGGGCTCCGCGATGGTCTTTGCGTCTTCACTGAACGGCGTTATGGTGACTGTATAAACACCCTTAAACTGCGACATGCATTGGTCCTATTTGAAGATAAGCCCTGGCAGGAACGTCACGACTTTCGGCACATAGGTTGCAAAAAACAGGGTCGCCATCATAAACGACAGCGGCAACGCGATCTTGCGTGAGACCTGTGTAATCCGGCGCCTGGCTATGGAGCTTGCAACGAATAGGGTGATACCATAGGGCGGGGTTATCATTCCCACCGACAAATTAATGATGATGATAACACCAAAATGCAGCGGGTCGATGCCAAAGGAAATTGCGATCGGCATGAGGACCGGTACCAAAATCAAAATGGCTGAGATACTTTCCATAAACATGCCGATAAAGATCAACAGAAGGTTGACCAGCAAAAGGAACACCCAAGGGTTATCAGAAAACGAACGAATGGCTTCGCCGATTTGCGCAGGAATATTTTGCGACGCAATCAGCCAGGAAAATATGCTGGCGGTTGCGATAATCATCATCACCGAAGCAGAAATTGTTGCCGCCCGCAGGACAATGCCCGGCAAATCTGAAATGCGCAATTCCCGGTAAACGAAAAGCGACACAATGAGACCGATCAGGACGGCAATGGATGCGGCCTCCGTTGGGGTACAAATGCCGCCGACAATGCCGCCAACTATGATTACAGGCATGAGAAAGGCGGGACCGGCGGCCACGAATGTGCGACCCAGCCGCTGCAACGTGAAGGGTTCGGAATCACGATAGGCACGCCCCCCTTTTCTGGCATGCAGGTAACTGGCGATCATCAGTCCGATGGCCATAATGAGCCCGGGGATAATGCCGCCAAGAAACATGGCGCCGACGGAAAGGTTGGCAATAGTCGCCAGCACGACCATCATGATGCTTGGCGGAATCACGGGCCCGAGGGTTCCAGCCGCGGCCATGATGCCTGCGGCAAAATCGATATCATATCCGCGCCGGCGCATTTCCGGCAGCATAATCGCAGAGGTTGCGGCGGTATCGGCGGACCCTGAACCGGAGATCGCCGCCAGTCCTGTTCCCGCGGCCACAGAGACCATAAGCAGGCTTCCCGTGATCCACCCGAACAACGCGGTGGCAAAGTTGATAATGCGCTGGGCGATACCGCCCCTTTCCATAATAATTCCCGCAAGGACAAAAAAGGGAATGGCCATGATGGTGAAACTGTCCAGGCCAGCAAAAATCCGCTGCGCCACAATGCTCATGGGAACGCCGTCTATGTAAAGCGTCAGAGCCGCCGATACGCCGAGCGAAAACACAATGGGCGCACCCATTAATATCAGGGCGAGAAAAGCCAGTACGGTGATCGTCATGATACGCCCTTTTCGGCATCAGCCGTATCGCCGTCCGGATTTTTCCATTTGCTCAAAAATGCAGCGACGACCTCAAAGGCAAAATAACTCATGCCCAAGGGTAGGGAGAGGTAAGGAATCCACATGGGTAGCCCCACCGCCGGGGAGGTTTGGATTTGGCCGATCTTAATCAACTGGCGGCTTCCCCACACCGCCTGGAACAAAAACCACAGGGCCGCGGCGCTGATGATCACAATCAAAATGCGGCGAACGGGTAGGGGCAACTGTTGAGCCAGGGCATCCACACCAACATGCATGTTTTGGCGCATAGCCAGCCCGGCAGCTAACAACACCATCCATATCTGTGAAAAAGTCGCGGTTTCCGATGCCCAACCAATGGAGTAATTGAAAACATAGCGGCCAAACACCTGGATGAGCACGGCGACAGTCATATAGGTGAAAAAAATGATGACCAGAACAGCCACGCATTTGCGCAGCACCGACGCCATTTGCAACGCGATATGTGCGGCGGCATTCTGCACGGTTCATTCACTCCGGTAAGCGGCCCGGCAAGACAGGATGCCCGGCCAGCGCATCACCGCCTTGCCGGGCTTGCCGAGCTTGCCGGCCATAACTGTCATTGCGTTGCCAAGATGGCATTAAGGATGCGACGGGTCTCCTCATTGGTTACGAATTCATCGTAAACTTTCTTTGACGCTTCACGAAACGGCGCCGGGTCCGGACGGGTAACCTTTACCCCCTTTGCTTCCAGGTCAGCCAGCAATGCATTGTCGCTATCGCTATAGGCTTTGCGCTCAACAGAGGCCGACCGCGCCCCCGCCTCGAGTAAAATGTTCTGAATATCCTCGGGCAGCGATTTGAATTTTGCCTCGGACATGATCAAATCGGCAACCAATGCCGTCCAGCCAATTTGCGCCCAGTGCGGGGCTACCTCATAGAACTTTTTCGAATTGTAATTCGTGTTGGCGGCCTCTGCCCCGTCGACAAGGCCGGTTTGCAGGGCGCTATAAAGCTCACTATAGGCAAGCGGGGTGGCATTGGCGCCAAAGGCGTTGAACGACGACACGTGCGCGGGAACACCCATGGTGCGGATTTTCAGGCCGCCAAGATCATCAAAGGAATTGATCGGCTTCGTGCGGGTCATGATATGGCGAACACCGGCCTCGTAAAAACCCAGCAATCGAAAGCCTTTTGCCTGCATGGCCGTGGACAGCATTTGTCCGACCTCGCCGTCCATTACTTTATACATATGCGCGCGATCGCGAAACAGAAACGGCAAATCAAAAATGCCCAATTCACTTACAAAGTTCGTTACCACGCCGTTGGAGGGGACGGTGATATCCACGGTGCCGAGCAGCACCCCTTCGACCATCTCCTTTTCGTTGCCAAGCTGATTATTGGGGAAAATTTGTATCTCGACCTTGCCGCCGGATTTCTCCTTCACAATGCGAGCAAACTCCGTAAGGCCGATATGGTAAGGCTCATCAGAATTTGCCGAGTGACCGGCTTTAAGAACAATGGTTTCCGCCGCCACCGGAACCACCGCGAGCATGGCCAGCATAAGGCCAACAGCGCATTTTTTCATGATTTCCTCCTGTTATATGGCGTTTATTTGTTGCGCAACACCATTTTGAATACCGATGGTATACCATCTCTCGATCTGATGATCAAGCCTGCCCGATAGATCAGCATAGGTTTAGGTGTACCTATTTTGCCAGGGGTACAACTAAACGCATGCTGATCTAATTAACAGGGGATTGTTACGCAACCGAAATCAGGCCGAAAAAGAATAACGAGGGCTTTCGTTATAAAAATCGTTCTATCGATCAGCGAAACGTTCGAGAAAATTGATGATTGAAATATATTAAACAATGCCCCAATAAAATTTGATGCGTTTATGGTTAATCACCCTGAAGCACGGCAAAATTAAAGCTTTGCTAAGAAAGAAAAAATAGATAATAAATCGTAAACTGCAAATCGCCACAGTTATGCTCTAAACGGCATCGGGAGCCTGGCTGAATTGGCACGTGGCCGGGTAGCGCAGGCTTTTGCAAAAACGTGTTAAGGTTGTACTTGCCATCTCACAACCCCGTTCCAAGTGCACGGCCTATACGCAACAACAATAATGAGGACAAAAGCCGAGCAATCCACGCAAACACTGCGGCGATCGAACTACAGGATTGGGTGTTTTGATAGCGCTCCTGGCTGGTAGCTGACTGTATGGGAACATGATTGATCATTTCACAGCTTTAATAAAGAACGCACTTGTGGGACTTGATGCGCCCACGAGCCGGGCACGCCAGACGGTCTACGACAATGCCCGGTCGGCGCTGCATATGCGCATACGCGATACCAAACCACCTCTGACACCCGCTGATATAACCCGCCAGCGTCTGGCTCTGGAAGATGCGATTCGCAAAGTCGAACGAGAGTTCAATCGCATTGGGATGGCGGCATTTGCTCCCGATCGCATGAGCCGTGAAACCCCGACAACCGGCAAGACAGGCACCCGGGTCGCAAAGGGTTCGCAAGTCAACAAGGCATCTTCTGCCCCAAGAACATCGCGCGCCAGCAAAAAAAAACAACCAGAGCCCGCCCCATCGCCCGACACGTTAAGGCCTGCGGCATCACCCAAACAGCCGCAACCCACAAATACCCTTGGTAAGAAAACAAACAGCCCCACGCCCCGTCAAACGGCCCCGGTGACGACAGGGGACGGGGATCATTGGCAGCATGATACCAACCCAAAGGGCCGTTCCGCAGAGCATGTCAACACCCCGGCCCAGCGCGCGCCCACCACTCCCGACACGGTGCAACGTACCAGCCACCTGGCGAAGACCACAAAACGCACGGTCGGCGAAAGCGGTCCCGCAGCGCATGTTCGGCCCCTCAGAACGCCAGCCAACAGGCCAACACCAGACGCTGCACACCCCCCGCACAGTCGCAATAGTTCACCCGACAAAGCCCGGCCAGGCCAGACGTCACAGACTTCACAGACTTCACAGACCCCACCGCAACAGGTTGCGGATTTGGAGACCCGGATCAAAGCCGCACTCAATTGGCCGGCAAATGGCGAAGACGAGACCGCCGGTCGCCCCCGTGGCACCGAGACGACCAGCAACACACCGCGCAACCCTAACCAATCAGGGTTGGCAAAGAGAACGCCGAACCCAACGGGTGATAAAGCGGATCACCAATCATCGTCTGGTGCGCCCAGCATGATTGCCAAGGCCGCCGCACGTGTGCGCCGCACCGGCGACGGGAAACCCTTGAAGCCAGATCCACAGGATCACCGTCTGCGTCCCCGCAGTCGCCATCCATCCGCCCCGCGCAGCGCACCACGCGAAGGTGCGCAGGACAATGAAAAACGTGCGCCGTTAAGCAACGATTCGCGCACGCGGGACATTCCCATCGGCTCCCTTGCACAACCCACCGGAACCTTACCACCCCTGCGTCCAAGGAAAACCCAGAACGCGCGCGCAACATCGACCCCGCCAGAGGCTGGCACGGATAGCCACACAGCCGACAACAAACAACCGGCCGGGAACAGGAACGCGCAAGCCGCAGCGCGCCGGAACGCCCAGGCGAAAACCGCCAAAGCGCCCGCAGGCACAAACCCTGATCCTGACGCCCGGCCTGTAGCCGCCAATAAAAGCACCGCTCGCCCTGAGGCCGGTCGCGAAACAGCCCTGACGACACGCCTGGATACCGTCGATCCGCAAACGCAATTGTCCCTTGCAAAGAGCAAAAGAAAAAACAGTTTTCGCGTACTGACGGCGGTGGTAGCGTGTGCGCTGATCGCACTGGTTGCTGCCCTTGTTTGGCGCTCGGGAGCCTTTGATCCGTTGTTGGCCGACAACCCCACCGCCGTTCCCGGGTCAACAGGCCATGACACGGCACAAGGTACCGCTGCCGATCAGGACCCGACCGCGACGGTTACCGCTGCCAACAGCAAGCCGCCGGTCGCTGACGTTGCCACCGCGCCTCGCGCCGTCGACACCGTAAAAATTAATCCCGCAGGGCAAGGCCCGGACACACAGACAACCGCGGCCATCACGCAAAGTCAGGTGTCCGCGCCTGTTACCGAAGTGACCCGCGTCACGCCGCCGGTTGCCACGACGGCGTCTCGGGCCATTCTTTACGAGCCCAACGAGAGTGCGGATTTAAACCAGCAAAAGCGCTATATTGAACATGAAGGCAGCGTAACATGGAGCCTGGTCAGCGAGCAGGACAACGGCGAGAACGTCGACGTATTACGCGCACTCGTCAATATTCCCTCAAAACGCATGCGGTTGGCCCTGAGCATTCGCAAAAGCACCGGTGAGAACATGACAACCAGCCATGTGGTCAGATTGGATTTTGACTTGCCGAAAGACTTCGCTCATGGTTCGGTGGCCGAGGTGGTTCGGGTGTTTACCAAGGCCAGGCTCAAGGATTCGAGCACGCCGTTGTTTAGTACCCCCATGGTCACGCTGCTTGACGGTCATTTTCTCATGGTCCTTTCCGCCATCGCCGAGGACCATGAGCGCAATATCGCTATGCTTCGCGCCAATAACTGGTTTGATATCCCCATGATTTATAAGGACAAGCAGCGGGCTTTTCTGTCTATTGAAAAGGGGACCGCCGGTACTACGGCCCTCGAAGCCGCGCTGGCAGCCTGGCAATAATACCAGCGGTATGGGCTTTATATACACGCCGACTGGTGTACGGCCTTGCTAACATAACTCTTTGACGCTAAGCCATGAGTCATTGGTAAGGACCCTTGGTATAACTGGAAACGTCTATTGACGACCTGCCAACCCGTTCATGGAAAGGCCCGGCTCACAAATTCGTTACCTATTTGGAGAAATTGTTTTAAATTTTATCAATTATTTGATTCTACATTTCAGATAATTATTTTTATATGCGTGTTTTTCGCATTTATATTGAAAATATAACGTAATACCGGTGGCATTGGCTTTATAGATATGCCGTCTGGTGTACAGCCTTGATAACACACTTACCTGACGCTGATCCATGGGTGATTGTCAAGGTTCCTTGGTATGACGGGAAAAGGATTTTATTCCCATATCAGCCAAGCTTCATAACGTCATATGGATGTGATCCGAATTAGATTGAGACTTATATTGAGACTTATACTGAGACTTATATTAAATTGATACTATTTATTCCGCGAAAGTTTTCCTCGTCATATTGATTTGAAATTCATTTTAAAGTCTGCGCGGCTTTCCAGCACCCTGCTGCCGACAAGTTCCGCCTGACGAAATACATAAGGAAGAGTCATGTGCACATTATGCCAATCGCTTAACGCCCCTTTGACAAAAGATACGGATACAAATGCCGCTGACGATACGACTGTCTCCGGTCCCGGTTTCAATGGTGACGCCTGGGGCACGGGTTCTGCCGGATCGGCTGCCGGCAAACCCACCTGGTCCGTTGATCAGATAGCGGATTTTCTGACAGACGGTTATTGGGGCTCAAGCGGCGCGCGCAAGTTTGCCACCAACGAGATCACCTACAACATTTCCAGTCTGGACAGTATTGGTCAGGCTTTGGCGCGCGCCGCCATGGACGCCTGGGAATCCGTTGCCGATATCCGTTTTGTCCAGACATCCGGGTCCGCGATGATCACGTTCGATCACAATGACAGCGGTGCCGTGACCTGGAGCAATGCCTGGAACGGTGTGCAACAATCGGCCAAAATCAGCATCGGTACCAATTGGCACCGCGGCGTTAATCCGGGCGAATTGAGTAATCATGCTTTTCAGACCTATATTCATGAAATCGGACACGCGCTTGGTCTTGGACATTCCGGACACTACAATGGCAACGGACGTTTCGACACGGACGCGATGTATGCCAATGATCATTGGGGCTACAGCATTATGTCCTATTTTGATCAACGCGAAGCCGGAACAGGCGCAAAAGCCCATGTGGTCACACCGCAGATGGCCGATATCGTCGCCATACAGAAGCTGTACGGCGCCGCCAAATCGACCAACGCCGACAATACCGACTACAGTTATGCGGGATTGAAGGCCAAGTATTTTGGCGGCTGGCATGGCGAAATGGCTGCGTACACGATTTACGATACCGCAGGCACTGACACCATTAGCGGCGCGGGTTATTCAGGCGCGCAGGCGATCAATCTGAATGCCGAGACCTTCTCCACCCTTGGTGGTGCGGAAAATAACCTGGCAATTGCCCGTGATGTGGTCATTGAGAACGCCGTCGGGGGCTCCGGCAACGATACCCTTACCGGCAATCAGACCGACAATGTCCTGACAGGCGGTGCCGGCAATGACACCCTTAGCGGCGGCGGCGGTGGTGACACGTTTGTTGTAACCAGTGGCAGCGGCCAGGACACGATTTTGGACTTCCAGGACGGCGTCGACAAGATCGATGTCACCGGCATGGGGTTGCCGGGAAATTCTGTGCGGGCCGCAAACATTACCATCAGTCAATCAGGGTCTTCCACCATCGTACAATTCGCCAGCGGCGAGCAGCTTATCCTGCTGAACACCGATGCAGGCCACATTGGCGATGACGATTTTCTCTTTGCCGGGGGGCCGACCCCTGAGCCTGAGCCAAAACCTGAGCCTGAGCCTGAGCCAAAACCTGAGCCTGAGCCAAAACCTGAGCCTGAGCCAGAACCTGAGCCAGAGCCAAAACCTGAGCCAGAGCCTGAACCAGAGCCAGAGCCAGAGCCGAAGCCCGAGCCAGAGCCGAAGCCAGAGCCAGAGCCAAAACCTGAGCCAGAGCCTGAACCAGAGCCAGAGCCAGAGCCCAAGCCAGAGCCCGAGCCGAAGCCCGAGCCGAAGCCCGAGCCGAAGCCCGAGCCAGAGCCAGAGCCAGAGCCCAAGCCCGAGCCCAAGCCGGACCCCTGCTGGGAACCGAAACCCGCGCCGTGCTGGGATCCCAACCCTCCGGTCTGTACAAATGTTATCAACGGCGATGACGGGGCAAACGTTCTGATTGGAACCCCCAATATGGACATCATCAACGGTTGGGGCGGCAACGACTATATTGTCGGCAGCGCCGGCGGAGATACCCTCAATGGGGGAGAGGGCTACGATTGGGTCTCCTATCGGCACGAAGACCAAACCGTTATGGTCAACCTGGACAAGGGGATCGGTTATGGCGCCGCCATGGGCGACATCTATAATTCCATAGAGAACGTCGAAGGCGGACAGGCAAACGATCTTCTCGTTGGCAACGATGCCATGAACGTTCTGTTTGGCAACGCCGGTGACGACTACCTGAGTGGTGGCGGTGGTGCTGACGTGTTAGCCGGGGGCGCCGGCGCGGATACCCTCGACGGTGGCGCAGGCACCGATATGGCAACCTATTGGCACGCATCCGGTGCCGTGACTGTCGACCTGGAAAGTGGCCAGGCTTCCGGCGCACAGGCCCAGGGGGACACGCTGATCAGCATTGAGCAACTCAGTGGCTCGCAATTCGCCGACGTTCTCTCAGGAGACGAACAAGCCAATACCCTGTTCGGCAACGCCGGCAACGATCGCCTCGACGGACGTGGCGGCAACGACTACCTGCGCGGTGGTGAAGGCGCCGACACGTTTGTATTCAAGTCGGGAATGGGGCATGACACCATCGGTGATTTCGAGAACGGCGTCGACAAAATCGACCTGTCCGGCATGGGACTAAGTGCTGATACCATGTTCAGCAACGAAATTCGCGTGTCGACGCCCGGCGACAACCCCAACCACGCCCTCATAGAGTTCACGCAAACAGGAGAGACCATCACCCTTTGGGATACCAGTCCCTATCATCTTGATGACAGTGACTTTATTTTCTAGGCTCTGTCCGGCTCCGGCGCAAGCCTGGTTCAGGTTGCGTTGCCCGCTCTCAGCAAGCCCCATTGTCCGCAAGGAACCTGTGACTCGGTGGATAGTTGGGGCGGGAGGGGGCAAATAAACGGCGGATCGAAAACACAGCGTTCACCCACGGCACGCGGCGGCCCTTTTCAATAGCTACGTCGCAATGAGCGACCGCGTCGGCAATTACCCAGCCGGCGCGGTTTTGCTGTTTCTGGTAACCCCGGTTAGGATCAAGGGAAAGTTAGAGTATCCATTTTAGCCTTTCTCTTGATCCTAACCGGGGCTATAAATAAGCCATTATACCCGGAAAAGGGGATAAGACCAGCGGTATAGATCAGCATACGTTTAGGTGTACCCATGGCCAATGGGTACGTGAAATGCGAACCTGATCTCACGCTAGCAGCCATGGCAACGGGAGTCCTGTCATGTTCAATCACACGCAAATATGGGTCGCGATTGATGCGCTTGCGGCGCGGTACGGGTACTCCGTGTCCGGTCTTGCCAAACAGGCGGGCCTGGACCCCACGATATTCAACAAATCAAAGCGCATCCAACCGGATGGCCGGTTGCGCTGGCCATCGACAGAGTCCATCTCCCGCATTCTTGCCGCAACGGGCGCTTCCATCGAAGAGTTTACAGCCCTGATTGATAGCGCCTACATTCAAAGCCCTCCTCAGGACCGGCGTCCTGTTCCCCTGATTGGTTTTGCCCAGGCTGGATCGGGAGGGTTTTTCGACGATGGGGGGTTTCCCGCGGGGACCGGTTGGGATGAGGTGTCCTTTCCCAATATTCAGGACGACAACGCTTATGCCCTGGAAGTGTCGGGGGAGTCGATGCTGCCTCTTTATCGCGACGGTGATATTATTGTCGTCTCGCCTTCGGCTCAGATCCGACGCGGCGATCGGGTTGTCCTGCGCACCCTGGAAGGAGAGGTCATGGCCAAGGTGCTTGGCCGCCAGACCACCAAGAGCATAGAGCTTATTTCTCTCAACCCGGACCACGAGGATCGAACCATTGCGTTGCGTGATGTCGATTGGCTGGCCCGCATCCTGTGGGCGAGCCAATAATACCAAGGGCCCTTGACAAGGGCTCATGCATTAGCGTCAATCAGGTGTGTTATCAAGGCCGTACACCCGTAGGCGTGTCTATAAAGCCAATACCGCTGGTATAATGCGGCATTGGCGGGAGTCTCAGGTGGGAACATCTATTTACGATCCGGCCGGCCCGCTCCCCCGCCCAACAATCCATAAAAGGGTGCCCTTGGGATGGTTGGGCCCATGGTCCCTGTAAGCGCACGGCCACAACATCAGCGTCCTGCCCAGCGGCAGGTCGGCCTCCTCGCCGTCACAATTGCCGCGGCATGTTTTGGCACCTTTCCCTACTTTGCCCGCGCCGTCTATGACGCAGGTCTTGATCCTGAACAGGCTTTTTTCTGGCGGTACTGCCTTGCAGCGGTTGTGTTGCTACCGTGGACGCTTCCGTTGCTTCGCCGTAAGCGCGTATTGATGCAGATGACACTTGCGGGAATATTCCTGGGAAGTGGTGTCTACGTCTATCTGCTCTCTATTGACCGCATGCCGGTTGCGCTGGCGGGCTTGATTTTCTTTACCTTTCCCGTGTTTGCGTTTGTCTACCGCACATGTCTTTTGCGCGTTCGGCCCACCTGGCCCGCCGTTATTGCAACATGTCTGGTAATCGTTGGCGCCGCGATCGCCTGCGGCACGATCGATACGCGTCTCGTCAACCTTGGTTATGTGGTTGTTGCATTTCTAACACCTGTTTTTTATGGCGCCATGATTACACTGGTATCTTATGGCCCCACGGATGTGTCGCCACTTTCAACAACAGGGTGTCTCTATCTGGGAACCGCACTTGTTGCCATACCCATTATTGTCGTTCAGGGCACACCTGTTGATTTTGCTGATGTGACTCGCGTCTGGTCATCACTTATGGGGTTAATTGTTGTCTCAGGTTTAATTCCGGGGGTACTGACCACGTTTGGTGCCCCTCGTGCGGGGGCTGCACTCGCTGCGATTGCGGCTTCCTTTGAATTGGTTGCGGTCCTCATGAGCGGTTGGATTTTGCTTGGTGAGGCCTTTGTTCCCGCCCAGGCGCTCGCTGCAGGGATTATTATCAGCGCCATCCTGCTGGCGGCCAGAGCGCGTGTATAGCGGGATAGCCGCGACAGATTGTGCGGTCTGATCGGCTTTTGCGGAGCGTTGCTTTAGTAAGCGTTAAGCATTTTTTTACAATATTTTGAATCCTGCCGATTTTGTGATATATTAACTTATTGCTAAGCTGGCGAGTGGCAACCGGACGTTGGCGATGGCGTGTGTTCCGGGTTAAAAACCGGGTGGCCGATACCTTGGGGGTCGGCGTTTTTGTTGACTTAATGCGGGAAAACAGGCGGGAAAACAGGCGGGAAAACAGGCGGAAAAACAGGGCTGAAGGGCTGAACAGAGGGGAAACCGCAAAAAAAGGGGAAACCGTAAAAAAAGGGGGAAACCGTAAAAAAAGGGGGAAACCGTAAAAAAAGGGGGAAACCGTAAAAAAAGGGGGGATAGAACAGATATCCATGCAGGTGATCTTGCGAGGGGTGTTGCGGTTGCAGGAGGATGCAGCAGCGGGATGGAAGAGGCCGACTAATACCAAGGGTCCTTGCCAAGGGCTCATGCCTTAGCATCAAAGCGTTGTGTTATCAAGGCAATACACCAGTCGGCGTGTCTATAAAGCCAATACCGCTGGTATAAGCGACTAAGCAGGTTCAGAAGAGGTTCAGAACAGGTTTTGAAGGTGACAGCGGTGAATGCGATCAGAATGCCTGTCAACGACCGCTGGGTGAGTAGGAAAGCAACAAAGCAGAAATTCAAGCAAAAACCTCGTGAAATTAGAGCGTGTCATGGGCCCTGAAGGCACAAACAAGGGCGTGGGTGTGTCCGGGTTATGCGACGTGTTGCGTTTAAATCGGGGGGTAGTCGGTTAATGCCGGCATTGCAGGGGGAACGTGAAGGGTGAGCATAAAGGGCGAGCGTGACGTTAAAGCGTGACGTTAAAGCGTGACGTTTTAAGTGTATAATACCAAGGGCTCAGGCCTTAGCGTCAATCAGGTGTGTTATCAGGGCCCCACCCCAGATGGCGTGTCTGTAATAAAGCCCATACCGCTGGTATAAATGCATGTTTCGGATGGATGCGAGACGTGATAACGGAGTTTAGGATGGCTGCGAAGACGACGACGAAAAAAACAGGTAGCACAAATACACGGTCCACCAAGGCCAAAGCGTCTTCACGCGCGCGCAAAGCGCAACCCGCTGCAACACGAAAGGCGCCCCCGGCAACCCCTAAGGCCGCATCCAACAGCCGCAACACTAGCACAACAAAGCCTGCCGCAAAAAAAACGACCAGCAAGGTCGGCAAGCCCGCAACCAGGACAACTGCGAAAACGGCAAAAACCAAATCGACGACCACGAAAAGCACAAAGAAAACCATAGCCCGCAAACCCACAAGCCGATCCGCGGCGGCGGCGAAGCGGGTGTCCTCGCGTCCAGCAAAAGCCAAAACAGCAACGAAAAGGGCTCCCGTGAAAAAAGCGAAAACAGCAAAAAAAGTGACAACAAAGGCGAAGTCGACAAAAACGACAAAAACAACCAAAACCACAAAGCCTGCAACAGCGAAAACAGCGAGGACGACAAAAACCTCTAAAGCCAGAAAAGCAACCAAAGCTGTAAAGACGCCAAAATCAGCGGCTCGGAAAAAAACCTCGACCGCATCATCAAAGCCATCAAAGCCAGCCGCGCGCAAGATTACCCGTCGCCAGGGCTTTCGGATCAATGAATTTGTTGTCTATCCCGCTCACGGAGTCGGCAAGATTGCCGCCATTGAAGAGCAGGAAATCGCTGGCATTTCGCTGGAACTATTTGTCATCAATTTCAATCAGGACAAATTGCGTTTGCGCGTCCCGGTGACAAAAATCGCGTCGGTCGGCATGCGCAAACTTTCTGACAACACCACAATTGAACGCGCCCTCGCAACTTTGGAAGGCCGAGCCCGGGTCAAGCGCACCATGTGGAGTCGGCGCGCCCAGGAATACGAAGGTAAAATCAATTCCGGCGATTTGATTTCAATTTCCGAAGTGATCCGCGACCTCTATCGCAGCGAGCACCAGCCCGAGCAGTCCTACTCCGAACGCCAGCTCTATGAAGTTGCACTCGACCGCATGGTCTGTGAGATCGCAGCCATTTCAAAAATTACGGACACCGAGGCAACGCGACTGATTCTGCAACACCTCAACAAGGGGCCACGCGGAGGTCAAAAGGCCACTGGCAGCCAGGCCGAAGCCGCATAAGCGCAGGTTATACCAAGGGTCCTTAACAATGACTCATGGCTTAGCGTCAAAGAGTTATGTTATCAAGGCCGTACACCAGTCGGCGTGTATATAAAGCCAATACCGCTGGTCTTATACCAAGGGTCCTTAACAATGACTCATGGCTTAGCGTCGAAGAGTTATGTTAGCAAGGCCGTACACCAGTCGGCGTGTCTATAAAGCCCATACCGCTGGTCTTATACCAAGGGTCCTTAACAATGACTCATGGCTTAGCGTCGAAGAGTTATGTTAGCAAGGCCGTACACCAGTCGGCGTGTATATAAAGCCCATACCGCTGGTATAACCTCCCGGTTATGCCTATGCAGCCCGCTCCAGGTCGGCGTGCCATTTACCCGTGGCCGCCAGACCGTTCATATGCGCGCGGTGAGAAAATGCCGCCTGGGCAGCCGCCACGTTCTCCGCCTTGCCGCCCCAGGCTTTTAACGCCGCAGCCTGTAGCGCCCGCCCGTAAGAGAACGTAAGGGCCCAGGGGTGGGGTCCTGCAGCATTTATCAAGGATAGGTGCTCGGTCGCCTGCACGTCCGACTGCCCACCAGAGAGAAAGGCGATCCCCGGCACCGCCGCCGGCACCGCCTCATAAAAACAGCGCAGCGTCTTCTCGGCCACCTCCGCGGCAGACCCCTGCACCGGACAACCCGCCGCCGCCGTCACCATATTGGGCTTTAAAACCGTCCCCTCCAGGGCAACCCGCGCGTCGTACAATTGCGTATAAAGAGACTTAAGCACCCACGTGCTCACCGCAAAACAGCGATCCATATCATGGACCGCACCCGGCCCATCCATTTGCACCTCCGGCTCAACAATGGGCACGATCCCCGCCTCCTGACAAAGCGCCGCATAGCGCGCCAGGGCCTGGGTGTTTGCCTTGATTGCATTCCAGGTGGGCAATCCATCGCCGATAGTAATCACGGCACGCCATTTGGCAAAGCGCGCGCCCAGTTCATGGTACTCGCCAAGACGCTCGCGCAAACCATCCAGTCCTTCCGTGAGCAACTCCCCGGGCGCCCCGGCCATCGCCTTGGCGCCGCGGTCGACCTTGATCCCAGGCACGGCCCCCGCAGCGCTGATCAGATCGACCAGGGGGGTGCCGTCAGCAGCGTTTTGCCGCAAAGTCTCATCGAACAGGATGACCCCGGAAATGTGCTCGCGCATGGCCTGCTGCGCGCGAAACAGCATCTCGCGATAATCGCGTCGATAATCCGGCGTTGACGCTACGCCGATTGACGCGAACCGCTTTTCGATCGTTCCGGTACTTTCATCGGCCGCCAGAATGCCTTTGCCTGGCGCAACCATGGCCTGGGCAATGGTGGTCAAATCATTCAGTTTCTGGTTCATTGCTGCTCTCCGGATTCGCATTCATACGCAGCTCAACGGCCCACGAAGCGGGCCTTGCCGCACTTTCGTCACATGAACTTTGCCATGGCCACGGCGGTGTCCGCCATACGGTTGGAAAATCCCCATTCGTTGTCATACCAGGTGAGAATGCGCACAAACGTGCCGTTCATCACTTTGGTTTGATCAAGCGCAAAGATGCTTGAGGCGGGATGATGATTAAAGTCGATTGAGACAAGGGGCTCGCGCGTATACTCAAGAACCCCCCCCAGAGGACCATCCGCGGCCGCAATGATCGCGCCATTGACTTCCTCAATACTCGTAGGCCGACTTGCGACAAAGTTCAGATCAACAACCGAGACATTGGGGGTGGGAACACGAAGGGAGACCCCGTCGAGTTTGCCGTCAAGCTCGGGAAGGACCTTGCCGACGGCCTTGGCAGCGCCGGTTGATGTGGGGATCATCGACATGGCCGCCGCACGGGCGCGATAGAGGTCCTTGTGCATCGTATCGAGAGTCGGCTGGTCCCCCGTATAGGCATGGATTGTCGTCATAAAGCCGGTGTTGATGCCGATGGCATCGTTGAGCACTTTAGCCACTGGCGACAGGCAGTTGGTCGTACATGACGCGTTGGAGACGATAATGTGCTCGCCGTTCAGCTTGTCATGATTGACCCCATAGACAACCATCAGGTCGGCGTCCCCGGACGGTGCGGAGATCAAAACCCGCCGCGCTCCCGCCTCAAGGTGCCAACCGGCCTTCTCCCGATCCTTGAAAATCCCCGTGCATTCAAGGGCGATATCAACGCCGTGCTCGCCCCAGGGAAGCTCCCGCGGGTTGCCAACCGCACTGACATGAATGGGCCCCTGCCCGGCATTAATGGTGCTGGCAGCAGCATCCACGCCAACGCTTGTGGGCAAACGCCCGTGAACAGAGTCATGGCGAAGCAAATGGGCATTGGTTTCTATAGGTGCCAGATCATTAATGGCAACCACCTGGATATCCTGGCGCTTGCTTTCCAATATGGCGCGCAGCACCAGCCTGCCGATCCGCCCAAAGCCATTAATCGCGACTTTTACCGTCATGTTGTTGTCTCCTTGACCAAAGGGAGCGGCGCGCAGCCGATCCAGCCCATTTTCTATAGCACCCCCTGTAGCAAAATGCGTTGAGTTGGAATCATGGGGCTCCAGCATTGTTTTTGCATTTTGCTATAGAGCGTGTCATGTCCCAATACATATGCCCACAAGTCAGCGTGGCAAAAGCCCATACCGCCGGTATCAATTGCCTGAATTACTCCCTTTCGTCATCATCCGGCCTGTCGTTATGCAACCGGGCCAACACGGCATCGACCGCCGCTTTTGACGTGATATCGAAATGCGCGAACAACTCCGCCCCCGGGCCGGACGCGCCGAACCCATCCATGCCAATAAAAATACCGTCAGGACCAATCACCGCGTCCCAGCCCTGGCGCACCGCGGCCTCAATGGCGACCTTGACCGGCGCGTCGCCAATGATGGCATTTTGGTACGCGCCTGACTGGGCAGCAAACAGATCCAGACTGGGCACTGACACAACCCGTGTGGGGTAGCCGGCTTTTGCAAGATGCGCCTGCGCTTCAAGGGCGACGGCTACCTCGGAACCGGAGGCAAACAGGCTTACCCGTTCGTCCCCGTCAGCCTGTGCAATGTCATAGGCGCCACGCGCGCACCGGTTTGCGGTTTCCGCCTCGGTGCGCACCGCCGGCAATGTTTGACGGGAGAGTACGATGGCGCTCGGCGCATCCGTTGTCTGCAGCGCCAATTGCCAGCACTCCAGGGTTTCGGTCATGTCGGCGGGACGATAAACGTTCAAATTGGGAATGGCCCGCAATGCGGCAAGGTGTTCAACCGGTTGATGCGTTGGGCCGTCCTCCCCAAGCCCGATCGAATCATGGGTCAGCACGTAAATAACCCGCTGGCGCATAAGCGCCGCCAGGCGGATCGCCGGCCGGGCGTAATCGGAAAACACCAAAAACGTGCCCCCATAGGGAATGCTTCCCCCATGCAGCGCGAGCCCATTCATAATGGCCCCCATAGCATGCTCACGCACACCATAGTACATGTAACGGCCTGAAAAATCATTGGCCGTAATTGCGGCCATATCGCTAGAGCGCGTGTTGTTTGATCCGGTCAGATCCGCCGATCCGCCAATGGTCTCAGGCACCACCGGGTTCAGGGCATCAAGCACCGCCTGAGAGGCCTTGCGCGTGGCCATGGCTTTGGGTTGGGCGGCGATCTCCTGCTTCAATGTCGTCACCGCGGACTCGAAAGCACCGGGCAGATCCCCGCGCATGGCCCGCTCAAAGGCACCGCGCGTATCATTATCCAGCGCCTTGAGGCGTTTTCTCCAGGCCTTGCGCATCGGCCCGCCACGCAGGCCCGCAAGACGCCACGCGTCGATAATCTCACTCGGCAGTTCGAAGGGGTCATAGGGCCACGCCAGGGCCTTGCGTGTGGCAGCGATCTCATCCGCACCAAGAGGCGCTCCATGCGCCGCGGACGTTCCCTGCTTTTCCGGCGCACCAAATCCAATTGTGGTTTTACACGCAATGAGCGACGGCCTGTCAGCCTGGCGAGCGTTCTCCAGAGCCTCGCCAATGGCCTCATGATCATGACCATCCACGGCCTGAACATGCCAGCCCGCCGCTGAAAATCGGGCCTGCTGATCAAGGGATGTTGTCAGCCTGGTTTCCCCATCAATGGTAATCCCGTTGTCGTCCCACAGCACTGTCAACTTTGCCAACTGCAAATGTCCCGCCAGATCGATCGCCTCGTGGCTGAGGCCTTCCATCAGACATCCGTCTCCCGCAATAACATAGGTGCGATGATCAACAACCGCGTCGCCGAAACGGGCGTTCATGAGCCGCTCACCCAGGGCCATTCCGACGCCATTGGCCAGGCCCTGGCCAAGGGGCCCGGTGGTTGTTTCGATACCGCTCACGTGACCAAATTCCGGATGCCCCGCTGTGCGTGAACCCACCTGACGAAACGCCTTTATCTCATCAAGACTCATGTCCTCGTAACCAAGCAGATACAGCAGAGCATAGAGCAACATGGAGCCATGCCCCGCGGAGAGGACAAAACGATCCCGATCGTGCCACTTCGGCAGCGCCGGATCAAATTTCATATGGCTTGTAAACAGAACCGTCGCAACATCGGCCATGCCCATGGGCATCCCCGGATGTCCCGACTTGGCGGCCTCAACAGCATCCATAGACAGAAATCTAATGGCATTTGCCATCGTTGCCAGTTTGCCTGGATCACCGGGTTTGTCGTTGCCGTTATTGCTTGTCATTGGATTACTGGCCAGGGTTACAAAACGCATCACTATGGTGGCTGCAGGGATGCCTGCATGGTGGCTGCGCTTGGTCAGCTGTTTGTTATTGGCTTTGCCTGACGAGTTGCCCACCACCGGTTACGTGTGCTGATACGGCAATTCCTGACAGATCGCAAGTCCCAAACTTTGAAACCGGCGATCAGGATACCGGCGCGGGGTGGTTTTATCACCTTGCAATCTGAAATTTGTCGTGCCAGCATAATACCAGCGGTATAAGGGCCCTTGGTATAAGACAAATATTTTCAACTGGGGCGAACAGGCGAACAGGCGAATGGTTAAACGCAAAATTCCTTGGCGTAAACTGTGCGAGTACACCTTGACCCGGTTTTCGCCGGATGCTTAAACTGGGTACGTTAAGGGTTTCCTTTCCAAGTAATTTTTACTGTGTTACCATAAGGCGTTTTTTGTCGGCACGAAGGGATTATACCCGCGGTATGGGCTTTACAGGCGCGCTCTGGTGTGCGGCCTTGATAGCACACTTACTTGACGCTAATGCATAAGCCCTTTGCAAGGACCCTTGGTATTTGAGGCGGCAAAGGTGAAATGGATATGATACATTCACTGAGCAAGTAGAGGCAAAGTACGTGACAACATCTTCAGGCGCGCGGTCGGCAACGCCGGATGCTGCGATACCGGATTCACGGCGCGAACGCTCACAGGGCGATGATCGACGGCGCAAGGCATCTGGCGAGCAGGACCCCAAGCATTCGGGTGGATCAGACGGACTAAGCCAGCACTCCCGCACCCTCGTGAAGCGTCTTGAACGCGCCCTGGTTCAGTTGGATGACAATGTAGCGCGCGCAGCGCAGCAGATGGCGACTTTCGCCCGTATCAAAAGCGATCATGTCGCCTTGGCGCAGAAGTCCCGCACTGACGAAAAACAGCTCAAGAACGCCAGGCAACAGGTCCGTGAACTCAATAAGGCAAATGTGGAAGCGGAAAAAACGCTGATTGCCGTCATGACATCCGTTCAAGGCATTGTCGCGCGTCATACCGCCGATTTTGACCACCCGCCAAACGCTCATCATGGCGGCAATCCCAACAAGCGCAATGCAGAGGGTTCCGATGGGGAATGATGAATCAAGGGACGAGGACGCCGCCAATACACCCAAATCTCCGCAGATGCAGCAACCGCAAAGCGCGAGCGCAGAGGTAAATGTCGTCATCAATAATCGCGAGTACCGTATGGCCTGCCGCCCGGGTGAAGAGGATCATCTGCGCAATTTGGCCACACAGTTTGATGCAACAATCAACAAATTGCGTCAGGCTTTCGGCGAAGTGGGGGATATGCGGCTGGTGGTCATGGCGGGGCTGCTGATGACCGATCAATTGGGCGACGTGAATGCGCAGCTGCGTCAATATAACCGCCGCGAGAGTCAGTTGTCTGCCCATCATAAACAGCAGATCCGACGCTATGAGCGGGAACGGGAAGCGCTACAGAATGCGATGAAAACCTCCGCCGAGCGCGTCGAAGCCCTGGCGGCGTTGATGGCCGCAATGGGCGAAGAGGCAGAGCACGGGAATAGCAAGACACAGCGTGTTGGAGATGCAGAATCCATAGCCTAGAGCGTCGGGCGTTTCGCTTTAGCCATTTTGCCATAGGCGTACACCTGGTTGCTGGCGGCAATGAACGAAAGTGGATTGCCGTAATGTGAGTAACAAAGCCCCCTTCCCCCGTATGAGTAAAACGCATGGCTGATATGCGCTCAACCCCCTAGCTGGCCGGGCCATTACGGTCCATATAAAGCGCAGATGATTTGATGAACAAGGTTCCTCCCTGCTTGTTCCTTATCGTCTGTACCAAGATCAGATCTTTTGGAATTGGGGCCGGGTTATTTTAACCCGGCCCTTTTTTTTATCCACAACAGGATCTATAGTACATTGGCACCCTAGAGCGTGTCATGTCTTAATAGAAGCAATTCTGTTTCTCGATTGGCGAGGCGATCCACGCTCAAGGCGATCGAAGGGCGATGCTTGCGCATCTCCCGAGAGCGGCTTGGGCGTGGGCGTCCGCCAATCGGAAACCCGAAGGGACGGGCGCTTTTGCACCAATATGGGCCTTAAGCCTCTTGAAAATAGCCCCACTATATCCTGCGAGCCTTAAGGCCCATCTTGTCGCAAAATCGCTCCGTCAGAATGGTTCTAGTAAGACATGACACGCTCTAGACACGCTAGACGCCCATGGTAATGTGTGGCTGCGAGTGATAGGGTGACTTGGCGGGGCGCGCCGGTTCTCAGGAAGAGTTATAAACATTTTTGCACACTAAAAACGCGAAGTTATTGTTTTTTTAGCGACGGTGCGCATAAAGTAGACTCAGCCGGAGGTCGGTCGTGATCGTGGAGTAGGCGCGTGACTGAGTGGATAATGATATTTGGGCTTGGGGTTTTTCTTGCTTTGGCGTTGGCGTTGGCGCTTGCCCCGGGGCTTTGGCGCCAGGCTGTTCGCGCTACCGAGAAACGTCTTGCATCCGCAGCATGGCTAAGCAAGCAAGCCTTGCGCGCCGATAAAGACAGATTCGCGGCGCGCCATGCCATCGAAATGCGCCGCTTGGAGCGGTCCGTCGATACCTTAAGACAACACAAGCATCAGCATTTCGTCGCCCTGAACGAGGCCAGGAGCAATATTGTTACGCTCCAGCAGAAAGAAAAAAAACAGGCCCTCACCATCACTTCCCTCGAGCACGCACAGGCGGAATTGGAAAACGACAAGGTCAGGCTCGACAAGTTACGCGCCGAGGTCACGCAAAACCTGCTATCGCGCGAGCAGGCGCTTGAGAAAGCGCGCCTGTCTCTGGATCAGCGTGACGAATTGGTCGCCACTTTGCGCCAGCAAATCAAGAAGAGCCAGCAGACTGTCGATGCAATGACCATTGAGCGGGTCTCCCTGATGACCCGCGCCCAAGCTCTAAAGTCAGATATCCGGCGCTTGCACAGCGAACTTGAGGCGCGAAATCAGACCCGGTCGCCCGTGGACCGGATCGACACTACAAGCCAAAACGCGGAGCGTCTGAAAGAGGCGTTGCGCGCAAACCAGCGCCTTCGCCGCGAACTCGAGAGCTTTCGCCAGAACTCCGGACTTATCCAGGCCACAACCGCACCCAAGGCACACACAGACGCCGACTATCGCCAGGTTCAGGTTGTGCCGTCACCTGCGATTGAATTTCCGATCCAGCGGGACCCGGCCCAACAGCAGCCATTGTCGCACCACAACCGCGTCGACATCGATGCCGCACAGGCGCGCGAAACCATTGCCAGCTTGAACGCACAAACAACCAACCTGAACAATGAGTTGAAAGTCCTGCAGGCGCATAGCCGCTCCTTGACCCAGGCCCTACAGGAAAAAACGCAACTTTGCGAAACCATTCAGGTGGAACTCAGCACGCGCAACCATACGCTGGACGTTCAGAAATCCCACATTGCAACCCTAAAGGCTGATGTGGCGGCACGGGACGAAAGAATAAGAGTGCTGCTCGCTGAGAACAACGTCAATAATGTGGGGGCCTCAAATATTGTGGCCGAACTCAAGGTGCGCAATGAAAGCCTGATGCACAAACTGTCGAACCTGGAAGCGCAGATGTCGGCACTGCTTGCCAATGCCGTTCGGGCTCGGCAGATTGACATTGACCGTTTGCCCGCCTCCGATAAGCCCCTTGGTGACAATGTGACCCGCCTTGATGAGCGCAAGGCAAAACAGCAGCCCCTATTTGACAACGGGCGGGTCGCCGATTTGGACGGCTGACAGGGACAGGAGGCGCGTTTGCGGCTCCTTTGTGTGAAGGTGGCCTAAGCCGGTCACCACACCGGCGTTAATGCCGGGCCCGCGCAGGAATGCGTTTTTCTTTCCGTTCCCGTTTGAGAGCCTATTTTGCGTTTCTTGCGATCGTCAGCAAGAGCAGCCCTGAGGTATTTGCAAAATTGGCACAAAATCTTCTTGACAAATGTGCCGTTTGATGACGCAATAAGAATAATGTCTATCGAATAAGCGTCATTTCAGGGAGTGTGACGTGTGATGGATCCCGTATCCCGAATCGAAAACCGCCAACATATCGCATTTATTCTGATCAATAATTATTCCATGATCGCATTTTCGGCTGCGGTGGAGCCGCTGCGGCTTGCTAACAGGTTGTCTCAAAAGAAAGTCTATACCTGGACGTGTTATTCCGCCGATGGAAAACCCGTGCGCGCAAGCAATGGCATTCAAACCGCTGTCGATGGGTCAATTGTCGCCCTGGATGATGCGTCGATGGTTTTTGTTGTCAGCGGCATCAGGGTGCAGGCGGAACAGGCGGGGGAGTTAATGCCTCGCCGCCTGCGCTACCTGGCGTCCCGGGGGGTTCCCGTCGGTGCCGTGTGCACCGCGTCCCACCTGCTGGCGCGAATGGGGCTTTTGGATGGATATCGATGCACCATTCATTGGGAGAACAGAAAGTCTTTTCAGGAAGAGTTCCCCCATATTGACGTGAGCGCAGAGCTGTTTGAGATCGATCGTAACCGCTTTACCTGTGCAGGTGGCACGGCGGCTTTGGATATGATGCTGCATTTTATTTCTGAACAGCACGGGTATCGCCTGGCGGCAGCGATCGCGGAAATGACCATTCATCATGCTATTCGCTTAGGCAACGAGGCGCAGCGAACCAATCTTCCCGCCCGTCTTGGCATCACCCATTCCAAACTGATCGACGTTATTCGCTTAATGGAGGCTAATCTCGAACAGCCCTTCAGCTGTACAGAATTGGCAGAGCAGGTGAGGCTGTCACCGCGCCAGTTGGAGCGGCTGTTTCAAAAATACCTGAGCTGCACGCCGACCCGGTACTATTTGAAATTGCGGCTGGAGCAAGCCCGCACCCTTTTGCGTCAAACCAGCCAACCGGTTCTACAAGTCGCCATTTCATGTGGGTTTGTCTCTGCATCGCATTTTACCAAATGCTATCGCGAGCAGTTCAGACGCACACCCAGTAAGGAACGTCAGGTCCTGATCTAAAACATGACACGCTCTAACCCCCACCGCATTACTCCCACTCGATCGTACCGGGGGGTTTTGATGTCACGTCATAAACGACGCGGTTAATGCCTGCAACAGTATTGACAATACGGGTGGCGGTGCGAGCAAGAAAATCCATTGAAAAGGGATAAAAGTCGGCCGTCATGCCATCGGTTGCGGTGACGGCGCGCAGGGCGCACACATATTCATAGGTACGCCCATCACCCATGACCCCAACGCTGCGCACCGGCAGCAATACCGCAAAGGCCTGCCATATGGCATCGTAAAGGCCGGCCTGGCGAATTTCGTCAAGATAAATCGCATCGGCTTGACGCAGGATATCGAGCTTTTCGGCGCTTAGCGTCCCGGGGCAACGAATAGCTAGGCCAGGGCCTGGAAACGGATGCCTGCTAATGAACGCTTCGTCCAGGCCAAGGGCACGGCCAAGCACACGCACCTCGTCCTTGAACAGCTCACGCAACGGCTCGACCAATCTCAGGTTCATTCGCTCAGGCAAACCGCCAACATTGTGGTGCGACTTGATGGTTACGCTCGGGCTGCCGGTAAAAGAGACACTTTCGATCACATCCGGATAAAGGGTGCCTTGGACGAGAAAATCGGCGCCCCCGATCCTTCCCGCCTCCTCCTCAAAAACGTCGATAAACAGGTTGCCGATGATCTTGCGCTTGTCCTCAGGCTCGGCAACCCCTTCGAGGGCGCCGAGAAACCGCGCTGATGCCTCCACCATCACAAGGGGAATGTTGTAGTGCCGACGAAACAGGGCAACCACATCATCGGTTTCTCCTGCGCGCATCAGGCCGTGATCCACAAGGATGCAGGTTAACTGATCCCCTATAGCCTCGTGCACCAACACCGCCGCGACGCTCGAGTCGACCCCCCCCGACAGGCCACAGATCACCCGCCCATCCCCCACCTGTTGGCGAATCTGTCTGATCGCCTGATCGCGATACGCTGTCATGGTCCAGTCGCCTGCGCAGCCACAGATTGCGCGGGCAAAATTGGCCAGCAACCGCGCGCCATCAGGGGTGTGGGCCACTTCCGGGTGAAACTGGACACCATAGGCCTGGCGCTCCGGGTTGGCTATGGCGGCAAAGGGCGCAGCGGGCGAAATCGCAACCGCGGAAAACCCGTCCGGCAACGCCGTGACTTCATCCCCATGGCTCATCCACACCGGATAGCGTTTGCCCACCTCCCAGATGCCCGCAAACAGCGGGCAAGGATTGACAATAGCGATTTCAGCCCGTCCGAATTCCCGCTTGCCACCGGCGTGCACCGTACCCCCCAACTGGGCACACAAGACTTGTTCCCCATAGCAAATTCCAAGTACAGGTACGTTTGACGCCAGGATGTCCTGCGGGATTCGCGGGCTTTTGCCGTCCACAACACTGGCCGGTCCACCAGAGAGGATAATCCCTCTGGGCTGCATGCGCGCAAACGCGGCTCTGGCCCTATGAAAGGGATGGATTTCACAATACACCCCGGCCTCGCGCACCCGGCGCGCAATCAATCGGGTGACCTGGGAGCCAAAATCAACAATGAGAAGGGATTCGGCAGTCACAGCGTCGGTCATTTTCAGGATTACCCTTGCTTATGGCTTGAGCCTTAGAGCGGCGATAAAAAAGCCGTCGGTATTTGTAGTGGCCGGCGACAGGCGAACGGTCTCGGCGATGGAGGCACTTACTGGAGCGTTATCAGAGCCCGTCAGGTTTTGCCACCGGTCGGCCAGGGATACCAGGGAGAAATCATCATTTTGTTGTAAAAACGCGCGCATCTGGTCTTCGTTCTCCTCGCACAGGAGCGAGCATGTTACATAGACAAGAACACCTCCCGGTTTCACGTACCGACGGGCGCTCGCAAGCGCCCTGTGTTGTTCCTGCAGGCGGCGTGCCAAATGCGCCGGCGTCAACCGCCACTTGGCGTCCGGATGGCGACGCCATACCCCTGAACCGGTGCAAGGGGCATCAACAAAAACGATATCCATTTTCCCCACCAGACCGGAAAGGGCAACCTCATCCCCTGCCGGTAAGACCTGGACATTGCGCGCCCCCGCCCCCTTGAGGCGATCATGGATTGCTGCCAGCCGGTGCCGATCTTTATCAAAGGCATGAACCTGACCGCGATTTTCCATGATCGCCGCCAGCGCCAGGGTTTTCCCGCCGCTGCCGGCGCAAAGATCAAGCACCTGCTGTCCAGCCGCAGCCCCGCAAAGGAGCGCGGCAAGCTGAGACCCTTCGTCCTGGACCACCGCCCATCCCTTTTGCAGGGCGGCCTCAGGCCTGATGTTTGCCGCGCGCTGCCAGCGGGTGCCCGCATCAAAGCGCAATCCCATGGGGGAAAACGGGGTCTCCCTCGGCTTGAATCGTAACAGGCTCTTTTGCACCTTTGCCCGATCCGCCTTGATCGCGTTTACGCGCAGATCCACCGGGGCTCGGTCCGCGAGCGCTGCCCCCTCGGTGCAGGCTTGCGCGTCAAACGCACGCACAAACGCCGGCCATAACCACTCAGGGATGTTGGCCGCCACCGCGTCATCTGCCGTAGCCGTAGCCAGGCTAGGCCCATGGCCCTTGATACGCGCGTGTTCGTGCGCGTTAAGGGCATCGGGAGCGTAACGGCTGGCGTCGCAAAGGGCCGCGATGGCGGTGTGCTCAAGTTTCCAGGCACTCGCCAGGGTTCCCAAAACAAGCGCCCGTGGCGTTTCCTCGTCCATGCGCCTTGCCGCGGCGCTTTTGTTGCGCAGGGTGTCATAAACCAGATTGCCGATCGCGGCGCGATCCTTGGAACCGGCATACCGGTGGCTGTGTCCCCAATCGCTCAGGATCGCCCTGACCGGCCGATGTTCCCGTTGCCACAAGTCAATAATATGAATGGCTGCTGCCACCCGTCCGCCGGGGGTCATTGTGTTTCAGCCTGTAAAGCCATTTATCTGATCATAAGCCATAACCGGGGTTCCCTGTGGGACCGGGCTCACGCACCGCCCGGGTAGTTGGGGCTTTCGCGGGTAATGGTCACGTCGTGCACGTGGCTTTCACGCAGGCCCGCCGGGGAAATGCGCAGGAATTCTGCTTTTTCACGAAATGCGGAGAGATTCTCAGCCCCCACATACCCCATAGCCGCGCGGGCGCCACCGGTTAACTGATGCAGGATCGCACTCACCGGCCCCTTATAGGCGACCTGGCCTTCAATCCCCTCGGGTACCAGCTTGAGGGCCTCGCGCACGTCCGCCTGGAAGTATCGGTCGGCGGAGCCGCGCGCCATGGCGGCAATGGAACCCATACCCCGATAGGCCTTATAGGAGCGCCCCTGGTAAAGGTAAACCTCACCGGGGCTTTCGTCGGTGCCTGCAAGCAGGGAGCCGATCATGACCGCGGAGGCACCCGCCGCCAGGGCCTTGGCAATATCGCCTGAGAATTTCATTCCGCCATCGGCGATAATGGGGGTATCGGTTTCGCGCGCAGCCTCTACCGCGGCGAGAATGGCCGAGAGTTGCGGTACCCCCACCCCCGCCACCATGCGCGTTGTGCATATGGATCCGGGACCAATGCCCACTTTCACCGCATCCGCGCCCGCCTCAATAAGAGCCTTTGTTCCCTCGTGAGTTGCCACGTTGCCGGCAATCACCTGAACCGCATTGGAAAGACGCTTGACCGCGCCCACGGCTTTGAGAACGTGACGCGAGTGCCCATGGGCGGTATCAATCACGATACAATCCACCCCGGCATCAATGAGGGTCTTTGAGCGCGCAAGCCCGGCCTCTCCCACTGTTGAGGCCGCGGCAACCCGCAACTGACCGCGCTCATTCTTGGCCGCATGGGGGTGCAGCCGGGCCTTTTCCATGTCCTTGACCGTAATCAGGCCAGCGCAGCGCCCCTTGTCGTCAACAACAAGAAGTTTTTCGATGCGAAACTGGTGCAACAGGCGCCGCGCCTCGTCCTGATTGACTGTCTCGCGCACGGTGACCAGGTTCTCCGATGTCATCAGATCGCGCACCGGAATTTGCCGGTTTTGCGCAAAACGCACATCGCGATTGGTGAGAATGCCGGCAAGCCTATGGTTCTTTTCCACGACCGGAATGCCGGAAATGCCGTGCCGGTCCATGAGTTCCAGGGCCTTTGACAAAGGCGCATCCGGCGCGATGGTCACCGGGTTGACGACCATACCGGATTCGAAGGTCTTGACCTGGCGCACCGCATCGGCCTGATCCTTGACATCAAGATTGCGGTGAATGACACCGATGCCGCCGGCCTGGGCCATGGCGATGGCCATGGGCGCCTCGGTGACCGTATCCATAGCCGCTGACAAGATGGGCATATTCAGGGTGATTGATCGGGTCAGGCGGGTGCTGACGTCGATCTCGCTGGGCAGAACAGACGAGGCCTGGGGTTTGAGCAAAACGTCGTCAAAGGTAAGCGCTGGAGAGGAAAACGCATCATCGACAATATGGGCCATTTCGTTTGCCTCGTGATCTCGTTGAACGCTGGGTATTTGTAATACCAAGGGTCCTTAACAATGACTCATGGCTTAGCGTCGAAGAGGTGTGTTATCAAGGCAGTACACCAGTCGGCGTGTCTATAAAGCCAATACCGCTGGTATAATGCCTGTAACGCCTGCCATCCCTGCGTTTGCGCGAGGATTAAAGAAAAACCGCAGGCGCGGCCCTGCGGCGATGGATGATCAATTGTCAGGAATGTTTCGTAGCAGCCATGGCGGTCTTTATCACGAGGAGGCTGATTCGCGCAAGCCGCGTTAATGTCATGGGGGTTCTCCGGGCCGCCCAACGGCCTCGCGAGACTTTTTACGAACACGCTTTGCTGGAACTCAAAACCGCCTGATAATTACGTTCCGCCGCATAGCGATCCACTTGCGCCTTGCGCTCGGCGCTGAGAAGTCCCCCGTAGTACGAACGGTGAGCCGCGATAAATCCGTCCCAGCTTTCAAGAGGATAGAAGGGTTGGGCGATCTTGTAAAAATAGTACGCGATATCCGGATTGATTTTAATTTGCGCAACATCGTCAAAACTGGTGGTCAGGTTCCGTGCGGCAAAGTATTTGCCTGTCCGCGCGTAACTTACATGCTCATCGACGAGCAGAGCAAAGGCCTTCTCGTCGGCGCTGGCGGGTGGGCGCGAATAATGACCGCAGAAGTAAAACTGCGGGTCCATGTCCGTCGTTTTTACCAGCGCGAAAATTTTCTCCCGCAGATCGTCCAGTATGCACAGGTATATATAAGACGGTTCCCTGACAAAGACATGCATCCGCCACAGGCGTAACCGCGCCGCCGGTGTCAAGGACGCTGTTTGTGTCTCAAAAGCCGGATAGCGGTCACGATATATGGCGTAGCTGGTTCGAATTATTTCGTCGCATGGGGCAGGCCCCTCCTGACCATCAAAAAGCAAGGGATCCATGCGTGCCTTCTCCGCCTTTGTCATAGTTTTATAGGGAGGGTGAGGGTGTTTTGCAAAAGACCAAAGCGGCGTATCACCCTGTGCGTCCTGTGCGTCCTGCGCGCGCGCCTGTCCCGCCCCCATGACAACACACACAAAAAAAAGACCTGCCGATACCCTGGCACGATACATTACGTTGCCTTTGTGCCGGTGCCTCATAATCTTATCCTCCTTGCGAGGCGTTAGAGCGCGTCATGTCTTAGGCCGGAGTACGTCTCCGTTTCTGGTTTCTGGTTTCTGGTTTCCGGCTTCAGGCCTCAGGCTTCTGGCTTCTGGCTTCAGGCTTCAGGCTTCAGGTTTCAGGTTTCAGGTTTCCGGCTTCAGGCTTCAGGCTTCAGGTTTCAGGCTTCAGGCTTCAGGCTTCAGGCTTCAGGCTTCAGGCTTCAGGTTTCAGGTTTCTGGTTTCCGGCCTAGGAGGGCTCAAAAACTGTCGGTTGTGGTGAAGTCTCCGCCGCCACCACCACCAAAATCTCCGCCGCCGCCACCAAAGCCGCCGCCAAAATCGTCATCGCCGAAGCCACCGCCAAAACCACCAGGCCAGCCCAGGTCGTCGTCCCAATGGCGCCGCCGCCAGCGCTGGTTACGGCGCATGCCATCCCAATACGTGCCCCCATTGATCATCCCCTTGAGGAACTCCCCCAGCAGGACGCCGGCCATGGAGCCAAAGACCGACCCGTAATCATCATAGCGCTGGCGCTTGAAACGCCCCCGCACGTTCTCAAGTTCCGTGCGGTTGTTGGCGATTTGGCGAAGGCGCTGTTCGGTGTCCTTTTTGACTTGCTCGATCTGGTCAATTTTTTGGCGAATGGCGCGGATGCGCGAAACAATGCGGTCGTCCTTTTGATCTCCTGTGCGCGCGGCACGCTCATACATGATCGTCAGGGGCTCCTGGGAAATAGCCGATTGCAACGGCTCCAGGGCGCGGGCATATGCGTCATCACCACCTTTGGCCAAATTGGCGCGTTTTTCGCGCGCGCCCTGGAGTTCTTTGCTCAAGGTCTCAATGCGGGAATCGATGTCTGCCTTTTCCCCCCGTAGCGCTTCGACGGTTTCCACCAGATCGGCTTTACCCGTCTGCTTCAGGGCGCGTTCCTCAGCGAGCACCAGGGCTTCGGCCTGTTCCGCAGCCAGCGCCCGCATACGCTGCGCATGGACCGTAAGCCGTTTGGGAATTTCATTGAGCATAAAATAGTTGGGCCGCGCATCCTGATAACCCACAAGCCGTGCCACCCAACCATCAAGAAGCCGGATCAGGCCGCTGGCGGTGTATTTGCTGGTGCCATAGCCGCGCTCCCACAGGTACATAAACAACCTGTCTGACTGATAAGCCTTGCTTTTTTCGACCCTGTCGGCCTCCGCCTGAACGATTTTTTCGTCCGCTGCTGCGGCGCGCCTGCGGGCCATTTCCGCCGTCTGCGTTGCCTCCGCATAGACCGCATGCTGCATCAACGTATCACGCATGCCCAAAAGCGCGCGATCAAGGCGCTCTTCTGCCGCCTCCAGGCGCTCCGCAACCGGCTCACGTCTGGCGCGCAGATCATCAAGGGCCCGCTCATCGGCGGCAATCGCCGCGTCAACCTCATCGAACCCGTGCATATGGGCGTTCAGAACATCCGCCGCCTCCTGTTCCGCCCGGGACAGGGTATTGATAAGATCACCACGCAATATGTTTTCCGCGCGAAATTCCGCAAGAGCGCGGTACTCGATTGCCTGTTCCTGAGCCAGAGTGACCAGTTGATCGTTGAGCGTGCGCATCAGTAACGCCGCATCGCGCTCCTCGGTCTGCAACTGCCGGGTGGCCTTATCAATGGAGCCCAACGTTTCACGACCCGTAACTATCATGAGACCTCGTTTTGTTTTCGCCCGCCCGTTTCGCCTACCACCGGGTGATGGCACTATCGCTGACCCGGTCGACATACTCTGGAGCCATTGCCCCCAGTTGTTTGCGTCCCACGATCGCGTTGTTGACAATGCCGTCGGCCATTTTGTCCTGGCGCACAGCATCAAAAATGCTCTTGTCGACCCTGATACCCCATCGGCTCACGGACTGGGTCTGGCTTGTTTCATCGTCGCGCACCGAAATCGTCAGCGCCTTGCCGGCGGCATCAATGGCCTCGACAATAAGATAATAGGCTTTTCCGCCGTTGGGGGCGGTGCGCTCAAAGCCACTTTTTTCCCCCGGCCGGGACACCACACGAACGGTGTACTCCTGCTTGAGCGTGGCAAGAAGAGCCTGGAGTTGGGCAATCGCGGCTTCGGCACCGGCGCGATCCTCGCTGTGCGCGGCCGCAGACCCGGCCGTGGCCAGGGTTGCGGCCCGCTCAAGGGCGGCCGCGTCCTTGGCAACGGCGGAAATCTCGTAGCTGAGGTTGGCGATCCGTTCAGGCAGGCCCTGGGTGATGGCGAGGCGCTCTTGTGTTTCCTGATAGGCCGCATAGCGATTAACGCCGATCAGGGCCGCAAGGCCGAGG
Organism: Hyphomicrobiales bacterium; assembly: GCA_965224015.1. GTDB lineage: Bacteria > Pseudomonadota > Alphaproteobacteria > Rhizobiales > CBDCVD01 > CBDCVD01. The sequence continues at coordinate 2,326,094 of OZ245032.1, forward strand.
ATCACCGCGAGCCCCGCCATAATCACCTTTTTGCCCCAACGATGGCGCGACACATAGGCGTGCGCCAACGTGGTGCGCAAACCCGACGCGGGGGGCGTGTAGGTAAAGCGATCCTCCTTGAGCGCCGCAACCCCATCCGCGATCACATGATCAGGAACTTCAATCCCCTGCTTGCGATAGATGGCGCGAAGGCGCTCCATGAGCTTTTGCTCGCGGGCCTCTTCTCCCAATTCACGCTCCACAAAAGCCTCTTCATGGCGCAGCGTATCCACCACGTCCATGGCCAGCATCAACTCGTCAAGGTTGATTTTGCCATCCCTGTGCGTGTCGTCAATATGGGTTGCGCCCGACATCTCAGCAGTCTTCGACACCGCGTCCACCTCCGCCGTTTGGTTCGCCATAGCTTGCTCGCGACCTGGCTGCCCGCTGTCCTGAACCGCCAAGCGCTAAGCGCTCAGGTCCAATACGAGCGCATTACCCTCGGAGGCCAAGCGGGCCAAACGCTGTTTACCGGTCTCAACAGCCACGCGGATTTCCTTGGAGTTCTCGGTGGCGAGCACGCGCATTTCGTTGATGATTTCGCGGCTGCGTTCCTGGAAATTGACCACCGAATCGACAAGCTTTTGTACCGACTCGGCCTTGACGGTGGGGCCGTACCCTGCCTTGATCGCCTCTTCCTGAACCGCATCGCCGATTTCGGCAAGGGTCTCCAGGCTTTTCGAGACCCCTTCTTTCATCGCATTGAGGGTCTCTGTTGATTCGTGCAAGCCGTGCAATCCGGTAAAACTGGCTTTGAGCGCCGTTAACACCGTCTCGTTAGTGGAGAAAAAGCTGATCGCCTGGGCATAAACCCGCTCTTTGGCGTTTGTTGTTTGCATCAAACGGGCCATAACCACCTCGGAGGTGTTGTAACCGATGGTCAGATTATCGGAGAGATCCTTGGCGATCTGGTAGCGTTTTTCTTCGTTCTGCATGGCGCGCACCTGCTCGTCACGGGCCATTTCAAGGCGCGCCCTGGCGGCGGGGTCCTTGTTGACAAAGGCGGCAATTTCCTCATTGGCCGCATCGAGCTTGGATTTGGCCGCCTCAAGGCGCGTCTCGGCCTGCTCAAGCACTTCAAAAGCAAGCACCTCCGACTGCTTCAGCGCCCCGCGAAAATCCGCGTAGGACTCCAAAATCGTATGCTCGCGTTCGATTTGATCCTTGGTATCGCGGGCCACGTCGAGGTAGGTGTCACGGATTTTGTCAAAGCGCGCCGCGACATCTCCGCGGGTGACCTTCATCCAGATATTGGACATCCGTTCAAACGTGGAAATCGTACCATCTTCAAGCTGATCCACCATGGACTTGGCGTCCTCACGAATGGAATTGAACGCCTCGGTAATGTCTTCGTAGCGCTGCCCAATATTCATGGCCTCAATCTGGTTGCGCACCACTTCGTTAAAGACGCTTTGCTGGTTGAGGGTTCGGGCAATGGCAACAATCCGATCCTCGTCCAGATCAGAAATTTTTTCCAGCAAGGGCAAAATCGGTTGTTCGTCAATGGTATCGGGCATCAATCCCATGTCGCGCAGGGACGCAACGGCCTTGTCGAGATATTGCATCGGCTTTAAAGCGATATCAGCGCTCATATAAAAACTCCAACGTGGTTGACTGTCAATGTTAGGTGCTAGGTGCTAGGTGTTAGGTGTTAGGTGTTACGGGCGAGTTCGGTGTTATAAAGGTTCGGCGTTACCTGGGGCACGGGTGTCGTTCTGCAACACGCTCACCAGACCAGGTCTCATCGTGATGGTTCTATAATGAATGGGTGCTATACCTTGGCACATCTACAACCGAAAATCCAATGGTTTGCACAGGGCACAGGCTATCGCAAAATGCGTTTCATTGGGTTCATGGGCCTCACTATCAACGGGCTGGACAGGTTGTAATACCAAGGGTCCTTGCCAATGACTCATGGATTAGCGTCAAGTAAGTGTGTTATCAAGGCAGTACACCAGACGGCGTGTCTATAAAGCCAATACCGCTGGTATAAATCGACGTTTTCAGCTGGATCCGCCTTTGCATGAGAATAAACCGATAAAGCGTGAGAAAAATGTTTAGATATAATCTGCGTGCCGATAAGCTGAACGGCCATCATCTGTTATTTCCAATACAATGTCGAGATCGAGAAATTTATCATGTATTTGATTACCATAGAAAACCCATATTACTTTCTCATTATTGAAAATTTTTGGTTTTTCTCTTTTAATAAAGTAATTAACCTCATCGAATTTAATATTATCTTTCTCAAAGCGATTTCTTACATGCAGCATTACTTCAGTTTCATTTTCCATGGCTGTTATTCTCAATTGATACCAGCGGTATTGGCTTTATAGACACGCCGACTGGTGTACTGCCTTGATAACATACTTGCTTGACGCTAAGCCATGAGTCATTGTTAAGGACCCTTGGTATGACTCCCGCAAACGTTTCATACATACTGAGCATTTTCCGGTCAAAATCAACAGGCAACTCAAAAATCTGTCCATTTTGCTGCGCAACTCTTTTAACGTAATCACTTGCGTGTCCCAACTGCAGTTTGTCGAACTGGCTGCGGTTTTTCCAAATCCGATCAAAAACATATTTCTCTCGCTCGAAAAGGTCCTTATCCCTAACTGGGGTGGGGTTATGCCAGATGAGCGTCGAGGCGCTCCAGTGCGCGATTGATATCAGAACGGCTGGCGGCATAGGAAACCCGCAGATGGCCTTCTCCGAACCCGCCGAAATCGGTGCCGGCAATAACCGCGACTCCCGCATCTTCCAACAGGGTGTGCGCCAACTCCCTGGCGCCTCGCCCCGTGCCGGAAATATTGGGGAAGGCATAAAAGGCGCCCCCTGGGGTCGCGCAGGTAATCCCGGCGATGGCATTGAGCCCCTCAACAACGAGCCGGCGGCGCTCGGCAAATGCCGCCATCATTGCCGCAACCGCATCCAGCGGGCCCTCAAGGGCCGCGAGCCCGGCATATTGGACGGGGGTACTGACGCAGGACCAGCCGTTGACAGCGAGCTTGCGCACCTTGTCTATCAGTGCGTCGGGCCAAACGGAGAACCCAAGGCGCCAACCGGTCATGGCGAACGTCTTTGACCAACCATCAAGTACGATAAGCCTGTGGCGTATCTCAGGAAACGCCAGTAAACTGGTGTGGCAAGCCCCATCGTAGCACATGCGCGAATAAATTTCGTCCGACAGAACCGCCACATCAGGCCACTTGGCCAGGCCCTCGACCAGCGCTTCGATTTCCCTGCGCGGTGTTATCCCGCCGGTGGGATTGGCCGGTGAATTGAGGATCACCAGGCGGGTATTTGCCGTGATCAGGTCGAGGACCTCCTCGGCGCGAAAGGCAAAATCATTCTTCTCCAATATGGGAATGGGAATGGCTGTGGCGCCGGTGTAGTCGATCATGGAGCGATAGATGGGAAATCCGGGATCGGGGTAGAGGATATCCGCCCCCGGCTCACCAAAAAGCAGGATCGCGGCAAACATGACCGGCTTGCCGCCAGGCATAATCATCACATGTTCAGGGCTCACACGGGCGCCGGTGTGGCGATGCAACCAGGCGCAAACGGCCTCTCGCAACGGTAAGAGGCCGCGCGCATCCGTATAGCCGTGATGGCCATCGCGAAGCGCTTTGACGGCCGCCTCGACAATATGTTCGGGGGTGGCGAAATCCGGCTGGCCAATACCCAGATTGATAATGTCCTTCCCCAGCGCCTGCAAGGCCTGCGCCCGAGCCAGAACGGCAAAGGCGTTCTCATCGCCAAGCCGGGAAAAGGCGGGCACCACATGCATTACCGTTGCCTCGTTTGTTCAATGTCTTCACGTGGAGTGTGTCATGGGTTACGCGGCAAGGCCGTGGCGTCCCGCATCGCCTTACCCTGATGCACCTGTGTCAACGCTCGGCAATATCTACATAATCGCGCTCCGCGTGGCCCGTATAGATCTGGCGCGGGCGGCCGATGCGTTGGCTCGGGTCCTCAACCATTTCCTTCCACTGCGCCACCCAACCCACGGTGCGCGCCAGGGCAAACAGGACCGTAAACATGGTTGTCGGAAAGCCGAGCGCGCGCAAGGTAATGCCGGAATAAAAGTCGATGTTGGGATAGAGGTTCTTTTGCTTAAAATAATCATCCTCAAGGGCAATGCGCTCTAGCTCCAGGGCCACGTCCAAGAGGGGATCATCCTCGATCCCCATTTCTTGCAGGACCTGATGGGTTGTCTGGCGCATAATGCGCGCGCGCGGGTCGTAACTCTTGTAGACCCTGTGGCCAAAGCCCATCAGGCGGAACGGGTCGTCACGATCCTTAGCGCGCGCAATATATTCGGGAATACGATCCGGCGTGCCGATTTGCGTGAGCATTTCCAGAGCCGCCTCATTAGCGCCACCGTGTGCGGGGCCCCACAGGCTGGCAATGCCCGCGGCAATACAGGCAAACGGATTGGCCCCGGAGGAACCGGCAAGGCGCACCGTCGAGGTGGAGGCGTTTTGTTCATGATCCGCGTGCAGGATAAAGATCTTGTCCATGGCATCCGCAAGCATGGGACGCACGCGATAATCCTCGCACGGAACCGCAAAACACATGCGCAGAAAATTGGCCGCATAGCCAAGGGAGTTGTCCGGGTAAACGAACGGCTGGCCCACGTGATATTTATAAGCCATGGCGGCAATGGTGGGCATTTTGGCAATCAGGCGATAACTGGCAACAAGGCGCTGGTGCGGATCGTGAATATCTGTTGAATCGTGATAAAAGGCGGACAGGGCGCCCACCACACCCACCATGACGGCCATGGGGTGGGCATCACGGCGAAAGCCCGTATAAAAGCGGCTCATTTGTTCATGCAGCATGGTGTGATAAGTAATATCGTGGCGAAATTTTTTCAGTTCCGCCTGGCTCGGTAACTCCCCATAGAGCAGCAGGTAGCAGGTTTCGATAAAGTCACCGCGCTCCGCCAGTTGTTCGATCGGATATCCGCGATAGCGCAATATTCCCTTTTTTCCATCGATGTAGGTGATGTCGGACGAACAGGCCGCCGTGGAGGTAAAACCGGGATCATGGGTAAACATACCGGTATTGCGATAAAGGGCGTTGATGTCGATCGCCTCGGGGCCGACGGAGCCGGCAACCACGGGAAATTCCCATTGCTCATCGCCGACGGTTATTGTTGCTTTGCGATCACCCATTGCCATCTCCTTCACGTCATTTTCTGTATGTGTGGTTCTGTATGTGTGGTTCTGTGCGCCGCGAGGCATAGGGGCCGTGCCAGGACCTCACAGCGGCGTCCCGGGTCACGCGATACCCACATCCTATCCACAGGTTATCCACAGATTATCAACAAGTTGCCCACAGGTTATCCACAGGCTTGCGAAGCCATCCCAATCGTAAACTGCGCATACCGATTCGCTTCCAACCACCAAGTCTTCGACAACGAAAGACCTCCATGGACACCGTGCGCCCCATCGCAAAATGGGTACAACTAAACCCATGCTGATCTAACGGACATCCCTCAAGGCCTGCTGTCATAGGCCCGCCCGCAGCACAACAGGTACAACAACACACCCTGCTAGAGCCTTTCAGTTCTTAACTGAAGCCATTCTGTTTCTCGATTGGCGAGGTGATTCCCACGTTTGAGCCGATCGATATGCGATGTGGGTCCATCTCATGAGATCGGCTTGAGCATGGGCACCCGCCAATCGGAAACCCGAAGGGACGGGCGCTTTTGCACCAATGCCGGCGCAAAGTCTCTTGAAAATAGTCCACTATGTCCAGCGAGACTTTACTTGGCCTTGTCACAAAATCGCTCCGTCAGAATGATTCAGTTAAGAACTGAAAGGCTCTAGGTGGCGGCGCCCCCCATGCCCGAACACGCCCACACAAACCGGTAGATCTATCCGAATCCGCCGACGCCATTAACCAATCGTGCAAGTCCCGAATATCAAGAACCAAAATGCCACTAATGCCAATAAAGACCTGTTTTCGGTAACCGGCTCGCGTTTGTGCGCGTTTGACAGGGTCCTGTTTTGTATTTTTTTCGTGAAATGCCGCATCCCATGCCCCTGGTAACCCGTAGCGACATCATCACAGTGGCCTCCACAGTGGCCTCGCCGCTCAACGGACGCACCAGATACCGCGTAAAGGCACCCACGCAAAACTTTATGCGCGTTCTAACCTACGCATGCCGTCAGGGGGAAATTGAAAGTTTCAACAAACGAAGTGTAGACGGTTTTCATTGATTAGGCAAGTCCCGACCGGCTGCAACCGCACCCGGCCATCCCCGCCACCGGCACTAGAGCGTGTCATCAACCCGCCCTAAGGCCTCCTCCTGGCCCAGCACTTCCAGCACGTCGAAAATCCCGATGGATGTCGCTTTGCCGGTGAGCGCGGCGCGCAGCGGTTGGGCAATCCTGCCAAGCTTGAGTGCCCGGCTCTCACCAAACGCCCGAACGGTGGCTTCAATATTGCCAGCGTTCCAGGGATCAACATCGGCCAAAAGCGCCCTGAGTTCGGATAAAACGCCTTTTCCCTCTTCTCCCAGATGCTTTTGCGCAGCCGCTTCAATGGTCAAGGGTCGGCGGGCCATCATAAACGCAAAACCCGCAATCACATCATGCAGGGTTCTGGCCCGCGCCTTGATCGCCGGCAGGATGGTTACGATTTTTTCGCGCCTATCCTCGCGCAAAGCCGCCGACAGGGCCTCGCCCCCCTCCAGATGGCCCAGGGTGTTCGCAAGCACCCCCATAAGCGCCGCATCGTCCATGGCTCGCAACTTTACGCCATTTATGTGCTCAAGTTTGGCAATATCAAAGCGCGCCGGCGACTTGCCAATGGCATCAAGATCAAACCATTGAAGCAGTTGCTCCCTGGAAAAGATTTCGTCATCCCCGTGTGCCCAACCCAGACGCACAAGGTAATCCCGCATCGCCTCGGGCAAATATCCCATGGCGCGATAAGCCTCCACACCCAGCGCCCCGTGACGCTTGGAGAGTTTGGCCCCATCGGATCCATGGATAAGCGGAACGTGGGCCATCTCCGGCACTGCCCAACCAAGAGCCTGGTAGATTTGCGTTTGCCGCGCGGCGTTGGTCAGGTGATCATCGCCGCGAATAATGTGCGAAATGTTCATATCATGATCATCCACCACCACGGCAAGCATATAGGTGGGCGTGCCGTCAGAGCGCAGCAGAACCAGATCATCAAGGTCCTTGTTAGGAAACACCACCCGCCCCTGAATACGATCCGCAATGACCGTCATCCCCGACTGTGGCGCCTTAAAACGAATAGCCGCGGGCACGTTCGCAGGCGCATCAGCAGGGTCACGTTCGCGCCAACGCCCGTCATAACGCGGCGGCAGACCCTGCGCCCGGGCCGCCTCGCGCATCTGCGCCAGCTCGTCCGCACGCGCATAGCACCTATAAGCCTGCCCCCCATCAAGCAATTGCTGCACCACCTGGCAATGGCGTTCACGCCTGGCAAACTGGGAAACCGGTTCACCGTCCCAATCCAGACCAAGCCAGGCGAGCCCGTCGTAGATGGCATCGATGGCCCGTGCATTGCAACGCGCCCGGTCTGTATCCTCAATCCGAAGGCGCATTTGCCCGCCTTTGCTGCGCGCATAAAGCCAGTTGAACAGCGCCGTGCGCGCCCCTCCGATGTGCAGAAAGCCCGTTGGAGACGGCGCAAAGCGGGTAATAACGGGATCGCTCATAGGTCTGGCCTCTGCTGGTTATGCCGGTTGTGCCGGTTATGCCGGTCGCAAATCTGCTGCCCCATTTGCCAAGGGTTCGGCGTGCATGTAGCATAAACGGCGGGAGGATCAAAGGGTGGACCACAACGGCGAGGCATCCGGAACCGCGGTGAGGACCGGTCAGAGCCGAGCGCCTCATGATTATGATCATGAAGCGGACAAAGCGCGCTCGCCCGAATATCGGGCAAAGTTGCGTTTGCGTGTGCGCGCTGATCTGTTGCGACAGACCGGCTTTGCGTTCCTGCGCCAATGTGGCGAGGGCGACCTGGCGAACCGGCGCGGGTTTTTGTGGTTGGCGGTGCTTTATCTGCTGGGCATGGCCATTTATTTCGTCTTGCCCGCGGAACCGTCGCTTGTTGCGCTGGGGCTTGCCGGTGTTTTGGCGACAGGGGTTGTGATAAAAACAGCCCGTGGGGGGCAGGTCTTCGGGTTTCGCCTGGCCTGCGTGATTGCCGCCGTCATGACCGGCATGGCCATTGCCAAGGTCCGCACCGAATGGGTCGCACAGCCGCATTTGTCCCGCGCAGCCGTTGACGTGAACCTTCAGGGTATCGTCCAACGTGTTGAGGTCCGGCCCCAGGACAGGCGCCTCACCCTTGGCCTGATAAATGTCAGTGGCTACGACCGCACCCGCTTGCCTGACAGTGTTCGCGTGACAACACGCAGTGCCTCGCCCCCGCTTCGTGTTGGCGACCTTGTTCGTGCCCGCGCGCGGCTTATGCGTGCGCGTGGCTCCGCTATTGCCGGCGGCTATGACTTTGCCTTCGATGCGTATTATCGCCGCATGCCTGTCAATGGCTTTGTCTACGGTGCCGTGCGGCTCATGCCACCCGGTACGCCAGCACCGGATGTCACGGGATTGCAAAAACTCAGGCAGGATGTGGCCATGTGGCGGGAGACGGTCGAGGCCCGCATTCGCCAGGCGCTTGTTGGGGAGGCCGGGGCTTTCGCGGCGGCGCTGGTTACCGGAAACCGGTCGGGCCTGTCGCCCGCAACCGTTGATGCGCTGCGCCAATCAGGGCTTGCGCATGTTCTGGCAATATCGGGCATGCATATGGCGCTGGTTGCGGGAACGGCCCTTTTGCTTGCGCGCATGGGGCTGGCTTTGTTTCCCGGCCTGGTTGCCCGTTATCCTACCCGAAAATGGGCGGCGGCTCTCGCCCTTTGCGTAGGGGCGGCCTATCTGCTGCTATCAGGAGCGAGTGTGGCAACGGTGCGTGCGTTTATTATGTTTGCCGTTGCCCTCATGGCCATTATGGCGGACCGGTTGGCGATCACCATGCGCAACGTCGCTATCGCCGCGATTGCTGTGGGGACGATGGGCGCCGAGGCGGTTTTGCAGCCTGGGTTTCAAATGTCCTTTGCCGCGGTGGTCGCTTTGGTTGCCGCTTACGAGGCGCAGCGGCGACGTAATTGGGCTCTCCAGACGCGATCCGGCTCCCTGGCAAGCGCGCTGCGTCTGGGGCGCCGCTATGTAGGCGGGCTGATCCTGACGGCCCTGGTTGCCGGTGTGGCGACAATGCCGTTTGTCGCGTTTTACTTTCATCGTATCGCCGGATATGGGCTTTTGGCAAACGTGCTGGCGATGCCGATTGTCGGTTTCGTGGTGATGCCGGCAGGGCTTGTGGGGATGCTCCTGATGCCGTTTGGCCTTGAAGTCCTGGCCTTTCAGGTGATGGGACTTGGCCTTGAGTGGGTGGTAAGGATTGCCACCTGGGTCTCGGGGCTGGAAGGGGCGGTGGTGACCATTGGGGCCATCAAACCGGTGGCGCTCGTTTTTATTGTGGCAGGGGGATTGTGGATTGCTTTGTGGCTGCAGACATGGCGCTGGTTTGGATTGGTATTTTTTGCGCTGGCGCTTTTCGTTCAACCGCTGCGCCCGAAGCCTGATATTTTGATTGCTGACAACGGTCGCCAATTTGCTGTGCGCCTGGCTGACGGGCTCTTGCATCTAAGCGGCAGGCGCAATCGGTTCGCGGCTGCAATATGGTTGCGTGCCGACGGTGATGGACGCGCGCTGAATGACGGTTCCCTGCGTGCGGGGGTCACGTGCACCCGGGCCCAATGCCAGGCGCCACTGCCTTCGGGCGGCGTGATCGTGTTGGCGCGCCGTGCGGATGCCTTAAATTCGGCCTGTACATTTGCCCGGATTATCGTTACCCCCCTTCGTGCACCCCGCTCGTGCGGGGCGGCGTTGATATTTGACAAAGAAAGGCTCGGTAAAACGGGCGCGGTCTCTCTTTATCGCGACGACAGCATGGGAACATGGCAGGTAAAGACCGCCCTTGGCGGTGCCCGGCCCTGGCATCCACAAACAGACCGGCACGAAACACGAGATAATATGATGGGCCTTTCTGTTAACAGACATCACCGACCTGCAAATAAACGTTTCCTGACGACAGGTCCGGCTTCATGACCATCCTGAAGATCACCCGGCCGGATGACTGGCACCTGCATTTGCGTGATGGGGATATCCTTGCGAAAGTCCTGACGGCGACCTCGGCGCAGTTCGCACGCGCGATCGTCATGCCGAACCTGGTACCGCCCGTTGTGACCCACAAGGAGGCCCGCGCCTATCACCGGCGTATTCTGGCGCATCTGCCTCCTGATCACGCTTTTGCAGCTTTGATGACCCTTTATCTGACTGAGGACACAAATGCCGACGATGTTGCGCAAGCCTTCGCAGCCCGCGACGTTATAGCGGTCAAGCTCTATCCCGCGGGCGCCACGACCAATTCCAGCGCCGGTGTTGGCGCCATTGAGAGGGTCTATCCCGTGTTGGAGCGCATGGCGGAGATCGGTATGGTGCTTTGCGTGCATGGGGAGGTTGTTGACGCGGCGGTGGACATTTTTGACCGGGAGGCGGTGTTTATCGAACGGGTATTGGAGCCCTTGCGCCAACGCTATCCAAGCCTTCGCGTGGTTCTTGAACACGTGACGACAAAGGAGGGCGTGGACTATGTGCGCGCAGCCGGCTCCAACCTGGCCGCCACCATTACCGCCCATCATCTTATCATCAACCGCAATGCCATGCTGGTCGGAGGCATTCGTCCTCACAACTATTGCCTGCCGGTGGCAAAGCGGGAGCATCACCGTTTGGCTCTGCGCCAGGCGGCGACATCGGGGGACAAACGGTTTTTCTTTGGCTCCGACTCCGCTCCGCATGTGGACAGCGCCAAGCAAAGCGCCTGCGGTTGCGCCGGAATATTCACCGCGCCCAACGCCCTCAGCCTGCTTGCGCACGTGTTTGACGAGGAAAACGCCTTGGACAAGCTGGACGGGTTTGTCGCAAAAAACGGCGCGGCGTTTTATGGCCTGGCTCCCAACCGGCAATCCTGCAACCTTGTCAAAAACGATCAGCCCCTTGCGCCCTTTGACAAAGTGGCCACCGCGCTGGGGCCGATTACCGTTTTTGATCCCGGGTTTGCGCTTTACTGGGACTGTCATCGTTGAGCCAGGTCATCAGGGCCGCATTGTCGTGCGCGCGCGCCTCAACCCATTGACTGCCACCGGCTCTGATTTCCTTTTTCCAAAACGGCGCATGGGACTTGAGAACGTCCATAATAAAGGTAGCCCCCTGAAACGCGGCCTCACGATGCTGGGCCAGGACGATAACCAGCACAATCTGCTCTCCTGGCGTTAACCTGCCAAAGCGGTGAACAATGAGCGTATCATCCAGCCGCCAGCGCTGGTGCGCCTTGCGTTCAATGTGCTCGAGTTGGCGGGTCGCCAGGGCCGGGTAGTGCTCAATGAGCATTTCGACAAGGGGCGAGCCTTTATCTGCGTCATCGCGAACATAGCCGATAAAGCTCACCGCGGCGCCGGTATTGCGGCGCCCCTGCATAAGACCGGCAAGCTCCGCCCCCCCATCGAAATCGTCACTTTGCAGCCTGACCACCATTAATCAGCCTCCCGTCATGGGCGGGAAAAAGGCGACCTCCTGTGCCCCCCGCACAGATGTATCGGGGTCAGCCAAAGCCTGATCAACCGCCGCCCGCACAACAGACGGCTCGACAAAGGCCGCCGCAAAGACTTCATCACGCCCGGCGAGCCACCCCATAAGATCGCCAACCGTATGCACTTTATCAGGCAAAACCACGTCTTCCTCCCCGTGCCCGATCTGTTCCCGCAATGCCGCAAAATACAAAATCTTCATGCGTTTATCACCTCTAGAGCGTGTCAGGTCTGAAGTCAGGGCTATTGCAGCCATTGCCGCCAGCAAGGCCATATCAGGTCATTCATCTGATCATTGCTTTTTTTTCGATTTCTCCCGCGTTGTCAAGGGCTGCTCACGCGCCGCTTTCAGCGGTTTCTAAACCCTTGACAACGCGGGAGAAATCGAACATCTCTCATGATCAGACGAATGGCCACCTGCACCCGATGGATTTACCAGGGACAACCTCTTAGCGTTACACCTCTAGAGCGTGTCAATAAAGCCAATACCGCTGGTATTATACCATAGCCCATTCCGGCTGCGCACTTTTCATCACGATCTCCAACCGGCGTTTGAGTTCACTTTTCATGGGCTCGGCAGCTTTGAGCACAGCACCGGTTTTGTAAAACTCCAGCACCCGAAAACGGCTGATATCGGGTCGCAGCAGGATATCGGGCTGGCACAGGGCGAGCTTCACGTTAATGATCGTCTGCATCATGATCTGTGAAACGCCGAACAACTGCTCAATGGCCGAAGGATTGGGCGACCGATCCAGAATCGGCGCTCCCACCACATCAACAGCGATGCTGATATCGCATGGCGGCAAGACATCAAAGGGCAGGGGGTTGACCATCCCGCCGTCGCAATGAACGATGTTGTTGATGGTCACGGGGCGAAAAATAACCGGCATGGCCATGGACGCCGCAAGCGCGGGCCGTAGCGCCCCCGTCGTCAGCCGGGCCTCGGCGGTTTCGTAAAATTGTGCAGCCATTACCGCCAGGGGCCGCTCCAATTCCTCGAATGTGTTTGGTATCTCCCGGGGCAGGAATATCTCCAGCACCCGCATCGGATCCACACTCATTAAGGGCAATTTGTTCCCCGATAGCTTTTGCGAAAGGTTGCGCGGTCTTACTTTCCAGATTTTCGGGATCAGGCGCGGTAGATCGGCAAAGGTTTCCTTGACATAGGCGCGAATATCGGCCCCACTCATGCCCGCACAATGGGCCGCGCCCATGATCGCCCCCATTGATGTGCCAGCGATATAGTCTGGCCGCAAACCCATTTCATCAAGGGCCTCAAGAACGGGAACATGGGCAATCCCGCGCACGCCGCCGCTGCCAAGCGCCAAGCCGATGCGCGGACCGGTGCGGGTTGCCTCGTTCTGCGCCGCAACCATGGCGCTCGCGCCGGGAGGGTCGGACTTGCGCCCCTTTGTGGGCTTGCCGGTGGCTTGCTTGCTTTCAACCATGGGCGATCCGCTTTCATGGGCGATCCGCTTTATGGCGTTAGCTTTACCCCTGGCAAAACGGGTATAGCCAAACGCACGCTCTAAAAGCGCTCCAGAAGCCGTTCGATATAGCCTCGTTCGATAAGGCCCCGTTGCGGCTCGCCCAAACGCCGGCGCAGTTCGCGCAGAATACGCCGGGCGCGCTGCACTTCGATGTCGTCCGGGACCTCCACCGTATCACCAAAATCAGGCCCCGTGTTACGCAGCGGTCGGCCCAGGGGATCGGTTTGCCCCTGTCCGCGCATGCGCCCCTGCATCATTCCATTTTGCTGCAACTGCCGCAACATGGCCTGCGCTCCCTGGCGCAACGCATCAAGAGCCTGCGCCTGATTATCCACCGCGTCACCGGGGCGGCGCCCCCGCAATCCGTCAATGGCCTCGCCCATTTCCCCATAGGCACGGTCAAAGTCGGCGCCTTCCTCGCCAAGGGCGCCACGCTCGCGCAAACGATCCATCAGTTGGTTCAGGCGCTCCTGCAACGCGGCTTGCTCTTCTCCCAACCCATCCGTGCCACCTCGGCCACCCTGGCCTTGGCGGCCCTCATTGCCACGGTTTTCCGACAAGCCATCCTGGTGCTGTCCCTGGCTGCCGTCCTGTCCCTGGCCCTGCTGTTCCCGGCGGCTTTGCTGGCGGCGCTGGCCGCGCCCTTCACGCCCACCACGACCCTGGCGCGCCTGGCGATTGGTTTCATCCATCAACTGCTGCTGACGGCGGATAATTTCCCCCAGTTCAGAGAGCAGTTCGTTCATCTCTCCCTGCTCTGCCTGCTGCATTTGCTGACGACCGGCCTGACGCAGGTTTTCCATCATTTCGTCGAGCTGGCTGAGCAGTTCCCGCGCCGCATCGCGGGCCCCCAGTTGCGACAGATCCTCAAGGCGATCCAGCATCCGCTCAAGGTCCTGGGGACGCACCAGTCGGGTGTTCGGGTCCAGGGGGGCCTGCATCTGGTCCGGGTTCTGCATTTGCTGTTGGGCCAGGGCCTGCATATAGTCCCGCATGGCCTGGCGCAACTGATCAACAAGGCGCTTGAGCTCTTTTTCATCGGCACCCTCTTCGAGCGCCTGCATTAATTCCTCGCGGGCCCGGCGCAGCGCCTGCTCATGGTGCGACAGGTCTCCGTCTTCAATCGATATTGCGATCTCCCACAGCATATCAGCAACATCGCGCAGGGCGTCATCGGTTTTTGCCTTGCGCAGGCGGATTTGTGCTGTGCGTATACCCAGATAGGCCCCAAGATCTTGCATGTGTTTTTCCGGCGCGAACAGGATCGCGTCAAGACTAACAACAACCTGGGAGGCCTGGTTGGCATCAAGGGCAAGTTCAAGGCGTTGCTCGGCAAGAGCGCGGGCCAGGGGATCGTTGAACTGCCTTTGTGGCAGCGTTATGGGATAGGTCTGGCTTAATCCTTCGTTACCCATATCATCAAATGCGGCGTAGGTCAGGTCAACATCAGCGCCTGCCCAGGGATGGGAAATCAAATTGCGAAACGTGCTGGCTTCGCCTTTGCGGGTACGCCCGCGTGGCAGGGAAAGGCGAAACTGGGGGGCCTGATAAAGCGGTCGCGCCGCCTTGTCGGTGTTTTTCCCTCGCACGTCATGCTGTCGGGGATTGGCGAAGCGAGCCTCGGCGCGAACAACACCGAAATCATCCTCCACCCCGTAAAACAGCTTCAAGGCGCCGGTGAGCGCGGTTTCGGGGTCCTTGATTTGACGAATCGTTGGTGGCGCATCCGGCTCTACCTGAAAGGTCCACGCCGCTGCTGTGCCCCAACGGCTTTTAATATATATGGTCTGCGAATCGGCAAGCTTAAGCCGATAATGTCGCGGTTCCCGGTCCTGTGCGCTCGCCGCGGCCGCGACTTCGGTCCTATTCGCCCCGCTGGTGGGGGCAAGATCCGTAAGGCTGCCCCCCCTATCGGTTGCCACACGTAAGTCAGAGTCGGCCCCAATGCGCACCGTCAGCTCGGAATTTTGCGGAACATTAAGGCTGCGCGTTGTTGCCTTCGGGTTTTCCGGATCAGCGGGGTTATTGGGCAGTTCGTCACCGCCAGCAAGCAATGTATCGGATATCAACACGATCGGAGGGCGGTCGGTATAAGGCGGCGGCGATATCCAGGCATCGACCCTGGCTGCCAGTTGATCCGCCGGCATTGTCACCGAAAAGGCCGCCATGACCCGCTGAACACGCTCGCCGGGCGCCCAGAAAAAAGCGACCAGCCCCACAAGCCCTATGGCAAATCGCAAGGCAAGAACATCGTAAGTGTGCAAACGCGGCTGCGGCCTTGTGATCCGCGTTTGCGCAATCGCTTGCCGGGCGCGCCTCTGATGCGCTTGCCACAAGGCCCGGGAACGCGGATCAAGCGCATCTTCTGCGTTCTCACTCAGCGCCATTTTGTCCAACAGGGTCTGCAAGGGTTGGTGCTTGAGTTCGGAGACGGCTTCAACGCGCAAAACGGCTTCGTTGCGGGTTATGCGGCGCAGGGTCGTAAGAGGCCACAGAGAGGCGATAAACAGGACGGCAAAGGCGACGAGCAGTAAAACCTGAAGCAGGCCGTGCACAGCCAGCCACAGGCCAAACCAGGAAACACTTAAAAATATCAGGACCACCAGAACAGGGGCCACCAAACATGGCCACCACTGCTCCCAGAGCATGGCCAGTCGGGTCATGCGTACCGTATGGACAAGCCGCATGATCGTCTCGCGCCCTGACGGGCCCTGGTGTGGCGGGTTTATAGTGCGGTTGAGACTGTCATTCATGGCAAATTAAAATGTGGTGCAAAATGTGGTGTAATGGGGCGGCTCCATATGGCAATATGGCAGTATGGCAGGACAAAATTCTGACACGTTGCCCGGCGCGGTCGGCTGTGCGAAAGTCGACCTTGCGGTTTTGTTTGGAACACAGATATGATAACGCAAGTCTGATTATACCAGATTATAGGGAACAAACGTATCAGAAATGAGACCATGGCGCTTAACCCTTGCAAACGTTTATTTGCGACATGAATGAGCAACCGCAACAGGCAAAATCGCGTGAAGATTTAATGGTGTTTCTGGCCGAGCATCATATGAAAACCACAACTGTTGAACACGCGCCTGTTTTTACCGTTGATGAATCCCGCGAGTTGCGTGGTAAAATTCCCGGGGGGCACACCAAAAATTTGTTTCTAAAGGATAAAAAGGGGCGCGTGTTTCTTCTTGTCGCCGAGGAGGACACCGTCATCAACATGAAAACGCTTCATAAGCTGCTGCATTGTGGGCGGCTTTCTTTCGCCAAAGCTGATCTTCTGGCCGCGCTTCTGGGGGTGCGCCCGGGGTCGGTGACCGCCTTTGGTGTTATTAACGACGTCGAGGGTCAGGTCAGCGTCATTGTCGATGAACGGTTGATGCGCCACCATATCATCAATTGCCATCCCCTGACCAATGATGCCACCACATCCATCCAGCGCGATGATCTCCTCAGGTTTTTCCGCCTTACCGGCCACGAACCCACGATCGTCTTATTGACAGCTTGACAGCTTGACAGCTTGACAGCTTGAAAACTTGAAAGCATGACAGCGTGACAACATCACCGCAATCCTGATACCAGCGGTATTGGCTTTATATACACGCCGTCTGATGTACTGCCTTGATAACACACTTACTTGACGCTAATCCATGAGTCATTGGCAAAGACCCTTGGTATGATTGGCCAGATAGGTAAATTAAAACGCCACGCGCCCAGCAAAATCGCATGTGCCGCACGAGCGCCTTGCAAAAACCCACTTTGATCAGCTTGGGTCATTGATTGATCTGCGCCGGATAACCATGTAAGTAGCAACTGTCGGCAACACTTGCACGTGTCATTTGTGTCATTTGTGTCATTTCGGCAGGGTTATCGTTAAAGGGCCTGCCGCCGACGCAGGCGCGAACCAAAACTTACAGTCGGGAAAATCAGGGAAATTCATGACGATTGTTATCGATGGCACGACAAACAGCGACGGTGCGACGGCGCACGATGATGGCGAGGCGCTAATCAAGGATACCACAACGACGGCTTTTATGGCTGATGTTGTTGAGGCTTCGCGGCAGGTTCCGGTTTTGGTTGACTTTTGGGCCGAGTGGTGCGGCCCGTGCAAGCAGTTGCAACCCGTGTTGGAGAAGACCATACGGGCGGCAAAAGGCGCGGTCAGATTGGTCAAGCTCAATATAGATGAACATCCGGCGATCCCGGGGCAAATGGGTATTAAATCAATACCGGCGGTTTTGGCGTTCAAGGGTGGGCAACCCGTGGACGGATTTATGGGCGCGGTTCCCGAAAGCCAGATTGTTTCATTTGTTGAACGTCTTATTGGGGGTGAGCTTTCCGCCAATGCGGAAGTCGATTCTCTGCTGGCTCAGGGCGAGGCCATGATTGAGGCCAAGGATTACTCTAGCGCCGCCCAGGTTTTTGCAGCCATTTTACAGGAGGACAAGGAAAACACCCGCGCGATCGCCGGCCTGGCATTGTGCTATATGCATGCCGGCGACATGGAGCGGGCGGAACAGACCCTGGCCCTTGTTCCCCCCGAAAAGGCGCAGGATGCTGCTGTGGTTGCTGCCAAGGCTCAGATTGCGTTGCAGCAGCAGGTCGATGGCCTTGATGATACCGCGGAACTTGTTGCCGCGCTTGCGGCCAACCCGGCAGACCATCAGGCGCGCTTTGATTTGGCCGTTGCCTGCAACGCCGCCGGCCAGCGCGAACAGGCGGTTGATCATTTAATCGACATTATCAAACGCCAGCGCGATTGGAATGACAAGGCCGCGCACGAACAATTGTTACAGTTTTTTGATGCCTGGGGGCAAACCGATGAGATGACGATCGCAGGTCGGCGCAAATTGTCGCGGGTTTTGTTTTCTTAACCCTGCTTTTTGTCCGGGATGGCTTTTGTCCGTTAAAGGATACGTGCGATGTCGATGAACGCTTCTTACGAAGATGTTTCCGAACTGCCGGTGAGTCTACCGATCTTTCCCCTGCCGCGGGCCCTATTGTTGCCGCGCACGGAGCTTCCCTTGCAGATATTTGAGCCGCAATATATGGAGATGATCGACGATGCCCTCAAGCACAATCGGATTGTCGGCATGATCCAACCCTTGCGGGCCAACGATGATGACGCGCCAACACGCGATCTTATGCCGGTGGGTTGTGCGGGACGGATTACCAGTTTAATGGAGACCGGCGATGGGCGGTATCATATTGCGCTGACCGGCATCTGCCGTTTTGCGGTAATCAGTGAGTTGGCGCGCAAGACGGATTATCGTTGTTGCCGGGTTTCCTATGAGCCCTTTGTTGACGATCTGAGCCCGGGGCTGGGGGAGGAGACCGTGGACCGGCCCATGCTGTTGCGGGTCTTTCGCGATTATCTGGAAGCCAATGACATGCAAACCGACTGGAAAGAGGTTGAAAGCACCAAAACCGAGGCGATGGTGAACATCCTCTCTATCATGGCGCCGTTTGGGGTCGCGGAAAAACAGGCGCTTTTGGAAGCGCCAGACCTGGCGACCCGGGCCGACACGCTGATTGCGCTAACCGAGCGTGCCCTGGCTTTGCAAAACAGCGATGATCCGAAATCGACATTACAGTAGGCGTAAACCCTCCCGTGCCTGACAAAGATAAAGCCGCGCCGCAGGGAACCAACCGTAAGATGTTGGAATTTCTCGTTTGCCCGCTTACCCACGATATGTTGCGATATAACAGGGATGCCCAGGAACTGGTGTGCCTTAGCGCCAAACTGGCTTTTCCTATTCGTGATGGGGTGCCGATTATGCTTGTTGACGAGGCCCGCAAAATAAGCCTTGAGGAACTCAATGCGGATACTTTGAAACATCCCGGAGCCGGGCCTGACTATTATACCAAGGGTCTTTAACAATGACTCATGGATTGGCGTCAATCAGGTGTGTTATCAAGGCAGTACACCATTAGGCGTGTCTATAAAGCCAATACCGCTGGTATTAGATCAGCATGGGTTTAGAGCGTGTCAGGTCTTAGAGCGTGTCAGGTTTTAATAGAACCATTCTGCTTCTTGATGGGCGGACGGGGCAGGCGAACTACTCAAACAGGAAGAACCAGCCATAGCCGATAATCAAAGCCGGCACAGCGCTGTAAAGGGTGGCAAGCAGCGCCGCCCGCGGGGTAAGTGCCAATGCGGGAAACAGGGCATCGCCATCATTGGAAATGGCATTGGCAAGTTGCGCGGAAAGCGGAATGGCCCCGGCCAAATAGAGTGACGTCACCACAATTTGCGGGCCGCAGCCGGGAATGAACCCGATAACCGTGGCCAAAACCGGCACAAGCCAAATCCAGGTTGCAAACAGCGCATTCAGATCGATGCCGAGGGCGTGGACAAGCAGTTCATAACTTAAAAACGCCACAACCACCCAGGTGGTGACAAAGTTGGTGTCTGATATGGTTTGCGCTAACGGGGATTTGCAATCGGGGGGGACATTATTGATCCCAAGTGTGCCGCTACCTGCGGACAGAGCCCACATGGTAACACAAAAAAGGGCACTCAGCGCACCGAACCAGGTCACCGGCTCATAGGGTGCCAAGGCGCCAAAAAAGGCGTTCGGCTCATACTGAAACGCAACCGCGATTCCAAAAACAAAGCCAGGCACGATCAGGGCCAGCCAGGCCCGTTGCCAACGCGGCCGCGTCGCCGGGGGAGCCAGATCGGCGGCGGTGTCTGTTGCGGTCAAATGCCCCTGGGCGCGCAGGAATTCCGTCCCGTGAATGCGATCAACCACCATGCCACTGAGGGTTCCCACAACAATGGAGATGGCAATAACCAACAGGCCCGTTGTGGGTTCCTTGGCAAGTAACAAAAATGCCGCATCCCCCATGGTGGCAACCAAAACAGACACAAGGCTGCCAAAAGTAATGAGCCCGCGCGAATACTGGGTCACCACCACGATGGCTCCACCACACCCAGGCAAGGCGCCAAGCAGAGCCGCGTAAAGGGGCTGCAAGCGCGCGGAATTTTGCAGCATATGGCCAACATCGCGCCTGTAGGCCACCTCAAACCAATAGACAACCGCCAATGTTGCCGCAACAAAGCCGGTGACTTGCAAATACGCATCCGATAGGGCCGTCAGCGTAACATCACGCAGCGGCGGCGACACAATAAGAAGGACCATGGCAATCGGTAGCAGCAAACGCGCGTTCCCCAGGCCGGGAAGCCGCGATTGCCAGGTCGTCCCATGCAAGGGGATCGCCAACGACGACTGCTGAGGGTTAGGCTTTGTTGTCATGGTACGTCTGGTTTCCTGGAAAACGTAATTCTCGATCCATCGCAATTATTGTCACCGCAACACATACAACCGGTCTGACTGCGCAACCCACCGACACATCCTACCCGGTTCACGCCGCGCCCCCATGGCCGCCCGTTACGGTCTCGCGCCGCTCGAAAGCCCGCACCGGTTTGTTTCGTGTGCACGACCACGCCTGAAATGCGCGTTGTAGCGGCGGTATAGGCTTTTGTACACGCTGACTTATGGGCATATCCATTATAGCAAAATGCGCCTAGTTGGAATCATCGGGCTCCAGCATTGTTTTTGCATTTTGCTATAGATTTAGAGGGCGATCAGCTTTATGGGTTTCGCTTTACCGCTGACAAAATGGGTACAACAAACGCCATGCTGATCTAGAACGTATCAGGTAGATGCCCGTGAACAGACGTGCGCATGTGCTAAACAGACTCGCAATTGTAGCCGACAATTCCTACAATGATATTAAGAACGAATTGCAAAAAGTCAAGAAAAATACTATAGCAAAATGCGACAAGAATACGGCAACGCCCCATGATTCCCATTAAACGCATTTTGCTATAGATTAGAGGGCGATCAGCTCTATGGGTTTCGCTTTACCGCTGACAAAATGGGGACACCTAAATCCATGCTGATCTAGGCTATAGGGTTTCGAATCCGAAATAGGAGCCGGGTATCATGGGTCGTGCATTTATTCTTATCCTCGACAGTTTTGGTATTGGTGGAGCACCGGATGCGGCGCGTTTTGGAGATGAGGGCGCAAACACCTTCGGCCATATTGCCGCCCATTGCGCGCAAGGCAGAGCTGACAAGGCCGGTCTGCGCGCGGGGCCTTTGCAGTTGCCCAATTTATCTCGCCTTGGCCTTGGGGAAGCCGCGCGCCAGGCCAACGGCGCGAGGCCGGCGCAAATAGAAATGAAGAGCACTTGCAAGCCATCCGGAGCTTATGGATTTGCTCTGGAGACTTCGCGAGGCAAGGACACCCCTAGCGGCCATTGGGAGATCGCCGGCCTGCCCGTTGATTTCGATTGGGGATATTTCCCTAACCAGGAGCCCGCCTTTCCCGAAGATCTGGTCAACTCGCTTGTGGCGCGCGCCGAACTCCCCGGCATTCTCGGCAACTGCCATGCCTCGGGAACAGAAATCATTGCCCGCCTTGGACAGGCGCATATGGATACCGGTAAGCCCATCTGTTACACATCCGCCGACAGTGTGTTTCAGATTGCGGCCCATGAGGATCACTTTGGGCTCAAGCGGCTTTATGATCTTTGCACCGTTGCAAAAGAACTGACCGTACCGCTCAACATCGGCCGGGTGATCGCCAGACCCTTTGCGGGAGAAAGCCGTAGCACCTTCGCGCGTACAGGCAATCGGCGCGACTATACCACCCCGCCGCACGGAAAAACTCTGCTTGATCATTGCCACGAAGCGGGACGGCAGGTCATTTCCATCGGCAAAATTGCCGACATATTCGCCAACCGATCCATTACGCAAACAGTCAGGACGAGCGGCAATGATGCGGTGTTTGACGCAACCCTTGAAGAGGCTGAGGCGGCCCCTGACGGCGCCCTTGTGTTTGCCAATTTCGTTGACTTCGACATGCTCTTTGGACATCGACGTGATGTGCCGGGCTATGCCGCGGCTCTTGAGCGGTTTGATGTGCAGCTACCCCAGTTTGAAAGTGCCTTGATACCTGGAGACCTGGCCATTATTACCGCTGATCATGGATGCGATCCGACCTGGACCGGGACCGATCATACACGCGAGGCGGTTCCGGTTCTGTGTTTTGGTCCGGACATCAAACCGCAATCCATCGGCAGGCGGGAAACCTTTGCCGACATGGGACAAACGGTGGCCAAACATCTGGGCGTTGCGCCTTTACGCTATGGTGTTTCGTTCTTGTAAGTACGCCCGTTTTTATGCCACATGATCTCTATGAGCCAAGTTTATTTACAAGATTAGAGAGAACGGGAACCGATAATGAGCAAGGAGCACCTGGTTGTGTTCATGCCCTCGGGGCGGCGCGGCAAGGTCGCCCATGGCACCCGGGTGCTTGAGGCGGCGCGCCTTCTGGGCGCTGATGTGGACTCGATCTGCGGCGGTCGGGCCCGATGCGGACGCTGCCAGGTGGATGTGAGCGAGGGAACATTTGCCAAGTTGGGGCTAACCTCAAAGCACACCCATGTGAGCGCGCCGGGGGAAACCGAGTTGCGTTATCAAACGCGCATCGGTTTGCCCCAGGGGCGGCGACTAAGCTGCCAGGCAGAAATCCTCGGCGATGTGGTCATCGACGTGCCGGCGGAAAGCCAGATCCACAAGCAGGTCGTGCGCAAGCCCCCGACAGCCCTGACGGTCACCCCGGATCCTCTTTATACCCTATATCGCGTCGACGTGGCCGCCGGGGACATGCACGCACAAACCTCCATGGAGGGGCGCTTGCTTGCCGCGCTCAGGCCGCAGATTTCGGGTCCGGCCCCCAATCTGCACGCAGCCATGCTCGCGCAGCTAAGTGCCACCATTGGCGAAAAAGGCGGAGGGCTAAGTGTCGCCGTGCGCGATGATGGGGCAATCTGCGGCCTCTGGCGGGAACCCGTTGCGGCCCTTTATGGACTTGCCATCGACATTGGCACGACCACCATTGCCATGCATTTATCTGAGCTCTCCAGCGGCGAGGTCCTGGCCACAGCCGGGGCTATGAACCCGCAAATCCGCTATGGCGAAGACCTGATGAGCCGGGTCTCTTACGTGCAGATGAACCCTGATAGTTTGGACGTGCTGGCCGATGCACTGCGCGAGACCTTGCAGAGGCTGGCCGACGAGGCCATTGCTGAGGCTGCCAGGCAAAGGCAAGGTGTAACACCCGATCGCGTGATTGAGGTTGTCGTTGTTGGCAACCCGATCATGCATCATATATGTCTCGGGATTGATCCGACGCCCCTTGGCCTGTCACCCTTTTCTCTGGCAACGGCGCGGGCCCTTGCGTTTGATACAGAGCGCATTGGCTTGAAACTGGCGGCGGCGGCGCGGACTTACGTGTTGCCGTGTATCGCCGGACACGTGGGCGCCGACGCGGCGGCTGTCCTTCTTTCTCAGCGCCCCGACAAAAGCGACGCGCTCACGCTTATTCTTGATGTGGGCACCAATGCGGAAATCATGTTGGGCAACAGCGCGCGCCTTCTCGCCTGCTCGAGCCCCACGGGGCCGGCGTTTGAAGGGGGGCAGATCAGTGCCGGACAACGCGCCGCCCCCGGAGCCATTGAGCGCCTGCGTATTGACCCTGAAACCCTGGAAGCGAGTTTTAAGATCATCGGCTCTGATTTGTGGTCGGACGAACCCGGTTTCGCCCAGGAGACCGCACAGACAGGTGTCACGGGTATCTGCGGTTCCGGCATTATTGAAGCCATAGGGCAGATGTACTTGAGCGGGATTATCACGGAAGACGGGTTGATTGATGGAAACCAGGCGGCGCGTTCAAAGCGCATAATCCCCAATGGCGAGACCTTTGCCTACGAAATACGCGGCGGCGAGCGCGCGCTTTGTATTACCCAGGTCGACGTGCGCAACATCCAACTCGCCAAGGCGGCGGCGCGCGCCGGGGCGCGGCTTCTTATGGACAAGCTTGGGGTCGATCACGTGGACAGGATCGTACTCGCCGGGGCCTTTGGAAGTCATATTGACCCAAAATATGCGATGGTTCTGGGGCTTATCCCCGATTGCCCCCTTGACCGGGTGATCGCAGCTGGCAATGCAGCGGGGGCAGGAGCGCTGGCGGCCCTTGTGAGCGCTACGGCGCGG
Organism: Hyphomicrobiales bacterium; assembly: GCA_965224015.1. Classification (GTDB taxonomy): domain Bacteria; phylum Pseudomonadota; class Alphaproteobacteria; order Rhizobiales; family CBDCVD01; genus CBDCVD01. The sequence goes on from OZ245032.1 coordinate 2,350,387, forward strand.
CGCGACATCGAAGCGCTGGTTACACGGGTGGAGAAGATTGAGACCGCAATCGAGCCGCGTTTTCAGGAACATTTCGTGGCGGCCATGGCGTTTCCCCACAAGAGCGCGCCAAACCCGAATCTTGCTGATGTGGTGCGCCTGCCCGAAAAAAAACACCCGCCACAGTCTCGCGATGGCCGGCGCCGTCGTCGAAACAGACGCGCGGCTCCATAGGCTTCCTCAGACTTTCTCAGGTTTTCTCAGGTTTTCTCATGCAAAAGCGGATCCAGCCATTTATCTGATCATGAGCCCTAACCGGCGGCTGCGGTGTGTCAAGGGCGCTTCGCGCCGCCTTCGGCGGTTGTTAAACCCTTGACACACAGCAAAGCCGCCGGAAAAAAGCAATGATCAGATAAATGGTTTCGCGAGGCTGAAAAAGGATAGAGAGGCCACTGTGCAAGGCCCCATTTTAGCCTTTCTCTTGATCCTAACCGGGGTTATTGTTGCAAATTAAACGCCCGACGCTCTAGCTACACAATTTTTTGCGCTTTCATCAATGGCAAGCGTTCTTTGAAAAAGAAATCCAGCTCGTCTTCCACGCGCCTTAAACTTTCCTTTTCATCGTCAATCTGGCGGCCATTATCCATAAACTTCCATCCAACTTTTTTCATGAATTCCCAACTATGAGAAATCATGTCCTTCTTTGCCTCTATTTTATTATTCATCGCATCCAGGAAAATCAGTTGAATATTTTTGACTCCAAACCCCCCGCCGAGCGCCGGGCTGGCAATCGCACTTGGCAGGTTGTTGCGCTTCACCTGATTAACGAGTTCGACGTTGAGCGCCCTGCATGATTCTTCCGCGGCCGCGCTCACATCGTCAGGTTGCGCGGGAGAGATCACGCTGCAGCTCGAAAGCGTCAGCAAAATCTCGGCAAGCTGATCAAAATTCAAGTCCTTAACGTCTTTGTGCTTTTCGATTTCAGCAACAGATTTTGGCGCAAAATCATTCTCCGCCAGCGCCTTAACAACCGGTTCCATGTACGCTTTCCTCAGGCCCACATATTGGTTTTCCGAAATTTCGATCTTTTCATAATCGAGGTTTTCGGGATGGCGCACCAACGCAAAGACCATTCGGCGCAACTCCTCATCGCGGTCTTCACGGGTAAGGGGCTGCGCACCCTTGGTAAAGATATCCGAGCGGAATCTGGTATTCTTGCAAAAGTCCCGCACGGTTTCGCGCAATGTCAAGTCGCCGATTGAATTGATAATTTTCTGATGCTGCGGTTTGCTAACAAACACATCAATATGCTCCAGCAGATTTGCCGGCCCCACATAGGACATTTTTGCTTCGCTAAGCTTATCCGCGACTTTGGCAAAGGGCGTAACCGGCCATGTATCGTGAAACAGTTCGTGCACGAGATACGTCTGGTCCTGTTGACGCAGGTCATCAAGCAGGCCTTTAACCTGAGGATTGGCTTGAAAAAAATTAGCGTCCGCGTCCGCCAGGGCATCAATGAATTTGAATGCGCTTTGCAGGCTCACCCGAGGATCCTGGGATTTATCGGCGGTTGTATTTTTATGCAGGTTCAACAAATGCTGCAGCGGCACCATTGCCGCCCAGCCCGGGTAGCAATTGTATGAGATCATCAAGGCACCACCCACTTTCAGCTTGCGCTTGAGCAGATCAACAATGGCGTTTTGATTTTTCTCCGAAATCCAACTCCACACACCATGCATGGTGATCAGGTCAAACTCCGGCATATCGGTGCGTTTGACAAGATCTTCGAAAGAGTCATCAAAGAGTTTTAAGTCGGCACCCGATGACTTGGCAAGGCGTGTGGCGATTGCCGCATGGTTTGGATTGAAATCCGTACCCCAAAACTCATTATTGCTGGCGGCGGCATGAATATTCACCGACAGGCCAAGACCATAGCCAAGTTCCAGATATTTGTAGTGCGTCAGGTCAATCGGCTTATACCCGCGTGACAGCATTGCCATATTGATGACCCGCGGCGATTGGGTGCTGTAATAACCGCCTGTGTAATTGATTTCAGAGGTATAACCGTCTGTCCAGGTTGCATTGGCCATAGTAATCCATTCTCGACGTTACATAACTATTGTTGAGCTGCGCGCTCTAGATCAGCATATGTTTAGGTGTACCCATTTTGCTATGGGGACACCTAAACGTATGCTGATCTCGTTTTTCTCTTAACCCATAACCGGGGCATTATACAATGAAACGCTGTACACCGGAACTGAGGGTGTGGGTGTGGGTGTGGGTGTGGGTTGTCAACCGCTCAGGCCGCTTGACCGGGTTTTGCGGATTTGTTCCTGTCCACATTCACAAGTTTGTAGACAATCGCATCCAGGAGCGCCTCGAACGAAGCGTCGACAATGTTTGGCGATACCCCCACCGTAAACCAGCGCGCGCCCTCCACATCGCGTGTCTCAACCAGCACCCGGGTGATCGCCTGGGTACCTCCATCAAGAATACGGACCTTGAAATCCACCAGTTCGATATCCTTGAGACTGCCGGAATATTTTCCCAAATCTTTACGCAAAGCCAGGTCAAGGGCATTGACGGGACCGTTCCCCTCGGCCACGGACATGCGCCGCTCCCCATCCACATTGACCTTGACCACCGCCTCGGAGGTGGTGGTCAACTCGCCGCGGGCGTTAAAGCGCCGCTGCACATTGACGCTAAAACCCTCAACGCGGAAATAGTCGGGAACACGATCAAGGCGGCGTCTGGCAAGCAACTCCAGAGAGGCATCCGCCCCCTCATAGGCATAACCAAGGGCCTCGCGGGATTTGATTTCCGCCAGCAGGTCCGTCAACCGTGGATCATCCCGGGCAACCGTCATGCCAAACCGCGTCAACTCCGAGATCAGGTTTGACTTGCCCGCCTGATCGGACACCAGGACCCGGCGTCGGTTGCCAACAAGAGCAGGCTCAACATGCTCATAAGTTTTGGGATCCTTGACAATCGCCGAGGCATGAATGCCGGCCTTTGTCGCGAAGGCGCTTTCGCCCACATACGGCGCGTGCCGGTCGGGAGCCCGGTTGAGCAGTTCATCAAAGGTGCGCGAAACATGGGTCAGGTTGCGCAACTGCGTGTCGTCAACGCCAATGGCAAAGGCGTCTCGATAGGGTGACTTTAATATCAAGGTTGGAATAAGTGACACCAGGTTTGCATTGCCGCACCGCTCGCCAATGCCGTTCAGCGTCCCTTGCACCTGGCGCACCCCGGCGTCCACCGCAGCCAAAGAATTGGCAATGGCCTGGCCGGTGTCGTTATGGGCATGAATACCCAGTCGCGTGCCGGGGAGTTCTGCGGCGACCTGTTTAACGATGGCGCGCACGTCCTCGGGCAGGGTGCCGCCATTGGTGTCGCACAGAACCGCCCAGCGGGCGCCCGCCTCAAGGGCCGTGCGGGCGCAGGCTAAAGCATAGTCGGGATTGGCTTTGAACCCGTCAAAGAAATGTTCGCAATCAACCATCGCCTCCTTGTCCGCCGCCACCGCCGCCTCCACGGACTGCGCAATACCATCGAGATTTTCTTCGTTGCTGATGCCAAGGGCGATATCGACATGATAGTCCCACGCCTTGGCAACATAGCAGATGGCGCCGGCGCTGGATTGTAGCAGGGCTTGCAGGCCCGGGTCGTTTGCCCCTGAGCGCCCGGCCCGTTTGGTCATGCCAAAAGCGGTCAGAACGGCGTGGCGCGTGCGGGGCCTGGTAAAAAATTCCGTGTCAAGAGGGTTGGCGCCAGGGTATCCGCCCTCGACATAATCAATGCCTAATGTATCCAGCAGGCCGGCGATGGCGATCTTGTCCTCCAGCGAGAAGTCAATACCATTTGTCTGCGCCCCGTCGCGCAACGTGGTGTCAAAAAGATAAAGGTGTTCTTTCTCTTTGCCTGTGGTCATGGCTTGATGTCCCACGTTGTACCCTCGGGGCCATCCTTGAGGATAACCCCCAAAGCGGCCAGGTCATCGCGTATGCGATCGGCCTTGGCGAAATTCTTGGCATTTCGGGCCTTCAGACGTTCGGCAATACTGGTCTCGATTTCCGTTTCGCTGATCGCCAGGGCGCGCCGCCTGACGGTTTTGCGCGCGTGCAGGGGCTCCTGCAGAAGCCCAAAAAGGGCGGCTGATGACTTTAACCGCAGCCCTTCGCCCTTAAGCGCATGCAATGCGGCTATGGCCCTGGGTGTATTCAGATCATCACAAAGCGCTTCCTCGACTGTATCGGCGACCTCGTCCTTGTTGCTATTGGCATCGCTTTCCCCGGAATCTGCAGAGTCCGCGGAGTCCACGGAGTCCACGGCAGCGTACCAATCGTTCAATGTGCGCTCAGCCTCTCGCAATCCGCGCAGGGTCCAGTTTATCGGTTGACGGTAATGGGTGGACAACATGGCCAGGCGGACCACCTCCGCAGGCCATTCCTGCAACACCTGCGACAGGGTGACAAAGTTGCCCTGCGATTTGGACATCTTCTCACCCTCTACCTGCAACATGCCATTGTGCATCCAGACGCTGGCCATAGTACTGGTTCCAAGGGCGCAGGTTGATTGCGCCAATTCGTTCTCATGATGAGGAAAGACCAGATCAATACCGCCGGCGTGAATATCTATGACGTCTCCAAGATGGGTGTTACACATGGCGGAGCATTCGATATGCCATCCCGGGCGCCCGGCCCCCCACGGGCTCGGCCAGGACGGCACGTTGGCGGTGGAGGGCTTCCATAGCACAAAGTCCATGGGGTCCTTTTTGTAGGGCGCAACCTCAACGCGGGCACCTGCCTGCATATCGGCGATCGATCGCCCCGAGAGGGCGCCATAGGTGCGCAGTGATGGCACGTGAAACAGTACATGCTCCTGTGCCACATAGGCATGTCCTGTTTCAATCAGCCGGGCAATCATATGGATCATATCATCAATATGATGTGTCGCGCGCGGCTCTATGGTTGGGGGCAAAACACCCAGTTGCTTCAGGTCATCATGAAAATTTGCAATTGTCTTTCCGGTGAGAACCTGAATGTCTATGCCGCGCCGGGCCGCTTGTGCGTTAATTTTGTCATCCACATCGGTAATATTGCGCACATAAACGACATGCTCAGCCCCGTAGATATGACGCAAAAGGCGAAACAACAGATCAAAGACAATAATGGGGCGGGCGTTACCAATGTGCGCGCGGTCGTAGACAGTCGGCCCACAGACATAAATACGCACACGCGCGGGATCAATGGGAGCAAAGGGAACCTTACGCCGTGTAAGCGTGTCGTAAAGTGTTAACATCATAGTCGACTACCACCTCGTTCCGGCTGGCCGGGGCAGCAGATCCAACAATTTCTGAAAATGTCCAACAGACGCCGCGGCCAGCAATTCATGCTAGCGAATAATAATTCCCAATTCGTGTATACAGCACACCTGTGCAGCGTTTTGTTGTATGAACATGGGTTGACTTATGAGCCAAATCGTTCGCCACGTCAAGGCGCTATAGCAAAATGCAAAAACAATGCTGACTGCTCATGATTGCAACTCAACGCATTTTGCTATTGAAAGGCGGTGCCAGCCATTTGGGCATCGCTATGAACGGGGTTCTATCTACGGGCTGGGCTGGGCTGGGCTGGGCTGGGCAGGCCGTCAAGAGACGTTTCCGGCGCAATTGTCATGGGGGCGATGCGGCAAGGTTACCAGTCCTTTAGCGTGTTGATCAGGTCAACACTCGAAGGGTCCAACTTGTCGACGGGTTGCCGGTGATGTTTTTTGCGCAGGGCATTAAGAGCCTTGCGGGTTCTTTTGCCCCATATGCCATCAATCGGCCCGGGGTTATATCCCAGGTCTGCCAAATGCACCTGCAATTCGCGCGTTGACATTGCCACTTCGTCGCCCTCGATGACATTATTGTTAACAGCGTATATGGCACAGCGACGCGGGCTCGCAGGATTGTCCTGTAGGTGGAGCCTGTTGCAGGCATACAAGGCCGAAGATTTTGCGTCAATCAGGCTTGGTTCCTTAACCCGATAAGCCCACTCTCCAAACGGACCTATGGCGAATGCTTTAGGACCCGGTGCCTTGTAGTATTTGGACACAAACTTAGCGAACGCCCTTGGGGTAATTTTATACCATGGAAAACGTTCCGCGTATCCATCAGGACCGCTGTACGGTTTCTCAATATTCATAAATTCATTAACCGCCTTCCACATCCGCTTATCCCAAATAAGCGGATAATGACCCATGCCTTTCAGCTCAATCCAGTTCCACTTTGGGTTTCGCGACAACTTGCGGCAATTTCTCTTCACAGACTTTGGCCCAAGATCTCTATCCAACCAAGGATCTATATGTCTATCTTGAACAAACACCAACAATGGTGTTTTCGGATGGACTTTGAATTTATCGTGAAAGGTTGGCCTGTAATTGGTATCATAGCCACAGTGAAATCCGGTAATGATGATCCCCGCGACCCGTACATTCAGATGCGAGGCCAAATAACCCCCCTCTGATTGCCCGTGAATATAGATGGGTTGGCCAGGATGTGTCTTACGAATGTGGCGCAGGGCAAACGATACTTGCTTCCAACGTATGCGAATAACTTTCATATTGAGCTTGCCGTCGTTGCATCCAGAAGGGGGCCTGTCGTCGGCAAAACTGTTCGGGGCATACACCTTGAATCCAGAGGCTTCAAAGTGCTTTATCCAAGGTCCCGGACGCCAAGGACTAGGAGGTTCGTCGCACCCATGAAGATAAAGAACAATGCCTTTCACAGGAGCACGCTTTGATACATATCCCACGGTGATGGTTTTTTCACTGGCATGGGCGGGAAAGCCAGCCATAAAAACGGCAAAAGCAACTGCGACCGCGACCTGAACAGCCAGTCGCGAAACCTTAAATAACGATCCTGGTCTTACAAACCTCATGACATAACCAACACCGAAACATTTTTATCTTTAAACAAAATTCCCTGTGTTACTTAGCTAGAGCGCGTCACGCGTTTAAGTTGCAAAATAACCCCGGTTAGGATCAAGAAAAAGACGAAAATGGGGCCTTGGACAGTGGCCACGCTATCCTTTTTCAGCCTCGTGAAGCCATTTATCTGATCATTGCTTTTTTCCGGCGGCTTTGCTGTGTGTCAAGGGTTCAGGAACCGCCGAAGGCGGCGCGAAGCGCCCTTGACACACCGCAGCCGCCGGTTAGGGCTCATGATCAGATAAATGGTTGGTAGCGCCTTTGTATAGACATGAACCAACAATACCAAGGGTCTTTGCCAATGACTCCTGCATTAGCGTCAAGTAAGTGTGTTATCAAGGCCGTACACCAGTCGGCGTGCCTATAAAGCCAATACCGCTGGTATTAAACCTTGCGACGCAGCGCCGTACCGTCTTTTTTAAACACGTGGCATTGGTCAAACGCAATGCCAATGTCGACATGGGTATTCTCCTGCGACGATGCATCGCCGGCGGCGCGGGTGGTGATCAAAGATCCATCCGGCATGCGCACATAAACAAAATGGGACTCTCCTAATTGTTCCACCACCTCGACCTGGCCGGTGATCGTGGCATCGCCCCCGGTCTCCAGCAAATGTTCAGGACGCACACCAAGCACGACCGCATCCCCTGCTGCCACGCCTTTGGTCTCGGTACTGGCAACAACGCTTGTTCCGCCGGGCAGCCTTATCTTCACGCCGCTCGCATCCGCGCTCTCCACCTCGCCATTAATGAAGTTCATTTGCGGAGAGCCGATAAAGCCGGCGACAAACTGGTTTTGCGGGTGATGATAAAGCTCCAATGGCGCCCCCACCTGCTCCACAAGCCCAGCGCGCAGCACCACGATCTTGTCCGCCAGGGTCATCGCCTCAACCTGGTCATGGGTCACGTAAATCATCGTGACCCCCATGCGCTCATGCAACTTGGCGATTTCGATCCGCATCTGCACGCGCAAAGCGGCATCAAGGTTGGAAAGCGGCTCATCAAACAAAAACACTTTCGGGTCCCGCACGATGGCCCGGCCGATGGCAACGCGCTGGCGCTGGCCGCCGGAGAGCTGCTTGGGCAACCGGTCCAGTAGCGGGCCAAGTTCAAGGACCTCCGCCGCCTCGCGAACCCGCGCATCGGTTTGCGCCTTTGACATGCCCGCAAGCTCCAGGCCGAACGACATGTTTTCAAACACGCTCATGTGCGGATAAAGCGCATAGGACTGGAATACCATGGAGATGCCGCGCTCTTTTGGCGGCTTGTCATTAACGAGGGTGCCGTCAATATAAAGCTCGCCGGAGGTGATATCCTCCAGCCCCGCGATCAGGCGCAACAGGGTCGACTTGCCGCACCCGGACGGGCCGACAAAAACGACAAACTCCTTGTCCTTGATATGCAGGTCCGCGCTCGGAATAACCACCACCGTCCCGAAGGTCTTGTTCACGTTTTTTAAAATCAGTTCTGCCACAAAACTCTCCCTATTCTCGCGCGCTTCTTGCGGGCGGTCCCCTCTATAGCAAAATGGGGTACAATTAACGCCAAGCTGATCTATCCGCTACTTTTACGTCCGCCTATTATCCCTTGACAGCACCTGCGGTCAGGCCGGAGACGATCTTGCGCTGGAATATCAGCACCAGAACGATCAGCGGTACCGTGACAATCACCGAGGCCGCCATGATGTTCCCCCAGGGCAATTCATGCTGGCTGGAACCGGACATCAAGGCAATGGCCACCGGAACCGTGCGCTGCTCATTGGACAGCGTAAAGGTAATGGCGAACAGAAATTCGTTCCATGCGGCGATAAAGGCCAGCAGGCCCGTGGTCACCAGCGCCGGCCACATCAAGGGCATGAACACCCGGCGCACGATCACCCATGACGATGCCCCATCGACAATCGCGGCCTCCTCCAGCTCCTTGGGCAGCTCGCGCATGAATGTGGTGAGCACCCAGACCGTAAACGGTAACGTCAGGATCATATTGGAGAGCATCAACCCAGGCAGGCTGTTATAAAGACCAAACCAGCGAATAAGTTCAAACAGGCCGGACAAAACCGCCACTTGCGGAAACATCGATACCGCCAGGATGGTCAGTAGCAGGGCCGAGCGGCCGCGAAACTGGATACGCCCCAATGCATAGGCCGCCGTAACACCCAGGAACAGGGACAGGGCCACCACCACAACCGCAACGATGATCGAGTTCATGATGTTGCGCCCAAAGGGCTGGCCTTCAAAGACCGAGCGATAATTGCTCAAGTCAAACGTCTCGGGCAGATAGTTGACATCAAACAAGGCCGAGCCGGACTCAAACGACGACAGAATGGCGTAATAGAAGGGAAAAATCGAAAAGACGACTATGACGGCGATCAGCAGCCAAAATCCCAATTGACTCAGGGTATTATTGTTCATGACCTACTCTCCCCCCAGCTTGACGCGACCGATCATAATATAGGCAATCGTGAGCATGGCGATGATCAGGAACAACAGGGTCGCCGCTGCCGAACCATAGCCCACATCGGTAAAGTCAACCAGGTTTTGCCGAACATAGACCGACATGGATTGGGTGCTCTCCGAGTTCGATGTCAGCACATAAATCAGATCAAAAATACGCAAGGCATCAAGTGCGCGGAAAATCACCGCAACCATTATGGCAGGCCGAATAAGGGGCAATGTGACCTTGAAGAACACTTTCACCGGACTGATCCCGTCAACCCGCGCCGCCTCGTAGCAGTCAGACGGCATCATCTGCAAACCGGCGAGGATCAATAGTGCCATAAAGGGCGTCGTCTTCCACACGTCCACCATGATCACCGCCCACATGGCTGTATCGGCATTAGCGGTCCAGGCGATAGGGGACGAGATAATTCCGATCGTCATCAGAATATCGTTAAGCACGCCAAACTGATCGTGCAACATCCAGCCCCACATCTTGGCCGAAACAATGGTGGGAATAGCCCAGGGAATGAGAATGGCGGCGCGCAACAGGCCGCGTCCTGGGAAAGTCTTGTTGAGAGTGAGCGCAACAATAAGGCCGAGAATCGTCTCCAGACTAACGGAGATCACCGCGAACCAAATGGTGTTCCAAACGGCGTTCCACCACTTGGGATCCGCCAGCAGGCCGCCCCATTCGCTGTTGTAATAGTTCTCGAAACCGACAAAGTTGTAGGTGCCGATGTTGTCGAGTTTTGCGTCGGTAAAGCCAAACCAGATGGTGCGCAGCAAAGGCCAGCCGGCCACAAGCACCAAAACAACAAGCATGGGGGTTAAAAAAATCCATGCGGAGCGCACTCTAGCGCGGGTGAGTTGAGAATATCGTGCCATGAGCCCTCCCCTTATCAGCCCTTGTGAAACGATTTATCTGGAAGCTTTTATTTATGCCCTGGCCGGCCCGCTCCTCTTTATACCCTTTATACCTCTTTGTGCGTCTTTGTGCGTCTTTGTGCCTCGCCGCGACCACCCGTGCATGCGCCCCGTCACCCGCGGGGCAGATACGCGGTTTCCCCTCTATAGCATACGTTTAGTGGTACCCATTTTGCTATAGACAGGCTTTGCCCGGCAGGGGGTGATGAGGACAGTGATAGACCGCAAGACTACCTGTTCCACCCGCGGCGTTTGATGCTTTTCAGTTCGCTTTCCAGATCACCAAGCGCCTGGTCAGCCGTTTTGGTCTTGGAGAGCGTCGCATGGACGGCGTTCCAAAAGGCGCTGGATACCTTGTTATATTTGGCGCCGGTCACGCGGGAAGGACGGGCCACAGCGCTGGTGAAGGTACTCAGCAGATCCCCAAAAAACGGGCTGGCAGCCAACACGTCGGCGTCTTTGTACAAAGAGCCAAGCGTCGGGTTATAGGACCCCTTGATGGCACGACGTTTTTGCTCCGCCTCATTGGTCAAGAACATCACCAGATCAGCAGCCGCATCGGCGTTTTTGGAGTATTTCGAAACCGAAAGCTGCCAACCGCCAAGGGTGCCCGTATGCTTGCCATTGTCGCCGCCCTTTGGCAAAGCGGACACACCGATTTTGCCTTTAATGGGAGAATCATCGCCATTACCCAACGACCAGGCATAAGGCCAATTGCGCATAAACGCCGCATTTCCCGATTGGAAGACACCGCGCGCCTCTTCCTCTGCATAGTTGAGCACCCCATCAGGAGAAATCGTCCCGATCCACCCGGCGGCCATGGTGAGCGCCGCCTTGGCTTTGTCATTGTTGATGACAATGTCGCCTGCGGCATTGACGATATCGCCGGCGCCATACGAATCGAGCCATTCAAGGGCGTCACAGGTCAGCCCCTCATATGCCTTTCCCTGAAAAACAAAACCCCAGAACTTGTCGTTGCCGGCAGCCCGCTCTCCCGCCTGGACAGTCTTTGCCGCCATGGCAAGTTCCTCCCAGGTTTTCGGTGGCGCGACCCCGTATTTCTCCAGCAGATCCTTGCGATAGTAAAGGATGCCCGCGTCGGTAAACCATGGCATCCCCACCAACCGGCCGTCAATGGTGTTGTTTTCAATAATAGGCGCAAAATGCTGCGCTTCAGCACCATTGGAATAGGGTTTAAGATCAATAAAATGCGATCCCAAAATTCCAGGCCAGATAACGTCAATCTGGAAAATATCAATTTCGTCGGAGCCAGAGGCCAACAACTGCTGATACAGAGCCAGACGTTCCGTGGTGGAATTTGGCGTGGAGACAATCTTGACCGTATGCCCGGTCTTCTCCGACCAGGCCTTGGTTCCCTCCTGGCACAGTTCAAGCTCAACGCCGACCGCACCACATGAAATGGAAATCTCAGCCGCTTTACCAGGGCCCGGGGCCGCCATAAGGCTCGCACCCAATACCATCGCGGCGGTTGCCAGTTTTCTCATAATATCCTCCCGATTATCCCGATTATCCCGATTATCCCGATTATCCCGATTATCCCGATTATCCCGATTATCCCGATTATCCCGATTATTGGGCAGCCAAAGCGCTTTGGGACCTTTTCCTAATAAACTATGAATGGCGCCGCTTGTCAAGCCGGGCCTCTCTCTTGACCCTGCATCTACCTGCCCACTCCCCTTTATGGCGGGAGGCTTCTATTTTCGGCCCTGGTGCATGGCTAGATGTAATCTTTCAATAAGTTGTTCTCAAGGTGGCAGGTCTGAAGTCTGGGCTATTGCGGCCATTGCCGCCAGCAAGGCCATATCAGGTCATTCATCTGATCATTGCTTTTTTTTCGATTTCTCCCGCGCTGTCAAGGGCGCTTCGCGCCGCCTCTGGCGGTTGTTAAACCCTTGACAGCGCGGGAGAAATCGAACATCTCTCATGATCAGACGAATGGCCACCTGCACCCGATGAATTTACCAGAGACAACCTGTTGAAATTATACAGCCATGCATGCATCCAGGGCACCTTTTGACACGACGCCTATTAACCATTAATTGTATACATGTCCGCCGGCACGGGCCTGACATCCCCCAGGGCGGCGTTCGTCTCACCAGGGCTAAGACGATGAATTTAAAAGAACTGTCAGAACATCTTGGCCTGTCACAGACGACCATCTCACGGGCTCTTGATGGTTATCCGGAGGTGGCCGAGACGACACGAAAACGGGTCCAGGCCGCGGCAAAACGGTACGCCTATTATCCCAACGTCAGCGCCAGGCGCCTTGCAACAGGGCGTGCGGGCGCCGCCGGTATTGTATTTTCCGGCAACAAGAACCTGCTCGCGGAGCCCCACTATACGGCCTTTCTGGCCGGACTATCGGACTACCTGTCACAACACGACATGGACATTCTGTTTCGCGTCGCCAGCCCCGACGAAGAAGAGCGGGTCTACAGGCAAATGGTGGATACCAGGCGGGTTGATATTTTTGTTATCTCCAGCCCTTATGTGACAGATCGCCGCATTGCCCTTTTGCACGAGCTTGATGTTCCGTTCGTGGTGCACGGGCGCACCCGCTCAGCCCTTGCCTATTCCTACCTGGATATTGACAATTATCGGGGGTTTTATGACGCCACGACGGTTTTCATTGCGCACGGACACCGGCGCATCGGCCTGATCAATGGGGAGATTCGCTTTACCTTCGCCCATGACCGCCAGGCCGGATGGAAAGCCGCGCTGGCCGCCAAGGGAATAGCCATTGATGACCGGTTGCACCGATCCATCGTGATGACGGAGGAGAATGGTTATCAGGCGGCCCGGGAGTTGCTGGCGCTGACCCCTCCTCCGAGCGCCTTTTTGTGCACCGATACGTTAACCACCTACGGGGTTTATCGCGCCCTTGCTGAGTGTGACCTTAAAGTCGGGTCTGATGTGTCCGTTATCGCCCATGACGACAGGTTGCCGCTCATCAGGCCCGAGACCATGATCCCGTCCCTGTCAACCACCACGTCGGCGATTGAGGACCATGGGCGCCGCATAGCACAGATGGCCCTGCAACTGGTCAAGAGCGGCACGCAAGGCAAAACCCAGGCGCCTATCCAGGAGGTCTGGCAGCCGACGATGGTGCTGCGACAGTCGGTTGCGCCCTACAAAGTGTGAATTCCCGCATAGCTCAACCCAACCGGCGAAAAGCCAGGACCCTCAGGAGTTGGCCAGGCCGTTGACTCGCAAGGCAAGACGGGAAATTTTTCGTGCGGCGGTGTTTTTGTGCAAAATCCCCTTTTGTGCCGCGCGCATGATTTCAGGCTGGGCAGCACGCAGAGCGGCGCGCGCCGCGTTGGCATCGCCACCGGCAATGGCTTCCTCCACCTTGCGGATAAAGGTACGCATACGCGAGCGCCGGTTTTTGTTCACGGCGGTACGGCGTTCGATCTTGCGGATCATCTTTTTCGCCGATGATGTATTGGCCATGGCCCGATCTTCCTCTGACTTTTCCTATAGCAAAATGCGTTGCGTTGGAATCATGAGCATTGAGCATTGAGCATTGAGCATTGAGCATTCTTCTCGCATTTTGCTATAGATTCCAGGGCGATCAGCTTGGCGTTAGGTGTCCCCATAGCAAAATGGGGGCACCTAACGCCAAGCTGATCTAAAAGCGCGCTGCGGTATCTTATACCAGCGGAACCTCATCCGCAACCACGATATATTCCGGCGACAATGAACAGCCATAGGCCAGCGCCTCGACGCCGCGCGCGCGGGCCAGGAGAAAGGTGTCCCTGTAGACCGGATCAATGTCGCCAGCCAGGGAAAACGCCTTCGCATCAGCCCGCTGAATCAAATAAAGCATCACCGCACGATGCCCCTGATCCACCATATGGGCAAGCTCCATCAGATGCTTGGTGCCGCGCTCGGTTACGCAATCGGGGAACTCGGCCAACCCTTCCTGTCGCAACAGATGCACGTTTTTCACCTCAACATAGCACGCCCGCCGCCCCGCGCCCTGCAACAAAAAATCAATACGGCTGCCGACCCCGTATTTCACCTCGCGGCGCAAGGACGGGTAGCCCTCAAGCTGCGCAATCCTTGCGTCCGATATGGCCTCTTGCACCAGCCGGTTTGGATGCATGGTGTTGATCCCCACCCATGTGTCATCGGCGCGCACCAGCTCCCACGAATAGGCCAACTTTCGCTTCGGGTTGTTCGACTTTGACAGATACACTTGGCTACCGGGCGCACAAAGGCCGAGCATGGCGCCGGGATTAGCGCAATGGGCGGTGACTTCCTCACCGCTTGCCAGAACAACATCAGCAAGAAAGCGCTTGTAGCGCTTAAGCAGGGTGCCAGCGATGAGCGGAGGGGAAAATTGCATGCTATAATACCAGCGGTATGAGCTTTATGGACACGCCAACTGGTGTATTGCCTTGATAACACAACGCTTTGACGCTAAGGTATGAGTCATTGGCAAGGGCCCTTGGTATATACCAGCGGTATGAGCTTTATGGACACGCCAACTGGTGTACCACCTTGATAGAGCGTGTCAGGTCTTAATAGAAGCAAGAGAAGCAAGAGAAGCATGCGGGGACCGGCACGTTCACCGCATAGGCAAAACCGATTATCACCGCACCCCATCAAGGGCTTAACACATCAAAGGCATTTTGGATATGCCTGGGCCATATTGTGCCGGTGATGGCGATGATATCAAAGCGCAGGGAATAGCCGGCAAACCTGGGATTGGCAGCCAGCCAGCTTTTGGCCGCGGCAATGATGCGGGCCTGTTGCCGCGGCGTAGTCGCATAAAGCGCCTCCTCCAGCGTGCCGCGTGCCTTGACCTCGACAAAAACAACCAGGCGCCGGCGCCGGGCGATAAGGTCAATCTCACCAACCCATGTGCGATACCGCCGGGCCACTATGCGATAGGCTTTCATTTGCAGCATCAGCGCCGCGTGCGTCTCTGCTGCAAGGCCGGTGCGATGGGCCCGCCGTTGGTTACCGGTTCGTGGCATGGGGGCTTTCCTTGTCACTTTGTCACTTTGTCACTTTGTCACTTTGTCACTTTACCAAGCGGCCATTGCCGCCAGCAAGGCCTTATCGGGCCCTTCGTCTGATGAGGAGCCATAACGGGGGTTGCTATAGGTCTTCCTCCTGGCGACGTTTGACCTTCAGAGCCCTTTGATAAAGATCGCGCCGGGACAGTTTCGTGGCAACGCTCAGGGTTTCGGCAATCTGCCTGAGTGACTGGCGTTTGGCCAACAGGGTCGTGATGGTAACGTCCAGCTCTGTCTCGTCGAGCCCCGGTGCGCCAGGGTCTGGCGCACCTCCCTCAAGCACGATAACATGTTCGCCCCTTGGCGTCTCTTGCTTTCTATGCGCCGCGGCGCACATACCCAGCGTGCCGCGCTCCCACGTTTCAAAAGTTTTTGTCAACTCACGGGCGATCACCACTTTACGGTCCTCGCCGCAAGCGTTAGCGAGATCTGTCAGCGTTTTCGCCAATCTTTGCGGGGCCTCAAAAAGCACAACAGGACCCTGGCATCGGGTCCAGGTCTCTATGGCCAAACGGCGCGACTTGCCCTTTGCCGGCAAGAAGCCTGCAAAACTGAACCCGCCGGCACACAGGCCCGAGCCGACCAGTCCTGCCAGCACAGCGCTGGCGCCGGGTACGGGAACCACCTTATGGCCAGCCGCGATAACGGCCTGCACAAGGCGCGCGCCAGGATCGGAAATCAGTGGCGTTCCCGCATCGCTCGTCAGGGCGATCGCGTGCCCTTCCTGCAGGGCGGCGACAATGTGGGGAATTTGTCGGTGCGCATTGTGGGGGCGATAGCTTCGCGTTCTTGCTGTGATGGCGTAATGGGAAAGCAGCTTACGTGTGCGTCTTGTGTCCTCGCACCAACATGCATTGACGCCGGCAAGGATTTGCAGGGCGCGCAGGGTTATATCGCTCAGGTTGCCAATGGGGGTGGCAACAATATAGAGACCCGAATCAAGCTCAGGAGCGAAAAACGGTGTACCATTGATCGTGTATGTGGTTGTAGGGGCAGAAGAATTAACCATAAAGCAAAATAAACGATCATTCCGGCGGTTATCGGCGGTTGAATAGCCGGTTTGCTTTGACAAAGCCGACGAAAACCAGCAATTATGGTTACCACAGGATAAATATCCATGCAAAAGACATCGTTACATTCTGAGACCTTGCTATGTGGAAACGTCCATTGACGACCTGGCCTGCTTCTTACGTCCTGGGGTCACCCATGCAAGGGTACCTTTGGGATGGTGGGGCAGAATCTGAACAGGCTCATAGCATTTTGACCCTTATCGGGAGGCGATAGTGGAACAGCGAAAGTTTTCAGGCGCTGGGGGAGCCACAACGATTAAGAAAGCCGTGTGGGGTACTACACTGCTCATAGTGACCATTGCTCTGGGGGGATGCGGCAACATACCCTTTGTCAATGGTGGCCCATTTGCAGGAACGGCGGCGCAACAGCGCTTGCCAACTGGCGCGGTGAACACGGCTGCCAATGATGCGATCATGGCCCTGGCAAAGGATGAGGTTCTGGGTTCGGGGCCGGTGCGGATTGCACTGTTGCTGCCTCTGTCGGCACAGGGAAACGCCGGAGGTTTGGCGCGCGATTTGCGCAATGCCTCAAAACTGGCCATCGACGAAGTCGCCGGGGGTAATCTTTCGATCATTGTCAAGGACACCGGCGGGCGCCCCACGCAGGCGGCACAGGCGGCTTCCCATGCTATTGCCGAGGGGGCGCAGGTCATTCTCGGGCCCCTGCTGCGCGAATCCGTCGCCAGTACCGCCCAGGTCGCCCGACTTGCGGGGGTTCCGATCCTTGGATTTTCCACCGACGCACGGGCCGCCGGCTCCGACGTGTACCTGATGTCCCTATTGCCGCAAACATCCATTGATCGGATTTTGCGTTACGCCCATGGGCAGGGGATGCGCAACTTTGCCGCCATTTTGCCGGACGGGCCGTATGGCGCCCTGGCTGAACAGCAGATGCGCCAAACGATGACGCAGATCGGCGGATCGATTCAGGTCATTGCCGCCTATCAGGCCAACCAGAGTTCGATCACGGAGGCGGCCACCAGGGTGCGCGACCAGGGATTTTCCAGAGGACAGATTGATGCTGTGCTTATTCCTGATGTGGCGGAAAACGCTGCGATTGTGGTCAATGCCCTGCGCAACGCCGGGATCAATACCGCGTCCACACGCATACTCGGTTCCAGCCAGTGGACCGGCTCCGCGGCCCTGCGCGGCAACACCTTGAATGGCGCCTGGTATTCGGCTCTTGAGAATAAAGGGTTTGAGGATTTCACCGTGCGTTATCGTGCAGCCTACGGCACAACGCCTCTTCGCAATGCCACGTTTGCCTACGATGCCACATTGCTCGCAGCAGCCATTACCAGCAATGGCGAACGCAATGCGAACTTTCGCGACGTGTTAGCCTCCACCCGGGGGTTTAACGGCATTGACGGCATATTCCGCCTCCATCGCAACGGGACCAGCCTACGCGGACTGGCTATTTATCAGGTTACCGCATCCGGCGTTAACATCCTGCAGCAGGCCCCGCGGTCCTTTCGCAACGGCTCTCAGGAGATAAGCAGACGGGCGTCGCAATAATACCAGCGGTATTGGCTTTATAGACACGCCGACCGGTGTATTGCCTTGATAACACTACGCTTTGACGCAAATGCATGAGTCATTGGCAAGGGCCCTTGGTATAACCTGGCTCATGCTGTTGTCTGTGCAGCGTACTGCATCATACCGGCTCACCGGTCAGTAATTTGGGTGCCGCGCCGCTCAGGCCGCTGGCTTGAGTGGTAAAGAACCTGCGCAACGGGCGCAGGCGATCCACGGCCCCAAGCCCCGTGGAACGCAGCATACGCAAAACCTGATTGTCGTTTGCATAAACGACATTCAGAACATCCGTAAGCACTCCCATGCGCACCGTATCAAAACGTCGCCACTGCTCGTAACGGCGCAGCACGTCTATGGCACCCAGATCAAGGCCAAGGCGATGGGCATCAATGAGGGTCTCGGTGAGAGCTGCCACATCCTTAAATCCCAAATTCAGCCCCTGGCCGGCGATCGGATGAATCCCGTGCGCGGCATCGCCAATCAATGCAAAGCGCGGACGTACGAAATCACGGGCCAAAACCAGATTCAAAGGGTAGGCATGGCGCCGCCCGACGAGCGAAAGCGCCCCCAGGTGATGCCCAAAGCGTCGCTCAAGCTCGCTTAGAAAAACAAAATCCTCTTCCCCCACCAGCCGCTCGGCAACAGCATGGGTCTCCGTCCACACCAAGGATGAGCGATTGCCTCGAAGGGGCAGGATTGCAAAGGGCCCGGCGGGAAGAAAATGCTCCTCGGCACGGCCCCGGTGGGGACGTTCATGGGCAACAGTTGTGACAATACCGCTCTGGCCATATTGTTTTTTGAAGGTGCGAATACCAGCAAAAGCCCGCAGCCTTGAGCGCACCCCGTCCGCGGCCACCAACAAACGCGCAGCCAGTGTACCCCCTTCGCGCAAGCGAATGGAGATATAGGCGTCCTCGTCTGTGTTGAAATCATCGACGGCGTTGGCAGCCAGGATCGTGACACCGCAATCCACAGCCCTTTGCCGCAATGCCGTAAGCAGGGCGGAATTCATAACCATGTGGGCCAGGGGTTCGCCTGCGGCGCTGTCCTTTTGCGAAAAGGTGAGAAACACGGGCCGGACCCTGTCCTCAAGGCGGCTATCGGTAACGATCATGTCAAGGACAGGCTGGGCGCCATCTGCCAGAGGTGGCCAGACTTCAAGGGTCTGCAACAGGCGCCGCCCCGCAGGGGTAATGGCAAAGGCGCGGGTGTCGTTTGCTGGTGTGACGGGTGCTGGTGGGACGGGCGCCGCATCCACCAGCGCCACGTGCGGCGCCCCTTGCGCGCTGGCCAAAGCCACGGCAAGAGACAGTCCCACATAACCTCCGCCCGCAATCACGACATCAAAATCGGTTTTCATAATCACCCTTTGCAGGCAACAGGTCCTGGAGTGTGTCATGTCTATTGGCGGGCTGGCCAGGTCGCTAATAGACGTTTCCACCTGTAGTCTAGGTGTAATCTTTCAATAAGTTGTTCTCAAGGTGGCAGGTCTGAAGTCTGGGCTATTGCGGCCATTGCCGCCAGCAAGGCCATATCAGGTCATTCATCTGATCATTGCTTTTTTTCGATTTCTCCAACGCTGTCAAGGGTTTAGAAACCGCTGAAAGCGGCGCGAAGCGCCCTTGACAGCGTTGGAGAAATCGAACACCTCTCATGATCAGACGAATGGCCACCTACACCCGATGAACCTGCCAGGGATAGCCTGTTGAAATTACACATCTAGATCAGCATGGGTTCGCTTTACCCATTTTGCCAGGGGCAAAGCGCAATCCATGCTGATCCCGGTGTCTGGCCGGATCGCGGCAACACGCGCCGCGGGCGCCGCGCAAGCCGCTAACGCCGAAAGCCGTATTCGAGGGTGAAGTAGGTCGGATTAAGGGCTTTCAGGGGATCGCGAAGTTTTTCCAGTTCCTGCGCCGGGCCATGGACCTCAAGGCGGGCAAGGGATGAAATCTTCAGCGCCTCCTCAATCAGATCGCCAACATTCTCAAGATGTGCCAGCACGCCCTCGGCGTCCTCATAGCCTTCGCGGGTGAACGCCTCGTCGCCATTGAAGGAAAAGCCGTAATAGAGGCATTTCTCCTCTGTGCGGGTGCGCTCAACGAACTTTTCGCAGCCGGCCTTGAAGTCTTCCAACTTACCGGGTTGGATTTTCCAATAGGGAACAATCGTACAGCAGGTATCATTTGTTGCCATTAGGGCCTCCGCATGAACTGTTAATATCCGCCGTGTGAAAAATGCGCGGCGCCTGGTTGTGTCAGATCAACACTTGCATGCAAGCCCGTGGTTAGCAAGTGCAAATGTTGGAGACGATAAAGCATGATAAAAAATGCTTATAGCAAAATGGGTAAAGCTAAACGCATTTTGCTATAAGGTGCCAAGCCGAAGGGAATGGCTGTTTGGCAGGTTTGGCAGGTTTGGCAGGTTTTCATATGGCTTATATTCGTGACGCCGCAGGTGGTGACCTGAGCGCTATTCAATGCATTGCCAACAACGCCTATGCGCCCTTTGTAACGCGCATGGGTAGAAAACCGGCGCCCATGGTGGCCGATTTTGCAGCTCTTATTGCCAGGGGGGCAGTTTCAGTATTACTTGAGGATGGATGTGTGATTGGTTTTGTTGTCTTTTATCCCTATGGTGGCGCTATGCATCTTGAGAACGTTGCCGTGTCTCCTTCCCATCATGGGTACGGTTTTGGTAGACAATTAATCGATCACGTGGAGCAAATGGCGCGTTGGCAGAAACTGCACGCTATTGAGCTCTATACAAACGAAAAGATGACCGAAAACCTGCAATATTACTCCCATCTTGGCTATGTTGAGACCCATCGCGCCGTGCAGGAAGGGTTTCATCGGGTGTTTTTTCGCAAGTCTTTATAGAACGGGCGTTTGCTGGCACGCGCGTTGACTTTTGCGGATAAACCGACTACATTGCCACGCATTCAAAACGGCTTGTTACCAACGACCCGCCGACCGGTCCCTTGTTGACAATACCGGAGGTCACCACCCGTCAGCGAAGGTTCGCCCACGGGTGGAATGGCGGTTGTCTAAATTATGTCCGCGACGGCGTTGGATATCGGTTGAGGGCACATTATGTTCGATTCACTTTCTGGACGTTTAGGCGCGATCTTCGACGGGTTGACCGGTCGTGGCGCGCTATCAGAAAAAGACATTTCCGCCGCCATGCGCGAGGTGCGCCGGGCCCTACTGGAGGCCGATGTGGCCCTCGATGTCGCCCGTGGCTTTATTGATACCGTCGGCGAAAAGGCAAAAGGCGCGGCGGTCATCAAGTCGGTCACCCCGGGCCAGCAGGTGATCAAGATCGTCTATGATGAACTGGTGAGCATGTTGGGCGCCGATGCGGCACCGATCAACCTGCATGCCGCGCCTCCTGTTGCTGTTCTCATGGTTGGCCTGCAAGGCTCGGGCAAGACCACCACAAGCGCCAAACTTGCCCGCAGACTGCATGAGCGCGACAAGAAAAAAGTCCTCATGGCGTCTCTCGATACGCGCCGTCCCGCGGCACAGGAGCAATTGCGTGTGCTCGGCGAGCAAATCCATGTTGCCACCCTTCCCATTGTCGACAATCAGTTGCCGGTGCATATTGCGCGCCGGGCCATGCAGGCAGGCAAACTTGGCGGCTACGATGTGGTGCTGCTGGATACCGCCGGCCGGATTACCCTTGACGATACGTTGATGGCGGAGGTTCGCAATATCCGCGCCGTGACCAACCCGCAGGAGGTCCTGTTGGTCGCCGATGCCCTTACCGGTCAGGATGCGGTCAATCTGGCGAAAAGTTTCGACGCCGCCGTGGGCGTAACGGGTATTGTCCTCACCCGCATCGACGGCGACGGACGCGGCGGGGCGGCGCTTTCCATGCGCGCGGTTACCGGCAAACCCATAAAACTGATGGGCACCGGTGAAAAGCTTGATGCGCTGCAGGACTTTCATCCCGAGCGAATTGCCAACCGTATCCTCGGTATGGGGGACATTGTCTCCCTGGTGGAAAAGGCCACAGAGACCATCGAGGCGGAAAAAGCGACCGCCATGGCGCGGAAAATGCAAAAAGGCATTTTCGATCTCGAGGATCTGGCTGACCAGTTACGGCAAATGAAAAAAATGGGGGGCATGAGATCCCTGATGGGATTGCTGCCGGGGATTGCAAAAGTCAAGAAGCAACTTGATGCGGCGGCGATGGATGACGGTATTTTCAATCGCCAGATCGCCATGATTTCGTCAATGACCGGGGCGGAGCGGCGCAATCCGAAGCTCCTTAACGCCTCGCGCAAACGCCGCGTTGCCAAAGGCTCCGGCACATCGGTGCAGGAAATCAACAAGCTCTTGAAAATGCATCGGCAAATGAGCGGCATGATGAAAAAAATGGGGGGAAAGAAAGGCATGCTGGGGGGGCTTTTGGGAGGAGGCGCGCCGGACATGACGCCGCAAATGCGGGAACAAATCAAAGCCGCAGGCTTGCCCGATCCGACCGCCCTGGGACAGGGGAGCGATCTCTTGTCGGGAATGCAAGGAATGCCAGGAATGCCAGGAATGCCAGGAATGCCAGGTCTGCCAGGAATGCCGGGAATGCCAGGCCTTGGGCCCCTGCCCGGCACCACGCGCGGCCCCGGCAAACGCAAGCGCAAACGTAGAAAATAAGACCGCATTGACAATCGACAGAACCGGAACCGAAAGGAAACGATCCATGGCACTGAAAATCAGACTGGCGCGCGGGGGCTCGAAAAAACGTCCCTTTTATCGCATTGTGGTCGCCGACGTGCGCGCCCCGCGCGATGGCCGCTTTATTGAAAAATTGGGCACCTTTAACCCGCTTTTGCCCAAAGACCACGAACAGCGCGTAACCATGAACGCGGAGCGGGTACGTTATTGGCTCAAAAATGGCGCGCGTCCTACGGATCGGGTGCATCGTTTTCTTGATGCCGCCGAGATTTTAAAGCGCGAGCCGCGCAACAATCCGCAAAAAGCGCAATGGGGGCGCAAGAGAACCGAGCGGGAGGAAGATCGCAAAGCCAGGGAAGAAGAAGCCAAAGCCGCGAAGGCCGACGCGGGCGGGGAAAGCTGAGAAAAAGCCCCTTAGAGCGTCGGGCGTTTAATTTGCAACAATAACCCCGGTTAGGATCAAGAGAAAGACGAGAAAGGGGCCTTGGGCATTGCTCTTATTATCCTTTTTCAGCCTCGCGAAGCCATTTATCTGTTCATTGCTTGTCTCCGGCGGCTTGGCTGTGTGTCAAGGGCTGCTCACGCGCCGCCTTTGGCGGTTGTTGAACCCTTGACACACAGCAGCCGCCGGTTAGGGCTCATGATCAGATAAATGGCTGGAACCGCCTTTGCGTGAGAATGAACAGATAATACCAGCGGTATTGGCTTTATATACACGCCGACTGGTGTACGGCCTTGATAACATACTTGCTTGACGCTAAGCCATGAGTCATTGTTAAAGACCCTTGGTATAAAGCATGAGAAAAAGGTCCTTATCCATAACTGGGGTTATTGTTGCAAATTAAGCGCCCGATGCTCTAATCCATAACTGGGGTTCTTTATAACCCCGTTGGAGATTGGCAATATGGCCACTTGCGGTGAATATCTAATGGCCTTGCTGGAGGCCTATGGCATCGATACCGCCTTTGGCATTCCCGGCACCCATACGATCGAACTTTACCGCGGATTGCCACAAACCACCATTCGCCATATGGCCCCGCGCCATGAGCAGGGCGCGGGGTTTATGGCCGACGGCTATGCGCGGGTTTCGGGCCGTCCCGCCGCGTGCCTGACCATTTCCGGCCCCGGGGGGCTGAACATCGCCACGGCCATGGGCCAGGCGCTTGCGGATAGTGTGCCGATGTTGGTGATTTCCGCCGACAATGCCAGCTATCAACACGGACTTGGGGAGGGGCGGCTACACGAAACCAACAATCTGTCCGGCGCCATGGCACAATGCAGCCGCTGGGCGCATACGGTTTTGCGCCCTGATGACTTGCCGCGGCTCCTGGCGCGTGCCTTTTCGATTATGCAGGCTGCGCGTCCTGGACCTGTGCATCTGACGATACCCCAGGATGTTATAACCGCCGATGCGTCCCATTGCCCTGTTGAGACCTGGCCGCTGGCCAGTCGACCCGCCGCGGATCGCCACAGGCTGCATGAGGCTGCACACTTGCTGAACGCCGCCATGCGCCCGGTCATGGCCCTTGGTGGCGGCGCGGTGGAGGCGGCGGCAGCGGTCCGGCAGCTGGCCGAACGCCTGGACGCACCGGTCACAGCGACACACAATGCCAGGGGCATTCTTCCCCCCGATCACCCGCTTTATATTGCCACCAGTCCCTCTTTCGACGCGGTTCGTGACCTTTATCGCGATGCCGATGTAATTGTGGCAATCGGAACCGAGTTTGGCGAGACGGACTATGATTTTTTCCTCTCAGGCCGGTTTGATCTTGGGGAGGCCAAGCTGATCCGCATTGACATTGAGGCCGCACAACTGGCCCGCAATGTGCGTGCTGATCTGCCTATTTGTGCCGATAGTGGCAGCGCTGTTGCGGATCTTCTGCCTCTTATTGCGCCTAAGAAAAAGCCAGGGGACGGGGCGAAGCGGGCCGCGCAGACAAACCAGGCGGCAGGCAAAAACCATCATTGCGGATATCAGGGGTTTTTGCATACCCTTGCGGCGAGCCTTCGCAACGGGATTTTGATTGGCGATTCGACTTTGCCGGCGTATTTCGCCGCCGCACAATACCACCCGCCAACGCCGCGCAGCTTTTTTTGCGCGAGCACCGGTTACGGAACCCTTGGATACGCTCTGCCTGCGGCGCTCGGGGCCAAGTTGGCCAGCCCTGAGCGTCCGGTTATCGCCGTGCTGGGGGACGGGGGTATTCAGTTTACACTGAACGAACTGGCAACGGCGGTGCAGGCGCAGTTGCCCATCGCCATTATTGTGTGGAACAACAACGGCTATGACATGATCGCGCAGAATTTTCGTGATGCCGGACTGGAGCCCATGGCGTGCGATCCGCACCAGCCGGACTTTATGAAACTGGCCGAAAGCTACGGCTGTCACGGCACGCGGGTCGGGGATTTGGTGGGCTTGCAAGCCGCACTGCGCGCCGCATCGACGCGCCCGGTCCCCACCCTCATTGAAGTGCGTGAACACGAGATGTTGGCTGAAAACCTGTAATACCAAGGGTCTTTAACAATGACTCATGGCTTGGCGTCAAGTCAGTATATTATCAAGGCAGTACACCAGTCGGCGTGTCCATAAAGCCAATACCGCTGGTATAAAGCCCATACCGCCGGTATCACCCGCGCCAAGTGGCCTCCAATACCCGCAGCCAGTTCTCATGCGCCAGTTTTTTAATAAGCGGCTCGTCATAGCCATGGGCGCGCAGGCCCGCACGCAGGCCGGTCAAACCCGCGGCATCCGAAATGTCGTCAGGAACGATCGCCCCATCAAAGTCTGAACCCAGACCAACACCATCCTCCCCAACATGGGCAATGAGATGATCAAGATGGCGCATGATCTGCGACAGAGGCACATGACTGACCATGCGCCCGTCATCGCGCAACATGGCCGTTGCCAGGTTCAACCCGACAAGGCCATGACTTTCGCCAATGGCGGCAAGCTGGGTGTCTTTAAGATTGCGCGAATGCGGCGTAATGGCATGGCTGTTCGAGTGCGAGGCCACGAGAGGCCGGGTGCTGTGCCTGGCAACATCAAAAAAACCGGCCTCGTTGAGATGGGAAAGGTCGATCATGATGCCAAGGGCATTGCAGCGCTTGACCAGGCGAATACCATCGCGCGTCAGGCCTGGACCGGTATCGGGGGAGCCGGGAAAGCAAAACGGAACCCCGTGGCCAAAGATGTTGGGCCGACTCCACACCAGGCCAAGGGCGCGCAATCCGGCGCGATAAAGCACATCCAGATTGTAAAACTCACGATCAATGGCCTCGGCGCCCTCCATATGCATGACCGCGGCCAGCCGGTTTTCCCTGAAACAGTTGCGAATGGCCTGCACACCGGTGCAGATCGTCAAAATCGACTGGGCCTCAAGGCGGTGCAAAAACGCCGCCTGCGCCAGAGCCTGGGCAAGGGCCTCGGCGCAAGGCACTTCGGCGGCAAGGGGCAGGTCATACTGCAGTTGGGTCATCGCCTCCAAGTCGCCATCCAGGCCGGCACCGGAGGACACATAGATGGCAAACAGCCCCCCGCCAAAGCCGCCGGCGCGCGCCTTTGGCGCATCAAGATGTCCGTCAAGCCCCTTGATAAACCCGGTTACAGCGGCGTCAGCGCCGACACGAATATGCTTTGACAGAACGTCGTTGTGCCCGTCGAAAATCAAGGGTTCATCGTGGGTCACAGGCACGCTCTATCTGTGTAATCTCAACAGGTTGTCCCTGGTAAATCCATCGGGTGCAGGTGGCCATTCGTCTGATCATGAGAGATGTTCGATTTCTCCCGCGCTGTCAAGGGCGCTTCGCGCCGCTTTCAGCGGTTCTTAAACCCTTGACAGCGCGGGAGAAATCGAAAAAAAGCAATGATCAGATGAATGGCCCGATATGGCCTTCCTGGCGGCAATGGCCGCAATAACCCTGACTTCAGACCTGTCACGCTCTAGCGGTCGCGAAAGTGCTTGGACAACTTCAAGCCCTGAGCCTGATAGTGGGAACCCAGCTCCCCATAAAGCCTAGCAGGCACCTCAGTCAGGGCCTCGTAAACCAGACGGCCGACGATCTGGCCGTGCTCAATAATAAAGGGAACCTCGTGGCTGCGCACCTCCAATACGGCGCGGCTACCGGCGCCGCCGCTTTGCCGGTGGCCAAAGCCGGGATCAAAAAATCCCGCGTAATGCACACGAAACTCCCCCATCAGGGGATCAAACGGAACCATCTCAGCGGCGTAACCGGGAGGCACATGGACCGCTTCGGCAGAGACCAGAATGTAAAACTCATTCGGATCAAGAATGAGACGCCCTTTTTCCTTTGCGAGCATCAGCGCGTCGCGGTCAATAGGCTCCCAGAAAGCGTCAACAGGATACCCCTGGCGCTTGTCCATGTCGATAAGATCGGCGTGGCGGCGGGCGCGATAGCCAATAAGGTGGTTGTTGTCCGTCCCGTTCAGGTCAACGCTCAGGCACAGGCCGCCGGCAAAGACGGGCTCTGCTGTATCCACAAGCGCCTCCCTGACATGAAGGGCAGCCAGGTCGCCGTCGTCAAGCTCTGCCGACCCGCGGCGAAAGCGCAGTTGCGATAGCCGCGTGCCCGCACGCACCAGAACCGAAAATGTACGCGGACTGATTTCCAGATAGAGTTGCCCGCGATATCCCGGGGCAATGTTGTCGAAGGTGCGCGCGCGATCGGTGATCACCCGGGTAAAAACATCAAGACGCCCGGTTGAGCTTTTCGGATTGGCGGCCCCGGCAATGTCTGGCGGCAAGCGCAGAGTTTCCTGCAAGGGAACAATATAAACACACCCCGTCTCCAGCACCGCGCCCTGGCTGAGGTCAATCCTGTGCAGGGTCAAAGACTCCAGACGGGCGGCCACCGCGGCATCAGGGCCGGGCAGGAAGCTGGCGCGCACCCGGTGCGCCACGGACCCAAGGCGCAAATCCAAACTCGCTGGCTGTATTTGATCATCGGCAACAGGCGCAGCGGCCGCGATCACCCCCTGATCGACCAGCGCTCTGATCGTCTGTGACGGTAAAATTCCCTGCAATGATGTCATAATGGTCTGGCTTTTGACTTTTTGGCTTTTGACTTTTGACGTGTTGGCTTTTGACGTGTTGGCTTTTGACGTGTTGACCTGTGACCTGTGGCCCGTGACTACCCTATAGCCGTGTTGACGCCAAGCCCGGGATTGTATAACCTTTGGATAAGTTGCATGGAAACATGCCTTTGGTGGAACCCGTGGTCATTTGAGCCGGTCGGCTTGCAGCCACGTAAAACAAGTTGCTAAAAGGCCGGGAGGCACCCGGACCGCACCGCGCGACCGGGTTTTTTTGTCTCTATGGCAAAATGGGTACAACTAACGCCAAGCTGATCTAAACGCATTCTGCTATAGATCAGCAAACGAGGATCGACGATGTCAGACAGGGTAAAACCGGAAACGGCACTTGTGCACGCAGGAGCGTTGCGCAGTGCTTTTAACGAAAATAGTGAAAGCCTGTTTTTAACGCAAGGGTTTATCTACGACACCGCCGAGCAGGCGGAGGCGCGGTTCAAGGGCGAGATCGACGGATTTATCTATTCGCGATTTTCCAACCCGACGACCCGCATGTTCGAAGCGCGTATGGCAGCGCTGGAGGGGGCCGAGGATGCGCGCGCCACCGGCTCTGGCATGGCGGCGGTCACGGCGGCCATTCTCGGGCGCGCCAGCGCCGGTGAGCATATTGTCGCGCCCAAAGCCCTGTTTGCGTCATGCCGCTATATTATCGAGGACCTGGCGCCGCGGTTTGGCATTGATTTTACCCTGATCGATGGCTGTGATCTGACCGCCTGGGCGCAGGCCATGCGCCCCAATACGAGCGTCTGTTTTCTTGAATCTCCCACCAACCCTCGCCTTGATGTGATCGATATCGCAGCGGTGGCCGACATCGCCCATGCCAACGGGGCTTCGTTGATTGTCGATAATGTGTTTGCAACACCCCTGGGGCAACAGCCCCTTGAGCTTGGCGCCGATGCCGTGGTCTATTCGGCTACCAAGCATATTGATGGCCAGGGACGCTGTCTGGGGGGGATCATTCTTGCCTCGCAGCCTTATATTGATGAATATGTGCACGATTTCCTGCGCCAAACCGGGCCCGCAATCAGCCCCTTTAATGCCTGGGTGATGCTTAAAGGGTTGGAGACCCTGTGTGTGCGGGTGCGCCAACAAGTGGTCAGCGCGCGCCATCTTGCGGATTTTCTTGCCGAGCATCCCGCGGTGCGCCGGGTTTACTACCCAGGCCGCAGCGATCATCCCCAGGCCGCCCTTGCACAAAAACAGATGCGCAACGGCGGAACCCTGCTGTCGTTTGAAATCAACGGCGACAAACAGGCCTGCTTTCGTGTGCTCAATGCCTTGCAGATCATCTCCATTTCCAATAACCTCGGCGATGCCAAAAGCCTTGTTACGCATCCAAGCACCACCACGCATCAGCGCCTTGATGAAGCGCAGCGTACCGAACAGGGCATTGCGGACACGTTGGTGCGCTTGTCGGTGGGGCTTGAGCATGTTGATGATTTGCAAAACGACCTGTCGACGGCGCTTGCCCATATTTGATAGACTGGGGGCAGCAAACCGCGCAAATGCAGGGCATCAAATTCTCATGACCTTGCGACAATCACGCTCTACCCTGGCGTTCACACATTATGACCCAATGACCCAGCTTCGCCCTGTCCTGCTCGTTCTTGGGGCCATTATTGCCGTTATCGGCGCGGCTATGATATTACCGGCGATTGCCGATCTGGCGAGCGGCGGTGAGGAGTGGCGTGTGTTCGCACGCGCCAGTGCGGTGACATTGCTGGTGGGGTTAGGGCTTTGGCTGACTGCACGGGGCGGGCAAATGGGCCTCAGCCTGCGCCAGGCGTTTGTAATGACGGCGCTGGTGTGGATCGTCGGGGTGGCGTTCGGGGCGTTACCGCTTTATTGGTCTTCGATTGGCTTGACCTATACGGATGCATTTTTTGAGTCCATGTCCGGCCTGACCACCACCGGCGCGACGGTTATTGCCGATCTGGAGCAGGCCTCCACCGGCGTTCTGCTGTGGCGCGCCATGTTGCAATGGCTGGGTGGGCTGGGAATCATCGTCATGGCGGTGGCGGTTCTGCCCATGTTGCAGATCGGCGGCATGCAGCTGTTCCGGGCGGAAGCCTTTGACACGGCCGATAAGATATTGCCCCGGGCCACGCAAATTTCCGGGGCTCTTACCAGCGTTTACCTGATCGCGACGCTGGCCGGTGGCATCGCCTATGCGGCGGCGGGCATGACGTTTATGGATGCGGTCTATCACGCCATGACCACGGTCGCGACCGGGGGGTTTTCGTCAAAAAACGCATCCATCGGCAGCTACAACAGTGCCGCCATTGATACCGTCAGCATTGCCTTTATGATCATCGGCAGCCTGCCGTTTATTCTTTACTACAAGGCGGTACAGGGGCGCCCGGGGGAGTTGTGGCGCGATTCCCAGGTACGGGTGTTCTTTATTGTTCTTGGGGCGCTGATTTTCATTATGTGGTTCTATGTGGTGGCCAGCGGCACCCTTACCGGCACCATGGCGCTGCGTCACGCGGCCTTTAACGTCACATCCATTATGACCGGCACCGGCTACGCCAGTACCGACTACAACGCCTGGGGGCCGTTCGCCATCGGCTTTTTTCTTATTATGATGTTTATCGGCGGCTGTGCCGGCTCAACCGCATGCAGTATCAAAATTTTCCGCTATCAGGTGTTGTTCGAGAACATTCGCCAGCACATCAACCAGCTTGTTTATCCCAGCGGTATTTTTGTCAAACGCTTTAACGGCCGACCCATCGACGACAGTGTGTCGGTCTCGGTGATGAACTTTTTCTTTCTCTATGTGGTGATCTTCGGGGTCCTTGCGGTTTTGCTGGCCATGAGCGGCCTGGACAGTTTGACGGCCATCTCGGGAGCGGCAACGGCGATCTGCAATGTGGGGCCGGGACTGGGCACGATTATCGGTCCGGCGGGGACCTTTCATGCGTTGCCCGATGTGTCGAAATGGCTACTCACTGCGGGGATGCTTGTGGGCCGTTTGGAAGTCTTTACGGTGCTGGTGCTGTTTTTGCCAAGCTTCTGGGCGCGGTGAAAACCCGGGAGCTATGGCAAAGCCTATCGGTTCACGCCGTCTCGGAGGCCGGAGGTTTTTGTTTTTGTTTTCGTTTTTGTTTCGGTTTGTTGGCCGACGGGGCCCTGCTGTCGACTTCAGGAACACTGCCTTTTCCCGCACGCGGCGCCAGCAAAGGTTTGTCCGCAAGCGCACGCAAATGCAGGCGCGAACCGCCAGGAGCCGCATCGTCATCAACAAGGGTGACATAAACGGTTCCCCCCTTTTTCAGCTCGCCGAACAGAACTTCATCCGCCAGAGGCTTTTTGATATGTTCCTGGATAACCCGGGCCAGGGGCCTGGCGCCCATCTTTTCGTCGTATCCCTTTTTCGCCAGCCAATCGGCGGCTGCGTTAGAGACCTCAAAGGTGACGCCGCGATCGCCCAACTGTGCCTCAAGTTGCATGATAAACTTGGTAACCACCTTGCGGACAATTTCCGGCGCCAGGCTGGAGAACCCGATAATCGCATCAAGGCGATTGCGAAATTCCGGCGAGAACATGCGATTGATCGCTTCCTCGTCGTCCCCCTTAACGGTCGTTCTGTTAAACCCGATAGGCGTCCTGGCCAATTCCGCCGCCCCGGCGTTGGTGGTCATAATCAAAATAACATTGCGGAAATTGATCTGCTTACCGTTGTGGTCGGTGAGTCTGCCGTGGTCCATGATCTGCAAAAGAATATTGAACAGGTCCGGATGGGCCTTTTCTATTTCATCAAGAAGGACAACGCAATGCGGGTGCTGATCAACCCCATCGGTCAAAAGACCGCCCTGGTCAAAGCCCACATAGCCGGGCGGGGCACCGATGAGGCGCGAAACCGTATGGCGCTCCATATATTCCGACATGTCAAAGCGGAGCAACTCCAGTCCCAAATGGCTGGACAACTGGCGCGCGACTTCGGTTTTACCAACCCCGGTGGGACCTGAGAACAGGTAGGCACCAATGGGTTTTTCCGGCTCGCGCAGTCCCGCCCGGGCCAGTTTTATGGCACTGCTTAGGGCTTCGATGGCCTCGTCCTGGCCATAGACCACCCGTTTGAGATTAATAGCCAGGCCACTCAGCACCTCCGCATCGTTGCGCGAGACGGATTTGGGGGGAATGCGCGCCATGGTCGCGATAGTCATTTCGACATCCTTGACGCCGATGGTTTTCTTGCGCCGCGATGCCGGCAGCAATTGCTGCGAGGCCCCGGTTTCGTCAATAACGTCGATGGCCTTGTCGGGAAGTTTGCGATCGTGAATATGCTTGGCGGACAACTCAACGGCAGACCTTATGGCATGATTGGTATAGCGTACCTGGTGGTGTTCCTCGTAATAGGGTTTCAGCCCTTTCAGGATGTCGATCGCCTCTTGCAGGCTTGGCTCACGAATGTCGATCTTTTGAAAACGGCGCAACAGGGCGCGGTCCTTCTCGAAGAATTGGCGATACTCCTTGTATGTGGTGGAGCCGATGCACCGGATCGTCCCGGCGGCCAGGGCGGGCTTGAGCAGGTTGGAGGCGTCCATGGCGCCCCCTGATGTCGCGCCGGCGCCAATCACGGTATGAATTTCGTCAATAAACATGATCGCATTGTCATGGGTTTCGATTTCCCGCACGACCGCCTTCAGCCGTTCCTCGAAATCACCGCGATATCGGGTGCCTGCCAATAAAGCGCCCATGTCGAGAGCAAATACCGTCGCCTCGCTCAGGACCTCAGGGACATCGCCATGAACAATGCGATGCGCCAATCCTTCCGCCATGGCGGTTTTCCCCACGCCGGGGTCGCCGACATAGAGAGGATTGTTTTTCTGGCGCCGACAGAGAACCTGAACGGTACGGTTCAGCTCTTCCTGACGCCCGATGAGAGGGTCTATCTTGCCGGCGCTGGCTTTTTCATTAAGGTTGATGCAGAATTTCTTAAGGGCGCTGCTTTTACCGCGGTCCCCGGCCTCGCCTTCCAGGGTTGCATCCTCGTCGACGCCGCGAATGGTACGCGCCTCGGAATTGCCGCCGCGCTTGGCGATTCCGTGACTGATGTAATTAACCGCATCAAAGCGCGTCATCTCCTGCAGTTGCAGAAAGTACGCCGCATGGCTTTCCCGCTCGGCAAAAATCGCCACCAGCACATTGGCGCCGGTGACTTCCTCGCGACCCGAGGACTGCACATGAATGACGGCCCGCTGGATAACCCGCTGAAATGCCGCCGTGGGTTTTGATTCCTCAAATTCCTCCATCACCAGCGCCGTTAAATCATCGTCAATATAGGTGATCAATCCCTGACGCAAATCTTCCAGGTCGACGTTGCAGGCGCGCATGACAGCCGCCGCATCGTTGTCGTCAATCAGGGCCAACAACAGGTGCTCAAGGGTCGCAAACTCCTGCGAACGATCATTCGCATGGGCCAAAGCCTGATGCAGCGCATGTTCGAGATTGCGAGAAAAAGAAGGCACGTGAACCAAACCTCTCGTTTACCGGATAAACCCGGCCTGACGTGGATAAATGCAGCGATGCCAGCGCATAAACTCCTCCCTGACACCGCAAACGTTCCGCAAAGCCCAATCACAGGACAATCATAACAAAACCCCTTGCAAAAACCAAAGGGTTTTACGGCATCACGAGTCACCCCCAAGCCAAACGCGCCAGCGTCCTGACCTTTACGTTTTTTCCATCACACACTGAAGGGGCTGCTGGTTTTGCCGCGAGAACTCCAGAACCTGCGTGACTTTTGCCTCTGCCACCTCGTATGTATACACCCCACACACGCCTATGCCGCGCTGATGAACGTGCAACATGATCTGGGTCGCGGTGGCTCGATCCTTGTTAAAAAACCGCTCCAGCACGTGCACCACAAACTCCATCGGCGTATAATCATCGTTCAATAACAGAACACGATAAAGATTAGGTTTTTTTGTCCTGGTGCGGGCTTTGGTGACAACCTGCTGATCCGCATCATCGCCGCCGTTAAGATCGTCCAAGTCATCGGGATTATCGGGGCTGGCAGCGGCGCTCGCGTGCCAGGGCGCAGGACCCGCAGGCATGCGGACTTCCGGGGCGGGAAACCGGTTGCATAAAGCCTGCCGGCGGATGCGGAGCGTCATCGCTTTGATCATTTGGCAACCCTTTGGAGTGGGGTCATCGACCTGGAGCGCGTCATATCTTGGCGCTCACCCAAAATGGCTCAATATGTATCCTACATACAGACAGATAGTTTATTATACCAGCGGTATTGGCTTTATATACACGCCGACTGGTGTACTGCCTTGATAACACACCTCTTCGACGCTAAGCCATGAGTCATTGTTAAGGACCCTTGGTATTATACCCGATAAAAAAAGGGGGCTCGGGAACAAATTGGCCAGGCGCAGCCGCGCCGGCGTTTATAGACATGCCCTAGATGTGCAACGTCAGGAGGTCGTCCCTGGCAAGTTCATCGGGTGTAAGTGGCCACCTTGAGAACAATCTATTGAAACATGACACGCTAGTGTTCGGCCTTGATTCGGCCTTGATAACGCACCGCTTTGACGCTAATGCATGAGTCCCTGGCGAACCCCCAGTATTAAGACCTGTAATAAGACCTGTAATAAGACCTTTAAGGAGAAAATCAATGGCGAGTGCGCCGGCATCGACGGCCCTCTACGACACATATGCGCGGCGTGATATCGCGTTTGCGCGCGGCGAGGGCCCCTGGGTTTTCACAGCCGACGACAAGCGTTACCTGGACTTTGCTTCGGGAATAGCGGTGAACAGTCTGGGGCACGCCCATCCGCAACTGGTTGCGGCTTTGGAGCGCCAGGCGCGGGCCCTGTGGCAGATTTCCAATCTCTATCGTGTTGAGGAGCAGGAAGTTTTTGCAAAAAAACTGTGCGCGGTCAGCTTTGCCGATAAAGTTTTCGTAACCAATTCCGGGGCGGAGGCCATGGAGTGCGCCATCAAAACGGCACGGCGCTACCATTACACCGCCGGCGCGCCGCAGCGCTATCGCATGGTGACGTTCCAGGGGGCTTTTCATGGACGCACCCTGGCCACCCTGGCGGCCGCGCAGAACCCCAAGCACATGGAAGGATTTGGCCCGGCGGTTGATGGATTTGACCAGGTCGCCCCCCATGCGGATGCGGTGGAGGCAGCCATTACCGATGAAACCGCGGCGGTGCTGATCGAACCGGTGCAGGGGGAGAGCGGTATTCAGGTGATGGCACCGGCTTTTTTGCGGGACTTGCGCCATATTTGCGACCAAACGGGCTGTTTGCTCATTTTTGATGAAGTCCAGTGCGGGATGGGACGCACCGGAAAACTGTTTGCTTACGAACATGCAAAGGTCGCGCCGGACATTATGGGAATTGCCAAGGGGATAGGTGGCGGATTTCCTCTTGGGGCCTGTCTTGCCAGCGCGCCGGTCGCCGCGGCCATGAGCGCCGGCACCCACGGCTCCACCTTCGGCGGCAATCCTCTTGCCTGTGCCGTGGGCAGCGCGGTGCTTGATATTTTGGCAAAACCGGCGTTTCTTGATAAGGTGGCAAGGGCAGGATTGCATTTTAAACAACGCCTGGCACAGATCGCCGACACGTATCCGACGCTGGTTGATGACGTGCGCGGCATCGGACTGATGATGGGACTGCGGATGAAAATTGCGGCAGCGGAGGCCATTGATGCTTTTTTTGCGCAGAACCTGTTATGCGTGCCGGCGGGAGACAATGTGGTTCGCCTGTTACCGCCGCTCAATGTCGATGGCGAGGTGATCGCCCAAGGCTGTAGGCGTATTGATGTGGCTCTGCAAACCCTGGCACGGAGAGCGTGAAATGACAGCCCCCGGGCAGCGTGACTTTATCGATATCATCGACTTTTCGGCACAGGACCTGCGCCAGATTCTACGGCATAGTGCCGCCTTCAAGACGGAGCGACGCGCCAACCGTCCACATGCCGTGCTTGCCGGCAAGATGCTGGCGATGATCTTCGAGCACCCCTCGACACGAACCCGTGTTTCGTTTGACGTGGCCATGCGCCAGCTTGGCGGCGAAACCCTTGTTTTAAAGGGCAGCGAAATGCAAATCAATCGCGGCGAGAGCGTTGCTGATACCGCACGGGTTCTGTCGCGCTATGTGGATGCGATCATGATCCGCACCCCGGACCATAGTACGCTGCAGGGCATAGCAGAGCATGCCAGCGTTCCCGTTATTAACGGCCTTACGGGGCGGTCCCACCCGTGTCAGGTCATGGCGGATATTTTGACATTTGAAGAGCACCGCGGCGCTATTGGTGCGAAAACCATCGCCTGGGTGGGCGATAGCAATAACATGCTAACGTCATGGGTGGAGGCGGCCGCCCGGTTTGGATTTTCCCTGCGTGTGGGGTCACCTTTGGAGCTTGCCCCATCCCAGGCCCTGCTGGACCTGGCGGCGCGCGAGGGCGTCGACCTGCAGGTGACCAGCGATGCCTTTGAAGCCGTGCACGAGGCAGATTGCGTGGTGACCGATACGTGGGTCTCCATGGGGGATGACGAGGCCAGCCGGCGACAGAACCTGCTGCAGGCCTATCAGGTCAATGAGCGTTTGATGGCAGCGGCCGCCCCTGATGCCATTTTCATGCATTGCCTGCCGGCCCATCGTGGTGAGGAGGTCACGGCGCCGGTGATCGATGGCCCCCAGTCGGTCGTCTTTGACGAAGCCGAAAACCGCTTGCACGTGCAAAAGGCAATCTTGGCCATGTGTCTGGGATTTGGCAAATTCGAGCGCCAAACATGAGCGAGACGTTTGATCAGGGGCTTGCCAGGGCGACCTCGCAGGCCCTTGAACGGATCGCTTCGCCGCAGGTGGATGACTATGTGTTGGCGTTTGCGCTCAAGACCCTTCAGGTGCGTGGGCGCATTGTGCGCCTGGGCGCGGCCCTTGATGATCTGGTTCGCGCCCATGACTACCCGGAGCCTGTGGCGCGGCATTTGAGCGAGGCGGTCACCCTGTCTGTGCTGCTGGGCACATCTTTGAAATTCGACGGGCGCTTTATCCTGCAAAGCCAGACGGACGGTCCGGTGAGCATGCTGATTGCCGAATTTACACCGCCGGGTGACATTCGTGCCTGCGCCCGCTTTGATACTGAAAGGGTCGAAAAGGCAATGGACGAAAAGGCGCCGCGCCCGTCTCTTCTGGGCCATGGCCATCTTGCCATGACCATCGATCAGGGCGCTGATATGCAGCGCTATCAGGGGGTTGTGGCGCTGGAGGGCACCGGGTTGCAGGCGGCCGCGCACCATTACTTCGCGCAATCCGAGCAAATCCCGACTTTGATCCGAATCGGGGTCGCGGAATTGCATCGCCCGGGTGGGGAACAAACGTCGCGGGTACAAAAATCCTGGCGCGCCGGCGGTGTTCTGATCCAGCATCTGCCCGATGCCAGCGAAGGGCCCCCGGGTATCGGTTCAGATGCGGATGAGGGCGAGGGTTGGGGCGAGGATGAAGGTTGGGGCGAGGATGAAGGTTGGCAGACCGCCTGCGCGCTAACCAATACCCTTGATGATCACGAACTCACCGACCCGGCGATTTCTGCGCCACAACTGTTGTTTCGCCTGTTTCATGAGCCTGGGGTTAATGTGTTTCCTCCCGTGTCGGTGCGCAACGCCTGCGGCTGTTCGCAAGACAGAATCGCGGCCATGCTGCGCCGCTTTACCCCTGACGAGCGCCGCGACATGGTTGAGAATGACCATATTGTCGTCACCTGCGAGTTTTGCGGCAGGGTCTATCGGATCGATCCGCAAGCCTTGTAAGCTGGCCTTGTAAGCTGGCGAAGAGTCAAACGCGAAGCCCCTTGGTATAAGTGCATCGGGTGTAGGTGGCCATTCGTCTGATCATGAGAGGTGTTCGATTTCTCCAGCGCTGTCAAGGGCGCTTCGCGCCGCTTTCAGCGGTTTTTAAACCCTTGACAGCGCTGGAGAAATCGAAAAAAAGCAATGATCAGATGAATGGCCCGATATGGCCTTGCTGGCGGCAATGGCCGCCATAACCCTGACTTCAGACCGGCCACCTTGAGAACAACTTATACCAGCGGTATTGGCTGATCATGAGCCCTGACGATGACTCAGGGATTGGCGTCAGTTAAGTGTGTTATCAAGGCCGTACACCAGACGGCGTGTGCATAAAGCCAATGCCGCTGCTATTACACGCATTTTGGTTTGTGGGCTTTGCCCTCGTTATCCTTTCTCGGGTAGGTAGATGCCCGTTAATGGAGAGGTCGAGCTGTTGCACAGACGGTCGGATATCCCCCTTGCGCCTGTCGCCAACATGGTGAATACTGACGGTTGGCCGTAACGCGGCAACTAACAAGCAACGATGGCCCCGTGTCACACGGTAGTCATGTAAATGGAAAACGGGTTTTAGGGAGAACAAGGGAATGAAGCGTTTCTATCTGACCTGCGCATCGCTCGCAGCGATTACATGGGTGGCAGGCGTTTCGGCGCAGGCCGCCGACAAGCTAACCTTATATTGTAGCGCCCAGGAAGACTGGTGCCAGTTGATGGCCAACGGATTTGAAAAAGACACAGGCATCAAGGTCAACATGACCCGCAAGAGTTCCGGTGAGACTTTCGCGCAGATCAAAGCCGAGGCCAGCAACCC
Organism: Hyphomicrobiales bacterium; assembly: GCA_965224015.1. Lineage (GTDB taxonomy): Bacteria > Pseudomonadota > Alphaproteobacteria > Rhizobiales > CBDCVD01 > CBDCVD01. The sequence continues at coordinate 2,388,755 of OZ245032.1, forward strand.
CAAAGGCGACGTGTGGTGGGGAGGCACCGGTGATCCGCATTTGCAGGCCGCCGAGGAAGACCTCACCGAACCCTATGTCTCCAGCATGCGCGGCGAGTTGAACGACTGGGCGATCTCCCAGGCCAAATCGGCCGACAACAAAACCATCGGCATCTACTCAGGGGGCCTCGGATACGGGTACAACGAAGACATCCTGAAGAAAAACAATCTCCCCGTCCCCGCCTGCTGGAAGGACTTGCTCAAGCCCGCCTACAAGGGTCACGTACAGATGGCCAATCCCAACTCCTCCGGAACGGCCTATACGACCCTGGCCACCATGGTTCAGCTTTTCGGTGAGGAAGACGGCTTTGAATTCATGAAAGGCCTGCACAAAAACATAAACAACTACACCAAATCCGGCTCGGCACCGATCAAGGCGGCGGCGCGCGGCGAAAACACCATTGGTATTGTGTTCATGCATGATGCTGTCAAACAGGCGGTATCCGGCTTTCCCATCAAGGTCGTCGCGCCGTGCGAGGGCACGGGATACGAAATCGGCTCCATGAGCATCATCAAAAACGCCCGCAACCCGGACAGTGCCAAAAAATTCTATGATTGGGCCCTGACCGCCGACGTGCAATCCATGGCGCTCGATGTGAAGGCCTATCAGGTGCCCTCAAACAAAGGCGCGAAAACATCGCCCAAGGCCCCGGACCTTTCGTCAATCAAACTGATTGATTACGACTTCAAAAAATACGGCTCTTCCCAGGAACGCAAGCGTCTGTTGAAAAAATGGGATGACGAAGTCAAAGTGTTGCCGCAATAGGCGACATTGCGACATTGCGACATTGCAACATTACGACAATGCGATCGGCGTGACACATGCAGGGCTAAACCGGATCGTCCTGACCTGGCTTATCGTTGGCTTGATCGGATTTGCGGTCCTGCCATGGTATATGCTGGAGGACGGGTTTTGGGGCTTCGGATGGCTGCAGGGTTATCCGTTTGACCCGGACTATGCGCCTGCGTTGTTTCATCTGATACAGGGGAAGAAGCCGTGGCTGTGGCCGTTGCTTTTTCTCCTGTTGCTGCCCCTTGTAACCTGGGGACGGAAAAAAACGGATCCCGTCTTTGCTCTGATCCTGTTGAGCGCCGGCGTTGCCGGATTGGGTTATCTGTTGCTACAGGGTTTTGCCATTGGCCTGCGGGGCTGGCAATTCGGCTTTCTCAACAGTGCCTTTGGTGAGCTTGCTGATCGTCAGTTTGGCATGGGCTACGGCGCCATGCTTGTTGGCGTTTGTTTTCTCTTTACGCTCACCCATGGGGCGGCGGCGCGCGGTGCCGTTAATGGTGATGTGTTTGTTGTCAGCGCCATCGGGTTTGTTGTTGCCCTTGTGGCGATTTTCATCTTTCTCCCCATTTTACTCATGCTCGCGAATGCCCTGCGCGACAACGATGGGCTCTATTCGATCGGAATTTTCTTTGAAAAGTTCCTGGATCGCAAGATCTGGGGACTTGGCTGTATTACCGCGAATATCAACTGCGGGGCGGCCTGGAACTCCCTTGCTCTTGGGGTTCTTGTTGGGTTTACGACCACGGCGCTGGGCCTGGTGTTTGCGCTGGTTGCGACGCGTTCCGGGTTTAAATACGGACGCTTGCTACGCGCCTTGACCGTGCTGCCGGTTATTACCCCACCGTTTGTTATTGGCCTGGCGATTATTTTGCTTTTTGGTCTGTCGGGCGCCATTACCCAGTTTGTTGCCGATCTGTTTGGGGTACAGCCAACGCGATGGGTCTATGGATTGCCGGGCATACTGATCGCGCAGAACCTGGCGTTCACGCCGATTGCATTCCTGGTGATGATCGGTGTTGTTGAGGGGGTCAGCCCGGCGATGGAAGAGGCCGCGCAGACGTTGCGGGCCGACCGCTGGCACACATTTCGCACGGTTACATTGCCGCTCATTCGCCCCGGCCTTGCCAATGCGTTTCTGCTCGGGTTTATCGAAAGCATGGCCGACTTTGGCAATCCGCTTGTTCTGGGCGGCAATTTCGATGTGCTTTCGACGGAAATCTTCTTTGCCATTGTTGGCGCCCAGAACGATCAGGGCCGGGCGGCTGTTCTGGCGATTGTGCTTCTTACCTTTACGCTGGGGGCCTTTTATGCACAGCGGCGATGGCTCGGCAGCAAATCCTATACGACCAAAACAGGCAAAGGAGACGGCGGCATGCATCCCATGATGCCAAAACGTCTCAAGTGGCCTGTTTATGGGGTGGCGCTGGCCTGGGTGACATTCACGGTGGTGATCTATGCGATGATTGTCTACGGGGGGTTCGTGGAAACCTGGGGGTTGAACAATACGTTGACCTTCAAACACTACATCAGCGCCTTTTCCGTTGTTTGGGATGACAACGGCATACGCTGGACCGGTTCGGCATGGAATTCTTTCTGGACGACGGTACAGATTGCCGCAACCGCGGCACCGCTCACGGCGGCGGTAGGCCTGGTTACGGCTTATCTTCTGGTTCGCCAGCAGTTTACCGGCAAACAGGCCTTTGAGTTCGGCACAATGTTGAGCTTTGCCATTCCCGGGACCGTTATTGGCGTCAGCTATATTGTGGCCTTTAACGTTCCGCCATTCGAACTCACCGGCACCGGTATTATTCTGATTCTAAGCTTTATTTTTCGCAACATGCCGGTGGGGGTTCGCGCCGGCGTTGCGTCCATGTCGCAGTTGGACAAGAGCCTTGATGAGGCGGCCCTGACTTTGGGTGCCAACGCCTGGCGGACGTTTCAGGACATTATCCTGCCGCTCATGCGCCCGGCAATTCTTGCCGCCATGGTGTACAGTTTCGTTCGTGCCATGACGGCCATCAGCGCTGTTATTTTTCTTGTCAGTGCCGAGTACGACATGGCCACAAGTTATATTATTGGACGGGTTGAAAACAACGACTATGGCCTTGCCATCGCTTATTCCACGACGCTGATCTTTGTCATGCTTGCGGTGGTTGCCCTGTTTCAGTTCGTTATTGTCGGCCGTATTTCGGGGCAGCGGTTGCAACAATAGGAAAGGTTGGTTAGAGCGTGTCATGGCAGAGTTTCGCAATAAAGGTAAGGCGGCCTCCGTTGTCTTTGAAAATGTAACGAAGGTCTATGGAGGGACGGTGACGGCGGTTGACAGTGTTTCGCTCACCGTCGCGCCGGGGACGCTTGTGACGTTGTTGGGGCCCTCCGGCTGTGGCAAGACAACGACCTTGCGTATGATCGCCGGCCTTGAAATGGTAACCTCAGGGCGCATTCTGATCGGCGATGAGGATGTCACAAAGTTACCCGCCACCGAGCGCGACGTGAGCATGGTGTTTCAATCCTACGCCCTGTTTCCGCACATGAGTGTGGGCGAGAACGTAGCTTATGGCCTGAAACTCGGCGGTCTGTCGAAAGCGCAGGCGCAAGAGGCCGCCAAGGCGGGTCTGAAGCTTGTCGGGCTTGCCGGTTACGGGTCCCGCCTGCCCAGTGAACTCTCCGGCGGCCAGCAACAACGGGTGGCTGTTGCCCGGGCCCTTGTGCTTGAGCCGCAGGTTTTGCTTTTCGACGAGCCGCTTTCCAATCTAGATGCGAAATTGCGCCGCCAGGTCAGGGAAGAAATCCGTGATATTCAGCAGCACCTCGGCCTGACCGTCGTATATGTTACGCACGATCAGGAAGAGGCGTTGGCGGTTTCCGATCGCATTATCGTCATGCGCAATGCAACCATTGCGCAAAGCGGAACACCGCGCGATCTTTATGAAGCGCCGGCGGACTCTTTTGTCGCGGATTTTATTGGCGAGGCGAACCTGCTGGATTGCCGCATTGAGGGTGTTGAGGCGGGGGTGGCGCGGGTCCGCATTGGAGATTTCACCGCCAAGCTGCCGGCGCGCGGCTTATCTGTTGGAAAGGCCCTTTTTGCGGTGCGCCCCAGTCGCGTCATATTATCGCAGGACCAGGCCAACAATGGGATCAAAGGCATGCTGCGAAAATCCACCTATGTGGGCACCCATATGGAGTATATTGTCGAAACACCGCACGGCGACGTTTTCGCGGTATCAAATAATACGCAAAGCCCTATTCAGGGCGGCCTGAATGTGCATGTGACCTTCCGGGATCCGGGCCCGGTTCTCGTGAAAGGCAAAACCCACCCCGGGGCGTAGGCTCTATAGCAAAACGGGTACAATGAACTGTTTGTCGAGGGAGGTGACAAAAATACAAATGCATTGTGGGGTGAGACTTAAATCGGGAGGCAGTGGATGTGACTGACAAGAGCATGCAAACGTATTGTATCGAAAAACCAATGTATTGTATTGAAACACCCTTTTGGAAACAATATTTTACCGCGGCGGGGGTGATAGGGTCTGATGGGGCGGTGCTGCGTGCGGCAGATTATTTGGTTGGTCATTCCTCCGATGGCAGATTTTTAAATTATGTCGATATTAACGTGGGACTAGTGGACACTGACGAGATGATATCAACACTAAAGTATCCGGAAAGAATAACTGATTTTATACATGGAATGGGGATTCCTGGTCTTTTTTCACTTCATGCAAAAGATATTCTTTGTGACTTGGTAAAGGATGATGTTGATTTCATACCATGCAAGGTGCATTTTTTCAATGATGATGTAGAAGATCACTGGCTTTATAAATTTAAGACATATTATACTGATAAGTATGTTGATCTTACAGATAAACATATTGGTATTGAGGCCGAATTCACAGGCGAGATAGTAGTTAGTCAGGATTTTTTCGATATTTGCCAGGAAAATGAGTTAAAGATTTCTTTTGAGCCTTATGAACTGGCTTATAAAGAATGGAAGCGACTTGAGGATGCGGCGGCGGCATTGTTAAAAAAGTAACAAACCCGCTCCGCTTTTCCTGGCAGGGAAACGGCAGCGAAGACAGGTACAATGAACTGTTTGTCGAGGGAGGTGACAAAATACAGATGCATTATGGGGTGAGACTTAAATCGGGAGGCAGTGGATGTGACTGACAAGAGCATGCAAACGTATTGTATCGAAAAACCAATGTATTGTATTGAAACACCCTTTAAGAAACAATATTTTACCGCGGCGGGGGTGTCAGGGTCTCGTGGAGCGGTGCTGCGTGCGGCAGATTATTTGGTTGGTCATTCCTCCGATGGCAGATTTTTAAATTATGTCGATATTAACGTGGGACTATCAGATACTGATGAGATGATACCGACGCTAAAGTATCCGGAAAGAATAACTGATTTTATACATGGAATGGGGATTCCTGGTCTTTTTTCCTCTCATGCAAAAGATATTCTTTGTGACTTGGTAAAGGATGATGTTGATTTTATACCATGCAAGGTACATTTTTTCAATGATAATGTAGAAAATCACTATCTTTACAGATTTAAGACATATTATACTGATAAGTATGTTGATCTTACAGATAAACATATTGGTATTGAGGCCGAATTCACAGGCGAGATAGTAGTTAGTCAGGATTTTTTCGATATTTGCCAGGAAAATGAGTTAAAGATTTCTTTTGAGCCTTATGAACTGGCTTATAAAGAATGGAAGCGACTTGAGGATGCGGCGGCGGCATTGTTAAAAAAGTAACAAACCCGCTCCGGCTTTCTGGAGCGTGTCATGTTTTAATACCAGCGGTATTGGCTTTATATACACGCCGACTGGTGTACGGCCTTGATAACATACTTGCTTGACGCTAAGCCATGAGTCATTGTTAAGGACCCTTGGTATAATAGGCCAGCACCCCCGGTATAAGAGCCGGAGCCAGGAATCCAAAAGCCGTATCGTTTGATACGGCTTCCGGACGGAGTAACAAAATCTATAAGGGCGCTGTAAACGCATTTAGGCGAGAATTTCCTGAATAGTGTTCCCTATTGCAAATTGCATAGCCTAAGGTGATGCGTTGAGGAGAAACTAACACATTCTTTCCTTGGGTGGAAATCAACTAGCCTCACATTGGCGTGAGGACCGCATGAGAACCGCAATGGGGCGTAATACCAGCGGTATTAGCTTTATAGACACGCCGACTGGTGTACTGCCTTGATAACACAACTCTTCGACGCTAAGCCATGAGTCATTGTCAAGGGCCCTTGGTATATGCCAGCGGTATTGGCTTTATAGACACGCCGACTGGGGTGGGGCCTTGATAACACACTTAACTGACGCTAATCCATGAGTCATTGGCAAGGGTCCTTGGTATATACCAGCAGTATTATCAGCACGATACACAAGCAAACGTCTATTTGCGAGCGGGCCCGCTGCCCTATCCGGCGTCATCAAACGCCCTCACCAGAGGCGCCTCCGCCTCCGCGTTCTCCCAGGCGTCGTGGATCGGATAGCCCTCACCATGCAATAATGAGACGGTCTCATAAAGCGGCAAACCTACCACATTGCTGTAAGACCCGATTAACTTAACGACGAACGCACCGGCTATACCCTGTATGGCATAGGCTCCCGCTTTGCCAACCCACTCGCCACTGGCCAGATAGGCATTAATATCAGAACGCGACAGGCGCTTGAAACGAACCCGTGTTTCAACGACCCGGTGCCGGTGCGCGTTTTCCGGCGTTATCAGGCACAATCCCGTGTAAACCCGATGCGCCCGCGCCGACAGCAAGCGCATACACCCGGTCGCCTCCTCAATCGTATCGGCTTTGGGTAAAACGCGCCGCCCAACGGCCACAACCGTATCGGCGGCCAGAACAAAAGCCTTTTCAGCGGCTGTCCCTTGCGTTTTCTTACGCGCCGCCTTGGCCTTTTCCGTTGCCAGCCTGCGCGCCAGGGCGCGCGGCAATTCGTTGGCCCGCGGCTCCTCCTCAATACCGCTAACGAGTATGTTCTCGGGAAATATTCGTGCCTGTTCCAAAAGCGCCAGGCGCCGCGGAGAGGCCGATGCCAAAATCAAGGGAAACCGCTGCGTCATGGGCTTCTCAAAAATAGACAGACGCTATTTATAGCGATAGGTAATCCGCCCTTTGCTAAGGTCATAGGGCGTCATTTCGACCAGGACCTTGTCGCCAGCCAGAACCCGAATGCGATTCTTGCGCATCCGACCTGCCGTGTGAGCAACAATCTCGTGATCGTTTTCCAACTTTACCCGAAACATCGCATTGGGCAGTAACTCCGTGACGACCCCGGGGAACTCAAGCATTTCTTCCTTTGCCATAGCTTTCCTTAAGCAGTTATACCCACGGCATGGGCTTATAGACCCGCCGTCTGGGGTACTGCCTTGATAACACACCTGATTGACGCCAGTCCATCAGTCATTGTCCAGTCATTGTCCAGTCATTGTCAGGGGCCCCTGGTATTATATATAACCCCGGTTAGGATCAAGAGAAAGACTAAAATGAGGCCCTGGACCCTGGATGTAATCTTTCAATAGGTTGTTCTCAAGATGGCAGGCCTGAAGTTAGATCAGCATGGGGTTAGCTTTAGCCATGTTGCTATAGCCCCGCCGGCCGCCCCAGGACGCGCAACCTCTCTGGCAGTGGCAACGGCTACAGCAATTTACGGCTACAGCAATTTAATGAGAGCGGCGAGAACGGCGATCTGCCCCAGCATACCCCCGAACATCCATTTGAGAATTTCGGTTCTGCTGGCGGCGATTTCCGTCTTTGTGGCAGCAATTTCCACGCGAAGACTCCCCTCCAGTTGGGTTACCTCGGTGCGCAACGCCTCAATATCGGCCTTGGTGTCTTTGCGCAAAGCCTCAATATCGGCCTTGGTGTCTTTGCGCAACGCCGCAATATCGGCCTTCAGGTGGTGCTCAAGCTCGCGCAGGTCGGACTTGGTAGCAACTTCGGTGCCCATGGTTTCGGCGAACACTTCCGCCGTCTTGAGCGCCTGTTCGTGGGGAAATCCGGCGGTCTCAAGCCCCCGGGCCAACTTCAAAGTATCAAAAGTAAATGCGTTCATAAGGCGCAATATACACAATCAGGGGTGCAAAAACAATGAAGGGGTGAACTTTACCGCCGCCCCAGGACGCGCAATCTCTTTAGCAATGGCAACGGCTACAGCAATTTAATGAGAGCGGCGAGAACGGCGATCTGCCCCAGCATACCCCCGAACATCCATTTGAGAATTTCGGTTCTGCTGGCGGCGATTTCCGTCTTTGTGGCAGCAATTTCCACGCGAAGACTGCCCTCCAGTTGGGTTACCTCGGTGCGCAACGCCTCAATATCGGCCCTGGTGTCTTTGCGCAACGCCTCAATATCGGCCTTGGTGTCTTTGCGCAAAGCCTCAATATCGGCCTTGGTGTCTTTGCGCAACGCCGCAATATCGGCCTTCAGGTGGTGCTCAAGCTCGCGCAGGTCGGACTTGGTAGCAACTTCGGTGCCCATGGTTTCGGCGAACACTTCCGCCGTCTTGAGCGCCTGTTCGTGGGGAAATCCGGCGGTCTCAAGCCCCCGGGCCAACTTCAAAGTATCAAAAGTAAATGCGTTCATAAGGCGCAATATACGCGATCAGGGGTGCAAAAACAATGAAGGGATGAACGTTACCGCCGCCCCAGGACGCGCAATCTCTTTAGCAATGGCAACGGCTACAGCAATTTAATGAGAGCGGCGAGAACGGCGATCTGCCCCAGCATACCCCCGAACATCCATTTGAGAATTTCGGTTCTGCTGGCGGCGATTTCCGTCTTTGTGGCAGCAATTTCCACGCGAAGACTCCCCTCCAGTTGGGTTACCTCGGTGCGCAACGCCTCAATATCGGCCTTGGTGTCTTTGCGCAACGCCTCAATATCGGCCTTGGTGTCTTTGCGCAACGCCTCAATATCGGCCTTGGTGTCTTTGCGCAGCGCCGCAATATCGGCCTTGGTGTCTTTGCGCAAAGCCTCAATATCGGCCTTGGTGTCTTTGCGCAACGCCGCAATATCGGCCTTCAGGTGGTGCTCAAGCTCGCGCAGGTCGGACTTGGTAGCAACTTCGGTGCCCATGGTTTCGGCGAACACTTCCGCCGTCTTGAGCGCCTGTTCGTGGGGAAATCCGGCGGTCTCAAGCCCCCGCGCCAACTTCAAAGTATCAAAAGTAAATGCGTTCATAAGGCACAATATACGCCACCCGCGGTGCAAAAACAATGAAGGAGGGTCCTTAGGGCGTCGGGCGTTTTCGGCAACGCACGCGCCTTTGCCAATTCGCTAGCAGGCTTTTCTCTTGTCTGTTTGCTCTCTTGTCTGTTTGTTATTCGCTATTGCTGTTTTTATGCGCTTCGATGATCTGCAAGGTTTCCAGAGTGGGCATGGAAACAATATTATAACCGCTGTCCACATAATGGATTTCCCCCGTCACACCGCGGGCCAGATCGGAAATCAGATAAAGCGCCGCGCCGCCCACGTCATCAAGGGAAACCGCCCGGCGCAAGGGGGCGTGGTTCTTTTGATAATTGTACATGATCCGCGCATCGGCGATACCGGCCCCTGCCAACGTGCGCACGGGACCTGCGGAAATCGCATTAACGCGGATACCTTGCGGGCCAAAATCCGAAGCCAGATACCGCACGCTCGCCTCCAGGCCGGCTTTGGCAACCCCCATGACATTATAGTTGGGCATCACCCGCACCGAGCCCCCATAGGTCAGTGTGAGTAGCGAGCCGCCGTCCGCCATCATGGGGGCCGCCCGCCGGCAGACCTCGGTGAAGGAAAAGCACGAGACCACCATGGTTTTGATGAAATTGTCCCGGGTGGTGTCAGCGAAAGCCCCCTTAAGCTGCTCGCGATCGGAAAACGCAATGGCATGAACGACAAAGTCCAGGCGTCCCCAGGCCTTGTCAAGGGTGGCAAACACCCGATCCAGCGAGGCCTCGTCCTCGACATCACAATCCAGCACAATGTCCTCGCCCAAAGACGCCGCCAAGGGTGCCAGGCGCTTGCCAAACGCCTTGCCCTGGTGCGTAAAGGCGAGCCGGGCGCCGTGACTTGCGAGGGTCTTGGCAATTCCCCAGGCGATGGAATGGTTGTTGGCAACCCCCATGATTAAGCCGTGCTTGCCATCAAGTCGTGTTGCGCACTGTAGATTGTTCTGTGTCATGAAAAACTCTTGCGCCTGTCGTCATGCCGCGGCGAGACTAACGCCTTATTACGTCTTACAACGCCTTGCCTACAACGCTTTGCCTATAACGCCCTATTGCGAATAGCGCTGGAACACAAGGGTCGCGTTGGTTCCCCCAAAGCCAAACGAGTTGGACATAACGCAATCGATTTTCGCATTATCAATGCGCTCACGGACGATGGGGTAATTGACGAAAGGCTCATCAAGTTTATCAATATGCGCGGATTTGCAAATGAAACCGTTTTGCATCATCAACAGAGAATAGATGGCCTCTTGCACCCCTGTTGCGCCCTGTGAGTGCCCGGTCAAGGATTTGGTGCCGGAAATAGGCGGGCATTTGTCACCGAAAACCGCCCCCAGCGCTTCGATTTCACGAATGTCGCCGATGGGGGTTGAGGTGGCATGGGGGTTGACGTAATCGATGGGCAGGTGAACGGTCTCCAGGGCCTGCTGCATGCAGCGAACAGCCCCTTCTCCGGAAGGCGCTACCATATTGTCCCCGTCCGATGTTGCCCCATAGCCAACGATCTCTGCGTAAATCCTGGCGCCGCGGGCGCGCGCGTGCTCAAGGGCTTCCAGCACCAGGGTTCCCGCCCCCCCGGCAATGACAAACCCATCGCGCCTCCTGTCATAGGCGCGGCTGGCCACGGCGGGGGTCTCATTGAACTGGGATGACATGGCGCCCATGGCATCAAACAGGACGGACAGGGTCCAGTCGAGCTCCTCTCCCCCGCCGGCAAACATAATGTCCTGTTTGCCAAGCTGGATGAGCTCATAGGCGTTGCCGATGCAATGATTTGATGTCGCGCATGCCGACGAAATAGAGTAGGAGACCCCTTTGATCGCAAAAGACACGGCCAGGTTTGCCGAATTTGTCGAGCTCATGGCCTTGGGAACAGCCAGGGGGCCGACGCGCTTGGGGCCTTTTTCGCGGGTGATATCGGCAGCGGCCACAATGGCCCGCGTTGAGGGGCCCCCTGATCCCATAACAATACCGGTGCGCGGATGACTGATCTCACTTTTCTCCAGCCCCGCGTCATCAATGGCCTGGCGCATGGCAATGTAGTTCCAGGCCGCGCCACCGCCCATAAAGCGCAGAAAGCGCTTGTCGATTATGTCGTCGACGCTAAGGGTCGGTGCGCCGTGCACCTGGCTGCGAAAGCCCAGACGGGCATGGTCTTTGGCTGTTGTGATGCCGGACTTCGCCTCGCGCAGACTGGCGACGACTTCCTGGGTGTTGTTGCCAATGGAGGACACGATACCCATGCCCGTTACGACAACCCGTTTCATGATAGTCTCCGATCAACAGCGAAATCGCGATCCCGTCTACAAACGCCACCGGCGCGGTGACAGGCAACAAAGCCTCGTGCGCTCATGGGTTCATGCGCTCATGCAGACTCGGCATGAAACAGGCCGACCCGCAACCCTTGAGCGCTATATATTTTCTCTCCATCCACTTTGAGCCAACCGTCGGCGATCCCCAACACAAGTTTGGAGCGAATGACGCGCTTTAAATCAACCCCGTATTCGACTTCTCGGGCCTCCGGCAGAACCATTCCGGAAAACTTGACCTCGCCGACAGACAGGGCCCGCCCACGCCCAAGCTCTCCCAACCAGCCCAGATAAAATCCGAGAAGCTGCCAAAGCGCGTCCAGCCCCAGGCATCCAGGCATAACCGGATCCCCCTTAAAATGACAGGGAAAAAACCATAGGTCCGGCTTAATCGCCAATGTCGCCCGCACGTGGCCCTTTTCATAGGCACCGCCTTCGTCCCTGATGGAAGAAATCCGGTCAAACATCAACATCGGCGGCAAAGGCAATTGCGCATTGCCTGAGCCGAATAGCCGTCCTTGCGCACAAGCGATCAGGTCTTCATAACTAAAACTGGAGCGGCGCTCAGCCATATCAGTTGTCCCTTTATTAGGCATTATGCGATTTTAGGCATTATGCGATCAGGTCCTTCACGGCAGGCGACTCAGGGGCCCCAGGGGTTGGGATGACAAAACCCATCGCCTGGTGAGCTTTCCCTTTATTTTTGGCCTGCCCTATGAATGCCTCCCCGAACCCATGCCCCATGCCCCATGCCGCAATACATAACCCTGTGCCCCGTGTTAACATAGCCGCGTTGGGAGTTTAAACAAAGCCCGCAGGCCAGGTTGCAAATCGCCAACAGACGTTTCCAACGTGTTCTGTCTGTTGCATATCTGTGGTAAAGTCAACAGTACAAGCGACCCATGGGCTCCGTTTATTGACCCCTGCGGCACGCCACACCTCGAAAACTTAGACTTTTTTCAGGTTTGATAATAGTCTCTACAACAAAACAGTTTCCCACAATAGTGAAATTTGCTAGATTATGTCTATTGTGGAGCCGGATTGTAGCCTTGACACTGCGGTGGTTGTGGATGTCGCGGCGCACTTTGCTCGCCTTCACATCTGTGGAACGCCGTTACGCTTTTAGGGCCTGTTTGCAGGGCTTGTTTGCAGGTTAAGCTTGCAAATTGTATATTCGGATGCAGTTGCGCTGCCCGATGGGTACTGCCCGATGGGTGCTGCCCGATGGGTGCTGCCTGATGGGTACTGCCTGATGGGTAATGTTTGATACGCTCCAGGTTAGGGCCACGTTGAGCGTGAATTCGACTGATCTCAGGTGACCAAAATTGTAAAGCGAACGAAAGCATAGCCACGAAATGACAAACCCTCTTGCCAAAAAACTGCGGCTTGCGAAACTGCGCCCCACCCGGCAGCGTCTGGCTCTGGCGAACCTGCTGTTCTCAGGCGCGCACAAGCACGTCACCGCGGAGGATTTGTTCGAGCAGGCCAAACAGGCCGAGGTGCCGGTCTCCCTGGCGACGGTTTACAATACCCTGCATCAGTTTACCGAGGCCGGCCTATTGGTGCAGATCGCTGTGGATGGTAGCCGGTCCTATTTTGATACCAACACGACGCACCACCATCATTTCTATAAGCAGGATGCGCAGCAGATGATCGACATTCCTGTTTGCCGGGTCGCCATTGATGATATTCCGCAAGTCCCCGCGGGATACGAGGTCGAGAACATCGATGTGGTGGTCAAGCTGCGCCGTACACGCGAAAAGCCGTAAAACTCCGGTTCTATGGATAAGAGACTTTTTCTCACCCTTTATATCAGCGGTATTGGTATTATGTATTCGCCTGGTGATGCGTCGCTCCGGGAAATTCCAACGATGAGCCCATGTCGGTGAGTCACGCACCTGCCGATCCTTGCGATCTTTTGCCAAAATCCTTGTGGCCGCTCACCGCCCCCGATCGCCGGCCGGGAGAGGCGCTTGCGGGAAAGCTGACCTGTGATGTCGCTGTTGTCGGCGCGGGGTTCACCGGACTGCGGGCGGCCCTTGATCTGGCGGAGGCAGGATGCAATGTTGCGGTCTTTGACAGGGGTGAGGTGGGCCATGGAGCGAGTGGACGCAGTGGCGGGCAGGTTAATCCTCTGCTGCCTGTTAGCGATCCCATGCGCCTACGCCGTACCCTTGGGGACGTTTATTTCGAGCGTTTGACCCGAGCCTCTTTAGGATCGGCGGATGCGCTTTTTGCCCTCGTTGAAAAGTATGCCATTGCATGCAACCCGCGGCAGCACGGATGGCTGCGCGCCGATCACAGCCCGGCAGCCCGCAAGCGTGCCCGCGCAGCAGCCCGAGCCTGGAACCGGTTCGGGGCCGACCTTCAGTTTCTCGGGACCCAGGACGTTGTGCGCCTGGCCGGATCAAAGGCGTATGCATCGGCGACATTTTCCGCAAAAGGCGGTGCGGTGCAACCCCTGGCGCTCGTTCGCGGCCTGGCGGAGGCGGCGCAAACGGCCGGGGCCCGCATCTATACCCAATCGCCTGTGACACAGTTGGCGCGCGCTGACCGGTGTTGGACAATGGGCGTCGCAGGGCATCGTGTGCGCGCCGATACGGTTATCCTGGCGACAAACGCATATACCGATACCCTGTTACCCGGCCTGCAACAATCCATTCTGCCCCTTCATCCCATTCAGATCGCAACGGTTCCGCTGTCTGACGGGGACATCGGGTGCATCCTGCGCGGCGGGCAAACAATCTCTGACACCAGACGCCTGATTATGTATGCCCGGCGTGAACCGGACAGGCGTGTTGTGTTCGGAGGGATCGGATATCGCCGGCGAAACGGGGCGTTGGCGGGGTTCGGTTGGCTTTGCCGGGACGCGGCGCGGGTCTTTCCCAGGATCCGGCCCGCCAGCTGGCACCTGAAATGGGGTGGGTGCATTGCGGTGACCGACGACAGGTTGCCACATTTACACGAGCCGGCCCCGGGACTGCTGGCGGGGCTTGGCTACAATGGGCGTGGGGTCGCCATGGCGCTGGTCATGGGGCAGGTCCTGGCCGCACGCGCCTTAGGCGCCGATCCCAACGGTTTGACGTTTCCCATCTTGCCTGTTCGGCCAAAGGCGTTTCGCCGAATTCAGTTGCTTGGCACCGGCACGGCCATGCGGATCATGCGCATGCGCGATCAGTGGGAGTGGGCGCGCGTTAGTTAACCCCGGTTATGGACTATAGCAAAATGGGCATAGCGAAACCCATATGGATCCAGTATAATACCAAGGGCGCGTGGCGCATACGCGCAAAGGCCCTTTATGGCTATTGGGCTGCACCGGAGTGTCGTCACGTTGCGCCGGGTAAGGCGTTTACGTCAGCCGATGGGGCTCCAAATACAACATTGATAGTCAAGTCAGGTCTTTCCGTGAACGTAGATTGCCAGCAACCCACCTCTGATCCGATAGCGTTTTCCTCGTGGCATCTGACATCGTCGGCCTTTGGCGATTTCTACGCTTGCGGCATGGCCCTCATTGAAGAGGCTGCGTCCTATCTTGACGGGCCCGGACGACAGGAGGCCAGACGACTAGGGCGCTCGGCGCTACTGCTTTATTCCAGCGAAAGCATGCGCTTGACCACAAGACTTATGCAGGCGGGGTCGTGGCTGTTGTTGTTGCGCGCCGCCCGCGAGGGTGATGTGTGCATGCAAAGAGCGGCCCGTGACCGGGTAAAACTGCGGTTGGATGCCTTGAGTTCAGCCTCAGCGGCGCCGGAATTCAACAACCTGCCGGCCGATCTGAGAGATTTGATCTCGCGTTCTGTACGCTTGCTGGAACGCATCTTTGTGCTGGATCGACTGTTGTTTGATTATCAGACCGGGATTTCGGTTGGTAATCCGGTAAGAGCCAGCCTTGAGCGCCTTGATGCGGCCTTTGCCCGTTCTCATGCCAGGGGTCCCTGACAGGGATGAACCACGATCTGCTCATCGAACTGCACAAGGGTCAGGCGCGGCAGGGCCCCGGCGGCGTGGAACAAACCAAAATGGCCATAACCCTCTCAGGGTTGTCGGCAAGAGCGGGGACATTAAAAATCGCCGATATTGGGTGTGGAACGGGGGCCTCGGCCCTGGTTCTTGCCGAACATCTGAACGCCGATATCACCGCTATTGATCTGTCCCCTGCGTTTCTTAGCATTCTCAACACCAGGGCCAGACAAAAAGGACTGACCGGAAGTATCAGAACATGGGCTGGCTGCATGGATGACCTGCCGTTTCGCGACGGTGATCTTGATGCCATATGGTCCGAGGGGGCCATTTATAATATGGGCTTTGCCAAAGGCATTGCCTATTTCAAACGTTTCTTGAAACCCGGTGGCATATTGGCGGTCTCTGAAATCACATGGCTGACGCCAAACCGTCCCCACGACATCGTGTCCTACTGGAATGACGCCTATCCCGAGATTGCGGCCGCGGCGGACAAAATCACCAGTCTCGAAAACCAGGGATTTATTTTAAAGGGGTATTTTCCCTTGCCCGAAACCTGCTGGACAGACAACTATTACACCCCCTTGCAAAACAGTTTCGCAGGATTTCTCGCCAAGAACGATAGCCACCAAGCCACAGCGATCGTTGACGCGGAAATAAACGAAATCAAACTCTATAAAAAACACCGCAAGTGCTACAGCTACGGGTTCTATGTGGGGCAAAAGGCGTGACCACCCCCCTTGCGGTCCCTACTCCTCGTTTATGGCCACCTCGTCGATTCCATCGCGGTTGTAGATATCCTCGCGATAGTGAATGGCACCTTGCCCATCCGCCCAAGCGGTCAGGTATTCAAAATAAAGGGCAACCGGCTCAGACAGCCTGACATCAAGACGCTCACCGTTCCTGAACATCCCATCAATGCGAAGCCGGTCCCACTCCGGCGTGTCCTGCAAGAGCCAGGTGACGTAGTCCTTGACTTTTTCCACCCGCACGCAGCCAGAACTATGAAACCGATAGTCGCGGCCGAACAGGGTCTTGGCCGGCGTGTCGTGCATATAGACGGCATGTTTGTTTTTGAAATTGATTCTCACATGGCCCAGGGAATTCTGGCTGCCAGGCTCCTGGCGGTACAGATATTTTGTCGCCTCTTCGGAGTTCCAATCGATGCTATGGGGCGGTATCTGGGTCCCGTCATGAGAAAAAACATGGATCCGGTTGCGCGTCAGGTACTCAGGGTCTTCCAGCATTTTCGGAACAAGATCGCGCCTGACAATACTTTCCGGGACATGCCAATAGGGGTTAAAGTTGATTTCATAAATACGGCTGCGCAATAACGGGGTCTGCCGATCAATCTTGCCCACGACCGCAGTATGACGGTTAACGACGGATCCATACGAAACCGTTTCGATTTGTGCCGCCGGTATATTCACAAAAACATAGCGATCGCCCAAAAATCCAGACATGGCGCGCAAGCGTTCAAGGTTGACCCGTAACTGGCGCAAGCGTTTGGGTGCAGGGACATTGAGCATGGCGAAAGTCGCCTTGCCCACCATACCGTCAGCGCGGATGCCGTGGCGCTCCTGAAAACGTTTCACGGCTGTTTGCACATAGCTGTCGAAAATCGGAATTCTGCGATCCGAGCGCGCGGACAGGTCACCAGATATATAAAGACGCTGCTTGAGGGCCAGAACCGCGCGGTCGCGGGTGCCCAATCGCAGGGGCTTGTCTGCGGGCACCAACGGCCAACCGCCCGCCGCAACAATGTTTTCGAGGGTACTGATGGCCAGCTCCTGGCGATATACGCTTTCCGCCGAAAACGTCGGGGCGTTGGCATTGACATATCCAGGTGCGCGCCGTTCCTCTATATCGAAACGCTCGCGCATTTCGATGGGGTTGTTTTGAATAATGGCATCAAGAGCAGATTGCGGCTGCGCAGCAACGCTTGTCGCCAGTCTGGGATTTCCAATTACAAAACACGACGCGAGCAATAAACCATAACAAATCCGTTGTATTTTATGCATATTCAAAGTTTCTCTTTCCGGTACTATTATACCAAGGGGCCTTGCCAAGAGCTCATGGTTTAGCGTCAAAGCGGTGTATTATCAAGGCCCCACCCCAGTCGGCGTGTCTTAAAAGCCCATACCGCTGGTATACCAAGGGGCCTTGGCAAGGGCTCATGGTTTAGCGTCAAAGCGGTGTGTTATCAAGGCCCCACCCCAGTCGGCGTGTCTTAAAAGCCCATACCGCTGGTATACCAAGGGGCCTTGCCAAGGGCTCATGGTTTAGCGTCAAAGCGGCGTGTTATCAAGGCAGAACACCAGTCGGCATGTACATAAAGCCCATACCGCTGGTATACCAAGGGGCCTTGCCAAGGGCTCATGGTTTAGCGTCAAAGCGGTGTGTTATCAAGGCAGTACACCAGTCAGCGTGTCTATAAAGCCCATACCGCTGGTATTGGTCGCGTTTATAACACATGGTTGTGTTCGTGGCACATCTTTGTGGCACATTCATGTACTGCCCAACCGGGCACCAGGCGCATCCCCCGCCATGCCTATAGCAAAATGCGCACGCCATGCAAACAGACGTTTTGGCCCGACGTGTTTTGCTATAGGCGATAGGGTTTAAAAATTGGTGCGCAATTCGTACTTAAAATGTAACCTTTTGTAAACCGGCCAAACGTTCACAATGCCGGAACGTCCATTGACGAGCAGGCCCTTTCAGCGTTCATTGTACCAAGGGGCCTTGCGTTTGACTCCTGGCCCAGCGTAAAACCGTTGTCTTATCAATACGACACACAAGTCAGCGTGTACAAAAAGCCAATACCGCTGGTATTACCAAGGGCCCTTGCGTTTGACTCCTGGCCCAGCGTAAAACCGTTGTCTTATCAATACGACACACAAGTCAGCTTGTACAAAAAGCCAATATCGCTGGCATATACCAAGGGTCCTTAACAATGACGCATGGCTTAGCGTCGAAGAGATGTGTTAGCAAGGCAGTACACCAGTCGGCGTGTCTATAAAGCCAATACCGCTGGTATTAATCTTCGTTTAAGGTTAACCAACCTTTGTAAAAGTGTGACAAAACAGCAACAATTAACAAAAAAAATGCAAATCTTCGTTGAAATTCTATTGATTTTTATTGATTACCCCTCCCATAGCGCTATGGTCGATGCACGTCATGTTGGTTGAGTCGGCGTGCGCTCGGTGAGCAAAGCGACGGTAAGACAGGGCCAATGCCTTAAGAGACTAAAGGTCAAAACGTCGAGGCAAAGATCTAAAACAATGTGGCGGGTTACTCGAAGTCGCGAAAGCCGTCAAAGGGTGCTGAGAAAGGGTAAAATCCCGTGGAAAGGGTGAAATCCGGTGGCACTGTTTAGTCGACTAAGGGGTGCTGATACTGATTAAGTGATACTGATTAAGTGATATTCGCCAAGTCATGTCCACCAAGTGATTTCGCTTAAACGCATTATCAGTTCGCTTAACCGTTGTTTTCCTGATGCGCTTCAGTTGAACCGAAGTTTAACCCTTTGTTGAAACCCAGGCTCTCTAAAAAAAAAGGAGAAAAACGTGAGGGCAATTGGAGGTCAGAATGAAAAAATTTACGACACTTGTTATGGGCTCCGCGGCAGCTGTATCGATGCTGGCCTCCGGTGCCCAAGCTGCGGATCCGCCTATTCCTGCTGACGAGCCGGCGGTTGCCGTTTGTGACGCCTTTGGTACAGGCTTCTGGGCCATCCCCGGCACCAGCAATTGCATCAAGATCAGCGGTTATATACGCGCCGATTACACCTTTACCACCGAGAGAAAAGACCGGGTGAGCATTTCCGGGCTCTCGCCTGCAGCCGCAAACACAAATTTGGGTGCAAGCATAGCTGCTGCCGCAAAGACTCGTGCAGGTCCCGGTCCCGCTGTGGGTGGCCGAAGGGACCTCATTTTCGTGCCGCAAGGGACTAGCGATGCTAATGTTCAGGTTGGAAGCATCACCCATGGGACAGACCCAAGCACCGATGCTTCTGTGTTGGCCTTGCGAGAGGCTAATCTGGATGGGCGTCGGGGCAACCTTGGTTGGGGAAGCCGGTTCCGTTTTAACGTTGACGTGCAGTCCATGACTGAATGGGGCGTGCTGCGTGCCTTCGGTCGCCTTCAGGGCGATAATGGCGGTGGCGTTAGTGTGGACAAAGCCTACGTTCAATTTGCGGGATTAACCGCGGGTTGGGCAACAAGTCCGTTTGCTTTCGATAGCATCGGAACCATGCACAGCGATGCTTTTGATGACGCGTGGACCACACACCTGCTGTCCTATACGTTTGCCGCCGGCAATGGCATCAGCGCAACCCTGTCGCTGGAAGACCCAAGCGTGTCCTGGCATAACGCCCGCGGCACCACTAGATTGGTCTGGGATCAAGGCCGTGGCAATATTCAGGATGACAACGTGCCGGACGTAGTTGCCGCGTTTAAGATTGAGCAAAGCTGGGGCAAGGCGCACCTGGCCGGTATGTATCATAGAGGCGAGATTCGTACTGCGGCGGTACCCGGGACGCCGTCGATACCCGCAGGGCCATGGCGCAGCTATTCCGGTTATGGTGTCACCGCCGGTGTTGCCGTCAAGGCTCCCATGCTGGAGGGGGCAGAGCTTGCTATTTCCGGTGCCTATGCACATGGTCTTGGCAGGGGCATCGGCATGCAAAATGTCATTGGCGGCGGATTGACCGACGCTACTACACCTGACAGCAATGGTGCCATTACAAAAACGAAGGGCTATTCCGGTTCCATCGGGCTGACGATCCCCGTTTCGGATCAGATCGAGTTCCAAGTGGCGGGCGGCTATCTGAGCGCCAAAAACTCGTTTAATTCTGGTGCTCCCAACTATGGCAAGGTCAAGGCCTATACGGTTGGCGCGTCGGTTGGCTGGTCGCCGGTTTCCGACCTGACCATCAGTCTGGGTGTAGACTATGACCACGCGAAATACACCGCAGGGAATTTCCCGACGGTTCAGTCGGGTACTAGTGAGTCGATAGTAACCGGCGCCACAAGTGACCCTGTTGATGCAACGGGTTGGCAGCGGTCGTTGTCGCAAACGTCCGTCCGCTTGCGCATCCAGCGTGACTTCTAGGCATCTGCTATAATTGCCCAGGGGTGTGAGGGGTTGTTGAGAGGTTTTTGGCAACCCATCGCTCCGCATAAACAAAATAAGAAAGGCCTCGGGTTCCCCCGGGGCCTTTTGTTTTGGAGGGCAACCCTGGGGCTGGCCAGGTCACAAATAGAGGTTGCACCTCTAGAGCGTGTCAGGTCTTAATAGAACCATTCTGCCAAAAGGTACTTGGGCGATTTTGCGACAAGATGGGCCTTAATACCAAGGATCCTTAGCAACGACTCATGGATTGGCATCAAAGCGTTGTGTTACCAAGGCAGGACACCATTAGGCGTGTCTATAAAGCCAATACCGCTGGTATCACCAAGGGCCCTTGCCAATGACTCATGCCTTTGCGTCAAAGCGTTGTGTTATCAAGGCAATACACCAGTCGGCGTGTCTATAAAGCCAATACCGCTGGTATAAGACCTAACACGCTCTAACACCAGGTGCGACGGCGACCCGCCCTATAGCGCCGCGCCAATCGTTTTCGCAGCAAACGCGCGGAAAGCAAATAGCCCTCCCTGGTGGTGACATCGGCAATGACGCGGCCATAGTATTTGCCGCGAGAGATGTTCGTCAATACGACAATGCCCGCACCGGTGGCAGCACGCACATAGGCGCGGGCCCGGCGCGCCAGATGTTTCTCACGCGCGCAGCGACCGCGTAGCTCGGGGGCGTCAATGCCGCGAATCCGCACAGACGTCACCAGGTCCTGGTCCAGCCATATGGGGACGCGGACGCGAATCGAGTCTCCATCAATAACCGCCAGAACCTCGGCCCTGACGGGGCCCGCAAAGACCTTTCGCGCCAATGTTTCCCCGGCCTGTGCCAGGGGAATGGCCAAAAGCAACAGGTACACCCCCACAACGCCTGCGCGGAAAGCCAACAAAAATTGTAAACTGGCAATGGGGCTTTCTTTAGCGCGTGGCATGATTTTGGATGACGTGAACATAAGAAGGAATATATTCCTTTATCGCACCATAAATCAAGTGCCTTTATGAATATTTTCCTTGTTCCGCATATTTTTCAGGGGGAAGCCTTGCCCACTTCCCCAGGAACGGGAAACGTTTATACCAGCGGTATTGGCTTTATATACACGCCGACTGGTGTAGGGCCTTGATAACACACCTCTTCGACGCTAAGCCATGAGCCCTTGTTAAGGACCCTTGGTATTATTGGCTATCCTGGCCAGGTCGTTAAGCAAGAGGCCCGGCTTGCAATAACAAGCGCAACACTACATATAATACCAGCGGTATGAGCTTTATGGACACGCCGACTGGTGTACTGCCTTGATAACATAACTCTTTGACGCTAATCCATGAGTCATTGGCAAGGGCCCTTGGTATATGCCAGCGGTATGAGCTTTATGGACACGCCAACTGGTGTACGGCCTCGATAACACAACGCTTTGACGCCAAGGCATGAGTCATTGGCAAGGGCCCTTGGTATATGCCAGCGGTATGGGCTTTATGGACACGCCGACTGGTGTCCTGCCTTGATAACACAACGCTTTGCCGCCAAGGCATGAGTCATTGGCAAGAGCCCTTGGTATAAAAAGCACCGGTATGCATTAAAAAGCACGTCAGGTGAAGAAAGTGCACTGTGTGCGCGGCCAAAGGCCCAAGCCGTTTCGGATGGGACGCAAGGCCTTTTTGGTTTAAGGAATTTAAGACTTCGGGGCTGTAAAACGTAACGCAATAAAGGTTACTGGTAACTTCGCAACTCGCGCCGAACAAGACCCCATAGAGGATACGACTATGAACTACACCAAAACAGCAATATTGCTCGCGGGCATGACGGGCCTGTTCATGGCCATCGGCTATATGCTCGGTGGCGGCAACGGCATGGTTATTGCCTTTGGCGTTGCTGTCGCCATGAACGTGTTCAGCTACTGGAACTCCGACAAGATGGTGCTGCGCATGCATAATGCGCACGAAGTCGATACGCGGTCGGCGCCGGACTATTATACCATGGTGGCGCATTTGGCGGAGAACGCGGATTTGCCCATGCCGCGGGTGTTTGTTATTGAAGAGGCGCAGCCGAACGCCTTTGCCACGGGACGCAATCCGGAGAACGCAGCGGTGGCGGCAACCACGGGATTGATGCGTATGCTTAGTCGCGACGAGCTTGCCGGGGTCATGGCGCACGAGTTGGCGCACATCAAGAACCGCGATACGTTGATCATGACCATGACGGCGACCATTGCCGGTGCGGTTTCCATGTTGGCGAATTTTTCCCTGTTTTTTGGTGGACGCAGAGACAATCCTCTGGGGGTGCTCGGTTCCATTCTGATGGTTATTCTGGCGCCCATGGCGGCGATGATTGTGCAGATGGCGATCAGCCGCACGCGCGAATATGCCGCCGACAGGCTTGGGGGGCAGATTTGCGAGAACCCCCTGGCGCTGGCCTCCGCGTTGGAGAAAATCTCCGATGGCGCCGCCCACATCCCCAACGAGGCCGCTGAAGCGAACCCGGCGACCGCCCATATGTTTATTATCAATCCCCTGTCGGGTCAGCGCATGGACGGGCTGTTTTCCACCCACCCGAATACACAAAACCGTATTGATGCCCTGGTACAACAGGCCGGGGAACGGGGTGCGTCTTTTTCTTCATCGTCCTCTTATGGTACCCGGACCCCGGGCCCATGGGATGCGGGGCGGCGCTAGCGCGTGTCATGTCATAATAGAACCCCGGTTATGGATAAGGAACTTTTTTCACACTTTATCGGTTCATGCTCAAGCAAAGGCTGCAAAGCGCTTGACAGAAACTCTTAACTCCAGGCTTATTACGGACTTCAATCCGCCAATAATGCAGACCATTGACGAGTCTGTAGCGCGGGATATTTATGCGGGGGTGTTTGCTTTTGCCGCGCGCACGGTACAGGCGGATGAAACGTCAATTTTTCTGACCTCACCCCCCTCTCCTGAATGGCAGAGGGCTTTGCAGGGTTTCGACTGGCTGCCGCATCTCGCCTATGCGCGGCAATCGGTCATTCCCCTGAAAGCGATCTCACTCCTGCAGGAATGGATCAACGTTGCGGCCGGCAAGGGCGCACAGGCGCGCCAGCCGCATGTTGGTGCGCGCCGGGTATGGAACTGGCTTTTGTGCCTGCCGGTGATCCGGGCCCGCGCGAGCCCTGCGGTGGCCGACAAAATCCATCGCGCCCTCAATCAGCAGGTCCACGACTTAAGCCGCATGACCTTTGAGGGGGCGCACCCTGTTGAATTGTCCATAGGGCTTTGCAGGGTTCTGCATGCGCTGGCGTTCACAGCCCGGGAGGCGGCATTGCCGCGCGCGCTTGCTGAACTGGAGGCAACCCTTGATACCCAGGTTCAGTCGGACGGGTGCCTCATTTCGCGAAATCCCGCGGCTCTCGTGCGGGTGCTTGGTCAGCTACTGGTTCTGCGCGCTGTTCTTGCGCAAGGCGCAGCGGATACGGATCGGTCCGCGGGCCTGGACCGGGCTGTTGAACGCATGTCTGGCGCTTTGCGGGTCCTGAGCCTGGTTCCCAGGCGACCGGCATTGTTTCATGGTGCGGGTGAGGTGGATCAGGGGTACGTGACGGCGCTGTTGGCAGGGACCTCTGATCCTGACGAAGCCCCGCATATAGCGCACGCGCGGTGTGGCGGGTATCATGTGCTCAGTCGCGGTGACAGTCGTGTCATTATGGATACCGGTGCGATTTGCCCGGTGCCGTTTTCCGCCACATCCCATGCCAGCTGTTTGGGGTTTGAGCTGGCCTGGAAAGCGTGCCCTGTGATCGTCAATTGCGGCTCGCCGCGTGTCAGCGATGAGGCGCTGAGGCAGCTTCTGCGTGCAACCGCGGCGCATTCCACATTGGTCATCAATGATGTGTCCTCCTGCCGCTTTTCACCGCAGGATATCGGCAACGGGCAGGCGCAACGGTATGTTGTCGCCGGACCGCGGCAGGTTAACTGTAAACAGGAGGATGAGGATAAAGATAAGGATGAAGGGGTCTGCATCCGTGCACGCCATGACGGGTATATGTCTGCGTTCAATCTTTTGCATGAGCGCCGTCTGGCTCTATCAAGGGACGGAGGCGCGCTAAAGGGCCGTGATCGTCTCACCCCCGGCCGTGACACCGATCTGCACACCCACCTG
The DNA here is from genome assembly GCA_965224015.1 of Hyphomicrobiales bacterium. Lineage (GTDB taxonomy): Bacteria > Pseudomonadota > Alphaproteobacteria > Rhizobiales > CBDCVD01 > CBDCVD01. The sequence goes on from OZ245032.1 coordinate 2,413,353, forward strand.
CCTTATGTTCTGCGCTTTCATCTTCATCCTGACATTGACATAACCCAGATGGATCGCAGACACATGGCCATGTCCCTGCCCAATGGCGACGCGGTAAGCTTCACCTGCCATGATGAGGATATTGCGATTGAGGAAAGCCTTTACACCCGGCGCTCGGGGGTGCCGGTGCCGACACAGCAGATTGTCATCGCCTCAGATGTCCAGCGCGCACGACAGATATCCTGGAGCCTGGAATTTTCTCAAAAGCGCGGTTTTGATTGATCAGGCGTCTTTGCGTGCGGCAATGGCGTTTGCAATCGCCACCGTTTCCCGGGCCATTTCAGCGTGCAACAGTTCGACCATGCGCCCCTCCACCGTGATCACCCCCTGTCCCTGGTTTTCGGGCAAATCAAAGGCGGCGATGATGCGGCGCGCAAATTCAACGTCCTCAACGGGAGGGGAGAATGCGGCGTTGCAGGCCTCAATCTGTTTGGGATGAATGATCGTCTTGCCGGTCATACCCAGATCGCGCCCCTGCCGACATTCGCGGGCAAAGCCCTCGCTGTCGCCAAAATCGTTAAAAACCCCGTCGATAATGTCCAGACCAAAGGCGCGGGCAGCGGCAACACAGGTCGATAGCCAGGCGATCATGGGTAACCGTCCCGGCTGAATCCGGGCCCGGGTGTCCTTGGCCAGGTCATTGGTTCCCATAACAAAGGCCGCCAGCGGTGTTGTCTGCGCCGCCTGGGCGATGTTCGCCGCGTTCAGCATGGCCCGCGGCGTCTCCATCATCGCCCAGATGGCGATCGTGGATTCGGCGGTTTGCATCACATCAAGTCTGTCCGCCACCGCCTTCACAGCGGCGGGGTTGTTGATTTTGGGAACCAGGACGGCGTCCGGGCGCGCCGCCGTTGCCATTCGCAAATCCTCCTCGCCCCACGGTGTTGCAAGGCTGTTGATACGCACGATGCGCTCACGCGGGCCGTAGTCCGTCTGTGTGAGGGCTTCCAGCACCTGCGCCCGGGCTGTTTCTTTCGCGCCCGGGGCAACGGCATCCTCAAGATCAAAAATAATCCCGTCTATATTGAGGTTACGGGCCTTTTCCAGGGCCCGATCGTTGGTTCCCGGCACATAAAGCAATGACCGGCGCGGGCGTATGGGAGCCGCTTGCCCTTTCCTGGAGCGTGTCATGTTTTAATAGAACCCATTTTCGTTTCTTGATTGACGGGCGGGCCGGGTCATAAATAGACGTTTCCCGCTCAAATGCCAAGGTGGAGCATCACCGGCACATGATCGGATGTTTTCTGCCAACCCCGGATGCGCTTATACACCTCGGCTTGTTTGATCGATCCGGTCAGGTCCGGGGTCACCCAGATATGATCAAGGCGGCGCCCCTTGTCGGCTTTTTTCCAATCCGGCGAGCGATAGCTCCACCATGTATAAAGACGTTCATTGGGATCGATGACATGGCGGACCGCATCAACCCATTTTCCGGCTTCTCTCACCTTTGCAAGCGCCGCGACTTCAACGGGGGTATGGCTGACGACCTTCAGGAGCGCCTTGTGGGACCAGACATCGGTCTCAAGCGGCGCCACGTTCAGATCACCCGTTAGTACCGTGCGCCCGCCGGCGGATTTGCGTTGCATGAGAACACCCATTTCATCCAGAAATCGCAGCTTGTGATCAAACTTCTCGTTCTCGGTTCGGTCCGGCACGTCGCCGCCCGAGGGAACATAGACGTTATCAATACGCATAGGCTGCGCATTGTTCGGCCTAATGCTCACCGCAATATGGCGGGTATCGCCCTTGTTGCAAAAATCCAGCACTTCCTGGTCTGCGAATTCATGGCGCGAGAGGGTCGCAACCCCGTGATAGCCCTTTTGTCCATTGACCGCAATATGCGCGTATCCCAGTTTTTGAAACGGCTCTTTGGGAAACAGAGCGGTGGGACATTTGATTTCCTGCAGGCACAAAACGTCGGGCTCGTAGGTGCGCAGGACCCGCGCAACCAGATTTTTGCGCAGGCGCACCGAGTTGATATTCCAGGTCATGATGCAAAAAGGCATGGAGGCTAATTTTTTGTTATGGTTGCTATGGTTGTTGTGGCCATTGCCAATGACTCATGCCTTAGCGTCAAAGCGTTGTGTTATCATGGCAGGACACCAGTCGGCGTGTACATAAAGCCAATACCGCTGGTATTACTTGTCCCGATTGGCGCTGGCGCGCGTATCGAACCAATAGTCCATTTTGTTGACCTTGATGCCGGTCTTCAGGCTGGTGATGGCAACCACGGTGTGGTGGCCTTTCGAATCGCGCACGGACCATTGCTGCAGGGTGCGTGACCCCTTGTCGAAAACCAGCGTCAGGGTGCCGGAACCAAATGGCGTCTCCTCAAAAATGGTTACGGAAACCCGGGCATCGTCCTCGCTATAGCCGGTGATCGTCCCGCTGCGCTCCATGTCGATCTTGTCAGCCAGCAAAAACCGCAAGGGTGTTTTCGACAGGGGGTAAAGGTCCTTGGTATTCAGCCGCCGGTCCCATACGATAACCCCGTGTCTGCCGTTGGCGCGGATCTCGACCCTTGAGGGTTTGTCATACTTGAGCAACATGCGCCCGGGACGCAGAATTTTAAACATGCCCCCAATGCTGCGGCCTGAGTGGCCGGTCTGAATAAAACGCCCGCCCATGGACCTGATGCCGTTATAGTGATCACTGATCTGGCGTAAGGTCTGGCGTTGCTCCGGGGATAGGGGATAGCGCTTTTTTGCCATGGCGCTGGTTACCGGCACCGCAAGTACGGCGACAAGCGCCACCAGTCCGAGCCTACGCAAAATCAACCGCCTGTTCATACATGATCTCCTTAACAACTCTGGGCACAGGAACGCCGCGCGATTCCCATACCTTTCAACAATTTTCATCAGGTTTTATCACAAAGGACTTAGTGAGTGATTAACCATGAATAGCCAACCGCATGTCTCAATGAGACTATTATAACAAGGGGCCTTGCCAATGACTCATGCATGAGCGTCAAAGAGGCGTGTTAGCAAGGCAGCACACTAACCGGCGTGTCCATAAAGCCAATACCGCTGGTATTAGCAACCATCTATGACCGTTCTGGGGCCAGCGCCAGAGGCTGAACCTGAAGATCGGGTTCAAAGCCTTTGCTCCTCGCTTTCAGGGATCAGAATTTCGCGTTTTCCCGCATGATTGGCAGGGCTGATAAGCTCCTCCTGCTCCATGCGCTCAATGAGGGTCGCGGCGCGGTTATAGCCGATCGACAGGCGCCGCTGGATGTAGCTGGTTGACGCCTTGCGATCGCTCAAAACGATGCTTACAGCCTTGTCATAAAGTTCGTCACCAGAGCTGCCAAAGTCGCCGTCGCCAGCGCCGCCACCGCCGTCATCGGCACCACCGGCGTCGACTTCGTCTTCGTCGGTGACCGCCTCGAGATATTCCGGTGTGCCCTGTGTTTTCAGGTGCGCAACCACCTTCTCGACATCCTCGTCACTGACAAACGGTCCATGCAAGCGCGAAATGCGGCCGCCTCCCATCATATAGAGCATATCCCCCATACCCAGAAGCTGTTCGGCGCCCATCTCGCCCAGAATCGTCCGGCTGTCGATCTTGGAGGTAACCTGAAACGAAATGCGTGTGGGAAAGTTCGCCTTTATGGTGCCGGTGATCACGTCAACACTGGGGCGCTGGGTTGCCATGATCAGGTGAATACCCGCAGCCCGGGCCATCTGTGCCAGGCGCTGGATAGTGCCTTCAATGTCCTTGCCGGCAACCATCATCAGATCGGCCATTTCATCGACAATCACGACAATAAACGGCATGGGCTCGAAACTGAGTTCCTGCTGCTCATAGATGGCCTCACCGGTCTGCGGATCAAAGCCGGTCTGCACGGTGCGGATCAGGTTCTCGCCTTTCTTGTGCGCTTCCCGGACGCGGGCGTTGAAGCCCTCGATGTTGCGCACCCCCAGACGCGACATGTTCTTGTAACGCTCCTCCATTTCCCGCACCGTCCATTTGAGCGCGACGACCGCTTTTTTGGGATCCGTCACCACCGGCGTCAGCAAATGCGGAATGCCATCATAAACCGACAGTTCCAGCATTTTCGGATCGATCATGATCAACCGACACTGCTGCGGCGGCAACCGATAAAGAAGGGACAAAATCATGGTGTTGATGGCAACCGACTTACCGGACCCGGTGGTACCGGCAATGAGAAGATGCGGCATGCGCGCCAGGTCAGAGACGATGGAATCCCCGGCGATGGTCTTGCCAAGGCAAAGCGGCAGCCGGGCCTTGGCCCGCTTGAAATCGCGGGCGCCGAGAATGTCACGCAGATAAACCGTCTCACGTTGTGCATTGGGTAGCTCGATGCCGATCACGTTGCGCCCCGGCACCACCGCAACCCGCGCGGAAATCGCGCACATGGAACGGGCAATATCATCCGCCAACCCGATGACCCGGGAGGATTTGATGCCCGGCGCCGGTTCAAGCTCATAAAGGGTGACCACCGGCCCGGGATTGGCGGCAATAATCTCGCCCTTGACGCCGAAATCCTGCAAAACACCCTCCAACGCCCGGGCGTTCTCCTCGAGGCCCTCGTCCGTCATTCCCTCCTGCACGTCCGTTGCTGGGGGTTGCGATAAAACGGTCATGGGCGGCAGCTTGAAGGCCTTTGCGGGTTTCGATGCCGCTGATTTTCTGACGCTACGCGCGGGGCCATGCACGGACGCGCTGGTGCTGGCAAGCTGGCTTGTTGACGGGTGCACCGGCGCACCCGCGCCGCTCTCGGCGTCTGTTCCGCTTTCGGCGGGATAGGCGTTTGCATCAATATAGGACGGTAAAATGCTATCATCAGAGTGATTCATTTCATGCCCCTGGTGATCGACGAGGGCATCGGGCTGGGCGTCAATGCGGGCCAGGCGGCGGGTAAAACGCTGCAAATCATGGGGCGCATAAGCACCGGTCGGCTGCCGCGATCTGCGCCCAAGGCGACGCAACCGGCCCCGCAAACTATATCCCCAATGGGCCACAACCCCCGCCGCAATAGACCACCTGCTGACGTAGTCGTCGGTTAATTCGTGGTCGATACTCTCTTGCGGGGCAGCCAGGATAATATCGTCGTCGTCGTCCTCGTTTGCGTCTCGCGCGTCTTCGTCTTCGTCTTTATCGACGGCTTGCGGCGCGGTTGCCGCAGGGGCCCAATGGACCGCTCTCGCCCCTGTACCCGTGCAGGCATAGGTAAGGCATGCGACGGCTATGGGCGCCAGAATGATAGCAACGAGGGCCGTGGGCAGCGGTGCAACGGCGGCTAAAACCAGCAGCGGTAAAGCGGCCACAAGATCGCCGACAATACCGCCAAGACCGGTATAAAGAGGCCAATGGCCAATGATCGGCAACACCGCCAGGGCGCCTGCGGCAAGGGCACAACCTAAAAGCCAAAGCGCAAGGCGCCGGCGCCAGCGACCGATGTTGCGGCCAAACAACAGGCGCAAACCCCAGATCGCCGGGGGCACAATGGTAATCGCCGCCGCCACGCCGAAAAACTGCATCAGTATGTCCGAGACAACCGCCCCCGGATAGCCGACAATGTTGCGGATGCGCGCACTGGTAATGTGAGACAGGCTCGGGTCCTCCACCGACCAGGTCGCCAAACCAGCGGCAACAAGCGAGATGATTAGCAAAAGCAAAAGTCCAAGGACAGTTACCGCGTTGCGCCGAATTGTGGCCTGGGCCTGGTCCAGCTGAATATCCACATGTCTTGGTGCTGTATCAATTCTGTGCATGATCAGGCTCCGGCTCTCGGATTTGCGTGACGGGCATTGGCATTGGCATTGGTATTGGCATTTGCCTTGGCACCAACCACAACACTGGCGATACGGGCAAGCGCATCGCGGGTCGTTTGACGATCGCCAACCAGGGCGATGCGGATGTAGGGATCTCCGGGATTACGGTCCGCATGGCCATGCGCCAGGTAGCTCCCCGGCACCACCCGCACCCCCGCTTCCTGCCAAAGCCGCCGGGTCACCGCTTCCCCCGATCCCACAGGAGCCACGTTCAGCCACAAAAAAAATCCACCCTCGGGAATGGGGCAGCGGTTCCCCAAAAGCACGGCGGCATCCTTGTACTTTTCGTTATAAAGACGCCGGTTTTCAATGACATGGGCCTCATCGGCAAAGGCGGCAACAGCAACCTCCTGAGCGATAAGCGACACCTGCGGAGCGGCGACATTGCGAAAGCTGGTAAAGGATTTTATGAAGGCCCCATCACCGGCGACAAATCCGCATCGCAACCCGGCAAGATTACTGCGCTTGGACAGGGAGTTAAAGCTCAAGACCTTGTCAAAAGAGCCGGTTTGCGCTGCCGCTTGCAGGACCCCCGGCGGGGGTTGATCACGATAGATTTCCGAGTAGCACTCATCGGCAAAGACATAAAAGCCGTAACGGCGGGCCAGTTCGATGAGCCGGTGCCAGCGGGCAAGGTCGGCGACAGCGCCCTGCGGGTTCGCCGGTGACGCAAAGTAACAGCCGATGGTGCGGCGCAGCAGGTCCTTGTCCAGGGATTGCACATCGGGCAGGTATCCGGTTTGCGCCTGGCTATCGAGATAGACGGGTTCAGCACCTGCCGCGAGCGCTGCGGCCTGATAAGTGTGGTAGTAGGGATTGGGCAAAAGAATGACCGGTTCCTGTTTGCCGCTTTGCCTACACGCAAAAACCGCCGCATAAAAAAGCCCTTCGCGAGACCCGTTTAGTGGCAGGATAAAATCGTCTGCATCGCTTTTTATAAACCCCTCAAGGCCGTAGCGCCGTTGCAGCCATTGGCTTACGGCACGGCGAAACGCGGGCGTACCGGCAATGGCGGGGTAGCGATTAAGATGGGAGACCTGGCGCGACAAGGCCGGCAGGACGAAATCAGGAACCGCGTGCTGCGGCTCCCCCACAGTCAGATTGATTGGCGCTTTGCCAGGCTCAGTACCCGCAAGCAGTTGATTTATGCGGGCAAATGGCGACGCGGAGGGCGCGTCGGATTGTTTTCTGGATGACGTTGCCAAAACGCAAACTCTAGAGCGTGCCATGTTTGAATAGAGAGGTCTGATGGCACAGAATCAATTTCTGTTGGTAAGCCAATGTTAACTTGTTTTGGTAAACCGTAACTTAACAAACAGGCGCGCCTGGCGATGCCGGTATCAGTCCCCGGCCAGAGTCATATCCTGCCCCAATATTTGCGGATCGCTGGCAAGGTCAATGGTCTTGTCTTTACCCGCATAATCGGTGTGAGCAAGGACATGGCGGATAATGTTGAGCCGCGCGCGCCGTTTGTCATTGCTGCGTACAATGGTCCAGGGCGCGTGTTGCGAATGGGTTTTTTCGAACATGGTGTCGCGGGCCCGGGTATAGGCCTCCCATTTGTCGATGGCGCGCAGGTCAACAGGGGAAATCTTCCAGTCCTTAAGCGGATTATGCCAGCGATCGTGAAAGCGCTTGAGCTGCATTTCCCGCCCGATGTTGAGCCAGAACTTATGCAAATGGATGCCGTCGTTGCAGATCATTTTTTCAAAATGCGGCGCTTCGTGCAAAAACGTCTCGGTTTGCTCTGGGGTGCAAAAGCCCATGACCGGCTCGACAACGGCGCGGTTGTACCAGGAGCGGTCATAAAGGGCGATGTCGCCGGCTGCGGGCAGGTGGGCGGCATAGCGCTGGAAGTACCATTGCCCCTGCTCGACTTCGGTGGGGCGAGAGAGCGCCACGATGCGGGCGTGCCGGGGACTGAGGTATTGGCGAAAGGCGCCGATTGCGCCCCCTTTTCCGGCGGCGTCGCGCCCTTCGAAAACCAGAACCATGCGGGCCCCGGTGCGTCGAAACGACTTGAGCATTTTTACCAATTCGATTTGCAGGCTCTCCAGTTCGGCGTAATAGGCCTTCTTTTTGTAGCGCGCCTGATAGGGGTAATTGCCGCTGGTCATGGCCTTATCCGCAATCCAGGGGGGGAGTTGCCTATCCTTGATGTCGAAAGGGGTCATGAGCATTTCCCTGGGTTATCCTTTTTCGGCCTCGCGAAGCCATTCGTCTGATCATGAGAGGTGTTCGATTTCTCCCGCGCTGTCAAGGGTTTAACAACCGCTGAAAGCGGCGCTTGAGCAGCCCTTGACAGCGCGGGAGAAATCGAAAAAAAGCAATGATCAGATGAATGGCCACCTGCACCCGATGCATTTATACCAACGGCCCTTGCCAATGACTCATGCATTTGCGTCAAAGCGTTGTGTTATCAAGGCAATACACCAGTCGGCGTGTCTATAAAGCCTATACCGCTGGTATTAATCCATAACCGGGGCCTCGCTAATTTGTACGAATAGGGGGCGCGAACTGCAAGTCCAGATCCCAGGGAAAATAAATCCACGTGTCCTGGGACACCTCGGTGACAAAAGTATCAACAAGCGCGCGCCCCTGCGGCTTGGCGTACACGGTCGCAAAATGCGCCGTGGGCAGCAAATCGCGGATCAACGTGCCCGTGCGTCCCGTATCGACAAGATCATCAACAATAAGAATATCGCCCTCGTTTTTTTGTTGTATGTCCTTTATCGCCGCGCCCAATGACTTGAGCAAACGCACCTCACCCTGTTGGTTTTCCTGGCGGTAGGAGGCCACACAAATGGTCTCAATGAGCCGAATGTCCAACTCCCGCGCCACAATGGCAGCAGGAACCAACCCACCACGGGTAATACTAACAAGGGCGGAAAAGGGCCCCTGGGCGCTCAGGCGCCAGGCCAGCGCCCGGGCATCGCGATGAAACTGATCCCAGGAAACCGGAAAGGCCTTTTCCGCCGTTTGCAGATGTTTGCTCATCAGGCTTGCCGTGTGTTTGCTTTTATCAGGTGGGCCTCTTTATTAACGAACATCACCAACTCATACCAGCGGTATTGGCTTTATGTACACGCCGACTGGTGTACGGCCTTGATAACATACTTGCTTGACGCTAAGCCATGAGTCCTTGTTAAGGACCCTTGGTATAAGTTCATCGGGTGCAGGTGGCCATTCATCTGATATGGCCTTGCTGGCGGCAATGGCCGCAACAACCCTGACTTCAGACCGGTCCCCTTGAGAACAACCTATTGAAAGCTCACATCTAGAGCGTCAATAGACGTTTTCCAGGTTATCGGTTTTGCTCCTTAAGCGCTGCGATCATATCGCGAACCGCATCACAGGCCCGCGCAAGCGCCTCCTCGTTGGTGGCCCTGATAACCACCTGGGTGGCATATCCGTTGTCGGTAAAATAAGGATAACTACCGATGCTGACGTGCCCGTGTCGGTCCTGAATAGCCTTAAGGGGGGTTCCAATCAAGCCCTCGGCAAGGCCGGTATCGATCGTTTGCGAGCGCAAGACAGGACCGGTTTTCAAGCGCGGCAAAACCACATCAAGCATGGCTTGCATGATCGCCGGTACCCCCGCCATAACAAAAATATTGGCGATCGCAAACCCCGGAGCCACAGAAACCCGATTGGCAATAAGCCGCGCACCCTCAGGCATACGGGCCATGCGCAGACGGGCGTCGGTGATGTCGCCGCCATAGTGCGCCCGCAGCAACGCCTCGGCCTCGGCATGCATCACAACCGGCAAAGCAAGCGCCGCGGCAATGGCATCGGCGGTAATATCGTCGTGGGTGGGGCCAATGCCTCCCGTGGTAAACACGTAGTCGTAGCGCGCGCGCACGCTGTTGACCGCCTCAACGATACGCTCCCTGTTGTCAGGAACGACGCGAACATCAAGAAGACGAATGCCGATGGCTGTCAGCGCCGCGGCGATGGTTCCCGTATTGGTGTCACGGGTTCGCCCCGAAAGGATTTCATCACCGATAACCACAATAGCGGCGCTAACGGTTTGATCACGGGAAAGAGGTTTGCCTGTCACGCTCTGATATCCGATTATACCAAGGGTCTTTAACAAGGGCCCATGGCTTAGCGTCAAAGAGTTATGTTACCAAGGCCGTACACCAGTCGGCGTGTCTATAAAGCCAATACCGCTGGTATATACCAAGGGCTCTTGCCAATGACTCATGGCTTAGCGTCAAAGAGTTATGTTACCAAGGCCCCACCCCAGTCGGCGTGTCTATAAAGCCAATACCGCTGGCATATACCAAGGGTCTTTAACAAGGGCCCATGGCTTAGCGTCAAAGAGTTATGTTACCAAGGCCGTACACCGGTCGGCGTGTCTATAAAGCCAATACCGCTGGTATATACCAAGGGCTCTTGCCAATGACTCATGGCTTAGCGTCAAAGAGTTATGTTACCAAGGCCGTACACCGGTCGGCGTGTCTATAAAGCTAATACCGCTGGTATTAGCTGCGCCCCTTCCAGGGGATGAGCCACCGCTCCGCTGCGCGCATCAGGATGTCGATGCCATAGCCGATCACCCCGATCAGAATAATTCCCATAATGACAATGTCTGTCAATTGAAAGCGTGAGGCCACCATGATCATCATACCGGCACCCTTTTCCGCGGCGACCAGTTCCGCCGCCACCACCGTACCCCAGCACACGCCCATGGCCACCCGCGCGCCGGTGAAAATCTCAGGCAGGGAGTTGGGCACGATCACATAGCGCAAAATCTGATACTTCGAAGCGCCCAGGGAATAGGCCGCGTGAATTTTGGAAATGCTGGCCCCCGCAACACCGGCCCGCGCAGCGATTGTCATGATCCAAAGGGCGGCAAGAAACAAAAGGATCACCTTGCCCGTTTCGCCAATTCCAGCCCAGATGATAACCAACGGTATGAGCGCAAGAGGCGGAACCGGGCGCATAAACTCGACAATGGGATCAAACCAGCCGCGAAACCAACTCGATAAACCCATAGCATAACCCAGCGGAATGCCGACAATGGCCCCGGCGATAAAGCCGGAAATCACACGAAACAGCGACCATCCCAGATGTTCCAAAAGGGTAAAATTCTGATAACCATTGCTGATGATTTCAAACACCCGCGCCACAACGCTTTCCGGGGGCGGCAGCCAGATCGGCTCCATCTGCCATCCCTGATAGGGTTTATAGTTGGGGGTGCCCTTGGCACTCAGGGTCACCTCGCCAGAGGCAACAGGCACCGTCTCTCCCGGCCCTATGGGCTGCCCGTCGATGGCCACCACCTTGGCCCCGGCTTTTTTGTCGATCTCATCGTTGCTGTCGACACGAATGAGTGTGGAACGCCAGGCACCGACCTTGGCGGAATCGTTTTTGGCAAACCCGTCCCCAGGCTCAACTTGTGGCGCATCAGCACTGGCATCGACGGGAAAGACGGTGACCCTGACGGTGCCATCGTCGCGGGTACCGTCCGGTGCCTCGGCGGTATAGGTGAAACTGGCATCGCCAACAAAAGGTCCGGGGGCGTGAATGGGCGACCATTTCGAACCGGTAAACGCCCCCCAGATCAAAAATATGGTGACAACCGAAATCACCGAGGCCGCGCGGCTTGCGGTCACGGCGCTCTCATCACCAAAGGTAACCGTCTTCAATGAGGTAAAACTCTTTGTCTGCGCCAGGTGCGAGGCAACCTGCTGAACGACAATATAGGCGATAACAAAGATGGCGATGTAAATAAGGAGAATGGTCATGATGCGGCCTCCGCCCGTCCCATGATTTCTTCCTCCATGTCCCAGATCATGGAGAGAATTTCCTCGCGGATGGGAGCGAATTCCTCGTGCTTTTTGATCTCGCGCAGATCGGCCCCAACCCCCTGTTCGGCAAAGGGCAGGCGGTATTCCTTGTGAATACGTCCCGGGCGCGGCGCCATCACCAACAGACGTTCGCCAAGCAGTAACGCCTCCTCCACCGAGTGGGTAATCAGAATAATCGTCTTGCCGGTTTTGTTCCAGATATCCAGGACCAGGGACTGCATTTTTTCCCGTGTCAGGGCGTCAAGGGCCCCGAGCGGCTCGTCCATCAAAATCACATCCGGATCGTTGGCCAAACAGCGCGCCAGGGCGACCCGCTGCTGCATGCCGCCGGAGAGCTCGTAGATCATCTTGTCGCCAAATTGCTGAAGGCCGACTATGCCCAAAAGTTCGTCCACCCGTTGGTTGATATCGCCGGATGCGGTGCCCTTCATGAAGGGACCAAAACCGATATTCTTGCGAACGCTCATCCACTCAAACAGGGCGCCCTGCTGGAACACCATGCCGCGCTCGGGCCCCGGCCCCTCGACGCGCTCTGCGCCCAGCATGACCGCCCCTTCGGTGGGTGCCAGAAAACCGGCAACAATATTCAGCAGTGTCGTCTTGCCGCAGCCGGACGGGCCCAGCACAGCCATCAACTCCCCTTGACGAATATCAAGGGTTACGTTCTTTAAGGCCTCAATGGTCTCCGCATTGGGCAGTTCAAATCGCATGCAGACATTGTCAATTAACAGACCGGACATGACTTGCCTCTATCAGGCTCGGAGCCTCCTGTTGCGACGCAACATAGGGCCCATGGGCACGGCAGAAACTGCTCCGAAACTGCCCCGAAAGTTGAGACCCGGGAAACAGGTCCCGGGCCCGAATTATTCAGTTTTGAGATGCCGCCAGAGGTGCAGCGTTCACCGCATTGACATAGGTGTCCAGGGCCTTGTCGATGGATTTGGCCTCAACAAACACATCCGCCACACCTTTCATGAAAGTCGGCACGTTGCCTCCCAGCCATTTTTTTGACAATTGCTCTTGGGCGGATGGAAACGCCATTGTCATGATTGAGGACTTTGCCGCGTCCACATCCATACCGGATTCCTTGGCGATGACCGCTAGCATGGCATCGTCCTTACTGGCGTTCCATTTGGCGTTGGCGGCGGCGGTAACGCCGAGGAACTTGGCGACAAGTTCCGGGTTCTCGGCAATAAATCCGGCAGGCGCGGAGGTAACGTCAAACACGAGGATACCCAGTTCCTCCTTTTCCGCACCGGTGAGCAGAACATTGCCATGTTCCTTCATGCGGGTCAGACCGCCGCCATAACCGCAGGCGAAATCGACCGCTTTTTGCGCCAGCGCCGCGGCACCTTCAGGTGGCGGCATGTTCACCACATCAAGGCTCGCCAGATCAATACCAAAATGGTCCATCTGCCGTAAGAACCCGTAATGGGCCGCGGTTCCCAAAGGCACCGCAACCTTCTTGCCGGCAAGTTCCTTGGCCGAGTCCTTGTCGATCTCCAGGTCCGCGTGCACCACGCAATTGTCGTTTTCCGAATAGCTGACAGCAATGTCGATAACCTGAATGTCCTGTCCGGCCGACGCCGCCACAACAAACGGAGGCACCCCTTGCGAAACAGCGATTTGCACATCTCCCGAGGCCATCGCCGCGGACATGGCCGTGCCGGTTTCAAACGAACGCCAGTTTACCTTCAGCCCCAACGCCTTGTCGTAGGAGCCATCGGCCTTAGCGGCGAGGAAGGGCATGGGCCATTCGAGAAAATAGGCAACCGTGATTTCGTCCAGGGCCTTTGCCGCTGTCGCCGACATTGCCATGGCTGCTGCCACGACCGCCATGGCCAGTGATTTTATGTTCATCGTCGTACTCCCTTTTGTTCAATTTGTTAGTAAAAGTAATACCTGTGGTGTGGGCTTTATGAGCTTTATGAGCTTTGTGGGCACGCTGCAGTATGCACTTATCCGCGCGCATGTCAAAACCGGACGCGCTGATCAACAGGCCGGGTCGTCAACAAAATGGCGATACCCAGCTTATACCAGCGGTATGGGCTTTATGGACACGCCGACTGGTGTACGGCTTTGATAACACAACGCTTTGACGCTAAGGCATGAGCCCTTGGCAAGGGCCCTTGGTATATACCAGCGGTATTGGCTTTATGGACACGCCGACTGGTGTACGGCTTTGATAACACAACGCTTTGACGCTAAGGCATGAGCCCTTGGCAAGGGCCCTTGGTATATACCAGCGGTATGGGCTTTATAGACACGCCGTCTGGTGTACAGCCTTGATAACACAACGCTTTGACGCTAAGGCATGAGTCATTGGCAAGGGCCCTTGGTATTATATCATAAGAAAACCGGATCGGCGCAGATAATCCAGCAATGGCAATAAAGGCAGACCAAGGATCGTAAAATAGTCCCCCTCCACCTGGCTGAACAGCTGAACGCCCTCACCTTCCAGGGCATAACATCCAACTGTATTTAGGGCCGCGCTCCTGTTTGCCGCCAGATAGGCGCCGACAAATTGGGGGGAGAAATCGCGCATGGTCAAATGGGCCTGGGCACTGGTTTGCCACAGAATTTGATCCTGTCTCACACACGCCACAGCGGAAATCAATGTGTGCGTCTTGCCCCGAAGCGCCAGCAAACGGGCCCGCGCCTCGTCCTCAGTTTTCACCTTGTTTAAGGTCCGGCCCTCAAACTCCAAACACTGATCCGCACCGATAACCACATCCTGCGGATATCTCTTTGCCACATCCAGGGCTTTTAAGCGCGCCAAGACTGTCGCCACATCAGCGACCGGTGCCCCTGATTGCAAAAGCGGCTTTTCCGCCGCCCGTTCATCAAGGGTTGACGCCCTCGCCATGACATCAACACCGGCGTTACGCAAAAGCGATAACCGCACAGGGCTCGCAGAGGCCAGAATAATCGGTGTTGAACATTTCAAACCAGAGGCTCCTGTGATGGCACCAATGCCCGGCGATAGGCAAAACCCCGCCAACGGTTGTATGGCGTGTCGCACCGCTGAAAGCATGTGGATAAATGCCAACAACTCTGCTTAATCAACGCCAGGGACAAAAATAATTTCAATGGGTACACAGTTTTTCAGTCCGACAAGCTCATGAACAAATCCATACAAGCCTGTTAGCAACGGGCATATCGGGTTATTCATTTTTATACGCTTAATTTTCGCGTAACAGCAATTTTCATGGGGATAAAGTGAATATTGAAAACCTTGACTAAAAAGCATTTTTAGTTTTAATGCCCGAAGTTATCACCATAGCCTGGTTGCCATGATAATGTGCGATCACGTCTTTTAATGTCCGCGCCCTGTTGATAAGCCATAATCCCCGATTTTCACACCCTAATAAAATAAACAAAGAGTCTATAAGACTCTTGATTCTTTAAGGGTCTGTGAATAGTCCTCTTTTTGTGGCGTATTATGATGGGTATCGCAAAGGGTTGATTTTTTGCAACTTGCAAAAATCAAGCGCCGGTGTTTCCCTATAGCCAAACGGGTACAGCTAATACCAGCGGTATTGGCTTTATAGACACGCCGACTGGTGTACTGCCTTGATAACACACTTAACTGACGCTAAGCCATGAGTCATTGTCAGGGCCCTTGGTATATGCCAGCGGTATGGGCTTTATAGACACGCCGACTGGTGTAAGGCCTTGATAACACACTTAACAGACGCTAAGCCATGAGTCCTTGTTAAGGACCCTTGGTATAACCCCATATTGATCTCTCCGAGAATGACCTGGTTTCTATTATGACAACAGTCGATAAGCCGCTTTTGCGCGTATTGACAGGAGACGTGGTTAGTCCTGCGCCCTTATGGCTTATGCGTCAGGCGGGCCGCTATTTGCCGGAATATCGGGAAACACGCCAGCAGGCCGGATCGTTTCTGGATCTGTGCTTTACGCCGAAACTGGCCAGCAAGGTGACCTTGCAACCCATTGAGCGGTTTGATTTTGACGCGGCCATAATATTTTCGGACATTCTGGTTGTGCCTTACGCTTTGGGGCAGAAACTGTGGTTTGAAGACGGGGTTGGTCCGCGTCTGGAGCCTCTTGTTGAAGAGGACCTGGGCCGCTTTGACCTTCATGGGGTTGTGCAACATCTGAAACCGGTAATGGAGACCGTTGCACGGGTTCGCGAGCGTTTGCATGCGGGCAAGAGTGTGATCGGGTTTTGCGGCGCGCCCTGGACTGTGGCCACCTATATGGTTGCAGGACGAGGCACAACGGACCAAATGCCGGCGCGCCAGTTGGCTTTGCAAAACCCGGCGTTGTTTTCGCAGTTGATCGATATTCTGGTGCAGGCATCTATAGACTATCTGGTAGCCCAATTGCGCGCCGGTGCTGATGTGGTACAGATATTCGACACCTGGGCCGGCATATTGGATGGCGAGGCCTTTACCCGCTGGTGTGTGGAACCTACAGCGCGTATTGTAGCCCAAGTGCGAGCGCAGGTGCCCGGGGCACCTATAATCGGGTTTCCGCGCGGTGTTGGCATGCGAATTGCTGACTATTGCCGGGAGACAGGGGTGGATGGTGTTGGTGTTGACTGGATGAACGATCGTCACTATGTCTCACAAGCGGTGGGGTTGGATACGGCCCTACAGGGCAATCTTGATCCGGCGGTGCTGGTTGCCGGGGGCGAGGCCCTGCGCCGCCAGGTCGAGGCCATAAAACGGGAGTTTGCAGCCCGTCCGCATATTTTTAATCTCGGGCACGGCATTGTGCCGCAAACCCCCATCGCCCATGTTGAAGCCCTGGTGCGTTATGTTCGCGAGACGACGTAGGGCGTATCTGGAGGGAAAGCGGGTAGGTAGGTGCAGGTTCGACGAAGAGCCCGTGGGAGTTTGTGAGAGTTAATGCTGCTGTTAACTGTAAAAGCCCTTCATATTATTGCGATTATTGCCTGGATGGCCGGTCTTCTTTATCTTCCGCGTTTGATGGTCTATCACGTGAGAAACGTGAACAACACGCATATGAGCCAGACGTTTAAAACGATGGAGACAAGATTAATAAAAATAATCATGAATCCTTCGATGGCATTGAGTTGGGTACTGGGACTGTGGTTGGCTTTTTCTTATGATTATTGGAGTGATATTTGGTTTTACATAAAATTATTATTTGTTCTCATGCTTACGTCATGTCATATATATTTATCTTTATGCGCAAGAAGATTCTCACAAGACAAAAACACGCATACGGAAAGGTTTTTTCGGATAATCAATGAAATTCCTGCAGTATTGATGATATTGATTGTATTGCTTGTTGTTGTCAAGCCGTTCTGACCGTCCCGGGAGCCCTGTCGCCGGGCCTAGAGCATCGGGCGCTTAAATTGCAACAATAATTCCGGTTAGGATCACGAGAAAAACGAAAATGGGGCCTTGGATAGTGGATTTGCTATTCTTTTTCAGCCTCGTGAAGCCATTTATCTGATCATTGCTTTTTTCCGGCGGCTCCCGCGGTGTGTCAAGGGCGCTTCGCGCCGCCTTTGGCGGTTCTTGAACCCTTGACACACCGCAGCCGCCGGTTAGGGCTCATGATCAGATAAATGGCTGGTAGCGCCTTTCTATAGACATGGACCGATAAAGCCTGAGAAAAGAGTCCCTATCCAGAACCGAGGGATTATCGTTGCAATTTAAACCCCCGATGCTCTAAAAATTATAAGAAATTGACTTGCTATTAAAAAAAAATGCTTTATAATTCCTCGCGCTGAAAAATGTTGTCAAATGAGTTTTTCTGTTTTCCTGCCCATGCGCCCCGCTTTTCCCTGTTGTTAGGGGGCTTTTCCAACCCAGACAGATAGCCTGACAGATAACAAGTGGGAACGTCTATTGACCACCCGGCCAGCCCGCGCCCCATCCTGGGCCTCCATGAGAGAATGCCCCTGAGGGATTTGGCCCTAAAGCCGATGCCGCTGGTATAAGTCCTGTCCCCACGCGCTTTTGGCTTTCCTGACCACCGATCCTAGAGCGTATCAGGTTTTAATAGAACCATTCTGACGGAGCGATTTTGCGACAAGATGGGCCTTAAGTCTCGCAGGATATAGTGGGGCTATTTTCAAGAGACTTAAGGTCCATATTGGCGCAAAAGCGCCCGTCCCTTCGGGTTTCCGATTGGCGGACGCCCACGCCCAAGCCGCTCTTGAGAGATGGATAAACATCGCTCTTCGATCGCCTTGAGCTTGGGAATCGCCTCGCCAATCGAGAAACAGAATTGATTCTATTAAAACCTGATACGCTCTAACCCCGCCACCTCATGTTTTCTCTATAACCCGCTTAGACTCTCCACCAATCAGAATAGTGATAACTTATGCTTGATTTTACCTCATCCGACGAAGTAAAACTCCACGATTTAAAATCCAAAACACCGACAGAATTACTCGACATCGCAGAAGATCTTGATGTTGAAAACGCCTCCGCCATGCGCAAACAGGAGCTCATGTTTGCAATTCTGCAACAGCTGGCATCCCGTGAGATTGTGATTATCGGTGAAGGTGTTGTTGAGGTCCTGCAGGACGGGTTCGGGTTTTTGCGCTCCCCTGAGGCCAATTATCTCCCCGGCCCTGACGATATTTACGTAAGCCCCAGCCAGATCCGGCGCTTTGCCCTGCGCACCGGCGACACCGTCGAAGGCCAGATCCGCAGTCCAAAAGACGGAGAGCGCTATTTCGCTCTTTTGCGTGTCAACCTCATCAACTTTGAGGAAACGGAAAAGTCCCGTCACAAGGTTCACTTTGACAACCTGACGCCGCTTTATCCTGATCAGCGGTTTGTCATGGAGATTGATAACGCCGACAGCAAAGACAAGAGCGCGCGGGTTATCGATATTGTCGCGCCTCTTGGTATGGGGCAACGGGGTTTGATTGTCGCGCCTCCGCGTACCGGTAAAACGGTTTTGTTGCAAAATGTCGCCCACTCCATTACCACCAATCATCCCAACAGCTATCTGATCGTTTTGCTGATCGACGAGCGCCCTGAGGAAGTTACCGACATGCAGCGTTCCGTTCAGGGAGAGGTGATTTCTTCCACCTTTGACGAGCCCGCCAGCCGCCATGTGCAGGTTGCGGAAATGGTGATCGAAAAGGCCAAACGGCTGGTGGAACACCGGCGCGATGTGGTCATATTGCTCGATTCCATCACCCGTCTGGGGCGCGCCTATAACACCGTCGTGCCCTCGTCCGGCAAGGTGTTGACCGGCGGTGTCGATGCCAATGCCCTGCAGCGGCCAAAGCGTTTCTTTGGGGCGGCGCGCAACATCGAAGAAGGCGGCTCGTTGACCATCATTGCCACCGCCCTTATTGATACCGGCAGCCGCATGGATGAGGTGATTTTTGAGGAGTTCAAAGGTACCGGCAATTCGGAAATTATCCTTGATCGTAAAATGGCCGACAAGCGGGTTTTCCCGTCCATCGACATTACCCGTTCAGGAACCCGCAAGGAAGAGCTTCTCGTGGATCCGGCAACCCTGAAGAAAATGTACGTGCTGCGGCGTATCCTCAATCCCATGGGAACCATCGATGCCATTGAGTTCCTGCTCGATAAACTGCGCCAGACCAAGAACAACGATGCGTTTTTTGATTCCATGAATACGTAAAAGTCCCATGGCGGGATTTGTCAGATCAGCGGGCGGGATAGTAAAATGTTTCACGTGAAACATTTGCGCTGCTCTACTGACGGGCACCACCGGCCTGCCAACGGAGTTTCCCTCCCATCGGTCTTGATACCCATTGCGGTACAATGTTTCACGTGAAACATTCGGGCTTCGCTATGAATGGGCTGGCCATGAACGGCGTTCGGGAAGACAATGGGCAAGAGACGATCGTTGCCCTGGCCTCCGGGTCGACCCCGTCGGGGATTGCCATTGTGCGCATGTCCGGCCCCCGGGCCGGTGCCAATCTCGCCAACCTTGCAGGAAAAATCCCCGCGCCGCGGCGCGCCACCCTTTGCCGTCTTTATGACGCGAAATCCCGGCATCTGCTGGATACGGCGCTGGTTCTTTGGTTTCCAGGCCCGAAAAGCTACACCGGGGAGGACCTTGTGGAGCTGCATGTTCATGGGGGACCGGCGGTTGTTGAAGCCGTTGTCGAAAGCCTTGGCGGGTGTCCCCGAACCCGTTTGGCGGAGCCGGGAGAGTTTACCCGCAGGGCCTTCGAAAATGGCAAAATGGACCTGGTCGCGGTTGAGGGGCTGGCGGATTTAATCGAAGCGCAAACGGAGCGGCAGCGACGCCTGGCCCTGGACCAGGCGCAGGGACACCTTGATGCCCTCTATGAGGATTGGCGGGCGCAACTCATCGAAATCGCGGCCCATGTAATGGCCACCATCGACTTTGCCGACGAGGATGATGTTCCCGCCGGCCTTGATGTCTCGGCGCGGGCGCAGATCGAGGCGTTGGCCGAGGAGGTAGCGGCGCACCTGGCCCATGGCACCTACGGCGAGATCGTGCGCGATGGCTTGCAGGTGGCCATTATGGGGCCCCCCAATGCGGGCAAATCCTCACTGCTGAACTGGCTGGCGAAACGCGATGTTGCCATTGTCACCCCCCACGCGGGCACAACGCGAGATGTGCTTGAGGTGCGGCTGAACATTGGGGGTTATCTTGTTGTGGTGACGGACACGGCGGGCATTCGTGAGAGCGAAGACGCCATTGAGCAGGAGGGGATTGCCCGGGCGGTTAATCGGGGGCAGGGGGCGGATGTGATTTTGTGGGTGGAGGACGCCTCGCAGCCTCAGGCCGCGGTGTTGCCCGAAAGTCTTGATTGGGGACGGGTGGTTCGGGTTATCAACAAGATGGATTTGCGGGCGCCGGATCACGGCAAGACTAACGGCAATAAGGACGGGGCCCTTGCGGCCGCGCCTGGGGGCCTTCCCACCTGCGAGATTTCGTTAAAGACGCGCACCCGTGTGGATGACGTGGTTGCGCATATCAAAGAGCGCCTGGGGCGTTTGCAAGCTGGTCGTCCGGCCTTGCTGCCGGCGCGGGTGCGTCACCGGGCCCATTTGGCAACGTGCCATGGGGCCTTAAGGCGGGCGATTGACGAGGCCGGGGAAGACCCGGAACTGGTGGCGGAGGAGTTGCGCGTAGCCGCGGATGCCCTGGGGCGCTTGACCGGACGCATTCATGTGGAAGACCTGTTGGATGTTGTGTTTGCGCAATTTTGTATTGGCAAATAGCAGGGCCCCTTTTATAGGCGATGTTTCACGTGAAACATTCGGGTCTCTTTATAGATGGGCATCACCTTACCCGTTCCCGCTCGCGGGCCACCCCTAGGGTACCGCCTGCGTGGGTGGCCCGCGAGGGGGAGGGGGCTGGCCAGGTCACCAAACACGTTTCTCGCCCATCGATTTTGCTGCCCATTACGGTACAATGTTTCACGTGAAACATCTGCGCTGCTCTATTGACGGGCACCAACATCCCGCCAACAGAGTTTCTCGCCCATCGGTTTTACTGCCCATTGCGGTACAATGTTTCACGTGAAACATCCGGGTCTCTTTATAGATGGGCATCACCTTACCCGTTCCCGCTCGCGGGCCACCCCTAGGGTACCGCCTGCGTGGGTGGCCCGCGAGGGGGAGGGGGCTGGCCAGGTCACCAAACACGTTTCTCGCCCATCGATTTTGCTGCCCATTACGGTACAATGTTTCACGTGAAACATCTGCGCTGCTCTATTGACGGGCACCAACATCCCGCCAACAGAGTTTCCCTCCCATCGATTTTGCTGCCTATTGCGGTACAATGTTTCACGTGAAACATTCGGGTCTCTTTATAGATGAGCATCACCTTACCCCCTCCCGCTCGCGGGCCACCCCTAGGGCACCGCCTGCGTGGGTGGCCCGCGAGCGGGAGGGGGGCGGCCAGGTCACCAAACACGTTTCCCGCCCATCGGTCTTGCTGCCCATTACGGTACAATGTTTCACGTGAAACATCCGCGCTGCTCTATTGACGGGTACCAGCATCCCGCCAACAGAGTTTCCCTCCCATCGATTTTGCTGCCTATTGCGGTACAATGTTTCACGTGAAACATCTGCGCTGCTCTACTGACGGGCACCAGCATCCCACCAACAGAGTTTCCCTCCCATCGGTTTTACTGCCTATTGCGGTACAATGTTTCACGTGAAACATTCGCTCTGCGCCTCGCTATTCATAGCCGTTGTCGCTTTTAGGGTTTGGGCGCTCCCCGGGGTAACCTTTCAGGGTTGGCTTAAGCCGGGGCAGCGGGCGAGCCGGATAGAAAATGTTTCACGTGAAACATCCGGGTCTCTTTATAGATGGGCATCACCTTGCCCCCTCCCCCTCGCGGGCCACCCGCGCAGGCGGTACCCTAGGGGTGGCCCGCGAGGGGGAGGGGGGCGGCCAGGTCACAACCACACGTTTCCCGCCCATCGGTTTTGCTGCCTATTGCGGTACAATGTTTCACGTGAAACATCTGCGCTGCTCTACTGACGGGCACCAGCATCCCGCCAACAGAGTTTCCCTCCCATCGGTCTTGCTGCCCATTACGGTACAATGTTTCACGTGAAACATCTGCGCCTCGCTATTCATGGCCGTTGTCGCTTTTAGGGCTGGGTTGCCCAAGGTACCCTTTCAGAGTTGGCTTAAGCCGGGGCAGCGGGCGAGCCGGATAGAAAATGTTTCACGTGAAACATTCGCGACTCGCTATTCATGGCCGTTGTCGCTTTTAGGGCTGGGCTTCCCGGGTATCCTTTCTGGGGCGGCTTAAGCCAGGGCGGCGGGTCGACCAGGTAGAAAATGTTTCACGTGAAACATCTGCGCTGCTCTATTGACGGGTACCAGCATCCCGCCAACAGAGTTTCTCGCCCATCGATTTTGCTGCCCATTACGGTACAATGTTTCACGTGAAACATCTGCGCCTCGCTATTCATGGCCGCTGTTGCTTTTAGGGCTGGGCTTCCCGGGTATCCTTTCAGAGTTGGCTTAAGCTGGGGCAGCGGGCCGGGCAGAAAATGTTTCACGTGAAACATTTGGGCTTCTTGTCTGATGAAGATGTGATGGGAGTGCGGATTATGGATAAAGGACTTCTTCTTGGGCTTCATCGGTTCATGTCTATACAAAGGCGGATCCAGCCATTTATCTGATCATGAGCTCTAACCGGCGGCTGCGGTGTATCAAGGGCGCTTCGCGCCGCCTCCGGCGGTTGTCAAACCCTTGACACACCGCGGGAGCCGCCGGAGACAAGCAATGATCAGATAAATGGCTTCGCGAGGCTGAAACAGAATGGGTTCTATGAAGACATGACACGCTCTGGCCGACGTGTCTATAAAGCCCGTACCGCTGGTACAATGTTTCACGTGAAACATTCGGGTCTCTTTATAGATGAGCATCACCTTACCCGTTCCCGCTCGCAGGCCACCCGCGCAGGCGGTACCTTAGGGGTGGCCCGCGAGGGGGAGGGGGGCGGCCAGGTCACCAAACACGTTTCCCGCCCATCGATTTTGCTGCCTATTGCGGTACAATGTTTCACGTGAAACATCTGCGCTGCTCTACTGACGGGCACCAGCATCCCACCAACAGAGTTTCCCTCCCATCGGTTTTACTGCCTATTGCGGTACAATGTTTCACGTGAAACATTCGGGTCTCTTTATAGATGGGCATCACCTTGCCCGTTCCCGCTCGCGGGCCACCCCTAGGGTACCGCCTGCGTGGGTGGCCCGCGAGGGGGAGGGGGGCGGCCAGGTCACCAAACACGTTTCTCGCCCATCGGTTTTGCTGCCCATTACGGTACAATGTTTCACGTGAAACATTCGGGTCTCTTTATAGATGAGCATCACCTTACCCACTCCCGCTCGCAGGCCACCCGCGCAGGCGGTACCTTAGGGGTGGCCCGCGAGGGGGAGGGGGGCGGCCAGGTTACAACCACACGTTTCCCGCCCATCGGTCTTGATGCCCATTGTGGTACAATGTTTCACGTGAAACATTCAGGTCTCTCTATGAAGACATGACACGCTCCAGGTTATCAATAGACGTTTCCTGATAGGAACTCCGACTATGGATAAAGAACTTCTTCTTGGGCTTTGTCGGTTCATGTCTATACAAAGGCGGATCCAGCCATTTATCTGATCATTGCTTTTTTCCGGCGGCTCCCGCGGTGTGTCAAGGGTTTAACAACCGCCGGAGGCGGCGCGAAGCGCCCTTGACACACCGCAGCCGCCGGTTAGAGCTCATGATCAGATAAATGGCTTCGCGAGGCTGAAACAGAATGGGTTCTATGAAGACATGACACGCTCTGGCCGACGTGTCTATAAAGCCCGTACCGCTGGTACAATGTTTCACGTGAAACATTCGGGTCTCTTTATAGATGAGCATCACCTTACCCACTCCCGCTCGCAGGCCACCCGCGCAGGCGGTACCTTAGGGGTGGCCCGCGAGGGGGAGGGGGGCGGCCAGGTTACAACCACACGTTTCCCGCCCATCGGTCTTGATGCCCATTACGGTACAATGTTTCACGTGAAATATCTGCGCTGCTCTATTGACGGGCACCAACATCCCGCCAACAGAGTTTCTCGCCCATCGGTTTTACTGCCCATTGCGGTACAATGTTTCACGTGAAACATCTGCGCCTCGCTATTCATGGCCGTTGTCGCTTTTAGGGTTGGGCCGCCCAAGGTACCCTTTCAGAGTTGGCTTAAGCCGGGGCAGCGGGCGAGCCGGATAGTACAATGTTTCACGTGAAACATTCGGGTCTCTTTATAGATGAGCATCACCTTACCCACTCCCGCTCGCGGGCCACCCCTGGGGCACCGCCTGCGCGGGTGGCCCGCGAGGGGGAGGGGGGCGGCCAGGTCACCAAACACGTTTCTCGCCCATCGATTTTGCTGCCCATTACGGTACAATGTTTCACGTGAAACATTCAGGTCTCTCTATGAAGACATGACACGCTCTGGCCGACGTGTCTATAAAGCCCGTACCGCTGGTACAATGTTTCACGTGAAACATCTGCGCTGCTCTATTGACGGGCACCAACATCCCGCCAACAGAGTTTCCCGCCCATCGATTTTGCTGCCCATTGTGGTACAATGTTTCACGTGAAACATCCGGGTCTCTTTATAGATGGGCATCACCTTGCCCCCTCCCCCTCGCGGGCCACCCCTAGGGTACCGCCTGCGTGGGTGACCCGCGAGGGGGAGGGGGCTGGCCAGGTCACCAAACACGTTTCCCTCCCATCGATTTTGATGCCCATTACGGTACAATGTTTCACGTGAAACATTCGGGCCTTGGACAGTGGCCTCGCTATCCTTTTTCAGCCTCGTGAAGCCATTTATCTGATCATTGCTTGTCTCCGGCGGCTTTGCTGTGTGTCAAGGGCGCTCACGCGCCGCCTTTGGCGGTTGTTAAACCCTTGACACACCGCAGCCGCCGGTTAGAGCTCATGATCAGATAAATGGCGGGGGTTCGCCTTTCTTTAGACATGAACCAATAAAACATGAGAAAAAGTCCCTTGCCCAGAACAGGGGTAATACAATGTTTCACGTGAAACATTCGCGACTCGCTATTCATGGCCGCTGTTGCTTTTAGGGCTGGGCTTCCCGGGTATCCTTTCAGGGGCGGCTTAAGCCGGGGCGGCGGGCGAGCCGGATAGAAAATGTTTCACGTGAAACATTCGGGGTCTCTTTATAGATGGGCATCACCTCACCCCCTCCCCCTCGCAGGCCACCCCTAGGGTACCGCCTGCGTGGGTGGCCCGCGAGGGGGAGTGGGCTGGCCAGGTCACCAAACACGTTTCCCGCCCATCGATTTTGCTGCCCATTGTGGTACAATGTTTCACGTGAAACATTCGCGCCGCTCTGTTAAGATTAATACCAGCGGTATTGGCTTTATAGACACGCCGACTGGTGTACTGCCTTGATAACATAACTCTTTGACGCTAATCCATGAGTCATTGTTAAGGACCCTTGGTATAAGACATCACACGCTCCAGGTCGTCAATGGACGCTTCCTGATAGGAGAAAACAACTCGAGATGAAAACAGTCTACGATGTCATTGTTGTTGGCGGTGGCCACGCCGGCTGTGAAGCGGCGGCGGCGGCCGCGCGGCTGGGGGCCCAGGTGGCCCTGGTTACCCACAGAGCGGATACCATTGGGGTGATGTCCTGCAATCCCGCCATCGGTGGCCTGGGCAAGGGGCATCTGGTGCGGGAAATCGATGCCCTTGACGGACTGATGGGACGGGTTGCAGACGCCGCCGGTATTCAGTTTCGGGTTCTCAACAAACGCAAAGGGCCGGCGGTGCAGGGGCCCCGCGCCCAGGCCGACAGGGATCTGTACCGCACCGCCATGCAAGGAGCCATTGCGGCGCAGGAAAACCTTGACGTTTTAGCCGCGCAGGTGGTTGACCTTTGTGTTGAGGACGGATCAGGGGCCACGCACCACAACGACAATGAGTTTAGCCGCAGGCGCTGCACCGGACTTTTATGCGCCTCGGGACATACAATGCAAGTAATGCAAGCCGCTGCGGTGGTGGTCACCACGGGCACATTTCTCAATGGGCGTATTCATATTGGGGACCGTTGCTTTAGCGCCGGGCGCATGGGAGAGGGCGCGGTGGCGAGAGAGCCTGCGAGCACCCGCCTGGCACAGCGGTTTGCGGACCTCGGCTTTCGATGCGCGCGTCTGAAGACCGGAACCCCGCCGCGCCTTGCGCGCAACAGCATCGATCAATCCGATCTGTCTTTGCAGCCAGGAGATGATCCGCCGGTGCCGTTTTCGAGCCTGACAACCGCCATTACCACCCCCCAGGTTCCCTGTTACATAACCCGCACCAATCCCGCGACCCACGCAATCATCCGCGATAACATCGCCCGCTCGGCCATGTACTCGGGACAGATTGCCGCAACCGGCCCGCGTTATTGTCCGTCCATAGAAGACAAGATCGTCAAATTCGGCGAGCGCGACGGGCATCAGATTTTCCTTGAGCCCGAAGGGTTGAACAGCGACCTGATCTATCCGAACGGGATTTCAACGTCGCTGCCTGAGGACGTTCAGCACCGCTTTGTGCGCACCATCAAGGGACTGGAGAACGCGCGCATCGTCCAGCCCGGCTATGCGATCGAATACGACTATATCGACCCGCGCCAACTCACCGATACGCTGATGACCCGCGCCGTAACGGGACTGTTCCTCGCCGGTCAGATCAATGGCACTACCGGTTATGAGGAAGCGGCGGCGCAAGGCCTTGTCGCGGGGCTCAATGCCGCGCTTTTTGTTCAGGAAAAACCGCCGCAAACCTTCAGCCGTACCCAAAGCTATATGGGGGTGATGATCGATGACCTGATTACCCGTGGGGTCAGTGAGCCCTATCGCATGTTCACGTCGCGGGCCGAATACCGGTTGTCCCTGCGCGCCGACAATGCCGATCAGCGACTCACCCCCGTCGGGCTGCAAATCGGGTGTGTGGGGGCGCACCGCGCCCGGGCGTTTGCGCGCAAGTGCGGCAAGCTCGATGCCCTGCGCGACCATCTTAATTCCCTGTCCCTGACCCCAACCGAGGCCATCAACCACGGCCTTGC
The DNA here is from genome assembly GCA_965224015.1 of Hyphomicrobiales bacterium. Taxonomy (GTDB): domain Bacteria; phylum Pseudomonadota; class Alphaproteobacteria; order Rhizobiales; family CBDCVD01; genus CBDCVD01. Next base: position 2,440,551 of record OZ245032.1, read on the forward strand.
GGTCAACCGCGACGGGGCGCGCCGTTCAGCGTTTACGCTCCTTTCCCATCGCGACATTACCTTTGCCACATTGGTCCGCGTTTGGCCGGAACTGGCCGCCCACGATGACGATATCGCGCGCCAGGTCTCTCACGATGCTCTCTACAGTGTCTATCTTGCGCGCCAGCAGGGGGATGTGGCCCGCCTGCACCGGGACGAGGCCCGCCGCATTCCTGACGAGATTGATTACGCCCAGATTGCCGGCCTGTCCCTTGAGGCTCGGGCTAAACTGGCCGCGGCCAGGCCTTTGACCCTGGCCCAGGCCGCGCGCCTCGATGGGATAACCCCGGCGGCGATGACAATTCTGCTTGCCTATCTTAAGCGCGGCAACTTGAAGGACCCCGGGCACCCGTCGATATCGATAGAGCGGCGCAAATGTTTCACGTGAAACATTGTACCGTAAAGGGCATCAAAGATGCCCTTTTGGTTTGATTGCCACGACATGAGCGCCATTGCCGATCCCGAGAGCTGGCTGAGAGATCATCTCAATGTTTCACGTGAAACATTGGAGGCATTGAAATGTTACGAGACTCTGCTGGTCACGTGGCAGAAAACCCATAATCTCGTCGCCCCGTCAACTCTGGAGGATGTTTGGCGGCGCCATATTGTTGACAGTGCACAACTGATTCGTTTTGGTGACGAAAAAAGGCCGTGGCTGGATGTGGGAACCGGCGCCGGGTTTCCCGGTCTGGTGATCGCCCTTTGTTGCCGGGACACCGGTCCCGAAACACCGCCTGTCACGTTGGTGGAACGTAACCACAAGAAAGTCGCCTTTTTACGCACTGTAATCAGAAAAACCGGGGCCTCCGCCCAATTGGTTTTTGGCGATATGGGGTCTTATATGCAAGAGCATACGGGAAAACCGGGGATTATCACGGCGCGCGCCGTTGCGCCTCTTGTCGATCTGTGTACACTGAGCGAACCCTTGATGGCAAAGGGTTGGCGCGGGGTTTATCCCAAGGGAAAAACCGTCAACAGGGAGTTGAAAGAGGCGCGCAAGGTGTTCTCCCTCGACTACAAGCTGGAACCCAGTCTCGTGGATGCAAAGAGCCATATTGTTGTTATGGAAAACCTGAAACGCCGCCATACCCCTTAAGCGCTGTGCGCTGTCGGAGCCCTGGCTGTGAATGTCATGGGTAGGCGTGGTAGGCGTGGGGCGCGCGGGGAGCAGTAAGAAAGGGGAGAGAGGCGCGGGCGGGCCCGGGTGTTAACAGACGTTTCCCGCTTATCAATTTTGCTGCGCTTTGCTATAATACCAAGGGCCCTTGCCAAGGACTCATGCATTGGCGGCAAAGCGTTGTGTTAGCAAGGCAGGACACCAGTCGGCGTGTACATAAAGCCAATACCGCTGGTATTACCAAGGGTCCTTGCCAAGGACTCATGACTTAGCGGCAAAGCGTTGTGTTAGCAAGGCAGGACACCAGTCGGCGTGTACATAAAGCCAATACCGCTGGTATTACCAAGGGTCCTTGCCAAGGACTCATGACTTAGCGGCAAAGCGTTGTGTTAGCAAGGCAGGACACCAGTCGGCGTGTACATAAAGCCAATACCGCTGGTATAAGCCGGGTCAGTGGGCCGGATAGAAAATGTTTCACGTGAAACATTCGGGCCTCTCGATTGAGATGAAGACAGGACACCCTCTAACCGGGGTTAACGCACGTAACGCACATGATAAACGGACTACCCTCCACCGACACGCGCATACTGACAATCGCCAACCAGAAAGGCGGCGTCGGCAAGACCACCACTACGATCAATTTGGGAACCGCCTTGGCCGCCGTAGGGGAGCGGGTCCTGATTATCGATGTGGACCCGCAAGGCAATGCCAGCACGGGCCTTGGCATTGATCGCGGCACCAGACGCAGGTCCACATACCATGTCCTGACAGAGGCAACGGCGCTGGCCGCGGTTACCATTGAAACCAGCATTCCGCGCCTGTCTGTGGCGCCGTCTACCCTGGACCTGCTGGGAGCGGAACTGGAACTGGCGGCCCTGAGCAATCGCGCAAAAATCCTGCGCGGTGCCATAGAGACCCTGTTGGCTGAGGGCACGGCCGACAGCAGGGGCTTTGCGGGCGTTGCGGGACTTGCGGCGTCAGGCCCTTCAGGGCTGGTGCCGGCAGACCTGTCCGCAACCCATGAAGAAAATGATAATGACAGGGCGCTGGACAAAAGCGCCGCGCATCAAAATCAAAATCAAAATCAGGATCAGGAGCAGGCGCAAGATCAGGACCACGACCACGACCAGGCCCCGGTCGCGGGCAAGCGGCCTCGCCCCAGTTATATCCTGATCGACTGTCCGCCATCACTTAACCTGTTGACAGTTAACGCCCTTTCGGCTGCTGATGCGGTGCTGGTGCCTTTGCAGTGCGAGTTTTTTGCCCTTGAAGGGCTGACCCAATTGCTCAATACCGTGGAGCAAATCCAGAACCACCTGAACCCGCGCCTGCACGTCCAGGGTATTGTATTGACCATGTTTGATCGGCGCAACAAACTGTCGGAGCAAGTGGCCAGCGATGTGCGCCAGCACTTTGGGTCTTTGGTTTATGACACCGTTATTCCTCGTAATGTGCGAATTTCCGAAGCGCCGTCGCACGGAAAACCGGTACTGCTTTATGACCTGAATTGCGCTGGCAGCCAGTCTTACTTACGTCTTGCATCGGAAATTATCAGGCGGGAAAGGCAGGAAAGTCAGGCCTTCAGGGGGGATCACGCCCTCAGGTCGGCGTCTTAAAACCTGATACGCTCCAGGAAAAACCTTAATCCAATCTTAACAAAAGGGCATCCCTTTACAAGACTCTACTAAGGCTCTACCAAGACTCTACTAAGACTCTACTAAGACTCTACTAAGACTCTAACAAGACTTTAACAATCGTGGTTAACAAAATGTTAAGCTCATCAGGACAAAATCAGATCGTGTATTGGTGACATAATACCAGGGGTTCTTGCCAAGGGCTCATGGATCAGAGTCAGTTAAGTGTGTTACCAAGACCGTACACCAGTCGGCATGTATATCCGGCGTGTATATCTGGCGTGTATATCTGGCGTGTCTTAAAGCCCATACCGCTGGTATAAGTGGTTATCCACCTTGTTTAGAATTGTGCTTAAATGAACTGTGCACCTGGTAATGCCGGTTAAGACACCACCAACGACCAACGAGGACATAACGTGGTAGAAAAAAAACGATTGGGCCGCGGTCTTGCCGCCTTGATTGGCGAGGCCGATGTGGTCGGCATGGCCACCGATGAACGGGTGCAGGCGATGCCCACCCCCACTCCTACGCTTTCGCGCGTGCCGCAGGACGTTGGGTTTGCGCGCCTTCCGATTTCCGACATAGGCCCCAACCCGCAAAATCCGCGGCGGCAATTTTCCGCCCGCGATCTGGACGGATTGGCCCGCTCCATTCGCGAAAAGGGGGTCATTCAACCCATTGTCGTGCGGCCGCTGCAAGCAGGACCTGCGGCCTATGAACTGGTGGCCGGCGAGCGCCGCTGGCGTGCCGCCCAAGCCGCCGGCGTGCACCAAATACCGGCGCTCATACGCGCCCTTGATGATCGCGAGGCGCAGGAGATTGCCCTGATCGAAAACGTCCAGCGTACCGATCTCAACCCCATGGAGGAAGCCGATGGCTACCAAGGGCTTATGGATCGGTTTGACTATACCCAGGCCGAACTGGCCACGATTATCGGCAAAAGCCGCAGCCATATCACCAACATGATACGCCTGAAAAAACTGCCGCAATCGGTGCAGGAACATGTCATGAGCGGCGCCTTGACCATGGGGCATGCCCGTGCCCTTGTGGGTGTGGAGGATGCCCAGGTCATAGCGGACCGCATCGTGCGCGAGGGCATGACGGTGCGTGATGTCGAGAACCTGCTGCATGATCGCCAGGCGCACGGGCGCGCGGATGCCACCGCAGCACAGTCGGCGCCCGCGCCCGCGTCCGCGCCCACCCCTGCCCCTGCGTCCCCGAAGGACCCCAACACGCAGGCCCTCGAAGATAAACTGTGTCGGCTTTTAGGGCTTAAAGTCGAGATTTCCCACCATGTTAGCGGCAAGGGGAAAATTGCCATTTCCTATAGTAGTCTGGAGCAACTTGATGACGTCTGCCAGCGCTTAAGCGGCAGCCCGCGGGAGGCTTATGCCTATTCGCAGACCCCATTGATTTCTTATTGAGACCTGACACGCTCTAACGGGCGTTTGCAGCCTGCTCCCCCTTCCCACCGCCCCTAGGCGGGGAGAACCGCAAGGACAGGCACGACATGCCGCCGTCCAGCTTTGCCGCCTCGCTGTTGTCGATTTCCTTCACCGTATATCCTGCCTGCACGAGCCTGTCTGCGGTTTTGGCAAAACCTTTGGGCATCAGCACCAGATCGTTGCAGCGAACGGTATTGGCGGCGGCCTCTTCCCCCTCAGCCGTATGGATGAGCCGGTACCCATCAAAGCAACCGGTCGCCGACAGGCGCCTGGTGGACAAAAGGGTGTCTTCGTCCAGCAAAGAACAATCGGTCTTGAAATGTAGAATGTCGGGCGGCGTCCTAAGGATACGAACCCGATAGCCCCAGGGGCGCACAATCTCACGCAAGGCCTCAGCGCCGAGCCTGTTGGTTCTTGCCGACAGGCCGACAAGAATGTCCCGCTCGCGCGTCAGTACATCACCGCCATCGATAAAGCCGGGGGATTCAACGGCGTCAATCTGATCGTAAAACCGCGACAGGGTGGGCGCCAGGGTCTGGGGTTCGCCACGGCGGCTTGAGGCGCCGGGGCGCAACAGGACCGCCCCCTCGCCAAGGCAAAGGGCGGCGTCCTCGACAAAAACGGAGTCGGGAAATGCCTCCAGAGGCTCAAGAACGGTCACCGCGGTGCCTGTTGCTACCAAGGCGTCCACATAGGCCGCATGGTGGCGCGTAAACAGGGTCCAGTCCGGCGCCCCCGTGTCTTCGGCGCGCAAACCCAGGGTAATGCTGCGTCCGGGCTTGCGCACAATGGCGTGGGTAAAGCAATACATGAAACGCTCCTAAAGCGCACGCTTGGGTATGCGGTTCTCCATATAGCGAAACAAAACCACAAGCACGCCGGTCAGACACAAATAGATCAGCGCCACAAATAGCAAAGGTTCATAAATCCGATAGGTTTCCTGGCGCACGATGGTGCCGATACCATAGACCTCAAAAACCGTGATCGTCGCCGCCAAAGGGGTGGCCTTCAGGGTAAGAATAAATTCGCCAGCAAGGGTGGGGAACACATTTTGTAGCGCCCGTGGTAGCCAGATACGATAAAGAAGCCGAAATGGCGACATGCCGATGGCCCGCGCCGCCTCCAACTCGCCCCGGGGAACACCCCGAAACGCGCCGCGCATAATCTCCCCCTCATAACCGGCAACACTAAGCGAAAAAGCCACAACCGCATAAGGAAACGCATCGCGCAAAAGGGGCCACAAAAAACTCTCGCGAATACCGGGAATGGAGGGAAAAAGCGACCCCACACCATAGTAGATAAGCCACAATTGGATCAGCAGGGGCGTGCCTCTAATGAGGATGCAAAAGCCTCTCGCCAGCCATGCGAGAGGGCGCGGGCCGGTCACCTGCACCAGGCCGATGGGGATCGCCATGGCCATGCCAAAGACAATCGACAAGACCAGAAGCTGCAGGGTCAGCCATAGGCCTTCGACAAATTTCGGTGCATATTCGGGAAGCCAATACCATTCCATGACATCAAGCCTGTAGCGGTTGGCCGCGCCTGTAGTGGCGCTCAATCCAGCCGAATATTGCCGTTGAGACCAAAGTCAGAAGCAGATAAAGACCGGCGGCCACCACGTAGAACAGAAAATAGGCCTTGGTAGCGCCGGCGGCCTGTTTTGTCTCAAGAGCCAGTTCGCTAAACCCCACAACCGCCAGCAAGGCCGTGTCTTTTGTGGTGATCAGCCACAGATTGGCAAGGCCGGGTATGGCAAACGGCATCATTGCCGGGATGATCACCCGCGTATGGCGCTTGACAGCAGACATGCCGATGGCCTTGGCGGCCTCGACCTGGCCGGTCGGAACCGCCAGGAACGCGGCGCGCAACACCTCCGTGGAATAGGCCCCCTGAACAAAGCCAATAACATAAATGCCCGCCCACAGCCCATCAATATCGACGCGCGCCAGCCCCAGACTTTCGAGCACCGTATTGAGCAAATCCGTGCCCGCATAATAAAGCAACAGGATCAGCACCAACTCCGGTACGGCGCGGATAAGGGTCGTGTAGGCCTCAAGGGACCAGCGCAAAACCGGTCCCCCGTAGATCTTGCCAAGGGCACCGCCAAGCCCGAGCAAAAGCCCCAGCATGTAAGCGCCAAGGGCGATCTGGACCGTACCCAATAGCCCGCGCAGCAGATTGCCCCCCCAACCGGGCGGTGTCAGAGCCAGATACGCCAAGGCCTGTTCCATGCCCTTTACCCTGTCGGCTTACCCTGTCGGCTGATTAAAGCACGCCGCGGGTGAATGGCAATTGTGCCCCCGGCAGGGCGAGGCCGAACCGGTGCATTTACTCGCCGTAGATATCGAAGTCAAAGTATGCCTTTGAGATCGTATCGTAGGTACCATCGGCGCGAATTTTTTTGATCGCGGCATTGAGCTTGGCAGCCAGGGCGGTATCTTCCTTGCGCATGCCTCCCCCGACGCCGGGGCCGAAGATGGCGATATCATGCAACTGGCCTTTGATTTCACAACAGGCGCCGGCATCGCTGGTGAGAAAAGGCTGCATGGCGAGGGAGTCGCCGACGACCGCGTCAACGCGCCCGGCGACCAGATCCTGGTTGTGTTCGTCAAAGGTGCTGTAGGTCTTTACGGTGGCAATATCGCCGAAGTGCTTTTCAGCAAAATTGGCGTGGGTGGTGGAGACCTGAACACCGATAATCTTGCCCTTGGCGCTGGTGATGTCGCCACTGATGCTGGAGTTTTTCGGGGCCACGATGGTTGCCGGCGTGTTGTAGTATTTGTCTGAAAAGGCAATGGTTTTCAGGCGCTCCTCGGTGATCGACATGGAGGCCATGATGATATCGATTTTCTTGGCCAAAAGCGCGGGGATAATGCCGTCCCAGGCGATGGGAACGATTTCGCAGGTCTCTTCCATGGCCGTGCACACGGCGCCGATGATCTCGACTTCCCAACCTTTCCAGGTCCCGTCGGCCGCTTTTTCCGCAAACGGCGGATACGCCTCCGCGGCAATGCCGATCTTAACCTCGGCGGCGGCAATCTGGGCGCTCAACATCACGCCAGCAACCATGCCTGTTAACACTTTCATGCCTGTTAACACTTTCATGCCTGTTAACACTTTAAAGAATTTTGCCATACTGTTCTCCCTTCAGCGGATTTACCCTTATCCAATTCCCCACAGACAACGCGCATGCATTCTGTTCATACGCATGCCTGTTAGTGAACGGACTTCACAAATGTCCGGCAGCGCTCGCTGACCGGGGTTACAAAAACCTGATGCGGTGTTCCCTGTTCTTCGACCTTGCCCTCGTGCAGATAAACCACCTGCGTGGAAACATCACGGGCAAATTTCATTTCATGGGTGACCATGATCATGGTACGGCCCTCCTCGGCAAGGGCCTGGATGACCTTGAGCACTTCGCCAACCAGTTCCGGATCAAGCGCCGACGTGGGCTCGTCAAACAGCATCACTTTCGGCTCCATGGCAAGGGCACGGGCAATCGCTGCCCGTTGCTGCTGGCCTCCGGAGAGGAATGCGGGATACTGGTCGCGTTTGTCCCACAGCCCCACGCGATTAAGAATAACCTCGGCGCGCTGCATGGCCTCTTTCTTGGAAATTTTCTCAACCTGCACCGGACCCTCAATGACATTTTGCATGATGGTCATGTGCTGCCACAGATTGAAGCTTTGGAAAACCATTCCCAACTGGGTGCGAAACCGCTCCACCTGGCGCCGATCGGTGGGAATAAGCCCTTCCGGCCCCTGCTTGAATTTTATCGCTTCCCCGTCAAGATAAATGTCACCCTTTGTGGGCAGCTCAAGCAAGTTTATACAGCGTAAAAACGTGCTTTTGCCAGATCCGCTGGCGCCAATAACGGAAACAACGTCCCCTTGTGTCGCGGTCAGGGACACCCCTTTAATAACCTCAAGCGCGCCAAAAGACTTGTGCAGATCATCCACCCGGATAATATCGCGATCCGCGGCCTCACGCGCCAATGCCGAGGTATCTGAATTTCCCGATTGTGCAGGCTGTGTCATGGACACCATGGGTTTTTCTGGCTGATTTGCCTTGTAGTAAGCCTTATTTTTGCTGACTTTGCAACAGGCAAATGGGGACCTTGATTTGCCCGACCTGGCCTCCACCCCACCGACGGGGCCGCCCGTGCGTCCCCTGGAGAGAGGGTTAAGGGTTCGCCGGGAGTAAAATTTCGTATGCGAAAGGCGGCGATCATGGTATGCCGCGGTTTTCCATAACAAAGGGGGCCCGACATCATGAAAACAACAGATATTACCCGACGTCTGCAAGGCTTGGGCGGGGCAAAATGGGATGTTCATATGCGCGCGCGCAAGCTTGCGGCGGCGGGTCAGGATATCATTGAGCTGACCATTGGCGAGCCCGATGTCGCAACGCCTTTGGCGCTGATCGAACAGGCGAGCGCGGCGATGCAGGGGGGACGGACAGGCTATTCCCTGGGTCGCGGGGAGCCCAATCTGCGCCGGGCCCTGGCAGCGCATTATAGTGCCAGCAGTGCACGTCCCATCAGCGCTAACGAGGTGCTTTGCTTTCCCGGTACACAGACAGCCCTGTTTACGACCCTGATGGGTGTTGCCCAGGCTGGCGATGCGGTTCTGGTGGGGGATCCGATGTACGCCACCTACGAAGCGGTGATCCGCGCCAGCGGCGCCGATATGATCCCCGTGCCCCTTCATGCTGAAAAGGGGTTTCGCATGCAGGCCGCGGATGTGGCGGCGCGGATCACCGCCAATACGGTCGCCCTTTTGCTGAACACGCCCCATAATCCAACCGGGGCGATCCTGCAACGCGAAGAGATCACCGCCATCGGCGCCCTGGCCCGCAAACATGATTTGTGGATTATCTCGGATCAGGTTTACGAGGATTTGGTGTTTGCGGGGGCCGGGTTTCATTCGCTGCTTTTGCACGATGATTTGCGCGACCGTGTGATCGTGGTGTCATCGATTTCGAAGTCTCATGCGGCCCCTGGCTTTCGCAGCGGCTGGTGCATCGCGCCTTCGGCGTTTTGCGATACTTTGCTGCCTTTGTCCGAGTCCATGTTGTTTGGTAACCAGCCCTTTATTGCTGATATGACCGAAGTGGCGATACGCGAAGGCTCGTCGGTGGCGCCGGGGATGCGGAGGCGTTATGAAGCGCGTGCAAAACGATTGCGGGCAAAGCTTCATGAGCAGACGGGGTTGCGTGTGCACGTGCCTCAGGCGGGCATGTTTGCGCTGGTTGATGTCTCGGCAACAGGCTTGAGCGGGGCGGCGTATGCGGAGGACCTGTTGGCCACCCACGCCGTGGCGGTTATGCCGGGCAGCTCCTTTGGTGAGACCTTGCATGGCTGGGTTCGGGTGGCCCTAACCACCGCCGACACGCGCTTCGATACGGGATGCGCGCGCATGATCGCGCATTTTAAGGGCCTGTGAGCAAAAGGTAGGGCGCGGTGAAACCTGTTGGTATCAAGCCTATACTGCTGGTATGAGATGGGCAAAGCCCAATGTGTTTCGTATACAGATAGACTTGCTGGAGCCATTATCTGCCAACACTGGGCAGATAGACGCATTACACCGGCCAGAACGAACGCAAAACAAGCAACAGAACGCCAAAGCCAATGCCGGACACGAGCCATTTGACCATGGCAAGTTCGGCGCGCAACATCTCTATGTCCTTATGTACAATCTCGATATCGTGCTTTGTTGCCACCGAATCACGCAAAGCCGCGTCCAAAGCGTCTGCTTGCGCTTCCGCCTGTTCACGGGAGATGCCAGACTTTTCCAGACGGGTGACATAGGTCAATTTGTCAAAGGTAACCGTGCTCATGAGCTATATATACGCCTTTGAGGGTGCAAAAACAATGAAGGGGTGAACGTTACCGCCGCCCCAGGACGCTCAATCTCTTTAGCAATGGCAACGGCTACAGCAATTTAATCAGTGCGGCGAGAACGGCGATTTGCCCCAGCATACCGCCGAACATCCATTTGAGGATATCGGCTTTAAGGCGGTGCTCAAACTCCCCCAAACGTAAATCCAAATGACTTTTTGTGACGAGGGAATCGTTGATAACCTGCGTTTGTTCCTTAACAAGGTGCGCCTGTTCTTCAGCCAGGGTTTCGGCCTGGCGCTCGGTGAACCCGGCTTCCTCAAGGCGCTTGGCGAACTTCAGGGTATCGAAAGTCAAAATGTTCATAAGGCGCAATATACACAATCAGGGGTGCAAAAACAATGAAGGGATAAACTTTGCGGCCGCCCCAGGACGCTCAACCTTCTTGGCGGTGGCAACGGCTACAGCAATTTAATGAGAGCGGCGAGAACGGCGATCTGCCCCAGCATACCGCCGAACATCCATTTGAGAATTTCGGTTCTGCTGGCGGCGATTTCCGTCTTTGTGGCAGCAATTTCCACGCGAAGACTGCCCTCCAGTTGGGTCACCTCGGTGCGCAGCGCCTCAATATCGGCCCTGGTGTCTTTGCGCAACGCCTCAATATCGGCCTTCAGGTGGTGCTCAAGCTCGCGCAGGTCGGACTTGGTGGCAACTTCGGTGCCCATGGTTTCGGCGAACACTTCCGCCGTCTTGAGCGCCTGTTCGTGGGGAAATCCGGCGGTCTCAAGCCCCCGGGCCAACTTCAAAGTATCAAAAGTAAATGCGTTCATAAGGCGCAATATACACAATCAGGGGTGCAAAAACAATGAAGGGGTGAACGTTACCGCCGCCCCAGGACGCGCAACCTTCTTGGCAGTGGCAACGGCTACAGCAATTTAATCAGTGCGGCGAGAACGGCGATCTGCCCCAACATACCCCCGAACATCCATTTGAGAATTTCGGCTTTCGCGGTACCTATTTCGGTTCTCACAGCAGCGATTTTAGCTTCCAGGTGGTGCTCAAGCTCGCGCAAGTCGGACTTGGTAGCGACTTCGGTGCCCATGGTTTCGGCGAACACTTCCGCCGTCTTGAGAGCCTGTTCGTGGGGAAATCCGGCGGTCTCAAGCCCCCGCGCCAGCTTCAAAGTATCAAAAGTGAATGCGTTCATAAGGCTCAATATACGCCACCCGCGGTGCAAAAACAATGAAGGGGTGAACGTTACCGCCGCCCCAGGACGCGCAACCTCTTTAGCAGTGGCAACGGCTACAGCAATTTAATCAGTGCGGCGAGAACGGCGATCTGTCCCAGCATACCGCCGAACATCCATTTGAGAATTTCGGTTCTGCTGGCGGCGATTTCCACGCGAAGACTCCCCTCCAGTTGGGTCACCTCGGTGCGCAGCGCCTCAATATCGGCCCTGGTGTCTTTGCGCAACGCCTCAATATCGGCCTTCAGGTGGTGCTCAAGCTCGCGCAGGTCGGACTTGGTGGCGACTTCGGTGCCCATGGTTTCGGCGAACACTTCCGCCGTCTTGAGAGCCTGTTCGTGGGGAAATCCGGCGGTCTCAAGCCCTCGCGCCAGCTTCAAAGTATCAAAAGTAAATGCGTTCATAAGGCGCAATATACGCGATCAGGGGTGCAAAAACAATGAAGGGGTGAACTTTACCGCCGCCCGCGCAGGGAGTGGGTAGGGTGATGCCGGTTCATGAAAAGGCCCACTTTATGTTTGATTTCGCAAGGGGGTGACGGGTAATGTGCGTGGAGGGTAGCGCGTAGCATCATCCTGGTGCAACAAAACCGGTGCAACAAAACCGGTGCAACCAAAGATGCGCGCATTGATCATCACGCGACGGAGGAACCCTATGGCCAAGTTGCCGTCACATACGCGGGTTGTGGTAATTGGTGGCGGCGCGGTGGGCTGCTCTGTGCTGTATCATCTGACTCAGATGGGTTGGCGCGATTGTCTTTTGTTGGAGAGCAACGAACTCACTTCCGGCTCCAGCTGGCACGCGGCGGGAAATTGTCCCAATTTCTCGACCTCCTGGTCGATCATGAAAATGCAAAGCTACTCCACCGCGCTTTATCGCGCGCTTGGTGAGCGGGTTGATTATCCCATCAATTATCATGTCACCGGCGCCATTCGCCTTGCCCATTCGCGCCAGCGGATGATGGAGTTTGCGCGGGTGGTGGAGATGGCGCGCCATCAGGGCATTGACGATTTTGCCCTGTTAAGCCCGGCCGAAATGCGCCCATTGTATCCGTTTCTCGAGACCCATGATCTCGAAGGGGGCAGTTATGACCCCCTTGATGGGGATATTGATCCGGCGCAACTCACCCAGGCGCTGGCCAAGGGGGCCCGTGATGAAGGCGCGAAAATTATACGCTTTTGCCCCGTGACCGGCATTGCGCAACGGGCAGGCGACTGGGTTGTCAAGACCCCGCAAGGGGAGGTGGTGTGCGAAAAGGTGGTGAACGCCGCAGGTTACCGGGCCCACGAAATCTGGTCCCTGTTTGCGCCATTTTCGATCTATCAGGATCGCCACTTGCCGTGCGTTTCCCTGGCGCACCAATATCTGATCACGGAGCCGATCCCGCAACTGGCCGCGCGGGGACAAAAGCTTCCCCTGTTACGCGACCCGGACAGTTCCTATTACCTGCGTCAGGAAAAAGACGGGCTGCTGCTCGGGCCTTATGAGCGCAACTGCCGGGTTCACTGGCAGGACGACAAGGATCCCATGCCGGATGATTTTTCCTTTCAGCTTTACCCCGACGATCTGGAGCGTCTTGAGGGGTATATTGATGATGCGTGCGCGCGGGTGCCTATTCTTGGCTCCGTTGGCGTGACGCGTGTGGTCAACGGTCCCATCCCCTATGCGCCGGATGGCAACCCTTTGATCGGTCCCATGCCGGGCATTGCAAATGCCTATGAGGCCTGTGTATTTACATTCGGGATTGTTCAGGCGGGAGGTGCCGGCAAGGTTGCCGCGGAGTGGATTGTCGAGGGGGCTCCTGAGTGGGACATGTGGAGTTGTGACCCGCGCCGTTTCACCGGCTTTGTCGACAAGGATTACGCCCACCGGAAAGCGGTCGAGATTTATTCCCACGAATATGCCATGCACTTTCCCCACTACAACTGGCCGGACGGGCGGGACAAGCGCCTCTCAGCGGTGCATGACAGGGTGGCGGCACTGGGGGCGCAGTTTACTCCCGCAGCCGGTTGGGAGCGTGCGGCGTGGTACGCACGCGCCGGTGACGAGACAAGCCTTCAGGCGCAACAGGGCTGGCATCGCCAGGGGCCCTGGTTTCAGGCGGTACGCGAAGAGTGCCTGGCGGTGCGCGACAGGGCCGGGCTTTGCGATTTGCCGGGGTTCTCCCGTTATCGGCTCGCAGGTGCCGATGCGGCGCGGTGGTTGGCGACAGTGATAACCGGCTCGGTGCCCCGGGTGGGGCGCATCGGGTTGGTCTACTTTGCCGATGAGAAGGGCCGCATTGTCACGGAAATGACGGTTATGCGCGTCAGCGACACGTTGATGTTTCTGCTTGCCGCTGCTGGCGCCGAGTGGCACGACCATGACTGGCTGCGCGCCCGTTTGCCGGACGCGATGGATGTGAGCCTTGATGTGAGCCTTGATGTGAGCCTTGATGTGGTTACCGATGATTTCACCTGCTTTATCCTGGCGGGCCCGAAATCGCGACAGATTCTCTCATCCCTCACCGACGCGGACTTAAGCAACGCCACCAATCCCTGGTTGACGCACCAGTCGACGCAAATTGGCGATATCTGGGCGCAACTGGTGCGCATTTCCTATGTGGGCGAGTTGGGTTGGGAGGTGCATGTGAAGGTCAGCGACGCGCCGCAAATTTGGGAAGCGCTCTTAAAAGCCGGCGAACCCCATGGCTTGCGCCCCTTTGGTATGTACGCCATGGACAGTTTGCGTTTGGAAAAGGGCTACCGGGCCTGGAAACAGGACCTTTCCACCGACTACACCATGCTCAGCGGGGGGCTGGAGCCTTTTATCAAATGGGACAAGCCTGCCTTTGTTGGCAAGACGGCGCTGCAAAAGGAACGTGACCAGGGCGCGGGGGAGGGCTTTGCCATCCTTAGCGTCGATGCGGGCGACTGCGATGCACCCTATCTGGCGACGGTGTGGCAGGAAGATCGGCGCGTCGGGCTGGTCACCTCCGGGGGCTACGGGCACCGGGTGGACAAATCCCTTGCCTTGAGCGTTATCGCCCAATCGGCGGCCGCACCGGGAACGGCACTGGAGATCGATATCTATGGAGAACGCCGGCCTGCTGTTGTTGAGCCCGCGCCGCCCTATGACCCGGCAAACGAAAGATTGCGTGTATGAGAAAACAGAATTATTCTCGCTTTCGCGATGGCGGTTTTACCGGTTTTACCGGGATTGTCGGCGTCGGCGTCGGCGTCAACACCAACACCAAAACCAGCACCATCACCAACACTGACCGTTTGCAAAAAGTCCGCAGCCTATGAGCGAAGTTGGTCACAATCCTCCCCATCCTCCCCATCCTCCCCATCCTCCCCGTCATGCCCGCGCGGTGATAATCGGCGGCGGCGTATCCGGTTGCTCGGTAGCCTATCATCTGGCCAAACTGGGGTGGGAGGATGTGGTGTTGCTGGAGCGCCGGCAACTGACCTGCGGTACCACCTGGCATGCCGCCGGCCTTATCGGGCAGTTGCGGGCCAGCCAAAACATGACCCGTCTGGCCAAATATTCCGCCGATCTTTATGTGCGACTGGAGGCGGAAACCGGCGTTGCCACGGGCATGCGGCAGACAGGTTCGCTTACGGTGGCGCTCACCAGGGAGCGGCGTGAGGAGATTTTGCGCCAGGCCGCCCTGGCGCGGGCGTTTGATGTGGAAGCGCACGAAATCACAGTGGGGGAACTGAAACAGCTCTATCCGCACCTGAATACAGACGGGGTGGTTGCGGCGGTCCATTTGCCCAAGGACGGGCAATGCGATCCGGCCAATATTGCCCTGGCTCTGGCCAAGGGGGCACGGCAATATGGGGCCCGTGTCATCGAAGGGGTCTCGGTCACCGGTGTTACCCAGCGCGATGGGCAGGTGCGCGGCGTGTCCTGGGCGCGCGGCACCGGCGAGGAGGCCGAACGCGGCCACATAGCCACTGAGGTTGTTGTCAACTGTGCCGGCATGTGGGCGCGCGAACTGGGCGCCCTATGCGATGTGAACATCCCGCTGCACCCGTGCGAGCATTTTTACATTGTGACAGAGGCCATTGCGGGGCTGGAGCGCTTACCCGCGCTTAGGGTGCCGGACGAGTGCGCGTACTACAAGGAAGACGCGGGCAAGATGCTGCTGGGCGCTTTCGAGCCCAAGGCCAAGCCCTGGGGAATGGCGGGCATTGCCGCTGATTTTTGCTTTGACCAACTGCCCGAGGATATCGATCATTTTGAGCCGATCCTGGAAATGGGAATTAACCGCATGCCATTGCTTGCGGATGCGGGGATCCACACGTTTTTCAATGGCCCGGAGAGCTTTACCCCGGATGATCGCTACTATTTGGGGCAGGCGCCGAACCTGCGCGGCTATTGGGTGGCCGCCGGTTATAATTCCATCGGCATCGTCTCATCGGGAGGCGCTGGCTTTGCCCTGGCCCAGTGGATTAATGACCGCGCCCCACCCTTTGATTTGTGGGAGGTTGATATTCGCCGCGCCATGCCGTTCCAGGGCAATCGTGCCTATTTGCGTGAGCGGGTCTCGGAGACCCTGGGGCTTTTATACGCCGATCACTTCCCCTATCGCCAGCCGGAGACGGCGCGGGGCGTTCGCCGCTCGCCCTTGCATGAACACCTGAAGCGCGCCGGCGCCTGCTTCGGTGAGACCGCCGGATGGGAACGCGCCAACTGGTTTGCGCCAAAGGGCGTAACCCCTGCCTACGATTATACCTGGAGCCGCCAGAACTGGTTCGCCTATGCCGCCAACGAGCACCGCGCGGTGCGCCAAGGTGTCGGGCTTTTTGATATGTCGTCGTTCGGCAAAATCCGTGTCGAGGGACATGACGCGGAAGATGTGCTGCAACATATCTGCGGCGCCGATGTGGCCGTGCCTGCGGGGCGCATCGTTTACACCCAGTTTCTCAACGAACGGGCGGGGATTGAGGCCGACGTGACCGTAACCCGCCTGAGCGAAACCGCGTTTCTGGTGGTCACGCCGGCGGCAACCCTTGTGCGCGATCTTGCCTGGATCCAGCGCCATATCCCGCGCCAGGCCCATTGCACGGCAATCGACGTGACGGCAAGTGAGGCGGTGATTTGCATCATGGGACCCCGGGCCCGGGATCTCATACAGGGGTTAACCCCCAACACTATGGCCAATGAAGCCTTTCCCTTCGCCCACGCCCGCACCATTGAGCTTGGCATGGGGTTGGCGCGCGCCCATCGCATATCCTATGTGGGCGAATTGGGTTGGGAACTCTATGTGAGTACCGACATGGCCGCCCATGTCTACGAGACGATCATTGAGAAGGGCACGGATCATGGACTGGTTCACTGTGGTCTGCATGTGCTTGATTCGTGCCGTATTGAAAAGGCATTTCGCCACTTTGGCCATGATATTACCGACGAGGATCATGTGCTTGAGGCGGGGCTGGGTTTTGCGGTCAAGGTCGACAAACCCGGCTCGCGGTTTGGTGATTTTATTGGTCGCGATGCGGTGCTGCGCAAGCGCGAAACAGGCCTTGAGCGCCGTCTGGTGCAGTTTATGCTCAAGAACCCCGAGCCCTTGCTATATCACAATGAACCCATCATTCGTGATGGTGAGCTTGTCAGTTATCTGACATCGGGGAACTACGGCCATCACCTGGGGGCGGCTGTCGGACTTGGCTATGTACCCTGTCAGGCCGGCGAGACGGCCGCGGATATGCTCGGCTCGGATTACGAAATTGACATTGCCGGCACCCGCGTGCGGGCGACGGCCTCCCTCAGGCCCCTTTACGATGCAAAGGCGGAGCGAATGAAACAATGACATCGCAAGCGGAAAAAGGTGCGCGTTTTCGTGACCTGCACCACCAGAACAAAGCCTTTATCCTGCCCAACCCGTGGGATGCGGCCAGTGCCCGCATAATGGCCCATATGGGGTTTGACGCGCTGGCCAGCGGCAGTTGGGCCGCCTCTTTGATGCTTGGCAAAACCGATGGCGGCAATCTGACCCTCGCGGAGGCCATTGCCCATGCCAAAACCATTGCGGATGCGGTTGATGTACCGGTATCGGCGGATCTGGAAAACGGTTACGGGCACACGCGAGACCATGTGGCCAAGGCGGTCCGCAGTGCGGCCGCAGCGGGGTTGGTGGGGGGCTCCATAGAAGATTACACCGGCGATGCGGATAATCCGTTTTATCCCATTGATGTGGCCGCAGAGCGGATTGCGGCGGCGGTGGAGGCCGCCCGCGCCCTCGACTTTCCCTTTACCGTGACCGCACGGGCTGAGAATTTCGGTAAGGGGCGGGCCGACCTTGATGACACGATTGCCCGCCTTCGCGCCTATGAGCAAGCCGGGGCCGACGTGCTTTATGCGATCCGTTTGCCCGATTTGCAGACCATCCGGGCGGTCTGCGATGCGCTGGAGAGGCCGGTAAACGTTTTGATCGGAACCGGGGCCAATGTCGATGCGCTTGCCGCGGCGGGGGTTACCCGTATCAGTCTGGGGCCTTATCTTTTTGGCGCCGCGTACCAGGCGGTTATCGATGCCGGTTCTAAGATGCAAGAGGGCGGTTTTGCGGGAATGGAAGCCATCAATTTGGCCGATATTGCTGACACGCTCTCTAGAGTGTAAAGAGGAGGCCAGGCCATGGGAAATGAGACTTCGGCAAACCCCGTGCGCCGCGCCGGGGGACGCAAGGCCCGCCAGGCTTTAAGGGCCGCACCCCTTGCAGAAGATATCCGTCCTATTCGTCCCGGGCTTGTCGGCGGCCAGTATCGCCCCCTTAAAGATGCAGACATGAAGCGCATCCATGGCGCTGCGCTTGCGGCGTTACAGACAATCGGGGTGGCGGATGCCCCGCCCTCCGGGGTCGACGCCATGGTCGCCCTTGGTGCCGAATACGGCGATGACGCCCGCCTGCGATTTCCGCCGACACTGGTGGAGGACACGATCGCCAAAGCGCCGCGCATGTTGACCCTGCATGCCCAGGCACCGCATCATGACATGCGGCTGAAAGACGCACGGGTGCATTTTGGCACCGCCGGAGCCGCGGTGCATTGCGTCGATATTGAGGGGCGCAATTATCGCGAGTCGCAGTTGCAGGACCTCTACGACGCCGCGCGCATTGTCGAGGAGATGGACAATATCCACTTCTACCAAAGACCTGTGGTGGCGCGCGATATGGTGGACCCGACGGACCTTGATCTGAACACCCTTTATGCCTGTCTTAAAGGAACAACAAAGCATATTGGTGTGAGCTTTACAGGGGTTGAGCGGGCCCGCAAAGCGTTTGCGATGCTGCACCTTGTTGCGGGCTCCGAGGCGGCGTGGCGGGCGCGTCCTTTTGTTTCAGGCAGCTTTACCTTCGTGGTACCGCCGATGAAGTTTGCCACCGAGGCCTGCGCGGTGATGGAGACCTGTATTCGCGGCGGCATGCCCGTGTTGTTGCTCTCTGCCGGACAGGCGGGCGCCACGGCCCCCGCCGCGATCGCTGGCGCGGTGGTCCAGGCGATGGCTGAGTGCCTGGCGGGGCTGATTTACGTGCGCGCCATCAAACCCGGTCATCCGGCGATCTTCGGCCCGTGGCCCTTTGTGTCGGATCTGCGCACCGGTGCCATGTCGGGCGGCTCCGGCGAACAGGCACTCCTATCGGCCGCTTGCGGCCAGATGGGACGCTTTTATGACCTGCCCACAGGCTCCGCCGCCGGTATGAGCGACGCGAAACTGCCCGACATCCAATGCGGATACGAAAAGGGCATCACCAACGTGCTTGCCGGTCTGGCCGGTACCAATCTCATCTATGAGTCCGCCGGTATGCACGGCTCGCTCCTTGGATTTTGCCTGGAAAGCCTGATCATTGACAATGATATTCTCGGCCAGGCCATGCGCTGCGTGCGCGGCATTGAGGTCGACGACGACAGCCTGTCCCTTGCCGCCATCCGCCAAGTGTGTCTTGAAGGGCCGGGGCATTTTCTGGGTCACGATCAAACCCTTGCCCTTATGCAGCGCGACTATGTCTATCCCAGGATCGGTGACCGGTTATCACCAAAAGAATGGGCCGAGGTCGGCAAACCCGATATTGTCGCCCGCGCCGTGGAGGAAAAAGTCCGTATTCTGTCAACGCGCTTTCCCACCCACATCGATGTCGCCCTTGACGACCGGATCAGAGACGCCTTTGACATTAAGCTGCCCCGCTCAGCGGTGCAGGGTTGATGATATGCGGTTGATGAATGGTATGAAGCCGGATAAATCACCCCTATGAGCCTTTCCTTCCCCGTGCCGCCGTTTACCATTCGGGCCATCCCGGAAATCCGCTATGGCGCCGGTCTTATGAAAGACATCGGCGCCCTTGCCGCGCCTTTGGCCGACGCGTCCAGGTCGTCCAGGTCGTCCAGATCTGTGGCGATCATCGCCGATGCGGCCATGGGGCCTCTTGGACACCTGTCTCGCCTTGAAAAAGCGCTAACCCAGGCGGGCGCCCGAAGCCAGGCGTTTACCGATATCGCCGGGGACCCGAAAGTCACTACCGCGGAAGCCGCAAGAGATTTTATTCGCCGTCATGATGCCGGTCTTGTGGTGTGCCTTGGCGGTGGCTCGGCCATGGACGTGGGCAAGACCGCCGCAACGCTGGCGTTTTATGAAAAGCCCATTCTTGACTATACCATGAGTGGTATGAGTGGAGCGGCGATTACCCACTCGAGCCTGCCGAAAATCTGTATTCCCACGTCTTCGGGAACCGGATCGGAATTGTCATCAACAAACATTCTCTCCGATGACGCGGGGCGCAAGATCTGGGTCTGGAGCGCCCTGTCAAAGCCCGACCTGGCGCTGCTTGACCCGCAGCTCAGCCTGACCCTGCCCCCCGATCTGACCGCCTGGTCGGGGCTAGATGCGTTCTCGCATTGCCTCGAGTCCTGTACCAACAACCGCACCCATCGGGCCATTGATCTGTTTTCTCACAAAGGGTTGGCCCTGATCGCCGGCGCGCTGGAGACGGCGGTAAAGGCGCCGGACAATATCGAAGCGCGGGGCCAGATCATGCTCGGCTCCGCCTATGGGGGCATTGCTATTGACAATTGCAACGCCGCCATGGCGCATAATATCTCCCATGCCCTGGCGGCGCTGGCCCCGGTGCATCACGGTCTGGCCACCGGCTTGGCGATGGCGGTACTGATGCCATGGTGGGTTGCGGTGGATACCGACGGGGCCTTTGCCAGAGCGGCTGCGGCGTGCGGGCTTGAGGCCAATGCACATGCGCTTTCCTCCTGGTATGGCGATTGGCTGGACAGGCTTGGGGTTGAGCGACGATTGCCAAAGGCGTTCTCGGCTTTTACCGCCGATGATCTGGCGCGCGAGATGTTGCGGCCCGAGACCTCATACATGCGCCAAAGCAACGCGCGTTTGGTGAGCGACGATGACATGGCCCGCTTTGCCCGGCAAACCATGGCCATGGGGGTGTGAAGCACAAGGGGAGGGTATTGTGAGCCTTGCGTTTGTTGTAACCGCAATGTCGGTAGTAATACCAAGGGTCCTTAACAAGGGCTCATGGTTTAGCGTCTGTCAAGTGCGTTATCAAGGCCCCACCCCAGTCGGCGTGTCTATAAAGCCAATACCGCTAGCAACGGGATACACGGGCGATGAAAATCACGGACCTTAAGACCTTTGTGGTTGGCAATCCGCCCCCTGGTTTTGGCGGGCGGTATTTTATTTTTCTCAAACTCATCACCGACACCGGCATTGAAGGGGTGGGAGAGGTCTACAGTGTGCCGTTTCATCCCCATACTGTGGAGGCTATGGTGCGTGATGTGTTTGAGCGCCGGGTTTTAGGTCGTGACCCCACGCACATTGAGACCCTGTGGCGCCAGGTGTACGCATCCGGCTATACGCAGCGCCCCGACACGTCCCTTATGGGGATCCTGAGCGCCATGGAAATGGCCTGCTGGGATATCATCGGCAAGGACCTGGGGCGTCCGGTTTGCGATCTTCTTGGCGGCCGGGTACGGGATCGGCTGCGCACCTATACCTATCTTTACCCCCAAGGGAACGACAAGGCAGATGTGTACACAGATGCCGATGCGGCGGCCGCGCGGGCCCTGCAAATGGTCGATCTGGGGTTTACCGCGCTCAAGTTTGATCCGGTTGGTCCCTATACCGCGTTCGACCCGCGCCAGTTGTCCATGGAGAGGCTTGTCCACGCCGAGCGTTTTGTGAAAACGTTGCGTCAGGCGGTGGGAGACCGGGCTGATTTACTGTTCGGCACCCACGGGCAAATGACCCCGGCGGCGGCCATTCGCCTGGCACGCCGGCTGGAGCCCTTTGATCCGCTGTGGTTTGAGGAGCCCACGCCGCCTGAGATGCCGGAGGAAATGGCCAAAGTGGCTCGGCAAACGTCGATACCCATCGCTACCGGCGAAAGGTTATCGACAAAATACGAATTTGCCCGAGTGCTGCGAAGCGGTGCGGCGTCCATACTGCAAATGGCCCTTGGACGTGTGGGGGGCCTGCTGGAGGCCAAAAAAATCGCCGGCATGGCGGAGGCGCATTATGCACAGATCGCCCCGCATCTTTATTGTGGCCCCATCGAAGGCGCGGCCAATATTCATCTTAGCGCCTGCGTCCCAAACTTTCTTATTCTTGAGAGTATTCTGACCTGGGGAGGGTTCCACGCGCGCATTCTTAAAAAGCCGATCCCGTGGGAGCAGGGCTATGTGCTGGTGCCGTCGGAGCCTGGCCTTGGGGTCGAACTTGACGAAGACGTTGCGCGCGCCCATTGCTATACGGGCACCGACTTGCATTTGGAAATGCAGATGACCCCTCTTTGACCCGTTCAGCATGGGGTTATACCAGCGGTATTGGCTTTATAGACACGCCGACTGGTGTCCTGCCTTGATAACACAACGCTTTGATGCCAAGGCATGAGCCCTTGGCAAGGGCCCTTGGTATATACCAGCGGTATGGGCTTTATGGACCCGCCGGCTGGTGTCCTGCCTTGACAACACAACGCTTTGACGCCAAGGCAAGGGCCCTTGGTATTAGCGCGTGTCATGTTCCAATAGAACCCGTTTGTTTTGCCATTAGGGGTGTGGTAGAAGTGTTCTTCAGTTTTAGATCAGCATGGGGTTAGCTGTACCCGTTTTGCCCCGGGGTACAGCGAACCCCATAAAGCTGATCGCCCTCTAATACCGCTGGTATTAAACGCATTTTGCTATAAGGTCTTTGGACCCCTTACCAACCCCGCATAGAACCGATGAGATTAGAAGCCATGAAAAAACTTAAAGCCATTGCCGAGGAGGCCGCGAACGATATCAATGCCTTGTTGACGCAACCGCTCAGCGATGAACAGAGCGCCAAGGTCGTGGATGTGATAGAGCGCACGGTGGTGCGGGCCCTGCTTGAAGGGCAGCATCGTGCCGTTGATGCGGCGCTCCAGTGTCCCGAGGCGGATCAGGACATGGCCCATAAAATTGCCGCGGCGATCAGGCGCAAGAACGATGTCCTCATCGCCAACCTGTCAGCGCTGCGATAACGGCTGACCGCCCCCGGATTACGTGACCAATACTGCCGCTATAAGGCCAAGACCGAAAGCGCTTATACCAAGGGCCCTTGCCAGTGACGCATGCCTTGGCGTCAAAGCGTTGTGTTATCAAGGCAGGATACCAGTTGGCGTGTCCATAAAGCTCATACCGCTGGTATAATCCAGGATCAGAGCTACATGTATAGATGAGTAACGCACCTGCAAAGCCACGTGTTGAAAAAACGATCCACGACGGAAATCTGGCCTGGATCAAACATCCGGAACAGCGTCGCAACGGCATTTATACGCGTGCCCATAGGGTACTCTCACCATTTCTGCCCACGGTTTTAAGACATACCGGCGCGATCGGCGATAGGCAAAGCCTGAACGCGGAAGCCGAACGCCTGCGTTTATTTGCCGCCGCATCCCTTCATGTGCCGCGCATCTTAAAAGTTGCCAAAGAGTACATCGTCCTGTCGGATACGGGGCGACAATTGCTCCACTGCTTACGGACTTGCCCCGATACCGATAAGCAGCGCAGGTTAATGCGCCAGGCCATGATGGCGCTCGCGACTGTGCATTCTGCTGGCTTTGCACACGGCAGGCCCCACTTAAAGGATATGACCCTGCATGAGGATGGGCACATATATTTTCTCGACCTGGAGGAAAATCCCGTTGGCCGCATGGGAATTCATGATGCTCAGGCAAGAGACGTATGGTTGTTGCTGGCATCGTGTGTTGAATTTTTTGAGGAACCGCTGCAAGGCCTCTGCGAGCTTCTTGATATATACCAATCATCAGTGGGCATCGATAAAATGGTAGGGCTTCGTGCGCTAGGGCAAGCTTTGCGGCCCTATTGCCGTCTTGTCGACCTGTTGCAGGCTGTTGCCATTCGCGTCAGCAAGGACGTGCTTGATGCCTGTTGGGCGGCCAAAGCCCTGCAGAAACTCTAGAGCGTGTCAGGTCTTAATAGAACCATGCTGATCTAACCGGCCGGGGCGGGAGATGTTTCCTCAATATTCAGCCGGCGCAACAGTAACGCATCAATGGCGCCACGGGGGCTGAACTGGGATGCTGCCTCAAAAGCACGGATTGCCTTGCGCGTCTGTTCTCCCCAGATGCCGTCAATCGCACCAGGGGAAAATCCGCGAACAGCCAGCGCTCTTTGCACCTTGCTAACGATTGCAGGCGCAGGCCGTGATGTCGGCGGATCTTGCGATGCAGGCGTGGATGCAGGCCTGGATGCAGGCTTAAAGGCGCGCGGATGTTTTTTCGTGTTTGCATGCAGCAAATGCTCAAACAGAGGTTGGCTGGCGCGCCCATCAACCGTCAATCCGGAGGCCGCCTGATAGAGGCGAATGGCCATTGCCGTCTGTTTGTCCAACCGGCCATGGGCCTCCTCGTCATACACGCCCTGTTTTTGCAACTCGGCCTGGATATTGCGCACAAGTATTGGGCTTGCTGGTTGGCTTACGGTAATCTCGCCGGCGCGGTTGGGAATGACGCGCTTTACGGGCAAGGGCTGGGGGCCGGACCGGTTTAGCGCAGCTTGCGAAAACAGATCTTTACCAGGAGCCAGTCCCTGCGTCACCAGGATGGGTGCGGGGTGCCTGGCGCGCTGAAAATAGAGTGTATTCACCGTTATCATCCCCACCACTGTCGCGACAACCAGAGTAACGGCGATATTGATAACCGGATGCGAGACAAGGCGTCGAACCGGGGAAGCAATGGCGTTTGTCAGGCGCCCAACCCAGACTTTGAGCACTGACCAAACGCCACCCAAAACCGGCGAGCGAGCCTCCTCGGGAACAAACGAAATGGACCGATCAAGCACTTAACGACTTCCTTTGCGGGGGGGTAAACGTACCGGACACCACTTTCGAGTCACGCACGCGAATAACCTGTTCAACCCCTGCAAGGGGAACAGCCGATGGATCAACAGGCAGCACAACCACAACGCGGGTGCCATGCCCCTTTGCCGACTCGAACACAATCTTTCCGTTCAGCAAACGCACCAAACCCTCCACTATGGATGTCCCTAATCCCGTTCCTTTTACATTCGCTGCCGTGTCCGAGTTAAAACGGCAGTAGCGTTTGCCAATCGATGCCAATTCCGTTGCACTCATGCCGATCCCCGTATCGCTCACGCTCAGATGCACCGTGCGGCCCACGCGCTCGATCATAACGTCAACACGGCCACCGCTTGGGGTATATTTGAGCGCATTGCTGATCAGATTAATCAGGATTTGCCTTACGCAACGCGGGTCTGCGACGAGTTCCACCTGCGCCTTGACAGCCTTGACAGCCTTGACAGCCTTGACAGTCTCGACAGTCTTTACAGTCAGAGTCAGATTGCGCGATTTGGCCAGGACCGCCAGCAAATCAACACACGATTGTGCCGCGTGCGCAACATCAAACGGCTCCGGCGTGACATCAAAGCGTCCCGCCTCCAACTTCGATAAATCCAGCACATCATTGACAATCTGCAGGAGATTGTCGCTGGCGCGCTTGATCGTCTCCAGGTAGTCTTCATGCACAGCAGGAATAAACCCGTCCTTGCGCAGCCCCTCTTCAAGCAATTGCGAAAACCCCAAGATGGCATTCAACGGCGTGCGCAGTTCGTGGCTGACATCGGCCAGAACGCGCAGGTTGGAATTCTCCACACGGCTCAGTTTGTCCTGGATTTTTTTGAAATCCTGTTCACGTTGTTTGTGGGCCGATATGTCGCGCCACGTTAGCACGCAGCCATTTGGCGCTGTGCCAAAGGCCCGCAGGCCGCACGCGGTTTCCCCCCTGGTGTCCGGTAACGTGTCCCCCGACTGATGATTCTGGTCTTTTGCATGCTCGCCATAAACCGTTATCAGCGGGGCGCCCCGGGTCCCGAAAGCAGAAGAGGGATAACCGTCCTGGTCAAGCACAACAGGCTGCACCCGTACCTGCATCCAGGTCGGCGCCGGCTGTTTGCCCAAAGCCGCAGCATCAGCACTGCGACATCGCAGCCGGCAGGCCAATGTGCCTGGTAAACCCGTCTGAATGGCCTCTCGCACCGCCTTCGAGAGAAGAGGCCGATCGCTCAAATGCAAGCGTTGTAACACGCCTTCTCCATAGAGAGTTGCCGGGTCTGCAGCAAAGCCCGTCCGCGCGGCAGGTGATACATAAAGGGCTCGTGCATCCTTGTCATGAACCGATAGGGGTTCGCTTGCGTGTTTGGACAGCAGGTCACACGTTCCCAGGGCACGGGCGGTCACCGCCACAGCGGCGGCATTAAGCGCCCAAATGCGTAAGGCCAGGCCCGCACCATAGCTTAGCGCCAATGCCATCGCGAGGGCCAAAGCCAATGGCGTCTGCGGGGCCCCTGATTGCCCGATAAAAATGGCCAGGCCCGCCATACCTAACAGTCCGCCTCCTGCCAGCCCCCATAAGCCGCCGCGCCGCCGCGCAACGCCATCCGCCATGGCAATCTCGATCACCACAAGCACAGCCCACAGGGCCACAACCCCATAGTGCGCGGCACCGGAAGCAACAAGCAAGAGGCCTGCCGCCAAAAACGCGGCCACAGTCCAAAGCACCACCTCCTGCAATTGGCCCCGATGCACCAGCCGATAGACAAGCGCAAACGGAACCGCACACCATAACAGGGCAACCCCCTCCAGGGCCAAAGCCTGGGCGTGGATGGTAACCAGGACAAGTGTCGCGATGCTGGCCAGCAGTCCTGTCAGCACGCCGGCGGCCATATAGGCGCCGTGCCGTGCCATCTGAAGGTCGTCTCCACGCGCTAGCGCATGAACGCTATTCAGGAACGTCTTTGCAATCATTTGCTGTGAATGAGGCATTTGCTGTGAATGAGGCATATACGCAAAACGAAACCAAAGAGCCACTGCCAGTATGCGATAAGGCAAGTCGCTGCCCGTCTCCGCATGCCACTGTTACAAAAGTTCAAAAGCCAGGTGGTGGTTACTCCAACCGCAGGCGTAATTCTTTCAAAGGCAATTTAACCGAACGCTAACAGCGCCACGGCCGGTCGGCAGATTTCATCCAATTTGCGATAAATTTTATGAAATGATGGCATCATGGTTAATAATCCGCTATAGATCAGCTTGGCGTTAGTTGTACCCATTTTGCTGTGGGTACAGCTAACGCCATAAAGCTGATCGCCCTGAAACCTATAGCAAAATGCGAGGAAAATACGGGAATGCCCATGACCCCTGATTCCCATTAAACGCATTTTGCTATAGCCTGTTTGTCAGGGACCGGCGCACTTTGGGGCGCCTGTCCATTGGCTATTTGGAACGTCTGTCTTGTCACCAACAGGCTTGCCCCTATGACCCTTGCGAACGACAATTCTATTCCGGCCATTGACGATATTATCGAGACGTTTGCACTTATTGATACGTGGGATGACCGGTATCGCTATATTATCGAACTTGGCAGACGGTTGCCGCCTTTGGCGGAGGAGGCGTATTGCGAGGCCAACAGGGTACAAGGGTGTGTCAGCCAGGTTTGGCTTGTGTCCAGGGTTGAGCCTGGTTCGCCGGCGCCTCTTCTTTATTTTCTTGGCGACAGCGACGCCCATATTGTCAAGGGGTTGATGGTGATTGTGTTCGCGCTTTTTTCCGGAAAGTCGGCGCAAGCCATTCTGGATACGTCTAGTGAGGCTGTTTTTTCCAGGCTGGAGCTGAAGGCGCATCTCACCCCTCAGCGCTCCAATGGTCTTGCATCGCTTATCCTGCGCATAAAAAGCCAGGCCCAGGCCAGCCTTGAGGCCTGAGCGTCGCAACACCAGATTGGGGTCCAGATAGGGGCGAGCCCTATCATTGCGGTCGCGC
Source organism: Hyphomicrobiales bacterium (assembly GCA_965224015.1). Classification (GTDB taxonomy): domain Bacteria; phylum Pseudomonadota; class Alphaproteobacteria; order Rhizobiales; family CBDCVD01; genus CBDCVD01. The sequence goes on from OZ245032.1 coordinate 2,468,188, forward strand.
GGCTATGTCGTGCCCGCGTATTCGGGCGCGCGCAGGTCCGGGCGATAGCCGTGTGTTGTCCAGCGGCGAATATGGGGGGTGTCGTCCTTGTCAGCATCGGAGACAGCGGGAGCATAGCCGTAGTGGCGCGCGAGTGATTGCAGGGCCAGCTTGAGGACGATTTTTGCTGAGCGTTTTGGCCATCCTCTTTCCTGTTCTACCTGTTCAAGGCCTTTGAGGAAGCAGCAGACATCAAGTAAGATGCCGGCCATTTCGGGCCCAACCGCGTCCAGGGCGGCGCGCAATTGGGCGCGCGCCTGCAGAACGTGATGCAGCGTGTTCTCGTGATGTCCCCCCGTGCGCGCTCCCTTGCTATTCCCGGCGGCGGATAACCCGTCATAGTTCACGCTAAGGGGGGGAAGAATGTCCGCACGGGTCGCCGCTGCCCGCAAGCGTTCACCGGCCTTGAACTCCCAGTCCTCAATAAACCGATGCCCCTTGCAATCTCGACGTCGGTATAACCAGCCGAGAGGGCTTTCCTGGGCATTGACCGTCAGCTCAACCGGCGTTCCATTGGCGTCGAGGCGCTTTTCGCGCACGCGATCCTGGTGCTGGCTGGCGAATGCGTCTCCCAACGATAACGCCCGGCGCAGCCAGGCCCGCCCGCATGGGGTGATTGTAAAGTGCTTCCTGTCGTCGCCGCCGATCAGGTCATGGGCGTGCATCAGGGCAACGAGCTTATTGTTGAGAAGGGGCCCCTTTGTGTCCGAACAACCGCTGCACACCTGCCAGCGGCCATCGGATTGTTGCCGTAAGGAGCGTTTGTCCGGGCTTTTGCACAGGGCTTTCATAACCCCCAGCATGGCCTTTCTCTCTTTGCCGTTTGCCAATCTGTTTGCCAATCTGTTTGCCAATCTGTTTGCCAATCTGTCTTGCTGTTTCATGGTTCACCTAACGATTTGGCGGGCAGTAACAACGCACACTGGCGCGCACCGCGTGTTCAAGGCAGGATAAACTGGTGTCAAAGCGCGGATCGTCACGACGATCCTCCACCAGGGCGCAGGCGTGCGCCGCGGTGGTTCTGTCGCGCGCAAAAGCAATGCCGATAGCCGTCAGCGACAGGCCCGGGCCGATATGCGCAAGATACATGGCAACCTGTCGGGCAAAGGCGGTTGGTGCCTTGCGTCTCGTCTTGGCCCGCAGCTCACTCATGGGGATGCCAAAGCTGGTGCTGACAATATGGGTGATCAATGCAGTGATCGCCGCGGCCTGGAGGGTGCTGTCTGTGCTGTTTAACGGGTGCCTGGACCCTTGCCGCCTGGTCTTCGTGCTGTCTTTGGCTACGGGGCGATCACAGACTGTTGTTTGACAACGGCTTGCCGAGAAGGTCACCTCCGGCTCAGGCGCGTCTCCTGCCATCGTGTACAGGCTGGCTAATGTAGGATGTATGGTCATATCCGCGTCTCCATGTCCATGATCTGGGCCCGTTGTTTGGTATAAAGTTTTGTCTTGTCTTGTTTTGTTTTGTCTCCTGACAGCTGGTCCTTTGTGGTTCTGGTGGCCATGCATAGTGATAAGGGGTTGGGTTGAGTTGGGTTGAGTTGTAAGCTGTGGCGCACACGCCGCTAGGAATATAATCCTATCACTTTATACCCGATGTCAACCCCGGGGATAAGTTATTCCCGTTATATTCGACGTATGACCGCCGATCTCTTGTTTTGGTTGATATCTTGCCGGCGACGGGGCCGTTCTGGCGGCCTCATCGCCTTGCGCGGGTCAGGCGGGCATTTGTATCAAATCCCGGCTATCGTTACCCTTTTTCAGCCTCGCAAAGCCATTTATCTGATCATTATTTCTATTCTGATCATTACTTCTATTCTGATCATTACTTCTATTAAGACCTGATACGCTAAGACATGCCGCGCTCCAGGGCCGCGACAATGGCGGCGCCCATTTCGTGGGTCTTCACCAGCGTGCACCCCTCTTGCATAATATCCGCTGTTCGCAAACCCTCCTCGAGCACTTTGGCTATTGCGCCTTCCAGCGCCGCCGCCGCCTGCGGGCAGTCAAAGGAATAGCGCAACGCCATGGCGAACGAGGCCACCATGGCGATCGGATTGGCCTGGCTGGTGCCGGCTATATCGGGTGCGGAGCCATGCACGGGCTCATAAAGGGCCCGGCGGCGTCCGGTTTTCTCGTCCGCGGCTCCCAAAGAGGCAGATGGCAACATGCCGAGAGAGCCCGTTAACATCGCAGCCACATCCGAAAGCATATCGCCAAACAGGTTATCCGTGACCAGCACATCAAACTGTTTGGGGTTGCGCACCAACTGCATGCCGCAATTGTCCGCCAGGATATGATGCAGCTCCACGTCGGCATAGTCGCGCTGGTGCAGATCGCTCACGACCTCGTGCCATAAGACGCCACTTTTCATGACATTGCGTTTTTCCGACGAGTGTACAAGATTGCCGCGCACCCGGGCCAACTCGAACGCCACGCGGGCGATGCGCTCGATTTCGTAGGTCTCGTAAATTTGCGTGTCAACGGCGCGTTTTTGTCCGTTGCCCAGATCGGTAATCTGCTTGGGCTCGCCAAAATAGACGCCGCCCGTCAGTTCACGCACGATCAGGATGTCCAGCCCTTCGATAACCTCGCGCTTGAGCGAGGACGCCGCCGCGAGGGCCTCATAGCACAGGGCCGGACGCAAATTGGCGTAAAGCCCCAGCTCTTTGCGCAGGCGCAAGAGGGCCGCCTCGGGACGCACCTCATAGTCAACCCCATCCCACCGGGGCCCCCCCACCGCCCCCAACAGCACCGCGTCAGCAGCAAGGGCCATTTCCATGACCGCGTCCGTAACCGGCACCCCGTGGGCATCGTATGCGGCGCCACCAACACGCTCTGTGCGCGCTTCAAACCGCACGCCGGCAAAATTCTTGTGCCCGTTGAGAGCATCAATGACCCGCTCCACCTCGCCCATGATGTCCGGGCCAATCCCGTCCCCGGGAAGCAAAAGCAACTGATATGTGGTCATAAAAGTCACGCGTGCCCTTCGTTCTCCGTGGTTTGATTTGTTTTGAGGATCAATCGCTTTTCCGCGCCATGGCGGAACCGATGCATCGGAATAGATACGCAAAGGCAAGTTTCGTCAAAAACTTGCCCGATTTCTCCTTCTTATAGGGACACTATCAAAAAGACAAGGGGCGCGGCTTGCCCACGCATGGGAAAATTCGGGAGAATCGGGAGAATACTGTGCAATTATTTATGCGGTCTAGAGGGCGCACAGGTTTGACAATTGCCGCTGCGCTTGGCCTGGTGGTTTTCGTCACCACACCCTCCATTGCAGCCTGTGAGAAACCGAGCCCACCAGACTGCGTCTACAAAAAAGGCAAATTCGGCGGCCAGTTCGAGTTCCTCGACTGCAAGTCCTTCTTTGATACCTATATCAAAAAGGTCAATGGTTATGCCGCATGCCTGCAAAAAGACGCCAAAGTCATCGAAGCTGCCTTCCAAAACGAGGTAAAGGGGCTGGAGAGCGAGTTTCAAACGCGCATGACGGCCATACGGGAAAAGTATCAGGCGCGCGGGGCGCCTTATGATGCAAAATTCAAGGCCTTAAAGCGCGAAACCGATGCTGCGACCAAGGCCTTGAAAAGTCGGATAGCCAAACGCTCCAACGCGCCTTTGAACTAGCGCGTATCAGGTCTAAAGTCAGGGTTATGGCGGCCATTGCCGCCAGCAAGGCCATATCAGACGAATGGCAATCTGCGCCCGATGAATTTACCAGGCAAAACCTATTGACGTTACACATCTAGCGCCTGCATGGGGTTTGACTATGGCATTTCGGCAACGCTGGCACAAAAAATGCGCTCACATGGCCTTTGTAAAGGTGCATTAACCTTTACGCCAAATTATAACCATGACTATCATGCCCGTAGTCGAATCACGTTGTATCGGGCCAAACGGGGAACTGAGCGAGCGGGAGAGGCGTGTGCCTTTGGTGGCACGGCACGTGACATGAATTGGGCGATTATGAATAACCGCGACATTTTTATGAATAACCGCGACATTTTAAAGAGAAACCTATGCGCCATCAGCTGATACTCACCACAGGGATATCTGTGTGCGCGATCGTCATAGCCGGCTGTGCAGGCACGCGCTTTGAAGATGGCGCGCGCACATTGCCGCGACAGCAGGTCTTTGTTCAGCGTCCGAACGTGCACGTTAAGCCTGCACCGGCAAGCCGCTACCGTAGAGGCGGGCTTGTTATTACCGACCCGCGGCCGGTTGCAAACGCTGCGGCCGAAGAGCGGGCACGACAAGCCTCCATAACCGCGAACCCGGTCATCAATCCAGCGCCGCCGCCGGATGTTCAGGGCGTTGCCCGGGCGCCCCTGCCGGAACCGAATACGGATGCGGTCCAACGGGAGCCGTCCGTCCGCCGCCAAGTCGCCAGTGTCGGCAACCCGGTGACCAACACCCGATCCACCTTGAGTGCCCTCACCAAGCGCGATCTTCTCGGTAACTGGAAGCTGGCTTTTGGCGGCAGGAACTGTCTGATAGGGTTCAGTCTCACCCAGTGGCAGGGTGGTAATCGTGCCTTTACGCGCAACTGTACAGCGACCGCCCTGAAATCCGTTTCATCCTGGCGCCTGCAGGGAGAGCAGTTGGTATTGCGCAACGCGCAGGGAGAGACCGTTGCCACCATGAGCCGATCAAGCCAAACCCGTTTTTCCGGTCAAACCAATGGCGGTCGCGCGGTTCGCTTCTGGCGCTGAAGTGCACGGGGTTTGAATAAGGCGCAACATGCGGTCGTTGTAATTTGGTAAGCGTTCTCGAGCACTATCAATCTCTCGTCGACACGGGTGTGTTAAGCGCCGACGCCGCTCAGGCGCAGGTGGCCACACATCTTGATCACATTGCCCAAAACCTGACAAAGCATCGGCCTCCGGCTTTGCCCGGCGCCTATTGGCGTTGGCCGTTCGGAAATGGCAAACGCGCGCATACGAGATTAAAGGGGGCCTATATCTGGGGCGGTGTGGGGCGCGGCAAATCCATGTTGATGGACCTGTTTTTTGATGGCGCGCCCATAAAGGCCAAGCGCCGGGTGCATTTTCACCGGTTCATGGAAGAGGTGCACCAAAACGTCCATGCCTACCGGCAAACCCAGGAAAAGCACCACCGGGCGGACCCCATCCCGGTATTGGTTGGCGACATAATGGCTGAGACGACACTATTGTGTCTTGATGAGTTTCAGGTCAACGACATTACCGATGCGATGATCCTGTCGCGGCTTTTTGCCGGCCTGTTCGATGCGGGCCTGGTGTTGGTGGCCACCTCGAACATTCCCCCGTCCGCGCTTTACCGGGACGGCCTGAACCGGGCGCTGTTCCTGCCTTTTATTGACCTTCTCCATGCACATACAGATATCCTGCATCTTGATGGGCAACACGACCACCGATTGGGCAAGCTGGTAGGGCATCAGATGTATTATACGCCGCACGACGCGCGCGCCGTTGAGCGTTTGAAGGCCGCATACAAGCGCCTCACCGGTGGCGTTGAGACGGGCCCTTGTGCTATTGAATACAAAAAGCGCCTTATTCATGTCCCCCATGCGGCTTTCGGCATTGCGCGCTTTACCTTTTCCCAGATTTGCGAGGTGCCCCTGGCCGCGGCCGATTATCTGCAGATCGCGCAGACATTTCACACCCTGATAGTCGAGGATATTCCTGTGATTACCCCGCGTCTGCGGGACGCAGGGCGGCGCTTTGTGTATTTGATTGATGCGCTTTATGAGGCAAAAGTAAAACTGATCGCCTCCGCGGCGGTGCCGGCACATTTGTTGTGCAAGGACGAAGCCCTGGCACCTATATTTGCGCGCGCCGCCTCGCGCATGGTGGAAATGCGCGGCGAGGAATACCTGGTTTTAGCGCATCGCGGCGCCGCCTCTTATACCAAGTAGCCTTAACAAGGACTCATGCCTTGGCGTCAAAGCGTTGTGTTATCAAGGCAGGACACCAGTCGGCGTGTCCATAAAGCCCATACCGCTGGTATTAACTCCGGTTACGGATCATTCGTTCATCGACGGGTCGGATGTTACCAACGAATTGCGATCCTGGATCTGCTGTTTGATGGCGGAGAATGACACGCCGTCACCGATCATGACAGTGGGGCCGCAAGTCGGTGTGCAGCTCAGGGTCTGGCGGTCAAAGCCACGATAGATATAGACCGTGTTGTCCTTGGGCTCTGATACATTCAGGATAGTCTCGGCAATAATCTCCCCTTCGTTATCGAGGATGATCAGGTTGGTGGAGCCGAACGCCTTGCCGGTAACAATGATGGTGGTGTTGTTTTGAATTGAGGCATCCGAATAAACCGGATTGCCAACGATGACCGCCGCCGCGGGCCGGCTCACCTTGACAATGCGGGCACGGTCAAGCCCCACGGTCAGCGTCTCCTGTGCAACACCGGCAACACTGTTTCCCAAAATGGATAAAACAGCAAGGGCAAAGGCCGACATAATCGTGATCGTGCGGCAAGGGTAAGGGATACGCAGGGCCATAGGTCTATCCACTTTCATTATACAGTTCAAACATACACGGTTTCGCATTGCTGTTTCAATTAAGCGCCAGAATGGTGAATAATTTGCAAACGCCTATTGGATCCTTTGCAATAAAATAAAACAAAATAAAAACAAAGAACTAATGGGAATCCATAAGCGCCCGGACCATGACCAGACGCACCCGTGAGAGGGCGCGGCGCCAATATACGAAAGTCGCGTAAAAATATTAGGATTTTGGTAACGGTTGGTGACTAGCGTCGGTTGTACGAAGGCGTAAAGTTAGCTGGGTAATCAGTTTATCCGGTTAAGGAGTAACAAATAGGAGGTTAAACAATGAAAACTACTTTCAAACGTTTTGTTAAGGATGAATCCGGGGCAACAGCCATTGAATATGGATTGATTGCAGCGCTGATCGCCGTTGTTATCATTACCGCTGTAACTCAGGTAGGTACGCGTCTTGAGCGCACTTTCCAGAAGGTTCGTGACGGACTGCCAGCCGCAGCCACTATTTAAACTGACTGTGAGAAAAGGGAGCGCGGTTGGCGCTCCCTTTATTGTTAAAAAGGGCTTAAGAGTCTGATTCAAAATTCGGTGCCATCATCGAAGCTGACTAAAATTCCATATGATTTTGGCGATTTTCCTGCTCCTGTAAAACATTCAGCCTTCCATAAGGGCACAAATGGTTTCATTTTATCCCAAAACCGACGCATTGGATGTCGCAAATTGAATTTCCAATCAGGCTCCAAGTCAGGAGTAACAAATAGGAGGTTAAACAATGAAAATCACTTTCAAACGTTTTGTTGAGGATGAGTCCGGGGCAACAGCCATTGAATATGGATTGATTGCAGCGCTGATTGCCGTTGTTATCATTACCGCTGTAACTCAGGTAGGTACGCGTCTTGAGCGCACTTTCCAGAAGGTTCGTGACGGACTGCCAGCTGCCAAAACGCCTTAAAGCAACTGCGAAAAAGGGGGCGGTTGGCGCTCCCTTTACTATTATTGCAAAAGCTAAAATAATACCAGTTCTGGATAAGAGAAACAGAGTGAGGGGCTATTAAGACCTGACATGCTCTAGCTGTAATACCAAGGGTCCTTAACAATGACTCATGGCTTAGCGTCAAGCAAGTATGTTATCAAGGCAGTACACCAGTCGGCGTGTCTATAAAGCCAATACCGCTGGTATTAATTAACGGCCCATAAAGTCAAATCGCGTAGCTTTCCTGCCCATGAGACGCGCTATGGCAAAATGCGAGAAGGATACGGCAAAGCCCCATGATTTCGATTAAACGCATTTCGCTATAATCAATAAAAACCGCAAGCAAAAGACGATTTGATAACACAGTTACACCTGGGCAGGTCAGTATGGTAGAAGCGCTTTTTTTAACCGTCTTTCCCCTTTGTGTGGTGTATGCCGGGGTGAGTGACATGCTGACAATGAAAATCCCCAATAGGGTCTCGATTGTTCTTGTTGCCGGATTTGTGTTGCTTGCCCCTTTATCGAAGCTGGGTTGGGATCAGATCGGCTGGCATCTGATCGGTGCGCTGCTTGTGTTTGTTGTGGCGTTTATCCTGTTCGCGCTCAATTTTGTGGGTGGGGGGGATGCCAAACTGCTGCCCGCCGTTGTTTTGTGGATGGGTCCGGAACTGTCCATTCCCTATGTGCTGCTGGTTGCGATGCTGGGCGGGCTGCTGGCCATGGGCCTGTTGTACATGCGAGGCGGGCTCATGCCTCCTATTTTGCATAGATGCGACTGGATTATGCGCCTGCACCGTGCCAAAGGTGACATGCCTTACGGGATCCCCCTGGCTGCCGCGGGGCTTTCTCTTTATCTGCAAACGCCCATAGTGCAAAGCCTATTTCAGGGTGCGGGGTCGTGACAGGCTTGATGGGAGAATCGGTAATCACCCCGGGTTTTCCAAATCTTATACCAGCGGTATGGGCTTATATACACGCCTATACACGCCGTCTGGAACGGGGCCTTGATACCATACCTATTGACGCGACCGCATGAGCCCTTGTCGAGGGTCTTGGTATTATACCAAGGGCCCTTGCCAATGACTCATGGCTTAGCGTCAAAGCGTTATGTTATCAAGGCCCCACCCCAGTCGGCGTGTCTATAAAGCCCATACCGCTGGTATTATTCGCAGATTGCTTTCATACAAAGCTAAGTAATTTTTGCAAGGAATTGTTTAACCGCCTGTTGGTGTGCTTCAGTTTGTGGACAACAGGAAGCTGACGATGGTCGTCGCGCCGCTACGGTGCGGCGGGCTCGTGTTGTCCGAAGTTCATACGACATACGAACGCAGGTGTCACCGATTGCCGGTATTTGCGCTTTGTTAACGATAAGAGAACAGGGTCCGTTAACCATAATTTGACGAAATTATCGGACAGTGATGACAGTCGGTGCCCCCGCACCTGATGCAAAGGATAGTATAATGAATATGACGCGTATTATTGCTGTTGTTGTTGCGTTGATCGCAGCAGTGGGTGCGGCAATTCTGGCATTTAATCTGACCGGAACTCCCGATCGCGAGGTTGTCATCAAGGACAAGGTCGAGCGAGAAAGAATTCTTATCGCGACAACAGACATCAGCGTTGGTGAGAAAATCAGCCTGGTAAACACCAGTTGGGAAGACTGGCCTAGCGAGTTGCTGCAGCCTTGGATGATTACCGAGGCTTCACAGCCTGATGCCTTGGATAAACTGGTGGGCACCTATGTCCGCAGTTCCCTGGCGAGCCGCGAGCCGATCAAGGAAAGCAAACTCATTCGCTCAGATAGCGGTTTTATGTCGGTGGTGCTGCCGTCGGGCAAACGGGCGATATCGGTACCAATCAATTACTCAAGTGGTGTTAGCGGGTTTATTTTCCCCAATGACAGGGTTGACGTGATCCTGACCAATACCAGCGACAGAAATGACTCACGCAACAGTCGTTACTTTACGGAAACGCTGCTCACCAATGTTCGCATCCTGGCGATAAACCAGAATGTCGACAGCGCCACCAAAAAGGATGGGGAAAACAAGGATCAAAAGGCTATCGATCTGAACAATAACGCCACAGCCACTCTTGAACTGGGACCCAAGGAAGCCGAAGTCCTCGCAAAATCGCAGCAGCTCGGTATCCTCACGCTTGTTCTGCGCAGCGTCGAAGATATCAACGAGGAGCCGGGCGAAGCCAACAAACTGAATTCAGGCCGCACAGGTGTGAAGATCGTCAAGTACGGTGTCCGCATTAACTGATTATCAAAGTTAAGTCCAAACGAGCGCGTAAAGCGCGGAGAAGCACAATGTTACGCAAGCAAGTCAAGACGTTTTTTCGTACCCTCGTCGTAAGCGCAATTGTCATTGGTTTGGCTGGTGCTGGCAGTGTTTGGGGTGCGGATCAAAGTGACGGGTCACCAGCATCGGAGACCTTTCCCAAATATGTTAAACTGGCTCAATCACAGGTAACGCAGACGATCAAGATCGGTGTGAGCAAGGCCGTGGTCATCGAGTTGCCAAATGCGGTTAGCGATATTCTGGTGTCTGACCCTGGGGTTGCCGATGCGCTTTTACGCACCTCAACGCGCGCCTATGTCATTGGTAACGAGATTGGCCAGGCCAATATCTTTTTCTTCGATGCCCAGGGTCGGCAAATCGCCAACGTCGATCTTTATGTGCAAAACGACATCGGTGAGCTTGAGCGCCAGTTGCAGCGCCTCATTCCCGGGAGTGAAATCGAAGTCGAGATTATCAACAACAACATCCTGCTGATTGGAACGGTGCGCACGCCGTTGGATTCGCAGCGCGCCGCCGACATGGCTGGACGCTTTATCGGCACCAAGGCCGACCGCGTGCGTGAGCAAAACCGGGATCAGCAAGGTGCCAGCGGTGATATCAACTTGCTTTTCCGACCTGATGGGGATGGAACGTCAGAGGACAACTATAGCCAGGTGCTGAATCTGCTAACCGTAAACGCTTCCGACCAGGTTATGCTGAAGGTTCTCATTGCGGAAATGCGTCGCGATGTTATCAAGCAATTGGGGGTTGACCTGCAAGGCAGTTTTGGCGCCGCCACGGTATTGAGAAGTGCCACGCCACATCCTGTAAATAAAGCCTTCCAATCGCTCAATCAACTGCAAACGGGAGGCTCGGATTTTAGTGCCAACCTGCGTGCGTTTGAGCAGGCTGGATTAGCCAAACTGCTGGCCGAGCCGGTCCTTACGGCGGTTTCCGGAGAGACGGCAAAGTTTTTGGTTGGCGGAGAAATGGCCCTGCCAACCGAAGTCGGTGTGAATGAGTTCTCGGATAGGGCTGCGGTAAGAACGGAACTCAAGCCGATCGGGGTCAGCCTGACATTTACGCCTGTTGTCCTTTCCAGCGGTCGGATCAACCTGCGGGTGAATACGGAAGTCACCAACATCACTGAGGCTAACAAAAGTGTCGTGGCAAGCCGCGGGGGTTACGGTCATTATTCTATACCCACCATAAGGGTTCGCCGCGCCTCGACGACGGTTGAATTGCCCTCGGGCGGCTCCATGGCCATTGCCGGACTGATCGAAGAGGAAGTCAGGCAAGCCATGAGTGGTATGCCGGTACTGCGTAAGCTGCCGATTATCGGCGCCCTGTTCCGCAGCCGTGATTACCTGCGCGCTGAAACCGAGTTGGCGATTATCGTCACCCCTTATACGGTCAAACCGGCAACACGTTCCGAGTTCACAGACCCAACCCAGGGATTTGTCGAAGCGTCCGATAGTGAGGCGATTTTTATGGGGCGGCTCAATCGGGTATACGGGTTGCGGCAGGTTCAGGGGAACTATTCCGGGCGCATCGGCTATGTTTACAAATAACAAAGGTGGAATTGCACGCGTTAAGGGATCAACGAGGAAAACTTTGATCATAAACGCACAACGCGGGACGTGGAGAGAGTAATGACAACGCCATGGGATTTTTTCAACACGGGCAGGATGCCAACCGGCGCCGGGCTTACGGTAGGGGCCAGGTTTGGGTTGTTGCTGGCCATAGGGGCGGCTCTGACAGGCTGCGCCAGGCAGGCCGGTCATCTTGATCCGGTGGTCGTTCCGCGCCATTACGCCGAGCGCCACCCGATAATTCTGTCACGAGAGCCGGATGCAATGGACCTGGCCATTGGATTGCACGCCAATCGGGTTACTGATGCAGAGCGGGAAAAGATCATCGAATTCCTCAGCCGCTACAACAGGCACGGTGATGGTCTGATCACCATCCTTGCGCCGCGCGGCTCGGCCAATGCGCAAGTGGCGACCAAAGCAAGAAGCACCGTCGTGGAACTGCTTGAAAGCCTCGGCGTACCACGAACACTAATGCGTGTTGCGGCCTATGACGCCAACGATCCCGCCGCTGCGGCACCGATCAAACTGGTGTTTGATCGCCCCAAGGCTGTCACTGGAGACTGCGGTCTTTGGCCCGATCGTCTGGGCGTTGACCTGAAAAACAGGAACCATTGGAACTTCGGCTGTGCCTATCAAAAGAATATTGCCGCAATGATTGACAATCCTCAGGACCTTGTACGACCAAGAGCGCAAACACCTGCGGATGTTGCGCGGCGCATGGTGGTCATCGACGATTATCGCCAGGGTAATGCGACGAGTTCGGACTATGGTGACGATCAGGCTCCGATCGCCGACGTGCCTGCGCCGTTCTAGGGTTGGTTATGCGTTGTTTCCTCAAGGCTTGCCCCCTTGTTTGCATTTGAGGTTGGCTTGAGAGAGACGGTATGAACTTTCGTTGAGACAGATTATGAGTGGTAGAATGGACCCCGCAGCAAGTGAACAATTACAGTCAATCCCCCCGGCAGACGCGACCCCGGCTGTTGATGTCAGACCGGTTCCACGGGTTTCGGTACAGGCATTTTGCGACAGCCAGGATGTCTCCCAGGTGATTCAGGAAGCCGGTAATGACCGGCGCATGGCAAAGGCCAATGTGGCTGTCCACCCCGGAGGCATTAGCGGTGCCTTGAGCATGTACGCCAACGCGCCCACCCCGAACGTCATTATTTTGGAAAGCTCCCTGCCGGCAGAGCAAATGCTGTCCGAGCTGGACCGACTGGCTGAGGTTTGCGATGCGGGCACGCAGGTCATCGTTATTGGGCAAACCAACGACGTTATTCTTTATCGTGAGTTGATCAAGCGTGGGATCAGCGAGTATCTGGTCAAGCCTTTAACCCCCCTTGCGGTGCTGGCTTCTGTCTCTGATCTTTTTGCCAAGGAGCAGTCTGAACCTTTGGGGCGGGTGTTTGCCTTTTATGGCGCCAAGGGTGGCGTGGGCTCCAGTACCATCGCTCATAATGTCGCCTGGGCGATCTCACAGATTAGCGGCAAGAGCGCGGTTCTGCTGGATCTGGACCTGCCGTTCGGTACCGCTGGCATGGACTTCAACCAGGATCCGGGTCACGGAATTGGTGATGCCATCTTTTCGTCGGACCGGCTGGATGACATGTTTCTCGACCGTATATTGTCCAAATGTTCGGATCAGTTAAGTCTGCTGGCGGCGCCTGCGACATTGGACCGGGAATATGATTTGGCCGCCGACAGTTTTGACCAGATCATAGAACTGGCGCAGTCGAGCACACCGATCGTAATCCTTGATGTGCCGAACGGATGGTCGAGTTGGACAAAACGGGTATTGACCGGCGCGGACGAGATCATCGTTACCGCCAGTCCGGCGCTTGCGGATCTGCGCAATACAAAACACGTTATCGATACATTGAATGAAAGCCGACGCAATGACGCTTTACCGCAGATGGTTCTCAATCAGGTCGGGGTTCCAAAGCGCCCCGAGATTAAGGAAGCGGATTTTGTCAGCACGCTGAACGCCGAATTACTGGCAACGATGCCCTTTGAGGCGCAGGTATTCGGGGTGGCGGCGAACAATGGGCAGATGATTTCCGAGGCGGCGCCAAAGTCAAAGATTGCCGCGCAGTTTGTCGAGATTGCCACAAAACTTACCGGAGGCACCACACAGGCACCAAGCAAGTCGGGGTTAGGGTCACTACTGGGCATGATGCGCAAGAAAGAAGCGTCGTAGAGGATAGGTTATGTTTGGAAAACGAGGCGGCAAAACCCCACCGGCACAAGGGCCTGCAGGACCGGCGCAACCGGCTCCCGCGCGTCCGGCGCCACCGGCTCCCGCGCCTCCAGCGCAACCGGTAACCCCACCCGCGACCGGGCAGCCAGCGCCGTCCCCACCCGATACAGTGGCGGCGCCACCGGCGCCTGAGATTACCCCCGATATGATGTCAGATTCGACCTCGGTTGTGGTGAGTGGCGAGGCGAGCGCTCCGGGCCGTGATTTCAAATCGCCGACGCAACCGGCAGAGGTCTTTAAGACCGGTCGTAGACGCTCAGAAGAGTATTACGATACCAAGACAACGGTCTTTACCACCCTCATTGAGACGATCGATTTGTCTCAGGTCTCACAAATGGACGTTGCCGACGCGCGCGACGAAATTCGTGATATCGTCAGTGAGATTATCCAGGCAAAAGGCATTGTCATGTCGATTGCCAAGCAGGAAGAGTTGCTTGAGGATATTTGTAACGATGTCCTCGGCTTTGGTCCGTTGGAGCCGCTTTTGGCGCGCGACGACATTGCCGACATTATGGTGAACGGCGCTGATACGACTTACATTGAGGTTGACGGCAAGATTCAGGAAACCGACGTTCATTTTCGCGACAATTCTCAATTGCTGAACGTTTGCCAGCGTATTGTAAGCCAGGTTGGCCGTCGGGTGGATGAGGCCAGCCCCATTTGCGACGCGCGTCTGGCTGATGGATCGCGGGTCAACGTAATCGCCCCGCCCCTGGCCATCGACGGACCGGCGTTGACAATCCGCAAGTTTAAAAAGGACAAACTTACACTCCAGCAATTGGTTAATTTCGGGTCCATCACCAATGAGGGCGCGGAGGTCCTGGCGGTGATCGGGCGCGTGCGCTGCAACACGATCATTTCCGGCGGTACGGGCTCTGGCAAAACGACGCTCCTGAATTGCCTAACGGGGTTTATCGATCACGACGAGCGCGTCATCACCTGTGAGGATACGGCGGAGTTGCAGTTGCAGCAGCCCCATACGGTTCGCCTTGAGACGCGCCCGCCCAACCTGGAAGGCGAGGGCGAGGTGACGATGACGGATCTGGTAAAGAACTGTCTGCGCATGCGCCCTGAGCGGATTATTGTTGGTGAGGTGCGTGGCCCGGAAGCGTTTGACCTGTTGCAGGCCATGAACACCGGCCACGACGGATCGATGGGAACGCTCCATGCCAATTCCCCGCGCGAGGCCCTGTCGCGACTGGAGTCGATGATCACCATGGGTGGTTATGGGCTGGCACAGCGCACCATCAGGGAAATGATCGTGGGGTCTGTTGATGTTATCATTCAGGCCTCACGACTGCGTGATGGCTCGCGCCGGATAACACATATTTCAGAAGTTATTGCTATGGAGGGCGATGTTATCGTCACGCAGGATCTGTTTGTTTACGATATGCTTGGCGAGACAGAGAGCGGCCAACTGATGGGTCGCCATCGCTCAACAGGTATTGGCAGGCCGAAGTTCTGGGATCGCGCGCGATACTTTGGTGAAGAAGAGCGTCTGGCGGCGGCCCTTGATGCGGCGGATATCGGCGAGCACGGGCATGCAATGGAAGGTTAGGCATGTCTTGTCTTGTCTTGTCTTGTCTTAATCTTATCCATTGAGACATGACGCGCTTCAGGGTCGTCCGGCCCGGTAAATCGGACTGAACTGGTCACATGTTGCTCTTGCATCGCATATTGTGGAGTCGAAAGTGAATCGCACTTTCATCATTTTTATTCTTGCCATGACCAGCGCCGTTGGTGTTGGCGCCCTGTTTTATGCGTTTTTGGAATCGCGGATTGGGGTGGCCGCGCGCCAGCGCAAGCGCTTGCAGGGTGTTCAGGCAAGCGGAGCCATTGCGGCTACCACGAAAAAAAAGCCCGCGGGAAAAACCAACCGCCAGTTGGTTCAGGACGCGCTTAAGGATATTGATGAAAAGAACGCGAGCAAGAAAAGAGGCCGCACCACCCTATCACATTTGTTAAGGCAATCGGGCTCCAGTTGGTCGAAGACGCAATATTACATTTTGTCGTTTATTTGCGGTCTGGTGCTGGTGTTTGTCGGGTTTGTGATGCGCTTGCCCATGCCGGCACTGAGTTTGCCGGCGGTGTTTATTGTCGGGGCTTTGGGATTACCGCGTTGGTTTTTGCTGCAAAAGCGCAAGCGTCGGTTTAAGGCCTTCCTGTTGGAATTTCCCAACTCAATTGACGTGATTGTTCGCGGCGTAAAAGCGGGGCTGCCGCTGCATGAGTGTTTGAAAATTATTGCCGCCGAGGCAAAAGAGCCGGTTTGCGACGAGTTCCGAAAAGTAGTTGAGAATCAGTCGTTAGGAATGCCTCTGACCGAGGCGCTTGATGTCCTGTGTCGGGATATTCCGCTTCCCGAAACAAACTTTTTTGCCATCTCCATTGCCATTCAGCAGCAAACCGGCGGTAATTTGTCAGAGGTTCTCGACAACCTTTCCGGCGTTTTGCGCAGTCGCAAGCTCATGGATGCAAAGATCAAGGCAATGGCTGCCGAGGCGAAAGCCTCAGCAGGCATTATCGGTTCATTGCCTCCACTGGTCATGGCTGTTGTGTCGGTAACCTCGCCGGATTACATGGTGCCTCTGTTTACGACGGATACGGGAAACCTGCTTTTGGTGATCGCCTTTGGAATGATGTTCTTTGGCATTATGGTCATGCGCAAGATGATCAACTTTGATTACTAGAGCGTATCAGGTTTTAATGGAACCATTCTGACGGCGCGATTTTGCGACAAGATGGGCCTTAAGTCTCGCAGGATATAGTGGGGCTATTTGCAAGAGACTTAAGGCCTATATTGGTGCAAAAGCGCCCCTTCGGGTTTCCGATTGGCGCAACGCCCACGCCCAAGCCGCTCTTGAGAGATGGATAAACATCGCTCTTCGATCGCCTTGAGTGGGAATCGCCTCGCCAATCGAGAAACAGAATGGATTCTATTAAGACCTGACACGCTCTAGATCAGCCACGAAGCCGCTACTGTCCTACTGTCGGCGAACGGGCGGTTTGAAAGGGATTAATCAATGCCCTCACTGGTAGAAACATTTTCAGATCCGCGGATCCTTATAACGTTGCTGATCGTGGTTGCGGTTTTCGCCACGGTGATAACGCTGTTCTTACCGTTTCTCAAAAAGGACATGCTGAGTCAGCGCATGAAGGAAGTCACCCTTGAGAGTAAGCGTATTCGCAAGCGTGAGCGCGAAAAGCTGGGCAAGAAAGCCACCCTGCGCGGCTCCAGCGCCGGGATTTATGAAAGAATATCCAATCTTCTTAATCTGGAGAAAGCGTTTCTCGATAGTGAGACGAAGTCACGCCTGCGCATGGCTGGATTTCGTGGTCAGCGGCCGGTCTATGTTTACCTGACGGCGCGCATTATCGTGCCTATTGTCGTGTTTGCCCTGGCGCTGCTTTACTTTTTTGTTCTCGCACCGCACATCGAGCAGCCACCTTTCATGAAGGTGGTCTTTTCCATTGGTGCGGGGATCATCGCGACGTTCCTTCCGGTGGTCTATTTGCGCAACCTGATAAACAAACGCCAGACCTCGGTTGCGCGCGCATGGCCGGACGCGCTTGATCTGATGCTTGTGTGCGTTCAGTCTGGCATGTCGGTTGAGAATGCCTTTGCCCGTGTATCGCGGGAGGTTGGAGCGAACTCCATCCCGTTAGCCGAGGAACTGGCGTTAACCAAGGCTGAGCTGTCCTATCTGCAAAGACGCCGCGACGCTTATGAGAACCTTGGCAAGCGAACGGGGCTGGATCAGGTGCGCGCTTTGACCACAAGCCTCATCCAGGCGGAACGCTATGGAACACCTGTGGGGCAGGCGTTACGGGTCCTGGCGAAGGAAAGCCGTGACCTGCGCATGGCCAATGCTGAAAGAAAGGCGGCCGCATTGCCGCCGAAACTGACCGTACCGATGATTCTGTTTTTTCTGCCGGCGTTGGTTATTGTCATTACCGGGCCTGCGGGCATCCGCGTTTCACAAACGTTCTAGCAGTGTGTCAGGTCTTATACCAGCGGTATTGGATGGGCAAAGCCCAACGTGTTTCGTGTACGCATAGACTTGCTGGAACCACTATCTGCCAACAATAGGCAGATAGCCAAAACTACACTGGCCAGAACGAACGCAATACAAGCAACAGAACGCCAAAGCCAATGCCGGACACAAGCCACTGCACCATGTCAAGTCTGGCACGCAAAGGCGCAACAGCAAGTTCTATCTCCTGCCTTACCTGAGCAACATCTTTACGTACAAGTTCGATATCATGTTTTGTCGCCACCGAATCACGCAAAGCCACGTCTAGGGCGTCCGCTTGCGCTTCCGCCTGTTCACGGGCAACTCCCGACTTTTCCAGACGGGCAACATAGGTCAATTTATCAAAGGTAACAGTGCTCATAGCTTATATATACGCCAGCCACCCGGGGTGCAAAAACAATGAATGCAGGGCGGTACTTTTCCGGCTTTTTCACATTCAACTCCATAGGCAGAACCCATAATACCAAGGGTCCTTAGCAAGGGCTCATGGATTAGCGTCTGTCAAGTGCGTTATCAAGGCCCCACCCCAGTCGGCGTGTCTATAATGCCAATACCGCTGGCATGAGATGGGCAAAGCCCAACGTGTTTCGTGTACGCATGGACTTGCTGGAACCACTATCTGCCAACAATGGGCAGATAGCCGAAACTACACTGGCCAGAACGAACGCAATACAAGCAACAGAACGCCAAAGCCAATGCCGGACACAAGCCACTTGACC
The DNA here is from genome assembly GCA_965224015.1 of Hyphomicrobiales bacterium. Classification (GTDB taxonomy): domain Bacteria; phylum Pseudomonadota; class Alphaproteobacteria; order Rhizobiales; family CBDCVD01; genus CBDCVD01. The sequence goes on from OZ245032.1 coordinate 2,486,583, forward strand.
ATGGCGAGTTCAGCCCCAATGACGCTCACCTTGGTATCAACAGCGTCTATTCTAGCACCTAGACGTGTTTCTTGGTCGCGCAAATCAGCTTTTGTGGCAAGATTCTCGCTCACAGCCTTTGCCTGGTCTTCGGCAAATGCAGCCTGTTCCTCGGCCAGGGTCTCGGCTTGGCGCTCGGTGAACCCGGCTTCCTCAAGGCGCTTGGCGAACTTCAGGGTATCGAAGGTCAGAATGTTCATGGCTTATATATACGCGATCAGGGGTGCAAAAACAATGAAGGCAGGGAGCGACTTTTCCGACTTTTTCACATTCAACTCCATAGGCAGAACCCATAATACCAAGGGTCTTTAACAATGACTCATGGCTTAGCGTCAAGCAAGTATGTTATCAAGGCAGTACACCAGTCGGCGTGTATATAAAGCCTATACCGCTGGTATAAAGCCGCGAGAAAAAATCCCTTATCCATAACCGGGATCAGCCAGGGTCAGGGGCGGCTTGGCTTTCCGGCAGCCGCGTTGAGCGGCGCCTGTGGATGCGTATGGACTTGATGCGGCGCGGGTCAGCGTCGAGGACTTCAAATTCAACCCCAAAATCCGTTGTTATCAGTTCGCCGCGCACCGGCACCCGGCCCAGTATTGTGAAAACCAGTCCCCCAAGACTGTCCACGTCATCCGTCGCCTCTGCCAACGCCATGCGTGTACCGGTTGCCTTCTCCAGGTCCTCAAGCGAGATCTTGGCATCGACCACATAGGTGCCATCGTCGCGCCGGGTGACGAGCGGCGCTTCATTATCATGCTCGTCCTCAATATCGCCCACGACCGTTTCCACCAAATCCTCGATTGTCAGCAGGCCGTCGGTGCCACCATATTCGTCAATAACCAGGGCCATGTGAATGCGGCTTGCCTGCATTTTCGTCAAGAGATCGGCCACATGCATGGAGGGCGGGACGAAAAGTACAGGGCGAACAATATCAATATCTCCCAGTTTTGTGGCCAAGGTATCTGCGTCTTCGCCAATCCAGGTTGTCCCATTGCTCTTTTGGCCGTTTTTCGTCTTTGCCTTTGTGGCGCCGCTATTGGTGTGATCATAAAGCCACGCCCATAGATCCTTTTGGTGCACAAGGCCGACCGGATCATCAAGTGTATCGCGAAAAACCGGAACCCGAGAATGCTCCGAGTCGCGAAAAACCTTGATAACCGCGCTCAAGGGCGCTGCCGCCTCGACCCCCACCACCTCGGCGCGCGGCACCATGACATCGTCAATACGCATGCGATGTAGGTGTAAAACGTTGGCCAGCATCAGCCGTTCTTCGGGGGAAAAACTGCGTCCCTCAGCGTCCCGCAGCAAGGATCGCTCCAGGCGTTCGCGCAAGGAGACAGGCTTGCTCGACTGCATCAATATGCGTTTTTTTATGTGCCGCAACAGGTCCGCAAACGGACTGTCGGGCTCATCTTGCATGGCCGCTGTTGGCTTTGCTGCCGCCTCGGGAGACGGGGTGTCGGTGGGTTTTTCAGGCGCGGGTGCTGGGTTCGTCATAAGGGTCGGGAATCATCAGTTCACGTAATATTCTTGTCTCAAGATCTTGCATGGTCCGGGCATTGTCATCAGTATTATGATGATATCCTACTAAATGTAGAAATCCATGAACGATCAGGTGGGTAAGATGGTTGATAAAGGGTATCCGATCACGGTCTGCTTCGCGTTCTATTGTCTCATAAGCAACAATAATATCCCCTAAAAGAGCCGGTTTTGTGTTTTCGGCGATCTTGTCGCAAGCCGCGGGAAACGACAGAACATTGGTAGCCGCATTGCGTCCACGCCAGTGGGCGTTGAGCCTGCGCATATGGGCGTCGTCGGTGAGCACGACGCACAGTTCGAAAGGCCAGGCGGCATCAAGCCCAGCATGCCGGGCAGCACACACCAGCACCTCGGTAATATGCGCTTTCAGGGCCGACCGCCGCGGCCACGGTCCCGCCTGGCAAATCGTATCCAGCCTGAGCCTCACCGAATATTCATCGCTTGAGGGCATGGTCGTAGGCCTTGACAATGCGCGCCACAAGATCGCTGCGCACAACGTCGGCATCGCTGAATGTAACGTTGGCGACCCCTGCAATTGATCCCAGCAGGCGCATGGCCTCGGCAAGCCCGGACGCCTCCCCGGCGGGCAAATCCGTCTGGCTGGGGTCTCCGGTAACCATCATGCGGCTATCTTCACCAAGGCGCGTGAGAAACATTTTCATCTGCATAGAGGTGGCGTTCTGCGCTTCATCAAGAATAACAGCGGCATGAGACAGGGTCCGCCCACGCATGAAAGCCAGGGGTGCAATTTCAATAACCCCCGTCTCAAGGCCGCGCTCCACGCGATCGGCGGGCATCATGTCATAGAGCGCGTCATAAAGAGGCTTAAGATAGGGATCGACCTTGTCGCGCATATCGCCGGGTAAAAACCCAAGACGCTCACCGGCTTCGATGGCCGGGCGCGAGAGCACAATGCGCCCCACCGCGCCGGTTTCCAATAGCGCCGTTGCGTGCGCAACCGCCAAATAGGTCTTGCCGGTACCCGCCGGACCGGCGGCAAATACCAGATCATTACGACTTAAACGGCGAATATAGAGATCCTGCCCCGGGGTACGGGCGGTGATCGTGCGCTGTCGGGTGCGAATGGTTGCCATTTTCAGCCCCACACCGTCATTCTCGCGAGGCTTGCGATCATCATCAGGCTTGCGCATTTTTTCGCTTGCATCGCTGCCAAAAGCCGAGGGAGCGGCTGTGGCCATGCGGATAGCGCCGGCCACATCGCCGGGCGTGATGGTTTGGCCGGCCGCGATCTGCTCCTGCAGCGCGCCAAGAACCAGGCGCGCCAAAGCGCAGGCATCAGGGCTTCCTTTGAGCGTCAAATGATTGCCACGGCCAACGGCCTCAACACCAAGGCGCTCTTCCAGCATGGCCAGATGCGCATCAAATTCGCCAAAAAGCTCCTGGGCCTGGCGGTTGTCATCAAACTTCAGGGCCAGCTCAATAGTATCCCCATGCGAACGCAGTACCGGATCACTCATGGGTGTATCCCACCTGAAGCCGCCGGTGCCGTGGTAATCCCATCGCCCGGCTCCCCCACGGGGGTTGCCGCAAGTAGACCAGAAAGGCTGTGCGGCCCGGCATCGGTGATGGTTACGTCGACAAGCTCGCCAAGCCTTTCGCTGGGGGCATCAAGGTGCACCCATTGCAGATGCGGTGTTCGCCCGGCCAATTGTCCGGGCTTGCGTCCGGGACGCTCCAACAACACGGATACAGTTCTTCCCATACTATGCGCGTTGAACCCATGCTGCTGGCGCGTCAGCACCGCCTGCAGGCGCGCCAGGCGTTCGCCTTTAACCGGTTCCGCAACCTGGTTGGTCATCTCGGCTGCCGGTGTTCCGGGTCGCGGGCTGTATTTGAACGAATAGCCCTGCGCGTATCCAATATCTTCCACCAGTTGCAATGTCGCGGCAAAATCCTTCTCGGTCTCTCCAGGGAACCCGACGATAAAATCACCGGAAATGGCGATGTCGGGACGCGCACGCCGCACTGCGGCGATAATACGCCGATAATCATCACTCCTATGGCGGCGGTTCATGGCCTTCAGGATCGCATCGGAGCCGGACTGTACCGGCAAATGCAAATAGGGCATCAACTTGTCGATGGCGCCATGGGCCTTAATGAGTGCGTCATTCATGTCACGCGGATGGCTGGTTGCATAGCGCAACCGGGCCAGGTCGGGAATTTCCGCCAGGCGCGCCAGCAACGCCGCCAGGTCCCCCTCGCGGGTGCGATAAGCGTTGACATTCTGGCCCAGCAGCATGACATCCTTGACGCCACAGGAAACCAGGTCGCGAACTTCCGCAACAATGGCCTGCAGGGAGCGCGCGTGCTCGGCCCCTCTGGTGTAGGGCACGACGCAGAAGGTGCAGAACTTGTCGCATCCCTCCTGCACGGTCACAAATGCTGTTGGGCCGCGCTGGGTCTGTTTGTGGCCGGTGCGTCTTGGCAGAAAGTCGAATTTCTCCTCGGCGGGAAAGTCCGTGGCCACGACCCGCTCCCCGGCCTCGACTCTGGCGATAATAGCGGGCAATTGGTGATAGGCCTGCGGCCCCATGATCATATCGATGATTTCGGCGCGCGCCGTCATTTCTTCGCCCTCGGCCTGGGCCACGCAACCGGCGACGCCCACGATAACCCTGCGCCCCTGCTTTTTACCTGCGGCTACGTGAGGGCGGATGCGGCCCAATTCGGAATAAACCTTTTCGGCGGCCTTTTCGCGGATATGACAGGTGTTAAGCAAAATCACATCGGCGTCGGCCATGCATCGGGTTTCAACGAAGCCATGGGGGGCCAGAATGTCGGCCATACGGGTCGAGTCGTAGACGTTCATCTGACAGCCGTAGGTTTTAATATAGATATGTCTGGATGCTGTAGTCATTTAAAAATTGAGGGCAGGGTTGTTGATTGATTGACGAATACGAGTTTGGGACGTTTATGTCACAAATTTCGAACAACATCCACTCTCCATCTACTCTCCCATAGGCCTCATACCAAGGGTCTTTGACAAGAGCTCGTGCATTAGCGTCAAAGAGGTGTGTTATCAAGCCAGTACACCAGACGGCGTGTCTATAAAGCCAATACCGCTGGTATCAATTTCAGGAAAAACCGGCGGCGCTGATCCTGGGACTCTGGCTCCCAGCTCCTGGCAAGGTCAGCCGGTCAGCCCCTTGCGCAACCGATAAAGTCGGATAGGTAACCGCAAAAAATATCCGATGGATCAAATTCAGATGTCCAGATTGGCGACGCTGAGCGCGTTGTCCTGAATAAACGCCCGACGCGGCTCCACCAGATCGCCCATGAGTTTGGTGAACAGATCATCGGCCACATCGATATCGCGGATGCGCACCTGCAAGAGGGTGCGCGCCTGGGCATCAAGGGTGGTCTCCCACAATTGCTCGGCGTTCATTTCCCCAAGCCCCTTGTAGCGTTGCAGATTGATGCCCTTGTTACCGGCTTCGTATACGGCGCGCAGCAATGACACGGGTCCATGGATATCGTGGGTCCGCTCACCCAGCGCCAGGGTTGCGGGGTGCCCGTAGATGGCCTGCAGATGGGCGGCAAAACTATCGAGCTTGCGCGCATCAGCAGAGCCGATAAGGGCGCCATCGATAGTGACGATCTCGCGAACGCCGCGCAGTTCGCGCTCAAACAGGGAACCCCCGTCAGCCAGCGCCGCGCCGGTCCAACCGCGCTCGGTTTCCTCGGAAATGGCGTCAAGGCGCCGCGCAATATATTCAGCCGCCTGCTGCGCCCGATCCGCATCGGCAATCACCTCAGGGTTCAAAACACCTGCAATGGCACATTGCTCGACCACTTTTCGGTCGTAGCGGGAATGCAGTCCTTGCAGCACCTGTTCGACTTTGCGCGCCTGCTGGACAATCTGCAAAAGGTCGGCACCTGCATGCTCGCCGCCATCGCTACGGCGCAATACCGCTCCGCCAAGCCCCTGCTCGATCAGATAATCCTCCAGTGCGGCATGATCCTTCAGGTAGCTCTCTGACTTGCCGCGGCTGACCTTATAAAGGGGTGGCTGGGCAACATAAAGGTGCCCCTGCTCGATCAGTTGCGGCATCTGGCGATAAAAGAAGGTCAGCAGCAAGGTTCGGATATGGGCGCCATCCACATCGGCATCGGTCATAATGATGATCTTGTGATAGCGCAGTTTGCCAATATCGAAATCATCGCGCCCGATGCCGGTTCCAAGGGCTGTAATGAGGGTTCCGATTTCTGCCGATGACAGCATCTTGTCAAATCGGGCCCGCTCCACATTGAGAATTTTGCCGCGCAAGGGCAGAACCGCCTGGGTGGCACGGTCGCGGCCCTGTTTTGCGGTTCCCCCGGCGCTATCTCCCTCAACCAGAAACAGTTCGGATTTTGCTGGATCGCGCTCCTGGCAGTCGGCCAGCTTACCGGGAAGGGAGGCAACATCCAGGGCGCCTTTTCGTCGGGTCAATTCACGCGCTTTGCGTGCCGCCTCCCGTGCTGTCGCCGCCTCCACGACCTTGGAGACGACAATGCGCGCCTCGGCGGGGTTTTCCTCAAACCAGGTTCCAAGAGCCTCGTTGATGGCGCCCTCGACCACCGGCCGGACCTGGGATGAGACGAGCTTGTCTTTGGTCTGGCTGGAAAATTTCGGGTCCGGTACTTTCACCGACAGCACGCAGGTGAGCCCTTCTCGGCAATCATCGCCGGTAAGCGCAACTTTTTCGCGCCGGGCAATGCCGGAGCGCTCCGCATAGCCGTTCACCTGACGGGTCAGGGCCCCGCGAAACCCGGCCAGATGGGTCCCGCCGTCCCGTTGCGGAATATTGTTGGTAAAACACAAAACGTTCTCGTGGTAGCTGTTGTTCCACCACAGGGCGGCCTCAACCCCGATCTCGTCACGCTCGACTTCAATCAGGATCGGCGCTTCAATCAAGGCCTCTTTCGTGCGGTCCAGATATTCGACAAAGGCTTTCAGGCCGCCGTCGTACACCATGTCCTCGACAACCGGCTCGACATCGCGGGCATCGGTGAGAATAATGCGTACCCCCGAATTCAAAAACGCCAATTCGCGCAGGCGATGGGTCAGGCGGGAAAAATCAAACTCCGTCATGGTAAAAACGTCAGCCGAGGGCGCAAAGGTCACCTGGGTTCCCGATTGACCGTGAGCTTCGTCGACAATCTTCAGGGGCTCCTCGGGTTTCGAATCGCGAAAGCGCATGGCGTATTCCTTGCCATCGCGCCAGATACGCAGCGCCAGCCAGTCCGACAGGGCGTTGACCACGGACACCCCAACCCCATGCAAGCCACCGGAAACCTTATAGGCGTTTTGATCAAACTTGCCACCGGCGTGCAGCTTGGTCATGATCACTTCCGCCGCGGATACGCCTTCTTCGGGGTGGATATCCACAGGAATGCCACGTCCATTGTCGGACACACTTACCGATCCGTCGGCATTCAAGGTCACAGTCACGCGGTCCGCATGACCGGCCAGGGCCTCGTCGACGGCGTTGTCCACGACTTCATAGACCATATGATGCAGGCCGCTGCCATCGTCGGTGTCACCAATGTACATGCCCGGGCGTTTGCGCACCGCATCAAGGCCCTTTAAAACCTTGATGGAGGACGCGCCATAAGCGCTTGCCGCGTCATGGCCTGCGGCTGGTGGGGGCGGCGTATCTGTCATTAAAATCACCTTGCAAAGGTTACCTTGTGCGTTGGTCCTGGATATGCATATGACATGCGCTAAACCCTGATACGCTTCAGGCTTTCCTACCCTTCAATACCCTTGCGCCCCCCAAGCGCGACTACTCGGCTTTGGCAAGCCAGCGCGTGCGGTGGATATCAAAGGCGTTGTCTTCAAAGCCTCTGATTTTCGGTGAGACCACATTCTCGGACCGGTAATAGTAGATCGGTATGCTGGCACTGTCATCGATGGCGATTTTTTCCGCTTGGCGTAAAATCTCGCCTCGTTTTGCAAGATCGGTCTCAAACGCAGCCTTGGCCAAAAGCGCGTCAAAATCCGCGTTGCTCCACTTGCCGTAATTGTGTTTTACGCCGGTTTTCAAAAGCTCCAGCAGGTTCACCGCATCATTGTAATCGGCAAGCCAACCGGCCCGCGCCACCTGGAATTCACCGTTTTGCAGATCGTCGTAATGCACTTTTACTTCCGCGTTGAACAGTTCCACCTCGACCCCAAGGGCCTTCCACATGGCGGCAATAGCGATCGCGACCCGTTTGTGGTTTTCGTTGGTGTTGTAGCGCAACTGAAACTTTAAGGGATTATCTCGGCCAAAACCGGCCTCGGCGATGAGCTTTTTGGCCATGGCCAGTTTTTCACTATAGGGAAGGTCCTTCCAGGACGCCTCGAAAGGTCTGGCATAGTTGGCCATGTTTGGCGGCACCCACGAATAGGCAGGGACTTCCCCGGTCCCGAGAATTTTCGGGCCTATGATCTCGCGATTGATGGCCATGGACAGGGCCTGACGCACTCTTTTGTCGGTAAAGGGGGGCTTTTTGGTGTTGATGGTATAATAATAAATCCCGGCAAAGGGTTTAACCCGTGCTTCCCCGGGATGGTTCTTTTCAAGCCAGGCAAACTGGTCTTTTGGAAAGCTCGTCAGAATATCAAACTCTCCGGCCCGGTAACGCTTTAAAGCGGCTGACTCATCCTCCAATACATAGAACACGACTTCGTCGATCTTCAGGTTGTCGGCATCATAATACCTGTCGTTTTTGACGGCCCGGACATGGGAACCGGGTAGCCATTCGGTGGGTCTGTACGGACCATTGACAACAATATTGTCAATCTTGACCCAGTCGTTGCCCTTGGCCGCGACCACATGTTTGGGAACGGGATAGGCGGTGTAGTGGGTGAGCGCCGTCAAAAAGTAAGGGGCCGGGTTCTCAAGGGTGATCTCCAGGGTCCTGTCGTTAATGGCCTTGACCCCAAGAGCGCCCAGGTCCTTTATATTGCCTTCGTTTATCGTCTTGGCGTTTTTAATGGTGTACTGCAAATAGGCATATTTTGCCGCCGTCTTGGGGTCCATAATGCGTTGCAGGGCAAAGACAAAATCATGGGCCGTCACCGGTTTTCCGTCCGACCAGAAAATATCGTCGCGCAGCGTAAAGGTATAAACTTTGCCGTCGTCGGATATTGTCCAGCTTTTTGCCTGTCCGGGGATCGGGTTGGCACCCATATCCTCGGTCAAAAGTCCCTCGAACATGTCGCCAACAATGCGGTTCTCCCAATCGCCACTGACCTTATGCGGATCAAGGGATGCGGGATCGCCGCCGTTGTGCAAATGCAGCGTGACAGCAAACGCTTGTGTTGATAACATCACAGCCGTAAAGGCCATGGAAATGGCAATGGCAATGGCTGAAAGTAGAGCGCGAACAGATTTGAACATAGAAAACCTCCCTGGAATTACAAGGCAATAAAGAGCGCGTGGTTAGGTTCACGTTCTATGGGATGAATTTCTCCAATGATAGCGCATATGGAGCCGGGTTGGCGAGGGTTTTTTACCCAGAGTTGGACAAAAGATCCCAATCCTGTTCATCAGGAGTAAGGACTCCATCGGCTAAAAGTTCTAAATGAATTCGGGATCAATGCAAGCGGGGCAATCGCGGCAATCGCGGATCAGGTCCATTGGAACATCACGGGGCTGGTCTCATAGAATAAGGATCACGATGATGAAAATGCGGCAAGGATTGTGTTTTGCATTTATATTTGGCATGGGCGTGCTTGCAGGCGCCTCCGCTTTCGCTGCTGACGCTAGTGGGCTATGGCGCACACCCGAGGGTGCGATTATGAAACTTTATCGCTGCGGCGCAGGTTATTGCGGCAGCGTTAACAAACGCGCCGCAACAACAGCGGCGCTGGATGTGAACAACAAGGACCCCAAGTTGCGCAAGCGCAAGATCAATGGCTTGCAGGTCATCTGGGTCGACAAGCAGGTCGCCACCAACAAATACAGTGGCAAAGCCTATAATCCCCGTGACGGCAACACCTATACGGGGCACCTTTATATTCTGGGAGCCGATAAGGTCAAGGTTGGTGGGTGCGTGCTCGGCTTTCTATGTAAAAATCAAACCTGGACACGCATTAAGTGAGCGCCATTTTTAAGCGGGCGTCGTCGGTACGATGACTCATCAACCGTTGACAATTATCGGCGGTGGCCTCGCCGGTTCCGAAGCCGCGTGGCAGGCGGCCGAGCGAGGCATCGACGTTGTCGTGCACGAAATGCGCCCCCTGGTCAAAACGCCGGTGCATCATACAGATGCCCTTGCAGAACTGGTGTGCTCGAACTCGTTTCGCTCTGACGATGCGCAAAACAATGCCGTTGGGGTTCTCCATGCGGAACTGCGTGCCTGCGGATCCTTGATTATGGACGCCGCCGACACCCACAAGCTGCCCGCGGGAGGAGCGCTTGCGGTGGATCGCGAAGGCTTTTCAGCCCATGTGAGCGCGGCCGTGGCCGAACATCCCCGCATCACCATAAGACGCCGCGAAATTGTATCCCTGCCAAAAGCCGTGCAAGGCCTGTGCATTGTGGCAACAGGTCCCCTCACATCTTGCCCATTGGCCAAGGCCATCCAGGACGAGACAGGAACCGATGCGTTGGCTTTTTTTGATGCCATTGCCCCCATTGTTTATCGTGACAGTGTGGACATGAATGTGTGTTGGTTTCAGTCGCGCTACGATAAGGCCGGCCCTGGCGGGGATGGGGCGGATTATCTGAATTGTCCCCTGGATGAGGCCCAATATGCGGCTTTCATTGCGGCACTGCGCGCCGGTGAAACGGCTGCATTTCGCGACTGGGAAACAAACACGCCCTATTTTGAGGGATGCCTGCCCATAGAGGTTATGGCGGCACGCGGGCCCGATACCTTGCGCTATGGCCCCATGAAACCTGTGGGCCTGACCAACCCCCACAGGCCTGATGCAAAACCGCACGCCGTTGTTCAGTTGCGCCAGGACAACGCACTGGGCACGCTGTGGAATATGGTGGGGTTTCAGACCAAGCTTACCTATGGCGCGCAGAAACGTATTTTCCGTTTGATCCCGGGGCTGGGGGCGGCCCGTTTTGCCCGTCTTGGAGGCATTCACCGCAATACATTCCTCGATAGTCCGCGCCTTCTTGATGGCGAGTTGCGTTTGAAAAGTGCACCCCATGTGCGCTTTGCGGGTCAAATCACCGGGGTTGAAGGGTATGTGGAATCTGCCGCGAGCGGGCTTTTGGCCGGGCGCTTCGCCGCCGCCCAAATACGCAACGAAGCGCAATCGCCACCAGCGCCCACCACCGCCTTGGGGAGCCTGCTTGCCCATGTAACCGGCGGCCATATGAGCGCGCCACATCACAGTGGGGACGGTTGCGGCGCGCTGGCGCGGCACCATGAACGCCAAGGACCGGGACCTGACCCGTCGCCAACGGGGACGTTTCAGCCCATGAACATTAATTTCGGCCTCTTCCCACCTATTCCCTTGCCGCGGGCAGAAAACGGCAAACGGATAGGCGGTAAGGAAAAGAAATTTGCGCGCCGTCGCGCTCTGGCCGCCCGCGCCTTGCGCGATATTGCCGCCTGGGCGTGAGCCATGACACGCTCCAGCGCATCGGGCGCTTAATTTGCAACAATAACCCCAGTTATGGAAACGTCTATTTGCGACCTGGCCAGCCCGCGAGGGGGAGCGGGCTGGTGATGCCCGTTCATAGCAAGGCCACTGTCCAAGGCCCCATGGATTAGCGTCAAGTAAATGTGTTAGCAAGGCTGTACACCAGTCGGCGTGTCTATAAAGCCAATACCGCTGGTATCAATTCCCACTCATCATCGCGGCAATCGCTTGCATCGCGAAGGTCACGTCTGTCATTCTCAAGGCGAGTGATTTCGGTCCACGGCATCGCAATTCTCCGTTTCACCAAATCAAAGAATTATAACCAACTGAAATCATGTAACATAATTTCCAATCAGGCTCTAAAACAAAATCGCATCCGGCCCGAGTAAAACAGATATTGCCGGAGACATTACCAAAGGGCTATATTCGACTAGCAAGCTGGGAGGGATGCGATGCGTGAACGGCGTGTTATTGGTTTTATTGTTTGTTTTGTTGCCGCTCTATTGTTGTGGGGCGAGGCCGCTTTTGCCGCGACATACAAGGTCGGGCCGGACACAGAGTTGAACGCGCGGCAAGGGCCGGGACCGGAGTATGATAAAGTCGATGTGCTGCCCCCGGGCGCCGTGGTGGAGGCGTTGGCGCGCGACGGGGATTGGAGCCGGGTGCGTCTTGCCTCAGGCGAGGAAGCCTGGGTGAATAATAAATATTTGATAGCGGCTAAAAGTCGGCACGGAGAACGTATTATGGCACAATTTGCCAAAGATGACATTCGCGTCTTTGCCCAATTGGGGCATGCCGGTGCTGTGACCAGCGTTGCCTTTTCCCCCGACGGGCGCACCGTCCTCACCGGGTCCGAGGACGACACCGCCCGGCTGTGGGACGTGGCCACCGGTAAGGAGATCCGGCGCTTTGAGGGGCATGGCAGTCATGTGTTTAGCGTTGCCTTTTCCCCTGACGGGCGCACCGTCCTCACCGGCTCTTCGGACGAAACCGCCCGGCTGTGGGACGTGGCCACGGGCAAGGAACTGAGGCGCTTTGAAGGGCATTCCTCTGATGTGTCCAGCGTTGCCTTTTCCCCCGACGGGGGCATCGTTCTCACCGGCTCGAACGACGGCACCGCCCGGCTGTGGGACGTGGCCACCGGTAAGGAGATCCGGCGCTTTGAGTGGCATGGCAGTCATGTGTTTAGCGTTGCCTTTTCCCCCGACGGCAAGCGAGTGTTCACCGGATCAGGGGAGTACGACGGTGACGACACCACCGCCCGTTTGTGGGATGCGGCCACCGGTAAGGAAATCCGGCGCTTTGAAGGGCATGCCGATGATGATGTGTGGAGCGTTGCCTTTTCCCCCGACGGGGGCACCGTTCTCACCGGGTCCGGGGATGAGACCGCCCGGCTGTGGGACGTGGCCACCGGTAAGGAGATCCGGCGCTTTGAAGGGCATGCCGATACTGTTTGGAGCGTTGCCTTTTCCCCCGACGGGGGCACCGTTCTCACCGGCTCTTGGGACAACACCGCTCGGCTGTGGGACGCGGCCACCGGTGAAGAGATCCGGCGCTTTGAAGGGCATGGCATTTATGTGTCCAGCGTTGCCTTTTCTCCCGACGGGGGCACCGTCCTCACCGGCTCTTGGGACGAGACCGCCCGGCTGTGGGACGCAGCCACCGGTGAAGAGATCCGGCGCTTTGAAGGGCATTCCCAAGTTGTGTCCAGCGTTGCCTTTTCCCCCGACGGGGGCACCGTTCTCACTGGTTTTGATGACGACACAACCCGGCTGTGGGACGCGACCACGGGTAAGCAGATACGGCGCTTTCAATGGCATGCCGGAAGTGTGTACAGCGTTGCCTTTTCCCCCGACGGGGGCACCGTTCTCACCGGGTCGACCGACAACACCGTCCGGCTGTGGGACGCGGCCACCGGTAAGGAGATCCGGCGCTTTCAAGGGCATTTCGATTATGTGACCAGCGTTGCCTTTTCCCCCGACGGGGGTACCGTTCTCACCGGCTCGGAAGACGACATCGCCCGGCTGTGGGACGCGGCCACCGGTGAAGAGATCCGGCGCTTTGAAGGGCATTCCCATGTTGTGTCCAGCGTTGCCTTTTCCCCCGACGGGGGCACCGTGCTCACCGGGTCCGGGGACGAGACCGCCCGGCTGTGGGACGCGGCCACCGGTGAAGAGATCCGGCGCTTTGAAGGGCACTCCCGTGGGGTGACCAGCGTTGCCTTTTCCCCCGACGGGCGCACCATGCTCACCGGCTCTTGGGACGACACCGCCCGGCTGTGGGATGCGGCCACCGGTAAGGAAATCCGGCGCCTTGAAGGGCATTCCCATGTTGTGTCCAGCGTTGCCTTTTCCCCCGACGGGGGCACAGTTCTCACCGGGTCCAGGGACAACATCGTGCGGCTGTGGGACGCGGCTACCGGTAAGGAGCTCCGGCGCTTTGAAGGGCATTTCAATGTTGTGAAAAGCGTTGCGTTCAGCCCTGACGGTGAGCGTATCGTCACGGGCTCTGAGGATGCCACCACCCGTATCTGGGACGCCGACACGGGTGAGGAACTGGCCCATTTTGTCGCCTTTAAAGATGGTTCGTGGCTTGTGATGACTCCGGAAGGGTTTTTCAATGCCTCAAGCCCGGAGGCCGCCAAACACCTCAACGTCGTGCGCGGCGTAACCCCCCTTTCCATGGATAACTTTTATGATGCCCTGTACCGCCCCGATCTGGTGCGCGAGGCCTTGCGCGGTGACCCCTAAAGCGTGTCAGGTCTTAATAGCGTTACCGGGTCAACAGGTAGCCCGCCCTTATGATTTCCGACCGCCCAAGGTGCGCAGCAAGCCACCGCCGTGTGTTATACCAGCGGTATTGGCTTTATATACACGCCGACTGGTGTACTGCCTTGATAACATACTTGCTTGACGCTAAGCCATGAGTCATTGTTAAGGACCCTTGGTATTACGCAATGGCCAGCCAGGGGGCGGCGCGATCAAGATCAATAAGGGCATCCGGGTCAACACGGGGTCGGATAATGGCGAAGTCTGCCCCCTTGACCAGAACCTCCGGCACCAGAGCGCGGGTGTTGTAGGTCGATGACAGCACCGCCCCATAGGCTCCCGCTGACATCAGCGCCAACAGGTCTCCCGCCTGAACCGGCGCCATTTCCCGATCAAGGGCCATATAGTCTCCGGTTTCACAGACCGGCCCCACAATATCGGCGACTATGGGTTTGCTGTCAGAACTCTTCCCGATCACCGGCTGGACCTCATGATGGGCATCATAAAGCGTGGGACGCAGTAAGTCATTCATCGCACAATCGACGATAACGAAGGTTTTGTTCTCACCCCTCTTGACCGCGATCACCCGTGTTACAAGGATACCCGCGTTGCCGGCGATCACGCGACCCGGCTCAACGATAATCTTACATCCCAGGGCGTCAATGTGCTGGCGCACAATACGCATATAATCCTCAGGCGAAGGGGGTTTGAGACTTTCATCCTTGTGATAGGGGATGCCAAGCCCGCCACCCAGATTAATGTGGGTGATCGCGTGACCCGCCTCGCGCAATTGCGAGACCATGCTGCCCATACGCGAAAATGCCGCATCAAACGGCTCAAGACTGGTAATCTGGCTGCCGATATGCATGTCGATGCCAACGACTTCAATGCCCGGCATGGATGCGGCCCTGGCATAAACGTCCAACGCTTGCGACCAGGGAATGCCGAATTTGTTTTCCGATTTTCCGGTGGTGATTTTCGTGTGGGTGCGTGCATCCACATTCGGATTGACGCGCAGTGAAATCGGTGCCTTTAATCCCATATCAATGGCAAGGGCGTTGAGCGCTTGCAATTCCGGCTCGGACTCAACGTTGTGACAGTAAATTCCCGCTGAAAGCGCGGCGCGCATTTCCTCTAATTGCTTGCCAACCCCGGAGAATACAATTTTGTTGGCAGCAACACCGGCACGCAGGGCACGCCGCAACTCGCCTTCCGACACAACATCCGCGCCCGCCCCCAAGCGCGCCAGAGTGGCGATTACGGATTGGTTGGCGTTGGCCTTTAGGGCATAACAGATCATGTAATCCGTATTGCCGAACGCCGTCTGCAAAACCCGATAATGCCGGGTTAGGGTGGCGGTGGAATAGCAATAAAATGGCGTACCCACGGCCTCGGCCATGGCGCTGACATCCACATCCTCGGCATGAAGCCGGTCCTGCTTATACTGGAAATGATGAACCACGGAATACTCGCTGGACAAACATGAAGGGTGATACGCTCTAGCAAAACGGGTACGGCTAACCCCATGCTGATCTATAACAGCCAATCAAGAACAAATGGCTTATTGGTTGTTGCCGGTGGCGCAGCGCTGGTCCGGCCTGCATTTGAATCGTGTGTTCTGTCGTCGTCTTCGAAATCATCTTTTGCCCAACCCCGGGGTTTGCGCGCATCAACAGGGTCGATCACCGCGGGCTCGGCCTCCGGCGTCCTGGCCTGTGTGGCTGTGGAGGTGGCGGTGGCGGTGGAGGTAGAGGTGGCGTGAACGGCCTTTGCGCGGGAGGCCGACGATACGGGCGGTGGCTCCAGGGCGCCTCTGCGGCCACAGGCGGCAAGAGCCACAAACAGCAGCATCAGCGCCATAAGCTCAAGTTTGAAGTTTCGCGATTTTATCATTTTATCGTATTTCTGTAGCCGGGCCTCTCTGTTAATGGGCACTCCCCTGCCCGCGCGCCGTCCTGACACGCTCTAACGCAATCGCCGTTGCCAGCGGCGCACTTGCGCGCGCACATTACGCGGCGCCGTGCCGCCATAACTGGTGCGGCTTTTAACAGAATTTTCCACCGAAAGCACGGTTAAAATGTCCTCTGTAATGCGCTTGTCGAGACGCTGCATGTCAGCAATTGACAAATCCTCCAGACGCAAACAACGCTCCTGTGCAAGAGCCACCAACTGGCCCGTTATGTGATGCGCCTCACGAAATGGTAATCCGGCCACGCGCACAAGCCAGTCGGCGGCGTCCGTTGCGGTGGAATAGGCCTCTCCTGCGGCCGCGGCCATGGCCTCGCGATTGGGGCGCATGTCGGTGACCATTCCGGTCATTGCCGCCAGCGCCAGGGACAAAGTTCCGGCAGCGTCAAACACCGGTTCCTTGTCTTCCTGCATGTCCTTGGCGTAGGCAAGAGGCAGCCCCTTCATGACGATCAACAGGGTATTGAGGGCCCCAATAATGCGTCCGGCCTTGGCACGCACCAGTTCGGCGGCATCGGGATTGCGTTTTTGCGGCATGATCGATGAGCCGGTTGAGAACTTGTCGGAAAGAAAGACAAAACCAAACTGCGCCGATGCCCAGACAACAAGCTCTTCTGCCAAACGGGACAGGTTTGTCGCACAGATGGCGGCCGCGGCAAGGAACTCAAGAGCAAAGTCCCGGGTTGATACGCTGTCAATCGAATTGGCCATGGGTGCACGAAAACCCAATGCGGTTGCGGTTGTCTTGCGATCAATGGGAAACGATGTCCCCGCGAGCGCGGCGGCTCCCAGAGGCGACTGGTTCATACGCCGGGCGGCATCGGCAAAGCGGCTTCGATCCCGCGCAAACATCTCCACATAGGCCAGCATATGGTGGCCCCAGGTAATCGGTTGGGCGACCTGTAAGTGCGTAAAACCGGGCATGATCATGTCGATACCGCACTCTGCCTGGGAAACGAGCGCGCGTTGCAAGCGCAACAAGGCGGCTTCCATTTCCGCGCAGGAGGTCCTCACCCATAGACGCAAATCAAGCGCCACCTGGTCATTGCGCGAGCGCGCCGTGTGCAGGCGCCCGGCCACAGGACCTATCATTGCGGCCAAACGTGCCTCAATGTTCATATGGATGTCTTCAAGGGCATGGGAGAAATCGAAATTCTGCGTTGCGATTTCCTTTTCGATTCGCCGCAATCCGGCTATGATTTTACGCGCATCCGCATTGGAAATAATACCCTGGTCCGCAAGCATGCGCGCGTGCGCAATAGAGCCGGCAATATCCTGGCGGTATAGCTGCCTGTCCACGTCGATGGAGGCGTTAATCGCCTCCATGAGCGTGTCCGGGGCGAGGGTGAAGCGTCCGCCCCACATGGCGTTGGATGATGGCTTGTCTGGAGATTTTTTGTTCACGAATCCATTCCGCAAAGTTGATCGGGTCAATTCTATGTTTAGGCATAATGCACGCATAAGCACAATGCACGCATAAGCACAATGCACAATGTATGCAACGAAAAGTCATTGCCCTCCTGCCCTCCTGCCCTCCTGTCGGCGATTACGGCAACTGCGGCGATGGCGGGGCCGGCGGCGTGGCATTCCCGGGACGCCTTAATCGCTTCTCAAGGGCGCCCTTGCAGGGAAAAGCGAATGAACGTCTCCGGGCCCTTTTTTCTTGCAAAGAGGATCTGCGGGTCCTGTACCAGGTAAAACACCCGCACTGGCGTGGGGTCGGTTATGTGCAGAGAAAACGTCACCGTTTCGTTCACATCGACGCGACCGCGATCAAAGTGCAAACGATCATGAGGCTCAAGCACGGTTCGCGCGCGCGCATAACGGTTTGATAGCGCCTCAGAAGGACGGCTGGAGGCCTGGCCGAAGGACAGGCCGTCTTCGTAGCGACTGGGGCTGTTTAGAATTTCCTGCAGCTCCATGTCAAAACCGTTCCATATCCTGCCTGAGCGGTTGTGGATGATCTTGACAAGATGTGCCGTGGTACGAAAATCCGGAGCCACCGGTACCGGCCCTTGATCGGAGATCCAGTTGGCGCGCACCACCAGGACTACCGGATCGGCGCTCAACAAGACTTCCTCGATAACAATCGGATTGCCCCGTGTTCCCGCGCCTGTGGCGGCGATAAGCCGGAACCCGCCCAACTCATCGCTGAAGGTAAACCCGCCGGCAGAAAACGAGGCCGCTGCCACCGATGTAGTTGCAATCCCCATGGTCAGCCCGGTACCGATTAGCGCCACGGCACCACCAACACAGGTTTGGAAACGCCTGTTCATACCGCCATAATACGATTGCGAATTTCCTTTGTCAGGTGCAAACGTCAATAATTTGCGCCTTGGTTTTGCCGTGCTTGGACGATAATGTGAACCCCGGTTATGGATAAGGACCTTTTTCTCAGGCTTTATCGGTTCATGTCTATACAAAGGCGCTAACAGCCATTTATACCAAGGGTCCTTAACAATGACTCATGGCTTAGCGGCAAAGAGTTATGTTATCAAGGCAGTACACCAGTCGGCGTGTATATAAAGCCAATACCGCTGGTATTATCTGATCATGGGCCCTGATAGGCTCTAGGTTAACAAAAACCTAACGGTTTATGATCATTGTGCGGATATAACCCTTTGGTTCTGGTGGGAGCCGTGCCTCATGAAGTTTATGAAGTTTATGAAGTTTACGCGCATGTGTTGGCGACTATTCCGATCTTCTGTTGTGCGCTGTGGCGCTCTGCTGGCATGCCTTGTCGCCGTTGCGGACGTATCCTACGCGCACCCGCATATTTTTGTGACCAGCCGTTCGGTGATTGTGTATGATGACACCGGTGCCATCGTTGGTATCAGGCACGCGTGGACGTTCGATGAGGGGTATTCCGCCTTTGCGATTCAGGGCCTTGATACGAATGCCGATGGATTACTCAGTCGCGAGGAACTGCACGAACTGGCCACGGTGAATGCCGAATCCCTACATGAATTTGATTTTTTTACCTTTGCGACTTTCGAGGATAAAGATGTCGCGTTTGCCGCGCCACAGAACTATTGGCTTGACTACGATGGCGCCAGTTTAACGTTGCACCTGACGCTGCCGCTTGAGACGGCGCTGCGACCAGGATCAAAGCCTTTTGCCCTTGATGTTTATGACCCGACCTATTACGTGGCGTTTGATTTGACCCAGGATGATGGGGTAAGCCTGGCAGGTGCCCATCCCGGATGTAAACTGGCCATTGAGCGCGCCGGGGGTCTGGACGACGGCATAGCCATGACTTTGGCGCAGATCCCGGCAAGCGAACGGACAATACCGCAGGACCTTATGAGCGTGACGCAAACCCTTGCAAACACGGCAACGGTTACGTGCCCGGCGTCATGAACCGCTTGCCGATTGCTTTGCTGAAGGTGAAGGTGAAGGTGAAGGTGAAATCAAAGCACCCTACGGGCCTTAAAGCGCAGCGTTATTGTTTTTTACATGGCCTGTTGGCGGCCCTGATTGCCGCCGTGCTGATCGTTGGATGGGGTACGTATGACGCTGCCCATGCGGCCAAGACGCCGTTTGGCGTAGGGGTGCCGGAAGAGGCAGGGCCAGCGTCCTGGGCGGGCCCTTTTAGCGGGTTTTTCGTCTGGGTTGCGAGCCAACAGGCGGCGTTTTCTCAAAGCATCCAGGCAAGCCTGAAAGACTTGAGCACCGACGGCGCGTTTCCGTTTTGGCTGATCACACTCAGTTTTATTTACGGGGTGCTCCATGCGGTGGGGCCGGGGCACGGAAAAATCATCATCTCAAGCTACGTTCTTGCCACCAATGCCCAGGCGCGCCGAGGCATCGCCTTGGCGTTCGCGTCAGCCTTTGTACAGGCCTGCACGGCGATCGCCATGGGCGGGTTTGCGGTTCTTGTGTTTAACATAACCAGTATCGGGATTTCACAAACAACCGAATCCCTGGTTCTTCTCAGCTACGCCATAGTGACGGCGATCGGCGCCTGGCTGGTGTGGACGCGGGCCTTCAGGAGCAGGCCCTTGAAGGTTGCGGGTCCTCAGTCCCAGGCAACACATCCTGGCCACGCCCGCGTTGATGATGATCACGAAGCCGGTGCCACGGCGCGCCAAACCCTTACCGCTTGCGCGTGTGGACATAGCCACATTGCCGATCCGCACGACCTGAAGCAGGCCTTATCCTGGAAAAACACCTGGCCCCTTATCCTGGCGGTGGGCATCAGACCCTGTACCGGCGCCCTGATTGTTCTTGCCTTTGCGATGGCGCTGGGGATCTTTTGGGCTGGGGTATTGGCGACATTTGCCATGGCGCTGGGCACGGCGCTAACGGTTGCCTTTTTGGCCTGGTTTGCGGTCAGCGCCAAATCGCTGGCGGTTCAGGTAGCGAGGGAGCAGTCAAAGACCGCCCGCGGTATTGCGCGCGGCATTGAGATTGTCGGATCGTTTGCCGTTTTTTTTCTTGGCTTGAGCTTGCTTATATCCGCGCTTGGCTTTGCTGCGACCTAGATGTGAACTTTCAAATAGGTTGTTCTGAATGGCCACCTGCACCCGATGCATTGACCAGGGAAAACCTCTTGACATGACACGCTCTAGGCTTGAAGCCCATACCGCTGGCATATACCAAGGGCCCTTGCCAAGGACTCATACCTTAGCGCCAAAGCGTTGAGTTATCAAGGCAGTACACCAGTCGGCGTGTCTATAAAGCCAATGCCGCTGGCATATACCAAGGGCCCTTGCCAAGGACTCATGCCTTAGCGTCAAAGCGTTGTGTTATCAAAGCAGTACACCAGTCGGCGTGTCCATAAAGCCCATACCGCTGGTATTAGTTCAGCTTGTTAGGCGAAAGTTTTTTTCCAAAAATAGGTTTTGGTGTCTGTAGCCGATACGCCAGGTCGATCGCCTCGCAGTCCTCCTCGACGCGTTCATAGCGGACCCCGGGGAAAATAATGATTTCACCTTGAGGTTGATTCTTTTTTGTACGCTTTGCGGTGTTCCGACGGCGTGGCATGTGATTGAAATGAACTAAATTACCCATTGAACGCTCCAATACCAATAAGTGACTACGCGCTGCATAAACGCAACCTTTCCTTGCATATGGACCCCTCACAATCAGTTAAAAGCGGCCCATTCGGCAATCGAATATCAATTAAGCGCCGTGATGGTTAATGTTCTGCTAACGTTTGTTTGCGAGAGTGCGGGAAAAATTTCCGTAATGATCAATGGGATAAATGTGACTCGATGTCTCGTATTAAAGGTACAGACAGTTTGGCGGAGTTAACCCACAGCCGATCGGCGCAGCGCCGAGGGCTTTTGATCAACGCTGTTACCGAACTCTTCGCCACGGAAGTCCAGCATAGCGCTGAGGAACGGTTGCAGTTTGAAGAGCTAATCAGTCAACTGCTCGTCTACGCCGGCACCGATGACAAGCAATACGTTGCGACCAAACTATGCCAGCATCCCGATGCCCCCGCGTTGCTGATTGCCCAATTGGGGCAGGACGAAATTGCGGTTGCCGAGCCGGTATTGCGCCAGTCGCAACAGCTTGATGATGCGGCCCTGATTAAAATCGTCAATACCGCCAGCGATGCCCATCGCCAGATCGTGGCGCAGAGGAAATGGCTGAACCCGGATGTTGTGCGCGCACTCATTGAGATTGGCAACAAGGAATGCCTGCGCCTGGTTATTACCAATGAAGATGCCAAGTTTGATGCGCGCGCCTTTGCGGCGGCCTTGCGCGCGGCTGACGCGCACCCTGAGTTAACCAAGCTTCTGTCGCAGCGCGCGGATATGAATCCAAAGCAATTGGCCAAGAAGTTTAACGAGTTGAAAACCGATGAGCGAGAGCGCGTCATTGCCGGCTTTAAGGCGTTCCCCGAGCCCGAGGACACCGGTGAGACCTATTTGCAGCTAAGCGAAACAGCCAAGGATATCGTCGCCTCTCTTGAGCAGCTGGCAACGCGCAAACAAATAAAGACCTTTGCCCAGGTCATGGCGGCCATGATTCGTCTGCCGCAGGATGCCATTGTCAAAATGATCGGCGATGAAAGTGGAGAGCCCCTTATTGTCATGCTGAAGGCGGTGGGGGTCAAGGAAAAGAGCGCCTTGCGCATTCTTTTGCACATTAACGAGAAAATCGGCGAGTCCGTCGCCTCCATCTATCGGCTGATCAGCATTTATCGCGATATGCCCCAGTCGACGGCCAACGCCATTCTGCGTGAACTGCGGATTACCGCAAAGGTGGCGTCGGCAGATACCAGTGAGTCGCAAAAGCGTATGGCTTCTCCTGTTGCTCTTGAGAGCCCCGCGCGCCCAGACCCGCGCAAATCCGTGCCAAAGACCACCACCAGCCCAGGCAACCTGCCGCCAGCCCCGGCGCCGGCCGTCTCCACAGGACTGTCAAAATAATACCAGCGGTATGGGCTTTATAGACACGCCGACTGGTGTCCTGCCTTGATAACACAACGCTTTGCCGCTAAGGCATGAGTCATTGGCAAGGGTCCTTGGTATATGCCAGCGGTATGGGCTTTATGTACACGCCGACTGGTGTCCTGCCTTGATAACACAACGCTTTGACGCTAATCCATGAGTCATTGGCACGGGTCCTTGGTATAAGTCTCCACAACCTTGGATTTATCACCAAACCGGTTGTCTTGCAATTGCTTGCCCATCAAGATAACACGCTCTGAACTATCAGTGCGCAATCATAGCCTGTTTGTAGCCGTTCATGGCTATGCGCAAATGGCTGGTAGCGCCTTTGCGTGAGAATGAACCGATACAGAATGAGAAAAAGTCTCTTAATCCATAACCGGGGTTACTTGGGCATAACGCCGCAACCCGGGGCGCTGTGCACCAGGTCCGCGCCGCGTATGCAACAGGGTAACGCACTATAAAGAGGTGACTCTTTACCTTGTATCCGGTCGTCGACTGCGCTATAGCAAAATGCGTTTCATTGGAATCATGGGCTTTCTCGTATTGTTCTCGCATTTTGCTATAGATTCCAGGGCGATCAGCTTTATACGTTTAGTTGTCCCATAGCAAAATGGGTACAACTAAACGTATGCTGATCTAACAGATACAGGGCTGCCTGGGATTTGATGAAAAATCTCCAGACGCGGAACAGAACTGTTGGGCTGTGGACCAGAGACCGACCAGAGACCGTTTTCGTTATGCCGATTGCCCAGGATTTACTCATCCAGTATTTGCCCATCGCGATTTTTATTGCGATAGCCCTTGTGGTCGGCCTGGTATTGTTGGTCGCACCTTTTGTGTTTGCCCCGCAGCACCCGGATGTCGAGAAACTTTCCGCTTACGAATGCGGATTTGATCCGTTTGACGACGCGCGCATGACCTTTGATGTGCGGTTTTATCTGGTGGCCATCCTGTTTATCATCTTTGATCTGGAGGTTGCGTTTTTGTTTCCGTGGGCTGTCGCCTTTGGGTCTTTACGCGAGGTGGGCTGGCTTGGGTTTGTCTCGATGTCGATTTTTCTTGCTGTTCTTACCGTCGGATTTATCTACGAATGGAAAAAGGGAGCACTGGAATGGGATTAGGCGATTATCCCAACCCCCCGGCGATGGCTTCGGGTTCTGCCGCTGCCTTTGCCGGCAACCGGATGCCGGCCTCGGGGGAAACGGACCCTTATACCCGCGAGTTCAGCAATGTACTTGCCGATAAAGGGTTTTTGCTCACCAGTTCGGATGCCCTGATCAACTGGTCGCGTACCGGCTCGCTCATGTGGATGACCTTTGGTCTGGCGTGTTGTGCCGTTGAGATGATGCAGATGGCCATGCCGCGTTATGATTGCGAACGCTTCGGCTTTGCGCCACGGGGCAGTCCCCGCCAGTCTGACGTTCTTATTGTCGCGGGAACCCTGACCAACAAGATGGCCCCGGCTTTGCGCAAGGTCTACGACCAGATGCCCGAGCCGCGCTATGTGATTTCCATGGGCTCGTGCGCCAACGGGGGTGGTTATTATCATTATTCTTACTCCGTGGTGCGTGGCTGCGACCGGATTTTGCCGGTGGATATCTATGTCCCCGGCTGTCCGCCGACGGCCGAGGCGCTTTTGTATGGTGTGATGCTGCTACAAAAGAAAATCCGCCGCACAGGAACCATCGAACGTTAGGGTCTTGGCGGTATGGATCAGGCACTTGCGAGTTTTCTGGATCTGCTTGAGGGCGCGTTTTGCGATACGGCAACGGCCATTGATTGCGCCCATGGCGAGATCACGATCACCCTCCCTCGCGCCTCGCTGGTTGAGACCCTGAAGGCCCTGCGCGATGGGGCGCAGTTTAAGTTTGTCAGCCTGATCGATATTTGCGGTGTTGATTGGCCAGAGCGCGCCGAGCGGTTTGACGTTATCTATCATTTGCTGTCCCCGACCCAGAATTTGCGCCTCAGGCTGTGTGTGCGCACCGACGAGCAAACGGCGGTGCCGTCCGTCACCCCGATTTTCCCGGGCGCCATCTGGTTTGAGCGCGAGGCTTATGATCTGTACGGAATTCTGTTTTCCGGCCATCCGGATTTGCGCCGCTTGCTTACCGATTATGGCTTTGAGGGGCATCCGTTGCGCAAGGACTTCCCGCTGACCGGCCATGTGGAAGTGCGTTACGATGATGCGCTCAAGAGAGTGGTTTATACGCCGGTGGATTTACAGCAGGCGTACCGGGATTTCGACTTTGAAAGCCCCTGGGAGGGGCCGGACTATCCGACCACCAGGGAAGCCGACACAGACACAAAAGCAGGATAAGGCCAACGGATGGTACAGGACAGCGCTCAGGAAAAGCGCAACTTTACGCTTAATTTTGGCCCCGCGCATCCGGCCGCCCATGGCGTGTTGCGGCTCGTGCTTGAGCTCGACGGCGAGGTGGTGGAGCGGGTGGACCCGCATGTGGGGCTTTTGCATCGCGGCACCGAAAAGCTCATTGAGCACAAGTCCTACCTGCAGGCGGTTCCTTATTTTGACCGGCTTGACTATGTCGCACCCATGAACCAGGAACATGCGTTTGCCCTGGCGACAGAACGGCTATTGGGTATCCAAGTGCCGCGCCGGGCGCAGCTAATCCGGGTGCTCTACTCAGAGATCGGGCGGCTTTTGTCGCATTTGCTCAACGTCACCACCCAGGCGATGGACGTGGGAGCGTTGACGCCACCGCTTTGGGGGTTTGAAGAGCGCGAAAAACTGATGGTTTTCTATGAACGCGCCTGTGGGGCGCGCATGCATTCAGCCTTTTTTCGACCCGGCGGCGTGCACCAGGACCTGCCGCAGGAGTTGATCGACGATATTGAATTGTTCTGCGCGCCGTTTTTGCAAGTGTGCGACGACATCGAAGGCTTGCTCACCCACAATCGGATATTCAAACAGCGTAATGTGGACATTGGTGTTGTCAATCTTGCCGACGCCTGGGGGTGGGGATTTTCCGGGGTCATGGTGCGCGGTTCAGGCGCGCCCTGGGACTTGCGCAAAAGCCAGCCCTACGAATGCTACGCCGAGATGGATTTTGATATTCCCGTCGGCAAGAACGGTGACTGCTACGACCGCTATCTGATCCGCATGGAGGAGATGCGACAGTCAATCGCGATCATGAAACAATGTCTCGAAAAGCTGAACGCCGAGGGCCCGGGGCCCATTGCGTCGACGGATGGTAAGATCGTACCGCCCAAACGCGCCGACATGAAACAGTCCATGGAAGCCCTTATCCACCATTTCAAACTGTACACCGAGGGTTACCGGGTTCCCGAAGGGACAGTCTATGCCGCTGTTGAGGCCCCCAAGGGGGAGTTCGGTGTCTATCTTGTCTCCGATGGTTCTTCCAAACCCTATCGGTGTAAAATCCGCGCCCCCGGCTTTGCCCACCTGCAGGCGATGGACTTTCTCTGCCGGGGCCACCAGTTGGCCGATGTCTCCGCCATCCTTGGCTCTCTTGATATCGTATTCGGGGAGATTGACCGATGAACCCATCGGTGGGCACCTTGCCGGATATCAAAATGACCGTGCCGCAGTTTTTGCAATGGTGGGGCGGGCAGAATGGCGATCAGCGCTATGAGCTTGTCGATGGAGAGATTGTCGCCATGGGTCGCGACAGTATGCGTCACAATCTTGCGAAAGTGCGTGCCCTGGATACGCTTCGCGCCGCCGTTGCGCGTGCCGGGGTGCAATGTACCGTGTTCTCCGATGGCGTCGCCGTAGCGCCCGATGAGCGCACGTACCGTATTCCCGATGCGCTGGTGCATTGCGGTGAATTCGACGCCACATCTTCGGTCTCCGACAATCCTGTCGTTGTCGTCGAGGTTGTTTCCATCACCAGCGAGGAGCGCGACGAACACGCCAAACTGCATGATTATTTTATCATCCCTTCCATTGCGCATTATCTGATCGTGTATGACCATAAGCACTATATTGTGCATCATCGTCGCACGGGTGCGGGGCCTGTCGAGACGACATTTGTCTCAACAGGTGAGATAACCCTTGATCCTCCGGGGGTTCGGATATGCGTAGGCGATTTGTTCGGGGAGATTGACCGATGAACCCATCGGCGGGCGCCTTGCCCGAGCAACGTATAAGCATGGTGGCGCTGGGTGTTCGTGATCTGGATCGCGCCCGCGACTTTTATACGCGCGTGCTGGGCTGGGTGCCCCATACGCACATGCAAAAGATCCTTTTTTTCGATATGGGCGGTATGGTGTTCGCAATTGCGCAAAAGGACCTGCTGATTGAAGACATGAAGTCTGAAACTGCCGGGGAGGATGCGGCAACATCGGTGTTTTCGCTGGCTTACAATGCGCGTAGCGAAGAGGACGTTGACAGGATTTTTGCGCGATTGAAGGAACATGATGCGGCAATCGTAAAGGAGCCGGAGACGGTTTTTTGGGGCGGCTATTCAGGTTATTTTTCAGACCCGGACGGATATAAATGGGAAGTGGCCTACAATCCGTTCTGGCAATTAAACACAGACGGGCAGGTGCAATTGCCTGTCACGGATCAATCGGGTTAGATAGAGCGAAGGATATGGCGGTAAGACGACTCCATCATACGCAGCCCGAGAGCTTTGCGTTTACCCCGGATAATCACGCCTGGGCGTTGGCGCAGATCGAAAAATACCCCCGTGGCCGCCAGGCCAGCGCCATCATTCCTCTGTTGTGGCGCGCTCAGGAGCAACACGACGGTTGGCTGCCCGAGCCGGCTATTCGCCACGTGGCGGATCTTTTAGGCATGCCCCCGATCCGGGCCCTTGAGGTGGCCACGTTCTACACCATGTTCCAGCTGCAGCCGGTTGGCAGGAAGGCGCATGTGCAGGTTTGCGGGACCACACCCTGCATGCTGCGCGGGGCGCGCGAATTGCGCGCTGTGTGCGAGCGCCGTATTGCCGCCAATCCGCATGAACTGTCGCCGGATGGCGATTTCTCCTGGGAGGAGGTGGAGTGTTTGGGGGCTTGCGTGAACGCGCCCATGGTGCAGATTTTCAAGGACACTTACGAAGACCTGACCCCTGAAGCGCTTGAGGATTTGCTGGATGCCTTTGCACGCGGTGAGACCCCGGCGCCGGGGCCGCAGGTGGAGCGGCAGTTTTCTGCCGCGCAAGGGGGCGCCACGTGTTTGAACGATCTTGATTTTGCCGCGCGCGCTGATCGTCATGCTGATCCTGTTGGCCATGACCACGACGCGGATGGCATTGTTGCGGAGAGTTCGCCGCTTGAAGATATCCCTGAAGGTGGGCAAAAAGAGGCCCAGGAAGAATTACCTCTTCCCCTTGTTGGCGATGCTGCAACAGATGCCGACGTTGGGGATATGGTGGAGGAAGTGCCAGCGGTTCTGGAGCCAGCGAGCGCGGCGGTGGACGACGGGACGCCGCTTCAACCGGAAGGGATTTCGGGAACGCGCCCCGACGATGCCGACGATCTGAAGCGCATCAAGGGTATCGGCAAGGTCAACGAGGCAAAACTCAACGCCCTTGGGGTCTACTACTTTCGCCAGATTGCCCGCTGGTCCAACGCCCATGCGGACTGGGTGAACGATCATCTTGCCTTTCCCGGCCGCATCCAGCGGGAGGAATGGGTGGAGCAGGCCAAGGTGCTTATGGGTGGTGGCGAGACGGAATTCTCCCAGCGTGTCGATAAGGGCGATGTCCCGACGAGTCAGGGTTAGAAGTCAGGGTTAGCTGAGGCGTTATGCTGAAGGATAAAGACCGCATTTTTACCAATCTGTATGGCCTTCATGACTGGGGGCTGGAGGGCGCGCGCCGGCGCGGCCAGTGGCATGGAACCGCGGGGTTTTTGCAACAAGGGCGCGACTGGATTATTGCTCAGGTAAAAGAGTCCGGCCTGCGCGGGCGCGGTGGGGCGGGGTTTCCCACCGGCCTGAAATGGTCTTTCATGCCCAAACAGTCCGACGGCCGGCCCCATTATCTGGTGGTCAACGCCGACGAATCGGAGCCTGGCACCTGCAAGGACCGTGAGATCCTGCGCCATGACCCGCATCATCTGGTCGAAGGCTGCCTGATCGCCGGTTTCGCCATGGGCGCCCACGTGGCCTATATCTATGTGCGCGGGGAGTTCATCCGCGAGCGGGAACATTTGCAGGCCGCCATCGATCAGGCCTATGAGGCCAATCTTCTGGGGCCAAATAACGTCCACGATTACCCCTTTGATATTTACGTCCACCATGGCGCCGGTGCCTACATTTGCGGCGAGGAGACAGCCCTTTTGGAAAGCCTGGAGGGCAAGAAGGGGCAACCGCGTCTGAAACCTCCGTTTCCCGCAGGAGTCGGCCTTTACGGGTGCCCAACGACGGTCAATAATGTTGAGTCCATTGCCGTGGTGCCGGAGATTTTACGCCGTGGCGCCGACTGGTTTTCGGCTCTTGGGCGGCCTAACAACACCGGCAGCAAGCTGTTTTGCGTCTCCGGTCACGTGAACACCCCAGCAACCTTTGAAGAGGAAATGGGGGTCTCGTTTCGCGACCTGATCGACAAACATTGCGGCGGCATCCGTGGCGGCTGGGACAATCTGCTTGCGGTTATTCCTGGGGGTTCGTCGGTGCCGTGTGTGCGCGGCGAGGCGTGCCTTGACGCCGTCATGGATTTCGACGGCTTGCGCGAGGTGGGCTCAAGTCTTGGCACCGCCGCGGTTATTGTCATGGACAAGTCGACCGATATTATCGCCGCCATTGCCCGGTTGTCGTATTTTTACAAACATGAATCCTGTGGCCAGTGCACCCCCTGCCGCGAGGGTACCGGCTGGATGTGGCGCATGATGGAACGCCTGGTCACGGGCGAGGCGAAGGTCAGTGAGATTGACCTGCTCTACGAGGTGACCAAGCAGGTCGAGGGGCACACGATCTGTGCCCTTGGAGACGCCGCCGCCTGGCCTATTCAGGGGTTAATCAAAAACTTTCGTCCGGAAATCGAAGCCCGTATTGATGCCCATTATGGTCGCGGTACAGGCGCAACAGTCGTGGAAGCAGCGGAATAAGGAACATCAAGCTCATGTGGATAAGATTTTTGTCAGGTCTTTTTGCCTTTGCGGTTTTTCTGGTAAGCGCCCCACAGGCGATTGCCGGTCCGTGGTTTATGCACGAATTCGGCGAGCTGCGCGCCTATCATAAGGACTGGCTGGCGGTATGCGCGAATGGGGGAAAGGGAGCCTGCCGCGTTGTCCAGATCAAGTTGGAGAATAAAAACGAGCCGTTTTTCGGCGACGCCAGGCTGGCGGTAAACGAGGGTGACCCGGAAGGCGCGCCCTGGATAGAGCTGTTCGCGCGCAACATACCGGCTCCCCTGGGGGCCCTGATTGTGCGTATTGACGGCAAGCAGGTGGCCGCGCTAGAGCCCCTGAAGGGATACCAGCCAGCGCGCAATACAATGGAGACCTACTGGATCGACGATGCGGCGATTGTAAACGACCTGTTGCCGCAAATGCTGGCCGGCAACACCATTGTGTTCGACTACCAGGCCAATGAAAACGGGTTGAGAAAACAGGTAAGCTTTTCCTTGCGCGGCATAACGGCGGCGCTAAGGGCCATTGAGGAGGTCATCAAGAAACGCTAGAACGTGTCATGTCTTACATAGGCGCGCTCATCTGCAACACGGGCAATTCTGCAACACGAGGCAACTCTGGCCAGAAAACACACACCTGACAGGCCCCGCAGGCGCACAGAGTGGGCGGTTTTGGCAAACGGTATTTGAGAAATGGTAAAACTTGTCATAGATGGTCAGGAAATCGAGGTCGATGAACGCTTGACATTGTTGCAGGCGTGCGAAGAGGCCGGTGCGGAAATCCCGCGATTTTGCTTCCATGAACGGCTTTCGGTGGCCGGTAATTGCCGCATGTGTCTGGTGGAGGTCAAAGGCGGCCCGCCCAAACCTGTCGCCTCGTGTGCCATGGGTGTGCGCGACCTGCGCCCGGGGCCGCAAGGAGAGCCGCCGGTTATCCATACGAACTCGGAAATGGTGAAAAAGGCGCGCGAGGGGGTGCTGGAATTTTTGCTTATCAATCATCCTCTTGATTGCCCCATTTGCGACCAGGCAGGCGAATGCGATCTACAGGACCAGGCCATGGCCTACGGCATCGATACCAATCGCTACAAGGAGAACAAGCGCGCCGTCGAAGACAAATATATCGGCCCCCTGGTCAAGACCATTATGACACGATGCATCCACTGTACACGGTGTGTACGCTTTACCACCGAGGTTGCCGGGGTGAGCGAGTTAGGCCTTTTAGGGCGCGGTGAGGACGCGGAGATCACCACCTATCTGGAGGCGGCGATGACCTCCGAGTTACAGGGCAATGTTATTGATCTATGTCCCGTGGGGGCGCTCACGTCGCGCCCTTACGCGTTTCAGTCGCGCCCCTGGGAGCTTAGCAAAACAGAGACTATTGACGTGATGGACGCCGTAGGCTCGAATATTCGCGTCGATACCCGCGCCGGTCAGGTGCTGCGCATTATGCCGCGCCTGAATGAGGCGGTGAATGAGGAATGGATTTCCGACAAGACCCGATTTATCTGGGATGGCTTGCGCACCCAGCGCCTGGATACACCCTATGTGCGCAATCACCAAGGCCGCCTGCAACCAACCAGCTGGGAGCATGCGTTGTCGGTCACGGCCGAGACCATAAACAGCGCCTCCAGTGATCGCATCGGCGTGATTGCCGGCGATCTGGCAGGCGCTGAGGACATGTTCGCGATGCAAATGCTCATGGGGCGGCTTGGGGTGAGCAATCTTGATTGTCGCACCGATGGTAGCAGGCTGCATCCGGCGATGGGCCGGGCGTCCTATCTGTTTAATTCGACCATCGCGGGGATCGAATCCGCAGATGCGATTTTGCTCGTGGGCAGCGATCCGCGCTTTGAGGCCAGCCTTTTGAACGCGCGTATTCGCAAGCGCTGGCGCATGGGCGGATGCCATATCGGGTTCATCGGCACCAATGCCGACGGCGTTGCTGCTCTGGATGCACATCTTGGCTATGAGGTGCGCTATATCGGTTCGGGCCCGGACGCTTTGGCGCAGTTGGGGCATGATATCGATTTTGACGCGGATGCGTTGCAGGATTTGGGGCGCGCGGGCATCGCGTTTTCTGATATTTTGCGCGACGCTGAGCGGCCCCTGTTTATTGTGGGACAGAGCGCGCTGATGCGCGATGATGGCGACAGGGTCCTTGCCTGTGTCGCCGGGCTTGCCGATAAATGCGGCGCCCTGCGAGAGGACTGGAACGGCTTTAATGTTCTGCACACGGCGGCGGGGCGCGTTGCGGGCCTTGATCTTGGGTTTGTGCCCGGTGGTGATGGTATGGACACCAAGGGCATGATTGATGCGGCGCGCAGCCAATATCTGAAAGCGCTGTTTTTACTCGGCGCCGACGATATAAAGGCGCATGCGGAGACCGGGATGCTGGGCAAGGATACATGTGTTGTCTATATTGGCAGTCATGGGGACATTGGCGCCCACCGTGCCGATATTATTCTGCCTGGTGCGGCGTATACGGAAAAGTCAGCCACTTTTGTCAACACCGAGGGTCGGGTACAGCGCACCACGCGGGCCGGTTTTGCGCCGGGGCAGGCGCGGGAAGACTGGAAAATTATTCGCGCCCTTTCCGAGCGCGTGCGGCAAACGCTACCCTTTAATACACTGGCTGCCTTGCGCGCGCAGATGATCGAAGCGCATCCTCACCTGGGGCACGTGGATGAGATAACCCCTGCCGGCATCGGGGATATCAAACGCCTGGCCGATCTGCGCGCGGGGATGCATGATGCGCCTTTTGCTGCTGCGGTCGACGATTTTTTCCTCACCAATCCCATTGCTCGGGCGTCCAGGGTTATGGCCGAACTGAGCGCCGCGCGGTACGCCCGCGCCCAGGCGGCAGAGTAGCGGAGACAGATTCATGGATTGGTTTTGGCAGGCCTTGAACACGCTCCTGGGGATCCCCATTATCGGTCTTGGAGACACGTTCGGCATCGTCTGGCAGGTGCTGCTGTTGGTCGTACCGCTTTTGATTATTATTGCGTTTTTGCTTCTGGCGGATCGCAAAATCTGGGCGGCGGTACAAATGCGCAAAGGACCCAATGTGGTGGGCCCTTGGGGATTGTTGCAAAGCTTTGCGGATTTGCTCAAGTTTGTTTTCAAGGAGCCTATTATCCCCTCAGGCGCCAACAAGGTGGTCTTTTTGCTCGCCCCGCTTGTGTCGGTTACCCTGGCTATTGCGGCCTGGGCGGTTGTTCCGGTGGCGCAAGGATGGGTCGTCGCCGATATCAATGTGGGCATCCTCTACATATTTGCCATTTCGTCTTTGGGTGTCTACGGCGTGATCATGGGGGGATGGGCCTCCAATTCCAAGTATCCGTTTCTCGCAGCCTTAAGGTCGGCGGCGCAGATGGTCTCTTATGAGGTCTCCATCGGCTTTGTCATGATCACCGTGCTTTTGTGTGTGGGGTCTCTGAATCTGAGCGATATCGTCATGGCGCAGCGCACCGGTCTTGCTGACCTGATCGGCGTTCCGTCCCTGACGTTTTTGAACTGGTACTGGCTACCGTTGCTGCCCATGTTTGTGGTCTTTTTCATCTCCGCGCTGGCGGAGACGAACCGGCCGCCATTTGATCTGCCCGAAGCCGAGTCTGAACTGATTGCCGGTTTCATGGTTGAATATTCCTCAACCCCCTACATGATGTTCATGCTTGGTGAATACGTGGCCATTACCCTCATGTGCGCGCTCACAACAATTCTGTTTCTTGGGGGCTGGCTGCCGCCGGTCGACATTGCTCCCTTTACCTGGGTGCCCGGGCTTGTGTGGTTCTGGCTGAAGGTGTTTTCCGTCTTTTTCATGTTCGCCATGGTCAAGGCGTTTGTGCCGCGCTATCGCTACGACCAGTTGATGCGCCTTGGCTGGAAAGTGTTTTTACCGCTATCCCTGTTTATGGTCTTTGCGGTGGCGCTGGTACTGCAGGTGACCGGCTGGGGGGCGCATGGCGCCATATCGTGAACATGAGCATGAACATGATTGTGAGCATGAACATGATTGTGAGGTTGTTATGGCAATCGCTGGCGGCTTATTGCTGATCTAATAGGACTGGTTATGGGCCCTATGTTTTTATCACTGATGCTAGAGGCATCTTAAGACGAGGCGTTGTTATGCGTGCAGGACAAATTATTCGCTCATTTTTGCTCACCGATTTTATCGGCGCCTTTTTTCTGTCCATGCGCAAGTTTTTTGGCAGAAAGCCAACGGTGAACTATCCCCATGAAAAGGGCCCGGTAAGCCCGCGCTTTCGTGGCGAGCACGCCCTGCGCCGGTATCCCAACGGAGAAGAGCGCTGTATCGCCTGCAAACTGTGTGAGGCCATCTGCCCAGCGCAGGCCATCACCATTGAAGCGGGTCCACGACGCAACGATGGAACCCGCCGCACCACCCGCTACGACATCGATATGGTCAAATGCATCTACTGCGGTCTATGCCAGGAGGCCTGCCCTGTGGATGCGATTGTTGAGGGCCCGAATTTTGAATTCGCCACCTGGACGCGAGAGGAACTTTACTATGACAAGGAAAAACTCCTGGCTAACGGGGATCGGTGGGAGCGCGAGATCGCAGCCAATATTGCCGCCGATGCCCCCTATCGGTAGGCGCGCAGGCGTGCGAAGATGGCGCGTGAGTAAAACGCAAACGGTGCCGCGAGGGGGTTTTGTCTTTTTGGCTGGACGCGGGTGCGGATAATGTTATATGTCGCGCTCTATAGCAAAATGCGTTTAATACCAAGGGCCCTTGCCAAGGGCTCATGCCTTGGCGTCACAGCGTTGTGTTATCAAGGCCCCACCCCAGTCGGCGTGTCTATAAAGCCAATACCGCTGGTATAACTGGAATCATGGGTATTCCGTATTTTTTCGCATTTTGCTATAGATTTCAGGGCGATCAGCTTTATGGCGTTAGCTTTACCCCTGGCAAAACGGGTACAGCTAACGCCATGCTGATCTGGACGCATGAGCACTGTGGAGCCGAACAGGGGTATGTTTCGCTTGGCGCAACGCCCACGCCCACGCCCACGCCGCTCTTGCGAGATGGATAAACATCGCTCTTCGATCGCCTTGGGCTTGAGTATCGCCTCGCCAATCGAGAAACAGAATTGATTCTATTAAAACCTGACACGCTCTAGGAATATGCGATGGTTTGGCAAAGCCTTTTCTTTTATCTGTTTTCCGCGGTTTTGATTTGCGCGGCCTTGCTGGTGGTGTGGGCGCGCAATCCGGTTCACTCGGTCCTGTTTTTGATCCTGGCGTTTTTCAATGCCGCGGGCCTTTTCATGCTCACGGGGGCGGAATTTTTGGCCATGATCCTGGTGGTCGTTTATGTGGGAGCGGTGGCGGTTCTGTTTTTGTTTGTGGTGATGATGCTGGACATTGACTTTGTGGCCTTGCGTCAGGGCTTTTGGCGCTACATGCCTGTGGGTGCGTTGATCGGCGTGGTTTTGCTGGCGGAACTGATTGTGGTTCTCACCGGGCGCGCTTTTCATGAACGCCTTGGCACCAGGGCGGGGGATTTGACGCAACAAAGCACAGGATTGATTTCCAACACCCAGGCCATTGGAGAGGTTTTGTATACGGATTATATTTATCTGTTTCAGGCCGCCGGACTGGTGCTGCTGGTTGCCATGATCGGCGCGATTGTGTTGACGTTACGGCACAAGCCTCACGTCAAGCGCCAGGCTATCGGCGAGCAGGTAGGGCGCACACCGGCCACGTCAATCGAAATCCGTAAGGTCAAACCAGGACAGGGGATCTGATCCATGCAACTTGGCCTGGCGCATTTTCTCACCGTGGCGGCGACTCTCTTTGTGATTGGCGTTTTCGGTATTTTCCTCAACCGCAAGAACGTCATTACGATTTTAATGTCGGTGGAATTGATACTGCTGGCGGTGAACATCAATCTGGTGGCCTTTTCCGCTTTTCATGGAGATATTGTGGGGCAGATTTTTGCCCTGCTTGTGCTCACTGTCGCGGCGGCGGAGGCGGCGATTGGATTGGCCATTATTGTTATCTTCTATCGTGGTCGCGGTTCGATCGCGGTCGAGGATATTAACATGATGAAGGGCTGAGGCGTATGCTCAGTGCGATTGTCTTTTTGCCGCTGCTTGGGTTTATCCTCGCGGGGGTGTTCGGCAGACAGATTGGTGAGCGCGGCTGCGAGGTTATCACGTCCACACTCGTATGTGTTGCGGCGCTTTTGTCGTGGGTGGTGTTTCTGACCTTTGACGATGGTGCCGTTGAAACGCGCAATCTTTTTGCCTGGATCGTCTCCGGCAGCCTGCAGACCCATTGGGCCATTCGTGTCGACGCGCTGACGGCGGTCATGTTGGTGGTGGTCAATTCCGTCTCGGCGCTGGTGCATGTTTATTCCATCGGTTACATGCATCACGACCCGCACCGGCCCAGGTTCTTTGCCTATTTGTCCCTGTTTACCTTTGCCATGCTGATGCTGGTGACGGCGGACAATCTGCTGCAATTGTTCTTTGGCTGGGAGGGGGTTGGACTGGCGTCATATTTGTTGATCGGGTTTTGGTACAAAAAGCCCTCCGCGTGCGCGGCGGCAATCAAGGCTTTTATTGTCAACAGGGTTGGAGACTTTGGTTTTGCGCTCGGGATTTTCGGCGTCTATCTGCTGTTTGACAGTGTGGAGTTCACGACCATCTTCGCGAACGCCGATATGATGGCGGAGCGCACTATCCGTTTTCTCAGTTGGGACATCCATGCGATGACCCTTTTGTGCCTGCTGCTGTTTGTTGGGGCGATGGGCAAATCGGCGCAGTTCATTCTGCACACCTGGCTGCCGGACGCCATGGAGGGCCCCACTCCTGTTTCCGCGCTCATTCATGCCGCGACCATGGTTACGGCCGGTATTTTTATGGTCGCGCGCCTGTCGCCCCTGTTTGAGTTGGCGCCTGTGGCGCTGATGGTGGTGACCATCATGGGGGCGGTAACGGCCTTTTTTGCCGCGACCGTCGGCCTGGTGCAAAACGACATCAAGCGGGTGATCGCCTATTCAACCTGTTCCCAGCTTGGTTACATGTTTGCGGCCTTGGGGGTGGGGGCTTATTCGGTGGGCATTTTTCACCTTTTCACCCATGCGTTTTTCAAGGCTCTGTTGTTTTTGGGCGCCGGTTCCGTCATTCATGCGGTAAACGATGAGCAGGATATTCGGCACATGGGGGGCCTGCGGGAAAAACTCCCCATTACGTACTGGATGATGATGATCGGGACCCTGGCGCTTACTGGGGTGGGTATTCCTTACCTCATTGGCTTTGCCGGATTTCATTCAAAGGACGCGATCGTCGAGGCGACTTGGGCGGCGCATTCGGGCGTGGGTAATTTTGCTTTTTGGGCCCTGGTGGTGGCGGCATTTTGCACGTCGTTTTATTCCTGGCGGCTGATGCATTTGACGTTTCACGGCAAGACGCGGGCGCCTGCGGATGTTTACGCCCATGCCCATGAAAGCCCCTATGTGATGACCGTACCGCTCGGCTTGCTGGCGCTGGGGGCGGTATTCTCGGGCCTGGTCTATAAGGGCATGTTCACAGGACACGGGGCCCCCGGGTTTTTCGCAAACGCCATGGTCATCAAGGAGGATTTGCTGGAGGCGATACATCATGTGCCGATCCTGGTGGCGCTGGCGCCTACGATCGCCATGGGCCTGGGCTTTGCCCTTGCGTGGTGGTTCTACATGATAGACCGCAGCGTGCCGCGCCGCCTTGCCGCTTCCCAGGATGCGCTCTACAAGTTTCTGCTTAACAAATGGTACATTGACGAAATCTACGACGTTCTGCTGGTGCGCCCGACGATGGCCCTGGGTCGCTTTTTATGGAAGGTGGGCGATGGTCTTGTCATCGACGGCCTGGGGCCGGACGGGGTTGCCAAGCGGGTTCTGGACGTTACCGCGCGGGCGGTAAAACTGCAAACAGGGTATGTTTATCACTATGCTTTTGCCATGTTGATGGGGGCCGCGGCGCTGATCACCTGGGCGATGCTGGCAGGGGGTGGTTGATCCGTGTCAGGTATGCCCTTGCTTTCCGTAATTACATTTTTGCCCCTCGCGGGGGCCATTTTTGTGTTGCTCATTCCCGACGAGGAAAGCCGCTACGCCAATATGCGCATGACGGCGCTGTGGACCACGCTGGTCACGTTTGTTGTCTCTTTGCTGATCTGGATTCAGTTTGACCCGGGCACGGCGGCGTTTCAGTTTGTCGAACGCCGCACCTGGGCGCGCGGGGCTTTTGAATACCACATGGGTGTCGACGGCATTTCCATGCTGTTTGTGATCCTGACCACATTTTTGATGCCCCTTTGCATTCTGGCCAGCTGGCAATCGATAACGGTGCGCCTTAAGGAATATCTGATTGCCTTTCTGGTTCTTGAGACCTTGATGATAGGCGTTTTCTGCGCCCTTGATCTGGTGGTGTTCTATGTGTTTTTCGAAGGCGGCCTGATACCGATGTTCTTGATCATCGGCGTCTGGGGAGGCGAGCGGCGCATCTACGCCAGTTTCAAGTTCTTTCTTTATACGCTGTTGGGCTCGGTGCTCATGCTGCTGGCCATCATGGCCATCTATTGGCACGCGGGCACCACGTCCATTCCTGACATTTTTGAGTTACTCAAGAACCGGCCCATGTCCTCTACCATGCAGGCGTGGTTGTGGCTGGCGTTCTTTGCTTCGTTTGCGGTTAAAATGCCCATGTGGCCGGTGCACACTTGGCTTCCTGACGCCCATGTGGAGGCTCCCACGGCGGGCTCCGTCATTCTTGCCGCGATCCTCTTGAAGATGGGCGGCTATGGGTTCTTGCGCTTTTCCCTGCCCATGATGCCGCTGGCCAGCGATATGCTGGCGCCCCTGGTTTTTGCGCTGTCGGTCATCGCGATTATCTACACCTCCCTCGTGGCCCTTATGCAAGAGGACATGAAGAAGCTGATCGCCTATTCGTCGGTCGCCCATATGGGCTTTGTGACCATGGGGATTTTTGCCGCCAATACCCAGGGTATCCAGGGGGGAATTTACCAGATGCTCAGCCATGGGTTGGTGTCGGGCGCCTTGTTTTTGTGTGTCGGGGTCATTTACGATCGCCTGCACACCCGGCGCATTGATGCCTATGGTGGGCTCGTTGAGCGCATGCCCGCCTATGCATGGATGTTTATGATCTTTACTCTGGCCAATGTTGGGCTGCCGGGAACGAGTGGTTTTGTTGGCGAGGTTCTGACCCTTTTCGGGGTGTTTAAGGTCAGCACCTGGACGGCGGCGCTGGCGGCGACGGGGGTTGTATTGAGCGCGGCCTATGCGTTATGGCTGTATCGGCGCGTGATTTTTGGCGCGCTGGAAAAAGAAGCCCTGAAAACCATAACGGATCTAACCCTTCGGGAGAAGGCCATTCTGGTACCCCTGGTGGCTCTGGTTGTTTTGTTTGGTGTGTGGCCGATGCCTATTCTTGATGTGATAGCGGTATCGGTGGAGAACTTAATTGACAATTATGAGAGCGCCTTGCGCGCCGTGCAGACGGCATCGGTGCAACCCTGACGGTTTTGTGAGATTGCGCACCTCGGGGGCGTTGAGTGAGGAAAGACCGTGGAAGCTGAAACGTTAGGTGGCCTTGCATTGGCATCCGTGTTGGTGGAGCCTGTGGCTCCGGAGCTGCTGCTGGCCTGCGGGGCGATGGCCATGCTGATAATTGGCGTTTATACGCGCGCCAGCGCCTCGGGGCTGATTACAGGGCTGGCGCTTGTGGTATTTGCTGCTGCGGGGCTTTTGCTTCTCATGCTACCAGGGGATGCGCGTGCGCCCACCGACAGCTTTGTGCTTGACGGGTTGGCGCGCTATGCAAAAGTGCTGCTGCTTATAGGATCCGGGGTGACGCTTGTGATGGCTGCGCCGGTGCGTGCGGCGGAGGGGCTGGACAAGTTCGAGTATCCCGTGCTTGTTGTGCTTGCGACCCTTGGCATGATGCTGATGGTCTCGGCAAACGATTTGCTGCTGCTTTATTTGGGGTTGGAGCTGCAAAGCCTGGCGCTCTATGTTCTGGCGGCGATGAAGCGGGACTCCCGCCGCGCGGTCGAAGCGGGTTTGAAATACTTTGTTCTGGGAGCCATGTCTTCCGGTATGCTGCTCTACGGCGCCTCCATTGTCTATGGCTACACGGGTAGTGTTGCATTTGTAACCATTGCCGATGTTGTGTCGGGCCCCATGCCTGGTCTTGGACTTGTATTCGGCATGGTGTTTCTGCTTGCGGGGCTGGTGTTCAAGATTTCGGCGGTTCCCTTTCACATGTGGACGCCGGATGTCTATGAAGGGGCGCCGACACCGGTGACGGCTTTTTTTGCGGCGGCGCCAAAAATCGCCGCCCTGGTGCTTCTCACGCGGGTTGTTATGGGGGCCCTGCTGCCCATTAGCGACAGTTGGCAACAAATTCTCGTTTTTGTTTCTATCGGTTCCATGGGGCTTGGCGCCTTTGCTGCCATTGGGCAAAAGAACATCAAGCGCCTGATGGCGTATTCCTCTATTGGGCACATGGGCTATGCGCTTGTTGGCCTTGCGGCGGGTTCCAAGGCGGGGGTTGAGGGCGTATTGTTCTATGCCACCATTTATCTGGCCATGACGATCGGTGTTTTTGCCTGCATTATCGCTATGCGCAACGATGATGGGGCGATCGAAGACATTGATGCCCTTGCGGGGCAGTCGCGGGACAAGCCGTTTATGGCGTTTATCCTTGCGATGCTGATGTTCTCCCTGGCAGGGATTCCCCCTCTTGGTGGTTTTTTCGCCAAATACTATGTCTTTCGCGCCGCCATAGAAGCGCAGCTGGTTGCCTTGGCGGTGATCGGCGTGCTGGCCAGTGTCGTTAGCGCCTTTTATTATCTGCGCATTGTCAAGCTTTTGTACATTGACGAAAACCAGGTGGTGCTTGATCCGATGCCAACGGGATTGCGGGTTGTATTGGGAGGTGCCGGCATTTTTGTAATCGCCTTTGTGCTTTTCATCCGGCCTCTTGAGGGTGTGATCTCGTCGGCCGCCACGATATTTTTCTAGATCAGATGAGCAATTTGCGATCCGTGGCTCTGGGGCCCCGCGCGCTGGCGGCGGGCTACGGGCTACACACCTTTGACGCGGTATCCTCGACAAACGCAAAAGCCCTGTCGATGATCCATGCGGGCATGCAAACGGCAACTTGGGTGGTGGCCGCATCACAAACCGCCGGGCGGGGTCGCGGTCGCCGCGCATGGCACTCTCCCGCTGGAAATCTTTATGCCAGCCTTCTGCTTCCCGATCCCGCGCCGCAAAGGATGCTGGCCACGTTGTCCCTTGTCACCGCGGTTGCGGTTGTGGACACGCTGGACCCGTTTTTGAACCGCAACGGCCAACAAAGGCTGTCCTGCAAGTGGCCAAACGATGTTCTGGTTGACGGCGCCAAGATATCGGGCATTCTGCTTGAGGCCCCCGTCGTTGCGGGCAAACCCTTTGTGGTGATCGGCATTGGCATTAATTGCCAATCCTATCCACGATTGGCCCGCTACGAGGCGACAAG
Organism: Hyphomicrobiales bacterium; assembly: GCA_965224015.1. Taxonomy (GTDB): domain Bacteria; phylum Pseudomonadota; class Alphaproteobacteria; order Rhizobiales; family CBDCVD01; genus CBDCVD01. The sequence continues at coordinate 2,527,512 of OZ245032.1, forward strand.
CCTGTTACAGGCGGGTTGTTCGGCGTCTGCCTCGCAGGTTTTTGCGGCTTTGACAGAGGCGTTGCATGATCGCCTGCGCACATGGAACAGAGGCGCCGGATTTGATACGATAGGGCAACTTTGGAAACAGCGTGCATTTCGCCTTGGCAAGCGCGTGAGGGTGTGCGATGGAAAGGACAGGCTTGAGGGGACGTTTGCGGATATCGACGAATGGGGCCGTATGGTGCTGCGCCTTGACGATGGTTCACGCCGCTTGGTGAGCGCGGGGGATGTTTATGTTTAGTTGTCTGGGTTAAGACCTGACACGCTCTAGCTGGCGAGTATATAAAGCCAATACCGCTGGTATAACGCGCAACGGAGCCATAACAGAATAAGCAATTATTGGCAGCGGCATGAACAAAAGCGGAGATGACCTGGTCTTTGTGGCTCTGGGTGGTGTTGGCGAGATCGGGATGAATCTCGGGCTCTACGGTTTGCGGCGCGAGGGGCATACGGACTGGCTGATGGTTGACTGCGGTATCGCCTTTGCCGGGGAGACCCTGCCGGGGATTGACGCGATTATTCCCGATACCCGGTTTATAGAGGCGGAACGCAACAATCTCGCCGGTATTGTTATCACCCACGCCCATGAGGACCATTATGGTGCGCTTTTACATATCTGGCCGAAATTGCGTGTGCCGGTCTTTGCCACATCGTTTGTGGCGGCCCTGCTGGAGGCAAAGGCCGCGCATGAACCGCAAGCGGAGCCGGTTCCGGTAAGCCTCGTTGAGCCGGGAGAGCGCATTGACGTGGGGGATTTTAGCGTTGAATTCATTGCCGTTGCCCATTCCATCCCGCAAGCCAATGCGCTGGCGATCTCTACGCAACTCGGCACCATTGTGCACACGGGCGACTGGAAGATTGATCCTGAGCCGTTGGTCACTTTGCCTACCGATGAGGCGCGGTTTCGCGCCCTGGGGGATGCCGGCGTTACGGCCCTTGTGTGCGATTCGACCAACGCACCGCGTTTCGGGGCGAGCATCAGCGAGGCCACCATCGCTGCTAATCTGCAGCGGCTGGTCAAAGAGGCCACGGGGCGTGTGGTTGTGACCAGTTTTGCCTCCAATGTTGCCCGTATTCGCACCGTTGCCGAGGCCGCACGGGCAGCGGGGCGTCAGGTGGTCATGACCGGTGGTAGCATGATGCGGGTTAATGATATTGCCCGTGATCTTGGGATATTGACGGACTTCCCCCCATTTCTCGGTGATGAGGAGGCGCGCTCCCTGGCACGGGAAGATACCGTCGTTCTGGCTACGGGAACGCAGGGAGAATGGCGCGCCGCCATGGCCCGCATGGCACGCGGCGAGCATGCCCATATTGACCTGGTTAGTGGCGATCGGGTGATTTTTTCCTCCCGAGCCATACCCGGCAACGAAAAGGCGGTAAGCTTTGTCATCAATCGCCTTGTGGACAAGGGGGTTGAGGTGATTACCGATACCATGGAGGACGTGCATGTCACCGGTCATGCACGGCGCGACGAGTTGCGGGCCATGTACACCTGGACCCGACCCGAACTGCTTATCCCGGTGCACGGGGAGGCCTATCATCTTGAGCATCAACGGCAGTTTGCCCTTGCCCATGGGGTGGGGCGTGTTACCTCTGTGCGTAACGGTGACATGGTGCGTCTGGCGCCGGACCCTGGTGCGATTGTCGATAGTGTGCCGGCGGGACGCGTTTATCGCGACGGGATGTGGCTTGTTGATGCGGATCAGTCCGGCGTATCGCGGCGGCGCAAATTGGCTTATGCGGGCCACATTGCGGTGGCGGTGACGTTGTCGCGAAAGGGGGGACTTCTTTCCGGTCCTGACGTGGCGATCGAAGGCCTGCCCACGCAGGACGATTCCTACACCCATCTTGAAGAGATCATCAGAATCATGATCCTTGGGGTTATTGATGGCTTGCCGCGGGGCAAGCGCAAGGATCGCGAGACGGTGCGCGAGGCCGTCCGCCGCGCCATTCGCCGCCAGATCTATAATGACTGGGGGAAAAAGCCCATTTGTACCGTGTTTGTTACCGTCGTTTAATATCAGCGGTATTGGCATGAATAGAAAGCGTGCGCATGATCGGAAAACTTAACCACGTCGCCATTGCTGTGCCGGATCTGGAGGCGGCGAGCGTCATCTATCGCGAGCAGCTTGGCGCTGAGATTTCGCCCGTCCAGGCGCTTCCCGAGCACGGTGTGAGCGTTGTGTTTGTCAATTTGCCGAACACCAAGATCGAGTTGCTGGAGCCGCTGGGCAGGGCGTCACCTATCAGCAATTTCCTTGTGCAAAATCCGTCGGGGGGGATTCATCATGTGTGTTATGAGGTCGCCGATATCGGCGCTGCACGAGATACGCTTGTGGCCGCGGGAGCGCGGGTTTTGGGCAACGCAGAGCCAAAGATCGGTGCCCATGGGAAGCCGGTTCTGTTTTTACACCCTAAAGATTTCCTCGGCACCCTTATTGAGCTGGAAGAGATTTGACACGCTCTAGATGTGTAATGTCAAGAGGCTGTCCCTGGTAAATTTATCGGGTGCAGATGAATGGCCTGACATGGCCTTGCTGGCGGCAATGGTCGCCATAACCCTAACTTCAGACCGGCCACTTTGAGAACAACTTATTGAAAGATTACATCTAGATCAGCTTGGCGTTAGGTGTACCCATTTTGCTATAGAGCGTATCAGGTTTATGCGTTTCGCCGCACTCATTTTGCCAGGTATAATACCAAGGGTCTTTAACAATGACGCATGGCTTGGCGTCAAAGAGTTGTATTATCAAGGCCGTACACCAGTCGGCGTGTCTATAAAGCCAATACCGCTGGTATATACCAAGGGCCCTTGCCAATGACTCATGCCTTGGCGTCAAAGAGTTGTATTATCAAGGCAGTACACCAGTCGGCGTGTCTATAAAGCCAATACCGCTGGTATATACCAAGGGCCCTTGCCAATGACTCATGCCTTGGCGTCAAAGAGTTGTATTATCAAGGCAGTACACCAGTCGGCGTGTCTATAAAGCCAATACCGCTGGTATATACCAAGGGCCCTTGCCAATGACTCATGCCTTGGCGTCACAGCGTTGTGTTATCAAGGCAGTACACCAGTCGGCGTGTCTATAAAGCCAATACCGCTGGTATAAAGCGCCTCGGGGCGCGAACCCCGAGGCATTAGGCATTAGGCATTAGGCATTAGGCATTATGAGAATTATTGCTAAGCGGTTTTCTCTTCTATCGTTTTTGCCTTTGTGGCCTTGCCGTTGGCAATTTTGATGGTACGCGGTTTCATGGCTTCAGGCAGCTCGCGCTTGAGGTCGATGTGCAAAAGGCCGTTTTTTAGCTCGGCCCCTTTGATTTCCACATGATCGGCGAGTTGAAAGCGGCGCTCAAATGTGCGCGCGGCAATACCGCGATAGAGCACCTCGAGCGACGTATCGGCGCTGTCTTCCGCTTTTTCACCGCGCACCGTCAGGGTGTTTTCCTTGGATTCGATGGACAGTTCGTCTTCATCAAACCCCGCCACCGCCATGGTAATGCGATAAGCGTTCTCGTCACTGCGCTCAATGTTATAGGGGGGGTAACCATTACCCGAATCCACGGCCGCAAGCTTATCAAACATGTTGAAAACCCGGTCAAAGCCGACGGTCGAGCGATAAAGGGGGGATAGATCATAATCACGCATGGCATATTCTCCTTTAAGCAATATGCGGTTAACGTTTGACATGAACGGTGTTCATCTCCCGGCACAAAGGCCCGGGGCACCGTGTACACCCAACCAGCGTGTACAAAAATCAGATAGGGATGAAAAAACGCATGTCAAGGGTTTCCGGCCTGGAGGATTTGTGAACAGGCAATGAATGGCACGTTTCATGCTTGTTCATAGGCGCAATGTCATAATGAACAATGGCCACGCACACGACAAAAAAGGGTAAAAATCGATTTAAGTTACTCAGTATTCACAATTATCGAAAATGTGACTCGCTTTTAAGTTTTATTTTATTTCATTTGTGTATTAATGAGGGAAAACAAAAAGGATCAAGATAATGGTCGCACAAGAAAACAACATCGATAAGATGGCCCGCCTGATTATGGAAAAAACCGGCTCTGCCGACGCCGATTCCATTGGCATTCCTCATCTTCCCAAGTCTCTGATCGACAGCATCTGCAAGGACAGAGCCCGTCGAGGGTCACCGACACCAGCCCTGGTCCCGGTTCGTGCCACCACACGCGACCCAAGGCGCACGCGCTAGAGCGCGTCATGTCTTAGCAGCCCCATTTTCGTTTCTCGATTGGCGAGGCGATACCCAAGCTCAAGGGGATCGAAGGGCGATGGTGACCCATCTCCCGAGAGCGGCTTGGGCGTGGGCGTTGCGCCAAAAGGCAAAGGTACGAGCATCACGCGCTATAGCAAAATGCGTTGAGTTGCAATCATGAGCATTCAGCAGCTTGCCAGCGGAACTGATATGTTGTCTGGTGGCGATAGGTGTTGCCCGGGTCCAGGATCGCATTGGGGAAATCGGGCCGGTTAGGCGCGTCGGGCCAGGCCTGGGTTTCCAGGGCGCAGCCACTGCAAGGCCCATATATGCGGCCTTCGAGGCCAACCAAACCTTCGGCCGATATATGGGCGCCGTCGTAGACCTGAAGCCCGGGTTCGGTTGTCTTGACTGTCAATTCCAGCCCGTTGGTTGGGCTGCGCAGGCGGGCAACCTTGCGCAACGTTTGCTGATACTCGGAAAGGCAGAAATTGTGGTCCAAGCCTGTCTTTCCAATCGGTCGCGCTGTACGAAAATCGAATTTCGTGCCGACAACATGTCTGATCTCGCCGGTTGGAATTAGGTCGTCGTCTACAGGCAAATATGAGGCGGCATCGATTTCCAGTAGGTGCCCGGTAATGTCGCCAATTCCATTCAGATTGAAATATCCGTGATGCGCAAAAGAGCACGGCGTTGCCTTTGAAGTTCGGGCCAAAATGTCAAAGCAAAGCGCGCCGTTTTCGCGCAGAGAAATTTGTGCGGTCACATTCAATTCACCCGGAAAACCCATGTCGCCATCTGCCAGGCAAAGCGTCAGATCAACATGGTCCGATGCAACACCCGCAACATTCCAAACCAATTGGCCCGTCCCAACTGAACCCCCGTGCAAGGCATGTTTTCCAATCCCGTTGAGCGGAACCTGGTATTTGTGCCCGCCTACTTCGAACTGACCGTTGGCAATCCTGTTTGCGTACCTTCCTACAATGGCACCAAAATAGGTCATGGGACCAAGATACGGAGCCATTGTGTCGGCGCCTAAAACAAGCGGATGATCAACCCCCTCAAGCCGAAGATCTTGAATGGTGGCACCGTAGGTCAAGACCTGTGCCATCAGGCCGCCACCTGCGATGCGGATCCGTTCAACGGATGTTCCGTCCGGCAGCGTCGCGAAGGGCGCGATCTGTGCGTTCCCTGTCATGGATTTATACCAGCGGTATTGGCTTTATAGACACGCCGACTGGTGTACGGCATTGATAACATACCTGATTGACGCTAATGCATGAGCCCTTGTCAAAGACCCTTGGTATAAGGCGCGTTTAACGTAATACTCGCGCTGTCCACCCGGGGCTGTTCGACGGGTTCGGCCTTGCGCAGCGTTGGTATGTTCCATGTTTGCGATGAGCGGGGCGGCAAGAACATCATCCCATTGGCCAGGGCATGTAACCAACAAAGCTGGTGATCTTCCATGCGTCGACCGGCTTGGCGCAAAAGTATAGTGTCTGCCAGTTGAGCCTGTCGACGCCGCCGTCAGCCCTGGCAATCTCGCCGTCAAACTTTTTGCGAACAATTGCAACGTTGTCGCCAAGGTCGATGTCGCGCAGGATCGTGATACGAAAGAGCGCATCGCGCAAAGGCTCGGCAAACGCGACTTCCGCCGTTTCTGCCGCCTGGCGCAGCCATTCGTCACGATAAGCCGTCAGATTCGGAAATCCGAGCCGCCAGGAGTCCGGGTTCGTGCGCCCATGGGCATGCAGGCCGAAAAACCGGTCAGCAAGAAAGTCGTCCTCCACCATCGACCAGTCCTGAGTCAAAAACGCATCAATGTCCCGCCGCACAAGCATCTCCCAGAGCCCATGCCTGTCCATATCCGAAGCGGGAAAGGGATTTTGTGCATAGTGCATAGCGACATTCTCTTATAGCAAAATGCGTTTAATGGGAATCATGGGGCTTTCTCGTATTCGTCTCGCATTTTGCTATAGATTTAGAGGGCGATCAGCTTTATGGGGTTAGCTTATACCAAGGGCCCTTGCCAATGACAAATGCCTTTGCGTCAAAGCGTTGTGTTATCAAAGCCGTACACCAGCCGGCGTGTCCATAAAGCCCATACCGTTGGTATTACCGCTCACAAAATGGGTACAGCTAACCCCATGCTGATCTAAAAAATCTCACCCTACCTTGCCGCGTGCGACAATTGGCAGTGTCTTGATAACCGTCTCGCCGTCAACAAGCGTGACCGTATCGACGAGATTTGAAACAACACACACATGGTTGGGAATAATGCGGACATGATCGCCAACCGCTGGCTTGTTGGTACATTGGCCAAGATCGACCACACCGTGTTCTTCGCTCAAGGCTGTAATGATCGCATCCGGGTACTCGCGGATGGTGCCATGGCCGGGCATATTGCAAAGATCAGCGGCCAGCACCTTTGAACCCGCATCAACAACCGCACGGTTCTCCGTTGGGCGACTCACCACCGTAGCAAGGACGGTAAGAGCACAATCATCCAGGGAGCCGAGGCCAAAATCAACCTGCATACGATCGCCATAAATGTAAGTGCCGGGCCTATGCTCGGTCGCCGCAGTGACGCCATGCGCGCTATAGAGATCGGGGGATCCGCCGTTCGATATATGCGTGACAGGTAAGCCGACAGCAAGAATTGCATCACGCGCTTGCGATAACCACGCATCGACACCTGCAATATCGCCACGGGGCGGATAGGTCATGAGCCCGGTGAAAGTCAGGCCCGTCTGATGGTCAATAGACTGTGCAAGTGATAGCGCTTCCTCGGCGGTTTGCACGCCGCAACGCCCGGCGCCCGTGTCGCACTCAACGAGAACCGGCAGCGGTTTGCCCGCATCCGCAAAGGCTTGTGCATAACCCGATATTGTTGTCTGACTATCGGCTGTAACGGATAATGTAATCCGTTCATGTAAAGCGCGCAGGCGTTTCAGCTTTTGCGCGCCCAGGATGTTGTAGGGCAGGAAAATATCCGCAATGCCGTGATCCGCCATCACCTCCGCCTCCCCGAGTTTTTGGCAGGTGATGCCGATCGCACCAAGGTCTATCTGCCTTTTTGCGAAGAAGGGAAGCTTGTGCGTTTTGATGTGCGGGCGCAGCGGCAGCCCATGGCTGTCCGCATAAACCTGCGCCCGTTTCAAATTCGCATCAGCAATGTTGATATCAACAACAACGCTTGGTGTATCGCGTTCATCGACATGCATGGATCAATCTCCGATAGGATAGTCGGGATCGGTAATATCCTGCGTTACCAGGCTCTGGCGCGCGCGCCGCAGGGACTCGAGCACTTCAGGCCCGATCGCCCTGGCGATGGACATAGCAAGAATATCAACCGTGGCAAGGAGCGCATAGCGGGTCGCGCTCGGTTTATAGAGATTGCCGTCTTCCTTGAAAACAAAAGGCAGCAACCGATCGCTCACCTTGGCCAAGGGAGAGTCCGGCGATGTCACCGCCACAACACGGGCGTTGTATTGCGTGCCGATGGTCGCCGCGTCGACGATCGAGCGCACCTGACCGGAGATGGAAAAGGCGATAATCACAGACCCTTTCCTGGCAACGGAGGCGCTCATGCGCTGCATTTGCGGATCGGTATAGGCGGTCGCCTGAATGCCCAGCCGAAATAGACGGTTTTGCAGCTCAACGGCTGCCATGGAAGAACTGCCGCCCGTGCCATAGATCATTACCTGACTTGCCCTGGCGACAATTTCGGCGATGGATTTGATGTCCGTTTTGGCCAGTGTCAGGCTGACGAGATCAAGGGCTGCATGCCCGCCGCCGCAGACAGCCGCCACGGCCTGCGCCCCTTCACTGGCTTCGACCCGTGATGTCTGTGTGCCGCGCAAGTAGGCACCGCCGATAGCAAGCGCCTGGGCAAGGTGCATCTTCATATCGCGGGTGCCGGGAAAGCCGAGAGAGCGGGCCAGGCGCGTAACTGTCGGCTCGCTCACTTTTGCCCTCTTTGCGACATACGCGATAGGGGCCTGGGTCGCAAAGTGAAGGTCCGACAGGATGGTTTCGATCAGTCGCTGCTCAGCCCCGCCGCCTTCCGCCGCGCGATCGCGCAGCCGCGCAATAATGTCGATATTGCTTTGGGTTATTGTCGCGTTTTTTTTCATGCGTCAAGACGTGTGCCGGTCTGTTTGTCAAAAACATGAACATTCTCCGGCGCGACGGCCAGGGATAGGGTCTCACCAGATTTGGGCATAAGGCGCTGGTAAAACACACAGCGTACAGGCTGCCCCGCCACCTGACCGTAAATATGCGTTTCCGCGCCCGTCGGTTCAACAACGTCAACGACAAGTTTGATGGGGCCGTCATCTGCGAGCCTGTAGGTTTCCGGACGAATGCCAATGGTGACCGGTTGGTCGTAAGCTGCCTCGACGGGCGGTACCTTTAAAAGGCTGCCGTTACTTAGCTCAATCGCTGCTCCCGTGTCGTTTTGCCGGTAACACCCCTTGAGGAAACTCATCGCCGGCGAGCCAATAAAACCGGCAACGAAGGTATTGATCGGTCTGTCATATAACGCAATCGGTGCGCCGACTTGTTCAATATTGCCACCGTTCATAACCACGATCCGATCAGCCATGGTCATAGCCTCGATCTGGTCATGGGTTACGTACACAATTGTTGTGCCGAGCTTTTGATGTAGCGCCTTGATCTCTGTACGCATTTGCACACGCAGCTTTGCATCGAGGTTCGAGAGCGGCTCATCGAACAGGAATACCTGCGGGTCGCGCACGATCGAGCGGCCCATGGCCACGCGCTGCCTCTGGCCGCCGGATAGCTGGCGCGGCAGGCGATCAAGATAATCGCTAAGATTAAGAATGTCAGACGCCTTGCCGATGCGCGTGCGGGTTTCTTGTTCCGGCTCGCCACGCACACGGGGGCCAAAGCTGATATTTCTTTCGACCGACATATGCGGAAAAAGCGCATAGGACTGGAAGACCATGGAAATGTTACGCTGTTGTGGCGGCACATTGTTGGTGCGTTTTCCGCCGATTTCGAGGTCACCGGCCGTGATTGTCTCCAGCCCGGCAATCATCCGCAAAAGCGTCGATTTGCCACAACCGGACGGGCCCACGAGTACAGCAAACTCACCGTCCGCGATATCAAGCGACAAGTCCTCAATCACCCTTACATTGCCATAACTCTTGGCGACATTGCGCATGCTCAGGTCAGCCATGGGTGGTCCTCTTTAAGTTAGCGAGTGCGTTCAAAAAAGGCCGATTGCCCGCAAGAAGTCCCGCATCGACCGGCACGCTCACACCTGTAATGCCGCTTGCCAGTGCAGAGGCCAGGAAAGCAACTGTCTGCGCGACCTCCTCTGCGGTGACAAAGCGCCCAAGGGGGTAAAGGCCTTGCAAACGGTCCGCCAAGGCCGGGTCTGCCTCCAGGCGATGGTCCCAGGCCGGTGTGCGGATCGAGCCCGGCGCAACGGCGTTGGCGCGAACACCGTATGGCCCCTCTTCGGTTGCCAGCGCACGCATCCAGGCCTCAAGTCCTGCTTTGGCGGCCGCGTAAACCGGATTACCAAAGTGCATGTGCGCATTAACAGAGGAGACGAAAACAATGGCCGCGCCGGTCTTATGTGTGCGCAAGGCAGGAAGCAGAGCACGGGTCAGCGCCATAGCACCCTTAAGATTGCCGTTGATTTCGTCGGCAACAGTCGTGTCGTCAACATCGGCAAGGGTTTCCGCGCGCGTCCAACCGGCATTGCTGATGACTACAGAGGGAGCGGTCCTGCAAGCCAGCATCCCGGCAACGGCATCGTTCAGCGCTGTGGTGTCAGCAAGATCGAAAGCCTGCCTCTCGGTCACATCAAGAGTCGCAAGTCCGTCTTTATCCTTATCACAGGCGACGATGCTCGCACCAAGGGATGAGAACAATGTCACGAGGGCGCGGCCAACACCCCCAGCCGCCCCTGTTATCACGACGCGTTTGCCCTCAAATGTCAGCATGCACGCCCCATCCTCCCAAAGACTTCTCAATCCGATTGGCCTTGCTCGTCAACGAGAATGGCAGCGCCAATGTAATAAATCAACATATTTTGATAAATGTGCTTGCATTTCGGGCCCAAGTATAAAAAAATTACATTTTACAAATGGAGGGACCGGGCTCCACTCCATTTTCAATGGCGTTTACAACGGCCCATAAATGTCACATTCATTCCAGGGAGGAAGATCATGTTTTTCAGGTTCAAGCTCGCCCTAGCTGCCGGTACCGTGGCCGCAGCCCTGACATCGTTCGCAAGCGCTGACACATTGCGCGTCACTGTCGCCGAGTATAGCAAAAAGACAGGCCCTTACTTTGAGGAAGCCGCTAAGGCGTTCGAAGCTGCCAACCCGGACCACGACGTACAGATTGAAGTCGTGCCGTGGGATGTCCTATTACAAAAGCTGACAACAGACATTTCCGGCGGTGCCAATGCCGATCTGTCGATTATCGGCACCCGTTGGCTTATCGACTTTGTCGATCAGGATATTGCCGAGCCGCTTGATGGCTATATGAATGATGACTTCAAAGACCGATTCTTTCCTGCATTCCTATCGCCGTCCATCATGAATGGTAAAACCTACGGCTTGCCCATCGCCGCCTCTGCCCGGGCCATGTTCTACAACAAGGACCTGCTTGCGAAGGCAGGCATCGACCAGGTTCCTGAAACCTGGGAGCAGGTGAAAACGGCAGCAGAGAAAATCAGCGCCCTTGGTGATGACATCAACGGCTTTGGCCTGCAGGGCAAGGAAATCGAAACCGACGTTTATTTCTATTATGCCTTTTGGTCCTATGGTGGCAGTCTCATTGACGCTGACGGGACCTCAGGCCTCGATTCCGACGCCGGCTATAAAGCTGCCGCATTGTACAAAAGCCTGATCGACGCAAAAGCCACGCAACCTGGCGTAACCTCCTACACCCGCGAAGATGTGCAGAACCTCTTCAAGCAAGGCAAGATCGGCATGATGATTACGGCACCATTCCTCTCCGCACAAATCAAGGAAGAAGCGCCGAACCTCAAATACGGCGTTGCCCCTATCCCGGCAGGGCCCGAGGGAAAACGCGGCACCTATGGTGTGACGGATTCGATGATCATGTTCAAAAACGCCAAGAATAAACAGCTCGCCTGGCAGTTCCTGGACTTTATCTTTGCCAACGACTGGCGCTCGAAATTTACCAGCGGCGAAGGCTTCCTGCCGGTCAACAAGGCTGTTGCGAAAGAACCCGTCTTTGCCGAAGACGCCGACCTGAAGGCCTTTGCTGCCGTCTTGCCGGATGCGCGTTTTGCACCGGTTATTAAGGGCTGGGAGGAAATTGCCGCGATGGCATCGAATGCGTTGCAAAAAATCTACCTGGGCGAGGGCGCAATCAAGCCGACACTTGATGGCGCCGCGAAGGAAATCGACAACATTTTGCAGCAATAGACGCCCGAACAGGCTCTAGAGGCCGGGTGAGAGAAATTCCCAAGCTCTTGCCCGACCCCTTCTGAGCACGCGCATCAGAGCGGTTCTACGGAACGACAAACACGCCAGGCTTTCCGCTCCGCCGCGGGATACTTTGCTCAGACGATTTGATCCAGATGGAAAGCGCTGCAGCCGACCATGAAACGCTCACCGTTTGCTAATCCATACGTCCTGATCCTGCCGGGGTTTTTCTTTGCAGCGTTCATTATTCTGTGGCCGCTCTATCAACTCGGAATCATCTCGCTTAGCGATGTCAATCGCTTTGGACAATTGAAGGGGCTGAACGGCGTTGAGAACTACGTTGCTGTCTTTACCGATGCGGAATTTCTCAGCGCTCTCTGGCGTACAGTAATCTGGACCCTCGGCATCGTCTTTGGCACCCTTGCCGTGTCGCTTCCCGTCGCCATGATCCTCAATGAAGATTTCTACGGACGCTCCATTGCCCGTGTCATCATCATGTTGCCCTGGGCGGTGTCGCTCACCATGACGGCCATTGTCTGGCGCTGGGCACTGAACGGCGAGAGCGGCATGTTGAACTCGGGCCTGCGCGGTCTTGGGCTGATCGAAGAAAATATTCAGTGGCTGGCGACGGGGGTGACGGCTTTCCCGGTTCAAATTGTTATCGGCATCCTGGTTACCATACCCTTCACCGTGACAATATTCCTTGGCGGCCTGTCGTCAATTTCCGATGATATTTATGAAGCAGCGAAGCTCGAAGGCGCCAATCGCTGGCAGGTGTTTTGCGAAATTACGGTACCGCTTATTCGCCCATTCATCAATATCGCTGTCGTTCTAAATACGATCTACGTATTCAACTCCTTCCCGATCATCTGGGTGACTACGCAAGGGGGGCCGGCGAATTCAACCGATATTCTGGTGACTTATCTCTATAAACTCGGTTTTAAGTTCGGCAAGCTTGGCGAGGCATCGGCGCTCTCCATTATGATGTTTGCCCTGCTCCTCGTATTTACGCTCATCTACGTGCGACTGGCCATGAAAGAGAGCAGGACATGAGTGCAAAACTTAAACGCACCGTTTTTGCCTGGGCGCTGCTGTCGCCGCTTATCATCCTTGTGCTGTTTCCGTTTGCGGTAATGTTTGTCACGGCCATCAAGCCGCAAACGGAAGTCCTGTCGCCAACCTGGTGGCCGAGGGAGCCGCGCTTTTACAACTTTGTCGAAATGTGGGAGGCAACGAATTTCGGTTCAGCCCTTTTTAATTCAGTTTATGTCGCCGTGCTCGCGACTTTGCTAGCGCTTGCGGTATCCATTCCGGCAGCCTATGCAATGAGCCGCTATCGGTTTCACGGACAGGGGTTCTTTCGCCAGTTTCTGCTTGTCTCGCAGATGTTGTCGCCTATTGTGCTGGTCATCGGGCTCTTCCGCCTCGTCGTTTATCTCGGCCTTCTGGACAACGTCAACTCCATTGTCTTTGTCTATGCGGCGTTCAATATTGCCTTTACGGTCTGGATGCTACAGAGCTACTTCGCTACCATTCCGAAGGATCTTGAGGAAGCTGCCTGGATTGAGGGTGCCTCGCCGTGGAAGTCCCTTGTCATGGTTTTCCTGCCGTTGGCGTTGCCGGCTATGGTGGTGACGGCGATCTTTGCCTTCATCAATGCCTGGAACGAATTCGTCATCGCGTTGACGATGTTAAGACGCCAGGAGAGTTATACGTTACCGATTCAAATTTTCTCACTTGTTGCCGGACGTTATACGGTTGAATGGCATCACGTCATGGCGGCGGCCTTCGTTGCGACCATCCCCGTCGCGATCGTCTTTGCCTGGCTACAGCGCTACCTCGTGCGCGGTCTGGCGATCGGCGCGGTCAAATAAACAGCCCAAATCATCAGGAGAATACATGAGCAAGCAATGTTTCGGCACATCCCATGTGCCATTATCCCCGGCGGTACGCGCAGGCGATTTTGTTTTCATCTCGGGCCAGGTGCCGGTCAGGCCGGACGGCTCAATCGTGAGTGGCGGTATCGCGGAACAAACCGAGCAAGTACTGGAAAATATCAAGGCGGCGCTGGCGCTGGCCGATTGCACACTTGAAGATGTGGTGAAGACGACGGCCTGGTTGCATGACGCGCGCGATTTCGGTGGCTTCAATGCGGTTTATGGCCAGTATTTTCCGCACAACCCGCCTGCGCGCACAACCGCGGAGTCGCGACTGATGATCGATATCAAGGTCGAGATCGAGGCGATGGCTTACAAGCCACTCTAGGGGTTGAATTTCAACATTTGTCAGGACTTCCCATGCGCGTCTTTACCGCCTCGCTCGCAACGGAGACAAATACGTTTTCGCCGGTGCCAACGGACCGGTCGTCGTTTGAGACGGCGTTCTATGCCGCGCCGGGTACGCACCCTGAGACGCCGACCCTGTGTTCATCTCCCCTTGTTGCGCTGCGCCAACGGGCACAAGTGTGCCATAACCTGACAGTTATAGAGGGCACGGCAACATGGGCGGAGCCCGGTGGCCTGATCCGAAAGGACGTTTATGAGGATTTGCGTGATGAAATCCTTGAGCAGTTACGCGCGGCCATGCCCGTCGATTGCGTTGTCCTCGGTTTGCATGGCGCAATGGTTGCGCGGGACTATGACGATTGCGAAGGCGATTTGCTTACGCGGATACGTGATATAGTCGGGCCGGATATTATTGTTGCCGCGGAGCTTGATCCGCATAGCCATTTGACGAAAAAGCGCGTCGCGGCGGCAGATATCCTCGCTGCCTTTCTTGAGTTTCCTCACACAGATTTTTACGAACGCGGCGAACATGTTGTCGATCTTGCCCTGCGCGCCGCCAAGGGTGAGATTAAACCCGTCATCGCAACGTTTGATTGCCAAATGATCGATATTTTCCCGACAAGCCAGGAACCGATGCGCTCCTTCGTCGATAGACTCTCCGCTCTGCAAGGCAAAGGTAACATCCTTTCCGCGTCGCTCATACATGGCTTTATGGCCGCCGATGTACCAGAGATGGGCACACAGGTTCTGGTTGTTAGCGATGAAAAAAAGGGAGCCGACAATGGGCTCGCCGAAACACTTGGGCGGGAGGTTCAGGCCATGCGCGGAACAACCTGCATGCCTGTTGAACCCACCAACGTGGTGCTCGACCATATTGCCGCGCGCGGCGCGTCAGACAAGCCCTATGTTATCGCCGATGTCTGGGATAACCCCGGCGGCGGTGTCGCGGGCGACAACACGGCAATATTGCGGGCGATCATGGAGCGCAAGTTCACCCATGTCGGTGTCGCAACCATCTGGGATCCGCTCGCCGTGCGCTTTGCCCTTGCCGCGGGTGAAGGCGCTGTTCTCGACATGCGTTTTGGCGGCAAAGCCGGTCCGGCGAGCGATATCCCTATTGACGCCCGGGTGGAAGTACGAACAACGCGCAAACAGGGCTGGCAGTCATTTGGTGACAGTCAGGTACCGCTTGGACCGTGTGCGGTCATACGGATCGTTGATACACAGATCGATGTTATTCTCAACACCAACCGCACGCAGACTTTTGAGCCGGATATCTTTTCCCGGCTCGGCATTAACCCATCCGCAAAGGAAATTTTACTGGTGAAATCAACCAACCATTTTTATGCGGGCTTTAAACCCATCGCCGAACAGATTTTCTACGCCGCTGTTGCGGGCACCTATCCCCGCGATCCACGCAAGACGCCTTACACCAAACTGACAAGACCCATTTGGCCGATTGTCGATGTGTTCGCGTAAGTGATGCCGGTAAATAGACCTGACACGCTCTAGCTTATAACTTGCGCCGATACGTGTTGCACGAATGAAAGGTGGCATGAGGATGGGGAAAATCCGCCGACGACATCCTCGCCGCCGTCAAACGGTTCTGCCTCAAAACACAACAAACATTATGTACCGAAAAACATTATGTACCGAAAAACATTATGTACCGAAAAACATTATGTACCGAAAAACATTATGTACCGAAAAACATTATGTACCGAACTTTAGATTCAGGTGACTATAGCAAAATGTGTTTACTGGTATTATGGGGCTTTCCCGTATTCTTCTCAAGTTTCATGCCAGCCGCATAATACCAAGGGTCCTTAACAATGACTCATGGCTTAGCGTCGAAGAGGTGTGTTATCAAGGCAGTACACCAATCGGCGTGTATCTAAAGCCAATACCGCTGGTATAAAATGGCGGGATTGACGTCTTGTTCTGTGTACACGCAATGACCGTGCCAGATCGCCCGCATCACAGCCGCCAAAATGACAAAAGGACAGTAACGCAATGTATTTTGCCAGCGACAACACCTCTGGTATCGCGCCAGGGATCATGACGGCCTTGCAAGACGCCAACCGCGGCTTCATGGCCGCCTACAGCAACGATGCGCTGACGAGACGCCTGAAAACGCGCATGGCCGAGGTCTTCGAACACGATGTGGAAGTGTTTTTATGTACCTCGGGAACCATCGCCAATGCGCTGTCCGTGGCCCATTTCTGTTCACCGGGGGCTGCCGTCGTGTGCCGCGCCAACGCCCATCTGGCGGTCGATGAGGCGGCAGCGGCGGAGTTTTTCTCACACGGCGCCAAGCTCATCACCATGATCGGCCGGCCCGGCGGCAAGCTCGATGCCGATGAATTGCTGCAGACCCTTGGCGATAATCCGCGCGAATTCGTTCATTCGACCTTCGCCGCCGTGGTCTCGCTGACCCAGGCGAGCGAAGAAGGCGATGTCTACAGCGCCGAGGAAATCCGTGCCCTGGCCGCCATAGCAAAGGCCCATAACGTGACCGTTCACATGGATGGGGCACGCTTTGCCAACGCATTGAGCCATACGGGCGCCACGCCGGCGCAAATGACGTGGAAGGCGGGTGTCGATGTCCTCTCTCTGGGCGCCACCAAGAACGGCGCCATGATCGCCGAGGCGATCGTCTTTTTTGATCGCGATGCGGCCCGCGGGTTCGATTACCGTCACAAGCAGGCGGGGCAGCTGGCGTCCAAATCGCGATTTATTGCTGCGCAATTTCTCGCCTGGTTCGAGGACGATTACTGGCTCGAACTTGCCGGCCATGCCAATGCCATGGGGGCGCGGCTGCGGACCGGCCTGAAAGCAATGGACGCCGTGCGCATTCCATGGGCGCAGCATGCCAATGAAGTATTCTGTATCATGGGGCGGGACCGGTTTCGCGCCTTGAGCGATGCGGGTGTGGCGTGCTATGCGCCGCCGATACATAACCTGCCACGGGCGCATCGGCCGCAAGGGAACGAGGCGCTGGTACGCTTTGTGGCGAGCTGGTCGACGCAACCGGATCACGTGGACGACGTGCTGCGGTTGCTCAGGGCATCGGCATCATGAAGGCGGCGCCAAAGTGGCGGCAGACGCAACGATGCGTATAAGGGATAGGGGCACGATGACACCCATCAAGCAAACAGCCCCGGCGTTGCAGGCGGAAAAGACGTGCGCCGCAACCTGTGTGGAGACCTGGCGCGCCGCCACTACGCTGCTGGCTGGCGCGGGCGAGCGGGTGCCTCAGCGCCTCGCCCACTGGCGGGTGAGCTGGCCGATCTTGTCGTGCGCTTTGCGAGAGACGAAAACCGACAGAACTCGGCTATTATACCAGCGGTATTGGCTTTATGGACACGCTGGCTGGTGTACGGCCTTGATAACACACTTACTTGACGCAAATGCATGAGTCATTGGCAAGGGCCCTTGGTATTAATCACCGGCTATACGACCCGTCGGTCGCAGGGCGGCCTGCTGCAAGGTCATTGACGATAAGTTGGCGCAAGGTGGTATCGACCTGCGGGCGAACCCCGAACCAGGTCTCAAATCCGGGCACGGCTTGATGCAGTAGCATGCCCAGGCCGTCAGCCGTGCGCAGGCCCAGCGCTTCCGCCCGGCGCAGCAACCCTGTGCGCAAGGGCATGTAGACAATATCATTGACCACGGCATCCGCACAGAGTGTCGTGAGATCAAGAGCCAGGTCCGAACCTCCGGCAAGTCCCAAACTCGTCGTGTTGACAAGAAAACGGGCCCCCTCGCAAGCCTGCGCCGCCTCAGGCCAATCGCAAATCTCTACTTTATCCAAATAGTCGGCGAGATCGGCCACCAACTCCTCGGCGTGAGAGCGCGTGCGGTTGATGATCCGCACCGGCGATAACCCTCGCGAGGCCAAAGCAAAAATCACCGCGCGCGCAGCGCCCCCTGCGCCAAGCACAACACAGGGGCCTCCCCATGTGTCCCATCCCGGGGTTTGTGCATCCAGTCCGGCGAGAAATCCGTAAACATCGGTGTTTGTGCCATGCAGTTTATCGCCTTCCAGCCACAGGGTGTTAACCGCCCCCAAGGCGTGGGCCTGTTCGCTCAACGTATCGCACGCGGCAAAGGCGTGCGGCTTGTAGGGCGCGGTCACGTTGGCTCCACACAGACCGGAGTTGGAAAAGTCGCGCAGATATCCCTCAATATCATCAGGGGCAATTGGCAACAGGCCGTAGCTTCCTGCAAGGGCGTGTGTCTTGAGCCAGTGATTGTGGATCAGGGGCGAGCGTGAGTGGGAAACCGGCCAACCGATCACCCCCGCCCGGGGGTCTCTAATCATCGCGGGTCTCTAATCATCGCGGGTCTCTAATCATTGAGATAATACCAAGGGTCCTTACCAATGACTCATGGCTTAGCGTCAAAGCGTTGTGTTATCAAGGCAGTACACCAGTCGGCATGTCCATAAAGCCAATACCGCTGGTATAATCTCCCACAATTTCCTCAAACACCAGGCAGGCCGATCCAGCCAATAATGCTGGCTTGCACAGCCAGCGCCCCCAGCCAGTGGCCCCCATCCACAACGCTCAGCATTAACGGTTTTGATTGAAACGAATAGTTGACCAGCATGGTGGTGACAACAAATCCGAGCCACACAAAGATAGCGATCTGCAAACTGTCCATAACCGTAATCTGATCGCCACTGATGCTGCTGATAAGGACGGCCAGCATATAGGCCATGGTGAACTGACTCAGGATCGCCACCACAAACGGCAGTGCAGCCGGCCTGGCCTTACCATCCTCGCTCCTGATGTCGGTCTCTGTTAAGGATGCCGCGCGCATCCACAGCTTGCCAAAGGCCCCATACCATCCGGCGCCAAACACAAACGAAGCCGCCCCCGCCAGCCCCACAGCAAAATAGTTCACATTACCAAAATCCACGGCTAACCTTTCAGGCCGCCGAGCTTGCATATGTGTCGCCACTCGCTTGCGCGCACCGGCTGCACCGATAACCGCATGTTTTTTACCAGCACCATGTCTGCAAGCTTGGGATCGGCCTTGATGGTAGCCAGGGTTACCGGCTCGGGCAGAGCCTGTTTGGCGATAACGTCAACACAGAACCATTTTCCGGTCTGGTCTGTTGAATCCGCATGCGCCTCGCTGGCGACTTCGACAATGCCGACGATACGTTTTTCGTCTACCGAATGATAGAAAAACCCCAGATCTCCCTTTTTCATTGCCAGCATATTGTTTTTCGCCTGGTGATTGCGCACGCCGTCCCATTCCTCCGCCTTGCCGGATTTGACTTGATGCGCCCAGCCCCAGGTCTTCGGTTCGGACTTGAATAGCCAGTATTTCATGTTTGTCTTCCTGTCGTTTGCTTGGAAATGTGTCAATCCCGGGCCGCTTATCCTTGTATTATACCAAGGGTCCTTAACAATGACTCATGGCTTAGCGTCAAAGAGGTATGTTATCAAGGCAGTACACCAGTCGGCGTGTATATAAAGCCAATACCGCTGGTATTACATATTTGGATAGTTTGGCCCGCCGCCGCCCTCGGGAACAACCCAGGTGATATTGCGCGCCGGATCCTTGATATCGCAGGTTTTGCAGTGAACACAATTTTGCGCATTGATGCGAAATTGCGGGTGCCCATCCTCTTCAACGATCTCGTAAACACCGGCTGGGCAATAGCGCTGCGCGGGCTCGCCATAAACAGGAAGATTATCGCGCAACGGCACGTCCGGATCGCGCAATCGCAAATGCACCGGCTGGTCCTCGGCGTGATTGGTATTGGATAAAAACACCGACGATAACCGATCAAAGGTCAGGACGCCGTCCGGGGAGGGATAGGCGATCGGCTGCGCATCCGCCACCGGCATGAGGCACTGGTCATCGGACTTTTTATGTTTAAGGGTGCTAAAGAGAGAAAAGCCGAACGTGTTGGTCCACATATCGAGCCCTCCCAGGGCGATCCCTGCAAGGGTACCGTAGCGCGACAACAATGGCTTGACGTTGCGGACCCGCTTGAGATCGCGCCCGATCGCGCTTTTGCGCCAGCCACGGTCATAGGCGGTCAGTTCATCGGCCTTGCGACCGGCAACGAGGGCCTTATGGGTATGTTCCGCCGCCAACATGCCCGACAACATGGCGTTGTGCGAGCCCTTGATGCGGGGTACATTGACAAATCCCGCAGAACAGCCAATCAGGGCGCCGCCGGGAAAGCACAGTTTTGGAACCGATTGCCAACCGCCCTCGGTAATGGCCCGGGCCCCGTAAGCCAGGCGCTTGCCATTGGTGAACACATCGCGGATCGCAGGGTGGGTCTTGAAACGCTGAAACTCGTCAAACGGTGACAGATAAGGATTGCTGTAGTTCAAATGCACAACAAATCCGACGCTAACGAGATTGTCATCGAAGTGATACAAAAACGAGCCGCCGCCGGTTGAATTGTCCAGCGGCCAGCCGGAGGTGTGTTGCACCAGGCCCCGCTGGTGCCGCTCCGGCTCCACTTCCCACAATTCTTTTATGCCAATGCCGTATTTTTGCGGCTCGCAATCCCGATCAAGATCAAAGTGGCGGATAAGCTGCTTGGCCACGGAGCCGCGCGCGCCCTCGGCGATCAGCGTATATTTTGCGTGCAATTCAATGCCGCGTTCAAATGATGCCTTTGGTTTGTCGTTTGCGTCTACGCCCATATCGCCGGTTGCCACGCCCTTGAGCGAGCCGTCGTCGTTGTAAAGGATTTCGGCGGCGGCAAATCCGGGAAAGATCTCAACCCCCAGCGCCTCGGCCTTTTGCGCCAGCCACCGGCACACGTTGCCAAGGCTGACAATATAGTTCCCATGGTTGTTCAACAGGGGAGGCATGACAAAGTTGGGCAGGCGCGTGGCCTTTGTCTTACCAAGGTGCAGAAACCGATCAACATCCACAGGGGTTGCAATCGGTGTTTCCTCGGCGCGCCAGCCAGGCAGCAGTTCATCAATGGCGATCGGGTCGATTACCGCGCCGGAAAGAATATGAGCGCCAACCTCAGAGCCTTTTTCCAAGACAACAATTGATCGCTCCTCCTGCGCCTCTTGCGCCAGTTGCGCCAGCCGGATCGCTGCCGCAAGCCCCGCGGGCCCCGCGCCCACGATCACCACGTCAACGGACATCGACTCCCGTGCCGCCATTACCGTTTCACTCATGATCATCACCTCTTGACTGAATGGAACGGGTTAAAATAGCATATTGAGACCGACAAGGGAAATCGGTAACGGATGTAGAAAAATCAGGGGGAAACTTTTATTGACGACCTGGTATTGCAAAAGTTCGGATCGTTCATGACAGACTCGAACCCATTGAGCTCGAACCCATTGAAGACGGCCTTGCCTGCCCGATCGCGCGCGGCGGCGGCGGATATGCTGCGCTGGTATCAGGAGATGGGGGTTGATGCGGCTGTTGCTGAGACGCCGCGAGACTGGATCGACAGGCCCGATGTTAAGGCGCAGACTTTGGCCACCGGCAGCGCCGCGCCTCATAAAGCGCCTTTAAAACGGGCAGAAGATGGGGCATTCGCGCAACAAAATGCCAAAGGTCCCCCAACTGCGACCGCTGCCGCACCTGGTAACAATGCAGTGGATGATGCGCGCCGTCTTGCAAAGGAAGCCACCACGCTTGAACAACTGCGGGAGGCTGTGAGTGCGTTCACGGGATGCAATTTGAAGACCACAGCCAAGAATACCGTCTTTGCTGACGGCGATGGGCAGGCACGTGTGATGTTTGTAGGAGAAGCGCCAGGGCGCGATGAGGATATCCAGGGGGTACCGTTTGTGGGGCGTTCTGGCCAGTTGCTGAACAAAATGCTTGCAGCCATCCAGGTGGCACGAGAGGATACGTATATTACCAACGTGCTGCCGTGGCGGCCTCCGGGCAACCGCACCCCAACGCCGGCTGAGACCGAGATTTGCCGCCCCTTTATCGAACGGCAAATCGCGCTGGTTGATCCGGATATCCTCGTGCTTCTCGGTGGCGCCGCGGCCAAGCAATTGCTGGCAACCACAACGGGCATCATGAAGCTGCGCGGTCGATGGCGAAACTATGAAACCCCAAGGCGCACCATTCGTGCCATGGCGACCTTTCATCCCGCCTATCTCTTGCGCACACCGGGACAAAAGCGCCTGGCGTGGCGTGATTTTCGGGCCATCAAGACGGCCCTTGAGGACAAATAAGACCAGCGGTATTGGCTTTATAGACACGCCGACTGGCAGTAATCTTTCAATAGGTTGTTCTTAAGGTGGCAGGTCTGAAGTTAGGGTTATCGCGGCCATTGCCGCCTAGAAGGCC
Organism: Hyphomicrobiales bacterium; assembly: GCA_965224015.1. Lineage (GTDB taxonomy): Bacteria > Pseudomonadota > Alphaproteobacteria > Rhizobiales > CBDCVD01 > CBDCVD01. The sequence continues at coordinate 2,549,808 of OZ245032.1, forward strand.
ATATCAGGCCATTCATCTGATCATTGCTTTTTTTCGATTTATCCAGCGCTGTCAAGGGTTTAAAAACCGCTGAAAGCGGCGCGAAGCGCCCTTGACAGCGCTGGATAAATCGAACACCTCTCATGATCAGACGAATGGCCACCTGCACCCGATGAATTTACCAAGGAAAACCTCTTGACGTTACACAGCTAGAGCGTATCAGGTCTTAATAGAATCAATTCTGTTTCTCGATTGGCGAGGCGATCCACGTTCAAGGCGATCGAAGAGCGATGTTTATCCATCTCTCGAGAGCGGCTTGGGCGTGGGCGTCCGCCAATCGGAAACCCGAAGGGACGGGCGCTTTTGCGCCAATATGGACCTTAAGTCTCTTGCAAATAGCCCCACTATATCCTGCGAGCCTTAAGGCCCATCTTGTCACAAAATCGCTCCGTCAGAATGGTTCTATTAAAACCTGATACGCTCTAGAGCGCCGGGCGTTTAAGTTGCAACAATAACCCCGGTTAGGATCAAGAGAAAGACCAAAATTGGCCCACAACGCATCAAAACTATTGCGCCTGGCCATATTTGCCAAATCGCCTGATCGCAAACGCGGACATGTCGATGTTCGTTGGCGTTGCCGATAGCAAATCCGCAAGAATCCGGCCTGTTTTAGGAGCCATCATGAAGCCGAAGTGACTGTGACCGAACGCACCAAAAAGACCCCTTTGCCCGTCGATGGCCCCGAGAACCGGCAAACCGTCGCAAACAGAGGGTCTGCGCCCCATCCAATCACGCCTGTTCCGCGTTTGCAGCCGAGGCAGCATGGCAACCGCCATTCTTTGCAAACTCGCATAACGGCGTGAATTGGCCGAGCTATCGATCGCGGCAAATTCGGAAGTGCCCGCCAGCCGCAGTCCGTTCTCCATTGTGCTGGCAACAACCTTGTTATCCACATCCATGATGGCGTGGCGCAGCTCTACGCCAGGATCAGCAAATTGCACGTGATAGCCGCGCTCGACAACTAGCGGCACTTTGTATCCAAGGGGCTGCAAAAGCCCGGGCGACCAGACCCCGGCAGCGATCACCACCTTTTGTGACCGATACGCCTGTGCCGATGTATCGATAATCCAGGTGCCGGCGGCTTGTGCCGCGTCCTGACGGATGCCGCTAACCGGCGCGCGGACAAACGCAACCCCCAACTGGCGCGCTTTTTCAAACAGGGCCGAACAAATCCTGCCCGGAGATCTGGCTCTTGCTTGCCCCTTCATTACGACCGCCGCTTGAAACGTCTGCGACAAAGCCGGCTCCAGTTTTCGCAACGCATCGGCGCCGATCAATTCAATGTCAGCCCCACCGGCCCCACCAGCCCCGTCAGCCCCACCAGCCCCCTTCTCCTTGCGGATACGATAGTCGATCGCGCTCAGGCGCGCCGGATCAGCATCTCTGAACACATGCACATAGTGACTGTCCACCAGCAGGTCTTCGTGTCCGGTTCCCTGTAGATGCGCGCGGTAGATATCAATGCAGGGATTGACGAGTATCTCCATCGCATCGCTGGTTTTGCGCACATCGGCCTCGTTGCAACGGGAAAAAAACCGCACGGCCCAGGGCATTAATGTTGGCAGATATCGGGGATCGAGGGCAACAGGACCATCCCTCTTGAACACCCACCTGGGCACGCTCTTCCAAACCCCTGGCAAAGATTGGGGGACGAACGACAGGGGCGAGATCACCCCGGCATTGCCAAACGAGGCGCCCCGGCCCGGCTCATCGCGGTCAATCAGGCGAACCGTCAGACCCCGCTCACGTGCCGACAGCGCGCAACAAATCCCAACGATACCCGCCCCTATAATGGTGACATCATAAACGTCTTGTGATTGCACAACGTTCAGACCTCCGGTAGCAGCGTGCCCGTACCCCGGGATTTCTTAACCAGCTGCAATGCGACAACAGGCGCCACAATGAGCAGGGAAAACAGATCCGCCTGCCAACTGGGTGCGATAAACACAAGCCCGGCAATCGCGCACAATATCCGCTCCAGCACATTCATTGGCGCAAAGAAAAACCCGACAACCGAGGCCGACAAGGCGATCACACCAAGTATACAGCTTGTTGCCGTGTAAGTGAACTCGCCAAAACTAAACCCGGCGCTGGAGACAATCAATAGAACAGGCGCATACACAAAGGCCATCGGCGCGATGATCTTGCCTAAACCGAGGGTGAACGCGGAAATCCCGGTGCGAAACGGATTGGAATTGGCAATAGCCGCGGCCGCATAGGCGGAAGTACAAACAGGAGGTGTGATCTCCGCAACAACCCCATAATAAAGGACAAACATGTGGCTGGCGATGGGCGGAATGCCTAATTGCGCAAGGGCCGGCTGCGCTACAGAGACCAACATGATGTAGAGCGCCGTGGTGGGAATACCAGCTCCCATGAGAATACAGGCAATGGCGATGAAGACAAGCGAGAGAAAAAGTTGCAAATCCGCAATCGTTAAAAAGCTCAACAGACCGCCAAGCGATACAATATCATAAAGCCCGGAGGCCATACCGCCAGCGCCTTGGGTAACCATGAACCCAATGCGAGAGCCAACCCCGGTTGTGTTGATAACCCCAACCACAATGCCAACGGCCGCCGATGCCGCGCCCACAGCCAGGGCGTACTTGACCCCCATTTCCAGGGCGTTGGTCATCTGAGCAATTTTTATCCGCTCCTGCGGGTTCAAGGGGCCGATCAAGGCCCCGGCGACAAGCACCATGGACATCACCAGGTCGAAGCCGCCATTTGTGAATTTCCAGATTACAAAGGCTGCAAAGGCTGCCGCATAGACGAGGGTGGGGGGTGTATGCCACCGGGACATGCCAACAACAATCGACAGGGAAATGCCACAAAATGCCGCCATGAAGGGCGTATAGCCGGAAAACAAAACCAGCAGGAGCCCCACGAGCGGGATGATGTTGGCCCAGCCCTGGCGCCAGACTTGCGCGAATTTTGGCAACATCTGCCTGGCCATGCCCTGCAGATTGAGCCTCCGCGCCATTAAATGGACCACCGCGAATACCCCCACATAGTGCAGAAACGCAGGAAAGATCGCTGCAATCACAATGGTTGTGTAGGGGATTTCCAGAAATTCCGCCATTATGAAAGCCGCGGCTCCCATAATCGGTGGGGTGATCTGTCCCCCGGCCGATGCCGCAGCCTCAACCCCACCGGCAAAGTGGCCCGGATAGCCCAACCTTTTCATGTTCGGAATGGTCAATGCCCCGGTTGATACGGTATTGGCAACCGATGAGCCGGATATGGTTCCAAAAAAGGCCGAGGACACCACCGAGACTTTCGCAGGACCGCCCGTATAGCGCCCGGCAAGGATAGTCGCGTTGTCAATAAACAATTGCCCCAGGCCTGTGCGCTGGGCGATAACACCAAAGAGAACAAAGTGAAAAACAATCGTGGAAACAACCCACAGGGTCACGCCGAAAATGCCCTCTTGTGGAAAGTACATGCTGGACACGAAGGTTCTGAATTTAACCCCGGGATGCTGCAAAACACCGGGGAAATAGGGACCAAGCAATGCATAGGCGATAAAGACGCAAATAATCAGCGGCAGAACCCAACCAAGCGTCCGGCGCGCCAGATCAAGCACCAGGACAATAAGGATGATGCCAAAGATCATATCATAGGTATTGGGATTACCCATGCGAAACGTCTGTTCCTCAATGCCCAGCCAGGGGACACCGCGCCAGGCAAACCCGAGGTAAAGCGCAGCCGCAACCCCAAGCATCATGAAAAACAGGTCATAAACCGCTACATTGCCAATACGCCACCGGCTTGCCTTGAGGGCAAAGGCATTTTTAACTTTAAATAGCGGGAACAGGGCGTAGGTGAGAATGAACAGGCCCGTTAAATGAAAACCCATGTGCCAGTGATCAACGGGCAGTCCGAAACCGGCGGTGAAAAAGTGATAGATGGCAAATATAATGGCTACAGCGCGCAAAACCCTGGCCACTTGCCCACTGACCTGGCGGGTCGCCGTGCCCTCGTCATATTTTTCTTCAATTGACGCCAGTTCTTGTGCGGTCAGTTCGCCGTCTGTGTGAATTGTTTTTGTGTCGGCCTTCTTCTCCTGCGCCATAGTCCCTCCTCCCTCCCCTGGCAGTTTGCGGCTCAGGCCACCCCGCTCTAGATCAGCATGGGGTTAGCCGTACCTGTTTTGCCAGGGACATAAGCGAAACCCATAAAGCTGATCGCCCTGAGATCTATAGCAAAGACCGGCGGCGCGAAGGCCGCCGATTTATCATAAGGGGCTGCGGTCAGGATCGCTCATGACCTGAATTGCCCGCTTGTTTTTTTCTCGGGCCCTTCACCAGGCAATCTACTTGAGCATACCCGCTTCTTTGTAGAATTTCTCAGCCCCTGGATGCAACGGAACCCCCAACGCAGCGACCCCGTCCAAAGCGGTCTCAACGGTAATCTGCTTGCCCTTGGCATGGCCATTATCGAGCAATTTGCGGGTGTTTGCGTTCCACAAGGCCTTGGTGATACCATAGACCAGGTCTTCCGAAAGATCGGAGGAGACCACCAGCAACGCGCTGACCGCCGGTGTCTTGGTCTCGCTGTCGATGCCTTCATACACACCGCCGGGGATTTTTGAAGGAATATAGGCAGGAACGGCCTCATTGATCTTTTTCATGTCTTCGTCAGAAAACGAATGCAGGCTCATGCCTTTGGTGGAGGAAAGCTGTACCATTGCCGCGACGGGCCAGCCGGCGGCGTAGAAATAGGCATCCAATTGCCCGTCCGCCAGGCGCTCGGCGCTCTGGCTGTTGTTTAGCTCTGCTTCCTCGATGTTATCCCGGTTTACCCCCCACACGTCGAGCATCTGCAGCACCGCGACCTGGGTGCCTGAGCCCGCTTGCGCGATACCAACGCGCTTGCCCTTCAAGTCGCCCAGGTTGTTGATGGATGCACCCTTAGGTAACACCAGGTGCAGGTCCTCAGGATAAAGATTGGCAACAATCCGCAGTTTAGGGTGGGGCTTGCCGTCAAACTTGCCCTCACCAAGATACATGGACCGGGTCACGTCTGCAGCAGCCAGGCCCGCCTCAAGCTCGCCGTTTTGCACAGCCGCATTATTAAATACGGACGCTGTTGTAGACTGGGCAATGGCAATCAGCCCCGGCACGCCGCATTGGCCGCCCTCGTCGCAGGGACGCGAGCCCGGAGGTGCGGAAATACCATTGGCAATGGTCCCGCCAATGGGGAAGTAGGTGCCTCCGGCGCCGCCGGTTCCAATACGGAAAAAGGTCGGGCTCTGGGCCCAGGCCGCGCTTGCGGCAAAAAGGGCACCGCCGACAACGGCAGCGCCGAGCATCAGGTTTAGTCTTTTCATATCATAACTCCCTGTCACTTCATTTGTTTTCACATTCTACCGAAATTCGGGACAGATTAAAATTTGACAGCCATCGAAGCCAATTTCAAGACCTTTTAAATATATAATACCAAGGGTCCTTACCAATGACTCATGCATTAGCGTCAAGTCAGTATATGTTATCAAGGCAATACACCAGTCGGCGTGTCTATAAAGCCAATACCGCTGGTATAAAGAAATCTGATAGAAAGGTCCAAATGCCGGGACTATAGCAAAATGGGTACACCTAAACCCATGCTGATCTAGAGCGTATCAGGTTTTAATAGAACCATTCTGACGGAGCGATTTTGCGCCAAGATGGGCCTTAAGTCTCGCAGGATATAGTGGGGCTATTTGCAAGAGGCTTAAGGTCCATATGAGATCAGCATGGCGTTAGCTGTACCCATTTTGTGAGCGGTAAAGCTAACGCCATAAAGCTGATCGCCCTCTAAATCTATAGCAAAAGCGCCCCTTCGGGTTTCCGATTGGCGCAACGCCCACGCCCAAGCCGCTCTTGAGAGATGGGTCGCCATCGCTCTTCGATCGCCTTGAGCTTGGGAATCGCCTCGCCAATCGAGAAACAGAATTGATTCTATTAAGACCTGACACGCTCTAAATACCAGGCCTGTCTAAACTTTCTCCCACGGCAGGGGGCCGAACAGGATCTTGGTGTGCAGTGGGGCGGGCGGTTTATCCTTGCCGCCTGAACGGGCAAACCAGCAACGCTCGCGTTTGGCGTCGCACACGACCCCGTCGGACAGCGCAAAGAAATCGTAGTCAAAGCCCGACTTCTCGGAAAGCTCAAGAGCCTCGTTCATAGCCTGCAAGCCGTAATACTCCCTGGTCAGCCCCATGCCTATTCCGTGACGGTCGTAACAAAGCCCCTTTTTCGCCTCTCCCGGCTTATGGGTGTTAGAACAAATAACCCCTGGATCCGGGGAAAAGGTCTTTCCCGGCGTGATAGCAATATCGCTTTTTACAGGCGCGGTCCTGCCAAGGGCCAGCGCGTCTGTGTTTTGCTCTGTGTTTTGCCCTGCGTTTTGGGCGTTGCGGGGTGTTTCCACCGGATTGGCGTCTTGAAGAGTCGTAGCCGTGCCGATGGTCCCCGTTTCCAAAGGTGTTTGCGCGCTTTGCGATAGAACCGCATTACCACTGGCGCCAGATTGTGTCGATGGGTTGTAGCATCCGGCCAGTCCCAGACAAGCGGCCATCAACAGGGGGGTTGGTGATATCGCGGATTTCTTCACAGCAGGCATTGCGATCTCCATGGCTTTTAAAATAACACCAAGGGCCCTTGCGTTTGACTCCTGGCCCAGCGTAAAACCGTTGTCTTATCAATACGACACACAAGTCAGCGTGTACAAAAAGCCAATACCGCTGGTATAAGTTGGCGGTGCGCCCCCACGTTGCAAAAGATTGGCGTTGACAAGGCGTGAGGATAACTTCCAGGTCACTGAATTTCAATATAGAAATACCGCTAATATGTGTAGCGGATGGGCAGCACCCGGATACGCCGAACACTTTGAAAGCCTTTGCACAACAGCATGACACGCTCTAGAACTTCGCATCAACGGCGCGGCAGAGAAATCGCATTAACGGCGCGGCATCAGCAAACCCTTCGGCCACTTTCGTCAAAAAATCGCCCCGTTTGGCCTGCGCCGACGTACAGGGCTTAACAACAAAAAAGGTCTTGCGCTTGATATCATCAATATGCCGATGTTGCGGATCAAAAGGCCGCGGAGCCCGCTGCAAGGCCTCGCCGGACACGCCACCAAAGGTTTTCACAAGCGCCTTGTCATTAATCACCCGTGTCCACATGCCGGGATGTTCGGCAATGCGGGTGCGGATCGCCAACAGGGGATCTTTCGGCGGCTTCCAGATGCCGCCGGCGATGACGACCTCATCAGGGGCAAGATGCACATAAAACCCCGGCGCATGCGCATCCCTGGCCTGGTGATGACGAAAATGCGCGGCGGCATGCTCCTTATAAGGGCGCTTGTCCTTGGAAAAGCGCACATCACGATAAATACGGAACATGGAGCCCCCATGCGGCCGCGGGTCTGCATGAAAGTGCCTGGAAATCTTCGCCAACCGCGGCGCCATGGCTTCAATGAAGGCGCTCATCGGAACCACGACATCCTCATGATAACGCGCCTTGTGGGCATTGAACCAATCGCGATCGTTGTTGGCCTTCAAGGCCACAAAAAAATCGAAAAACGCTTTATCAAACCCCTTGAATTCGCCCATTTTTGCCTCCTTTGCATCGATTGTTCAATTACTCAGGCGCTCAGGCGCTCTAGCTGTGTAACGCAAAGAGGTTATCCCTGGTAAGTTCATCGGGTGCAGGTGGCCATTCGTCTGATCATGAGAGATGTTCGATTTCTCCCGCGCTGTCAAGGGTTTAAAAACCGCTGAAAGCGGCGCGAAGCGCCCTTGACAGCGCGGGAGAAATCGAAAAAAAGCAATGATCAGATGAATGGCCTGATATGGCCTTGCTGGCGGCAATGGCCGCAATAGCCCTGACTTCAGACCTGCCACTTTGAGAACAACTTATTGAAAGATTACATCTTAGCCTGTGTGTCCATAACGCCAATACCGCTGGTATTATCCCGCCTTAAACAGCTTAACCGCATCGTCAAGACGAAACAAATAAAGCAGCAACCGTAGCGCCGCGCCGCGCGCACTGGTAAGCCCCGGATCGGTTTCGATAATATATTTTGCGTCCCTGCGGGCGGCCTCAAGCAAAGGACCATGGGCCCCCGCATCAGCAATGCGAAAGTCCGGCGCACCGCTTTGCCGTGTACCGAGGATCTCACCCTCGCCGCGCAGGCGCAAATCCTCCTCAGCAATGCGAAAGCCGTCTTCCGTCTCGCGCATGATCGCAAGGCGTGCACGGGCCGTCTCACTCAGGGGATGACTGTAGACAAGAATACACGAAGACGCCTGATCTGAGCGCCCGACACGCCCACGCAGCTGGTGCAATTGTGCAACCCCAAAACGCTCCGCGTGTTCGATGATCATGATTGTCGCATTGGCAACATCCACTCCCACCTCAATGACGGTGGTGGCCACCAGGATCTTGGTTTTGCCCTGGATGAAACTGTCCATGGCGGCATCTTTCTCGCGCGCGTCCATGCGCCCGTGCACCAGCCGAACCCGCTCTTTGCCAAACGCGCGACAAAGCGCCTGATAGCGTGCCTCGGCGGAGACAAGCAGCAACGCCTCACTGTCCTCGATCAAAGGGCAGACCCAATAGGCCTGGGCGCCGGCGCTTATGGCTTTTCCAAGGCGCCCAACAACATCCTCAATACGCGTCGCGTTAACCGTGCGGGTTGTAATGGGCTGACGGTGGGGCGGTTTTTCGGTCAATTGCGACACGTCCATATCGCCAAAGTAGCTCAGTACCAACGAGCGGGGGATTGGCGTTGCGGTCATAACCAGCAGGTCTGGCGCCAGGCCTTTTGCCGACAAAGCCAGGCGCTGGTTAACCCCGAACCGGTGTTGCTCGTCGATAACCGCAAGGGCAAGGTCAGCAAAAGTCACACCGGACTGAAACAGGGCATGGGTACCAAGGAGAATATCGATCTGCCCCTTTGCCAGCCGCTCTATTATAGCGGCGCGCTTTTGACCCTTATCGCGCCCCGTCAGGACCGCACAGGTAAGCCCTACCGCCTCACACAGGGGCGTGATCGTTGCTGCGTGTTGGCGAACCAGAAGATCCGTAGGCGCCATGAGGGCCGCCTGCCCCCCCGCCTCCGCGGCTTCCACCATAGCCAATACCGCGACAATGGTCTTGCCCGCACCCACATCCCCTTGCAACAGCCGTAGCATTCTTTGGCGGCTTGCCAGGTCATCAACAATCTCGCGCACGGCGCGCTCCTGCGCGCCTGTTAACGTATAGGCCAGATGCGAAATGATCTGCTGTCGAAGCCGCCCTTTGGCGATACGTGCAACGCCGGCTGATTTTTTCATATGGGTGCGCATCAGCGCCAACGCCAGTTGCGAGGCTAGCAGTTCATCATAGGCAAGGCGCCCCAGCGCCGGTGCATTCAGGTCCAGATCGGCAAGCGCGCGCGGGTGGTGGATAGCGCGCAGGCTGGCGTCAAACGTTTGCCAGTCCCGTCGACGCAGCCACGCCGCATCCTGCCATTCGTCAAGAGGCCTGACCGCCTCCAGGGCGCTGGCGATCGTTCTTTGCACGGCCTTGCGCCCCAACCCGCCGGTCAAAGGATAAACAGGCTCCAACAGTGTTAGTTGAGCAAAGCCGGCCTCATCCACAATGTGGTCCGGGTGGGGCATCTGGGGCAGGCTTTGGTAGATTTCGATTTTTCCACTGACATAACGTACCGCCCCGACGGGAAGAACGTTTTCAAGCCAACGGCGATCGGATTTGAAAAAGACAAGGGCCATGGCCCCCGAATCATCAAACACGTCGACACGGTAAGGGGTGCGCCGGTTGCCTGGAGGCGGAGGACGATGCGCCCCCACCGTGACTTTAAGGGTAACGACGGCGCCGGGCTCTGCCTCCATGATCAGGGGCTGGTTGCTGCGATCGATCAGACCGCTTGGGCGATGCAGCAGCAGATCGATGACGCAGGTCATGGACCCCTCGCCGCGCCCCAGGAGCCGGGCAAACAGGGCGTCAAGCCTGGGACCAACGCCTTTCAGGCTTGCAAGGGGGCGGAAATAGGGGTTCAAGCGGGTCGGGCGCATGGGCAAGGCAAATGGGCGGGCAACAGATCATACCAAGGGTCCTTGATAATGACTCATGGATTAGCGTCAAGTAAGTATGTTATCAAGGCCGTACACCAGTCGGCGTGTCTATAAAGCCAATACCGCTGGTATCAGACAGAATTGTCGCCGGCGATCTTACCACGCCCTTACCCAAATATCCTAACCCCGGTTAGGGCTCATGATCAGATAAATGGCTGGTAGCGCCTTTCCTATAGACATGAACCGATAAAGCCTGAGAAAAAGGCCCTGGTCCATAACCGGGGTTAAGGAGTACGGGGGCCCGCCAGGTAATAAATAGACGTTTCCAGCTATCCAGCGGCCTCTTCCATGACGGCCTTCTGCACCTTTTCAAACGCGCGCACTTCGATTTGCCGCACCCGTTCACGGGATATGTTATAGCCTTGCGCCAGGGTCTCCAACGTATCCGGGTCGTCCGACAGGCGTCGAGCCGTAAAGATATGCTTTTCGCGATCGTTGAGAACCGTGAGGGCATTCTTCAGCAGTTCCCGACGCTGCTCGCTCTCCTGGTGATTGGCCACCAGCGCCTCCTGGTCCGGCCCCTCATCGGCCAGCCAATCAAGCCATTGGCCGCTTTCGTTATTTTGGGTTACCGGGGCATTCAGGGACATATCTCCCTGCAACCGCCGGTTCATGGAAACCACCTCATCCTCCGACACCTTCAGCCGGTCGGCAATTTCGCTCACCTGATCCGGATGCATGTCTCCATCATCGACGGCAGCGATCTGACCCTTGACCTTGCGCAGGTTGAAAAACAAACGCTTTTGCGCCGATGTCGTTCCCATTTTCACCAAACTCCAGGACCGCAGAATATATTCCTGAATGGAGGCCCTGATCCACCACATCGCATAGGTCGCAAGACGAAAGCCGCGCTCGGGGTCAAACTTCTTGACCGCCTGCATCAACCCCACATTGCCTTCGGAAATGACCTCGCCAATGGGCAATCCATAGCCGCGATAGCCCATGGCAATCTTGGCAACCAGGCGCAGATGAGAGGTAACCAGTTTATGCGCGGCGGCGCTGTCGTCGTGTTCGAGATAACGCTTGGCAAGCATATATTCTTCTTGTGGCTCCAGCATCGGGAACTTGCGAATTTCCGCCAGATAGCGTGACAACCCCCCCTCCGGTGAGAGTACCGGCAGGGTTTTGGAAACATTTCCGTCTGTCATAATCGTCAAACTCCCGTTGCATGGTGCCGTCTATTGACGACCCGGCCCGCTCATAGAGAGCCCGGCTGGTCTTAAAAAAGCACCAATAAGCCAAGGACATGTAGGAAGTCTAAGCATTTTTTCAACAATTGGAAACGTCTATTTACGGGTATCTACCGACCCGCTCTGCCTGCAAACCCTGTAAAGTCGTGTAAAACGCCTGCATATCCGACGGAAACGCAGCGTCAAAGACGAGAGTCTGGTTTGACACGGGATGCAAAAACCCCAAGCGGTAGGCATGCAGCGCCTGGCGCCCAAATCCAGCGACAATGGGCTGAAGCGAGGCGGGCAGCCTGTTCAGCTTGGTTTGAAAACCGGCCCCGTAATCCGGATCCGCAATAACCGGATGCCGATGATGCGCCATATGCACGCGGATTTGATGGGTGCGGCCGGTCTCCAGCACACATTCGATCAGGGATACGGCCTGTGCGTCTGCGAAACAATAGGTCTCGACAGTTTCGTAGTGAGTGACCGCCCGCTTGCCGTTTTGGGTAACCACGGCCATTCTGGTGCGGCTTCCCCTGGCCCGTCCTATTTCCGTCTCGATGCGCCCGCGTGATGGGCGGGGCCGCCCCCAGACCAAAGCCTTGTAACGCCTTTGTAGAGGTCCAGCAAGAGAATGATCCGCAAACTGGCGCGCCAGCCCCTGATGGGTCTCATCGGTCTTGGCGACCACCAGCAAACCACTTGTGTTTTTATCCAGGCGGTGCACAATACCCGGTCGGCGCACCCCACCAATGCCCGAAAGGCTGTCACCGCAATGATAGAGCAGGGCATTGACCAGGGTTCCCGTCCAGTTACCGATCGCCGGATGCACAACAAGCCCGGCCGGTTTGTTGACCACAATAAGATGCGCGTCCTCATGAACAATATCGAGGGGGATATTTTCTGGAAGCGGGGTTGGATCGATGGGGTTTGGCCAGATATAACTTATCGTGTCGCCGGGTTTGACGCGGTAATCCGGAATGTCGACGGTTTTGTCATTGACCTGCACCTGTCCGTCTTTCACAAGCGCTTTAAAACGTGTACGGCTTACATGCGGGGTTTGCGCGGCCAAATAGGCATCAAGGCGTTCCGGCTCGCCAATGCCATCAACAACCACAACACGCAAGTCTCTATCCAAACCAGCAGGCTTCATAACCGGATGCCGTTTTGTTCTGCCAGGTTTTTCAGATTCATCTGCGAGCGCGGACCAATATGACCGATCACCTCGCTTGCCGCCAGACAACCAAGACGCAGACAGGTTTCAAGAGGCCGCTCTTTCGCAAGTCCCGCCAACGCGCCCGCCGCGAAAGCATCCCCGGCTCCCGTCGCGTCGACAATGCGCGCCACCGGATAGACAGGCACCGATACGGTTTCGTTTTTTGATACCGCTATTGCCCCCTTTGCTCCCCTGGTAATAAGGGATAGCTGCGCGTCCTGGCGCGCGCCTTCACACGCGGTATGAAAATCACCGGTTTGATAAAGCGACTTCACTTCGGCCTCGTTGGCAAACATGATATTGATGACGCTTGTGCGAAACAGGTTGAGGAACTCATCCCGATAGCGGTCCACGCAAAACGAATCCGATAAAGTCAACGCCGTCAGGCGTTTGCTGCGGTGAGCAAGCGTAGCTGCCTTGACAAACGCTTTTTTGGCCAACGGCGGATCCCAAAGATACCCTTCCATATAGGTAACGGCGCAGGCACCAATCAGGTCTTCGTCAATATCGTCCGGGGAGAGCGCGTTGCTGGCGCCAAGGTAGGTGTTCATGGAGCGCTCGCCGTCCGGGGTGATAAAAATCATGCACCGGCCCGTACCCAGGCGATTTTTCAAACGCGGTGTCTTGAATGTCACATGAGCCGCAGTAATATCGTGGGTAAAGATATCCCCGAGAGGGTCTTCGGCAATCTTGGCAATATAGGCGGTGTTGAGTCCAAACGATGCACAGGCTGCGGCGGTGTTGCCGGCACTGCCGCCGGAAGTCTCGATTGCAGGCCCCATCATGTTATAAAGGGCGTTTGCACGTGCCGTATCGATAAGGGTCATGGAGCCCTTTGCAATTCCTTGCGCAACAAGAAATCGATCGTCGGCCTGCGCTAGAATATCGACAAGGGCGTTGCCGATCGTTAAAATGTCAATGGATGGACGGCTCATGATTGCAAATTTTTCTGCTTCGTATCGTAAAAAATTGTCAATAGCGTACACATTTTCAAGCGCTATAAAACAATAATCATACCAAGGGTCCTTACCAATGACTCATGGATTAGCGTCAAGTCAGTATGTTATCAAGGCAGTACACCAGTCGGCGTGTACATAAAGCCAATACCGCTGGTATCACAATCCGTAAACGTGAAAGGGGGCCCTTGGATGGCAAACTTAAAGACACCTTACCTGATTTTTCTTGGCGATGCGCCGGATCAACTGGCGGCCAAGGTCGGTCAGGGAATAAAGGACTGGCGGCGGGACAATTGCGTAGGACAGCTGCGCCTTGCCAACTGCAACGCCGATCTTGGTTTGCCGGAAATGACCCTGCAAGAGGCGCGTGAGGCGGGCGCTCAGACCCTTGTGATCGGTGTTGCCAACCGCGGCGGCGTTATTGCCAGCAACTGGCTGGACGTTCTCGTGGCCGCGGCTGAGGCGGGCTATGATATCGCCTCGGGCCTGCACAATCGGCTCGTTGACATTCCCCGTCTTGCCAGCGCCGCACAGGCTGCGGGCACAGCCCTTGTCGACGTGCGCGTGCCTCCGAGTGAACTCACCATTGGCACCGGTCGCCGGCGCGCGGGCAAGCGGGTCCTGACGGTGGGGACAGACTGCTCATGCGGCAAGATGTACACATCCCTGGCGATTGAGAAAGCCATGCGCGGGCGCGGGCTCAATGCGGATTTTCGCGCCACCGGCCAGACCGGCATTTTGATCACGGGATCGGGGATTTCCATAGACGCGGTTGTCGCCGACTTTATTTCCGGCGCGGCTGAGGCCATAGCCCCGGCCAATGCGCCTGATCACTGGGATATCGTCGAGGGGCAGGGCTCGCTGTTTCATCCGTCTTTTGCAGGGGTCTCAATGGGCCTACTGCATGGGGCGCAGGCGGATGCGCTGGTGCTGTGCCATGAGCCCACCCGTACCCATATGCGCGGGCTTTCGCATTATCAATTGCCCACCTTGCAGGCGTGTATAGATGCCAATCTGAAGGCTGCTAGACTGACCAACACGAAAGCGGCCTTTGTTGGGATCAGCGTCAACACGTCGCAGCTTGCCCATGAGAATGCCCGTGAATACCTTGAGGATATTGAGCGCATCTATGGCCTTGCGACTGTTGACCCGATGCGTGATGGTGTGGAGCGCATTGTTGAGCATATGATCACCAACGAGAGTCATTCGCTCTAGATTCACAAACGATGGGCCGCGCCTGCTATAGGGGTAGGTGCCGAGGGAAGACACGACACACAGATGGTTCTTGCAGAACGTTGCCGGATAAAGGCGATGGGGAATCTGTGACCTGGAGCGAAACGGAAACGGTATGAGAAAACTTTGGTTAAGCATCGGTATCGCTGTTCTGGCCATTGGTGCGGGGTTGTATTTCGCGATCCCCGCACAACAGGACGAGACGAATATTATAGAGGAAGGCGTTCGAGATATTCGTATGAATATCGGCCAAAGTATCGGCGAATTGATCCAGCAAAAACAATTCAGGCTGGAAGAATTTGACCCGGATTTGGACGATGATCATTTTCTTTTACTCTTTATTCTGGGACAGACCCCTGGGCTCAAGCAACAGATCAGCCTCACCATTGGGCCGGAGCCTTGTGCGGTCACCCTGCCCGGCGCCCATATCATTGGCTTTGGACAACGTGCCGGCATTCTCAGAAGTGCTAGTGCTGCGCGGCTTGAGAAGCCGCAACTGACATTTGCGCAAGTCATGGATCAGATTGTCCGTATCCGCGCTGAATTCAAAGCCAAGGGCTGGAAACAACTGAATGAAGAGAAGCCGGAGCCGACCAGTGGCGATGAACTGGTGGGGCGCTTCTTTCGCGGTGAGCACGAAAAACCCCGTGTACAGGTGAATAAATGGCAGCATTGTGTAAACTCAGACGTTAAGATGAGGGTGGATATTAAAAGGCATAATTTTGGCCCCAAAGCGGCCATGACGCCGCCTGTCTTGCTCAGCCCCGGCCTTCCCGAAGACCAGATACCCAAGAAACCCTATTTCTATTTGAGTATAAGTATATCTAACAGCAAGGTTAGTCTTTTTAATTATTTCGGACAGCTTATTAACCCGCGGCGCATTTTTGAAAACGGCAGCATTAAAGAAGAAGTCCCCCTGCGGCACTGGATAGAGGACCCTGATTGGCGGCCAAAAGACCACGGCATGGAATGGCTGCAGATCAAAGAAGGTAAATATAAAGGCGAATATGAATGGGGCTGGCGGGATAAGCCTTATATAGGCATCGGCGATTCTGGCGGATAACACCAGCGGTATTGGCTTTATTTACGTGCCGACTATAGCAAAAAAAAAACGCGTTTAATGAAAATCATGGGCCCTTGTCAGGGACCCCTGGTACTATGTACTATGAAGCGTTACGCAACATTGCCGCTGGTTTAAAGCGCAAAACCCGATAAGTGCCCACAAGGCCCAGTAAAAGCGTCGAAATGACCGCAAAAACCGCCGTTGCAACAGCCAGAATGGGAGAGAATTGGAAAGTCATGTCGAAAATCCGCGTGATAATCAAATAAGCCGCGATGGCTCCCGCCGCAACGGCGAATACGGCCGTAACCAGGCCTAGAAGCATATATTCAATCCCATAGGCAGAGATCAGCCACGCGCGGCTGGCCCCTAGTGTTTTGAGGACAACCGAATCATAAATCCGGTTCGCATGGCTGGCGGCCAGGGCACCGCCGAGGACCAAAAATCCGGACAAAAGCGCAACAGCGCCGGCGGCGCGAATGGC
Organism: Hyphomicrobiales bacterium; assembly: GCA_965224015.1. Taxonomy (GTDB): domain Bacteria; phylum Pseudomonadota; class Alphaproteobacteria; order Rhizobiales; family CBDCVD01; genus CBDCVD01. The sequence continues at coordinate 2,566,091 of OZ245032.1, forward strand.
GCTGATGAGCTGCCCCAAAACCCGATCGATCGCCTTCAAAGCGTCTTTGACGCGAATGGAAGTGACCGTTGGGAAGCTTTCGTTGACAGCGCGCAGGATGGCAAATTCCCTGGCTTCGATACCGGCCGCGGCGGCGGTGTCCTCAGGGTCGTTGAGCCTTAACGTGGCAATATGCGCGTGCGGGGCATCGCGAAAGGTATTGGCGGAATAAACCAATACAAAATTAATCGATAAGGACTCCCATTCGACCGCACGCAGGTTGGCGATGCGCGCTGTCACCTCGCGTCCGAAAACGTTGGTGGTTACCGTGTCACCGATTTTCAGGTCCAGCAGCCCGGCCAGTTCGGCCTCAAACGAAACCAGCGGCTCCCCGTCGTGATCGGGCCCCCACCAGGTTCCCTCTTTGAGAACCGAGTTCTCCGGCACAGTATCCGCATAGGTAAGCCCACGGTCCCCCTGTAATACCCAGCGGGCGTCCGGGGGTGGCGTAAGGGTTGCGGTGTCGACCCCCTTTAGTTTGGTAATACGCCCTCGTAGCATCGGCACGGTTTGCAGGGTCGCATCTGGCGCCAACTGCCCGAGTTTATCCAGAACCTCATCAAGGGCATCATTCTGGATGTCAACAAAATAAAAGCTCGGTGCCGTGCGCGGCAACACCCCTGAGAGCATGGTGCGCAGGCTATTTTCCACCATCGCCAACGAGACAAGCAGGGTCAATCCCAATCCCAGGGAGATAACCACGCTGACCGTGAGCGCGCCGGGGCGATGCAGGTTGGTCAAGGCCATGCGCAGACTGGGATGGCGCACCTGCGGAAGGCGGCGAGCGATGGCCATGATCGCCCCTGCCGCCAGGCGCAGAACGATGAACGTCGCGCATGCCCCGATAACATAGTAAATGGCAATGCGCCGATCATAGGCGGCAACAATGGCGACAATGGCCAGAAGTACAAGCGAGGCAATCGCAACCGCGACATAAAACAGACGCGGACGCCGACGCCGGGTGCCCACATCTCCCCGAAACAAAGCGCTAACCGGAATGTCATGGGCAAGCCCAAGGGGCAACAGGGAAAAGGCAAAAGCCGTCAGCAGCCCATAAAGCGCTGCCAGCCCCCAGGCGCCTGGAGACAGCCCGGCGGTGACCTCAAGGGGGATCAGGCCTGAGAGAAAATAAGCCGCGACAAAAGGCACAAAGGCTCCGATAACCAGCCCAATAATCACCGCCAAACCGGCAATCATCATAACCTGTAACAGGTAAATCGCCACGCATAGGCGTCCCTCGGCGCCTACACATTTGAGGGTTGCGATGGAACTGCGCTTGCGTGCCACCAGGGCGCGCACCCCATTGGCAACCCCAACCCCGCCGATCAGCAAGGCAGTTAATCCCACAAGGGTTAAAAACTGCGCAAAACGTTCAATGTTCTCGGCCAGGCCAGGGGATGCGTTGGCGCGCGACCTTATCCGCCAACCGGCTTGCGGGAAGCGCGCTTTCGTTCCTTCAATCAAGGTCTTAAGGTTGGCCTCGTCCGGCTGCGGCGCGATCTTGACCCGGTGGTGCCAGCGCACCAGGCTGCCCGGCTGCACCAGGCCCGATGCGGCAAGAGCCGCGTGCGAGATCAGTAGCCGCGGCCCCACGCCAATACCACCGGCAAGGCGATCCGGCTCATCCTCAATGACGCCGCTGACGCGCAGTCGGGTTTTCCCCAATATAAGGGTATCTCCCACTTGCGCCTCAATTTGCCCGAGTAAGCCCGGTTCAACAACGGCTCCAAAAATGTCCTGGAGCGCGTCTTTTTGCAGGCGCTGATGCAAGGCGTCCGTACCCTCAAGCAATGCCTCTCCCTCAGGCTTAAGGCGAAACGTTCCCACAAGAGGATAGTTTGGCGCAACCGCCTTCAACTCCACCAACACGCCGGAGGCGTTGTCCTCGGTACGCGCCATGGCGCGCATGGTGCCGATACGCGACACCTCGCCCAGGTTTTCCAGATAGGATTTCTCAGCGCTATCGAGGCTGCGATGTACGAGGGAAAATGAAAGGTCGCCACCCAGTATGGCACGCCCTTCGTTGGCAAGCCCCAGGTTCAGGCCGCGGGTAATACCACCGACCGCCGATATGGCTGCAACGCCAAGGGCGAGGCAGATGATAAAGACGACAAATCCGTAAAGACCACCGCGCAATTCGCGCACAGCAAAACGCAACGCCAGGCGCAGCCCGCTCACGTTCACGATGCCACCTCGACCCGCCCGTCATGCATGAGATAGCGATCATCACAAGCGTCCGCGAGTACAGTATTATGGGTTACCAAAAGCAGGGTCGAACCGCGGTCCCGCTGCAAGGCAAACAACAAGTCCGCAATGCTGTCGCCCGTTGCCTCGTCAAGATTGCCGGTAGGCTCGTCCGCGATCAAAACAGCCGGCTGCGGTGCCAGGGCCCTGGCAATAGCAACGCGCTGTTGCTCGCCTCCGGAAAGCTGCCCCGGATAATGAGAAAGCCGCTCGCCAAGACCAACAGCACGAAGCTCATCGCGCGCGCGCGCAAATGCGCCGCTCTTTCCTTGCAATTCAAGCGGCACGGCCACATTCTCAAGCGCCGTCATGGTGGGCAGAAGATGAAACGACTGAAACACAACGCCAATATTGGCACCACGAAAGCGCGCCAATGCGTCCTCGTTCATAGTCGTCAGGTCCGTATCATTAATGCGCACGGTACCCCGATCAACCCGCTCCAGCCCGCCAATAGCCATCAAAAGGGTTGACTTGCCGGAGCCGGAAGGGCCCAGAAGGCCCACCGAGCGCCCGGCCGGAACGCGAAGATCAACCCCCTTGAGAATGTCTACCTGCGATGGCCCGGCACCTAAAGAAAGGTGCACATCGTCAAGCTGGATCATCAGCCGGGTGTTCTGGTCACGCGGCACGTTATCAGACTCGGATGTCTGCGATTGAGACACCCTGGCAAGAGGTAGGGAATGAGACAAATCCAAAACGGCTTCCATCAGGTTATACCAGCGGTATTGGCTTTATATACACGCCGACTGGTGTACTGCCTTGATAACATACTGACTTGACGCTAAGCCATGAGTCATTGTCAAGGACCCTTGGTATTAATGGTTCCTCATATAAGGCCTTTTCCCAAGACGACAAGGGGCATCGCATCCTTTATCCGCGGTATTGATTGATGCACAAAGGTCCTGTGACTATAGCAGAATGCGTTTAATGGCAATCATGGGGCTTTTGCGTATTCTTCTCGCATTTTGCTATAGATTTAGAGGGCGATCAGCTTTATGGGTTTAGTTGTACCCATTTTGTGAGCGCTAAAGCGAAACCCACGCTCTAGCCCACGCCGGTGATCATGGACACAATTTCGTTCTTGTCGGTTTTGGCGGTTTCGCGAACGCCAATCTGTTCGCCGCGGCGCAAAACACAAACCCTATCTGACAACCGCAGTACCTGATCCAGACTGTGGCTGATGATAAGAATGGCCAGGTTTCTTGCCTTTAGTGCGCTGACCAGTTCTTCGACTTTGGCCGTCTCCGCCACACCCAAGGCGGCGGTGGGTTCGTCGAGCAAGATCAACTTGCTGGCCCAATGCGCCGATCTGGCGATGGCAATGCCCTGACGCTGACCTCCACTTAGATCGCGGACGATGGAACGTGCAGAGGGGATGCGCACGTCAAGCTCATCAACCAGCTTCTGGCTTTCCCGGCGCATGCGCTCCTTGTCAAGAAGGCCAAAAGGTTTCTTTGTCAGTTCGCGACCCAAGAACATGTTCATATAAACAGGTTGTTCATCAGCCAGTGCGAGATCCTGATAGACAACCTCAATGCCGCGACTGCGAGCAGAACTGGCATCTGCAAATTTTACCAAGTCGCCATCAAGGTTGATCATTCCTGATGTTGGATGATAGACACCGGAAATAATCTTGATGAGTGTGGATTTCCCTGCGCCATTGTCCCCCACCAATGCGACGATTTCGCCGGCGTACAAATCCAGTGAAAAGTCCTGAATCGCAACGATGCCGCCAAACGCCTTGTGGATATTCGAAAGCACCAGAACAGGGGATAGCCGGGACACAGTGATTAGCTCCACGGCCAGGGGACAAAGTCACCAAAACCGTTTTCAATTGTTGTGACATGCGGATTTTTTGTTGCAACACCGCGAAGACCCACAACCAATGCGCGGGTAACAAAGGCCTGTCCCCTGAACCCAAAAACAACGGTGTCCCCCTGGGCCGGTGACCTGGAGGTCTGTGCATCGATCATGGCGTAATAGTCTATGGCTGAGTAATCGGGGACTTCCACGTCACGCAACGCCGACCGGCTTGACGTTGGCTCACCGGCAACCAGCGCACGCACCTGATACTTTGGAAAGACCGGATCTATGTAGAGTCCGCCACCAAAGCAGTAGGCCTTGCCCCCATAATGATGCGACACTTCTGTCAGATAAAGTACCGCCGGCTCCTCGGGTAGATCCGCAACCGCATGGAGCGGTGTGGTGCCGTGAAGCGCGTTGCCGGGCTCACATTGAGTCGCGCCGGCCTCGGCGAGAGCCGCCAGCATAACAGTGGAATTCGTGCCCGGAGCGTTGATCTCGATATCGCTTCTGCCGGCAGCCGCCAGGGCTTGCGCGGCACGCTCAAGGGTTGTCAGATTTTGCGTCGGGACTACCTGGCGGGTGTCTTGATCAAAAAGGAGCGCCGGGAACGTCGTTATTCCGGCAAAACGTGCACCATCCAGCGTATCAAGGCTGTCGGCGACCGCAGCAATATCGCGCGCATCAAAGCCGCCCTCGTGTCCGCGATAGAACGTATCCTCTGGTGCTTGAATTCTGGCGAGAAGGTTTTGCGACCGCCCGGCGCGCACAGCCGCCGCAGCGGCTTCCCGGGCCTTTTCATGCGAAAACACGGTCCAATAATCAGGCCTTAATCTGGCACCTGCAAACTCAGCCTCGCGGGAGGGTACCTGCACCAAGTGGCCAAGATGTCCGATCTTCAAGCCGGCCCGGTCGCAAGCCACAGCACACGCCATATCGACTGCGACCGCGCGCCCTATGCCTGCCTTCATCACAGCTTCGCAAAAACCGGAATGCCGCCCCACCTGTTTGGTCATGGCAAAGGTGGTGAGGCCGTGTTTTGCCGCATGCGTCTGGAACGTCCGCGCATTGCGTTCCACCGTATCCAGATCCAGCACATAGGCATTTGCGGGGATGTCTCCGCGTTGATGCAGGGCCATGGCGGCTTCAACAAATGTGGGATTGCGGCGTATAAGCAGATCAAGAAACATGGCTCTCCTCGCCAATCGAGAAACAGAATGGTTCTATTAATACCTGACACGCTCTAGCGGCTCTAGCGGCTGGTGTCGCGCAACGAAACCGCAACGGCAACAAGGATAATCAAACCGCGAACGATCATCTGATCAGAAACTTTGAGGCCCATTAGGATAAGCCCGTTGTTGAGCATTCCCATGAGCAGCGACCCAAGCAGAGCACCAACAATAGACCCTCTGCCCCCGTTGAGCGCCGTACCACCCACAATGACCGCCGCGATGACGGTCATCAGATCGCTTTCCCCCAAAGTGTACTTTGCCGCCTGCAGACGACCCGCATATAAAAGGCCCGCCAGGCCCGCGGTCGCACCACAAAGCGTCATCACGTAAAGGCGAACCCGCTGCACCTTAATGCCGGAAACCAGAGCCGCGTGGGGGTTATCACCGACCGCGACAACATGGGCGCCAAAACGCGTATTACGATAGATGATATGCCCAATGATAACGGCCTCGATGGTCCATATCACCAAGGACGGAACAGAGAAAAATTTGCCGGAACCAAAGAATCCCGTAAACGTGTCGTCCAAAACAGGAATTGAGCGCAGATTTGTCATGGAACGGGCGATGCCGGCGAACAGCCCCATCGTCGCTAACGTAACCAGGAACGAAGGTAATCGCAGATAGGCAACGAGAAATCCGTTTAATGCGCCGATGGCGATACCGGCGCCAAGGCCAGCGACTACGCCAAACAGCATGGGACCATTTTGCATGGCAACCGCCGCTGCCAGGGCCGAAACCGCGACGATAGATCCGAAACTAAGGTCTATCTCACCCGCCGAAAGCACAAAGACCAGGCCCAAAGCCATGATCGTTGCCGGGGCTGTTTGCAAGACAATATTCGTAAGATTACGCGAGGTAAGAAAACCATCATCGTGCAGGGTGATCGCAAAAAAAAGGAAAATGCCAAGGAAACCAAAATAGATGACGCTTCTTTGCAGATCAAAGGATTTTAATCGCTGAATGGCCTGTGGCATCGCTGGGTCCGGCGGAGTTGGTAAGCGGGCGAGCCGCCGTGGCGGCCCGCCCAGGGAGGATAGCTATTTTTTCGCCGCGATGACTGACGCGGGCGGATCCATGTTGTGGGATTTGTTCCAGCCCTCGACGACATTGTCGGTGCCGATTGCCAGCGCATCGACGACGAGAAATGGATCGACGGACTTGCCGAGCAGACTGGCTGCCGCCGACCGCGCCGCATAGACACCGATGCTATAGGCTTCATCCGCAACGATGGCAGCCGTATTTCCGCCGCCGAGCATGTCCAGCGCCACCGGCTCGTTCAGGTCGATCGTCACAACCCTGGTGGTCTTGTTCCCCTGTTGACGCAGAACCGAGAGCACTCCGAGCGCCGGTTCGGCCCATGGGGTGTAGATGCCGCCCAGGTCAGGATTGCGCGACAGCATCGCCCTGGCGATATCCTCAGCGTTCGCTGGATCGGTCATGCCGGACTCGATAACGATTTCCATGTTGGGATATTTATTTTCAATCGTCCATTTGAAGGCGTTGTCCCGTTGATTGGTGACAGGAAAGTCCGCGTCATGGAACATATATCCAATGGTGCCGGTTTCACCCATGGCTGCGGCGAGGGCGTTAGCTGCCTTGTTGCCGATTTGGAAAAGGTCGGCTGAAACCACGGTCACATAGTCCTTGCCGTGGGTGAATCCTTTAACCGCGTTATCGATGAAAACGAGCTTGACGCCGGCGTCCCGTGCAACGCCGTAAACAGTGGATGCGGTCGGTGGGTCAATCGGCAATGAGATGATGATCGTCGGATTGTTGGCCATCACCGTTTCGACGTCCGATTTCTGCCGGGCCGTGTCGAAACTGGCATTGGTTTCAGCGATGACCTTGATGCCCATTCGAGCGAATTCGTCTTTTGCCCCCCGTGCGACTGCGTTGGACCAGTCATAAAGCTCGTGCCAAACTAACGCCGCCGTGTAGTTTCCTTCCTTAACTTTAGCGACTTCTGCATCGCTCAGTTCCAGTGTAGCAACAGGTGTCGGGGCTTCGCCGTTGGGGCCGGTGGTTTGTGGGTGGTTGTCTGCCCAGGCTATCGCCGGTATTGCGATGAGCAGCGAGAGCGCCAGTGATCTTAGGATTGTAAACATTTTGGTTTCCCCTTTATTTTGCCGAGGTCACACTTGCAGGTGGATCGGTCTTGAGCGAGCGGTTCCAACCTTCCACGACATTGTCGGCATTGACTGTAATAGCCGGTGCAACCACGAATGGTGGCACCTCCTGGCCAAGCAGGTCAAGAACAGCGGCGGCGGCCATGGCGCGACCAAGCTCGTAGGCCTCGTCTGCAACGATTGCTGCAACATTACCGCCACGTACCATGTCAAGGGCAATGGGCTCAGAAAGGTCCAGCGTTACGATTTTCGTTCGCTTGTTTCCGCTAGCCCGCAGCGCTGCCAAAACACCCTCAGCAGGCCCAGCCCACGTAACATAAATACCGTCGATATCCGGGTTCTTCAAAAGCATCGCATTGGCAATCTCTTCGGCGCGCGCAGGATCACTAACACCCTGTTGGGCCACGATCGAAATGTCCGCATAATCTTTTTCGATCGTCGTTTTGAAAGCATTGTCCCGCTGGTTGGTCACATAATAGGTGGCATCATGATAAATCCAGCCAACGGTCCCCTTGCCGCCTATTGCCGCAGCGAGGGCATCGGCCGCCTGCTTGCCCATTTGAAAAAGATCATCTGTCACGATCGCCGCGTAGTCGTTTGGGTGTTTGTAGCCGGAGGGCAAGTTTGAAAGAAACGAAAGCGCCACACCCGCGTCCCTGGCTTGCTTAAAGGCCGCGGCTGAAGTCACCGGATCAAGGGGAAGCGAGAGAATAAGGCTTGGCTCCTTTGCCAGTGCGGTTTCAATATCGCTGCGCTGTTTGGCGGCATCAAACCCTGCACTCGTTACAACCACGACCTCTATTCCCAGGCGCCCAAATTCATCACTGGCACCGGTGGTAACCGCGTTTACAAAATCCGATTGATCGTGCCACAACAGGGCGGCTTTGTAGTTACGAGCGCGCACTGTGGCGACTTGATCGTCACGAACAACCACTGCCGATGTTGGTGTGGCGGTCTCGCCGTTCGGACCGATGGTTTGTGCCGCTGTTGAGGTCATTGTAACCGCAAGTGCGACAGCCGCGATACCCGTCTTGAGATGGTTCATGTTTTCCTCCTAAAGCTGGCTGGTTGGATTGGGGTTGAGGCCGCAAAAGGTCGCGATAAAAAGTGCAAAGCCACGAATGGCCGCGAGATACTCGTTGGCATTGATGCGCTCTTCAAAGGTATGCGCCACGGCAATATCGCCCGGTGCACAATAGACGGTGGGACAACCAACCTCGTTAATGAAAAACGGTGATTCTGACCAATACGGTGCCCCCTTTATCGCTCCTGCCTCAGGCCGCGCGCGCCGAACGCAATCCCGTAAAAGTTGGGCGGATGCGTCCCGAGGAGAAATTTCCACCGGGGAGCCCCCGTGGGGATGATCTCGCCCGGCAGGATAATTGATCGAAACCGAGATACCCTCCCCTAAGTCAGCCGATGCAATGGCGTCTTCGAAACACTTGACCGCATCATCCAAGATTTCGCCCGGCCGCAGCGTGCGGATCAGGGAAAGCTTGCACTCGCCTGGGACGGCAATATAGCCGCCGCCTACGATCCCGGTGACGAGAATGGAAGACGCGCCTACCAGTTCATGCGCGGGGCCAGCATCGAGTTCTGCCTCATGGATCCAGATTCGAGAGAGAATTTCATGGGTTGCCTTAAGCGCGTCAATCCCCAGTTCTGGCCTGCCAAAGTAGGCGGACTGGCCGGTGACGGTGATATCGGCAATAAAGAAACCGATCTGCGCCGTGTAAATGTTCAGATTGGTCGGCTCGACATAGACAGCAAAATCAGGCTTGGCAATCTGATCGGAATTGATGCGGCGCACCAGATCCTTGGCGCCGGCACTGACGCCGGTTCCGGGTTCGCCGCTTTCCTCATCGCCAACAAAGGCAAACGTAATGCGCCCCCGAAGTTCGTGGCCGGCCAACTGCACAAGCCGCAGCCCGGCAATAGCCGCGCAAATTCCGCCTTTCAGATCGCTTGCGCCGCGTCCCCAGATGTGGTCATCAATATAGGCACCGGCGAAAGCATCGGCTCGGGCGTCGTCATTCCAGTACTCTTTCCAGCCGCGTACATGAACCGTGTCCGTATGGCCAACAAACATCAGGTGTGGGCTTTGTTGGGCACCATCACGGCTGGCCCAAACGTTTTCGCGCCCGCTCTGGAACTCCCCGTAGGAAGCGGTCAAGCCCAACTTTTCCAGCTCCCCGCCCAGAAACCGGGCAAACGGGGTTTCGTTTCCGGTGATGCTTTCAATCGCAAGCGCGTTGTGAAGAAGCGCAAGATCGGCACCGGTGTCTTGCGCACTAGCGAGCTCTTGAAAAAGACGTTCTGGACTCATGCCGCGCCCACCTTGAAGTTTTCAATTGGGGGAGGAGGAACTGCAATTTCCGCGCCCTTTTGGCCTTCGGCAAACAGCGACATGTGGAGATGGGAAAGGGCTATCGCTACGCCGCCGGCCAAGGCCGCATGGTCGCCAAGCCGCGTCTTCTTGATGTCAATTTTTCGGGGATAACAGCGCGACGCGTATTCAAGAACCCGTGCAAACAACTCATCTCGCGATCCGATTGATCCGCCAATCACGATTATAGACGGGTCCACGACCGCAACAATGGCGACCACAACCCGGGCGATCTCTCGGGCAATCGCATCAAGCGTATGCAACGCCGCTTCGTCTGCCTGGGTGGCGGCTGCAAAGATTTCCGGAACCTCTTTTTTCTGGTGCGTGCGCGCCTGATAATGCGCAACAATCGCACTTGTCGCCGATACCCGTTCCAGGGCACCAACCTTCAGGCTTTCGGCTTCGAATGGATCGGCGCCAAAGGGCAGAAAGCCGATCTCGCCGGCGGCCCCAAAACGCCCCCGCAAGAGGTTGCCGCCTAGAACAATTCCCGCGCCAATACCGGTACCGATCGATATATAGACAAGATTGTCGTCTCCCCCCCAATTGCCCATCCAGTGTTCGCCGAGTGCGGCGAGGTTGACGTCATTTTCAACAAAGACCTCGACATCAAGCAAGTCGCGCAAGTTTCCAACAAAGTCGACGCTATCTAGGCCTCTAATGTTGGGAGCCAACCTGATTGCCCCACTCGTCGGATCCGGCGCGCCTGGTACGCCAACCACCGCGATATGCAAGTCATCAAGGGAAGAATTATGGGAGGACGCCGTTTCGTGAACCAGCCGTGCAATCTGTGTCACGACGCTCTTGCCGCCTGATGTATCCGTCATTTCCGTACGTTCAGATAAAATGGCGCCAGTCAGGTCGCAAAGCGCCACGCGAACCTTTGTTCCGCCTAAATCGACACTGGCTATTGTTGCCGCGGTGGGGAGAATTTCGTAGACGACAGCTCTGCGTCCCACGTGGCCCTTGGTCAGTCCGACGGTTCGAACCCATCCTTCATTTTCAAGTTTTGCAACAATCTCCGACACGGTTTGCTTGGAGAGCCCTGTGCTTTTCGAAACACTTGCCCGGGAAACCGGTCCAAAGTTAACGATCGTCTGAACAACCGCGCTTTGGGACATGCGTCTTGAAATATTTGTCTGGCGCGTCACAGCATCCCCAATAGTTCGATCACTTACCGAACTAACAACAATGTTAACGGGGAGTCAATGAATATGTTGGCGCGGTACCACACCACACCACACCACACCACACCGCACCGCACCACACCGCACCACACCACACCACACCGCACCACACCACACCACACCACATCGCACCACACCACACCACACCGCACCGCACCGCACCACATCACACCGCACCACACCACACCACACCACACCACACCGCACCACACCACGCGTCTCTGCTGGATTCGCGGGTTGATTTTTTCTTTAACCAGAGCTTTATACCAAGGGTCTTTAACAATGACTCATGGATTGGCGTCACAGCGTTGTGTTATCAAGGCAGTACACCAGCCGGCGTGTCCATAAAGCCCATACCGCTGGTATATACCAAGGACCCTTGCCAATGACTCATGCCTTAGCGTCACAGCGTTGTGTTATCAAGGCAGTACACCAGCCGGCGTGTCCATAAAGCCCATACCGCTGGTATTATCCATGCCAGTGCAGCCGTTTCAGGCTGGTAGATGATACATCGTCCGAGTTGGTCAAGGCCGGTTCCAAAGCATGATTTTTCCTGGTATCCATGGCCCTCTTGTTTGATCGCGGCATGCCCCATGGTTTGGGTGGCACAGTGGTGGGTCCAACCCATGGTCAATGCGGTTATGGCCAACCGTAGGTCAAGTTTTTGCAAGTTGGTGATGCGGGTATCTTCGATGCTGAGGCCCCGGGTTTGGTGTCGCCAAACAAGCACTCGCTGGCCCATCTCTTAACGTATTGACGTAAAGCGCGTTTGGGCTCGCGATTGCTGGCGATGACCAACCATTCCCTCTTTGATGCATCGCGCGGCAAGGGCCAGCATCATAATATTGATTGGGCGTGATCCCACCTTATGGGTTTAATGGGGCTCATGGGGCTTTCCCGTATTCTTGTCGTATCTGGTTATAGATTTAGAGGGCGATCAGCTTTATGGGGTTGGCTTTATACCAAGGGCCCTTGCCAATGACTCATGCCTTAGCGTCACAGCGTTGTGTTATCAAGGCAGGATACCAGCCGGCGTGTCCATAAAGCCCATACCGCTGGCATATACCAAGGGCTCTTGCCAATGACTCATGCCTTAGCGTCACAGCGTTGTGTTATCAAGGCAGGATACCAGCCGGCGTGTCCATAAAGCCCATACCGCTGGCATATACCAAGGGCTCTTGCCAATGACTCATGCCTTAGCGTCACAGCGTTGTGTTATCAAGGCAGTACACCAGCCGGCGTGTCCATAAAGCCCATACCGCTGGTATTACCGCTCACAAAATGGGTGCAGCTAACCCCATGTTGATCTAGCACAAATGCAAAAAAGCCTGTATGCAAACTTAACGAATAACCACCGTCTAAATCCGACACACTGCTAGGATACCCTTTTATTGGTGGTTAGGCAGGGGGAGCGGGCTGGCCAGGTCGTAAATAGACGTCTCCAACTCATTGCAGAGCCGCGCACCATCATCTCAATCGGAATGCGCCATTGACACACATCGGTTATAGCACATAACCGCTAGTATAATCTGTCGGAAATGAGCAAAGCCAATTTGTAGTGTCAATATTCAACCTAAATAGGTTTTTTTTCCTTTTTAGGAAAAAAAACCTTGACAATGTAATTAGGATTGTATAAACATGTTCGTACATACTCCTGATGTGCGATTGCGAAAATTCACATAATATATTTTTTCACTCTACGCTATTAAACAATTTATAGGTGTTATAATGACAAAATTCAGTAAGCATAAGGGTTTCCTAGGTGGCGGGAAAAAAAAAGACGATGAGGTAAAATTGATTAAACCAGGCAGCGATAATACTGTTGACTTGGGAGATTATAAGGAATTATACTCAAGAATTGAAGAAGCAACAATTGGTAATACTGTTATTGTTGGCATTAAAAATGCATTAAGTTTATATTTTAAATTAAACTATTCTTATGTTGTTGGTGGTCAGAAATATAGTTTAATAGATAGTATTGATAGTTTGCTATTAATGGCTTACAATGAAATTAATAGTGATAAAGAAAATATTAAAAAATCTATAAAAAAAATAGGTAGCAAGAAGGATAAAAAAGAAGATAAAAAACCTTTAATAGAAAATATAGAGTATGAGTCGGAAAGCATTCCAATAACTAATAAAATTGACTACATGCGTGCCTATCTCGATAATTCTATTGGAGAAATATCATTCGTAGCGAACTGCCTCGGTTCTCGTTTCATAGGAGGTAAATTGTTCGATCTCGAATACATTGGAAAAAACTCCAAAGATCTGAGAAAGCTTACCGATCACGAAAAAACAGAAGTACTGGATCAATGGAGAAATAATTTTACAAAAATTATTGAATCCATGGGAGAAGGGGACAAAATTGCGTTCGAGGATGAATATATTTTTAAGGCAGGATTATCACCAACAAGCCTCGTTAAAGGTGTATCACCTGTTTCTGCTACCGTTAAGGGAGAGAGGCTGGCCAAATCGATGATATCCCTTGAGCGAACATCACCGAATTCTTCTGACGAAAGGAGCGGTAAACTATACACATTTTCATTCCAGCATGAAATCAGCAAAAAGTTGAGCGCACTTCTCTCAGGAGGCGCTAAGTTTCAAGAGAAAGTTGGTCTTTCAGGTAGCGCTTCCGTTGGGGGCAAAAAAAATAAGTCTATGACTTGGAAGGCGTCGGAAGTCAGCACAGATCAGGCGTTGCAGTTACTTATTCGCTTCTTTACCGCTGGAACAGATATCGCGACTACTCGGGACTATTTATACACTCCGAGAGACTTTACCACTGTAACGATAGATAACTATCTAGCAGCAGAAACTACCGGTGAAGGCAAGGTCGCTGCCTCCCGTTTGAAGCTAGGTACGGCGAGTGGGAGCGTCAGTGCAAAGCTGCGGCACAAAGTTGCGGAATTGGATATAAACGAGTTATATAGAAAAGATAATCCGAAAATCTCCATGACAGTGAAGAAAAAGAACCATAGGCCAACTGCTACGTTGACTTTTAACGTAATGAATGAAGCAAAAACGTCAAAGATTGAGATGAAGCTTGGCAACAAAAACTATAATTCCGCTCCTGAGTTTGTAGAAATAGAGCCAAAAATCAGTTTTTCGAAAGTTAATAAAGGCGCTAAGTATAGTTTCTCCACTGTGCGCGAAAGAATTTCCACAGAAATAGGAGAATTGTTTGACTCTCCAGTAGGTATTTCAGAAAGAACGTATACTACAAAGTATATGAAAGAAGTTACGGATCTTCTTGATGAGATACATAATAAAAGCGGCATTCCATTGGATAAAGCATCTAAGTTACGTCTAACCGTCACTCTTGAGTTGCGCCCCGTTATATTAATGATGATAAGAAATGCTATAGACAAAACTACAGTTGTTCCAGAAGATTCTAAAGATTTGATATACGAGAAATATTTAAGCTATATATGGAGTAACGAACAGGTATATCATGACTGGTTTACAGTCAAAACCAATGTTTCTAGAAAAACTAGATGCGATTTATCATTTTCTATATCAACAAGCATGGGGGTAATATCATCTATAGCAAAATCTTACAATGGTTTTTTGGAAATAAAAGACAAGTTTGATGCCTTGCAGATTTCCGAAAAAAGTTACTCATATGTTTTTCTAACTAAAAAGGGAGTAAGTGTAAATAACAAATTGTATGATGCTGGAATGAGAAAAATATTTGAAAAAATAACTTTTGAGATTAATGACTAACTAAAATTTAAATTTTTTATTTTATCAATATTGGAGAAATATTATGGGACATTCACCGACAATTAAAGATCTATCGCGAACCAACGCGGAGTTTAAAAAATTTCTAAAACAAATCTCTACCGATGCAGAAAGAGAAAGCAAAAAAATTAAAAAATCTGTCCACCAGATGATAGATGATAGATATAAAAAGAATGGAAGGAAAGCCTTCACTTTAACCGAAACAAACGCTATTGATGTAAAGCAAATGTCGGAATATTCTCTCGAGCGTATTTCAACATACATCGATAAAATATATGATATGTTATTTTTAGATCCTTCAGATGCATCGTCGGAAAAGATAAAGAATACTTCAATTGACAAAAAGGCTCAAAGTATTCTATCAACAATTAAAGGAAGTGCGAAGGAGAGGTTAATCTCAATTGCCGCCCTATACGTAAAGGATTTGATTAAAAGTGTTCTTGATTCATTTGGAGGCAAAACTAGTGTTGATCAAGAAATAGTAGTTAAACAAAGATATCTTCACGCTGGTGTGACTGTATTCGTTGGCTGCATGAGATCATCATTTCACCGGTCAGATTTTTTTTCGAATAAAGAGATAGTGTCTATATACTTCTATGTAAAAGTTTGCTTTTGTCACGAAGAAACTGTTGAAGATATTGACCTTACCAACGATTCTGAACTTGATGATAAACTTAATTTATGGAAAAAGGAATTGGATAAAATCAATTCTGAGTTTGCCGCAGGTAAAATTTCAATGGAGCGTTATTTGATGCTTCAGACATTTTATCAAAGTCAAGTAGATCAAGCAGAGTTATCGTATAAATTCAATAATGGTATCATTACTAAAAAGGAATATCTTGAAAGAAGTAAAGCGTTGAAGGAAGAAGCTGAAGAGCAAAGAAAGGCTGCGGCGGAAGCGGAAGACGACATTGACGGCGGAAACGACGAGGGAAGGGAGGATGAGAGAAAACGGGACGACGAAGATAAGAGTGAGACCGACGGGGAAAGGGAGGATGATAACGAAGGAGATGACGAAGATAAAAGTGAGGAGAACAAGGAAGAAGAGGATGATAGCGGAGGAGATGACGAAGATAAAAGTGAGGAGAACAAGGAAGAAGAGGATGAAGAGGATGATGAAGATTCTGGCAATAAGCGTAGGCATGAAGAAATTTCTGAAGATAGTAAAGATAGCGGCTCCAAGTTCGATAAAGATGACAATTTTTTCTTCTAGAGCCTAGCCGAGAATTAAGTTGAGTGATTTCAGTGGTTTGTGATTCGTTCGGGTTAGCCAAATCGACATCTCTATTAACCCCGGATCGCCGGCCCACTCCCCCTACCAATCACATATGAAAGAGTACTTTAGGATCAGTTGGAGAAGGGGAGCAGTTGGTTAAGCAAAAATCGAAGTTTTAAACCCCTACCGGCGCGAGCTGGTAGGGGTTTAATCCGTCTCACTCATAAACATAAACGATATAACCTGGCGACTGAAATCTGATCATATTTTCAGGAACAAGTAGCGACCGACGCTGAGGGGGCTTCTGCGAAAGATCAGGTTGTTATGCTCAAGGCTCGTTGAGAGAAGTAACCGCGCAGCGTATCAAAATTAAGGCGCTTTGCTATATTGATCGGGCGTGATCCCACCTTATGGGTTTAATGGGGCTCATGGGGCTTTTGCGTATTCTTGTCGCATTTTGCCATAGATTTGAGGGCGATCAGCTTTATGGGGTTAGCTGCACCCCTGGCAAAACGGGTACACCTAAACCCATGCTGATCTAGAGCGTATCAGGTCTTAATAGAATCAATTCTGTTTCTCGATTGGCGAGGCGATTCCCAAGCTCAAGGCGATCGAAGAGCGATGTTTATCCATCTCTCAAGAGCGGCTTGGGCGTGGATCGCCTCGTCAATCGGAAACCCGAAGGGGTGCTTTTGCTATAGATTTAGAGGGCGACCAGCTTTATGGGGTTAGCTTTACCGCTCACAAAATGGGTACAGCTAACCCCATGCTGATCTCATATGGACCTTAAGCCTCTTGCAAATAGCCCCCCTATATCCTGCGAGACTATACCAGCGGTATGGGCTTTATGGACACGCCGACTGGTGTACTGCCTTGATAACACACCTCTTTGACGCTAATGCATGGGCCCTTGTCAAAGACCCTTGGTATTAAGGCCCATCTTGGCGCAAAATCGCCCAAGTACTTTTTGGCAGAATGGTTCTATTAAGACCTGACACGCTCTAGGAAGGTTGAACCTGAAATTTGCCTGGCCTGCGTGCAACCGGTGCGTTGCTCTAAAAGCGCATGGAGAATTTGGTGCCGATGCCGAACGCGTCGGGCTGGTGCCTGTCGTGGCCCGGATTGATGCGATAATAACCTCCCAGGGACAGGCGCGCACGCCGGGCAATGTCCACCTGATACGCCAGTTGAAACATCAACTCGCGATCCTTGGGCGATAAATCAACCGGCGCGTCAACCAGATAGGCCGCCCCATTGCTCTCGCCTGGCGCCTTGCGCAGATAGACCGAGCCCGAAGTCAGCCGCAACGGCTGGCCAGCGGTAAAACTCAGCTTGTCGGTGGTATCGAACAGTCCCTTATAGCGGGCCCCTAAGGTAAAGGCGTTAAAGCGCATGTCCCCATGGCCACGCCACATGCTCTCGCCCGCCTCATCGACCGCCGCCCAGCCCTGGGTATAGCTGCCCAGCAGAGCGATGCGATCGGTAAGCGGAATGCGCGCCCCCAATTGCACATAGCTGGCCTGGGCGTCCTTGGCAAAGGCCAGCGCATCGCTGCCGGTGGTATCGAACAGCCCCTTCTTTTCGTGCAGGATGCCCGATTGCAACTGGAAAGCTCCGTATTTTCCCTCATAGTTCAAGCCCAGGCGGCCCAGGAGCTTGACGCGATAGGCATGCGGCTCGCTTTGCGTCAGAAAGAACGTCGCATCGGACGGATCGGGGCTTGCATCGGGCTTGCGGTTGCTGGAGGCGCTAAAGGAGAGGCTCATCGTATCGGACAACGAGACCGCCGCCCCCATGGCGCTACGCCTGCCCATGGAAAAGGCAAGCGGATCGGTGGTCGCCGCCAGGGCGATGGGGGTCTCGGCGGTATCGAACAGGCTGGCGGTGTCATAGGCCTTGCCAAGCCCCTGGTGTTGCGAGAGGGTAAAGCCGAAGGCCATGTCCATACCGGCAACGATGGGTTGTTTTGCGATGGCCGGTTCCGCATCAAGAGCGCTCAGGCGCTGTACGAAGTCGGCGATATAGGACGATGACGAGGGTTGTGTGCGGGCGACGCGCCCTTGCAGGTTCATCAAAAAGGGGGCGCGGTGTTCGTCATAGACGAGGACCTGGTTGAGGGCCGCGGCCTGGCCCAAATTGGTCATGCCTGGGCCCAGGCGCATATCGCCGATGGCTTGCGTTTGCGCCATGGTAAAGTGGCCACTGGACGTGACGGCTGATGTTGTGCCCTGTGGTGTAAGCGCTGCTGTACCATCAACGGCGCCCACACCATAGACTTTGTCGACGCCCTGAACGCCCAGATCCTTTGCCGTGGAGAGCAGGCGGGCCACATACCAGTTGGCGTCCTTGTAGACACCATCGCGGCCCCATTTTTGCCCTTTGCGTGAGGGAAAGGCGGACATGAGATTGGCCAGATATCCCGCGACAACCGGCGCGGCGTAGGATGTTCCCTTAAAATACCCATAGTTGTCTTGATGCTTGTCCTGATAGCTTTGCCGGTACCTGGTCGTATAGGCATTCATTCCCGGGGCAAAGATACAAAAATACTTGATTTTCTCACCACAATGATGGCTCTTGAAGTCGTCTTTATTGGCCCATACAAGTTGGTTGTTGGGCTTATCCAGGTTGCCGACGGCGATCGCGTATCCCCTGATGCCATCTTCAGCAACATGGCTGGCCGGCGCTTTAGGCGTCTCCCATGCCTTGTCTGCATGGTTTTTGCTTTTTTCCCAGTTTCCCAGAGAGAGTGTCATCAAAAGGCCGTTTGCCGCAGCTTCCTGCATGAATTTTATCCAGTGAACGGTGGCATCATCTTTTGCTTGTTGCGTATTATCCGCCGGAATAGAATGAAAGCTCATATTGACGATATCCGCTTTGGCCCAAGCGTATTTATGCCTCGATCCGGGAGTGATCTTTTTGTGCTTTGTCTGATCTTGTGGATCTTTTTGATCAGGATCAAGACCTGCCGCCGCCAGCAGCATATAAGACTTTTGCGTAAAGTTTATTTTATCTTTCACGGACAGATCAAGGAGTTTGGCAAAGGGGGCAACACCGTGCATGCCATAGCCATCGCGTTTTGCAGCGATAATGCCGGCAATGGGTGTGCCATGACGCTGGAAGCCATCGGTTGTGCTTTTTCTTGGCGCCGGGTTGGGATTTATCTTAGCCCTTGCATCCTTTAACTCCGGGTGGGTGAAGTCGATGCCGTCATCAATAATACCGATCACAACCCCATCGCCGCCGACTTTGCCTGGTGGCAGGCCGTCCTTGGCATTGGTGCGCGAAAAAATCCCCGATCTCATGTATTCAGCTGCATTTTTCTGTGTATTTTTCCAGAACGCCTTTTTACGTTCTGGCGTCGGCTGAGCCTGCTGCGATCCTTTTTGGGGATCGCCCTGAGAAGGGACCTGGTTTTGCCGTGATTGCCCCGGTTGCCCCGGCTGACCCGGTTGCCCCGGCTGACTGCCGCCGGTATTGCCGGGCTGACCGTTGCCGGGCTGACCGTTGCCGGGCTGACCCGGCTGCCCCGGCTGCCCTGGCTGGCTGCCGCCGGTATTGCCGGGCTGACCGTTGCCGGGATTGCTACTGCCGCCGGTATTGCCGGGCTGCCCGTTGCTGGGCTGACCGTTGCCAGGCTGACCCGGCTGCCCTGGCTGGCTTGGCTGTTTTTGTGCGGTCGGTGCCGACGTTTTCCGTGGACTTGCCTTTCCCGATTGTCTTTTGGCGATCTTGGCGGGCGTGTTTGCGGGCGTGTTTGCGGGCGTCGACTTGGAAACCGCGCCGTCGTCGCCAAACTCAACCGTTTCGCACGCGGCAAGGACAGACATGGCGCAAAAAGCCGCCCCGCAATACAGCCATTTCAGGCCATGTTTTCTGTTTCGCATCCTCAACCCTCCTTTTGCGGGAGCGCGCCGGCCAGGTCGCCAATGGACGTTTCCAGCAACTTGCGACGGGTATGGCCGGGTTTAAATCACGAAGTTCTGTTCGGATCCCCACAATGCTTTTTATATTTGAAATAAATTCAGTTAAATATTGATTAAATAGCGCCTTTGTAATCCTTCTAATACCAGCGGTATTGGCTTTATAGACACGCCGACTGGTGTACTGCCTTGATAACATACCTCTTTGACGCTAAGCCATGAGTCATTGTTAAGGACCCTTGGTATAAAATGCGCAACACACCGCTTTGACGCTATAGCAAAATGGGTAAAGCTAACGCCAAGCTGATCTAGATGCGTAACGTTAAGAGGTTTTCCCTGGTAAATTTATCGGGTATAGGTGGCCATTCGTCTGATCATGAGCCCTTGCCAAGGCCCCTTGGTATTAACCCGACTGAGCGCTGGCGCACCGCCAACGGCATGGCACAACGTTGGTGCATCGACCGACGGCTCAAGTTCGTCAGGTCAGGTATGATCTCCACGTTCCACATTTACGGGTTTCCTTTGTAGCCAATCACGCAGTGCAGAGTTTACCGCCTCAGGGTTCTCGAGTGTGGAGATGTGACCCGCACCGGGCACGCATACCCGTGTTGCATCGGGCAGAATACTTGCCATTTCTGCATGACGGTGAGGAGGGCAAAGCTGATCCTCTTCGCCACAAAGAACGAGCGCCGGACCCTGATACTGCCGCAGTGCCGAACCGTGATCGGGCCTGTCGCGTAGGGCAATAGATTGGGAAACAAAGGCCTCCGCCCCCACGTCCATTGCCATGGCCACCAGCAGGTCAAGCAGTGCCTGATTGTTTCTGTTTTCCTTGGCCAGATAAACGGGCTTCATCTCGTCGACGATCACATCACGCAGCTTGCCCGAACGCACTTCAGCGATTTGCCGGTTGCGGATTTCGAAATTGCCCGGAGCATCGGCGTGATGGTTGGTGTCCAGTAGCGCAAGCCGCGCAATCCGCTCCGGTGCAATAGCGATCATTGCCATGGCGACGATACCTCCCATGGACAGGCCCACAACATTGAGGGGTCCGTCAGGCGCGCTCGCCAACACCCAGTGCGCCACGTCTGCAATTGACGGCTCAACCCGTTGCGGCACAAGTACGTTGTATGCCTGATTGAATGCCTGTATCTGTGGCGCGAAAAGCCGCTCATCGCACATCATGCCCGGCAGCAGGAGAAGTGTCTCGGGAACCACGGATCAGATCCGGGCGGCGGCGATGTCTGCGCCTTGGCGCAAAGCTTTCAGCTTGGCAAAGGCAATGTCAGGATCGACAGCGCCAAAGCCTGCAAAAGTTCCGAACCCGCAGTCCGAACCCGCGATCACCCGGTGCGCACCGACAATATCCACAAACCGGCCAATGCGCTCGGCGACAAGTTCAGGGTGCTCAACAAAGTTCGTCGTTGTATCGATAACGCCGGGCACCAGAACCTTGTCATCCGGAATATCAGATTTACGGTCGCGGAACACCGTCCACTCGTGGCCGTGACGCGGGTTTGATGTTTCGAACAAAGTGTAGCGCGCCCTTGCCGACATGAGCGTGTCGAACATCTTCGCCATGGGGATATCGCAGACATGCGGGCCTTCGTAATTCCCCCAGCAGATATGAATGCGGACCTTATCAGCAGGAATATTGGCGAGCGCATGGTTGAGGGCTTCAACGTGACTTGCCGCCACCTTGATGAACGCCTCATCGGACAGTTCGGTGAACAGCATGTGCCGCGACAGGGCCAGATCCGGGCAATCAAGTTGCAGATCAAGCCCGGCTGCAACGATCGTTTCGTACTCCTCACGCATGGCGTCGGCCAAGGCGGCGAGATACGCATCGCGCGTTGGGTAGTGATCGTTTTGCAAAAACAGTGAAATGACACCGGGCGACGCCGCGTTCATGAAGCCGCGCTCGACGCCGTGTTTCTCCATTGCGGTCTTGAGGTTGGCGATATCTTTTTGCAATTCGCCCTGACCTTTGGACTTTACTGCACCTGTACACATCGGGCGTGCGTATTGCGGCGTACCGCCCTCGTTGGCGAGGCGTTCGAGAAACGATGGAAACAGTTTCAGGTCCGCCGGTGCGTTGCGTGGACTGTCGCCGGAAAAGCCGGTGTAGCGATCCTTCACATAGGTTGCGTAGGAGATTTTCGATGTCTCGCCGTCGGAAACGATATCGACGCCGGCATCGACCTGCTTGCGCACCGTTTTGTCAACCGCCTCGGTCATCGCCGCATCGAATTCCGCCCCGTCGTATGGCTCCTCGCGTTCTCTGGCGAAAATGAAATCCACGACTTTCTGGGTACGCGGAAGTGAACCTACATGGGTAACAGCAATGGGTTTCATTTACTTTCTCCTCAATGGCCAGTCCACGTCAGGCCGGCGGGATCATCGGTTCCGACGATCCGGTAAAGCGCCGCCTCGCCGGTCATTGATGGAATAGCGCTATAGCTGAGTTTCTCCGGAACGCTCATGGTATCGCCGGGTGCCAAAGTGGCTACGCCACCGTCCCAGGCGATGCGCCAGTGACCTTTGACCGGCATCAGTACGCACGGCTTATCATGGCTTTGCATTTTATCCGTTGCTGATTTGCGGGAAATAAAATCCACTTCAAATCCGGGTTTGTCGCGGATGATGCCCGTCTCGCCGATCACCTTGGCCGGATTTTTGTCGGAAATGGCAACCATATCCCAGTATCGCCGCACATAGCCCCCTACCACTTGCATGCTGCTGGGCTCGGCAAATGCCTTCAACTCCTCATCTGAAAGTAGCGGCATGGGCTTTTCGCCGTCCGGCAAGGTTTCACCTTTTTTCGTGTCATACAGTCGGCCACTTTCGGAAAGTACCAGGCCGTGTTTCCCAGCCTCCTCGATCACTTGGGGCGCCCAGATAACACCACCACCGGCATCGTCGCCGCCGAGGATCGCCATGATCATTCCATAGTCGTTACCGATATTCTCAAATCCGCGGAACATTCCAGTTGGAATATTAAAGATATCACCTTCCTCCATAACAACTTCACCGGCATCCCCCCAACGTCCCCAAAAGAAACGCCAGCGGCCTTTGAGAACGAAAAAGACCTCAGCCGTACGATGGGAATGCAGCGAGTTACGGCATTTCGGTGGCTGGCCCGCAGCCCCAATGTTGAACCCATGAGGAATGGTGAGGTGAACGTGCTGATCTGCCGCTTCGGAAACGCCACCACCGATGATGGTAAAATTCTCTTTTTGATCTGATCCCGGCGTGTGGGCATCGATGAAAGCGGTTCGACAGGGTTGCAAGTCACCATAGCGGACGATTCGATTTTCCATTTCCTGAGGAGTCATAGGTCACCTGTTTGCAGCAAAATCTGTTTCCAGATTGCGGTTTCGTCATAGAGAGTCCATTCGCGGCGGAGCTTCGGCACGCCGCCGACCAGCGCACCGAATTCGGCGTGGGACGCTCCAAGGATAAAAACATCAGCACCGGTCGGCGCGCCGAACGCGCCCCAGCCCTCGTGCTTGCCATGCAGCGTCCAGCGCAGTGCCGCACGGGGCGGCATCATCGGGTCGTTGCGGCCAATTACGTGATGAATATTGAACGCGGCGTTTGGAAAAGATGCGCGCAGGCTCATCCAGAAACCATCGGCTCCCTGGTACGAAAGGGCCCGCACGCCGCCGGGATATTCGAGCTGTGCGGCGCGATCATATTGGGAGGAAATCACCGTGAAATCCGCCGCCATGATGCGGGTCAGGATTTCGGCATGGCGCTGGCCCCATTCATTATCGTTGCCCTTGCCCCTGTAAGGTCCCTCCATGTCATTGGCGGGCGTATAGGGAGGCACACAATTCTCCGGCCCGCCTTCTTTGGCAATCAGATCGCGGGCATAGCCCTTGGGGTCTTTTCCCAGTTGGCGGACGATGGCTCCCTGATCGCGAATGAGCCATTCGTCATTAATCTGATTTTTGATGGCGTGACAATCGGCGATGATCCTGTAATGCAGCTTGTTGCCGGTCGGCGCGCCATAGACGCCCGGATTGGTGTGAGTGGCGGTTGAGTGTATCCGGTGGGAACTGAACAATCCCTCTTGCGGCGAGCCGGACCAGATCACGTCTTCGCCGTAGAGCGCGCGGTCAGGGAACTCCGCAAGCGTCGCCATTGTAGCGGCGATCACACCTTGATTACCCACCACAACAGATGCCGGCGATCGCACAACGATATCGGGTGCGTAATAGTCATGCAGTGCGGCGATGCCGCGGTTTTCCCAGATTTCCCTGGTAATGCCAAGGATATAGTGCGGAAAGTCGATAAACTTCGATTGAAATCCCTTCATTCGTTCCATCCTTCGGGTATTCGCGCAGAACGGCGCAAGATCAGGGGGCCGTTGATTTCCACCCGTCTGGCGGCGGCCTCCGGGTTTTCAATCTTGTCCAGCAGGATCTCTACTGTTTCCGCAACCATTCTGTTTGCCGGTTGGCGTACTGTGGTGAGTTTATAGGATGGCCATGCTGAGGCGGAAACGTCATCGTAGCCCACCACGGAAACATCGCCCGGTACATCCAGTTGCAAAGCAAAGCGAAGCGTATCCATAACCGCCAACGCCATGTGATCGTTTGCAACAAAAACGGCATCGGGAGGATCGGTGGCGAACATGCGTATGGTCGCTTCGTGGGCTTCATCCATGCGGAAATTACCAACCTCACGGGCGTGAAGTTTTTTGCCCGCGGCTGCAAGTCCCTGCAGGAACCCAATTTCGCGGTCCCGCTGCGTGGAGGCCCCTTCCCACCCGGCAATATAACCGATCCTGCGATGCCCTGCGGCAAGCAGAAAGTCGGCCACCTTTCGCCCGCCGGCAATATTGTCCGATGTGACCGCGGACATGCGCGGATCGTCCTGAGAACGGTTGAAAAGTACCATCGGCACACCGGTCGCGCGGCATCGGTCAGTGAGATCGGAAGACAGGGCGACAGAGGCAGCGATTATCCCGTCGACCTGATAATCGAGTATTTCTTCAACCACCGTGTCGATGTTTCCCGCGGCCTGGGAGGCCAAAAAAACCAGCACGTGGTAGCCTTGCTGTTGCAGCGCGGCAGAGAGTTTTTCGAGCACATCCGGGTAGAACTGGTTCTCCAGGTAGGCCACCACCACACCGATGATCCGGCTTTTTCCAAAGACCATCGCCCGTGCCAATACATTTGGCCGGTAGCCAAGTTCGGCGGCCGCCTTACGAACTTTCTCGGCGGTTTTTTGTGAAGCGGACGCGCCGGGCGTAAACACGCGGGAGACGGCCGATTGGCTGACCCCGGCGCGAGCAGCAACCTGTGCAGATGTGACCTTGGCCGTTCCCATCAGTCCGCTGTCCAGCCTCCATCAACCATAAGGGCTGAACCTGTAACAAGAGCACTTGCATCCGACGCCAGAAAAACCGCAGCCCCCATGATGTCTTCTATTTTGCCGATGCGTCCCAGCTTGATTTTTTCTTCAACCCATGCCCGGCGCTCAGGGCGGTTAAGAGTCTGCGCGGTGAGCGGTGTGACAATGAAAGTCGGGCATATGGTGTTGACGCGAATGCCGCTGCCGCCCCACTCGATCGCCATCGACTTGGTAAATCCCTCGACCGCGTGTTTGGTGGCGGCGTAAACCGCGCGGTCAACCCCTCCCACATGGGCCATTTGCGAGGAAATGTTGATCAATGAGCCGGTTCGGCCTGCCTTTATCAAGCCTTCGGCCACGGATCTGGTCAGGAAATATGCTCCCCTGATATTCAGATCGGCAACCGCATCGAAATCCTCTGGCGTGGTATCAAGGGCAGGAGAATGCCGCGCCAGGCCAGCCGAGTTTACGAGAATGTCGAAAGGAGCGCACGCGCCCACAGCTTTTGTCGTTTGCGCCACATCCGCGACATCCAACTCCAGCACATGGGCGTTCCAGTTTTTACCAGCCATGGCGGCGGCAATCGCGCGCAGTTTTTTGCCCGAACGCGCGGCCAGCGTGACTTCCGCTCCATATGCCGCCAACGCCGTTGCACAGCCCAATCCTATCCCCGACGATGCGCCGGCGACCAATGCGCGTTTGCCGGAAAGATCAAAGCTTGGAGTCCGCGGAAGAGGGATCATGTCAAACATCTCCCACCGGAAAGGAGATAGAACCCGGCACACGAGCCTTGTTGAATTCCCGCAGGCGAGCAAAGACATCAACCCCCAACTGACGATAGGCATCCAGCAGATCCACCATCACCCAGTTTTCGCGGATCAACCCGTTCTCAATACGCCAAAAATCAAGGGAACACATGGTGATCCGCTTTCCAGACGGCGCGATGCCCATCCACCCATCATGGGTGACGGTCTGGATCATATTGGGCCAACCGGTTACCGCGGCATAGTCACCATCACCGAAGAAATGATACTTGATGCTGTGTACATATTTGCCGCGATCAGGCATTGCGTTCAGAAACGGGATTTGATGCCAGTTGCGGAAACCTGCAATGCCGCGCCCGGTGCCGATACCTGCGGGTCCGTACCAGTTCATTTTCGCATGCCAGAATTTCGACATCTGCATAACCTCCGGGCCACCTTGAGAGGGATGCTTTTTCATGTGATGCAGCATGGCGACAATATGATCGCACGAGGCTTGCGCGCGCGCCTCATCCCACGGACCCTGCACAATCCCATCAAGGGTCGCGGGCCCGGGGACGTGAAACTCCAACCCGAGTGAGGGAGCCATTGGCCAGGCGTGCGCCTGCATCATGACTTCGGGAATATCCCAGAGCGTGTGAACTTCTACTACGTGTCCGTCTTCAAAGCGATAGAACTCGTGGAATCGCATATGCACAAGGTGACCGGTCGGCGGAATGTCCAGCCACGGCGCCACGAACGTTCCCATATAGTGCCCGCCACAACCGATCCAGTCACCGCCATGTTCCGTGCGCCCACCCATCACGATCCAGTCGCGCCGTTCCAGATCCGGTATTGCGGCAAAGAGCGGGGCATAGCAAGTCTCGTAAAGCGCCTGTGGTCCCTTCAGGTTACCCAGCGGCCAAGGCATATGAATTGCCGCATCAAACGCAATAAGGGCGTCAAGGGCCCCGCGCACGTCGGTCTCATCGAAATCGTACATGGCCGCCCGCAATGGCGCGATCGATAGCTTGTTGCGGGTGTGGACATCGCTCATTCCGCCGCTTCCCCATACGGCACGTTACGCCCACCATAACGGCGTACACGGATGTTGCACTGCTCGGCATGACCGACAAAGCCCTCAAGCATGCACAGACGCGAACCATATTCACCAATCATGGCCGCGGCTTCATCCGTAATCACCCTTTGATAGGAATGGGTCTTCAGGAACTTGCCGACCCAAAGCCCGCCGGTGTAACGACCGGCCTTTTTTGTCGGCAGGGTATGGTTGGTACCAATGACCTTGTCGCCATTTGCCACATGGGTACGCGGACCCAGGAACAGCGCACCGTAGGAATGCATGTTTTCCAGAAACCAGTCATTGCGATCCGTCATCACCTGCACATGCTCATAGGCCATGTCATTGGCAACCTGCAGCATGTCTTCATGGGTATCGCACAAAATGACATCGCCGTAGTCGCGCCAGCTAGCCGATGCGGTTTGCGTAGTGGGAAGCATGCCCAGCAGCCGCTCGACCTCGGCCATCGTGTCCTCAGCCAATCGGCGCGAATTGGTGACCAGGCAGGCCGGCGAGTTATAGCCGTGCTCGGCCTGGCCCAGCAGATCCGTGGCGCACAATTCGGCATCCACGGTTTCATCCGCGACGATCATGGTTTCCGTCGGTCCTGCGAACAGGTCGATACCGACGCGGCCAAACAATTGCCGCTTGGCTTCCGCCACGAACGCATTGCCCGGCCCCACCAGCATATGGACGGGATCAATGGTCTGCGTACCGATCGCCATGGCACCGACGGCCTGAATGCCGCCCAGCACATAGATTTCGTGCGCGCCTCCCATATGCATCGCCGCGACGATGGCCGAGTGCGGCTCACCGTTTACCGCAGGCGCGCAAGCAACGATGCGTGGTACGCCGGCAACGGAAGCGGTAAGCACCGACATATGGGCAGAAGCCACCATGGGAAATTTTCCGCCGGGGACGTAGCAACCCACGGACTGCACCGGGATGTTCTTGTGACCAAGAATGACGCCCGGCAACGTCTCTATTTCGACATCCGTCAGGCAAGCGCGCTGTACCTCAGCAAACCGGCGAATCTGGTCCTGTGCGAAACGGATGTCCTGCATGTCGCGGGAAGCGACCTTGTGCATGGCCGCATCGATTTCCGTTTGCGACAGGCGAAAGCTCTCTGGAGCGTAGTTGTCGAATTTTTTCGATAGTTCGCGCACAGCCGCATCGCCGCGTCTTTCGATATCGGCCAGGGTCTGTTCCACCACGGCGCGGACTTTGGCGTCATCTTCCGCCCTTTCCGTTTCCGGTTTGGATTGCTTCAAATATGCGATTGCCATCGCCCTATCCTCGTTTTTTTGGTAGAGGCGGTTCTTTTTCGCCACGGTCAAATGTTTCCCACCCTTCTCCGTTGAAAACATCGACACCCAACTGGGCCAGAACATGGGGGAAATCGACCATAACCCAGTTATCGGTAATCTTGCCGTCTTTGACCTTCCAGAAATCCATGTAGCGGATTTCCACCTTCTTTCCGGTAGGTGCCAGCCCCATGAATGCACCGGAGTGGATGGCTTCCTGCCGTCCGAATGCGGCAGCCCATTCCCCCATGAACAGACGGGCCTCATCGATACATACCTTGTCGGAGAACGCCGCCTGAAACGGTCGCTGCCAGTTGTCCTGAAATGCCTTCAGACCTATCTTGATGCCGCAGCCCTGGTTGCCCCTCCAGCAAAATCCGTCGGCGAAGAATTGACCCATATCGTCGATGCGATGATCGTTCAAACCGTCGACCATCCCCTCAATCACTTTACGGGTTTCCTGCGTCTTCGACATATCGGTGTCGTGGCTGAGTGCTGCCTGTTGCGGACGTGCGCCTTTCATGCCGCATTCTCCTGCCGCATACGGCTAAGCCATTGCGGGCGGCAAAAACAAACATCGGCGTCGGAACCCGATTTCATCGCATAGCGCGTGAAGACCGGCCTACCCCTTGCCGCAAAACCCAGCCAGGGTGCTACCAATGGGCCAATGAAGCGACCGCCGAGGCCGATCCCATTGCCGCTCTTTCCCCCGCCCCAGCGGGAACCGGACCTGACAATGAAAAAGAGATCCAACAGCAGAGCCTTGTTGTGATCGTGAACCGACATCAGCCCTTTACGGCCCCCGCCGTCAGTCCGGACACAATCTGGCGCTGGAAGAACAGTATGAGCACAAAGAGCGGCGCTGTTGCCGAGACCACAGCCGCAACCGCAAACATAACATTGCCTTCAACCTGCGTTGTGCCGAGAAAACTGGCGATAGCAGGGATAATCGTCTCGTTCTCGCCCGACAGTAGCATCGAGGTCACCGCGAAGTCGTTATAGGCCAGCAGGAACGAAAACAGGCCCGTGGTGATCACCCCCGGCCACATGACGGGGATGATAACGTGGCGAAAGGCCTGAAACCGGGTGCAGCCATCGACCATGGCGCTTTCGTCCATGTCTTTGGGGATGTTCAGGAAAAATGAGTGCAGCATCCATAGCGTGAACGGCTGGTTTATGGCCACGAGCACGATGATGGTCGTCGGCAGAATACCCCAGATGTTCCACTCGAAGAATGGCAGCAGATAACCCGAGACCAGGGTGATATGCGGCATGGCTCGGAAAACCAGCGCCGCCATCAGGATCCAGAATGCATAGCGAAAGCCTGAACGCGCAAGCGCGTAGCCACCGAGCGTCCCGAAAGTGAGCGAGATGGTGACCGTGAAAAATACCACGATCGCCGTATTCTTAAAGTTGAACCAAAACTGTTCCTGCACCCAGGCGCCGTAATAACCCTGGCCGGTAAAAGCACTGCCGGTTTCCCGGATCGTGTTGACGCCGTAGATCGCATGGGTCCAATCAGCCTTTGAAAACAAATCTGACTGTACCTTGAAGCTGCCCCACAGGGTCCAGAGAAACGGGAAAGCGGCGACGAAAAGCCAGAGTGCGACCAGTGCAAAAGACATGATGGTCAGCGGTGTGACACGGGAGTCTGCTTTGCTTGCCATCTTTAGTGCGCCTTCCTGTTGAAATCACGCCACGTGCGGATCAGGACCGGGGTCAGCAGGATGACGACACCGACAATGGTCATCATTGAGGTTGCGCCGGCGGACCCGTACAGTGGATTACCCGCTTCGCGCAGGTCACTGAAAATGAACGAGCTTAGGGTGGTTGCGTGGGCCTGGGCCGAGAAGCTGATGATCGGCTCAAAAACTCTGAAATTGTCCATCAACATCATCAGTGTCACGAAGGCCAATAGGGGCATCAGATGGGGGACGACCACGTGACGCATGCTCTGCCACTTCGTTGCGCCGTCGATTTGCGCGGCTTCCAGGGTATCCTTGGGAACCGTCTGCAGCCCGGCATAGAAGGTGATGAAGCTGAACGGTAATGTGTGCCAGACCCCATAGACCATAAGCATAATCCACATCAGCGGCGTCGAGGCCTTGAGGCTGAGCGAGGGATCGTCGAGCAACCATTGGATCGTCGCACCGATAATGCCGTCGCCATCCACCATCCAGAACAGGAGAAGGGAGCCAACCAGAGGCGTCACCAGGAAGGGCAAGAGCGAAATGAAAATCGACGGGCCTTTCAGCAGGCCTGGAAGCTTGTTGACCCCAACGGCGATGGCAAGGCCAAAAATTATGGCCAGTGGCGTGACAACCAGGGTGTAGGTCAGAGTAAAAATCAGCGCCTTGTAAAACGGCAGATCCATCACCGCGTCGATGAAGTCACCCAAGCCGTCAGTCATACGCCATGCCTCGCCCACCTCGGCAAACGCCAGGTGCGACCGGTTGGTGTAAGTAGCAAACCCGTTGAACCGGCCCAGGGGCTGCTCTTCCAGCAATTTTGCCGTGGCTTCGGTATCGATTTTGGTTTCTTCGGTGCAGCCAAAGGGCCCGCAGTTCTCGGTGACCACCAGTATCTGTTCGTGCTGAATATAAAGAGACTGGATGAAGACCGAGACAATAGGCAGTGCAATGAAAACAATCATCGCAGACAATGTCGGCAGGATAAACCAGAAAAATGTGCGGTGTTTCATGGCTCTCGCCTCGATTCCAGCGCCTGTTGTGGGAATAAGAGAGCCCCGAAGGGCTCTCTCCCGGCAAGGACTAGTTCAAAAATCCCGCTTCCCTTGCAGCGGTACTATAGGCAGCCTCGACGTCCGCCAGCGCCTTTTCCGCGCTTTCGGTGCCCTTGTAGAAATCCGCCAGTTCCGTGCCCAGCGCGTTGTGCATCAGATTGATGTAGGGGATCATCGGGTAAGGCTTCGCGCCGCCGGCCGCTGTTGCCGCAACGCCGGCTGCGGCCGGACCCGGCTTGTAGCCGTCGATCAGCCAGATGGCGTCGTCATTGTGCTCGGCAACCATTTCCTTCGTAAGAGCACTGGCGAGGGCCGCGAATGTGGCTTCTGCGTCCTCGTCAGGAATGTTCTTGGCCACGGTAAAGCCGTCCCACCACAAGGTAGCCGCCGGAATCGAACCCCCACCAGCGGTCGGGGCCCCAACCAGCACGGTATTCGAAGTAACCTCTTCGGAAGCTCCTTCACCGTCCAGCACCGCACCGCCGCGCGAGCCCCACATGATGCCCAAGGCCGCTTTTCCGGCTTCCCACAGGCCTTGCGTCTCGTTTGACGCCTGCGTCAGGTGATCCGGGTGCGCGTATTCGATCAGCGACTTGATCGAATTGAGAGCGGCGACACCAATCTCATTGTTGACGTTGGGCTCGGCAGTGCCGGGCTTGAACAGCTCGCCGCCATGCGCGAAGAAGAACAGGTTGAACACCTCACCGACGTTCCAGCCAACTTTCATGTTCATAACCAACGGATGCTCCATGATGCCTGCGGCACGGATTTTTTCCGCCGCCGCGACGATTTCATCCACAGTCGAGGGAATGCCCTCGACACCGGCCTTCGCAAGAATGTCCTTGCGTACAAACAGGTGCTGCGAGTTGGCCATGAAGGCCACAGCCATGACCTCGCCGTCAATGGTGATGAGCTGCGTCGGCTTCAGATGGGAGCCGTATTTTGCAACATAGTCGTCCAGGGGACGAACAAGGCCGTCGTTCATTAACTGTGTCAGTGTCGAGTTTGCCACAATGACGGACGTGTACTCCGCCGGGTTCGGCGTCAGCGCCTGGTTCATGATATCGCGGGTATCGTCCTTGAGGGTCACGGTGAACGCCCCGGCATTGGCTTCGCAGTTTGCCTTGGCGGCGCCGGAGACCGCCTGGATTGCGGGGAAATCGCTTCCCAGAACGCGGATGGATTTTCCTGCCGGACCACAATCGGCGGCAAAAGCTGATGAGCCCATCAGTGCGACGGTGGCCCCCGCAAGGGCCAATTTTTTCAAAAGCATATCCTTCTCCCTGCTTCATCCAGTTTCAGATGCATCTTGCAGTCATGCATCCGGTGTGTCCCCGAGCGTGTCTCCTCAGGGTGTTCATGAGGCGCTCTAGTCCCCAACGCGCGCTTTCGTTCGACCATCAAATAGATGGCAATGGCCCTCAGGCACATGAATCGACACCAAATCGCCGATATCAGCCCGGTAGTTTTTCTCCGTACGAACACTGACCAGCGTGCCGCCGATACGAACGGTAACCATGGTGGCGTCACCCAGCAGTTCCATCGTGTAGATCGGCGCATTGATCTGGCCATCTTTTTTGACGACGGATGCATCCTCGGCACGAAAGCCCAGTATCAACTCGCCTTCGGGCGCCCCAAGGCCGGTGATCTCCACATTGGGAGCGGTGAACGTGCCGCCCGAGACCGCGCCCGCAATCAGGTTCATCGCCGGATTGCCGATGAAACCGGCCACAAAAGTATTGGCGGGGCGGTCATAGATCTCCGTGGGCGAACCCACCTGTTGGACGATACCTTTTTCCATAACCACAACCCTGTCCGCAAGCGTCATCGCCTCGATCTGGTCATGGGTGACATAGATTGTGGTTACGGCGAGTTCGTGGGAAAGGTTCTTGATCTGAGCACGGGTGGAGACCCGCAATTTTGCGTCCAGATTGGACAGCGGCTCATCCATCAGAAACACATTGGGTTCACGCACAATGGCACGGGCAAGAGCCACGCGCTGGCGCTGACCTCCTGAAAGTTCGGCGGGCTTGCGATGCAGGAATTCATCCAGCTCCACCATGGCGGACGCGCGCATCACCTTTGCATCATGGGTGGACGGGTCTACGCCGCGCACTTTCAGCGGAAAGCGAATATTGTCGTACACATTCATGTTGGGGTAAAGCGCATAGCTTTGGAACACCATGGCGACATCGCGGTCCTTGGGCTCAAGGTCGTTGACCACTTTGCCGTCGATAGCAATGTCACCCTCAGTTGGGTCTTCAAGCCCCGCAATCATGCGCATCGTGGTGGTTTTGCCGCATCCCGAAGGCCCCAGCAAAACAAGGAACTCCTGGTCGGCGATCGTCAGGTCAAAGTTATCAACCCCAACAAAACTGCCCCAGCGCTTGGACACGTTGCGCAGTTGAATTTCCGCCATCACGACTCCTCCCCGTAGATGCACACATAATTTTGCATACGCTTGCAAAAATACTAGACTCAGCGATACCAATTTGGCAAGTGATTTTTGCAAACGTATGCACAACGTATGCACAACGTACGCACATTGATAGACAGGCGAATGTCGCATGACCGGATTTCAAGCAGAAAAACAATGGGTTCTGGACCTCTATGCCGCGATGCATGACGCAGCGCCGGCAAGACTCGAAAGTGTTCTGGCGCGTTATATGGCTCCTGATTGCCTGTGGCGCGGGTTTCATCCTTTCAATGAACTGATCGGACCTGAGGCGGTGGCCGCCACTTTCTGGCATCCTTTGCGCAGGTCCCTGTCCCGCATGCAGCGACGTATGGATATTTTCATGGCGGGGGCGAACGAGAGGGACGGGTTTCAGTCCGTTTGGGTCGTTTCCATGGGGCATTTGATGGGACTGCTGGACAATGAATGGCTTGGCATTGCGCCCACTGGCAGGATGGCGTTCCTGCGCTACTGCGAGTTCAACAAGGTTGAAAATGGAAAGATTTGCGAAACGGCGATGTATTTCGACATCCCGCATCTGATGATGCAAACCGGGCTTCGGCCGTTCCCGTCACAGACCGCCGCTCACATGGTGCAACCTGGGCCCATGACCCATGACGGATTATTATTCGATGCACAGTCGGAAAACGATGGCGTGGCCACTCTGGCCTTGATCAATGCAATGATCAGCGATCTGGAAACGTGGCAGTCGGGCGTGCCGCTGGAAGCGGAACTGGCCCGCACATGGCACGACGACATGATCTGGTGGGGGCCTGCCGGGATCGGCGCGACCTACACAATCGAGCGGTATGCCAAGCAGCACGCCGGCCCCTTCCGGGCTGCTTTTGCGCAGCGGTCGAAAACCAATCATGTCTGCAAAATAGCGGAAGGGCACTATGGCGGTTTCTTTGGCTGGCCAAACTTTACCGCGCGCCTCACCGGCGACTTCATGGGCAGGACGGCGACAGGGAAGTCGGGAAAGCCGGGTGAGTTCCGGGTAATCGATATCTATCGTCGCGACGGCAACAAGCTGGCCGAAAATTGGATCTTTATTGATATTCTGCATTTCTGGAAGACCCAGGGACTGGATTTCCTTGCGCATCACGGAACCGGCAGGCGGTCAAAAAGTTCTGGACTTTTGAAACATCAGATGTTTTAAATAACCTTATGAGCGAGCTCTTGTTCTACGATCTTAAGGAAACAAATGGCTTCACACCAAGCCTTGTCACCCAGGTTTGCCGCGAAATCGGACGCAGGATTGTCGCCGGTCATATTCTTGAGAATGACCTGGTTGAAGACGAGTTAAAGTTGGCCACCCGCTATGGTGTCAGCAAATCGGTGATCCGTGAGGCGGTAAAGCTTCTTGTCGGCAAGGGGCTGCTTGAAGTGCGCCGTGGTAGCGGTACCCGTGTCCGTCCCAGGGCAAGTTGGGTACTTCTCGACGACGATGTCATGGCCTGGCACCTGTCGGTTGAGGCCAGGCCTGAGTTTTTGCGCCAGCTAATGGATATCCGTCGCATGATGGAGCCGCGGGCTGCCGCATGGGCAGCAAAATACGGCACGGAAAAATCGATTTGCGCGGTTCGTGCCGCCTGCGACCGTATGGAAGAGGACATGCGCTCCGTCGAGGAGTTCATCATTGCCGATGCTAAGTTTCATCGTGCGGTTTTACGCGCCGCCAACAATGAGATTCTCAATTCCATGGAAGGTGTGATTTTTTCCGCCCTTATCTGCTCGATCAAACTGACCAACGCAGACCCTCGCGATAACGAGGGATCAATTCCCTTTCATCGTGAGGTTATGAATGCAATTGTGGCGCGCAAACCAAAGCGGGCCGAAAAAAGCATGTCTTGCTTGCTTGACGATGCAGACGACCGGTTGACCCGCGCGGTTGAAGGGTATTTTCGACGCGAGCAAAGGACCGCCTGATAATTTTGGCACCGCCAAAAGCGCGAACCCGGAATGGTGGCTGGGTGAGTGGCGGTATCGCGAGTTGCGATCAAACAGTCTCGCGACACCATGAATGCCGCACGGCAATCAACCACCAGAAGACCGGTGCTAGAGCGTATCAGTTAAGAACTGAAAGGCTCTAGGCAGCACCGAATCAACTCCAGGAGGATATGATGTATTCAAAAATAAAAAAAGCTCTGTTGTCTGCAAGCGTTGCATCGCTTGCGCTAACCTGCATGGGATCTGCATATGCCGCCGACATGGTGGCGCTTTTACTCCCCGAGAACGTGAACCCGCGTTGGGAGCAGCAAGACGCGGCGGCTTTTGTGAAGACCATGGGAGAAATCGCGCCAGATGTGAAAGTCGAAGTTTTCAACGCGGGAAATGACACATCGGTTCAGCAGCGACAGGCCGAGCAGGCGCTGACGCAGGGCGCAAAAGTCCTGATCGTCATACCGATCGACGGCGAGAGCTCGGCTATTATCGCCGATACGGCTGCCGAGGAGAATGTTCCGACTATCGCCTACGATCGCATGATCAACTCAAAGAATACGACGTTTTGGGTGCAGGCCGATCTGGAGGGCATGGGTTACGACCAGGCCATGCATGTTATAGAAAACACCAAGGACGGCGACACGCTCGTTATGCTCAAAGGCTCGCCGACCGACCCGAACGCCGCCGTCATCCATAATGGCCAGATGCGGGCGCTTACGCCGCTTTATAAATCCGGTAAACGCATCATGGGCTATGAGAACTGGACCCAGGGATGGGATCCGGCGATTGCGCGTCGCTCCATGGACCAGGCTCTGACACAATTGAACAACAACGTTCAGGGTGTGGTGTCGTCCAATGACGGAAACGCGGGAGCTGCCATTGCGGCCATGGAAGAACAGGGCATGGCCGGCAAGGTTCCGGTTTCTGGCTTAGACTGCACCGTGCAAGCGCAGCAGTTGATGCTGCTTGGCAAGCAGACTCAATGTGGCTGGCGTCCCCTCGCCGATATGGCGGCAGCGGCGGCGAAGGTCACGGCCCGGCTGATCAAGGGCGAGGACTTTTCCGATCTCGCATCGCAAAAGGTGACCAACGGTGTTGGCGCCGAGGTGGCCTATATACCGGTCGGCTCCTATTCGGCCGTCGGCGCTGAGGGCGTTGCGTATGTGATCGAGAATGACCCGTCGATCACCAGGGAGATGGTCTGTCAGGGGGAAGCGGCCACGACTGACTTCTGCAAGTAAGACAGACAGATCATGTCTATAAGCGAACCGGTGGGGCAGACAGCCCCGCTAGCGCACCTGAGTGTGCGCGGAATCCACAAGCGTTTCGGAGGCGTTCATGCCTTGCGCGGTGTCGACTTTGAAGTCGCGCGCGGCGAGGTTATGGCACTTGTAGGCGACAATGGGGCCGGCAAATCAACGCTGATGAAAGTCCTGGCCGGCGCCCACATTGCCGACGAAGGCGAGTTCTGGCTAGGCGGACAGCGCGTCACAATTGCCAGCCCGCACGATGCAACCGATTTGGGCATCCAGGTCGTCTACCAGGATCTCGCCCTATGCGAAAATCTCGACGTATCGGCCAACCTCTCACTTGGCGCTGAACCGGTAAGGCCGGGTTGGAAATTTCTACCGCGGCTGTTGCGGCCGATCGATGATCTGGAGATGGAGCTCAAGGCGCAAAAGGCAATCGACCGACTGCAGGTGCGGACGCTGAAATCGGTGCGCGCCACAGTCGGCGGACTGTCGGGCGGTCAGCGCCAGGCCATTGCCATTGCACGCGCCGTCAGTTGCGAAAGTTCCGTAGTGATGCTGGATGAACCGACCGCCGCTTTGGGCGTTGCCCAGACCCGGCAGGTCCTAGAGGTCGTCAAGCGTCTGCGCCAGACCAACCATGCGGTCGTCTACATTTCGCACAACATGCGCGACATTTTCGAGATTTCCGACCGCATTTGCGTACTCCGTCATGGCGGCAATGTCGCGACCTGGCGAACCGAAGACACGACGCCCGATGAAATCGTCGTCGCCATGACGCGCGGGCTGGATGACGGGGCTAACAATGCAGCCTGAGCCCAATCTCTCGTTAGTCGATCACCTGCGCGTGCTGCGGCAGACGCGGTTTGGCGCCTTTGTGCCGGTATTGCTGGCGCTGGCCGCGATATGGCTCTATTTCGGCCTCGCGGTGCCACTGTGGGAATACTGGAGCGATCCGGGAGCAGACAGTATCAGGTTCATCTTTCTGAGCCCGCGTAACATCTACAACCTGTTTATGCAGTCAGCTGTGATTGCGATGCTGGCTGTCGGAATTACCGTTGTTCTGCTGCTGGGCGATATCGATTTGTCGGCGGCGGCGACCGCCGGCGTCTGCGCCGCTCTTCTCGGCGTGCTCGTTTTGGCAGGCATTCCCGGTTGGGTCGCATGTCTGATGGTGATGTTTGTCGGTATTGTCATGGGGGCGGCGCAGGGTCTGCTGATCGCTTATGTGGGCATACCGTCATTCGTCGTCACGCTGGCGGGCCTGCTTGGCTATCAGGGCTTGATGCAGAAGATTTTGCCGACAGGTAACCTCAATGTCGGCGACCCGTTCGTTCGTTCGATCGCTCGAATACTCATCCCCGACGCCTGGGGGCTGGTGCTGGCGGCGGTGCTGGTGATCGCCGTGGCGTTTCTGGCGCTGCGACGCCAGGCACAGCGGCGCACGCGCGGGCTTGAGCTGGACTCCAGCTTCTCTTTGTGGGGTCAAGTCGCGTTCTTCGCGGTGTTGGTCTTCGCTGCCGTCCTGACGATGAACAGCTATCGCTCGCTGCCGCTGATGATCCTGCTTTTGCTGGCGATCACCGCCCTCATGGGCTGGATCACAACGTCGTCTCCGTTCGGTCGTGCAATCTTCGCCGTCGGTGGCAACCCGGAAAGCGCCCGGCGAGTGGGCATAAATGTCAAGCGCGTTCGCGTCGCCGCCTTCGGCATTGTCGGCCTGATGGCGGCCATCGGCGGCATTTTCGGTGCTTCGCGCTTCGGCTCAGTATCCTATACCGCATTTGCTGGCGGCACGCTGCTGCTGGAGAGTATCGGTGCGGCGGTCATCGGCGGTACGTCACTATTTGGTGGGCGCGGGTCGGTATGGAACGCTATCCTTGGCGCGCTGGTAATCGGCTCGCTTGGCAACGGGCTTGACCTTTCCGGAGCGAGCGCCGCCGACAAACTGATGTTTTCCGGTGCGATCCTATTGCTGGCCGTTGCCATTGACGCCCTGTCACGGCCGCCTGGCAGCGAACGATAGGAGGAAGGACATGTGGTCCGGCGAACAACGTGAACTACTCGACTGCGTTCTCGATCAACTGATACCAGCGAGCACGGACGGTCGCGTACCGGCGGCCGGGGCGATTGGGGTTGCCGACTTTCTCTCGCAAGCGACCTCCTATGCCTGGGACCCGGCCGGTGCCGTCAACACGGTGCTGACGTGTATTTCGGACAAAGCCCCGGCGTTCGCGGCGCTTGATCCGGCCGACCGCGTGGCGGTGCTGAAACAGGTGGAGCAACAGGAGAGCGAGGCGTTCGCTACGCTCGTGCGCCTCACATATATGGGCTACTACAGCCGCTCAGACATTCGCCCGCTGTTTGGCGTCGGCGCCCACCCCGTGCATCCCGGCGGCTATCCGGTGCCCCGCGAAGACGACGAACTCATGGAGACCCTGGTCGCTCCCGTACGCAATCGCGGCGAGGTCTACCGCAGATGATCCGGCGACAAGAACAATGACGCACAATTCTGATCCGGTTGATGTTCTGATTATCGGCGCGGGGGCCTCAGGCGCCGCAGTCGCCTGGTCTTTGCTTGAGACGCGTATGCGTATCCTTTGCCTTGAGCAGGGATCACGCATTGCGGATCAGGAGTTTCCGAGCCGTCGCGAGGACTATGAACTGGCACGGTATGCCGAATTCTCCTGCGATCCCAATGTCAGGAACCTAAAGCAGGACTACCCGATTAATGTTGAGGACAGCTGCATTGCGCCGGTGAACTGGAATGGTGTTGGCGGCTCGACCATCAATTTTCTTGGTCACTGGCCGCGGATGAAGCCATCCGACTTCAAGACCAGGACGCTTGACGGTGTGGCGCAAGACTGGCCTGTCGACTATGAAACACTCGAGCCGTTCTTTGCCATGAACGACCGCAATACCGGTGTCTCCGGCCTCGGCGGCAACCCTGCCTACCCGCATTACAGTCCCGAACTGCCGGCGATCCCCATCGGCAAGCTCGGACAGACGCTAGCCGGGGGATTTAATAAGCTGGGTTGGCACTGGTGGCCCTCGGATGTGGCAATCCTGAGCCAGGATCACGATGGGCGGCAGAAATGTGTCAATGCCGGCACCTGCGACCTCGGATGTGCGGCGGGCGCAAAGGGCGGCACCAATTTTACTTACTGGCCGATACTCGAAAACGCCGGGGTTGAACTGCGTACCGAAAGCCGCGTCCGCGAGATCCGCGTCAATCCCGAGACAGGCCTTGCCTGCGGCGTGCTCTATCATGGGGCCGACAGGCAGGTGCATGAACAAAAGGCCGAACTGATCATTATAGCCTGCAACGGCGTCGGCACGCCG
This sequence comes from Hyphomicrobiales bacterium, assembly GCA_965224015.1. Taxonomy (GTDB): domain Bacteria; phylum Pseudomonadota; class Alphaproteobacteria; order Rhizobiales; family CBDCVD01; genus CBDCVD01. The sequence goes on from OZ245032.1 coordinate 2,606,205, forward strand.
CGACTGTTGCTGAACTCAAAGTCCGACCTGTTTCCACAGGGTCTCGCCAACCGCTCGGGCCTGGTTGGCAAGAACCTGATGTTCCACCCGCTGATTGGGGTGGCCGGCGTCTTCGACGAACCCATGAAGGGCCATGAAGGCCCGATGGCATGTTCGATCCTCAGCCAGCAGTTCTACGAGACCGATCCGCAATGTGATTTCGTTCGCGGCTACGGGCTGCATTCGGGACGCTCCACCACCCCGATGACCTACGCGCTCGGTGGCTACGGGATCGACAACCCGATTCCCTGGGGTGCTGAACATCGCGCCATCATGGACGATATCTATCCCAATCTCGCCGGCCTGACGGTGGTGTCCGAGGACCTGCCCGAGGAGCACAATTGCGTGACACTTGATCCGGAGCTTACCGACAGTGATGGCATTGCAGCGCCGAAGATCAATTATCGCTTGGGAGACAACACCAAAAAGATGCTAAGGCACGGTGAAGAGCGGGCGAAAGAGGTCCTGCTCGCCGCTGGTGCCAGGAAGCTTCTTTGCCGGAAAGACCACAAGGTCTGGTGGCGGGCCGGTTGGCATCAGATGGGCACTTGCCGGATGGGCAACGACCCCAAGGCATCGGTGGTCAATGGGTGGGGCCGCAGCCACGACGTGAAGAACCTGTTTATTGTCGATGGTTCGATCTTCGTGACCGCCGGTGCGGTCAATCCGACATCCACAATCCAAGCGCTGGCGCTATATGTTGGCGACAGCATCAAAAACAATATCGCCAGTTTGTTCGATTGAGTCCGGTCATGAGCTTTGCGACAAAAATATATCGAGGCCGTGCATTGGTCGACGGCCAAGCCGCCATTGACGTTGCAAGCCCCGCGAAAGAGGTGTATGTCGCAACCGTGGCCGCGGCCGGCATGGATGATGATGATGATGCGCAACGCGCGCGGGAAAGTGCACGAGACGCCTTTCCGCATACGCCGATCTCCGCCTATGCCGTGGCAAAGCTGGGCCACAATATCGGGCTTGCGAAAGGCGCGGTGCAGATTATCGGCGTCAAATACCACACCAACAGGAATCGGACACGACGACGGCTCACATCTCGTCCTGCACGATTATCCGGTGCTCAAGCCTGTCACCAGGCAATTCGATAAGGATGCGGCGGCATGAAGATCACCGGGGTCATAAGCCATGTCTTGCAGTATGATCTGGCAGAGGAACTGGGCTATTCACAACAGTTCTATACCAAACGCACGGCGCATCTGGTGGAGGTGCGGACCGACGAGGGTGTGACCGGCTGGGGCGAGTGCTTCGGACCGGGCAATGTGGCGATTGCCAACAAGGCGATTGTCGAAAAGGTTCTGCAACCAATGGTGCTGGGCGACGACCCGTTGGATCGAGACGTGATCTGGCACAAGGCCTACAACCTGCTGCGCGACCACGGGCAAAAAGGAATGCCAATGCAGGCGTTGTCCGGCGTTGACATCGCCCTGTGGGACATCGCTGGCAAGGTGGCCGGACTGCCGATCCACAAGCTGATCGGCGGCACTTATCGCGACAAAATCAAGGCCTATGGCTACGGCATGATGCTGAAGCGCGAAAGCCTGGATGACCACATTGCAAGGTTTCGCGACGAGGCCGCCGCCATCCGCGACATGGGTTTTGCCGCTGCCAAGATGAAGGTCGGGCTCGGACCAAAGGCGGATGTGGTGCTGTGCCGGGCTGTGCGCGAGGGCGTGGGAGACGATTTTCCGTTCATGGTCGACGCCAATCACTGTTACACGACATCCGACGCATTTTATGTTGGACGGGCTCTTGAGGAATTGCAAGCCTACTGGTTCGAAGAACCGGTAGCGCCCGAGGATCTTGACGCTTACCGTGAACTGCGCGCCGGATTGAAGGTCAATATTTCAGGCGGTGAGGCCGAGTTCAACCGATGGGGATGGCGGCAATTACTGGAAAGTCGCGGGCTTGATATTGCGCAACCGGAAGTCTGCGCGCTCGGCGGAATTAGTGAGTATCTGCGCATACTTGCACTGGCGCATGCGCATTTTACGCCGGTGATCAATCATGTCTGGGGATCAGCCATTGCGGTGGCGACGAATCTGCACCTGCTCGCCGCCATGCCGCCTCTGCCGGGCGGGTTGCATCCTTGGGAGCCGATGCTTGAATTCGACACGACGGACAATCGGTTTCGCGACGAATTGCTACGCGAGCCCTTGGACGTTCGGGGGCAAGTCAAGACGTTGAACGGAAACGTTAGCGTGCCAACAGGGCCTGGCTTAGGTGTCAGTCCCGATATCGATTTCATCAAACGCCACGCAATCCAACCCTGATATCATGAGCCCCTGTCGAGGGCCCTTGGTATAAAGGCTATAAAGGGGCGCGGGGCCGGGTGATGCCCGTTAATAGAGAAGTCCACCTGTGCATCGGCGCCATCGGGATCGAACGCCAGAACCAGGATCGGCAGGACCAATCTCGCCTACAATTTCCGATGTGCTACAACCGCTTTTGTGCAACAACGTACCTGCGGTTGGTTGCGGTTGGCCTACAATTTCCGATGTGCTACAACATGATCAATTGTGTGGACGTACTGTGCTTCGTTGCGGTTGGCCTACAATTTCCGATGTGCTACAACGAGTTCGTCGTTTGTGAAGAATTTCTATTGCGTTGATATTGTTTGATTATCAGGCTTTTCCGGGCCTTCGATATTGCAAGATTTTGCACCCCTGTGGTTTGTTTCCTTGCAATTTGCGTAACGTCCTTTTCTGTGATTCACTGGCCAAGCAAGTGATTTGGAGAGGGATATGAAACCAAGAGAACCTTTTAAAACCGGTCAGTTCGATAGGTTTCGTTCAAGGTTGGATCATACCAAGGGCCCTTGACAATGACTCATGGGTTAGCGTCAAAGAGGTGTGTTAGCAAGGCTGTACACCAGTCGGCGTGTAAATAAAGCCCATACCGCTGGTATCAGATCATCAATAGGGGCCACGAGAAGGCGATTTTAGCCGACAAGATCGATTGGCAATTTCTGTCGGATAAATGTGAGGCAGTCTATACGGACAAAGCCGGCCACCCGCCCCTTTCGACGCGGCTGATGGCGGGACTGCATATCCTCAAATATGCCGACAATCTTTCCGATGAGGAAGTCTGCGCCCGCTTTGTGGAGAACCCGTATTATCAGTATTTGTGTGGCGAGGAGTTCTTTCGCCATGATCTGCCGCTTGAGCGCTCGTCAATGACCCGATGGCGTCAGCGGATGGGCGAGGAGAGGATACAAGCCCTGTTGCAGGAGAGCCTTGCCGTGGCCCTGAAAGTGGGGGCTGCGAAGCCTTCGGATTTTACCTAGAGCGTGTCAGGTCTTAATAGAATCAATTCTGTTTCTCGATTGGCGAGGCGATCCACGTTCAAGGCGATCGAAGAGCGATGTTTATCCATCTCTCGAGAGCGGCTTGGGCGTGGGCGTTGCGCCAATCGGAAACCCGAAGGGACGGGCGCTTTTGCACCAATATGGACCTTAAGCCTCTTGCAAATAGCCCCACTATATCCTGCGAGACTTAAGGCCCATCTTGGCGCAAAATCGCTCCGTCAGAATGGTTCTATTCAGACCTGACACGCTCTAGATCAGCATGGCGTTAGCTTTACCCATTTTGCCAGGAGTAAAGCTAACGCCATAAAGCTGATCGCCCTGAAATCTATAGCAAAATGCGAGAAAAATACTAAATGCCCATGATTCCAATTAAACGCATTTTGCTATAGTCACAAGTTTCGGGTCTTTACCGCCGGCCAGAAACGAAGGGTGACACCGGCCATCAAACGCCAGATAAGACGACGGGCAGCAATTGAGCCGGTGATACCAGCGGTATTGGCTTTGTGTACACGCTGACTTGTGTGTCGTATTGATAAGACAACGGTTTTACGCTGGGCCAGGAGTCAAACGCAAGGCCCCTTGGTATGATGGGTCATCTCAAGTCAGGGCACCGCATGGATCGGAACTATCTTGCTCATGAACAAGGCGATGCCATCAACCCGATCCTTGCAGCCGCAGGCTACAACTTCCGCCTTATCCTCAAATGGATCAAGGCTTTTTGGTTCAAAATCTGGATCATGTGGATAGTCAATCAATCAGCCAAAATCGCATAGTTCACAATCGACTAGTAAAGGTGATTGCTTTTTGGCTTAGCATATCCTGCAACTCACCGGCCTGGAACATCTCGCGCACAATATCGCAGCCCCCGACAAACTCCCCCTTGATATAGAGTTGGGGTATCGTCGGCCAATCGGAAAAAACCTTTATGCCCTCGCGCAAATCGTCGGATTGCAATACATTAATGCCCTGATAATCCAAATTCATGTAGTCGAGTATTTGTGCAACCTGACTGGAAAAACCACATTGTGGGAAATCCGGCGTGCCCTTCATAAACAACACCACGTCATTTTGATCAACGACGGTCCTGATCCACTCACTCATTTGCGTTTCCTGGGCCATAAATTTTATCCTGTCTTCAATTTGCAACATCAGTATCTAAGCGCTTCGGTGACGGATTTCAATCACTTCCTGCATTTTTGCCTTTGCCGTAGCTGACGTACTGGAACCGCATATCGCGGGCGTCGTACAAAAGCAGCCGACCAACAAGGCCCGATCCGATCCCGAGTGCCTGCTTGATAACTTCCATAGCCTGCAAGGAGCCAACAACGCCCGTCAGGGCTCCCAAAATGCCAACCTGCGCACAAGTGGGCACGCTCCCCGCAGCGGGGACCTGAGGCACAAGATCACGGTAGGACGGATTATTGCCACAGTAAGGCTTGAGTGTGGTGATCTGACCATCGAATTGTCCCACAGCCGCCGAAACGAGGGGGATTTCAAGGACCGCACAGGCATCCGCTACCGCAAATCGGGTGGCGAAATTATCGCAACCGTCAGCAACAAGATCATAATTTGCCAATATATCCCTGGCATTGGCCGCGTCTATGCGCTGGTCATAAGGCATTATGGTTGTGTGGGGATTGATTTTTTCCAGCGCTGCTGCCGCGCAAACGACCTTGGATCGGCCAAGATCGCTGCTTGTATAGAGGATCTGTCGCTGCAAATTGGATAGGGATACGGTGTCATCGTCGACGATGCCAAGGGTGCCAATTCCCGCTGCCGCCAGATACATCAGACACGGAGCCCCCAGACCGCCAGCGCCGATAACACAGACCTTTGCCGCGCGTAACTTCCGCTGCCCGTGTCCACCGACCTCTGGCAGCACCAGGTGGCGCGCATAGCGCTCCAGTTCCTCATCAGACAGCCGCGTTATCATCGCAATCTCGCGAGTCCAGGTAAACGAACACGCTCTAGTGGCCCGTCGAGCCAAAGCCTTGTTCACCGCGCACGGTTTCGTCCAGTTGTTCCACACAAACCAGCTTGGCTCGTGTCACCGGGGCGATGACCAGTTGAGCAATACGATCCCCCCGCGAGATGGTATACGTCTTTGTGCCGAAGTTAACCAGGATCACCTTGATTTCGCCGCGGTAGTCCGAATCGATGGTCCCGGGGGCGTTCAGCACGCCGATGCCGTGGCGCATGGCCAGGCCGGAGCGTGCCCGCACCTGGCCCTCGAACTCAGGCGGCAGGCTGATAGCAAGCCCCGTCGGTACCAGGCTGCGCTCGCCGGACTGCAAAATGAGGTCCTGGCCCACCGCCGCGCGCAAATCGCAGCCCGCTGCCCCGGCGGTTTCATAAGCGGGAAGTGGCAGATCCGTGCCATGCGCCAGGCGGGTGATTTTGACATCCACATCAAAGCTCGTATGCACTTTAAGTCCTGACTCCCCATTCATATCCATCGTTGTCGTTCTAGCCATCCGTGGACGTGGCTCCATGAAGTGCGGCAACAATACGCGCGGCCAGTTTATCAGCGACTTGGGTCTTGCTCATGGGCACCCAGGTCTCGACGTCGTCTTCAGTGATGAGCGAAACCGTGTTCTCGTCACCCCCCATGATGCCCGTCTCCGGCGATACGTCGTTGGCGACAATCCAATCGCAGCCCTTGCGCGCCCGTTTGGCTGTTGCGTTGGCGATGACGTTTTCTGTCTCCGCGGCAAAGCCAATTATCAGGAAAGGCCGCTCTTGTGCCGGCATCCCCGCGACGCTGGCGAGAATATCCGTATTCTCAGCAAATTTAAGGTCGCGAAGGCCGGTATCGCCCTGTTTTTTCAGTTTTTCGTCGGCGCGATTCTCCACGCGCCAATCGGCAACCGCGGCGGCAAAAATAGCAACATCAACAGGAAGTGCGCCCGTAACTTCGGCAGCCATCTCGTCGGCGGTTTCAACACGGTGTAGGACGCAACCGGCCGGCGGCGGCAGGCTCACGGGACCACTTACCAAAACGACCTCAGCGCCCCGGGCCGCAAGGGTGGCGGCAATGGCATAACCCTGTTTGCCTGAACTCCGGTTGGCGATATAGCGCACGGGATCAATGGGCTCGTGGGTGGGGCCGGCGGTCACCAAAACACGTTTGCCGTGCAAGGGTGCTTTTTCATTTGTCCCCCCTGGTCTGCGTACTACCAGCGCCGCGACGATTTCTTCCGGTTCCGCCAACCGGCCCGGACCAAACTCGCCGCATGCCATGTCACCGGCATTGGGGCCGATCACCTGCACCCCATCGTTCAACAGGGTTTGCAGGTTGCGCCTTGTTGCCGCATGTTCCCACATGCGCACATTCATTGCCGGTGCAATCAATACCGGCGTGTCCGTTGCAAGCAAACACGTGCTGGCCAAATCGTCCGCCAATCCGTGAGCCATTTTGGCCATCAGGTCGGCGGTGGCCGGCGCAACGAGAATTTTGTCGGCCACGCGGGAGAGCTCAATATGGCCCATGTCCGTTTCGTCGACAAGATCAAACAAATGGGTGTAAACCCGCTCTCCTGAGAGCGCCGCAAACGAAAGGGGCGATACAAACTCGCAGGCCGCTGTGGTCATGATTACCGTTACTGCGCGCTCGTGCTTTTGCAACAACCGGATCACTTCCAGGCATTTGTAAGCGGCGATACCACCGCCGACGATCAAAAGTATGCGTTCTTTGATTTGGGTATCTTGCATAGAGCGTGTCATGTCTTAATAGAAGCAATTCTGTTTCTCGATTGGCGAGGCGATACCCAAGCCCAAGGCGATCGAAGAGCGATGGCGATCCATCTCTCAAGAGCGGCTTGGGCGTGGGCGTTGCGCCAATCGGAAACCCGAAGGGACGGGCGCTTTTGCACCAATATGGACCTTAAGTCTCTTGCAAATAGCCCCACTATATCCTGCGAGACTTAAGGCCCATCTTGTCGCAAAATCGCTCCGTCAGAATGGTTCTATTAAGACATGACACGCTCTAGGGTCAGGAGCCGTCATGGGTGCTCCTCTTCGCTCCAGTCGTGGCCGGTCAAATAGGCGTAGCCGTCGCCGTATCTGCCATCAAGTTCGTCGGTTCCGGTTCCGGCCCAAGGCTTGATGCCCACACAATAAGCGGCCCGAGCTAGCAAATGCGCGGAAACCGGTGTGGTGAGAAGGAAAAACACAGCCCCCGCCAACGCGCGCAAAAACACAGCCGAATCCCAGGCGACAAACCCAAGCGAAATCAGGGGCAGCAAGGCCCCCAGCGTTCCCGCCTTACTAGCGGCATGCATACGCATATAGACGTCCGGTAAACGCAACAGACCGATAGCCGCGGCAAAGGAAAACAGTGCCGCGACAACGAACAGAACACCGGACAATATCAGCAATGCACTATGAAACATCGGAAGGTGTCCTTGTGTTCTTGCTGTTGGCGTTATCGGGGCGCTCCCCCTGTATTCCCCTATGCAAAACAAACCGTGCAAACGCAACCGTTGCCAAAAATCCGACCAGCCCCAGGGCAATGGCAATATCGATATAGAGATAGTGCTGGGTCTTGGCGCCGATCACCGCGATAAATCCGACACCGACAGACACCAGCATATCAAGAGCCAGAACCCGATCGGGCACCGTCGGCCCCTTTAGAATGCGCACCACCACAAGAACAAATGAGGCGATGAGAAGCGCCAGTGCGACCAGCAAACAGGCATTAAAAAACTCTTGTGCCGACATCAGCGCACCGCCTCCATGATTTTTGTTTCAAACCCTTGCGCGATGTCTGCAATCAGCGCTCTTTTGTCAGGGATGTCAATAACATGAATGTAAAGAGTCGATCGATCGTCCGACACGTCGACACTAAGCGTGCCCGGAGTCAACGTGATCAAATTGGCCAAAAGGGTAATCTCGAAATCGGTGTCGACGCGCAAGGGAAAAGCAATAAAGCCAGGCGACAGGTTCATGCGTGGTGATAAAACCAGAACCATCACCCGAAGCGCTGATTTGAGCAACTCCACCAGAAAAAGCCGAATAAGCGATAATGCCCGCCCCACGCGACCGTAGTGCGCCACCGAGCCCACCTGCTCGCGAATAAGCCATAGGGAAAAACTGCCAAGCACAAATCCGAACAGGACATTGATCAGGGTAAAAGCCCCCGTTACCGCCGCCCACGCTAGCGCCAACAGCACATTGATAAACAAAATACTCATTGCGCATATCCTCGTTTGGGGTGCCTTAGAGCGTTGGCACGACGTCAAAAACCGATTTGACGTAGGCCCCCGGCTCAAACAATCCGCTCGCCGCCGCACCGGAAAACGCCAGCAGCCCCTGTGGCCAAATGCCAAGCGCCAATGCCAGCGTAACAATGGCGCCAATGGGTAGTAATGATGCCACAGCCTCGCGCGGAACCATCGGCGTCAGGCGATGCACCGCGTCGCCGCCAGCACTCGCGTCACGCCAGAACGCCAATGCCCACACCCGCATGATTGCAATCGCACTCAACAGTCCGCCTAGCAAAATTGTCGCCGCAATCAACCACTCATCAGCGGTGATTGCGGCGTTCACCAACGACACTTTGGGCCAAAATCCGCTCAATGGTGGAAACCCCGCAACCGCCAGGGCAAGAATAAAAAACAAACCTGCCAACAACGGGCGTTGATGATAAAGACCGGCAATGTCATGCAAGGATCGCCCTCCGGTCAGACGTTCCATAATTCCTGCGATCAGGTAAAGTCCCGTCATAACCACCATCGAGTGCACCATATAGGTAATTGCGCCCTGCATGGCATCAGGGGTTGCGATCGCCAGGCCGGCCATGACAACACCGATCCCTGAGATTACCAGATAATTGAGCAGGCGCCGAATCTCCGACTGGGCGAGAGCACCAAGAACGCCGCCCATAATGGTGATAACAGCAATGAGGGTATAAAGCTCCTGAAAGGCGTCTAACGCTGCAGGCAACAGCATCACTTGCGTGCGAATGAGAGCGTAGATCCCGACCTTGGTGAGCAGGCCGGCGAAGATCGCCGAGACAACCGCGCGCGGGGTGTGATAGGAGGCCGGCAGCCAGAAGTTGACAGGAAACACCGCCGCCTTCATCCCAAACGCCAGGCAATAAAGCAGCGCAATGGTCAACACCGGGCGCGTATCGTCAAGGCCCGCAACCCGCGCCGGGATATCCGCCATATTGAGCGTGCCCACAATCCCATAAAGATAACCGGTCGCCACCAGAAACAGTGTCGTGGCGAGAAAGTTCAAAAACGCATATTTCACCGCGCCGTCCAGCTGTCGCTGGCGGCTTCCCAAAACGATCAGGCCAAAGGATGAAATCAACACCACTTCAAACCAGACATAGAGATTGAAAACATCGCCGGTTAGAAAAGCCCCGTTGGTGCCTGCAAGCAGCAACAACAGCAAGGGAAAAAAGCCATAGCGTTGCTCATTGTTGTCAGAGTCAAAAATCCCGTAGATGATCACGCAAACCCCTACCGCCGAGGCGGTCATCACCAGCAGCGCCGCCAGCCAATCAACGGTAAATGTAATGCCAAACGGTGGCAGCCAGTTGCCCATGGTCATGGATATCGGCCCTTGGGCGCTGACGCGCACAACAAGCGCCATACTGACCAGCAGCCCGAGCGCACTGACGACAATCGCTATCGGCTCTTGCCAACTCACCTGCCGTCTGACCATCAACAAAAACGCGCCCGCCAGCAGCGGCAGTAAGAGCGGCACCACCACGATCCAATCGGCGGCCGGGGTTGCCTGCTCCAATAGCGCGGGAGGTAAGTCCAGGATCTGCGTGTCCGTTTTTCCAGCCATCTGCTTAACGCGTATGCCTCTCAGTATCCCAAAGGCGGCAGGTCCTCCGCCCGAGGTTCAGCCAGGCGCATATCGGCGGAAAAATCCGTCCCCAAAGCCTCGTCAGTGCGGTATACCATCACTAGAACGAAGGCAAAAAGCGCAAAACTGATAACAATCGCCGTTAAAATCAGCGCCTGCGGCAAGGGATTGGCAATAATCCCTTCCGGTTGATAAAGCCCCTCCGGCACTATGGGTGGAATTTCCCGCGTCAGCCTGCCGGATACAAATATCAACAGGTTCACGCCGTTGCCAAGTAGAACGATACCGATCACCATGCGGATAAGCGATCGTGACATAAGCATATAGATACTGGCGGCAAACAGCATACCCACCAATACCGCCAAGGGTCCGGAAATCACCGCCGCATCGCCATTGATCATGACGGGACATTCTCCTCTAGTGCAAGAGCAATCGTCGACAGAGCCCCGACGACAACAAACCAAACCCCGATGTCAAACACCAACGGTGTTGACAGGGCAACATCCACACCGAAAATGGTGACGGTCCACCACAGGCCGCTAAGAAGCGGAACGGCAAAAATGATCGATAGCAATCCGGATACAGCGGCAATAAATAACCCAAACGCGGCAATGGACATGGGATGAAAATAAAGCGCTCGGCGCGCCGGCATCACACCATTGGCAATCCCATATATCGCCACCGCCGAAGCCGCGATCAACCCGCCGATAAACCCGCCGCCGGGCTCGTTATGGCCGCGCAGCAGGACAAAGATGGAAAACAGGACCATCAGTGCGGTCAAGTAGGGCGCGGTGGTTCGGAAAATGACCGTGTTCATCAAATCTCCTTTTAATCCTCAGCCTGGCTCTCACGCAGGCGTTGGCGAGCATGATAGGTACTCTCAGCGGCATCCGCTGCCTTGCGCCGTAGCCCGGTACGTTGACGCGGGGTGCGAATGCGAATCAGCGCTAATGCCGAGACCCCCGCGATCATCACCACCGTGATCTCCCCCAAAGTGTCAAGGGCACGGTAGTCAACCAGAATGACATTGACAATATTGCGCCCGTGAGCAATGGCGGCGCTGGTTTGGGTGTAAAAGTCCGACAGGCGAAGATCAAGCTCCCCTTGAACCACCGACAATAAGACCAATGTAAAGCCGGCGCCACAGGCAAGCGCCACAAAGGTGCGTAAAACTGTCACAAACCCGGAGCGCTCATCGATCTGGTCAACGCGCAGCCGTGTCATCACCAGCGCCAGGATAACAACCGAAAGCGTCTCAACCATAAACTGGGTAAACGACAAATCCGGAGCGCCAAAAAGAATGAAAATCAACGCCACCGAAAATCCGTGAATGCCTAGAGAGATAATAGCAATCAGACGTGTCTTGGCAACAAGCACGGAAACAATCCCGAGCGCGGCAACAATCAGAACACCCCACTCGTAAAACTGAAGGCGGGAAACCCGACCAAAGGCCAAGGGATCCAGGGACGGCAATGTATCGTAGACAACCATCGGCACAATCAGAACAAGCGCCGTCGCAACGAATGTAGCCATCATGTAATGGGACATTTGCCCGGTCTGAATGCGCCGGGTGAGACCGGCAGCGATCTGGATAAGTGTGCCCATTACCTGATCAAATCCGCGGTCCGGCCCCCAGCCTATCAACCTGAGCATCCGAGCAACAAAGGCCCGTACACGTTCATGCGTCAAAAAGAGTGCCACGGCAACGGCAACCGTGATTGCCGACAGGGCAAACGCCAGATTAAAGCCGGCAAAGGCATGAATATGGACTAAGGTGGGTTGGCCAGCAATAGCTCGGCTTGCGGGGGTGACCAGCCAGGCGTCCACACTTGCGGTAAGAAAAAACGCGACAAGCCCCGCAAGGGCAAGAATTGCAGGGCCTATAACAAGCGCCGGGGGTCCCTCGTGCGCGGCCTTGGGGGTGTCTTTTTTGGGCCCCCAAAAGGGAATGATCGCAACAATGGCACCAGCCGCCCCCATCATGGCATTGCCCAGGATTGCAATCCCCAATAGCACCGTCTCGCCGTGCAGCAGCGCCTCGTATTGCGTTTCCTTGGCGACAAAACCGGCAAACAGGGGAATGCCCGCCATGGACAGGGCCGCGAGGGCCGCAGCGCTCGCGGTTACGGGCATGACGCCGCGCAAACCGCCGAGACGGGTAAGCTCGCGCGTACCGCTCTCGTGATCGACGACGCCTGCGCACATAAACAGGCATCCCTTAAAAAGGGCGTGTGCAATCAAATACATCACCGCTGCGGTGACGGCATAAGGGCTTGCCACCCCAACCAACATCACCAACAGCCCCAGCGAAGCCACTGTGGTGTAGGCAAGAATCAGTTTCAGGTCCGTCTGGCGCAGGGCGAGTAAGGCACCTGCCAGCAACGTCGCACCTCCAAACAAAGGAAGCACGACCTGCCACAGGACCAGGTCCCCAAAAAGCGGATTAAGCCGCATGACCAGAAACACCCCCGCCTTAACCATGGTGGCGGAGTGCAGATAGGCCGAAACCGGGGTCGGGGCCTGCATGGCGTTCGGGAGCCAGAAGTGAAACGGAAACTGCGCCGATTTGGTGAACGCGCCACAGAGAATCAAAATCAGTGCCAGATCGACCGCTGCATGGGCGCGTACCGTCTCACCTGCTGCCATGATCGCGGAAAGGTCCGTTGCGCCCGCGATCTGAGCCAACAGCAGCAGGCCCGCCAGCATTGCCAATCCGCCGCCGCCGGTAATAATCAAAGCCTGGAGAGCCGCGCGACGGGAGGGTTCCTGGTTGTGATTAAAGCCAATCAACAGGAATGACGTCAGCGATGTCAGTTCCCAAAACACGAAAAGGGCAATAATATTGTCGGCCAGCACCACGCCGAGCATTGCCCCCATAAACGCAAAAATAAAGGAAAAAAACCGTCCCTGGTGCGCGTGGCCCTTTAAATACCCTCCGGCATAAATGATGATCAAGGCACCGATGCCGCTGATAAGCAGGGCAAACAGTAAACTGAGTCCATCAAGCAGAAACGAAAAACGATATCCCAGCGCCGGAACCCAATCAAAGGCAATTGTAAACGCGCCCTCTCTCACCACTCGTGCCAGCAGGGTCGCCCATTGCCAGACGCAATAAGCGGGTATCAATGCCAAAACCCAGCCGGCCCTGGAACCCATGGCCCGATGTATAAAGGGGGCTGCCAGGGCACCTGCCAGAGGCAAAAACAAGGTGAGAAGAAAAGACATGGAGCCGGACAACTACGTCACCAGTCCGTAGGCATCGTGTAGTCCAGAGCCCATCACCCATCCCAGCATGCCGAGAGATAGCAGACTTCGATGATAATCTAGATTCCAATTTGAGGTCATGAATGCCGCCACCGACTCCTCCCGTTAAGTCTCTGTCAACGCCCAAAAGTGTTATTCGATCATCTTGACTTGATTCTCGCCCAGTCTAACCGGTATAGGGTTATGACATCAAATCAAGATTGAATCCAGCAATCAACGGCGAGGTTTGCGATAATCATGGCCGATCACAAAACACGACAGACTGTCAGCTTCAGCGATGCGCAATGGCAGGCAAAACTCACACCGGAACAATACCGCATAGCGCGCCAGCACGGTACCGAGCCCCCCTTCACCAGCCCCCTGAACGCAGAAAAGCGTGAAGGCACATACACGTGTGTGGCCTGCGGTGCGGCGTTATTCCACTCAGGCACAAAGTACGATTCGGGAACCGGCTGGCCTTCGTTCTATGCGCCTTCTACGGTCGCCGCCGTTAGCGAGCACGAAGACAGGTCCCTGTTTCGGCGACGCACGGAGGTGCGCTGCGCGCGCTGTGATTCACACCTTGGGCACGTCTTTGCCGATGGACCCGAGCCCACCGGCCAGCGCTACTGCATAAACGGCGCCGTGCTGGATTTTACCGCCCTGGATACCAGCAACACAGATTAAATACGCCATACGAGGAACATATGACAACAACCTCTGGGTGTTGGCCAAAGGTGCCCGCGCCGGATGCAGATAAGAATCCCGTTGCCATAACCCAGCATGGCGTAACGAGATCTGACGAATATCATTGGTTGCGGGCTGATAATTGGCAAGCGGTAATGCGCGATCCCGAAACATTACCAGAGACAATCCGCGCCCACCTTGAGGCTGAAAACGCCTATTGCAATGCGATGCTCGCCGATACCAAGGAACTACAGGACACACTTTACAAGGAAATGCGTGGGCGCATCAAGGAAGATGACTCCAGCGTTCCCGCGCCAGACGGCCCCTACGCCTATGGGATCAGATACGAGATTGGCGATCAGTATCCACGCGCTATCCGTACACCACGCGACGGCGGTCAGGTGGAACTGTTGCTCGACGTCAACGTCCTTGCCAAAGGGCACGACTACTGCGCCGTCGCCAATTGGAGCCATAGCCGCGACCATAAACGTCTGGCTTATGCCATCGATACCAACGGTTCCGAGATATACCAAATCCGCATTCGCGACCTGTCGCAGGGCAAGGATACTGAGGATATCATTACCGGCGTGGCCTCAGCCTTCGAATGGGCCGAGGACAACGAGACTTTGTTCTACGTCTGGCAGGACGAGAATCACCGCCCCTGTCGGATTTATCGCCACCATCTGGGTACCTCGCAGAGTGAGGATGTGCTCGTTTATGAGGAGGCCGACCCGGGGTTCTTCATCTCCCTTTCGCAAACCCAATCAGGGCGCTATCTGACTATTCACTGCCACGACCACAGCACTTCAGAAGTGCATATTATCGACGCCGCATGTCCCTGTGAGCCGCCCCGATGCTATGCCCTGCGCGATGAAGGGGTTGAATATACCGTCGATGACCACGAAAACCGGTTTTTGATCATCACTAATGCTGATGGCGCAGAAGACTTCAAAATCATGCACGCCCCGCTTGATGCCACGTCACGTACCCAGTGGGAAGAATTTGCGGGGCATAAGACGGGCCGTTTGCGGCTTGCTCACACATGTTTTGCTAACCATTTGGTGTGGCTGGAGACGGAAAACGCGTTACCGCGCATCGTCGTTCATCGATTTTCCGATGGAGAACGTCATCACATTGCGTTCGACGAAGAGGCTTATACGCTATATCTGTCCGATGGCTACGAGTATGCCACGGATCAAATTCGCTTTACCTATTCCTCGCCCACAACGCCGGAACAGACTTTTGACTACGACATGAACACACGCAAGAGGGTTTTGCGCAAAACACGAGAGGTTCCCTCCGGCCACGATCCGGCGAACTATGTTGTGCGCCGTGTTATGGCGCCGGCGCGCGATGGTGAGACCATTCCCCTCACCGTGCTCAGCCATAGGCAGACGGGTTTCGACGCAAAGGCACCGTGCCTGCTTTATGGCTATGGCGCTTATGGGATTTCCATTCCTGCGGGGTTTTTCACCTCTGTTCTGTCTCTTGTTGACCGGGGGTTTGTCTACGCCATTGCCCATATTCGTGGGGGTAAGGAGAAGGGATACAACTGGTACGCCCAGACCCGCACGAGCGGCAAACAGCGCACGTTTGATGATTATATCGACGCCGGGCGTTATCTGGTTGCCGAGGGCTATGTCGCGCAACGCCATGTTGTCGGGTGTGGTGGCTCGGCCGGTGGCTTGCTGATGGGGGTTGTAGCCAATCAGGCTCCCGAGCTGTTTGCAGGCATACTGGCGGCGGTGCCGTTTGTCGATACGTTGAACACGATGCTTGACGAGACCCTGCCTCTCACCCCTCTCGAATGGCCCGAGTGGGGCAATCCGATAAGCTCGCGGGACTCTTATGAGACGATTGCCGCCTACAGTCCTTATGACAACATCGCAACAAGGAACTATCCGGCGATTCTGGCAACCGGGGGGCTGACCGATCCACGGGTGACCTATTGGGAGCCGGCAAAGTGGGTGGCGCGCGTGCGTGATCACACCACGAGCAACGCGCCGGTACTGCTCCACATGAAAATGGGTGCCGGGCATGGCGGTGCCTCCGGGCGCTTTGATGCTTTAAAGGATTTGGCGCGCGAATACGCTTTCGCGATCAAGGCTGTGGAGAATGCGCATGCTCTTGAAATAACCTCGCGCTGATTGTAGTATGAGGATTAAATAGCGACGCACGAATAGTCGGATTGAGCGCGTAATTAACTGCAAGACTTTAAGAGGCACTGAATGGCATTTGATCTTCCCGAACTTCCTTACGCCTATGATTCTCTTGGCCCCTATATGTCGGCTGAAACCCTGGAGTTTCATCATGACAAGCATCACCAGGCCTATGTAACCAACGGCAACAATCTGCTGGCAGGATCGGGACTTGAGGGCAAAAGCCTTGAAGATATCGTCACTGGCAGTTTCGGCACCCATGCAGGTCTGTTCAATAATGCGGCCCAGCATTACAATCATGTCCACTTTTGGCAGTGGATGTCACCATCGGGGGGCGGCACGTCTCTTCCTGGGGCTTTGCAGGCAAAAATCGACTCCGATCTGGGCAGCTATGATGCGTTTCGCGAGGCCTTTATACAGGCTGGTGTTACCCAGTTCGGCTCCGGCTGGTGCTGGCTGGCACTCAAGGAGGGCAAACTTGAGGTCATGAAGACTCCCAACGGTGAGAACCCTCTGGTGCATGGGGCGACACCTCTTCTTGGGTGCGATGTGTGGGAGCACTCCTACTATATTGACTATCGCAACGCGCGGCCCAAATATCTTGAGGCCTTCATGGACAATTTGGTCAACTGGGAATACGTGGAGGCGTTATTCTCCGCCGCAAGTTCGTAAAATGATTTCCCGATACTGGTGGTAATGTAAACGGCGATCGCCAATAACAGCACGTCTTGTCACGTTGCCTTACCCCTGGCAAAATTGCTCCGTCAGAATGGTTCTATTAAAACCTGATACGCTCTAAAACCTGACACGCTCTAGCGCAAGCGGCCATGGCAGTGTTTGAACTTCTTGCCGGTTCCACACGGGCAGGGTTCGTTGCGCCCTACCTTACCCCAGGTCTCAGGATCATCGGGATCAATATGATCCGCGGCCTTACGGCTCCTTACAGGGGCCAGGCCGTAAGAGGAGCCCTCAATTTCCCGTTCCGTCGGCGGGGCGGTAACAAGCTTATCGCGCCCTCTGAACGCCTCATCTTCATCAAGGCTTAAATGTTGCTCATGCAGCTCAGGGGCCTCGCGCTCGCGCAAAACATCACGGCTTTGCGTCAGTTCCACATGAAATAGCTGTCCGGTGACGGCCTCTCGAAGGTTCGACAGAAGGCCCTCAAACAGACTGAATCCCTCGGTCTTGTATTCGTTTAACGGGTCCCGTTGCCCATGGGCACGCAAACCGATCACCTGACGCAAATGATCAAGGGTTGCCAAATGTTCGCGCCACAGGTGATCCAGCGTCTGGAGCAAAACGGCTTTTTCAATCTGTCGGGTAAGATCGGGGCCGAACTGGGCCGCCTTTGCCGCGGCGGCTTCATCTGTTTTGCGAATGAGTCGGGCGAGCACTTCCTCATCGGCAATGCCTTCTTCGTTGGTCCAGTCAACGATGGGCAGGTCGAGATCGAAGATGCGCTGGATCTGTGTCGTCAAGCCTTCGGCATCCCACTGCTCGGCATAGGCGCGTGGTGGGATGTATGTCTCCACCAAATCTTCAATCACCGAATGACGCATATCCTTGACCGTCTCGGCCAGATCATCATCGCTCATCAGGTCCAGGCGCTGCTCAAAGATGACCTTGCGTTGATCGTTCATGACATCGTCGAATTTCAGCAGATTTTTGCGAATGTCGAAGTTGCGCGCTTCAACCTTGCCCTGGGCGCGCTCAATGGCTTTGTTGATCCAGGGGTGGACGATCGCCTCGCCTTCCTCAAGACCCAGCTTGACCAACATTGAATCCATACGCTGCGAGCCGAAAATACGCATCAGGTCGTCTTCCAAAGAGAGAAAAAACTTCGATGTCCCCGGATCCCCCTGGCGTCCGGAACGTCCACGAAGCTGGTTATCAATGCGTCGCGCTTCATGACGCTCCGTGGCCAGCACATAAAGCCCCCCAGCCTCCAGCGCCTCATCGCGCATTTGTGCAACCTGTTTGCGAATGACTTCCTCGCGCCGCCTTTTCTCGGCTTCGTCGTCGATGTTCGCCAGTTCCTCAGCAACGCGCATATCCCCGTTACCCCCTAACTGGATATCGGTGCCGCGTCCGGCCATATTGGTCGCAATGGTAATGGCGCCAGGCACCCCGGCCTGGGCGATGATACTCGCTTCGCGCTCGTGGTGACGAGCGTTGAGGACCTGATGCGGAATATTTTCCTTTGTGAGAATATTGGACAGGTGTTCGGATTTTTCGATGGATGTCGTGCCCACAAGAACCGGTTGGCGCTTGTACCGGCATTTTTGAATGAGGGAAACAATAGCGTCATATTTTTCCGCCGTCGTGCGGTATACCTCGTCATCCTCATCAATGCGGGCAACCGCCACATTGGTCGGGATTTCGATCACGTCAAGCTTGTAGATATCCATCAACTCGTCAGCCTCGGTCGAGGCCGTGCCGGTCATACCAGCGAGCTTTTCATAAAGGCGAAAATAATTCTGGAACGTAATTGAGGCCAGGGTCTGGTTTTCTGGCTGAATAGTGACCCCCTCTTTGGCCTCCAAAGCCTGATGCTGACCTTCTGAATAACGCCGCCCCGGCATCATGCGCCCGGTAAACTCGTCGATAATCACAACTTCATCACCGCGCACGATATAGTCCCTGTCCTTTTCAAACAGGGTATGGGCGCGCAAAGCCTGGTTAATGTGATGCACGATGGTGACGTTCTCGATGTCATAAAGGGAAGACCCCTGCAACAGGCCCTCCTGTTTAAGCAGCTGTTCGGCATGCTCTGTGCCGTCTTCTGTAAACGTAACGTTGCGCTGTTTTTCATCGAGTTCGTAGTCGTCGGCAACCAGATTGGGGATGATTTTGTCGATGGTCGTATACAGATCCGATTTGTCCTCAAGAGGGCCGGAAATAATCAGCGGCGTTCGCGCTTCGTCGATAAGAATTGAATCGACCTCATCAACAATGGCGTAGAAATGGCCGCGCTGAACCATGTCCTGACGCTCCATCTTCATATTGTCGCGCAGGTAATCAAAGCCGAATTCGTTGTTGGTGCCGTAAGTCACATCAGCGCCATAGGCAGCACGGCGCTCATCGTCATCAAGGCCGTGTACGATGGTGCCAACCGCCAGCCCGAGAAAACGATAGATCTGTCCCATCCATTCCGCATCGCGGGTGGCCAGATAGTCATTGACCGTGACAACATGTACACCATTACCAGTCAAGGCGTTCAGATAGACCGGCAGGGTTGCAACCAAAGTCTTGCCTTCTCCGGTTTTCATCTCGGCGATATTGCCCTCGTGCAGAACCATGCCGCCGCACAGCTGAACATCGAAATGACGCTGTCCGAGTGTTCGCTTGGCCGCCTCGCGTACGGTTGCAAAGGCAGGAACCAGCAGATCATCAAGCTTGGCCCCATCGCGCAATTGTTGGCGAAACGTCTCTGTGCGCGCACGCAACTGGTCATCACTCAGCGCCTCAACCTCGCCTTCCAGGGCATTAATCGCATCAATGCGCGACTGATACGCCTTGACCTTGCGGTCGTTGGCGCTTCCGAACATTTTGCGAGCCAGCGCTGCCAATGCCATCGAACGTTCCTCTATGTCTATTCTTTACGCAGTCATGAGATAAGCGCAGGCCAGCGGCTTGTCAACGTCTGCCGAGACTGCAACGTGTTGGTGAATCAAATCCGTTGGTCATGCACGCATTTTGTGTTATGGGTACGCGCCATTCGGACTCGCATTATCCCCGAGTCCGGTATCCAGCTTATACCAGCGGTATTGGCTTTATATACACGCCGACTGGTGTACGGCCTTGATAACATACTGACTTGACGCTAAGCCATGAGTCATTGTTAAGGACCCTTGGTATTACTATTGTACCTTCAGTCAATATCCGACTTAGGAATGGACACAAATAATGCTATTTTCTGCCCCTTTTTCAAACAAGACCCTGGCGCGTACAGGCATTGTCACCGTCATAATGGCGCTATTGCTGACCTGGCAACCTGCTACCTTTGCCCAGGACACCATTGATCCGAAAACCGTAGTGGCACGGGTGAACGGAGTCGAGATCATCCAGGCCGATATTGCCATTGTTGAGGACCTCTATGGGCCCCAGTTGCAGCAAATGCCGGAATCGGCACGGCGGCCCCTATTGGTGCGTTCACTCGTTGATCTGATACTCTTCGCCAATGCCGCCGGCGCGGCGAAGCTTGGCGATAGCGACGATTTTCAGCGGCGTATGACTTTTCTTCGCCGCCAGGCCCTGCGCGAGCAATATCTGATCGAAGTCGTTGAAAAATCGGTTTCCGAAAGCGAGGTGCGGGCGCGGTATGAAGAAGACGTTAAAGGCTTCAAGGCGCAAGATGAGGTGCGGGCGCGCCATATTCTTGTCAAAACCGAGGACGAGGCCAAAGACATCAAGGCGTCATTGGACAAGGGTGAGGATTTCGCGACCCTTGCCCAGTCCAAGTCAACGGGGCCCAGTGGTGCTCAGGGTGGGGATTTGGGGTATTTCACCCGTGAGACGATGGTCAAGCCCTTTGCCGATGCCGCGTTTAGTCTTGCCAAGGATGAGATTTCGGCACCTGTCCAAACCCGGTTTGGCTGGCACGTCATCAAGCTTGAAGACAAGCGCAAAACCGCGCCCCCATCCTTTGATAGCGTCAAGGCCGATCTGCGCCAGGCCCTTTACGGCGAAAAACTGGAAGCGGCTCAAAACGCCTTGCGCGAAAAGGCGACCATCGACATTCTTGACCCCAGCGCCAAAATGCCCGTTCAGGAAGAGGACGCAGACAAGAAACCCACCGCACAATGAGCAAGCCAGGCAACAACCGCGCCGCTGGCACGCTGTTTCGACCGCCGAGGCGGTACGGGCCGGTCGTCAATTGATGCAGACGAGAACGTCACCTTTGGCTCCACCCACCAGCGCGCACATGCCGAACCTGACCGGGATGCGCGCCGCAACCTGCGCTGCGGGCATAAAGTATTGTGATCGCAAGGACTTGCTGCTCGTTGTCTTTGACCACTTTGCACCGGTTGCAGGGGTGTTTACCCGCTCAAAATGCCCGTCAGCGGCGGTGGACTGGTGTCGGCAACACCTGCATCTGGGGAAGATCCGGGGGCTTGTGATCAATTCAGGAAATGCTAATGCGTTTACGGGGATTCGCGGTGCGCAGGCGGCCAGAGAAACGGCCCTGGCCGCCGCTGCCGCCCTGAATTGCCCCCTCGAGGCTATCATGCTTGCCTCCACTGGGGTGATTGGCGAGCCTATGGATACGTCTTCGTTTGCCACCCTGTTGCACGATCTGGCGGCGCGTGCTGGAAACGTTGACTGGCTTGATATGGCGCGAACCATCATGACCACAGACACGTTTCCCAAATGTGCCAGCCGCACCGTCGAAATTGCCGGAAAATCTTACGTCATTAATGGGTTTGCCAAAGGCTCAGGCATGATCGCGCCGGACATGGCAACCATGCTCGGTTTTATCTTTACCGATGCTCCCGTTGACGCCGCCACCATGCAGGCCATGCTTGACGAACTGACCCCGGCGACCTTTAACGCCATTACCGTTGATGGGGACACGTCCACCAGCGATACGGTGCTTATGGTTTCCCTTGGGACCGAGGATGCGTCCTGTCTTTCCAACGCTCAATTGCCGCCCCTAAAGGCCGCCCTTTACGAAGTCATGCGGGAGTTGGCCCAACTGATCGTTAGGGATGGCGAGGGGGCCAGTAAATTCATCACCGTGCACGTGTATGGAGGTATCAACGATATGTCCGCCAAACGCCTTGCCTTGAGCGTCGCAAACTCACCCCTGGTCAAGACGGCTATCGCCGGGGGGGACGCCAATTGGGGACGCATCGTCATGGCGGTGGGAAAGGCCGGCGAGCCCGCAGATCGCGACAGGTTGGGGATCCGGTTTGGTAATCTTGACGCAGCGATGGCCGGAGAACGCCACCCGGACTACGACGAGGACATGTTGTCTGAATATATGCGCGGCAACGAGATCACCATTGCTATTGATATCGGACTTGGCGACGGGCAAGCGACGATTTGGACATGCGACCTGACCCAGGACTATATTTCCATTAACGCTGATTATCGTAGCTGAGCACGTCTAATAACGGGCATCTTCATGTTTCCCAAGCCACGATCTGACCTTCGGTCGAACACATTTGCCTATGAAACCGCGCCTCTTGTCAGGGCGAACGGGTTTCGCGAGTACGACGCCCGCTGGGTGTTTGGCAAAGACATCAATCTTATGGGGATGCAGCGGGTGGGCGCCGGGCTGGGGACTTTGCTGGCCGAGCGCGGCGTGCCCCTGGAGATTGTTACGGGCCATGATTTTCGCTCCTACTCCTGCGCCATCAAGCAAGCACTCATTACCGGGCTGATGAGCTCAGGTTGCCGGGTGCATGATATTGGCCTTAGCATTACCCCTATGGCCTATTTCGCCCAGTTTGCTCTTGATGTTCCTGCGGTGGCCATGGTGACCGCGTCGCACAACGAGAACGGCTGGACAGGCGTAAAAATGGGAGCCGAGCGGCCCCTCACGTTTGGCCCTGACGCCATGAATCGACTAAAGCAAATCGTTCTTGACACCCAGCCGAAAATGGAGGGCGAGGGCCGTTATGTTTATCACGACGGGTTCTTTCACCAGCACTACCTGCCGCAGCTGACAGACCGTGCGCCGTTTTCCAGGCCACTGAAAGTCGTTGTCGCCTGTGGCAACGGAACCGCGGGGGCGTTCGCACCAGAGGTTTTGGCAAAATTGGGTGCCGAAATTATTCCGATGGACTGCGAGGGGGATGCGACTTTTCCTCGCTATAACCCCAATCCGGAAGACATGAAAATGCTTCAGGCCATGCGCGATATGGTCCGCAAAAGCGGCGCGGATGTGGGGCTTGGATTTGATGGAGATGGAGATCGTTGCGGCGTTGTCGACAATGAAGGGGAGGAAATTTTTGCAGACAAGGTCGGGGTCATGTTGGCGCGGGACTTATCAGAAAAACACAGGCACGCGCAGTTTGTCGTCGATGTCAAGTCAACAGGCCTATATGCCCGCGACCCGGTCCTAAAGCAGAATAGGGCGACAACCGAATATTGGAAAACAGGGCACAGCTACATCAAGCAAAGGGTCAACGCGCTTGGGGCCCTGGCCGGCTTTGAAAAATCCGGACACTATTTTTTCGGGCCGCCCATCGGGAACGGGTACGATGACGGCCTCGTGTCGGCAATCGCCATTCTCGATATGCTAGATCGCAATTCCTCCCTGAGCATGGCCGATATGCGCCGCCGGTTGCCAAGAACCTGGGGCTCGCCGACTATGTCTCCGGCATGCGCCGATGCAGACAAGTATGCCGTCGTCGCCAAAATCACAAAGCAGATTGAAAACATGCATACGCAAGGTCAACAGATTGGCGACCACACCATTGTCGATCTTATTACGGTGAATGGGGTTCGGGTCACCACTGATGACGGAACCTGGGGATTAGTGCGCGCATCGTCAAACGCGCCCGAGTTGGTGGTGGTGGTCGAGAGCCCCGTGTCTGAGCGGCGTTTACACCAAATGTTTGATGCCATTAATGGGATTATTCGCGAGCATCCACAGGTCGGAGCCTATAATCAGGTCCTTTGAATCAGTTGGGAACATCTATCGACGGCCTGGCCAACCTGCGCCAGGAGGCGTTGGAGTTTTGTTGAACCTGCACCGGTGAGCAAAAGCCTGAAAGCAAAAAACAAGAAAATTTAAAATACCCCGGTTGTGGCTTATGATCAGATCAATGGCTTCGCGAGGCCGAAAAAGGATAATCAAGGCCATGTTCAAGGCCCGATTTCGCCGTTCTCTTAATCCATAACGGGGATGTTTTGCATTTTGTTTGGCTTCTGATGGGCCTCTCTTGACTTGTGTTGCCTGCGGGGCTTGCTTTTTGTGCTCAACAAGTTTCAGTATTTGGGTTTTACTGCTCTGCCTGTTTCTGCCGCCTCCTTGCATGCCGGTGCGACCGCCAGCGCAGCCTGCCTGTCGTGCTCCGTCGCTGAGGGCGGCCGGTTTTTCGTCACCGCCATGAAATTCCTCCAGGGCATGATAGAAAGAAGCGTCATATCGCTCCAGGAAAAAGTGTTTCAGGGGTTGTTGGGATTCCGTCACCGTATCATTGCAGCGAACCAGATTGTCATCGCGATGGTTGCGGGTCTGGAGCATTCCCGTGTCGCCAAAGGCTTCAACACGCTGATCAAATCCGTATACGCAGGATCGCAAATTGTTGATATTAACCAATGCTTCCGACGGCATCTTCAGGGTCGTCATTGTAAGATCAAAATCGCCTTCTGCTCCGATGGCCGGATCACAAATTGGCAACTGCCCGCGGAATAGAGCGTGTCAGGCATCACCCTGCCTACCACTGTGCACAGATGTACTGGGTTTCCATAAATTCAAGCATCCCCTCATGACCGCCTTCGCGTCCCAGCCCGGACTGCTTGACGCCACCAAAAGGTGCGGCCGGGTCAGAAACGAGACCACGATTCAAGCCGACCATACCGTATTGCAATTGTTCGCAGACCTGCATGGCCCGCTTGAAATTCTCCGAAAACACATAGGCTACGAGACCGTATTCGGTGTCATTGGCCCGTCGGATGACGTCTTCCTGGTCGGAAAAAGTCTGTATTGCCGCGACCGGCCCGAATATCTCGTCATTCACGCAATCGGCGGTTTCAGGTACATTAGACAATACGGTAGGTGGATAGAAGAAGCCCTTACCATTGGGTCGGACGCCCCCCAGTTCCACCTTTGCACCCTTGGCGATCGCATCATCGACGAATTCGGCAACCTTGTCCCGGGTATCGGCATTAACCAGCGGGCCCACATCCACATCCTTGTCGAGCCCATCGCCCATTTTCAGCCTTGCCATGGCAGCCGTAAATGTCTTTGTGAATTCATCAGCCACCTTGTCGTGAATGTAGAATCGGTTGGCAGCCGTGCAGGCTTCACCGAGGTTCCGCATCTTTGCAAGCATCGCGCCTTCGACCGCCCTGTCGATGTTGGCATCCTCAAACACGATCAAGGGCGCGTTTCCACCAAGCTCCATTGCCGGTTTCAGCACCTGGTCTGCAGCCGCGTGCAGCAGTTTGCGGCCAACTTGCGTGGAGCCGGTAAAGGAAACCACGCGCACGCGCGGGTCGTGCAGCATATGATCGACGAGCTTCCCGGCATTTCTCGACGGCAACACATTGACAAGCCCCTTGGGCACACCGGCGTCTTCGAGAAGGGGCATCAGGGCGAGCATGGTCAGCGGCGTCTGCGATGCCGGCTTGATGATGACCGGACATCCCGCGGCAAGGGCCGGTGCGATTTTGCGCGTGCCCATGGCAGCCGGGTAGTTCCAGGGTGTGACCAGTACAGCAATGCCTGCCGGTTTTTGCTGTACGACAATGCGTGCACCGGAAGCCGGTGCGTGTGTTATCACCCCGTCAGCACGAACCGCCTCTTCCGCGAACCAGCGGAAGAATTCGGCGGCGTAGAGCGTCTCCCCCATGGCGTCAGCGCCAGCCTTGCCGTTTTCAAGCGTGATGAGCCGTGCCAATTCATCCTTGCGCGCAATCATCAACTCCCATGCCCTGCGAAGTGTTTCTGAGCGCTCTCGGGGCGTGCGGGCCGCCCACTCGCCAAAGGCAGCCTGTGCTGCGTCCAATGCGGCGTCCGCATCGGCAAGATCGGCAGAGGCAACCGAGGCAATCACATCCTCATTGGCGGGGTTGACGATATCGAAGCGCTCGCCGGAAGCGCCCTCACGCCACGCGCCATCAATGTAAAGATTGGTATGTTGCATCATTGTATCCAAGTCTCCAAGTCTCCAAAATTCTGACTTTTGGGCAAGCCTTCAAAGCAATTGGTGCAGTGGGTCCTTTAGCCGCGCGGCGAATTCTCGAATAAAGCTTAACGCCTCGTCTTCTGCCCATTGATCAAGCGTGAAATCGAGGCAAAGCGTTATCGATTTCGCGTTCTTGCATACGGAAATCACCGGTGCTTGGGGGGTCGTCATCTGGACTGAGGTGATATCGGTCTCGCCCAGATCGCGAATGATAAGCGCAGCCGGGTGCGTTGCATCGTACCTTGCCGGTTGAGACAGGCCTGTGCGGTCCGGGTCCACCTGCCGTGTCAGTTCGCCGTCAGGACCGGCCAATTCAATCACAAGAGGGGCGTTGAAAGTCTCCTTAATCGCGCGCAATGCGCCGGCGGCAAAGGACGTCCAGATACGGTCCTGCCGGTGTTCGATACCCTCATCCTCTCGCATCCATGTGAGGAAATCGGCAAGACCTGACGCGGGGACCTTGGCCTGAATGTGCAAAGTGGCCCCTGCTGCGCTCCTGGCCTGCTCTGACGGCAGGGCGGCAAGCGTCTCAATGTCCCTGGCATGGTAAGGTTGGGGAGCCCCTGCCTGGACCAGCTGCAAGAGATCCAGTCCTTTTGCATGCGCCAGCCATTTTGCCTTGGGTGAGGCCAGTATACGGCCTTCAGCCACTGGTGCCGGTGCCAGTGCCAGTGCCGGTTTCGCCAGCGCTGGCAATTCTGGCTCCAGGTGCTGGATTGTCTGTTTTGCAACGTCCGCCTCACGCCCAGTTGTCTCTTTAAGGGCCTGGCTCTTGTTGCCAGGGCCTGATGTCTCGCCAGCGGCCATGTTGTCAGGTCCAGCAGGCGCCCGCGCGGCGCCTTCAGCCGTTGCAGCGATTATGGCGACAATGCTGCCCACCGGCACATCATCACCTGCGTTCGCCGATACACCGCCCAGAAAACCGTTGGCCTGCGCCTCGACCTCCATTACGGCCTTGTCGGTTTCCACTTCGAATAGCGGATCACCTTGTGCGACCGCATCTCCCGGCTGCTTGAGCCAGGACACGATCTTTCCGGTATCCTGCGCCATGCCAAGCGCGGGCATGATGACATCATGCGGCATGGAACAACTCCCCGCGCACGGCCTTGCGGGCCCGCTCGACTACCCGCTCCGGTGTTGGCACGGTGAGGTCTTCCAGTGCCGGTGAGAAGGGGACGGGCACGTCCATAGCGCCCATGCGCTGCACGGGAGCGTCAAGATGGTAGAACGCCTTCTCCGCAATGCGTGAGGCGATCTCTCCGGTAATGCCGAAATTCTGATGACCCTCGTCGATTACAATCGCCCGCGAGGTTTTGCGTACCGATTTCAGGATGGCCTCCTCGTCGAGGGGGACGATGGTGCGCGGATCGATCACTTCCGCGGAAATCCCTTCGCTTGCCAGCATTTCGGCGGCTTGGTGGGCGACCTGAACCATGGAAGATGTGGCGATGAGGGTAATGTCCGAGCCTTCACGCAGGATTGCCGCCTCACCGAGGGGGATGAGGTATTCCTCTTCTGGCACCGGTGCCTTGTCATTGTACATCAGCTTGTCTTCAAAGATGACCACCGGATTGTCGTCACGGATTGCCGTCTTCAAAAGTCCCTTGGCCTCGTAGGCGGATGAGGGCAGGGCAACCTTCAGGCCTGGAATATGCGCTACGAGGGCGTGCAGGGACTGGGAGTGCTGGGCCGCGGAGCGCCGGGTGGCGCCGAGATTGGTTCGCAGCACCAACGGAACCTTGAGTTTGCCGCCTGACATATAATGCGTCTTTGCCGCCTGATTGCAGAGCTGATCCATGACCAGATAAAGAAAGTCCCCAAACATCAGGTCGACGATCGGCCGCGAACCGGTCATCGCCGCACCGACCGCAATGCCCATGAAGCCGGGCTCTGCAATCGGGGTATCAATAATGCGGTCGGTGCCGAACTCTTCGACAAGTCCGGACAAGACCTTGAATGGGGTGCCGGCCTCGGCCACGTCCTCTCCGAGCAGGAGGATGGTTGCATCGCGGCGCATTTCCTCGGCTATTGCCTCGTTGACCGCTCTCGACAATGTAATTTCGCGAGTCATGTCGGTTCCTCAAATATATTCGAGCGCATGGGGCACGCCGGAAAAGACATGCATGTCGACCTCCCCCGCCTTCGGGTAATCGGCATTTTCCGCATAAGCGACGGCGGCTTCTGCGTCGGCCTTGATTTCGTTGTTGATGGCAACAAGTTCATCGGCGGACACGATCTTCTGCGCCTCCAGCCATTTGCCGAAATTGGTGATCGGATCGCGGTTCCTCTTCCACTCCGCTTCCTCATCCTTCGCGCGGTAGTAGTCGCGGTTGATATCGCCGACGTGGTGGCCGTGATAACGATAGGTCATCAATTCAATGAAGAACGGACCTTCGCCCTTGCGCGCCCTGTCGACCAACGCCCTTGCCAGGGTGTTCACGGCCAGGACATCCTGGCCATCTACCTGATGGCTCTCGATCCCAAAGGCCTGGGCCCGTGCCATGATGGAGCCGGCGGCAATCTCGTCTGTCTTCGTGTATTCGGAATAGCCATTGTTCTCGCACGCATAGATGACCGGTAGACTCCACAACGCCGCCATGTTCATGACCTCGTACCAAAGGCCCTGGGCGGTGGCGCCATCGCCAAAGAAGCAGACGACTACATCATCGGTTCCGAGCCGTTTGGCGGAAAGAGCCGCCCCGGTCGCAATACCCATTGAGCCGCCAACGATCGCATTGGCGCCAAGGTTGCCATGGTTCTGGTCGGCAATATGCATGGAACCGCCCTTGCCGCGGCAATAGCCTTCCTCTTTACCAAGCAGCTCACAAAACATGTCCCTGAACTGTGCGCCCTTGGCAACGCAGTGACCGTGTCCCCTGTGGGTGGAGGTAATCTTGTCGCTGTCACGAAGGGCCTCACAAATACCAACGGCAACCGCTTCCTGCCCGGAATACATATGTGTCAGACCGGGCATCTTTGCGGACAGATAGAGCTGGTTTGCGTTGTCTTCGAAGGCCCGGATACGAACCATCTGCCGGTACATGCGAAGATAGTCTTCGGCGTTGTGCTTCGTGTGGCTCCTGGATTTGGCTGTACTCATGACACGCTTTAGTACCGATTTGCTATGGGAAGGGCCTCAGCGGGGAAGAGGCTGATCACCTCGCAACCGGTTTCGGTTACCACCACTTCCTCCTCAATGCGTGCCGCCGAATAGCCGTCGGCTGCCGGACAATAGGTCTCCAGCGCGAACACCATGCCGGTCTGAATTTGCATGGGATGTTCGAGGGAAACCGCACGACTGATAATCGGCCGCTCGTGCAGGGCCAGGCCGAGGCCGTGACCAAACTGCAGGCCAAAGGCCGCATCCTCATTGGGAAAGCCGAAATCTTCCGCCTTCGGCCAGACTTCGGCGACCTTGTCCGTTGATACCCCCGGTTTGATCATCTGGATCGAGGCGTCGATCCACTCGCGTGCCTTTATATAGGCATCGTTTTGAACCGGTGTGGCCCTACCGATGTTGAAGGTGCGGTAATAACAGGTCCGGTAACCCTGATAGGATTGCAGGATATCAAAGAAGGCCTGATCGCCAGGGCGAAACAGCCGGTCGGTGAAGTTGTGCGGGTGCGGGTTGCAGCGTTCACCGGATATGGCGTTAATCGCCTCGACATCGTCGGAGCCCATTTCGTAGAGCATCTTGTTGGACAACGCCACGATATCATTCTCGCGCACACCCGGTTTAAGTTCTTCATAGATCATGTGATACACGCCATCGACCATGGAAGCGGCCTGGGTCAGCAACTGTATCTCGTCCCAGTTCTTGATTTCACGGGCAGCCAGCATGATCTGTTGACCATCCACCACTTGCAGTCCTTCTTCCTGCAACGCATGGAACATTGCAGTTTCCGCGTAATCGACACCCACCGGCATGTCCGCCATGCCTGCGTCCCTGATGAGGCCGGCAATCTGTTTGGCGTATTTTTTCATCAGGCCGAATTCGGGGGGAATGGTGCCGCGCATGCCGACAACACCGGCCAGACAGTGATCAGGCTCCAGCCAGTCCGAATACAGCCGGTGGTGGATTGCGGCCGAACCGAAGTCCCAGACATAAGGGCTGTCGTCGCCGGTAAGCAGGCAGAAACGGCACATTTTGTCTCGTTCCCATTCGCCGATCTTCGTCGCCGAAACGTAACGGATGTTGTTCACGTCAAAGAGCAAAAGCGTGCCCGCGTTGGAGTTTTTTAACGCCTGTCGTGTCCTTGCCAGACGGTAACGCCGAAGGCGGTCATGATCTATGCGACGTTCGAAATCAACGGACGTGTGCCCCCAGGCAGGAAGGCGGTCCCGCCATTCCCAATTGGGCTCCAGGTCCTGCGGGGTAAGCATGTTGGGCATGAGTGCGCGAGACATGTCGGGCTCCTTTTCAGGCGCGGTTACGCGCGCCCGCTTGTGTTAAAAATCAAAGGGGGGATGCGCTATTTGGTGACCCATCCGCCGTCTATGGAAATCATCTGGCCGGTCATGTAGTCGCTGTCATCGGACGCTAGAAAGGATGCCGTGCCGACAATGTCGTTGGGATAGGATAGGCGCTTGATCACCAGGTTGTTTGCGACAATATCGTCATACGCCTGCCCCTCGCGTTCCTTGAAACCGATTTCGACAAGGTCCTTGTCCAACTGTTCCCAAAGTGGGGTCACCACCACACCGGGGGCGTAGCCGTTCACGGTGATATTGTGCTCTGCCAGTCCCAGGGCGCCGCACTCGGTCAACGCGAGGCACCCGTATTTGGACGTGCAGTAAACCGTCACGTCGATCAGGGGTTTGCGCGAGGCAATGGACCCGACATTGATCAGCTTGTAGGGATGATTTTCCATCGGTCCCTGGGCAATCATCTGGCGAGCCGTTTCCTGCATGCCAAGCCACATGGCCTTGGTGTTGACGTTCATGATCATGTCCCAATTGTCTTCATCGATATCCATGAAGAAGCGGGGTTTGTTCAATCCGGCGTTGAACAGACCGACATTGATCGACCCGAATGCCTCGACCGTTGCAGCCACGGCGTTGGCGTTGTCTTGGCGCCTGGTTACGTCCATCCTGACCGCTATGGCCTGGCCGTTACCGTCTATATTGATCTGGTCGGCAACTTTTTGAGCTTCGTCGCGGTCGAGGTCGCCCAAGCAGACATTGGCTCCTTGCTGCGCGAACGCTTGAGCGTTTGCCGCACCCATGCCGCGTGCGGCCCCTGTAATCAGAATATTCTTGCCTTTGAGACGGTTCGGATCCATGTCTTCCTCCCTTTGGTGTTTCTAGGATTGTCGATTCATTGCCACTTCAGCTCTGTCATGGGCCTTTTGTACGGCCTGTTCCGGTGTGCAAACACCGCGCAGCATGTCGTGGAATTCCTCACCGCAAATCTGGATGATTTCGCTGATCTGCGGCACTGGCGGCCGTGGCCAGAATTGCAGTTCGTCGCGCCAGGACATGCCGTCGATAGCCTCGAAGATCGGCGAAAGGCGGCGCAATTCAGGGTCGGCTCCCACAGAATATCGGGGATTGGTGCGGCTTCCGTTCTGAATGTAGAGCTTTTGTGCCTGTGCGGATGTGAAGACGATCAAGGCTTCAGCTGCAGCCTGGCGCCGCTCTGGTGCCAGGTTTGCCGGAACGCCCATGATGTATCCGCCAACAGGGGCAATCGGATAGGCGCCGGGGCCTGTCGGATGCGGTAGATAACCGGTTTGCCCGCAAGCCGGTGAGGTCTTGTCGAGTTCGAAATACGGCGCCAGCAGGGTGT
The DNA here is from genome assembly GCA_965224015.1 of Hyphomicrobiales bacterium. GTDB lineage: Bacteria > Pseudomonadota > Alphaproteobacteria > Rhizobiales > CBDCVD01 > CBDCVD01. The sequence goes on from OZ245032.1 coordinate 2,638,125, forward strand.
AGCCATAGGCCAGCGGAACCGCGCCCGTGGCATAGGGCCGAATACGCTCGTACCAGGACATGGACAGGATGTAGGGTGGCGAATAATCAAGCAGTTCCTTGAGATAATGCGCGGCGGCAAGGCCCGCATCGCTGTGGATCTGGGGCTTGTGCCTTGCGCAATTGAGATCAGATGTGCCAAAACCGCCGGCTATCGGCGACAGGTCGAGCACCGGCTTGCCGAAATCCGCCATGGCCATCAGAAAGGTATGGCCAAGGGCGGTTCCGCGGGCGGCGTTCCAGGCAATGCCATAGCGATTGCGTCCAGGCGCGTGGAAATGCCTGGCGACTTCGAGAACCTGATCGGTGGTGCGGGGAGGTTCCATTCCGGCTTCGGCAAGTATGTCACGACGGTAAAACAGGAGTTCCGGCGTCGTTTGCGCAGGCACGCCGTAGGCGCGGCCGCCCCAATGGGCTGCCTGCCACCCTGCCGTGTGAAAATCAGCCGGATCAAGCCGCTCCAGATCAAGCACTTCATCGATGGGAAGAAGCGCCCCCTTTTCAACGAATTCACCAAGCCAGGGCAGGTCAATGGCGACGATGTCATACCGGCTGGCTTTGCGTTCGGCGTTTTTGAGAACCTCTTCATGCAAACGGTCGATGGAGAATGCCCGCTGATGAATTTCGTTGCCAATCACCTGTTCAAATTGACGCTTGAGATTGTCCATCACCATGAAGGTCGGATCGCTATGGACCAGGACCTTTATGCCCCCGGCGGCGCGTAGAGGCTCGGGAAGGACCTGCAGCGGCGGGATGGGATGGGCGCTAAGATAGGAATTGCCAAAATAGTAGTCGCGCCCGCTTGATGCTTCGGGATGGTTACCAAAGTTATTGGCGGCAAGGCGGGCAATTCTGCCGGTCATCTGTGTCCATTCATCCAGCAAGGTCTGACTGGGATGCAGGGAATAGGTTTTGCCGGTTTTTGTTCGCGGTCTTTGTTCGATCAGGCCGCTTTCAGACAGGTCTTTCAGGCGTCGGGTTGCCGTTGCATAAGGCACCCCCGACGCAGCGATCAGTGCAGACGGTGTGACCATTCGCCCTTCAAGATGCGCCGACACCAGATATTGTGCCATCTTGAACAGGGGGCTGATGCTGAACAATTCACTGGCGCTCTCCATTTCCTCACAAAGGTCCTTGAGGAATGTATTCAGATCCCGGGCCGTATCGGCGAAGGCGGATGCTGCGTATTCGCTTTCCTCCTCAGGCAAGACGCCATCCGGGGGTGCGGGTATGCCGGATGAGATCTTGAAAGTATCTACATCTCGCCTTGCTCGCGCGCCGACCTGCACGGCTTCCAGTTTATTCATAATGGACATTTGTTTCTTATCCATAACTTGCTCCCATTTAGAATGTTCAAAATGCCTCCCCGCTGGCATGGATAAAATATCCAAAATGAAAATAAAAAAGTCCAATATGGATTTTTTGCCTGGTTCAATCGTCTGTTGTCGGAGTCAGTCTTAAGGTGCGCTATTATCCAATCGATGCGCAGTTCGCTGGTGTTGCGGACAAACACAAATCAGGTCATTCCGGGAGGAAGTAAAAATGAAACTGACAAAGATCCTTGGTGCCACCACAGCACTCGCAAGCATGATGGTTGCAGGTGCTGCTTTTGCCGACACCTTCAAGATTGGCATCACGCAGAACAACGTTGGTGTCGACAGCTATCAGACCACCTACGAGAAAGCGTTTATCGCCGCAGCGCAGGCCAACGACAAGGTTGAGGCCGTGGTGCTCGATGCTGGTGGTGACGTCGCCCGCCAGATCGCCCAGATGGAAGATCTCATTCAGCAGGAAGTTGACGCGATCATTATCTGGCCGACAAATGGGGAGGCCGTTATTCCCGCAGTTCGCAAAGCGCACAATGCCGGTATTCCGGTTATCGTGACAAACTCAAACATCGCCGAACAGGGCTTTAGATTCGTCAAGGTGTTTTCCGGCCCCGACAACATCACCCAGGGATCCCGCTCCGCCGAGATCATGTGTGACAAGTTCAAGGAAATGGGTATCGAAAACGAAGCCAAGGTGGTTCAGATCTCCGGCCAGCCCGGCTATACCACGGCAATCGAACGCCAGAAGGGTTTCGATGACCGCCTTCCCCAAGTCTGCCCGAACGTGAAACTGATGGAGACGCAGCCTGGCGACTGGAACCGTGAGAAATCCCAGAAGGTGATGGAGGCATTCCTCGTCAAGTATGACGACATCGATGGTGTTTATGCCGGTGACGACAACATGGGCGTGGGCGCCCTCAATGCCGCCAAGGCAGCGGGTCGCGAAGGTATCATCTTTGTAGGGGCCACCAACTTTGCCGTCGGTTACGAAGCGATGGAACGTGGCGAGTACTGGGGTTCCATCTACCAGTCTCCGGTGGACGACGCCGAAGCGGCCCTGAAATCGGCCATTGATGTTCTTGAAGGCAAGGACCTGCCGTTCCTGAACTATTTCGATACGCCGAAAATTACCCAGGACAACATGAAAGACTTCACCAAGCCGGTATTTTGATCGGTTTGAAAGTCAGGGGTGCGGGTGGTATACCGCGCCCCCCTTTTTCCTTATTGAGCAAAACGGCCAATGCCCGCCAAGCACGCTGCCCGTCCCGGTGATCATATGTGTTTTGTAGGGTTGCAACTGCGCAGTGTGCCCGGAGGCATTCTCCATTTTTGCGGCAGAATAGAGACAGGGAGGAATTTGCCTGCGGTATCCCGAAGGAGGGCAGAGTTGCCATGCCCGCTGACATAACCGGCGCGACAACGTTTCTTGTCAGTGCCGACAGCGACTACATGACGGGACAAATCGTGATGATTGATGGTGGGATGACGCGGGTCTGATCGCCGCACAGGTTCTGGGAGGAACAAATATGGCGCAAATCTCGAAATCGGACATAACCGAGTTTCTGGCCCGTCACGGCATTATTGTAGCCTTTGTGCTCTTTATTATCGGTTTTACCATTGCCAATCCCCGTTTCATCGATCCGGACAATATTCTGGGCGTATTCCGTTCCTCGGCAATTCTGGGCGTTATGGCCCTTGGCGTTACCTTTGTCGTCATCAGTGGCAATCTCGACCTGTCTGTGGGATCCATGATGTCTTTCTCGACAATTGTGGTTCTCGACCTGCACGACAAGATGGGCCCGACCCTGGCCATTCCGGTGATGTTTGCCATGACATTGTGTTTGGGGGCCTTCATCGGGTTTCTGGTTGGTTATCTTAAATTGAACTCCCTGATCGTTACGCTGGGGATGCTCTCAGCCATTCATGGTCTCACGCTCACCTATTCCGGCGGTAAGAACATGGACATAGCCGACAAGGAAAACACCTGGTTTAGTGTCTTCGGCCAGGGCGATGCCCTTGGAATTCCCGTACCGATACTGCTCTTCGTCCTTCTGGCCGCGATTTTGGGCCTCGTTCTTTCCAAAGCGCCCTTTGGCCGAAAGGTCTACGCCGTTGGCGGCAACGGCACAGCGGCGACATTTTCGGGCATACGCCGTGCCCGCGTGGTGTTCATCTGCTACCTCATTTCCGCGTTTTGCGTGGCCACGGCAGGCCTGATCCAGGCCAGCCGTTCGTTGGGAAGCCAGAATACCGTTGGTCAGGGGCTTGAACTTGAAGTGCTGGCGGCTGTCATTTTGGGAGGCGCATCTCTGCTTGGCGGATCCGGCACCATCTTCAAGACAGTCATCGGTGTTCTCATCCTCGGCTTTATCCAGAACGGCCTGTTGCTCATCGGGCTGCAATTCTACGTCCAATTCGTCGTGACCTGGGTTATCATCATACTTGCAGTTTGGCTCGATATTGCCGCCAAGCGCGGCAAGCTTTGGTCACCGATCGCGTAGGGGTAGGGAGACAAGACAATGCAGAGCGGTACGCTTTCCACTTTTCTCAAACGCGGCGCAATATGGGGCTTTATCGTCTTTGAGCTGATCTTTTTTTCCATCGCCGGGGAATTCCTGGCGGTGAGTGAAAAAGCCTTCATGGATGTCGATAACATGCTGCTCCTGTTCAAACAGTCAGCCCCCATAGGTATCATCGCCATGGGCATGACGATTATCATGATCAACGGCAATATCGACCTGTCAGTGGGAGCGACCTACGCAATTTGCGCCATTGTCCTGCTGGACAGCATGACCTGGCCCATGTTTGCCGGGCTGGGGGACGGGGTGATTTTCATCAGCTGGGGTCTCGCCTTGTTGACGGGTCTATTGCTCGGCGCCTTGAACGGGCTTATCGTGTGGAAGACAGGCGTTGATGCTTTCATCGTGACACTCGGTTCCATGCTGGGCTATCGCGGCCTGGTGTTCATGTACAATGGCGAGCAGCCGACCAGCCATCTGAACTGGACACTTGTAGATTTTGCCGAAGCGCAGTTCCTGGGCCTGCATACCGCCACGTGGTTCCTGCTCGGGGTGACCATCGTCATGTGGTGGGTGATGGGCAAAACCGTTCACGGTCGCAATGCCTATGCGATTGGCGACAACCGAGATGCGGCTGTCAATGCCGGCATCCGAGTGGGGCCGCACATGATGATCAACTTCATGATAATCGGGTTTTTGGCGGCGCTTTCGGCGGTCGTGTTTTATTCCGAATCCGGTTCGGTCAACCCGAACGACGGAGAGCTCTACGAATTGTGGATCATCACCGCGGTGGTTCTGGGCGGCACCAAGCTGACGGGCGGAGCGGGATCGATCATCTCGACCTTTGGAGGCGTTCTGGCGATCCAGCTTTTGCGCAAAGGCCTGGCCCATATCGGTACGGATACGTCAACAGTCAACCTCGTCATTGGCCTTATTCTCATTGCCGTGCTGTTCCTGGATCGTCAGTTGAATATCAAGGGTAAGGAGGAGTTGAAGGCATGAGCGACAATACACCGGTCCTGCGCCTTGAGGGTATCGTCAAGACCTTCCCCGGCGTGCGTGCCCTGGACGACGTTTCCTTTACGGTAATGCCGGGGGAGGTGCATGCCCTGATGGGAGAAAACGGCGCCGGCAAGTCCACCCTGATGAAGGTCCTGGGCGGCATATACCAGCCGGATGAAGGCAGGATTATTGTCTCCCAGGAACAGGTGGTGATGCGAAGTCCTCTGGAGGCAAAAAGCAAGGGAATTGTCTTCATCCACCAGGAACTGAGCCTGGCAACGGAACTGTCTGTCGCAGAGAATATTTATCTTGGTGAATTGCCCAAGAAGAGCTTTGGGCGGGTTGATTGGGATCTTCTCTATTCAAGAACCGATGCGATTTTGAAAAAACTGAAAGTCGGCTTTGATGCCCGGACACGTGTTGGTGATCTGTCGATTGCCAATCAGCAAATGGTTGAGATAGCCCGTGCCCTGACGGTTGATGCAAAGGCGGTGATCTTTGATGAGCCAACGGCTTCGCTCACCGACGCCGAGAAAATCGTGCTCTTCGACGTTATCTGCGACCTTCAGTCACAGGGTGTGGGCATTATCTACATCTCTCATCGGATGGAGGAGATTTTCAAAATCACTGACCGCATTAGCGTACTGCGGGACGGGCAATATCGCGGAACCGTAAACACAGCCCAGTCTGATGAAGAGGCGGTCACCCAATTGATGATCGGGCGCAAGCTGGATCTCAGCCGCAATGAAAGCCACCATGAAATGGGAGAGGTGGCCATTGCGGTGCAAAACCTGTCCTGTGGCGATCTTTTCCAGGATGTCAGTTTTGAGGTTCGCCGCGGCGAAGTCGTCGGGTTCTACGGCTTGGTGGGAGCCGGGCGCACGGAGATAGCCGAGACGCTTTTTGGTCTTCGCGAGCCAACATCAGGGAAAATCCTGCTAAACGGCAAGGAAACCACGATCCACTCACCCCATGATGCGATCGAACGCGGTATTTCCCTGGTGCCCGAGGATCGAAAAGGGCAGGGATTGGTCCTTTCAATGAATTGTCGCGACAACATGACCCTGCCGCAGGTGGACGACCTCAAGGCGGGGCCATTTGTGGCCGAGGGTGCTGAAATCTCAATTTTCGACCAGTACAGGGACCGCCTCGACATTCGCACGCCGGGATGGAAACAGACGGTGGGCAACCTTTCAGGAGGTAATCAGCAAAAGATCGTTATCGGCAAGTGGCTTTCAATGCATCCGGAGGTGTTGATTGTCGACGAGCCGACCCGCGGCATTGATGTCGGTTCCAAGTCAGAAATTCACAACCTGATCCGCGAACTCGCGGCACAGGGTTACGCGGTGATCGTGATCAGTTCGGAAATGCCGGAGGTCCTGCATGTCTCGGACAGAATTGTCGCCATGTACAGTGGCCGCATAATTCGGACATTTACATCCGAGGAGGTGAGCGAAGACAATCTCATCCAGGCGATTTCCGGTATCACCAACGGTGGGATAAAGGCTGCCTGAGATGGTTGACGGATCGGGCCGACAACCAGTGGTCGGGTTCGCCGGGCTGGGATGGGCGTGGAAATTGCGCAAAATCTTGCCAGGTCCGGACGCGAACTGGTCTTGTGGAACTGCACAACTGCCACGGCCAAATCGCTCGCGGAAAAAATTGGCTGTACGGCGGTCGATGCCCCCCCCGTGAACTTGCGGATGCCTGCGATATCGTTGTCACCATGCTGGCAGATGACAATGCCTCACAAGACGTTCATTTCGGCCCGAACGGGTTGTTTGCCGGCAGCCGGGCAAAATTCTTTGCTGCAATGGGTACGATTGGTCCCGCACATATCGGCGAACTTGTGCGGGCCGCACCATCTGATGCAGACGTTATACCAGCGGTATTATCCGGTAACCACGACACCGGCGTCGACAACAAGCGCCTGGCCGGTGATCATGCGCGAGGCGTCGGACGCCAAAAACAGGGTCGGCTCGACAATGTCCTCGGGTGCGATGGTCTGCTTTAGGCATTGACGTTGCACATGGGCCTTGACCGTTTCGTCTGTTGCCCATAGTTTTTTTTGTCGCTCCGTCAGGGTCCAGCCCGGCAAGAGTGCGTTCACGCGGATATTATCGCCCCCCAACTCGCGCGCCAGGCTTCGGGTCAGACCCGTAATCCCGGCCTTGGCACTCGTATAGGCGGGATAGCCCGCATTGCCCATCATGTAGGAAATCGAGGAAAAATTGATAATCGACCCGCCGCCCCTGCGCCTCATTGTGTCGGCCACCGCCTGCACGGCAAAGAAGTGATGGCGCAGGTTCACGTTCATCATGTGGTCCCATTGCTCGGGGTCCATCTCGGCAAGGGTGTGTCGATTATCCCAGGCGGCATTGTTGACAAGGATATCAATCGGACCATTGACCTCCTGACTGTCGTCGATGGCTTGCTTGAGTGCGGGTATGTCGGTGACATCGCAAGGGGTAAAGTGTGGCTGGCGCCCATAGGCCTCGTTTAGGGCGGTGCACAGGGCGGTCGCATCAGAGCGCTGGCAGAAGGCGACTTTTGCGCCCTGGGCCAGAAACCCCTCGGTCAAGCAGGCACCAATGCCGGAACCCCCACCCGATATGAAAACGGATTTGTCCGACAGGTCGCTAAAAGCGGCGAATAATTTCATAGTTGGCTCCCTCATTCTCTCTCATTCTCCCTCATTGTAAAACCGTTGGGTCGCGTGCGCGATTGCGCGATTGCGCTACAATGGGTTCAAGATTTCAGTCGATAATACCAAGGGTCCTTACCAATGACTCATGGCTTAGCGTCAAAGAGGTATGTTATCAAGGCAGTACACCAGTCGGCGTGTCTATAACGCCAATACCGCTGGTATAAGTTTTCTGACGGCGGTTTTCCAGGCGGCGTATTTGTGCTCGCGTGTGGTGCCGTCCATGTTTGGCGTAAAGCGCCTTTGCAATTGCCAGGCCGCGGCAAACGCTTCCGGCGTACCATAAAGCCCTGCCTTTAGGCCCGCCAAGTAAGCGGCACCCAGAGCCGTCGTCTCCAGCATCTGTGGACGGTCCACGGGGGCGTCGAGAATGTCGGCGAGAAACTGCATGGCATAGTCAGAGGCGCTCATGCCGCCGTCAACGCGCAAAACCACGCCGCCATCTTGACCTTGCGGCCAGTCGCCCTGCATGGCCTCAACAAGCTCACGCGTTTGATAACCAACGCTCTCAAGGCTGGCGCGGGCGAACTCCCTGGGACCCGAATTGCGCGTCAGACCGAATATGGCACCCCGCGCCTGTGGGTCCCAATGGGGCGCCCCGAGGCCGGTAAAGGCGGGAACGATCAGCACCTCCTGGTTCGGGTCCGCGGCCTCGGCAAGGCTTTGCGTTTGTTCCGCATGTTCAATGATGCCGAGCCCGTCGCGCAGCCATTGTACGACCGCACCGGCAACAAAAATCGATCCCTCCAGCGCATAGATCGGCTCTCCATCGAGCTGATAGGCGATGGTGGTCAAAAGGCGGTTGCTTGAGGTAACAGGGACCTTGCCGGTGTTCAGCAGGGCAAAGCATCCGGTTCCATAGGTGGACTTGACCATGCCTGGCTGAAAACAGGCCTGACCAATGGTGGCCGCCTGCTGGTCTCCGGCAACACCCAGAACAGGGATTTCGGCACCAAGAACAGACCTGTCGGTGGTGGCGAAATCATCGGCACTGTTTTTGACCTGGGGCAAAAGAGAGGGCGGAATTTTAAACAAGGCAAGCAATTCCTCGTCCCATGTCCCCGCATGGATATTGTAAAGCATGGTGCGCGCGGCGTTGGTGGCGTCGGTGACATGGGCCTTGCCCCCGCTCAAATGCCATATAAGCCAGGTATCGACGGTTCCAAAGGCAAGCTTGCCATCTTCTGCGCGGGCGCGGACGCCCTCAACATGGTCCAACAACCAGGCAAGTTTGGTGGCCGAAAAGTAAGGATCAAGCAACAGCCCCGTGCGGGAACGGACCTGATCCTCGTGTCCGGCCTGTTTCAGATCATCACACAGACGCGCGGTGCGCCGGTCCTGCCACACAATCGCGTTATGGATAGGCTGGCCCGTTTCCCGGTCCCACACCAGTGTGGTCTCACGCTGGTTGGTTATGCCGATAGCGGCCACATCGAGAGGATTTATCCTCGCCTTCTCAATGGCCTGCCTGCAGGTGCGCACGGTGGTTTGCCAGATATCCTGCGGATCATGTTCAACCCACCCTGAGCGGGGGAAATGCTGGGTAAACTCCTCACCGGTTTGCGCGATGGCCTGCATGGTGTCATCAAAAATGATCGCGCGGCTGGATGTGGTTCCCTGATCAATAGCCAGAACAAAACTTGGCATGGGGTTCTCCTCCCTGGATTGTGACGCGCTTTGTCCGTTGGTGTAGAAGTATTCAAGCGAAACGGATGATGATCAAGCGCCTGGGTTTCCCGTCAGGGCGTTTCCTATCAGTGATTGTCCCGTGGCAAATCCCTGGCAATGCGCTGGTATCGTGTGGCCAGTTCAAGGCATCCCCCGTCAGCAAGCTGGCCCACGTGGCGGCGATAGATTTCCTGCCAGGGGGTCTGGTTGACCAGTTCCGGCGGCGTCCACGCTTTCCGGCGTTGGTGCCACACGGCGTCATCCACAAGGGCGTCCAGGGTGCAGGCATTAAGATCAAGGCGCACCCGATCACCTGTTTTCAGATACGCCAGCCCCCCGCCTATCACCGCTTCAGGGGATGCGTTCAGGATTGAAGGGCTCTCCGAGGTGCCTGACTGGCGCCCGTCACCCACGGTGGGCAAATGCGTAATCCCGCGTTTGATCAACGCGTCCGGAGGCTGCATGTTTACGACCTCGGCAGAGCCGGGGTATCCCACACAGCCGACACCGCGAATGAACAGGATGGTGTCGTCATCGATTTCAAGAGCCGGATCATTGATGCGGGCATGATAATCCTCCGGTCCTTCAAAAACGACGGCCCTGGCTTCAAGGATGTTCTCGTGACCCGGTTTGGATAAAAAGCGGGCGCGGAAATCGTCAGAGATCACCGAGGTTTTCATCAGGGCGCTGTCGAAAAGATTGCCGCTGAGAACGAGAAAGCCAGCCTTTTCGCGCAGCGGATCACCGTAGGGTCTGATCACGTCTTGATCCCGGGTGCGCATGGCGCCGACCGCCTCATCAATGCTTACGCCCGCAACTGTCATGCATGCCCCGTTGAGGCGTCCCGCGGATGCCAGTTCTCCCATGATCGCCGGCACGCCGCCGGCACGGTAGAAGGCTTCTCCCAGATAGGCGCCGGCGGGCTGAATATTGGCCAGGAGCGGCACGTCAAAACCCACCCGCTGCCAATCGCTCACCTCCAGTTCGACACCCGCGTGGCGCGCTATGGCCTGCAAATGCGGCGGCGCGTTGGTTGAGCCGCCAATGGCCGAATTGACCACAATGGCGTTCTCAAATGCATCCCGGGTCAGGATTTGCGAGGGACGCAGGTCCTCATCAACCAGTTCCACGCAGCGCTTGCCGGTGCGATAGGCCATGGCCATGCGCTCACGAAAAGGCGCCGGGATGGCCGCACAGCCAGGCAGGCTCATCCCCAACGCCTCGGCCATGGCGTTCATTGTGCTTGCGGTTCCCATGGTATTGCAATGGCCAAGGGACGGGGCAGCGGCGCAGGCGCGCTCCATAAATGTCTCGTAGTCGATTTTGCCTTCGGCCAACAGCCGCCGGCTTTCCCAAATCACGGTGCCGGAGCCGGCAAGAGCGCCGTTCCACCAGCCGTCAAGCATGGGGCCGCCGGAGAGCACAATCGCCGGAATATCCACCGTGGCCGCCCCCATGAGCATCGCCGGTGTCGTCTTGTCGCAACCCGTCGTAAGCACCACCGCATCAATGGGATAACCATGCAGAACCTCAACGAGGGTCAGGTAGGCCAAATTGCGATCAAGCGCCGCGGTAGGGCGTTTGCCGGTCTCCTGGATCGGGTGAACGGGAAACGCCATCGCAATGCCGCCCCCATCGCGAATCCCCGCCTTGATCCGATCCATAAGAAACACGTGAATCTTGTTGCACGGGGCCAGGTCGGAACCCGTTTGCGCGATACCGATCACGGGACGCCCCGATTGCAGTTCCGCACGGGTGTACTCCTGGTTTTGATAGCGCTCCAGGTAGAGCGCCGTCATGGCCGGATTATGGGGATTGTCAAACCACTCCTGGGAGCGCAGCTTCGGTTTGGCGTGTTTGTTTTTCATTGTCCTGCCTGAAAAGGGATTGGTGTAGAGTGGTGATAGCCGTTAATGGAGATGCCCATTTGGGCGGGATGCGCAGCCGTTGCTGCCTGGCTGCAAGATTACAGCACAAGCGGCTGAACTCAAGGGCAAATCGGCGAGGACCTGTAGTTTTCGGAGCGCAAACGGTTAAGGGTGTGTCGAGATAGAGCGTGTCAGGTCTTAATAGAATCAATTCTGTTTCTCGATTGGCGAGGCGATCCACGTTCAAGGCGATCGAAGAGCGATGTTTATCCATCTCTCGAGAGCGGCTTGGGCGTGGGCGTCCGCCAATCGGAAACCCGAAGGGACGGGCGCTTTTGCACCAATATAGACCTTAAGTCTCTTGAAAATAGCCCCACTATATCCTGCGAGACTTAAGGCCCATCTTGTCGCAAAATCGCTCCGTCAGAATGGTTCTATTAAGACCTGATACGCTCTATTGGCTCTGCTGATGATTGACGTACCTCAGTTTTTCAATTTAGATAGAGCGCAAACGGGAGGAATGACTGAGAGAATACATGAACAAGCCGACTGTCCATGACATTGCCAAGGAGGCGGGGGTGAGCCTGGCCACCGTTGACCGGGTGCTGAACACCCGGCCGGGAGTGCGCGACCAAACCATCAAGCGGGTTCGAGAGGCCGTCCAGCGCTTAGGCTATGTGCGCGATACCTACGCAGCCAATTTGGCGCGCCAACGCCACTATCGGTTTGTGTTTGTTCTACCTGAGGGCCCCAACCAGTTTGTGGAGACCCTTAAAGAGGCTTTACTTGAGGCGACCCATACGCATCTCGCGGAACGCATGCTGCTGGAAACCGTGTCCGTACCCACCCGCGACCCCCATGCGGTTGTTCGCGCGCTGAACGGCCTTGCCGCTGATATGGACACCCTTGACGGGGTGGCCATAATGGCGCCGGAGACCCCCCACATTCGCGATGCGGTGGCGCGTTTGAAATCCGCAGGGGTTGTTGTGGTGGCGCTGGCGTCGGATTTGCCGAACTCGCGCCGCGACCATTTTGTTGGTACCAACAGTCTGGCGGCAGGGCGCACGGCGGCCTCCCTCATGGGGCGCTTTGTCCAGCGCGAGCCGTCCAGTGTGCTGGTGGTAACCAATTCCATTCTGTCCAGGGACAGTATTGATCGTCGCCTTGGGTTTGATCAGGTCATGGCGGCGCGATTTCCCAAAATCAGAGCTTTGCCGACTCTTGAATTTCACGACGATACTCAGCGTCTTGCGCGGGTGCTGAACCGCGCTCTTGGCACTTACGAGGGACTTGCGGGGGTCTACTCGCTGGGTTCGGGCAACCGGCCTTTGCTTGATATTTTGCGTGAAAGTCGGCGTCTGCGTGATCTTGTTGTCATCGCCCATGAACTCACACCGGCAACGCGCAGGGCTTTGTTGAACGATGAGGTGGGGGCGGTGATCGCACAAAATGTTGGTCATCTGGTGCGCAGCGCCCTGCGTATCATCAGGGCAAAATGTGACGGGGTTGATATTCTTGAGGCGCAGGAGCGCATCCGTGTTGAGATTGTTATTCGCGAGAACTTGCCGCCGTGAGGAAAAAGGGGAAAGGCGGGAGCAAAGACCAGGGCTATATTGTGGGTTGATAACGGGCGCGGCAATGAGGTTCGTACCTCAAAAACACCTTGACTTGAGGTACGCACCTCATATAATCCGCGTATGGTTAGTCAAACACTAACGCCGCGCAGCCAGTTTGTTGAGGATAAATTGGCATCACGTAAAGGTAAACCTTATTTTTGCGCCTTGCGCGAAATCAGTACAGGCGTTCAGAGATAGGGTCATGATGGGAGGACGCAATCAGTGACCATAAGCAAATACACGATAGCAGCCCTGTTGGCAGGCTCTTTATTCGGGGCAGCAGGCGCTAAAGCCGATGAACTGACCCTGTGTTGGGCCGCCTGGGATCCCGCCAACGCCCTTGTGGAACTGAGCAAAGATTTCGAAGCCAAAAGTGGCCACACCATGAAGTTCGAATTCGTACCCTGGCCAAACTTTGCCGACCGCATGCTCAATGAACTGAATTCCGGGGGGAAATTGTGCGACCTGCTCATTGGTGACAGCCAATGGATTGGGGGCGGAGCGGAAAACGGTCACTATGTCAAGTTGAATGACTTTTTTGACCGGGAAGGCATCAGCATGGACGATTTCGCGCCGGCAACCGTCTATGCCTATTCGACCTGGCCCAAGGGCACCCCCAATTATTACGCCTTGCCGGCCATGGGAGACGCGAACGGCTGGTTCTACCGTAAGGACTGGTTTGCCAAGCCGGAAATCAAGGCCGCTTACAAGCAGGCAACCGGCCAGGACCTGCGGGTTCCTCAATCGCAAAAGGAGCTTCTCAAGATCGCCCAGTTTTTCCAGGGCCGTGAAATCGACGGTCAGACCCGCTACGGTGCCGCCATATTCACCGAACGCGGCTCGGAAGGGATTACCATGGGGGCAACAGGTGCGCTTTATGCGTGGGGCTTCAAATACGAAAACACACCGGGAAAATATGACATGCAGGGCGCTGTCAACTCCCCTGAGGCGGTGGAAGCCCTTGAATTCTACAAGGAATTCTATAAAACGGCGACCCCTCCCGGCTATACGGACAGCTATATGGAGCAAGGCCTTGACGCCTTCAAGTCGGGCCAGGTGGCCATGGCGATGAACTGGTTTGCGTTCTTTCCAGGCCTTTACAAGGATCCCAACGTCGGCGGTGACAAAATTGGCTTTTTTGTCAATCCGCCTCAGAACAAAGCGGCATCAACTCTGGGCGGGCAGGGGATTTCGGTGGTCGCCTATTCCGACAAACAGGATGCGGCCCTTGCCTATATCAAGTGGTTTGCACAGCCGGATGTTCAGGCGAAATGGTGGGCCCTTGGAGGGTATTCCTGCCATAATTCGGTTCTTAACGATCCCGCCTTTAAGGACAGCCAGCCCTTTGCCGCGGACTTTCTGGATGCCATGGGCGGGGTTCAGGACTTTTGGCAGGAGCCCGCCTATGCTGAACTGCTGCTGGCGATGCAAAAACGCCTGCACGACTATGTTGTGGCCGATGTGGGCACGGCCAAACAGGCCCTCGACAGTCTGATCGAAGATTGGACCGAGACGTTTGAGGACGAGGGTAAACTCTAATCCTCCCGCTGCCCGGGCTCTCGCTTTTGGGGAGCCCGGGCGTTTGCCTATCGATTTGGACACAAGACACAAGACACAAGACACAAGACAAGGCTTTGGGCTTTGCATGCTTTTCTGGTAAAGTCGGAGCCTGTTGTTTTTTAACAGAATCGCCCCCTTAAAAGGTGGGCCTGTCTATTAACCGGCACCTACTTACCCGCTCCCTCGGCTCAGGCCACCCCAGGGTACCCTTTCATGGGTGGTTGGGCAGGGGCTGCGGGCCGCGTCGTAAATGGAAGTTCCCGGGTGATACGCTCTAAACAGCAACGACAGATAGACCATGCCCTTAAAGCCGATTGAACGCGCAGCGGCAGCCACACCGGTTCCGCTTGCGCGGCGTATCAGAGGCTTATCCGACAGGACGATTGCATGGGTCTTTGTCGCGCCGACCATATTTCTGTTACTGGCAGTCAACATCTTTCCGCTGATCTGGACCATCAACCTCAGCTTTACCAACTTTCGCGCCAATCGACCTAATCGCGTGGTCGAGTATATTGGCCTGCGTAACTATGAGCGCATCCTGGGCGACAGCGACATTTGGCTGACCATGCAGGCCACCGCGCATTTTTTGTTCTGGACGATCGTGATCCAGGTTTTGATCGGCTTTACTCTGGCATGGCTAATCAATCGCAAGTTCAAGGGAAGCGACTTATGGACCACGATAATCGTGTTGCCGATGATGTTGTCGCCCGCTGTTGTGGGCAATTTCTGGACGTTCCTGTATCAGCCGCAAATCGGTCTGTTTAACACCATCGTCGCGTTCTTTACAGGTATTCCCGCATCGTCGTTTCAGATGATCGGTGATGTGTCCCTTGCGCCCTGGGCGATCGTTATTGTCGATACGTGGATGTGGACGCCTTTTGTGATGCTGATCTGTCTTGCGGGTCTGCGCTCAATTCCGGACTCGATCTACGAGGCGGCGGCCATTGATCGGGCATCGAAATGGCGGCAATTCTGGACCATCACCGTGCCTCTGGTGTTGCCATTTTTAATGTTGGCAGTCCTGTTTCGCGGCATTGAAAATTTCAAAATGTTTGATCTGGTGGTGCAGCTTACTGGTGGCGGCCCCGGCTCGGTCACCGAACTGACGTCCATTAATCTCAAGCGCGAAGCCTTCGAGAAATGGCGCACCGGGCTGGCTTCGGCTTACGCGATCATCCTGTTTGTGACCGTGTTTGGTCTTGCCTCCATTTATGTCAAAGCGTTGAACAGGGTCAAGGAACGATGAGTGGCTATTCGATCACCGAACCCTCGCGGCGACAAAAGGCAATTGCCGGTGCCCTGGTCATTGCTTATGCCGTCATCACACTCATGCCTTTGCTGTGGATCCTGACTACTGGGTTCAAAACATCGGCCGATGCGATATCCTATCCACCCAAGGTAATCTTCTCGCCATCGCTTGAGGGGTATGTGAACCTCTTTACCACCCGCACCCGGCAAACCCGTGAGTACCTTGATGCCTTGCCGCCGCCCCAGACCTGGTATGAGGAGATTGTGCGTAGCCGCGATATGGTTATCGTCGGCCCCTCACGTTACGGCGAGCGCTTCCTGAACTCAATCATCATCGGCTTTGGCTCCACATTTCTCAGCATCTTTCTTGGCACTCTGGCGGCCTATGCATTTTCCCGTTTTCGCGTGCCATTAAAGGACGATTTGCTATTTTTTATCCTCTCGACCCGGATGATGCCGCCCATTGCCGTCGCCATTCCCATATTCCTGATGTTTCGCAATTTGGGACTGTCTGATACCCATCTTGGGATGATCCTGCTTTATACGGCGGTGAATATTTCCCTGGCGGTCTGGCTTCTCAAGGGCTTTATCGACGAAATCCCTCGCGAATATGAAGAGGCTGCGCTCATTGATGGCTATACGCGGTTTCAGGCGTTTTACAAGGTCGTCCTACCCCAGGCGGCAACGGGCATCGCCTCAACTGCGATATTCTGCCTGATCTTCGCCTGGAACGAATATGCCTTTGCGGTGCTGCTGACTTCCGGAACGGCGCAGACTGCGCCGCCGTTTATTCCCACCATAATCGGCGTCGGCGGTCAGGACTGGCCCGCGGTGGCCGCGGGCGCCACCCTGTTTCTCATTCCTGTTGTGGTGTTTACCATACTGCTGCGCAAGCACCTGTTGCGCGGTATTACTTTTGGAGTGGTGCGCAAATGATGCAGGCGGCGTTCATTTTTTGCCAAGATACGTCATGGGGTGGGTTTAACCTGGCGCATTTTCCCCTGGCAACAGGCCTTCATCGGGGGTGTTTGTCTTGAGAGCTTTTTTAAAAAATCTCTTGCACCCCCGGCGTGGCCCCTGGGAGATCATCGCCTCGATCGTTATTGCGGCGGGGGTAGTGATGCTCATGCAGCCCTATGCCCTGTCCCTTTATACCTACTCCTTCATCGTCACCCTGACGGGTACAGTCCTGTTTATAATTGTCAGTCATTTTCCCAAGTAGAGACCCCATGGCAGAAATCGTCATTCGCAACTTGAGAAAGGATTTTGGAACGTTTACCGCGGTCGAGGCGTCATCGTTCAAGGTTGCGGAGGGCGAGTTTTTTATGCTGTTGGGACCTTCAGGGTGCGGTAAAACCACAACGCTACGCATGATCGCCGGTTTGGAGTTGCCGACAGCGGGCGAGATTTTCATTGATGGCGAGGAGGTCAGCCACAAACCCGCCAGCGAGCGCGACATTGCCTTTGTCTTTCAGATGTTTGCCCTCTATCCCCACATGAATGTGCGCAAGAATATAAGCTATCCTCTGATCAGCCAGGGAATGACGCGGGCCGAGGTGCGTAACAAGGTTGCCGAAGTTGCGCAAATCCTCGGTATTGAGACCATGCTCGATCGCCCCATAGGAGGGCTGTCCGGGGGAGACCGGCAACGGGTGGCGCTGGCGCGAGCCATTGTGCGCAACCCAAAGGCCTTTTTGATGGACGAGCCGTTGGGGGCCCTTGATGCCCAGTTTCGCGAGCACATGGCTGAAGAGTTGCGGGCTCTGCATGATCGCATGGGGGCGACGACCATATACGTCACCCACGACCAACTTGAGGCCATGCAAATGGGGGATAAGATCGTGGTCATGAACCACGCCAGGATCGAGCAGTTTGGCACGCCGCAGGAAATTTATGACACACCGGCAACATTGTTCGTTGCGGACTTTATTGGCTCGCCATCGATGAACTTCCTGCGCTTTCACGCAAGCGTCGATAGGGGGAGTGCATCGGTGACCCTGGATCACCAGACGCTGGGTGTTCCAACGCTGCGAGAGTCGTTTTCCGGTGACATGGTGTTCGGGGTGCGCCCGGAACATGTCCTTTTGTCTGACACCGCCAGCTATCGGGGCCGTATTGAGGCCACCGAGTATCTGGGCACGACGCAGATTGTCACCCTGTCCTGTCCTAACGGGCATATCAAGGCGCGCATTCCTGCTGATCAGCCGGCACGAACCGGGGATACGGTGGGGCTTGTTTTTCGCAAGGCCACGGTCACCCTGTTTGACAGCCAAAGTGGCCGTGCCTTGCGCTCCGATCTGAATGCGGGAGTGTTGGCCCGTGGCTGATGTTGAACTGCAACATGTGTCAAAGTCCTACGGTGATCAGGTCGCGATATGCGATTTGAACCTGGAGATTGCCGATGGTGCGTTTGTTGTTTTGCTCGGTCCCACCGGAGCGGGAAAGACGACGACATTGCGCCTGGTTTCCGGGCTTGAACAGCCTGATACGGGAGATGTCCTTATAAACGGGCGGTCCGTGGCGGGCACAATCCCCGCGGCCCGCAATGTGGCGATGGTGTTTCAGCAGTATTCGCTTTATCCGCACTTAAGCGTGCGGGACAATCTGGCTTTTCCGTTGCGCTCGCCATTGCTGAAAACCCCTGCTGACGAAATCGCGCGCAAAATCAATGAGGTCGCCGAGGTGTTGAGCATTGCCGACAAGCTCGACAACAAGGCGACCGCTTTATCAGGTGGGGAGATGCAGCGGGTGTCCATTGGCAGGGCGCTGGTGCGTGATCCGGCCATTTATCTCATGGACGAACCCCTCAGTTCTCTTGATGCCAAGCTGCGCGCCGACCTGCGGCTGGAACTCAAGCGCATTCACGCTGATCTGGGTGCGACCCTGCTTTATGTCACCCACGACCAGATTGAGGCCATGACCATGGCAACCTATGTGGGGGTGCTTGAGCAGGGACGGTTGGTGCAGTTTGGCCCGCCGCGGGAAATTTATGAGCGGCCTCTTACCCTTAATGTTGCGAACCGGCTGGGTTTGCCACGCATGAATGCGCTTCCGGCGCACCTGTTCCCCGGGGCCCCCGACGGGGCGGTTACCATTGGGCTGCGCCCAGAGCACATTGAACAGGGGGTGGGGCGCGATTGTACCCTCACGCGGGTGGAGCATTTGGGAGATCAGACGCGTTTGCATTTGGATTTGGATGGACACAGGATCGTAACCCTGGCGCAGGCTCATCGGGCGCATGCGTCTGGGGATGTCATTGCTATTCAGCCCCGGAATGCGCTTTATTTTGATGCCGCGGGTGCGCTTATTGTATGAGGAGAAGGCCATGAAACAATTCATCAACAGCAAGGAAACCCTCGTTACTGAGGCCATTGACGGCTTGCTGCGTACAGGCGAGGGGAGACTGGCACGTCTTGATGGCTTCCCGCATATTAAGGTTGTGGTGCGCACGGATTGGGACAAGTCCAGGGTTGCCCTCGTGTCGGGGGGCGGCTCGGGGCATGAGCCGAGTCACGCGGGATTTGTGGGCCAGGGGATGCTGAGCGCGGCGGTGTGCGGCGATATCTTTGCGTCTCCTTCAGTGGATGCGGTCCTTGCAGGCATTCTCGCCGTTACCGGCAAGGCGGGGTGCCTGTTGATCGTCAAAAACTATACCGGAGATCGGCTGAACTTTGGGTTGGCGGCGGAGCGCGCCCGGGCTTTTGGTCTCAGGGTAAAGATGGTTATTGTCGATGACGATGTGGCCTTGCCGGATTTGCCGCAGGCGCGCGGCGTGGCGGGCACGCTTTTCGTTCATAAAATTGCCGGGGCTCTGGCCGAGGAAGGTGCGGACCTCGACACCGTCGCCGCGACAGCAAAACAGATCGTAAAGGGTGTTGTGTCGATCGGCATGTCCCTGGACACATGTACAATCCCTGGCTCGGCCAAGGAGGATCGTATTCAAGTCGGTAAGGCGGAACTCGGTCTTGGGATTCACGGAGAGGCCGGGGTTGAGCAGGTAGACTTTTCAAATGCCCGTGCGGCCATGGAAATGGTTATTGATCGGCTGGCGCCAAACCTGGGTTCGGGACCCCACGCGGCTCTTCTTAACAATCTTGGCCGGGTCACGCCGTTGGAAATGGCGGTCCTGACCGAGGAATTGATGCGTTCGCGTGTCGGCGATCAGGTGCGTTGGCTCATAGGGCCGGCGCCGATGATGACGTCCCTGGACATGCAGGGATTTTCGGTCTCATTGCTGCCGGTGGGAAGCGAAGAAGAGCGCACGCTGGGCGTACCTGTCGCGCCCCGGGCGTGGCCCGGATGTCTGGCGGTCAGCCAGATCTCCCGGGTTCCTTTGCCGGACGGGCTGACGCCGATCCAGCCGACACCCTCAAAGAACGATGCGCATCGGGCGCTGATCAAACGTTGCTGCGAATTTCTGATCGCCGCGGAGCCGGATCTGAATACGTTGGATATCAAGTCCGGAGACGGGGACACGGGAAGCACCCTCGCCACAGCCGCCCGCGCCCTGATTGAGGCGCTGGACCGGCTTCCCCTGGCGGACCTCACGCAACTCTATCGCGCCATCGGTCTGGAACTCAGTCAGACCATGGGCGGTTCTTCAGGGGTATTGCTGGCGATATTTTTTGCCGCTGTCGGTGATGCGTCCGCTGGTGGCATGAGCCATACGGAGGCTTTGAAAACGGGACTTGACCGGGTGCAGCAGGTGGGCGGCGCCCGCCCTGGGGACAGAACCATGATCGACGCCCTCGCGCCTGCCTTGGCGGTTCTGGATCAGGGACTTCAGGCCGCGGCCGAAGCCGCACGCAAGGGAGCGGACGTGACCGCCACGATTACCCGCGCCCGCGCGGGGCGGGCAAGCTATCTGTCAGCATCCAAATTGGCCGGGCACAATGACCCGGGCGCGGAAGCCGTGGCACGGCTTTTTGAGCAACTCGCCGACACCGAGGGGCCCTCAACCTGACACGCTCTAGGGGTGGCCCGCGAGGGGGAGTGGGCGGGTGCTGCCCGTTCATAGAGATGTCCATCTCGTTCACAGAATATTGTGCACCTGTTGGGTCAGGAAAGCGCCATAGCCATTGAATCGGGTTCCCGTTGCCGCACCGTAGGCGCCGTTTAGGCCGAACTCAATCCAGTCTGCCTCTGCAACACCGCTGACGAGTTGGACTGGCGCGGGCAGCACGTCGAGGGGGTCGCATGTGGGTCCAAAAATCTTGAATGCGCACGGCTCGCCAGAGAGTATCGTTCCGCCGCGCCATGCGCGCGCGGGGCGCGTGATGGGCATTTGCGCCAATTCCATCAAGGATCCGTAAATTCCGTCATTGAGAACCAGGGTGCCGTCGCTGCGCTTGTGCTTTACCCGTGCCAAAAGGGAGGCCGCGGGTCCAACCAGCGCCCGGCCGGGCTCGCAAATCAATATGGGAGGACGGTCCCCGAACGCCGCGTGTATTGCCTTCGAAATCGCCTGGCAGTAAGTCTCGATTGTTGGCATGGGCTGGGCGCTGTCATAGGAAAGGGCAAAACCACCACCGACATTCAGGCGATAGACTTTAATCTCAGCCCTCGCCGCGATCATCGCGGCGGTTCTTATGTGCAGACCATAGGTGTCCGCACTATGGCACTGGCTGCCCGGATGAAAGGCAAGGCTTGGACAAAAGCCCTGGGCCTTTACAGCTTGCAGGAGCGTCACCGCGTCTGTTGGCGCTGCGCCGAACTTTGATGCGAAATCGTATAGGGCGTCGTCTGAGCCAAGGGCAAACCGGACGAAAATTTCAATTTCACCATGGCCAGGGCGCCCCCCGAGACGGGCAAGCGCTTGCATGATCTTGCGAAGGCCCGACGCATCATCAATGGTAAACGTTCGAACGCCAAATTGCGTGAGCGCCGCATGAATTTCACGGGGTGACTGAATAGGGTTGTTGTAGTGCAACTTTGCATCAGGGCACACCGCATCAACAGCACGCATCTCCTCAGGTGAGGCGACATCAAACGTTGTCACGCCCATGTCACACAGGGTCCGCAAGGTCCATGCGTGAGGATTGGCCTTGACGGCGTAGGTAACCTTGCCGGGAAAGTGCTGGCAAAATGTCGTATACTGATGTTGTAGACGTCGCGGGCTCACCATGAGGACGGGAACATCAGGCCTCAGCGCGGTGATCAGGGTGCCCGGGTCATCAAACCCCGCGTCTTGGGCGTTCTCATGAATGAGTTTCATCCTGTGATCGCCGTTGGCGTCAGGTTCGGCGCTGCAAGACGTTTGCCAGGACGCGGTATCCATATCATCGCAAACGAATCTATCATTGATGGGCTGTTGTTCCATAAGACACCGTTATCCTACAAGGATCGCGTTAACCGGGATTTATAACCGGCTCATTTTTTTCGCCCCGGGACGGGGTGAAGGCGCAACCGGTAATGTCAATAAAGGCGCTCATGGGGCCGAAAGAAAGTCGAGAAAATTCTTCTTTTTGTCGTTTTTGCCGTTAATATGACGGCATTTCCGGTAAATCATATGGAAGCCTCTATGGACGACCTGGGCAGCCCGCGAGGGGGAGCGGGCCGGTGATGCCAGGTAACAAGGAGGCCCGTTAACCCCGACTCTGGATAAGGGGTTGAGTTGGGGGGGGGGGGGCCAAATCATGGAAAACATGATTGATGGTGTTGACAGGCAATCAATACCAAGGTCATCCCCCATGTCCATACATAAAGACGCTCTGTTCTGTTGTCTCAATGATTTTGCCAATGCTAAGGAGCATGTTATCCGTTCTCAATTTGCTCTTTCGATATTACCGGTTCAGTCGCGCTGGATACAATCTATGCTGCTTTTTATAGTTCCCACAATTCGCGCGCTATAAATTTCATTTATTGCTCATAAAGAAAGCTTTAATTTGATTGAGGCGGTTTGTTTAGTCATGGTTTGCGCAAATATCCAACAAGGGGAACACCATGAAGAAGATAACTGGACTTGCGATCATCGGCGCTGTGTGTCTCTCATCGGCGGCCTTTGCTGACACGACCTGGCGCATGGCAACAAAAATGCCTGTGGACAGCCCGGAAGGTCAACTCTTTGAAAAATTTGCGGAGTTGACGTCGACCTACTCCAACGGTGCGTTGACGGTACAAGTTTTCCCCAATGAACAATTGGGCAAGGAAAACGCTGTACTTGAGCAACTGCAAGCCAATGTCGTGCAGGTCTACGCTGAGGGCTTTGGCTTTTTGAAGAAATGGGTGCCTGAAACCAGCTGGGCAAATGCGGCGTTCCTTTTTGAGGATCGCGATCACTGGGCGCGGTTCATGACCGGCGAGCTGGCGCAATCTTGGTTCCAGAAAGTGGAAGATGAAGCTGGTATCCGCGTTCTCGGCGATCCGACCCTCATTTCACGCGGCCCTTACCGCGTGATGGTGTCGAACAAACCGGTGAACCAGCTCTCTGATGTTGCCGGCATCAAGCTGCGGATGCACCCCAACCCGTTGGCCATCGCCACATGGTCCCATCTCGGGGCAGAGGTCATCACGCTGCCTTGGACGGAGGTGTACCAATCCATCGACACCGGTATCGTGAACGCAGTGAACAGCCCGATTGCCCTGGTGGAACCGATGCGCTTTACCGAGGTTGCCGGCCATGTGGCGCGTACTGACGAATACTATCAGTCCATTGGCTTCATGGTGAACGCACAGGCGCTCGATGACCTGACCGACACGCAACGCGACGCCGTCATGAAGGCATACAATGAAATTGGCGCACTCAGCGCCCAGGTTATGCAAGATGCAACGGCCGCCGCTTTGGGGCGGATGAAGGATAACAACGTCACCTACGTTGAGCTGGACACCCAGCCCTTCGTTGAGAAGATGACTGAGTTCTATGACGACTTGGAAGCCAAGGGCGAACTGCCTGATGGTTTCCGCGCCGCTGTCGAAGCTGCGCGTCAGTGAGCCCAATGTGCGACTGCACCTTGAAACACTTATTTCCCGTGTGGATCGTGCCGTTTATGCAATGGGACGCCTGTTCTCTGTGTTCAGCTCGATTTGCTTGGTAGGCATGCTCCTCCTGACGGCCGCAACGATTGTGTTGCGGCCGTTTGATGTCAGCGCCTATTGGATCTTTCCCTGGATCATGGTGCTGTTCGTCTGGCTCAGTTTTTTCGGTTTCTTTGCCGCCATGGTCATGGCGCGAGATATCCGGATCGACTTTGTCGCCAAGCGGATGGGGGCCAGAGGCATGGTCATCACACGAGTTATCGGACAGATCGTCATGCTCTTTGTGTTGCACTGGCTGCTGAGAGAACTTCCCGACATCGTTCTCAAACAGGCAGGCAAGGTCGACGGAGCGTTGTTGCCCTGGGGTGACGAGCTGCATCGGCGTTACCTGTCGCTTCCCTTGCTTTTGTCATGCATCGGAGTCGGCATCGCAGTCGTGTTGGACATTTGCAAATTGCTTGTCGGCCTGCCGGAACGGTTGGGCGGCGATATGCATGGATTGGATCAAACCGGACGACCGGTCTGAGGATACGACATGGCTTTTTTGCTTTTTGGAACATTTATTGCGCTCATCCTGCTGCGGGTTCCGGTGAGCTTTGCAATCGGGGCGGCCGTTATTGCGGCGTTTTTGACCTCTGATTTCTCGAACGCGATGCAGATTGTGCCGCAGCAAATCCTAGAAGGTGTGAACAAACCGTCGCTGACCGCCGTTCCGTTTTTCATCATGGCCGGCAATCTGATGAATGTAACCGGAGTCACCGACCGGATTTTCAATTTTGCCAATGCGCTTGTGGGTCATTTCCGCGCTGGACTGGCTCAGGTGAACATTCTTTCCTCAATGATCTTCGCGGGTATCTCTGGCGCCGCGGTTGCGGATTGTGCCGGGCTTGGGTCTATTGAAATCAAGGCCATGAAAGAACGTGGCTATCAAGCAGATTTCGCAGCGGCTGTTACGGTTGCCTCCTCAATCATAGGCCCGCTTATCCCGCCTTCGATTGGGCTGGTTATCTATGCCTTCTTAGCGCAACAGAGCATCGACAGGATGTTCCTGGCCGGAGTTTTCCCGGGGGTCCTGGTAGGACTCTCACTGATGATCTGGGTGCGCTTTTCGGCAGGTCTGAGTGATTTTCCCTCGCAGCCTCGCGCGCGTTTCAAGACCGTTGCACAGACCGGGCTGGACGGATTTCTGGCGCTTATGGCGCCGGTGATCATTTTGGCTTCAATCATGACCGGCGTGGTCACGGCCACTGAGGCCGGTGTGTTGGCCTGCATCTACTGTATCGGGCTTGGCCTCTACTATCGCGAACTCACTTGGTCCTCGCTGCAAAACGCTCTGACGGAAACTGCGATGATGACGAGTGTGATCATGATCATTATAGGATTTTCAATTGCCATGGGCTGGCTTCTGGCCATTGAGCGAGTGCCGCAACAGGTTGCGGACTGGATTTTTGCACTGACCGAAAACAAACATGTCTTCTTGGCGCTCATGATTGTGTTCGTTTTGTTGATTGGTACCGTGGTTGAAGGCGTTCCTGCCAAGCTCATCTTGGTGCCAACACTTCTGCCTGTGGTCGACGCCTATGGTATTGACCGCGTGCATTTTGGCATCGTGCTGCAACTGGCATTGCTAATCGGCATCGCGACCCCGCCTATGGGGATCGGTCTCTACATTGTCAGCGAGGTCGGCCGGGTGTCGTTTGATCGCGTCGCGCTTGCGGTCTTGCCATTGCTTATCCCGCTGGTCGTGACGCTGATTCTACTGGCGTACTTCCCCGCGCTGTCCACTTTTCTACCCGACCTCATTCTGGGGCCAGATGTCTCAATCTCCAAATAGGCTGGATCTGTATGTACAAGCTCAGCCCCCTTCCCGAGCAGATCGCGTCCACTGATATCGATCGGTTGTTGGCACTTGAGACCGCAACGATTGGCCACACGCAACAACTCGGATTTGCAGCACCACATATCCAGGCGGTTCAGACCGGAGTAAAGGTTGCGGGAACCGTTGTGACCATTGCCTTGCCCGGGCAGGATTCCACGTTGCTACATCATGTGGTGGGCACGCTCCGTCAAGGGGATGTCCTTGTGGTAGATCGGCTGGGGGACCAAAAGCACGCGTGTTTCGGAGGCGGCGTTGCCCTAGCCAGCGCCAACTGTGGATATAGCGGCGTCATAATCGACGGACCCCATACCGATACAGATGAAATCCTCGGGCATGGATTTCCAGTCTGGTCCGCCGGACCATCACCAATCACGACGCGGCTTTATGACATTGGGGGCGCGTTCAATGTGCCCGTTTGCTGTGGTGGTTCTGCGGTTCTGCCGGGTTACGCTGTGCTTGCAGATGACAGCGGCGTGGTCTTCATCGCGCCGGATGATCTGGAAGAGGCCATTGCAATAGCCGAAGAAAAGACGCGACAGGGGGCTCTGGGCACGAGACGGCAGCGCTCAGGCGAGAAGCTAGGAGCGATCACCGGTGCTACGGATCGTGTAATGGCCAAGCTGCGAAACTAGAGCAAAATGCAAAAACAATGCTGAATGCTCATGATTCCAACTAAACGTATTTTGCTATAATGACTTCTCTGATTGATGATCTAAGGGCGATCACCGGGCCGGCTGGGGTACTCACCGAGGCGGGGGATCAGGAGCCGTACACCACGGACTGGCGCAACCTTTGGTCGGCCAAACCTCAGGCGGTGGTGCGGCCGGCGACGACCAATGAGGCCAGCGCCGTTATTGGGCTGCTGCGAGAACGCAGGGTTCCGATCTCTCTACAAGGGGGAAACACGGGACTTGTTGGCGGCAGCATTCCAGATACGGATGACGCCATAATACTGCAAACCGGGCGCATGGTGCAGCCGCAGACCATGGACCCGGATAACTATACGATAGCTCTCGGAGCCGGGGTGACATTGGAAGCCGCCCAGGCTTTGGCTGAGCAACACGGCCTGCGCATTCCCCTTCGTCTTGGATCAGAAGGCTCTGCCCAGATTGGCGGGCTGATCGCCACCAATGCAGGTGGCAGCCACGCGATGCGTTTTGGCATGATGCGCGCGCAGGTCCTTGGGCTCGAGGTCGTTTTACCTGACGGCTCCGTTCTTGATGATAGAAGTCGTCTGACAAAGAATAACTTTGGACCGGCGTGGCACCAGGTATTCATCGGTTCAGAAGGTCAGTTTGGCCTGATCACCTCGGCAGTCTTGAAGCTTGAACCGATCCCCGTCGGAATGGCGACCGCTGTGGTGAGCCTGCGTGAAGTCACCGCCTTGCGCACTTTGCTAAATCTGGCGCGTCAACGGGTTGGGCCTGCGCTGGAACGCATGGAATTCATGTCTGAAACCGGCATTCAGATGGCGTTGGACCATGTGCGGGACGTGAGATTCCCCTTTGACGAGAGGCTCGAATGGGTCGTCTTGCTGGAAATAGCTGGATCAAGTCCCGAGAACGCGACGCAGGACCTGATGAACGTCCTTGCGGCCGCCTTTGAAGATGGTCTGATCAGCGATGCCGTTCCAGCCGCGTCGCTGAACCAGACCCAATCCTTTTGGCATCTGCGCGAAGCGGTCGTTGAAGGGCAACGATTGTACGGTCCTCAATTGAAGCACGATGTTGCCGTACCGGTCGCGAGCCTACCTGAATTTCTTGAATCGGCGACCGCCAAGGTGTCCGCCCGTTTCCCAAACGTTGTGATCAACCCGTTTGGTCATGCGGGCGATGGCAATGTGCATTTCAACATTTCGACCCCCGACATTGACCCGGAGCGTGATTCTCAGCTCACGGCTTTGGTTTATGATGTTGTATGCAGATTTAGCGGGTCTGTCGCGGCCGAACATGGCGTCGGACGGTTGAAGAAAGATTACTACGCGGCGCAACTCTCGGACGCGAAACTTACAATGGTTGATGTTTTGAAAAGGGGCCTTGACCCGCATTCTTTGTTCAACCACCAACTCCTGCCACGAACAGGTAAAGAGCCATGAATGCCACTGTCGAACACTGGGACATCTACAAACGCGCCATGCGTCACAAGGCGGGTATGGTGGCTTCGCAGCATCACCTGGCTACTGCTGCTGGCAGCCACATCCTGCATCTGGGGGGGAATGCGGTTGACGCGGCTGTAGCCTCGGCCCTGGCGCTTGGCGTAGTAGAGCCGTGGATGTGCGGGCTAGGCGGTAGCGGGTTGATGGTGGTCTGGCTTGCAGAGGAAAAGCGCGCGGTGGCGCTTGATTTTCAGGGCAAGCTAGCCAGCGCATCTTCTTGCGCAGATTACCCCGTCGACGCGGATTTGCCCGAAACCCTGATGGGATTTCCTACAGTAAAAGGCCGCGCGAATATCGAAGGATACCGCTCGATCACGGTACCCGGCGCAGCGGCAGGGTTTGATCGCGCCCTTAAGCGCTGGGGCACCATGTCGTTGGGGGATGTGGCTCAGCCAGCCATCGAAATGGCCGAGAGCGGGCGGGTTGGCGACTGGTTTACAACGCTGCAGGCCGCATTGATGGTCGAGGTACTGCGCCAAGACGCTGTCTCGTCAAGCATCTACCTGCCTGGCGGTATGCCCGTGCAGCCGGAACAGATTTGGCATATCCCTCAACTTGCCGAGACGTTGCGAGTCTATGCAAAGGGCGGCGCAGAGTCTTTCTATCGCGGTGGCCTCGCGCGCAGCATGGTGCGGGACCTGCAAGCCGGTGGTTCCGACATCAGCGCACAGGATCTTGCAGCTTATGAGGTAGTCGAAGCCGAGGCCGAAACAGCTAACCTTCAGGGCACGCGTGTGCATACATTGGGAGATATCAGCGGAGGCACCCGCCTGCGAAAGTTTTTGACCGAGGTCGCGCGCTCCTTACCAGCGGGCTGCGGTCCAAAGAGCCCCGAAACTTGGAGCGTTTATGCGGATGCTTTGAATCTGGCATGGCGAGAACATAACCAACGGATCGGTCGGGAAACCGAGAAGGGAAGCTGCACGTCACATCTTTCCACAGCGGACTCTAAAGGCAATATGGTGGCCCTGACCCATACGCTGCTCAATCGCTTCGGGTCGGGCGTGTCGCTTCCCGGCACCGGGCTATTAATGAACAATGCGGTCAGCTATTTTGATCCACGCGAGGGCTACCCGACTTCCATAGCTGGAAATGCCCGTGTCAACGCCTCCAACATGTGCCCGACCATCGTAAGCCGTGATGACACTGCGATCTTGGCCATCGGCGCCTCGGGCGGCAACCATATCATGCCTGCGGTCGCCCAAATTACTGCCTTGATGATAAATTTCAACCTGTCGCTCGAAGAGGCGATGAACCATCCGCGCATTGATGCATCGGACCGGGGCAGTATCAGGGTCGATCCCCGTCTTGGCGATGCTGTGCTCCGCGCGCTCGAGAAAAAGCACCACCTCGAAGTGGCACAGCCCATGGTCTTCCCAAAGCTCTACGCATGTCCATCCGCGGTCGCCCTTGCAGAGGGAGATTTCGTCGGTTTGAATGACCCCTCACAACCCGTTGGCAGTGCATTGGGGCCAAGGGTTTTTGCATGGAAACCACAACCTGCTGACCAAACCCAAACGGTGCGGGCGTAGAGATCACCCACCTAGAGCATGTCAGGTCATGGGCGACAGAAACGAGACATGCTCTTCGGTGGATCGCGCATAATCGCAGGCAACCTGTCGCGCAAATTCCAGGGCGATCTCAGCGTTCCGCTTGCGGTTTCGTGTGACGACCTGGCACTGAATGCGCAACGGCGCGATCGGGTTTTTGGGTGTCACAATCTGTAATCGCCCCTTCTCAATGTCCCGGCGCACAACGGCCGTCGGAATGGCGGAAAGCCCAACACCGGCACGCAGCATCTCGACGATCGTTGCAAGCGAATTGGCAAAATGGCGCGGGCCGGTGGTGCGCGACAGATGAGTCTCAACTGGCGAAAACAGTGGAGATGTCGGCGGGTAAAGGACAAGGTCCTTGGCCCCAATGTCCCTATTTGTCGCCGGTTGCGGAATATCACCCACCAAATCCGGCGCGCCAACCCAGCCAATGTCATATGACATTGAAAAAGAGGATGCAGAGGATTCGTCCTTTGGCCGCATCGACAGGATGGCAATTTCCACCGCGTCTGCGCGTATGTCCCTCTCAATCTGCACATTTGACCCGATCGTGAATTCAACCTTGGTTGTTGGCATCTCTTCAGTAAGCCGCGCCTTGAGCATCGGCCCCCAGGTGAACATGATTGGGCCGACGGCCGCGATCCGAAGCGATGTTCGCCGATCTCGGTGGACCCGTTCCAACATGACATCCCGTTGCCGAATGATTTTTTCCGCGTGTTCCGCCAGTTCCTGCCCAAGATTGGTAAGCACAAGGCCACTTGGGTTTCGCTCGACCAATCGCGCGCCCACAAGCTCCTCCAAAGTCGCGATACGTGTCGAAACAGCTGGCTGTGTGACATGCAGCTTTTCGGCGACTTTTTGAAAGCTGCCGAGTTCGCGCAGCCAAAAAATCGCTTCTAGTTGTTTGAATTGAATCATTTTTCCGTCGTCACCCCAGACCGTGCTCCTAGAGCGTGTCATGTCTTAATAGAAGCCATGACACGCTCTAGATGAGGTTATAGATTTTTTTAATGATAATCAAAAAAAACTTTGCTTTGCATAGAATGGACTAAGGGTGTTCCCTTTGGTCACTAACAGAGAGGAATTTATGAACATACTTGTTCGTGAGCGGATGGAATCAATCCGGTCGGACTTGGCTGCTGGTCGACCGCTAAGCGGGGCGTGGTTGTTTATGGGAAGCCCCATCGCCGCTGAGATCATGGCCCAAGGCGCATTTGATTTTCTGATTTTGGATACTGAACACGCTCCCGGCGACAATACAACCTTGTATCATCAGATACGCGCCTGCGATGCGTCAGGGATGCCGGTTGTGGTACGGCTCGCGACTGCAGATCATAGCAAAATTATGCACGCCCTGGATGCTGGCGCCTCTGGGATCGCTGTTGCCGATGTAAGAGGCGCCAATGAAGTTCACGCTTTTGTGGCCTCATCATGCTACGCGCCTGCCGGGCGGCGTGGGACGCATCGCATGGCTCGCGCCGCAGGCTACGGCTTGGACTGGACACGCTATGTCGGCGAAATCGCACCTGAGCTTGTAAAAATTGCTTTCATCGAGTCACCTGAGGGCGTGGAGAATGCACCAGACATTTGTTCGGTGGAGGGGCTTGATGCCGTGTTTATCGGCGCCGTTGATCTTGCCGCGTGTTACGGCAAATTGGACGAGCCAGACCACCCAGATATCGTCAATGCCAAAAGAGTTGTTGCGAAATCAGCGGCGGACGCTGGTGTTGCTTTAGGCGGCCTCGCGCCAAATGCGACGGCGGCGGCTCAGATGTTTGACGATGGCTATGCAATTGCGACCGTCGGCAGTGATCTCGCCTGGTTGCGCGAGGGCGTTGCTGCAACGATTGCCACCAAACGTAAAGAGGTTGCGCAATGAGTTCGCATTCCTCATCCGGGCCATCTCGTCCAAAGTGGCAAGAAGTCGATGTCTGGTCCGCATCGGCCCAGGACATAACGCTGCGCCTTGCCCACGTGGTACGCGAGGGCGACCCAGCTTTCATCGCTGCCGAAACCTTCAAATCTGAGGTCGAAACAGCAACCAACGGTTCGGTCGAAGTCAAAATCTTCCCAGCGGGTCAGTTGGGGAATAACCGCAAGCTTTTCACTCAGATTCAGTCTGGTGCAGTGGATATGACGCTGACTCCATATAACCTGCTGGCTGATATTGAGCCGGCCATGGCTGTGACTGCGGCAGGCTATATGTTTGCCAGCTGGGATGAGATGAAAGCCGTTCTGGACGAGCCGACCCTCGGCGGAGCGTGGCACCAAACCCTGCTTGAAAAGGGAGGGCTCCGTGTGCTGAAGCCATTTTACTTCGGAACACGCAACCTGACGACAACAGACACGGCTGTCCGCAGCCCCGCGGATCTTGACGGTATGAAAATTCGCGCGGTGCCAAACCCCATGTCTCTGGCGAATGTCACTGGCCTTGGCGCGGCACCAACCCCGGTCGCGTGGCTGGAAACCTATCAAGCCCTGCGCCAGAAAACCGTTGATGGCCAGGAAAACCCGATTCCGGTGCTATACGCGGCTAAATTCTATGAGGTGCAGAAATACCTGACCCGCACCGACCATCAGATGAGCGTTCTGCCCATCCTGATCCGTGAGGAGAGTTATAAGAGGCTAGATGACGCGCAGAAAGCAGCTGTCGAGGCTGCTGCCAAAGTTGCTGCGCAAGCAGGCACAACTGCCATGTTCGAACTCACCGAAAGCCTTGTTGCGGATCTGACCGCGAAGGGGATGACCATCATTGATCTGTCCGATGAAGAAAAAGCCGTGTTCAGGGACTCCGTGCAGGCTGTACTAGACAAAGATGTGGACGGTGGCGCGCTTCCCGCGGGCCTGATGGCCGAGGTCCGTAGTTTCATCAGCGAACTGCAATAAAATCCATGACGCTTGTTGCAGTATACGCTCCAAATCAGGAACGGCTCGCCTGGTGGGTTAACCACTTGGGCGAGTTGCTTCCCGAGTATCAAGTTGTGCGAGCTGACAGCGTTGTCGGTTCATCCGAAGTGGAATACGCCGTGGTATGGAAGCCGCCGGCCGGCACTCTAGCAGGCTGGCCGAACCTCAAGGCAACGATCTCCATCGGGGCAGGGATTGATCATGTTCTTGCTGATCCGCTCTATCCTGATGATGTTCCAATCCTGAAAACTATTGGGCCAGATATGATCCAACGCATGCGCGAGTTTGTTACGTTGCAGGTGCTGGTCGCCCATCGAGAAATGCCTTCCTTTGCTGCAGCGCAAGCTGATCGCGAATGGCGACAGATTGTGACCCCAATCGCTCAAAAAAGAACGGTTGGCATCCTTGGTATGGGGCTCTTTGGCAAGGCCTGCGTAGCGCCGCTTGCTAACCTTGGGTTCAACGTGCGGGGCTGGTCGCGCCGCGGGACGACGGTGGAGGGTGCGATATCTTTTAAAGAAAGCGAACTCGATGAGTTTCTCACTGGGACTGAGATCCTCGTGTGTCTTATGCCGCTGACAGATCAAACAAAGGGCATCTTGAATAGCGCGCTCTTCGCCAAATTGCCCGTAGGTGCCCATGTCATCAACCTTGGCAGAGGACAGCATGTCGTCGAGCCAGATTTGCTTGCGGCACTGGAGATTGGTCAAGTGTCACATGCGGCGCTTGATGTTTTTGATATCGAGCCTCTTCCGGCAGAGCATCCTTATTGGACGCACCCCAATATCTCGATTACACCGCATATCGCCTCCATGATTGATCCCGTTTCCGGAGGAAGGGAAATCGCGAGAACCATCCAAAGATTCGATGCAATTAGCTCGTACATTTCCAGGACAGCTAAAGGCTAAGTTGTCGAAACCGTCCCGATGCTCTTTTGCATCGGGCACCTCTGGCTCGAAACTGGCATGCGAGGTGCTGCTGCATCTCATGGCATTTTTGCGTGCCAATGTCGGGTTCTTGATGTCGGAGGGCCCACCCCAGACGGCGTGTCTATAAAGCCATACCGCTGGTATGATTCATAGATGGCACTATTCTTTCACTTTTACCCAAAAACTTTGCTTGCGGCCATGCTTTTCTCGCAGGCCCGAGACATAAGTATCGTGATCTGGAAAGTCAGATGTTGGGGCAATGCGTTTTGCCAGATAGGCGCAATAGCCGAGGTCTCGCGCCGCATGGTGATAATATTTTGATGCTCCGCGCCTCAAGACACTTTCCACTTTCCGCCGGTATATCTGGGTTGCCGCATCAGGGTATTTTTCCGATAGATGTTCTGCGGCAAAGTTCAGAATATCATAAGATGCGCCGTTTATCTCGCTTTCGCGTTTGTTGACAAGGCGAGAAGCAGCCTCCAGATCGGGCCATCGCACCAGGAAAGACAGGGCAGCCAACACATCCGGGAAGGCCTCGGCATGGGCAATGGCCTCACGCTCGGCCTCAAAGTCCTCGAAATCCGGCAGACGCCTTAAATAGTCGCGCAGATGCTCAGGGCTGAGAGTCTGCTTGAACCATGCAATCCGTTCCGCTTGTGCGTCCGGTCCGCGGCTCAATTTTTCCAGGGCTTCGATTTTCAGATCAATGCACCTGCGATCCTCTCCCCAACGCCTCCTGCCGGGTTTGTTGAGCCAGTCGAGGGCTTCTTCGGCTCTTCCTGCCGCTAAGAGCCTCTCAGCGATAGCCGGGGCTTCAAGGGCCAGTCTTTCTGGTTTAGCACTGACGTTCGCAATATAAGCATCGACGTCATTGTCCGCATCCGCCAAATCCCGCAGGGCGGAAGACATGCGCCTATTGTCTTTCGATCCTTTGGCAGCTTTGCTGAGCAGGCTTTTCAGGTGTTTGCGCCCCTTAACTCCCAAAGCCTCTCCCGTGGCCTTGATAATAACATAGTGAACGCTGTAACCTTTGCCGCTGAAAACATCGAAAACCCGTTCGGCGAGGGCAATTTCATCACGGTTTTCAACTTTCAGGCAGAGTTTTCCGAGGTTT
This sequence comes from Hyphomicrobiales bacterium, assembly GCA_965224015.1. Lineage (GTDB taxonomy): Bacteria > Pseudomonadota > Alphaproteobacteria > Rhizobiales > CBDCVD01 > CBDCVD01. The sequence goes on from OZ245032.1 coordinate 2,672,187, forward strand.
TCGACAGCATAGCTGAAAACGTCTTCCGCCTCGCCGTGGCCATCTTCCAGGCGTTCGATCACACCATCGGAAAGGGCGATGAATGCCCACAACCTTTTAACCGCCTCTGCGGCATCGGCATTGCCAAGCGTTGTGACAATGGTTTCGCATAAATCATCAAGTTCGTGAATATAGGTCTGGCACCTGTTCCAACTCACCATGGCGCGTGATCGGCCAATGGCGGCAATGCGTTTGGCGATACCGGCGCTCAGTTTGTCGCTGCCTTCTTCCGCCATGAGAATAAGGCGAACCCGTTTGGCAAGAACCGGGTCGTTGTCGCAACATTCTAGCAACAGATCGGCCAATCGGTCTGTACCCAGTGCTTTGAGCGTCTCACTTGTGATTTTCTTTTTTGAAGCCATAAGGTCACATTACTATGTCACGAAACCGGGGCTATAACACTTATTATGTTGAGAGTGCTTCAAGAATCAATACAAAATACGGAACTCCCAAAAACAGGATCCCCTTTGAAGTACGCTGAAAAGGGATGCCCATGCACTTTGGGTAGTGTTCTTCGCAAGCGTAGCGGATTGGTTGAGCAATGGCATCCTGGCTCCCTATGCATGTAGCCCAATCGTTGCCGGGTTACCAGATGCCATCTATTAAGGGCATAAGCGTCTGCTTTGCCCACGACTAGCACTACTTTGGCAGATTTATTCGCGTTTTCTGGGGAGCAGGTTTTTGCAATAGGGACATCGCCTGATCCAAATGGCTACCAGCGCCTAAAACATAAGAAGTCCACCAAAATGGCGGGCTTTTTACGTAACGTTTTCAATACGATAGTTGGTTGCGGGGGCAGGATTTGAACCTGCGACCTTCAGGTTATGAGCCTGACGAGCTACCAGACTGCTCCACCCCGCGGCAAAAACTACCAAAAAAACGCTTATCACGAACCCTATAGCAAAATGCGGGAAGAATACGGCAATGCCCATCAATCCTATTAAACGCATTTTGCTATATAGTGCCGAAATCGCTTGTTGTAGACCTATGGCTTGCGGTAAAGTCGTTGTGTTTGGAGGAGAGTCCATTGTCGATAGATTTTGGGATATATCTGAACTGTCGGTTATGCTCGTTTTATACTCTTAATGTTAGGAAGTCGCGGCCTCTTATGTTAGGAAATCGCGGCGTAGCTTAGCGCGTTATGAGAATTTTGCGGGAATTTCAAAGTCCGCAGAGCAGGCCCGCTCAGCCATCCTGGCCCCGTAGCTCAGCCGGATAGAGCACCGGCCTTCTAAGCCGATGGTCGCAGGTTCGAATCCTGCCGGGGTCGCCACTTCCGCAAATCAGAGAATTTTCCCCTTTATTTTCAATATCTTGAAAAAGTGTGTCCCATTTTCGGATAGGTGTGTCCCAAATCATAGGGTCTTCTCCAGGAGCAATTGTACCAACATTGTTCTATCGGCGGCGCGGGTGTACCGCTCGACTTCCGACAGACTCATGTGTCCGGCCAGGGCTGCGATTTGGTGCGTCGTTGCGCCTTGTTCCGCCCAATACACACAGAAGGCTTTTCGTAAGCCGTGCAAACGGGCAACCATGCCCGCCTCAAGGGCTGCTTGTCTGAATAAATTGCCAAGCCCTTCGGGCGTGAAGGGCTTGCCCCTTACAGACAAAATAAAGGCAGGCGCAATATCTGGCGTTTGGGCAATGACCCTGCGTAATTCGGCTGTAAGCGGTACCTCCGCTGATGCGCCTGTTTTCTGGCGCTTGAATGATAAAATCTTGTTCTGGACGTTTCGGCGGCTTAGGCGCACCAAGTCGGCCCGCGCCGCGCCAGTGTAAAGCGCCAGGTCGAAAATCAGCCGCTCAAGTGTGCCAGTCTCCCAGCGGGTCTGGTATCGCTGAATATCGACTGCATCGGCAGTTGGAAAACCCTTGATTTTCGGTTTTTCAATATCGACCCCCGCCGTTGGGTTTTTTGGAATGAACCGAAGCTTATACAGGTGAGCAAACACCGGTTTGAGAGCCTTTAATTCGTTGACGGCACTATGCCCGCCTTTGGCGTAAAGCGCTGTTTCAATAGTCTCTGCAGTGATAGTTGACAAAGGCCGCTCGCCTTGCACTTCGATATAACGGCGCAAAATTGCCGCTCTCGCCTTTTGAGTGGACGGCGCAAGCTCGCTATACTTTGGTGACGCCATATACATATCGACTGCCCAAGCGAATGTTCCACATTTTGGCGTGGGAGTGTTTGGCGGTCTGTCTTGCCAGCGTGCATGCTCTGCCGCCCATGCTGCTAACACACGCGGGTCATTCGGATTGAGTCCATGCACGCCAAGCGAGCGCTCAACATCCGCCCGCCGGTACGTATGGAACCACCGCCCTCGCCGCAATTTTGATCGTAGGTAAGGCATTTTCCTCATTTCGCTTCCGTTTCAGCGGTGAACGGTTTGTCCTGCCACTCATTATACTTTTCGCCATCGGGATAATCGAAGATTACGCCATCTGGCCCTACACGCTTGATTCGCGCTTTTGGGCAAAGCTCAAGCACAACCTTATGCACCTTCTTAACTTGGCGCTCGGTTGGCATTGATGGGGCAGCGCGGCGCGGCATGAATTAAAGCTCCTTTATAAATGCGCGCAATTTATCGGGAACGTTTTCTGCCAGATTTTTCCAATTGATCCCTGTGAACACCGAATACGGCCAATCCCCCGGCGTTTCAGGCCAAGATTTGATCGAACCTCCAGCCTCCAAAAACTCGCCGTTTCCATTTACGTAGGGAACCTTTGAAATTGTCGTGCATTCGGAAGCGGGCGATTCACCATGAATTATGGCCAATATTTCAGACGCGCCCTGTTGCCCTACGAGGTATGCGTCGTGTCGACCAACGCCGATAAAGGCCAAATATCGGCCAATCCACATACCTATCACATCTTCCGCTGAAAATTTCCATCGGCCGTTCGCCTCGCGGTCCCCAAACTTGTGTAAAATAGAGCGAGCGCGGAGGTCGCGCTGCGCGTCCACATCTAACCCAGAAAGCGAGGCGGCCGTGGATGGCGTTATAAAATATTGATTATCAGTCATGGTCATAGCTCCGTTGTTTTGTAATTCGTTTATACCGAATTTTGACACAACGGTCAAGCCCTATTTTATGTAATTCGCCGAACGAGAGGATATTTGCCGCCATCTTGATCGCGCCGCCAATTCACGCCGCGAGTTCAAGCTGCACGTCGGTCCTGCGCACTTGCCAATTCGTCAGCCATAATCATGGCCCGACCCGCAATGCGCTCAATATGCATAATCAGGCTGCAAACCGCGCCATCTATACGCAAATCAGACGGCCCTGAATTTTCATTATCCAAAAATGCCAGCCCCTCAATCAAACCGTGCAAATGCACCAGTTCATAATGCAACTCATCAAGCGTCGGTTGTTTGTCTGTCTTGCCCATCGTTTGGTCTCCTCGTTTCCGCATTTTGTACCTGCTTGCGCTCCATCCGCTCGCGAATCGCGCGGACGATCTCTGAATTCTGTGAGCAGGCGTTGCGTTTTGCCTCCTGTTCGACCCACACCTTTAACAAAGGCGGAATGCGGGTCATGAAGCTGATCCAGTTTCGTTGCGCGGAAGCCATAATTGATCTCTTGTCTGTGCTGCACAATATTATATCGAGTCGCCATGCTAGCGATACGACATAATTGACAATGTGTCAAGTCGATATCATAAGACTGTTTAAGTTTTCCACATTGCGTAGCAGAGAAAGACTACTTTATGGCCACGAAGCCGCCTGCACCAAGCGACCTTCTTGATAAATTCATGCTGCGATTACCCGACGGAATGCGCGATCAAATAGCGGAGGTTGCAAAGAAAAATGGTCGGTCCATGAACTCGGAGATTGTGCAGCGACTCAAGGACAGCCTACTTGGGGACGCAATAGTGGAAATGGAGCAAAATCCCCCTTTTAGCCAGGTGCCAGATGCTGTTAAAGCAATGCGCCCTGCTGACCTTGCCGCACATGCGTTAAAAGAATTGAGGCTAAACACTAAAAAATTGCATCATGCATTTTCTCAAATAGACGGACTAACTGGGGCGGAAAAAATATCCGAACTGGTGAGAATGCTTGAAAATAAGCCTGCACCACAAGACCCAATTCTCCATGAGGCGCTTAAAGGTCTTGGTGTTAAATTTGCCGACGAGTAAGCCCATTCATTGTTTTTGCACCCTGGGTGGCGTATATATAAACCATGAGCACGATGATTTCTGAAGTCTATGACGCCTTTATTGAGGCCGGCGCGACCCCTGAAAAGGCAAAGGCGGCGGCGCAGGCTCTCGCCGATTACGATAACCGCTTTGGGCGGCTTGAAACCGACATGGCGCAGGTCAAAGCCGAACTTGCCATGGTCAAGTGGTTAGTGTCTGGCATTGGCTTTGGGGTTCTATTGCTGGTTTTGCGCTCGTTCTGGCCGGTGTAACCGCTCATCCGCCTCACTCCCAATCCACAAGCTTGAAGGCCGCGTTCGGGTCCACACCGGCCTCCTTGGCCTGCGAAAGGGCCTGAATGATGCCGGTGAGGGCCCTGGCACGCCCGCCCGCGTCATAGGCCTGTAAGGGGCGCATAACGTCCACTGTGACCTCGGTTCCCAACTTGGCGCTCGCCTCTTCTGCCAGCAAAACAGCCATGGGCTGTAATTGCCACTGCGCCAGGTGCCTTTGAGCTTCGCGCACAAGGGGGCCCGTCGTTGCGGGGTTCATAAGGCCAGGAAGCACGCCAAAGGCTCCACAAATGGCGTCACGGGCGGCGTCAAGGCTTTCCTTCACCATGGCTTGCTCCAGGTTGGGCGTCACGTCCTGGGGCCGCCAGTCGCTTTGCGGGGTAGGACCACCGGCAGCCGATACGTTCACGGATTCGCGCAACAGTACCCGCCCCCGCCTGCCGCGAAAGTCCCGCCTCAGCTTGCCCAGGTCGGTCTCGATTGATTCGGGGAAGGGGTTAAATTCAGAGCCATCTTGCTGAAACAACCTGTTCAACTCCTAGTATAAGAACTAATAAGTGTGGACGAGAGTCTTGAATTCACAGATAGGCTGCCTAGGCAAATAAGCGATTACACCAGGTCCAGTTCCGTAAACTTAACTTCATCTAGAGGTCGTGGTGCGACCGTAAATCTATTCAATTGTGTCAATACTTTTCCCAATATTAAGTCGGACATAAACGGAGCTCCAGTCATTTTTCCCGGAAAAGCACAAAGAACGTTTTGTTTCAAAGTGACTATTTCGATATCCAAATTTCGCGTCAGTCCCGCCGAATTCGCTATATCGACTTTTATACAAGCTACCGGCGATACGCACTTATCACTCAATCGGGTTTTTGCGAGTTTTGCAACTCGCTTTATCATGAGATCAATTTGATCTTGGGCAACATTCATATCTGGTTTGGCAATAGCAACGTTGTCGTCCGACCCAATTAATGTGCGACTGCCATGTTTGAGAAACGAGATGCTTTGAGAATCTAGGCTATAAATATTTGCTTCAAGTAAGTTTGGTGTGACCAATAGATGGCTTTTCCAGTATCTCGTTTTCAGCCCCCCCCCCCCCACAAATCTTCAATCAATGAATGTGACTCATACCCACATGTTATTACGGAGAAATTTGAATAAATGTGCTTGTCAGCTATATCGTTCACACGAATACTTAGGAAGCCATCGGTTTCATTTAAAATTTTGGCGTTGAATAACACCTCGCCACCAAATTTTTGGATCAAAGATACCAACTTACTACATAGCAAGCGTGTATTGATTACGGCATCATCGACCAACCAAGCTGCTTCAATTTCCTTCGTCTTCAAACTTGGAACCAATCGATTGAGTTTTGCAAGTGAGATTGGCTTATGCGCCACATTTGCTGATTGCCATAAATCGGTTATTTTATCGACGCGACTAGCATCCATGGTAATTGCGATTGAGGGAAGAAATGGACTTTCCACTGCCTCCGGACACAAACGTAATATCCGCTGATGCCCTAAACGACAACGCCTGGAGATTAAAATAGCTTTATCATTGCCTTCAGATCTCTGCGCATGCAAAGCTCCAGCGTGAAGCCATCCCTGATTTCTAGTTGTTGCCCCGTCGGCCGCCCATCCAGATCGTTCAATAACAACTGGCTGCAGTCCGTATTCTGCAAGGCGATACGCCGTCATTAGGCCGGCTATTCCGGCTCCTACAATAACGACGCGACCTTCAGCTACTTTTGTCATTGGCAAGTCCTTTGTCCTGAAATATTCAACAGAAAACATTTTTGGTGACTTTTTTCCAACGGGATTTTCGAATAATAAATCATTATATAATGTAGAATAGACAGTCATTAAATTGCTGAAATGATATATCTTAATAATAACCTAGAAGGTTAATCAGAGTGCTCCAGCTATCGTAATGAACGACTTATATTATTACAATTAAAAGACAAATACAACTCGCTTCCCGCATTTAAGTTGAGGAACAGATGGAAACGCTCTGAAAAACCTAATACCTTGACGATATTGACCAAATCACCGCGCCTAAGGCAACAGTCGAAATCAAAACGACTACGAGACCGTGATCCAGTGTTGACAGCGTCCAGCCTTGCACCGCCGGTAGAACAACAGCGCCAAAGGCACCTGCCGCGGCAAACAACCCGGTAGCTTGTCCTCTGTTCCTTGGAAACAAATTTGCTGTGGAAACGATCAGGATAGGATAAACCGGCGCATGCCCAAAACCTAACAACGCGGCACCGATAGCAACGCTAACTGTTGAAGTATCCGGAAAAACAAGAACCACAGAGCCAAGTATTGAAAACAACGCAGAAGCGCGAAGAACGCGCTTTTCGCCCCACTGAGCAGTGGCAAATCCCAACACGAACCGTCCGCCCGTCATGGCAATCCAAAACGCTGAGGTCACGGCTGTGGCCCACAAATTGCCGGCGCCGATGACCTTATTGGTATAATAGTGAAGCCAATCTGAAGCGGCGAAATTTGCGCCGCTAAAAAGCAAGACCGCAAGTGCGAATGGCAAAAATATTTTCAGATTGATTATTGCGGTTGCTTCGGCATGTATCTTTTTTTCGGGAGAAACGTTTTCCACAAGATTACGTGTTGTTACCCAGTACACAAACCCGGCTATTGTCGACATGATGCCTGCAATGCTGTAAATAACTTCAACACCATAAGCGCGAAAAAGTTCAACAAACCATGGGCCGACAATGGCACCTACACCATAAACGCCATGCAGTGAAGTCATAATTGCTGAGCCTCGTTTCTCAAATACCCTACCAATCACAACATTAGGAGCTAGGTTAAACGTACTATGGCCCAAGCCCCACAACAAACAAGCTGAAATTGCAATTGCTATTCCTCCTCTAAACACAAGGATGAGACCAAGTCCCATAACTAAGCCGCCGACAAGAGCCAGCCAACGCAAATCGTATCGGTCAGCGGCGCGACCTAACATCAAAAAACCGAGAAACTGTCCAATTTGGCGACCGGATCGCAAAAGACCTGCTGCAGCTATCGAAATTCCGACTGCAGCTGAAAGGTCGATAATAGTTGGTCCGATTATCGAAGAGGTCAGGCCGAACATAAAAAAGACAATGCACTTGATACCAAGACATTGAATCGATTTGGCACTTTCACGGGATCTTGATCGACCGCTTTGCACGGGGCTGCTGTAGCAACTACTTTCGGCTCAAATGGGCCAGGCGCTTTACTCATTATATGGTTCCGGCGTGCCTAAATATTACATTTTCCCCCCGCTGCAAATAAGAGAGATTGCAAAATCATAGATTTTATTTTTTTCACTTACCACCGTTATTCAGTGCAAGCAAGAGGTAATGACCGGAAGAAACCGGCAACGAAGGACAAACCAAAACGAACTTGATCGCGGAACATTAACATTGGTCTGAGTTACGCCCCATGAAGCGGCGGCGTTGACGTTGGTTTCTTTCACGCCCCAGCCCGATGCGCCGGTAAAAAGACCGGTCGGTTGCCCGTTGCGCCCTGTGCCAAGGAACACCGCCTGGTCTATGGCCTCGGAGATCGCGCCGTTCATGTCGCGACGTACCGCCTGCTCGAGAGCGGTCCCCGATTGCTTGAGGGACTTCCTCGTCAGCTTCATTTGAATACCAAGCGTGTGATCGGGCTTTAAAGGCCGGTCCAGGGTGGTGAACGGCGACGGGCCAGGAACGTTACCGGTCTCATTGGCCGCCCAACCGGCGGCAACCGAACTTGTCGTGACCGGATACTCCACTTCCCCGACGCCGATGTTGATCATGGAGCCGCCCATGCGCGCAGCTACCGATCCGGCAAACAAGCGCCCGATAATCGGCGCGGTACGGATGGGGTCCGGGGTGCCCGCTGCCACCGTTTCACCGGCTCTTGTCTCGAGGGCCTCCCAGGGCACGGGCAAGCCGCGATACCCGCCTTGTGCGCGCAATTCGGTCACGATCTCGTTGGTAGGGCCGTCCAAAGCCTGGCCTTCAAACAGCGCCAGCGCCACCTGGCGCACCTCAAAGTTATCGATCAACTCAGACCATTCTTGCTCCGAGCGGGTGTCAAGCTCGCCCCTGGCCTCTTCACGTTCCGTGTCCTCAGCAATAAGCGCGGCGCGGAAGCGGGTTTCATTGGTGCGGTATTCGGTGTCAAGCGCCTCCAGGGCGCGGGTTTCGTCTTCACTCGGGTCGGGCTTGGCAACGAGGGTGCTAAGCTCTTGCCGTATCTCTGATTGACGGCGGGAGATTTCAACAGATTGTAGCATTGGGGTTCCTTTCAGTTGGGAGGGGAGTTTTAAGCAAGGAAAGCCATTTCAGACGTTCCGGGTTGGACGGCGCATGGCCGCATTCAACGCGCGTCTTGCGCGTATGGCAGGAACTGCATAGGGTTTGCAGATTGCCAAGCTCGTATGCGAGTTCAGGGTGCGTTCTGACCGGCTTGATATGATCGACTTCCAGTTGCCCGCGAGCGCCGCATTTGACGCAGGCAAAGCTGTCGCGTCGCAGCGCTTGATGCCGCAACGCTTTCCACCGGCGGGTTTTGGTAACTTTGCGCGAATGGCGGGTGTATCTCATGCCCATGCTGCCAGCCTTTGTTTGAGGGGCCGCGCGGTACGCCGCACACCTTCCGCCACCGCCAGAACGCTCGCCGCCACCGCGTCAATGCGCCCCATGGAACGCGCCTTGGCGAGTTTGAGATTATTGGCCGGATCGCGCAGACACACCGCATCGGCAAAAGCAGATCGCAACAGCAATGAGGGTTTGGATTTCACCTGGCCGTCATAGGCGGCGCGGCGAAAGCGCTCGCAATCCTCAGAGCCGTCCCGCCAGCCCATGCCGCGCCAGACGATGGATGCCTTGATACCCGCGGCGTCAATCGCTTCACTCAGTTCGGCCTGCTTGTAGCGGTCCATGACCAGACAGGCGATTTGCTCACCTTCGATACGTTCAAGAATGGTCTTGAGCCACGGCGCCACAGGGACCGTCTTGTCGCCCAGGGTGAACAATTCGCCCCGCTCGTGCATTTCCACATAGCGGCCAGACACACCATCCGCTTGTCCCCGGTCAAGCAGGGAAGGTTGGGAAGGAAACGCAGCGACGCACTCCAATCGCCCCGACGCGGGCCAGTAGTACGCCGCTGCGCTCATGCTGGCAGAACCACCGAGGTCAATGCCCAACGCGGCGACCCCTTTGCGAGGTGGTGGTTCAGCAGCCTCGCAAACCAGCCATTCATCAACGGTCAGCAGCAAGTCACGCGCCTCGCCGCTCACGCGCTCATTCCGGTTGTACAGCCGGAAACTGTTTAAGGTCGATCCGCCTCTTGCAATGGCGCGTCGTGCTTGCGCCTGCAGCCATTCCAGGCTTGATCCGATACCATGGGGGGCACCAGGGTTGGCAAGTAACAGGCTCGCTTTATCGTCGGCTGGCAGGCCTGGGGCGGGGCGATGCTCTTGCACGTAAACGCCCTCTTGGCGGTCATCGATCCACTTCGAAAACGGGTGCGAATCGTCCGAGGCGCTTGTGGAGATAATCAACGCCCGCCCGTCTCGTTTGCCTAAGCCAGACAACAGCGCGTGCTCCAGATCGTCACCTTTGTCCAGGGGCCAGTGACCGCGTTCGTCCATGAGCACCAGCGTTGGCGCGGTTCCCAGCGTTGACTTGCCGTCGGCGGCTATGGCACGCACAAAATGGCCGCCTCCGTCCCCCTCGTACTCAATTTCAAGCCTTGGCGAGCGGCGAAAAATCAGTTGCGATTGCACCTGGTCTGGCAGGGATCTCGAGAACCCGGCCACGAAGTCCCAGGCGATACGCGCCTGGTCGCGAGTCCGCGCGGCGATCAACACCTCGCGCCGTGGCTGGCGGTCCCAGACGCCGAGCATGGCCCCCAGCGCCAGGGCCGCCGAAAGGGCCGTCTTGGCGTTCCCGCGCCCGATGGACAGCACCGCCACGTTCACGGCTTTCGCCAGCGCACCGCGCACAAACTTTTTTTGGAACGGCGCCAGCTTGATCCGCTGCCCCGCCAATGGCCCCTCTGGAATTTCAAGAGTCTCAATAAATTGAATTGCTGCTTTGGCCGGGTTTTTTACGACACCTTTATGTCCGGTGGTTTGCTGGCTAGCCGATGCATCAAAAAAACTTAACTGGTTTGGTGTGTTAAGCATTGTCTTCACCCGTTAAAGCCAAGCGAAAAAGAAAAACTCCCGCGTCGGGCCCGCGCCCATTTGGAAACCCAGCCATTGGGACCAAATCCAGCGGACACCAGTGACCATTGGTCATTGCATTTGTGCAACGCAGCAAAAATGCGCGAGCAATATTGCATTGCACTATGTTGATTTGAAATAAGGAAAACTGTTTGCTTGTCATGTTTTGTGCCCTGTTGCCTTGAGCTTCCGCTGGACGTACCTGACTACACTGAACTGAATGATCACCTGTTTATTCAATCTCTAACTCTCTGCTCATTGGTGAGTGTCGGAGCGAAAGGCATAGGACGACCAGCCCCGGCGTACAGACAATCAAGTCCAAGCCAGGCTGGTCCCGAGCCTTCCGCGTGAAGCCTGCTCATCGGAGCCGTGCCATCGCTTTAGGCCTAACACGTCGCAATGGAACCCGCGTATTAGTTGGTTGCTACTTTCGAGGATGGTTCTGTCCCCGGCGATCCCGCTTCAACCTTTCGGACTGCGGTATGGACTTTGATCGCGCCCCGTGGTAGTCCTTTACGAGCTTAGCGCCACCGTCGTGAAACCGTCCGCTAAGCAAGATTTTTGGGCGCGCCTTTTGGGGTGCGCCCTTTACGTTTTATCCGTTCATGCTTTGCTTTAACCACGCCTTTGCTTGCGCGCGTTCGGCCTGCACCGCCGCCGCATGGGCGGCTATCTTTTCATTCGGCATATGTGTTTCGATCGCCTTGCGCACCATCGCGCGCAAGCGATCAGGTGGAATAGCGTCGAGTTCAGCTGCGAACGAATGCGGCCAGCGTTTTATCGCCCCGCGTTCCGGCTTGGGCTCGCGTGTCGGCAAGCGCATTTCTGTGACTTGTTTGGGATAGAGGGCGAGCCTGTTAAACTTGATTTCAAACCCTCTGGCGCGTGAAAATCGGCACAGCTTTTCGTACAGCGCGTTGGCCGCGTCCATGCCTGCTAAATCGCAATCAAAGAGCGCATAGACGTGAACCGTCTCAACGCCGTCGGAAACGTCTTGCATGGCCTCATGGGCGAATGTTTCGCTTGTCTGGCCGCGAGCAACGTACAGCGGTACGCGAGTATCTTGCAGCGCAGGCGCGACAACACCGGCCAGGGCGTCTTTTTCCAACCAGACTTGAACGCGGTGTGGCTCGCCAAACCACAAAGGGAATGAATGGCAAGCGGCCGCCTGGTGCAGACTTTCTTGCCAGCTTGAGCGGCTGCTATCATTGTATTCCCCGCCCAACGCGCTGCGCGTTCCATCTGAAATATGATGATACGGAATGCTGCCGTCGCGGCGAAGCGCCAAAACCTGTTTGGCAATTTTGCTGTAAGATTGCTCTGTTTTCTCAATACCAGGTAGCCCCGCTACTTCAGCGGCATAGTAGAGTTGCCGCACTGTGACGGGCCCATGATTGCGGGCATAGTCGATCAGAAACGCCGCGCGTTCTTGCATCTGGGCGTCGGTTGCGCGTCGCCGAACGTTTTTGAGTACTCCCCTCATTTTCGCCTGCCCTGGCACACAAACGCCACCTGGGCGGCGTCTTCCTCGACGGCGATCAGGCGGTAACGTTGGCCGCGAATTGAAATCTCGTCGTCGAGACTGAGTTGATGCGGTGAGATGGAATCTTGCGTGACAATGATTTTGACATCGTCGCGGGGGATTTGATAGGCGTTTGCGCGATCAACCTCGAAGGCGTCAACCATGCCGAGCGCTGGCGTGTTGGCAAAAGTCGGGATGGTGTTACCCAGCCCATCGCTTTGCATACCGGTGTGGCGATGCAGGGTGCAATCGATCAGCAGCCAGTCGATCGCCTTGCTGAGGCGCGCGCGTAAATTGCCATCAAGATAGCCGCTCATAGACACCTCCTTTTCGGGGAAGTGTGTCCCAAACGGCTCGCTAAGTTATTGATTCCTATGGACCCGAAATGGGCGAGTGTGTCCCACTCAAGAGTATTGATTTCATTGATTTTTTTGCCAAAAGTGACAGTCCTGCCGGGGTCGCCAACTTTAAAATTTTATTGTTATATTTCAACATGTTATTGACCTCCTTTGTCCAACCTTTTGGGGCGGTTGGACAAGGCATGCACCCGTTTTGTTCTATTTTCGAGCTTAGTAAATCCGGAATCCGTGAGGCGATCTCGTCGAGCCGCGCGGGTGTAGACAGAAGCCATTCATGTATTTTTGTGCGCCAATAGAGCCGCGATTTCGTTCTCAGTTGCACCCGCACTCGCCAAGCGGGTTGCACCGGCTTTTCTGAGGCCGTGCAGGGTGCAATTTTTAAGCCCCGCGCTATCACAGCATTTGCGAAACCATGCGCCAACACTCTTTGGTGTATAGCCTTTCTTTTGCAAGTTCTGAATTAGTAGCAGTTGATTTTGCGGCACACGGCCAAGTTCGGCAGCCAACTCATCAAGTATTGGAAGGTTTGCCTCAATGCCTGTCTTGCCGCGCCGATAAGCTATCCTGCCATCAGAGACATTTTGCCACCCCAGCTTCACCAGGTCTTGCCGCGCTGCCCCCGTATTTAGCGCCAGTTCCATTGCGAGACGCGGCAATGTACCGCTCGCCCTTTGAGCGCGAAACTTTGAGATTTCTGCATCAGTCCAAGTATGAAAGCCGCCTGCATTTTCCTTGCGCTTGTCGGCAAGACGCGTCGGGTTATGCCTGAGTAAATCAAGCCGGATTGCATAGTTAAACAGCACACTAAGACGCTTTCTGATCGTGTTAGCAGTGCTTGGGCCAGACTTTCGTGCCATCAGCGCTTCAACGTGTTTTAATTCAAAGCGATCGAAGGTAGGTGTCCAATCTGTTCACGTATCCACTCAAATTCACGCCGCCGCGCCGCTTTTGACGTTTCTGCAAGATTAACAAACCTCGGAGATTGATAATAGTTCGCGATCAACCAGTCGAATGTCCCGGGCTCAACTTGTCTTTTGGTGGTTCGCCTATCGGGGCGTTGGCCGCCGTCATCAGCAATTCAATCGCGCTTTTGTCTGTCTTGCCCATCGTTTGGTCTGCTTGTGTTGATATTGTAACGATAAACTGGTATTTTGTACACATGCATAACATCATATCATACTTCTGTAAATACGCATAGGGACACAGTACAAATGGATGCAATCCAAATTAGGATGGCGCGGGCGGCACTGGGTATCGGTGTCCGGGAACTGGCGGCTATGGCTGGGATAGCTGCAAATACAGTTACCAGAATTGAAAACGGCTCTGATGCCAAGAAATCAACTCTCACTGCTATCCGCACGGCTCTCGAATCAGCCGGTGTCGAGTTTGTTGACGAAAACGGCGGCGGGCCGGGGGTGCGGTTAAACCGGAACGTCCGGCTCGAAAGGCCTGAAAAGTAACCCCGCTCCTTCATTGTTTTTGCACCCCGGGTGGCGTATATATGAGCTATGAACGCATTCACCTTTGACACTTTGAAACTTGCCAGAGGCCTTGAGAGCGCCGGGTTTTCCCACGAACAGGCGATCAAGACGGCGGAAGTGTTTGCCGAAACCATGGGCACAGAGGTCGCCACCAAGGCCGACTTGCGTGAAATGGAACATCGCCTTAAGGCCGACATTCTCAAATGGATGTTCGGGGGCATGCTGGGCCAGATAGCCGTCTTGGCGGCTCTCATCAAATTGCTGTAGCGCTCTGAAACATTGAGCAGGCAAGCGGCTTCAGTGTTCGACACTTCGTTTTTGCAAAGGGGCAAATTTGCCCTTTTGCTATATTGATTTGATCCATTCCCACCAACGTCCATATTCGCCAGTTTTGCCGCCTACTCCCAATCCACTAACGCCAGGGCCTGGTTGGGGTCCACACCGGCCTCCTTGGCCTGGGTAAGGGCCTGGACAATGCCTGCAAGGGCTCTGTGGCACGCCCGCCCGCGTCATAGGCCTGTAGAGGGCGCATAACGTCTACTGTGACCTTCCCACCCAGCGCATTGCTCGATAAATTCATGCTGCGCTTGCCAGACGGAATGCGCGACAGAATTGCCGGATCTGCGAAGAAAATAAACGTTCGATGAATTCTGAGATTGTTGCGCGGTTGTTGGAAACGTATTCGCAAGACAACTGGATTCAAAAAGAGTACGAGGAATTCGACCATCGCGACATGATTGGGCTTTACGACGCAGGAGGCGACCTAAACGCCCAAAGGACTGCGTTTCTTGAAGCTATTCGTGACGTCATTCAAGAAGAACTTGAAAAACTCGGAGAGCGCCGATAGACCCACGCCCTTCATTCATTGTTTTTGCACCCTGGGTGGCGTATATAGAGCTTATGAACATTTTGACCTTCGATACCCTAAAATTCGCCAAGCGCCTTGAGGAAGCTGGATTCACGGAGCGCCAAGCCGAAACCCTGGCTGAAGAACAGGCTGCGTTTGCCGAAGAACAGGCGAAAGCCGCGAGTGAAAACTTGGCGACTAAAGCTGATCTTGAGGTGCTGCGAGCCGAACTTGCCATGGTTAAATGGCTTGTGTCCGGGATTGGTTTTGGCGTTTTGTTGCTGGTTTTGCGCTCATTTTGGCCTGTATAGCCATCTAATCTCTTACTCCCAATCCATTAACGCCAGGGCCTGGTTGGGGTCCACACCGGCCTCCTTGGCCTGGGTAAGGGCCTGGATAATGCCTGCAAGGGCTCTGTGGCACGCCCGCCGGTGTCATAGGCCTGTAGAGGGCGCATAACGTCTACTGTGACCTCCCCACCCAGCTTGGCGCTCGCCTCTTCTGCCAACAAAACAGCCATGGGCTGCAATTGCCATTGCGCTAAGTGCCTCTGAGCTTCGCGCACAAGAGGTCTCGTGGTGGCAGGGTTCATGAGGCCAGGCAACACCCCAAAGGCTCCCATAATGGCGTCACGGGCAGCATCCAGGCTTTCCTTCACCATGGCTTGCTCAAGGTTGGGGGTCACGTCCTGGGGACGCCAGTCGGTCTGTGGGGTAGGACCGCCGACAGCCGATACGTTCACGGATTCGCGTAACAGCATCCGCCCCCGCCGGCCGCGAAAATCACGCCCCAGCTTGCCCAGGTCGGTCTCTGTACTTTCAGAGAAGGGCACAATCTGGGAGCCGATGGGGCCATTTCGTAAATCTCGCACAGGGCCGTCTCGATACAATGAAGCATGCCCGCCGTTAAGCTGGCACGCTAAACTGTAGCCGGATAGAACCGTATTTCATCTATGCGCGCCCTCTGTTAAAATCGACTGAAGGCTGCACAGGAGACACTGTATGATGTTGGAAATACTGCGCAAGTATGCACGCTCATTGTATGAAAAGAGTTCTCTTGTGGGAGAAGCATCTCCTGAGGATCAACTCAAGGAACCTGTTGCAGGCCTTATACACAAGTTTGGCAAACAGTGGGAAATCGACACATCTCACAGCACAGAAGTATCTCTGCGCGAACACAAGGTACGGCCCGATATTGCAATTTACGTCGAAAATCTGATTTGCGGTTATATCGAACTGAAAGCGCCGGGACTGGGAGCCGATGCGCCGAAACTGAAGGGCAAGCACAACAAGCAACAATGGGAGAAGCTGAAAAGCCTTCCCAATCTGATCTATACCGATGGCCGCGACTGGGCACTGTATCGCAATGGCAAGAGACAGGGCGGCATTGTGCGCCTTGATGATGCGCCGCAGGAGCGCGACGCACAACCGCCAAGCCAGCGCAATGCGGATGATCTGGGCCGGCTCTTGAAGAACTTTCTGCGCTGGTCGCCAATTGTTCCGCACAGCCCCACGCGCTTTGCACAATATCTTGCACCACTCACCCGGTTTCTGCGTGATGAGGTGGAAGCGGCGCTGGGCACAAAGGGCTCAAACGTTAAACTGCTCGCCAATGAGTGGCGGCAATATTTTTTCCCCGAAGCCGATAATGCGCAATTCGCCGACGCCTATGCCCAGACAGTTACCTATGCGATGCTGCTGGCGCGGCTTTCGGGCGCGAAGGTCCTGGATCCGGAGGAAGCGGCAAGGGCCCTGAACAAGAATAGCGATACCTCGAACAGCGACAACGATGCCTTGAGCAAGAACAGCGGGCTGCTGGCGGAAGTATTGAAACTGCTCGGCCAGGAACGCGCGCGCAAAGAACTGCAGACGGGGTTCGAGTTGCTCAGGCGCTCGATGGAAGCGCTTGATCCATCTGAGTTTCTAAAGACCAAACCGGATCTGTGGCTGTACTTTTATGAGGATTTCCTTGCGGCCTATGACAAGAAGCTGCGCAACGATTACGGCGTTTATTATACCCCGCGCGAGGTAGTGGATTTACAAGTGCGCCTTGCCGCGGAATTGCTGGAAACCCGCTTTGGCAAGAAGCAAGGCTTTGCTGACGACGGGGTGGTGTTTCTCGATCCGGCTGTCGGCACGGGCACCTATCTGGTTGCCGCCGTGCGCCATGCGCTGGAAAAGGTGCGCGCGCGTTCCGGCAAGGGCGCGGTTGCAGGCCGCGCCAGGCAGATGGCCAGAAACATGTACGGCTTTGAGGTGCTCGTCGGCCCCTACGCGGTAGCCCATTTGCGTTTGACACAGGTGCTGACACAGGCGCTTAGGGAAGAAGATGCGGCGTTACAGGAACGCCTGCGGATCTATCTTGCCGATACGCTGGGCAGCCCATACGCAACGCCCCCTGGCGGGCTGTCCCTGACCCATAAGGCGCTGACGGACGAGCACAATGCGGCGCGCAAGATGAAACAGCAAGGCGATATTCTCGTCTGCCTTGGCAATCCGCCCTATGATCGCCAGCAAATAGCCGAAGGGGACGACACCACCCAGCGCAAGGGCGGCTGGGTGCGCTTCGGCGATCAGATAAAGGGGGGCGCCAAGCAAGAAGAACAAGGAGAGCGCCCAATCCTTGCCGACTTTACCGAACCGGCTTCGAACGCAGGAGCGGGCAAGTACATTGTCAACCTCTATAACGATTACGTCTATTTTTGGCGTTGGGCCCTGTGGCGGCTGTTCGAACAACAGGAATGCGGCGGTGTGGTCACCTTCATCACCGCATCTTCCTATCTTGCTGGGCCGGGCTTTGTCGGCATGCGCGAGGTGATGCGCCGCACCTTTGACGAACTTTGGATTCTGGACTTGGGCGGCGACAGTCTCGGTACGCGCAAAACGCCGAACGTGTTCAATATTCGCACCCCGGTGGCCATCGCCATCGGCGTGCGCGGTAAAGACCCGTCGCCGGAGACCCCCGCCAGGGTGCATTACGCCCGGATCGTTGGCGATAGCCGCGAAGCGAAACTGATGCAGCTTGCGAAAACCGAAAGCTTCGCAGCGCTTGATTGGACGGAATGCCCGGATGATTGGCACGTGCCCTTATTGCCAGTAGGGCATGGGCGATTTTTTGAGTGGCCTCGCTTATCCGATATTTTTCCGCTGACGTTACCTGGCGCGAAATTCCATCGTTCCTGGCCTATTGGAGAGACCACCAGTATACTGAGGAAGCGATGGAGAAAACTTGTTTCCACTCCACTATCGGAAAGAGCAAAATTGTTTCGTGAGACAAGTGATTGGAAAATCTCAAAGAGAGTTGCAGATGGACTGCCAGGCGAAGGTCAGCCATCCATTAGTGAGTGCACACGAGAAAATGCAATTCTTGAGCCCATAAGATATGCCTACCGTTCTTTTGACAGGCACTACGCACTCTATGATTTCCGGCTTGGCGACCGTCTGCGCCCAACATTATCTCGCTTGCGAGGGAAGGGGAAACAGGTGTTTTTCTGCACCAAATTTTCCTTTTCTCTCTCACATGGTCAAGCAATGGTCGCATCGGCGCACATCCCCGACCTGGACCACTTTCACGGTCGCGGCGGCAAGGACGTAATCCCCCTCTATCGCGATGCCGAGGCGAGGCAACCCAATGTGACCAGGGGGCTGCTGGAGATACTCTCCACCCGTTATGGCATGGTGATCTCGGCGGAGGATTTGGCTGCCTATGTGTACGCACTCCTCGGCGGACAATCCTATACGAAAACGTTCTGGAACGAGCTTGAGACGCCGGGGCCGCGCGTGCCGGTCACCCAAGACGCAGATGCTTTCGCTGAGGCCGCCGCGCTGGGTCGCCGCCTGATCTGGCTACACACTTACGCTGAACGGTTCCGCGACGAAAACCGCGGCAACATAATCCCGCCGGGCACGGCAAAATGCACCCGGGCAATCTCCGATGATGCGGCGAACTATCCGGAAAAATTCAGCTATGATGCGTCCACAAAGGAAATCCTGGTGGGAGATGGCCGCTTCGGGCCGGTCGATCCTGCCGTATGGGAGTTTGAGGTCTCCGGCCTCAGGGTGGTCAAGTCCTGGCTTGGTTATCGTATGAAGGTGCGCGCGGGTCGAAAGTCCTCCCCCCTGGACGACATCCGTCCCGAACGCTGGACCCCGGCCCTCACCGACGAATTGCTTGAACTCTTGTGGGTACTGGAGGCAACGCTGGCGATGGAGCCTGAACTGGCGGGGGTACTTGCAGGTATCGTGCGCGGCGATTGCTATATGGCGTGTGAACTGCCGACGCCCATGGATAGTGAAAGACACCCACCACGCCCAAAGAAAAATGCCAAAGATCAAAAAGATCTACTGTAAGCCAGTACCGGCTCTTTGTGACTATAGCAAAAGCGCCCCTTCGGGTTTGCGATGGGCGCAACGCCCACGCCCAAGCCGCTCTTGAGAGATGGATAAACATCACTCTTCGATCGCCTTGAACGTAGGAATCGCCTCGCCAATCGAGAAACAGAATTGATTCTATTAAAACCTGACACGCTCCAGGGCGAGAACAAACAGGAGATGGCTTGTGTCAGTTTTGTGCCAATTTTTGACACACGTTCTTGCAACGCTCTGCTTCTTGCGGCAAAAATCTGCATGCTGAATCCCTATAAGACTTGTGTTTTTATGGGGGTTCCTGTACCCTCGCGCGCGGGACACCTCTCCCCAACGAGAGGCAGCTATCTGTAAGGGTAGATACCATGATGCGTGCGATAGAAAAAGCGGGCCGCGTTAGGCCGCAAAGCCGACCGGCGCGGCCTTTATTTTCGTCCGGCCCCTGCGCCAAACGGCCAAACTGGGATCTCCATAATCTCCCCACAAACCTTCTGGGCCGCTCACACCGCTCAAGCGCAGGAAAGGCGCGCCTCCAATATGCCATCCAGCTGACGCGGGACATCCTCAACGTCCCCGATGACTATCACATCGGTATCGTCCCCGCATCAGATACGGGGGCCGTGGAAATGGCCCTGTGGTCACTTTTGGGTGCGCGCGGGGTTGATGTTCTCGCCTGGGAGAGCTTTGGTAAGGGGTGGGTGAGTGATATCACCGACCACTTGAAATTAACCGATGTACGCGTGCTGGACGCAGATTACGGAGACTTGCCGGACCTGTCGGCGGTCGCGGCGGATCGCGATACGGTTTTCACCTGGAATGGCACAACTTCGGGGGTGCGGGTGCCAAACGGCGACTGGATTGCCAGCGCCCGCACGGGACTGACCATCTGCGATGCCACCTCGGCAGCCTTTGCGCAACCCTTGCCGTTCGAAAAACTCGACGTGACCACATACTCGTGGCAAAAGGTCTTGGGTGGCGAGGCCGCGCACGGTATGTTGATCCTGTCACCACACGCGGTTCGACGTCTTGAGACCTATACGCCGCCATGGCCGTTGCCGAAGATATTCCGCCTGACCAGAAACGGCAAACTCAATACGGGTATTTTCTCAGGTGCCACCATCAACACCCCGTCGATGCTTTGTGTTGAAGACTATATTGGTGCCCTTGAGTGGGCCAGGTCGCTTGGCGGTCTTGACGCTCTCATGGCACGCGCCGATGCCAACGCGCAGATGATAGCAGACTTTGTCTCAAACAGCGATTGGCTCGACTTTTTGTGTCCGAGCCCCTTGCTACGCTCAAACACCTCCGTGTGCCTAAGGGTTGTTGATCCGACCATTGCCGCTCTTGATGGAGAGGCGCAACGGGCCTTTACAAAAGCGGTTGTGGCTCGCCTTGAGGCGGAGGCCGCGGCGTATGATATCGGTGCTTATCGCGATGCGCCGCCCGGGTTTCGCGTTTGGGCCGGCGCCACTGTCGAGATTGCAGATATCGCTGCAATGTTGCCATGGCTCTCCTGGGCCTTTGCCTGCGAGCGGGAACACGTGTTGTCGTCTTGACCGTGCACCCGAAAACGCTCCAAGCGGAGCGCTCCGAAATCTATAGCAAAATGCGAGAAGAATACGGCAATGCCCATCAATCCAATTAAACGCATTTTGCTATAACCTCGCCTCTACATCTTCGCCCTCAAATACAGACCCAGCAAAGACAGGAATATCTATGAAAGTCTTGGTATCCGACAAACTTTCACCAGCAGCGGTGGATATTTTTACCAACTGTGGCATCGAAGTGGATTTTCAGCCAGACCTTGGCAAGGACAAGCCCGCGCTGCTTGAGGCTATCCCCGCCTATGACGGCCTGGCCGTGCGCTCGGCCACGAAAGTCACGGATAAAGTGATCGCCGCCGCCGACAACCTGAAAGTCATCGGGCGCGCCGGAATTGGCGTTGATAATATCGATATTGCCGCCGCCACAGCGCGGGGCATCATTGTCATGAACACCCCGTTTGGCAACGCCATCACCACGGCCGAGCACGCAATGGCCATGATGTTTGCGCTGGCACGGCGTATCCCTGCGGCCGATGTCTCTACAAAAGCAGGCAGATGGGAAAAGTCAAAGTTCACCGGCATTGAGCTAACCGACAAAACCTTGGGGCTTATCGGATGTGGCAATATTGGCTCCATTGTCGCGGCGCGGGCTCTGGGTCTGAAGATGAAGGTGATTGCCTATGATCCATTTCTCTCGCCGGAACGGGCTGCGGATCTTGGGGTGCGGAAGGTGGAACTGGCGCAGTTGTTGTCCGAGGCCGACATTGTCAGCTTGCACACGCCGTTGACCGAACAAACCCGTAATATCATCGATGCTAATGCGATCGCGATGATGCGTGACGGAGCCTATTTGATCAACTGTGCTCGCGGCGGTCTGGTTGTGGAGGCGGACTTGCGGACGGCACTTGAGCGCGGCAAACTGTCTGGCGCAGCGGTGGATGTGTTTTCAAAAGAGCCTGCTCACGAGAACATCCTTTTTGCCGCGCCAAACATTATCTGCACGCCTCATCTTGGCGCGGCAACCACCGAGGCCCAGGAGAATGTTGCCCTTCAGGTCGCCCGGCAAATGGCCGACTACCTTGCATCGGGAGCCATAAGCAACGCCATAAATTCTCCGTCAATCTCCGCTACAGAAGCCCCAAAACTGGCTCCTTTTGTCAAACTCGCCGACCAGCTCGGCTCGTTCGCCGGACAGCTTACCGGATCTGGACTTACCGGTGTTACCCTCGAATACGAAGGGGCCGTCGCCGGCATGAACACCAAGGCACTCACCGCAGCAGCCCTGACCGGCCTTATGCGGCCCATCATGCAAAGCGTCAATATGGTCAGCGCGCCGGTAATGGCGCGCGAGAGGGGCATTGCTGTTGAGCAAACCACCCGCGAGCAACGCGGGGCCTATGAGAGCTATATTCGCCTTGGTGTTAGTACCGAGCGCCAGACCCGCTCCGTTGCCGGTACCGTTTTTGCAGATCGCAAGCCGCGCATTATTCAGATCAAAGGCATAAACCTCGAAGCGGAACTGGGGCCGCATATGCTTTATGTAACCAACAATGACAAGCCAGGATTTATCGGTCAGCTTGGGACGCTCCTTGGACAAAATGACGTCAATATTGCAACCTTTCATTTGGGACGGGACAAGCAAGGCGGTCAAGCAATCGCCCTGGTAGAAATCGATAACCGTCTTGACGAGTCTTTGGTGTCACAGATTGCAGCGTTTGAGCAGGTCACCCAGGCGGCGGCATTGCAATTTTAATTGATGCACGCAAATATTGACGCACGGGAATAAAGATCAATTGCGGTCCTCAGGCAGGATCGGCAGGGGCATGATGGCGATGCCTTCTTCATCAAGCTTCCTGGCATCAACGACACTGGCCTCACCATAGATGTTGCGCTTTTGCGACTCTCCGTAGTGAATACGTCGCGCCTCTTCAGAAAAGGCCTTGCCCACATAGTCGGCATTCTCGGCAACGTGGCGACGCAACTCGCGAACGGCCTTGAGAAACCCTTTTGTTTTGTTGTTCTTAAGGGTTGCTGAGTGTTTTTGCGGTGCCAGGGCGCGGCGACTGCGTTCATGATCGGTGCGCACCACCTGCGGCGCCGTAATAGCTTTTCTGACCTCACAACCGGCGCAAAACGGACATGACAGAACACCGGCCCGCTGTTGTTCGTCGTAGGCCTCGCTTGAGCGAAACCACGCCTCGAACTCGTGATCCTTCTCACAAATCAGGTCATATTTTATCATAGTCGTATTGCCGTATTGCCATATAACCGTGCCAAGCAATCCCAACACGCGTTTACTCACGCAATGCGCAGTGTATGTCTTTTATATGGGCATGAATGCGGCAAAAATCAATGTTTTGCACGCTCTAAGACCTGGGAGGCGGAACTTTGATGCCCTTAACGTCAAAAGGCCGATCGTGGCGCAGCGAGGGGATTTGCTTGCGGGCATGGGAGATTTCCGCAAGATCAATTGACGCAATCAGAACCCCAGGATCGTCATGCTCAAGACCGGCGACAACGCGCCCCCAGGGTGAAACAATCATACTGTGACCATAAGTTTTGCGGTTGCACGGGTGTTTGCCACCTTGTGCTGCGGCGATGACAAACGCGCCGTTTTCGATAGCGCGGGCACGCAACAGGGTGCGCCAATGGGCCTGGCCGGTCGGGCAAGTGAACGCTGAAGGAATAGCCATGACCTCGGCACCCTGATGCGCCAGGGCCCGATAAAGTCCGGGAAAGCGCAAATCGTAACAAATACTCAAGCCCAGGTTCAACGGCCCCGCCTGAACCACACGGGCAAAGGCGCCCGCGCTATAGGCGTGGGACTCCCGATGGGTCTCTCCCTCTTGTAGATCGACGTCAAAGAGGTGGATTTTGTCGTAGGTGGCGGCAGTTCGGCCCTGGGGATCAAACAAATGCGCCCGATTGGCCGCCCTGGACGGGTCCTTTTCGCACCTTATGGCGCACGAGCCCACATGCAACCACAGGCGCAGGTCTGCGGCCAGTCTTGCCAGGCGCTGCAAACCCCGGCGTTGACTTTCCTGCACGCGATCGCTGAGCAGGCGATGACGATCATCATCCAGAACAAGACTCATTTCCGGCGTTTGCACATAGACCGCGCCGGCGGTCGCGGCCTCGTTCACGCGTGTGCACAGGGTTTCAAGGTTCTCGCTCACCTGAATACCGGAACACATCTGGATGCAGGCAACAGTGATTTTCTCGGTCGGGCTCATGATTCGGTCGGGCTCATGATGACGACAGCTCCGGGATGTGACGATTCATGTGGCCTCGCGTCCAACACGGGCAAAGACAAGCACATCGACACGCTCAGCACCAGCGCGGCGCAAGCTTCGCGTGACAGCATCCACTGTCGATCCGGTGGTCAGAACGTCATCGACAAGAACGATTTCGCGCCCGGCGATCGCTACCTGCATGCGCGAGGGCACGCGAAAGGCCCCGCGCACGTTCAGGGCGCGTTCTGCTTTGCTCAGGCCCACCTGTTGGCGCGTTGCGCGAATACGCTCGACCCCCTCAGGACAAAAGGTGCAACGGCCAAGCCTGGCGATTTCGCGCGCCAGTTCCGCAGCCTGATTAGAGCGGCGGCACCAAAGGCGCCACCGGTGCAAGGGAACGGGAACAACGACAGAACGCTTATGCAAAAGATCGCGTCCAGCCCGCCACATGCCCCGGGCCATGGTCTTGGCGGTTTCCAGTTGGTCTTTGTACTTGAGTCTATGCACCAGGGCGCGCGCCACATCGCCATAAAGGCAGACCGCCCGGGCCCGATCATAGCGTGGCGGGTCAGCGATGGCCTGGGCCGAAATGCCCTCAGGCCCCAGATCATAGGCAAAAGGCAGGCCAAGGCGGTCACAACAGGGCTTCTCGATTAACTTCAGCCGCGACCAGCAGCCCGGGCACAGACCAAAGGCCTCGCCGACCGGCGCCGTACACGCGGCGCAGACCGGTGGCATCAGAGCATCAAGAGCTACAGATTTCCATGTATTTGCCAAGGTGATCATGATAGGTATACGCACACCATCGGTGACCAGAACGCGAAAACAGCAACAGCCACGACCGCTCGCACATCAGGCCTTTTCCCAAGCCCACCGGATACATCATGGTATCGCAAACTTTACAGACCCCGCAAGGCCCGTTTGATGAACAGCTTATGTTAGCGCGGCTGCAAAGGGCCGTAAAGCAAAAGCCTGGATTTGTTGATTTCCTGTTTGCGCATGCAGGTCAGGACGCGGTTTTAAGACTTGGCGCGGTCGCCCGAACTTTCAAACATGCCTTGAGCCTTGGTAATCTCGCAAACCCTGTTGTTCCGCTCCTGCAGGCAAGTTCTCAAATCGAAAACATAACGCAAATCGAACCGTTCGCGGCGCCGTTGACGCCGGTGACGCCGGATACAGGGCCTGACCATTACGCAACTTTCGATAGCTGGGAACCGCAAGAGCCCCTGTACGATCTCGCCCTATCGCTGATCGTGCCGAGTTTTGTCAATGACCTGCCGGCCATGATGCGGCGCATGCGCCTAGCGCTTTGCCCGGACGGATTGTTTATGATGTGTCTTTTGGGGCCGCGCACGCTTGATGAACTGCGTCAGGCATTTCTAATCGCGGAAAGCGAGGCGGGAGGGGCAGTGGTGCCCCATGTGGCCCCATTCACAAATGTTCGCATCGCCGGCACTTTGGCTCAACGTGCCGGACTGGCGCTTGTTGTGTGCGATCGGGACACCTTGACGGTGCGCTATGAAACCCCCCTGCATGTGCTGCAGGATTTGCGCCGCATGGGAGCCACAAACAATCTGCAGGCCCGTAGCCGGAAATTTATGCCCCGCGAGATATTCCTACACGCCATGCAAATATATCGGGAACGCTTTAGCGACACCGATGGCCGTGTGCGGGCAACATTTGAATTCGTGTGGATATCCGCCTGGGCTCCCGATACCCACCACCCACAGCCCCTCAAGCCCGGTAGTGCCAGCCACAGTCTGGCCTCAGCTCTTCACGCCTTTGGCGATGATGACACAGGGGAAGGTTAGCATACTGTCGGCACCTTTGGCTCTCATGTCGTACCAAGGGGCTTTGCGTTTGACTCTTGCGCCCCAAGTTGAAAATCGTCGTCTTATCAGCACGATACATGAAGGCAACGTCTATTGACGACCTGCCCAGCGGGTTGCTGTTGCCTGATATCGGGTGTCCTTGAAGACAGATTTTTTCGTCATGGTTAACGCTTCATTAAAGATAAATCGTGTGAGATAGCCGTACTGACCGGTAACGGCATCGATTGATCAAAACCCGTCCGCGGCACTCAGATTGTAAGCCGGATGGGCGCTACACAGTAGACCTTATCCATGAAACTCATTTGCCCCTCCTGTTCAACGGCTTATGTTATCGAAGACGCGACGCTCGGGGACGGACGTCAGGTTCAGTGCACCCGCTGCGGTTCGATCTGGGATACCCGGACAATCGACAGCGCGGTCCAGACTCTACGGGAATCGGGCATTGTGTCGGTAGCTGAGGCTGAAAAACGCACCTCCGGTGAGCCCATAAAGCACATTGCCAGGGCCGCCAATGTGGCTCACGTATTTATCGACCATGCCCTCACGTCCGCCCGTGCCACCACAGGCGCGCCGGGTCATGAAGCCATCATGGACAAAAGGGCTGTCGATCAGACCGGTGACGATACCGCATATGCGCCGCAAGCGCCCGCCAACGATGACTACCCCACCGCTAATCCCGCAAACAACGAGCAGGATGATGATGGCATGTGGGTTGCACAGGAGGGAAGTGAAGACTCTGAAGCTCCGTTGGATGATCCAAACAGCGATGGCGTCGCCAACGCGCAAGAGCAGGGCACAGGCGATGTCGATCATTTCGAGCATATCCTCGCTGACGTTTCCGAAGATGACGCAGACAGGATCGCAGACGAGGACGTAAAAGAAATCTATCAGCATACGGCTGGGGACAGCAACGAGGCATACGACAGCGTGCCTCATACGTCTGATATGCCTCATATGCCTCACCACAGCGAGGTTTCCGATCAGCCGTACCGGTGGGGTATGCGCCGCAAGGCCAGGCCACAAATGTCCAGTGTGGTCGCTGAACTTAGACAGGGTAATGATCGCATTGGTGTGAATGGCCTTGTCGCCGCGACGGCGATTGTGATCACGCTTTTTGTATTTGCGGTTGGTGCTTTGCATCGCGAGGCGTTGGTTGCACGAACCCCGGGCCTTGCGAGTCTGTATCGTCTGGTGGGACTGGACGTGAACCTGCGCGACCTGGAGCTTAGCGGCGTTAGCCTATACAGGGATACCCAGGAAGATATGCCGATCCTGATTATCAAGGGACAGGTGACGAATCTGCGTCAGGAGGACCAGGACTTGCCGGCTTTGCGTTTTACCCTGCGCGGCAAGCGCAATCAGGAACTCTACGCCTGGACAGTCCGCTTGAGTGAAAAGCACATTGGCGGCGACGAAACAGTAGACTTTCAGTCGCGTCTGGCATTACCGCCACGTGAGGCACACAATGTGCTCGTCAATTTCGTCGATGAATCCGCCTAGAGCGTGTCATGTCCTGGGCCCACCATGAAAGGCTACCCTTTCATGTAACCGGCAGCTACCTGCCCGCTCCCCCTCCCAGACCCCTATAGGGTATCGCCAGCGGGCGCGGGTTGGTCAGGTCAGGTCAAGTCGTCAATAGACGTCTCCAACGGCTGCCGGATGTGCCCGTTTTGCTCTAACGCGCAAGGCTCCTGCGTATGTAATTTTTGTTGAAAACAGGACCAGAAGGGGACAAACTGCCTGCGGTGCAAGGGGCAGGACAGGACGAGGGTGTGGACACAATCAAGGAATCCCTTCCAAACCTTATTACGATTGCACGCCTTATTCTCGTGCCAATCGTCTTGTGGTTGGTGCAGATCGGTGAATATGAACTGGCGTTTATAACGTTTATCCTGGCCGGCGCCAGTGATGCTGTTGACGGCTATCTGGCCAAGCGCTGGAACGTGCAGAGCCAGCTTGGCGCCTATCTTGATCCGATTGCCGACAAGGCGCTGCTGACCGCCCTGTTTCTCATGCTTGGATGGCTTGAGGCTATCCCCATCTGGTATGTCATTATGGCGGTAAGCCGGGATATTCTTATTGTTGGGGGGGTTGTTTTGAGTTTTATTCTCGCCATACCGGTGCAAATAAAGCCCTTGCCGGTCAGCAAGGCCAACACGGCGTTTCAGATCGCCCTGGTTTCACTGATTTTGGCCGAACGCGCTTTTGCTCTCGGGATGGAGCCGTTAATCCAGTTCAATTTATGGGCCGCGGCCGTATTGACGAGCGCGTCCGCAGGAGCCTATCTATGGGGCTGGATACAACGTATGAGCACCTACGCGGACACGTAACGGTTTATTTTAGTCAAACTTCGCGTCTGGTGTGAACAATAGGGCAATCGATGCGATCGCGTGACCAGATCAGATTTATAGAGCGTCAGATGATCTTCTGGCTAGCCGCGCTTCTGGCCCTGCTGGTGTTCATGTACATTTTTCGCTCGATAATGTTGCCGTTTGTAGCCGGCATGGTGTTGGCCTATTTTCTTGATCCTGTCGCGGACTGGTTTGAGGCACGCGGATTTAGCCGCCTGTGGGCAACCCTGACGATTTTGATTATTTTTGTGGCCCTGTTTGCCCTTGCCCTTTTTATCATTGTGCCTGTTATTGCGCAGCAACTGGTGGATCTGGTTCGCGATTTACCGGGATATGCAGCGGCTCTTCAGGAATGGGCGGCCTCTGGAAACCGGGCCTGGGTCGAGCGGCTTATTGGTGAGCGCATTGAGAATCTGAACCAGTCCATTGGCCAGCTTCTCTCTCAGGGTGCGGAATGGTTGGGCGCATTGGTCACCTCCATTTGGCAAGGCGGCCAGGCGCTTCTTGACATCGCTTCTCTGTTTGTCATCACCCCGGTTGTGGCATTTTACATGTTGCTTGACTGGGATCGGATGATTGCGCGCATTGATCAGTGGCTGCCGCGCGACCATGTAAAAACCGTGCGCTATATTGCCCGTGATATTGATGCGGCGATTGCCGGATTTATTCGCGGGCAGGGAACGTTGTGCCTGGTTCTGGCGCTTTTCTACGCCATTGCTCTTGTACTGGTGGGGCTCAACTTTGGCCTGCTGATTGGCCTGACCACCGGACTTATCAGTTTTATTCCTTATGTGGGAGCGATTATCGGGTTTATTCTTTCGGTTGGGGTCGCGATCGTTCAGTATTGGGGTATTGGCGACTGGCAATCCCTCGGTCTGGTGGCGGGTATTTTCATGTTTGGTCAGTTTCTGGAGGGCAATATCCTGCAACCGCGTTTGGTGGGCTCCAATATCGGATTGCATCCGGTCGCCTTGATCTTTTCATTGTTTGCCTTTGGATATCTGTTCGGGTTTGTGGGGCTGTTGATTGCAGTTCCCACAGCGGCAGCGATTGCGGTTCTGGTGCGGTTTGCGCTGCAACGCTATTTGGACAGTCATCTCTATTGGGGGGCCAGCAGGCCTGTGCAATCAGTGACCGAGGCAAAGCCTGAGAGTGAGCAGACATGACGGCCCCAAGACCCCGGCAACTCACCCTGGCACTTGCCCATGAGCACAGTTATCGACGCGAGGATTTTCTCGAAGGTGCCCATAATACGGAGGCGTTGAGCCTGATCGAGCGCTGGCCGAACTGGCCGTCCTATCTGTTTGTTCTGAAAGGACCTGCGGGAAGTGGCAAGTCCCATCTGGTGGAGATATGGCGCGAGCTGAGCGGAGCACGGATTGTCTCTGGTGCGGAACTGGACGGGTTGCAATCGCGCGATGTTCTTGCAACCGGTGTTGCCGCTGTTGAGGGTGTTGACAGAATAGGCGCTCGCGGGTTGGTGGCGCTGTTTCATTTGCTTAACCGGGCGCATGCGCAAGACGTTCATGTGCTTTTGACATGCCAGGAACCACCGGAGCACTGGGCGGCAAAACTGCCGGATCTGCTTTCGCGCCTGCGCGCGGGGGTGTGGGCCCATCTGCGCGAGCCGGACGATATGATTCTACGCCAGGTGATGGTTAAGTTGCTTGCTGATCGCCAATTGGAAATCTCACCTGATGTCTTGAACTATTGCCTGCTGCGCATGGAACGATCGTTGCAGTCCGCCGGCCGTTTGGTTGCCGCTCTTGATGAAGAGGCGATGGCAACAAACACAGGATTGTCAAAGCCCATGGCCGCACGGGTGCTTCGACGCTTGGACGGTTGAACCAAGTTTTGCTCTCGGGCTCGAGAGTTTGTGGTATACAGGGAATGAACAGACGCGCGTGGATGACCGTGGACAAATCGAAAGTATCGACAACCCCGCCTATTCTGACGGATTTGCCATTTGAGGTCGTGATGCCTGCGACCTGGACGTCTCCGTTCGTGTTCAATTCGCCGCACTCGGGGCGCGACTACACGCCGTTTTTTCTGCGCCAGTCGAGATTAAATGCCCTGACCATTCGCTATTCGGAAGATTGTTATGTGGACGAATTGTTTTCCAGCGCCGTAACCTTTGGCTCTCCACTTTTGCGCGCACATTTTCCGCGGGCCTGGCTCGACGTCAACCGTGAACCTTATGAACTTGACCCAAAACTTTTTCGCGATCCCTTGCCTGATTATGCCAACAGCCATTCTTTACGTGTAGCCTGCGGATTGGGAACGATCGCCCGTGTTGTTGGCGAGAACCAAAGTATCTATCGGCGCCGTTTGGACCTTGCGGTGGGGCTGGCACGCATAGAGGGCATCTACAAGCCCTATCACCGCACACTTGAGAACATGCTCGCTCATGCCCAGTCGCGTTTTTCTCAGGCTATCCTCGTTGACTGTCACTCCATGCCCTCGGCGTCACGCACGCATGGAATGGATGACACGGTGGACGTTGTCATTGGGGATCGCTTTGGTATGAGTTGTGCGCCGTGGATCGCCGAGGCCGCCCTTGATACTCTGACCGCCTGCGGCCTGCGTGTGGCTTATAACAAGCCTTATGCAGGCGGTTTTATTACAGAGCACTACGGTGTTCCCCAGCGCGCCCGCCATGCCCTGCAAATCGAAGTGAACAGACGTCTTTACATGGACGAGATACGCCTGACAAAGCGTGGCACATTTCGCGATGTTGCCTATGCCATGGCCACGCTTGCCCGCACGCTCAATAGAATGTTTCGCGAGCGCGATGATCGCGAGCGCCCTCCCGTCGCGGCGGAGTAGTACCACGGGTCCTTGCCAAGGACTCATGGGTTCGCGTCAAGTCAGTGTGTTGTCGAGGCCGTACACCAGTCGGCGTGTCCATAAAGCCCATACCGCTGGTATTAGCCTTTCTCTTGATCCTAACCGGGGTTATTGTTGCAATTTAAACGCCCGACGCTCTCTAAAAGTGCACGGCGGCACCGAGACGGCCTTCGTAGCGGGTCGTGCCATCACCAAAATGCGCCTCGCCATCGGCAAAAAGCGATGCCGCACCACCCAGATTCGTCGACAGTCTGGCACCGACAAAGCCGGTGATCGCATCGTCATTACCCGGCGTAACATTAACAGAACTCCCGGCAATCGTCACCGAGACGCCGTCCGCATCGCTGCTGTAGGCTTCAATGCCGAAGCGGGGCACGACTGAGAGCGCTCCCCAGGACTTCGCCATCGCCACTTGGGCGCGGCCGGCAAACAGATTGACATCGCGATCCGCTACATCCAGTTCGCTTGCAACTGCCCCGGTCGGGCGGCCTGTCTCCGTATAACCGTCCAGCGACAGATGCGCATAGCGCAGGCGCGCGCTGGGCATGAGCGTCATACCGCCAACGGTGAAATCCGTCCCCACCGCCACCTCGGGCGAGAAATATATGCCGTCGTAGGAGCCCTTTGCCAGCCAAAAACCGTTTGGCGCGGTATTGTCCATCACCAGTCGTGTGCTGTCATTATCGAGGGTGCCAAGGCCCAGGATCAGCCGCGCGTACCATGCCGGTTGCGCATAATCCGCATAGATGCCGCCAAAGACCGTATCGGTTTCAACATCCTGACTGTTGTGGCCGATTTTTTGCATATTGCGGCCCGTCTCCAAATCGCCGCGGGAATAGCCGGCAAAAGCGCCGACGCGGGTGTCCGAAAAAGAAGCCATATCGAGAGCCATGTCTAAGCCGATGATGCCGCCAAAAAACTTGTGCTTGGCATCGTTTTGTATTCCTTGTGCATCTGCCTCACGATACGCGCCAAATCCTTGTGCCCAGATGCGGAAACGCTCCTGTGTCGCCGTGGCAGCAGGAGTAGGATCCGTTGCACTGCCGAAATCATCGCTGATATCGGCTGCGATTTGCGCTGCATGGGCCGCTCCGCGCAAGCCGGCTGCGAAGCGCGATCTTGCGATACGGGCTGCATCCAGCTGGGCATGAACGGAATTGGAGATACTAGCTGTTAAATCATGAAGTTGCGCGCCCGCCTGGGCAAACACCGTGGGATCGATAACCACAACATACGGATTGCCGGTATTGGGTGTGATCGTAAGATAAGCCCACCCGATGGTATCAATCACCTCCGGCAGATCGCCTGTGTCATCAAACGTTATCGCGGTGCCGACGCGGTTATGAAAATTCACGGTCTCCTCGCCGGCATTTGTGCCCGTGCTAAGCTCCACCACGCCAATAAGGCGCGAGCCGGGGAGTAAGGTCAGGGTATTCTTTTGATTTGTAGCGCTTGTGTCGATATCGATGGAAAAACTGTCTGTCCCGCTGGCCTGTATCAAGCCGCTGTTGATAATCGTATTGTTGTTGCCTTCGACCAAGAGGCCACGGGTGAGGTTTCCCATTGCCATAATGGTGCCGCTATTGGTCAAGGTATTGTTGTCGCCTTCGGCAAAAATGCCGTGGGCACGTTCTCCCATCGTGATAATGGCACCGTTACTAGCCAGTGTGTTGTTGTCGCCATTGAAGTGGATACCGTAGGCGGCCTGTCCGTTCGTCTCAATCGTTCCGGTGGGGCCAACAACAATGGTGCTGCCGTTACCGTCGACTGTAACGCCCTCAGCGTCGTTACCGGTGGTCGTAATTCCACCATAGATAGTGACTGTGTGTCCTCCGCCTGTACCATTGATAGCGTCTCCTGCTGTTGTGATCTCACCACCTTCCTCGACGGTGCACGTCTCGCCGGCGCTAAGGTTCTGTGTTGTCGCAACCGGGCCGCTGATGGTCGGGCACGCTGTTTGTGCACGGGTGGAAGTTATCGCACCAGGAGCAGAAAAGAATAGGATACCAGCAGCGGCAATTGCCAGCAGGAGCGCCGCAGATTGCGTTATGTCAACCGCTGCAATTACCGGTAGATTTCGGCGCCGCGACAATGCGGGTTTTAGCGTATCCATAGATGTGCGTGTCATCACTGAGTCTTCCATTTATCGCAAACATTGTCGAACAATCCTATCCGACAGACCGTGATCGCCTTGCCCGTTGGTGGTGTATTGTCTCATTGCCTTATCGCCGCATCGTGTTTAATACCAGCGGTATTGGCTTTATATACACGCCGACTGGTGTACTGCCTTGATAACACATCTCTTCGACGCTAAGCCATGAGTCATTGTCAAGGACCCTTGGTATATGCCAGCGGTATTGGCTTTATAGACACGCCGACTGGTGTACTGCCTTGCTAACACATCTCTTCGACGCTAAGCCATGCGTCATTGTCAAGGACCCTTGGTATAAGAGGCTGGGGCAGAACCTGACAACCTGTTGGTTCCCTAATTTCAGCAGATGCGGTGCTGATATTCTGATTCGATGGGTATCTCCTTGTTTTCAAGCCTATCTCGCCAAATCCTTGCCGAAAGTCAAATTAGGTTGTTACAATAAAAAAATCAACTTAGAATTTAAATTCTATGCTCTGAAGCCCCCAACCTGTCAATATAAACGCGTGAGGGCCGCGCCCTGCTCGCTGATTTGTCGCGATGTGTTGCTATAGATTTATACCAGCGGTATTGGCTTTTTGTACACGCTGACTTGTGTGTCGTATTGAGAAGACAACGGTTTTACGCTGAGCCAGGAGTCAAACGCAAGGGCCCTTGGTAATACCAGCGGTATTGGCTTTTTGTACACGCTGACTTGTGTGTCGTATTGATAAGACAACGGTTTTACGCTGGGCCAGGAGTCAAACGCAAGGCCCCTTGGTAATACCAGCGGTATTGGCTTTTTGTACAAGCTGACTTGTGTGTCGTATTGATAAGACAACGGTTTTACGCTGGGCCAGGAGTCAAACGCAAGGCCCCTTGGTATTAGAGGGCGATCAGCTTTATACGTTTAGTTGTCCCCATAGCAAAATGGGTACAGCTAACGCCAAGCTGATCTAGAGGTATTTTGCCTCAAGATATTTGAGAAACGTGTCTGCCTTTGCCGGTCGGCCGAGCGCCCGCGCGATCAGGCGATCCGGTTCGTAAATGCGGCCGTGGCGATGTATGGCCGCGTTCAGCCAGTCCCTGACAGGCTCAAGCCTCCCGTCAGCCATATCGCGTTCAAGCTCAGGCATGGTGTCCTTCATCTTGGCGAAAAGCTCCGCCGCATAGATATTCCCGAGCGTGTATGTGGGGAAATAGCCGAACAGGCCGCAGGACCAGTGCACATCCTGCAAAATCCCCTGGGATGGTTTTTTGATTTCAAGCCCGAACAGATCGCGAAACCGCTCCCGCCAGGCAGCATCAAGATCGGCGACAGGCATAGCGTTATTGATTAACGCCTGCTCCAGTTCGTACCGTAGAAGAATGTGTAAATTGTAATGGACTTCATCGGCCTCCGTGCGAATGAAACCGGGGGTGATGCGGTTGACCAGCGCATAAAGTGCCTCGGCGTCGCCCACGCCAATGTCACCGCATTGCTCCTGAATAATGCCGTAAAGCCAGTTTATAAAGGCGCGACTGCGGCCAATCTGATTTTCAAACATCCGACTCTGGCTCTCGTGGATGCCCATGGAGGCATATTGACCGGATGGGGTCAAATCCAGAGCCGGATCGCTTCCCTGTTCATAGACCGCGTGTCCCACTTCATGGATTGTCGAATAGAGACAGTCCAAAAAATTATCCGGATCGATCCGTGTGGTGATGCGCGCATCGCTTCGATATCCGCATGAGAACGGATGGGCGGAAATATCCAAACGTCCTCGCTGCCAATCGTAACCGAACGCTGTGGCGACGCGGCGCGCCAGAGCCAGTTGGCTGTTTTTATCGACGCGACCAACACGTGCTGTGACGCAGGCCTTGTCCACAGGCAAAGCACCGACGATCTGCTCACGCAGCGGGATCAGCCCTACTTTTAATTCAGACATTATCGGATCCAGATGCGTTATTCTGGCGCCGGGTTCAAAGTCATCCAAAAGCGCGTCGTAAAGCGTATCACCATCGCCCTTGAGGCAGCGCGCTTCCTCTCGCTTGAGGCGGACCACTTCTGCGAGCGTGGGCAGAAAGGCCGCAAGAGCTTCCGTCTGCCTTGCCTGCGTCCACAGGGCCTGGGCGCGGGAATGTAACTGCGCCTGTTCCTTCACGAGGGTCTGGGGTAGCATTTTAGCGCGTCGATAGGCGCGTGTTGCTTCTGTGAGATTGGCGCGCTCAGTCTGGCCAAGGGTGTTTGCGTCGATCTTTTGCAACCAATCCGCAATTTTGGGATCGCTCATGCGGCGATGAATAACACCGGCGAGTACCGACAACTGCCGTGCACGGGCCTCTAGGCCGCCTGGCGGCATCATGGTCTCCTGGTCCCAGGCAATCAACCCGCTGATCTGGGAAAGGACCTGTGTTTGACTAAGGTGGGAGAGGAGAGCTTTGTAGGATTGCGTAGGGGTCATACGGGACTATCTTCCTGGCTCATGAGGTCGCCTTACAGGCTTGCATCTCTTTGTTGTCGCTTCATTTAGACATGACACGCTCTAACGCCATAAAGCTGATCGCCCTCTAATACCAAGGGTCCTTAACAATGACTCATGGCTTAGCGTCAAAGAGGTATGCTATCAAGGCCGTACACCAGTCAGCGTGTATATAAAGCCAATACCGCTGGTATAAATCTATAGCAAAATGCGAGAAAAATACGGAGCGCCCATGATTCCAATTATACCAAGGGTCTTTGCCAATGACTCATGGATTAGCGTCAAAGAGGTGTGTTATCAAGGCCCCACCCCAGCCGGCGTGTACATAAAGCCCATACCGCTGGTCTTATACCAAGGGTCCTTAACAATGACTCATGGCTTAGCGTCAAAGAGGTGTATTATCAAGGCTGTACACCAGTCGGCGTGTACATAAAGCCCATACCGCTGGTATTAAACGCATTTTGCTATAGTCTATGCAATTCCATCGGATGGGCTATAGTGCCGCAATCCCAACAATAATCGAGAGCCTGTATGTCGGCCATTATCGCCATTTCCTCTTATGTAGCGCGGGGTGCGGTTGGTTTGCGGCTGGTTGTTCCTTTGCTTGAGAGCCGCGGCTTCGACGTTTGGGGGTTGCCGACGATCATTCTCGCCAACCGACCGGATCTGGATCCCTCGCACGCAGGGCGCGAGGGAGCTATCGACCTTTCGCCGAGGCTTGAGACCTTCCTTCGTCCGGATTTGCTGACAGGTGTTGGCGGTATTGTGACAGGTTATTTCGCCCACGCGGATCAGGTAGACACGGTTGCCAGGTTTGTACGAAACTTGAAAGCGGCCAACCCGGAGGTACATTATCTTTGCGATCCCGTACTTGGCGATGACAACCCTGGACTGTATGTTGATCCTCAGGTCGGCGGTCGTGTTCGCGACGCGCTTGTTCCTCTTGCGGACAGCATCACCCCCAATCGGTTCGAACTCGCCTGGCTAAGTGGTGGCGCGGTGGCAACACGCAGCGACATTGCCGCCGCGGCATCCCGAATCAAGGTCGCTGAGGTCGTCGTTACGTCGGCTCTCCGCTCACCGTCTCGATTGACAAATATGCTCGTCTCCAGCGAGGGAACCCGTGCCAAGGAGGTGGCATATCTGGACGCGGTTCCCAAAGGAACGGGGGATGCGTTTTCCGCCATTTACCTTGCAGCGCGGCTTACGGAAAAAGACGCGCCGCACGCTTTGCAAGAAGCCACCCGCACGATGGAGGCCATCACCCGCGCCAGTGTCGGGCAGGTATCGCTTGATATGCGTGCCGCCATTTGAGCTTTGCTGTTGACGGGCATTATCAGCCCGCTCTCCTTTATAGCTTTTAGGGCTCGGTTAATGTGTTGCCGAAATCGCCATAAACTTGTCGCGGCGCAACGTAAGCTGCGCCGCTGGATCCAATTCCTGCAATTCTTGCAAGGCCTTAGCGATCATCTCTGCAGTCGCTTGCATGACCTGTTGCGGATGTCGATGGGCCCCGCCCGCGGGTTCGGGAATAACCGCATCGACCACCCCAAAGCGCAAAAGATCTGCAGAGGTAATTTTCATGTTTGTCGCCGCATCCTCCGCACGCGCAGTATCGCGCCATAAAATGGACGCGCAGGCCTCAGGTGATGCAACCGTATAGATGGCATGCTCCAGCATCAAAACTTTACTTGCCGTTGCAATCGCCACAGCGCCTCCCGAGCCGCCCTCGCCGATAATGATGGCCACATTGGGCACTTTGAGGTTCAGACAGCACTGGGTTGCGCGGGCGATGGCCTCGGCCTGGCCGCGCTCCTCAGCGCCCACCCCGGGATAGGCTCCCGCGGTGTCAACAAATGCCAGAACCGGCAGCCCGTAAGCGTTTGCCAGGTTCATAATGCGTACCGCTTTGCGATAGCCTTCCGGCCGCGCCGAGCCAAAATTGTGATGGACTCGGCTCTGGGTGTCATGACCCTTTTCGTGTCCAATAAGTGCGACAGGTTCTCCCTTAAAGCGCCCAAAGCCAGCAATCAGCGCCGGGTCTTCACCAAACAGGCGGTCTCCGCCAAGGGGCGTGAATTCCTCTATCATGGCCTCAATATAATCGAGAAAATGCGGGCGCCCCGGGTGGCGCGCCACCATGGTCTTTTGCCACGGGGTCAGTTTGGCGTAAAGGTCGGCCAGACTCGATTTCGCCTTTTCCTGTAACCGCGCGATTTCATCATCGACAGCAACCGCCTCACCCTGGGAGACGACGGCTTTCAGCTCTTCGATTTTTCCTTCAATATCGGCGATCGATTTTTCGAAATCCAGATAACTGTGTATCAATCTGCTGCTCCTTGGTGCGCTAATCGCTTTTGGCCGCTTGCGTCCATTGGCGTCGATCGTATCAAGTGGGCCTGTTTATTAACCGGCATCTGCCTGCCCGCGCCTCCGGCTTAGGCCACCCCCAGGTTCTGTGTTTTACCAGTAAAGTCCCAAAGAGCGCACACGCACACGAGGCCGCCCCACTGGCGGCACAACCGACGTTGCAACATGCGGTTTGTGCCCGCGCGCATTGTCTATGGCCTGAGGCCTTTGAGAAACCATGGACTTATCCTTATGTAGAGCTTTCAAGGCTATCACCCGGTCGGCAGTCTTGGGGTGAGAGCGCAGCAAAGACGGGTCCGGCACCCGTCCTCCAGGCAGCATCAGGCCTTCCCACATGGCACCCTGGCGCCTTTCAAGAGTTTGCAGGGCCGATGCCAGGCCGTCCGGGTCTCCTGTCAGCATCGCCGCACCCAGATCCGCGTCATATTCGCGCGTGCGTGAGAGTGCCAGTTGCAACAGGCCGGTCACTGTAGGTGCGGCCATCAAAAGCAAGATACCCAGCCACGGGGCCGGGCCCGAAAACAGGACAAAGGGCAAATGTAAAAACAGGGCAAAAAAGCCGATCATCGACAAAAGAGAGGACATGCGGTTCATCACATCGGCCATGGCCATGACTTTTAGGTCCTCGTTCATGATATGGGCCGTTTCGTGGGCCAGAACCCCGGTAAGCTGGCGCATATTCAGGCCGCGCAACAGGCCATCGGTTACAGTAATGGCCGAGTCGTGCGGATTGCCAACAGCAAAGGCGTTCATCATCTTGCTGTTGACGTAGCAAAGTTTGGGAACACTTGGCAGGTTGGCACGCTGTGCCAGTTCGCGTACAACAGCAATGCCTTCAGGAAATTCGACCTCGCTCAGGGTCCGGGCCTTATAAAGTCTGAGCACCATTTTGGGCGAGATATTGCCAATCCGCCATAGGCCGATAGCGCCAGCAAGAACGGCCCAAAACACGCCGCCCAGGCCGAACAGGGCCCAAACTGTTACCGCCAGCAGCACCATGGCGCCCGCGGCAATTGCCCAGGTCTGGACAGTATTGTTGCGCTTGTGAATATGCATGCGCTGTCGGTCGAGTTGAAACTGCGCCATAATCGTAATATAGGATGGCCTGCGCGGCTTGCAAACCGAATATAACAGGATATCTCAAGACACGCTCTGGGTCGCAACACTCAAACGCAAAGCCCCCTGGTATAGGACCGGGAAATCAAAGAAGGATTTTTTATGCATGAGTACCCCATCCGTAGCTCTCAGGACACCGTGGCAGGTGCATCAATGGTAACCGAGGCCTTGATTGAGACAGATGTTGTTATCATCGGTGCCGGGCCATGTGGGCTGTTTGCGGTGTTTGAGTTGGGGCTTTTGGACCTAAAGGCCCATGTTATCGATATCCTTGACCGTCCTGGCGGCCAATGCGCGGAGCTTT
Source organism: Hyphomicrobiales bacterium (assembly GCA_965224015.1). Classification (GTDB taxonomy): domain Bacteria; phylum Pseudomonadota; class Alphaproteobacteria; order Rhizobiales; family CBDCVD01; genus CBDCVD01. Next base: position 2,711,635 of record OZ245032.1, read on the forward strand.
ACCCGGAAAAGCCCATTTATGATATCCCCGGCTTTGTTGAAATTTCCGGCCAGGAGCTGACCGACAATCTGATGCGCCAAATCGAGCCTTTTGGCGCCACCTTTCATTATAATGACATGGTCACCACCATTGAACGGCAGGACGATGGACGCTACAGGATTGTCTCGGAAGACGGCAAGGTGTTTCTCGCGCCGGTTGTAGTTGTTGCTGCCGGCGGCGGCTCGTTTCAACCCAAAAGGCCCCCCATCAAGGGGATTGAACCCTACGAAGGACACTCGGTATTTTACGCGGTCAAACAGATGGAGGCGTTTCGCGACAGGATCATCGCCATTGTGGGAGGCGGCGATTCTGCTCTCGACTGGACACTCAATCTGCAACCCATTGCCTATCGCGTGATCCTGATCCATCGCCGTGAACAGTTTCGCGGCGCCCCCGACAGTGTCAAGCGTATGCAGGCATTGGCGGATGCGGGAAAGATCGATTTGATTATCGGCCAAGTGCGCACCCTTGAAGGCAACGATGGGAAGCTGTACAGGATCCACGTGGAGCATAAAGACAAGCATATACAAGTGATCGCCGTGGACTCGCTATTGGCGTTTTTTGGCCTGACCATGAAGCTCGGGCCCGTCGCGGATTGGGGTTTGGCGCTCGAGGGCAATCTGATCACGGTCGATACGGAAAAGTTTGAAACCAATCGCCCAGGGATTTTTGCCATTGGCGACATCAACCATTATCCAGGAAAACTCAAGCTTATCCTTTCAGGTTTTCACGAGGCGGCGCTCATGGCCCAGGCGGCAAAGCGTATCGTGCATCCAGATGAAAAGGTGGTGTTTCAGTACACCACGTCATCAACCAGCCTGAAGCGCAAACTCGGGGTCGCTTAGAGCGTGTCAGGTCTGAGAGCGTGTCAGCTCTTAATAGAAGGGCGCAAATGTTTCACGTGAAACATTTTATACCAGCGGTATTGGCTTTATATACACGCCGACTGGTGTACTGCCTTGATAACATACCTCTTTGACGCTAAGCCATGAGTCATTGGTAAGGACCCTTGGTATTATGGCAAAGCGCATCAAAATCGATGCGCTGGCAACGTCTGCTGACGACCTGGCCAGCCCACTCCTACTCCCATCCACCCATAGGGGTACTGCCCGCGCGGGCGGCTGGGAGGGTAGCGGGTATAGCGATGTTGGTTAATCAAGAGGCGCAAATGTTTCACGTGAAACATTGTATAACCTCACCCGCAGGGGGCACGCTCATGCGTGGCTCGGGCGAGGAGAAAGCAGTTTTTCGCTGTAATGACAAGCCGCCAAGCGTCCCGGTCTGATCTGCCGCAGCGGCGGCGATTTCCGTCGGCATTCATCTGTTGCAAGGGCGCAGCGGGGCGCAAAATAACAGCCAGGCGGCGGCGCCAACGGTGAGGGTATCTCACCTTCAATGGGGTCGAACGAAACAAGGGAATCCTCTTCCAGAACCAGTTTTGGAACACTGGCCAACAGCGCCTTGGTGTAAGGGTGGCAAGGGTGTTCAAACAGATCATCGGTTTGGGACATCTCGACAATGCGACCAAGATACATAACCGCCATGCGATCACTGACATGGCGTACAACGGACAGATCATGGCTGATAAACAGGCATGTCAAATTGAGATCGCGGCGCAGGTCGAGAAAAAGGTTGATAATCTGAGCTTGGATCGAGACATCCAGGGAAGCCACGGGCTCATCGCAGATCAATAGATCGGGCTGCATGGCAAGCGCGCGAGCGATAGAGATGCGTTGGCGCTGGCCGCCAGAAAACTGGTGCGGATAGCGCCCACCGGCCTCTGCGTCAAGACCGACGCGCTCAAACCATTTGGTGACGTAAGCCCGGGCATCCGCACGGGTGGTGAGCTTGTGAGCGATAGGCCCTTCTGCCACCGCTTCGCCTACCTTCATGCGCGGATCAAGGGAGGCAAACGGGTCCTGAAACACGGTTTGCACCCGCGTTGTGACTTTCCTACCGTTCTTCATGACCGGTGCGCCATCAAGAAGAACCTCGCCGGTGGAGGGTAGCAGAATACCAGCAATGACCCGGCCCAGGGTGGATTTACCACAGCCGGATTCACCCACAAGACCCAGCGTTTCCCCTTGCGCCAATTGAAAAGATACATCGTTAACCGCATGCACCGCCCTGGTTTCCACCGATGCGCCTAACCACGCGGCTATCCGTTCGCCGGATGTCAGGCGGGGGCGAAAGAGCCGGTTTACACCGCAAACGCTCAAAAAGGTGAAGGTGCTCATGCGCGTATCCCATTGTCGCAATCCAGGGCATTATACCAAGGGTCTTTAACAATGACTCATGGCTTAGCGTCAAAGAGTTATGTTATCAAGGCAGTACATCAGTCGGCGTGTCTATAAAGCCAATACCGCTGGTATTAAAGCACCGCCAGCTTCGATCATCGCTGATTTGCATTTCGGGCGTATTTTTGCATTCCTCAGTGGCATGTTCGCAGCGCGGAGCGAATGGACACCCCGGCGGCAGCGCCAACAGGGAAGGGGTCGTGCCCGGTATCTGGTGTAGTTGGGTGCCCGCTTCTGCCGATGTGGGAAGAGAATCAATCAGACCCCGGGTATAGGGATGGCGTGGTGTACGCAGGATCGCCGCTGTCGGTCCTTCTTCAACAACCCGGCCCGCATACATAACCAACAGTCTGCTCGCCAGGCTCGACACGACCGCAAGATCATGGCTGATCCAGATTAAGGCCGTGCCTGTCTCTCTTGCCAATTCCTGCATCTGCATGAGGATCTGCGCCTGGATCGAAACATCAAGGGCGGTGGTCGGTTCATCGGCGATAATCACGCCTGGGGCATGAATCAAGGCAATCGCAATGGCCACCCGCTGGCGCATGCCGCCAGAAAACTCATGGGGGTATGATCGCAAACGCGCTTTGGCAGATGGGATGCCAACACGCGCCAGCAATTCGGCGCAGCGGGTTTGCGCGGCTTGACTTGATATGCGTTCATGGGCATCGATAGCCATTTTCATTTGCTGGCCGATGGTCAGCATGGGGTTAAGGGTGGCAATCGGGTCCTGGAAAATCATCGCGATCTCTCGGCCGCGCCGACGACGCAATTGCGCTTCCGGCAGGCCAACCAATTCGGTTCCATTCACCCGGATTGACCCTGCAACAATTTTCCCAGGCGCGTCGATGAGCCCCAAAATTGAAAATCCGGTAACAGATTTTCCTGATCCGCTTTCGCCGACCAGACCAACAATTTCGCCGCGGTTCAGTGACAGTGAGACACCATCGACCGCTTTCACAACGCCAGCGCGGGTATAAAAATATGTCTTAAGCCCTTCAACTGTGAGAACTTCTGTCATCGCTTGAGTCTCGGATTGAACTGGTCACGGATCTTGTCGCCAACAACATTAATGGCAACAATAAGAATAATAAGCGCAATGCCCGGATAGACAGAAATCCAATAGCGCCCGCTCATCATGTAAGGAAATCCGTTCGCAATAAGCATGCCCAGCGACGGCTCGGTAACAGGCAGGCCAAGGCCGAGAAAACTCAAGGTCGCTTCCAGGCTGATCGAATTGGCAATCTGAACCGTGGCAACGACAATGAGCGGAGGCATGCAGTTCGGCAGCAGGTGGCGAAGCAGGACCCGACGGCTTTTAAGCGGTGTCGCCAGGGCGGCTTCGATATAATCCTTGCGCCGCTCTGCGGTGGCGGCCCCATAGGCGGTACGGGCAAAATAGGCATATTGCGCCGCCACGAGCGCCATGATCAACTGTTCTTTCCCCTGGCCCAACAGGGCGACCAGAACCAGGGCCAGAAGGATGGCGGGAAAGGAGAGTTGCAAGTCGACAATACGCATGATCACCGTTTCCACGCGCCCGCCCAGATAAGCCGCAAGGATACCCAATGCCGCACCGATGGTCAGGGCAACAAAGCCGGCGGCCAATCCAATTTGGATGGAGATTCTCAGACCGTAGAAAATAGCCGACAAAAGATCGCGTCCTTGCGGATCGGTTCCCAGCAAATGGGTATAGCCCCCCGACCCGACATAGCCCGGCGGGCGGCGCGCATCCAACAGCGATAAACCGCTCAAGTCATAGGGATTTTGCGGCGATATAAGTGACGCAAAAGTCGCCAGCAACATTATGCAAACAACAACAGCAAGAGCCACCACAGCGGACCGGCTTTCACAAAATTCCACCCAAAATCTGCCAAAAGGCGTCTTTGGTTGTTTGCGTATGACCGTCTCAAAGGTGTTCGTCATGAGGCTCCCCGTGCCCGGATCCGAGGATCAATCATTGCAAAGATCAGGTCTACAGTGAAATTGATGGTGACGAACAAAAGCGCTGTCAGTATGAGATAGGCCACCATCACCGGCCGATCGAGAACCGCGATGGAGTCGATAATCAGTTTGCCTATTCCCGGCCACGAAAAGATTGTCTCGGTGACCACCGCAAATGCGAGGGTTGAGCCAAGCTCAAGGCCGAAAACCGTTATAATGGGAATGGAAATGAGCTTCAGCAAATGACGCAGCAGGATGGTGGTTTCACGGATCCCCGCGGCTCGCGCGAACTTGATCGTGTCGGTCAGCATGACTTCCCGCGTGCCAGCGCGCGCCAGGCGGATCATCATGGCCAATTTAAAAAGGGCCAGATTAATCGCCGGCAGGCATATGTGGGCCAGGCCATCGATGGTGGGAAAACTCCACGCCACCCCGGCAATGGTGACCGTTTCACCGCGGCCACCGGCCGGCAGCCAGCCCAGAGAAACCGCAAATGTCAAAATAAGGATCAGCCCGACCCAGAACGATGGGACCGAAAACCCCAGAACCGACACAGCCATGATGGTTTTGGATATCCAGCTATCTGGTCGGTAGCCGGCATAGATACCGAGACTCACTCCCAGCACGGTCGCCGTGATCACTGAAATCAGAACCAGTTCCAATGTGGCTGGCAAGCGCCCGGCAATCAATTGCAAAACCGGTATATTGTAGACAAAGGAGCGCCCAAAGTCCCCCTGCATAACATTACTGATGAAAATCCAATATTGTTTCCAAAGGGGCAAATCCAGACCAAGGCGCCGGATCGCCTCGGCGCGTATATCTTCCGTCGCATCGGGGGGAATGACAATATCAACCGGGTTGCCGATAGCATAGACACCGACAAATACAATGACCGACATGACCAGCATAACCACGACGGCCTGCAGAAATCGCTGGATAACGAATCCCAACATTGCGCACTCCCGGCATCGGTTTAAGGCTGCGTGGCTTTATTGTTGCCACATTGTTGCCACGCAGCCCTTGTCAGGATTACCTAGTTCTTCGGTTTGATGAAGAACGCCAGGGTGTCTTGGTCATAGCGCGGGCTAAAGCTCAGCTTATTGGCTTTTGCTGCCCAAACCGTTTGTAGTTGGACGATTGAAATATACACTTTGTCCGCCATGATTTTGGCCATGGCATCTTCATAGAGCGAACGCCGCTTGGCCTCATCAAGCTCCACGGCGGCTTCCTGCAATAGCCGATCAACATCTTCATTTTTATAGCCTGTTCGGTTGAACGCGCCCATTTTCACTTCCGGTGCCTTTGAATGGGCAAGGGAACCGAGTGTATAGGAAGCCTCCCCCGTGAGAGTTCCCCACCCGTTCATGAAGACGGAAAACTCCAGTCGCGAGGATGATGGAAAGTAAATCGTTTTCGACAAGGCGTTGACATTGGTTTTAAGGCCAATTTGGCTGAACATCTGGCCAAGCCCCTGACAGATAGCCCCATCTCCGGGCAAGCGGTCAGATGTACAATAAAGATCCATTTCGAAACCATCCGCATACCCGGCATCCGCCAAAAGCTTCTTGGCTTTTTCAACATTGTATTCCGGCATTGGAATGCTGGCGTTGGCGCCAAAAAAGCCGGGAGGCATAAGCTGATTGGCTGGTTTGCCGAGGCCCTCAAGGACAATGTCCACCATGGCTTCACGGTCAATAGCGTGATCAATTGCCGCGCGAACACGTATATCCTGGAGTGGGTTCTTGTCGAGTTTGGAACCGTCTTTGGCTCTGACCTTTGGTGTTTCGTCCCGCTGATCGAGTTGCAGGTTCATGACATAAACGCTATCGCCGATTATTGTATCGACGCTGGCATCCCGGCCCAGGGCCAAATAGTCAACCGCGGAGACGTAATTGACCACGTCAACCTGGCCTGCCTTTAATGCGGCCAGACGGGAGCTGTCATTGGGGATGTCTTTGCGGATGACCTTTTCCCATGACCCCTTGCCGCGCCAATAATCATCAAAACGCTCGAGCACCAGATCGCCTTTGGGCTCCCAGCTTACCAGTTTATAGGGGCCCGTGCCGATAGCAGCCTTGCCGCTGTTAAAGCCATTTGCTGATGTCTCGGGGGTAGAATAGTCGGCCGCCGCCTCGGAACTGACGATAAACAGCCGCACGAAATCATAGGGTAATGTGGCTGCCGGGCCATCGGTATGGAAAAGAATTGTGTGTGGGTCCTTGATTTCCATACTTGCGATCCGTCGCACATAGATCGTTGTTGTTGTGGGACCGGTCACCACGGGAATGCGCTCTATCGAAAATTTCACATCCTCAGCGTCAAAGTCGGAGCCATCGTGAAATTTAACCCCCTTACGCAGCTTGAACTCCCATGTATCATCGTCAACCGGTGTCCAGGATGTAGCCAGGCCCGGTTCAATTTGCAGATCATCACCGGACCAGACAAGAGTATCGAAAATATGTTTGGCAGCCTCCGCATGAGGCCCAAGGGCGGAATAATGCGGATCAAGGGATTCTGGACCACCGCGCACCCCCATGACAAGCGTTTGTGCCGATACCAAACCGGCATAAGCACCCAGTCCGACGGCAAGTAGCGCCGATCGAAAAAATACCTTCAGTTTCATCTTGATACTCCCTGCAATCTTTTGTGATTGGTGTTTGGTATTTGGTGTTTGACAGCCCTGCATTTGGGATTGATTTTTGCTTCTTTAATACCAAGGGTCTTTAACAATGACTCATGGATTAGCGTCAAGTAAGTGTGTTATCAAGGCAGTACACCAGTCAGCGTGTCTATAAAGCCAATACCGCTGGTATAAGTTCCATTTAGGACTTGTGAACTTGAAGATGCACAGCATATGACTTGTAGTCAAGTTGATTCTCAATCAGCTAAGTACAATTAGGAACTTAACCATTTAGCCCTCAGAGGATTCTGAATATGACAAAGCCGCAGCCGGCCACCAGCAATCCGTTGGCACAATTTCTGTCCAATGAGCTCATTTCTGAAAAGGTTTCCGGGTTGGACCCCGTGCTGGAAGCAAAGCTGTGGCGTAATCCCAGTTGGTTTTCTTTCCGCCTCAATTATCTGGCCCTTCGCTACAATACGCCGATCTATGAATGGGCGCAGAACAAGTATGGTCTCAGCCGACCTGAGTGTTTGGTAATCTATACTCTGGCCCTGATCGATGGAACCAGGGCCTGTGATATTGTCCGCACCTCAGGATTTTCCAAGAACACATTGTCCCTGGCCATTGCTCAGTTGGAAAAAAGAGAACTGATCTGGCGCAGTTGGGCGCCGGGGCAAGGCCGGGCACACAAGCTGCATCTGTCTAAAGCCGGTCGCGAGCTGTTTGAGCACATATTCCCGGTTTTCCTGAAGCACGAGCGCACTTTGCTTTCTGCCCTCAACGAAGAAGAACAGGCGACCTTGTCTCAATTGTTGGCAAAGATGGTACTGAGCTCAGGCCATTGGCCTGAGCGCATTGACGATGAACAGAACGATGCTGAATAAAAAACAACTGTAATCGGAGAAACAGAATGAAAATATCCGAAATGAATTGGGCCGACGTGGAAGCGGCTGTCGCCCGGGATCCGCGATGCGTCGTGCCCATTGGCTCAACCGAACAACATGCCCAGCTTTCCCTTTGCGTCGACGCGATCCTTGCTGAGCGTGTAGCCTGTGAGGCCGCCGCGCCCCTCGAAATACCGGTCTTTCCGGTCATGCCATATGGCCATGCGCCATATTTTAATGCCTTTCCGGGAACCATTACATTGCGGGTCGAGACTCTTCTGGCGGTTGTCCGCGATGTAATGGCCTCACTGCGCCGAACCGGTTTTCAGCATGTACTTATTGTAAACGGGCATGGTGGCAATAGTCCTGTCGGGGCCCTGGCGCGGGAATTGATGGCCGACTACCGGGATATTTCGATAAAATTTCACAATTGGTGGAACGCCCCGAAAACCTGGGCCAAGGCGCAGGAGATTCACCCCTTTCCGAGCCACGCCAACTGGGCCGAGAATTTTTCTTGGACCCGTCTGGCCCATGCGCCAGCCCCTGGTGGCGAAAAGCCACCCATTGATGCGGCCTCCAAGCTTGCACATCTTGCCCCGGAGGAATTCCGGCAGGCGGTGGATGATGGAAGCTTTGGCGGCCCCTGGCAATTGTCTGATGAAGACATGGCAAGGCTCTGGGAAACCGGCGTGGCTGAAACGCGCGCAGCATTGGAGGGGCCCTGGCCGGCTCTTGAGAGTACACGGCTATGAATGATGAAATCCTCATTTGGGGAGCCGGGGCTATCGGCGGGGTATTGGGGGCCTATTGGATGCGGGCCGGGATACCCGTGCGGATGGTGGATATTGTGCAGGCACATGCCAAGGCCTGTTCCACTACCGGGCTGGCTATTGAGGGGCCGGTTGAGACGTTCAATCAGGTTGTGCTCACTACGACGCCGCAGCACGTCACCGGCACCTACCGCCGTATTGTGCTTGCGGTAAAGGCTCAGGCAACGCAAGAGGCCATGACAGCCCTGCTGCCCCACCTGGACCGGGATGGTTTTGTACTGTCGGCGCAAAACGGCCTCAATGAAAGGGTTATTGCCCGGCTTGCAGGGGCGGAGCGCACGATGGGTGCGTTTGTCAATTTTGGGGCTGATTGGCTGGAACCCGGGCGCATTCTGTTTGGCAATCGTGGCGCGGTCGTTGTGGGGGAAATCGATGGTTCAATTCGCCGCCGTACAGAGGACATGCACACACTGCTGAAGATTTTCGAACCCGATGCGTTATTGACCGACGACATTTGGGGGTATCTGTGGGGAAAGCTCGGATACGGCGCCATGCTTTTCGCCACCGCGCTGACACCAGACAGTATGACAACAAATTTTGCTGATCCTGCGCGTGGCCCCGCGTTGATTGGTCTTGCCCGGGAAGTTGTACAAACAGCCCTGGCAGACAATGTTACGCCCAGATCATTTAATGGATTCGAACCGCAGGCATTTATGCCCGGTGCATCCGATCACGCTGCGCGCGCCAGTATTGCACGGCTTGCACAGTTTACTGCCAGGACAGCCAAGACCCATTCCGGTATATGGCGAGACCTTGCCATCCGCAAACGCCGGACCGAAGTTGATCCGCAGGTTGGAGCCATCGTCAAGATTGCAGCAGGTCATAACATAAAGACGCCTCTTCTGGCCCGGCTTGTTACCCTCATTCACAATATTGAGGAGGGATGCCGACCTCAGTCCATTGAGACGTTTCAGGCGCTTAACGAGGTGATCTGTCAATGACACAGCGCATAGCTCTGGTAACGGGTGTCGTCGGCAATATAGGTGCGAGTATCGCAAAAAAGCTGGCCTCAGTTGGCGCCACTGTTGTCATTACGGATTTGAAAGGGCCAGAGTTTGAAAAGGTTCGTGAAACCCTGAACATGCCCGCAATAGCGGCAGACTTGGGCGATCGCGGTGAAGTCACGGAGCTGGTTGACAGGGTCAGTCACGATTTCGGCGCACCGGACATTCTGGTTTCCGCGGCGGGGGGCGTATGCGGTCAGATCCATCAACCCTTGGAAAAGGTTTCCGAGAGCGACTGGCGGATTTTGTTCGCTGCGAACGTGGACAGCGCCTTTTTTCTCAGCCAGGCGGTTGCCGTCAATATGAAAAAAACAGGCTGGGGGCGCATTATCACTATCAGTTCGGGGGCGGGTCTGCGCCCAAGTCGCACCGGTATCCAGGCCTATGCAGCCGCAAAACATGCCCTTGTCGGCCTTACTCGCCAGCTTAGCCAGGAACTGGGAAGATATGGTATTACCGTCAATTCGATCGCCCCGGGCTTTATTCTGTCCAATCCTGCGACCTTGCGCCAATGGCAGGGGTATGGCGCGCAAGGGCAGCGCCGACTGGTCGAGGAAATTCATACCCGCCGTATTGGAACGCCGGATGACATTGCCAATGCAGCGGCGTTTTTCGCCAGTGAGGAAAGCAGCTGGATCAGTGGTCAAGTGCTATTGGTCGATGGAGGTTCCGCATGAGCGATCCTGTTCTTACCCATATCCAGGCCAATCGATCCCGCAGTCTTGATCGGTTGAAGGCCTATATTCGCTGCCCCTCGGTCAGCACCGACCCGGCTTATCGTGACGGCATGGAACAGGCTCGCCGTCTGGTGGAAACCTGGCTTGATGCGGCCGGATTTGCCAACCGAAGACGATTGGACAGCGGTGGCCATGCAGCGATTTACGCCGATTGGGTTGAAGCTCCCGGAAAGCCGACCCTTTTGCTTTATGGCCATTACGATGTTCAGCCGCCGGACCCGGCCGCGTTGTGGCAATCGCCACCCTTCGAGCCGGAGGAACGCGATGGCCGGTTATACGGGCGTGGTGTTTCCGACGATAAGGCACCCGTGGTTATTGCCCTTGAGGTTCTGGCTGCCTTTCTTGCAGTTGAAGGCGGATTGCCGGTCAACATCAAACTTTTGATCGAGGGCGAAGAGGAAATGGGAAGCCCGACACTCCCAGCGATTTTCCAAAAACACAGGGCGCTGCTTTCGGCTGATGCGGTTTTATCCGCAGATGGCGCCCGCTGGCGGCCCGATCTGGTATCCATCAATGTTGGCTCAAGAGGCAGTGGCGGCATGGAGTTTCAGGTGCGCACCGCAGTAAAAGACCTGCATTCCGGCCGCTATGGCGGTGTCGTACCCAATGCACTGCATGTGCTGGCCGGTATTGTCGCCAGCCTGCATGACGAAAACGGCCGGATCGCCATAGACGGATTTTACGATGGGGTTAAAGAGCCGAGTGAAGCTGAGCGGTCGAACATCGCCACATTTGCGCTCGATGAAAATGAATTCTACGCTAACCTGGAGGCAGTACCTGCCGGTGAGGCTGGCTATGGATTGCTTGAGCGTTTGTGGCTGAGGCCGAGTTTGGATGTCAATGGCATATGGGGTGGCTATACCGGTGCCGGGGGCAAAACTGTGATCGCCCATAAAGGATGGGCAAAGATCACCACACGGCTTGTCTGCGGCCAGGACCCCGCGCATATACGGGCCGCAACCATCGCACATTTGCAGAAGGTTTGTCCGCCTGGTGTTCGGCTTGACATAACTGACGAACGGGGCTGGACGGGCGCCTACACGGTTCCTGAAGCCCATCCGCTCCTGTTGGCCGCTGAGCAGGCTCTGGAGACAACCACTGGCACGCGCCCGCGGCGGGTGCGTATTGGTGCCACCCTACCGCTGACTGAAATTGTCAATCGCGTTCTGGGTATCGATACTGTAATGTTCTCGTTCTCCACTGCGGATGAGGACTTTCATGCGCCCAACGAATGTTTCCGCCTGACATCAATTGATGAAGGTTTTGCGGCGTGGACTGAAATTTTACGGGTTTTGGGAAAACAGAAGGCTGGCGACTATGCCGCTTATACCAGCGGTATTGGCTTTATAGACACGCCGACTGGTGTACCGCCTTGATAACATAACTCTTTGACGCTAAGCCATGAGTCATTGGCAAGGACCCTTGGTATTACCGGTCTGCTCCGGGAAATCCTGCAAACTAAGGCGTGTCATGTCTTAATAGAGCCCAATCGGAAACCCGAAGGGACGGGCGCTTTTGCTATAGTATAACGTTCTTCCGCGCGCGCGGGTGCGCCGCCCATAATTCCAGTTACGCAAAAGAAACACCCCTTACGATAAGCTTCTGCTCGTACAATTTGCGACACTTTTTTGCTTCATAATGGTATTTATGCGCTCTATTCTCAAAGGCCATTCGCAAGGAAGGACAAGCCGGTCCTATAGGTATGGTACCAGAGGTATGGTACCAGAGGTATGGGTTTTTTGTACACACTGACTTGTGGGCATATGTATTAGCGGGCCGACCAGGTCGTCAATGGACGTTTCCTCCATGGATCGTGCTGATTGGACAATGCTTTTCAACCTGGTGCGCAAGCGTTAAACGCAAATCCCCGTGGGATGAATTGCGTATTCAGAGCATACAGACGTACCAGCCGGTCCCTTGACCCGGACCTGGACCCGGACCAACAGGAACTTTTCTGATGACGTTCAGTGACACTGAGCGCGACACGCGCCATGCCAGCCCAAGGCTCTGGGTTCTGATATTGCGTTTTGTGGTACCGGTTGCGATCCTGGCAACAGCAGGATATCTGGCCTGGAGCCTGGTATCCAATCGACCGCAAGCCGTGGAAGGCCAGGTCCGCGAGCGTTCCTATGTCATCAGGACCGTGCCTGCTGTGATCGGTACCGAAAACACCGGCATTGTTGTTTTTGGGGAGATCCGTTCGGTACGCTCAGTGGAGCTGAGAGTTCCCGTCTCCGGCAAGGTGGTTCGCGTCAGTCCGCAACTTGAGGTTGGCAATCTTGTCACCGAGGGGACGGAATTGATTGCGATTGATCGGTTCACCTATGAAGGCGAGCTGCGCGATGCTGAAGTGGCCCTGTTCGATTCCAAAGCGCGCCTGGCTGAAGCTGAAGCACAGCTTAGTCTTGAGCGCACCGGCCTGGCCAATGCCACCAAGCAATTGTCTTTGGCGTCGAAGGATTTGCAGCGGGCTCAGGCCTTGCGCAAGTCCGGTGCGGTTACGAAAAAGCACGTGGATGATCGGGACCTGGTTGTCCTCCAGCGCCGCGCATCCGTTCAGCGCGGAACCGACATGATCGCGGTTCTCAAGGCTAAACTTGATCAGGCCCGTCTGGCCATCAAGCGCGCCGAATGGAAACTAGAACAGGCGCAACGCAATCTCAGCGATACGGTGCTCAAAGCGCCCTTCGACGGCGTGGTGCGCTCAAAGAACACGGAGCTTGGGCGCATTGCCGACACCAATGACATGATCCTCTCCCTGTACGATCCGGACAAGCTGGAGGTGCGGTTTATCCTCTCCGATCGCCAATACGGGCGCTTGCTGGCGCAAGGGTCTCCCATTGGGCGCAAGGTTTCGGTGATCTGGCGTATCGGTGATGCGCCGATAACCTTTGACGGGGAGGTTGAGCGCATAGGCGCGGATGTCAAATCCAGCGAAGGGGGGATTGAGCTATTCGCCACGGTCATACCATCGGGTGCCGTTTCACTGCGCCCGGGGGCCTTTGTGGAGGTGTCTCTACCTGGCCCGACTTATGAAAATGTCGCACGTTTGCCCGAGAGTGCGCTTTATAACGGCACCCATGTGTTTGTGGTCGAAAACGACCGCATCGCGCGCCGCGATGTACGCGCTCTGAGCTATGACGACAAGGATGTTCTGGTGCGCGGAGATTTGAAAACCGCCGATCAAGTCATGATCACCCGAATCGCGGAGGCTGGCCCGGGATTGAAGGTGACTTTGGAGCCGCAACCCGCCAAGGGTCCCAACGGCCTCAACAAACGCGACACCGGCGACAAGACCCCACAACAATCGGCGAGGGGGATCCGCAACCGCAAGGCGGATCAAACGGTGACCCCATGAATCCGCATGATACCACAGGTGGCGGCATTATCAGGCTTTTTGTTCGCCATAGAAACGCGGCCAATATTCTGATGATTGTGCTGATGATGTTTGGCGCTTGGGGGCTGACCAAAATCCGCTACGATGTGTTTCCGCCCATTGAATTCAACTCGATGACGGTGAATATCGTTTGGCCTGGCGCCAGCGCTGAGGACAATGAAGCAAATATTGTCAACGCGGTGGAGCCGGCGTTGCGTTATCTTGATGGGGTGAGCGAAATGGAGAGCCGAGCCCAGGAAGGGGTTTCGGTGATTGATCTCGAATTCACTGCCGATACAAATATGCAAAAGGCGCAGGCGGATGTCGAGGCTGCGCTTGAGGGCCTCACCACCTTGCCGGAGGACGCCGAGGAGCCGGAGATTAATTTTCGCAAGCGGTTTGACCTAGTGGCGCGGATAGCAATCTATGGCCCGTTTTCCGAGTCCGCCCTTCGCGCTTATGCGCGCGAGATGCGCGACCGACTTCTGGATGCCGGCATCGATCGGGTGACCTTAAACGGCTATCGCGCACAGGAGATCACCGTCAAGTTGGACCATCGTCAACTGCGTAGACTGGGTCTGACCGTTCGCGAGGTTGCCGATCGTATCGCCAACAGCACTACAGATGTCCCCTCAGGGCAGCTGGAGAGCGAGGTTACAAAGCAGATTCGCGTCCTCGCCGGCAACCAGAACCAGCGGGATATAGCCGATATCGAGGTCAAAACGCTGCCAACGGGTCAGAGTATCACCCTTGGTGAAATTGCGTCCATCCAGCGCACATACGACAAGGATCAGCAACAATCGTTCAACCGCGGGGCGCGTGCAATCGAACTGGCGGTCTACCGCTCCAGTGCTATTGACGCCCTCGCGGCATCGAACCGGCTGTCGGCGTTTCTTGAGAACTACCGCGAGACCCTGCCTGAAGCTTTACGTCTCGAAATTTATTCCGATACGACAAAATTTCTGCGTGCGCGCATTCTGTTGCTCTTGAAGAACGGAGCGACGGGCCTTGTGCTGGTGCTGATTATTCTGTTCGTGTTTTTGAATTTCCGCATCGCTTTCTGGGTGGCATTGGGAATTCCGATCGCGTTTCTGGCGACCTTCGGGGTGATGTTTGTCATGGATCAATCAATCAATATGATCTCTCTGTTTGCCCTGATCATGACATTGGGGATTATTGTCGATGATGCCATTGTGGTTGGGGAACACACGGCCACACGCCTTGAGGCCGGGGATCCACCTTATCTGGCAGCAGAGACAGGGGCACGGCGCATGATGCTGCCGGTTATTGCCGCCATGCTCACCACAGTGGCGGCGTTTTCGACGATTTTGCTTGCCGATAACGATATGGGGCAGATCATGAAACCGTTGCCGATGGTGACGATTGCGGTCCTGATAGCGTCCCTGATGGAGTGTTTTTTAATTCTGCCGGGGCACCTGCGTCATGCAGGAAAGTCGGCGGTAACGGGGGGGCGCTTTCGTCGTGCATTTGATAAGCGGTTTGATCAATTTCGCAGCGGTCCGTTCCAGCGCCTGGTGGCCCTGTCGTATGCCTGGCGCTATACGACCTGCGCGATTGCCTTTGCCGGCGGGATCATTGTCGTTGGCATGTTCATGAGCAAGCAGATTGGTTTTGTATTTTTCCCCAGTATCGAATCGGAGAACATCTCCGCCCGGATCATCTTCAACGCCGGGATTGCCGAGCGGGACGCCCTCGACGCCCTGGAGGCGCTTGAGGCGTCGCTGTTTGATGTGGCGGACCGCTTGGGCGGCAACGAAAAGCTGGTCGAGACGGCCATTGTCACCTTTACCCGCGGGGGGCGGCTTGGGGATTCGGGGCGTATCGAGGTGGAACTGACCGATGCAGAAATCCGCACCATTCGCACCTCTAACATCATCCGCAATTGGCAGCGCGCTATGCCCAAACTGGCTGGTATCAAACGCGTTGCCATGCGCGAACGCCGTCCGGGACCGCGCGGGCGTGACATTGATATCCGTTTGCTTGGGGGAACACCGGAGACCCTCAAGCGAGCCTCACTGGATTTGCAAAATACTTTACGAGGGTTCGAGGGCCTTTCGGCGATCGATGACAATCTTGATTTTGGCAAACCGGAGTTGGTGATGCAGCTGGCACCACGCGGCTCTGCACTCGGCTTTACCATTCGCTCCCTTGGGCAGGCGGTACGGGATGCATTTCAAGGTGTTACTGCGCGGCGCCTAGCCAGTGACGACGATGAGGTGACCATAGAGGTCTCCCAGGATATCGGCAATCAAACCGGTGACAGCTTGCGCAATTTCCTCATCAAGTCTCCCAGCGGGGAATTCATTCCCCTGTCCGAACTCGTTACCTTTACGGAGCGCCAGGGGTTTGCGATTATTCGCCATGAAGACGGCGCTGCCGTGGTCTCCGTTACGGCTGACGTGGATACCGCTATCACCACAGGCCCCCAGGTGCTGGCAAGCCTTGAGACCAAAGCGCTGCCGGGGCTTGCCGGGAAATACGGCATTCGCTACAAGTTTGAGGGGCGCGCGCGCGAGACCAGCGAAACGGTTCGTGATTTGATCATTTCGGCAGGCCTTTCATTGGCCGTTATCTATCTGATTATCGCCAGCGTGACGGCGAGCTATGGGCGTCCACTGGCGGTTATGCTTATCATCCCCTTCAGCGTAGTGGGGGCTATCCTGGGCCATGCTCTGCTGGGTTACAATGTCAATATCATGAGCTTGTTCGCGATTCTTGGCCTGTCTGGAATCGTTGTCAATGACTCGATTATTCTTGTCAGTCGCCTTGATGAGCGTCTCAGGAGCGGGGACGATTTGCGTAGTGCGGCGATCGGAGCCTCCTGCGATCGGCTGCGGGCCGTGCTGCTGACATCACTGACCACCATTGGCGGCCTGACCCCACTCCTGTTTGAAAAGAGCTTGCAAGCCCAGTTCCTGATCCCCATGGCGATCACCATTGTTTTCGGTCTGGCAACGGCAACGCTTCTGGTCCTGTTTCTGGTTCCTGCCTATGTGGGGATTGGTAACGACATCATGCGTCTTTTTCGCCGCTATTTCGGCCTTGATTCCCCCCGCGCGATCCCCAGCCATTAGAGCATCGGGCGATTAGAGTCTGATTCAAAATTCGGTGCCACCATCGTAGCTGACTAAAATTGCATATGATTTTGGCGATTTTCCTGCTCCTGTACAACATTCAGCCTTCCATAAGGGCACAAATGGTTTCATTTTATCCTAAAACCGACGCATTGGATGTCGCAAATTGAATTTCCAATCAGGCTCTTAGCTGTATTCATTTTGCTATGGGGACAACTAAACGCATGCTGATCTATAGCAACAACGGACACTTCGAATAATTTCCGCCTCTCATCCGTTTATATAATATAATACAAAGGGCCCTTGACAATGACTCATGGGTTAGCGTCAAAGAGGTGTGTTAGCGAGGCAGTACACCAGTCGGCGTGTATATAAAGCCAATACCGCTGGTATAAATCACATATTTGGGAGAGATACATGAAAACATCACTGTTTATTACGGCGCTGGTAATTTCAATGATGACGAGCGTGTCCACCTGGGCTGGGGAAACGCCTTCAAACCCGGGCGCCAGGGTCTATTTTGTCAATTTGCATGATGGCGACACGGTCGAAAGCCCTGTGAAAGTCAATTTTGGTCTGTCGGGCATGGGAGTCGCGCCTTCGGGTATCGAAAAGGAGGGCACGGGACATCACCATCTGTTTGTCGATCGGGCGCCGTTTCTTGAAGGCGCCGAGGGCGCAGATGAAGCAAACCAAAACATTTTAGCGGATGAAAATCACATTCATTATGGTGGCGGTCAAACCGAGGCGATGCTGGAACTGGAACCTGGTACGCATACATTGCAATTAGTGCTCGCAGACAAGGATCACATCCCGCACGACCCACCGGTCGTCTCAAAGGTGATCACCATTACCGTAAAATAGGGGGGGAGACAACTTGTCATCAGGCCCTGAACTTCTAGAGCGTGTCAGGTCTTAATAGACGTTTCTTTCATGGATCGTGCTGATAAGAGTTAAGGTTTTGAACTGGTAGCCCTGGTGTCAAAGGCAAAGCCCTTTGGTACAGTTGGGGCCTGATGGCTAAGCGAAACAGGTGGACTTGAATACCTTGCTTTGGGCCAGGCGCAATTCGCAAGACTTGGTTAGACGGGGGATCGTTAAACTGTATCCACGTCTGCATCGCTACTGCCTTGTGCTCACGGCCGATCCGGTAACGGCCGATGATTTGGCCCAGGCTGCATGTGTACGCGCAATAGAGCGGGCAAACCAATTCAAGGCCAACACACATTTGGATCGGTGGGTATTGCGCATCACGCAGCGGCTGTGGATTGATGAAGTGCGCAAGCAAACAGTAAGAAAAGGTGGCGGCCTGCTCAACCTCAATGAAGTCGATTTGGTGGATTTATCACCGGACCCGGAAGCCAGTCTATTAAATCGTGAAGTCCTCCTCGCCGTCATGCAACTACCGGAAGCGCAGCGTATTACGGTTTTCCTCGTCTACGGAGAGGGCTATAGCTACAAGGATGCGGCGCAAGTTCTGAAAATTCCGGTGGGAACCGTAATGAGTCGGCTTGCTACGGCACGCCGCAAACTGGTTGAGCAATATCGAGATTGTGCAAAGGCCGGATGATGCCAGATATTGATTTCAGCGATGAGGAATTGGTTGCCTATTTGGATGGCGAGGCCGAGCACGCGCCGGTAGAAGACATTGCCAAGGCGCTGCGAACCGACATGGCCCTGGCAAAACGAACGGAGGCCTTGCGCGTTGATACAAACAAGATTGCTAAAAGCTTCAATGCTTTTCTCAACACCGACAATATCGCCCCTTTTGTTTTGGACGCACCCGCGGAACGCGGTTGGAAAAGCTCTGCCATTGCTGCTTCGTTACTTGCTGTGTTGCTCGGGTTTGGGGCCGGGTATCAGTTCTCGCGCCCTGCGGAACGGGATTGGAAGGACTATGTTGCGGCCTATCAGTTTCTCTACACCACGAACACTTTGCGCAGTGTGCAAAGCTCAGGAGATTTGCAACAGCGGGATTTGGACCGAGTCGGTGCAGCCATTGGGAAAGAAATCTCTGTTGCCAAGCTGACTGATTTTCCCGAAATGGAATATAAGCGGGCGCAGGTGCTTGGCTATAGGGGCCAAGCGCTCGCTCAACTCACATTCTTGAGCAGTACCGGGGAGCCGATTGCACTTTGCATCCTGCGTGCAGACAGCCCAGCCGACCAGGCCTTGAAAATCTCTGAAATGGAAGGCATGAGTGCTGTCGATTGGAAGAGCGGCGGCTATGATTACTTGCTCATCGGCGGACAGAACACGTCGTTGCTAAAGCGTATGGCGACGAATTTTTTGTCCAAGACCCTATGAACAAGACCTGACACGCTCTAGGGCCCGCATCTTCGACAATTTGTCAATTCACGATTAATCCTTCAGGATCCGGAAATCCCTTGGCCCGGCAACAGGCTGTAACCGTGTTGGCCAGAAGGCAGGCAATTGTCATGGGACCAACCCCACCCGGCACCGGCGTGATAGCGCCCGCAACTTCAGCACAACTCTCGTAGTGGCAATCGCCCACAAGCCGGGTCTTGCCATCACCCTTTTCCGGTGCGTCAATCCGGTTTATGCCAACATCAATCACGCTGGCACCGGGCTTAATCCAGTCACCCTGCACCATCTGCGGCCGGCCCACAGCCGCCACCACAATGTCGGCGCGGCGCACGACTTGCGCAAGGTCCCGCGTGCGTGAATGGGCGATGGTCACGGTGCAACTTTCCTGAAGTAAAAGCTGTGCCATCGGCTTGCCGACAATATTGGAGCGCCCGATCACCACCGCGTCCATACCCGATAAGGGCCCGTGATGTTGGCGCAACATCATCAGGCAGCCCAGTGGCGTGCACGGTACCAGACTCCTTTGTCCTGTTCCCAGCAGCCCCACATTCGAGACGTGAAATCCGTCGACATCCTTGTCCGGGTCGATCGCATTGATCACCAGATTGGTGTTCAGGTGGTCAGGTAGAGGCAGTTGTACAAGTATGCCGTGCACGTTGGGATCGTTATTGAGTTGATCAATCCGAGACAGGAGAGCGGCCTCGGACGTGTTGGCTTCGAGCCTATGCTCGTAGGAATTCATTCCTGTTTCCGCCGTCTGTTTTCCCTTGGAGCGAACATAGACCTGGCTGGCGGGGTCCTCCCCGACGAGAACAACTGCCAGGCCAGGAATGATATCATGTTTGTCCTTTAAGCGCGCTACGTGCGCAGCTACCTTTTGGCGTAACCCGGCGGCCGTTGCCTTACCATCAATTATTGTTGCTGACATTTTAATCCCCTGCGATCGGACCCTATAGAGCGTGTCATGTTTTAATAGAAACAGAATTATACCAGCGGTATTGGCTTTTTGTACACGCTGACTTGTGTATCATATTGATAAGACAACGGTTTTACGCTGGACCAGGAGTCAAACGCAAGGCCCCTTGGTATTACTTCTGTTAAAACATGACACGCTCTATAATAATACCAAGGGGTCTTGGCAATGACTCATGGATCGCTGTTCACTATAATTGAAAACCGCACCGGCAGAGCAGGCCGGTGCGGTCCAAGTCGCGGCTTGTTTTGTCTCCTTTGGAGCCACAGGAGGGATCCGTATCAATCCTGCCGCCCCAACGCAACAACTAGAAAATAAAATCGCTGTCGGTAAGCTGATATGGGTTTATATCCTGAAGGGTGAGCGTGTCACCGGTGGCCGTAAACTCAACCACGGTGCTCACCGTGTTTCCGGATGCAAAGCCACGGATAGCAATTTCTGAGCTGAAGATCGTATTCGCACTCAGCCCCATGCCTGAGACATCAATTTTATCGATGCCATCTTCAAAGTCGCCGATGAAATCGCGACCCATATCCTTGGTGAAGACAAACGTATCGGCTCCTGTGCCGCCGCGCAGATAGTCATTGCCACCGCGACCCTCGATCGTGTCATTGCCAGCACCACCGAAAAGGGTGTTCGCACTGGCGTCACCTTTCAGATTGTCGGCATAATTCGACCCCGTGGCCATTTCTATGCTGATCAGGGTGTCTATCGCCGCATGGCCTCCATAAGCTGAGCCCTGTGCCAGATCAATGTCGACGCCCGCGGTTGAGAACGAATAGTTCACCATGTCCCTGCCTGCGCCACCGTCGATTTTATCGGCGCCGGCGCTGCTGATAATGACATCTATACCGCCATGGCCGTTGATGACGTCGTTGCCGCTGGTGCCATGAAGGTTGTTTATGCCATCGTCGCCGTTGATTTCGTTGCTGCCAGGCTGTACCGGCTGCGCAGGTTGCGTAGGCTGTGCAGGTTGCGTAGGCTGCGCAGGTTGCGTAGGCTGCGTATTATCCTGGAAGATAAAATCACCCTTACTCAATTGCGACATATTGGTATCCAACAACTGGATTGTGGTGACGCGTTGCCCGCTGGCATCATTGATATGTACAAGTGTGTTGCTGCCGGATTGCTCAAGTGTCATCTGACGTGTCATGTATGCCCGGCTTGGCAAGCCCAGGCCCGTCAGATCAATCTTATCCACACCGACCTCGAAGTCACCGATGGTGTCATAACCGCCATTGGTACCGAAGACAAACGTATCGGCGCCTGCGTTGCCGCGCAGATAGTCGTTGCCGCCGCGACCATCAATCTTGTCGTTGCCACCACCACCAAACAGGGTGTTCTCACCGGCGTCCCCCTTCAGGTCGTCAGCAAAGTTCGATCCCGTCACCGATTCGATATTGATCAGGGTATCCGTCGCCGCATGGCCTCCATAGGCCGAACCGAGCTCCAGATCGACGCTAACACCGGCGGTAGAGCGGTAATAGCTCATCATGTCCCTGCCCATACCACCGTCGATTTTATCGGCGCCGGCGCTGCTGAAAATGACATCCATACCGCCATAACCGTTGATGACGTCGTTACCGCTGGTGCCATTAAGGTTGTTTATGCCATCGTCGCCGTTGATTTCGTTGCTGCCAGGCTGTACCGGCTTTACGGGTTGTACCGGCTTTACGGGCTGTACCGGCTGCGTCGGTGGCTGCGGCTGCGGCTGCGTCGGTGGCTGCGGCTGCGGTTGCGTCGGTGGCTGCGGCTGCGTCGGTGGCTGCGGCTGCGTCGGTGGCTGCGGCTGCGGCTGCGTCGGTGGCTGCGGCTGCGGATTGTTCGAGAAGAGGAAGTCGTCATCGGAGATCTGACTTGCATGGGTATTTCTCAGCGTCAGTTGCTCGCCGCCGGCAAAACGCACAACGGTGTCGTTGCCGGATTGGGTGACGCTGATGCCCGCTGCCTGCAAGGTGTTACCCGCAAGGCCCATGGAGGAAACGTCAATCTTGTCGACGCCATCCTGAAAGTCAGAAACCGTGTCACTGCCGCCGCCGCGGGTCATAACGAATGTGTCACCGCCACCGTTTCCGGTCAATATGTCGTTGCCGGCACCGCCGGTCAGCCTATTGTCGGTCTGGTTGCCAATGAGCGTGTCGTTGCCGGAGCCGCCTTCGGCATTCTCAATCACGACGCCGCGGGCAATGGCCACATTTTTCTTTTGATTGCCCAGGGAGGAAAAGCTTTCGGCGTTCAGGTTAATTTCCTGCGTGCCGGAAAAACCTGCGCCACTGAGTGTATCGATACCGTCGGTATCGTAAATTGTCACAGCAGGAAGATCGCGTCCCCATTCCGAGGTTCCATACTTGGCCCGCAAACTTTCGTAGCCATGCGTTGTGTTACCTGAATTGGTGGACGTCGGTGCTCCGTACAGCTTTTGCATAGCGACGATATCGGCAAGTTGCGGCGTCACCGCAAATGTACGGGAGCCATGGCCCGCATCGGACTGGGAAAAATAGGACATGACCGAGAAACCGACGTGGTCGTTTTGATAGGCTGCGAGCCTGTTATAATCGATTTGGCCGGAATATTTACCGGCATGGCCAAGACCAAGCGCATGGCCGATTTCGTGAACATACGCTTTCATGACCTGGCTGTTTAACCCAATGCCGGTGGAGCCGAGAAGATTGGCACCAATGTTAACGGTTGCTTTTATAAGAGCGCCGTTGCCGTCGGTCTTAGTCTGGGCGGAAGGCCGGAAATGAGGGTTGTCCTCAAAAGTAATGTTGGCTCCACCTGTAACTTCGGTAAAGGTTATGTTGGCAACTGCCGCCCATGAATCCAGGGCTGCTCGCGCCATCTCCTGTCCCTTGCTGGTCAGGGAGGAGAGGTTGACGGTAATATTGCTCGACATCCATTTGGCATTGGGACCGTTATTGATCACCTCGTTGGCGATCTGGTCGAGCGACCATACGGGTTTGCCGGTATTTGATCCACCCCAGTTGCTTTGACTGGATGCCAGATTGCCGAACATTGTCATGGTGTCGCCTTGTGCGTCACTTGGAGGGTTTTCAGCGGAATAGGGTTGCGTTTGGATAACGCTGCAGACAGTGCACATGGTATTGCTCCGATTTTTATGTTTATTTTTTGGTTACGCGTTTCTCAAGCGGGGTGCAGGGGAAACCGTAGCAGCAATCATTGAGAGCATTTTATAATACATACAACTTTCATAAATATTAATTTGAATGTCCAAACAAATTTATTTTAGTTTTCATCGATTGATTATCAAATGGGCCTCTCTATTCACGGACATCACCGGCCCGCGCCGCTTTTATGGGGGCCCGCGCGGGGAAGCGGGCTGGCCAGGTTGTAAATAGATGTTTGCAAATGATACGATTTGCTAACGGTAACAAAGCCTTTGCAATCACAAACAAATGCGCTTCGCACACCGCATTATACCAGCGGTATTGGCTTTATATACACGCCGACTGGTGTACTGCCTTGATAACATACTTGTTTGACGCTAAGCCATGAGTCATTGTTAAAGACCCTTGGTATTATAGCCGCGCCCGTAACATCTTGATCAGGTCAACGGCGGCATCGGCAATGACCGTGCCGGGAGGATAGATGGCCCCGGCGCCGGCGGCCATAAGGGTGTCGTGATCCTGTGGCGGCACCACACCGCCGACGACAATAAGAATATCACCGCGTTCAGCATCGACAAGCGCCTGCCTCAGGGCCGGCACCAGGGTCAGATGACCCGCCGCCAGGCTGGAAACGCCGACCACATGCACGTCGTTTTCCACCGCCATGCGGGCCACTTCCTCTGGGGTCTGAAACAAGGGCCCAATATCCACATCAAAGCCCAGATCGGCGAAAGCCGTGGCAATGACCTTTTGCCCGCGATCGTGTCCGTCTTGGCCTATTTTGGCCACAAGAATGCGCGGCCGGCGCCCATCGTGTTTGATAAAATCCGTGCACAGCATGCGCACATAGGCAATTTTTTCGTCCATGGAACGGGCCTCGCGTTTGTAAACACCGGACACGGCGCGCACCTGCGCCTGATGCCGGCCAAAGGCTTTTTCCAGTGCCAAAGAGATCTCCCCAACGCTCGCCTTGGCACGCGCGGCCGCAACCGCAAGAGCCAACAGATTGCCCGTGCCGCTGGTGCCAGCGTCTGTCAGGGCGGCAAGGGCGGTGTTAACGGCATCCGGGTCTCGTTGCTGGCGCAGACGGGCGAGCTTTTCCAGCTGTAGGGCGCGCACCGCCGCGTTGTCCACCTGCAGCACGTCAATGTCTTCCTGCGTATCCGGTTGATACCGGTTCACCCCAACCACCACCTGATCGCCCGCATCAATTCGCGCCTGGGTGCGCGCCGCCGCTTCCTCGATTTTCAGTTTGGGGATACCGATCTCAATGGCCTTGGCCATTCCGCCCAAGGCCTCGATCTCGTCAATATGCACCCAGGCCTTGTGCGCCAGATCGTGGGTCAGGCGCTCCACGTAGTAGGCGCCCCCCCAAGGGTCGATAGTGCGGCAGGTGCCGCTTTCGGCCTGCAGAAAGAGCTGGGTGTTGCGGGCGATACGGGCAGAGAACTCCGAGGGCAGGGCGAGCGCTTCGTCAAGGGCATTGGTGTGCAGGCTTTGGGTGTGACCCTGGGTAGCGGCCATGGCCTCGATGCAGGTACGGGTCACGTTGTTGTAAACATCCTGGGCGGTGAGGGACCAGCCGGAGGTTTGGCTATGAGCGCGCAGGGTCAGGGACTTATTCGCGCGTGGAGAAAAATGCTTATCCATAAGCACGGCCCATAACAGCCGTGCCGCGCGCAGTTTCGCCACCTCCATGAAAAAGTTCATGCCAATGGCCCAGAAAAAGGAAAGCCGCGGGGCAAAGTCATCAACATCCAGCCCCGCGTCGCGCCCGCAACGCACGTATTCTATACCGTCGGCAAGGGTATAGGCGAGTTCAAGGTCCTGGGTGGCTCCGGCCTCCTGCATGTGATAGCCGGAGATGGAGATGGAGTTGAATTTGGGGCAATTTTCCGCGGTATAGCGAAAAATATCGGAAATGATGCGCATCGATGGCTTGGGTGGATAAATGTAGGTGTTGCGCACCATGAATTCTTTCAAGATATCGTTTTGAATAGTGCCTGTCAGTTGTGCCGGAACAACGCCTTGCTCCTCGGCGGCCACAATATAAAGCGCCATGGTCGGGATCACCGCTCCATTCATGGTCATGGAGACGGACATCTTGTCCAAAGGAATACCATCGAAAAGCGTGCGCATGTCGTAGATCGAGTCGATGGCCACACCCGCCATGCCCACATCACCGGCGACCCGCGGATGGTCCGAATCATAGCCGCGGTGGGTTGGCAAATCGAAAGCGATAGACAGGCCGCGCTGTCCTGCGGCAAGGTTGCGCCGATAAAATGCGTTCGAGTCCTCGGCACTGGAAAACCCGGCGTATTGGCGGATCGTCCACGGGCGCTGCACATACATGCTCGGATAGGGGCCACGCAGGAAGGGTGGCAGGCCGGGGTAAGTGTGCAAAAACTCAAGCCCGTCAATGTCCTCGGGCCCGTATTGCGGTTTAACCGTAATGCCTTCCGGGGTCGTCCAGATCTGGTCAGAAGACGTGGCCGCACGCTGTTGCGGCATGGCGAATTCTGTGTTGAGAAAATCGGGAAACCGGGACATTCGGATTGCCTCGTTTGTTGTCATGATGACGGGAAAGAGGAGGGGTTCCCGCCGTAAAGGCGAAGAACCGTGCCGAGCGTGTCGGGAATGTCGCGCCCGTCGAACAAAAAGTCGTCCACACCCGCCGCCCGGAAATCAGCCTCCGCCGTGCCGCATGCGCCAACCATAAAGATACGCTCCGCCCCTGCACCCTTGAGCGCACGGGCCACGGCGACAGCCTCTGCCGCATAGTGCGCGTCGTCGCCGCAAATACAGGCGCATCTTGCCAATTTGTCTTGAAATGTACCAACAAGCGCATCCTGATTCGTTGCGCCGGTTACATTAGCAAAGCCGTCATTGGTGAGGGATTCGATACCCCCGGCAGAAAAGAAGTTGGTGGCGTAGGTCGCGGCTATGGAAAACGACGCGAGCGGTCCGAGATTGGCCAGAAATACCCTTGGGCGGTGACCGGTTTGCGCAAATATCGTTTCGGAAAGCCGCTGCAAGGTCTCAAAGGGCTCGGCATCGCGCCACTGCACCAGGGGAGCGCTGGTGTGCTTGGGATATGGCGTCGAGACCTTACCCGGGCGTTTGAAAGCGTCACGGGGAGTTCCCTGTTTGATCGCCTCAACCATTTCATCGAACCAGGTATCTTTGCTGACATCAATATCGACTGTCTGCTCAATTGCCGGGGCTGGTGCTGGCAAAGGGAGCGTTTCGATCGGTGTGCCGCGCATTTCAGGAGGCTGAGGATAGTGTGATACGCCGACGAGGGGTATGGCGCGGGTAGCGATCTGCCTTCTTTTTTTGTCCGCCATCTGCGTGATCCGCCGTTGTACAAAGCCGGCTTTTAAGGCATGCGCCAGGCCGCCTTCGCGTTCAATGCTTTGGAAAAAGCGCCAGCCTGCGTTGCACAGGCCCTGCGTCAGGTCCTCAATCACGCCGGCTCCGGCGGCGGGATCGGCAACCTTAGCCAGATGAGACTCTTCTTGCAGGATCATCTGGATGTTGCGGGCAATACGCCGGGAATGGGCGTCCGGCAGGCCAAGAGCATAAGCAAAGGGTAGCAATGTCACCGCATCGGCACCGCCAAGTCCGGCAGCAAACCCTGCCAGGGTCGTGCGCAATATGTTCACATGAGGATCATCTTTGGCCATCATCTGCACCGCACTTTCGGCGTGCAGGCAAAGTGGCGTCTCAGGCAATGCCACAACCTGCGCCAGACGCGCCCAAAGCAACCGCGCGGCCCGCAGCTTGGCGATTACAAGAAACTGGTCCGCATCGGCACTAAAAATTATCATTGGTGCGCGTGTGTACGTGGCAAGGTCAAGCCCCCCCTCTTCACACCAGCGCATGTATTGCACAAGGGTTGCCAGGGCGATCCCGAGTTCCTGGGCAGGGCTGGCACCGGCACCGTGGTGGGCCCGCAAATCAGCGCATAGCAGGGTTCTGGAAATGCCTCTTGCTTGAAATCCGTATATAATGCGTCTGTAACGATCCGGCACGAGATCAAAGGCCGTATTGGGTACGCCGCGACGGGCAAAACGGGCGAGGGGCTCGACACAGGGGGCGATGGCGATGTTTTCAACGCCTGTGCTGGCTGCAATACTATCGACAAACGCTGCCACAAGGGGATTTACGAAGCGGCCCCCATCAATGCGCACCAGGGTTTTGCAGACATCAACATCGGCCAGCAAGGTTTGCATGTCGCGCAACGTTTGAGCCCTTAGGCCCCCTGCGCCCGCTGTCAGGGAATCTGCAAACACCAACACCAACCCGGTGGCGCCATTATCAAGATCAGCAAGCAATTGCCTTCTGGCGCGGTTCAAGTCCGGATCATCGGCCCGCTGCATGACTGTCCAGGCTCCGGGTCGAACATTGGCAAGCGGTGGCGTCCGTGCGCCGGGATAAAGTGGCTCAATACGCAAATTATCTGCGGTGTGGGAAACCAACTGGTCATCAAAGTCGGCTCCCCCAAGCGCTTTTTGCACTAACCCTCGCCAAGCCTCTTCGTCGACTTGGGCAAATTCATTAATCAAGTTTCCTGCGCTGCCCATTGCGCTCCTTTCGATGACGTTGCGTTTTATACCAAGGGCCTTTAACAATGACTCATGGATTAGCGTCAAAGAGGTATGTTATCAAGGCAGTACACCAGTCAGCGTGTCTATAAAGCCAATACCGCTGGTATTATGCCTGCGACATCGGCTATAGCAGATCCTCTTGCCCTGCATGATGTTTTGATGTTTATCATGCAATAGAGCGCAATGCCACCGTATCACTGGTGCGGTGTTTGAATTTATACCAGCGATATGGGCTTTATATAAACGCCAGTTGGTGTAGGGCCTTGCTAACACACCGCTTTGACGTTAATCCATGAGTCATCGTCAAGGACCCCTGGTATAAATAGACGTTTCCCAATGGTCCTTTTATCGAGGCTGTCATGCGGCGACTTTTCTGGATGATCGGGGGTTGGGTGGCCTTGGCTGTGGGGGTTCTTGGCGTGTTCTTGCCCCTCCTGCCCACGACACCATTTTTACTCGCCGCGGCCTTTTGCTTTGCCCGGGGGTCCGAGCGTACCTATCGATGGCTATTAGGCCACCGCCTGTTCGGTCCGCCCATTCACGATTGGAACGCCTATGGCGCCATATCGCGTCGTGCGAAATGGGCGGCCATGATCGCCATTGTTCTTGTTGTTGTCATTTCCTATATCGCGGGGGTTGGCATCCCTGTGATGGCCATCCAGATCGCGGTCCTTGCGGTGGTGAGTGGGTTTATCCTAAGTCGGCCTTTTCCACCGGATGAGGGCGAACATTGAGCTTACGCCGCAAGGCAGGGTAGTCAACCTTGGAGCGATGCCTTTTGTCGAGGGGGATCGTTTTGACCGGCAAAACAGCAATGTTGCCTATTTTGGCTGCGCGCGTTTTCCATATTTCCGTGTTCTGTTTGTCTCCTTCGATCGCGAGTATAGGCTGGCTTTTTCTGTGTACCAGAGCGCACCGTCTAACCCCGGGCCAGGACCGCGCCGCAACCTCTACAGCAAAAGGAAAATATTCTCCCACGCGCCCGTCCATGCGCCCGAGCAGCCATAATCTGCCTTGCCCATCGAGGCGTCCCGCATCTCCCGTGCGATGCCAGATATCGCCGTCGAGGGTCAATTTTGTTCCCCTGTCATGATCCGGGTTCAGGTATCCCCTGTTGACATGGGGACCGGTGACCACGATTTCATGGTCAATAAGCCGGAGCGATAGGTCATGAACCGGGCGTCCTGCCAACAACCCCGCGCCCCTTGCCATGGCCTTCCAGTCCTCGGTGCGGATATCACGTGCGTTGACTTCGGCGATCGGCTCTGCCTCGGTTGATCCATAGACCGCCGTTACCGTGGCATGGGGAACATGGGCAAGCAGACCCTGCATAATATCGGGAAACACAGGTCCGCCGCCGGTGATGATATGGGACAGGTTGTCAATGACCGGAGCGTGCAGGATCGCCTCGCATACGGAGGGCGGAACGAGCATCCGGGTCACGGCATGGGTGCGGGCAAATGTAAAAAGCGCCTGTGCATTAATCCTGTGCTGCCGGCGCAAATCCCAATTGGGCAGTACCGACGTGATCCCAAGGCCGAGATTGGCGAGTACAAAAACCGGAAAGCCGACCAGGTCCACGGGTCGTTTGTGGGGCGCCGCGTCTGGTCGCAGCAAAGGTGTTACGGCCCTGCTTTGCTGCACTAAAAAGTCGTGGCTGCGTGGGATACACTTCGGCGCGCCGGTTGCGCCACTGGTAAATGACAACAGCGCCGGATCACCGCCAGTGTTCTGGGCGGCGATGTCCTTGCGTGCCCCGTGATCACCGGTGGTAAGGCGCACCGGAATTGCGCGCAGTGGTCCAAATCCAAAGGCGGCCAGATGAACGAGCGCTCCGGCCAACAGTGCCTTCGGGCGGGTCACCTGTGCAGCATGGCGCAGTCCCCCAAGGCCAAGGGCCGGCTCGGGAAAAACCGCGACCGCCCCCAGGCGCCAAAGTGCCGCCAGGCTAGCGTAGAGGTGCGCATTGAGGGGAATGGCCAGCAACACCCGGTCGCCCTTTGCAATCCCCTTTTGCCGCCAGCCACCGGCCAGGCGCTGGGCGATATGGTCAAGTGCGGCAAATGTGGTGGCCCGGCCCTTACCGTCAATGAGTGCAATGCGCTCGGGGTGACGCAGAACACGGCTTTGAAAAATCTCAAGCAGGGACATGGGGTGCCTTTAGGACGGCTGTCAACGGGCCTTCGTACTCATAGTTTCTTGCCCATCAAGGCGTAGCGGCGAAAAATCTCGCCATTGTGGCGTGCACTGCGATCAAGGGAGATGTTGGTTTCGTTCATCAGGGCATGAATGACCGCTTTAAAACCAAACTCACGCGCGCGGTTGTGGATTGCGTCCAGCATCATGTGTCCGGCCCCGCGTCGGACACTGGCATAGGTCTTGTAAATGAGTGCGCGCGGCGACGTTCCTTCGAGTACATTGGGAATGGCAAAGGAAAAGCCGACAAAGTCACCGGCATTGTCGCGCACGAACAGAATAAAGCGGCGATCCATAAAGGGTACCACCGGTCGATAAAGGGCAAAGAACGCGGCTTCAGAAATCGGCTTGTAAAACGGGTTCTGGGAAAATGCGTTGAGAGACAGGGTGTGCACTTTGCGTAAAAAACCATTGGTGTCCGATCCATCCCATGTCTCAAGGGATAGGCCTGAAGCCGCCGGCTGTGCAGCCGCGGGTATGTTGTCGACCGTTACGCGCGCAGAAACATAAGTGGCGACAGGGTGAAATCCGGCACGACGGAAGGCCTCCTCCTCCCAGGGCTCACAGGTTGGCTCAAGAAAGAACGCCGGTGAACCATCGCTCTCAAGTACCAACCGATAAGTGTGCCATGTGTCCCCGTCCATGGGACCGATAACGGCTTCGAAGCCTTCGTCCGTCAATTGCCGTGTCACCTGCTGAAGCAGCGCCGTGCCTGCCTCGACACTTTTGCAGGCAAAGGCGCCAACAGAAGCTGTCTTGGCTCCGTCCCAGGTCGGCGCTTCCCGATAGAGGCGGCAGGACGCGCCATCCTGCGTGATTTTTTCACCAGCCATAGCCATGCCATTGCCCTCACATCTGCCTGTCATCCGTTCCAGGCGCGCATCGCAAATGCCAAAAACGGTATCACGAGCGCAAGAAGCGCGACCTTGAACGCCCGTCGGTTATTAAAATGGCGCTCCAGTAACAAGGCCGCCCCTGCACAAACCCCCATGATGATGGCCAAAAGCACATGAAAGTCCCCTCGGCTATTATTCGCAAGCCCCCTGTTTTGCGCAACAATCAGAAAAAACGCGACCCCCGTTACCATAATCAACCCCCCCAGGACGGGCATCAGGGCGCGATTATGACGTAGCGCAAGACAGGCAAATCCAATTGTCATGCCAGCAAATGTCATATTGTAATAATTAATGGCATTGACGCCACTCATATCCCCCAGCATAAGCCAGAACAACGACACAACGGCGATCACCACAATGAGCGCCAGATCGGGTTGAGGATCCGATGACGGGCGGGCCCTGTGCGCGATCATGTGTGCGAATACCGTCATCATGGGCAGTACCGCATTGTGAATCAACGCAAACGAGCCGATGAGAAAAAACATGATCCCATAGGCACGTGCGGTGTGCGCGTTAAACGCAAAGATTTGCGCTAGAAGAAGAATAGCAACAACTGCCAGGACAAAAAGGGTAACCAGAATAAGTAAAGTCTGGGCACTGGCCTGTAAATACGTTTGCAAAAACAGATGGATGCCAATGGGGACGAACAGGTTGTCAAACCCGCGCCAGCTATCCGCCTCCACCAGCGCGCCAAAGACGGCAATCACCAGCGCGAGGCCGATCACATTAATGCGGGCGATATCGGTGAGCAAAAGCAAAATGACCATCGCCACGATCCAGGTGATAAGGAAAAACATCACCACGCCCTCAAGGCTTTTGGTTCCGTCCTCGACGGTAAAAAGCCTTCGTCCGTAGCGACTGCCGGTAAGGGCAGCCGCCGCATCCGCGAGGGTCAACACCGCGATGGGCAATACATACAGGACGATCTCCTCACGCGCGCGCAAATAGGTGATACCGATAGCCGCGGCAAACAGAAAATCACCGTAGGACGTGCGCCCGACACTATGCAATGCACTGCCGATACCGTCCTGCGCGTGGCGCGGCAGGCGCAAAACCAACATAATCACAATGGCCAGACCAAGAATGAGAAGCACCGGCCATTGATCGCTAAAAATCAGGGGAAACATCAGCGCACTCAGACCGATGGCCACATGCACCAGCTTGCGCTGTACTTCAGGGGGCCAGTGCCAGTGATCTCCCGACCTCTTGACGCAGGCCACAAGCGCGAGCAAAACGCCGATCACGATCAGGCTTATCGCCACTTGCCAGATGAGGGTCACGGGTGCACTTCCTCGATGACGAAATCCGAATAGAAAAAGGCCTTGTCCTGCGCCTTCAACTGGTCTTCAAGGGCTTTTTGCCGCGCGACCCGGTGGGCAAGCGACGCAGGCACACGGCGTGGCACCAGCATGTTCCAATAAACAAAGCGTGCGCGCGGGTTTGCCACGGCCAGCAAGCGCTCATAAACCCGCGTTGCGGTATCTGTGTCCATGTACTCGAAAATATCGGACAGGTTCAAGCCGTCGATCCGCTCCTTGGGATTTAGCACCTGATCGAGCGAGCCGTGGCGAATATCAAGGCGGGAAAGGCGGTTGCGGATCGTTTCATAGTGACAGGCGCGCCAGGCAAAGGGCAGGGCGTTCCCATGAGTGCCGCGCATAATCCAGTGGAGATAGGGATTTTGCACCGGATCAAGGCTTACAAAGGCATGTTCAATGCGTTGCGTCACGTGTTGGGTGATACTCTTCTCCACATGGTCAAAAAACGCCGGGTCCCGTCCCAATCGTCCCATGACAAAGCGGGAAAAGAAAACATTTAAAAGTATCCTCCAGCGCAGGGAGTTCCAGGTGGAGGCGAGGAATTCCTTGCGCGCCGGTTCGCTACGGGGTGCAAATATCGCGTCAAGGGTTCGGCGCGAATGAACAAGCGGCAGAAAATATTTGCGGAAAATGCGAAAATAGCGCTCGAACTTACCAATCCCGCCCAGGCCATGGGCGATAACATCAGCGCGTTTATCGCGCCAGAAAGCGCGTGAGGCCCGCGGCAGGGCGGGCATCAAAGCTTCGAACAATGCTCCCCGATCCGAACTCGCACGGGAACCCATCAAGGCAAGAAACTTGTCATGCGACAGACGTTCATAAGCGGCAATGCGTATTCGCAACGCCTCAATCTGCGCCTGCGACAGGTCCGCGACAATCACCTGCGCAGGGTCAAGAGTAAGCATGGCAAGAGCATTGTCGCCAGCAGAACAGATGGACACCAGCGTTGCTCCGGGCGGCGTTGCCAAAGCGCGGACCAAAATGTCCGCATCCTCCCATAGCTGCGCATAGCGGATAATGTCGAACCGGGCTCTGGCACCGATATCATTGTCTGTCATCGATCTTGCCCCGCGTATCCGGCGCGCTTGCCGCGGCGATCTTCCTGACCATTCCCGTTGCCCCGTCAACCTCAATGGTTTCACCATTCTTGATCCATGTCATAGCACCGCGCAGGCCCACAACACACGGAATACCAAGCTCGCGTGCCACGATCGCCGAATGCGAAAGCAAACTGCCGCGCTCAGCCACGATTGCCGAAGCATTGGTGAACACCGCAATCCAACCAGGATCCGTGTGCCGGGCAACCAGAATGTCCCCGTGTTGCAGGGTCTCGCAGCGTGGATCCTGGATGATCCGCGCATGCGCACGTGTAACGCCTTTTGAACACGCGGTTCCCTGACGTTGATCAGGTGACGCGGCGCCCTCCCCCTGGGTTTCGACCTGGCTCACCTGGCTCACATGGGTTACGGAATTGACCGACCATACCCCAGTAACCTTCAAGCGTTCGCCCAAAGGCGCGGTTTCCTGTGCCCGATCCACCGCGTCGCGGCGGACCCGCACCAGGCCGCGCAAGTCTGTTGTCACCGCGAAGCCTTCGATAAAACCGAGGACTTCGTCGATGGTCAGCATGAAAATGTCGCGCGGGTCGTCGATCGCGTCCAGGGCATGGAGTTGCGCGCCCGCGGCAAGAAAAAGACGCCGAGCCCGACCGAATATGCGCGTGCGCTCAAAGCGCAGGTTCTCACGATCGCGCACCCGCGCCCGCGCCCAATTCGCCAGCCTCATGGCTATCCAACGGCGTAGCCGCGCGTTTGCGAACACGGTGTCAAAACGCGCGGGAAAGTCCTGCTCGCGTTCAACTGCCGCCGCCGCGGAGCGGGCCGCAGCGCCAATGGACATCAGCAGGGGTGTCGGCTCCTCATCGAGAGGAATGCTCTCAAGCTTCAGTTCCTCGGCGCAGCGATCAGCAAATTTCGCCAGATAGGCTTCAATGTTCTCAGCCAGGTCAGGGCGGGATTGCAACACACGGTTATCCCCCGCAATCAACGCTTCAACCGCGGCGTCGTCGCCACGTACCTGGTCCGCCATCTCGACAATGCGCCGCGCCGGCTCGGCGGAGACGATATCTCCTTGTCCGATAAGGTAGTCATTGTGCAGCGCCAATCCGGCACTCTGCCCCCACTTTTCAAACACCCTGCGAGAGCCGCCAAACACCATCATGCACAGAAAGTCATTGATCAAAGGGGCATCCCACTTGTCGAGTAATTGCGCCTCCATGCGCCGATATTCGCGCGCCAAATCCCTTAGCGGCATTGTTGCCAGGGCGCTCGCCGGGGTTTGCAGTGCTTTCTCAAGGCGGGCAAAATATTTCCCTCGTGTGCGCCTAAAGACCAACGCCTGCCATACAATGTGGCTGCCTGCGCGCACCAGCCGCGCGTATTCATAAAGCCGCCCAAACCCCGTTGCCGGTGGCGGCGACAGCGCATCAGCCAAAGCCGTGGGGAGGGGCTCGCCAACCCCCATCATGGTTTCCATAAAGCCGCGATTAAGCCGGTAGCCGGGCAGCATGGCTATCAGGCGATACCAGTTGATGAGATTGTAATATACCCGCCCGTTTATACAGGCCAACATGTTCTCAAACAGGGCCGCGTTGTCTGCAATCACAGGCCCCCGGACTCCGACCAAAGACATAAAACGGCGATAGACGCGGGCATAGGCGTATTGGGCGAAACTGAACGTCAGCGGCGAGACGATGCCGGGATAGCTTTCGATAATGTTTGAATTATCAAATATGGTAATCGTATCATCGGCGATCGGCGCGGGGCGAAGGCCTGTTGTGATGGGTCGGGATTGCAGCACGTGGAAATGATCATCATCGCACGCCCATTCGACATCCTGCGGGGTGCCAAAATGTGCCTCGATGTTCACCAGTAATGTCCACAGACGATGCAGATCATCCGTGCTTAAAATGCGATGCTTGCCCGCCTTGACCACCTGGCCGTCGGCGCGATCCAGAACGATGTCGTCGCCTTCAATCCTGCCCCCCACGAGTGCGTCGGCCAACCCCCGGACCGCCGAGATCACAAACCGGTTGCGCGTCCCTTTGACCGGATCCGCGGTAAACGCCACACCCGCAGCCCGAGCCGGCACCATGGTCTGCACGATTACCGAGGGGCCTGTGTCATCAGTGGCGATATTCCGGGTTTCCTGGTAGTCGGCAACCGATTGGGAAAATCCTGATTGCCAGACTTTAAAGGCTGTGTCGACAACGTCTTCGCGCGCAACATTCAACACGCTCAAAAACTGTCCTGCGTGGGAGTGTTCCGCC
This sequence comes from Hyphomicrobiales bacterium, assembly GCA_965224015.1. Classification (GTDB taxonomy): domain Bacteria; phylum Pseudomonadota; class Alphaproteobacteria; order Rhizobiales; family CBDCVD01; genus CBDCVD01. Next base: position 2,747,242 of record OZ245032.1, read on the forward strand.
CCGTCTTCAGCAACTGCCGACGAGCGCACGGCAAATGGACCCGGACCGAGGTCATCAAGGGCTGTCAGGATTTGTTGCTGTATCTGCGCGTGTGTGCGCTGTGAGGCCGGGAAAACCGCCGCGCCAATCACCACAAAGTCCGGCACCCGAAACCCGGAAGCCTTAAGTTGCGCTAATGCAGCGGCCTTGCCGCCCACGTGTGCGGGGTCCCTCGCGCTATGGGCGGGAATGATGGTCGGCGCTATAGGGGTCATTGATCGCACCTGTTTGGTGTAGGGGTGTCAAACGAGCAAAGGCACAAAGCCGGCCGATCCGTAACACAAAAGGACCCAGAGACCGGAAAAAATGTCAAGGCGTTTCTGGCCGCGGGTGTCGGGGGCGCGCCAAAACCGGTACCCCGTATAGCCCATCGCCGCAAAGCCTGCCATCCCCACAATGGCGATCGGGATCGTCGCCTGCAGTTTGCTGCCCACCCAGATGAGAAACACAAGCGCCAGAGCCGTGCACCCTATCCAGACGACCACGGCGTGCTTTGCTCCCCAAAAATCGGAATAGGTCTCCACCCCCTGGCGCTCGTTTTCGGGCGTATAAATCTTGCGCCCCAACTCAATGACGCAGCCGTTGATAAAACTCAGCACCAAAAATAGCCAAAGTCCTGGCGGCGGGCCGGCATGGGCGCGCAGCCACTCGCATGACGTAATAAAAACATCAATCAAAGGCATGATCAGCATGTGGGATACGAGATAGAGAAGCGGCCGCGTGTGCAGGAATTGCGGCACAAAGAATTCGACTGTCATCAACGCCATCCATCCCCACACAACCAATAGAGTGATCACAACACCAAAATGTACAGTATAGGCGGCAATCAGGGTCAGCGGAACGAGGGCAATACCGACGCCGCGCAACTCAGCAAGGCTTACCAGACCCCGTGGCACGGGGCGCTCCGGGCGATAGCGGCGATCAACCTCGGCATCCTTGAATTCGTCGCAAATGCGCAAGTGCATGAAGAATACCAACGTCACCATGGCGCTTGCCACAAACACATAGACAGGCGGGAAATCACGTCCGGCCAATTGTGCAGACACGCTGATGCTGGCGCTGGCAAACACTGCAACCAGCGCGCCCGTGCGCAAAAGCGGCAGCCGTTCCGACTGGTAGATCCACAGGCGTGATAATAATGATGCCGGTGTTTGCGCGCGCATCAGTCGCGTCCTCTGGCCAGTTTTTTGTGGGCGCGGGCAAAGTCGCCGGCTGCCAGGGCGCCGATGATCGAGATCTCACCGCAAAGGCACAGCGCCCCGACGACTTCGGCCAGCGCGGCGGCATTGCCTGTCCCCTCAAGACCAAGTAGTCGCAAAGCCGCCCGCTGGGAGGGCAATCTCGTGCCGCCTCCGACAGAGCCTACCAGTACGTTGGGAAGCGTTGCGCTGACGTAAAGGTCAGGGCCGCGCTGTTCCATCCGCGTGAAGCCGACTGCGGATTCGGCGACGCAGGCGGCATCCTGGCCTGTGGCAATATAAAATGCGGCCAGGCCATTGGCGTAGTGTCCCTGGGCGCCGATCTGCCCGCTCAGCAACGCCCCCAACTGCGCAACCCGCGCATAGGCGAGCATATCGTCCACACTGACATGCAGGATTTTCTCGACAATGGTGTGGGGGATGATAACGCTGGCTGTGACCTTGCGCCCACGTCCACGCAAAAGCCCGAGATATGTGCTTTTCTTGTCTCCGGAAAAATTGGCCTCCAAAAACCAGCGCCGGGGCTTGACCGGACATTCGGTCACGATAAACCGGCATACGGCGTCGGTTGCAAAGGTGATCATGTTTTGTCCCGCCGCATCGCCTGTCGTATAGCGACAAAGCAGAAACACCGTGTCATTGTCGATAAACGGCTCGATGGCGATAAGCTTGCCGTGCTGGGTGGTGGCCTCTGCTGTGGCCTTGACCTGTTGCTCGTGCTCAACCACCCACTCAATAAAAAGTCCCGCCTCAAGCAGGTTGGCAAAGACAAAGGCTGGGCCGCGCGGCACCCCATTGCTGGTCATGGCGACACTCACGCCCCCGGCGCGCGAGACAACGTCGGCGCCTCGCGCATAGGAGGCCACCAGGGCGGCCTCGGTGGTGGCAAGGGGGATGTAAAAGTCACCATTGGCGTTAAGCCCGTTAATGCGTACCGGACCGACGACCCCGGTGGGGACCTTCACGGTTCCGATCATATTTTCGATATTGCCTTCGTAATCTGCCGCATGGCTCAGGGTTTGCGGATCGGCCAGATGTGCGACATCGGCCGTATTCATGACCTCGGAGTCGATAAGCTTTTGTGTTAGTCGGGAGATCGATTGGCGACTGATGGTGCGTCGGGTTCGCAAAGACGGGACCCGTGGTCGCAATTTGTCGGGGGACATGCGTGCCAGGGCCTGAGTTTGCGTCACAGCGGACCGCAGATTTTTGATAACGCCAAAAATATTGGATGAAATAATCGACAACATGACCTCCAAGCGCCCTGTCCCACCTGGGTATCTCTATTAACTGGCATCACCGCGCCATGATGCGTCACCGCGCCATGATGCGCCCTGATAGAGAGCCCGGGCGCGAAACAGAACGGTTTCCAGCAATCAGTGACACCGCTGCAACGTTACGGCGTGGCGAGCCCAAATCGCCGTATTTCGTCTTGTGACATGATATGTATAGAGTCTGCCGGGGCAGCATATATGGTGAACCAGTAAAACCTGTCGGAGCCGAGCATGTCTTCGATATAGCGTCTGTTTTGTTCGTGTTCGGGCGCGTTGCGTGGATAGTCGGTGGCCTCTTTGCTTGCATCGGACCATGCGTGTACGCCGATTTCAGCACCGGGTTCGATGGTCCTTTTGACGCCGGCCAAAAACAGGTCCACCCCGCCGGAATGGACTTTGCTGTACGCCCGAAGGTGGGTGTTCAATCCAAGCGCCCGCACGCGGTATGCAAGCGCGATCATTGTATCGTCATCCAGGGACCCGGGGACATCAAGCTTCACAAGTGTTTTTATGCCGGGATTGTCCGCGTAGATCGCATTGAATTGAGAGAGGGTTTTGCTATTGATTTCACCGTTCATCAACAATGTGTCCCCATTGACGGTAAATTCTGTCAGCTCAACCGTGTTGAGGGCAACGACGGCTAACATGTCGCACGCTGAAAGGGGGAGTAGGGCAACAAGGATCAATAACTTTTTCATGAGGTGCGGTTCTTTCCGGCGGATCAACGGGCCACCAGGCCGGGAGCTATTGTCTTATCGACACGATACACAAGCAAACGTCTATTGACAACCTGGCCAGCCCGCGCCCATGCTGCGGACACGCGGACACAGGCCAAGGCCAAGTCCTGCTATTCCTGACTATGTGTCGCGTTTCAGGATCCATGCGACCTCAGGTGCGGGCACGAAACGCCATTTGCGCAAAGGGCCGGCCATGACGTTCAGATAGTACATCTCAAAGCCGTAAGGGGCGCCGCAGGGATGATGTCCGCGGGGAACGAGGACCACATCGCCATCTGCAACGGCCATGGTTTCATCAAGCTGCCCGTCGTCCGTATAGACGCGCTGGATACCAAAGCCTGAGGGCGGGTTTAGCCTATGGTAATAGGTTTCTTCCAGATAAGTAATGCGTGGAAAATCGTCCTCGTCATGGCGATGGCTCGGATAGGATGACCAGTGGCCCGCCGGCGTGAAGACTTCGGTCACCAGAAGCGAATCACAATAGTCCGTGTCCTCCATGGCGATGTTGTTGATGTAACGGGTGTTTGTACCCTTGCCGCGTTCGGTCAGCGTGATTCCATCCGGGCCAATGCGGCGGGGCTCATGCCCTCCTTGACCCGGAGCCGAGCAAACGGCGATCACGCAGTCGGTTTCGGCTTTCACCTGCCAGCCGGCACCGTTCGGAAGGTAGAGACAATGGGGCGGTGTTTTTTCGAAAACGCTCTCGCGTTGTCCCAAAACGCCCCAGTCCTGTCCTGCGCCAAAAACCTGGGCCTTACCCTCGATGAGGACGACGATCACTTCCCGGTCGCCGGTCGCCTCGGCGGCTGTGTCCCCCGCTTGCAGGTGGTAAAGAGAAAAGCCAACATAGCGCCAGCCTGCACGGGCTGGGGTAATGTCATGCACCTTGCCTCGGGTTCCGTAGGGTTTTCTCAACAGGTCTGTCATTGTTTGTTCTCGCAATACGCTTAATCAAGGTCAAGGGGCTTTGTGGTGCGCCAAGGGCGGCTCACGCGCTGCTTTGGCGGTTCTATTAAGACCTGACAGGCTCCAAGGTGGGTGCGGCCATTGGTCGCTCCCATTTACGGCGTTTGCCGGAGTCTTGCATGGTGAATGGGTTAATCATTCCTGACAATATGTCAAAATTTAATATTCAATAAAAACAGTTGCATATACGCTATCGGAATAATTTACTGACATATTGTCATGTTTGGCGTTTACCTGGGCTGGCGGGCAGGGGGGCGGCGCAGATGTGGATTTTTTTATGGAAATCAATAAATTCCCCCTTTTCCTGGTGATAGGGTCTGCTCAACGGAGCCAACCAACGGGCTGGATCGGCGCTAATCTTTGTTGCGACGCTGGCTGACCATGACATTTTGTCAAGCTTGCCGTGCATCCAGGGTGACGGCGCGCTTGCGAAAAAAAATCAATAAAAACAAATATATATAGCATCTGTTGGGGGCCACGCAATTTCTCTTGAGACGCATTTTCCACACTGCTAGCGTGCGACATTGCTAAAGGAATGTACCTTTGAGGGAGACCGGTTATGGGCTGGTGGTTAAGGCATTTTTTGATCGGAGCCTCATGTGCTGGTGTGCTTTTGGCGCTGTTGACGCCGTTAAAGCCGTTACGGGCACAAACCGGCCCCTATATTGCCGGCACCGCACCTGACAAAAGGCCTGAAGGCGCTCCGCGTATCGATGCCGTCGAAAAGGCGGGCCATTGGTATGCCGATGCCCTTGCCGGCGTAACCCAACCCTATCCCTATTCCCTCAGGTTTCTTGAAGATCAAGGCCACTGGTACTCGCCCTTTGCGCAACCAGGCATGACGGGCCCCTATGACATTCGAGGATGGCACAGCCAGCCGCCGAAAGCGAATGGCAAGTGATTCCTGTTGCAAAAATGCAAACAGGAAGCCAGCAGCACCAAGCTGCGCACTTTCCTCAGTCAGTGCCTTTCGTGGTGTATTTTTTTGAACTGCATTTAACAAGGAGAAAGTTATGAGAACGAAGCGGTTAAAACGGGTGGCGGCGGCGGCCCTGTGTGCAACGTCTCTGCTGGCTATGGCGTCAGCTACTGCCGAAGAAACAGGTATGGGCGGCATGTCCGGTATGGGCGGCATGTCCGGCATGGGCGGCATGTCCGGTATGGGTGGCATGTCCGGCATGGGTGGCATGTCCGGTATGGGTGGCATGTCCGGCATGGGTGGTATGTCCGGTATGGGTGGCATGTCCGGTATGGGTGGCATGTCCGGCATGTCCGGTATGGGTGGCATGAGCGGAATGAGGGGCATGAAATCCTGGACGTGTACCCAGTGGACCTATGCAGGACCAACCCATGCGGGAATTCAAGCCATGCGCGGCATGGGCGGCATGTCTGGTATGTCCGGCATGGGCGGAATGTCCGGTATGGGTGGCATGTCCGGCATGGGTGGCATGTCTGGAATGTCCGGTATGGGCGGAATGTCCGGCATGGGCGGCATGAGCGGAATGTCCGGCATGGGCGGCATGTCTGGAATGTCCGGTATGGGCGGAATGTCCGGTATGGGTGGCATGTCCGGCATGGGCGGCATGTCCGGCATGGGCGGTATGTCCGGCATGGGCGGTATGTCCGGCATGGGCGGTATGTCCGGCATGGGCGGTATGTCCGGCATGGGCGGCATGTCCGGCATGGGCGGTATGTCTGGCATGGGCGGCATGAGCGGTATGTCCGGCATGGGCGGTATGTCTGGCATGGGCGGCATGAGCGGTATGTCCGGCATGGGTGGCATGTCCGGCATGGGCGGCATGAGCGGTATGTCCGGCATGGGTGGCATGAGAGCCCACGGTCGATTTGCTGGTCCAGGTTGGGTCTGCACCCAATACACATTCACAATGCCAAGCATTGGCGTTATGGGTGGCATGGGCGGTATGGGCGGAATGTCCGGTATGGGTGGCATGAGCGGCATGGGTGGCATGAGCGGAATGTCCGGCATGGGTGGCATGTCCGGCATGGGTGGCATGTCCGGCATGTCAGGCCAGAAAAACTGGACGCCGCCAAAGGATGAAAAGAAAAACTAGACGGCTTGCCGCAATCAAATCGGGAGGACGGAAGAGACCAATCTTCCGTCCTTTTACAAAACCTGCTTGGCTGGTAGGAGAGCCCGGGTATGAGATTTATTGAAAATGCAATTATTGCCGTAGCCGGACTCGGTTTCCTTGGCACGGTCGTCTTGGCGCTTTTTGCGGTCGGCAACCTGATTGCACAGGGCCCGGGAAATCCCAACGTTTTTCAGCATCAGGCACCGCAGGTTGCAACGGGAGAGGATGGCCAAACAAAAGGCGCTTCCGCAACCCCCGGCAGTGCCACGGAGGTGGCGAAAAATTCTTCAATAACGGCCGCGCCCGGCAACAACGTCGCGTCCGGTAACAACAATGCGACCGCAACCCGTGCGCCTGATAGGGCGCCTCAGGGGGTGCAGGCCAATGTAAGTATAGATGTAGCCAAAGGTGCGACTGTTTTTAAGAAATGTAAGGCCTGTCACACCGTGGAGGAGAACGACAAGGACAAAGTTGGGCCCAATTTGTGGGGCATAGTTAACGGCAAGGTTGCGGCGCGCGAGGGGTTCAAATATTCCGATGCTATGGCCAAACTGCAGGGGAAAACCTGGGACGTTGAATTTCTGGATGCATATCTGACGAAACCAAGGGCTGTGATAAAGGGAACGAAGATGGCGTTCGCAGGCCTGAAAAAACAAACAGAACGTAACGATCTTATTGCTTATTTGGCAACCTTTTCGCACACCCCCCTTAGTCCTCAGGATCTGGGTCTGACAGGCCAGATGGAAGCTGGCCAATCGGTCACAGCAGTCACAGCAGCACCGGCCAGCCAGAGCGCCGAATCGCCTGCCGGCAATGCAACGGCCGAGGAAACGGTTAGCACAGTGGTATTTACCGACCCTCCTGAAAAAACAGATGAGGAGAAGGCCCGCATCGCCGCCGCCGTTGTAGCGCTAAAGACAAAAATCAAAGACCTGGATTATCAAAGGGCCATGTATCATCCGCTCCACTTCGCCCCCAATATTTCCAAAGCCAGTAATGAGGAATGCCTCGTGTGCCACGAGGAAATCATGCGCCATAAGCCACGCACGGTGTCACCTGCGGGGGTTAGGGCGGACGAGACCCTTGCCTGGTACCAGACCCTGGATACTTACGAAGGAAAACAGGAGACGTTTCACTATCGCCATTTAGAAAGCCCGTTTGCAAAAAAAGTCATGAACCTGTCCTGTAACTTTTGCCATCAGGGCAACGATCCGCGCGAGGAAACACCGGACATGCTGCCGGGAAAACCTGCGTTTACGGCCGCTGCAAGCCCCGCCTTTACCCTGCGCAAGGTGGTCAATCCGTCGCAAACCTGTCTGCTGTGTCATGGAGCCATGCCTGATCCCGTTACTATCATGGGTATGCAAGGCCCCTGGCATGAAACCCGCGGAGATTTTGAGGACGAGACAACACCCAACGGATGCCTGTCCTGCCACCAAGAGCTCTTTAGAACCGTCAGACACCAGGTCAACTATCTAAAAGCAGCAGGGATTGAAGACGCGGCCAAAACAAGTTCTGATACGTGCTATGGTTGCCATGGCGGGCGGCAGTGGTATCGCATCTCCTACCCCTACACCCGCACACCGTGGCCGGATATGGACGAGGAGGTCCCCGAATGGGCCAAGGGGCGCCCGACAGAAACCAATCCACGATTTCGGATCAATCCGCAATGAACGCCGTGAACAGGAGACATGATGTGACAAAAACTGTAGGCAGCCTTCTTACTGCAAAAGCATCACGGCTTGACCGGCGCGATTTTCTTAAATCCAGTGCAGCAACGGCTGCTGCCGGCCTGATAACGACATCTCAAAGCCGCCCGACCAGCGCGTTTGCCTATGAGCCCTATCCCCGGGACGATGACCTTGAAACCGTTGTTACCAGTTGCGCCCACAATTGTGGCTCCCGGCATATGCTCGTTGCCCACAAGAAGGGCGACGTGATCGTGCGCCTTTCCACCGACAACGGTACGTATCAGGGCGATGCTTATGGCACCGACACTGAGGAGATGCCGCAGGTGCGCGCCTGTCTTCGTGGGCGCTCCTACCGCGCCCGGCTGTACTCGCCCGAACGCCTGCTTTACCCCATGAAGCGAGCCGGTAAACGTGGTGAAGGCAAGTTTCAGCGCATCTCCTGGGACCAGGCGCTCGCGGAAATTGCCGAAAAGATGATCACCCTCAAGCAAGCCTATGGCCCCACGGCACTGCTTGATCAAAGCTATGCGGGAGCCTCCTATGGCGTGCTGCACAAGTCCGATCAGATTGAGGGGCTGTTGGGGCGATTTTTGGGAATGTTCGGTTGTCGCACAAGCTCCTGGTCCGTGCCCTCCTACCAGGGAACCACGTTCAGTTCCCGCATGACCTTCGGCACCATTGAAGACGGTAACGAGGATGACGCGTTCGCCCACACAAAATTGATGATCATGTGGGGGTGGAACCCGGCCTATACGTTCCATGGGGGTAACACGTTCTATTATATGCGCATGGCCAAACAGCGCGGATGCAAGTTCGTCCTCGTTGATCCCCAATATACAGACTCAGCAGCGGCCTACGATGCCTGGTGGATACCCATCAAACCCAATACGGATGCGGCCATGCTCGCTGCCATGGCCCATTATATTTTCGATAACAATCTGCACGACCAGAATTTTATCAACCAGTTCACGCAAGGGATGGACAAGGGTACCATGCCGGATTGGGCGATGAATCAGGAGAATTTCAAGGATTACATATTCGGTGTCTACGACGGGCAGGCAAAAACGCCGGAGTGGGCGGAGCCGATCTGCGGCGTCAAAGCCGCAGACATCAAAAAACTCGCCCACATGTATGCCACGACTAAGCCCGCGGCGCTAAAGGCCTCCTGGGCGCCTGGGCGCAACGCCTATGGCGAACAGTATAACCGCATGGCCGCAGCCGTGCAGGCCATGACCGGTAATATCGGCATCCTCGGCGGTTGCGCCGAAGGGGTGGGCAAGGCCTGGCATTCCGAGGCCGTTGCCTATCCATACGACGAATATGCCAACGTCTGGTACGCCTCCATAAAATCCGACCGCTGGGCCCATTGTGTGCTCAACTATCCCAATGTCACGCGCGAGGAGATTGGCCTGTGGCCGCGCCAGGACAACCTGGATGGGGTTATCCCCAATATCAAAGGAATATTCTGGCATGGATCGGACTGGTTCAATCAACTGACCAATATCAATAAGGAAATCCAGGCGATCGAAAAACTGGAGCTTGTCGTCTGTATGGACTCCACCATCACCCCATCGGGCATCTGGGCCGACTATCTCCTGCCAATCGGCACCCATTTTGAGCGCCACGATGTGGCGCTGCCCTGGTATAAGGGGCACTACTATATTCATCGGCCCAAGGTGATCGAACCGTTGGGCGAGTCGAAAAGCGACTTCCAGGTCTTTACGGAGCTCGCTTACCGTCTTGGTTTCGGCCCCGGATACAACCCCAAGGCCGGGCGTGGATATTTCGATGATCCCGACGCGGTTGATGAAGCCTATTTGCGCGAGTGGTGGGAAAACAAGGTCATGCATCACCAGGGGGTGAGTCTTTCCTGGGATGTGTTCAAGCAGCGCGGCATCTATAAGTTCCGCCTGCCCGAGCCCCATGTTGCGTTCCGTGCGCAGATCGAGCAGGGTGTGCCGTTCCAGACCCCGTCCGGCAAGATTGAAATCCTGTCGACAACATTGGCGCAAACCACGGACTGGACGCGCACCCAATACGGCTATCACATACCGGCGATCCCCAAGTGGATTGAACCCTGGGAATCCCTGAACCATCCCAAGGCCAGGGAATTTCCGTTTCATCTGATTTCACCGCACCCACGTTGGCGAACCCATTCAATTTTCAACAACATTCCGTGGCTGCGCGAGACCTTTGCGCAGGAAACAACCATGAATGCCAGTGATGCAGAAAAACTGGGCATCGTTACCGGCGACACGATTACACTATGGAACGACAGGGGCCGTGTGGTTACGCCGGTCTACGTTACCGAGCGCTGCATGCCCGGTGTTGCCGTATTACACGAGGGCGCGTGGATGGACCTTGACAAAGACGGTGTTGACCGATCCGGAAACCCGGATTTTCTTACCGACGACAATCCCAGTCCCGCCGGTGCCTTCGCCTATAACACCGTGCTGGTCAATATCGCCAAAAGTGACCTGGATCACCGCCCCGGATGGGATCAGTTGGCCACAGCGCGCAGTCACATCTTTCGCCGCGATCTTTAAAACCACGAGGAGGCTATCCCTTGGCCCAGACACTTGACAAGCAAAAGATCAAAACCGCCGTACTCAAGCGCAAACGCGAAGGCTATACCCCCGTCGTGCCCGACATGCAATTGGGGTTTATCCATAACAATGTGGATTGTATTGGTTGCCGGGCTTGCGAAATTGCCTGCAAGGACAAGAATGGCCTGGCTCCCGGCCCGCGCTTTCGCCGGGTGCAGTATGTTGAGGGCGGGACATATCCGGAGGTGTTTGCCTTCAAGATCAACATGTCGTGTAATCACTGCGCCGAACCGGCCTGCTTACCGGCCTGCCCAACAGGCGCGATATTCAAGCGAAAAAAGGATGGGATTGTCGATATCGACTCGACCCTGTGTATTGGTTGCCGCAAGTGCGAGGCCGCCTGTCCGTTCGGTGCACCCCAGTTCGACCCCGTCGACAATCTGGTTAAAAAATGCAACATGTGCGTCGACGAGATTGATGCCGGGCGCATGCCCTATTGCGTATCGGCGTGTATGATGCGTGTTCTTGATATCGGCCCCATAGACCAGTTGCGCGATGGGACCTACGAGACCAAGGCGCGCGCTCCCCATGAGACGGTGGTTAATCAGGTTCGCAGCATGGCCGATCCGAGCTTGACCAATCCGTCTATTGTATTCGTGCCGCACAGCAAGGGTGTTGTGGAAGGATGACAGCACCGGCTTTTGTTATCACCGACGCGGATAATGAAAGGTTCGCTGTCTATGGGGATGTTTTAGCGTTTTTGGCCCGCTTGCACGACCGCGAGCCGGACGCGGCGCTTCTTGAGGGTATTCATGACAACCAGATCCTTGAATGGCTGACAGAGGCGGCTGAAACACCTGCAACCCTGAAGGCTGTCCAGGCGTTTGGCGATGCGCTGCACGCCTTGCCGGTGCCTGTTGATGCTGAGACCATTGATGAACTGGCCTGCGCCTATGCCGATATCTATCTCAACTACAGCTATCGGCTTTCTCCCGCGGGCTCCGTGTGGTTGACCGAGGACAATCTTGAGCGCCAGATCCCCATGTTTACCGTGCGCGCCTGGTACGAGCATTACGGATTTTCCGTACCCAACTGGCGCATTCGCTCGGACGATCATATTGTCCATGAACTCCAGTTCCTGGGCCATTTGTGTCAGAACCCGAGCCGGGCCACCGCTGTTGATGCGGCACGGTTTCTCGACCAAAACGTTCTCTGCTGGTTTGCCGATTTCTGTACCGGTGTGAAGACCCAGGCCAGGCAACCGTTTTTTGCCGCTGGTTGCGCCTTGACCTTGTGCTTTCTTGAGGCGCTCAGGGATCGGTTGGAGCAATTGACCGGTATCAAGCCCTTGACGAAAAAAGACCTGCCAGAGTACGCAAGTTGTGATGTCGCCACCGAACAACCCTACATGCCGGGCATTGCGGAGAGCTGGTAATCTCAGGCAATACCCGGATGGGTAACGCGGCGAACCTGGAGCCGCTTGAGAGTTTGTTAGATCAGCATGGGGTTAGCTAATACCCATTTTGCCAGGGGTATAGCGAAACCCATAAAGGTGATCGCCTTGAAATCCATGGCAAAATGGGAGAAAAATACGAGAAAGCCCTATGATTCCCATTAATACCAAGGGTCCTTAGCAATGACTCATGGCTTAGCGTCAAAGAGTTATGTTATCAAGGCAGTACACCAGTCGGCGTGTATATAAAGCCAATACCGCTGGTATAAATGCATTTTGCTATAGCCTGGCGACTGAATTCTGATCATATTTTCAGTAACAAGTAGCGACCGACGCTGAGGGGGCTTCTGCGAAAGATCAGGTTGTTATGCTCAAGGCTCGTTGAGAGAAGTAACCGCGCAGCGTATCAAAATTAAGGCGCTTTGCTATATAATGTCTGCGATACCCGAAATAGACGCCAAAGCCTGCGTCCATGGGGTTCATGTGTCGGCAAGTTGTGCTGCCTGTGTCTCGGCGTGCCCGGTGTCAGCTCTGGTGCTTGACAATGAACAACTGGGATTGATTGCCGAGCGCTGTCATGGCTGCGGAGCGTGCCAGGCGGCGTGCCCGCAAAGCGCTGTTTCTGTTATTCCTGATCTGGAGCCTGAACACGGGACGCTCCTGGTTGCCTGTACCAAGGCCGAGGTGACCGCGGATGCGGCGACCCTTGCCTGTGTTCACGCTCTTGGATTGGCGCAATTGGCGGCCCTTTACCGGCAGGGAACCCGGCGTATTGGCGTCCTGACCGGTGCCTGCTCCGGCTGTGAGCGCAAGGGGGGCGCGTCTTTAAAGCGCTATGTCGATCGCTTTAATAGCCTTGCGCAAAGTCGACACCGGGAGCCAATCGTTCTTTACGAGGCTTCGCGGGAGGAGGTCGTTCGCTGGCAGGATAACCGCCGGGAGAGCGGAGTGGCGGACCGCGGGCGCCGCGACTTTTTGCGCAGGCTGCTGGTTTTTGAGTCTAAAGAGGCAAGGGGGGAGGACGCAGATGCCAGAGATGCCGGGAAATCCCTTTCCGAGTTCCTGGGCACCGGGGTAAGCGCAAAAGCGATCTACCCCCATGTTCCACAAATCAACGACAGACGCTGTAGCGGGTGCGATGCCTGTGTCCTCGTGTGCCCTCATAAGGCCCTGATGCGTGTGCAAAATCAGTCGTCGCGGTGGATTTACCAGATAAAGCCGGAGATGTGCACCGGATGTGGCCTGTGTGAAGATATCTGCGACAGCCAGGCGATAACCCTCGCTCCCATGACAACCCACGCTGCGGAATCGGTTTCTTTGGTTCAGTTTCGTTGTCGGGCTTGCGGTGTCGATGCCCATACGCCCGTCGCCAACACGCGGGCTGACGGTTTGTGCCACATTTGTGCACAGACAAACCCTTATGCCAAGTTGTACCAGGTCATCACATGAAACTTTTTAGTGGCATCGCCGATTGGGTGGGTGCCGGTTTAAAGCGCAAATTTATCCTGATACTCGCCTCTGTACTTTTTCTTGTCTCCATCGCGTTTCTTGCAATTGTGGTGCGGCTTTATCAGGATCAGTTGATTAAGGAACAGGCGCGTGCAGCCATGCAGGTGAACAGTTTGCTGCAAACCTCCCTGGAGAACGCCATGCTGAAGCGCGACATTGATGGGCTTCGCGATATTGTGAAAAAGCTTGGTTCACAACAGGGTATCGCCGGGGTTGCGATCCTTAGCCCGGAGTTCGAGGTTCGTTTTTCGTCCCATGAGCAGACCCTTGGTGCGATCATGACAAGTCCGGAAATAAAGGCGGCGCACGGAACAAAAGAGCAACAGGCCGATTTTATTTTCTCTCCGACCGGTGCCGAATTGCTGCGCAGTGTCAATCCGGTGCGAAATCGCGAGCCTTGCCGCGAGTGCCACGGTGACCCGAAAGCCAATACCATTAACGGGCTGCTTATTGTCGATTACGACGCCGCGTCCATTCGCCGGGATGCGCTGCACAGCGCCATCACCCTGGGGGGCATCGGGGGTCTTATTATTGTCGTCATGGGCGTTTCCACCTGGATTGCCCTGCGCACGACTGTTATTTCACGCATAAATCTTTTGCGTCAAGCCAACCAGGACATCGCGCGAGGCAGACTTGATACCCGCACCCGCATGCCCGGCACGGATGAGATTTCTCAGTTAGGCACCAGCTTTGATCACATGGCTGCAAAACTGGAGCGCACCCATCGTGATCTTGATCAGTCCAGCCAGTTCCTGCAGAATGTGATCGATGCCACTCCAGACGGCATCCGGGTTATTGACAACAACCATACCATCGTTAAGGCCAATCAGGCCTACTGCGATCATGTGGGTGTCGCAATGGAACATGTTGTGGGAGCAAAGTGCTACGCTTCCAGCCACGGCCGCTCAAGTCCCTGCCCGCATACCCTGGTCAGTTGTCCTCTCGTCGAACTGCACGAGGAACCCGGGCTATCGATGAAAGGCCGACAGCGGCACGTTCACAAGGACGGTGGGGAGCTGTTCGTTGAAGTGGTCGCGGCGCGTGCGAACCTTTTTATCGATGGCAAGGAGATGTCCTGCGTTATCGAGTCTATCCGTGATCTTGCCGAGCAGGCGAAGTTGTCTCATGAGCAAAGATTATCCGAAATCGGCCTGCTGGCGACCGGGGTTGCGCATGAGATCCATAATCCGCTTTCGTCACTGCATCTGGCGCTGCGGGCCATGCAGGCCGACCTGGAAAACACCCACGACAGCCAGTTTGATCTTGGCTATCTTGAGATTGCGGAAACCGAAATAAAAAAATGCCTGGCGATCACCGACGGCCTGATGAAGCTTTCCGACCCCCCGGGTGAGAACCTGCAACTGATCCAGGTCGCGGGCGTGATTTCCAACGTTATGGCACTTTTGTCTCATCAGGCGCAAAGCCTCCACATAGCGGTTCAGATTTCGATGGACACGTCCTTGAGAATTCTGGCCGATGAGAGTGACATTCGCATTGTGGCTGTCAATCTGGCGCAGAATGCCTTTCATGCCATGCCCGAAGGTGGCAAACTGACCATCACTGGTGAGCGCCTGGGGGACCAGTTGATTATAAAATTTTCTGACACGGGGGTGGGGATCCCGCGCAGCAACATGAACAAGATATTCTTGCCGTTCTGGAGCCACCGCGCCGACGCAATTTCTGGCCATGGCCTTGGCTTGTCCATTTGCAAATCGAGCGTCGCGCGCATGGGAGGAACGCTTTCCGTTGACAGCCAGGTCGGGCAAGGCAGTTGCTTTACCCTCACATTGCCTGACGCAGATAGCGATCGTGACGATCATGACCACCGCATTTGAACGAAAACATATCCTTGTTATTGAAGACGACAGAACACTCAACAAGTTGCTGGTCGATCAGCTCGATAGGCTTGGCTATGCGGCGCGCGGCACAGCGTCTCGCCAAGAATCACTGGAGTTGTTGCAGGAATACGAGCCGGCCCTTGCCATTCTTGATGTTCGCCTGCCCGACTCAAATGGGCTTGGGCTTTTACGGGAAATCAGGGAGATCTGTCCGGTGGTTATTCTCACCGCCTATGGCAGCATTGAGCAGGCGGTTCGCGCCATCAAGGCGGGGGCGTCTGAATATCTTATCAAGCCGGTGTTCCCCCATATCCTCAAGCTAACCGTCAGCCGCACACTGGAAACAACGGCCCTGAAGAGAAGCGCACGCTACTGGCAAACCCAGGCAAGCCCCAACCAGATACCCAATATGGTCGGAACAAGTGCTGCCTTTAGCGAAGTTCGCAAGATGATCGAGATGATCGCGCCTGCGGATGCGACCGTTTTGATTGAGGGCGAAAGCGGGGTTGGTAAGGAATTGGTGGCAAAGGCCATACACGAAATGTCTCAACGGCGAGCCTATCCGTTTGTGGCTATCGATTGTTGCACGTTTCAAGAGCGCGCATTTGAGGCAGAGTTGTTTGGTCACGAAAGCGGTGCCTTTGCCGGAGCGGACAGCAAGAAAGAGGGCCTGATTGAGGTTGCGGAAGGCGGCACGGTTTTTTTGGATGAGATCGGCGAAGTTGACTCTGTGATGCAGGCAAAGCTGCTTCGGGTGCTGGAGACCGGTGTTTTTCGCCGCGTAGGGGGAACCCGTGACCTGAACGCAAACGTTCGTATCATCGCCGCAACCAGCGATGCCCTGCAGGATTTGCAAAACGAAAATCAGTTGCGCAACGACCTGTTTTACCGTCTGTCAGCGTTTACCGTCAAAGTGCCCCCCTTGCGCCAACGCCGCCAGGACATCGCCTTGATCGCAAAGCACTTTCTGGTGAACCGCAAGTTTATGCGCGGCATAAAAAAAAGCTTTTCCCATAGCACGTTGAAAGCTTTGGCGGATCACGATTGGCCGGGAAACGTTCGGGAGTTGCAAAACGTGGTGGAGCGTAGCGTTCTGCTTTCCGGCGGGGCGCAAACGATTTTACGCAAGCATATCTCGCTTCCTGGCGCCGGTAATATCGCCCGCAATAAAGTCGAACTTTCCTTCGATCATGAGCCAAGCCTGGAGGAGCTGCGCAACACCTATCTGGCGCATTTGCTGGAGGAGCACGGTGGAAATCGACAAACTGTATCCAAAATTCTCGGCATGAGCGAACGCAATACCTATCGTCTGATTAAAAAATACGGTTTGGCGTGAAGCCCGACGCTCTAGGGGTCCAACTCGCTGTCCCAGTAGAGAAAGTCCATCCAGCTTTCGTGAAGATAGTTAGGGGGAAACAGTTTGCCGTTCTTTTGCAAATCGTAGACACTGGGCTTGTATGGTTTCTGCGCCGGCCACATTTTCGCGTCTTGCGGCATCATGCCGCCCTTTAAAAGATTGCAGGGACTGCACGCGGCAACCACATTCTCCCAGGTGGTCGTGCCCCCGCGAGAGCGAGGAATCAGGTGGTCGAAAGTCAACTCCCGCGTCTCTCCGCAATATTGGCACGTGAACCGATCGCGCAGAAAGAGGTTAAAGCGCGTGAACGCCGGAAATGCCGCCGGCTTGACATAAAGCTTTAACGACACCACGCTCGGCAGGCGCATCTCAAAGTTCGGGCTACGCACCATCCGGTCATATTCGGACAGCGTATTAACCCGGTCGAGAAACACCGCCTTGATCGTATCCTGCCACGACCACAGGGACAGGGGAAAGTAGCTCAATGGCCGATAGTCGGCATTCAGTACCAGGGCCGGGCAATTTTCCAATGAGACAATGGCGTTCACAAAGCACTCCTTTACCGCACCGATACTAGTTTGCCCGGCCTTTTCATTCAAGGGCGATCCTCGTTCAATTGGCAACGTCTGTTAACCCCGGTTTCGGATAAGAGAAAGACCGATACCGCTGGTATAATACCAAGGGTCCTTAACAATGACTCATGGCTTAGCGTCAAAGAGTTATGTTATCAAGGCAGTACACCAGTCGGCGTGTATATAAAGCCCATACCGCTGGTATAATTGATTGCCCTTGCGTGCGGTGTATCACCCGTGTGCAGGATTGGCAGCCTCAGCCTGTTGACGCCGCCGCATATGTTCGACGAACCGGGCGAACAAATAGGCGCTATCCTTTGGTCCTGGCGAGGCCTCAGGATGATGCTGAACAGAAAACACGGCCTGGTCCCTGTCACCAAGTGCCAAACCGCAATTGGAGCCGTCAAACAACGAAATATGAGTCTCTTTTATCCCCTCAGGCAGGGTGTCTCGATCAACGGCAAAGCCGTGGTTCATCGACGTAATCTCGACCTTGTCCGTGGTCTCGTCGCGCACGGGATGATTGGCGCCATGGTGACCCTGGTGCATTTTTATGGTTTTTGCGCCAAGGGCCAGAGCCAGGATTTGGTGCCCCAGGCAAATGCCAAAGATGGGGACCTTGCTGTCGATCAGGGCGCGGATGACCGGTGCCGCATAGGTGCCGGTTGCCGCCGGATCCCCGGGGCCGTTGGAAAGGAAGACGCCGTCAGGATCAAGTGCCAGGATGTCCCTTGCCGGCATCGTCGCCGGCACAACACTCACGCGGCAGCCGGCGGAAGTCAATTGGCGCAGGATATTTCGCTTGATCCCATAGTCGATGGCGACAACATGTAGCGTGCTCCCGTCGGCACTATCCAGGGCAGAGACAAATCCACCGCCTTCGGGTGTCCAGTTCCAGGCCGCCTCTTGCCATAATACGGGCGCTTGCGTTGAGACCTGCCGGGCAAGATCGACGCCCTCCAAACCAGGCCAGGTGGCCGCCGCGGCGCAAAGCGCCGGAATATCAAACTGGCCGTCAGGATGATGCGCAATGAGCCCGCCCGGCATACCGTTTTGGCGAATGTGATTGGTGAGGGCGCGCGTATCAACGCCGCTAATGGCAACGATCCGGTGCGCCGCCAACCAGGTATCGAGATGGCCCTGGGCGCGGAAATTGGAAGGCTCCGTGATCGGCGCGCGCAGGACACAGCCGCGCACCGCAACCGCCTGCGCGCTCAGGTTCTCAACATCGTCCGCATTGGTCCCCACATTGCCGATATGGGGAAACGTAAAAACAATAATCTGGCTGGCGTAAGACGGATCGGTCAGGATTTCCTGATACCCGGTCATGGCGGTGTTGAAGCAAATCTCGCCGACGGCCTCGCCCGTCGCGCCACATCCTGCCCCCTCAATCACCGTGCCATCGGCCAGGATCAACCGCCCTGTTGCCACCGTCTGGGTCCAATTGGACATGGGTTTTATCCTCTCATCGCTTGCTTGGTCTCTTGTTCGGTTTCGGTTTAACCACGGACAATCTTCGTCCGTCCACCCGCCAGGATACCGATTGTTTTTCATGGCTGGGCGGCCGCGCCAAGGGGTTAGGGGGAGGCCAACAAATCAGATACGCCATAGCGTACAATTGTGCCAGCGGTATGGGCTTTAAAACATGACACACTCTAAAGGGCAAAATAGAGCAGCAGCAGCCCTAAAACAATGACAACACTGGCATAGATGTTCAACGCGCGCCCCTTGAGGGTCATGGCGGAAAACAGGCCGACAAACCAGCGCCGAAGGGCAATAAGGAAAAATCCCTTGATAAGCGCGGCCCAACCCATAAAGGACGCCAAGCCGGCCAATGGTGTCGACCAGTCATTATGAATGGAAATGAGAAGCGCACCCAGCGCAAACACGAACAGGCCGACGACCAGCCCCAGCGCTGTGTCATCACGCAGCATTTGCGCACCACGCGCGTAAAAATCCCGCTCGGCAAACATGCCAATGCCGACGGCAACAAAATAAAGGCCAGTGAAGAGAATGATCAATTGGGTAGGCGTGTAACTATCAATCATGTGCGCTCGCATTTTGCTCTAGTTCAAGGCCGAGGCGCTGTACCGTATTCTGGCCGGACCTTGACTTTATCATACCGGCGGTTACGATTCCATGTGTAAAGGGCGGCGGCAACAATCATCGCGGACCCCACCCAGACACCCAAACCCGGCGTCTCCGAAAAGACGATATATCCGAAAATGCTCGCAAAAATCAGTTTGGCGTAGTCGAACTGGACGATGGCCGAGGCCTCTCCGATACGAAAGCCGTGGATGTTCGACATTTGCCCCAGGATCGAAAACACGCCCAGCCCCAAAAACAGCAGCCAGTCGTTAAAGTCAGGGGTTTTCCAGGACAGCCAGGCAAAGGGTGCTGCGACAATGCCGATAAACAGGACCTGATAGATTAAAATCGTGCTGGGACGATCGGTGCGTGACAAAAGCCGAATGACGTTCATCACCAGTCCCGCGGCGGCTGCCGAGACAACCGCGTAAATCGCGTAAACATCCAACCCGCCATGCATCGGGCCCATGGTCACAAGGACGCCCATAAACCCCACGATCGTGGCCCCCCAACGGTGCATGCCGACCACCTCATGAAGGATAATAATGGCGAAGATGGTGATAAAGAATGCGCGCGCAAAGCTGATTGCCGTGACCTGGGCGAGGGGCAGATGGGCAACGGCGGTAAA
Source organism: Hyphomicrobiales bacterium (assembly GCA_965224015.1). GTDB lineage: Bacteria > Pseudomonadota > Alphaproteobacteria > Rhizobiales > CBDCVD01 > CBDCVD01. Next base: position 2,767,232 of record OZ245032.1, read on the forward strand.
ACCAAACCCCATGGCACACAATGCCGCAATATTGCGTACAACATGCAGGCCCGCTTTGCGCGTCTTTAGGCCATCGGGGAAAGTGCGAATGATCAGGGGGGCGGCGAGCAGCCCCATAATCGTCTGGCGAATGAAAAGGATTTGCATAACAGAGTAATCGGCGCCCAAGAGCTTGATAATCACCGAAACGATCGAAAACATCAGCGCCGCATTCAGGATCCAAAGCCCGCCTTTGACGTTGTTCACGATAACTTCGGATGCCTCGCGCGGCGCATTGGATTTTTCCGAATCATTTGCCATAGGTGATTGTCTTGGTTTGACGGCGTTTGCCCGGCTAGAGCGTATCAGGTTTTAATAGAATCAATTCTGTTTCTCGATTGGCGAGGCGATTCCTACGTTCAAAGCGATCGAAGAGCGATGTTTATCCATCTCTCGAGAGCGGCTTGGGCGTGGATGTTGCGCCAATCGGAAACCCGAAGGGACGGGCGCTTTTGCGCCAATATGAACCTTAAGCCTCTTGCAAATAGCCCCACTATATCCTGCGAGCCTTAAGGCCCATCTTGTCACAAAATCGCTCCGTCAGAATGGTTCTATTAAAACCTGATACGCTCTAAAAGGGGAGTGAGTAGGTAGATGCCCGTTCATGGAGAGGCGCAAATGGCTGCGCCCGCCTTTGTATAGACATGAACCGATAATGCCAAGGAGCCTTGCCAATGACTCATGCATTAGCGTCAAAGAGGCGTGTTAGCAAGGCAGTACACCAGCCGGCGTATCCATAAAGCCCATACCGCTGGTATTACCCCGGGCAAAATGGCTACAGCTAACCCCATGCTGATCTTGAGCGTTCAAACTTTCGGCTTCGGGTTCCTTTGTCTTCGCGCGCGTGCGGCCTTCTTTCGTGCACCTTTCATGGCCTTCAGCCGTTGCGGCAGGACTTGCATGATGCGGCGGCGTTTGTGCGCCGTGTAGTCAAGCCATTCGGCCACCTCCGCAACCGTGCGCCCGCAGCCAAGACACAGGCCGCTCGCTTCATCGAGAACGCAAATGCGCTGGCACGGGGTTTCGATCCCCTGTTCTCTTTCAATGTGCTCGGGAAGTTTAATGTTCATGCGGTTCAAGGGGCTGGTGTTGCACCTATGTTATTTTGAGATTTGGCAACTTCTATACCGCATCCCTCCTATCGTGCCAATGGCCGGTGATGACAATAGTTACGACCTGGCCAGCCCGCTCCCCCTCCCAACCACCCATGAAATGGTACCCTAGGGGTGGCTGGGAGGGGGAGCGGGCCGGTGATGCCGGCAGTGATGACCTGTCACTGTTACTGTCACTGTCGTCAATAGCGGTTTCCAGCCGTCAGATCTGATTGCGTTAACAAGTAATTAAAATTTACAGTTACTTTTTGGTAAATTTTAAATAATTTCCAACATATCAATTTGATACATAAGTTCACTTATGAAATCTCATAATTATGCGCAAGGGCAACAAAATTACGGCATGTTAATGAAAATTTTATAGTTAATCAATACTTAAAATTATTGGTTGGTTTTTTGTAAAGAAAACCGTCTTTCCTGCGAGATGAGACCGCACCGGATCGCTTCCCAGGAGCATGTCGAAAAAGGGTATATTCATGGATCACAGGGCTTTCGCTTTATGGCCATTGTTCAGGCCGGACCTCCGGCAGGAGAGGATGACCACGGCTTTGGCGATATACCCGCCGCGGCTCTCAGCGCCGCGGCTTTGCCTGTTTGCCCTTCTCGCGTGCCTTGTCGTGCCATTGTCTTTCAGCTCACCGGCGCTTGCCCAGGTTAACTGCGACGTTTCGATAAATAATGCAGCTGCTGCCACACAAGACTGCGCAAATGGCGTTAACAATACGGCTGCGGCTACAAACGTTTTGGAGGTCGATAACTTCCAGGGCTCCATATCGCCTCCCGCCGGCACTATCGGCGTTTCATTGGTGAGCGACGGAGCGTCAAAAACGGTTAGCGTTGAAATAACCGGTTTTGATCAGAATAACGACCCACTTACAATAACAACCGAAAACGCCATTGGTGTTCAGGTACTCAATACCACGGGCGCAGGCACGATTACCTTTAACGGCACCCTGGTGACCACGGGAGCCAACGCCTACGGGTTACTTGTCAACAGCAACGGCAATGCGACAATTACAGCGACAGGAACCATCACAACCGAGGGGCAAAATGCTCACGCTATTAACGCGGCGTCGACCACCGGAACCGTTACTGTCACCAACAATGCTGATTTGGAAGCTAGGGCCGGGAATGGGGGAACCACGGTTTACGCAATTTATGCAAGGGCTGCTTCCGATATCACCATTACCAACACGGGGACAATAACAGCAGAAGGCGACAGCGCACGAGGAATTTCTGCGGAATCGACCGCTGGCAATATCACGGTTATCAACAATGGGCCCATCACCTCAGGCAATGAAGGCATTTATGCCAAAGCCGATAACGGCACGATCATGGTGACTAACGCGAGTACGATCAGATCCGACGGCGACGGTATCCATGCCGAAGCCACGGGGACCATCACGATCAACAACGAAGCCAACGGCACTATCACCACATCTGATGATGGCTCAAGCGGCATTTTAGCTCTAACGACGGGCGCCGGGAGCACCGTCACGGTGGAAAATCATGCCGCTATCACAGGGGGAGGGGATGACAGTTTTGGTATTCAGGCGAGCGCAGATGGCCAGGTGACCATCGAGACCAGTGCGGATGTCACTGCTCCAGGAGAGGATGGAACAGCCATCCAGGCAACGTCCGCCAACGGCAATGTGGATATTGACGTTACCGGCGCTAATGTCACCGCTTCAGGAGAGGATGGAACCGCCATCCGGGCAACGTCCACCAATGGGGATGTGGACATCGATATGGACAATGCCAATGTGACCGCAAATGGGCTCAATGGGGTTGCGATTGAAGCCACCGCGGGAGCGGGACAAACCATTGATATTAACAACGGCTCAGGTGCGGTGCGCGGTGGTTCGGGTACGGGGGCCGGCATTATCCTCAATGGGGGCTCGGATAATAATAAAATCACCAACGCCGGTACAATAACCGCCACGCGCACCACCAATATCAATGCACCTGCCACCGCCGGCCTGGCGATCCGTGGTAGCGCTAATATCGACACCATTGAAAATAGCGGAACAGGCATCATCGAAGGCCGCGTCGAGATGGGAGCAGGTGACGATGTCTTTAACAATGATGGAACCTTCCTGGCCGGAAGCACCAGCGATTTCGGTGCCGGCACTGATACGCTTACCAACAAAGGGATCCTTGGGATTGTCAACTATGAGACCGGTGCCGATCACGCGGTCATCAATAACCTTGAAACGCTGGACAACACAAGCGGTACCATCAGCCTGCAAAACAGTACGTTCGGCGACACACTCACTTTGTCGGGAGACTACAATGGCGGCGGCAATCTCAATGTCGATGCCACATCCCGCGAGGCTGACAAACTTATCCTGCAAGGCACTGTCACCGGCACGACAACCATCAACGTGACCTTCGTACCTGCCCGGCAGGTGCCGCTGGCAGATGGCATTCCGATTGTCGACGTAACCGCTGGCACAACCGATGATGATGATTTCAAGCTCTCGGTGGATTACCTGCGTGACGGCTTTTACGACTATTACCTGCGGCTGAACGACGACATCTGGGCGTTGCGCGGGCAGCTCAATCCATTGGCGGAAGAGTTGCCGATGATCGCCGTCGGTGCCCAGGAGCTCTGGCACGCCTCAAACCTGCCCTGGCATGCGTGGTCCGCGGACCCGGATATCCTCAACTGCCACAATCGCGGCTTCCGCTATGGTGATGACGTGCTGCTGTCGCCCCACGCTTCAGGCAATCTTGGAGATCGGTCAGGGGGTGGGGGCCGACTCTACAATGATGGTCGCGGGTGCGACGTGCGCTCTGCCCTGTGGCTGAGCGCCCATGGGGCGCTTCATGACCTGAACTCCAGTGGCGGGGTGAGCGGTGATCAGGTGATTACTGGTCTGCAGGGCGGCGTGGCGCTGTCGGTGCATGAGGGCCGCAGCATACCCGGCACGTTGGTTGCCGGTGTTACGGGCGGCTTTATCCATTCGACCCTGGAGATGGATGTCACCAAAACCAAAATAACCTATTCGGGTCACAATTTCGGGGCCTATCTGAACTATTACTATGGCCCGTTTTATGCAGGTATTCTGGCCAAGGCCGACTGGATCACCGCGGAATTCGATGAAAACTATGGTAAGGATGAAAGCGCCGATGTTCTCGCCATGGGCCTCAGCGCGACCGCAGGTGCCTATCTCAAGCCCGCGGGCCGGGATATATTCTTCGAGCCCTCGGTGCGATTGTCCGTTGTGCAAACCGATACCGACGGCTTTTCCAACGGGGCGCAGCGGGTTTCTATTGATGATGACTATTCGATTCAGGCTCGCGGCGGTGCGCGTGTGGGTTACCACGGACTGCTGATTGATGAAATGGATTACAAAATTTATTTCAGCGGCTCTCATACCGTGGAAACCAACGGCGACTCGAAGGTAACCCTCGTAGATACGCGCATCAGTGACAGTTTTATCGGAAACTACACGGAAGTCGGCATTGGCGGCCAGGCCAGTTCCCTGGGAATGACCGCCTTCTTTGACGCGGCCTATCGGTTCGGAGGCCGGGTCAAGGGCTTTAACGGCAAAATCGGAGGCCGCGTCACCTGGTAAACCACCACCGGCCGAAAAAGCATAATACCAGCGGTGTTGGTCAATCTGGCGCCCGCAAAGTGCCTCGCTCAACGACAGTACAGGGAAAAATGCGGGTCTCCGTCGCACGGTCAGGCTCCTCCACCAGCGCCACAATCAACTCGATTGAGCTCTTGATAATATCGCGAGTAGGCTGGTGGATGGTGGTCAGATCGTAGGCCGACCACTGGGCCATAGCCATGTCGTTAAAGCCCAAAACGCCAATATCTTCGGGGATGCGCAGGCCTGACTGGCGCGCTTCGTCCATGGCCCCCATGCAGATCAGATCATCGCCGCAAAAGACGGCCTCAATAGAAGTCTCCGCCAGCAGGGCCGCCATGGTATCCCGACCGGCTTGATATCCGTAGGCGGGGGCGTAGCGTACGTCAGCGGCAGGAAATCCCGCGCTCTTAAGATGACGCAGGAATCCCGATGCGCGGTCCTGAGTGGAAGTGGCGGTCTCCGGCCCCCCCATAAACGCGACGCGCCGATATTTGTGTCGCAAAAGCGTTGCGGCGGCCATGTCTCCCGCGGCCTGGTTATCGATACCGACCACATGCACGGGGCCCCCGGCTTCCAGGCGGCCAAAGGCGTGAACCACAGGCAGATGGGCGTCGCGAAAGGCCTTGGCAAAATAGGGTGGCAGGGTTGAGGTGGCGACGATAACCCCATCGACACTGTATTGACGTAGCATCTGAACCGAATTTTCCGGATCGGTCTCGTGGGTCAAGTTGACCAGCAAGGGGCGAAGCCCGCGCGCCTGCAACGCCTGGGTATAAAGATCGAACACCTCAAGAAAAATCGGATTTTGAAAATTGTTGGCAATGAGCCCGATGAGTTTGGTGCGATTGGTCGCCAAGCTGCGGGCAATCAGGCTTGGTCTGTAGCCCAGTTCGCGCGCCGCCTTCTCCACTTTTTCGCGCGTGGCCTTGGAGATGCTGGCGCCGTCGGTATAGGCGCGAGAGACCGCGGAGCGTGATACCCCGGCCCGTTGCGCGACCTCCTTTAGGGTTATTGCCATGGCTAAAGATGGTTTTCTGTGTTGCGGCGACGTGGCTTATACCAGCTACCAGCGTTATGGCCTTGATAACACACGCTTTTGACGCTAATGCATGAGCCCTTGGCAAGGACCCCTGGTATTGTGTTTATATTGACGTGACCGATTTTGGCGTCAGTGTAAAGACAAAAAGAACTTCTTGCAACCGGTTGCAAAATGTGATCTTCTAGGCTACTATACCCGCTACCACGTGGATTTGACCGAGAACAACACTCTCTTTACGCGTTAATTTGGGAGGACAAATGATGAAAAAGTACTTGAAAACCCTCACGATAGCTGCGATCGCAGCCTTGGCTCCATTGGCTGGGAGCGTCAGCTCCGGTATGGCGGAAGGCGAGAAGATCATTCTTGTCAGCCATGCTCCGGATTCGGACTCTTGGTGGAACACAATAAAGAACGGCCTCGCGCTTGCCGGTCAGCAAGTAGGTGTAGACGTCGAATATCGCAACCCGGCAACAGGCGACATTGGCGATATGGCGCGCATTATCGAACAGGCCGCCGCTTCAAACCCGGACGGCATTATCACCACGCTTGCCGATCCGGACGTTCTCAGTGGCCCCATCAGCAATGCCGTGGCCAAGGGTATTGCGGTGATCATTATTAATTCCGGTACACCCGAGCAAGCTGCCGAGGTCGGGGCTTTGATGTACATTGGACAACCGGAATATGACGCAGGTCTTGCCGCGGGTCAGCGTGCAAAGCGTGACGGGGTCAAGTCATTTTTGTGCGTCAACCATGTGGTGTCGAACCCGGTTGTGGGGGAGCGCTGCCGCGGCTTTGCCGACGGACTTGGTGTTGAGCTCGGCAGCTCAATGATCGACAGCGGCCAGGATCCGGCTGAAATCAAAAACAAGGTCAAAGCCTATTTGGCGGCAAACCCGAACACCGACGCGGTCCTGACCCTCGGGCCTACATCCGCAGATCCCACCATCGAAGCGTTGAAGGAAAATGGCATGGCCGGCAGCATTTACTTTGGCACCTTCGATCTGGGAACCGAGATTGTCAAGGGGATTAAGGATGGGACCATCAAATGGGGCATTGATCAGCAACCCTTCCTGCAGGCCTACCTGCCGGTGATCGTGCTTGCCAACTATAAGCGTTTTGGGGTTCTGCCCGGCAATAACATTAATTCCGGTCCCGGCTTTGTGACCAAGGACGCTTTGGCTCTGGTTGAAAAATACGCTGGAGAATACCGTTGATTGCAGGGATGGCTTGCCCTTGGTGAGCAGGGCGCTTTGGGCGTTTTCGCATTGGGCTGCCTACCAGAGTAAGCTATCTGATGCAGAACGCTCCAGGTGTCGAACAGCGGCAATGGCGACGGGTGCATAGCGCACCAGCACGAGGTCTTTATCACTGGCATCGTTGTCCGGCACCAATTAGCCAATCGCTTCGGCCTGGAATTACGGTACCTGCATGGATTGATTCATGCATTGGTCAGGGCTTGCTGTTGCACAATCGGCCCTGAGTATCTGGGTAATCTTAAATAAGTGCATGCGGTCCATCGCCTGCTGATTAATACCAAGGGCCGTTGACAATGACTCATGGATTAGCGTCAAAAAGGTGTGTTATCAAGGCAGTACACCAGTCGGCGTGTACATAAAGCCCATACCGCTGGTATAAAACGCTTTCCTTCACGCCGCAGGTTGGACCGGCAAGATCCCCTGGCAAGCCCCATAGAGGAGGAGCTTATGTCTGATGAAAACGTAACAACCCCGGAAACTGAAGCCGCCCAGGCAGCGGTGAAAGATGAGCGCATCAAGGAGATTTCTCGGCTCCGTAAGGCCATGATCCGGCCTGAATTGGGCTCAATCACCGGCGTCATTCTGGTTTTTGTGTTCTTTTTGCTGGTCGCGCGGGACTCTGGGATGTTTTCCGCCGAAGGGGTCATGAATTGGGGTACGGTTGCGGCTCAGTTCACCATTATCGCGGTAGGCGCCTGCCTGTTGATGATCGCCGGTGAGTTTGACCTTTCCGTGGGTTCGATGATCGGGTTTTCCGGCATTGTCATTGCCCTGATGTCGGTCACTTACGGGTTTCCCATGTGGGTCGCCATTATAACCGCCTTTGTGGTGGCCTTGGCGATCGGTTATCTGAATGGCTATCTGGTGATCAAAACCGGGCTTCCCTCATTTATTGTCACGTTGGCATTTTTGTACATATTGCGCGGACTGACCATTTTTGTGGCCATCAGCACCACCAATAAGACCATTATTGGCGGCGTGCGTGATGCGGCCCAGGGAGACTGGTTGGCAGGTCTTTTTGGCGGCAAAGTTCTTCAAGGCCTGTTCGTGTGGCTTGCCGATCAGGGGATTATCGGTACGTTTGTTGCCGGCAACCGCGCCGGACAGCCGGTGGTTGATGGCATTCCCATGCTTATTGTCTGGGCCATTGTATTGGTTATTTTCGCGCACATCCTGTTAACGCGCACCCAATTCGGAAACTGGATTTTTGCCTCAGGGGGCAACGCCCAGGCAGCAAGCTATTCAGGTGTACCGGTGCGGCGGGTTAAAATCCTGATGTTCATGTTTACGGCATTTTGCGCGACGGTTTTTGCCACGTGCCAGGTCATGGAGTTTGGCTCAGCGGCCGCGGACCGGGGGGTTTTGAAGGAATTTGAAGCGATCATATCGGTGGTAATCGGCGGTGCCCTGCTCACAGGGGGCTATGGATCCGTTATTGGCGCAGCGCTTGGCGCGTTGATCTTTGGCGTTGTGCAACAGGGTTTGTTTTTTGCTGGCGTGGAGAGCTCGTTATTCAGGGTGTTCTTAGGAGGCATCCTATTATTGGCAGTCATTCTCAACACTTATATTCGCCGCATTATCACAGGGGAGCATTAGGATGAGCGAACCGCTGATTGAATTACGCAACATAGAAAAACACTTTGGTTCCGTTATCGCCCTTGCCGGGGTCTCGTTAACGGTCAATGAAGCGGAGTGTCACTGTTTGCTCGGGGACAATGGCGCGGGCAAATCGACCTTCATCAAGACCATGTCGGGGGTTCATGCTCCCACCAAGGGCTCTATCCATATGGACGGACGGGAAGTGACTTTCGCCAGCGCCCGTGATGCCATTGAAGCGGGCATCGCCACCGTTTATCAAGATCTGGCGATGATCCCACTGATGTCGGTTACGCGCAATTTCTGGATGGGGCGAGAGCCCAAAAAACGCATCGGCCCGCTCAAAGTGATGGACTTCGATAAGGCCAATGCGGTCACCATGGAGGAAATGGCGCGCATGGGCATTGCGTTGCGCGAGCCGGACCAGGCTGTGGGAACCCTGTCAGGGGGCGAGCGGCAAACAGTGGCGATCGCCCGGGCGGTTCACTTTGGCGCCAAGATATTGATCCTCGACGAGCCCACATCGGCACTTGGGGTGCGTCAGACCTCCAATGTGCTGGCGACTATCGACAAGGTGCGAAAAAAGGGTATCGGGGTCGTGTTCATCTCTCACAATGTGCGCCATGCCCTTGCCGTTGGCGATCGGTTTACGGTGCTCAACCGCGGCAAGACCCTGGGCACGGCAGAGCGGGGGGAGATTTCAGCTGAGGAGTTGCAGGAGATGATGGCCGGCGGTCAGGAACTGGCTGAATTGGAAGGCTCCCTCGGAGGGACGGTATAAGGCCAAGGGCCCTTGACAAGGGCTCATGCGTTAGCGTCAAGGAGGTGTGTTATCAAGGCCGTACACCAACCGGCGTGTATATCGTGTATATCTTGTCTATAAAGCCAATACCGCTGGTATTAATCGGGCATCACCAGCCCGCTCCCTTTTACAGCTTTGGGCCCAACCACCCCAGGGTACCATTTATGGGTGGTTGGGCAAGGGGAGCGGGCTGGTGATGCCCGGTTAGAGCGTGTCAGGGGAATCTTTGACGGCTTATAAGATTTGGGGCTTGCCAGGACCTGGCTTCGATTGTTTGGCGGGCTTGTGGCGGTGGCGCTGCGACGCCGACTTGAGCTGTCCGCAGGCGGCAAAAATATCGCGGCCTCGGGGCATGCGGATCGGGCTGGCGTAGCCGGCACGGTTAACCACCTCGGCAAACGCCTCGATGGTTTCCCAATCGGAGCACACGTGGGCGCTTCCCGGCCAGGGATTAAACGGAATGAGGTTGATCTTGGCGGGAATTCCCGCGAGCAGCCGAACCAGTTCGCGCGCATCGCCAAGGCTGTCGTTGATCCCCTTGAGCATAACATATTCAAAGGTGATCCGCTTGGCGTTGGAGAGCCCGGGATAGCTTCTACACGCCTCCAGCAGTTGTGCGATGGGGTATTTCCTGTTCAAGGGCACCAATTCGTTGCGAATGTCATCGTGCACAGCATGCAGGGAAATGGCCAGCATGACGCCCATCTCATGACCGGCCCGTGCGATCATCGGAACAACGCCAGCCGTGGACAGCGTTACACGTCGGCGCGAGAAATTCATCCCGTCCTGGTCCAAAGCGATGCGCACGGCACGCGCGACATTGTCAAAATTATAAAGAGGCTCTCCCATCCCCATGAGGACAATATTGGAGATGCGCCGCCCCGTGGCCGGATAGGCATGGTCATGCACAGGGCCAGGGTTGTGGGTGTCGCGTTGTTGCGAAGAGAGGTCGTCAAGCGCATCGCGGGCCACAAGAATTTGTGCGATAATCTCGTCCGGGGTTAGGTTGCGCACGAGACGCTGGGTCCCGGTGTGGCAAAATGTGCAGTTCAACGTGCAGCCGACCTGGGACGAAATACACAGGGTGCCGCGATCCTCGCTTGGAATATAAACCGTCTCAATTTCGACGGGGCGGTCGCTCTTGCCGTTTGCCGGGAAACGCAGCAGCCATTTGCGTGTGCCATCGCGTGAGACCTGCAGGGTAGCGACCTCAGGCCTGGCAATGGACGCCGTTGCGGCCAACTGCTCCCGCAAGCCATCCGAGATGTCGGTCATAGAGGAAAAGTTGTCCTTGCCATGAATATAAAGCCAGCGCCATAACTGATTGACCCGCATGTTGATCTGGCGCTCAGGAACCGTGTCGAGGGTGCGCAGATAATTGGCAAGCTGGTCGCGATCGAGGCCAATGAGGCAGGGCAAGCCGGGGTTGTCCGGCTGAGCGGGTTGCGCATCTGGGAGGCGATTGCGGATAAGGGCTGTTGACGTCATAGATTGGGCTCTTCAGGGCGTAGGTCAACAGGTCGCGGTGTTCAGGCAACACCCGCTCCAGGCGTGCTGCGTTTAGCCTCCGGTATTGGCGTTCTTGTCCGCCGCGGTGATTTGGCAGGCCTTTTCGATGGCCTCCAACGCGGCGGTGACGCCGATTAAGGAATAACGATCGCGGGTGTTGGTGCCGCGTGATGAGGTTCCCTTGACGACCATCGTCGATCCGGCCTTCATGGCTGTGACAAGCTTGGCCTCATCACCTCCATTCTCAAGCCAAGCATGATCCTTGACTGTATGAAGAATATACTTTTGATCACCGACCTCAATGCTGGCGGGGGCGCCTTCTCTGAACGGATAGCCGATAAGGATGCTGGCTTCGCTGGCAACGTTCTCTGAAGGGCGACGGGTGATAAAAAACAGAACCGGGTCGCGGTTGACCCCTTTTGGCGCACTGTCCTTGGGTTGGGAGACCACATAGCAGGTCTTGGCGCCATCGATATTGGCTGTGTACGCACCCCAGTCGCTGAATTGTCCCAAACCCTGGCGGTTTGCTGTCTGAGCAAACACCGGTGCTGCCATGCCGGCAAAAACGCCGACAAACGCAGCCACTATGGCAAGCCTGGTTATGTTCAAAGCGCCTGATTTGAAAAAGCGACTTCGGTATAACCGGTCGTGCGGGCCAGGGAAGGAACGCGCTTGCGAACGCTGCGATGAAACATCGACTTGAAAATGCTGAGGCCGTCGGGTCATGCACATATCACACACTGTTGTCAGGGAGTTAACCAATTTTGTTTGCATCTTGCTTACCCAAACAGGGTTATGAATTCGTGAAGAAACGTGACGCACATGGGCGCGACTGGATAGCATGGGTACGTAATCTCCTTGCTGATTTCATTAAGACATGACACGCTCTAATGTCGCAACAACCGTGGCATAATAGCGCATGTCGGCTGGAGGATCAATCTGCGTGACAGGCAAAGACGGCAAGACTTTGGCGTGCGGCTGCGGGGGCCGCCGGCGCGGGCTGAGTCTCTCCATTGCCCCATTGACGGGCTGGCCAAGTCGTAAGTAGAGCAGCTCGGGCGGGTAGAGGTTCTCATAGGTCTGGCGCAGGGCTCCATGGTGTGCGGTGCGAGCGTGCGCGCAAGCGGTCATACATGACAATGGCGCCCGCCGTCGCCACATTGATGCAAAATGTGGTGGGGATTTTGACCAAATAGTCGCACCGTTCAACAAGAGGTGGAGACAATGAGCCAAGCTCGGGACCCAGGACATAAGCCGCAGCGATGGGATGGTGAAATTGGGGTAGGTCGATGGCGTCGTCGATAAACTCGATACCCACAAGCTTACACCCGCGCGGCAACTGCATGGCATCAACATGGTTCCAACAATAAAGAGGCAGATGATTGACGCTCTTCGACGTGTCCGAGCGAGGCCGTAAAACTTCTTTTGTTGCTGCGATGGTAAAAACAAAACTGGCGCCAAAGGCATGCGCTGAACGCATGAGATTACCGAAGTTCAAGGGCTTCGAAAGGCGTTCCGTACCGATAGCGAAGTAACCACGCATAAGATATTGTTTTCGTAGTTTTCAGCGCAATGGCTTGTTGTAGCCTTCGGCGTTTATTTGCCGCGTTAGCTCAGCATGGGTACACCAAAACCCATGCTGATCTAATGTGTCCAGGGGACCTTGCGGTCGAACCGGAAGTTGTCCGAATAAGAAACAATATGGCGCTTGCGGGCAGGCTTGTCGACAATAACGTAGTTCAGATTGCGCCGACGTGCGTAGGCCTCGGCCTCCTGGCGGGAGGAAAATGTCAGCCGAATCTGCCCCGTTGTGTCCGACGAGCCAGCCCATCCCATCAACGGATCAATGGGTGGCCGCGACCGGGGCTCATATTCAAGGATCCAACGGGCAGCTTTGCGTTGTCCCGACTGCATGGCGGTCTTGGCGGGACGGTAAATGCGCGCTTGCAATTCAGGCATCATGCGCCTCAAATCAACTTTGTGCTGGCGATCTTTGTCAATATCATGAAAGATGGTCGGGGCAGCAGGATTCGAACTTGCGACCCCTGGTTCCCAAAACCAGTGCTCTACCAGGCTGAGCTATACCCCGACAGGGCCAGTTCTAGCCTTCTTGCACAAATCTGTAAACAAAGATTTGCAGCCCAGGGCGATAACGGTGATCAGCCCCTAATTGGATGCCGTCAACGCGGGATGACTCACCCGATCCCCTGGGCGCAAACCGATGCGCAGGGCCTCACCGGCAACAAGTTCAAGCACCGCCCGCACCGGCCCGCGTGACGAAATCGTCGCCTCCGACAGGGGTTCAGCCTGGTGGTGAACATGATGCACCACACCGTCGTCGCGAATAAATACCATGTCGAGCCCAAGATAGGTGTTGCGCATCCACATGGAAACCGGCTGTGAGCGTGGATAGATAAACAGCATGCCGTGATCGTGCGCCATGGTGTGGCGAAACATGAGCCCTTGCCTGCGAAGGGGCTGCGTGTCAGCGACCTCAATCGTATAAGCGTGCTCGCGGCTCGCCGTGGTGATAATCAGCGGCTGCGTATGAACCCGCGGGGTGGGTCCGGTGGCGGTACGCTCCCTGTCGCAACTGACAAGAAACAACAGGCCGCACAGTACGATTAGAGATTTCGCTATGTTCATTATCATAGAGAGATGTTATCTGTGCTATAGAGAGATGTTGTCTGTGTGCGCAAACCCATAGCAGGGATCGAATGGACAACCTATTGAAAGTCCAAATCTAACCGCAACGAGGCATTGATTCAATGCACCATGACGGATAGAGTGAAGGCGCTTCATTGTCTCGTCATGAAGAGATCATAGTTTGAGAGTGACGTCAATTGTGACAACCAAGGGAGGATCCTATGAAAAACAAAGCTAAAGTCGAGAGGAGAGCCTTTTTGCCGCTGGTGCTGGGAGCCCTGGCCACGGTATTCGTATCAACCGCTTTGAGCGGCCCTGCCAGCGCCCAGACAGAAATCCGTTGGTGGCACGCCTTTACTGGACGTTTGGGAGATTTACTGGCTGAGCAGGTCAAAACGTTTAATGCCAGCCAAAGCGATTACGTGGTCGTGCAATCACACAAGGGCAATTACTCCGAGACGCTGAACGCCGGTATAGCCGCATTTCGCGCCGGCGAGCAGCCGCACCTGTTGATGGTTTTTGAAGTGGGAACCGCCACGATGATGTCTGCCAAAGGCGCCATCAGGCCGGTTTATGAAGTGATGGCTGAAGCGGGCGCCCCCTTTGATCCAGAGGCCTATCTGGGCCCGGTCAAGGGGTATTATACGACAACCGACGGGCGGATGCTGTCGCTCCCCTATAATTCGTCCACGCCGGTTCTTTACGTGAATCGGGACCTGTTCGAAAAGGCCGGACTGGATCCGGATATGGATTTATCAACATGGGAGAACGTTGGAGCCGCGCTCGACAAACTAAAAGCCGCGGGCATAGGCTGCCCCCTCACAACGGCTTGGCAAAGCTGGGTCCATCTGGAAAACCTGTCGGCGTATCACAATGTTCCTTTCGCAACTTTGGAGAACGGTTTTGGCGGCCTGGGCACAGAGCTGGCCTTTAACGGCCCGGTTCAGGTCAAGCACATCCAGACCATGGGCGAGTGGGCCAAGGATGGCAGATTCATGTATGCAGGTCGGCGCAATGAAGGTGGCGCGAACTTCCGCGGTGGTGAGTGTGCCTTGTTTACCGAGTCATCCGCGGGCTATGCCGGTGTGAAGGCTGAAGCCAAGTTTGCTTTCGAAATCCGCCCCTTGCCCTATTGGTCAACGGTCGAGGGGGCCCCCCAGAACACGATCATCGGCGGCGCCTCCTTATGGGTGATGGCAGGTCATTCGACCGAGGAGTACAAGGGCGTCGGGGCGTTTCTCGCCTTCTTGTCCAGCTCGGACATCCAGGCAAAGTGGCACCAGAACACGGGTTATCTACCGATCACCCTGGCGGCCGCTGAACAAACCAAGGCTGAGGGCTTTTACCAAGCCAACCCGGGAACCGAAATTGCCGGCATGCAAATGACCAGCAAGGCACCGACGGGTAACTCCAAGGGGCTGCGACTGGGTTCGTTTGATCAGATTCGGGCCATTATTGATGAAGAGCTGGAGGCGGTATGGTCCGGAAAAAAAGACGCCCAGACGGCTCTTGATGCTGCCGTAACCCGAGGCAATGGGCTGTTGCGCCGATTTGAGCAGGCCAATCGGTAGCGCCGATGCCTCTCGTCCGGCGATAGTCGCCAATGCGGGAGGCGCATAAACGGAGCGCGGCAAGGGAGAGGGGATGGAGCATTTTTCCCTTGCCGACCCCAATTCCGTAAACTGGTCAACGTTCTTATACCAAGGGTCTTTAACAATGACTCATGGCTTAGCGTCAAGCAAGTATGTTATCAAGGCAGTACACCAGTCGGCGTGTATATAAAGCCAATACCGCTGGTATTGATCTATGGAAAAGCGCGTTATTTTTGGTGGATGGCTGTTGCCGCTGGCTCTGCTTGCGCCGCAGGTGATTATTTCCGGCCTGTTCTTTTTCTATCCGGCGGGGCAGGCTGTGTGGCAGGCCCTGTTTATTCCTGACCCGTTTGGACTTAAGTCTCAATTTGTAGGCCTGGGCAATTTTGCGTATCTGTTTGGCGATTCCTATTACCGCGCCTCGTTTTGGACAACGGCAGTGTTCTCCGGGTTGGTAACCCTTGTCTCCATGGGAGTTGCCCTTTGTCTGGCAGTCCTTGCTGACCGGCTGATCAGGGGGTCGGGCACCTATCGCACATTGTTGATCTGGCCCTATGCGGTGGCGCCCGCGGTGGCTGGAGTGCTATGGCTTTTCATGTTCAACACCAGGGTGGGGGTTGTTGCCTGGTATTTGGGGGTGCTTGGCTATGACTGGAACCATGTGCTGAACCAGGGGGAGGCGATGGGGCTTGTTGTGGTGGCTTCCTCGTGGGGGCGGGTGAGTTACAATTTTTTGTTTTTCCTGGCAGGCCTTCAGGCGATACCGCGCTCTGTTATCGAAGCGGCGGCCATTGATGGAGCCCGATTCTTCCGGCGTTTCTGGACGATCGTATTTCCGCTTCTCTCGCCGACCACGTTTTTCCTGGCGGTGGTCAATGTCGTGTACGCCTTTTTTGAAACCTTCGGCGTCATTCACACCATTACCAGCGGCGGCCCGCAGCAGGCCACGACCATCCTCGTTTACAAGGTCTATGCTGACGGTTTCGTTGGGCAGGATCTTGGGTCATCGGCGGCGCAGTCAGTGATCCTGCTCGTTGTCGTCGGGGCTTTGACCATCATTCAGTTCAAATTCATCGAACGCAGGGTCCATTATTGATGTCGTCTTTGCGCACTTCGGGATCGGGTATGGTTGAAAAGCGCGGGGCCGGGCTGTGGTTCACCCATGCGGTGCTGATCCTGGGGGTGATGATACTGTTCTTTCCCATTTGGTTGGCGTTTGTTGCCTCGAGCGTCACCCAGGACCAGATCGTCTCTCCTCCCATGCCCGTGTGGCCCGGAGGGCACCTGATCGAAAACTACACCAGAGCTCTTGTCGCCGGCATCAACGCTCCCGTTGGGCTGATGCTGGTGAATTCGGCGATCATGGCGATTGGCATTGCTCTTGGCAAGATCGTCATTTCCCTGTTGTCGGCGTTTGCCATAGTATACTTTCGCTTTCCTGGCCGTAGGTTGTTTTTTTGGCTTATCTTTCTCACCCTGATGCTGCCGGTGGAGGTGCGCATCGTGCCGACTTATGAAGTGGTCGCGCGGTTTGGTATGCTGAATTCCTATTCGGGTCTCATTCTACCGCTTATTGCTTCAGCCACGGCGACGTTTTTGTTTCGCCAGTTCTTTCTTACCATTCCTGACGAGCTTGCTGAGGCCGCGCGGGTGGATGGGGCACGGCCCATGCGGTTCTTTTTCGACATTCTCCTACCCATGAGTCGCACCAATATTGCAGCGCTCTTTGTCATTCTGTTCATTTACGGGTGGAACCAGTATTTGTGGCCGCTGCTGATTACTACGGATCCGCAGATGAATACGATTGTGATGGGGATCAAGCAGATGTTTCCCTCCGGCGATGATACCGCGGATTGGCCGGTGATTATGGCGACTTCGATCCTGGCTATGGTGCCACCGGTTCTGGTGGTCGTATGCATGCAAAAGCTCTTTATTCGAGGGCTTGTCGACAGCGAAAAATAAATAGAGCGTGTACATGACACGCTCCAGGGGAACAAAGCGCCATGGCTACTGTAGCACTCGATAATATCATCAAGGACTTTGGCTCGACCCGGGTCATTCACGGGGTCAGCGTAACCATTGATGACGGGGAATTCATTGTGATTGTCGGCCCTTCGGGATGCGGCAAGTCAACCCTTTTGCGTCTCGTGGCGGGGCTGGAGACGCTGAGTGGAGGGGATATCTTTATTGACGGGGAACGGGTGAATGACAAGGAGCCCATGGACCGCAACATTGCCATGGTGTTTCAAAATTATGCGCTTTATCCGCATATGAGTGTATTTAACAATATGGCCTATGGGCTGAAGATCTCTGGCATGGACCGTGCGCAAATCAGCAAAAGGGTCCAGGAGGCTGCCCGCCTGTTACAACTCGAGGCGTATTTGGACCGGCGTCCGCGCCAGCTTTCCGGCGGTCAGCGGCAACGGGTTGCCATGGGGCGAGCGATCGTGCGCGAGCCTGCGGTATTCCTGTTTGACGAGCCGCTTTCCAACCTGGACGCCGGCCTTAGGGTCCAGATGCGCTTTGAAATCAAAGCGCTTCAGGCCAAGCTCGGGGTGACGGCCCTGTACGTTACCCATGATCAGGTTGAGGCCATGACCATGGCCGACCGGATGATTGTCATGAACGGCGGACGTGCGGAGCAAATAGGGACACCGCTTGATGTCTACGAGCGCCCCCAGACGCGCTTTGCGGCCCAATTTATTGGCAGCCCGTCAATGAATGTGCTTGCCGGAGAGGCTGATGGAGCAGGCAGCGTGCGGTTGAGGGGTGATATGGCCATTGCTGTGCAGGCCGCTGCGCAAGGCCCGGTCAGTGTGGGCATTCGCCCGGAACATGTGCGCCATGACCCGCAAGGGCCGCTTGTTTTGCATGTGAGCGCCAGTGAGCCGCTTGGCGCCAATACGCTCCTGCATGGGGAATTAGGCGAATCCCGCCTGGGGTTTGTTGCCAGTCTGCCCGGGGTGCATCGGAGCTTGGGGGCGCAGGAAGAAATCCGCCTGTCCGTGGATGCAGGTCACGTTCATCTTTTTAACCCTGAAAGCGGTGCCCGTCTGGTTGATGAATAGCGCTTTGCGGTTGCGCTTGCGCTTGCGGTTGGGAGATGTCATGCCGCGTGGCCTTTGTCATGGTTCTCGTCATGGTTTTCGTCATGGCTCTCGCGCATAATCCGTGGCAGTCCCGTTGGCGGAGCTAACCCAGCGCGCATGAGCAGACGGCGCAAGGGGGGAATGGCCGTGATTGCCGCCAAACCACCAGCGCGGGCCATATGCGCGGGGAAAAAGTCCGTCAAAAGGGAACGGTTCAACCAATCAACACCCACCGCGCGCATGCGCACATCCATGGCGCGGGATTGCATATACCGCGCCAAAACTGGGGGCGCGCCGATGTCTTCGCCGCGCTCGCGCGCATGGGTCGCAATTTCCACCAGATGCGCCACATCGCGCAGGCCCAGGTTTAGCCCTTGCGCGCCAATAGGGGGGATGACATGTGCGGCCTCACCAACCAAAGCCGTGCGCTGACCCGCCATGCGCGCGGCCAGCAGGCCGCGCAAAGGAAACACAAAACCGCCCGTGCAGTGCGTGATCGATCCGAATATCCAGTGAGAGCGGCGCTCACATTCGCGCGCCAGTTGCTCAGGTGTCAGCGCCGAAAGCTGTTTGGCCTGCTCCAGACCAACCACACACACAACCGCGCTTTTGTTTTGGCTCACAGGTACCAGTGTGTAGGGTCCCGTGCGCGTGTGAAACTCCACCGATGTGTCCTCATGGGAAGCCGAATGGGTGAGGGTAGTAACCAGCGCCGCCTGTTGAGCAGTCTTTTGGGTGACCTTAATCCCCGCCCTGTCACGCACCAGACTGTCACGACCATCGGCGCCGACGACGAGCGCGGCGTGCACCGGCCCGGCGGTTGTCTCGACAAGGCAGCCGCTGGGCGAAAGCGCCACGTCTGTGCATATAGCGTAAAGGCGTTCCACGTTAGCGCTCTCAACCCCTAAAGCCGCAATCAGAACCTGGTTGGGAACATTGTAACCAAAGGCGTCAAGACCAATCTCTCGCGCTAGGAACACGGTTTCGGGGGCCCGAAGCAACGATTCCGTATCATCAATCAAACGAATGGCGCGCAAGGGCTGTGCCGCCTCTCCAATACGCGCGTCAAGGCCCAGGGCTCGGATCATGCACCAACTCGTGTGCAGGAGCGCCGTGGTACGATGATCAACCGCGCGCCCCTCGGCGGGCGCAATCAGGGCAACAGAAAACCCCGCGTCAGCAAAAAGCCGCGCCGCGATGCACCCTGTTGGTCCCCCACCGACAATCGCCACGTTTACCTTGAGTTCCCGCGACGCCATCATCCGTCAGAGTCCTTTGCTGTTTTGCCGGTCAGATAGGCAGCATACGAACCCACACCCATGGAAATGACAAAGAAAATCGCTTGTTCAGGCAACAGGGCGAGATTGGCGAGGGCCGGGCCTGGACAAATTCCGGATAATCCCCAACCCACCCCGAAGATGATCGCACCCAAAACAAGGGGTCGATCCAGTTCGCTGGTGCTTGGCAGGCGAAACATATGGTCAAACAAAGGCGCATCACGCCTTGCCGACAAGCGATGGCCGATCATGGAAACCAGCAATCCGGCACCCATGACAAACGCTAAAGACGGATCCCAGCCGCCGCTCGAAATTGCCGCTATATCGAGAAAGCTGAGGACTTTCTGAGCGTCAACCATGGCGGAAATGTAAAGGCCGATGCCGAAAACACAACCTGCGGCAGTGGCGATGGCAAATTCTACGGCACCATGGTGTCCGATACGGGTGAAGGACGTTTGCGGGGATGGGGCTTTCATGACAAAACGTGCCTGACAACAAAAACAGTCACGACTGCGGTGACGAAGAAAATAACCACGGCCACCCCTGAGCGCGCCGACAACCGTGCCAGGCCGCATATCCCGTGACCGGAGGTGCAGCCACTGCCAAGGCGGGTGCCGTACCCCACAAGCAGTCCGGCCACAATGATCGCAAGCAGGCCGCCCTCAAGGCGCGGCGTAACGTCAAGAGCACCGATCCCTTCGGTCAACACACGGGCGCCCAGGGCCCCAAGCGGCAGGCCGATCAGAAACCCTGAACGCCACAGGTTCGACGTGCCGCGTGGCGGTAGCAGGCCCCCCAGCATCCCGGAAACCCCTGCCACCCGCCCAAGACCCAACCACATGATCAGGGCTGAAAGACCAATCAAAGCGCCGCCAATGGACGCTGAAATCGGCGTAAAGTGTTCCATGGTGCGATCCTTTCCATGATCCGCTACAGCAGGTTTCAAAGGTCACGAAACCGCAGCCGGCGGCAGCAAAATCGCGCTGAGATTGTAGCGCCCGGACCTTTTTGTCAAGAGGCCGCACATCCCACCCTCTATTAAACGTCCTTGACAAACAAGGCGTTATGACGACTATTGGAGAATAGCGCAAAGGCAATATCCCCCAATTATACCAAGGGTCCTTACCAATGACTCATGGATTAGCGTCAAGCAAGTATGTTATCAAGGCGGTACACCAGTCGGCGTGTCTATAAAGCCAATACCGCTGGTATTATTGGAGATCATGTGGGCCCTCCCGTAACCCCCATTGGCGCTGCCGAACGTCGGATCAGGATCGCTGTTCTTGCGGTTTGCGGGTTCGCAATCTTTTATGCCTGGATCGTCTTGTTGGCCATGGCGTTGGAGAGTGCCCAGGGCGCAAAACAGGAGCTGAGGGCGTTGGGCCCGGGCATGGATTTGCTTGGCCTGTTGCCTCAGACCTGGCGTGACGGGTTAGTGAACTTTTATCCTTCATTTCTTTTTTCCGGGAGTGCGGAGGGCACGGGCGTTAATCACCATCACCAGATGGGGCATGATATGCATTTTCATGATGAATCGGCATCATTGATTTTGCACCCCGGGGCGCATTTTCTCACGCTTTTGCCCATGTGGATCGCCATGATCTTTGCCATGATGCTTCCGGCTGCGGTGCCAATGCTGTGCGCTTATCAGGATATTGCGGTTGCTTCGCGTGCCAGGGGACGGAAAACGGTTCCTGTTTTTGTTTTGGCTGCGGGCTACCTGACGGTTTGGGGGGCTTTTGCCATCTTTGCCGCTGCGTTACAGACCGGCTTGATGCGTGCGAGCCTGCTGAATATGGAGGCGGCGCTCCCGGGTCATGTTCTTGCCGTTTGTCTGCTGCTGATTGCCGCCGCGTTTCAGGTGAGCCGTCTCAAATATGCGTGTCTTTATCATTGCCGTAACCCGATGTCTGTCTTTTTTAGCAGTTGGTCCGATCGCCTGATTGGGGTATATAGAATGGGGCTTCACGAGGGCGTGACCTGTTTGGGTTGTTGCTGGGCACTGATGTTGCTCATGTTTGCGGCAGGGACCATGAATATCGTGTGCATGGCGGTACTGACCATATTGATGTGTGTTGAGAAACTTACCCGAGGCAAGTGGCCGCAGTATGCAAGCGCACTGGCCCTGGTAGCCATCGCGGTCATGATCCTGATCGAGCCGGCAAGCCTGGAATTGTAACAAACAGTAGCTTGACGAGGATATTGGCGTTTGAGACGTCGCTGTAAACCCGTTAGGAGTGCTGGTGGCAAAACCCTGGAAACTGCGTGGAGAGCTGATCTTAAGCTGCAGCTGCACGATTTTTTGTCCGTGTGTGCTGTCTCTGGGTGAGCATCCGCCGACAGAGGGCTATTGCCAAACCTGGGTAGGCGTTCATATTAGCGACGGATATCACGACAAAACCAACTTGAGCGGTTTGAACGTTGGCTTGGTGATGGAAATCCCCGGCTTGATGTCGCGGGGCAACTGGACTGTAGGGCTTTTTGTCGATGAGCGGGCCAAGATTGAGGCTGTGCGTGCCCTGACGCGTATTTTCACTGGCCGTGCCGGTGGAACAACAAGTTTGCTGCGTATTCTCGTCAGCCAATTTTTAGGTGTTCGGCAGGTTCCCATAAATTACGCGATTGAGGATAAAACACGCCTGTTCCAGATCCCGAAAATTATCGATGGCGCTGTAACGCCAGTCCCAGGAATGCAAGGTAACGATGTTGCCATTTCCAACAGCCAATATTGGATCGCACCTGACATCATCGTTTGTAAATCCGACAAGAGCCGTATGCGCGCGTTCGGGCGCAACTGGAACTTTGCCGGACGCAGCGCCGAGCTATGCCGGTTGGACTGGAGTGGGCCGTAATCTTGGTTCTGTCAAGACATGACACGCTCCAGCGAACCGTTTAGATGGATTACCGACCTTGCATTGTCAATGGTCTCACCAGCGCAACTGAATGATGCCTATGTCCATATCATCGGATAAAATCAAAAAGTCCAATAATTATCCTGCCGCGCGCTGGAGCGACAAATGGCTTGCGCTTGGGGTTCATCTTTTAACCACATCCGGAATCATTGTGGCCCTATTGGGCATGATTGCTGCGGTGCGCTGGCATTGGGTGGAAATGTTTTTGTGGCTTGGGCTGGCATTTATTATCGATGGCATTGATGGCCCCATTGCCCGCAAGCTCGGGGCCCGGCGTATGGCCGCAAGCCGCTATAGTGGTGTTATTCTCGATCTGGTGGTTGACTATGTCACCTACGCGCTCATTCCTGCCTTTGCCCTGGTGATGAGCGACCTGCTACCGGGATGGATGGGGTTGCTGGGGGCAACAATTATTCTGGTCGCCTCGGCACTCTATTTCTCCGCTAATGATATCAAGAGTCCAACAAACGCGTTTCGCGGGTTCCCCGCGGTGTGGAACGGCGTGGTGTTTTACTTTTTTGTGTTGCGCCCGGACCCTTATGTATCGCTTGTCGTCATTGTTATTCTGGCGGCGCTGAGTTTCACGCGAATTGAGTTTGTTCATCCAGTGCGCGTGCGCCGGTTGCGCCCTTTAACGCTGACGCTTTCGGTTATCTGGTCCACCCTTGCGTTCGTTGTGTTGGTGCTTAATCGGCAACAGCAGGGCGCGGAGTGGTCGCAGCCTACAGTCTTGACATGGGGGCTGTGTCTGATTGGTCTTTATCTTTTTCTTGTAGGGGGATATTTGCAGTTGACGCGGTCACGAGAAGACGGGATCAGGCCTTAAGGCCACTTGTTTTGGCCGGATACCCATGCCACTGCTGTGAGGACAGGCCATGCGCATTTTTGCTATTTTGGCACTATTGTCAGCCCTGGCGAGTGTGGGCTTGCCACAACGTTTGGGGGCGCAGGAGGCGGTCGGACTTCCCCTGTTTTTTGATACCGGGCAGCGTCTGGAAGCGCCGCCGCGTGAGCGGTTGCGGCCAATCCGTTTTCTCACGGCGGCGGACCATCCCCCCTTTAATTTTCTTGACGAAAATGACCGGCTCCGCGGTTTCAATATTGATCTTGCCGGGGCGATCTGTGCGGAGTTGCGCCTGTCATGTACCATCCAGTCCTATCCCTTTGTTGATCTGATCGACGCCCTTAACGGCGATAAGGGCGACGTGATTATGGCGGGGATAGAAATCACCCGGAGCTATCGTGACATTCTCGATTTTTCTTACGCTTATATGAAATTTCCAGGGCGCTTCGTGGTGCTCAAGTCATCGCCTTTGCAGTCCGCTTTGCCGGAAACATTGGCCAATAGAACCATTGGCGTTGTTTCCGGCTCTGCCCATGAGGCCTATCTGCGCGCCTTTTTTGACGATGCGCGCATTGCTCCGTTTGAAACGGCCCATGCACAGCGTCAGGCGTTGGCTGCGGGTGAGATCGAAGCGTTGTTTGATGATGGGATGCGGCTTGCCTTTTGGTTGAACGCCAATGCATCGAAGAATTGCTGCCGGTTTGTCGGCGGGCCTTATTTGAGTATGAAATATTTTGGTGAGGGAATGGCCGCCGCGATGCGTAAAGGTGACGGTCCTGCCTTGCAGGCGATCAATTATGCGCTCCAGCGCCTTTATGATACGGGAAAGATGGGGGAGTTGTATTTGCGGTATTTTCCGGTCGGCTTTTTCTAGAGCGTCGGGGGTTTAAGTTGCAACAATGTGTTCGCGTAAATCCGCTGATAAGGACCTTTTTCTCAGGCTTTATCGGTTCCTGTCTATACGAAAGGCGTATCCAGCCATTTATCTGATCATGAGCCCTAACCGGCGGCTGCGGTGTGTCAAGGGTTTAAGAACCGCCAGAGGCGGCGCTTGAGCAGCCCTTGACACACCGCAGCCGCCGGTTAGGGCTCATGATCAGATAAATGGCTTCACGGGCTGAAAAAGGAAAGCGAGGCCACTGTGCAAGGCCCCATTTTCGTCTTTCACTTATCCGGAACCGGGGTTCTTGTTGCAACTTATACCAGCGGTATTGGCTTTATATACACGCCGACTGGTGTACTGCCTTGATAACATACCTCTTTGACGCTAAGCCATGAGTCATTGTTAAGGACCCTTGGTATTAAGCGCCCGGCGCTTTAGAGCGGGGTGATGACAATGAATAGAAACCACCTGGCCACATCAATCCGTAAAGCCCGCCAAGCGAGTTCGCAGCGTGCCCACGTGGAGTTCAAGCTTGTGCCCGTCAGGGTCAAGGAAATAATACCAGCGGTATTGGCTTTATATACACGCCGACTGGTGTACTGCCTTGATAACATACTGACTTGACGCTAAGCCATGAGTCATTGTTAAGGACCCTTGGTATAAAACGAAGAGCCTTCGCTTTTGTTTTGCTTCCAAGTGCGCGCACCCCGTCGGCGCAAGCGCGTAACGCACGTTGCAAACGCCTGTTCATCGGGGGCATCAAATGCCACATGGGTATAGTCGTTACCCCCGCACGCTGTTTCGTCCAGGGATAGACAAATCCATAAATCGTCGTCCCCAAGATAAGCGCCTTGCTGCCAGCGCCCACACAGGGGCAATCCTAACCCTTGCGTGTAAAAGGCTATGGAACGCTCAAGGTCACGGACAGCAAAGGTCAGGTGATTGATGGCGCGAACGCGCATTGTCATACCAAGGATCCCTAACAATGAGTCATGGCTTAGCGTCAAGCAAGTATGTTATCAAGGCAGTACACCAGTCGGCGTGTATATAAAGCCAATACCGCTGGTATCAGGTTACGCTTTTGCCTGTTTCAGGGGGTGCTGAGTCCTCCCTTGCAAGGGGCGGGCGCTTTTGTAGCGCAAGGCGATCGCGCACCGCATTTGGCCCCAGAATTTTAGCCCCCATGGCTTCAGCGATTGTAACAGCCCGCTCCACCAATTGCCCGTTGGTGGCGAGGACGCCTTTTTCCAGGTAAAGATTGTCCTCAAGGCCGACACGGATGTTGCCACCCGCCAAGACCGCTGCCGCCACATAGGGCATTTCGTGGCGCCCAAGGGAGAACGCGGAAAATATCCAGTCATCCGGCACGTTGTTCACAAGCCCCATGAACGTATTCAGATCGTCCGGCGCTCCCCATGGCACCCCCATACACAACTGCACGAGAACAGGGCTCTCGATCAGTCCCTCCTTGACCAGTTGTTTGGCCAGCCACAAATGGCCGGTATCAAAGGCTTCGATTTCCGGTCTGACCCCCAATTGGGTCATTTGCGCCGCCATGGCCCGCAGCATACGCGGGGTGTTGGTCATAACGTAGTCGGCCTCGGCAAAATTCATGCTGCCGCAATCAAGGGTGCAAATCTCCGGCAAACATTCGCGCACATGGGCCATGCGTTCGGTGGCGCCAGCCATATCGGTGCCGGCCTCATTGAGCGGCAAGGGCGCCTCGGCGTTACCAAATACCATGTCCCCGCCCATGCCGGCGGTCAGATTGAGGACACAGTCGACGTCACTGGCGCGGATTCTGTCGGTGACCTCACGGTAGAGATCGACGCGTCGACTGGGTTTTCCGGTTTCCGGATCACGCACGTGGCAATGGACAATGGCCGCGCCCGCTCGTGCCGCCTCAATAGCGCTATCAGCGATGGCTTTGGGGCTGCGCGGAACGTGGGGGGATTTGTCCTGTGTTGCCCCTGATCCCGTCACGGCGCAGGTGATAAACACGTCCCTGCTCATGGCAAGTGGCATCGGTTTTCTCTCCTTAGACCTGACACGCTCTAGATGTGTAACGCCAAGAGGTTGTCCCTGGTAAATCCATCGGGTGCAGGTGGCCATTCGTCTGATCATGAGAGATGTTCGATTTCTCCCGCGCTGTCAAGGGCGCTCACGCGCCGCTTTCAGCGGTTTTTAAACCCTTGACAGCGCGGGAGAAATCGAAAAAAAAGCAATGATCAGATGAATGTCCCGATATGGCCTTGCTGGCGGCAATGGCCGTAATAGCCCTAACTTCAGACCTGATACCAGCGGTATTGGCTTTATAGACACGCCGACTGGTGTACGGCCTTGATAACATACCTCTTTGACGCTAAGCCATGAGTCATTGTTAAGGACCCTTGGTATGACACCTTGAGAACAACTTATTGAAAGATTACAATTAAGACCTGACACGCTCTAATGGCAATCGCTCTTTTTGGTTGGTTCCGCAAAAGGGGGCGGTGCTCTGAGGTCACAAATGCTCAGCTCCACGGACGTGCGGCAGCGTTGGACGCCTCAAAGGTGGAAATTTTGTCTGCTTTTTCCAGGGTCATGGCAATGTCGTCCAGGCCGTTCAGCAAACAATGTTTGCGAAACGCGTCGATCTCAAAGGAAAGACGGCCGCCATCGGGTCCCTTGATGGTTTGGGCGTCCAAATCAACGCTGATCGTTGCATTGGCACCGCGCTCGGCATCGTCCATGAGTTTGTCTATGTCGTCGGGCGGCAAGGTGATCGGCAGGATGCCGTTCTTGAAGCAATTATTATAAAAAATATCGGCAAATGAGGGGGCAATGACGCAGCGAATACCGTAGTCAAGCAGCGCCCAGGGCGCGTGCTCGCGCGAAGACCCACAGCCAAAGTTCTCGCCGGCAATGAGAATTTCCGCCCCCTTATAAGCCGGTTTATTAAGGACGAATTCGGGGTTTTGCGATCCGTCCTCATTATAGCGCATTTCCGCAAACAACCCCTCGCCCAATCCGGTGCGCTTGATGGTTTTGAGATATTGTTTGGGGATGATCATGTCCGTGTCGACATTGATCATGGGCAGTGGGATTGCGGATGCGGTGAGATGGGTAAAGGGTTGCATTGCCTGTTAGCTCGTGTTTGCGGGGCACCTATCACAAAGGCCAGATGCCGGTGAAATACATGATAAGGCCGATCGCCACGACGATCGCCAACCCGCGACCGATACGCCGGCCCCAAAGTTCGATCTGATCCCCGTCATCACGGGCGCTCATGGCGCGCGCCGCTCTGGCCAAGGCGGAGGTGCCGAGGGTCTCGGATTGCGCCTCAATGCGCTCCAGAGCCCTGCGGGCCTCTTCCTCACGCTGTTTATAATGGTCTTCGCGCTTACTCATGTCACGGGGCCTGCCTGTGTTGCCAGTTTCGAATATCGACAAAAGTGCCGGCAATGGCCGCCGCCGCCGCCATGGCCGGGGATACCAAATGGGTGCGCCCTTTAAAGCCTTGTCGGCCTTCAAAGTTGCGGTTGGAGGTGGAGGCGCAACGCTCATGCGGGGCCAGTTTGTCGGCGTTCATGGCCAGACACATGGAGCAACCCGGTTCACGCCAGTCAAAGCCGGCGGCTTTGAAAATCCTGTCGAGCCCCTCGGCCTCGGCCTGGGCTTTCACAAGTCCAGAGCCGGGGACAACCATAGCCCTAACCGTCTCGCGTACCTTGTGGCCGTTGACGATTTCCGCCGCCGCGCGCAAATCTTCAATGCGTCCGTTGGTACAAGAGCCGATGAATACGCGATCGATCTTAATGTCAGTAATTGGCGTATTGGCTTCCAGTCCCATATAAGCGAGGGCGCGCTCCATGGCGGCCTTTTGCATCGCGTCTTCAACGATCGCAGGATCGGGCACCCGTCCGGTAATCGATACCACGTCCTGCGGACTGGTGCCCCAGGAGACAATTGGAGGAAGCCTGGTGGCGTTCAAGACGACCTCATGGTCGAACTGTGCCGCCGCATCAGAGCCAAGGGTTCGCCAGAACGAAAGCGCCTGTTGCCAATGCTCACCCTTTGGGGCGCGGGGGCGATCCTTGATATAGGCAAACGTTTTTTCGTCCGGTGCAATTAATCCAGCCCGCGCGCCCGCCTCAATCGACATGTTGCACACCGTCATGCGCCCTTCCATGCTGAGCGCCCGGATCGCCTCGCCCGCATATTCCATGACATAGCCCGTGCCTCCCGCGGTGCCGATCTCGCCGATAATGGCAAGAATAATGTCCTTGGCGGTGACCCCGGCGGGGGCTATGCCGTCAACGGTAATGCGCATGTTTTTGGATTTTTTCTGAATGAGGGTCTGGGTGGCCAACACATGTTCCACCTCCGAGGTGCCGATCCCGTGTGCGAGAGCCCCAAAGGCGCCATGGGTGGACGTGTGGCTGTCGCCGCACACAATGGTCATGCCTGGAAGGGTAAAGCCCTGTTCGGGGCCGATCACATGCACGATGCCCTGACGCCTGTCATGCTCGCCGTAATAGTCGATGCCGAAATCAATGGCGTTTTTGGCAAGGGTCTCCACTTGCAGAGCGGACTCGGGGTCATCAATGCCCGCGGAACGGTCCGTGGTGGGCACATTATGATCCACAACGGCGAGGGTTTTATCAGGCGCGCGGGCGCTGCGCCCGGCTATTCGCAGCCCCTCAAAGGCCTGGGGGCTGGTGACTTCGTGCACCAGATGACGGTCGATGTAAATCAGGCACGTGCCGTCGGCCTGTTCGTCAACCAGATGGTCGTCCCATATCTTGTCATACAGTGTTCGTGGGGCACCCATAACCGGACTTTCCAGCGCAATGACCTGGCTATAGCAAAATGCGTTTAGGTGTCCCCACAGTAAAATGGGTACAACTAAACGTATGCTGATCTCACACGACAGTTCGCCTCGCCAATCAATAAACAGAATTGGTTCTATAAAGACATGACACACTCTTAAGACATGACACAGTGTTTAAGAGGTCGCGGGACGTTCTCCGCTTTCGGTCTCGTTTCCGCCGTCTTCGATCTCGTTGGCCGCCTCGACGGCTTCCTCAACAGTTGTTTCGGCCATCAGACGCACCGCCTGGGCCACCCAGTCGTCGCGTTCAATCCGGCCCTTGAAGCTCAGTACGTCGTCGACACGGGCGATTTCATCATCAGAGAAATTGGCAATCTGTTCGAATTTTGTAATCCCGAGGTCATTGAGACGCTCAACGAGCCCCGCACCCACCCCTGAAATCAGCGTCAGGTCGTCGGGCTCTCCATGAGGACGGGTGAACAGGGGAGCGTCGGCCGTGGCGGTTTTGGCGTTGGCGGATTTTTTCCGGGTTGCGGCGCGGTAGTCTTTTTTCTCCGCAATACGTGCCGATTTGCCCCGCCGACCGCGCAAATAATAGAGTTTGGCCCGGCGCACGCGGCCATGGCGCTTCACTTCGATGGATTCGAGCATGGGGGAATAAATGGGAAAGACCCGCTCCACGCCCTCGCCATAGGAAATTTTGCGCACCGTAAAGCTCTCATTCAGGCCGCTGCCAGCCCGGGCGATCACCACGCCTTCAAAGGCCTGGATTCGTTCTTTTTCGCCCTCGCGCACGCGCACGTTGACCCTTACGGTGTCTCCTGGCGAGAAATCGGGGATATCCCGTTGTGCCAGCAGTTCGGCCGCGTGTTCGCGCTCCAGTTCTTCGATAATATGCATCAGGTTAATTCCAAATCCACGGGCAGCAAACAGGTGCCTTCCGGCGTTCACCAACGTAGCCGCTATAGTTTAACAACAGGTGCCGGGAACGACGGGCATGTTCTTCAATTGCATGACAAAAAGCGCCCAAGGCAAAGCCTTCGGCCGACCTCAGCGCTTCCGAGCCTGACTTTTAGCCTAACTTGACCGTTTTGTCGATGGATTTTTCGCAGCCTTTGGCGATCTGTTGTCAACTGGCGTAGTCAGAATTCTCGTCATCAAGAATTGCGCGAAGCTGGGCAAAATGACGCATAGCCTGTTCGGGATAGGTTTCCATCTCCCGCGCCGTTTTCTCGGCGATGGCGTCGGGTAGAATCGCCAGCGCTTGTCCCGTCTGCAAAGCGCGAATGTAGGTCTCGGCCGCGCGCTCGAAATAGAAAAGCCGGTTGAACGTATCCGCCACCCCGTCTCCAATAACTAGCGCCCCGTGATTACCCATGATCATGACTTTACGGGCCGGCTCGGAGAACAACCGCGCACACCGCTTGCCCTCCTCCTCAAACGCCAAGCCGCCAAAGTCATTGTCGATCACTATACGATTGAAGAACATGGCGGTATTCTGATCAATGGGTGGCAGGGTTTTGTCCTCAAGGCTGGCCAGAACGGTGGCAAAAGGGGAGTGTACATGCATGGCACAGCGCGCATGAGGGCAGAGGCGATGTAAAGCGGCGTGTAATCCCCATGCGGTGGGATCTGGAGCCTCGGGATGGTCCATGACGCCGGGCTCATCGGCATCAAGGAGCAGAAGGCTTGACGCCGTGATACGCGAGAAATGCACTTGATTTGGGTTCATCAAGAACCGCTTGCCGGTCTCGTCGACAGCCAGGGAGAAATGGTTGGCAACGGCCTCGTGCAAATCCAGGCGCGCCGTCCAACGAAACGCTGCCGCCAGCGCTACCCGGGCGTCCCAATGGCTCAGATTTCCGTGAATACTGTCTTGAACACCGTGAACACCGTGAACACCGTGAACATTGACGACCATTTCCTCCTCCCTCATCTCATGCAATACCGCTCGTATTATACCAAGGGTCTTTAACAATGACTCATGGCTTAGCGTCAAGCAAGTATGTTATCAAGGCAGTACACCAGTCGGCGTGTATATAAAGCCAATACCGCTGATATTAATCGTCTCGCCATGGGGCCATGTTACCAATCCTATGCCTGCCTTTTGGCCACAAAATCAGCGGCCTGCGCCAGAACCGCAGCGCGTGCGCCAAAGGGCGCGAGACAGTCTTGCGCTTGCACTGTCATCTCCTTTAAACGCGCCCGGGCCCCCGCGCGTCCATGGAGTTCAACGAGGGTTTTTTTACCCGCGGCGGCGTCCTTGTCCGTCCTCTTGCCAAGCGCACCACAGCCGACTTCCACATCAAGCAGGTCATCAGAGAGCTGAAAGGCCTGTCCGATAGCCTCGCCATAGGCGATCAGGCTTTGGGTTTGCTCACGCGAGGCTCCCCCCACGAGGGCTCCGGCCTCGCAGGCAAACGCAATAAGAGCGCCGGTTTTCATGGCTTGCAGCTGGGTGATCTGAGCGATGTTCAATGGGGTGTCATGGGGCTCCATGTCCCGCGCCTGGCCGCCAACCATGCCACCGGCTCCCGCGGCCTGGGCCAGTTTGGCGCACAACAGCGCCCGCATGGCCGGATCCGAATGGGCGCGCGCGTCGGCCATCATTTCAAAACCAAGGGTTAGCAGACCATCTCCCGTCAGTATGGCGGTCGCCTCGTCAAATGCTACGTGCACACTGGCCTTGCCTCTGCGCATGGCGTCATCGTCCATGGCCGGTAGATCATCATGGACCAGAGAGTAACAATGGATGCACTCAAGGGCTGTCGCGGCAAATATTGTCTCGTGTTGTTGTCTTGAAAAAAGCCGCGCTGTTTCCACCAGCAAAAACGGGCGAAAGCGTTTTCCCTGGGACAGGCTGGCATAGCGCATGGCGGTCATAAGCCGCTCGGGTGCCGCCTGTTTCCTGGCGGCGGCGATCTCATCAAGGGCCTGCTTAAGGGTCATCTCGACCCCCGCCGCGCAAGCGCGCAACCGGGATAAGAAGTCACTGTGTTTCATAGGTTAACCCATTCTCCTTTCGCCATACCATTGCGACCCTTTATAAACAATATTAATGGGCATAAAAGTGTATTTCCGGGGTAAAGAGGGTGATCACCTATAGCAAAATGCGTTGAGTTGGGATCATGAGCATTTGCGTATTCTTCTCGCATTTTGCTATAGATTTCAGGGCGATCAGCTTTATGCGTTTAGCTTTACCCCTGGCAAAATGGGTACACCTAACGCCAAGCTGATCTAGGGCTCTTGAGGTCAGCGAATGACAGGCAAACCCCGTCGCACACGCAAGTTGTTTTCAAGATCGCGCTCGCGAGCAAAAAGCTCCCAGGCCGAACCTGCAAGCGCGCGATCCAAACAAAGCGACGCCCGTGCCGCTCACAAAGGCCGCTCACAAAACCCAACGGCCAACGTCTTTCATGCGGCAGGGCGGTCGGTGTTGGTGGGGCTGAGGTGGATGCATACGCTTCTCCCGGGGCGCGGCAAAAAGCCAATGACGTTATCCGTTCGCCTGGCCCGGGCGGCGTTTTATATAGCCCTTTGTCTGGCCGCTGTGCCGTTGGTGGCGATTCCGCTTTATGGCGTTGTCAGGCCCCCCGCCTCGACCTTGATGCTGGGCAAGATGATTGCCGGTGAGCCTATTGTTCATAAATGGGTTCCGCTTGATGCCATATCGCGCAATATCAAGGATGCCGTTATTCTCTCCGAAGACGGGCGCTTTTGCCGCCATCACGGGGTTGATTGGCGTGAGGTGGAGAATTCCCTTGGCCGGTACCGGCGGTCGGGGCGCCTGCGCGGGGCCTCAACGCTGACCATGCAGACAGTCAAAAATCTTTATTTGTGGCCATCACGCAGCGTCTTGCGTAAGATGATTGAGGTTCCGCTGGCCCATTACGCGGATCTGGTTTGGTCGAAGCGGCGCACCCTTGAACTTTATCTGAACTCGGCTGAATGGGGGCCAGGGATTTTTGGCATTGAGGCGGCGGCGGCGCACTATTTCGGCAAGAGCGCAGGTAAACTAAGCCGGCGCGAGGCTTCGCTTCTTGCCGCCGTGTTGCCCAATCCGATCCGCTTCAGGGCCAACCGCCCCGGTCGCAGGACCCGCGTGGTGGCCCGTGTTATCCGTACCCGAATGGCGCGCGGGCGGGCTTACACGCGCTGTGTCTATGACTGATCGGCAGGCCCTCTCAGGCGCTATCGGAAAGGGGGTACAGGCCGGCGGCGCGGAAGGTATAAAGCGCTGGTCAGGTGCACGAATATCCTGTATAACGCTATTCCCAATAGCGAGCCCCACGGAGAGACATTATGGCAGTGCCCAAGAGAAAAGTATCGCGTATGAAGCGCGGCAATCGCCGCTCAAGCGATGCGATTGAAAAACCCACCTACGTGGAGGACAAGGACTCGGGCGAGCTGCGCCGACCGCATCACATTGATTTAAAATCCGGGATGTATCGCGGCCGCAAAATTCTTGAGCCGCAGGACGATATATAGCTGGGCCTTCTCCATTTGCCCTATTAGCCGGCATCACCAGGCCGCCTGGACCGGCGCCCGTGGCATCTGGCTGCGGTCAAGGGGCTCTTTATCCTGAAAGCCTGAGCTCTTTTAGACTTTGAGCGGTCGCAAACTTCATGCTGGTCGAAATTCACCATCAAACAACCTACGATTACGATGTGCCGACTGAGCAGGCGGTGTTGCACCTTTTGCTGACCCCGCAGCAGTTTCCCGGACAACACCTTGTGCGATGGATGATCGATGTTCCGGGCATTGATCGGGCGGCAACGTTCGTTGACGGATTTGCCAATATTGTGCATCTGGTTGCCTCAAAACAGGTCGCGCGGCGCCTTGATATCGTGGCCGAAGGGGCAGTGCGATGCGAGGACCGCGGCGGCGTGGTGGGAAAGTTTCGCACCGACATCCCGCCGCGCCTGTTTTTGCGCCGCACCCACCTGACAGCCCCCGATGACGCGATTGTCGAGTTGGCCGCGCGTATCAGCGCCGCAGCTGCAACCACCCTCGATCGATTGCACGCACTTATGGGACACCTTTATACAACCATGACGTTTTTGCCCGGTCACACCCACGCCCGTACAACGGCTGCGGAAGCCTTGGCGGCGCGCACCGGTGTTTGTCAGGATTATTGCCATATTTTTCTCTCTGTGGCGCGCCATATTGGCGTTCCCGCGCGCTATATCACGGGTTATCTGGTCATGGAAGGCGACGATACCGCCGACGCCCACCACGCTTGGGTAGAGGCGTTTGATGACGACCTGGGATGGGTTGCTTTTGATGCAGCCAACGGCATATGTCCCACCGAACGCTATGTACGTCTGTCGTGTGGACTTGATGCCCATGGCGCCGCACCCATACGGGGCATCCGCCAGGGCCGGAGTCATGAAGAACTGCAGGTTACCGTAAAAGCCCGCGGGCAAGCGCAACAGTAATCACACGCGAACCGGAATGTCAGCAAGACGCTATTGCTGGTCGAAGTTGTGCACGGTAGCCATAAATCGATTTCTATAGCAAAATGCGTTTAGTTGGAATCATCAGCATTCAGCATTGTTTTGGCATTTTGCTATAGATTCCAGGGCGATCAGCTTTATACGTTTAGGTGGACCCATAGCAAAATGCGTACAACTAACGCCAAGCTGATCTAAAGAGTTTCTGCTATGATGCGTCCCGCCTGCTGCCCGTCCGGCGTCAAGGTCCCTGCAAGGTTCATTTGCATGTGCCTCATATCAACGTGCATCTGGTTGTACGCGGCTGTTGTCAGCTTTATGAAATTGGTGAATGAGTCATGACATACTGTGTTGGCCTAAGGCTGGATAACGGCATTGTCTTTGCGTCCGATACGCGCACCAATGCGGGCTTTGACAACATCGCCTCGTTTCAGAAAATGCATATTTGGGAACGCGAACGCGAGCGGGTTTTGGTGCTTTTGTCCGCGGGCAACCTGGCGGTCACCCAGGCCGTGGTCAGCCTGCTGAACGAGCACATTGCAGACGGTACAGACGGTGATACGCATACGTTGTTGTCGGTATCCACATTATTTCAGGCTGCGCGTCTTGTGGGTTCGGCCCTGCGCGAGGTTCATCATATGGACAGTGAGAGTTTTGGCCACTCAGCACAGGCCTTTTCCGCATCGTTTATATTGGGTGGGCAAATCGGTAAGGAAGAGCCGCGCCTGTTTCAAATCTACAATGAGGGAAATTTTATTGAAGCCGGGGACGAAACGCCGTTTCTGCAAATTGGTGAGCACAAATACGGCAAACCCATTCTGGATCGCGTGGCCCATCCAGGCATGGGGCTGGGAGAAGCGGCAAAATTGCTGCTGTTGTCGTTCGATTCCACATTGCGCTCCAATCTGTCCGTGGGCATGCCCGTGGACATGCTGATTTACCGCGCTGGCAGCCTCGTAGCGCAGGAGCTGAGGCGCATTGAGCAGGATGACCCTTACTTCCGAACGTTATCGGCCGACTGGTCTGATGCTCTGCGGGATGCATTTTATTCGATCGAGGAATATTCCGGCGTTAGTGGCACCGGCTCCGATGCCGATGCCGATGCACACAACGATGAGCGCTAGGCAGGCCAAGATGGTTCTATTAATACCAAGGGCCCCTGGTATTCAATATTGTTGAATTGCCTGCAAAGCGAGAGGTGGGCGGGTTGCAGCTGTTTTTACCAATACAAGCCCTTGATCCTGACGGTGCGCTGGCACCGGCAGCGGATTGGTGCGGTGAGATTGTGACAGCAGATGGTGTTCGTTTGCGCGCGGCTGTGTGGCACCCTGAGCGCGAGACGTGCGGGACGGTAGCGTTGTTCAATGGGCGCATTGAGTTTATCGAAAAATATTGTGAGGTCATTGCCGAACTGCTTGGGCGCGGGTTTACGGTTGCAACGCTGGATTGGCGCGGCCAGGGGGGCTCGGCGCGGTTGCTGGCGGATCGCCGGCGCGGACATGTGGAAGATTTTAACGATTATGTCGAGGACCTGGCCGCGTTTATGGACCAGGTCGTGCAGCCGCACTGCCCTGCCCCTTACTTTGGTCTGGCCCATTCCATGGGCGCGGCAATTCTTCTGCTGAGTGCAGGCACAGGCGGTTACGCGTTTGAACGCATGGTGTTGTCGGCGCCACTCATTCGGCTGTTTGCCGGGCGCGGGACGCACCGATGGTCGGCCGTGGCTGTTCGATTGGCGGTCATGGGGGGATTTTCGCAAACGCGCGTGCCACGCACGGTACCAAAATCCGACGACGCCCCCCATTTCACCAACAATCGCTTTACCGGTGATCGGTGCCGGTTTGCGCGCACCCAGGCCATTTTGAACGAAGCGCCGGATCTTCGCGCCGGACGCCCCACCTTTGGCTGGATAAACGCCGCCTATAGGGCTATGGATGTTTTTGCTCGCCATGATTTTCCCGGTTCCGTAACGGTCCCCACGCTGATGCTTGTGTGCGGCAATGATCGGGTTGTGAGCAATCGCGCCATAGAGGAACTGGCGATGGCGATGCCGGCGGGGGGGCATCTGCTGGTTCCTGGAGCCCGACACGAGTTGATGATGGAGCGTGACGCCATGCGCGATATGTTTTGGGGAGCCTTTGACGCCTTTATCCCCGGATCTGGGGCCAAAGAGTAGCCTATGTCGCACGATCCTGCTGCGCGCCATGCCGCTACCGCTTCCGCAAGTGTTTTTGATATTGGGCTTTATGCGCTTGTGGTGATTGTGTGGGGGTTGAGTTGGTATCCCCTCAGCCTGCAGGTGGGGCTCGTGCCGGAGGTGGTGTCGGTATTCTACCGCATATTGGCTGCAATGATCATTATGTGGGTATGGGTGTGGTGGCGCGGAACCATGGCGACGACGGCGCGTTTGCCATTGTCCCTTCATTGGCGTTTTGCCTTGCTGGGCGCGTGTTTGTTTAGTGCCAATTATTCGCTGTTTTACTATGCGTCCAATTTTGCTCCCTCGGGATTGCTGGCAATCATCTTCTCATTGCTGACGGTTGTCAATCTGATAAACCAGCGGATATGGTTCAAAACTGCCATCCAGGCGCGACAGGTTGTTGCCGCGTTATTGGGGCTAAGCGGGGTTTTGATTATTTTCCTTCCTCCCGTTTTTGCTCAGGCAACGGGGTCTGCACTTGCCTATGCGGGGCTTATTGGGCTCACAGGTACGGTTGTATTTTCGCTTGGCAGTATTGTGTCGGCAAAAAACTCCCACGACGGCGTTTCCCTTATTGCCGCCAACACTTGGGGAATGACCTATGGGGCGTGCCTGTTATGGCTTTTTATCCTCATAACTGGCCAACCGCTTATTTTTGATCCGCGAGCCCCCTACGTCATGTCGATGGTGTTTCTTGTCATCTTTGGCACGGTGATCGCTTTTGCCTCGTTTTTGCGACTGGTACGCAGTATTGGCCCTGGCAGAGCTGCCTATGCGACGGTATTGTTTCCTATTGTTGCCCTTGGAGTTTCCAACGTGATGGAAGGCTTGGTTTGGAATTGGAGTATGGCGGTGGGCCTTGCGCTAGTTGTTGCTGGCAATGCGCTGATTCTTGGGCCTGGAAACAAGTAGAAGTTATGGGCTTGTGATCATCATTTGAGCACAGTTTTCCTCTATAGGATACTGTTGATCCTGTTGACTGACGTTGACCGGAGCGTTCTGGCCGCCATATGGGCGGTCAGGGCAGGTAATACGGGGTCGCGGGCGAGGCAACTGGTGGATAAGTCATGAAGTGCAATCAACGCCCGCACGCGCCCGGGACCCTTGTTCGGTTGTTGTTCCCAGTTCGTAATGACTGGCAGGTCACCGCTATGGACCCTGCTGTGGATCACGTGGCCGCTGTGCGCCGCCACAGCGCCATGGTGTGGCGGTTGCGGCGGGTTTTGCCACTTATGGCGGCTCTGTGCATCGGCTGGATACTCCTGAC
Source organism: Hyphomicrobiales bacterium (assembly GCA_965224015.1). Classification (GTDB taxonomy): domain Bacteria; phylum Pseudomonadota; class Alphaproteobacteria; order Rhizobiales; family CBDCVD01; genus CBDCVD01. The sequence goes on from OZ245032.1 coordinate 2,805,163, forward strand.
CAGCGTTATGTCCCGTCCCACCGACTCCGGGCTTTCTCTTGGTGCAGCTATTCTGTCGTCGAATGCCCTGATTATGGAGCAACCGCATCTGATTGGTTACCTGCCAAACGCGCGCTCTTATGAAGTCACCGCCAGGCGGGCAACGCAGCAGTTTTCCAAGCCTGATGAACTGGATCTGAGCGCCATAAATGCCAGGATCAGCGTTAGTGCTCGGGACTGGACATCTGTCAGGGCCTCCAAAGGTAGCTATAATCGAATAGAGGAGACCCTGCGTCTTGATGGAGACATTGAAGTCCAGGCGAGTTCGGGGTATACCGCGAAATTGACCGGTGCCGATGTCAATCTCAAAACGGGCGCAATGATCAGTCAGGTACCGGTCAAAATCGTTTCGGCCAATGGGACTATCGACGCCAATGGGGTTGAGATTTCTGACAGTGGTGCGCATGTAAAGTTTTTCAACGGGGTCCAAATGACGTTGCAACCCAGTGTGCGCAGACGTTAAGTCCGCGCCTGATGTCGTGTGTGCCGTCCTGGTGAAAGGACGGGACGGCCAAGTGTGAATTGGAGACATGTTTAGGGCGGGGGGCGCTTTTTTTTCAAAAATGCGCAGTCCCCGTTTTGGGGATTTTAGCAGAACAGATAGTAGAAAGCGGAAAAAGGGGAAAAAGAGATGGGTGTGTCTCAAGAATGTCGGTGGAGGCGTTTTCGTCACGTCATGGGTGTTGCCACCCTTGGTCTTTTTGTTTGCGGGGGGATAGCTACGGTGCCGGCTTTGGCCCAGAGTGCCCTCGGCAATTTTGGTGCATTTTCAAATGCCAGCAATGAACCGATTGATATCCAGGCCGACACCCTGGAAGTGTTCGATAAGAAATTCTATGCTGTTTTGACCGGAAACGTCAGTGTTCGCCAGGGGCCATCGACGTTGCAGACCAAGAAGTTGATTATTTATTATACAAAGAAATCACCCGAAGGTGGGCGGCAAAACATTGATCGGCTGGAGGCCTCCGGTAAGGTGATTATCTCGTCCAATGGTCGCCAAGGTATAGCGAACAGCGCCTTCTATGACGCAAAGTCCGATCTGGTCACGATGATTGGCGATGTGGTTCTTAACGATGATAAAAGTGTGGTGCGGGGCGAGCGCCTGGAACTAAACCTGAAAACCGGTGTTTACCGTATGCTTTCTTCCAACTCGCGGGTACGCATCCTGCTCGACAGGTCCAGTACCGGCTCGAGCAACTAGAGCGTGTCAGGTCTGAATTCAGGGTTATCGCGGCCATTGCCGCCAGCAATGATCAGATGAATGGCCACCTGTCCCCGCTGAATTGTGGGCATATCTATTAATACCAAGGGTCTTTAACAATGACTCATGGCTTAGCGTCAAAGAGGTGTGTTATCAAGGCAGTACACTAGTCGGCGTGTCTATAAAGCCAATACCGCTGGTATAACGGGCATCTACCTACCCGCTCCCCCTGCAAAGCCCATCCGCATGGACAGTGATGGGAAGGGCTCGAATAGGGGTTGGTCGAAATATGGACTTTTTTACGTTTATACTAACCAAAGGATAACGCTTTTCTCGCACATTCATTGTAACGTTAGATCAGCATGGGGTTAGCTTATACCCGTGGCATGAGTCATTGGCAAGGGCCCTTGGTATAGGCTAACCCCATAAAGCTGATCGCCCTCTAAATCTATAGCAAAATGCGAGGAAAATACGGGAAAGCCCCATGATTCCAATTAAACGCATTTTGCTATAGGGGCGGTGGTGATGACGGTCCGTGGCTTGCGTTGCAATGCCTTAAGTTTGTCAGCCAGGACAGATTTGATGTTTGCTGCTGTATGACATGCATGTAATACCAGCGGTATGGGCTTTATGTACACGCCGACTGGTGTACAGCCTTGATAATACACCTCTTTGACGCTAATCCATGAGTCATTGTCAAGGGCCCTTGGTATAACAGTGGATGGTAAATCGGAGGAGATATTAATGCGAAAATCACCGTTGCAAACGATGGCTATTGGGCTTGTGTTGATGCTCACGGCGACCCCGGCTTTGGCTGCGCAATGCGGCAACTCGGCCGCAGGGTTTGCGCGTTGGCTCGCGACATTCAAGCGCGAGGCCGCCGCCATGGGGATTTCTCAACGCGCTATTGACGCCTCACTTAACGGTGTGACCTATGATCGCGGCGTCATTGAGCTGGATCGCAACCAGAAATCGTTTAAGCTCAGTTTCAAACGTTTTTACAAGCTGCGGGTCAACAACGCTATGATCAATCGCGGTCGCAGATTGATCCGCAAGCACGATCGCCTGTTTTCGAGTATTGAGAGCCGCTACGGCGTGCCCCCTGAAATCATCGCCGCCATCTGGGGCCTTGAGACTCACTACGGCACCTATAAAGGCAAACCACGGCCGATTATGCGCTCTTTGGCTACTTTGGCCTATGACTGTCGGCGCTCGGCATTTTTCACCAACGAATTGCTCAGTGCCCTGGAGATCGTTCACCGCGGATATATGTCGCCAAGTCGCATGCGCGGCGCCTGGGCGGGAGAGATTGGCCAGACCCAGTTCATGCCCTCCTCTTATGTTCGCTACGCCGTCGATTACGATGGCGACGGGCGCCGTGATCTGGTAAACAGTATTCCCGATGTGCTGGCGTCCACGGCCAATTTCCTAAAACATAAGGGTTGGCAACGTGGTGCCGGTTGGGGACCCGGCACTACCAACTCCGCCGTGCTGCGCGAGTGGAACCGCGCCGAGGTGTATCGCAAGACCATCGGCGTAATGGCGCAAAAAATGGGGGGATAGTTCGGAGTCTATCGCAGCCAATCGCGAGAGATTGAGAGGAGGAAATGCGCACCTTTGAAGATTTCAGCGTTGGCGAGACCCTCGAACTGGCCACTATTCCCGTCTCGGCGAAGGCCATCGTCGCCTTTGCCGAGCGTTACGACCCGCAAGTCTTTCACATCGACCCTGAAAGCGCAAAATCCTCATTTTTCGGCACGGTCATTGCCAGTGGCTGGCATCTGTGCAGCCTTATGATGCGGGCCATCTACGATGGGATTCTTGTCGATGCCGCCTCCATGGGGTCTCCTGGTGTCGATGCGGTGGCCTGGAGAAAGCCGGTCAAGGCCGGCGAGACGCTCAAGGCACGCGCTGAGGTGCTAAAAGCGCGCCCGTCCGCAAGTCGCCCGGAGATGGGAATCGTAACCTTTTTGTTTACCCTTAGCGATACCGCGACAGATGTGGTCATGACTTGCCAGTGCCCGATTATGTTTGCGCGCCGCTCTGAAGAGGCGGTTGATGTGGAGAAGCTGGATGTATCTTGAAGACATTCCGCTTTACGTTCCTGCCAAGGTCGGCTCCCACACATTTACGGCCGATGACATTATCGCCTTTGCGCGGGAATTTGATCCTCAGCCTTTTCACCTGAGTGAAGAGGGGGGTAAAGCCAGTCATTTTGGCGGTTTATGCGCCAGTGGCTGGCACGTGGCCGCGGTGTGGATGCGCTTAACGGTGGCCATGCTTGATGCCATGAGCAATATGGACCGGGGAACAACCGCGGATGCCCAGCCCGATGATGACCGGTTGCGCGGGGGGTTTTCACCTGGCTTTAGGAACATGCGCTGGCGCCGCCCGGTATTTGCTGGAGACACGGTCAGCTACACAAGTATTGTAAAAAGAAAGCGCTACAGCGCCAGCCGCAAGAACTGGGGCTTGCTCTCCCACCACAATAAAGGAGAGAACCAGCACGGTGACGAGGTGTTTTCTTTTGATGGCAGTGTTTTTGCCCCCTGCCGGAATTGGAACGCGCCGGATGAGGCGCGCTAGATCAGCTTGGCGTTAGGTGTACCCATTTTGCTATGGCAACAACTAAACGCATTTTGCTATAGTCGGCGTGTCTATAAAGCCCATACTGCTGGTATTATCCCCCGAGTGTTCGGGTCGAACATAGAGGATTAACGGGGTGTCCATGTTTGACCATTTAAGTCCGGTGGTTCTGCAAGCCGGGCGTCTTATCCTGGCAATCCGGCACCGCAGTTCCGAAGGGCTTGAAAGGCTCGGCATTGAGACCAAGCAGGATGGCTCTCCGGTCACACGCGCTGATCAGGGAGCCAATGATCTGATACTGAAGGCCCTTGAGGCTCGCTATCCGGATGTTGCCGTGGTTTCGGAAGAGGCTTTGGAGCGTGCGCCGAACCCGCTTCCCAGGCAATACTTCCTGATCGATCCTCTTGATGGAACCCGCGCGTTTATCAGGGGTGGGGATGAGTTTACCGTCAATATTGGTCTGATTTGCGATCAGGTTCCGGTCTTTGGGATGGTTTATGCTCCGGCGCTGGGGATATGTTATGCAACGTTGTCAGACAAACAGGTGATCCGGGCCAGGGTACGCGCCCGCAAGAGCAACAATCCAGTACTTGAGAACCCCACACCCGTTGTTGTCAGACCAGTGCCGGCACAGGGATTGACCGCCGTTGCCAGCCGCGGCCCAATGTTGCAACGCACCCGCGATTATCTGGATCGGTTGGGTGTGGCGCAGTGTGTTCACCGCGGCTCCTCGCTGAAACTGTGTTTGCTTGCCGCCGGCTGTGCCGATATTTATCCGCGGTTGTCCGCGACCATGGCCTGGGACACCGCCGCAGGAGATGCGATTTTGCGGGCAGCGGGAGGGACAATGACAACCCTTGAGGGCGACCCCTTCGTCTATGGTCTTGATCGCGTGGCGGGTGCCGAGCCCTATTTGAACCCCTGGTTTTTGGCACGCGGTGGAGCCCCGCCCGGCGACAATGGCTAGAGCGTGTCAGGCGTTTGCATCAAGATAAGCGCGCTCCAACGCCGATAGACCCCGTCGTCCCTAAAATTGCAACGTCCACAGGTTCCTTTTCACGCCTTGTCCGTCCTTTGGCTCACGGCGCAAAACAAGCACCTCTGGGGACCCGAAATGCGTCCGGTGATCACCAAAGGAGCATTCCCTCGGCCACTCCATCCACGCCGCCGCGCCACAGCCCCACGGCAAATGCCACCATACTCGCGGCGATCATGCCGTCAAGGCGATCCATGATACCCCCGTGTCCGGGGATCAGCTGGCTCGAGTCCTTGACCCCAAAGTGGCGTTTTAATGCCGACTCCAGCAGATCCCCTCCCTGCGATACCGCTGCGATGATCAGGCCAAAAACGAACAGGCCCAGTGTGGCGCCGTCAATCATCACCCCCATCGCCAGCACCCCGGCAAGAGCGCCAAGGGTAATCCCGCCGATAAATCCGGACCAGGTTTTCTTAGGAGAGACCCTTGGCCATAGTTTGGGTCCCCCAAGGGTACGCCCGCACGCATAGGCCGCTGTGTCCGTTCCCCATACAAGGGCAAACAGCCACACCATCGCCTCGAGGCCATGGCTCTCATCAAGACGGATGATTACGATCGCAACCAGGGCCCCGCCAGCATAGACAAGCCCCATCGCAAGCCAGGTCTTGCCGCCAGCGCGCATCTCGGCGAGTGCAACGCCCAACACCGATGCCGCCAGCACGGTTATCGCCAGGGTGAGGGGCGAAATTGCAAATGCCGCCAGGTGCACACCGATTGCCCATCCAAGCGTTGCAACGGCGAGCGCTGCATAAGCGATTGCCTGCCTGGGGCCGAACCCGTCGTGCCCGGTAAGCGTTGCCCACTCCCAATACAGCCCAAGAGCGACGGCGCCGGTAAAAAGCGCAAATAAGGGTCCTCCGATCCCCGTAAACAGCAAGACCACGGGCACAATTACGAGCGCGGAGGCAATCCGGGTTTTCAGGCTAGAGCTTGTCATGTCTTCATAGAACCGATTTTCGTTTCTCGATGGGCGAGGCGATCCCTCTCCTGAGAGCGGCTTGGGCGTGGGCAGGTAGATGCCCATTCATAGAAAGGCGCAAATGTTTCACGTGAAACATTATATCAGCAGCATGGGCTTTGAGAGGCGCAAATGTTTCACGTGAAACATTGTACCAACGGTATCGGCTTTATAGACACGCTCTAACCCATGCGCCCTTGTTATGGGCCCTGGGTATAAAACATGACAGGCTCCGGATGAAAAAGGGGAGGTCTCTTTTGTGATGATGGGCTCTTTGCTGATAAGACAATCCAGCAGCCTGTCGACAAATCACGCGACGATAGCTTGCGCGGCGCCAAACCGGCGTTCGCGTCCATTGAACTCTTTTATGGCGGCAATAAATTCTATTGCGTTGAAATCGGGCCAGTAGCAATCAAGAAAAACGAGTTCCGAGTAGGCAGCCTGCCACAACAGGAAATTACTTAAACGCTGTTCGCCACTGGTGCGGATGATCAAATCGGGGTCGGGCAGGCCGGCGGTATCCAGACACGTCTCGAACATGCCTTCGCTCACCTCCTGTGACGTTAGGGTGCCGGCTTCAACACGCTCAGCAATTTTACGCGCCGCACGGGCAATCTCGTTGCGTCCGCCATAGTTAAACGCGACATTCAAGACCAGTCGGCTGTTGTGTCTGGTCCTTTTTTCCGCATGGCGCAGCAGATACAGAATATCCTCATCAAGATTGTCCCGCTCGCCGATTGGAACGACCCTAACGCCGTTGTCCACCAGATCCTGCAGATCGCTTTGCACAAAATTACGAAACAGATCAATAAGATTGGAAATCTCCTGTTCGGGCCTGGCCCAGTTTTCGCTGGAAAAGCCGAACAGGGTGAGGATGGGAATACGCAGCTGTCCCGCGGTCTTTACGGCAATACGGGCCGCCTCGACGCCCGCGCGATGGCCGAGAGAGCGGTCAAGACCGCGTGCGTGCGCCCACCGCCCGTTTCCATCCATCAAAATGGCGACATGGCGGGGAATGGTAATCCCTTTAGCCAAAGCATCAGGAACAGTGACAACGGGGTCCACGCTTTCAATTTTGCTGCGCATGTCATGAACCATGACCTATGACCTATGACCTATGACCTATGACCTATGAAGGATTTCGCCAAACCTGAATTGCAAGGCTTGGGCGTGGGTGTTGCGCCAATCGAGAAACAGAATGGCTTCTATCAAGACCTGACACGCTCTAGACCTGCATGATCTCACCCTCCTTTTCCTGCAATGCCGTGTCAATGCGGGCAATACACTGATCGGTGAGCTTTTGCACTTCGTCGGCAAGGCGGTGCTGGGCGTCTTCACTGATTTCGCCGTCTTTTTCCTGGCGCTTGAGGGTTTCCATGCCGTCGCGGCGTACATTGCGAACCGCAACCCGGGCGTCTTCGGCGTATTTGTGCGCCACCTTGACCAATTCCTGGCGCCGCTCTTCGTTGAGTTCAGGAATAGGGATACGCAATACCTGCCCCTCCGCGATGGGATTGAGGCCAAGGTCGGATTCGCGAATGGCTTTGTCTACAGCACCGGCCAATCCCTTGTCCCACACCTGGACCGAGATCATTCGCGGCTCAGGAATATTCACGGTCGCGACCTGGTTGATGGGCATTTTCGCGCCGTAGGCATCAACGACAACCGGATCAAGCATGGAAGCCGAAGCGCGTCCCGTGCGCAGTGATCCGAACTCACTTTGCAGAACCGAAACAGCGCCGTTCATGCGCCGCTCCAGATCATTTTTATCAAACTCTTGTGGCATCACCACCTCGCTTGTGCACCCGTCTTTTATGGCCTTGCGTCGTTGCGATTATTGTATGGCAATAATCGTATGCCGATAAAGGGCTTGTCAATTGGCGATCAGGGTATATTTTCCGGCCCCCGACGCAACAGCAGGGATAGCGCCCTCCGCAAGCATGGAAAAAACAACCACCGGTATGCTGTTGTCGCGCGCAAAGGCAATGGCGGTCATGTCCATGACCCGCAGTTGTTTCTCAAGCACGATATCATAAGAAAGGGTGTCATAACGCCGCGCATTGCGATCGCGCGCAGGATCAGACGAGTAGACCCCATCGACCTTGGTTGCCTTGAAAACAGCATCAAAGCCCAGTTCCGCAGCCTTCAGAACCGCCGCTGAATCTGTCGTGAAATAGGGATTGCCGGTACCGCCTGCAAAGATCACAACGCGTCCGGCATCAAGATGGGCCCGCGCGTTTGGCGGCCGGAACGTCTCGCACACCGCAGGCAGTTCCAAATTGCTCATCACCCGCACATCAACGCCACTCTGGCGCAGGGCCATCGACATGGACAGGGCGTTGATCACCGTCGCCAACATCCCCATATGATCCCCGGTGACTCTGTCACCTCCCGCATCCTCAACCGCAAGTCCACGGAAAATGTTGCCGCCGCCGATCACCAGCCCCACCGTACATCCCAGTTCCATGGTGGCTTTGATTTCGCCGGCGATGCGATTGACAACCGCGCTGTCAATACCAAACTCCCGATCTCCCATCAGGGCTTCCCCGGAGGCCTTGACGAGAATGCGTTGAAAGCGCGGGTTGGGCATGGGCATAAATTAAAGTCTTTCAGATCAATATCCGAACTAACGGGGCCTCTCCATCAACCGGCATCTACCTACCCGCTCCCCTGTGCGTTCAGCCACCTTGCATGGTGGCAACTTCGGCGGCAAAGTCGTCGTGGCGCTTGTCGATGCCTTCACCGACCGCAAACCGGACAAAACCGCTCAGGGTGACCGGCGCACCGACTTGGCTTTCGGCATTGGCAAGAACGGCCTCCACGGTGCTCTCCCCGTCAATGACAAATGTTTGCTTAAGCAAGGTGGATTCCTCATAGAACTTGCGCATGCGTCCCTTGATCATCTGTTCAATGATATTATCGGGTTTGCCGCTTTCCCGTGCTTGTTCGGCAAAGATATCGCGCTCACGCGCCACCACGTCGGCATCAAGGGTCTCGGGCGAGACCGCCAGTGGGTTGGTTGCGGCGATATGCATGGCAATCTGCTTGCCAAGAGCGGCAAGCTTTTCTTTATCCCCATCGCTCTCAAAAGCAACAAGTACGCCGATGCGCCCGGCCCCGTTGCCAACCGCACCATGAATATATTGACACACAACACCGCGCTCGACAGCAAGAGCGGCACTACGGCGCACGCTCATGTTTTCGCCGATTGTGGCAACCAGATGCGTCAGATGGTCCTCAATGCTGCTTTCGGTTCCCGGGTAGGGCGCTGCCATCAGCGCATCGAGGTCGCCTCCGGTGGTTAGTGCGGCTTGGGAGATAACCTGAACAGCGTTTTGGAACTGAGCGTTGCGCGCAACAAAGTCCGTCTCGGAGTTGACCTCAACCATGGCGCCCGCGTGGCCATCTTCAGCGCTGGCGACTCCGATAAGGCCCTCGGCAGCGATCCGGTCGGCTTTTTTTGCGGCGCGCGCCAGTCCTTTTTTGCGCAGCCAGTCGACAGCGGCCTCCATATCACCGCTATTTTCCTGAAGCGCCGCCTTGCAATCCATCATTCCAACACCGGTGCGATCACGCAACTGCTTTACCAAAGCTGCCGTTATGGTCATGGGTTTCATCCTGTCGTTAGAACTTCGCTGTACTTGCCGGTACGAGGCTCATTTGGCTCCATGCGGTACTTTTTAGGCTTTGGCCAAAGCCTTGGCCTGCTCCACCCATTTGTCACGCTCAATACGTCCTTTGACCGACAGGCTTGCGTCAATGTCGGCGATATCGCTTTTTGTCAGGGCCGCGATCTGGGCGTAGCGCGTAATACCGCGATCATGGAGCTTCTTCTCGAGAACCGGACCAATGCCGCTGATTTTCTTCAGATCATCGGGAGTCTCATCAGGACCATCAGGAACGTCATCGGCTTTGGGTTCGGTTGGCGCTTTGTCATCAGAGGGTATGGCCTTTTGCTCTGATGCCGGTTCCGGCGCTGAGTCCGGCGTGGATTCCGAAGAGAGCTCAGAGACGGGTTCCGGCTCTACTTCTACCTTTGGTGCGGGTTCTGGAGTAGAAACAGCCGCAGGTTCTGGCGCCAGCACCGGTGCTGGCGCGGGAGTGGATTCTTCGACCTTGGTTTTGATTTCAACGGGTTTGAGTTCAGGCTCCTCGATAACGATCGCCTCCGCCGGTGGCTCCGCCGCGGCGCCAACATCAACGCCGAGCGCAACCTGCTGGCGAGAAATTCCGTCCAAAGCGGCTTTGCAGATCAGATCGCAATAGAGATTGATTGCCCGCCCCGCGTCGTCGTTTCCGGGAATGGGGTGATCGACCAAATCGGGATCACAATTGGTATCAACGACAGCGACGACTGGAATATTCAGGCGCTTGGCCTCGCGCAAAGCAATGGCCTCCTTGTTGATATCAACGACGAAAAGAATATCCGGCAGCCCTCCCATATCCTTGATCCCTCCAAGGGCACGGGTCAGTTTGTCGTGCTCACGGGTGATGGAAAGGCGCTCTTTCTTTGTGTAGCCGTGCATTTCCCCAGCGAGCAGTTCCTCGACTTCACGCAGGCGCTTTATCGAATTGGAAATTGTCTGCCAGTTTGTCAACATGCCGCCGAGCCAGCGGGCGTTCACGTAATACTGGGCTGAGCGCCGCGCGGCCTCGGCAATAATATCCGTTGCCTGGCGCTTGGTGCCGACAAACAGTACCCGGCCGCCGTCACTGACCGTATCGCTGACAATCTTCAGGGCCCGCGATAGTGCTGGAACAGTCTGGCTGAGATCGATAATGTGGATATTGTTGCGATCACCATAGATGTAAGATGCCATCTTTGGGTTCCAAAGATGGACCTGATGACCAAAATGCACGCCAGCCTCCAACAGCTGACGCATGGAAAAATCGGGAAGCGCCATGATATCTCCGTTCTCCGGTTGATCCGCCGCAGAGAAACACCCTGTTTTTGCCTGTTATTGGCAGGCGCAAAAACCGGGCACCGGATGGAAAACGCGGCTGTGGCCACGCTTTCCAAGCCTCTGCGTGTGAGTTGAGGTTGATTTATAGGCCAATTGCTGAAAATTGCAAGCCTTCTGTTGTTCTGTCCTTGTCGCTGCCTTGACGCGATGAAAGTGCCCTGAGAAACGCCGCGTGTTTTTCAGTCCACAGATTTTGATTGCCTAGCGTTATTTCCTGAATGGTTATGCCCGCTAACAGAGAGGCCCGGGTCGTTTTCAAGGGAAATGGCGGTCCCTAGAGGATTCGAACCTCTGGCCTCTGCCTTCGGAGGGCAGCGCTCTATCCAGCTGAGCTAAGGGACCAATTTGCCCGCAGGCGCAATCCATGGGATACCTCGACAGTCCCTCAAGGGCAATAATAAAAGCGTATTACCAATGAAAAATGCGGAAAATCCTTGAGCTATTCCCGGTTCCAACTATAGAGTATCCAATCGACCAGCTACACCTGTGCCACTTAACGTAACCACCGGCTCGCCTAAATACAAGACCTTGGGCGGGGGAAGGGGTTAACATGAGGGGTTGCTCAGACTAAATCAGACATGAGTCTAACGCAAGTTGAGGATATAGAGAAATCACATGAGGGGCGGGCAGGGGCACATATTGTCACTTGATGCCATGGGCGGCGACGCAGGCCCGGAGGTTGTCATCGCAGGGGCCGATCAGGCTCTGGCGCGGCGAGGAGATCTCCGGTTTATCTATTTTGGAGACGAGGACATCCTCGCTTCGGTGCTGCAACGGTATCCACGGGCCAAGGCGGCGGGGCGGGTCGTACACACGACGGTTGCGGTGCGCATGGATGACCGGCCAAGTCAGGCGCTGCGTCAAGGGCGATGGCACTCAAGCATGTGGAAGGCCATTGAAGCCGTGAAACACGGCCACGCTCAGGCCTGTGTCAGCGCCGGCAACACCGGTGCTCTGATGGCAATGGCAAAGTTCTGCCTGCGCACAATGGCCAATATTGAGCGACCGGCAATCGCGGCTCTGTGGCCAACAACCCATGGAGAGAGCATCGTTTTGGATGTGGGAGCGACCATTGGAGCGGATGCACAGCAACTGATCGATTTTGCCATGATGGGAGGCGCCATGGCCCGTGCGCTGTTCAGCATCAAACGCCCAAGTGTTGGGTTGCTAAATATTGGTGTCGAGGAAGTCAAGGGGCTTGAGGACGTGCGTACAGCAGGAAAACTGCTTCGTGAGATCAATTTACCGACATTGAACTACCACGGTTTCGTCGAGGGAGACGAACTGGGACGCGGCGTCGTCGATGTGGTGATTACGGAAGGGTTTTCCGGCAATATTGCGCTAAAGACGGCGGAGGGAACCGCGCGGTTGATTTCGTTCTATCTTGGCCAGGCCTTGCGCCGCTCCCTATTGTCGCGCATGGGCGCATGGTTGGCCAAGTCGGCGTTCGATACTTTGCGTGAGCGCATGGACCCGCGGACCAAGAATGGAGGTGTGTTTCTTGGCCTCAACGGCATTGTCATCAAAAGCCATGGGGGTACTGACGCACAAGGGTTCGCCAGTGCTATCGACCTGGCTTACGAAATGGTGCACAATGACTTGCTGGAAAAAATCGGTGAGGACCTGCGCCATTACCACCGCAATACGATTGTATTGCAGGATGATGATCTGATCCACGAGCCCTCAGACCAAGAAAAGACGGGAGGCGATAGCGCGTCATAGAGCCTGCCGTTGATCAAGGATCAAAAAATGTGGGAATGTCCTCACGCTGCACAACATGGCAGTAGATCATGTTGATAATCTCGAGTTCATGCTGGTGTAGCGCGTCGGTGGCGGCCGCGCAACAATCCTCAACCACCAGAACCCCAAAACTCTCATCGGCTAAGGAGCGAACCGTCGAACTGACACATTGATCGGTGAAGATCCCCGCTACAATAACATCCTTGATGCCGATATTGTGCAGGATCAGCCGCAAATTGGTGCCCGTAAGGGCGCTATCGGTGGTTTTCAAAACGGTTATCTCGTCTCCCTGGGGTGTTAATTGCGGAACAAGTTGACTGTCGGGACGATTTTTGGGCAAAAGAAGATAATTGAAGCCGGGTTTCTTTTGGCTCAGGGAGCGGTCCCGGCCGTCCTCTGTCAGACAGGCGATGCGGGCGAAGATCACTTCAATACTTTGTGCCCGTGCCCAATCGATCAAAGCCGCGGTGTTGGGGATTACCGTGTTTTGCATGCGCTTGAAAAACGGCTGCCAACGTTCGGCCTCCGCAGGGTCCTTTGGTACCTCAAGATAGGTGTTTTGGATATCAATGACCAAAAGCGCGGTGGTTGCCGGATCGAGGCGAATATCCTCTGGCGGGTCGGCATTCTCGTAGTAGAAGCTCCTATGGGCGGTCTTCCAATCACTCATGGGCGTCCTTTTACACGTTTGAGCGTATTTGTAATGGCGTTTTGGGCGTTGATCATATCCTCATGCAGGCCCGACATGAAAATACGCCCAGAGGCCCCCATCATCTGCACATCGTTGATCAGGGCTTGAGGGGCTGCGCGCTCTGCCTCGTTGGCGGCGACACAGGCAAAAAGCGCCGGCATCATTTCATAGATCAGTAACGATTGGCCGGGTACGAGGATTGAAGCGTCCCGCGACCTGTTGAGAATGATCGCGTGCTGGTCCGACAAATCGTCGATAATGTCGTGAAACAGGATTTTAGGGGCTTGCTGATCAGCAGGTTTTTTCCCCATGCCCTTGAGTATCGCCTTCCCAGCCTTGTCCACGTGGGCGAAATCATCGGCATGCAATTCGAGAAGGCCGAACTGGCGCTCGGTGAACAGGATCCCCGGCTCCATGTCCGGGGACTCTTTCAGCGCAAGATCGGCGATCCGATGAATGGCCAGCGCCGGAGAGACCTCAATAATCAGCGAGTGCTGGCCCTCATAGGGTGGATAGCCTCGCGCCCGCAGCGGGGTGGACATATAGGCGGCAAATTGAGGTTGCAGGTCCTTGATCGGCAGATACACGCGAAGCTCTGTCATGGATATCCTGTCCGCTTATTTCAAGGTTGCGCTGTCGAAGTTGTTGCCAAGATCGGCGTGGGGACGAGGAATAACATGAACCGATGAAACAACGCCAATCTGGTTCGCGGCCTGCGCCCCCGCTTCGGTGGCCGCCTTGACAGCGCCCACATCGCCTTTGACGACAACAGAAACATAGCCGCCGCCGACCTCGTTGCGCGACACAATTTCAACATTTGCGGCCTTGACCATTGCGTCGGCGGCTGTCAATGCGGGCACATAGCCCTTGGTCTCGATCATTCCGATTGCTTGATTTGCCATCTGGCTATCCTCCTTCAAGAGTTCAGTTATCGTCGATGGATCCGATGATCAGCGCATCCACCGGGGCTTTGTCGGTTTTGTCGATAAAGTATTTGGCGGCAACGGAGCCCTGGGTGACAAGCACTTCCTCACCCTCGGCGCAACCCAAAGGGTCATAGGCTACCAGTGTCGTGGTTCCCGCAACCACCTCTAGCAATGCACCTTCAGGCAAGCTGTCGATATGTCTTGTGGACCAGATACGGCCGGTGACCTTCGCACGGATCATTGGGAGCTCCTTTCTATGCCGATGCCCTTGCGCGCGAGTTCATCGCGCGCAAGGGGGGTCAGTTGTACCGACCTGCCGATGGTGATCTTGCGCGTGCCCTCAGCTAATCCCGCAATGTCGCGCTCGCTCACCAGACCCCGGGCGAAGGCGGGCTCTGGCACGCTTGCCGGGGCTGGGGCGGTGGGCACATGTGCGTGGACGCGGGGGGACACGTGTGGTCCCTGCGCCAGGATGAAACGATGTTGGCCGGCTTCGACTCGGGACCGCAATTGTCCGTCCCGGGCACGTTGCAGTAAGCGCAGGGCAAAGGCGTTCAGGTCGGCGGATGAGCAAATTGTCACCAATTCATCGGTCCCTTGCGGGTTGGGCTTAGTGATTTGCTCTAGCTCCTCGGCGAGGATTTCCCGAATCATGGCGCGCAGATCAGACATTCAGGCATATCCCATTTTGCGTAATGCGTCTTCTGCGGCCTCGCGCGCGTTGCGCACCTCAGCCTCGTCCCCGGCCAGATACAGCCGCCCGTTGGGGCCGATCATGCGATAGTCGATGACTTTGATGTTGGCGGCTTTTTCGGCCTCATTGCAGGCATACATGGCGTAGGAGGCCGACGAACATTCCAGCAGATAAAGGCTTTCCCCCGCTAGCACTGTGGATCCCATGCGGTTGCGGTTCATCAAAAAGGCGTGTTGACGATCAACGCGCGTAACAATCCTTGAGGCCAGGATGTTTGGGGAAGCGGCGTCTTCCCGTTTGGCCCCAAGAGCCTCCAGCACCGCCGCGGCGGCGGCGTGAACCTCGGCGGTATTACGCGCATGGAATTCCAGTGTGCCGAACTGGCGCTCGACAACCAGCAGCCCAACGCCGATATCACCGGATTTCAAGGCCACATCGGTAAGCACCTCAATATCAAGCCCTGGGGCAATCTCAATAATCTGTGATGCCATGCGCGCGCGCGGCAGGGATCCGCGCATCCAGGTGGCCAGGTAAGCCAGGGTCTGGGGTTGCAGTTGGTCAATAAATATGAAGGAGCGCAGATCGGCCATGGTTATGTCTTTAAAAACTCGCGAAGTTCCTGAGAAATAAGGCGGCGTAATTGTTCGCGCATGGCAGGGTCAATAGAAGGAGCGGTCGTGGATACCGGTGCCACATGCGGCGATGGCGAGCCTGGAACCCCGTCCGCGGGTGCCTTAGGCAGAGCGCCGCGAAATTCGCGGTTGCGGCCATGATAATTGCCAAAAGGCGCGTCCGTGGCGTAAGCAATGCGCGTCCAATGAACGAGATGTTGTGGGCCGATGTTGTCGCCGATCGAGGAGCGTCCGAAAAAGCCGGTGCCGACCGTAAACGTTGGCGCAAGGTTTGTTGCAAATCCGGATGCGCCTTGCGACGATGGGGCATTGACGACCACCCGGTATGCCTCAACGCTCGAGGCATAGGCCATGATGATGTCTTCGTCGCTTGCGTGCACCGCTGCCGAGTGTCCGGCTCCGCTCAGGCGCAAAACGGCGCGCGCCTGCGCAAGGGCCTGAGGGCGCGTTCTGCAGACATGGAGCGCCAGCACCGGGCAGAGCTTTTCTTGTGATAAACGCTCCTCCAATCCGATCTGGGTGATCGGTGTAACGAGGATCTTCGTCTCCGGCGGTGCGCTAATCCGGCATTCTTTCGCGATCCATGTGGCGTCCCGCCCGATGGCCTCGACATTGAACCCCTGGTCGTGGAATAAAAAGCGCCGCAAGGTCTCGGTGTCCTCGTGAGAGCAAATATAGGCGCGCGCGGCTTGCAGGGCTCGCTTAAGGGGCTCCGCTACACGCTCCAGCGTGATCAATACGCTCTCATTGGTGCACAGAACCGAATTGTCAAAGCTCTTCGAGGTGACGATTTGCTGCGCTGCCGCGTTAAGATCGGCGCTTTCATCAACAAAAACGGGGGTATTGCCGGGCCCGACACCAATGGCCGGATTTCCGGACGCATAGGCCGCACGCACCATCGGCGCGCCGCCGGTGGCGAGGATGACGCTGGTCTTGTCCGAGCTCATGAACGCCTCAACCAGAGGAATTGACGGATCGTGCAAAATTTGAACGACCCCGGCGGGCGCCCCGGCGGCCTCGGCGGCTTTTCCCAGCACCTGAACGGCTTTCACGGATGTCTCGCGCACCGCAGGGTGTGGGGAGATCACAATGGCGTTGCGGGTCATCAAGGACAGGATTACCTTGAAGTTGATCGTCGCCACCGGATTGGTTGACGGGATGAGAGCAAATACCACCCCGGCTGGACGCGGAATTTCCACGATCTTGCGTTCCTCATCAATGCGTGGATTTACATAGTCCGCATCGCGGTAATGATCGACAAGGGTGTGCGCCGTGAGCTCGTTCTTGATTTTTTTATGAGCAACAACACCAAAGCCTGATTCGGTTACGGCGCTTTGCGCAAGTTCACCTGCATGCGCATGGGCCGCCTCAGCGACCGCTTCCACAATGCTCATTGTGCTCGCGCGGTCGTAGCGATCAAACACACTTGCAGCCCAACAGGCCCGGTCCAGCATAAGATCGGCACGGCCCTGTTGCGCGGCAGCGCTTTCAGAAATATCAACCAGCGTGTTCAGCAGCGCCTGATCTGTCATGCAATCCTCCGCCGCTCACCCATGACATCAGCGCGCGCCAACTCCACCGCGATAGCGACCCGGCGCAGCACCTCCTCCGCGTCCGCCTGGGTGAGCAAAAGGCCGGGTTTAAACTGTAGGACACGCGGATCAAGAGTGGAGAAAATTGCCCAGATACCGTTTTCATAAAGGCGCTTCATGACCGGTTTGGCGCCTTCCTCGTGGTTGAACTCCAACCCCATGATCACGCCGTGTTGGCGAATGCCGACAAAAAAGTCGGGAAATGCGGCTCTGATATCGTCAAGCCCCGAACGCAGGTAGTTGCCGATGAACTGCACCAGGGTCGCCACTTCGGGCCTTTGAACAATCTCTAGGGTTTTCATCGCCACAATGCAGCCAAGCTCGGCTCCACCCATTGTGGAGATGTGTCCAAATCCGTCTTCCTGAAGCCAGCCGCCGCATTTCTCGGAGATCATGACACAGGCGATGGGATACATGCCGCCGGAAATTCCCTTGCCGATCACCATGATGTCAGGCTCGACACCATACGTGCTGCACCCCCACATGCGGCCGGTACGCATTAATCCTGTCTGCACTTCATCAGCGATGTAAAACGCGTCATATCTCTCGCATAATGCCTTGACCGCCGGCAGATACCCCTCATGCGGCATGGGAAAACCGTAAGTGGCCGGAATGGTCTCCAGGATGACGGCCGCCACGTCGCGGCCCCTTAAAGCCTCCTCCATGGCATTCAAATCGTTGAACGGAACCTGGATAAACTCTCCCGCTGTGTCCTCAGATAAAAACAGCTTGGAAAAACGCTCATCACCGGTTTTCACCGCCAGGCCGGTATGCCCGTGATAGGCTTTGATGATCGAGACGATTTTTTTCTTTTGGCTGGCATGGCGCGCGGTCTTAAGGGCGATGTCGATCGCCTCACCGCCACCGGAAGCGTAAGCGGTGTACTTGAAATCAGGCCCTGGCGCGCACGCTCGCAAAGCCTCGGCCAAGGCGGTGCGCGCGAGTGCGGGAAAATGATGGTTGCCCATGTCAAAGCGCTGGGAACCGGCTTTCAACACCTCAACGAGTTCCGGATGCCGATGTCCCAGATTATAGGTGCCGCCGTTCAAATGCAGGTCGATAAGGCGCCTGCCGTCCATGTCGAACAGGTAGTAACCCTTGCGGCGATCTATGACGAGATCGACCCCCATGTCGATCCAGTCCTGGGTTTTCCCCGGGTTCCAAAATGCCTTTGACCTGTCTAAAAACTCCACTTTGGCCTGGGACATGAAAATTCCTTTACAAAGATTTCAATTCCAGATAACGCCAAAATCAGGCCTGTGACTTGACCGCATGGGGGCAGTCCTTGACACCCGGACGCTCGAGCCAGTCCTGGCCCAAACGCGCGGTTGTTGCCGCAAAGCCCGAGGCCAGGGCCTGAGGTTCAGGGGCCTCAATGTGGCTACCGATCCAGGCCAGCAGCGCCATGCGCCTGAGCATGACAAATGTGTCAATTTCCGCCTCATCCGCGTCACAGAGGTGGCGCACTGTACGATAGCCGCGCACCCAGGCCGCCTTGAGCTCAGGAACCCGTGGGTCATCCTCAATAAACGAAATGCCGGCGGCAAAATCGTATAGGAACCAACTGAAACCGCAATCATCGAAATCGATAAGGCGGGTGCGATCCCCTTCAATCAGGAGGTTGGCAAGTCGCATGTCTGCATGGATCAGCCCGTAGCGATCGGGCCCGCGCCCGAAGGATTGAAGTCGGCTCCTAATCGTCGCCTCGACCGCCTCCAGCACGGGCCTGATCGCCGGCGTAACCCCGGGCGCGTCGCGCCAGTCACCCCATGTGGGGTTGGCGCCAAAAATCTGCTCAACGTCCCAAACCAGGCGCTCAAAGTCATCAGGGCGTTGCCAGGCGATTGAGTGCAGATGGGTGCGTGCGGCGATCGCCCCAAGCGCTTCAAACCCTGGCACCAGATCTCCCGTTTCATCGGGAGCATGGCCCTCGACAAAGTGAAATAGAACCAGAAAGCGCGGCGCGTCCAGGCCATCGGTGCGCGCCACCTGGATCGCGTCCGCGTTCTTGCCCAGATAGTGGCCGGGCACAGTCACGTCGCTGTCGTTGCCGAGAGCGGTAATCCATTCCAGTTCACATTCGATGGCGCGCCGGGAATGGTAGTTCTCCCGATGCACGCGCAGCACCGCTTTGAAGCCTCCCGGGGCTTCGACAAGATAGGTGGCGTTTTCCGAGACATTGATCAATCGGGCCCTGGCACCTACAGGCAAATCCCATAGGACCAATGCGTCATTGGCGAGGTGTTGCAGGCGTTCAAGTAATTCGTCAAGGGGCATGTCGCCGGTGGCCATGGATGCTCCTTTCGCGCTTATATTTCTTCTATTGCTTCCAGAGATTCCGAGATGGTCTGGCCCCCATCAATGACGATCTGCTGACCCGTAATGTAGGCGGCCTCGTCGGAGGCAAAAAAGAGCGCCGCATTGCCAATATCCTCAACCGCGCCAAGGCGCTTTAATGGAATAGACGCAGCCATTGTGTCCAGGTAGTCCTGGCCAAGGTCCTGAAGCCCTTCGGTGTACACATTGCCGGGCATGACGGCGTTGATGGTCGTATTGTAGCGAGAAAGCTCCATCGCCGCCGATTTCAAAAAGCCGAGCTGCCCGGCTTTGGAAGCCCCGTAATGGGCCCAGCCGGGAAACCCTGTCGCTGGTCCCGTGATCGATGAGGTCAACACGACGCGCCCCTTGCCGGCCTTCTCAAAGTGAGGGATCGATGCCTTCACACAGAAAAAGGAAGAACGCAGATT
This sequence comes from Hyphomicrobiales bacterium, assembly GCA_965224015.1. Classification (GTDB taxonomy): domain Bacteria; phylum Pseudomonadota; class Alphaproteobacteria; order Rhizobiales; family CBDCVD01; genus CBDCVD01. The sequence goes on from OZ245032.1 coordinate 2,824,969, forward strand.
GGTCGCCAGGACGCCGTCCCATTCCTGCGGGTCCATGTCCACGATTTTTGTTTGCGGAAAGATGCCGGCATTGGCGCACATGACATCCAGGCCACCTTGCGCGGTAGCAGTATTGTCGACCATTGCCTTGATACTGTCCCAGTCGCCAACGTCGCAAACCTCGTAACGGACGCGGCCCTCGATCTTTTCTGCTGCCGCCTTTAGCGCGTCCTCTGTGCGCGCAGCAATGGTAACTTGCGCACCTTGACGCGCAAACACGGTGGCAATACCAAGTCCAATTCCCTTTGAACCACCGGTGACGATAACGCTTTTGTCGCGAAGTGATGTAAACATAGGCTCTTCCTCTTGTGTTAGCTGGTGTGGACGCCACGGGTTCGGCGGCCGGCGCGAAACACCAGGGCCGCGCCGATCGCCGCCAGAACGCATACAAAGGATCCGGCAACGGACATGACACCCAGGGTCGGAACCAATGGCGAATAGCCCGAGACCATCTTCGCATAGAGCCATTCCGGCAAGGTCGAATCGGCGCCCGTGGTAAAGAGTGACAGGGGAAAATTGCCCCAACTCAGTAAAAAGGCAAAAAGCCCCGCAGAGACAAGCGCCGGCATTAACAGGGGCAAAGTAATACGGCGCATGACAGTCAACGTGCCGGCACCCATGTCGCGGGCGGCCTCCTCAAGTGCGGGATCGAAACTATAGGCGCGAATGGCGACGATCAATGTCGCGATGGGCGCGATCCAGACCAGATGCGCTATAACGGCGGTTTTCCACGAGGGAACCACCCCAAGGGCGTTGAACCACATCAAAAGCGCCAGCCCTAAAACCGTTTGCGGGAAAAAAATAGGTAAGAGTATAAATTTTTGAAACAGCGTTCGATAACGCCACTGATAGCGCGCAAAGGCCAAAGCCCCGAAAAATGCGACGATGACCGATAACACGGTCACGATGCAGGCAACCTTTAACGAGGTGATGAGCAGCTCGCGCACCGTGTCCGAAGCCAGCGCCTCGCCAAACCATCTATACGAATATTTTCTGATTGGAAATGTTAGGTACCGGGCGCGGCTAACGGATGCAAACCCCACCGAAACAAGCGGCAGGTAAAGGAAAAAAATCACTGCAACGCCGTATACAAGAAGGACAAGCCTGGTGGTGTGGGAGGATTGCATTAGCGCTTTCTCCCCATAATCGCGTCGAGATCAATGCGCGAGATGCCAAAAATCGCCATACTGGCGATAATCAGGATCAGGATCATCGACAGCGCCGCACCAAGGGGCCAGTTCTGGCCAAAGGTAAACGCGGTTTCGATATCATCGGCAATGACAATCACCGCTTGCCCGCCAAGCAATTTTGCCTCCGCCAGGGCACCGGCGGAGAGTACAAAGGTGAGCAAAGCGCCCACGACAATGCCCGGGGCTGCCAGGGGCAACTCGATCCGGGTCAAAACCTGCCAATGGGTAGCTCCCAGGTCCGTTGCAGCCTGTCGGGCATCGTCGGGCACCATGGCAATGCCCTGCGCCAGGGGAAACAGCATAAAGGGCAAATAGACATAGACCAGCCCAAACACAATGATCCCCACATTGTAGAGCGGGCTATCAAAGCCGCTTCCGGTCAGCACGCGAAAATGCCCCTCAATCAAGCCTCCCTTCATCAGTGTCAGAACCCAACCGAACAAACGAATATTTTCTGACACAAACAGGCTCATCACCACCGCCACCGTGAGCACGACAGAAAACTTTCCAAATACTTTCGCCATGCCATAAGCCAAAGGCCAGCATACAAAAAACAGGATCACCGTGGCCGTCAATGCCATGCCCAGCGCCCACACAAGGGAGCGATAATATCCTTGCTCAAAAAAAACCGCATAGGCGGAGAAGTCCGGTACATTCCAGATTGAAAAAACTTTCTCAGGCATGATTGAGAACACCGCCACGACCAGAAGCGGCGCCAGAAAGCTGAGGGCCAGCACAACGCTCAAAGGCAATGCCGAGATCAGACCAAGGCGAGACTCCAACCTAAGCATCATGCTCTCGAATCAAATGGACATTTTCCGCATCAAAACCCAAAACAACCGTGTCTCCCGACCTGCCGGCAAAACGATCTTCGCGCAATTTCTCCACGGTAACAATTGCTCCCGTGCAAGTCTCGACTTCATATTGTAAACGCGAGCCCAGGGCGAACTCGCCCTTAAGGACACCGCGCACAATAAAATCCGTGGTCTCGGCTGGCGCGAGAAAGCGCACCGATTCAGGCCGCACCATGAGGGTACCCCGCTCCCCATGCGCCAGCGCCAAGCCAAGCTCGGCCACCTCGCCATTGACATGAATCTCAACCCCGTGTCCGTGCGGCCCGTTCGTGCCGGTTCCCTGGACATCAAAAAGGTTGACTTCCCCCATGAATTCAGCAACGAAGCGGCTGACAGGCTGCCCGTATATCTCGTCCGCGACCGCGATCTGCTCAAATCGCCCCTGATTCATAATGGCAATGCGATCCGACATGACCATCGCTTCCTCGAGCGAATGGGTAATATAGACGAAGGTCTTGCCCGTTCGCAGATGAAGATCCTTTAACTCCTTTTCCAAGGTCTTGCGAAGCCGGTAGTCGAGGGCCGAAAGAGGCTCATCAAAGAAAAGTATTTCCGGATCAAACGCCAGGGCGCGTGCCAATGCCACGCGCTGCTGTTCCCCGCCGGAACATTGGGAAATGCGTTTGTCACGGTAATGTTCGGGAAGGCGCAGCAGCGCGAGCAGCTCCCGCACCCGCTTGTGCATGCCGGACTTGCTTTCCCCTCGCAGGCTGAGGGGAAAGGCTATATTTTCTCCAACACTCATGTGAGGAAAGAGGGCAAGAGACTGAAACACCATACAGGTGGGCCGCTGGTTGGCCGGCGTTTGGTCAATCCTCTCGCCACGCAGATAGAACCGGCCCTCACTGACTTCATCCATGCCCACAAGCAGACGAATGAGTGTCGATTTACCGCTGCCTGAGGGACCAACGATCGTAAAGAACTCCCCGTCCTCAATGTCGAGGCTGATCCCTTTCAGCGCTGCAAAGGTGCCAAAGCGTTTGGTCACATTTTCAAGGCGCAGAATTGGCTGTGTCGTCATCAGCTTCCGGCTCCGACGGGAAACAGGAGGACCAGATCCAGGTTCACTTAATGGGATTTAGGATCGGCGGGCCTGGGTATAGATCTCAATCAGTGAGCTGTACGAGGACACCACACTGTAGTCGAGAGACCGGGCCATTTCGTCCCCCAGACTATCCATCTGGATGGCGTCGAGCTCTTCTTTTGAAAACAGCGCCATAACCGCCGGATCACCCATCTGGCTGACCGGATTATAGGTTCCCTCGGTAAACGCGACAGCCTTGGAGATGTCGGGCTTTTGCACGAATTCGAGAAAATCTTCCGCCAGATTGGACGGGTCCGGGTTGTTCACCGCAGAAGTCAGCTCAATCCACACGACGCCACCCTTACCCTCAACCGGTCCGGAGTTTGGTGTGATGCCACGCACATTAGTGGCGCCATCAAAACGCGCGGGAGACGCGGTATAGGTGCCACCTGTGAAATAGGCATCAATCTCGCCATTGATTAGCGCCGTATTCATGGCGACCAAATCATCGGTGCGAAGTTTTGCGCCGGCAAAAATCTGCTCGGCTACCGATCGGAACGCCTGCGCCTGCGCGCCCTCGATGGGTTCAAAGGGGTTCAATCCCGCGGTCAAAGCGATGTGGATGATATTCCAGTTGTCATAGGTCAATACCCCATAGCGGTCCTTCATAGCCGGATCGAGAAACAGACTCCACCCCTGGTCCTCGGCCATGTCGCGGCTGACTTTGTCGGTATTGACCACAAAACTGAACGGGCCATAACGTTGCGGCATGCCGATCAGATTGCCGTCTTCGGCAAAGGAGAGGGGGTAGGGGGCTGCGAATTCCGGTAGCATTTTTTCAAAGTACGGCATGAACCGATCCTTGTTCAGCGCCTTGATCAGTCCCTCGGGATAGAGTTGGTCTCTTGCCCAGGGTTGATTGACATTGATCAGGTCCCAAACGGATGTTTCTCCAGCGCGCAACTTGTTGATCATGTCCGGATCAGACGTGCCGCTTTCCGCGCGTACAGTGGCATTCGGGTTGGCGGCTCGAAAGGGTCCAAGAACCTGGTCGGAATTATAGCCTTCCCAGCACAGAATGTTCATTTGATCATTGCGCGCGGCAAAAGCGGGCGACAACCGTCCTGCCGCGGCCACACCCGCAAGAGCAGCCGCGCAACCCGTAAACTGACGACGCGTTAGTTTCATGTCCTGTCTCCTTCCCCGTTGCTTTGAATTCATTTTATTACCAACGATAAGAATGAGACGCTGCCAGCAGCTTGACACTAGAAGGGCAATTATTGACAGGTGCAAATCAACCCGGTGCGGCACGCGCGACATTATTGGCCATAAGTAACCCCGCTTTGGGATGAGGGCTGGTGCTGCCCGTTAAGTGAGAGGCCCACCTATGCGGAGGACCGGTGCGAGGTGCGAGGTGCAAGCTGGGAAAGCCAACGTTTGATCCGAAAAACAACCATCGCGCTGCGTGCTGCTTTCCGCTTTATCTGTAGTTGCAAATTACTACACAATTTTTACTTGAAATATTCTAACAAAATAAAATATTGACTCTGCTCATTAATATTATTATAATTTTTATTTCAACTGTAGTCAGTATTGGAGTCTATCATATTGATGGATTGCAACCTTTTGGTTATAAAAATTAATAATTTCTATCGCTATGTAAGTAATCCAAAGTTGCACCGGCTACAATAGTGGAAGTGATTGGCTGGCGTAGCTTCAGCGATTGGTCTGGTATTGGGGGGGCGTGGCGTATTCCGTTTATGTAATCTCGGTTGTGCAGGGGTGCACTTGCGAAACCTGGTTTTGTTTCGGCAACGCTACAGTTTGGGAGTACCATGTTTTGCCTTGAAGCGTATGTCAGCCCCAAACAGGGAGGTTGGACTGTCAGGGCGGACAACAAGAAAAATAATAGGGATACGAGCGTGAGGAATGCTGAAAAATAGGCGAACCCCGTAAACTGAACCTGTTGGGTACAGTGTCTATCGGGTAATGCGCCGACCGCGGCATAGCCCGCGAAGGCGCGCCTCGCGAAAGGCCTGACTTTCCAAGAAATAGGCCATGTTTTTTGGATTGAAGGTATCGTTGACCGTCTTGGTCATGTTTGGCCTGGCGTTGGCAATTGGGTTATCCGGGGCACAAGCCTCTTCCAGGCAAGAGAGCCTGCGTCATGTCATCGTGGTTGATGAGGGGAAAACCTTCGCTGCCAACATCCAGACACTCATCAAGACCAAAGCGAGGAAACTGACCTACCGTTTCAGTGATGACTCTGAGATGACTGACATTCTCAAACTTGAAAGCTCAGGCCGCCTCACTTTAAAGAAACCGCTTAATTTCGAGGATCTTCAAAACATCGGTCACACCTTCCGTATCACCGTTCTTGTTTTTGATAAAGATCGGGAGGTCGAGCAAGTCCATCTAACCATTCGCGTGCGTAATTTGGATGATCCGGAAAATGATGCCCCCGCAATCATAAGCCCCAACGAGTTTACCGTAAAAGAGAACACAAAACACGTTGCCCGGGTAAAGGCGGAAGACCCTGACAAAGGAGACATACTGCGCTTTGCAATTGATGAATATGGTGAGGGCGAACACAATGACCTGTTCGAAATTGATGAGACAACCGGCGACCTTTCGTTCCGGAAAGCCCCGACATTCAAAGCATCCGAATTCGAGGACGGCAACATTTATTCGGTCAGCGTTTTGGTGAGGGATCGGGAGGAAGATGCAGATTACCAGACCATTACGGTTTTTGTGGAGGATGTTGACGACACACAGGTCCAAACAATAACACGATTTGAGCCCGCCCTAAGCGCAAGCGATGCCTATGTGGGCAAATCCATCAAAATGATCATCACGGTTCGCGCAACCGGCGAGACCGCGCCGACGGGGCATGTCAATGTTTCGGGATTGCCTGCAAAACGCCAGGACAGTTGTCAAAGCCCCCTGACATTGAACGCGCACAACGGAAATACGAGTAAGGCTGAATGTACTTTCAAACCAACAACAGTGGGAACTTTAACCGCAAAGGCGGTCTATGTGCCACCACAGGGCAGCCCCTTTCTCGCCAGTTCAACAGATGGCGCCGAAGGAGGTGAGCCGCAATCGCAAGAGGCCCAAACCCTGACGGTAAAGCGCGCGCAAACGCAGGCAGAGTTTGTCAACGCCGCCAATCTTCAAGGGCTGGGGCAAGATCACGCTTATACGATTGATAGCGATGACCCTCTCGAAATCGCGGTCAAAGTCACCAATGCCAGCGCAGGCGGAGAGGCGATACCGCAACATGCGGTCACCGTATCCCTGAACGCTGTGGTGCAGGCCAGCTCAGATGGGCCTGTTTCCGGGGCTTTCGCATCCGCGAGCCATGACATCGCGCTCGGGTGCAGGGAAGACGGTGACAACCCTGGCATTTTTCGATGCACCCTTTCAAAGGGGCGTCTTGTTGCGGGCAAGACCTATCGCTTGTTGGGGAAAGTGGCGCAGACAACAAATTATCTGGGCACCACTACCGTTCAGGCCCTGATGGTTCGCGTTGAAGAAACCCCGAGCCAAATTGCGAGCCGATCTCCCGATGACGCCTCAGGTGACGACAATGCACAAAACCCTGACGACGCGCGTAGCGATGGACAAGGCGAAACCCCGCGACAAAACGACAAGGGCAATCCAACACAACAAAAAGACAAAGATGCCGCTGATGAACCTAAGGGCAGCGATGCGCACACGGGCGACAAAGCCGGTGACCCCAATGCCGATAGGACCGCAGGCGTTGGAAATGAACAAGCGCAAGATAACTCGCCCTCGGATGCGAAAGAGACCAAAAACCCGCCACAAGACGACGAGGCTGACCCAACACAGCAACCTGACGAAGATGCCGCTGATGAACCTAAGGGCAGCGATGCGCACACGGGCGACAAAGCCGATAACCCCAATGCCGATAGGACCGCAGGCGTTGAAAATAAACAAGCGCAAGATAACTCACCCTCAGATGCAGAAGAGGCTAAAACCCCGCCACGGGACGACAAGACCGGCCCAACACAGCAAACTGACGAAGATGCCGCTGATGAACCTAAGGGCAGCGATGCGCACACGGGCGACAAAGCCGATAACCCCAATGCCGATAGGACCGCAGGCGTTGGAAATGAACAAGCGCAAGATAACTCGCCCTCGGATGCAAAAGAGACCAAAAACCCGCCACAAGACGACGAGGCTGACCCAACACAGCAACCTGACGAAGATGCCGCTGATGGAACCTAAGGGCAGCGATGCGCACACGGGCGACAAAGCCGATAACCCCAATGCCGATAGGACCGCAGGCGTTGAAAATAAACAAGCGCAAGATAACTCACCCTCAGATGCAGAAGAGGCTAAAACCCCGCCACGGGACGACAAGACCGGCTCAGCGCAACAGAAAAACGAAGATGCGACCGATGAACCTGAAACAGATATGGCGGTGAAGGGGGCGTTCGGTGACCGCAATGCACAAACCCAAAGGGACACGCCGTCAGATAAGAAAATCGGCGACTCCCGACAAGACGACCAGACTGACAAACCCGTTCCACGCCGGCCGGTGCGCCTTGTGCTGGCGAGGGGGCTGAATAACACGATCCGGCGAGATCAGCCGCTTGTTGTTAGCCTTAAGGCCATCATCGGTGAAGCCGGTCGGTCTTTGCCGCAAAGCCTTGGGGGCCAGGTCAATCTGTGGTTTGCCCCTGTGGTTTCCGCTTATCCGCCGCATCCGGATGCGCACACGTCCTGTACGGGTCCAAAGGCTTTTGGCATCTTTGAATGCCGTTTCTCTCCCGATGAGTTGGGAAAGCTGGTGATCGGCATTCCCTATGCCCTTAAGGCTGCATATCTCAACGCTGGAAACGGCGCTTTCAGGGGGCGCCATGAAAGCGATTTGCAGCGCATAACCTGCACCTCTCAAACGGCCTGTTCTTCGTCGCTGATAAATCCATCGCCAAAGAAACCAAACCCAATTCCCCTGGTCAAGGTGCATGTGGTGGTGGATTACGACGGGTCAACACCGGCGATCGATCATGCGCCGGCTATTGCCGGCGACAAAACCGAGATTACCCTGATCGCCACAGCCACCGGTAAGGAACTACGCAAAACCAACGGCACAATCACGTTCAGCAATTTGCCCGAAAGGGTGAAACCCCCGCGCTGCATCGCCGTTAAGCTCGTAGCGAAACCCGCTGATGCCAATACATTCGCCGCAACCTGCACATTCAGAACACCTGATCAGCCAATGGATCGCATCGTGCTTGCGCAATTCAATGGTGACCCTGCTACCTACACGCGAAAGGAACCAGGAACGGTGCGCCTGGTGATCCGAAGCAAAAGGCCCAAGCAGATCGCGCAGCACATTACCGATTACCTCAACACACGCAATATCCTATTGCTGGGCAACGGGCCCAATATGGATCGGCGCCTTGCGCGTTTGCACAAGCGCACCCGATATCTTGGCGGCACCGTTCGTGCCCGTCTGGGGGCTGCGTTAGGGGGCACAGGCGCCGCGGCCTTTTCCATGGACTTGCGGACTCCCCTGCCCGTGGACCTGGAGGTAACAAACGAAGCCCTTGAATTTGCCGTCAGTATGAGCCGAATGGGTCGCATCGGCGATTTGACCAGCGACGATCCCGGGGAAACGGAACAAGACCAGGTGGCGGGAAACAGGCGCGACACATGGCTGCCGATGCGCTTTGATTTTTGGATTGAGGGCCGTATCGGCCGGTACGGTGAAACCGGCGACCACAAGGGAAGGTTTGGTGTCGTCTATGTGGGGACTGACACGCTCCTTACCCCCAACCTGCTCGCCGGGTTTATGGTCCAGTACGACTGGATACGTGCTGACCTTAAAGCCAACACACGCATCCAGGGACATGGCTGGATGGCCGGGCCCTATATTGCGGCGTCTGCTTACGGCCTGGCGCTGGATCTGCAAGCCAGATGGGGACAATCGAGCAACAGGATAACCCCTGTCGGCACTTATACGGACACCTTTGACACGACACGCTGGTTGCTATCGGGCAGGCTTTCGGGGGATTTCGCCTATGCCGGCTGGACCTTGCGCCCAGGGGTGTCCGTACAATATATTCGCGAGAAACAGTCGGCTTACCGCGATACCCCCGGCAGTCTCATCCCGGCGCAAACCATCTCCCAGGGCGATGTACGCATTGGGCCGCGTATTACCTACGAATTCGCGCTGGACAGGTGGGGAACGGTGATCCCTTCCGTGAAATTTGAGGCCGTGTATCGGTTTAAAACTGCAAAGGTGCGCGACCCAAACCATACGATTATCTACACCCATCCCCTTGCTCCGCTCCTGCGCCGGCTTTCAGGAAGAGTTGAAACCGGTATCGAATGGCGCATGAAAAACGGTACCGTGGTTTCGTTGTCTGGTACCTACGATGGAATTGGTGCTGACTTGCAAAGTGTCAGCGCCTCTGCGCGTCTTGATATGCTGTTTTAGGGCGTTGCGCAGGCGCTTGACGCCGAGCAGGTAGAGGCTGGCTAATAGATATGCCCACAAGTCAGCGCGTACAAAAAGCCAATGCCGCTGCTATAATACCCTGTTGATAAACCTATGGTTTGCTTTTAAGGTTAATAAAACCTTTCCCGTGCACAGCGCAGGCCGGTGCTGTATGTTATCCCTACAAGTGACGAGAAACCGTATAGAACGAAGAATATTCACGAAATGCATTTGCCCATTTCTGACGTTTCAAGGAGTTTGGCCATGAACAACGCAGCCCACAACCGCAATACAACCCGGCGTCGTGTTATCAAGCGGGGCACGATCTATTACAACCAGGGACGCTCCTCCATAAACTGCGTTATAAAAAATGTATCGTCTCGCGGTGCCATGATTGAAGTGGCCAAAGACATTATCCCCGGCAGCAATATCGATTTGGTGCTTGACAACACGGTTCGCTTTCCGGGCAGAGTTGTTTGGAGCGAAGGTAACCGGTATGGTGTTTGCACCGCGGCCTAGCAGTGTGTCGGATTTGGGCTGTGGTTATTTATTAAATTTGCATACAGGCTTTTTTGCATTTGTGCTACCCATTGGTATGAAAAATTTCCGCAATTATGACCGCTCTCAGCGGTTGCTTTTGCCTCCTGATCTCAAAGACTGGGTGGCAGATGACGACTTGGCCCATTTTATCGTGGAAGCCGCCGAACGCATAGATATGCGCACCTTTCACGTCAGCCGCACCGGCTCAGGAAAAGCACAATATCATCCGCGCATGATGTTGGCCCTGTTGGTTTATTGTTACGCCAGTGGTATTTTTTCCTCGCGCAAGATAGAGCAGGCCACGTATCGCAATGTTTCTGTCCGCTTTATCGCCGCCAACAGCCATCCGGATCATGACACGATCGCCAAGTTCCGGCGTGACAACGGTCCTGCCTTTGAGACGGCGTTTGCGCATATCTTGTTGCTAGCCAAACAGATGGGTCTTTTAAAGGTGGGCACGGTCGCCCTCGACGGCACGCAGATTGATGCGAATGCTTCGAAGATCAAATCGTTACGTTATGATCGTATCCAGGTGTTACGGGCCAAGCTTGCAGAGGACATTGCGGCGTTGATGGATAGAGCCGAGGCGGCAGATGAACAGGATACGGATGATGGTTTGTCGCTCCCCGACGAGATAGCGCGGCGGCAAACGTTAAAGGCGAAGTTAGACGCGGCAGCCGAACAACTTGAGGCGGCGGCGTGTTTGGATGGGCAAGATCAAGATCAGGGTCAGGATACGGATGATGGGGGCGATGCACCACGGCCTTCTCCTAAGAAGCAGATCAATCTGAGCGATCCGGACAGTTCTATCATGCGCCGGTCGTCGCGCCACGAATACCGTCAGGCTTATAATGCGCAAGCTTTTGTGGATGCGGATGGCAGCCAGTTGGTTTTGGGTACGCAAGTTCTTGCCACGACGAATGATCGTCAGGATTTGGCTACCTTTGTTGATGACTTGTGCGCGCGTGTTGGCAAGCCCAAGACGCTTATAGCGGATACGGGTTATGCTGGCGAGGCTGTTATTGAGGCGCTTGATGTGCGTAAAATTGAACCTTTGATAGCGTTACCGGGTCAATAGGTAGCACGCCCTTATGATTTCCGACCGCCGAAGGTGCGCAGCAAGCCACCGCCGTGTGTTAGAGAACCGTGGCGCTTAAAGATGCTGGAGACATTTCGAACCCAGGAGGCAAAAGACAAATACAAAAGACGAAAGAGCAGTGTTGAGCCTGTTTTTGGCATCATCAAATCGGTTCTTGGTTTCAGGCATTTTCATCTTCGCGGTCTTGAGAAGGTTTCACGGGAATGGTGTCTTGTAGCGCTGGCGTACAACTGCAAACGTGTGAGCAACATGCTGAGCGGCTAAGGCGGTTCAGCAAAGCGCTCGCCAACACACATCCACGACCGATACACGGACAAACAACTCCTTTAAACCCGACACACTGCTAGAGCGTGTATCCCGTTGAACATGTATCCTGTTGAATAGATTGCAGGGCTGCAATAAGCTGGGACCTTCTATCTACGACTTGGCCAGGTCGTAGATAGAAGGTCCTAGAGCGTGTCAGGTCTTAATAGAATCAATTCTGTTTCTCGATTGGCGAGGCGATCCACACCCATGGGCGCACGGGGAGATCTACCTGATGGTGCACGGAAACTGTGTTTCCATTGGTTGCTATGCCATGACGGACGCTGGCATTGATGATATTTACCAACTGGTCAAGTCTGCTCTGGACAACGGACAGAAGGCGGTCCCTGTGCATATTTTTCCCTTTCGCATGACCGAGACAGCGCTTGATGATCATCAGGCGGCACAATGGATGGATTTTTGCAAAAATTTGAAAACCGGTTATGACCGGTTTGAGGACGATCGTGTTCCGCCTAAAGTCTGGGCGTGCGGTAAGGCGTATAGATTCAGTCATAAAAAGCCACAGCGCTCCTGCCGGCTTGTCAGTTCATGACCTCAGTTGGAAATTTTTATTTACCGCCCGGCTCAAACATTATATCTCCATAGATTGTTCACCAGCAGTTAAGCTTGACCATATTATTATCCGCAGTCTTAATCTTTCATACACAGTGGCAAGCCTAGAGGGTGTCATGGTCCAGAAAATCAACCGCCTGTGCGCCCGCGCGACCTTGAAAGCCTACGCGACGATGGCCCTTCTCATCGTGCTCGCGGCCCTGGCATTAGCCCCGATCGTGCAGGCCATGTAGGTCAGGCAGCGCGCATGTCTTGCCCGTCCCTGGCAGTTGGAAACGTCTATTAAGATATGGCACGCGCCATAGCAAAATGCGTTTGACTGGAATCATGGGGCTTTCCCGTATTTTTTTCGCATTTTGCTATGGACTTCAGGGCGATCAGCTTTATACGTTTAGTTGCCCCCATAGCAAAACGGGTACAACTAAACGTATGCTGATCCAGGACATGCGGGCCATTTCGGAGACTCTATGTCAGACAGATCTTATTCAGGGCCGACCGAACCAGCAGAATCGGATACCGCCGCTTCAACCTTCACGCGCTTTTTTGGCACTATAAGAAACGCGGTTTCCCTTGTCGCCAAGGGAAGTTTGTTAATGCTGGTAACTTTTGGGATCTATCGTTTTTGGTATATTACGGATTTGCGCCGGTTTTACTGGAACAACACATCCCTGTCCCAGTCGCATTTTGAATACACCGGTCGGGCGACCGAGTTGCTCATCGGGTTTCTCATTGCGCTTGCGGTTTTTATCCCCCTACAGGTCGCCTATTTTATCGCAACCCTGAACCCGAACATTTTACAACTTTTGATCAGTGTTGTGCTGTATCTGGCGGTCTTTATCATTCTTGCTCACTACGCCTCGTTTCGGGCGCGTCGTTACCGCTTGTCGCGTACAATCTGGCAGGGTCTGAGATTTCATCAGACCGGATCACCCTGGAGCTACGCGTTTCGCGCTTTTGGCTGGTGGTTGGTATCTCTTTTGACCTTGGGGCTTGCCTATCCCTGGATGGCTGCGTCGCTGGCGCGCTTTAAGGCCGTCAATACGTGGTACGGCGATCTGCAAGCCACCTATAGCACAACAGCCCGGCCGTTTATAGGTCCGTACTTTTTGTTTTGGTTTCTGCTTGTCGCCCCCATCGTACTGATTTGCGTTTACGTTTATCTAAGCGTGGCGTCAGGCACGTTTATTGATATGCAATTGCTCATATCATGGCTTATGGGCGAGTCGTGGCTTACGGGCGAGGGTGGTGAAATTGATCCCGCCATGAAAGACGAGCTTATCGTCGCCATGTTGATGACCTGCGCCTTCATCTGGCTATTCGCGGGCCCTCTTATGCTTTTGCCCTATTTGCGTGCCAGGGAATTCAGGATATTTACCACCGGTTACGCCTTTGGTGATGTAAAACTGGTATCATACTTTAAAGCCCGCAGTGAGTATCGAATTCACGGACTTTACTATCTGGTTTTTATCGGCGTGATCGCTGTTTTTGTGTATGTGTTCTTGCAAATTGTCGATGATGGATTTATGGCACGTCTTCTTAGCCCGGATCTTGAAAGTGTGCCTGTAGAGATGCCCCAGGAACAAGCCGGTTATAGTCCGTATTTGCGGCCGTCGGACATGATGCTGGGTATTGCCTTTTATCTTGTGATGATCATTGTATTGACAGCGTGCAAAGAACTTCTGTTCAAACTGCCCTTGTGGAAGCGCCGCGTCCAGTCACTGCAGGTACACAATCTTGCAGCCCTGGAGGCCATGCATGCGCAAACCAAAGAAGGTGGTGCCTTTGGTGAAGGACTTGCCGACGCCTTTGATGTGGATTTCGGGTTTTGACAGATGGAAACTTTTGGCGACCTGGCCAGCCCCTTATTAACGACTGACAGTGTGAGAATGGTTTATGTTAGCTCCCCATACGGGTGCGACCTTTTTTGACGGCAAGGTCGCTGCGGCGCGCACGGTAGTCGCGCGGCTTTCAGTCAAAAATCTGTTGATCGAGGATGCCCAGGGCCAGGTCATTGAAACCGTGCCATTGGAGAGCCTCTATCAGGTTCCCAATACTGGAAATACAATGCGTTTGGGCTCAGGCGCTATGAACCCCTTGGCGCGTCTGGATATTGTCGATGTTGACTTTCAGCGCGCCCTTCGCAGCACCTGTCCGGAACTTGATCGCATGCCCCGAGCCGCGGCGCGCCAGCGCTGGCGGGTGGGCGCGTGGGCGGTCGGCGCGGTCATCGGCGTGTTGTTGGTTGCCGTTTACGGACTGCCCTTACTCGCGGATCGCCTGACGCCTTTGGTCCCCTTAAGTATCGAAAAGCAAATTGGCGAGGCGGTTGAAGGGCAACTCAAGAGCTTCGGTCTGTTCGGTATCACCGACAATCCATCCTGCTACGTGGGACGGGCGGAGACTGCTGCGGGCCAAGCGCTCGACAAACTCGTGCAACGCCTTGTCAGCAAGGCCAGTGCCATGCCCTTTACCCCAAAAGTTGATGTATGGCGTGCCTCGCAAATCAACGCCATTGCCTTGCCTGGAGGCAAGATTATTATTTTTTCTCCGCTTCTGGATTTTGTCGATGGGCCAGATCAAATTGCCGGTATTGTGGCCCATGAACTCGGCCACGTCAGGGAGCGCCACGGTTTGGCTTCCGTGATCCACGCGTCAGGCCTGGGATTTATTGCGGGCATCATCTTTGGTGACGTCAGTGGTGGGATTCCAGCAGTGGTGATCGAAATATTGCTGAGTTCCGGTTATTCCCGGCATCACGAGACGGACGCAGACAGCTACGCGGTTGCGCTGATGAGGGAAGCGGGTCTCAATGGGACGGCTCTGGCCAGGCTTTTTGACAAGTTGATAGACATGGAAGCACAGATCCCGCACGCCCTTCAATATGCGCTTTCTCATCCTTTGTCAAAACAGCGTGCGCGTGCTATTCGTAACCAAGCGGGCGCCAGCGCGGTGACGACACCTGTTCTGAATGACGAGGAATGGCAAGCCCTGAAGCGTATTTGTGAGTAACGAAGCTGGGAACGTCTATTTACGACCTGCAGCGTGCCATGTCCCAATAGAGATGCCCGGCTTATCGCCAACCTGTTGAGGTCATCAATTCATTCCGTGAAAATCCACGCTCGAACTCACTACTGTGCATTTGCCCGCTGGGGATACCGGCTTGGGTTGCTTGCGGCGCTTGTCTTTGTCGCTGCCATCTGGGCGCATCGCGAGGATAAACTGCCCACCCATGCTTTGCTGAACGTACTGGCCCTGTCCTTTACCATTGCCTGTATTGCCATTCTTCTGGCCATTGTTGGGTTGGGCCGCATTTGGCGCTACCATTATGTTGGCACCCGCCTCGCCGGAATTGGAATTCTGCTTGCCCTGGCTGTTCTTGTGGTTCCGGCTGTTGGCCTGTATCAGGCGCGCCAGTATCCGCGATTGAACGATATTTCCACAGATCTTGTGGATCGCCCACGCTATAATGCGTTAAAGGAATATCGCGACCCACAACTCAATATGACCGGCCCCGAAGGCGCGCAACAGTTGCAGCGCCACGTTTACCCGCATCTTTCAACGCATCGCTATAAACTGACGGCGAGTGAGGTGTTCGATCTTGTTGAAGCCGCTGCAAACCAGGCCGGGTGGCGGATCGCCAGCGTGCGCCGACCGGCGCGTGGCGTTTCAGGGGTGTTGGAAGCGACCGTAAGGACCGGCATGTTCAGATTTCCCGACGACGTTTTGGTGCGCGTTGTCGCCGATGAAGAGCAAAGCCTTGTGGATATGCGCTCAAGTTCGCGCTTTGGTATATCTGACCTGGGTGTGAATGCAGTACGGATCAGTGCCTTTCTTAGTCAACTGGATGTGGCGGTTATGGCTGTTTTGCAGGCCAGGGAAGAGGCGATTCCGCTGGGTCAAGTGCCACTTCCCCCGCCTGCACCGCCTCGCAACAGACGATAGGCGCGCGGGGCCTGTCTATTAACGGGTATCATCAGCCCGCTCCCTCTCGCGGGCCAGGTCGTCAATAGACGACGTTTCCAGCCTCAAATCCATCGCGCCGCCACTATTCAGCCGGTTCAGGCACGGGGGGCTGCTCCTGGCTGGACGTCTCTTCACCAGCGCCGACAGCTTCCAGATCGTCTACGGAACCTTCAGACGTAATTGCCACCTCCGGCGCCGGCAGAGCCGCGTCGGCCGTCTTCGCCTTTTCCTCAAGAATAAGATCATCGCGCTTGGCGGCGATCTGATGGATGGCGTTGATCCGCCCCCCCGTGCCGGCAGGGATAAGGCGGCCAACGATAACGTTTTCCTTCAGACCTTCCAGGGTATCAGACTTGCCGCCAACAGCCGCTTCGGTAAGAACCCGTGTGGTTTCCTGGAACGAAGCTGCAGAAATGAACGAACGGGTCTGCAGGCTCGCCTTGGTAATGCCCAGCAGAACTGGTGTACCGCTTGCGGGCGCGTAACCTTCCTCAATAAGACGATCGTTGAGCTCTTGCAAGGCCACGCGATCAATCTGCTCGCCGGCAATAAGACTGGACCCCCCTGGCTCGGTAATCTCGATCTTCTGCAACATCTGGCGCACGATCACCTCAATGTGCTTGTCGTTAATGATCACGCCCTGCAAACGATAGACTTCCTGAATCTCGTTTACCAGATAGGCGGCCAATTCCTCCACGCCCTTAATGGCGAGGATATCGTGGGGGGCGGGATGTCCATCAAGGATGTAATCACCCTTTTCGATACTGTCTCCATCCTGAAGATGGAAGGGCTTGCCCTTGGGGATCAAGTACTCTGCCGGCTCCATCTCCGGATCCGTAGGCTCAATAATAATGCGGCGCTTGTTTTTATAATCGCGTCCAAATCGCACGATGCCATCGATCTCAGCGATCACCGCATGGTCCTTGGGCCGGCGCGCCTCAAAAAGCTCCGCCACCCGCGGCAGGCCGCCGGTGATATCGCGGGTCTTGGCGCTCTCCAATGGAATGCGCGCAACCACGTGGCCGGCTTTAACTTCCTCATCCGGCTCCACCGAGAGGATCGCGTCAACGGACAGCAGGAATCGCGCTTCACCACCTGTATCAAGCTTGACGATCTCCCCCTTCTTGTCCTTGATCACAATGGCCGGCTTCAGGTCCACGCCGCGTGGGTTAGCGCGCCAATCAATGACAATGCGCTTGGTAATGCCTGTGGATTCGTCGGCGCTTTCGGAAACACTGATCCCGTCTATCATATCTTCAAACTCGATATGACCTCCCACCGCGGTAATGATCGGACGGGTGTAAGGATCCCATTCAGCGATGACCGAGCCGCGCTCAATGGTATCCCCGTCATCGACCTTGAGTTTGGCGCCGTAAGCAACCTTCTGGCTGGCCTGTTCCTTGCCATCACTGCCGATAATCGTCACCGACACATTACGACCCATAACCACCAGGTTTTTATCGGCATCGCGCACCACATTGCGGTTGATGATCTTGACGGTCCCTTCAAAGTTGGACTGGATTACTGACTGGTCCACAACCTGCGCGGTTCCGCCAATATGGAAAGTGCGCATGGTCAACTGGGTTCCCGGCTCGCCAATGGACTGTGCGGCAATCACGCCGACGGCCTCGCCCATATTCACCGGCGTACCCCGCGCCAGGTCCCGCCCGTAACAGGCAGCGCAGACCCCGTGGCGCATCTCGCACGTCAGCACCGAACGGATTTTGACGCTTTGGACATTCGCTTCCTCAATGCGGTCGGCACATTGCTCATCAATCAGTTCACCAGCAGCGATAATTGTCTCCTGGGTTGCACTGTCGATGATATCCTCAACGGGCGTGCGTCCGAGAATGCGCGCACTAAGGGATGCGACAACCTGACCCGCGTCGACTATGGCACGCACGGTAATGCCGGCACTGGTGCCACAGTCCTCGGCAGTGATGATGCAATCCTGCGCCACATCCACGAGCCGCCGGGTGAGATAACCTGAATTTGCCGTCTTAAGAGCCGTATCGGCAAGCCCTTTGCGCGCCCCGTGGGTGGAGTTAAAGTACTCCAGCACCGACAGGCCTTCCTTAAAGTTGGAAATGATCGGCGTCTCAATGATTTCCCCCGACGGCTTCACCATCAGCCCGCGCATTCCGGCTAACTGGCTCATTTGCTCGCGCGACCCACGGGCACCAGAAAATGCCATCATGTTGATCGCGTTGTGAGGCTTGACGCGGCCGGTTTTTTTATCGACCTCAATAGCGGAGATGCGTTCCATCATTTCGTCGGCAATTTTGGCGGAACACTTGCCCCAGGCGTCGACAACCTTGTTGTACTTTTCTCCGTGGGTGATGAGGCCGTCATTGTACTGCTGCTCGTACTCCTTGACCAGGCCGCGGGTCTGCGCCACGATCTGTTCCTTGGTCTCGGGGATCAGCATGTCGTCCTTGCCAAACGAAATGCCGGACTTGCACGCCGTGACAAACCCCTTATTCATAATGTGATCGCAAAACATGACGGTTTCTTTTTGTCCGCAATGGCGATAGACCACATCGATCATGTTGGAGATTTCCTTTTTGGTCAGCAGCTTGTTGACAATATCAAAGGAAATATTCGGGTTCCTGGGCAGCAGTTCACCAAGCAACATACGTCCCGGGGTGGTCTCGTATATTTTTGAAACGCTGTTACCTTCCTCATCCACCGCGACAAAGCGGCCCTTGATTTTTGCATGCAGGGTCACGATACCATTATCGAGAGCATGTTCGATCTCGGCAATGGAGGCGAAGGCCATCCCCTCACCCGGCTCGTTCTCAGACATGATCGAAAGATAATAAAGCCCAAGAACGATATCCTGCGAGGGTACAATAATCGGCGAGCCGTTGGCCGGGTGCAGAATATTGTTGGTGGACATCATCAGAACGCGCGCCTCAAGCTGCGCCTCAAGGGACAGGGGCACGTGAACCGCCATTTGGTCACCATCAAAGTCGGCGTTAAAGGCCGCGCATACCAGCGGATGCAACTGAATAGCCTTACCCTCGATGAGCACCGGTTCGAACGCCTGAATACCCAGGCGGTGCAGGGTCGGTGCCCGGTTTAGCAGAACCGGATGCTCGCGAATAACCTCGTCAAGGATATCCCAGACCTCGGGCTTTTCTTTCTCAACCAGTTTTTTGGCCTGTTTGACCGTTGACGACATGCCCTTGGCCTCAAGACGCGAATAAATGAACGGCTTAAACAGCTCCAGAGCCATTTTCTTGGGCAAGCCGCATTGATGCAGCAGCAACTCAGGCCCAACCACAATCACCGAACGGCCGGAATAATCGACGCGTTTTCCCAAAAGGTTTTGGCGAAAACGCCCCTGCTTACCCTTGAGCATGTCGGAAAGGGATTTCAGCGGACGCTTATTGGCACCTGTTATGGTGCGCCCGCGCCGGCCGTTGTCAAACAAGGCATCGACTGATTCCTGCAACATGCGCTTTTCGTTGCGAATGATAATATCCGGCGCCCGCAGCTCAATAAGGCGTTTCAGGCGGTTATTGCGGTTGATGACCCGACGATACAGATCGTTCAGATCAGACGTGGCAAAACGCCCACCATCCAGGGGAACAAGGGGACGTAAATCAGGTGGTATCACCGGAACGACGGTCATGATCATCCATTCCGGACGATTGCGGGAATAAATGAACGCCTCAACCACCTTCAGCCGTTTGGCCAACTTTTTGGGCTTAAGCTCGGTTGTCGCCTCGGCAATCTCGACGCGCAGGTCATCGGCCAGCTTTTCCAGATCAATCGCGGCTAGCATCTCACGAATAGCCTCCGCGCCAATCATGGCGGTAAACGAATCCTCGCCGTAAAGGTCAAGGGCCTCCAGGTGCTCTTCCTGCGACAAAAGCTGCTTGGTTTTGAGTGCCGTCAAACCCGGTTCGATGACGACGTAGCTCTCAAAATAGAGAATACGCTCCAGTTCCTTCAACGTCATGTCGAGCAACAGGCCAATGCGGCTGGGAAGCGATTTCAAAAACCAGATATGGGCAACCGGTGCGGCGAGTTCGATATGCCCCATGCGCTCGCGACGCACCCGCGACAAGGTGACCTCCACGCCGCATTTCTCACAGATGACCCCCTTGTACTTCATCCGCTTGTATTTGCCGCACAAGCATTCGTAATCCTTTGTGGGACCAAAAATCCGTGCACAGAACAAGCCGTCGCGCTCAGGTTTGAAGGTACGATAGTTGATCGTTTCCGGTTTTTTGATCTCGCCAAAGGACCAGGAGTAGATTTTCTCCGGGCTGGCAATGGAAATACGGATACGATCAAATGTCTGCTCCTCAACCTGAGGTCCAAACACGCTGATGAGTTCCTGGTTCATGAAGTGATCTCCTTGCCGGACCCACAGGTCCGATTGGTGTCACGGGACGCGCCGGGCAAACCCACCCGGTGCGCCAAAGCCACAGACAAACCGGATACCTTTACCAGGGACCGCGCCTGTCGCATGCGATTATTGCTGTCGTCAACCTATCAAGTTTTACAAAGCCTCAAACAGGTGGGCCTGTCTATTAACGGGCATCACCCTACCTACCCTCCATTAAGGATTTCAGGGCCCAACCCTCCCCAGGGTACCCTTTCATGGGTGGCCCAGGACGCAAGGAGCGGGTTGGCCAGGTGGTCAATAGACGTTCCCGGGTTTCGCAAAATGCAATACTCTGGTTTGCCTCTTGAATTCTAGGATGGTCCAAATCCTGTTCAATTACACCTATTCGGCTGCATCAACGGCGCTCTGTTCACCGGTCAGCTCACCATCATCTGCGGCCTTCAGGTCGATCGTCTCGATCGGGGTCTGCGGCCCGGTATTCGCAGGACCGGGAGGCGGCAGCCGTTCGCTATCGCGCAACTCGACATTCAGGCCCAAAGCGCGCATTTCCTTGACCAAAACATTGAAACTCTCGGGGATGCCGGCTTCAAACGTATCATCACCACGCACAATAGCCTCATAAACTTTGGTGCGCCCGGCGACGTCATCGGACTTGACGGTCAGCATTTCCTGCAACGTATAGGCCGCGCCATAAGCCTCCAGCGCCCACACCTCCATTTCACCAAAGCGTTGGCCGCCAAACTGCGCCTTCCCACCAAGAGGTTGCTGGGTGACCAGACTATAGGGGCCAATGGAGCGGGCATGAATCTTGTCGTCAACAAGGTGATGCAGTTTGAGAATATAGATAAAGCCAACGGTTACGGCGCGGTCGAACTGTTCCCCCGTGCGCCCATCATAAAGAATGGATTGGCCGGTGGTATCAAGGCCGGCCTTTGCCAGCATATCGACAATATCGGCTTCCTTGGCGCCATCAAAAACAGGGGTTGCCATGGGCACGCCGCCGATCATGTTGTTGCCGAGCTCGACCAACTGTTTGTCATTCAGGGAGTCAATCGTCTCCTCGGCCCCATAGACGGTATTATAGACTTCCTTTAACGGCTTGGCGTCACGCGATTTCTCATAAAGTTCCAGCGCGTGGCCAATTTTGCCCCCAAGTCCCTTGCAAGCCCATCCCAAATGGGTCTCAAGAATTTGTCCCACATTCATGCGGCTGGTCACACCCAGGGGGTTCAGCACCACATCAACCGGCGTGCCGTCTTCGAGGTAGGGCATATCCTCCATAGGTACGATGCGCGACACGACACCCTTGTTGCCGTGACGCCCGGCCATCTTGTCACCAGGCTGGATCTTGCGTTTGACGGCCACGAACACTTTGACCATCTTCATCACGCCAGGCAACAGTTCGTCCCCGGCCTGCAATTTCTCCACCTTATCGATAAAGCGACGCTCCAGCAGCTTACGCGCTTCGTCGTATTGGTTGCGTAAAGCCTCGATCTCCTCTTGCGCCTTGTCACTGTTGACGGCAAACTGCCACCATTGGCTGCGCGGGTTGGCTTCCAGCACTTCGGCGGTAATCTTGCTGTTCTTGTTGACATCCGCGGGGCCCGAGACAGCGGTGTTGCCAACAAGCATGTCCCGCAGCCGTCCATAGATATTGCGGTCAAGAATTGACTGCTCGTCATCGCGGTCTTTTGCCAGCGCTTCTATTTCCTCACGCTCGATGGCCATGGCGCGTTCATCTTTGTCGATGCCATAGCGGTTGAAAACCCGCACTTCGACCACCGTACCCGACACGCCGGGGGGCAGGCGTAGGGACGTGTCACGAACATCTGACGCCTTCTCACCGAAAATCGCCCGCAGGAGTTTTTCCTCCGGGGTCATCGGGCTCTCTCCCTTTGGCGTGATTTTACCAACGAGAATATCGTTCGGATTGACCTCAGCACCGATATAGACAATCCCTGCCTCATCGAGGTTTTTCAACGCCTCTTCCGAGACGTTGGGGATATCGCGGGTGATTTCCTCGGGCCCAAGCTTGGTGTCACGCGCCTTGACCTCGAACTCCTCAATATGAATGGAGGTAAAAACGTCATCACGCACGATGCGCTCTGACAACAGGATCGAGTCCTCAAAGTTGTATCCGTTCCAGGGCATGAAGGCGACAAGGACATTCTTGCCAAGGGCCAGATCGCCCAGATCGGTCGAGGGGCCATCGGCAATGATATCGCCACGGGTTACCCTATCGCCCACCTTAACGAGAGGGCGCTGGTTAATGCAGGTGTTTTGGTTGGAGCGCTGGAACTTTTGCAGCCGGTAAATGTCGACGCCCGGGCGCGCCGGATCCAGGTCCTCGGTAGCGCGCACAACAATACGGGTGGCATCCACCTGATCAATCACACCGCCCCGCCGGGCCTCGATTGCGGCGCCGGAGTCGCGGGCAACGATCGCCTCCATGCCGGTGCCGACCAGAGGCGCCTCAGGCTTGACCAAAGGCACGGCCTGGCGCTGCATGTTCGAGCCCATCAAGGCCCGGTTGGCATCGTCATTTTCCAAAAATGGGATCAATGCCGCGGCAACGGATACCAGTTGCTTTGGTGACACATCCATATAGTCGACCTTATCAGTCGACAGCATCTCCACATCACCGGCATGACGGCAGGTAACCAGATCGTTGACAAAGCGGCCCTTTTCGTCAATGGGTGCATTGGCCTGCGCCACCACGTAGCGGGACTCTTCCATGGCGGAGAGATAAACCACCTCATCGCTCACCACACCCTTCTTGACGACCCGATAGGGGGTTTCAATGAAGCCATATTTGTTGATCCGGGCAAATGTTGCCAGTGAGTTGATCAGGCCGATATTGGGGCCCTCTGGGGTCTCAATCGGACATATGCGGCCGTAGTGGGTGGGGTGCACGTCGCGCACCTCAAAGCCGGCACGCTCGCGGGTCAGGCCACCGGGCCCAAGCGCCGACAGGCGCCGCTTGTGTGTAACCTCGGATAGGGGATTGGTCTGGTCCATAAACTGCGACAATTGCGAAGACCCAAAGAACTCACGTACCGCCGCTGATGCCGGCTTGGCGTTAATCAGCTCTTGCGGCATGATCGTATCGATCTCGATGGAGCTCATGCGCTCCTTGATCGCCCGCTCCATGCGCAAAAGACCAATGCGATACTGGTTCTCCAGCAACTCACCAACCGATCGCACCCGACGGTTGCCCAGGTTGTCAATATCATCCACATCGCCACGGCCGTCGCGCAAGCCCACAAGGGTCTTGACCACCGCGAGGATATCTTCCTTGCGAAGAGTCCGTACCGTATCCTCGCACTCAAGATCAAGACGCATGTTCATTTTCACCCGGCCAACCGGTGACAGGTCATAACGCTCGGGATCAAAGAACAGGCTTTGAAACATGGTCTCGGCTGTCTCGATCGTCGGCGGTTCACCAGGGCGCATCACCCGGTAAATGTCAAACAGCGCATCCTCGCGCGAGACCGCCTTGTCGGCAATTAGGGTATTGCGGATATAAGCGCCGACATTGACGTGATCGATATCGAGAATCAGCAATTCGTCATGGCCGAACTCGTCAACAAGGGCAACGATTGACTTCTCGGTAAGCTCCTCGCCGGCCTCAGCGATGATCTCCCCCGTCTCCATATTGACAATATCGCTTGCCAGATAAAGCCCGGTCAGGTCCTCGTTTTGTAATCTGATCGCCTTGAGGTTCTTTTCCGCCAGTTGGCGCGCCTTGCGCACAGAGACTTTCTCGCCGGCCTTTAGCGCAACCCTACCGGTATCATCGTTGATAATGTCGGCGATCGGCTTTGTACCCTTGAACTTTTCCGGATCAAACGGAACCCGCCAGCCGGATTTGCCTTTCTTGTACACAATCGTGTCATAGAATTCCGCCAGAATATCCTCGCTGTCCATACCCAGAGCCTTGAGCAGAATTGTCGCTGGGAACTTGCGCCGGCGATCAATACGGGCGTGGACGATGTCCTTGGCATCGAACTCCACATCAAGCCACGACCCCCGATAGGGAATGATTCGCGAGGAAAAAAGTAACTTGCCGGAGGCATGGGTTTTGCCCTTGTCGTGATCAAAAAACACGCCCGGTGAGCGATGCATTTGCGACACGATCACCCGTTCCGTGCCGTTAATGACAAAGGTTCCGTTGGGGGTCATCAAAGGCATGTCGCCCATATAGACGTCCTGCTCCTTGATGTCCTTGACTGAGCGGGTCTCCGTTTCCTCATCAATATCAAACACAATAAGGCGCAGCGTTACCTTCAAGGGTGCGCCATAGGTCATACCGCGCTGACGGCATTCCTCAACATCGTATTTAGGTTGCTCGAACTCGTAAGCGACAAACTCAAGCAGCGCGGTGTTGGAGAAATCAGCTATGGGGAATACCGACTTGAACACCGCCTGCAGCCCCTGCTCAAGGCGCTCCTCATCGGTCTCGTGAAATTGCAGGAATTGGTCGTAGGACGATTTTTGCACCTCGATCAGATTGGGAAGTGCTGCAACCTCGCGAATATGGCCAAAGTTTTTGCGGACTCGTTTACGGCCAGTCAGGGTTTGAACCATGGGTGTTCCTTTGTGTTGCAAAGCCAGGGCAATATCGCAATACCGCAAAATCACAGACAAAGCCGGATGTTGTGCGATGCGAAACGCATAAAGCCCAGGCAGGCGCACGGCCTGCCTGGGCCCGTTGTGATTACTTCAACTCAACGGAGGCACCGGCTTCTTCGAGCTTGCCTTTGATCTCTTCGGCTTCCGTCTTGGAGATCCCTTCCTTGACGGCCTTGGGCGCCTCTTCAACCAGCGCCTTGGCCTCCTTCAGGCCAAGGCCGGTAATAGCGCGGACTTCCTTGATGACATTGATTTTCTTTTCACCAAAACTGGTGAGGATGACATCAAACTCGTCCTTTTCCTCTTCAGCTGCGACTTCACCACCGCCGGCGACAGCGGCAACCGCAACAGGAGCCGCGGCGCTAACGCCCCACTTTTCCTCAAGCATTTTCGACAAATCGGCAGCTTCCAGCACCGTCAGCGCGGAGAGCTCCTCGGCAATCTTTTCCAAATCAGCCATTTCATTTCCTTTTCTCTATCAGTTCGAACCAATTCTATTGTGTAATGACCAAACAGCCCATGTGTCAGGCGGCGTTTTTCTCGGCGTAAGCATTCAGCACCCGCGCGACTTGACCACCAGGGGCGCTTAGCACCTGGGCAATCCGCGACGCCGGGGTCGAGATCAACCCGACAAACTGGCCACGCAACACATCCAATGACGGCAATTCGGCCAATGCCTTTACCGCCGTCACGTCGAGATGGGTTGATCCCATTGCCCCACCAAGAACGATCAATTTGTCATGCTCCTTGGCAAAATTAATCATGACCTTGGGTGCTGCAACAGGATCGTCCGAATAAGCAATCGAAGTAGGGCCCGAGAACAGATCATTGATATGATTAATCCCGGTGCCATCAAGGGCCAGCTTCGCCATTCGGTTTTTGGTCACCTTGAACGTTCCTCCTTCGGCGCGCATGCGTGAGCGCAAGTCACTCAACTGTGCAACCGAAAGGCCGGAGTAATGCGCCACCACCACCACGCTTGTGCTTGTAAACACATCGTGTAACGTAGCAACGAGAGCTTGCTTTTCAGCTCTATTCACACGTAAACTCCAAGGTATCGGCAGACCGCAGGGTTCTGCCTTTAAGGGTTACCACGGTCCGACACGCTTTATTTCCTGCGTCCACAAGCCTGTCAGACATTTAAGGCCTGCCCGGCCATCCTGTGCAGCAGCGCTTGCAAGCCAACACAGCGTGGCACCTTACGGTTCGAACCAACAAGCCAGCGCATCGGCGCTTTATATTGGCTCTCCCATCTCATGCAGGGCGTTACCGATTAAGCCTTGCGGCCCCTACAATCTCGGACAGGTTCGACCGGCCCCGTTTCGGGTCCGATCAAGCTCTTTACACGGCGCGACAAGACAGGCTCTGCATCATCAAAGCGGATGAATACAAAGCCGCCTTATGCCGCACTCAGTGAACTGATATCGACGCGCACGCTCGGCCCCTGAGTCGAGCTTAGCGACACGCGCTTTACATAGGTTCCTTTCGCACCGGATGGCTTTGCCTTGTTGACAGCATCCGTGAAAGTGCGCACGTTTTCCAAAAGGGCGGACGCCTCAAAGCTGGCTTTGCCTACACCGGCCTGAACAATCCCCGCCTTTTCCACCCGAAATTCAATCGCCCCCCCCTTGGCAGCTTTAACCGCCTCGCTTACGTCTGCGGTTACGGTGCCTACCTTAGGATTGGGCATAAGGCCACGCGGACCGAGGACCTTGCCAAGGCGCCCCACAAGAGACATCATGTCAGGGGTTGCAATGCAGCGATCAAAATTCATCTCACCCCTTTGCACCGCTTCCACAAGATCCTCGGCGCCAACCACATCGGCGCCAGCGGCCTTGGCTTCATCGGCCTTGTCAGCGCGCGCAAACACGGCAACCCGTACCGTGCGCCCTGTTCCGTTTGGCAACTGACAAACCCCACGCACCATCTGATCCGCATGGCGCGGATCGACGCCAAGATTCATCGCCACCTCAATCGTCTCGTCAAATTTGGCTTTAGCTTTTTGCTTGACCAGGGAAATGGCCTCCTCAAGGGAATAGGCCTTGTCCTTGTCAATTCCCTCGCGCAACTTGGCTAGGCGTTTTGCAACTTTCTTGCTCATGATCCCCCCTTGATCTCAAGGCCCATGGAACGTGCTGATCCCTCAATAATTGCCATGGCGGCATCAATATTGGCGGCGTTCAGATCGCTCATTTTTTCCTCGGCAATCTGGCGTACCTGATCACGAGAGACGGACCCGGCAACCTCACGCCCTGGTTCCGATGCGCCCTTTTTCAGCTTTGCCGCCTGTTTCAGAAAGTGCGAAACCGGCGGTTTCTTCATGATATATGTGAAGGACTTGTCGGCGAAAATGGTAATCTTGACCGGAATCGGCGCGCCTTTTTCCATCTCCTGGGTTGCCGCATTAAAGGCCTTGCAGAATTCCATAATATTGATTCCGCGCTGGCCAAGCGCCGGCCCGATAGGCGGCGACGGCGTTGCATTACCAGCAGGCACCTGTAGGCTGAGATAGCCTTCAATCTTTTTTGCCATGTTGCATCCTTGTCAAATGCACCGCATTGCGGCGCAACCATACGCATTCGCCGCAAATGCGACGGGTGATGACCGTGGTGCGACGGTGCGATCGCCGCCTTGATACCCTGGCGAGGTATCAACCGTCCTCCACGGGTTTGTACCGTTGGCACGGGTCTGAGTAACACGCCGGGTGACGGGGTGTGGGGATCATCATCCTTTGACGCAACGTCACGATTTTCCGGCAAAGCCCTCAGGGCTAATCTTTTCTAAGTGCTCAAAGCTTTTCCACCTGTGCATATTCCAACTCAACCGGCGTGGCCCTGCCGAAGATGGAGACTTCCACCTTAAGTCGCGCGCGCTCCTCATCGACCTCTTCCACAAGTCCATTAAACGATGCAAACGGTCCATCAGCAACGCGAACCTGTTCGCCAATCTCGAAACTCACCGATGGTTTTGGTCGCGCGACACCCTCCTGCACCTGCTGCAAAATGCGCTCGGCCTCTCCATCGCTAATGGGCATGGGCTTTTGCTCCGAGCCCAAAAATCCTGTGACTTTGGGGGTATTCTTGATCAAATGATACGCTTCGTCAGTAAGGTTCATCTTGACCATGACATAGCCTGGGAAAAACTTCCTTTCCGCGTCAACTTTACGCCCACGACGTAATTCAACGACTTTTTCCGTCGGCACCAGAATTTCCTCAAACAAATGGATCAAGCCACTGGCCGCCGCATTCTCGCGAATAGCATCAGCGACCTTTTGTTCAAAATTCGAATACGCATGGACGATGTACCAGCGCATGGCCATTCACGATCTCCTTCCTAGTTGCACTTATCGGTTGCCGACAATATAGCTAATGATGAACGTGTACACCTGATCAGCCGCCATGAAAAACAAGGCCATCAGCACCATCATAATCAGCACCATGATCGTCGCTGTTACCGTCTCGCGTCGCGTAGGCCAGGTTACCTTGGCCATTTCCGAGCGAACCTCCTGAATAAACACAAACGGATTAAACCGTTGTGGCTTGTGGGGCTTTCCGGTTTTAGCCGCTTTGGCGTCACTTTTGCTCAACGCTTATTCCTTTCAAAGCTTCTGCCGGTTGCATGGCAGGGGTGGAGGGGCTCGAACCCCCGACCTACGGTTTTGGAGACCGTCGCTCTTCCAACTGAGCTACACCCCTTGCGAATGTCGGGCGCTTAAAGCCAAAAACCCAAAAACCTGGAACTCTCGACGACTCCACAAGTCTGATATGACCTATTACGACTTCTGGTTTGACGCCGATCTGTCTTGCCCATGGTGCCGGTCAGGATCCTGTAACCTTGTCATACCACAAGAGCTTTGCGTTTAATGCCTGGCCCAAGTTGAAAACCGTTGTCCTATCAGCACCATACAATAGTCAGCGGGGACAAAAGCCCATAACGCTGGTATTACTCGATAATGGTGGCGACGACGCCGGCACCTACCGTGCGCCCGCCCTCACGAATGGCAAAGCGCAGTTTCTCTTCCATGGCGATCGGCACTATCAGCTCAACCTCCATCTCGCAATTGTCCCCGGGCATCACCATCTCCGTTCCCTCGGAAAGGCTCACAACACCCGTCACATCGGTGGTGCGAAAATAAAACTGCGGACGGTAATTGGTGAAAAACGGCGTGTGACGACCCCCCTCGTCCTTGGTCAGAATATAGGCCTCCGCCTTGAACTTCGTATGCGGCGTCACGGAACCCGGCTTACACAAAACCTGACCACGCTCAATCCCATCCCGCTCAACACCGCGCAGCAAACACCCGACATTGTCCCCAGCCTCGCCTTGATCCAGAAGCTTGCGGAACATCTCAACCCCCGTCACCGTCGTCTTGCCGGTATTGCGTATGCCAACAATCTCAACTTCCTCACCAACGTTCACAATCCCCCGCTCAATGCGCCCCGTGGCCACCGTGCCACGGCCGGAGATCGAAAAAACATCCTCAACAGGCATCAAAAACGGCTGATCTTTCGGGCGCTCAGGCTGCGGGATATATTCATCAACCGCCGCCATCAATTCAACAATCTTCTCTTTGCCAATCGCATCATCACGACCCTCAAGAGCCGCCAAAGCCGAACCGGTCACAATCGGAATGTCATCGCCGGGAAAATCATAAGACGACAAAAGCTCGCGCACTTCCAATTCAACAATCTCCAACAACTCCGCATCGTCAACCTGGTCCGACTTGTTCAAAAATACAACAAGCGCCGGAACACCAACCTGGCGCGCCAACAATATATGCTCCCGGGTCTGGGGCATCGGGCCATCCGCCGCCGAGACCACCAGAATGGCCCCATCCATCTGCGCTGCACCGGTGATCATGTTCTTGACATAATCCGCATGGCCAGGACAGTCCACATGGGCGTAGTGGCGGTTCTCCGTCTCGTACTCCACATGCGCCGTCGAAATGGTAATGCCGCGCTCGCGCTCCTCAGGCGCCTTGTCAATGTCTTCAAACGCCGTCGCCGTCGCCCCGCCAACTTCCGCCAAAACCTTCGTAATCGCAGCCGTCAGCGTCGTCTTGCCATGATCAACATGACCTATCGTCCCGATATTCACATGCGGCTTGTTGCGCTCAAACTTTTCCTTCGCCATGAAAATCCCGTTTCTGTCTCTAATCTGTTATACCGTTAACCTGTTATGCCGTTTCTGTTTTGGCCTGCCAGTGCAAATTCAAGGGTTGCCCTGCCGCATCCCAAGGATTGATTTTGCCGTCAAAAACCCTTCATATAACAATATCGCGAAGTCGCTATATGGCAAGCTGGAGCGGGTGAAGGGAATCGAACCCTCGTCGTAAGCTTGGAAGGCTTCTGCTCTACCATTGAGCTACACCCGCTTGCAAAAGCCTGAAATCCGGAAGTTGCAAAAGATCATAGCTGACATATGGGCTTTTGGCTCATTTCTTCGGAGTTTGCCCTTGGTTTCCGATTGGTGGAGGGGGTTGGATTCGAACCAACGTAGGCATAGCCAACGGGTTTACAGCCCGTCCCCTTTAGCCACTCGGGCACCCCTCCACTCGAATCCTGCCGCTCTCGCGCATCCAACAGTCTCCAAAATCAACAGTCTCAAAAATTATTGCCCAAGGGATGACCTTGTCGCCTCAAGCAGCTTGCGACGCCATCCTCAATGACTGTCCACCATGATGAGCTAGAGCGTGTCATGTTTTAATAGAAGCAATTCTGTTTCTCGATTGGCGAGGCGATCTACGTTCAAGGCGATCGAAGGGCGATGGCGACCCATCTCTCAAGAGCGGCTTGGGTGTGGGCGTTGCGCCAATCGGAAACCCGAAGGGGCGTTTCTGCACCAATATGAACCTTAAGTCCCTTGCAAATAGCCCCCCTATATCCTGCGAGACTATACCAGCGGTATTGGCTTTATAGACACGCCGACTGGTGTTCCGCCTTGATAACATACCTGATTGACGCTAATCCATGAGCCTTTGTCAAAGACCCTTTGTCAAAGACCCTTGGTATTAAGGCCCATCTTGTCGCAAAACCGCTCCGTCAGAATGGTTCTATTAAAACCTGATACGCTCTAAGAACGTACAATTTAAGGTAACACTATATGATAGCACAACGCGAGCATAAACACCCCACCTGCATAGGCGGGGCACTATACAGTTATGGGCCTCAGGGCCCACCATGTCAACTGTATTTCCCGCAATTATATCAGATTCTTGGATATTTGCGAAAAAATCGCTGAAAAGATATGGATTCTCTGGTCGGTTGGATAAACTCGTCCCTATTGTTGCCCCATAGCAAAATGCGTTTAATGGGAATCATGAGGCTTTTGCGTATTCTTCTCGCATTTTGCTATAGATTTGGAGGGCGATCAGCTTTATGGGTTTCGCTTGTACCCCGGGCAAAATAGGTATAGCTATAGCAAAATGCGTTTAGTTGGAATCATGAGCCTTCAGCATTGTTTTTGCATTTTGCTATAGATTCCAGGGCGATCAGCTTTATACGTTTAGTGGTCCCCATAGCAAAATGGGCACAACTAAACGTATGCTGATATAGGGTACCCTTTTATGGGCGGTTGGGACGGGCGCAGGCTGGCCAGGTCGTCTCCAATAGAGTTTCCAACTTGTCATTCTCAAAGGCACGCCATGGGATTTAAATGCGGCATCGTTGGCCTGCCGAATGTGGGCAAGTCTACGCTCTTTAATGCACTTACACGCACCGCGGCGGCTGAGGCTGCAAACTATCCCTTTTGCACGATTGAGCCGAACGTGGGCGAAGTGGCGGTGCCCGACCCGCGCCTTGACACTATAGCCCGGATCGCGGCATCGAAGACAACCATTCCGACGCGCCTGACCTTCGTTGATATTGCTGGTCTGGTGCGCGGGGCGTCCAAAGGCGAGGGGCTTGGCAATCGCTTTCTTGCCCATATTCGCGAGATGGATGCTGTGGCCTATGTGCTGCGCTGCTTTGAAGACAGTAACATCACCCACGTGGAGGGAAGCATTGATCCGGTTGCCGACGCCGAGACCGTTGAGACCGAGTTAATGCTGGCGGACCTGGAGAGCCTGGAAAGGCGCGTTGAGGGGCTTGTCAAGCGTGTACGCAGTGGCGACAAACTCGCCAAAACCATGCTGGGACTTGTGGAGAGGGCGCTGGCACATCTGGGGGAGTACAAACCGGCGCGGACAATAACATACGGCGAGGAAGAGGCCCTCCTTGTGCGCCAAATGCAATTGCTGACCGCCAAGCCGGTTGTCTATGTGTGCAATGTTGATGAAAAAAGCGCGGCTTGCGGAAACGCCCTCAGCGCCGCGGTGCACGAGAAAGCACAACACGATGACGCTGGTGTTGTAATGATCTCGGCGGCAATCGAAGAACAGCTGGCTGGATTGGAGGCGGCTGAGCGGGCCGATTATCTGGAGGCCATGGGGTTGTCCGAGCCGGGTCTAAACCGGGTTATTAAGGCGGGGTATGGCCTTCTCGATTTGATAACATTCTTTACCGCAGGGCCTAAGGAGGCCCGAGCCTGGACGGTGGCCCGCGGTGCCCGCGCACCCAAAGCCGCCGGGGTGATCCACACGGACTTTGAGACTGGCTTTATTCGCGCTGAGACCATCTCTTATGAAGACTTTGTCGCCTGCAATGGCGAGGCAGGGGCGAAAGAGGCGGGGAAAATGCGCCTTGAGGGCAAAGATTATGTTGTTGCCGACGGCGACGTGATGCACTTTCGCTTCGCCAACTGACCCCTGTATCGGGTACTGGAGACGGGAGATGCTGATGCCGTTAGCAAGGCGGGGCCGGTTGGGGTCGCCGGTGACGACCCAATCCGGGCCTTCAACCCACCTTCAGGATGCGGCAGTGCGGCCTGTAATGGCCGGGCATCTCAGTGAGAGCGCGTCATGTTCCATACGGTTGCCAAAATTGCGGGTTTTTTTATTCAACCCTCTTCATTTATCGTCGCTCTTATGGGTATCGGCGTGCTGTGTCTTGTCCACCCATCATGGCGGCGAGCCGGGCGGCGATTGTTCGTTTTCAGCTTTGTGCTGCTGCTAGGCGGCTTTCTGCCACTCGGCACGTGGCTTTTGTTGCCTCTTGAGGATCGGTTTGCGGCGATGCGTTTGCCATCTTCGGGCGATGATGTCGAGGGGGTGATCATCCTTGGCGGCTTTGAGGAGGGAGGGATCAGTGCGGCACGGCCCGGGCTTGCAGTAAACGAATCGGCAGAACGTCTCATGGAAGGCATGCGCCTGGCGCAGCGCTGGCCCATGGCCAAGGTGGTCTTTACCGGCAGCACCGCTGGCGGCTCGACCCGGGGCCATGAGGCGGCAGACGCCGTTGGTGCGTTTTTGCGCCAAGCCGGTATCGCGCCCCATCGGATCGTCGTGGAGCCGCGGGCGCGCAACACCTATCAAAATGCTGTGTTCACGCGCGAGCTTGTCAAGCCTCGGGCAGGCCAGACCTGGGTTCTCGTCACCTCGGCCTTTCATATGCCGCGCGCCATGGGTGCGTTCCGGCAAGCGGGGTTTTCTGTTGTACCGGCAGTGGTGGACTATCGCACGCGCGGCGCGTCCGACTCGTATTTTCTGCACACAAGTTTGCCCCGAGGGTTGCATCTGCTTGATATCGCCGTACTCGAATGGGTAGGACTAGCGGTGTACAGATTGACGGGGCGCTCAAACAAGTTTTTCCCCGCGCCCTGACTTGCCGTGTCAGCCCAGCCTGGAGCGTGGATCGCCTCGCCAATCGAGAAACAGAATTGCTTCTATTAAGACCCGACACACTGCTAGGCCTCAGGCTCTGGCGCGCGCACCCCTTTTCGAGCCCTCAACATTCGACCACATTGACCGCCAGGCCACCTTGGCTTGTTTCCTTGTATTTTGCCGTCATGTCCTGTCCGGTCTGGCGCATGGTCTCAATGACCTGATCAAGGGAGACAAAATGCCTGCCGTCGCCACGAAGCGCAAGGCGGGCGGCATTGATCGCCTTGACGGCCCCCATGGTGTTGCGTTCAATACACGGAATTTGCACCAGTCCGCCGATGGGATCACAGGTCAGCCCCAAATTGTGTTCCATACCAATCTCGGCGGCGTTTTCTATTTGCCCGTTGCTCCCCCCAAGAACCGCCGCCAGCGCCCCCGCCGCCATGGAACATGCCACGCCCACCTCTCCCTGGCAGCCGACTTCAGCGGCGGAAATGGAGGCATTTTCCTTGTAAAGGGCTCCGATGGCCCCCGCGGTCAGCAGAAATGTCTCGACATGCTCTTCGTTGGCGCCCGGACAAAAACGCCGGTAATAGCGTAACACGGCCGGAATTACACCCGCCGCACCGTTTGTCGGTGCCGTGACCACGCGCCCACCGGCCGCATTCTCCTCATTGACCGCCAAGGCATAAAGATTGACCCAGTCAAGAATACTGAGGGGGTCGCGCAATCCCGATTCGGGGCTGCCCAGGAGTTCCTTGTGCAATTGCGGTGCCCGGCGCTTGACAGCCAGGCTGCCAGGGAGCGTGCCTGTCGTCGCGCAGCCGCGCTCAATTGCACTTTCCATGGCTGCGGCAATGGCCTGAATGCGCGCACTGACTTCGGATGCAGGAAACCGTGCCTCTTCATTGGCGCGCATAATCTCGGCAATGCTCATGTTCTCGCGCGCGCCAATGGCCAAAAGCGCATCCGCCGATTGAAACGCGAAGGGAAGGAGAATGTTGTCCCTGGTGAGCGTATGTTGGCGCGCCTGGATGTCGTTGCTGTTGACCACGAAGCCTCCGCCAACCGAAAAATACGTGCGGGTAATGAGTTGGCTCGCATCGGGCGCCAATGCGCAAAACGTCATGCCGTTGGGATGTTCGTCCAGTGTCTTGTCGAAATTGAACACAATGTCAGAAGGTCGGAAAGCAATAGTATGATCGCCAAACCCCTTCATCTTCAGGGAACCGGTTTCACATATATCGTGCAGGATACGCGGGACAACGTCGGGATCAACCGCATCAGGCACCTCGCCGCTCAGCCCCAGCATAATCGCCTTGTCGGTCGCATGGCCCTTGCCGGTCAGAGCAAGAGAGCCGAACAGATCCACCTGGATACGGTGGGTTTTTTGCAAAACGCCCTGGGCTTGCAGGCGCAACAAAAACCGGTTGGCGGCCCACATGGGGCCAACCGTGTGAGAGCTCGAGGGCCCGATGCCAATCTTGAAAAGTTCAAACAGGCTAACGCTCATGAGCCAAATTCTTCCATTGCATCCATAATCCAGGCCGCCATGTGGCGCGCAAACGAAGGGCGTATGTAGAGCCGGTAAGTGGGAGGTTCTGTACAGGTTTGTTGCAGGAAAACCTGACACCTGGCCATCATCGTGCCGACCACGCGCCCCGTTGTAAAGGCGCGCGGATGCAGGTCCAGCAAACACGCTTTTTCCAGTACCGCCCGTGCCCTGGGTCCGCTTAACTCCAGGATCACCCGATTGGCACTCACATCCACCACAGCGCTGTGTTTTCCATGCAAAGCCCCTTGCAAGGCCCTTATCATGCCGGTGCTTGGGTTTTCACGGTCATGATTTCCATCGACCACAAACAGCCATTCATCCGGCCCCAGCCACAGGCATTGGCCGTGATCGCCTGCTGTAAACGTGCACGGCTGGAGCGCCAGGGCAACGCCTGTTGCCGTTTCCACTTTCGCCACAAAATCCGGGTCGTCCGGAGAGCCGCGTAGGGAAACCATCCCCCCCACAGGCACCGCACGAAGACCAACCGCCTCGCTGGAGGCTTTCTTGAAGGCGTCTTCAAGGGGCATTAAGACATGACACGCCCTGGAGGTCGGCTCAACCGTCACGGCGTTCTCCCTGCTTGTCATAAAACACCGGATCGACAATGCGGCATGCAACGGCCTCCTCACCAAGCGGCGCATAAAGGGTCTCATTCATGCGCGCGCGGCCACCTTTGACCAGCGCCAGAGCAATGGAATAACCGAGGGAAGCGCTGAAGTAGCTCGATGTGACATGGCCCTGCATGTCGGCGGGGACTGTGTGTGTTCTTGTTGCAATCAGCTGCGCCCCCTCGGGCAATATCCTCCTCGGGTCCTCGGTACGCAGACCCACCAGCTGCCTGCGCCCCTCTCGCGCGGTGTCTGCGCGGGAGAAAGAACGTTTGCCGATAAAATCCCCCTTCTTGCTGGCGATAATCCAGTCCATACCCAGATCATCAGGGGTGACCGTACCGTCGGTTTCCTGACCGACGATAATAAAGCCTTTTTCCGCGCGCAGCACATGCATCGCCTCGGTTCCGTAAGGGGTGATGGAAAATTCGCGCCCCGCCTCATGTACCGCCTGCCATAAAGCCTCTCCCTCATCCCAGCGCACATTGATCTCAAAGGACAGCTCACCGGTAAATGAAATGCGAAAGACACGGGCGTGAAATCCCGCAATCCGGGCCTGGCACCAGGTCATGAACGCAAGCGCCTGCACCGCCTGATCGCCATCCTCGCACAGCCTGGCGACAACCGCACCCGCCTTGGGGCCGGTCACCACCACCGTTGCCCATTGTTCGGTAACCGAGGTCAGAAAAACGCGTAAATCCGGCCATTCGGTTTGCAAATAGTCCTCAAGCCATTCAAAGACACCGGCCGCGCCGCCGGTGGTGGTGGTCATGAGATAATGGTGCTCTCCAAGCCGCGCGGTGGTGCCATCGTCAAATACCATGCCGTCCTCGTGACACATAAGGCCGTAGCGGACGGAGCCTACGGGGAGCTTTTTCCAGGCATTCGTATAGACGCGGTTGAGAAACTCAGCCGCATCAGGACCCTGAATATCGATCTTGCCCAGGGTGGAGGCATCAAGCATGCCCACCCCGTTGCGCACCGCCAGGCACTCGCGGTTGACAGCCGCGTCCATCGTTTCTTCTTTTCGCGGAAAATACCAGGGCCGCTTCCATTGCCCCACATCCTCAAACACCGCGCCCTGCTGCACGTGCCAGTCGTGCATGGGTGTGGTGCGAACCGGATCGTTCATCTGCCCCACATCGCGCCCCGCCAGCGCCCCAAACGGCACCGGCGTATAGGGAGGGCGAAAGGTGGTGGTGCCGGTTTGCTCGACCGGTTGCCCCAAAGCTTGCGACAGAATGGCCAAGGCATTTATATTGCCGGTCTTGCCTTGGTCGGTGCCGAACCCGGACAAGGTGTAGCGCTTCATGTGCTCGACATTGTCGAACCCCTCACGCACCGCGAGGATAATATCGGCGGCGGTGGTGTCGTTTTGAAAGTCGACAAAGTGTTTTGTCTTGCCGTGGCCGAGAGGCTTATTCGCAGGAAGCAGCCAGGCGGATTGGATCGTGCCTGCGTCCGGTTCATCGACAGATGGGGTCGGCGTGACGGTGGCTTTAAAGCCGGTGGCCTCAGCGGCCTTCACGCCGGCCTCAATCCCTTGCCTGATGGCAGCCTTGGTCGTGAAAACCCCGTTGCAGGCCCCCGCGCTCTGGACCTGCTGGCGGCTTGTTCCCGGCTTAAAACAAAGGCGGGTCTCGTCAAATGCAAGTTGACCGGCCCCTTGCGAGAACAAATGCACCACCGGACTCCAGCCTCCCGACATGAGCACGCAGTCGCATGGTAGACGAACCCCTTTGCCAACCGCAGCCTGCATATCGGAGGTCATTTTTTTCACCATTACCCCCTTAACCCGGCGCTTGCCCGCAACGGCCGCGATGGTGTGCCCTGAGAACACGGGGATGTCGTCATGGACTGCCGCGGGGCAAGGGCGCGCCGCACCGCTCGGGCGCGTGTCAACAATGGCTTCGATATTGCCGCCCGCACGGGCGAAATCACGGGCCGCGATATAGGCACTATCGTTATTTGTGATCACCACCGCTCTACGCCCTACAAGGGCTGCGTAACGATTGGCATAGGTCTGGGCGGCTCCTGCGAGCATGATCCCCGGGCGGTCATTGTCGGCAAAGACAAGGGGGCGCTCGTGGGCGCCTGTGGCCAGCACCACCTGCCTGGCACGAATATGCCACAAACGGGCGCGCGGATTGGCCGGCGACGAGGCCTGGCCAGTGGGATCCGTGCGTGCCTCCAGCGCCACCAGATAATTGTCATCGTAATAGCCGACAACCGTGGTCATGAGAAGCCTGCGTGTCTCATCGTATTGAGAGATGGCCTGTACCTGGTCGTCGATCCACTGCAGCGCTGACTTGTCTTCGATGTGATGATCATGTGAGAGCAGCGCACCGCCTGGACGTACATTTTCATCGGCAAGGATAACGCGCGCGCCACCGGCTCCCGCCGCCCGTGCTGCCGCCAGTCCCGCAGGTCCCGCACCCACTACCAGCACATCGCAATGCACATGTTTATGGTCATAAATGTCGGGGTCTGGCACTTGCGGGGCCTGGCCCCAACCCGCCGCACGGCGTATCAGGGGCTCATACAGCCGGTTCCATAACAGGCGTGACTGCATGGTTTTGTAATAAAAGCCTGCGGGAAACAGCCCCGAAACAGTGCCCAGTACGGCTTGCGCATCCAGTTCCACGCTGGGCCAGGCATTCACGCTTGCGGCTTGCTGCCCGTCATAAAGAAGGACCTGTGTGGCCTTGACATTTGGCTCCGTGCGCGCGCCGGTGCCTAACTGCACCATGGCGTTGGGCTCTTCAGAGCCCGCCGCGACAATCCCGCGAGGGCGATGGTATTTAAACGAGCGCGCCACCAGATGTACCCCATTGGCCAGCAGCGCGGATGCCAGCGTATCACCGGCAAAGCCGTGGTAAGGCTTGCCGTTAAAGGTAAATGACAGGGGACTGGCGCGGTCAATCAACCCACCTGTGGATAGACGAAACCTGGCCCTCACGTCTCGTCCTCCACTTCTGGCCTGTTGTCATTCATGCGATAGGTTGCGGCGATCTCGTGGGTGACGGTGTTACGCAGGGCATTGAACCAGCGCCGGCATCCGGCCGCGTGCATCCAGCGCTCGCGGTGCCAGCCCCTGGTGTTGGTGCGCATAAACAGAAAGTGGGCCCAGGCCTTATCATCCAGGGCGTTAGGATCGTGCGGGCGGGCGATATGGGCCTCGCCTGCGTAGTGAAACTCCACCTCCGGCCGATCGCCGCAATAGGGGCATTTTATCAAAAGCATCGTCTTTGTCCTAATGGGCCACGGCGGCGGCGCCGTGCTCGTCGATGAGAGCTCCGGTCACAAATCGTTGCAAAGAAAACGGGGCGTTGATCCGATGCGGCTCGCCGGTTGCGATCGTGTGGGCAAAACACCAGCCTGAGCCCGGCGTTGCCTTAAAACCACCCGTGCCCCAGCCGCAATTGATATAGAGGTTCTGCACGGGGGTCTTGGACAGAATAGGAGAAGCGTCAGGGCACGTGTCGACAATACCGCCCCAGGTGCGCATCATGCGCAGACGGGAAAAAATAGGAAACAATTCCTTCAATGCCCCCATTTGCCCCTCGATAACATGAAACGAGCCCCGTTGCGCGTAAGAGTTATAGGCATCAATGCCCGCTCCGATGACCAGTTCCCCCTTGTCTGACTGGCTCACGTAAACATGCACCGCCCCTGACATGACCACCGTATCGAGAACCGGTTTAATAGGCTCGGACACAAGGGCTTGCAGGGGATGGCTGTCAATCGGCAAACGAAACCCAGCCATCTCAGCGAGGACACCTGAGTGCCCCGCCACGACGATACCGACCTTATTGGCACCAATTGTTCCGCGGTTTGTCTCGACCCCGGTGACCTGCCCCGCCTTTTGCCGAATTGCTGTCACCTTGCAGTTTTGGATGATGTCGATCCCATGGGCATCGGCGCCTCGGGCAAATCCCCAGGCGACCGCGTCGTGGCGCGCGACACCGCCACGGCGTTGCAGGGAAGCCCCCATAACCGGATAGCGGGCAGATACGTCAATACTGATAATAGGGCAATAATCCTTAACCTGGGAGGCATTCAGCCATTCAGAATCAATACCGTTGAGCGTGTTGGCGTAAACGCGGCGCTTTGTGGCGCGCACATCCTGGAGATTGTGGGCAAGATTGATTACCCCACGTTGCGAGAACATGACATTGTAGTTCAGATCGTGGCTGAGGTCCTCCCATAGTTTCAAGGACTTTTCATAAAGATGCGCACTTTCGTCCCACAAGTAGTTGGAGCGCACGATCGTGGTGTTGCGTCCTGTATTGCCGCCACCGATCCAGCCCTTCTCCAGCACGGCAACATCGGTAATGCCGTGCTCTTTGGCCAGGTAATAGGCGCTGGCCAGCCCGTGACCGCCACCGCCGATGATGATCACGTCATAGTGACCTTTAGGCGAAGGTGAGCGCCATTGGCGCGGCCAGCCCTGATGGTAGGCCAACGCATTGCGCGCGAGCGAGACAAGATTGTAGCGCATGTTCTGTGTGGTTCTCTTTTTCTGTTCGCGACCGTCCTGATCGTTGTTTTGCAACGGTGCCACGGCTTGCCCGACTGCAGTATAGCAAATACGTCCTTGGGCCTAAAAATTGCGACATCGAAAACAAAAGCGATATCATGGCGTGATTATGTTGTGTTCGGTTATAAAGAATTAAACAGGGTTCGCTACAGATTTCGAAAGCCGGAAACGTCTATTTATACGATCTGGTTATACGACCTGGCCCGCTCCCCCTCGCGAGCCACCCCTGGGGTAGCGTTGTGCAGGTGGCCTGGCCTTCGCAAGGGGACCCGACGATGAGTAAGCAGAAATTCACCGAGGCGGAATGGAATCAGTTGCGTCATAGCGTAGCGGTTTTGGGCATCGCAATGATGCACGTGGGTCCCAATAGCGTTATCGGCGTGGCACAGGAGGGAATGGCGGCCTCTCGAGCGCTTAAGGATGCGCGTCGCGGGCGGCATGGGTCCCCGCTTCTTAAGGCGCTGGCTGATGATATCAATTCGCCGCCTGGGCGCAAGGCGACGAAAAAGTATATTTTGTACAATTTCAACTATCTTGACCGGCAGGAAGTTGTTGCCGAGGCCCTGCGCGTTTTGACAACAAATGCGGCATTGATTGAGGAAAAATCACCCGCCGACGCGCCTCAGTACCGCCGCTGGATTGTCGATCTGGCCCAGGACATCGCCAAGGCCGCCCGCGAGGGCGACTTGCTTAATTTTGGTGGCCGGCGTATCAGTGCTGATGAGCAGGTGTTTTTGGTCAAGCTGCGACACACGTTAAACATGGGGCCACCGGAGAGCGAGCAGGATCAATAGACGTTTCCGGCTGTTTAAGCGGGACTCTATCGCGGGATTGGGTTTGGTGGAGGCGGCACCTGCCGACGGTCCGATCGGGATCACAAGTCACCTGGCTACCTAGATGTGTAACGTCAAGAGGTTGTCTCTGGTAAATTCATCGGGTGCCGATGGCCATTCGTCTGATCATGAGAGATGTTCGATTTCTCCAACGCTGTCAAGGGCGCTTCGCGCCGCTTTCAGCGGTTTTTAAACCCTTGACAGCGTTGGAGAAATCGAAAAAAAAGCAATGATCAGATGAATGGCCCGATATGGCCTTGCTGGTGGCAATGGCCGCAATAACCCTGACTTCAAACCGGCCACCTTGAGAACAACTTATTGAAAATTTACACCTAGAGCGTCTCATGTCTCAATAGAACCATTCTGACAGTTCTACCCGAAGGAGCAGGGCGTATGAGCGTTACCGATTATGTGACCTATGTGCTGGCCTGTATCGCCATTGTCATCATACCCGGGCCCACGGTTACGGTGATTATTGCCAATAGCCTGCGCTATGGAACCCGTGCCGGGTTGATGAATGTTCTGGGTACGCAAATTGGCTTGATCCCTGTGCTGCTTGTTGTCGCGATTGGCGTTTCGGCGATCATTGCCCAGTTGAGTGTTGTTTTCGACTGGATCCGCTTGTTAGGCGCGGCCTATCTCATCTGGCTTGGCTATAAACTGTGGTGCTCTGATGGCCGTATCGGCAAGATCGATGCTTCGGTTCCGCTTGCCCAGGTGGCCGATCGGCGGTTCTTCTGGCAAGGGGTTCTAGTGATCTTGTCAAATCCCAAGGCCCTGTTGTTTTTTGGTGCATTTCTTCCACAATTTGTTGCCGGCAACGGGAGTGCATTTTGGCAAGTGATCGGTCTTGGGGTAACGTTTATGGTTGTGGGAACCCTGTTCGACAGCCTTTATGCGCTGGCGAGTGGAACCGCGGGGGGCTGGATGAACCGCGCGCATGTGCGCGTCCTTGAGCGTGTTTCAGGAAGCGTTCTCATTGGCGGTGGCCTGTGGCTTGCCTTTGCGCGCCGGTTTGATCAAGCTTAGGCAGGAAAAGCGAAAGCGCGTGAGTGTTGCGCTGGACTTTTCCCTTGACCCCGCTATAAGCAGGACAAGAAGCGTTTGGCCGGAGTCGCGCCGGGGGATTTCCCGTATTGTGCTATAGATCCAGGGCGATTGATCGGGCACTAGCATCTAGAGCGTGTCAGGTTGTAAATAGCAGTTTCCCTGTGTATCGTTTTGATAAGACAAAGGTTTTCAACTGGGGCCAAGTGTTAAACGCAAAGCCCCCTGGTATAACGGTGTATGAGCAACGTGACTTTTGAAAAAACCTACGACCCGGCAGCCATCGAGCCACGCATCTATGACGCCTGGGAAAAAAGAGACGCCTTTTCCGCCGGCGCCGGCGCGCGCGGTGAGGAGAGTTATTGCATCGTTATTCCCCCTCCCAACGTGACAGGCTCGCTGCACATGGGACACGCTCTTGATAATACGTTGCAGGATATTCTCATTCGTTTTGAGCGCATGCGCGGCAAGGACGTGCTATGGCAACCGGGTGTGGATCATGCGGGCATAGCGACCCAGATGGTGGTTGAGCGCCAGCTTGCCCATGAGAATGCCCCGGGCCGCCTGGCATTAGGCCGAGAGCGCTTTATCAAGCGGGTTTGGGAATGGAAGAACCAGTCCGGTGGCCAGATTATCAACCAGCTCAAGCGCCTGGGCACCTCCTGCGATTGGTCGCGCGAGCGCTTTACCATGGACGCGGGGCTGTCGCGCGC
Organism: Hyphomicrobiales bacterium; assembly: GCA_965224015.1. Classification (GTDB taxonomy): domain Bacteria; phylum Pseudomonadota; class Alphaproteobacteria; order Rhizobiales; family CBDCVD01; genus CBDCVD01. The sequence goes on from OZ245032.1 coordinate 2,868,012, forward strand.
CGTTTTGAAGGTATTTGTCGATCTTTATTGTCAGGGCCTCATTTATCGCGATAAGCGGTTGGTCAATTGGGACCCGAAATTCCGCTCGGCCATTTCCGACCTGGAAGTCGAGCAGGTTGAGGTTCAGGGGCATCTCTGGCATGTCAGATATCCGATCGCCGATCACCCGGGCACATTTATTCATGTGGCCACGACCCGGCCTGAGACCATGCTCGGTGATACCGCCGTTGCCGTTCATCCGGACGATCCTCGCTACAAGGACCTGGTCGGCCGTCACGCCATATTGCCGCTGGTTGGCCGGCGTATTCCCATTGTGGCGGACGAATATGCCGACCCGGAAACCGGCTCAGGCGCGGTAAAGATCACCCCGGCTCACGATTTCAATGACTTCGAGGTGGGCAGGCGCCACAACCTGGCCATGATCAATGTGCTCGACCCGCAAGGGGCCATGCATCTGGCGGACAATGAGGCGTTTCTTGAGGGGCTGGCGTTTAATGACGACCTGGATGAGACCCTGGGTTTGCACGGACTGCCGCGCTTTGAGGCGCGCCAACGGATTGTCGAGAGGCTCAAGACGCACGGCGCGTTGGAGCGGGTGGAAGATCATGTGCACATGGTTCCCCACGGAGACCGGTCCGGCACCGTGATCGAGCCCTATTTGACCGACCAGTGGTATGTGAACGCGAGCGAACTGGCCAGGCCAGCCATCGCCAGTGTGCGCGCGGGGCGAACGAAGTTCGTGCCCAAAACATGGGAGAATACCTATTTCCAATGGATGGAAAACATCCAGCCCTGGTGCATATCGCGTCAGTTGTGGTGGGGGCATCAAATACCGGTCTGGTACGGCCCAAACCCGGGAGTGACTGACTATCAGACACAAGACCCGAAGATTTTCTGCGCTGAAACGTGGGAAGACGTTCAGGAAATGGCCAAAGCGCACTACGGTGTCACCAATGTCTATGACACGGCACCAGGTGGCGACGCGCTGGACGAGGCCATCGAAACCGCCACCCGCACAGATGGCGAAGACTTTGTCGTGTTGCGCCGTGACGAAGACGTGCTTGATACGTGGTTTTCCTCCGCCTTGTGGCCGTTTTCGACCCTTGGCTGGCCGGATGAGACCCCGGAACTGGCCCGCTATTATCAGACCGATGTGCTCGTCACCGGCTTTGACATCATCTTCTTTTGGGTGGCGCGAATGATGATGATGGGACTGCATGTCATGGACGAGGAGCCCTTTCACACGGTGTATATTCATGGCCTAGTGCGCGACGAACAGGGCCGCAAAATGTCCAAAACGGCGGGCAATGCTGTCGATCCCCTGGTTTTTATTGACAAATACGGGGCCGATGCGGTGCGCTTTACCCTGGCGGCGATGGAGACCCAGGGACGCGATATCCCCCTTGCCGAGCAGCGCGTTGCGGGATACCGGAACTTTGCCACCAAGTTGTGGAACGCGGCCCGGTTTTGCCAAATGAACGACTGCCGCCATATGGTCGGCTTTGACCCTGCACTTGTGGAGCAAACAACCAACAAATGGATTGTTGCGGAGGTCAGTCTGGCGACCGGCGCCATTACCGAAGCTCTTGAAGCCTACCGGTTTTCTGATGCAGCGGCGGCGGCTTATCGGTTCGTGTGGAACATTTTTTGTGATTGGTATCTGGAGTTTGCCAAGCCCCTGCTTGCCGGGGAGGGCGCGGGTGCAAGCGAGACCCGGGCCACCGCGGCGTGGGCTCTCGACCAGATTCTTGCTTTGCTGCATCCCTTCATGCCGTTTATCACCGAGGAGATCTGGCGTCTTAGTACAACAAAGGCGCGCCGCGAGAACGACCTGCTGGTGGTAAGCCACTGGCCGTCTTCGGATGGCCCTGCCGATGCTGCCGCGCGGGCTGACATGCGCTGGCTCATCGAGGCCATCAGCGCCATCCGTTCGGCACGGGCGGAGTTGAATGTGCCGGCGGGAAGCCGCTTTCCCCTGGTTGTTTGCGGTGCGGATGAGGTGACCGCACAACGCTTGCGCGATCACGACAGGGCGCTGACCCGTCTTGCCCGCTTGAGCGACATTAACGTTCTTGATGCGGAAGCCGCACCCCCTGGCGGCTCCATACAGGTTGTGGTTGGAAAGGCGACCTTCGCGCTTGTACTTGACGATGTGATTGATCTTGATGCCGAGCGTAGGCGTTTACACACGAGCCGCGACAAAATCGACAAGGAAATTGACAAACTGGACGGGAAACTGGCCAATGAGGGGTTTCTGGCCAATGCCCCTCAGACGGTTATTGATGAACAACGGCAACGCCTGCAGGCCGCCCACGAACGGCGGGAGAAACTTTCTCAGGCTCTGGCGCGCCTGCTCTAGCGCGCGTCGCCAGACTGGGTTGGAGCGATCCTGTACCTTTTGCGTGCATGGGATTTGGCTTGCTCTGGTGCCTGGATATTAAAAGTATCCAGCAACCGGCTGGTCGCCGCCAGAATGCGATAATTGGCGAAGTAGTTCGAGAACTTGGCGATTTCAAGCAGCACCAAAGTATTATGGGCGGTGTCCTGGCTGTCCAGCAAGTCAAGCAGGGAGCGCTGCCCCACATCGAATTGGGCCTGATACGAGGCCACCACCGACCTGGCTGTTCGATATTGGCTGCGCAATGTGTTGGTCAGGCGCGCCTCCTGCGTCTTGCGCGCCCAGGAAATGCGCACCGCCTCCTCCACCTCGCGATGAACATTGCGCAACACCATTCGCTGCTCGCTATCGCGATGGATTTGCTCTTCAATATTGGCTTTGTCTATACCCCCATTGAACAGGTTCCAGCGCAGCACAACACGCCCACGGAAATCCGTCGTGCGGCCCTCAATACCATCAAGATCACTGCCTGTTCTGGCCTGTCCCTCAAGCGAAATTTTCGGATAGTAGCGGCCCTTCGCCCGACGCACCAGCGCCGCCGCCGCATCAACATCGGCGCTGGCAAGTTTGATACGCGGGTTGTTATGCCGCGCTGTGGCTATGGCAGCTTCCAGTGTTTTCGGCAGATAGGGGGATACGGCCTTGGGAAAGCTTGTCTTGTTAACGGGAACGCCAACCAGTTTGAGAAAGTTGATCTTTGCCGTGGCGAGGTCCAACTCGGCTTGCCGCAAGCGGGCGCGCGCGGCGTGCAGACGTTCCTGTGCCTGTTGAGAATCGGCGGCTGTTAAGGCGCCTTCGCGGACCGCAGTTCGAATGCGCGACAGGGCTCGCCTGTGAAAACCGACGTTGCGTTTATTGGCCGCCGTGATTTTCTGTTGCAGCAGAATTTCAAAATACACCCTGGCAACTTGCAGGGCTATGAACTCTGTGCGTTCCAGCGCGCGAAATGACGCCGCGTCCACCCGCGCGGCCTGATGCTCAATCTCCCCGCGTCGATCATAACCATCGTACAAGGTCTGGGTAAGCGTTAAGTTGACTTCGTTTGGATAAAGCGTGTCGTCATCAGTGCTCGCGGCGCGCCGTGCTGGGCTGTCAAGGTGGCGCAAGCCGCTTGATGCCTCCAGATCAATGCGCGGAAAATACAACCCTTGCGCCTGCTGCAGTTCGAACGCGACGGCTTTCCTGTTTTCTATGGCCTTGCCGATCTGAGGGTTTGACTCAACCGCAATGGCCAAGGCGTCGCGAAGCGAGATGGCCATCGCCTGTTCACTGGACAGAATAACCAGCCACAGGGTCGCAACCCATTTTACGGGTATCGCCGAGTTCAACTTACCGGTGTTTCTGGACATGGGTTCACCTAAACTCTGGTACTTTAGCGGCTCTAGTCAGCCGACTAATGTACTTTACATAACCGGGTAATGGCCTGTCTGATTAAGTCTCAAACTTCAACCAATGGTTGTGTAGATACCCCAACGCCTCGCGGGCCGTGGGAGGCAACAGTTCCACGAAAAGTTTTGTATTATCGGCTTTCGCGCATGCCAGGACGTGATGGTTTCTGAGACCATCGACCACCGCCCTCATTCGCTTTATTTTTGATCCAACAGAAGTTGATAAAAACAATTATAAGTTGAATAAATGATCGGTATCACAGCCATTTTGACGAGTCAATATGTCATGCGGCAGGTAGCCAAAAGGCCTTAATATCGCAACGGAAAAGGGATATACCCTGTGGATTATTCAACAAAAATATGCATTCAGGGCGTGCCCAGCTTTGCCATATCCGACTGTTCCCGGCCGCCGATCACACTCGCCTGGTGCCAAAAGGTGCTAAAAGGCGCAAAAAAAGCCGCGCAGACACACCCTGCGCGGCTTTTCTCTTTGTAAGAACATTAGTGCGTGCAATATGCCCGCAGTGTTAGTCCGCCGTAACAATGTTGTCGGCAGCCGTACGCCCGTCGCGTCCGGCCACAACATCAAAAGAGACCTTCTGTCCCTCACTAAGAGAGTTCAGCCCTGCTTTCTCAACTGCAGAAATATGGACAAAGACGTCTTTCGATCCGTCCTCAGGTTCAATAAAACCAAATCCTTTAGTAGCGTTGAACCATTTTACAGTACCGTTTGCCATGGTTGCTCCTTCACACATGGAAATTCAAGAAAATCCGAAACCAGGTTTCGAACATTTAACCGTTCACAATGTCGAAGGGTAACTTTGGCTAACAATAAAATTGCTATCGAGTAATCACAAACCGACCGTGTAACGTGATATGGTCATAGAGTATTCCGCCTCCAAGATCAAGCCAATTACGGGCAGCCGGTGCGGGTAAAAATGGGTATGTCTATTAACGGGCATCACCCTGCCCGCTCCTCCTCTTGGGCCGACAGGTCGATAAATAGACGCTTCCAAATGCCTGGAAGGCGGGGTTGCTTTGAACAGTAGTATCGACGGCCAACGGGGTTGGGATTGGGGGCGGTCAGGCCTGCAAAACGCCGCCTGTTGCCTTGCAATCGATTCTATTCTAATACCAGCGGTATGGGCTTTATAGACACGCTTTCTGGTGTACGGCCTTGATAACACACTTAACTTGACGCTAATCCATGCGCCCTTGGCAGGGCCCCTTGGTATAAGGCAACAGACACAGAACGTCCACAGAACACGTAGGGCAAGGCGGTGATTAAAACCAACAGCGGCAACTATTTTGAGGATTTTTCCCTTCATCAGACTATCGTACATGCCACGCCACGGACCGTTACAAGCGGCGATATGGTACTCTACACGGCGCTCTATGGCGGCCGGTTCGCCGTTCAATCGTCGCATCCGTTTGCCCGGGCAATCGGCTATGCGCACGCGCCTATCGACGACTGGCTTGTTTTTCACATGGTGTTTGGCAAGACGGTTGCGGATGTTTCTCTCAACGCTGTTGCCAACCTGGGTTATGCCGAGGGGCAGTTTTTAAGGCCCGTCTATGCGGGCACAACATTGCGCGCGATCTCAAAAGTCATCGGCCTTAAGGAGAACACAAGCGGCAAGACCGGTGTTGTTTATGTGCGCACCACCGGGTTTGACGAAAATGATAATGTGGTTCTGTCCTATGTGCGCTGGGTGATGGTGCGCAAGCGCGACCCAAAAAGCCCCGCCCCCACCCCCTTTGTTCCTGATCTTTTGCAGGAAGTTTCGTCCCAAGACCTTGGCGCCGCCTGCCCGCCCATAGACGTAAAGGCCTACGATTTTACCCTCGCCGGATCGCCCTACCGCTGGAGCGACTACCAGATAGGCGAGAAAATAGACCACGAAGACGGTGTCACCGTTGAGGAGGCCGAACACCAACTGGCAACGCGGGCCTTTCAAAACACCGCCAAGGTGCATTTCAACCAGTTTTCCGAGCGCCAGGGACGCTTTGGCAGGCGTCTTATCTACGGTGGGCACGTGATCTCTCTAGCCCGGGCTTTATCGTTTAATGGTCTGGGTAATGCTTTTCACGTGGCGGCTATTAACGCGGGCCGTCATGTGGCGCCCCTGTTTGCGGGCGATACAGTATTCGCCTGGAGCGAAATTATCGACCGGCAACCGCTGCCCGAGCGCGATGACATGGGGACCTTGCGCATACGCCTTGTGGCCACCAAGGATCTGCCCTGTGTTGATTTTCCGCACAAAGGAAACGACGAACGTTATGTCGATGGTGTTATTCTGGATCTTGATATGTGGGTGCTGATGGTGCGCTGACCGGGCCTCTCTATCAACGGGTATCAGCGACCTGCGCCCTCCCCGCCATCCTTAGAGCGGGCCAGGTCGTCAATACAATTCCCCAAGTGCCGGCGGTATTGATTGCCTTCCAACAGCGAAAATCATGTTTTCCATGGTCGCAGAATCCCCCAATATATCCCTTGCCCGTAACCGGATCCTTATCAGGAATCGGGGCCAACAAGCAACGGTTTAAGACGAATTGTTACGTTTACCTTGCGCCGGAATTAACCCCTTAGCCGTATGATGTGCAGGATCGCCATTGTCAATATATGGATATCCGGGCATGACCATTTTATTGCGCAGCGTCGCCTGCGCTGCCGTATTGCTGTCTGTGGCTTGCTATGCGCAAGCGCGCGCGCCGGGCGAGCCGGACGGTAAGATTGTAGCGCCCGTGACCAGGGAATTTCCTGCGCACGCGGACGAAAAAATCATCCTCAGGGTGCATGCAGATAAGGAGCAATCGAAGTCGTATACGTTGGCCGACATCGAACGCCTGGGGATGGTGCAATTGGACGCCAAGACATTCTGGTCCGGTTATGACGGAGTGTATCAGGGCGTGCTGCTCAGCCGCGTTCTTGCCGATAGTGGCCTTGAGGGGCAATCCGCTATTTTTGTTGAGGCGCTTGACAGATACTCAACCACAATTCCCGCGACCGATTGGAAGTCCTGGCCGGTGGTTCTGGTGACGCGAAGAAACAGCGTTCCCATGCCGGTCATCGACAAGGGGCCGCTGTGGATTATGTATCCCATAAAACTCGATGAAAAACGCCTGTCAAACCAGACATATGTTCACCGATGGATCTGGCAGGTCAAAAGTATCCATCCTGACGCCCCGTAAGACGCCCATGTGCCAACCCGATCGGATGAACATGCATGGCGCTACGCTTGCCGATATTGCACACAGCAAAGGCATATCCAATCTATCGGTGAGGCGGGATGACGGACCCAATGCCTGACTGTCCACTGAATAGCGCAATACCAGCGGCATTGGCTTTGTAAACACGTCGACCGGTGTTGGGTACAGCGAAATGCACGCGCTAGCCATGAACCACTGTCGAGGCCCCTTGGTATAATGCAGGCCCCAGGCGCGCCAAACAGATTTCATGAAAGCAAGAGGGTTAATGAGAACAGAAAGTCACCTTGGACAGGCCAGTCCGCTCCCCCCCGCCTTGGGCCATCTATGAAAGGATATCCAGGGGGTGATTGGGACGGGCAAGCGGGTAGGTAAATGCCCGTCAATAGAGAGGCCCAGCGCAGCCAAACTAAAAAGGGCCCCGAAATGAACAGGGGATTGTCATGAAGTTTGTGAAGTTCTCTCCTGGACGCATTATGCCTCTGGCACTGATAGCCATTGCTATTTCGGTGCTGATAGGCGAGTTGGTGACGAACCGCCTGCACGCGATTGGCTCCAGTCTAAGCGCGGCACGGTATGCGCAATCGGTTCAAATCGCGCGGCTGCTGCAGGACTTTCATATTACGGTCTTTGCTCTGGATCGCTATCAGACAACCCCCGACGATATAACAAGGGCCCGCGTCCAGGACGAAATCATTCTATTCACAGCCCGAATTCGCCACATCCTGACCGAGGAATTGAACAGATCCGACGTTAAGCGTCAGGAGTTGCTGCCTGCCAACGAGATTACCAATACGCTTTTGCAAATCTTTACGTCAAATTCGTCTATCAATCTGGCTGAGCTGAAGCCCCTTATAGAACAGTTCAAAATGCAGGAAGGGGTACTCAATCGCGCGCGTAATCAGACAGAGCAATCCGCCATTGAGACGATCGCCCAGGAAATTGACCATCTGGAAAATCTCGCCATTGTCGCTAAATTCATTGTTCCTTCCCTCCTGTTTTTGTTTGCAACAACGATATTCCTTCTGTTGCGTCAACGCAGCATAACGCAGTATCTTGATGGACAGCTTATCGACAAAATCAGTGACCTGGAGACCAGCAACGCAAGGCTCGTCGATGTTAATGCGGCGCTGACCACGGCAAAGCGGGAAGCGGAAAAAGCATCGGCCGCCAAGACAGCCTTCTTTGCCCATGTGAGCCATGAATTGCGCACCCCTCTTAATGCCATTATCGGCTTTTCCGATCTTGTGCAAAACGAACGCGAAGGGGAAATTGCCAACAAAAACTATGTCGACTATGCTCGCCTGATTTTTCGCAGTGGAACCCATCTCCTGAACATGATCAACGATATTATCGATATTACACGCATTGAAGCGGGCCATTTCAAGGTGACCATGGAACCCAACAGCCTTGCCGCGATCGCTGATGATACGCTTTCCATGCTTGAGCACAAGCGTCGGGAGAAGAACATTACCATCGGAGTTTCCATTAAGCCGGAAGCCGATGCGATATTGTGTGATCACCGCGCCATGATTCAGGTCCTGGTCAATATCATTGGCAACGCCATTAATTATACGCCAGAGGGAGGGGAAATCTGGGTCAAGGCTGAGCGCGAGCGCGACGTCACGAAGATCGATATTCAGGATACGGGGCCAGGGATTCCGGAACATCTGCGCGAGAAAATATTCCGCCCCTTTGAGCGTTTGCAGCAAGATGGTGATTCGACTATCGAGGGGTTCGGTTTGGGCCTGCCGATCGCAAAATCACTGGCGGAGCATCAGGGCGGAGAGCTACGTCTGGCGCCCACGTCCAAGGGTAGCTTGTTCATTGTTCGCATAAAAGCGTTTTCTGCGCGCGCCGCCGACGCCGACGACACCGCTGACCAACGTGCTGCATAAAGCGTGGGAAAAAGGTCCTTGCCCAGAACCGGGGTTAATACCAGCGGTATTGGCTTTATAGACACGCTGACTGGTGTACTGCCTTGATAACACACCTCTTTGACGCTAAGCCATGAGTCATTGTTAAAGACCCCTGGTATAAAATAGGAGGATGCCGGCAAATCGCCTTAAGGTTGCAGTACGGGCCGGCCGGGAACGTCGTGATACGAGGAGGCCACTCTATCCGCCCCCGGCCAGACCTGCCCCACGGACCCAGGAGATGCGGCGGACCTGAGCAATTCCGCAGGGTTTTCCTATAGGCAAGGTCCTACAACACTTGTCCTATATGTTCTGTATAGGTGAGATTATATATTTTTACTTGCAATGTCACAATAATATTTGCATGTTGTTAACCATTTATTTGTCAGTATTATGAATTGTTAAGGTTAATTTTTGTCCGTTTTTCGGTAGGCGTTCTTCTGGTGGCCTGCAGGAGCGGCAAATAGTATTGCCCATATCGCCTGAACAACAAGATCGCGAAACAAGCATAGGTAGTGCTTGCGCCGCTCTATTAACCGGCATCACCCGCCCGCTCCCCTTTAGAACGTGTCAGGTCGTCAATAGACGGTTCCATTTGTAGAGAATTTGCCGTCCGTCGACCTCTATTCCCGTGTCTCTAAATGGCACAGAAATTCGCACCGTGTCCTAATTATATGTTCACCATGTTATGGCAGGTTCGTTTGTAGCGAGTCTGTGCGCATCGGCATGGACACTGACGCTTTGTGCGGTGGGCAACTGAGGCGTGTTTCAGTCTTGAGTTACTTTGTAGCGTCATTGCCCATCGCATTTTATTCTTGAATAAGTTGGTCGTGTTTGTGTTTGGTTTAACTGGACTGAGTGACATTTTGCAGGAGCGGGTCGGGCGCGGCACGAGGCTGTTGCGTGAGGGTCGTCACCTTCAGGCAAGCTCACGTGACGCTGATGTTCTGTGCTCGGTTCTGATCAATAACCGGGACTCCAACGCCATGATGGGCATTGCCAGCAGCGTCATAGAAACCTACAGATCGCTCAATGCGGACGGGCAACGGCAGTTTTTCCGTATGCTGCACGAGCGCTATAACGCGGACGAATCGGCAATTGCCGGATGCGCCAGCACCTATATTCAGGACCGCACTCCCGGAGCGCGATCGGATCTTCTGCGTGTTGCCGAGCCGCCGCGCCAGGAGCTGTTCCGCCGCCTGGCCGAGGCCGAAAACGGCGCCGCCAACCTTGTCAACATGCGTCGCGATCTGCTGACCCGTGTCAGGGACAAGCAGGTCATCAAATCAGTCGACAAGGATTTGTCGCAGCAGATCGAACGTTTGTTTCATAACCAGGTCTTAACTCTACATCCGCTCGACGCGCGGGCGTCTTCGCATATGCTGGCACTGATCGCAGCCAGCGGTGCGGCGGGGACCAGCGACATTCACAATCTCTATCGCCGCCTCGAACATCCGCATTTGCGCCATTTTGTCTGCCTGCATCCGCAGTTTCCAAGCGAACCCCTGGTGTTTATGGAAGTGCTGTTATGCGCCGATGTTCCCCATACACGCATAGATACTAACGAACTGGACAGATTTGGGGATCAGCCGAGAGCGCGGGTCGAGACATTGCCCGTCGCCGTTTTACAAACGATCCGAACCTGCAAACAGGGTCTACACGGATTGTTGATCAGCCGTCACTTGGTCAATGATTTGATTGTGGCGCTGACGGGCACGCTTGCGCACCTGGAAACCTTTATCTCACTGTCTGCAATGCCCGAGTTTTGCCGCTGGCTGCAGGCCATGGAACAAATGGGGGATCACATGGCAAAACACGCCGGCCGGGTTGTTACCAGACCTGGATGGCAAAAGAGCGACGCGGCGGTTGAGTTGGGCAAGGTCGTGTTGCGATCGCTGGCGGCGCGGTACTTTCTTCAAGCCAAGACGGCCTCTCAGCAACCCCTTGATTCTCAGGCACGCTTCCACCTTGCCAACGGGGCGCAACTGCAGCACATCCTGTGGCAGGCCGATAACCGACAGCGGGCACAGGCGCAGTCGTTCGGCATGATGGCCGCTTATGCCTACAACCCGGCAAACATAGCGGTTAACCGCCAGGGTTTCCTCCAATACGGTCAAATCAATGTCTCAGAGAGCGTGCGCCGCTTGCTTGTTACGGTTCACTAGATATAAGCTTTCAATAGATTGTTCTCAAGGCGGCAGGTCTGAAGTCAGGGTTATTGCGGCCATTGCCGCCAGCAAGGCCATATCAGGCCATTCATCTGATCATTGCTTTTTTTCGGCGGCTCCCGCGCCGCTTTCAGCTTGTCGGCTGGACAGCGCAGCAAAAATTTGTTAATCTAGCGGCTCGTCATAAAACCGCGAGGAATCGCGGCGCCCGGCGGGCTTCCGTAGCGCGTAAGGTGGGAAATGCCGATGCGGCGAAAAACGCCCCAAACGCTTGCGCGTTTCGTCGGACCATATATCCTGTCAACGTATTGATGGTTATCGCTGGAAACGCCTATTGACGACCGGTCATAGCGCTTTCCTTGCCCAACGGCTCCGTGCCGGTTGCCAGCTGTGCTTTTTAAAAGGCTTGCGCGCAAGCTGCTCGCCTGCCTTTGTTTGCTAACCTCACGGCTAGGCGAAAACGTCGGGGACAAAGGGAAAAACAGGGGTCAATTGAGGTCAATGCAACGGATAATTGGCGGTTTGGCCCCATGGATATGACAACGCAATACAACGGAACACAATTGGAGACAACGTGCAGGTATTAGTCCGCGATAATAATGTCGATCAGGCATTGAAAGTGCTGAAGAAGAAAATGCAGCGGGAAGGAATTTTCCGCGAGATGAAATTGCGCAATTTTTACGAAAAGCCATCTGAAAAGCGTGCGCGGGAAAAGGCTGAGGCCGTGCGCCGCGCGCGAAAATTAGCGCGCAAACGCGCCCAGCGTGAGGGCCTTTTACCGGGTAAGGGTAGCCGCTAGAGCGTGTCAGGTCTTAATAGAATCAATTCTGTTTCTCGATTGGCGAGGCGATTCCCAAGCTCAAGGCAATCGAAGAGCGATGTTTATCCATCTCTCAAGAGCGGCTTGGGCGTGGATCGCCTCGTCAATCGGAAACCCGAAGGGGTGCTTTTGCTATAGATTTAGAGGGCGACCAGCTTTATGGGGTTAGCTTTACCGCTCACAAAATGGGTACAGCTAACCCCATGCTGATCTCATATGGACCTTAAGCCTCGTGCAAATAGCCCCCCTATATCCTGCGAGACTATACCAGCGGTATGGGCTTTATGGACACGCCGACTGGTGTACTGCTTTGATAACACAACGCTTTGACGTCAAGGCATGAGTCATTGGCAAGGGCCCTTGGTATATGCCAGCGGTATGGGCTTTATGGACACGCCGACTGGTGTACTGCTTTGATAACACAACGCTTTGACGTCAAGGCATGAGTCATTGGCAAGGGCCCTTGGTATATGCCAGCGGTATGGGCTTTATGGACACGCCGACTGGTGTACTGCCTTGATAACATAACTCTTTGACGCTAATGCATGAGCCCTTGTCAAAGACCCTTGGTATTATAGCCAGGCCGCCTGAAAATGATTTCATTTTCAGGCGAAAAGCCGAGCGATAATAAAAGCTTATAGCTAAATGACTTTATTCTGATAAAGTCATTTAGCTATAAGGTTCATCTTGTCGCAAAATCGCCCAAGTACCTTTTGGCAGAATGGTTCTATTAAGACCTGATACGCTCTGGCGCACGCCTTTGTGTTTGCATGTTGCGGGCGTATTTCAGGGCATCATTGTTTTCAGACTTTATTTGATGTACTGTCGTTTCGGGGTGCTGGAAGAGGACTTTCACAATGACTCGGACCGCCTTTAATGCCAGCATAAGAGCGGGACGATCCGGTATGCGCCTGATGGGGTGTTATCTTCGCCGAACGAGACGAAGGGCGGGACGCGGCTTTGTCGCGGTCCTTATGACCGGCATTGTCGCTGGATGTGCCGGCTCCGGGCAAGTTCCGCCGGCGCCGGTTGGTGGTGGCACCAGCCAATCGGCGAATGAAAACAACATTGCCTCCCTGACAGCGGTTATCCAGGCAAATCCGCGAGACGCGGAGGCCTACAACACCCGCGGGGGCGCCTATGGAGAGGCGGGGCAGTACGAACTGGCTCTGGCTGATTTTAGCAAGGCCATCCAACTGGACCCCTCTCACTATCGCGCCTACCGCAATCGCGGACTGACCCTAAGGCACATGGGACGCCTCGCGGATGCCTTGCAGGACTATAACCACGCTATCCGCATCAATAGTGCGTACGCTCCGGCTTATTCCGGCCGCGCCAATCTGTATCACAAGGCGGGAAAGCCAAACCTGGCTCTGGTTGACTACAATCAGGCCATTCGTCTTGGGACCAAGGATGCCCAGACCTACCTCGCGCGGGCGCGGCTCTATCAGCTCAGCGGACTTCATGAAAAGGCTATTGAGGACCTGTCGGAGGCGCTGCGTCACGATCGTTCGTCGGCTGAGATTTATCAGGCGCGCGGCATCAGCTTGTTGCAAACCCAGCAATACGGCCCCGCCTACAATGATTTCAATGATGCCCTTCGCATTGACAACAAGAATGCCGATTCCTGGTATTTACGAGGCCGTGCAGCGGAAAAAACCGGCAAGTTTGCCCGTGCCCGAAAATCCTATGAGAATGCATCCCGCTTGCCCAAGGGGCATCCCGAGGCCGTTAAGGCGTTGCATCGGCTCAATGGCGCTATCGGACAAGGGGGCGCTTGATAGTGGTCAAGCGACAGACGTCAGGCGATGGTATCCTTGCAGCGCTTCACGGATTGGTTCCATCAATCAGTGAGACGCTCCAAGAAGTTTTGCAGTTTGTGACCACCAGTGGGGGTGGTCGCGTTTGATGTGGCGGCGGGCGGTTTTGGCCTGTTCCCTGGTTTCAAACAGGCCAAAACACGTAGCACCGGAGCCGGACATGGATGTATAAAGGCATCCTGGCAGAATCTTTATCGCCGCGATGGTCTCTCCGATAACCGGCGCCAACGTCAGCGCCGGGGGCAAAAGGTCGTTGCGGCATCCCTGTAACCAGGTGATAAAGCCGGTTGTCGAAAATGCTTTCGGGAACTCTGGCAAGGGCCGGTTCGTGGCGGTTGTCAAGCCGGAAAACACCTGCGGGGTCGTGACCGCGACAGCGGGATTAACCAGCAGGAGAGCCAGATCGGGCAGGCTGGGCACCAGCGCAATCACGTCGCCGCGCCCACGCATGCGGCACGCCCGCCCGTGAACGCACACCGGTACATCCGATCCCAGTTTCGCCGCCAGACGTTGCAACCGAGACGGCGTAATATTAATATTGAAAAGCGCAACAATACCCGTTAAAGCCGCTGCCGCGTCCGCAGAACCGCCGCCAAGCCCCGCAGCCACAGGCAGGTTTTTCTGAAGGTTGATCGCGACCTTTTGCACGCGCATATCAACATCGCGCGACAGTAAAGCCACGGCTTTGTCGATCATGTTCTGCCCGGATGTTGCATGGGGTGAAAGCAGCGCGCGCGCGTGGGGGCCGTGCACCGTGAGACAATACCGGTCATGACGGCTAAGCGTCAGGGCGTCGTGAAGGTCAGCAAATGCAACCAGGGAATCGAGATCGTGGTACCCATCGCCGCGCCTGCCGGTGACGTGCAGCGCCAGGTTAATTTTGGCGTGGGCGTGGGCAACGATCATAGCCTGCGAGACCGTGTTCACCAAAGCTGGAAACGTTTATTGACGATCTGGCCAGCCCGCTCCCCAACCTTGGCTCCCCGATGAATGGCCACCTGCACCCGATGAACTTACCAGGGACAACCTCTTGGCGTTATACACCTAGAGCATGTCAGGTCTTAATAGAAATGCCCAACTCAGTTTTGGCTATCCTCGTTGACCTTGGCGGCGGTATCCGAGGGCTCTTCCGGCATGCCGTTCTTGATCTTGGCAAGGATTTTTTCCAATTGATCGGGCTCAGGTTTAAGATCGCGCGCGTGGATCCACTGAAAGCGGGCTTCCAGCTTGCGCCCAATCTGCCAGTAAGCGTCCCCCAAATGATCATTGATTGTCGGATCGTGAGGGCGCAGTTGCACGGCGCGCTCAAGTTCCTTGACCGCGTCAGTATAGTTGCCAAGCTTGTAGTGGGCCCACCCCAAACTGTCGACAATAAAGCCGTCGCGTGGGCGCAGCGCGACAGCGCGTTCAATCATTTTCAAGGCGCGGCGCAGGTGGATACCCTGATCAACCCATGAATAGCCCAAATAATTCAGAACCAGCGGTTGGTCTTTGGAAAGTTCCAAAGACTTAAGAAAATCAACCTCGGCTTTGGCCCAGACATTGGTGCGCTCATAGGCGATGCCACGATGATAGTAAATCCGCCAGTGATGCTCCCTGATGTGTTCAATGGCTTCGATTCCACGAGAATAAACCTCGGCCGCCTTTGCATATTTTTCCTGATCCCGCAGTACCACCCCCAGGGAGATGACGGCATCAAGATCGCCAGGGTTTTCATCGATCAACGTTTCAAGGCGGCGCTCCGCCTCTTCCTTCTCGCCGATATCGTAAAGGTTCAGTCCGACCTTGATCTCGGCATTGCGCCTGAGGGTGGACTGGGCGGGAATGGCATCATAATAGGCGATCGCCTGCCGCTTATTGTCGAGCGTATCAAAAGTGTCGGCAAGGGAGAACAGAACCCATTCCGAGTCATCGTCCAGATAGCGGGCAAATTGCAAATACATGGCCCCGATATCCTCGGCTCCATCGTACCTCAAAGCCGTTCCATAGCCATATAGCGCCTCGGCCGCCCCTTCCTGGACGGTTTTTACCAAAGGCCTTGCCGCCTCCCCTTCGGCTATATCCTTTTGCAATTGCGTCAGGTAAGGCAAATTGTTGCTCGTTTCGCCATATTTGGACACGACCGCCAAGGCCTTGTCTTTTTGCTTGTTCGCAAGCAAGCGCCGCGCATAGGCCTCCATGACCCGCAGCGCCACATTCTCAACTTCATAGGCGTCTTTCAAGCGCCGAGTCGCCTGGCTGTCCAAACCTTCAATATCCGCCATGAGCCCCGCATGGAAATCCTTAAAACTCTGGTACCAGTTTTCATTTGGCAAGGCGTCGATAGCCGCAATGGCCTCTTTGGCGCCGGCTGCCCCCATGGTTGCCCAAGCAGCCAGCAAACTGGCTCCCAGGTCCTCCTTGCCGTTCTCGATGATGACATCAAAATGGCCCCGAGCCTTTACATATTCGCGGTTCTTCAGGCTACGAATACCAATCACCAGATTGGCAAGCCTGTGCATGTTTTTTTGATTAACCAGCTTTTCGGCAATAACAAAACCGTTGTCCATGCGTCCGGCCGCCAGTTGATAAAGGAGCGCCCGGTCCCAAACGGATTCATTGTCCGGGCCCTGTTCCAGAATTGACCAGTACAGGTCCGCCGCGGTGATGATGTCGCGTTCCTTACCGGCGTGCAGGGCGGCCAGATAGCGCCCCGAGGTTGTCGTACTGGAAAACGCGTCAATCAGCTCCTGCGTCAGCTGACGCGTTGGTGCCTCCTTCGCCTCCGCAGCCCCTGGGAGCGTCCCCCATGCCAGGACTGCCAGGCAGGCAGCAAACCCGACCGAACGCACATGTTTTGTAAGAGCCAGGGGCCATTGCGGCGAACAGCAGACGCCACCCCGTATTGCCAAGTCATCGGTTGCCCTTGTCGGCACCCCTGGAAAAATCGATTGCATTGTTACCATCACCCCCTCAGTCCTGTTGTCACGAACATTACCTTTCATCATCGCCTAACATTAAATGTTTTGATTCCGATCCGGGCCTGAACGTGAATGTGTCGCGCAGATTCTGCATTGACCGGTACGCCTGCCCCCAGTCTACCCGCCGAATAAGGAGTGAATACGGCTTTAAGAGAGAATTTGCCTTAGAGCAAACCCCATGGCACGGCGGCAATCGTCTGTCCTATTGATAACTGTATCGCAAGAATTCATAATATACCCATAATGCCCTCCGCTATTTGTTTTTCGCGTTTCGGCGGGCAGGCCCTGGGCGTCAAGGCCGCCGGCCTAAGCCTGCACTACCCATACACAGAGGGCAATATTTTTGTTAATAAGAGGGTATAGCCTTGTCATGCAAAGCCTGTACAGGTGGCACGGGGCGATCCGGCAGGGGAGAGAGCGCGATGGTTTTAAAAACCCGAAGAGATAAATCGGCACGGGATGGGGTTCCAGCCTCAATCCTGCCAATCTCGCTAATCTCGATTGTGCGCTCGGGGTTCGTGGCATGCGCCTTTGTCGTTCTGCTGTTTCCAACCAACCCGAGGGCTCAGGCGCAAGGCACGGCTACGGGCGATTCCGAACGCATCAAGGCTCTGCAAAATGCCTGCGACAGTGGTTATATGGGAGTTTGCTATTATCTCGCGACCGCCTTTGATGAGGGCAATGGCGTTCCTGTCGACAAAGCCCGTGCGGTGGCGCTCTACCAGAAGGCCTGCGATGGTGGGCATATGCGAGGTTGCTATAATCTCGCGGTCTCCTATTACAACGGTGAGGGCGTTCCTGTTGACAAAGCCCGTGCGGCGGCGCTCTCCCAGAAGGCCTGCGATGGTGGGCATATGCGAGGTTGCTATAACCTCGCGGCCTCCTTTGATGAGGGTAATGGCATTCCTGTTGACAAAGCCCGTGCGATAGCCCTTTACCAAAAGGCTTGCGACGGTCGCAATATGGATGGCTGCTATAGCCTCGCGGCCTCCTTTGATGCGGGTGATGGCGTTCCTGTTGACAAAGCCCGTGCGATAGCCCTTTACCGAAAGGCTTGCGTCGGTGGCAAAATGGATAGCTGCCATAACCTCGCGGTCTCCTATTACAACGGCGATGGCGTTCCTGTCAACAAAGCCCGCGCAGCGGCTCTATACAAGATAGCTTGCGATAGCGGTCTCAGTCAGGCCTGTTAGCGCGCCTCATCTTTTTTGATCTTTATGGACAGTCAGGTTGAAGCGGCACTGCCATCCCCGTTGATCGCGGGCTTGGCGCCTTGATCGGCACTCGCCTGGGCGTTTTCCATCTTTTCCTGGTACAGCCCGGCAAAGTCGATCGGATCAATCATGAGAGGGGGAAAGCCGCCGTTCTGGCTAACGGTAGCGACGATTTGCCGGGCAAAGGGAAACAGGGTGCGTGGGCACTCAACGAGCACGAGCGGCCCGAGCAGATCGTCGGGAGCGTTCTCAATGCGAAACACACCCCCATACATGAGCTCAATATTAAAGAGCAGGTCATCGTCCTTGCCCGCCTGCGCCTTGATGCTCAACTCCACCGCGTGTTCATTATCGCCGATACGCTCCGCATGAACATTGATGTTAATGTCAATTTCCGGCGTTGATTCCTTGGGCAAAAGCGAATTGGGCGCAAACGGATTTTCGAACGAGAAATCCTTGATGTATTGCGCCAACACGATTATGCTGGGTTGAGTATTTGAGCTGGTATCGGCTTGCGTATTGGGGGCATTTTCGGTCATGGTGTTTCCGTTCGTTTAATTGATGCCAAGGGGCAATCGGTGCAGGTAAGGCCTGACTGTCGTGCGCTGAGAAACACGACTGGCATGGGTTAACCCCAAGACACTGGCGCATTGGGCTATCACGCTCAAGCCCTCACTGCAACCCTGTAAATTGTCTCTCGGCAGGGCAAACCGCAAATTTATCGGCATAATTAACCGGATATTCCCTTATTGTGGTAACATAAATCGATTTTGTTGTTCACTGTGATGCCAATCACGGCTTGGATCGCGGGCATGGGAATAGTACAATCGGCGTTCGGAACAGGAGATTTGCGTCTGGGCGCGTTTGGTGGTCCTTTAATTTTCGCCTTCGATTGCCCATATTTATCTGCAAGACTATTATTTCGGCGCGAGAGAGCGAAGGAGCCAGGGAGCCGGGGAGGACGCCGACATAATTGCGTCCATAATTGCATCGAACACCCCAATGCCGTTTCAGGCGCCGGATGATGCGATTGACGTTACAACGAAGTATCAGCATATGGGAATTCGGCACCACAGACCCTATAGCAAAACCCATGCTGATCTAGCCGCCAGGCCACACCACGGGTTTTGAAAACAAGACCAACGGTCTCGAAAAAAATGCAACCGTTGGTCCAAGCAAATGGAAGTTTCATGACAGGTATATTGGATCCGGTCACACTTATCTTTTTCGTTGTTGCGCTGGTCATATTTATGCGCCTGTTCAGCGTGCTGGGAGGGCGCACCGGCGGAGAGCCGCCAAGCTATGATTCCTTTCACCCAAACCACGGCAACAGGGAAAAAGATAATGGTAACGTCATTCCGCTGCCGGGCCATGAGCAAAAACGTGAGCCCTTGACAGCGTCCCCCGGAGGCGAGCGCGACAATCTGGAAATTGACATGAAATATATCGCCCGCTCCGATAGCTCCGACATCAGTGAGGAAAGCCGGCAAAGGCAGGAGAATATTGTTTCTGTTTTGAAAAGCGTTGCCGCTGCAGCTCCGTCTTTTGAGATCAGCCGGTTCATCGAAGGGGCCAAAATAGCCTACGAGATGATTGTAACCGGCTTTGCTAATGGGGATCGCGATACTCTCAAGCCGCTCCTTTCCAGGGAAGTCTACAGCGGATTTGACAAGGCTATTGCTGAACGGGAAAACAACGCCCAGGAGCTACAGTTTCAATTCATCGGCATTGGCTCGGCGACCATTGCAGGCGCATCCCTGGTGGACAAGGTTGCTCAAATTACCGTGCATTTTTCCAGTGAGGTCGTCTCCGCCCTGCGCGATCGATCAGGGGAAATCATCGATGGCAGCGAGACCCATGTTTCACAGGTCGAGGACATCTGGACCTTTGAGCGCAACGTCACCGCCCGCGATCCCAACTGGCTGCTGGTTGCTACACGGTCTCCGGTGTAGATTTCCGCCGCACGGTGAGTTTTTCTGTTTCCCCGCCTTATACCATTGGGTTTTGTGTTTGCCCGTTCGCCCGGGTTGAAAACCGTTGTTTTATCGGCACAATACAAGAAGTCAGCGTGTACAAAAAGCCAACGCCGCTGGTATAATGCCGTTGTCGGGAAAAATTGCAACTTTGATTTTTGATTTCAATGACACGCTCCAGGTCTTCATCTGAGAGACAAATTACCCTTGAGCGGTTGTCTTTTTCCGCCGTTGCAGGATGGCAGGTGGACGATTTAACCAAGGCCTTTTCGGCGTTTGCGCGCTCATGCGAGCACGTGGCCGGGCGGGGTATGGCGCTCAGGGCGCGCCCTTTCGGTTTTGCGCCCGCGGCGTGGGAGCGGATTTGCCTGGGAGCCGTCCGGTATCGCGAGGGTATCCATGATGAGGCTCAGGCACGACAGTTTTTCGAGACCCATTTCCGCCCCTACCGGATTTCAGCGCCTTCGCACAAGAGCCATTTCACCGCATATTTCGAACCGCAGGTTCGAGGGCGGCGAGATCGCAGCGATTGTTTCCGCGTTCCCCTTCTCAAGCCCCCTTGCAATTTGGTATCGTTCGAGAAAAGGGCGCGTCCCGCCTCAATCGCGTCGCACCTGATGCGCGGGTGCGAAAACCACGATGGCAGTTTCACCGCGTGCCCCGATCGCCAGGCGATCGAATCCGGTGCACTTGCAGGGCAGGACCTGGAACTGGTTTGGCTTGATGACCCTGTGGCGGCATACTTTATTCACATTCAAGGTTCCGCCCGCGTTGTGTTACCCGATGCAACGCTCATGCGTTTGACCTATGCCGATAAGAACGGCTACCCCTACACGTCGATTGGCAAGGCCATGGTCGCAAAAGGCCTGCTGCCCGGTGATAACGTCACTCTTGAGAGCATCCAGGCGTGGTTGCGCGCGCACCCCAAACAGCGCGACAACGTGCTGTGGCAAAACAGATCCTATATCTTTTTTCGCCATGTTCGGGGTCTCGACCCTGATTTGGGACCGCGCGCCGCGGCAGGGATCCAATTGACCCCGAAACGCAGTATTGCCGTTGATCGCAGGCTTTTTGGTTTCCATATCCCCTTCTGGATTGCCGCAGACCTGCCGGGGGGCAGTGCTTTTGGACATTCCCGGCAGGTAAGGGTTCCGTTTAACCGTTTGATGATCGCTCAGGACACCGGCTCTGCGATTGTTGGCAGCAGGCGGGCAGACCTGTTTCTTGGTGCTGGGGAGGCTATCGGTCGCCATGCTGGACGCATAAACCACTACGGTGATATGATCATGTTTCGCCCACCGGGGCCTGCCAGGATCACTGTTGTGTGCTGAACACATGGTGATCGGAGCGGGTAGGCCAGGCCTTAGATAGGGGCGAGGCCGTTAACAGACGTTTCCATTTTTGTGGGTAAAGCAATGGCCACAGACGATATGGACAGGCAACAAGAATCCCTCGGCGGGAGGGGCGATGACGGCCTTGGCGCCGGTGATGCCGACTGGTGGGATTTTAGAGAGAAGCATCGCAACATTTATATGGACAATTCGCGCCGTTGCGATGTCGGGACACAGGTGCCCTTTAGCGGATCAATCTTAAATGGCCAGGATCGGGTGAATTATTATAAGGCCCTAATAGAGGCGATGCATAATCTGTGATCAGGAGTTAAACTGAAACGGTATGAGAAAGCTTTGGTTAAGCATCAGTATCGCTGTTTTGGCCATTGGTGCGGGGTTGTATTTCGCCATCTCCTCACAACAGGAGGAGACGGGCATGATAGAGGACGGCGTTCGAGATATTCGTATGAATATTGGCCAGAGCATCGGCGAATTGATCCAGCAAAAACAGTTCAGGCTGGAAGAATTTGACGAAAAGATGAACGACGATCATTTTCTTTTACTCTTTATTCTGGGATAGACCCCTGGGCTAAAGCAACAGATCAGCCTCACCATTGGGCCGGAGCCTTGTGCGGTCACCCTGCCCGGCGCCCATATCATTGGCTTTGGACAACGTGCCGGCATTCTCAGAAGTGCTAGTGCTGCGCGGCTTGAGAAGCCGCAACTGACATTTGCGCAAGTCATGGATCAGATTGGCCGTATCCGCGCCGAATTCAAAGCCAAGGGCTGGAAACCACTGGACCCATTGTATGAAGACAAACCGGAGCCAACCAGTGGCGATGAACTGGTGGAGCGTTTCTTTCGCGGTGAATACGAAAAACCCCGTGTACAGGTGAATAAATGGCAGCATTGTGTAAACTCAGACGTTAAGATGAGGGTTGACATCAAAAGGCATAATTTTGGCCCCAAAGCGGCCATGACGCCGCCTGTCTTGCTCAGCCCCGGCCTTCCCGAAGATCAGATACCCAAGGAGCCCTATTTCTACTTGAGCATAAGTATATCTAAGAGTCTGATTCAAAATTCCTGAGCTGCTTTTATCATTTTTGTGATGTACCGTGTAGTTCGCCTTATTGATGCCACCAATATCCAGCTTTCCGATGATGAGATTGTCTCTTCCCAATCCTTTGCCAACCTCCTGCAACGCCCAAGCCAGGCGAATGTGCGCTCAACCACCCAACGCCTTGCTATGACCACAAAGCCTGTCGCTTGATTTGGCCGCCTTACAATCGCGATCGTCGGGCTTGGCTTTATGTTCAGCAGACCGCATTCTACCCTGTCACCGGCGTAACCACCATCGGCAAAGATGTGCCTGACCGTTGCAAAGCTCTCAACCCTATCGGCGATGATATCCTTGGCTTTGTCGCGATCCTGGAGGTCGGCTGCATGCACCTCGGCGGCCAGTAAATGGCCTTGCGTATCAACACATATATGGCGTTTTCGCCCCTTGACCTTCTTGCCCGCATCATAGCCCGAAACACCGCCGCTTTCGCTTGTTTTGACAGACTGGCTGTCAATGATCGCCGCCGTAGGCTCACCACCTCGACCCGACACAACACGACTAGCAACGCTCAACAAGTCGTTGATCACAACAAATGTGCCATTGTTCCGAAAGCGGTAGAAATAGTAGCGCACAGTGGAAACCGGTGGGAAGTCTTTGGGTAATTGCCGCCACTGGCAACCGGTTGTTGCGATATACTGGATGGCATTCCAGATAGCCCGCATATCGACCGTGCGAGGACGGCCAACTACGCTACGGATTTCCACAATGGGAGCTATCAATTCCCACTCATCATCACGGCAATCGCTTGCATAGCGTAGGTCACTTCTGTCATTCTCAAGGCGAGTGATTTCAGTCCACGGCATCGTAATTCTCCGATTTAGCAAATCAAAGAATTATAACCAACTGAAATCACTCAACATAATTTCCAATCAGGCTCTAACAGCAAGGTTAGTCTTTTTAATTATTACGCACAGCTTATTAACCCTCGGCGCATTTTTGAAAACGGCAGTATTAAAGATGAAGTCCCTCTGCGGCACTGGATAGAGGACCCTGATTGGCGGCCAAAAGACCACGGTATGGAATGGCTGCAGATCGAAGAAGGCAAATATAAGGGCGTATATGAATGGGGCTGGCGGGACAAGCCGTATATAGGCATCGGCGATTCTGGCGGGTAGGCTTGTATTGAGGAACATTGCAATAGCGGCAGCGACGTTGTGTGCAACATATAAATCAGGGCGACAAGGGTAATGGTTAAGAAAACCTCGAAGGCTAACGATCCGTCATGGCGGCTCTCCGAATGCCATAACCAGGGCCAACACGACTGGCCGGACCAGGGCTGGCGTTTCCGGCATTTCCCAGAAAGAGCTTGATCTTGAAGATCAGATCAGGGCTGCGGAAAGGGAGCTTGCCGAATTGGAACAGGCTGGCGAGATCGGATGGTCTGATGCCGGCCACGCCGTTCTTGATGCCGCCGGCACTGTCCCGATTGTCGGCAATATAGCAGATGGACTTAATGCCCTCTGGTACTGGTGGAAGGGCGACTATAAGAATGCCGCTATGTCGGCGGGAGCGATGGTTCCCGGCGCGGGTCAGGGCGTAACGGGCACCAAATATTCGGCCAAAACCGCCAAGGCAGCGGCGCGGCTCGCCAGGATCAATAAAATCAGGAAGAAACTCGAAAAACTTCGGGCCGACAAGCGGAAACTGAAAAAAGGCAACCCGGAAAAACGCGTTAAAGGAAGGGAAAAGAAAAAAAATAAGAATAAAAACTGCAACTTTAAAAGTAAGAAAGGCAAGCCAACACTTGTTCCGACGGGTTATTCTCAGAAGGTTGATGCAAGCTTTATTATCCCGGGTTTGCTCGGCATAGAGTTGTCGAGCACATATGTTGGGGATCTCAAGGCGGTTGGGCCATTTGGTTATCGCCGGGCCAGCGATATCGATGCAATCCTTGAAGTAACCGAAGAGGGCAAGCTGCAACTTACCGATGCGGAAGCCTTTCCCGTTCTGTTCGACCGGCCAACCCCCAACCCGGAACATTGGGAAGAGGGAGACAATGTGCGCCCATTGTTTCTGATGGCGGGGCGGCGGCGCTCATATATTCTGCGCGAGGAAGGTGTTTTCAAGCATTTTTACAAGAACCCGGACGGCATTTGGCGTATCGGTCATATTGAAGACCGAAACGGCAATCGTCTGACATTTTCCCGGCAGCCGAACGGCCGGCTGGATAAAATCACCAATATGGAAGGGATATCCGTTCGTTTTGACTATAACGAACGCGGTCTGCGCCAGCGTGTTGTGATGCAATCGTCAAATGGTGAGCAAAAAGTGGTTCTGCGTTACGAATACGACGACCGGCATAATTTGATCCTTGCCGAGTGTCCTTATGGAGACCGAATAGAATATGCCTATGACGAAAACCGCAATCTCGTTCGCCACGTGCATAACGGCGCATATCAGGCACGTCATGATTTTGACGAAAAGGGCCGGGTCTTACGCTATCATACCAACAACGCCTACAACGGTGCACATTTCGAGTATAACGAGAAGAACCGGATCACGACATTTTATCCCGGTTCGGATTCCGAAAAGTTCGAGAAATTTTACTACGATGAAGATGAAGACATCTTTGCCGAAGCCAATGCGCTTGGTCACATCAGGCGCACGATAGAGAACGACGAGGGCTATATTGGCAAGGAGATTGATGCAGAGGGCAATGAAACCTCTTACACATACGATGATGACGGCAATGTAAAATCGATCACCGACGGCGAAGGGCGAACGGACTTCTATGCCTGGGATGAAGATGGCAATCTGGAAATCCTCATTGATCCGGACGGCAATGCCTGGGACTATCATTACGACGAGAAAGGCAATTTGACGGCTGTTGAAGATGCCAACCGTTTTCGCACGGACATTGTCAATACGGACCAGGGCTTGCCGGCGCGCATTATGCGTCATGACGGATTGATGCAGGTCAACACCTACGACGAGCATCATCGGCTCACCGCCACGGTGAACTTCAACGGCGCCAAAACGATCTTCACGCACGATGATTTCGGTCGCGTTATTGCGGTAAAGGATGCCCTTGGAGCGGTCACGCGCTTTGAGTACACCGATCAGATTGGCTGGGACTTTTGGGAACCATCGAAAATCATCCGCCCGGACGGCGCCGCAATAGTCCACAAAACACTGAAAAGGGGTAATACCAGCGGTATTGGCTTTATAGACACGCCGACTGGTGTACTGCCTTGATAACATACCTCTTTGACGCTAAGCCATGAGTCATTGGTAAGGACCCTTGGTATAAGATGCCGCTGATCGGCTGATTGGGGCCCGCCGCAGCGATGGTGGGCGCACTACTTACGCCTATGACAAGTCGGACCTCTGATTACCGAGGAGATCGTTTTTGCCCCCGGCGCCAAAGAGGATGAGGGCGATGCTTTTACCTTTGAGTACAACAATCGCGGGCTGCTTGAGAAAATCGAAAACGCCAACTCGATCATTCAATTTGAATACGATGCCAACGGCCGGATTATCGCCGAGATAACCAACGGCCACCGTATCGAGAGTGATTACGATTGCTGTGGTTCTCGTATTGAGCGGCGGACTTTTTCCCTTACGCGTGAGGCGGAGCCGGACGATCTGTTGGGCATTTCCGATGGGTTAAAGGCCCTTGCCGGGATGCGCGGCGAGGTTTCGAGCCCCACCCTTGGTCCTCAGCTTCAACTGACACAATATTTGTACGATCCCCTCGGCGCATTGCAGCAGATCACCATCGGCGAGCGCACGCCACTCATCTTCACACACGATGATCTGGGCCGGGAGACGCGACGCGAGAGTGCTGTCGGTTTTCGTCTCTCGCAAGCGCACGACAAGATCGGCCAGCTTACCCGCCAATGGGCGGACGCCGAAACCGGCCTTTACTACAACCGCTTTCGATACTATGATGCCAGGGCCGCGCAATACATCTCACCCGATCCGATTGGTCTGGGAGGAGGGCTCAGATCGCAAGGGTATGTAAATAATCCGAGTTATTGGACAGATCCTTTAGGGCTCGCGAAATCTCCTGCATCTATGCCCTCAATACCGGGATTTCAGCGACACCATATTATTCCATGGGACTTTCACGACCATCCCGCTATACGACGTGCTGGAAACCTGTTTAACATGGGTGGAGTGCAAAATATCATGTATCTACCCGAATGCGTGGGGCTTGGTGGTCAAACGTCTTCGCCAAAAACGGCAGGAACTCATAGAGGAAACACGACGGAGCATCGCGACTACTCTGATGAAATGGAAGGTAATTTAGATACAATCTTTCGCCGAAATATGAGTAGGAAGTGCACAGCAAGAGCAATTAGAAAATTAGCCCTCAAGTATAGAACTTTGCTTGGTACAGGAGCAAAGCGGTTAGGTAAACACGGCGCAAAGTGTAAATAAAACAGGATTAACTATGAAAAAATACTATAGAATTCTCCCACATGAAACCCATCCATCTGACTGTCTAGTGCCAAAGGATTACAATAGCTATGAAAGCACTCATGGAACCAGGATAGACCCTAAATTCAATGCCGAAGGCGCGGCAGAGTTTTACGTGTCTGATATTGAATTATTTCCATATTCATCGTTTGTCGGCCTGGATTACGTTGAGACAGTTTTTCATTCTTTATTCAGCGATAAATTTAGAAAATTATTTTTAGATAATCATTGCGATGATATTGAATTTACAAAATGTTCTATATATTATAATAATGTGGAATTAAATAATTATTTTGATTCAGAAAAATTAATTTACTATATTGGAAAAATCAAGACCACAGTATATATGGTTGACAAAGATCATAGTCCAATTGATTTTTGGCCACATCTAAGAAAATTTAAAATAGAAGATTATGTAATTCGCAAAAAACCGAACAGAAAATTCTGGATTGCGTTGGACAACGATTCACGCAGGGAAATTTGTTCACAACAATTCGTAGATATTTGTCGTGAAAACATGATTACCGTCGATTTTTTTGAACACCCTTGTGCGTTTGACTTAACGCCGGTTCGCGATCGTTCTCCAGGCGGGTCGAACGCAGGCGAGCGATACCTTCCTTAACTGGCAATCCTCGAAGGGCGGGCGTGTGGAGGAGGCGCGCGGCAGCCGTGGCGAGCGCATCCGCCTCGCCTATGATACCCGCGGCCGCGTGATCGAGCGCAAGGTTGAGCGGAATGGCTTCCGGCCTCAGCGTTACGTCTTCACCTGGGATGGTCGCGACCGGCTTGTTGCGGCGCTCACGCCGCAGGGGCACAAGTGGACCTATGCGTACGATGCGCTGGGCCGGCGCCTTGCCAGGGTGCAACACGCCCGCGCTGCCAACGACAAGAACGACAAGGATGGCCATATCGGCGAGTGGCAGGAGATCGGCCGCGCAGACTATCTGTGGGACGGCGATGTTATCCTTAAAGAAAGCCTCTCCAACGACACCGGCGAGATCTTTCGCGAAACGGCCTGGCACTTTGAGCCGGACAGCTTTGTGCCCCTGGCGCGTGAGGAGGCCGGCCATCTCAGCTACGTCGTGACCGATCATCTGGGCACACCGCGCGAATTGATATCTGAGGCTGGAGAGCTCGTTTGGGCGGCGGAATATACGACCTGGGGGGAAGTTCGCCGCTTGTGGCAGGCGGAGAATGACGACGATGGCCCGCCCGGCTCCGGCGGCTTTCAGGGCTATGGTGCAGATGGACAGCCGGTGTACGGCACGCGGCCTGGCAGTTCGCCTCGAGGGGACCCGGGAGGTGGTGGCGGCGGCGGGTTGGTCAGCGGTAATCTGGCGCTAAAGGCATCTGATGATCCCGATCCCTACCACTGCCCCATTCGCTTTCAGGGCCAATGGGCGGACGCCGAAACCGGCCTTTACGACAATCGCTTTCGATACTATGATGCCAGGGCCGCGTAATACATCTCACCCGATCCGATTGGTCTGGGAGGAGGGCTCAGATCGCAAGGGTATGTAAATAATCCGAGTTATTGGACAGATCCTTTAGGGCTCGCGAAATCTCCTGCATCTATGCCCTCAATACCGGGATTTCAGCGACACCATATTATTCCATGGGACTTTCACGACCATCCCGCTATACGACGTGCTGGAAACCTGTTTAACATGGGTGGAGTGCAAAATATCATGTATCTACCCGAATGCGTGGGGCTTGGTGGTCAAACGTCTTCGCCAAAAACGGCAGGAACTCATAGAGGAAACACGACGGAGCATCGCGACTACTCTGATGAAATGGAAGGTAATTTAGATACAATCTTTCGCCGAAATATGAGTAGGAAGTGCACAGCAAGAGCAATTAGAGCATTTCCGGTTTATTATGATCCGTATCCGGCGGCTTTGAAAAAGTTCGCGCATTCTTCTTGTGAGAATAGTTTTAGGATTTTGCCAACGCCTTTCCATAAATCCTCGACGCTTCTCAGCGCCAATCGCTTCATATGGGCCTTCAGTTTTGAAAAGGCCATCTCAATCGGGTTCAGATCTGGAGAATAAGGTGGCAAAAACAAAAGCCATGCGCCCCGTTCGCGAATGGCCGCTCGCGCCGCCGCGACTTTGTGGGCAGGCAGGTTGTCAAGAACAACAACGTCCCCCTCTTTGAGGGTCGGTGCCAATTGGGTTTTGATGTAAGTGGTAAAGGCTGGACCATCCATCGGACCATCCAATACCCACGGCGCTACCATGCCATCATGACGCAGGCCACCAATGAATGTCATTGTTTTCCAGTGCCCATGGGGGATTGGGGCCACCAGGCGCTGGCCCTTTGTACAACGTCCGCGTGGTCTGGCCATCTTTGTGTTCAGTCCGGTTTCGTCAATGAAAACGATCTGATCCAACAGGTGTAGATGTTGGTTTAACCAATCTTGACGTTTGCGCCAGCGGCGGCGTTTGGCCTGCACGTCTACCCGACCCTGCTCACTGGCGTGAGCCGTTTTTTTTTATAGGTGATCTGATTGGTTCGCAGCCAGTCATCCAGTGTCGAACGCCCAACACGCAGATCATGGATTTCAACCAGACGAGCGCATAATTCGGCCAGGGTCAAATCCGGCTGTTCTGCGATCCAGTCAAGGATATCAACCCGGTAAGGATCGAGCTTGGACTTGCGCTTTTTGCGCACTTTCACATCAACATGACCAAGTTCGTCTTTTTGTTTGACAAACCGAATGGCCGAACTGGCACTCACCTTAAAGTGCCGCGCCGCTTGGCGACGAGAAACACCCGACGCAACCAGATCGACAATACGAAGTCGTAAATCCACAGATAAAGTCATGATAAATCCTCCTGATACCTTGAATCAGAAAAAGCCAAATCTGTAAACCACCATTCGATTCCAATTTCACCGGAAAGGCTCTAGATGCTCAACGAACTGCACAGGCGGCGGCCGCCAACGCGACGCGAGTTGCAGCACAACTTGTAGCTGCGCGAATAGCAACTTAACAAGTAACCAATGCGGCAGGTGCTACGGCAGCAGTCGCTGCCGCCCATATGATGACAAAAGGCGATGATGCCGCTGACAAAGCGAATAAAAAGGCCGGATCCAAAACTATCGCAGGTACATGCACAACTGGAAAGTGTGACCCCGAATGCCCAATACTAAGTCAGCAAATTGAAAGCCAGGCGCAACTCGTACAGAAGCGACTGGAGGATATGGTGATTGACAAACACGATCTATATAATACCGCCCGTACCTTGGCCGATGACTGGGGGAAGGGTTCCTGGGAAGGGCATCAGTCTTTCTACAACATAGAAAGAGATACTTTAAAGGGTCTAATTGCCCTTGCTGACGCCAAGGGATGTCCTGTCAGTCTATTCGCCAGAGAAGTGGCAAACGAAACAGCCCCGTCACAACCGGGATATTAGAGGAAGGAGATATGGAAGAAAATATCAAAGAGATTATGTCAATACACAAACAACTTGTAAAAAGGATGGCCTCTTTAAATGGCACACTTTGGAAGGAGTTTATAAGCGAAGTTCATTTTCAATATAATGAAATGCCGTTTTTATTTTTATTATATGAAGATAGTGATATTCAATTGGTACATAAAAAATTCTGTGAAATTGTTACTCATTGTATTGATAAAATTGCACCCATTCAAATAAAGCTTTTTTATTGTGTGATCAGGGAAGAAAAAGGTTTTTGCATCGAAAATATAGTGGGAAATGAAGCTGTATTGTCCGCCCTTGGCAATGGTGAACTTGGGAAAAGTGAATTTCCTTTGTCAGAGGGTACTCTCAAGGCTTTCAAATCCACGGATTCCAAACGCGAGACTTAATACATGTTTGCCCAAGGTGGACTTCACTGGGATGTTCAAAAGCCAGGTGGTGGATACACAAATGTATATCCTGGAGGAAAAACACGATGAGGCAGAATATGAAGAATGTAATGATTATCGATGGTGCAATAAATTGTGCGTATGATTTGTTTCAGGCAACCGATGAAGAATTCAAGATACTGTTTCCAGATGATGGCCAGGATATTTCCTTCATTGAAGAATTGCCTGACAATCACGGTGTAGTTTCGTGTTTGAAGAAACTTTGAGGAAGGCCAATTCGCAAATCTCAAGTTTCTGGAATTCATGGAACTCTTTTTTTCGATTTGCTTGATAAAAGCGAATTTTATCCCAACAGAATGGACGCAGATTTGGACTTTAAGGGCAGAGCGCACTCTGTGAAGCAGCTCTTAGATTAATGTGATATCCTTTCATTCTTATGAGCAGATAACACTACAAAATTATGAAAGACACCTATGCCGAAAGCAGCACGGATTGGCGATATTGGTTCGGGCCATGCCTGCCATTTTCCGCCCACACCGATTATCGAAGGAAGTCCAACAGTAAAAGTTGACGAAAGACCCGCGGCGCGTGTGGGCGATGCGCTCTTGCCGCATCCTTGTCCCGTTTGTCCGCAACCGCCGCATCCTCGATCTATTTCCAGCGGCTCTTCTATTGTGAAAATTGATGGTAAACCGGCCGCCCGTATTGGCGATTCAGTTGACTATGGCGGTAATATCACAACTGGATCTTCAGTTGTAGCGATTGATTGAGGCCCGCCGTAACGATGGTGGGCGCACTACTTACGCCTATGACAAGTCGGGCCTGATTACCGAGGAGATCGTTTTTGCCCCCGGCGCCAAAGAGGATGAGGGCGATGCTGTTACCTTTGAGTACAACAATCGCGGGCTGCTTGAGAAAATCGAAAACGCCAACTCGATCATTCAATTTGAATACGATGCCAACGGCCGGATTATCGCCGAGATAACCAACGGCCACCGTATCGAGAGTGATTACGATTGCTGTGGTTCTCGTATTGAGCGGCGGACTTTTTCCCTTACGCGTGAGGCGGAGCCGGACGATCTGTTGGGCATTTCCGATGGGTTAAAGGCCCTTGCCGGGATGCGCGGCGAGGTTTCGAGCCCCACCCTTGGTCCTCAGCTTCAACTGACACAATATTTGTACGATCCCCTCGGCGCATTGCAGCAGATCACCATCGGCGAGCGCACGCCACTCATCTTCACACACGATGATCTGGGCCGGGAGACGCGACGCGAGAGTGCTGTCGGTTTTCGTCTCTCGCAAGCGCACGACAAGATCGGCCAGCTTACCCGCCAATGGGCGGACGCCGAAACCGGCCTTTACTACAACCGCTTTCGATACTATGATGCCAGGGCCGCGCAATACATCTCACCCGATCCGATTGGTCTGGGAGGAGGGCTCAGATCGCAAGGGTATGTAAATAATCCGAGTTATTGGACAGATCCTTTAGGGCTCGCGAAATCTCCTGCATCTATGCCCTCAATACCGGGATTTCAGCGACACCATATTATTCCATGGGACTTTCACGACCATCCCGCTATACGACGTGCTGGAAACCTGTTTAACATGGGTGGAGTGCAAAATATCATGTATCTACCCGAATGCGTGGGGCTTGGTGGTCAAACGTCTTCGCCAAAAACGGCAGGAACTCATAGAGGAAACACGACGGAGCATCGCGACTACTCTGATGAAATGGAAGGTAATTTAGATACAATCTTTCGCCGAAATATGAGTAGGAAGTGCACAGCAAGAGCAATTAGAAAATTAGCCCTCAAGTATAGAACTTTGCTTGGTACAGGAGCAAAGCGGTTAGGTAAACACGGCGCAAAGTGTAAATAAAACAGGATTAACTATGAAAAAATACTATAGAATTCTCCCACATGAAACCCATCCATCTGACTGTCTAGTGCCAAAGGATTACAATAGCTATGAAAGCACTCATGGAACCAGGATAGACCCTAAATTCAATGCCGAAGGCGCGGCAGAGTTTTACGTGTCTGATATTGAATTATTTCCATATTCATCGTTTGTCGGCCTGGATTACGTTGAGACAGTTTTTCATTCTTTATTCAGCGATAAATTTAGAAAATTATTTTTAGATAATCATTGCGATGATATTGAATTTACAAAATGTTCTATATATTATAATAATGTGGAATTAAATAATTATTTTGATTCAGAAAAATTAATTTACTATATTGGAAAAATCAAGACCACAGTATATATGGTTGACAAAGATCATAGTCCAATTGATTTTTGGCCACATCTAAGAAAATTTAAAATAGAAGATTATGTAATTCGCAAAAAACCGAACAGAAAATTCTGGATTGCGTTGGACAACGATTCACGCAGGGAAATTTGTTCACAACAATTCGTAGATATTTGTCGTGAAAACATGATTACCGTCGATTTTTTTGAACACCCTTGTGCGTTTGACTTAACGCCGGTTCGCGATCGTTCTCCAGGCGGGTCGAACGCAGGCGAGCGATACCTTCCTTAACTGGCAATCCTCGAAGGGCGGGCGTGTGGAGGAGGCGCGCGGCAGCCGTGGCGAGCGCATCCGCCTCGCCTATGATACCCGCGGCCGCGTGATCGAGCGCAAGGTTGAGCGGAATGGCTTCCGGCCTCAGCGTTACGTCTTCACCTGGGATGGTCGCGACCGGCTTGTTGCGGCGCTCACGCCGCAGGGGCACATAGTGGACCTATGCGTACGATGCGCTGGGCCGGCGCCTTGCCAGGGTGCAACATGCCCGCGCTGCCAACGACAAGAACGACAAGGATGGCCATATCGGCGAGTGGCAGGAGATCGGCCGCGCGGACTATCTGTGGGACGGCGATGTTATCCTTAAAGAAAGCCTCTCCAACGACACCGGCGAGATCGTTCGCGAAACGGCCTGGCACTTTGAGCCGGACAGCTTTGTGCCCCTGGCGCGTGAGGAGGCTGGCCATCTCAGCTACGTCGTGACCGATCATCTGGGCACACCGCGCGAATTGATATCTGAGGCTGGAGAGCTCGTTTGGGCGGCGGAATACACGACCTGGGGGGAGGTTCGCCGCTTGTGGCAGGCGGAGAATGACGACGATGGCCCGCCCGGCTCCGGCGGCTTTCAGGGCTATGATGCAGATGGACAGCCGGTGTACGGCACGCGGCCTGGCAGTTCGCCTCAAGGGGACCCGGGAGGCGGCGGCGGGTTGGTCAGTGGTAATCTGGCGCTCAAGGCATCTGATGATCCCGATCCCTACCACTGCCCCATTCGCTTTCAGGGCCAATGGGCGGACGCCGAAACCGGCCTTTACTACAACCGCTTTCGATACTATGATGCCGGATCGAGCCAATACCTGAGTCCTGATCCTATTGGGCTGTGGGGCGGGATACAGATACAGGGATATGTGCCAGGACCCAGTAGTTGGGTTGATCCACTTGGATTAAATTGCGCGACATGGCTGCAAAACATTCATAAAAATACAAAAAATTTTCACGCCACTATGCAGAAGTATGATCCAATATTAGATGCTATGGGCGGGCATAAAAGTTTTCGTTCTGGTCGATTAAAATACACAAAGCCTGGAGGACACTACGAAAAATTGAGAAATTTTCAGCGAGGAATAATAAAAGATCTTGTGAAATTTGCACGTCACAACTGTTACAAGTGTGCATCTCTCAACGATATGAGGAAAATTGCTGCAGGAGGCAGAGTAGTTAACAAACCAGTCGAGGTTCCTCCTGGAATATCACCAATAAGATTACCCACTGGACAAAGTCTTTGAGTTGGATACTCACCCAGAATTTAATTTTATGGAGTTGTTTATGGATTGGAAAGAAAGAGCGAAATTAAATTTCCCACAAATTTTTTGTTGTGACCCTGAAGAAATTGATACCCCACTTATTTTTTGGATGAGTATGGTTGATCTATTGAATGACGCAATTAAAAATAATGATATCAAATTATGTGAAGCAATATTTAATGAGATGCGATATTATTTAGATGTAGGAAATACAGACGACAATCCTTCTTATGATTATTATACGTCTGTAGTTATTGGGTTTATAGAGCAATTACTGAGTATTCGCGGAGTTGAGCATTATATTGCAAAGCACATTAGTAAAGGCGAGTTATTAGATTTAAGGGAGAGCTTCACTCGTTACGGTTACGGAAAGAAATTCAATAAAATACTATCCTATATTGATTTAATTTAGTTATAATATTCACAAGCTGGATTCACATTTCAAGTGCCGCACCTTGGTTTTCGATTTTTTTGAACACCCTTGCGCGTTTAACTTAACGCCGATTCGTGATCGTTCTCCAGGCGGGCCGAGCGCAGCCCAGCGATACCTTCCTTAACTGGCAATCCTCGAAGGGCGGGCGTGTGGAGGAGGCGCGCGGCAGCCGTGGCGAGCGCATCCGCCTCGCCTATGATACCCGCGGCCGCGTGATCGAGCGCAAGGTTGAGCGGAATGGCTTCCGGCCTCAGCGTTACGTCTTCACCTGGGATGGTCGCGACCGGCTTGTTGCGGCGCTCACGCCGCAGGGGCACAAGTGGACCTATGCGTACGATGCGCTGGGCCGGCGCCTTGCCAGGGTGCAACACGCCCGCGCTGCCAACGACAAGAACGACAAGGATGGCCATATCGGCGAGTGGCAGGAGATCGGCCGCGCAGACTATCTGTGGGACGGCGATGTTATCCTTAAAGAAAGCCTCTCCAACGACACCGGCGAGATCTTTCGCGAAACGGCCTGGCACTTTGAGCCGGACAGCTTTGTGCCCCTGGCGCGTGAGGAGGCCGGCCATCTCAGCTACGTCGTGACCGATCATCTGGGCACACCGCGCGAATTGATATCTGAGGCTGGAGAGCTCGTTTGGGCGGCGGAATATACGACCTGGGGGGAAGTTCGCCGCTTGTGGCAGGCGGAGAATGACGACGATGGCCCGCCCGGCTCCGGCGGCTTTCAGGGCTATGGTGCAGATGGACAGCCGGTGTACGGCACGCGGCCTGGCAGTTCGCCTCGAGGGGACCCGGGAGGTGGCGGCGGGTTGGTCAGCGGTAAT
The DNA here is from genome assembly GCA_965224015.1 of Hyphomicrobiales bacterium. GTDB lineage: Bacteria > Pseudomonadota > Alphaproteobacteria > Rhizobiales > CBDCVD01 > CBDCVD01. The sequence continues at coordinate 2,903,666 of OZ245032.1, forward strand.
CTGGCGCTAAAGGCATCTGATGATCCCGATCCCTACCACTGCCCCATTCGCTTTCAGGGCCAATGGGCGGACGCCGAAACCGGCCTTTACGACAATCGCTTTCGATACTATGATCCCAGGGCCGCGCAATACATCTCACCCGATCCGATTGGTCTGGAGGGAGGTGTTAGGGCCAATGGTTATGTTGAGCATCCAAGCAACTGGATTGATCCATATGGGTTGAATAAAAACCTAGGCGGTGTTGTATCTGAATTCGGACTGTATAAAATATGGATAAATGGAAAATTTGCTAAAGTTGGTATTGCAGATATGGGCAGAAAGACAAAATCTTCAGGCTTACCGACGAGGCTACACCAGCAAATTCGCAAACTGCAGAAATGCTATGGAGCGACCAATGTCAGATATCTCTTTGGGAGTTTAGGTCGCATGAATAAAAAATGCGCTCTAGCAATAGAGCAAGCAGAAATTGCAAAAGAAACCCTGAAAGGAGGCGGAAATATTCCAAGTGGAAACTCCAAGTCCTATTTAGGGCCAGGTAAAAAAACCCTGGCGGATCCATGTTTGGACGGTAGCATGCCTGGTGGCACTTTTTATGGAGGATAGGGAGTGAATAAGTACAATATACCAGAATCAATTGAAAAATATATTCAAGAAAATGAATTTTGGGAGAAAACATTAGATAATATAGAGCTACTAATTGAAAAAACAAAATACAAAGGAAATAACATTCTCTCTTTTCAGTTATCGATCTCTATTGAGAAAAATGGTTTCGATGTTGAGAAAGAGTTATTAAACTATATCAGTGCCAGAGACGCTGATTTAATAAAGCGAATCCGGACAGATTCTGAAAGCGCAGCGTGCGTGATTTGGACAGGGAACCAGAGAGTGTTCGAAACTCTAGTCGATCACTCACTCGAATATATGATGAGTTCTGCTGATTGAAGATAGCTTTGCGTTGTGCCTATCCATAGTGAGGATCAACCACGATGAGGTCCGGCAGCGCGGCAACCGAGACGAGCGCATTCGCCTCGCCTATGATACCCGCGGCCGCGTGATCGAGCGCAAGGTTGAGCGGAATGGCTTCCGGCCTCAGCGTTACGTCTTCACCTGGGATGGTCGCGACCGGCTTGTTGCGGCGCTCACGCCGCAGGGGCACAAGTGGACCTATGTGTACGATGCGCTGGGCCGGCGCCTTGCCAGGGTGCAACACGCCCGCCCGGCCAACGACAAGGATGGCCATATCGGCGAGTGGCAGGAGATCGGCCGCGCGGACTATCTGTGGGACGGCGATGTTATCCTTAAAGAAAGCCTCTCCAACGACACCGGCGAGATCGTTCGCGAAACGGCCTGGCACTTTGAGCCGGACAGCTTTGTGCCCCTGGCGCGTGAGGAGGCCGGCCATCTCAGCTACGTCGTGACCGATCATCTGGGCACACCGCGCGAATTGATGTCTGAGGCTGGAGAGCTCGTTTGGGCGGCGGAATACACGACCTGGGGGGAAGTTCGCCGCTTGTGGCAGGCGGAGAATGACGACGATGGCCCGCCCGGCTCCGGCGGCTTTCAGGGCTATGATGCAGATGGACAGCCGGTGTACGGCATGCGGCCTGGCAGTTCGCCTCGAGGGGACCCGGGAGGTGGCGGCGGGTTGGTCAGCGGTAATCTGGCGCTAAAGGCATCTGATGATCCCGATCCCTACCACTGCCCCATTCGCTTTCAGGGCCAATGGGCGGACGCCGAAACCGGCCTTTACTACAACCGCTTTCGATACTATGATGCCGGATCGAGCCAATACCTGAGTCCTGATCCTATTGGGCTGTGGGGCGGTTTGTGCCCCCACGGCCATGTGGAGTATCCCACGGGCTGGATTGACCCCTTCGGCCTGGTGAAGAAAAAATGCTGCTGTGAGGGAAGAACCTACATCAAATATACCGGGAGAGACGCGACAACCAATTTACCTTATCATGGCTATGCTAGCGCTCCGGGGCAGATGGAAGGAAGGAAAGTATTGAGACGCCGTTATAGTAACAACTTTGATAGGTTTGTAAGAACGCCCGACGTAAATTATGAGGGTTCGCGCAAAGGCATTGCCCGCGGTATGGAACATATCCATTTTGAGTGTGATGGAAGTTTGCCGAAGACTGCCAACGCGCAAAATCTAGAGCGTATCAGGTTTTAATAGAACCATTCTGACGGAGCGATTTTGTGACAAGGCCAAGTAAAGTCTCGCTGGACATAGTGGACTATTTTCAAGAGACTTTGCGCCGGCATTGGTGCAAAAGCGCCCGTCCCTTCGGGTTTGCGATTGGCGGGTGCCCATGCTCAAGCCGATCTCATGAGATGGACCCACATCGCATATCGATCGGCTCAAACGTGGGAATCACCTCGCCAATCGAGAAACAGAATTGATTCTATTAAGACCTGACACGCTCTAGTCGACCCCAGGAACAAGAGCGGCCAGAAATATCGGGATGCAGCAAAAGAATACATGAAAAAATATATGGGAGAAGATTGTGGAGAAAACTAAAACGCGCCCCGGCCTGGAGGGAAGACAAGGGCAACCACAGGCCCTTGCGCGGCGAACCAAACGCCGTCTGTCGCGCGACCACATTCCCATTGATGCGACTTTGGATTTGCACGGGCTGACCCAACATAAGGCGCATCGGGCATTGGAACGCTTTATTGCCGATGCGGCGCAGCGCCGGTTGCGCCACGTTCTAATTGTTACCGGCAAGGGCCTACGGTACCCTGGGGCCAACATGGATGGTTATGAAAGCTACGCGGAGGGCCGTGGGGTTCTGCGTCGCAATGTGCCCAAGTGGTTGCGAGAGCCAGGTCTTGCGCATTTTATTAACGGCATTAGCGAGGCTGGAGCGCGCCACGGCGGGCAAGGCGCGCTTTATGTCAAAATCAAACGCCGACGCTAGATCGGCATGGGTTTCGCTGTACCCGTTTTGCCAGGGGTAATACCAGCGGTATGGGCTTTATGTACACGCCGGCTAGTGTACTGCTTTGATAACGCAACTCTTTGACGCTAATACATGAGTCATTGGCAAGGGCCCCTGGTATAAAGCAAAACCCATAAAGCTGATCGCCCTGAAATCCATAGCAAAATGCGAGAAAAATACGAGAGTGCCCATGGTTCCAATCAAACGCATTTTGCTCTAATGCATGAGCCCTTGTCAGGGCCCTTGATATAATAGAATCAGATCATGATAAATGCTCTTGAGACAATGGTGGATATTCTTCACCTTGAACCCCTTGAACAGGACCGTTATCGTGGCACCAGCCCGGACATTGGCTGGCAGCGTGTGTTTGGTGGCCAGGTGATCGGCCAGGCCCTGGTTGCGGCGCAGCATACCATCAAGGATCGCTCACCCCATTCCCTGCACGGCTACTTTGTCCTTCCTGGAGACCCTCATGCGCCTATCCTGTACGAGGTGACACGGATTCGCGACGGGGGCAGTTTTACCACCCGCAGCGTCCATGCTTTTCAGCATGAGCGCATAATTTTTACAATGACCGCCTCGTTTCACCGCCAGGAAACGGGCCTGACCCATCAGACCCCGATGCCGGTGGATATCCTGCAGCCTGAAGACTTGCCGAGTGATCAAGAGTTGAAGCAGCAGCTTGCCGGTCACGTGCCGGCCTCCATACGCCGGTACTGGGAGCGCGAGCGGCCCGTTGAGGTCCGCTACGGGGATCTAACCCATTTTTTCTCGAAAAAGAAACTGCCACCGTATCAATACGTGTGGTTTCGCGCGACCCATCGCCTTCCGGATACACCGTCCATACATCAGGCCGTGCTGGCCTATGCATCGGATTTCTCGTTGCTTGACACAGCGTTATATCCGCACGGGCGCAGCATATTTGATCCTAAAATGCAAGTCGCCAGTCTTGATCATGCGCTGTGGTTTCACCGCCCTTTTCGTGCCGATGCATGGCTTGTTTACATTCAGGACAGCCCCTCAAGTTCCGGCGCGCGCGGTTTTGCCCGCGGGGCGATTTATACCCGGGATGGCATTCTTATTGCGTCGACGGCGCAGGAGGGGTTGATTCGTTTGCGTCAGGAAAAACCTAGCCCATTGTGATGAAGACCCTTTGCGAATTCATGCACATTATTTAATCACATATTTTATATGATTAAATTTTGACCACCAGGCGATCTTGAAACCATCAATCCTTTCCTCGAACATCAATATTATCAATACCTTACTCTCCTTCCCAATGTTGGCACGCGATTTGATAAGTAAGGCGCGTGGGACGAGGTCAACCGGCAAAACGAGGCCAGGCTGGAAACGTCCATTGACCACCTGGCCAGCCCTTGCCCCGCCTCAAACGTCGGTTTGAGCACTCTATTGCAGTGGAGCCACCCACACACAGTGTTGCCTGGCTGCGCGATAAACAACCTTCAAGGGGTAAAGATTCTGCCATGATACAACGCTCAATACAGGTTCCGGCGCTGCTGCCGGTTTTTGTCATTCTTGCCACCCCAGCCCTGGCCGCGGATGCGGACCCGGGACCCGACACACAATTTATCCTGACAACATTTCTGCTGTTGTTCAGTGCGGTTCTGGTGATGTGGATGGCCGCCGGCTTTGCCATGCTGGAAGCCGGCATGGTGCGCGCCAAAAACGTCTCCATGCAGTGCCTGAAAAATATCGCGCTCTATGCCACAGCCGGTCTCATGTTTTGGTTGATCGGCTATAACCTCATGTACCTGAACGTTGCTGGCGGTTTTTTCGGCGTGCCGTCGCCAAAAAACCTGCCCGCCATTGCCGATGACACGTCGGCAATGGCTTCAGGAGCAGACTTTTTCTTTCAGATGGTGTTCTGTGCAACCACCGCCTCCATTGTTTCGGGGGCCATGGCGGAGCGCCTGAGATTATGGTCGTTTCTATTGTTCACAATCCTACTGACAGGGGGTCTTTATCCGATTATCGGTGCCTGGACCTGGGGAGGCGGTTGGCTTTCAAAGATGGAGTTCGTCGATTTCGCCGGCTCCACGATCGTGCATGCTACCGGCGGTTGGGCGGCGCTGACGGGCGTGATCATTCTGGGGGCCAGGCGCGGGCGCTACGACCGGGGGGGCCGCGTTATTCCCTTTCCCGGTTCCTCCATGCCTCTGGCAACCCTGGGCACGTTCATTCTCTGGCTCGGTTGGTTCGGCTTTAATGGGGGGTCGCAACTGGCCATGGGCACCATTAGCGACGCGGCCTCTGTGGGGCGTATTTTTGTCAACACCAACATGGCAGCGGCGACCGGCGTTGTGGTTGCCCTTGGTGCCAGCCAATTACGCTATGGCAAGGCAGACCTGACCCTTACCCTTAACGGGGCCCTTGCCGGTCTGGTGGCAATCACCGCCGATCCGTTGTCGCCGTCAGTTTTCACCGCCATTTGCGTTGGTGGCGTTGGCGGCCTTCTGTTGGTGCTCGCCGTTCCCATTCTCGATCGCCTGCACATTGATGATGTTGTGGGCGCCATTCCGGTACACCTGGTGTGCGGCATTTGGGGAACGATGGCGGTAGTGATCTCCAATGGTGAGGCGTCTCTTGTTACCCAGATGATCGGCATTGGTGCGACGGGCCTTTTCGTCTGCGCAGTGTCGGCAGGGGTGTGGTTGATCATTCGCGCAACTGTCGGCTTGCGCATCGATGAAGCCGCCGAACATACAGGCCTTGATATCACCGAGGTTGGCGTCGAGGCCTATCCGGAGTTCGCCACCGGCGGACAGCGGCTTTAGAGCGCGTCAGGCGGTCAGCTTTATGGCGTTAGCCTGTACCCCCTGGCAAAATGGCTTCGCGAGGCTGAAAAAGATAATGAAGACCATATCCAAGGTCCCATTTCAGTCTTTCTCTCATCCGCAACCGGGGGTATTGTTGCAACTTAAACGCCCGATGCTCTAATCGTTTGCCAGATGGCGTAAGGGGTTGCTGGCATGTCCATATGGGTTATGCCGTAGCCGCGATTCAGGGCATCAACGACCGCGTTCATGATCGCCGGGGTGGCGCCAATGGTGCCAGCCTCTCCCGCGCCCTTGATGCCAAAGGGATTGGTGGGAGTTGGGATGTTGCGGGTGGAAAACCTGAATTTTGGAAAATTATCCGCCCGCGGCATGGTGTAGTCCATGAACGTAGCGGTCAATAGCTGGCCATCGTCAGCATAGACCGTTCGCTCATGCAGGGCCTGGCCTATGCCCTGCGCGACACCACCATGCACCTGGCCTTCCAACAGCATCGGGTTGACGACAAATCCGAAATCATCGACGATGGTATAATTGAGAATATCCACAACGCCGGTTTGCGGATCGACTTCGACCTCGCAAACATGGGTGCCGTTGGGATACGTGGGCGCATCTGTTTTATAAGTATTAGCAATGGTCAAGCGAGACTTATCGGCGGTGCCCGACGCCAGTTCGGACAGGTCCAATCCCCGGTCGGTTCCCGCAATAACAACCCGGCCATCGGCAATCTCCAGGTCCCCCGCCGCCGCTTCAAGCGCATCGGAGGCGAGTTCCCTAATGCGCGCGGCCATGCTATTGGCGGCGTTGTGAGCGGTAACCCCGCCTATGGGAATGGACCGCGAGCCCCCCGTGCCGCCGCCCGTGGCGATCAGGTCCGTGTCTCCCTGCACAACATGAATACGCTCAAGCGGAACGTCCAGAACACTGGCAATAAACTGCGCATAGGCGGTTTCATGTCCCTGCCCTGCGGCTTGGGTTCCGATCATAAAGGTGAACGATCCATCATCGTTCAGGCGCAGGGTCGCGTCCTCGCTACCCTCAAACGCACACGCCTCCACATAACTGGCAAAGCCAAATCCGCGCAGTTTGCCCGCATCCATGCTTTGTTTGGCCCGTGTGGCAAAGCCGTCAATGTCGGCTTTTGCAAGCGCTGCTCCCAATAGGCCGGCAAAATCGCCGGTGTCATAGGTGCGATCCATTGCGGTCGTGTAGGGAATTTTCTCCATGGGGATGTAGTTGCGCTCACGCAAACTCACCCGATCAATCCCCAGTTCAAATGCCGCATGATCAACAAGCCGTTCCAGATGATACGCCGCCTCCGGTCGCCCTGCACCGCGATAGGCATCGACCATCAAGGTGTTGGTATAGACCCCGGTGGTGCGTGCAAAGGCTACAGGAATATCGTAAACCCCGGTGAGCATGGAAAGCCCGAGCCAGGGAATAAAGGGCGCAAAGGCGTTCAAATAGGCTCCCATGTTGGCATCCAGATCAGCCCGCAGAGCCAGAAATCTGTACTCCTCATCCAGGGCGAGCTCAAGGGTGGTGATATTGTCGCGCCCCTGTGCATCTGCGGTAAAATGCTCAAGGCGATCGCTCACCCAGCGCACGGGCCTCCCGAGCGCCCTGGCGGCAAAACACACAAGCGGGTACTCGCGATAGGCAAACGCCTTGGTACCAAACCCGCCTCCGACATCGGCGGGGGTGATGATCCGGATCGCGTCTTTTTCAATCCCCAGACACTTGGCCATAACCGCGTGCAAACCATGAGGGCCCTGGGTGACGGTTGTCAGTTTGTAACGCTCGCTCTGTGGGTCGTACTCTCCCACCGCCGCGCGCGGCTCCATGTAGTTTGTGACCACCCGGTTGTTGACGATCGTAAGAGAGATGACCTTGTGGGCCCCGGCAAAAGCGGCGTCGGTTCCATCCCTGTCCCCCATGTGGTATTCAAACGCAATATTGGAGCCGTGGTCGGGATAAACCAGCGGCGCGCCATCTTGCTTGGCCGCACCCATGTCAACCACCGCGGACAGGGGATCATAATCGACGACCAGCGCCTCAGCGGCGTCGCGCGCCAGATCACGGGTGTCGGCCACGATCAACGCCACCGCATCACCCACATGGCGCACGATATCCTTGCACAGGATGGGAATGTCCGCGCTTTTTGTAGGGGAGCCGTCGTGTTGCTGCAGTAACGTCAGGCACGGCAGGCCAGGCATGGCGCCAAGATCATCGGCGCTGAGCACCAGGTGCACACCGGGTGCCGATCTGACCGCGTCAAGGTTTTGCAGGGAAAACCGTGCGTGAGCCATGTCGGAGCGCACCACATAGGCCGCAAGCACGTCTGATGGGCTATAGTCGGCAACGTAATTGCCTTTGCCGGTCACGAGCCGGTCATCTTCCTTACGTCTAGCCGCCGTGCCCAGGCCAAACTTTGCCACCGCTGAAATTGCCATGTCACCACATCTCCTATAGCAAAATGCGTTTAGTCGGAATCATGAGCATTCAGCATTGTTTTTGCATTTTGCTATAGATTCCAGGGCGATCAGCTTTATACGTTTAGGTGTCCCCATGGCAAAATGGGTACAACTAAACGTATGCTGATCTAGGATCGGTTTGGCTTGAGGTTATACTGCACCCGCCCGTTGACAGCAATAGCGGGGTCGATCCTGCGCCGCGCAGTCTTTCCTGCGCGTTACTGAACCCCAGTTCCGTATAAGAGAAAGACTAAACTGGGGCCTTGGACCCAGTCGCTGGAGCGTATCAGGTTTTAATAGAACCATTCCGACGGAGCGATTTTGCGACAAGATGGGCCTTATAGCTAAATGACTTTATTCTGATAAACTCATTTAGCTATATGCTTTTATTATCACTCGGCTTTTCGCCTGAAAATGAAATCATTTTCAGGCGGCCTGGCTATAATACCAAGGGTCTTTGACAAGAGCTCATGCATTATACCAAGGGTCCTTAACAATGACTCATGGCTTAGCGTCAGTTAAGTGTGTTATCAAGGCCGTACACCAGTCGGCGTGTCTATAAAGCCCATACCGCTGGTATAGTCTCGCAGGATATAGAGGGGTTATTTGCAAGAGGCTTAAGGTTTATATAAGATCAGCATGGGGTTAGCTGTACCGCTCACAAAATGGGTACACCTAAACGCATGCTGATCCAAAACGTAACCGATTCCTGTGGGATATCATTCAAATGGGACTCCACAGCATACGGTGCGTGTAGCGATCAATGCTCGCGGTCAAATTCACGGTACACCGTGGTTTTCCTAGGATAACAAGGTATGTCAGACTATCATCGATATCTATATGTTGGGTGGCTAAGAGATGATTTTTTTCCTCCCGATGATGAAGATTATGAGTGGCCATGCTGTATTTATATTGTTGCTGAGAATGAGGAACGAGCAAGTGAATGGGGAGACAAACTCTGCGAAGAATACGCTTCTGAAATGGAATATAGTTTTTTAAAATCATACATAGATTATGATTTTCATGAGAATATCAGTGATACTCCCGTTGTTTATTATGGAGATGAAATGAGTCATGAAAAAATAGGCTGGCTAAACAGGTGATTGTTACAATATGCGCGTTCTTTATAAGTTCTTTCCAGATCAGCATAAGTTTAGTTGTACTCATTTTGCTATGAAGACACCCAAACGTATAAAGCTGATCGCCCTCTAAATCTATAGCAAAATGCAAAAACAATGCTGGAGCCCCATGATTCCAACTAAACGCATTTTGCTATGGATGATTGTTGATACTACGGCTCAGGAGCAGAACGTTACCTATCCGAGGGACGCCAACCCGCTTCCCCAGCCAGCCACAAAGAATCTCCTTTATGGGAATGGGCGACCAGGCCGTAAATAGAAGCTTCCATTTAGAAGCTTCCATTTAATTGGCCCGAACGAACCACAGGCCATCAAAATCACTCAACCACAATAGTTTCGAACCAGACTCTTTAGAAAAAATATACCGATACAGTAACTTTTGCCACAACTCAGAGAATCTTCTGGACAAAGAGTACTTTAAGTTTTATGTGAGAATATGGCGATTCTCTCATGGAAGAGAATCAAGAGAAAAGAGGAATGCAACTAATAATTTAATATTATAACACTGTAACCATGCGTTGAAATTCAAACGCAATTAGCGCGAAGACTGGGGGGCGGGGCGTATGTGTCCACTATTTCACGATTTAATTCGTTTTCACACCTTAATTCGTTGCCGTAATTTAACGCGCTCCTTTGTTTTTACCATTGCTTTCATTCTGGTGGTCCTACTCTTATTTGATAACGGCGGGCGAGCCGATGAGGCTAACCAGGTCCCTTCGGATGGCCGGACATCGGTAAACAAGGCTACAAATGGCAAAACGGACGCCATTAACATTGCAACACCCAACAGCGCCGGCTTATCTCACAATCGGTATACAAAGTTTGATGTGTCCCCGGATGGGGCCGCATTTGTAAACTTTAACGACGGCAACGATGAATCGCGAATTTCAAAACTTGGCGGGCGTGTCGTTAGCAACCCTAATTTAAGAAGAGGTCAATCCGCATCGTTGATTTTGAATGAGGTCGTTACGGATCGCGAATCGCAGTTGAAGGGGTTCATGGAGGTTGTTGGCGACCGAGCCCAAGTCGTGGTTGCGAATCCCAACGGCATTACCTGCAAAGGATGTGGCTTTATCAACACTTCGCGCGCGACGCTGTCGACGGGGACACCGCAGTTCGATGCCAGGGGGAATCTCTCCGGCTTGTCGGTGGTCAGGGGAAGACTAGCGGTTGAGCGTGGAGGCCTGAATGCTTCCGAGGTTGATATTCTTGATCTTGTTGCCCGGTCGTTATTTGTTGACGGGCGGATCAACACAAAAAAGCTCGGAATTGCGGCTGGAGCCGCCACTTTCTCTTATAAAGATCGCAAATCGAAAGCGGCAACCGGAAGCGGTAAGGCACCGGCGATCGCTATTGATTCGACTGTATTCGGAGGCATGTACGCCGATTCCATCAGCATTATAGCGCACGACAACCATGTTGGGGTTCGCATGGATGGAACGATGAGCGCGACCGCGGATGATATCCGAATTTCATCAAACGGCGATCTTACCCTTGGTGGCAATGTCGCGGCAAAAAAAACCACTGCAATAAAAGCCAAGGGCAAGGTGCGTATAAAGGGAAAGCAGACCGCAAGCGATAAGAAGGATAAAGCACAGTCAATTTATGGTGGAGATGCCTTAACGATCGAAAGTGAAGCCAATATTGAGCTTGGTAACAGTTTGATTGGAACGGCGGGAGACCTGAGAATCGCCTCGGTAACGGGGATGATCGATAGTGGTGATGCTGAGAGTCGACGATTTGGTGGCAAAAAAGTCACAGTGGTGGTCGAACACGGGCTGGCATCAATTATTGGAGGCGCCACTTACTCGGGAGAGGCAGGCGTATCCATTACCGCTGATAAGATTGCCATCTCCGGCGACGGCGCGGTTATTGCCAGTAAAAGCGGTTTCGTCGATTTGATAGCCGATGTTGGCGCTATTCAATTAGGCGATGCCCGGGTTTCTGCGTTGGAGAGAGTGAAAATCAGTGCCGCTGGAGATCTGTCCACAGGTCGGAGATCGCACGTTGAATCGCACGCTGGTGATATCGAACTGTCCGGCGCCACGATCACGCTGAGCGGTAATGTTTTAGCTGTTAAGGGGGCGTTTTCTGCGACCGCGCAAAGGGGCATAAGCAATAGTGGCTCCATTCAATCAGCGGTTATGCTTTCGTTATGGTCCAAAACCGACAATGTGGTTAATCTTGGCGATCTGACGTCCGGGGCCGCGATAGAATTGCGGGCCGGGAATGAAATTTCAAACCGCGGTCATATTTCAGCCAAAAGAAATTTTCAACTCACCGCAGGAAGAAAGGTTGTCAACGCAAGCGAGATAGGCGGTGCGAGTGGAACGATTTCTGCATCGCATATCGAAAACACTGCCGGTGCAAAGATCGCAACCACCGTCGGCAATCTTGAGCTCGTCGTTGATACCCTGGTCAACCAAAACGTGATTGCAAGCGCGGCTGATTTTGATATCAGGCGCCTGACTGCTAACCGCACGAGGGCTGCGCTCACGGTTGGACGTAACTCTAAACTCCAATCTGCAGGAAAATTGTCCTTTCATTCTGCCACCGATGGTAGCCGTTTCGACCTGATTGTGAACCAGGGAGGAAAGTTGCTCACAGGAGGCCTCACCCTTTCTGGCATAAATGATGTTACGATTTCTGGCCTGGCACAAATTGGCGGAGAGATTTCGGGAATTGCTGCGGGACGGCTAATTATAGAAAAAGACGGGAAGTTTGTCGCCACCGGAACTGACCAGAGCCAAGCCCGTGAACTGAAATTCTCACGAGATGCGAGGATTTCCGGGTTGCTCACTGCAATGGGCGACTTGGCGTTGAAAGCAAGTACCGTAACCATTGAGGTTGGCGGGGCTATTACCAGTATCGGCAATCAGGCCACTTTAACGCTTGACACCACCCAAGGGGGCGGCACGCAAGGACGTATCATCAATAGAGGTTTTCTCTATGCTGCCGGTAGCCTTGATTTAATCGCAGGCACGGCAGTTGAGAACACCGGTCCGGGGTGTGTTGTCGGCAACGGTTGCATCTTGGCTGCCGGTAATATCCGCATAGGCGGATCAACCCAGCAATTTGCTGATGCCCAGGGGCCGGGTGCGAAAACGGTTGTGGGGACAATTGATCTTACCAACCGTGGTTCGCTGGAGAGTCGCGATGGCAATATTCTCATCGTGGCAAAAACCGTTACCAACAATGTCCCGACCAAGGATTACGGGCCGATTCGCAAGAAGTTCATCTACAAATCAATCAGCAAAACCTACTATCCAGGGAATAATGGGGATTCGGGACGCTATGATAAAGGAAAGAAACGTAGAGGAGGCCAAATTTGGAGATACGACGCGTATATCCCTGAGAGCAACCTTAACCCATATGTTTACCGAGATTACGAGATTGTCAAGGAAGTGCGTGAAGGTTTTGAAAACTTTGACCCAAAAAGTGCCACTCAGCCGCGTATTCTTGCTTCCAATAATGGTGGCGTACTCTCAATTGTCGGGTTTACGAATTTAAAGAACACGGGTGGGATTCTAGCAGGTGATACAGTCAATCTGTTTGGACTCCCCAGCGCCACGTTGACCAATGAGTCGGTCAAGTTGGAAACATGGACTGAAACAAGTACGGGGCGAAACATCTACTATTGTCCGGAAATTGACTCATTTTGTGTCGGAAATGTTTTCGCCAAGCCGAATTGGATTTCAAAAGGTAAGGAGGACACTTCCGTTAGCAAGGTAACCCATGGTCAGCGCAGGGAATTGCCTGGTAGCCTTAGAGCCGGGATTTTTGCCAAATCCAAGCTGAACATAAACACGGGCGAGCTCGTTGTTACCGGCACAACGAAAAGTGAAGGGGGGCTGTCTGCACCCGGCAAAAACCGGGCACCGCAACCCATAAACGAGGAAAACCCGACCGATGTCGCGCTTAAGGTGCCTTCGGCACCGCCGGTCTCGGTGCCTCTGCCGCAAAATCCCTACGGCCTTTATGCGAAAACAAAATCGCCCTCTTCGCCTTATGTCTACGAACTCAATCCGCTCTACACGTCTGAAGAGAGTCCCAATTTGCCTGCAAACTATCTGGCTTCCAAATTGGGTCTGGATGAAGCGAGTTTAGGACGAAAACTCGGTAGCGCTCAATTTGAAGCCGAGTTGTTGCGTCAGCAGGCGCAGAGTCTGAACCTGCACGGTCTTGTCGCCTCCTATGCCAATCACGTGGAGATGTTACGCGCTTTATTTGATCGTGCCAGCGATGTTGCTGAGGATTTGACGTTGCAAATCGGTGTCGCGTTAACGGCCGATCAAATCAACAAATTAAAAAAACCCATCGCCTGGGAAGTGTTTGAACGTTTGCCGTCAGGTGAAGTGGTGCGCGTGGTTAAACTGTTTGTACCGCAAGACTATGTCCATGACGCTGGTGATAGTCTGATCGCCACGGCGGGCAGGGCGGAAATTAATGCCGATTATCTGAAAAATACCGGTGGCAAGATTGATGGCGAAGAGCTCAATATCACGACCAAAGGCGATATCGATCTTGATGCCGGTGTCATTTCAGGCGGGCAGGTGGATATAAACGCGGGCGGCTCCGTAAACGTCGTCACCCGCGTCGAGCGAGAGGGAAGCGAATGGCACTATGACGATGTCACGTCTGACACGGGTCGGATTTCTGCAAGGAAAAAACTGACTCTTCGGGCTGACAAAGACCTGAATGTCAAGGGAGGAGAGATAACCTCGAACGCAAATGCCGAAATAGTCGTCGACGGCAAAACGAATGTCGAGGCCGTTGTGCTTGAGAGCCGACGCTTCAGCTATAAGCGAAGTGGCGATGGCTTTCTGACAGAAACAGTAGAGACGAAAGATCATGTGCGCCAGAAGGCGGTCGGTGCAAAGATTATCGTTGCCGGAGACCTGGATTTAAAATCGAAGCAGGACGTGAATATTGTTGGCTCGCAAATCGCCGCAGGTGGTGAGGCATCGGTGGAAAGTACGCAAGGATCGGTGAATGTAAAAACCCAGGAGTTGAAAGAGACAAAAGTTTGGAACAAAGAGTCCCGCGGCTTTTTCGCCGAGACTGATGAGCAAGGCAAGCAGCGCGTATGGCAAAATGCACTGGACGATTATAAACGCACGATAGAGGACTTGCCGCCGAATAAGCGCGCACAAGCTGTCAATGAGTTTATCGAGAAAAACAAAAGCAATTATTTGCCGAATGAGAACGATTACGCTGCTGGCGTAACCATCGGCTATCGCACCACATCGCAATCGGAAACAACAGAGTCGACAACACATGCGCGCTCTGGCATCTATGGTGGCAATGTAAAGATAAAGGCATCCAAGACCGTGGCTCTGGTGGGCGCAGACGTAGCCAGTGGTGAGGACGGAACGATTGAGTTGGAAGGCAAGGATGTCGATATCAAAGCCGCCTATGATACCTATGATAAGAAATCAAGCAAGGAAGAAAACACCATCGGGGCGACCCTTGAAGCCAATGTCGATGGCGTAGCGGCAAAAGCGGGATATTCGAATGTCAAGGCGAAAACAAATAGGGATGGCAAGAGAGCAAGTGTCTCCAAACTTAAGTCTGGTGGCAACCTTATCATCAAGGCGAAAAATAAATTAAGCAACGAGGGAACCAGTGTTGAAGCCGCCGGCGATATAACGGTTGTTGCCAAAAAGATCGACAATCGTGCAGCGGTTAATGAGGACAACGTTGAACACAGCGAGGAAAAATTTTCGGCATCAGTCGGATACGGGGCGACCAACAAAGGCCTTGGATCGTCCATTGTCGATGCAACCAAATATGCAGATAAAAAAGAGGGGATTTCCGGTGGTAAAGGCAGAGAGTTGCGCGGAGTTAAAGGGGAAGTCAGGCGCGGAACAGAAGAGGACCCACAAGTTTCGATAAACTTGGAACCGCCGGAGGCACAATACAAGATTACGGCTTCGCACGAAAAGAGTTCGTCGGAAAGCCGATCCAGAAAATCGATCGTGACGACCTTCAAAGCCGGTAACAATATAGACATAACGGCAGAGGAAGAAGCCCAGGACCAGGGGACGAACTATGAAGCCGGTAGTGATTATGAAGCCGATAGTGATATAGGCATAACGGCAGAGGAAGATGCCCGGGACCAGGGGACGGACTCTGAATCCGGTGGGCGCATAACTATCAGAGCAAAGAGCTACAAGAATGTTGCCGCGGTAAATTCTGAAGAAAGCAGTTCATCTTCATCGGTTGTCAAAGGCACAGTGACCCTGGGCCTAGACGCAACGGGTGATGTCAATGCCGACATCTCAGCACAGTATCAAACCACGTCGCACGCCTCCCGTTCTACAAACGCGGTGGTGGGTGGTCTTAAGGCAAAGAACGGTATCTTAATCGAGACCGAGGCCGATGTTTTGCTTGAAGGCACAAAACTCGGTGCCGGAAAGACGGGCATTGAGATTGATGCAGGGGGAGACGTGAAGTTTGCGCAAGCGCAAGACACGTCATACAAGACATCGAAAAGCACGAGCGTAGGCGCAAGTCTCGGCGTGTCGGTCTCGACCGACCTGACGGGAGGCGGTTTAAACGCCAGCGCCAACTACCGAAATGCAAAGCACGAGGAGCGCAAATCGGATGGTGTTGCTGGCTCCCTAGATTCAAAGGGCGGCATTCAGATTCGCTCCAAAACGGGAGATATTGGTTTCGAGGGAACTCATATCAACGCTAAAAAGGACGTCGGATTGACTGCCGAAAAGGGTTCAGTTGATTTTTCGGCCCTAAAAAGTACACGCGTTGAGAAGGGGCGCGTCGACGGTGGTGGTGCGGATCTTAACTTCTATGCAAGTTCCAAGGGCACAGATGTTGGTGGTGGCGTACGTGCCGAGCGCTCACGCACCAATGTTGAAGCGGTTAACCGAAAAGGCGGGACAATCGCGGCAGGCGGTGAACTCAAGATCAAGGCTGCGAATAAAGTTCGTCTTGAAGGCACTGATATTGAAGTTGATAGCGCTGATATCAACGCCGATACATTCGTTATGGAGTCGGCGCAGTCAACGCTCAAGGAAGACAGTGAGAAATTTCGGCTGGATACGGCACTCGGCATTTCCGCAGCCAAGGGTAACTATGGCGGAAACGTGCACGTTGGCGTGGAGGACAAATCAGCGAAGCGAGATAATGTTCTTAATCAAAATGCCCACCTGAAAACGAAAAGCGGCACCACGCTCAACATTAAAAAAGATGCCACCCTTTCTGGTGCTGTCATTAGCGGGGGTACATCTGGCACTATTGGTGGAAATCTAAAGATCGAGAGTCGCGTCGATAAGATAAAGGAGAACATCAAGGACAATACATTCTTTGCTGGGGTCGCTACGCCTACCACTGGCAAGAAGAAACCCAGAATGGAAAAAGTATCTGAGAAGGCCAATTCCCTTGCCGGCTCCGGCTTATTTATCAAGATGAAATCCGAGACAAAAGACAATCTTTCGCTTTCGGAAAAAAGCGGCCTGGAGGGCGATCTTAATCTTACCGTAATGGGTGATGCCGAACTTAAATCGGCCCAGGTTGATGAGTCAGGGCTGAAAGTCAGCGGCAACACGTCAAGGCAAGAGGTCGAAACTCGCAAGCGCGAATCGTCGAGCTCTGTAGACGTTCGCCTGACAGTTCAAAGTATGGCAGGTTACGATGGAATCAATAAGGTATCAGAGATAAATATGCCTTTTGACAAATCTGCCTTCAAAAACTTCGACAATTCGGCGACGCCAAAAGACACACCGGGTGATACAGGTGAACGGCAAGACGATTCCAGCCCAACGCCTGATGAATTGCTGTCCACCGTTGCTGAGGCCACACCGGATCCGTCCTCGGAAACTCCCGAAGCTCCGGCAGGAAACCCGGAAGAACAGAGAACGCAGGAAGAACCGGATTCGAATCAGCAATCCTCACCGTCGACCAACACGTCGCAAGCGCAGGAAAACGCGCCGCAAGACGTCCAAACGCCAGCCACCAGGAAGGAAGATGCCGGGCGCGACAACGAGGACATGTCCCGTGCAGATGTTAATGCTGACGCTCCTGACGCCCCTGGTATCCCGGCCCCGGAACCGGTCGGCAGAAACAATCCTGCAGTGCCGGACGCAGACCAGCAAGCGCCTCAGCAGGCCGAGGCGCCAACACAAGCGCAAAAGGACGAGCCACCACAACAGGCTCAGCTATTGGAGAGCCAAAGAGAAAATTTCGACGATAGTGATACACCTTTTGGGCGTACCGTTACATTTGGTGGGGGTAAGCGAGATGCGCAGGATGATAAGCAGGATGCGCCTCCACCGGTACCACCCCGGAAGTCCCGGATGCAGAAACCGCCTGGAGCGCCAGACACGGCTTCTCAATCCACGCAGCCGACCCATAAGGTGAAGACAAATTACGCCGACATTCGTCGCCAAAATACAAGGCCTGACGCAGGTGTGAAGCAGGATAAACCTGTTACAACAGTTATTCCTCTGGTTGGTGATAGCAAATCCGAAAAGGGGAGAGAGGAGCTGCGAGCCTTCGAGAACGCTGCACTGGTAGATAAAAATACTCTACAAGTTGTCGGTGGCGACGAGTTGTCTGACAACAAGCCGGCTTCTCATCTCAGGCCCAGCAATGGAAATTTCATTATTGCGGCACATACAGATGAGAAGGAGCAAAAATTTCAATCATCACCCATGGTACCCGATGGAAGTCCGGATAAAGTTGCCGAAAAATTTGTTAGTTTTCTTGATCGCAACCAAATCGACCGGCGTGAGGTGAAAACGGTCGATATTGTCGCCTGCAAGTTTGGATCCTGTGCTGAAGGTATAAACAAGTTCGCAAATACACTCGGGCAATCGGGTATAGATGCGTTGGTGACAGCACCAACGGTCGACGTAACAATGACAAAACAGGAGGCGGGTAATGACGTTTTGAAATTGCACGTACCCAAACAAGCAGAAAGTAAACCCGCCCCCAGCAATAAAAGAGACGTAACGCTCTTTGATATTGCGTGGATGGGGCTGGCCGGTTTAAGTGATTTTCAGGAAAACAAAGGTGATCCAACCTGGAATAGGAATATTATTAAGCGCTATACCAAACCGCAGAATCGTGAAGATGTTGACAGGTTGCGGCAGCGGTTGGAAGAGAGACACAGACAGAATGAAACTGCGGCTGAGTTGGCGGATCGCCATACAAAACTCCTTAGTGGAACGCGTTATACATCTCGCGGCCACGAGTATAGTTTAATATCAAGAAAAGGGATCGTATACTCGAAATCAGAAGAAACCGGCAAAACCGAAATGGGTGACCCGGATGCGTTCAATTTTAGTAATGACTTCCATGCTCCAAATAAAACCGTTATATTTGGAGATAATGCGCGGAATCCAGAAGCGGAACTTTTTGCCACGGATGCTACGCGCGCCCAATTTTTGAAATTGCCAGATAATCAACAATTTGTTCCGGAAAAATTTGTTAGAAAAAATATTGTCAATCCCGGCGCGCAGGCAATAATGAGAAATTACGAGAGTGGTACGAAGGAGTTTCGTGATCGATTTATTAGGCTCTCCGACAACGGACGTTCTTCAAAGCGTATTGCGGATGAATTCGGACTGCGAATTGAAGGCGCGACCCATGATGGCGTAAGTACGACGCTTACGCTCAAACCCTATGATAGTAACGCCCCTGTACCTCCATTGCGCAGAAGGCGATCCATTCGGTTGTTCGACGGAACTTATATTGATCGAAAGGGCAAGGTTTCTGATAGTCCTGCAAATGACGATCAAACGCAGCAGGCAGCACGCCCTGCCGCACGACCTCGCGATCCGCAAAAGACGACAGGTGAAGACTATCCCGTCAATTATCGGTCTGATGATACGCCTGTTGGGCGCTTGGTCGTCTTGGGCAAACCAAAGGGTGATGGACCCGGCGCAAGACCTAAGACATATGATCGCAAGCAGGAAAACAAACCCGAATCAACCACGGATGATAAGGCTGTGGATGCGTTAAAACAGCGGTTAGAACTGATTGACCGTGAGCGCCCGCGTGAGTCGGAAGTTGCGGAGCAGATAACGGGCGATCCTGATCCTCAAGAGGACGGCATTTTTGATTTTACGAGTTATAATAAGAAACCCAACTACTACTTTGTGACTTCGTTTGACACGCAAGATGGAGTCATAAATCTGGAGGCTCTTGAAAATAACTTTGATCCCAAGAGTGACCCGGCCAACTTAAGGACGTATCTCTCTGATGTCGTGCGCCGGCAATATTTGAAGCTTCCCGATGGCAACAAGTTCGTACCTCGGAAAATCGTTTTCACGGATATTGTAAACGAGGCGGCATTAATGGTATTCCATAGTTACGAAAGCGGCACTGAACGACTGAAGAATGAATTTTTGCAAACACAGCTCGGGCGCGCCGCTTGGCGGATTGCGAATGAGTTCGGATTGGAGGTCGTCGCCGTTACATACCAAAACGGCGATGCAGCACTGAAATTGCAGCTTCGGGAGGACCTGGGGCCGATCAATCAACCACTTCCACCAAGACGACCCATCTTACTTCCCGACGGTGGATTTATGAATTTACGCGGTGAAACGGTAGTGCCTCAAGAGCAGTCGCAGACCGAGCGCAGGGATGGCTCTGGTAATGACGATACCGATGCGAGCACAATCTTGCGACGGCTTCCAGATAGGCGGCAATCAGCGGACGACAACCAGGCCAGCGTCTATCAGCATCGACCGGACGATACACCAGTGGGGCGTTCACTCACGTTTGGCCCACCAATTCCTCCGAAACCAAAACTTACCTCGGCTCCCGGGACCTCCGCAAGCAGCAGTGGCGCGGCTGGTAAAGGCACGGGAGTAAAGCCACCAATTCCTCCAAAACCAAAACTTACCTCGGCTCCCGGGACCTCCGCAAGCAGCAGTGGCGCGGCTGGTAAAGGCACGGGAGTAAAGCCACCAATTCCTCCAAAACCAAAACCTACCTCGGCTCCCGGGACCTCCGCAAGCAGCAGTGGCGCGGCTGGTAAAGGCACGGGAGTAAAGCCACCAATTCCTCCAAAACCAAAACCTACCTCGGCTCCCGGGACCTCCGCAAGCAGCAGTGGCGCGGCTGGTAAAGGCACGGGAGTAAAGCCACCAATTCCTCCGAAACCAAAACTTACCTCGGCTCCCGGGACCTCCGCAAGCAGCAGTGGCGCGGCTGGTAAAGGCACGGGAGTAAAGCCACCAATTCCTCCAAAACCAAAACTTACCTCGGCTCCCGGGACCTCCGCAAGCAGCAGTGGCGCGGCTGGTAAAGGCACGGGAGCAAAGCCGAAAATCACCCCTAGAGGTGGAGGTGGAGCCGTACCCTCAAAAGCTTCTCCCAAACCAATAACCATGCCCACAACCGTTACGAGGCCGCTATCAAAAACTGAAAGTGGCTGGGCAAGATACGCGCCAACAGCTACCAAGTCGGAACGAAGCGAATTCGACCATATGATAAGCAGATTATCACATCCAGATGCTGAATATTCTTTTGAAAAGTATGAAATAATAAGTAGGCAACAGGCCAAGATTTCAAGAATAGAGTTTCCGGATATATCACATTCAGACAAGTTAGTCCTTAGAGCTTATGGAAGGTTTGGCTTACCCATAAATAATTGGGCAAGAAATTACAATTTCACAGCCCCGCATGATAGATTAAAAATAGATGAGGCTAAGAGAACTGTAGATAGATTTTTAGATGCTATGGGTTTCAAGAAACCAGATGATATAAATGATCCCGCTTTAAACAAAAAAATAATGGCTCTTAAGGATAAGCACGGTAGAGATATTACGCGTACAGACGGAACAAAAATACTTACATCGAAGCCACTGTACTATTTTGACAAATCAGGAAAAAGAAGCGAAGCACGTTTGCAGCGGTCTTTTGTTGAAGTATTAGATAATTTTATTAAAGAACATTCAGATATATTCTCTGGTTCAACCGACTATGTATATCGCATATCTCGCGCCAAGAAAGATGCTTATGAGTCTTACATAAAACCCGGCGATCTTATAACAAACGGAACTGTTTGGTCGACCGCTATTGACGCTGGTGCTACTTTGTTCAGGTATTCAAATGTGCATATCGGGAAAGACAAAGTTTCAGCAACTAACAAGAAACCGATAGCAGGGGACGAAGAAGAAATTTTCTTTGTAATTGAAAACAATAGGCATTTACGAGGTGTAGATATATCTGGATTTAAAGTTCTTGCAAAAAAGGAACAATACTCTTCCGGTGAGGTTTTATTACATAGTCGCTCTGTATTTAGGGTTATAGCTATTCAGAATTCTGAGCCCCCCCCTTCCGGGATTTTGAGAAGAATTGTTATTTTGAGGCCCGAACCCGCCAGCGACGCTAACTTCAGTCCGGCGCCAGCGACGAGCCCACTTGGCGGTGATCCTGTAAGAAATCCATTTGATGGTAGTGCCGTAACCTCTCTAATGCCAGGCAAAGTTGGGGGTGCGGGAGCTCCTCCTCCTCCTCCTCCTCCGGGAGCTCCTCCTCCTCCGGGTGCGACTGCCCTCCCTCCAGGTTCGTCTTCTTTCGCAAGTTCGCCCTCGGCACCCTAATTTGTCTGCAACAGATAGCCACTCAATTAACTAGCCAAGTGCATTACTTTAGTTCAACGATGCACTTGGCGAGAAAAAATAAAGAGTCTTGACATGCGCACCGTTCAATGCGTCAGCGAGTATCAAAAAACGACTCAATACAGCGCGTTCAGGCTATTTCGTTCGTCCGTGCACCTGGCGGAGACAGACAGTGATTTGATTCACTGCAAGTGCGGGCTCGCCAAAGGTGGCTCGCCGTCTGCGCGATGGTCCTGGCTCATTTTGGTCGCAAGTCTGACCCAGGCCGTTTTCCTATTTTCAGTTGCGCAAAGTGTCTACGCGCAAACCGAGAACCCTTCCTCTGTCGCAGACGGTTACAAATCGGAGGAACTTGACCTCAATCCTACTAATGCTGATCCTTCAACAGCTGTGGACGGAGACAAGATCAAGTTCAGGCAGTTCGACAAGTGGTTGTATCGTTGCGTCGAGCAGAAATCTGATGACAAAGTCAAAAAGGATATCTGTGAAATCTTGCAGGTGTCGCAAGCAAAATACAAAGAAAAGAATGTAAACGTTCTCACGATTGCACTGGGACATCATGATGGCGCGTCAGGGTATAACAGGCTTTCGATCCTGTTGCCCCTGAATATCCTGCTCTCCAAAGGCTTTCATATTGCTACGGACAATTCGCGACACAAGTTCAAATTTTCGTTTCACAGCTGTAGCCGCGCAGGATGTTGGCTGATCGAAAATGTAGAAAACGATTTTATCAAAGCATTCAAACAGGGTAACCACGCAACTGCACGTTTTACCTTGGTAAACGGTCAACTTGTTCAGGTAAAATTCTCCCTGATCGGATTTACAGCAGCTTACAAAGCTCTAACCACAGGATTGAATATTGAATGAAACACGCTATAGGGGCATTTCCATTTCATGTTTGTGTTTTTAACGGGCACGTTATTAGAGGGGCCATGTGGCTGGTTTTGGGTATCGTCAGCGGTCTTTGCGCAAGCCTGATTGCCTTGGACGCCCACGCGCAATCAAATTCAGACATACTCCGTGTAATCGACAAGATTGCAGAAGACGAACGCCGTTATAAGGCCGCGGAACAGGAACGTGAGCGCGCACGAAGGTTACAGAATATTGTAAGATCACCTCGCCAGGAGAAGCCGCTGGAGCTCCTGCCTGAAATCAAGGGGAAATGCATCAATATCTCGTCAATAGAAATTGAAGGTGTGACCTTGATTCCAGCAGCGGATATTGCCAAAGTCAAGCAACAATATGCAAATACATGCATGGGTAAAGCGGAACTTAATAACATACTTCGCCGCCTGACAAACCTCTATATTAGCCGCGGCTATATAACCTCACGAGCATATATTCCGCCGCAAAATCTCAGCACAGGTGTGTTCAAGGTCGTGGTTATCGAGGGCCGCATTGCGGCGGTTCGGGACGCGGCGGGCAAAAAACGCAACTTTGCCAACATTTTTACCGGCAAGCCGAATCGTCCACTTAACATGCGGGATATAGAGCAGGGCCTGGATCAACTCAGGCGAATGCGCTCGGTAAAGGCAAAAAGTAGTATTGAGCCTGGAAAAGACCCGGGGACAAGCACGGTCGTTATCGAGCAAAAGAGAGGCCGGGCCATTGGACTTGATTTCAGTGTCGACAATAGCGGTTCACGGAACACCGGAAAGTATATCAATAGCGTGGGGATTACCGTCGATGATCTTATAGGCCTTAACGGCGTCGCGCAGGCTCGTGTACGATTCAATCCCAATATACAGCCGAAGCGCAAAATGAACTTTGATTTCTCATCTTCTTACGACGTTCCGTATGGCTACTGGAATTTTATCGTATCTGGAGGAATTAGCGCCACCACATCCATTATCAATGGAGATGTAAGCGATTTTCAGTCAAAAACACGAAAATGGAACGCGCAGGTGTCTGTCAAGCGTATGCTGTACAGGGATGAAAAATCAAAGCTATCAGCGTTGCTTTCTCTAAATGGAAAAGGCACAAAGACATTAATCAATAACAACGAAGTCGGAATTAGCACTTACGACCGGTATTTCACAACGCTGAGTGTAGACTATTCTCGCGTGCTGAGTGGTGGAGGTGTGTTCAGCGCGTCCTTGGGCGGAAACCTTGGGTTACGTACTATCATTGATTACCGGAGTGGAGGACGACGTATGCCGTTGCCGGACGGTTTTCCGGACCAACGATATTTAAAGTTTACCGGCTCCGTTGACTGGATTTTCCCGGTATCGATCGGCGGAAGTGGCGCCACGCTCAACCTTTCGGCAAAGGGACAATATTCCAGCGATAAACTTTTTGGGGATGAGCTATTTCAAATTGGAGGCTCAGGTTCAGTTCGCGGATATGAAGACTATTCCCTGTCTGATAAGTCGGGTGTTAATTTCCGTAGCAAACTGACGATGGGCGATTTAGCCAATGTATTACCATTTGCAATCACGCCATACGTGGGGTTTGACGCCGGAATCGTTTTTGACTCGCAAGAGACGACGAGAAATAACACACTCACATCTCTAAGCACCGGTTTTTCTGCGATGCTACCTGGAAAGATCTCCATGCAAGTTGATTACGGCATTGCGATGACGTATCCAGGTCGATTTGAGAGGCGTGATCAATCGTTTCAGGTGAGAATAGCCAAACTCTTTTGACCAGATATCAGAGGCATATCAAAAGAGTCTGTGACCTTTACGTCCCAGACGAAGGCCTCAATGACTTCATGGCCACTGGATACAGCAATGAACCAAATTCAGTCGGGAATGCTCTTAAGAGTCTGTTTTAAAATTGGACATATCGAGCCAACCTTCGTGACATGAGCTTGATCATGGCGATGTATAGCCTGGCAACTGAATTCTGATCATATCTTCAGGAACAAGTAGCAACCGACGCTGGGGCCCCCTGCAAAGGATCGGGTCGTTATGTTCAAAGCCCGTTGAGGGAAGTAACCGCGCGGCGAATCAAAATTGCGGCGCTTTGCTATAAATGAAAGCGAGAGCTGTTTGGCGAAGCGCTCAAAATCCTTTGTCATCCTCCTGTTTATGCCGAGCCAAGCGAAGGTACGCTTCACGATCCATCGTTTGGGCAACAGCACAAACCCCTATAGCAAAATGCGTTTAATGGGAATCATGGGGCTTTCTCGTATTCTTCTCGCATTTTGCTATAGTGCAAAAGCGCTCCTTGGGGTTTCCGATTGGCGCAACGCCCACGCCCAAACCGCTCTTGAGAGATGGATAAACATCGCTCTTCGATCGCCTTGAACTTGGGAATCGCCTCGCCAATCGAGAAACAGAATGGATTCTATTAAGACCTGACACGCTTTAAGTCACAAGTTTCGGGTCTTTACCGCCGGCCAGAAACGAAGGGTGACACCGGCCATCAAACGCCAGATGAGACGACGGGCAGCAATTGAGCCGGTGATACCAGCGGTATTGGCTTTGTGTACACGCTGACTTGTGTGTCGTATTGATAAGACAACGGTTTTACGCTGGGCCAGGAGTCAAACGCAAGGCCCCTTGGTATGATGGGTCATCTCAAGTCAGGGCACCGCATGGATCGGAACTATCTTGCTCATGAACAAGGCGATGCCATCAACCCGATCCTTGCAGCCGCGGGCTACAACTTCCGCCTTATCCTCAAATGGATCAAGGCTTTTTGGTTCAAAATCTGGATCATGTGGATAGTCAATCAATCAGCCAAAATCGCATAGTTCACAATCGACTCTATAGCAAAATGCGGGAAAAATACGCAAATGCCCATCAATCCCATTAAACGCATTTTGCTATAGGTCCAAGGCCTGATTTCGCCTTTCTCTTAATCCAGAACTCGGGTTCGTGTATCGTGCTGATAAGACAACGGTTTCAACCTGACCAACGATTACACGCAAAGCCCCTTAGTATTGCACATCTGGAGGAAAATGTATAACGGCGCGATCACCAGTATCAGTGGGGTTTAATCATTTTTTCCGGCCTCACGATTGTATCGAACTCTGCCTCGCTAACCAATCCCAGCCGTAGCGCCTCGTCCCTTAAAGTAGTGCCGTTCTTGTGGGCAAGCTTGGCGACCTTTGCCGCATTATCATAACCGATCTTGGGCGCCAGCGCCGTGACCAGCATGAGCGAACGGGCCATAAGGTCATCAATACGCGCCTCATCGGCTTTGATCCCGACTACGCATTTGTCCGCAAAACTGCGCGCCGCATCACCGAGGATGCGGATGGACTGCAACATGTTGTAGGCCAGCATTGGCTTGAAAACGTTGAGCTCGAAGTGTCCCTGACTTCCCGCCAGGGAGATCCCTGTATGATTGCCCATAACCTGGGCGCAGACCATGGTCAAAGCCTCGCATTGGGTAGGATTGACCTTCCCCGGCATGATCGAAGAGCCGGGCTCATTTTCAGGCAGGATCAACTCTCCCAGACCCGAACGCGGTCCGGAGGCGAGAAAGCGAATGTCATTGGCGATTTTGAAAAGAGCCGCGGCCACACTGTTCAGGGCACCGTGTACGTAGACGTAAGCGTCATGGGCAGCCAGAGCCTCGAACTTATTGGGCGCCGTGATAAATGGCAAGCCGGTGACTGTTGCCACCCGCTCTGCAAACAAACGATCAAACCCGGGCTTGGTGTTGAGGCCGGTGCCGACGGCGGTGCCCCCTTGCGCGAGGGGATAGAGATGTTTCACGTCCTGCTTGATGCGCAAAATCCCCAGTTTAACCTGCCGCGTATACCCGGAAAACTCCTGTCCCAAGGTCAAAGGCGTGGCGTCCTGGGTGTGGGTGCGTCCGATCTTGATGATCTTGCCAAAGGCTTTGCTCTTTTGCGCCAAGGCGTCATGCAGGTGTTCAAGAGCCGGAATGAGGGTGTGGTTAATCTGCTCGGCCGCGGCAATATGCATGGCGGTGGGAAACGTATCGTTTGACGATTGGCTGCAATTGACATGATCATTGGGATGGACAGGCTGTTTGCTGCCCATGGTGCCTCCTAGCATTTCAATGGCGCGGTTGGCGATGACCTCATTGGCATTCATATTAGTCTGGGTACCCGAACCTGTTTGCCAGACAACAAGGGGGAAATGGCTGTTGTGCTTACCACCCATAACCTCCTTGGCAGCCTTGGCGATAACATTGGCAAGGCGGGGAGAAAGGGTTTTTTGCTGCTTGTTTGTCAATGCTGCGGCGTATTTAATAATCCCGAGAGCACGAATTAATGGCTCCGGCATGGTTTCGGTACCAATTTTGAAATTCAGCAAAGACCGCTGTGTTTGCGCGCCCCAGTATTTTTGTGCCGGGACTTTTATGGTTCCAAACGAATCCGTTTCGTTGCGCGTTGCGGCCATTTCGACCCCCTTTTGACTCGGTTGCTGATGCTCAAATAGACGGCAAGGGATGAACCCCGGTTTATTTTTGCCGAAACGTGTCGATAGATATGACGTTTTCACCTGTGACGATTTGTGTGGGTTTTTTGGCTTTGGATTTTGTGCCCCTGGCGCTGGTTTTTTTCTTGGCAGCGGATTCATCCATGCTTTTTGCCGGTTCGTGCGGCTTGTCTTCGGGTTTGGATTCTGTGTTTTTGCCGGATGCACCTGGAAGCGTGGCAAGCGGCTCTCCGTCTGCTTTGCGCGCCTTGCTCAACGGTCGCTTTTGCGAACCCTCGGCTGCCTCAAGCGTCTCGAATTGCAGTCCGAACTGAACCGACGGGTCGTAAAACCCCTTTATGGCGTCAAACGGGACAACCAGTTTCTCCGGCACGCCATTAAACGCCAGGCCAATCTCAAAACGATCATCGTGAACCTCCAGGTCCCAAAACTGGTGTTGCAGGACGATGGTCATTTCGTTGGCATGCTGAGAACGCAACGTATCCGAGATACCCACACCGGAAGCGTTCAGGTCAAAGGTAATATAGAGATGATGTTCCCCAGGCAAACCGGACGTGGCGACTTCACTGATGACTGTCCGCACAACCCCGCGAAGGGCTTCTTGTGTCAAAATATCGTAACGAATGAGGTCCTGGACCATAGTGCGGCCTTTTAAGCGAGCGTTCGACACATAGCGATTGCAAGAATCAATCACGTTGTGAATGGGTTACCCATTTAGATTAGTCCAAGGTTTTGTTTAATACAAGATCACCAGAGCCAGTGAAGCGACAATCATCAGAGCAATCAACATGTTGACAAGCCGAACCTTTTCCGGACTGTGCAAAAGCCTGCCAATCTGCTGTCCAAACAGGCACCAGGTTGAGCCGGAGATCGGTGAAATGGCCAGAAAGATGAGTGAAATGACCACAACATCGGCGATATAGCGCTCGGCCCGAGGATAGGTGGAAATAACACCCGTAATAATAAGCCAGGCCTTTGGGTTGATCCATTGGAACGCCGCCGCTTGCAAAAGCGTCATGGGGTGTGACCGACCGCCGGTCGCCGGTGCCACCCGTTGTCCCACAAGCGTCCAGGCCAGGTACACGAAATAGCCGATAAAAATGATCTTCATGCCTGTTTGCAGGCCTGGCCAGCGGGCAAACAATTCGCCAAGGCCAAAACTGACCGCAACAAGCATTACAAAAAAACCAAAGCACACACCGGCGATATGGGGAATGGTTCTGCGAAACCCGAACGCGATCCCCGAAGTCATGAGCAGGACGTTATTGGGCCCAGGCGTGAACAGGGCTGCAATAGCAAACAGCAGCAAAGGCGAGACGAACTCCAACATCAATAAATGCCCTCACTTCCTGAGCGCTGCGAGAGGGTTAGATCAGCATGCGTTTAATTGGATTTGTGGGCATTCCTTAACCCCAGTTCTGGGTAAGGGGCTTTTCCCACATTTTATCGGTTCATGTCTAAAGAAAGGCGTATCCAACCATTTATCTGATCATGAGCCCTAACCGGCGGCTGCTGTGTGTCAAGGGCTGCTCAAGCGCCGCCTCTGGCGGTTCTTGAACCCTTGACACACAGCAAAGCCGCCGGAGACAAGCAATGATCAGATAAATAGAAACGTCTATTTGCGACCTGGCCAGCCCGCTCCCCCTCGCGGGCCACCCATAGGGTACCGCCCGTGCGGGTGGCCCGCGAGGGGGAGCGGGCTGGTGATGCCCGTTCATAGCGATGCCACTGTGCAAGGCCCCATTTTCGTCTTTCACTTGTCCGGAACCGGGGTTATTGTTGCAACTTAAACGCCCGATGCTCTAGCAGTGTGTCGGGTTTAAGGAGTTGTTTGTCCGTGTATCGGTCATGGATGTGTGTTGGCGAGCGCTTTGCTGAACCTGCCTTAGCCGCTCAGCATGTTGCTCACACGTTTGCAGTTGTACGCCAGCGCTACAAGACACCATTCCCGTGAAACCTTCTCAAGACCGCGAAGATGAAAATGCCTGAAACCAAGAACCGATTTGATGATGCCAAAAACAGGCTCAACACTGCTCTTTCGTCTTTTGTATTTGTCTTTTGCCTCCTGGGTTCGAAATGTCTCCAGCATCTTTAAGCGCCACGGCTCTCTAACACACGGCGGTGGCTTGCTGCGCACCTTCGGCGGTCGGAAATCATAAGGGCGTGCTACCTGTTGACCCGGTAACGCTATCAAAGGTTCAATTTTACGCACATCAAGCGCCTCAATAACAGCCTCGCCAGCATAACCCGTATCCGCTATAAGCGTCTTGGGCTTGCCAACACGCGCGCACAAGTCATCAACAAAGGTAGCCAAATCCTGACGATCATTCGTCGTGGCAAGAACTTGCGTACCCAAAACCAACTGGCTGCCATCCGCATCCACAAAAGCTTGCGCATTATAAGCCTGACGGTATTCGTGGCGCGACGACCGGCGCATGATAGAACTGTCCGGATCGCTCAGATTGATCTGCTTCTTAGGAGAAGGCCGTGGTGCATCGCCCCCATCATCCGTATCCTGACCCTGATCTTGATCTTGCCCATCCAAACACGCCGCCGCCTCAAGTTGTTCGGCTGCCGCGTCTAACTTCGCCTTTAACGTTTGCCGCCGCGCTATCTCGTCGGGGAGCGACAAACCATCATCCGTATCCTGTTCATCTGCCGCCTCGGCTCTATCCATCAACGCCGCAATGTCCTCTGCAAGCTTGGCCCGTAACACCTGGATACGATCATAACGTAACGATTTGATCTTCGAAGCATTCGCATCAATCTGCGTGCCGTCGAGGGCGACCGTGCCCACCTTTAAAAGACCCATCTGTTTGGCTAGCAACAAGATATGCGCAAACGCCGTCTCAAAGGCAGGACCGTTGTCACGCCGGAACTTGGCGATCGTGTCATGATCCGGATGGCTGTTGGCGGCGATAAAGCGGACAGAAACATTGCGATACGTGGCCTGCTCTATCTTGCGCGAGGAAAAAATACCACTGGCGTAACAATAAACCAACAGGGCCAACATCATGCGCGGATGATATTGTGCTTTTCCTGAGCCGGTGCGGCTGACGTGAAAGGTGCGCATATCTATGCGTTCGGCGGCTTCCACGATAAAATGGGCCAAGTCGTCATCTGCCACCCAGTCTTTGAGATCAGGAGGCAAAAGCAACCGCTGAGAGCGGTCATAATTGCGAAAATTTTTCATACCAATGGGTAGCACAAATGCAAAAAAGCCTGTATGCAAATTTAATAAATAATCACAGCCCAAATCCGACACACTGCTAGAGCATTTCCGGCGAAATTGGAATCGAATGGTGGTTTACAGATTTGGCTTTTTCTGATTCAAGGTATCAGGAGGATTTATCATGACTTTATCTGTGGATTTACGACTTCGTATTGTCGATCTGGTTGCGTCGGGTGTTTCTCGTCGCCAAGCGGCGCGGCACTTTAAGGTGAGTGCCAGTTCGGCCATTCGGTTTGTCAAACAAAAAGACGAACTTGGTCATGTTGATGTGAAAGTGCGCAAAAAGCGCAAGTCCAAGCTCGATCCTTACCGGATTGATATCCTTGACTGGATCGCAGAACAGCCGGATTTGACCCTGGCCGAATTATGCGCTCGTCTGGTTGAAATCCATGATCTGCGTGTTGGGCGTTCGACACTGGATGACTGGCTGCGAACCAATCAGATCACCTATAAAAAAAACGGCTCACGCCAGTGAGCAGGGTCGGGTAGACGTGCAGGCCAAACGCCGCCGCTGGCGCAAACGTCAAGATTGGTTAAACCAACATCTACACCTGTTGGATCAGATCGTTTTCATTGACGAAACCGGACTGAACACAAAGATGGCCAGACCACGCGGACGTTGTACAAAGGGCCAGCGCCTGGTGGCCCCAATCCCCCATGGGCACTGGAAAACAATGACATTCATTGGTGGCCTGCGTCATGATGGCATGGTAGCGCCGTGGGTATTGGATGGTCCGATGGATGGTCCAGCCTTTACCACTTACATCAAAACCCAATTGGCACCGACCCTCAAAGAGGGGGACGTTGTTGTTCTTGACAACCTGCCTGCCCACAAAGTCGCGGCGGCGCGAGCGGCCATTCGCGAACGGGGCGCATGGCTTTTGTTTTTGCCACCTTATTCTCCAGATCTGAACCCGATTGAGATGGCCTTTTCAAAACTGAAGGCCCATATGAAGCGATTGGCGCTGAGAAGCGTCGAGGATTTATGGAAAGGCGTTGGCAAAATCCTAAAACTATTCTCACAAGAAGAATGCGCGAACTTTTTCAAAGCCGCCGGATACGGATCATAATAAACCGGAAATGCTCTAGCCTGGCAAAAAGGGCCCCCGAAGAGGCCCTTTTCGGAAGCTTCTGTTGCCAGGTGCTCCAAACCCCGCCTGACCCGTGCAAGGGTCAGGAGTATAATTCGAGGTGCCGCGCCTTAAGCAGCGAGGCGAGCCTCTGCGTAGTTGTCATTTGCAACTATCAAATTGGCCCGATAACGGTGGGTACCATGCCGAACGAAAACACGCTCTTTACACCTTCGTCGATCCTATTTCGCCCCCATCACAGATTGCCTGGCTTATCGGCATCGACAAGCCTCATGTCAAACAACAGGAAGCAACCCATGGTGGAGGCGCCGGGTACCGCCCCCGGGTCCGAACGGCTTATTGCAACGGTCATTTATCGTCATAGCCGGCAAGCCGGCCTCTGTACTATAACATAAGCATCATGATCGCGCCAGACAATAGAATCTGTCCCGGTTCGAGATCTCTTCGCATTTGTCTGAAAGCCACCCGCAACCCCACCGGAAAGCAGAGGCGCTTCAAGGTCCGAACGGCAAAGCGGGCGAAGTGACGAAGCGACGACTTCAGCCTTAAGCAGACGAGAGTCGTCAAGAGGCTGCCCTCGCTCGACCCGCTCTAGGCCTGGCTTAGCGCTTTTTCTTGCGCTTGCGCTTTTGTCCCAGACCCATTTTTTTGGCAAGGGCCGAACGGGCCTTGGCATAACTTGGTGCCACCATCGGGTAGTCGGGCGCCAGCCCCCATTTTTCCCGATACTCTTCGGGGGACAGATTATAGTGGGTGCGTAAATGTCTCTTGAGAGACTTGAACTTCTGACCGTCTTCCAGACAGATAATGTAGTCCTTGAGAACGGACTTGCTTTTTGCCACGGCCGGCTTGAGAGGTTCCGGTTTGACCGGTTGCGACTCACGCTCAACAACAACCAGCGTTTCGTGAATCTGGCTGATAAGTCCAGGCAAATCGGAAACGGCCACAGCGTTATTACTGACATAGGCCGAAACGATGTCGGCGGTGAGTTCGATCATCACCTCATCAGATTTTGTCGAAGTATCTTGCATATGTTCCTCGTAATTTTCCCTCAAAACACTCCCTCGGGGTGTTGGTTATGTGATGCCGCGTCCTGACATTCAGATGTACCAGCGGGGATTTCCAGCCAGTTGTCTCTGATAATCCTGACGGGTCTGCCGCATCTGCTGCATCGGCAACGCAACCTCCACGGGTTTAAAACCCCTTAACCATTTTGGCCAGGCTTTGCAAGCATAGCCGTTTGTGCCACGCCTCAACGGCCATGCCTCTTGTGGCTCAAGCAACAATGTAGAATTGTCGGTTGACCCCAACGCAACCAAGAAAGCCGCTCATTCAAAACCTCAAACCAACGGCATTGGCTTCATATACACGCCGACTGGTGTACGACCTTGATAACGCACCGCTTTGCCGCTAACGCGAGCCCTTGTCAAGGACCCTTGGTATTATCGCCTTCACAACGCAGCCGACAACATACACAGAGCGACATCACACCAAGCTCCGACCTTCGTACCAACAAAGCCGAATCCTCATTCCTGAACAACGTATATGAAAAAGAAGCACGAGGGTAGTGTTTTTCTAGCTCCAAGTAACGCTTTTTCTTGTTTAAGGGAAACTATTCAACATTTTTAAAAAAAAAGCAACCGCAAATGAACAGCTTTGTTTGATTTATTGTATATCTTAGGCCATTGGGCAAACGCACCCCAGGGTCTTCGATTATCCCACCATGAGGGTAGAGCCTGTTAAAGCGAGGCTTTTTGAGCCAATCTTTATGCCGGCTTGCTTGTTCTAACGGCACCAGATGCATCTTTCATGAGGTGAGCTTCTCTATGAACGGGAATCTAACTGCCCGCTCCCCTTTATCGCTTTCAGGGCTTGGGCCACACCCAGGGTACTCTCTCATGGGTGGCCTAGGCCGGGGGAGCGGGCTATAGCAAAATGCGTTTAGTTGGAATCATGGGTATTCCGTATTTTTTCGCATTTTGCTATAGATTTAGAGGGCGATCAGCTTTATGGGTTTCGCTTTACTCCTGGCAAAATGGATACGGCGAAACGCCTGCTCTAGCTAAAATTGGAGTTCAAATGAGCCAACCCGATATTGTTGTCATCATGGCTGACCAACTGGCGCCGCATTTTACCGGCGCTTACGGCCATCGTGTTGCCAGGACACCGCATCTTGACGCTCTGGCTGCACGCGGCATGCGTTTTGACGCTGCTTATTGTAACTCTCCATTGTGCGCACCGTCGCGTTTTGCGTTCATGTCCGGTCAGTATATCAGCCGCATTGCGGCCTATGACAATGCCTCTGAGTTCCCTGCACGAATCCCGACATTTGCTCACTATCTCAAGGCGCTGGGGTATCGCACGTGTTTGTCGGGAAAAATGCACTTTATCGGCCCCGATCAAATGCACGGCTTTGAGGAGCGGGTGACCACCGATATTTATCCCGCTGACTTTGCCTGGACGCCGGATTGGGAGGCCCATGACGAGCGTATCGACAAGTGGTATCACAACATGCTGACCGTCAAGCAAAGCGGCGTTGCGCAGACGACGTTTCAGATTGACTATGACGAGGAGGTCGGCTTTGCGGCGCGGCGCTGGCTGTTTGATGTAGCCCGTGACAGGGCTCAGGGCGATACGGCGCCTTTTGCGTTGGTGGCAAGCTTTATTCATCCTCACGACCCCTATGTGGCGCGGCCACAGTGGTGGGACCTTTATGATGATGACCCTATCGAGTTGCCGGCGTTTGTGCTTTCACGTACACAGCAGGATCCGTTTTCCCAGCGCCTGATGGACGGTATCGAGGCCAGCTACGTGCCACTAAGCGAGGACGACATACGCCGCGCGCGCCGCGCCTATCTTGCCAATGTCAGCTATTTTGACAGCAAGATTGGCGATTTGGTGCAGACCCTGCGCGAGATCGGCAATCTTGAGAACACCCTTATTGTTGTCACTTCCGACCACGGCGACATGCTTGGGGAGCGCGGTTTATGGTACAAGATGAACTTTTTTGAGCATTCTGCCCGCGTGCCCCTGGTTATGGCGGGACCGGGGGTTGCGAGGGGAAGCGCCGCGAATGCCTGTTCGCTGATTGATCTGCTGCCGACTTTCATTGAGATCGCCGGCGGCGATCTTTCCCTTTTGGGAGAGCCCATTGACGGGCGCAGCTTGATGCCTCTGGCGCGTGGCGAGGAGGACCTGATTGACGAGGCGATCGGCGAGTATTGCGCCGAGATGACCCCTTATCCTGTTTTTATGATTCGCCGTGGATCGCTAAAATACATTCATTGCGATGCGGACCCACCGCAGCTTTACGACCTTGCCCGGGACCCGGGCGAGAGGGTGAATAGGGTGCAAGACCCCGATTATGGTGAGGCGGCAAACGCCTTTGCAGGGGAAGTCGCCGCGCGCTGGGACGTTGCGCGTTTGCGGGCCGATGTGATTGCGACTCAAAAGTCACGCCGCGCCCTGCATAAGGCCATGATGGCCGGCGCCGGCGAGCCATGGGATTACAATCCCCCCTCAGATGCCACCCGGCAATATGTGCGCAACCACATGGATTGGACCGTGGCGGCCGCACGCTACCGCTTTCCTCCCGTGTCGGGCGAAGGTACGTAGAGCCTGTCTGAATTTACGAAATATGGCACGCTCTAAAGCGCTCGCACATCCCTGGCTTGCGCAAAGACCCAGGCGGGGAGCCTCCCGCCTTTATCTTTCAGCCCCTGGTATGCAAGACAAAGCACCGCCGTCCACACCAGATCACCGATGAGTGTTGCGGCAAAAAACGGCACCGCCGCCGCATAACAGGTCATCAGGCCCGCCCAGGTCAGGCCATAATAGCCGCTGGCCCAGACCCCGAAGTTGGAGATCAGAAAAAACCCAACCGCCCCCGCAGACGCCGCTGCAAGAGCGCCGCCTTTGATCTCGCGCATAGCCCGCGCCAACAGCACATAGGCGGCAAAGCCGGCCAGCTGAAACGGCAGGGACGCAAAAAAGAAACTGCCCCCATGCACCAACGACAACGCCCCATTGCCAACAAGTGTGGCAACAATAACGGTGGCCACAGCCACCGACAACGGCATCGTGCGCCCCGCAAGAACCGCGGCTCCGCCTATGGGCGAAAAATTCCACGGATGCGGAATAATGCGAAAAAGCGTGGCAAGCACGATAAGCGAAACAGACAACATCGCCGGTCACTCCATTGGTTTTTCAAGGACAATTTGTTTGTCAATGACAATTTGTTTGTCAAGGATAGCGTCATCAGCATCGCTGGCGATCCTTTGACGATACGTTGACGACCCGTTCTCCTGCGTCTGGAGCCCAAACATGACAGGCTCCAAGACCTACATATCGCGTAAAGCCAGGCCTTTTGCAAGAAAATTAGCGCCTGCGACTATAGCAAAATGCGTTTTATCAGATTTATAAGCATTGGGTATTCCTCTCGCATTTTGCTATAGATTTGAGGGCGATCAGTTTTATGGGTTTCGCTTATGCCCTTGGCAAAATGGGTAAAGCAAAACCCATATTGATCTAGCAGTGTGTCGGATTTGGGCTGTGGTTATTTATTAAATTTGCATACAGGCTTTTTTGCATTTGTGCTACCCATTGGTATGAAAAATTTTCGCAATTATGACCGCTCTCAGCGGTTGCTTTTGCCTCCTGATCTCAAAGACTGGGTGGCAGATGACGACTTGGCCCATTTTATCGTGGAAGCCGCCGAACGCATAGATATGCGCACCTTTCACGTCAGCCGCACCGGCTCAGGAAAAGCACAATATCATCCGCGCATGATGTTGGCCCTGTTGGTTTATTGTTACGCCAGTGGTATTTTTTCCTCGCGCAAGATAGAGCAGGCCACGTATCGCAATGTTTCTGTCCGCTTTATCGCCGCCAACAGCCATCCGGATCATGACACGATCGCCAAGTTCCGGCGTGACAACGGTCCTGCCTTTGAGACGGCGTTTGCGCATATCTTGTTGCTAGCCAAACAGATGGGTCTTTTAAAGGTAGGCACGGTCGCCCTCGACGGCACGCAGATTGATGCGAATGCTTCGAAGATCAAATCGTTACGTTATGATCGTATCCAGTGTTACGGGCCAAGCTTGCAGAGGACATTGCGGCGTTGATGGATAGAGCCGAGGCGGCAGATGAACAGGATACGGATGATGGTTTGTCGCTCCCCGACGAGATAGCGCGGCGGCAAACGTTAAAGGCGAAGTTAGACGCGGCAGCCGAACAACTTGAGGCGGCGGCGTGTTTGGATGGGCAAGATCAGGGTCAGGATACGGATGATGGGGGCGATGCACCACGGCCTTCTCCTAAGAAGCAGATCAATCTGAGCGATCCGGACAGTTCCATCATGCGCCGGTCGTCGCGCCACGAATACCGTCAGGCTTATAATGCGCAAGCTTTTGTGGATGCGGATGGCAGCCAGTTGGTTTTGGGTACGCAAGTTCTTGCCACGACGAATGATCGTCAGGATTTGGCTACCTTTGTTGATGACTTGTGCGCGCGTGTTGGCAAGCCCAAGACGCTTATAGCGGATACGGGTTATGCTGGCGAGGCTGTTATTGAGGCGCTTGATGTGCGTAAAATTGAACCTTTGATAGCGTTACCGGGTCAACAGGTAGCACGCCCTTATGATTTCCGACCGCCGAAGGTGCGCAGCAAGCCACCACCGTGTGTTAGAGAGCCGTGGCGCTTAAAGATGCTGGAGACATTTCGAACCCAGGAGGCAAAAGACAAGTACAAAAGACGAAAGAGCAGTGTTGAGCCTGTTTTTGGCATCATCAAATCGGTTCTTGGTTTCAGGCATTTTCATCTTCGCGGTCTTGAGAAGGTTTCACGGGAATGGTGTCTTGTAGCGCTGGCGTACAACTGCAAACGTGTGAGCAACATGCTGAGCGGCTAAGGCGGTTCAGCAAAGCGCTCGCCAACACACATCCACGACCGATACACGGACAAACAACTCCTTTAAACCCGACACACTGTTAGGATTAAATGGAGACAACCTCTTGACGTTACACAGCTAGTGACGCACAACCAGGACCGACTGGTTGGCGTGGCGCATGACCCGCGCGGCGTTCGGGCCGATGAGATAATCCTTTAGCTCCGGACGCGCCGCACCGATGACAATCAGGTCAGCGCCCACATGGTTTGCGGCATTGATAATCTCTTCATAGATTTGTCCATGGCCCACCACATGCTGCACCTGACGATCTGCAGGCAAGTATTTTTTTGTAAATGCATGCAGGGCTTCATTGGCCTGTTCGATCATTTTTTGCTCGTGACCGGGCGGGAAATACGAACCAACGATGCTCAAACCATAGTCTGGTACGACCGTGGTCACATGCAACGTATCGCCTGGATCTATCGCTTCCATTGCCGCGTACAAAACCTTAGCGGAATTATCTTCATCGCCAAGGTCGATGGCGGCGATAACGTGTTTGAAAATATTCTTCATAAACTCTACACCTCCTGAGGTGTTGCGGGGATAACGTCACGCTCGCGCCGTCCCCGTTGCAAGAAAAAGATCAAACCAAGCAGTGCCAGTGCCGGAATGTACATCAGGTACTTTGAGGGTTGTGGCAAGGGCGCCAAAACCGTATTGATCGTTTGATCGAAATCAAAGCCCGCCATTGCTGCGGGCGAATCGAACGCAGCCCCATCAATTATCAGTTTACCGTCCTCTTCCAGCACATCAAGCCCAAACGCAAAGAGGCGCTCCTCCGCCGAGGCCCCCTCAGCAACGTCAATGATCTTGGTCAGTTTGATCGGCTCCCCTACATCATCAAACGTATCAATAATCACCCGAACTTCGTCACCAGGCTCGGCATCGGCAATTGTCTGCATAAGCGCTGCCGGCTCCGCCTCCTTATAGGGCGGCGAAATCATATCCATCCAGAAACCGGGCCTGAACAGGGTAAAAGCAACCAATATCAGCGCGATCGATTCCCAAATCCGCGACCTGGCAATAAAGAACCCCTGGCTGCCTGCGGTAAAGATCAACATCGCCACCGTTGCGATAATGAAAACGAATATCCCCTGCATCCACGTTACGTCAATCAACAGAATATCTGTGTTGAAAATGAGCAGGAAAGGCAACAAAACCGTGCGCAGAGAGTAGAAAAAGGCAACAAAGCCGGTTTTGATCGGGTCTCCGCCGGAAACTGCAGCCGCCGCAAAGGACGCCAAACCCACCGGGGGCGTTACGTCAGCCATGATACCGAAATAGAACACAAACAGGTGAACCGCAATTAAAGGCACCAGCAGGCCGTTTTGCTCCCCAAGTCCCACAATCACCGGAGCCAACAGGGACGACACAACAATATAATTTGCCGTGGTCGGCAGCCCCATGCCAAGAACGAGACTCAAGACAGCGGTAAAAATAAGGATCAGCATGATCTGCCCCTGGCTGAGAAACTCAACCAGGGCCGCCAAAACGGCGCCTACGCTCGTTTGCGATACCACCCCCACGATAATGCCGGCCGCTGCGGTCGCGATACCAATACCGATCATGCTGCGCGCGCCTGAGATCATCGCATCGATCAATTCCCTGAACCCAAGGCCAAACATGCCTGCGGTGGACTGGCCGCGGAACATGGCGGCGAGAAACCGTTGGGTCAGCAGAATAAAGATCATCAACGCAACCGCCCAAAAAGCCGAAAGCCCAGCCGGCAAACGCGCGACCAACAAGCACCAGATCAACACACCAACAGGGAGCAGGTAATGCAAACCCGACTTGATCGTCGGTGCGGGCTCAGGCAAGCGCACCACCGGTTCATTCGGATCATCAAGCTCAAGGGGCGGATAACCGGCACAAAAACGTGCCAGCAGGACATAAGCCCCAATAATCGCGGCGCCAACGATCCACGCTGCCGTTGCGCCAAAAGCATCGCCAATCAGATTGACAACGGCAAAAAGACCAAAGGCGAACACCACCGCAAGGCCCAGCACCACAGCCCCCATGGAGTAAAACTTCATGCGCGTGTCATCGCCGGCGTTTCGCACCAGGAGGAAATAAATCGCTGCCAAAAATGCCAGGATAGTCGCGGTTGCTGTCAGCAGATTACCGCTCGCCTGCAAATTTTCAAAGGCCTGGAAGAGGTAATAGACGGCGCCCGCGATAATGAATATCACCGAGACTGTCACGCCAAAGGATATCAGTGCCCACTTGGTCGGCTTCGGCTCGCCGGCACGGGGCAGGCCCTGCATGTTTTGCTTCATCGCCTCGAGATGAACAATATAAACAAGCGCGATATAGGAGATAACCGCTGGAACAAAGGCGTGCTTGACCACTTCAAAATAGGAAATACCGATATATTCGAACATCAGAAACGCCGCCGCGCCCATAACCGGCGGCATGATCTGGCCATTAACCGACGAAGCCACCTCGACGGCGCCGGCTTTTTCGGCCGTAAAGCCAACACGGCGCATCATGGGAATGGTGAACGTGCCGGTGGTGACCACATTGGCAATGGAGGAGCCGGATATAAGCCCGGTCATGCCCGAGGCGACCACAGCCGCCTTGGCGGGCCCACCGCGGAAATGCCCCATGAGTGAGAACGCGACCTGGATAAAATAATTCCCCGCTCCGGCTTTGTCCAGCAGCGCGCCAAACAGCACGAACAGAAAAACAAGATCGGTGGAAACCCCAAGGGCGATCCCGAAAACGCCTTCCGTGGAAAGCCATTGGTGGTAGGCGACCGCATTAAAGCTTGCCCCTTTCCAGGCAAGAAAGCCCGGTGCATAGGGCCCCAAAAACGTGTAACCAAGAAAGACAATCGCAACGATCATCAATGGCGGCCCCAGCGCCCGGCGTGTGGACTCCAACAAAAAGATTATGCCGGCAACCGCAATAATAACATCCAGTGAGTTCGGCGCGTTGGGGCGGTCTGACAGGCGCGATCCGGTCAGATCCTTGATAAATTGCGTGTCCCAGAAAAACAGATAGAGGACACAAAACGCCCCCGCCGCGGCGAGCAGCCAATCGACCATCGGAATACGATCGCGCGGCGATTTGATAAAGGCAGGATAGACCAGATAGGCCAGGAAAATAGCAAACCCCAAATGAATAGGCCGCGCCTCGCCGCTGGAGAAAACCCCAAATCCAAATGTATAGGGCAACGGTGAGGCTATCCAGACCTGGAAAACCGACCAGGCCAACGCCAGCCCTGCAATCAGCAGCGCCACCTGCCTGTTGATGGGATTGCGCCCACCCGTATCGGTGGAGGCAACCAGATCCTCCAGTTCCTTGTCGCTTAATTTGCTCGATTTGCTCGTGCTTGTTTGATCGCTCATTTATCTGACGCCCCTCCCCAGGGCTGATAGCCGTTGACAATTTCCCTGGTTTCGCCATCGGCAACCTTAGCCTGCGCAATCTCCTCGCCGGCGACCGGTGTTTATTCTTTTCGCGAAACCAATATCCTGCAACGGATCAGGCAGTCCCGGTGACCGCCCCAACAAAATAGTCTTATACCAGCGGTATTGGCTTTATATACACGCCGTCTGGTGTACTGCCTTGATAACACACCTCTTTGACGCTAATGCATGAGCCCTTGGCAAGGCCCCTTGGTGTTAAACCCGCGAACCCGAAAAGCCGCCATAGCGGCTTTTCGGCGATTGGATCATGATCCAAACCGGGTATCAGGCCTTATTTTACCAGGCCCACCTCTTTATAGTATTTGACCGCACCATCATGCAACGGCGCAGAAAGGTTGTTGACGACCATCTTCTCCTTTTCCAGATTGCCAAATGCCGGATGCATTTTCTTGAAGCGGTTAAAGTTCTCAAACACCGCCTTGGTCATCTCGTAGACGACGTTTTCCGGTGTATTGGTGGAGGTTACGAAGGTCGCGCCAACGCCAAAGGTGGTCGTATCTTTGTCGGTTCCCTTGTAGGTGCCACCGGGAATTGTCACCATGGCGTAATAGTCATTGTCCGCGGCCAGCTTTTTGGCAACATCGTTATCCACGTTGATCAAAACCGCATCGCAAGAGGTGGTGGCTTCCTTGATCGAACCGTTGGGATGGCCGACGGTAAAGATAATGGCGTCGATTTTGTTGTCGCACAGAGCTGCGGACTGCTCGGAGGATTTCAGCTCGGATGCAAGCGCGAAGTCGTCCATGGTCCAGCCCATTTCCTTCATCAGGATTTCCATGGTGCCACGCTGACCGGAGCCCGGGTTACCCACATTAACCCGCTTGCCTTTCAGGTCCTCGAAGGTCTTGATACCGGAATCGGCGCGGGCAACAACCGTGAACGGCTCAGGATGGACCGAAAAAACAGCGCGCAGACCTTCAAATTTACCCTCAGGAAACTGCTCAGGAGCCGTCCCGTTATAGGCATGATATTGCCAGTCCGACTGGGCAACGCCAAGGTCCAGGTCGCCCTTGCGGATGCCGTTAATGTTGGCAACAGAGCCGCCTGTGGTGTGGGTGCACTTGATATCATGATCTTTGGTGCCGCGGTTTACCAGGCGGCAGATGGCACCGCCGACCTGATAGTAAACACCGGTTTGTCCGCCGGTGCCAATCTGCACAAACGTCTCCGCCTGAGCCGATAAAGTAAGCCCTGCGGTCACCGCAGCGGCGAGTAAAATACGATTCATGTTAGGAACCTCCCATGTTCAGGGGTATTGATAATTCGCCTTGCGTGAAGGCGTTGAAAGTTAACCTTGTCATTAAACAGACCTTCGTACACACAGCTATCGCGCTGGCGACATAAACTGGCTCCTATTTCACATTCTCCTTGATGTAATTGCAAGCAGAAATTGAACATCGCCGCTGCCTCACCTAGATCTCCCGACGAACGGGACGAGACAGCAATTGTTCAATGGCGCTCTTTACGGT
Organism: Hyphomicrobiales bacterium; assembly: GCA_965224015.1. GTDB lineage: Bacteria > Pseudomonadota > Alphaproteobacteria > Rhizobiales > CBDCVD01 > CBDCVD01. Next base: position 2,946,145 of record OZ245032.1, read on the forward strand.
TACTGTTGCCTGCAGGATCTGCGTAACGGTGGCGGTAATCGGCATATCGATTGCGTTCTCCACAGCCAGGCTATGGGCAATATGCGCCGTGTGAGCTCCTTCCGCCAGCTTTTCTCCTGACGCTTTGCCGATACTCATCCCCTGGCCAAGGCGCACGCCCAGGGCATAATTGCGCGACTGCATACTGGAGGCGGTCAAAACCAGGTCTCCAAGGCCGGATAGCCCCATGAGGGTTTCAGGTTTGGCGCCAAAATGCCGGGCAAAGCGTGACATCTCCGCAAAGCCCCGGGAAATGAGCGCTGCCCGCGCCGATGCCCCAAGCCTACGCCCTTCGACAACGCCGGCGGCAATGGCAAGCACGTTCTTGAGAGCGCCACCCAACTCGACACCGATGACGTCATCGCTCGGATAAAGGCGCAAGGCTGGAGCAAAAAGCGCCTGCGCCAGATCCACAGCAAGCGTGATCTCGCGACACGCCAGGGTCACAGCTGTTGGCAAACCGCGCGCCACGTCATTAGCAAAGCTGGGACCCGACAATACGCCGACCCGAAAGCCTGGCCCGTATTGTTGCCACACCTCAGACATGCGCTTTCCCGATGTCTGCTCTATTCCCTTGGCACAGATAATGACTGGAACCGTCGGGGCAACAAGAGGTACAAGTTCTTGTGCCATCTGAGCAACGCTCTGGGCGGGCACGACCAGCAGAATCACATCTGCACGCACAACCTCCTCAAGGTTTTCCGATGCATAAAGATCAGATGACAGGGGAACGCCGGCCAGATACCGAGGATTTTCATGCCGGGTATTGACCGCCTGAACGATCGCAGCATCGCGCGCCCAGAGCTGCACCCGGTTTTGTCGCAGGCAAGCGGCCTGGGCAAGGGCGGTTCCCCAGGCGCCACCGCCAACGACGGCCACGGTGAGACGCTCCGGCATCAGACTTTCACCTTGCCGCCGCCGCCGATTATCGGTGCGGCGTCCTCGTCCAGAGGCCAGCGGGCACGCGCCGTGAGAGCCGCGCTTGTGGGAATGCCTGCGACAAGTCGCTCCCGTGCGGCCCAGGCGATCATTGCCCCATTATCCGCACATAGCGACGCCGGAGGCACGATCAACCGGGCGCCGGCCTGCTCCGCGATCTGCGCAAGCGCCTGGTTAATCGCCGCATTTGCCGCCACGCCTCCGGCAACCACCACCTGCGGCGAAGACCCGGGACACACGCGGCGGAACCGTGCAAGGGCTCGCTCCAGACGGTTAACCAGAACATCGCAAACCGCAGCCTGAAAACTCGCGCATAGATCGGCAATATCTTCATTGGTCAAAGGCACCGTTTTTTCCGCGTTGATGCGCAAGGCGGTTTTCAACCCCGCAAAAGAAAAATCAAGGGTTTCGCGGCGCAAAAGCGGACGTGGCAACGCAAAGCGGCGTTTATCACCATCGCGCGCCCACCGCTCCACTTCAGGCCCTCCCGGATACCCCAGCCCCAGCAACTTGGCGGTCTTGTCAAACGCCTCTCCCAAAGCGTCATCAATGGTCGAACCCCAACGCGTATAGTTGCCAACACCTTCAACCAGTAAAACCTGCGTATGCCCCCCCGAGACCAACAGCAAAACGTAAGGAAACGTGACCTGGTGAGTCAAGCGGGCGGTCAGGGCGTGGCCTTCAAGATGGTTGATGGGCACGAACGGCTTATCCAGAGCCGCCGCCAAAGCCCGGCCTGTCGACACCCCAACAAGCAATCCCCCGATCAGGCCGGGACCCGCGGTTGCGGCAATGGCATCAATATCACGTAATTCCATGTGCGCCTCGTGCAAGGCTGCAACAATGACCTGGTCCAGAATCTCAACATGGGCACGGGCGGCAATCTCGGGCACCACGCCGCCAAACACAGCATGATCTTTAACCTGGCTGAAAACAATGTTGCTGCAGATTTCCGGGCCGCCGGGCCCACCCGCAACGATCGCTGCCGCGGTTTCATCACAACTCGTTTCAATGCCCAGCACACGAACAGGTCCGGTAAACATGCCTGGTTTCATAACACTCTGTTACGCTCATGATCAGAGATTGCATCCTGTCCGAACATGATCTAACACACCCTCACAGGAACGAAAACGTCTTTTAGAGCGTGACACGCTCTACCTGTCCGTTAATAGAGAGATGTCCAGGTGCGCCTCAAAGCCTTGAGCAACACATGACCAGGATGAAATCCCCTATGATCAGGATCGGAACCCGAGGCTCTCCCCTGGCGCTCGCCCAAGCCCATGAAATAAAACAAACCCTGTTGCATCACCACGGGCTTGACGAAAGTCACGTCCCTATTGTGACCATTCAAACGACGGGAGACCGCATTGTAGACCGCCCCCTGGGGGCGATTGGCGGCAAGGGATTGTTCACCAAGGAAATCGAAGTGGCTTTGCTCTCGGCCGACATTGATATCGCCGTGCATTCGGCCAAGGACATGGCAACGGTTTTGCCACAGGGTTTGACCATCGGCTGTATTCCCGCACGCGAGGACCCGCGCGATGTTCTGGTTTGTCCGCATGCCGGTTCCCTTGCGGCGCTGGCACCGGGGGCGCGGTTGGGAACCGCATCCCTGCGCCGCCAGGCCATGGTGCGGCGTCAGCGTCCAGATATTGATGTGGGCCTGTTGCGCGGCAATGTGGGAACACGACTGAAACGCATTGCCCAAGGGCAATTCGATGCGACTATTCTGGCCGCCGCGGGCTTGAAGCGCCTGCAAATGGCCCATGTGGTGACGGCATATCTGCCATTGAGGACTTTTGTGCCGGCCGTGGCCCAGGGCGCACTCATATTGGAAGTGCGCACAAAGGATACGCGAATCCAGGCTCTCCTGGAGCCCTTGAACGACCCGCACGCGGCGGCCACGGTTCATGCGGAACGCGCCTTTTTGACAAGGCTTGATGGCTCGTGTCGCACACCAATCGCAGCGCATGCCCGAATATCTGACACACGGCTTCATCTTCATGGTATGTTGTTGTCCCCCGACGGCCAGACGATATATGAGGACCGTGCGGTGGGAGATGCCGCCGACGCTCACGAGATCGGGCAGTCATTGGGCGAGATCATTCGACACCGCGCCGGGGAGACGTTTATGGCCATGATACAGGAAACCAAAGTATGACTGTTTTGGGTCAGCATGTTCCGCTGCCTTGGACAAATTTGGTATCTTGGGGCCTGTAGTCGCAAAAGGGAACCGGAGGGCTCAAATGCGTGTCTTGATCACCCGGGCCTTGCCGGAGGCAACACGCACCGCGCGTTTGCTGCACCGGTGTGGGGCGACTTGCGACATGGCTCCTATGAGCAAGATCATTTTCCGTGAAAGCGCGCGGGTACCGGACCTTTCCTATGGAGCCGTTGTGGTCACAAGCCGCAACGGGGTGCGGGCTCTTGAGCGTCATATGCAGCGAACCCACGACTGGCGTTTTCTGCGATGCCCCCTCTATGGGGTTGGCGATAAGACTGCGCTTCTTGCGCGCCAGGCGGGGTTCGATCACGTGCGCTCGGCCTCTGGCAATGCCCATGATTTGAGTCGCATGATCATTCGCGAATGCGGAGCCGACATTGCACCCATTCTTTATATGGCCGCCGCCGAACGCACGCCGACCCTTGAAGCCGAGCTCAACAAAGCCGGTATTAACGTTGTTGCAATCACCGCCTATGACTCTGTCCCCACGAACGCGCTGCCACCAGGGGTTTTTCAGGCGTTGAAACAGGGACAATATGACGCGGCTCTGTACTATTCAAAAAGCGCGGCGGTGCGTTTTTGCCAACTAAAAAACATCACAGATTGTATGTCTGGCCTTGAAGCAACGCGGTTTTTCTGCTTGTCTTCGACCATCGCACGGGTTTTCGTGGCTAAGGGGCTCGCCGTCACGGTTGCCCCTGAACCTAACGAGCGCGCCCTGTTGCTGGCTCTTAAGAGATACAGCTACGCGTTGCGCGATGACAAACGATCACGGAGTCATGGGACATAAGGTTATGGGTCGCTTTTTTGGTGAAAAAAAGATATAATACAATTGGATAGGGCGCTAACAAGGCAAAGCTCCTGGTGTGCCCGATCAGCCAGACGGGGGACGGCAAGTGGGAGATGTTGAATGACACAGAGCAAGGACGACAGTCCAACGCGGCGCACACCAGCTGACGCCAAGGCCGGCTCCCGGACTTCCAGGCAAAAACCGCCGACAATTGACTTGGAGGCCACGATTGTTGCGCCCAAAACCGAGGCCGAGACCGCGACCGACAAAACAAAAACCGCGGGCGCCACGAAATCTGTGGCCAAGAAAACGGCTGCCACAAAAAAGACGCGCAAATCCGCAGCCGGGAAAAAAACATCCCGAGCCACAAAGAAATCCGCAACGACCCAGACCGGCAAGTCGGCGTCCCCGTCGTCCCCGTCGTCCCCGCCTGGTCCTTCCTCCTCGTCTTCGCCAAAACCATCAATGGCCACACCGCCGCCGTCCGCATCCAGGGGCAGCCTGATCGGTTATGGCGCTGCCGCTTTTGCCGGAAGTGTGCTGGCACTGATGGGTTCATGGTTCCTGCAGGGCGGAGCATCAGAGAAGATCGACACTCTGACCCAGGCCCATGACACGCGCCTGACCCGACTGGAGCAAATAACCGACGCCAGTACAAAAGTGGATACCTCTGGGGCTATCGACGCTGTGGCCGGCAATGTTCAGCAGCTCCAGAGTGATATGAGCGGGCTCAAAGGTTCGCTGGCTGCATTGCAAACGAGAATGGAAGACCTGGACAGGCTCCGTGCACAGATGGCGACTTTGCAGACAGGACTGGAGGCACAGACATCAAACGCAAACGCTAAAACCACGCAGCGTTTTAGCGGTGTGGAAACCACGCTGCAATCACTCGTCAATGAGATCCGGGCCCTAAAGCAAACAGAAGCAACCCTATACGCGCGTGTTGATGCAGTGGAGGCGCGCGATACCCGAGCTACGCAAGCCAATCAAGCGGCGACATTGGCCCTGGGCCTTGTATTTCTAAAACGCGCCGTCGATGCCGGAACCGCCTACGAGAGCGAACTGCGCACCATTGAGGCCATCGTCGGCGCCGATCCCAGTATCAAACCGTTGCAGCCATTCGCCGCATCAGGCATCCCGAGCACGACACACCTGGCAGGCGAGTTCGCAGATGTGGCAGCGCATATCGTGACCACAGGCGCGTCACAGGAGAACAATACACAAAGCCTTTCCGATAGGTTATTTTCGGGAGCAAAATCCTATTTGGGTGTGCGCCGAACCGGCAGCGCGTCAGGGGATGCGCCTGACGCCATTGTCGCCCGTATCCAGGCGCGATTGGATCGGGGCGACATTGATGGTGCCGTTGACGAATACGATGGTCTGAACCCCGCGGCCAAGGAGATCGGCAAGCCATGGCTGACACGCCTGAAGGCAGCAGGCGCGGCGCGAGCGGCAATGAACACGCTGATAACGTCAACATTGGCAGCATTGACCCGCTTAAGCCAGATGCCCGGAACACAATAGAGTTTTTGAGCGTTTTTGAGAGTTTTTGAGCGTGGCATTGGCGTTATGAGCACAGCCAAAGGGCACCGCGCTCACCGGCGGTTAGATCAGCTTTATGCGTTTAATTGAATTCATGGGCATTCCGTATTTTTCTCGTATTTTGCTATAGGGAAGAGTTCCGCCGCAATGATAGATGAGGGTTACGCACTATGTTTCGCATCATATTACTGATTTTCTGTGTCGCTCTTGCGGTCATGGGTCTTGATTGGCTCAGCCAACAAGAGGGCACGGTAACGGTCGAGAACTTTTTTGGTTTTCAAACGCGCCCGTTCTCGCTTGCTGAGGTCTTTGTGGCGCTGGTAGCGCTGACCGTGATCGCGATCCTTTTGTGGTCTATTGTAACGGCAATATGGCATGCGCCGAAGGCCGTTGTTCAGGGCCACCACGCGCGGCGCAAAAAAAGGGGCTACGAGAATCTCTCGCGCGGCATGATCGCTGTTGGTGCCGGAAATGCGGTGGCGGCCAGACGCCATGCCAGAAAATCGAAAAGGCTTCTCAATGAAGACCCTCTCGCGGATCTTTTAATTGCCCAATCGGCGCAATTGGCCGGTGACAATGCGACCGCACGACAAACCTACAAGCAAATGCTCGATAAGCCTGAAACCCATCTTCTAGGGTTACACGGACTTTACATGGAGGCCAAGCAGGCCAACGAGACCGAGGCGGCACAACATTATGTCAATGAAGCCGCAAAAGCGGCGCCTAATCTTGACTGGGCCGGAAAGGCGCGATTTGAAAACCTGTGTGCCACGGGAAAGTGGGACGAGGCACTGGTTGTTTTGCAACAAAATCTGAAAAACCGTCTGATCGACAAGGAAACGGCCAAGCGCCAGAGGGCTGTATTGCTGACCGGTCTGGCGCTACGCAACGAAGATGCCGAGCCGGACAAAGCGCGCGGGCAGGCTCTTGAGGCCCATAATCTGGCTCCCGACCTTGTCCCCGCTGCGGTGGTGGCCGCGCGCTTGTTCTCAAACCGCGGCAATATTCGCAAGGCCACCAATGTCATAGAGACGACGTGGAAAATTTCCCCCCATCCAGAGTTGGCCGAGGCCTATGCGCGGGTGCGGCCAGGCGATTCGACACGCGACCGTTACACACGCATCAAGACCCTGGCGGCCATGTATCGCACCCATCCAGAAAGCTATCTTGCGCTCGCCCAAGCGGCTATTGACGCCATGCAATGGTCCGAGGCACGTATAGCCCTGGGAACCGTACTTGCCGAAGCCCCCACCCAGCGCTCTCTCGCCATGATGGCCGAACTGGAACACGCCGAGCACGATGACACGGGCGCTGCGCGTGAATGGCTGTCCCGCGCCGTGCGCGCCCCCAAGGACGCCGCCTGGGTCGCGGGCAATTATGTCTCACAGATTTGGGCCCCCATTTCCCCGGAAACCGGAGAGCTTGACGTGTTTGAATGGAAAGCGCCGGAAGGCGGCGAGGAGGCCGCCCAAACGATTATTCTTGAGTTGCAAGAGGCCTACGAAAATCAGGAGCAGGCCCGCGTCGAAACAAAAAAAGCCAAGGCCCAACGCATTGAAGACATAGCTGCAGAAGACGCCGATCGGGAAGCCGGCAGCAAAAGCGCGCAGAGCGATCCGCCACAATCGAAGCCGCATAAGACCGCCAACATATCAATAAGTGGAGCCAGGACAGCAGCGATCCCTGTTCGCGGGACCGACGGGCCCATCGATAGCCACGCCACCAATGGGGCCAAAGCAACCGGCGATGGCAAGACCAGGGCCAAGGCGCAAAAAGGTCAATCTTCGTCGGAAAACCCAAGAGACGCCAAAAAGGACGACGGGACAAACCTGCCAGCGCCGTCAAACGGTACCAAGCCTGCCAAGGCCCCCAAACCCCCCAAGCCGCCCTTGCCGGATGACCCGGGCACCGGACCGTAATCGCTTGCCCTGTCAAGCCCTGACACGCTCTAGAACCCCTCATTCGCCCTTATCGTCAGCCGGTTTTCGGTTCTCCTTGTCGATGGGAACACCGTAGAGTTCGAGTCGGTGATCAACAAGTTCGTAGCCCAGCTTTTTCGCGATGATTTCCTGTAGACGTTCGATTTCGGTATCGCGGAACTCAATAACCTCACCCGAGCGCAGATCAATGAGGTGGTCATGGTGCTTGCGCAGGGCTGGTTCATAACGTGCGCGACCATCGCGAAACTCGTGGCGCTCAATGATCCCCGCATCCTCAAACAGTTTAAGGGTTCGATAGACGGTCGATATGGAAATATTGCCATCGACGGCCGCGGCACGCCTGTACAGCTCCTCTACGTCCGGATGATCATCCGCATGGGACACAACACGCGCGATGACCCGGCGCTGTTCTGTCATGCGCATGCCTTTTTCGACACAAAGGTCCTCGATTGTGACGTTTGATCGCGCTCTATTCGCCATGTTTGCTCACTTGTTATTACCCCGGTTGCGGATAGGGGCTTTTCCCACGCTTTATCGGTTCATTATCATGCAAAGGCGGATCCGGCCATTTACTTGATCATAAGCCATAACCGGGGATGTTATAGTATTACATGCGCGCCCATCGCAAGCGCCCCTAATAAAAAAATTCTGTCTTTGCCTTAAACATTGATGTCCAGATCCCGCGCCATAATCAACGCCGTCGCCGGGGCCAGATCTGCCTGTCGGTTATAATTTTTACGCTCACCAACACGTTGGAAAGATAATCCTTCATATAAAGATATAGCAGACAGATTATTTTCATCAACTTCGAGCACAAGGCGCCGGACACCACGGCGATTGAGTTGCGCAGCCAGACTTACCATAAGCGCGCGTGCATGACCACGGCGACGATAGCGTTCCGTTGTTGCAAGGGATAGGATTTCCGCCGCATCAGCGCCCACATGCGCAACAACGAAGCCGACAATCATCCTGTTCATCTTATGCAATTTATGTGATTTATGCATCTTATGCATCTTGTACAGGGTATTGGCGCGGGCATCGCCACGCCTGGCCACCATGGCGACAATATGCCGGTCGGTAAGAAGCGCCTCCAGCTCCGTTGCGCTCCAGGAGCGATCGAACGCCTGCGCATGGATTGCCGCCATCGCCTCAGCATCAACGCTCAAGGCGGGCTCAATAACAACCTGGGTTCGCATCAACGGCGGGCGCTTCATAACACGTCACAACAAGTCCCGGCACAAACTTGCACTGCATTTTCACAAAACTCGCGCCTGACATCAACCGCACACACGCTCTAGCTGTGTAACGTCAAGAGGTTGTCCCCATTTAATCCTAAAGCAGAGATAGGCGGTTTGGTCTTTATGGCGCTATGAGGTCGGTGCCAATTATACATATGGGTCCACTCTGGTAAATAGGCCTTACGCTGTTCTGATGTCTGGTACAAAGGCGCGTAAGCCCACTCATTAATCGCCGTCTTGATGAAGCGTTCCGCTTTGCCATTGGTTCTTGGGGTGTAGGGTTTGGTTCTGACATGCTTGATACCCAGTTCTTTACAGGCACTGGCGAAAGCCTTGGACTTGTAGCACGCGCCGTTGTCGGTCATAGCCCGCCGGATGGTGATCCCCAGCCTTTTATAATACGCAACAGCGCTTTGCAGAAAAGCCACCGCACTCTGCTTTTTTTCATCCGCGAAGATGTCCGTGCAGGCGATGCGTGAGTTATCATCGACACACACATGCAAGTATTCCCAGCCATAGCCGCCTTTGCCAGAGCGTGTGTTGGATTGCCCGACGCGAGACCCAGTGACCCGGTGGCCAGGGCGGCCAAACCGTCCCAGTTTCTTGATATCGAGATGGATCATATCCCCTGGATGGTCATGCACATAGCGCCGTTCCGGCACCTTTGGTTCCAGGTCTTTAAGGCGCGAGAGCCTGGCCCGTTTCAAGACACGGCTGACGGTTGCCGCAGAAACATCAAGCTTTAGGGCGATATGTTGTCCGCACAGCCGCTGGCGGCGTAGGCTTATGATGGCCCTTGCCAGCGGCTGTGGGATGGCTCGTGGACTATGATGGGGGCGCGACGAACGATCTATCATGCCTGCTTGTCCGAACTGTTCATATCGCTTGACCCATTTGGTCACCGTTTTAGCGCAGACGCCATAGGCGCGGCTGGCTTGTGCTTTTGTCAAGCGCCCGTTTAAGACGTCGCGGGCCATTTCTACTCGACGTGAGGGTGCTAATCTGGCATTTTTGTGGATGTTCATTCGGTCTCTCCATGGATGTTTGAAGTGTGATACCTCCAATCTCCATAGCAGGGATCGAATGGACAACCTATTGAAAGTTCACATCTAGCCATGGCCTTGGCTTAAAGCCAATCGTGCAAAACAGCAATAAATGGTCTGTCCGCAGGGGGGATATCCATCTGTCGCAGGGCTGACACTTTCACCCATTTCAGCAAGTTTCCCTCAACAGCGCGAACCCTGCCGCGCCATTGGCGGCAAACATAAAGCAGGAGTAATAACTGAATATCCGGGTAGCGATATTCAGAAAATGTGAGCGGCGCCACACAGGCCCTGGACACATCGATGCCAAGCTCCTCGCGCAGCTCACGGATCAGGGCGTCTTCGGGGGCCTCCCCCGCCTCGACTTTACCGCCAGGAAACTCCCACAGGCCCCCGCGCGGCTTGTCCCGTGGGCGCTGTGCCATCAACACCCGACCATCAACGTCTATCAGCGCACAGGCGCTAACAATGACAAACGCACCCTGTTGTTGCAACTCAATCTTCCTCTCAAGAGCGTGTGCAAAAGCCGATACCGCCGGTATTATTGGGTCCCTTTCGAAGCTTTCCATCTACAGCGTATCCGATCCATTGCGTACATTGAAACCAAAAATATCCAATACCACAGCCGTCCTGGAGCACAACCGAGTTGCAACGCGCGCATAATGCATTTGGCACGCGCATAATGCATTTGGCAAAAGTGCGCCACGCCAACCGGCGCATTCGGCGCCGAGACTTGCGGCGGCGGATGCAACGTTAAATCACAAGACCTCGTGGTTTTATCGCGACGTTTCGTAGCAAACGCCATTGCGACCTTGTCTTGTGCGGTGCGATTGAGGTATTCTTTTTGCATGTCTATAAAGCCAATGCCGCTGATATAAGTCTGGAGGTGGGGGTCATGCTTAGGTGATGCTTAGGGCATGCTTATAGTGATCAGTTTTTGGGCACCACAGACATAGAACGGCGCCGGGACGGCGGTTTGACCAGGAACAAGAAAGGCAATTGCAATTTAACGAGTTGACCATGGCTTATGCGCGCTCAGGTTTTTTTGAACGTCGGGTCTTAAGGGCACTCACTTCGATACGTCGCGGTTCGCTGACCCTGGTTTATCCAGATGGGTGTGTACGCACATTTGGCACCCCGCAAAATGATCACCCCGATGCAACGATAGTCATTCATAGGCTGCGTATGTTTCGGGATTTCGTGCTAAGGGGCGAACTGGGCATGGCGAAGGGGTATTTGGACGGAATATGGAGTACCCCTGACCTGACGGCGGTGGTCACTCTTGGTGCCGTCAATGCCGATCACTATATCGGCCAGCACACGGGCAACGGGATCGCCCATCTTGTTACCCGGATACAACATTTTTTCCGTGACAACAATCAGCGTGGCAGTCGTCACAACATACGCTACCACTATGACCTTGGTAACAGCTTCTATCGCCAGTGGCTCGATTCATCCATGACGTATTCCGCAGCCTTGTTTGATGCCGGTCAAAAACGCTCCTTGCACGAAGCGCAGATGGCTAAATACGACCGGATTATTGAATTGGCGGCGATCGCGCGCAATGAACAGGTGCTGGAGATCGGATGTGGCTGGGGGGGATTCGCCAAGCGCGCGGCGCAACAGGGGGCGCGCGTGCATGGGATCACCCTTTCGCAAAAGCAACTGGCCTATTGTGTCCAAAGGCATCAGAGTCAAACCAGCAATGATCGACTCACCTTTAGCCTTTCAGACTATCGCGACGTAACAGGTCTTTACGATCGTATTGTGTCCATAGAGATGATTGAGGCCGTTGGCGCAAAATACTGGCCGGTCTATTTTGGGAAAATTTTCGATTGCCTGAAGCCCGGTGGTACCGCGGTTCTGCAAGCCATTATCATTAAAGGCGATCGCTTTGACGTTTATCGAAAATCCGTTGACTATATTCAGCGCTACATTTTTCCAGGGGGCATGCTACTGACGCGCTCAACCATTGAGCAACAGGCCGAAAAAGCAGGCCTGCATCTGGACATCAGCGAATTTTTTGGGGGTGACTATGCCCAGACGCTGAAACTGTGGAACGAGAATTTCCAAAAAGCCTGGCCGGCCATCAAGGGCCAGGGCTTTGATGAGCGGTTCAAGCGCATGTGGGAGTTTTATTTGTGTTACTGCCGTGCCGGTTTTGAAACAGGCAGTATTGATGTTGGCCACTTCCGCCTCAGCAAACCAGGCTAACTGCTGTATTTGCTAGAGTATCCATTGTGATCAAGCTGTTTTTTGGGTCCATTTTCTGTTGTCTCTGAGGAGAGCATTTGCCGTCACGATGATTGATCTCATGATGGCCGTTATCGCAACCTTTTTTGGTTTTCCCAGTGCGGTAAGATGCTGATACCGTGCCTTGAACCGATGGTTGAACCGTTGAAGACCCCGTTTTATCGCAAAACTTTCTGGGCAAAACATTTGCCAATCCCGTGGGGCTCGCTGCGGGGTTTGACAAAAATGCCGAGATTGCTGGAAATTTACTGCAATACGGATTTGGGTTTGTTGAAGTTGGCACGCTCACCCCACGGCCACAGGCGGGTAACCCAAAGCCACGGCTGTTTCGCTTGTCGGCGGACGGGGCCACCGACATAATATTTGAAAACACCGGAGAACGCCGGGAAAAGCATGGATGTGGTTTGCCACCGATTTTTGCAGGACGGGTTAGGGATAATTATATATGATATACACTTCAGATCAGGCCGGGTATGCTATTGAGACATGGCACGCTCTAGTCCCTTGACCCACCGCGGGAGCCGCCGGAGACAAGCAATGATCAGATAAATGGAAACGTCTATTGTCGACCTGGCCAGCCCACTCCCCCTCGCGGGCCACCTATGAAAGGGAGCCCTGGAGGGGGCCCAAGCCTTAGAAGTCGGGCCGTCGTGGCTTGCACCGTTTGCGAGGGGTCGGCGATTTGGGTACAAACAGGAGGTCTCGTACAGCATTCAGCATGAGGGCGCATAGCTCAGTTGGTAGAGCAGCTGACTCTTAATCAGCGGGTCCGGGGTTCGAGTCCCCGTGCGCCCTCCAATAAAATCAATCACTTAGAGCGCATGCAAAAAAGCGTGTAGACACTCTCTCGGGCCAATGTAGACAATTGTGCGCCTAATATCGCGTTCCAAGCCGCCTGCCTAAGTCGGCTCTTTTGGCACGGGCTTTTTGCCTTCAATCGAGAATATGACGCAGCCATCGCCGCAACGCCGGCGGGAATATCCATGGCGTCCACGATCGCCGCAAACAGGGATTTGTCTCCAAGCCGGACCTGTCGATAGGGGGCATCAAGGCGCGCCAGTGCCGTGACGGCAAACGTCAAGGCTTGAACATCTGCATTGATCGGATCGGGCGTATCAATAAGTTCAATACCGGCCTGGGCGAACTCGCTGGTCCCGCCTGGGCGAAAGCGAAATACGGTCCCAAAATAGGCGTAGCGGCCCGCTGCCGAAGAGGCCTTTGCCAGATGCTCGCGGCACACGGGGATGGTGAACTTGGGACGCAAACACGTGTCTTGCCCCGTAGGGGTCGACGCGATCAGCAGGCGGGCGCGGACATCCTCGCCAAATCGAAAACGCCCTTATCCTTGCTTGCCGCGGTCGTGCTGTGGCGCGCCAGGATCGCGCGGGTCGCGCCGACGAGATCGCCTTCGGGCACGCTCACCTGCGCTGGGCGCGCCTCTCGCCAGGCCTTGTTGTCGGCGATCTTCTGCGCCATGCGCTTGCCCTCAATCAGGTCCTTGATCAATACCTCGCCGCGCCCGCGCTCGTCCGCACCCTGAATGATCGCCACAGGAGAGCCGCGCCGGTCCGCATATTTGAGTTGATTGCCGAACTTTTTCCAGTTGCCCTGATACATCTCGGCGCGAATGCCGGCGGCGCGCAGGTCTTGCGTAAAGCGCTGGTAGCGCCCCATCGCCTCCCCGTCCCCGTCCATCACCGTCACCAGCACCGGCGCGGTGGTGGTGTCCGCCTCAAGCTTGCCAAGGTTCTTCAAGGCAGCCATCAGGCGCGAGACGCCAATGGAAAAGCCGGTTGCAGGTACGCTTTGCCCTGTAAAGCGCATGACCAGATCGTCGTAGCGCCCACCTCCGCCCACGGACCCGAATTGCACCGTCTCCCCCTTTTCGTTGACCACGGGAAAAGTAAGCTCCGCCTCATAAACAGGGCCGGTGTAGTACTCCAGGCCGCGCACCACACAAGGGTCGATGCGAATGCGGTCTCTTTCATAACCACATGCGGTGACAATCTCCTCGATTTTGAAAAGCTCCCCCCAACCATCCGCATGCAACTGGCTGGCGGGATACGTGTCCGGGTCTCCTTTTGAGGGTCTCAATTCAAGATCGGAAAGCAAGATCGCGATTACATCTGCGCCCAACCCCACCCCTTTGGTAAAGTCACCGCTGTCGTCCTTGCGGCCCTTGCCGAGCAGTTGCTCCACACCGTCAATACCAAGGCGGTCCAACTTATCGATAGCGCGTAGAACGCCTAAGCGCCTGCCAGCATTCTCCTCACCCCTTAAGCCAATGGCCTCCATCACCCCATCAAGCACCTTGCGGTTGTTGACCCGGATCACGTAGTCGCCACGGGCTATGCCAAGGGCCTCCATGGTGTCGGCCATCATCATGCACATTTCCGCATCCGCCTGCACCCCAGGGGCACCGACCGTGTCGGCATCAAATTGCAGGAACTGGCGAAACCGCCCAGGCCCCGGCTTTTCGTTGCGAAACACGGGGCCGCACCGGTAGGTGCGAAACGGCAACGGGGTGTGTTGCAGGTTCTGGGCGACATGGCGCGCAAGAGGCGCGGTCAAGTCATAGCGCAAGCTCAACCACTGCTCGTCATCATCGGTGAGGGAAAACACTCCGGCGTTGGGGCGCTCCTGATCGGGAAGGAACTTGCCCAGGGCGTCCGTATATTCAAACAGGGGGGTCTCAAGGGGGTCGAACCCGTAGCGCTCAAACACCTCGCGGATGGCGGCAAGCATGGCATCCCCAGCGCGGATTTCACCGGCGGTACGATCCACAAATCCGCGTGGCAGTCGGGCTTTTGGCCTTGCGGGCCTTGCCGGCCTGGTTTTTTTGTGTTTTGCCATGGTCTCTCGGGCTGTTGGCGGCATGCGCGGCAATGCGCGTCGGCGCCTGTCATAGCGCCTCTTGCGGCCCAGGGCAACAGGCTCTCAATGGACAGGGAGCGGCGAAGATTGAACCCGCTGCGGTCGTGCGCGTCTATTCCAAAATTTTGTCGGCCAGGGGGGTTCCGCCAAAGCATAGCGTTTGTAAGTACAGAAACCGCACCGCGCGCTCAAGATCGGTCATTGACGCAGCGTCTCTGGCTTTGAGATGGTCAAATTCGCGGCGCGATGGGACCTGGAACTTCAAGCAGTCGATAAGTTGCGGATAATGGCGTTGCAAAATTCGGAAAAAATTGATCACTTCGCCTGATAAGTCGTTAATTATCTCGGTTCGCGAGACTTTGTCGCGTCGGAAAAACACGCCGCCCAAGCCGCAAAAGGGTTCCACATATGCGCGGTGCGGTATTCGATTGATTTTCTCGACAATGGCCTTAGCGGTTATCCGCTTACCTCCTTGGTAGGGGGCGGGGGGCTTGGCGTAGTCTGCTCGTGCTTTTTTAGTTTTCGCCTTCATTTTTGTTTAACCACATACAGCGCACCATAGAGCCGCTCGCTAAGGCGGGCCGGGTGCGACAGTTATGCTTATTGGCTGTTGAAGCGGGGTTCCTATCCGGGTTCCGCTTGTTCCGGAGTGCCCAATCACTCCGGGCCGCCCGCCTAAGTCGGTTCTTTTGGCGCGGGCTTTTTGCCTTCAATCGAGAAGATGACGCAGCCAGCGCCGCTCACGTGGCGCATATAAACGGTCGCGCTTTTGGTTTCCTCATTCTGCGCCATGACGAGCGCAATCGGGCTGCCGTCGTCGCCTGTAATCGCCGCGACGGTCTCTTCGCCGCGCGCTTCCAAAGCCGCCGCGATGGTGCCAGGGGGTTGCACCACGCACGTCGTGTGCGCATCGGCGCGCTGCAGGAGCGCCAGTGCGATCAGCGCTGCGATGAGAATAGTCCATAGAATTTTCATGAGGTTCTCCTATTTTGTAAAAAAAACAGGCAGGAATTTTGCGCTTAAAGCGCCTAGCGTGGCCGCGATCCCGCCAAACACCACAATGGTGCGCCACGCGCCCTTAGTCTTGCTGAGGGCAACAAGCAGTTCTTCCTGGCGCTGCTCGATCTTGTCGAGACGCCGATTAACAGAATCGCGGATAGCCACTTGCGTTTCTTTCAGCGCTCGCACATCGGCTTCCAGTTGTCCAAGAGCGCGCTGCGTGCCGTTACCTTCAACCATCATTACCTCCGTTCCCAACAACCTTGGTGAGCGCCGTATTGGTTGTGGCTATCGATCTGGCGGGTGAGGGTGCCGGATATCGCATCCACGTCCGCGACAGTAGGGCGTATCTTCTGCCACCCAGCACAATTAAGAGCCGCCGTTTTCGGTAGCGTCCCCGCGCAACCGCTCGCGAACAGCGTCAAGAGCATCACTGTCAACGCTCTCGTCAATGGCCTGCCTGGCCTGATAGCCCTGGATTGTGCGTTCATGGATTTTCACCTGTAGTTTTTGTGCCCCGCGCCGCTCAATGGCTTTCACAGCCCCATACGCGGCCAACAATAGAGCCACCACCAAAGTGGCCCAGATGATCGGTTTTCGCCCGCCGATGGCGGCGAGGATTGTGAGCATATGGTGTCTCCCAGTCGATATTGGATAACTGTGTATGTGGTGGCGACAGCCCCCATGGTGGTGATGAATGCGGTGAACAGTAGGATTCGCTGCAACCGCTTGAGCACCCTACGTTCCGCTTTCGCCATCACCCTCTCCGTTAAGCGTCGCCACTGCCTTGGAGCGGCTTTCCTTGAACCCTGCAATCTGGTCTTCGACCCTGAAACCGCGGATGTGCTTGGCAAGGACGCCCTGATAGAAGAGCAAAGCGCCGGCCCCCACCGCCAGTCCGGCCAGCAACATGAAGGTGGGGCTGGCCATGATGTTCTCGATGCCTTCTGTCACCGCTGCTACCAGGGCGCTGGCACCGGTTGCCACGCCGGTCCAGGTGCCGATATTTTCCTGCAAATCCGTGGCGCGGATGGTGCGTGAGCCATCCTTGCGCAAAGCCGTCTCGACATGGGCTGGGTCTGGGGGCTTTTTGCGCGGGGCGGTAATGGGCGGGGCGGGTTCCGCGTATGCCGCCACGCGCAAAGCAGCCTCGAAGGCGAGCGCATACTCTTTGATTAGCTGCCATTTGTCCGTGACATTGACCGTGCGCCGTGCGTTCCGGTAATCGCGCCGCTTATTGTTCAGATAGGCGCCCAGGCCCTTGCCTGTACCGTTCCAGCGCCCATCCAACATGCCCCGAACCAGCACCCGTGCCGAGATGAGCGGATCAAGCATGTTGTCCGGGTATTTCTCGAGATCAACACCGGCGTCTTTGGACGATTCAACGTAATTGGCGTGCCAGGTGAGTTGTACGTGACCGCGCCCGTAATAGACGTGGTTGTGCGGGCCTGTCGGTTTGCCGTATTTGCGTCGACGCACGATTTTACGCGCTGACGCATCAGATTCAGCAAAGCCCTCGCGCACGGGCACCATGCGCCCGCCCGTTTCGTGATAAGCGGTGGCGAGCACATAGGCGAGGCGTGTTGCATTGCCATCGCCGTGCGCTTGCCAGGCGGTAAGGACGCACTCCATGCCGACCACCTGAACGTCGTTCAAACGTCCCTTGAACAGGGCTTCGCGGATATGATCGAAAAAGGCTTGGCGGTTCATGGGGGGTCTCCGTTTTGGCATTAAAAAACCCGCTCAAAGCGGGGGTGTACGGTCTTGATGCACGTTGGTGTGTTACGCGGCTTCCAAAGCTTCCAGACGTTGTTTCAGCGCGTCATTTTCCGTGCTTAGCTCCTGCACCGCCTTGACGAGGGGGGCGATGAGTTCCTCGTAAACAAGAAAATAGCTGTCATCTCCGTTGGCATTGTCTGGCGTATTGAAATGGGCGCTGTGTTGGTGAATCGCATAGTCCGTCCCCGTGGCCTCAACCGCCGCCTTGACATCCTGGGCGATAAAACCGACGTGCAGCCGGTCGGCTTTCTTTGAGCCGTCCTTTGCCGGAAAATCACCGACGGCTTTGGTGGGGTCGGACCACCATGTGCGCCGGTCCGCCTGCCATTTCTCAAAAGCCGCCTGGTGTGCAGCCCTGGCGGCGCTTACACGGGCCTCGTAATCCTCGTCGGACTCCCCCTCGCGGCGTTCGGGCGTCTCCAATGTTGGAGGTTCAGGCTGATAGAAATCGCGCTTGTCCAGGCGATATTGTTTCGGATGTAACGCGTTGATGAACGCCAGACCAAGGGGGCTGTCGGCGATATCCGTTTTGTCACGCGCATCGGAGCGCACGCTGATGGCACTTGATGCGTGCACCTGAATCGTGCGGCTGTCGACCTGGGTGTCCGAGCCGATCTGGATAGAGTAATCCGTCGCCGCCTGTGCGTTATAGCCGAACCCGCCGCGATAGGAGCCCGTCGTGTTGCCGGAGAGGGCGTTCACCCCACTGGCAGTGTTGCGGTAGCCCGTCGTGTTGCCGAAGAGGGCATTCTGCCCACAGGCGGTGTTGTCGCTACCCGTCGTGTTGAGGGAGAGGGCATTCTGCCCACCAGCGGTGTTGGAGTTACCCGTCGTGTTGCGGGAGAGGGTCTGATAGCCGCTGGCGGTGTTCCGAGACCCCGTCGTGTTGTTGGCGAGGGCACTCACCCCACTGGCGGTGTTCCGAGACCCCGTCGTGTTGAGGGAGAGGGCATTCTGCCCAAATCTTGTGTTACTACCGCCGGTGCCGGGCGGGTTGCCGTCCCATTTATCCCCGTCAATATTGGAGCCGTCTTTTTTTGCATAATCGGTGTCGTGATTGTGGTTGGTCGCTGCGAATTCGCGGCTATCTTTGCCGTCCAATTTATCGCTATCACCAGCCTTGCCTGCCGCCAGAATCGCCAAGACCGCATCGCGATCAATGCCTCCCAGATCACCAAACTCCTCCCATCGCCCCGCCCGCTTAACATACAGGCGCGTTGCGCCCTCAATATGAGCAAAGTCGCCATCCTTGCCCAAAGCAGCCGTAAGCTCACGGGTGTTTGTAACCGTGTATTTAACGCCATGCCGACTGATACGGTCAACCGCTTCGGCCAACTGCGTTGACAAGGTGCGCCGCTCGCCGGTGCCCCACTCGGCACCGGTGCGGTGAATGGCATAGGCGCCACCATTGACCGCGCCGCCTTTCCAAGGGAGCGCCAGGGTGAGCGATGTGGCGCTGTCGATGGTCTCGATTAACCCAAGCGCACGACCTGCGTAAAGCGTGTCCCCCGCCTTAACGGTGGCTGGCAACCACGCGGTGCCGGTGCCGGTGACGGTCGTTGAGTTTTGCGCCACCGATATCGTGCCGGCGTTGTATTTATCCAGTAAAGCCATGGTTGTCCTTTTTTAGAGTCAGGATGGTGTTTCAAAAACGGCCACACGACATATAATAAAGCTGCTAAACGCATCGAGGGGGTTGCCGGGTTGAATGCGATTGTAAAGCGTCACCTCATCACGCTTAACGGTGATTTCCAGGATGGCTGGGGTAGGCCAGAATGGGCCGTACACCCCACTAAACCGCTGCAATATTCCTACCTTGTACATTAGTGCCCAAATGCGTGGCGTATACGGTAGGCGGCGAGGGTAGCGTTTTGTGAAAGAGCGGGAAATACCGGGAAGACCGTCTATGCGCCAGCGACCTCTCGCGATGCGCTCGCTGCCACTCGTCGCAGGCGACAAGAGCGCGGTGAACTGCAAGAACGGCGTTATACATTGTGTATCGGAGGAAAAGCGCAAATCCAGAAAATCATCCTTTCCGTCAGCAATGACGCGGAACTGTGGGTCCGTTGGGCTGGCTGCAATTTCAATTATCGGACGTTTTGCCATCAACCTGCGCGCTTTCTGATCACCGTATAGCGCACATACGTACCGTTCTGATCGGCGGTAAAGACCAGAGAGTGGTCGTTGTATGTAACTCGACACTGCCGACCGCTATATCCGAATGGGTCGTATATGTATTCAGTGCGGGCCCTCTGCCGCGCCGAGGAGGATTCCAAAATTACGATTGGCAGGGCATTCAGCTTTGGATAACGAACCGTCACTGGTTGTGACGCATTCGGGATGTAGATGGCGCGTTGGTCGAAGATTTGAAAATACGCCCAATCGGTATTGAAGGCCGTCTGCGCGTCATTGGCCGTGTCCACATCAAACCCAGGCTTTGATATTTTCATGCCCTCTCGCTCCGGCGAAAGCTTGATGCGCTTGATGCGCGTGCCGGACCGTGCCACTCCCGTCGGCGTCCTTCCACGTTCGATCCAAAACATGTCCCGATGCTGCAACTCGCCATCCACACTATTGATTTGATAAGGAGGGGCGGGGGACCGTACACCGAATAGATAAACAACATAGATATAATGAGTTGCGGGTTGGTTCTGAGTGGCTGTATCTTTTAGTCTCGAATTCGACATGGTAATATACGGTTTTTCAGCATAAATTGTTTTCGTAGTCGGATTATAATATTGCGCGTCGATCATGGGGTAAAAGGGCAAAGCGTTAAAGTTGACCCAATCGCTGCCACGCCCAACCCCCGCCTGGTGAATCTCCACCACCCAGTCCCATTCGGTGTTAAAGTAAAAAAGTGAGGGATCACTGTCGTCAGCGGTCATGGCGTTGACGCCGGGTTTCGAGCACTTTAAGCCTTGACGCCCGTCGCCGTAGTTGCCGAGCACAATGCGTGGGATGCGGGTGGTCATGGGACCTCCTGGTACCAGGTAATGCGCCCCTGGGCGAGGTTGATGACCATGTTGCCATCTGTTGAGCGCAGGATGCCCGTGGTGACTGTGCCGATATTGGCGCTGATGGCTGAGAGTGTCGTGGCGTTTATGCGGTCCGCATCAATCGTGTTGGCGCGAATGGCCTTGCCGTGAATGGTGCCGTCAATGAACATGTCGCCACTTATACCCACCGTTGGCTGGCCCCGGATTTGGTACACCGAGAACACATTTTTCGGCGCGCCCGATACGGTTTGCACAACGCGGAACTTGTCGGCCAAAATGGCAAAGTCCGAAGTGGCCGTACCATCGGGCTTCTCCAGCGCCGTAACAACTATCCCTGCGCTCGCGCTACCCGCCTGCACCTTGAGCATCCACCGGCTGCGCAGGCCTGTATCCAGGCCGGTTCGCGAACTCATTGTTTGCTCAACGCTGGCCAAACGACCCCTAAGGCGCGCAATGATCCGATCCCGTGTTTGCGCCTCGGCCTGATCCGCGGTTACGCGGGTATTGCGCTCTGTGGTAATCGCCGCCGTATTGGTGGCAACGTCTGTTTTTAGCTGCGCAATCTGTTGTTCGCGAGCCTTTGTCTCGGCGACATCGGCTGCCGCGCGGGTTTTGCTCTCCGTCGTGATCGCCGCCGTGTTGGTGGCAACGTCTGTTTTTAGTTGCGCGACCTGTCGCTCACGGGCTGTTACTTCAGCAGCCAAAGCCGTAGCACTCGCCTTAGCGGTTTCCTCAATGAAGGCTTTGGAGCGCAGGTCTCCGGCTTCAAAATTGTCCGCCACTTTGACCAGACGGGATTGCGTTGCCGCTTCTCCGACGGATATGTTCTCCGATATCTCCTCGATGCGCGAATTGATGATGCGCAACTCGTCGGCAAAGCCACCGGTGCCGGTTCCTTGCATGATGTACCGAATAGCCGCATCGGCGTCCTTAGAACCCTCAGCCGCTTCCAATGCATCTTGGATGGCTTGATCCAGTTCCGATTTCGTCATCAAGCGCGTTTGCGCTTGCACAGAGGCGGTGAAGTCCGATTTGTTGTCAACCCCCGCCGTATGCACCACGGCGCGCAGCCAGATCGTATAGGTGGTCAAACCGTCCAGATCGGTCGCAACGAACGTATCGGCGCTTGTGGTGCCCGCCATGGTGGCGTCGCTGCGATCCGTTGAGGCCTTGGCAATCCACACTTCGACATGCTTGAAATCGGGGTGGGCCGGTGTATCCCAACGTACCGTGATTTGGCCGATACCCCCTTGCGCCGACACATTGGCGGGCGGCGGGGGCTTTACGGCACCGTGAACGGTGATCTTGGCGGTAATCGCCCATCTCGACACAAAGCCGGTAACCGATTGTGTGCGGGCGCGGAAGCGGTACTCCTCACCTGGAATGAGCGCGTCGCGAATGGTGAGCGAGGTACTGGCTGTTATACCCCCGTCCAACAGCCGCCACACGCGGTCAAGCCCGAACACCTCGTATCGCACAGTCTCGATGCGGGGGTCGTCCGGCAATGTGCAGGAAAGTTCGCCAGCGATATCTGCAGCGGCACCGGCGCGGTGGTTGAGATATTCAATAAACTGCAAATTGGTGGGCGGCGGCAACGGGCCTGACGGCAAAAGCGAGACCGGTGGTGCGGGGAGCGTGTAGTCCCGCTCAAGGTTCTTCAGCAAGTCCGGCGTGTACTTTACCGCCGAGACCTCCACTAGCGGCCCGGCGCCATCGTCTTCGATCTCGCGCACATTCACCACACGCCACAGGCGCGGTTGCAAATTGGTGCTGGTCAACATCCACACCGCGTTGTCGGCGGTCTTAATCGCCAGATCGACCGTGGTGTAGTCGCCTGGTTGCATGTTGAGATCACGAGATACCGGCGCGCCGTCCGGGGTCATGATCATCAGTTTGTATGTGTGCCCTCGCGCAATAGTAATATCGCGATCCAGGGTCAATCGCGTGCCCGTGTTCGCCAGGATGCGCCCGCTCGCCTGGTGCGTGCCTTGGTAGTGCGGGTCCGCGACAGCGATCACATGGCCCGGCGCCACCGCCTGGCCGCCCATGACAAAGTGATCAAGGGCGGCGCGATATGTGATCGTCTCGTTAGTCAACTTATCGTGCGCCAGATACCAGCGCCCGTGCGCCACGGCCTCAGACCGGTTGGTGCAGCCGACGCGGGCGATCTCCAGGCGCTGCACGCCCACTTGCGCGATCATGTCCGCATCCTCAACAACCTCGGTGGTTTTGCGGTAATCGTTGGCGGGATCGTGCCAGGTGACATTCACCACGCTCTTGCGGCTGCCCAAGGGGGTTGTGGAATAGGCAAAGCTGCCGTCAATTACGTTGGCTGGGGTGACCAACAGGTCGGTATCGCGCGAGACATCGCTGGTAAAGCGCAGTTGGCCGCCTTGCTCATACACCATCCCGTGCCAGATTGAGGCAATGTCCTGCAAAACGGCATAGGGCTTGCGTTGGCGGTCAATGAGCCCGTTAAATGTAAAGCGCGGGCGTCTGCCACCAGCGCCGTCGTTGATCATCTCGTCGCAGTGGCGGGCAATGGTGTAAAGATCGGCGGCGTTCACCCGTGAGGCGTCCAACCCCATGCCGTTATGAGGATCGGTGCAGATAAAATAGGCAACCCAGGCCGGGTTGGAATGTTGCGCCTGGATAAAGCGACCGTCCCAAATGCCCGTGTAGGTGCGCGTTTGCGCATCGTAATTCGCGGGCACCGGCCCGAACATCAGATCCGCATCAAAGCGCGCACGTGGCTCGCCCGTCAAGGTCTGTGTGTTGAATTCCATGCCGACAAGGGCGGTCGAGGGGTACGTCAGCTTGACGTTCTTGACCTCGGCAATGCGGTCCAGGAATATATCGTTGGCCAACGTATCGCGGTCGCTCACTGGTGTTACGCGCGAGACTCTAATGGACCACGGGGCCCCTGTGGCAGGCAAGTCAAACGCGTAGGAGCGGTCAAAAGCCGAAGTGGTTTTGCCACGTATAACCGGGGAGGCAAGCACTCTGAACGTGCCGCCGGACGACATCAATTCAACAGTGAATTGAACCGACGTTGCGCGCCTATCGCCATTGCTGTCGTTGACATCAACCAGGGATGGCACTCTTATGGTTACGATAACCTCGTCAACATCAGGATCGGTAATCTGGTGCGTCTTGGGCGCGCTGTAAACGATCTCTTGATTGTAACGGTAAGTCGCATCAACGCCGTCAAAGCCGGTCATATGCGGTTGATCCGGCAGCCCTTTGCGTTCCGTCCAAGAGACGTTCTCGTAGTTGAAAGAATTATCGGCGTTCTGCAGCGGCGTTCGGTCAATGATAATCGATTTGGCCCCATCAACAAGGCCGCCAATAGGCCCGGCGCAAATAAGGTGCACCGAGCGGACAGTGGTGTCGCTGAAAAGACTGTTGGGGTCGACCTGGGGAGTTCTCGCGCGACCACCGCCTTTACCTTTACCACCGCCTTTCGCGCCTTTAATGGGCGCGGGAAGTTTCGCGTGAACGTTCATCGGCTATCCACTGTCCTGACTTGCAGCGACACCACATGACCTGGGCAGCGAAAGCGCCCAAAGCCGACGGGAACCGCCGCCCCTTGTCCGGTGGCGTTGCCAGCGCCGGCATAGAGGGGGTTGTTGCGCTCGTCCGAATTCTCGTTGTCTATGGGGCTTGGTGCCAGCATCATAGAGACGCCGGTCAGCACGAGGCCCACGCCAAGCTGCATCACGAATGGTGCGAACAGTCCCAGGGCCCCACCGAAAAAGAATCCCACCCCCACCAGAACCGCGCCTGCAATGATTTTCAGGGGCCCGCGCCCGCTCCCCATAATGTGCGGCGCGATATGGATGTTGCGCCCGCGGCTGCTATCGTCAAGCTGGGTTTCATCAATCGCCGCCTTGCCGTAGCGCACCACGTAAAAGCCCTCCCGCACCTTGTGCTCAAAATTATCGAAATTGGCGCGCAAAATATCTACAGCCTCGCGCGCCGACGTGGCGACTATGCGGTGTTGCTTGCCGTATTGCTTACCCAGCCAGCCGTGTAGATAGACCGTAATCATTGCGCAAAACCCTCGTAGCGAACCCAGCAATCCACAAGCCGTGCCCATTGTTCGACCCCGTCGCGCTTGGAAAGCTTGCCATCAAGGTGGTGCAGGATCGCGCCCTCACCCACATAAACCCCCGCATGGTTGGCAACGCGCGCGGCCACTTTGGCGATAAAGCAATCACCAACACGCGGTTTAAGGTCAGGGTCCTTGATAATTTTGAAGCCCGCCGGTTTTAGACCATCGAGATAGAGCGAGCGGGCACCGTTCTCCTTGAACCATTCCGCATCGCGCGGGAAAATGGGCAGGTCGATGTTAGAGCGTTCGAAAAACCAGTCGCGAATGAGCGTGTAGCAATCGGTCACGTTGTAGCGGAACGCGCGGCCCAGGAGTGGCGGGCGTTTCAACTGATCGCCAAAACCAAACAGCGGCGCACAGCCACCGTTTGTGACGCTGGTGATAAACCACGGTAAGGACAATGCCGCCTGCTGTTCCATGTCCGCTTTTGACGGCCAGTCGGGGCCGTTTGTGTGGGAGTGAAAGACGCCGCACACGTCCCCATGCGCCTCGGCGCGGATATAGTCTTCGGGATCGATAGCAAAATGCGCCGACGGCTGTTCGTGGCGGTTTTCGCAAGGCAGATAGATGATCTCATCCCCGCGTTGCACCAACAATCCGCACGCTTCGCGCGGATAATCTTTAAGGGCGTGCGCCATCATCGCGTCACGAGCGGTACGCGGGATATCGTCAAGGGTTTGGAGCATGTTAGTACCGGTTTGCGCCGGGGAAACCGCCAAAGGGCAAGGGGCCCTGGCTGCCGAAACGCTTCTTGCAACACGTCTCAATGTGCTTTGAGGCTCTATCGTCTTGCGGGTTTGTCACACGAATGCCGTGGATGTCGAAGTACTGGGTGCCACGATAAGGACAGCCGCCATCCTGATAGACGAACTTGTTGCCGTCCCAAGCGCGATAGACCCTATCGCAATGATCACGGATCACCTGACGCGCGGGGACCCGCTTGTGCTCAAGGTCCGAAAATGCTCGCAATTCCCAGGTGACCACCGTGGCTGTGTTGAGCATGGACACGCGGTCAATGATGAATGTGTCGCGCGAGAATACTTGGCTCGGATCAGCATCGGGCTTGCCGTCAAGAAACCGCTCAAAAACGCGAAAGCGCGTGATTAGAGCGCCTTCAAAAAAGCGGTTGTCTTTGATGAGCGCCAGGACCGTCGGGTCGATTAGGGACACCGATAGTTTGGGCCTGGGCGGCGCGCTATCGCCCGCCCTGCCAAAGCCATCCGCCGTGATTGGAATGGGGGCGTAATCGTTACCGTCAAACGTGACCGGCGGAAACGGCTGTGACGGTGTTGGGTTGTCAGGGCTTTGGGTAAAGCGCAGGATTTGCGCCAGGCCGAGCGGGTTAAGATCAAGCTCATAAAGCACCACCACGCCGCCTGGGTTTAGGCTTTGCGAGGCTTGCGCGCTAGTGTCCATAGGATTGCTCGATGGTAAAGCGGATTGTGTACCAGTTCGGCGCTGTTTGCGTTCGCGTGTAGGTGTCCGGTCTTAGCTGGTACCATTTCTCGCCAGCGCCACCGGGTACCGTCCATTTGAAAGGCGTATGGCTCCCTGCTTGATCCAACATAAACGTCTCAATGGCATCGGCGTGTGCTTTGGAGAGCGCCGCGAATGCGACCGTCCATTCCTCGCGATTGGCGTTGATACCCGCCTTGGCCCGTTGCTCATAGCCGTTGCCGAACCGCGCCACATGTACGCGATTGCGCACTTTCTTTTGCGGATACTGCGGGCATACAGGCGGATCAAATATCAGGTCGGGCATGGTAAAGATCTCATTCTTTTGCACAGAACTCTTGACAAGTGACAATTGTCACCTTATATAACTAACATGATACGAAGCTTTAAACACAAAGGCTTGGAGCGCTTTTTCAATAAGGGCGACGCGAAGCGCTTGCCACCGGATCATTTGATTAAAATCGACATGATTTTAACCGCCCTGCATGCCGCTGAACACGTTGAAGATGTGAATATTGTGACGTTTCGCTTGCACAAGCTTACCGGCAATCTGAAAGATTACTGGTCTACAACCGTGCGCGCCAATTGGCGCATCATCTTTCAATTTCGCGATGGCGACGCGCACGATGTCGACTATCTCGACTACCACTAGGAGGCAAACCATGACACTTAAAAGTCCTATGCACCCCGGCGTGATGATTAAGGAAATCATCCACGAATGCGGGTTGACTGTGACCGCTTCAGCAAAAGAGCTTGGCGTGACACGGCAGGCGCTTGACAACCTGATCAACTGCCGCTCTCATTTATCGCCAACAATGGCGTTGCGCATAGCAAAACTGTTTGGCGGTAGCGCCGAAAACTGGATGCGCATCCAAGTGGCGTACGACTTGGCCCTCGCGCGCGATACTGTTGATGTTTCAGGTATCCGTAAAATCGATCAAAATGCCGCTTGATCTACTCGCACGGCACGCGCTTGCGCGCTTCGGAAAAACCTGCGACGTTGAATACGTAAGTGACTTCGTCACCATCCTCGCCGCGGAACCGCATTGCCAGTTTCTCGGCACCATTGAGCCCGGTGAGAAGTTGGCGCTCGTCGCTCGTGTCGAAAACCGCTAATCTGTTCTCGCCCCTCATCCACGGCCTTTTCTTTATAACTTCGCCTTTATCAAAGCGATAATCAAAGTTTGTTGCTTCTCTGCGGGCTGCCATTCGCGCGATATTCTGCTCGCTCTTTTCAATGATTTTTTTAAGCTGCGCACCGGTTTCTTCAAGTTCTTCCCGCAGCGCACTATAGCCTCCCACGGGGCCTGCAGGCATTGCATTCAGGCGCGTATGCAGATCGTCTACTTTGTCGATAAGCGGCTGCAGTTTCTCATTCGGTGTATTCTCCCAATCATCAATGGCGTAAGCACTAATAAAATGCTGGACTTGGGTGTTAACTCGGAACGCGCCATCTGCACATCCAACCACAAAAATTACGTCGGATGGATCTATGTGGTTGCTATATGCGAATAGTCTATGAGATATTTTGTCCGTGAACGCATCGGAGTACGCATACCAACTCCAATCGCCGATCTTTTCTTTAAAATTTTCCGATCCTGCGCCAGTGCTTGCAATAGATAGTGCAAATACTAACGATATCAAAACCAACCGCATCATCGCTCCCGTCCCAATGGATTCCCCGATCGCTGCATGTCGATGACCTCCTCGCGCACAAGGTTGCGCATCTGATCTCGCACGGCTTTGGCTGTGCGTTGCGCCAACTCTTCGTCGTTTTCCCCCGCGCCACTCTCGATTGTAATATTAATCGTTGGCGTGTCAATATGCGTGGTGTTGCCCAAGGGCGCGGCACTGCGCCCCCCGCCGCCGCGCGGCCCCACAAGACCGCCGTTGGCAAAACGACTGATGTTATTCAACATATTCAGCGTATTGACCCCGATGCGGTCCACCGCTTCCTTGGTGATAACAAACTCACCGTTCGACAAGAGCGCCGGAATGCTATCGGACGTGCCTGTGCCGGGCCCGCGCACCAAACCACCACTGTGGTACGCCTTCACCACCCCGCCGTCCTTGAACCCTAACAGGCCGCCGATAGCCCCGAATAACCCGCTCGCCTTTTTGTCTCCAAAACCGAAATCCCCAAGCAACCCAAGCAGGGCGTTGTCAATCAGCTTTTTAGCGATGCTGTCGAGGGCGCGAATAAAACCCTGCTCAAAATTCTCCACCCCGCGCAACGCATCGCCGAATGTGTCGCGCAAGCTCTTACCCAACTCGTTAGCAGCATCTTGGAGCCGGTATTGGGCTCTTTCAAGAGTCTGCACGTCAATTTCAGCTTGCTTGGCCGCACCGCTCTTGATTTCTTGATCCAAAGCACTGTTCGGCGCAACAGTGATACCCGCATTGCGCAACTGACCCAAGCGCTCATGATAGAGCACCAGTGTTCGCGCCGCCTCGGCACCCTCCTCCATGGCAACGCGCTCTTCTTTAAGGCGATTTTTGGAGACAACCAGGGCCTCGTTCCACTCTTGGCGCATTTGGGCCATGGTTTGCGCCTCTCGCGCCGCCCCCAGTTCTTCGCCAGATGCGCGGTACCGTGCCAACAGATCAGCATCTCTTTCAGGATCAAGCTTCCTACGGAACTGGCGCTCAAAGGCGCGCATTTTTTCGGCCACATAGGTCGCCGCCACCTGCTCACGCAAGGAGACTTGCCGCTGCATAAAGTCCGTTTCCATGCGGATCATGTCGAGGCGGTGTTCAATCTCTTGGTTGCGTTCCCGTTCAAAATCGACGAGGGACGGACCTTTAGGTTTGCCGCTATTCTCCACACTATCCTCTTCAGGTTTTTTGGGTGTGAAGACTGTGCGGCTACCCGGAGGCATTCTCTGCGGATAATATTTGGTAAGGTCCTGCTCAACCTGTTTTAGCTTCGCGCGCTTACGCGCCTGCTCCGCCTCCGCTTTGGAGA
This sequence comes from Hyphomicrobiales bacterium, assembly GCA_965224015.1. Classification (GTDB taxonomy): domain Bacteria; phylum Pseudomonadota; class Alphaproteobacteria; order Rhizobiales; family CBDCVD01; genus CBDCVD01. The sequence goes on from OZ245032.1 coordinate 2,975,335, forward strand.
GCCGTTCTTGCGCTTCAAGGTGTCTGTTAGCTTGGGCGGGATCGAACTGTCTTTGCTCTCGCGCGGCTTGTTTTGAGATTTGCGAAAGAATTTTGAGGCGCTCCTTTTCCTTCGCAATGACCTTATCCAGTTCGGCGATCTGCAAGCCGGTTTCGGTGCGGATTTTCTCCTTCGCCACCAATTGCTCGCCATACGTCTTGTTGATTTCCCCCTCTATTGCTTCATTTTTTTCCGACTCTTTTCCAATAGCTTTCGTCTTCTCAACAACCGCTTCAAGATCCCTAACATCGTCAGTGACAGCGCCGCGCTCAATTTGAGCGTACCCCGTCTTTCCGTGCGATAACAGGATCGCGGAATCGCTTTGTTTTCTTGCGTCGCCAAGCAGCTTTTCTTGTAACCCTATCGTTTCGACGATCTCTTCTTTAAGTCGTTTTATTAGCGCAATAAGGCGTGTGATAGCGTTCTCATCACCGGCCTTATTGGCGTTCTCAAGTTGTGTCTGTAAGTTTGTGTAGCGGTCCTGCAAAGATTTTGTCTGCTCAGCGGCCTCTTTCACTTTCTCGCTGAGTTCGGAATTGCCCACCGCATTCTCGATTGTTTTCCAATTCAGCGCTAGCAACGCCACGGCGGCAGTCGTCAATCCAATGGGGCCACCGAGCGCTGCCAAGCCTAAAGAAGCCGCCCGCGCGGATACCCCAAGTGCAGCCGCAGCCTTTGATGCATCCCAAAGCCCCTTCACGTATGTTCCCAGCTTGGCGCTGGCCATAACAGCGGCCAGGTTGACAAAACCACCAACCACCGTGTCGATATTTTCGGCAATCTGCCCCAACGCCCAGGCGATCTTTTCGGACACGCTAAAGCCTTCTTGCGCCTCGTTGAGGTACCGCGAGAACTCTCTGCGGATAGCCGTAATACCATCCGCAATTGTTGCCGTCGTCTGCGCAAATTGTCGATCGACTTCCGCTGAGCCTGCCAGAATGCCTGCAATCACCTTTTCACTGGTCAGCTTACCTTCCGCGCCCAGCTTTTTCAGTCCGGCAATGTCCGTGTTAAATTCTTGAGCAATAAACTGCGCAAGCACCGGCGCGTTCTCACGAATCGAACGCAGTTCATCACCGTGCAGGGCGCCCGCACCCAGCCCTTGGCCCAATTGAAGAATGGCCGCTCTACGCTCCGACGTCGCCGCCCCACCGACGGCCAATGCCTTCTGTACCGTCTCCGTCACACGCGCGATCTGCTTTTCGTCCTTGATGCGCCCTTTGGACGCCCGCGCGATCTTGGCGTAAAGTGAGACTGTGCCTTCAAGATCGGATCGCGACTTGCGCGCCAGTTCTACCAATTCGCTTTGCGAGCGTAAGGATCGCCCCAGAAACGCCTCTGTGGACTTTAACAGGTTATTGCCGCGCGTCCATTCGTCAAAAAACCCTTTTACCTCACGCGCCGAAATGAACGCCCCGATGCCCACGAACGTGCGCTTGAACGAATTGGATATATCGCGGTTCATACGATCAAACCGGCGCTGCATTCCCCAGGCCGTGCGATTGACCTTGCCGTTCATCCGCTTTAGCTGCTTTTCGAACGTTTTCTGACTCACTTCAACGCGAATAAGGAGTTGTTCAAGGTCTGTCTTTGCCATCTCTAAAATCCTTCAATACCGAGTTCGGCCAACGCCGCATCGCTCAACTCTCTCGGCTCTTTATCGCCGCCGCCGTTGGCCTTCACGTAACCCTCAACGCAGGCGGCGAACTCCCAGACGCTCATGGCACCAGTTTCGGCGGGGGTGAATCCGAGGACGGCTCCGGTGCCGAAGATTTGCGAGAATCGCCACTTGCCTCGCGGTCCGGTTCCGCCTCCGGCTCGGTCCCCGCTTGCGGCTTTCCCACCGGATCGTCCTCATCGTCACCAAATAGCGAATAGGCCAAAACGGCCTGTGCAACGGGTACCAACGTGGCAAGCGGCGCGTCGTCAACGCGATCCATGGTGATCTTGCGCGCAAGAGCCTTCTCAATGCCACCACCTTCAAGACCAAAGCGTATTACTGAGATCACGTCATCGACAAACCAGTCGTTTTCCAACAACCGTTTTAGAACAGTTCCCGGGCCAGCATCGCAAGCGTCTTGCAGGGCGCGCAATTGGGCTATTCTCAACAAAAACTGATGCTCGCCACCGGCCCATGTGAGTTCAACCGGGCGCATTACGATTTCGCCGTCCGGGTGGGCGTGCCGTCGAACTGCAATTCGATCTCGGCGGTCACCTTCTGGCCTTTGGTGCGCTGGTTGTCGAGCCGGGTGAACAGCGCCATGCCCTCCTCGATAGTCGTATCGCCTGTCTTGCCAGCGGTCTCAACTTTTTTGTTACGAATTCGAATTTTCAGCGCTTGGGACGAGTAAAACCAGTCCATGACCTTCTCGTGAGACTCCAGCGCCCATACACCGCTTCCCGATACAGTAATATCGATTGAGCGCACCGATCTTTCTGTTGCAAGAGGCAGGCTTTCGTCATCACAATGGGGGATTTCGACGCTATCCACATTCGCCGAGCGGCTAATAGTGACGTCTATCAAGCCGCAAATGGCGGAATACGTCCCGGCGGCGTTCTTTGAGTCAAATTCCACCTCCAAAATCAGTTCTTCAAACTTGGCTGTTGTCGCAAGTGCCATTTTCGTTTCTCCATTAAAAAAGGCCGGTCAAACCGGCCATGTGCTGCAATGTTACTCTGTACTGTCCTTGTCCGGTTTTTTCTTTGGCGCACGAACCGCCTTGGCCGCGCCTGCTTTAACCGCCGCGGCCAACAGGTGGCGCGTGACCTCAACCGGCTTGTCGCTCGCGGTGAACTCACGGCACACCGCCAAATCCGGGCGGAAGTCGTAGTTAAAGGTCTTGTGAAACACGGCCCAGGCCATCCTCATTTCTCCTCAATAAAGGCTTCAACACTGATAATCCCGTGGGTCGTGAGCCCGTCGGGATCGCGCATGATGCGGACGCTTTCCACCCGCAAATCGGCCAACGCGTGCTCGCTCAAATCGAATGCGCTATTGTCCAATATCTGTTTGATCGTGTGGCATATGTCCTTGCACTCCACTGAGCCAACAGCGCGCGACCACACATCGATCTGCAGAAAGTGATCGCCGCCTGTAATACAATCTGCAGAGAACGGAATGCTCTGCGTTGCGCCAAAAGAGACGTATGGGAATTCCGGGGTCTCCGATACCCGATCGTAAACCCGTCCGTTAATGCTGGCGCGTAACACAGGCGCACGGGTGAGGGCCTGAAAGACGGCCCGTTGCAGATCAATGGCGGGCGCGCTCATTTGGCCGCCCTTTTTAATCCCTTGTTGAGCGTCCGGGTGATGCGCCCTTTCACGCGGCGTTTTTTCGACCGCCAAGCGGGATAAAAGTACGGATGGCTGCGCGCGGTTTGCGTCCCAAACTCAACCCAGCGCGCATAGAATGCCTCGTCATTGCCGGCATAAATGGTGATACGAAGCTTGCCGATCCTGTTGCGCGATTGCGCGAACACGACACTTCCCTTTGGTGCATCGCCCCAGGTCCACCCGATCGATCTTTTTAACGCACCGCTTTGTTCGGGTGCCCAGGATTTCATGAGGGCGACGATCTCTTCCGCGCCCTGCTCCATGGCCTCTGCCACGGCGTTTTGCGCCGCCTGGGGGATTTTATAGAGTAGCTTGCGCGTCAGACGCTTGAGTTGTTTGCTCAATTGCGGATTAGCCATGGGCAACGCCTTTTTCGCAAAGCATCTCAAAATAGGCGCGATTCTTCGTGAGTGTTTTCGTGCGAATATTATAGATATCGCCGGAACGGACATCACGGGCCCGCCAATCGGTGGTAATCTGTTTCGTTTGAGCAGAACGGCGGATAGTGACAATGGCTGGCTGTTTGCCTTCAAGACGCGCCGCCATGACCGTCTCACCACCGCGTAAGTCGTGCAAGCCAGCAGACACGATGAACTGTTCCACCCATTCGGCTCTGGTGTTACCCAGACCGTCGGGGCGCTCGCTACGCTTGTCGAAAGCAAACGCGCGGTCGAAATGGGCATTGGATATGCGGTTTTTCATACAATCGTCGGTGGGCGCCGTTCCATAAGAAGCGATTGCACCATCGTAGGCAGTGTGTAATGGCGATCAAACAGCGCCTCCGCATCGCCGTCAGGTTCGCGCAGGAGAATCCCGACGAATATGATGCAGGCAACCTTGACATCCTCATCGTTCTCAAGGCCCGTCGCATCGGACGGATCAGCTTTTAAGTAACGCAGGATAACCGCCGAACACATATCAATCAGTTTTTCGATCTTGGCGTCGAAATCGCTCTCGATAATGTTCAAAAGCTGCTTTGTTTCGGCCAAGGGGGCGAGTTTTACCATTTTGTGCCATCCAGTCCCAATTGCGTCAGGTCCTTGCCCGGCGCTCCCGCCTTGCCTTGCGGGCCCTGCGTACCGTCTTTGCCAGCCTTGCCGTCACGCCCTTTTTTGACCGATAGAATCCAATCCTCGCACGCCGCGCCAGGGCGCTCGGTAGTGTCCGCCCCACAGTGCCAGATCGAGCCGCCGTAGGTGACCAAATCGCCGCGAACATACGCTTTGCCTTCGCAATACACGCCGCGATAAATGGCTATGGGTAGATCAAACACGAACTCCTTGATCCGTTCGCCCTGAGTTAATTTAAAAGCGATACTGCGCTCACCATCATAATCGACATTCAGATCGTCGAATCCAAGACCGTCTCTGCCGTCTTCACCATCGGCACCATCGGCACCATCGGCACCATCGGCGCCATCGCTTCCTGGTGCGCCATCACGTCCTGGTGCTCCGTCACTGCCCACTACAGGGCCGACGGACCTTATAGCCCCATCATCGAAGGTAAGTGTCAGCACACCATCCTGGTCGATTAACGCTTGCGAGATACCTCGCCCATCGTTGCCGGTTTCGCCCTTTTCGCCACGATCGCCTTGTGGACCGGCCTCTCCTGGTTCACCGGGATCGCCTTTTTCGCCGGGAGCGCCTGTATCACCCTTTTCGCCCTTTTCGCCTTTCTCGCCGGGAGCACCCGCATCTCCCTTTTCGCCTGGCGGCCCCCTCATATCGGCACTCTCAATGGCTTCAAGGCGGGCAATCAACGGCTCAATAGTTCGGGAAACGTATGCCTTGATCGTCTCGACCATTTGTGCGCCAAAATATTCGCCATCCTCAATCATGATCTCAATCCGCCCTGTATAACTTGTAAGGCCGCGCGCAACTCGCGACGCGCATCGGCCTTTTCAGTCTCGCTATCTGTCCCCGCAGGTTGAGTACTCAATGTGTGGGGTGCCGGGTTCTGATCACGCTTGTCCAACGCGGCAAGGGAGTAATTTTGTTGCTGTAGATACGGCGTATCGCCACCCTCAACCGGTTTTTGATTAAAACGCAAACGCGATTCATTGGGCGTGCGAAAACCCGCCTTAACCGCCTCAGCTTCCGATTTCACAAGCGTTGACGTGTCCATGCGCAGCAAATCATCAAGATTGAACTCAACACGATTGCGCGGCTCCAGTTCAAGGCCTTCGCCCAAGCCCGCCTCGAGGCTTTCAATATGAATCTGCAAACATTGCGAATAGTATTGGACGTCCAGGGCTTCGATGTTGGCGTAAGTCGGCGGATCACCAACGCCGATCTTATATGCGGGAACGCCAAACGTGGAGCAGACCGTCTCCGCGGACCATTTTAACTGCTCTACCAGTTGACTATCCACCGGCGTCACGGCCAGTGATAAATATTGCAGTCCATCACCGAGTACCGCCAACTTACCAGCGTTATCGCCGGAGAATTCCGACTCCCAATAATCCTTGATCCGCTTGGCGTTGTCATCTTTGATATTGCCTGGGGCGATCAGCAGCCCACCAGGCCGGGAATTATTGGCAAAGAATTTCGCACTGTTTTGTTGAATCTTCTGCCCTTGGGTAGCTGCCAGGCCGCAGGCAAAGATCGGTGACAACCCGACTAAAGGGTGAAAAAGCGTATTCCAACGGTCGTGAACAATCTCGCTTGCTGGGACAATCACCTGATCCTTGGGGTTACCGGACAAGTTATCCCGTTTTAATTCGTAATAGACAAGTCCGCTATCGGTCACGAGCGGCTTGATGTGATCCGGGTGAAGGATATGGAGGCGTGTAACGCGACGGGCGTTGTCGCGGATTTTAAGCGCATAGGTGTTGCCATAAATCAATTTCGAGGTCATCCAGTTTTCGATAAACTGAATGCGATTTTGAAAATTATTCGGCGCAAGTAAGAGGCTTACAAGCCGTTTCGGTCCCGCTACCGGCCCCCAGAAGTCGTTTTTGTCCCTGCGCATCAATTGCAGCCGCATCTTGGCCACATCCGAGGCAATCAGCGAGACACAACGAAATACCGCTGCCGAGCCGAGCACATCATCGCGCTTGACCTCAACGTTTTTCTGCCACGCGCCTGCAAAACTCTCGCGTATGATGCCGAACCATGAGCGGTCGGCCACAGGCTGCATGTGCGCCTTGCGGCGAAAATTCAACCGCGGGAGCCTCACTAATTACTCTCCCGTGCTTTTTCCTCAGACGCAGCTTTCGCCTTCATATCCCAACGCTCGTACTTTCGTCTTGTTGGCCGCCTTGCGGTTTTTGATGGTTTTACGGCCTCAGCGCGCCCGACAAGTTGCAGCAAATCGGCATCGCGCTTTGTTGCCGTGAATTCATCGCCGACACGGCGTAATTTACCGCCATAGCTGATTTCAACCAGGGCGCGGATTTGAACGTCACACATGGGAGTCTCTTTCTCTCGTTAAAGAGGGGGGCGACCACAGGGGCCGCCCCTTCGCACAAGTTTAAGCGTATGCTGCTTCAGTGATGATGCCGACCGCAGCAGCGCGACGGCGCTTCCAGTTAATCCAGCGCTCGGCGCGAACAGCGATCATATTGTTCTGCCATAGGGACATCAATTGTCGTTGACCGCTTTGCGGTGCAGTATCCATCTGCAAGGAGGCCTCGCGGCTGGCGTCGAGCATTACCTGGCCATCATCGGCAAGAAGAATTTCACTCGCCTTCAGCAAAATGATAGGCGTCTTGCCTTTTACCGCCGGAATGTTCTCCGAAACAATAACCGGAAGACCGAGGAACGACCCCCCGTCCACCGTAATGCCCGCGAATTCCGCCTGCCCAAGGGCGTTCTCCATCATGGCAATGGAGAGCGCCTGTGTCGACGTCATGATCCAAACACAATCCCGCGACACCGACAGATTGGCCTTCAAAAAGCCGCCGAACAGCTTCTTCACATCAGCCTTCAGAGCAGCTGCAGACGCTCCACTAGCGACCACCGGTGCAACACCGTTCGTGACAGAGGCCGGCGATACGTTCGCTACCTCCGCCTTGACCGGGTTGACAAAGTCATGATCAAGAAATTCCGCCATGGTGTTAATCAAATCCTGACGCACCAACGCCTCTGCGGATGGATTTGACAGGCGTACCAGTTCATCCGTCAGAGCCACGATGCCTGCCGCCTTGGTGTGGCCGAGTTTGGTGGTATCGAAACCCAACTTGCTCACCGGTTTCGGTTTGCCTTCGCCAACCCAGCCGACAGACGAGCCGCTAATTTGGCCCGGCAAATTGACATTGAATGGCACCCGGCGGAAACCCTCAATACGCCCGATAATCGTTGCCGGACGCAGTAATTCAATGAATTCCGAAGCCATAGTCTGGTAATCCACTAAAGGCGCTGCCCAGGCAGGGTCCGTGGTCGTGCCCGCCACGACAGCAGCACGTAACACGCTCTCCACTTCCGGTGTGCTATCACCCCAGGACGCCTTGGCAACCTCCGCAGCTGTAACCACATCGCCACGGCTCTTGGCGAGCGCGATGGCGTAGCGGGTAAAGGCCGTGCCTTTGGGTAAGTCGGGACCTCGAACCCTTACACGCACGCCTTGGCGACTTTCTCTGGCGGACTGCGTGTCCGTCACGTCCTCTACGGGCGTTGCCTTTTCGACAACCAACTTCTCCAGCCGGCGCAAGCGCACAAGGTGCTCATCAATTTCATCAATTTGCGCTGACAATTCATCGTATTCCTCTTTGGCTGCATCATCAGGCATCTCCCCGCCGTCAAGCACCATCAACTTTTCCATCTGCGCGGCATTGGCCGCGCGGGTGGATTCCAAAGCCCTGATTTGCTCCGGTATCGTCAGTTTCTCATCAGGCTTAGCCATGACTAAATTCCTTCTTTTGCGTGTATTTGAATGATTGGATTTTCCCGAAGCGCCGGGTTTAATCTCTCGACCGCCATCGGAATGCGCATTGCCGGACGCGGCGCGCAATTCCCGATCAATCGAGCGAATAACGTCTATGGTGGCGTTGGCGTTAGCCGGCACGGTTACCAGGCTAAGCTCCAGCCACTCCCATTTTTTAAAGCGTATGCCACCAATGTCACCTTTGCGCGGGGCGGAATCGAGTTCCCGAAAACCGATCGACACGCCACGCACCAAACCTGCCTTGACGCATTGCCAAGCCTTGTCCACAAGAGAGCGCAGCGCGCCGTTCTCATCAATTCTGGCGATACGAGCGGTAAAACCGATACCTTTCTTCGTAACCTCCGCGAATTCCACTACACCAACTGGCTCGGTCGAATTATGTTGCCATAAGAGCGGCAACGGCAGTTTGAATACCGCTCCAGACGACTCCACAACATCGCCCATTCTGTCCACTTCCGGGGTGGTGGCGATCCCTTCGATCACACGTGTTTCCTCATTCACCGACTTCACGTCGATGACGCTCAATGCTCTGTTCATTGGAAATCTCCTAGCCGAACACCATCATTTGGTAATCCGGCTCCTCTGGTGGCGCGTTCACCGCGACAAAGAGCGCCATTGCCAGCGACACCATGCCGTCAATACGTCCTGTTGACTTTTTCTTGCTGAGCTTTCGATTGCCTGCATCGTCCATGACAACAATGCTGTTTTCGCAACACATCGTCAGAACCGGATGACCTCCGTGCACCAAACGACCGTTCAAAATAGCCGCTTCCATTTCGCGTAAAGCAGGCGACATGGTGCGTGTGCCTTGACCGGTATTTTTGAACAGCGCATCATCGCCCTCGATCTGCGCGTCGCGGAACCCCGCCTCGGCAAGCCAGGGCTTTAAATACTGGTATCCCCACCTATCAAAGCCAACGGCGCGCATATCCAAATCAGACGTCAGGTCGTAAATAACGCCGGCCAGATACCGGTACTCAATCGCTTTGCCCGGCGTGGTCAGCAACAAACCCCTTTTCGCCCAAATATCGTAAGTCTGACGGTCCGCATGGCCCTTCTCCGCCAGACCCTCTTGCGGCAGCCAGAAATAAGGCTTTACATGCCAAACCCCGTCAATGTCGGCGATGAGCACGAGGGACGTAAGATCGGTCGTTGCCGACAAATCAAGGCCCGCATAAACCGGATAGCCCGCAAAACTCTCCGCCACAGGGGCGCCCGCCGCATTCCACGCGCTTTCAGATATGAACGAATTTATTACCTCAACGCGTTGGTTCAGAATAAGATTGCGATACGCCGCCTCCTGGCTGGGCAGATTTTTCGCCTGTTCAGCCATATCGAGCGCCACATCGCGCTGCAAAAAATCACCGAATGCCGGATTGGCCTTTCTGATTGCCTTGATAGTAAACGGGGCAATGTCTTCAGGGCATGTGTAAATGCTCAACACCGTTTTTTTGTCGGCACTTTTTTTTGCCTCATCGATCAGAATGGACAGCAAGTCATTCGGCTTCGCCGCTTGTGTAGAGATGATAATAGACAACGGCTCCTGCTGCGCCCCCGTGCCCGTCTCCAGCGCATCATAGAGGCTTGATCGCGGCTTGCGTACCTGGCCCAGTTCGTCATGAACAATGAACGCAGGGCTGAGCCCGTGCGCCGTCGGCGCATCCGCGGACAGAGCGCGATAGTACGTCCCGCGCCCTTCGCACAGAAATTCGCGGGCCGTGTCGCGAACACGCACATATTTGCGCAATTCCGCCGACATGCGCACGATCTTTGCCGCCAACTTGAAAATGACCGACGCCTGCTCGCGGGACAAAGCCGTGCTGTAAAGCTGCGAATTCGGCTTGGCCTCCAGGCCGCACAAGTGCAAAAGCAACAAAAACGCGCTCAGCGCCGTTTTGCCGTTCTTGCGCCCCATGCTGATAATCGCCCGCCGCGTACCGTGCGGGTTGTCGTATATTTTGCGCAACTCCTTTTTCTGCCACGGGCGCAGGCGGACGGGCTCACCAACCGATTTGCCTTCCGGCACAAAACAGTACTTCTCGATCCAGAGAATATTGCGGTTCGCCCGACTTAATGATCTACCCATGGCGGCGGCTTGTCCTGTTCGATTGTTTTATTGCCGCGATGGTTCGTTGTTGATTGCGGCGTCAGGCGCAGCTTTGTCGCAACCGACAAGATGACGCGCGTTAACGCGATTTCTTTTGCGACCAAATCCAGAAAACTATCGGTGCCCCGACAATCGCGAATGAGCGTTGCGATCTGCCGCGCCCGCACAGTGTGGCGGCAATACTGGATGAGCGAGGCGCGCACCCCGGCGTCATACCAATCCGCCGCCCGGGCATCGACAACATCGTGCCATTCCTGCGCCTCCTCTTGTGTCAATTCCTCGGGTGGCGCAGGCCGTTCAATGCGCTCAACCACATCAATTTTCGGCACCACAGACAGTTCAGCGGCGGATTTGCGCCCGCGCTTTTGTCGCTGCTTCATCAATTGAAATCCACGTTGAGCGGCCGGTGTCTGGATCAATCACCCGATAGCCGCCCGCCTGCTCCGCCCGCTGTTTGTCGCGGCTGTGACAAGACTTGCACAACGTTTGCAGATTGTCGGGATCGTAAAAGAGCGCCGGATCGCCTTTGTGCGGTACGATATGGTCGCATTCATGATCCCATGCCACCTGTTTGCATATCTGACAGATATAGCGATCGCGCCGAAACGTCTGTTGGCGCAGCCGCACCCACCGTTGCGTACTGTAAAGCCGATGCCATTTGCTATTCGCCATCACTGTTCGCTTGTCGCCTTTTTCCCGCCATAACAAAAATTCTTACGGTTTATGGTAAGAAGTCTACCGCGCCGGTCTTCCTTGGGGCTGCATCAGAGTTTACATACCCCCCCCCATAGGTTGCATTAGAGTTTGTACCCCTATAGATTGCATACATGGAGGTTTACACGGAGCGGATTTAACACAAAAAAAATTCTACTTTCCTCTTGACATTACGATCATTAGATCGTATATATACATTATCAGTAAGGGACAATCAGGTCCCCACACAAAGAGGAACTGACATATGAAAGTAGAACTAATTATCCCCAACAACGACAACGATGGTGCCCCCAACGAAGCGTTGATTGAACGCTCAATTGCGGATGTTTGCAAAGCGTTCGGCGGTGCCACCGTTTACGATGCGCGCGGTTGCTGGGTAAATGACGATGGCAAGCTCTATGACGAACCGGTCACCGTCATTGCCAGTGCAGCTACTGATCGCAAGATGGCTTCCGGCTTCCTTGCATCGGCGGCTAAAGCGCTTCTGGATGCCACTGATCAGGAAGCGGTTTTCACCTCAATCGATGGTGAAGCCACGATTTTTGAGCGCTAATATCTGGGGTGGGGCGCAAGCCCCGCCCGTCACCAAACGGAGACCACCATGCCAATCGCTATTCTGATATCGGACGCTGGCAACATTCCGGCAATCCTACAAGAGCGCGGCGCGGCGTTGTTGTTGCGGCGTTTACAAACGCTTGCGGAGTTTCCCGATGATGTGAACACAGCGGCCGCTGCGCGGGTCTGGTTGCGATCCAAAGCACCACCGTCCGGGTGGTACGACAGTGAGGATGAAGCTATGGCCGCAATCCACCAATTACGACAGCGGTTAACGTACACCGGTGCGCCGGTTCGTCGCGCTCGCGAAAACCTGGGGCAAGCCATGGGACTCGACAAACCGCTCTCGCGCGTGCACTTTGCTGAACTTTTGGGTTACGAAGGCAAGGCGCGCAACAATGGCGATATCATCGGCCAGATCGAGCGCGGCAAGCGCGTAATGGGACGTGAGAAAAGTGCGCGACTGAACGCGGTTCTGGTTGAATATGGACTGGCGGGTGCTGGGAAATAAAAAACGCCGCGAATCGAAATAACCGATTTCAGCGACGCCTCTTGCGATGATATGACTTTTAGTGCATTTTTGGTCCCCTGTCAAGCGGCGCATGAGTTAAGCACAAATTCACGTGCATCAAGTACCTACTTTTTCTTCATTGGCGGCATAAAAATGAAACTTTTTTGAGCTTTTAAAATTAGAGTGTCAGTCGAGCGAATTCCGTTTGGGCTTCTACGCTCGCCGCCGTGTTCGGTTTGAATTGTCAGGTCGGGATTATCAATCATTGACTGAGCCAAATCCGCTGAGTGTGCGGGCGTTTCATTACAAGCGATACGCATAAAGTCGGCCATAGATACCGTGTCTCCGAACTCCGAAACAACCTTTGGAATATCGTTGCGAAGCTCTTCCCGAGCTTTTTGCCGATCATCTTCCGCAAAGAGATAAAACTGTCCTTCGTTTCTTGGATCATAGGTGAGCATATTTAGCCCTGACCGCCCATAGTGACCCTGTACACCAGTATTGTCATGAAGAAGATCGTTGTATACCTGCCGAGCCTTTGGCTCATTGGCAAAATGTAATAGCCAATATAACCACCCGTCTGGGTTGTTAATTGCAAATGGGCTGACATATGGGCCGCACTTTCGATAAGATTCAAAAATCAGTCTTTCGATTGCAGCTTTCCATTCCCATTTGCTTGCAACGGTAGAAATGTCGTCAATTTGCTTCTGATCAATACCATGCTGTTCCAATGTTTTTTTCAGCTTCGCGGAATCACTTTTTGGCATGAATGTGAGCATGGATTGAGCGGCAAAACTGAGCAGAATTTCAGCAGATTTATAAGTCGTCAGGATATTCGTAATGGTCGACTGCGAGACAAGTGAACTACCGCATTGATCCAGGTTAAAAAACACGTTTCTTGTGACTTTGTCCTGCGCCAGCCGCTCTTTTATTTTTGGATAGGCCGTTTCGAAAACCTCGTTCATTATTCTGACATTGACAACAAGATTACTGGCTGTGTTGCACTTTACGATAAGCGGAGCCACGTTCTCTTGCAGAATTTGAATCGCGTCTTTGTCGGGATCGTTAAAGATCAACAGGCATTCAAAATTTATCAGCGCCATGCCTCCAGCAGCGCGCCGCACGTTTATTTCCTTTGACTGTTTAAGCAGCAATTCCAGAAAAATGAGCGGTGAGCCAGATTCTCCGCCCTGATAAACGCCGCCCCCAGCGAAACCATCCACTACGGCGAATCTAAATCTTGATTGCTGTGGAATACAGCATCGAATTTGTAGATATTCTGAAAGATATTTTCGAAGTACCTGATGCTACTTTTGTGAATGCTCTTTTAGAACCGCTCCATCAGCCCATTTGTAAGGCACATGAACCATACAATCCCTCACATACTGTTAGATACAGAAGGCATCTCATCCCATGTTTGTCCACGATATTGCCTACCATTGGCTTTCTTTGATCGTTTTTTGTTGTCTGCGCCCCATGCACCCCATTGCTTGAAAAAGAATGCCACATCGTATTCCCGGCATAGCCCATGAATCTCATCAATCCAGTCTTCTTGTATCGGCCTGGCGGATGCTCCACTTTCGCCGCCAACAATAGCCCAATGTATATCTTTCAAACTGGCTTGTCCGACCGGGCCGATCAAAGGTTCAAAAGAAATGAACCGAACCGCTGCCGGAACTTGTCGAAGCTCGTCAATTCTGGAAACCACATCGACGTTTTCAACGCTGGTACCAAGCCAAACATTGGTAAGAACAGTGTCAATCTTATTGCTCACCAGTTTCGCCATTCTGTCAGGGCGCTTGGTCAAAATCTGATAGCTATGCTGCGGAGTTTCAAACATAACCTTCCATACCTTCAAAATGAACTCGTCCGGGACCAGATCGTGAAACAGGTCTGACATTGAATTGACAAACACATTGCGCGGCTTCCTCCACCTGCGAGGAATGTCCAGTGCCTTCTCATCCAATCGGACAGTATTGTTCCAAATGATCCGGCGACCGCTTTTACGTGTCAGACCTTTGTACTTTTCAACTCCCATAGCCTCCAACCGCCGCGCCATCTGCATGGCGTAGCAATTCGTGCAGCCAGCCGACATGATTTTGCAACCTGCTACCGGATTCCATGTTGTGTCGGTCCATTCGATACGAGTCTCAGCCATGTGTGTACCTTAACAGTTTATGAGTCTTCAGAAAATAAAGAAGTACTCCGTTTTTCTCACGCCAAGCCGTAAAATTCTGCCAACACATCAAGAGCTGTGTGTATGTCGGCACGGACTTTGTTATGCCTCTTGACATTATGGGCATTTGCCCATATATTGATTATATCAACAGGGGCTAAGTCCCCGCCACATAGGAGATAGAGTTCAAAATGACCGAAGTTGAGCAAAGATTAGCTGACGACAAAACCCGCGCGGAGATTGTTAACTTGATGGCCGAAACGGCCAAGCTTAACGCGGAAGCCGCTAAAATCCACCGCGAACGCTGGTTCTACCCCTTTACCGTAATTATTGGGGCTATTGTTGCCGGTGTTGCTTTTTCTAAAATATTACTATGACGCCAGAGGATATCAGGCAGGCCCGGCATGCGTTGGGCCTGTCTGTCGCTGATCTCGCCCGCATGCTTGAAACAGATGCACAAACGGTGCGGCGCATGGAAATGGCACCGGATCGCTCAACGCATCGGCAACCGGCGTCTCGCATGGTTCGCTTGATGCAGGCCTATCTTGATGGCTATCGCCCCAAGGACTGGCCGCGATAGGGTGGGCGAAAAAAAACGCCGCGAATCGAAATAACCGATATCAGCGACGCCTCGTGCGATGATATGACTTTTAGTGCATTTTTGGTCCGCCGTCAAGCACGGGAATGCACAAGCCGCAGATTTGGCCTGTCAACACGAGCCGGCAACGGATGCATGCGCCTTACATCATCCTCAAACGAATGCAGCGCCGCACAAAGATCGTTCATATCGTAACCAAGATTTTGGATATGCACGGAAATTATCTCGGGGTGAATACTTGGTTCCTCTGCCGCAAAATCCAACTCAGGCGGCTCTACTTGCCTATAACCCATTTTTGTCATTTGCCGCCACAAATACTGGCTCTGGTTCGCCGTGATGGCACCGATTGTCTTTGCCCGGAATAAAAGCGCCGCCATTGATACCTTCCATGCTGGTTTTAGAGCGGCAAGGCGCTGGATTGTCAATCTACGATTAAGATATGAACCGATCTCGCGAGCAGGCATTAATAAAGCTGCAGCAAAGGCGTTTGCCTCTTCCTCCATGGTGGGGGATGGAGCTTTGTGCATAACAATGTGCCCCAGTTCATGTGCAAGGCTGAACCGCTGACGGTCAGCGGGTTGGTTCCGATTCAAAAAGATACACGGAGGCATATCCGACATTTGCATGGTAATGCCGTCGACTGAAAGACCTGCTAGATCGCAGTGGATTACAATGCAACCTGCTCTCTCTACCCATCCGACAAGATCAATGATAGGGCCCGATGGCGCGAGCCACGTTTGGCGTACAAGCTGAGCAATGCGCTCAGGATCATCTCCATAGTCATCCACTTCCAACTTTGGTAAAACCAGTTCTGGCTCAAACTCAATGGCCGCGAATAATCGTCGCAGATGCAGCAGTTGTATGTTCAGCAGGGCCTCAAGCTTCTCAAGGGGCTTTTTGCCAATACTTGCCTTTTTTCGGTACAGCGGATGGACACTTACAGGAAGCCCCGCTATGCGATCCTCTTGATAAAAGAATGATACTGGGAATTTAAGGACCTCAGCTATGCAATGAATAGCATCATCTGCTGGACTAGTGAGACCGTTCTCCAGCTTTGACAGCTTGGCTTGTGAAATACCGGACTGGCGCGAGAGTTCTGCTTGACTCCATCCTCTTGCCTGGCGCGCGATGCGCAGCAGGCCTGCGTTAAACGTTCCCGGCATTACTGGCCTCGATTCTTGCGTTTGTGGTCTGCAACGTTGCCGCGAGGGCGCACAAGGCGCTTAGCGGCTTCGCCAGGAGGGGCAATTGGCAACGGTGGTGCCAATCCGACACTCAAGCTAGCGTCGAGAAGACTGTATGACCATACGACGATGTCGCCATTGCGGCAAACTACAAGAATATCAGCAACTTCAGTTTCCAGCGTGTTAAGCTGATAAACCACCTCAACGCGCCGAATATTGTGGGGACCAAACAAATCCTGCTTATGATCATGAAAAGCAAGCGCCAACTGCGTCGGCACGTTGGCGGTTAATCCAGATCCATTCGCCTTTTTAAAACGAAACAAAACGGATTCTTTGACCAAAAAGTTGAATGTTTCTTGACCTTCAAGAATTTTGATTCTGGGTGTCTCCCCAAAAATACTATGAGCGTGTTCAATAATTTGCTCCCATAAAAAATTGGCTCGGCTCCTTTTGCAGCGCCATATTCCGGGATGCGGGCTGGTTTTCCAGTCGTCCCAGGCCGCGAGGATAATCGACACGATTTGCTCTTGCACGTCTTCTAAAACATGCTCTACAAATTTTTTTTCGGGGTTGGCCATTTAAACCTCGGTTTGACTAAATTATTGCGAAACTGTATCAGATCAAGTTTACAAAATCAAGTGCGAAATATTCTTAAAATATTCTATCCGCTCATGTCAGGCCGTAAAACTCCGCCAAAACGTCAAGCGCTTTACGCACGTCATTCCCGGCGCGCTTCCGCCCGCGTCCGCTGCGGGGATAATCATACCGCATGCACTCTTGGATTTTGCGGATGGACAAATCGTCAACACACACCAGATGCGCCACCTGGCTTAAACGCCCTTTCAGGTGCAGGCGCACCATTTTGACCCGCCACATGGCGTCCAGTTGCGCCTCCGTAATACCGGCGGTATTGCGCAAAGAGGTGTCCACTTTGACTCGCGTGGGGTCCATCGCCCGCGCCAAGCCAATCATACACCGCTCCACGTCGTTGGCGTAGCGCGTGCCACCCGCGTGTTGGCGCGCACTGATCACGCCGCGGGCCAACAGCCTGTCAAGGCGTGTCGCAACGCGCCTGACCTTATCGGACTTATGATGCCCATAGGGACTGGCGACCGCCGTCTCGACCACCGCGCGCCGGTCAGCGGCGGTCTGGGGCCCCTTAGAGGAAGGGCGCCCGGAACGTCCGGCTCGGCCCTTACGCCGCCCTTTTCGCCTTGGTGCTTTGACCAATTAACCACCTCCGCGATCATCGTCCCCGATCCCGCGCGCTTCGTAGGCGATGAGGAAGGCGATACGGCAGGCGGCGTGCCACAAGGGCGGCAGGCCGCTCTCAGGGTCGCGGGTCTCTCCCCGGCGCCAGGCGTTGAGGTGGCGCTCCAGAGCCGCGTCATTGGCCGCCCACGAATACCCTTTTTCCCAATCGCGCGCGCCGTGCTTAGCCGCCCCAAATGCCAGGGTGGTTCCAAGCGCCGCGATCACTTCGGGCGGGATCAGATCGTGGCAAGGCTTAACTTGTGGGTCCACCCCCAGATTACCCACCAGAACGACCTTGTTGACGCTACCGCTCATATTGCTGCCATCCCTGATAGTTCGCGCAAAAGCTGTTTAGCTATTTCGACGCGCTCGGGCGTGGCCTTGGCGGACTTGCGCAATTTGGTTTCCGCCCAAGCTTTTTCATCAGTCTCATATCCGTTTTTTTGCAGAAACATCACCGTGGCGGCAAGTTCTACGACAATACTGTCGTGTTCCTTCCCGTCCAATATCTTCAGAATTTCCGCGCGCTTCTCGCGCACATCCGGCGTTTCGCTTTCGGCCAAGTGAGGAGAGAAGCGCTGCGTTAATGTGTAAACCTTATACCGATGACCGCTATCGGTAGTGTGCTCATCGGCATCGATATAATCCAGCGCGGCGGCTGATTCCAACCCAGCATGTAGATCGTCGCTGAAAGGCCCGTAATAGTGGTATAAAAATTCAAAGCCATAGCCGACCCTGCAGGCATCGAGAATGTACATTGTGTTCTGCAGCCGGTGATACCCGATCAACTCGCCACCATTGAGGGCGATCAATGCACATATGCTTTCCAGCCTTCCTCTCATTTTGCCTCCTGGGGAAGGGCGCTTTGATCAGGACGCGGCTTTTTCACTTCATAATGCGCCAAGCGTCTGGCATAAGCGATCATTCCCCGCAACAGTTCCGCCTGTTTGGCAGCTTCAATGCTGACTTGGGCGGTTGACGGCAGAAAACCCTTTTCTTTTTCCAAACGGTGATCAGTGCCATTTCGAAAAGCTTCGTAGGTTGCCTGCACAACCCCGATCGGCTGGCAACCCAGCGCTTCCATCCACTCGTTGGTCAGCAAGCGCTGCTCCGTTGCCGCGCGCTCGCGGCCAGAAAAATTCAGCATGATGCGGGCGCATATTTCGCCGAGCTCTCTAGCTGAGGCCTGACGATCAAGCGCGTTAGCGGCTTGAGACAAGTCGTGCCTTTGCGCAGCGTCGAGCTTCGAAGTCCTCGACAGCTGCAGCAGTGCCTTGAAGCAGGTTCTGGATGCGTCTATCGCTTGCGCTTTGCCGATTGTTGCCAACTGGTTTTGACTGGTGTTCAATGGTCTCAATCTCCTTCTTTGGTGAGTGACGGCGAGCGCGGGCTTCAAGCACCGCTTGCGTGAAATAGTTCCATGTCCGCACCTTGCCCGGGGGGCGGTTCTGGCAGGCGGCACGAATGGCGGGAAGGATATCTTGCTCCAAATCGCAGCCCTGGGTGTCGATCCAGTTGAGTGGATCGGCGAGGGAAAGCAGGCTGGGAGCGGCTGCATTCAACGCCGCTCCTGCAGCAGCGCGTAATTGCGTCTCCAACGCGTCAAGCTCCACCCTGGCCCGACGAGGTGGGGGCGATTGCCCTGGCGGGGAAGGATCAGGTTGGGAAGATTGCGAATGCGCCGGAACGTCCGGTTCGACCGGAACGTCCGGCGCGACGGGTTCGGACGAGAGTGGCTCGGGGTTAGGTTGTGAACCAACTCCTTCTAAACCTTCCTCGCGCGCGCGCGTTATCCCGTGTAGTAGTGACGGTTCTAGTGACGGTTCATGCCCGGACACAGAGTCCGGTGGATTTGGTACTGAGAGTCCGGTGGATTGGTACTGAGAGTCCGGTGGATTGGTACTGAGAGTCCGGTGGATTGGTACTGAGAGTCCGGTGGATTGGTACTGAGAGTCCGGTGGATTGGTACTGAGAGTCCGGTGGATGGTTGTCCGAACCACCGGACACAGAGTCCGCTGGTTGATCGTTCAAGGTGATGTTGGTAAGCGCCAGGTAGCAAACATCCGAGGCTCTTGTACCGTCCGGTCGCGTGCGCTTGCGGCGGGACAAGACGCCCGCCTTTTCAAGATAGTTCAATTGCCGTCGCACCGTTCGCTCGCAAAGACTGGCATCGACAGCAAGGGTGCGCTGAGATGGCCAACAACAGCCGTGCTCGTCGGCGTAATCGGCAAGACAAAGCAAAACAAGTTTTGCCGTCGAAGAAGGGATTACCTGCTTTTTTGCCCATGTTATTGCGTACACACTCATCAGTGCAGGTCCTTTCTGTTTGCAGGGCTTTGGGCATCTGTGCCGGTAAAATCGTTTTCGTCATTGTCCGGCTGGTTCTGGCAAACCAGAATGCCGTCATGAAAATCAGCGAGGATTGCTTCGGTGATCCGCTTGCACGCCGCTGCCTGCTTTGGCGTGAGTGCCCCTTGCTTCAGTTCGTATGACAAGCATCCAGCGATAAACCCGAGACGGCTGTCGAGAGGGTCCATGACGCAGACAAGCCAGCGTAAGGCATCGGCCCAGGTCATGGTGCCGTCGGCAGACCACGGCACTTCTGGCACCTGGCTTTCCGTCAGGGTGAATTTAAGGCCACTCACGCCGCCTCTCCCCGCGCCCGAATGTAATCTTCTATTTCAGCGGCATGGGCTTTGCATCCGTTTGCCATCGCCCTGTATTCATCGGCACGCGCAGCAAGCTCGGCGTTGGAGAGTTGCCCGACAGGCACCAGCATACGCGTGCCATTGCGCTCAACGGAATAAGCGATCTGCAAATGCTCAAAGCCGGGCAGAACAAGGTTCTCATCTTGTTGCCCTGGGTTGGCGTCGTATTTGCCGACACAGCGGCGTACCAGCCGCTCAACATGTTTGCGGGCGCAAATTTGATAAAACAAAGGATCGTCAGCCACCATATCGCCATGCCGTAAGATGATCTCGTTGACTATCCACTCCACCACCTGGCTCTATCTCTTTGAGCAACTCGCCGCAGCGGCGATAGGCGCGCCCTTGAATGCGCCGGGCCATTTCAGCAAGCGACTGGTCACCCGCCTGCATAGCATAGCTCGCTAAGGCGGCTGCCTTGTCCGCCCAATCTTTGCATTCTTCAATCTTTTGGCACTGCGCCAAGGATGTCTTTGCATCTTTATAGGTGCGTGGCAGTTGAACGTTTTCACGATCAAGATCAGCGGGAAGGTGTAAAACAGTGGCGTTCATGACCGGCCCCTCATTTCCTCGGCAATACGTTTGGCAGCCCGTTCCGTGTTCGCCAGGTGTGCAAGGCGCGCCGAAAGGTAACGCAAATCGTCGATCTGCTTTTGCAGGGGGCCGATGGAGCCGGACACATCGCTCGCATACCCCTCCAGGGCGGCAATGAGTTCATCGCGGCGTATGTACGGCGCTTCATAGGTGGATGGTGGTGGATTAAGGGCGGGTATTGCCGTGCCGCGCAATTGCCGCTCCATTTCGTTGAAGGCTTCGAGGAAGCGAACCTTCCAGCCCATGGCCTTCTTGCCCGTAAAGCCCATGACCAGCAACATAAAGCCGTCACGGGTCATTTCGACGGCGCGGCGTTGCTCGCCTTTTGCATCGCGATATTCAACGGACACAAAATTGCGGCGGTTAAAACCATCAGGAACTTCAAGGTTATCTACAGCACGCAGAACGGTGTCATGCCGCTTGCCGAATTTCTCGGCAACCGTTGTTGACGTGGTGGTGAGATTGGGGGAGATAAGGACGGAGTCGTCCCGTATAATGGTGCTCATGGCGAGCCTCCTAGAGTTTGATTTGCAAACCCCGGCTCGCCTTGTGTCAAAAAAGCGGGCCGAGACGAACAGGATTGACACTACCGCCTCTAGGTGCGGCCCGCTTGCGCGGTCCTGAACGCCCAGCCCATAAAAGAAAAACCGCGCATATGTGGCGCGGTCTGAGCGCCTAGAGACAGACGGGGTGTCAATCCCGGTCGCGGTGCGCCGCGACATGAACACCATATGCCTAAGAGCAGCGTTTGTCAAATGGGGGACATGCTTTGAATAAATGATATGACATTTAATCTTGACATTTGCAATAAATGACACTACATTTAATGCATGACGTATGAATGGAATGAAGCGAAAAACGAAATCAATATTGTCAAGCATGGCGTTGATTTTTCTGAGATTAATCGCTTCGATTGGGAGTTTTCCCTGATTCACGAAATTGAATTTACTGAAGGAGAGGAACGAACCGCCTCTATCGGACCTATCGGCGATTATCTGTTTGTTGCCGTTACCACCGAGCGTGGCGATATAACTCGGGTAATCTCTCTGCGTCGCGCGGTTAAATTTGAAATCAGAAAATGGCGAGAGGAATTTCATCATGATTAATTCGGCGAGAAAACCGCCCGTTATCCGTGACAATACGGATGAAGAGGAAGAGGCTATTATGAAAGGGATTGCGAGCGATCCCGATACATACGAGTTGGATGAGCAGTTTTTTAAAAAGGCTCGCCGTGGCCGCCCGCCAGGACGCACAAAAGATAGTGTTACTCTGCGCGTCGATAAGGACATTCTGGCGGCTTTGAAAACCCCCGACCCCAAAGGCTGGCAGACGCGGCTCAATGCCACGTTGCGCAAGGCGCTGGAACTGGATTGAACCATCGCTGCCATCACGCCGCCTCGCTGATGGTAACGACCATGTCTTTAGCATTCGCCGATGTTGTCCAGGCGATATGCAATTCATCAATCAGGCTGTCATCTTCAATAATCGCGTGTTTCACTAACAAGTCCTGGGTTGGCTTAACCAGATTGTCGAGATCGCGCCGCCGCTTGTCCTTGCGCGCCACAAGAATATCGATTTTGATATTGCCTTTAAGCGGCACAAGGCGTGCCGCCTTCACGTGCCAGCCTGCGGCATTGAGCCATGTGCGGTAGCGCTCTGTCTTTAAACGGCCGGGCAGCTTGTTACCAAGGCGCCACGCCCGGACTCTCTCATCGTGCGTCACGTTGCGATAGAGCGTATTGGTGCTCGGCGGCCTAGGAAGGTGAAAGGTCTGTGCGCTCATCAAATAACTTACCCCTCAAGGCTTGCGTGAATGTAGTGGAGCCGATAGCCCATTACGCCCGCGTCTTCGATGTGCATATTGGTGCACCGAAGCGTGTTGCTCAGTTGCGCAACGTGTTTTTTGATGGAATGCGCCAGGGGGAGCGACGGTCGTTCACGGCGACCTTTGTAACCTCCGGCGTATATGTCGTTGTCATAAATGGCGTCAGCCAGGCGTTCTGGCGGTATAAAAAGGCCACTATCTTTTTGGTGGCGCTCAATCAGGATGTGTAAAATGGCGACCTGCAGCCGCCGTAGGTCTGTTACGTCGTCAGAGCTAAAGAGCCGACGGCCTTTGATATCAAGGGTGGCATCGCCGAATGTGACGAAGCGGCGCGCGTCCAAGGCGACCGGATCAAGCGGTGTCGAAGGGGCCCCCGTCATAAAGCGCCTCCAGGGCGGCGATGTCGGGGGCGTGAAAATCCGCGTCCGTGTTGCGCAACCGACCGATCAACTGACCGATCTGCGCCTGGTGTTGCCGCAAGCGCTCCTGGCGTTCCTGCCAGCGCTTGTGCGCCGCCACGATGGCCAGATATTCGCTGGCATAGACGCGCGAGCGCTCGCCGTAGTATATCCGGCGTATCGTCTGTTCGCGCAATCCAGTGAGTTGTGCAGCGCGCCATAATTTTGCCTGAACCTGTGTTTCGCATTGTCCTAAACAATTGATTATATTGACGCATTCTGCGATCAAGGCAGACTCGTCAAAATTCCGGGATTCGGAAGATTTGTTACGCAAAACAG
The DNA here is from genome assembly GCA_965224015.1 of Hyphomicrobiales bacterium. Classification (GTDB taxonomy): domain Bacteria; phylum Pseudomonadota; class Alphaproteobacteria; order Rhizobiales; family CBDCVD01; genus CBDCVD01. The sequence goes on from OZ245032.1 coordinate 2,998,551, forward strand.
GTAATGCTACTGACTAAACTGCATGCGCCGAACTGGTTACGCGTATCCGGCTATAGACTCGGACGGGCGATGAATTGCCCATAAATCGCCCGTCCTGGGCCGCCGCATCGTGGGGTCAAAATGCGGTCGGCGGTGTGGGGTTATCGAACGTGCATAAGCGCGCTCACCAGCACGGCGACATAAAGGGTCGCCACCAGCAAGAGGATCGCGTATGTGCGTTGGATGTCGTTCATTCCACTGCCTCCGTTTTACCTGGGGGCTTTGGCTTGTTATCATTGGCTGGCTTTAGCGAATTTGGAGGAGGAGAATATCCATGATTACCATTAGCGATATAGTTGCGGGTATCTCGACTGCTTCCACGACTTTCAAATCCCTGACAGGTGCGATGGCGGAGGGCGTATCGCTCGCGAAGACGCTCAAAGGCCTCGTCGATAAGAAGGGGATTGACGCGGACACCGCCGAAGTGATCGTGGACCTTCACCAAAAGCTCCTGACCGCCAGTGACGCCCAGATAAGTCTTAAGCAGGAGTTGGAGGAAGTTCGAGAGGCGGTAACCAAGCTCCAGACATTTGAGCGCAAGATGAAGCGATATAAGATGAAAACGCTGGCAACCGGGAACGTCGTGTATACGTTGAAAAAGTCGCGCAGCAACAAGCAGCCCCAGCACAGCATTTGTCCCTACTGCGTGAATAAACAGGTAATATCGCCGTTGTACAAAAGACCGGACTACGTTGGGCTGACATGCGGAACGTGCCAGGTGAAAATCCCGGACGAAGAATCTCTTGCCCTTCCGATTGTGGTGTAACAAGCGCCTCATTCCGCCGCCTCTGTTGCCACGGGTGGGATTGCCGGATAAGATTGCGATACGCGCCCGGGGAGATCGCACACCCCGAGCGCGCGACCCACATGGCCTGTTTTGGAGAGAGCCACATGGATTTGAACACCGGGTTTGGGGCTGCGGGTATTGTCCGCTTGTTCACAGAAAGGTGGCATGTCATGGCTGGCGTAATCGGAGTCGTTTTGGTGTTGGCCGCGCTCTTCCTTCCGCCAGACAGCGTCGATCGGATGTTTCTGTCGTTCCTCGGTGCAGGGTGCTTTCTCATCTTTTGTGGCGAAAGCGATGCCTTGAAGCGCATTCATCATTGGAGACCCGCCCCTGGCGGTATTTTCCACGGCCACCGTCTCGTGCGCGTTCCGACCATTCGGTCGCGTATATTTCTCTTTATGGGCGCCCTCTGTCTCGTAATCGCCATCTGGCGCGGCATTATCGCCTACGGACCAACGTTGCTCGTCGGACTGGGTCTGGCGTGAAGAAGTCATTCCGCCGCCTCCGGTGCCGAAGGTTGGGGGGCGGAATCAACCCACGATGTCGCAGGTACCGCGCCGTTGGTTAGTTTCTCAATTCGAATAGCGAGTGCGAGGGAAGGGTGCCGTTTCCTCGCTAAGATAAGGGACAAATACGGCTGGCTAATCCCCAGCGATTTAGCGATCTGCACTTGTGATTGCCCCGCCAATATGTCTCGCACATCTGAATTCATGACTAGACTATTGCACCATGAAATATCTTTGTCAAGAAAGAAAAATTTCTTCGCGAAATATTATAACACCCAGCTAATTGCAATATGCACAAGATAGCTCAGTCTGTGCCTATGAGGTTTAGGATTCGAAAAATTCGCGAAGAGAGAGGAATATCGCAAATTGCGTTGGCTAACGCTGCCGATATCTCCCAACCGTTTCTGTCCCTATTAGAGAGAGGAGTCGATGGGCGTGCACCATCCATAGAAAAGTTAGAGGCGATAGCGGAGGCGTTAAATGTGCGGCCGAGTGATCTATTTGATGGCACTCACCGCGTTCCGATGTTCGGTTATGTCGGGGCGGGGGACGAAATCTATCCCCCAGAAGATGGTGAGCCGATTGATTACGAGGATGTGGAAGGTGTGCCCATAGTCGGCCCGGTTGGGTGTGTCGAGGTCAGAGGCGATTCCATGTATCCCGCTTATCGCGACGGCCAGAAGATATTTTTTAGCGACAGGAATGTGGGTGTGGATGATCTTGTCGGTCGCGAATGCGTTTTGCGTTTGGGCAACGGGCAAGCCCTGCTGAAAGTCCTGCGCCGGGGGCGCACAGAGGGCCGTTTTACTTTGGACGGCTATAACGCGCCGCCGCTTGAGGACGCCGAAGTCGTCTGGGCCCGCCCCGTCGCCTGGGTGAAGAAATAGGGGGTGCGCGCCGGTGCGGCCTGTCGCCGCATGTCGAGGCTATATACAAAGAGTGAACTGATCTCCTGTGTGGATAGTGAAGTGAAATTGTTGAGCGATGTCCATTCCGAGCAATACGCCGAACGGCCAATCTGCGCCCGGTAAACCAGTTACCACAATATTTTTGAAATATCTTGCGCCCTCTGATGTGCCCGTACCCTGTGGGCCGCTGTGAAATTCCGTGACGGCGATAGCAATATCGACGCTGTATAGCGCACACCGGGCAGCCCCACTGACGCCGTGTACGAGTTACCATCCTACGGATTGCAGTTCTAACTTGTCGATAATTTCCTGAGAGATACCTGTCATAGTAGCCCCAGTATCCAATAGTGCAGAACAGCTAACTATAGTCGCTTGATCGCCATCGACGATTCCATCATGACTTGCGATAGAGACATTGCAGACAAGCAGAATCTGTTTATCGACGATATTTCTTGTGAAGCAGGGCATGGGGTTTAAAGAGCGAAGCTCCCGATACCCAGAAATTTTGGCTTCTCACCTATTCTTGTTAAAGAAAATTTTCCAGCGCCGAAATCTTTCATGCCAATTTTATATGCATCTTCAAAATCATTATACGATTCAATGTACTTACCAGCTGACAGCAAGGCGATTTTACCCATATGGTAGCGTTCAAGCTCGCCTTTCAGCTTTTCGTAAGCAGCAATGTTGGCTTCCAACTCAATATCGTGTGCGGTGTATCCACCCATAGCCATAGTCCTTTCATCGCTACTCTATGAGAATCCACCCACTCCGTCAATCAAAATAGCCTAAACTCATTAACCAAGGCCTCCCCGACAGGGCCGTCTCTCCCACCTTACCCCATCCCATGCCCCCCGAGGGTAACGCCCAATTCATTTATCAAACATCTCTTTTTGCTTTGCTACATTACGTATAATGCCAAGCACCCGCACAATAATATGGCTGCTTTCTTTCAAATTACCTTTACTATCGTATTTATGCTCAAACCGAACCCTTACACGAAGCGCATCGCCAGGGACAAGGACATGCGCGGCGTTGTGAAATTCTTCCAGCCAACTCTCATCCTCAAAACGGGCGTTAAATGTCGACTTTCCATGCCTGAATACCCATTGAGCTTGCCCCAAAAAGTCTGGTTTGCGCACAATTAGGACCATTTCCGCTTCATTGGCGAGTTCTTGCTCTATCGCATTCAAATCCAACTTTTCTGTCGCAAGCCAGATCGATCCCAAATCGACAGAATACTCCTCCGTATCAAGCGTTATCGTCAATTTTTCATTTTCTTTGAACTTTTCTTTCGCGCGTTGAATTTGATCAAGCGGCTGCGCCAGCCTGGCAGGGTTAAGTGTTGGATAATCAGGCAGATACCGAACATCGGTTTTTTTTGCAAGGTCCAGTATCTCTTCTGTCAAATCCTTAATATCCGGAGGGGACGCTTTCTCATCATCGGTATCGAGCCAGCTAAGCACGGCATATTTTGCTTTTACAAGATATTTTCCGACTTGCGGCCTCCAGTCCAAATCTTTAAGCGCCTGATCATCTGTCGCGCGCAAAATATTTCTCAAAAATATTTTAAGACTGGATTTCTCCAGGTCTTCCAACACTATTTGTGTGGAAATTTCAGAAGCAATAGATGTTATTAATATACGATCCAGGTCTTCAAAGGAGCGGATTAAGTCGGCTGCGATATCAAAAACACGGGCTGCGGATTCGTCTGCCTCCTGGTAGTCAATATTGATGATGATATCGCTTTCAGGAGGCACAATATTGTCTTGCAAGGCTATCTTGATACCATCTTTATTGGCCATTAACGCACCTTCGCCTCAACCCACCTGCTGATTTCATTATTTATTTTATATCAAAGCAAATTTATGGCAACCCCACACCCGCCCCACGGGGGTAACGCCCGTTGCCTGGGTTTGGCAACGGCACCCAGCCTGTCGGCCTGAAAATCGCAACAGATTTTGTGTAGGGCAACTCCCATAAGTCTCTGCTTGTTGTCAGGCCATCCTCTGAATAGAAATCCGCTCCATAATCTCTAATGCTGTAAACATATCGAGACGCTACCAACGGCACACGCAGCCATCGCGGACTATCAACAATAATATTGGTCGTCTCGTCGCGGGACAGCAGAACGCCGCCCACGATCAGCACGGGTTTGGAATCTGGCGCCGTCTCGATGGGCCGCCAGCCGGATTTTTGTTCATCAGTTGTCATAACCCGCTGTCCTTTATCTTTCTTCGACACATTTGAATCCTTCTTTACCAAAACCCGAATCGCCCTCGCAATTCGCATCACCATCCGACCCCAATATAGCGTGGTTCTGGCGCGGGGGAAAGAATTTTATTTCAGACAGAAATTTTTCTATTGACATAATTATTTCACTATGCAATATTTCTAATCACACCCGCCGAAGACGCGACCGGCCAAACCGGCACCAGAGGGTAGCCAACAGGCCCAAGCAGATCGCGGGGACATTATGCGTCAAAGGCGCAAAAGCTCTGCGCGGGGCCGATCTGCGCGAGGGTGCAACGCCCGCACCACGTTATGGACGCGGATACGGTAACAATGTACCGGCTTCCCGACAGCATTATGGAGTGTTTGCTGGATGGTAGCGTTAAATTTTCAAACCCGATTTGCCGTTGCGGTTCGCGCTGGCATCAAGACGCAAACGATCCGAAAGGCGCGCAAGCGCCGTATAAAGAAAGGTGATCTGTTACAATTGTACACAGGACAGCGAACGTCCAATTGCAAAAAGTTGGGGGACGCGGTGTGTACGAGCGTTGAGACGATTACCCTTTTTAAGGAGCGGCCTGGCCTGCAGGAAATTGCTCTCGCAGATGGCTTTGCTGACGCCTCGGATATGCTGGATTGGTTTCAACATATGCACGGACTGCCGTTTACCGGGCACTTGATTACCTGGCGTCTTCGAGAGGGGGCTGATTGAGGGGGTACTGAAATGGAAATGGAAATGGGTGAAAATATGTATACCGATTTTGCTTCGTTGCCGGTAGGCCGTGATCAAGCGCGCAGGTAAAGGTTGATATGACCAAACGCCACGCCATTGCTGATAGCCTGACGCCGCGTCTTTTGAATACGCAGGCGGCGGCTGAGTACTGTGGGTTATCGCCCGCGATACTCAAGCAGGTGTGCCCGGTTCCTCGCGTTGTTTTGGCTGGGCGCATTAAGCGCTATGATCGCGTAAAACTTGATGAATGGCTGGATCGATTGAGCGGGGGCACTGAGGACAGTCGCATAGATTGGTTGGGAAAACTAAGTGGTTCGCGTTAGTTTGCGTGGTGTGAAGCGGTACAGACACCCAAAATCCGGTATTTGGTACACATATTACCGCCCTAGTGGCCAGCGGCTTTTCGCTGAATTTGGTTCACCGGAGTTTCTCGCCGAATACAATCGGGCGGTTGAACATCACGAACAGAAGAACAGCGATATACTGCCCGGCACCCTCGGCCTTTTAATTGCTGAGTATCGACAGTCAGACCGTTTTGGTAACCTGGCCGAGAAAACACGCCAAGACTATATGCGTTATCTGAATTTTCTGCGCCCAATTGCGGACATGCCGCTTATCGACATCACGCGCCCGTTTGTGTCCCGATTGCGGGATAAGGCGGCCCAGGAAATGGGTTGGCGTTCGGCAAACTATACGCTTGCCGTATTATCTGCGATAATGGCTTATGGACTGGAATATGGGATTGTGGCGGACAATACTGTTAAAGGCGTGCGGAGGCTACCACGCCCGAGGGGTGCTCAGCGCGCCAACAGGCCGTGGGGGGCGGATGAACAAACTGTTTTCTTAACCCTTCCGCCGCGCCACATCCAGTTGCCGGTAGCGGTAGCTCTTTTTACGGGTATGCGAATAGGGGATGTGTTGCGCCTTGATGCCAAGGCGTGCCGGAACGATGTTATAACCTGGCGCACTTCCAAAACCGGGAAGGTCGCGCGAATCCCCATACTTGGATCGCTGCGCGAGATATTAAAGCGGTACACGCTTATCAAGGCGGGTCCGCTATGTCTAAACTCAAAAGGCCGCCCATGGACCAGATCAGGCTTTAGTGCGTCGTTTCGCAAATACCGCGATCAATTTCAGCGCGACGGGCTGGTTTCGCCGGGGTTAACGCTTCATGGATTACGCCATACGATGGCGACAATGATGAAGGAAGCGGGGGTTAGTGATGATGACGCTGCAATCTGGTTGGCACATAGCGATCCAAAGATGACGCGACGTTATAACCGTGACGCCAATACGCTGATACGCATGAGGGTTGTTGCCAGGCAGCTTGAGAAAGTGTAGACAATTTGCCGCTAAGTCATTGATTTGCGAGGCCATTGTAGACAAACCGCAATTGTTAACACACTGATATCGTTGATATATGTACTGACTCTTAATCAGCGGGTCCGGGGTTCGAGTCCCCGTGCGCCCTCCAATAAAATCAATCACTTATACCAAGGGGCTTGGCGTTTGCTGGATTCACATTTCAAGTGCCGCACCCTTGGTTTTTGATTTCGTTGAACAAGACCTCGGTCGGTGTTTTGTTCCCGAGGCACTTTCGTGGCGTGTTGTTGTACAGGATTACCATATGTTGGATGTCCTTTGCCGTGTCGTTTGACAGTCTGGTTTTCCGGGGCCTGTCGACGCGCAAGCGTCCATTGTCTCGATTGAGCCGCATTGCCAGGGGGGAATGGGGATCGCAGAAGAAGGCAGGCAGATTCAGTTTCTGTTCAACGGCTTTATGCCGGGCGAAGAAGCCTGGCTCATCGGCAAAGGGCGGGCATCGGGTGAGAAGAAATACCACCTTGCAACGCTGCCAGCCAACACCAGCCTATAGCAAAATGCGTTTAATTGGAACCATGGGGCTTTCCCGTATTCTTCTCGCATTTTGCTATAGATTTAGAGCGCGATTAGCTTTATGGGTTTCGCTGTACCGCTGACAAAATGGGTACACCTAACGCCAAGCTGATCTAATGCCCTGGGCGTTGCTTCCCAACGAATACGTGTCTTGGGAACCGCACGACGACAAAACCACCGTGATGTGCATACCAGTGTTTCGTTGATGATATCGAGAAGACTGAAGTTGCGCGGGCGATAGAAATGATATGGAACGCTCGTGAAGGGCAAAAAAATCCTTGGGCAACATTGCCCACTGGCACCCTGTTGCGGCAATATAGAAAATGGCGTTCCAGATATGGCGTATGGAATGCTTACGCGGACGGCCAACCTTGCAAGTAGGTAACAGGAATGGTTCAATCAGTGCTCATTCAGCGTCAGTGCAATCGCTTGCATAGCGAAGCTCACGTCTGTCATACTGAATACTGAATACTGAATACTGAATGCTGGGGGCGAGTGATTTCAGTTTTGGGGCTTGTGATCTCCTTCGAATCATTTGTTTAACCCGAATGAACCACCAACCACTGAAATCACTCAACTTAATTTTCGGTTGGGTTCTAAAACCGAAAACTTATTCACGCCACACGTGACGATCCACGCCGCGGCTCAGGCGTTTCTATGTCCAGTACAGGCGCCGCCTCCAACTTGCGCAGCAATTTGTTGCGATACATGGCGCTGTCGGCGCTTTTCAGCAACAAGGACTTGTCGTCGATCTCATCAGGAAAAATGGCATGACCAATACTCACGCCGATCTGATGAACCATGCCATCCATTGTAATGGGCCGTGATATTTCCGTGTGTAGGCGCCTTTGCAGGCTGTCGATACCGGTCTGACCGATGTTGCCTTGCATGAGGATGGCGAATTCATCGCCGCCAATACGGGCAACCAGGTCCGCGTCTCCCAGGCACCGGTTTAGCCGTTTGGCAACTTCACGCAAAACCCCGTCCCCCACACTATGACCAAACGAATCGTTTACCTCCTTGAACCGATCAAGATCGAGATAAAAAACGGCAATGCTTTGGTTTGAAGACAGCGCCTGGTTACAATTGTGATCAAGCTCTGAGTGAAAATGTCGTAGATTGAAGAGCCCTGTCAGCGGGTCCCGGGTAGCCAAATCAGCATAATTAAGACGCTCTTTGTCCAATTCCTCGCGCAAAATCCTGTTTGAGCGCGCGTAACTGACCACGGCGAGAATGGTCAGGCAGTACATGACGCCATAAATCATGAGCATATTGACTGCTGAATTCGTCCTGGACGAATAATCCGGCAGGCTAAAGCCGAACCCGGCTGTCACGGCCCATTGTGTCAGAAGAATACCCGGTATCAGAATGGCAACCTTCATGCCAAAGCGAGAGCCATAAAGAAAATAACTCATAATCGGGGGCAGCACGACAACCGGCGTGGCGATAGAATGGGGGAACCCCCCTGTCAAAAAAATACTGGATAAAGTTGCGTATGCTGAGGTAAAAATGATGATAATCTTGGCAACACTATCTTTCCCTCTTAACAAAAACCGATACGCCACAACAAACAACAAAATCATTATCATGAGCGTTGGGCTGAATATAATTTTTGATTTCGTATCAAAATAAACCGGATCTAATATAATGAACAGAATTAGAAAAATAATATTGATCAGAGTAAAAATCACCAATATATCCGCGATCGTCCTGGCACGAAAGAGCACCAATGGATCGGTTCCATAGTTTTTTTCAATGATTTCTCGTTGCTCGCTAAGCAATTTGCGAAGTATCATAGTTTTTTCGAATTTCTTGTGCTAAACAGCATATATCGTGATACGCTTCAGGGCCGTTTGTATTCACTTAAAATATTGAATGGGTTAAAATACCCCTGAAAATGGCGCTTTTCCTTAACAAATGATAACCGTATTTTGCCGTAAACAAGTAATGCCAGCGGTATGGGCTCTATAGACACGCTGACTGGTGTACGGCCTTGATAACACACTGACTTGACGCTCATGCATGAGTCTGGCAAGGAGCCTTGGTACAAGGCTCTCATCCCTATCCTCATCATCCTCATTGCCTATCAACGAGAACGCTAATAGGAATATGCAAGTTACGTGCCTGTCTCCTTATTCGCCGGGTCGGAAACGTCTATTTCCTACCTGTCCAACCCGTTCCGCCGTCCTGGGCCACCCACATATGGTGCCCTTGGAGTGACCCGGGACTGGGGAGCGGGTTGGTGATGCCCGTTAATGGAGATGCCCTGTTGACTGGCAAGGCCACCAACGCTAACACGGGATCATTATGTCTGATGCCGCAACCCTTTTGCGGGCGCTTATCCGCTGCCCAAGTGTGACACCCAATGAAGCGGGCGTGCTTTCCCATCTGGAAGGCGTGCTCCGCGGCGTGGGCTTTGCCTGCCATCGTATGACGTTTTCCGATGATAACACGCCGGACGTTGAGAATTTGTTCGCAACCATCGGCAAGGGGGCGCCTCATTTTGTATTTGCCGGGCATACCGATGTGGTTCCCCAGGGGCGTGCGGACCTGTGGGCGCATCCGCCCTTTTCCGGAGCCCAGGTCGATGGCGTGCTTTATGGCCGCGGCGCACAGGACATGAAAGGTGGAATCGCCGCCTTCGTCACAGCCGCACAGGCATTTCTTAAGGTTAACAAAACCTTTCGCGGCACATTGAGCCTGTTAATCACCAATGATGAAGAAGGGCCTGCCATCAATGGTACGGTCAAGCTGCTTGACTGGTGCGCCCAACAGGGTCACCGTTTTGACGCATGTGTTGTGGGCGAACCGACCAGCTGCTCCAAGCTTGGCGACACGATCAAAATCGGGCGCCGGGGCTCCCTCTCGGCAACCCTGTCCGTGATCGGAAAGCAGGGACACTCGGCTTATCCGCACCTGGCTGACAACCCTGTGCATCGGCTGGCACGCTTGATCAGCCATGTGATCAAAACCCCCCTGGATACGGGAAGCGGTGGTTTTGACCCCTCGACGATACAGGTCACCGGCTTGTACACAGACAACACGGTCTTTAACGTCATACCCGCACGCGCCGAGGCAAAACTGAACATTCGGTTCAACGACAATTGGAATGCCGAAACCTTGGCCGCGACCTTGCATGAACGTCTGCGTGCTGCCGATACCGAGGCTGCGTATCATCTTGATATTGAGCAGCCTGTAGCGCCGGCCTTTTCAACCGAGCCGGGGCTCCTTTCGGACTTGCTGAGCGCTGCGATTGTCGCAGAGACCGGCCAGACACCGACCTTATCCACGTCTGGTGGCACGTCCGATGCACGCTTTATCAAGGACTATTGCCCGGTGGTGGAGTTTGGATTGGTGGGGGATACCATGCATCAGACGAACGAGCGCGTGGCAATTACCGATCTGGATAGGCTAAAGCAGATCTATCTGGCATTTTTGACGCGCTATTTTGCCCAGGACCTGCAATCATGATCCCTAACCTGGAGGTTATCCGCCTGGCGCTTGTTGGTACATGGCGTCTGTTTCTGGATGCACCAGACGCGCACCGTTATTTTGACAAATCGGTGAACGGGTTTTGGCAGTCCTTTTTTGCCATTGTAATATGCATACCTATGGTTGTTTACATTTATTTCGTGCAGCCTGTTTTTGGAGCCCTGCAAGTACAAACCTCCATGGGCGACCTGAACAGTGTTTTCACGGCGCCCCCACCACTCCCGTTCGCGCTTCAGTATGCCTTTTCCTGGATCGCTTTTCCCGTAGCCATGATCCCGTTCAGTCGCGTGTTCGATCTTAGCCAAAACTATATCGCCTATATTGTGGCTTTTAATTGGGCGAATGTTTTGACAGCGGCGGCGGGGGCCTTCTATTTTTTCATGATTCGTTCAGGCTTTATCGGCGTCGGTGGGGCCGGCTTACTGGGTTTGTTTCTCTTTGTCATGCTGGTTCGGCTTGAATATCTGATCGCCCAGCGCATGCTCGTTGCCTCTTCGTTATTGGCCGTTGGCGTCATTGTGTTTCAGGCCGGTGTCAGCCTGATTGTGGCGCTTGTTTCCAGTGTGCTATTTCCCGCATTCTGATCGTCTTCATAATCCTGGGGCCTGTCATGGAGGACGTTGGCCTTGCGTGTATCAACGGGTCAGGCTATGCATACGCCGTTATGATCAACAATCGCCTTACTATCACCACGGCGCAACTGAACCCCACTGTCGGGGATATTGCCGGGAACATCGATAAAGCCCGCCGGGCCCGCCGGGAAGCCGCACGCGCCGGTGCCGATATCGTCATCTTTCCGGAACTTTACGTCTCCGGCTATCCTCCTGAAGATCTAGTGCTTAAGCCGGCCTTTCAACGTGCCTGTCGCGAGGCGGTGGCAACGTTTGCCGGGGTGACCCAGGACGGGGGGCCGGCGGTGGTTATGGGCGTGCCGTGGCGCGACGGCGACAACCTCTACAATGCCGCCTGTGTGCTTGATGAGGGCCGTATTGTTGCCACGCGCTATAAGGTCGATTTGCCCAACTACGCGGTATTCGATGAAAAACGGGTGTTTGCCCCTGGGAAGATGCCGGGGCCCGTCAACATTCGCGGTGTACGCATCGGCGTGCCCATTTGCGAGGATATCTGGGAGGCGTCGGTATGTGAATGCCTGATGGAAACCGGCAGCGAGATTCTTCTTGTTATCAACGGCTCCCCCTGGCGCCAAAATAAATCTGACACGCGTTTGAATGTCATTGTGGCTCGGGTGCGTGAAACCGGCTTGCCGATGCTTTATTGCAACCAGGTGGGAGGGCAGGATCAATTGCTCTTTGACGGCGCTTCCCTGGGGCTGAACACAGATCACAGCCTTGCCTTTCAGCTTCCGGCCTTTGAGGAGACGTTGCATACCAGCGTTTGGGAGCGTGGCGATGAGGGTTGGGCGGCGCGGCGCGGGGAGGGTGATGACGTGTCTGCCATTCCCGAAGGCGATGAGGCCGTTTGGCGCGCCTGTGTCCTGGGATTGCGCGACTATGTCGAAAAGAACCGGTTTCGTACGGTGGTGATGGGACTGTCCGGAGGCATTGATTCAGCGGTTTGCGCGGCCATGGCGGTTGATGCTCTGGGGGCCGAGCGGGTGCACTGCATCATGATGCCTTATCATTACACCTCGGATGAGAGCCTGCGTGATGCAAAAGCCTGCGCTGAGGCCCTTGGGGTGCGCTATGATATTATTCCCATCGAGGCGCCGGTGGCAGGCTTTGCCGAAACTCTGACACCGGTGTTGGGAAAAATGAGCGAGGATGTGACCCATGAGAATATACAATCACGTGCCCGTGGCGTTATTCTCATGGCCTTGTCCAATGCCTTGGGCTCAATGGTGGTGACAACTGGCAACAAATCGGAAATGTCGGTAGGCTACGCAACGCTTTATGGCGACATGAACGGAGGGTTCAACCCGATCAAGGATGTTTACAAGATGCAGGTCTATGCTATTGCACGCTGGCGCAATGATAACCGCCCCGTCGATGCGCTTGGCCCTGCGGGAGAGGTCATCCCTCATAATATCATCGAGAAGACCCCGAGCGCGGAACTGCGCCCTGATCAAACCGATCAGGACAGTCTACCCCCTTATGAGGTTCTTGACGATATTTTGTCCGGCTTGATTGAAGAAGAGCTAAGTGTCTCGGATATTGTCGCGCACGGGCACGATCGGGCGCTGGTCACACGTATCGAGAATCTCGTCTATATTGCCGAATACAAGCGCCGTCAGGCGGCGCCGGGGGTGCGCGTTTCGCATCGCAATTTCGGCCGCGATCGGCGGTATCCCATCACCAACGGATGGCGCGATGCGCGCGCTCAGACAAAAGAGTCCTGACGTCCATGAAACCGATTGTTCGCTTTGCGCCTTCCCCGACGGGCTATCTGCACATTGGCAACGCCCGCTCGGCGCTGTTGAACTGGCTTTATGCCAAAAGCCAAGGCGGCACATTTGTGTTGCGCCTTGATGATACGGACACCGAGCGCTCACGTGCCTGCTACGCCGATGCCATTATCGAGGACTTGGCCTGGCTTGGCATTGTGCCCGATCGGACTTTCTGCCAAAGCGACAGAATCGCCCGTTATGACCAGGTCGCCGATAAGTTGCGTCGCGAGGGGCGACTTTACGCCTGTTATGAGACCCCTGACGAGCTTGAGCGCAAGCGCAAGCGCCAGTTGTCCAGAGGACAGCCCCCCATCTATGATCGCGCTGCCCTGACGCTGAGTGCCGACGAGCAACGGGCCTATAAGGCCGACGGGCGCAAACCGCATTGGCGCTTTAAGCTTGCCGGCCGGAGGGTACAGTGGAACGATCTGGTGCGGGGCCATCAGGCCATTGAGACCATGTCCCTGTCCGATCCCGTTCTGGTGCGCGCTGATGGCAGCTATCTCTATACCTTGCCTTCAGTGGTTGATGATATCGAGATGGACATGACTCACGTTATCCGTGGTGAGGACCATGTGACCAATACCGGCGTGCAAATTGAGTTATTTGCCGCATTGGGCCACAAGGCGCCGGTATTTGCGCACAACAACCTTCTGACCAGCGCCGACGGTACGGGGTTTTCCAAACGCGAGGGCTCCTTATCGCTGCGGGCTTTGCGTGCGGCCGGCATCGAGCCTGCCGCAGTCGCCAGCCTGGCCAGTCTGCTCGGTTCTGCCGCAAAGATCGCGCCCTATCAGACCCTGGACGATCTGGCCAAGGTTTTTGACTTGCGCAGCTTGTCCAGGGCGCCGGCGCAGTTTGATGAGAAATCCCTTGCCTCTTTGAGTGCGCGAACCTTGCATGAAATGCCGTTTGCTCTGGCTGCGACCAGATTACAAGCCTTGGGGCTGGAGATTACCGAGCCGTTTTGGCTGGCGGTTAGAGACAACGTGAGCCAGTTGCAGCAGGTGCGCGAATGGATGGATGTGGTTTATGGTGACCTGGAAATATCCGATGATGGCTGGGAAAAAGCTGCGGGGGGCGGCGACGATGCCGGGTTTATCAAAAGCGCACTGGAGGCCTTTCCGCCGGAGCCTTGGGATGCGGCGACATGGACAGGTTGGACCCGAACCCTGGGGGAGAAAAGCGGACGCAAAGGCAAAGCCCTTTACCTGCCATTGCGGATCGCCCTGACGGGTAAGGACCACGGCCCTGATTTAAAGGTGCTGTTGCCACTTATTGGTCCTTCCCAAGTCCGAAAACGTTTGTCAGCGGCGCGCGATAAGGCCGAGGCGGTCAGCCTCTCCCTCTCTCCCAAGGCATGATATTGCAATATTGGAGCCCCTATGGTGATCTATGCAAAAGGTTTTGTCTCACGGCCATTGGCCATTGCGCTGGTTCTGGGGCTGCTGACACCTGTCGACGCCGACGAAGCGATCAAGACGACGAACGAAAGCCAAGCCCAGGTGGAGGCGAGCGCGCCGACACGCCCGCGCAGCAGCGAGCCGGAGCTGATCTTCAAACGTTCCACCGTATGGAAATTCCTCACCCCCGATCATAAACTGGCCACCTATGCCATCGACGATCCCGTTGTCGATGGGGTGTCGTGCCATTTCACGGTTCCGGAAAAAGGGGGGTTTTCCGGCCTGTTGGGAGTGGCGGAGGAGCTTTCCGATGCCTCTCTTGCGTGTCGGCAAGTCGGGCCGGTCCGGTTTTTGCAAAAGTTCGAACAGGGGAGCGAAGTATTTCGCCAGCGCCGTTCGCTTTTTTTCAAAAAAATGCGTATCGTGCGCGGCTGCGATACGACCCGCAATGTGCTGGTGTATCTGTCCTATACGGACAAACTCATTGAAGGATCACCCAAAAACTCAACGTCGACGGTTCCCATCATGCCTTGGGGGACGCAGCCGGCCTTGCGTTGCGCGGATTGGCTGGAGACGTAATGTGGCGACCTCTGCAGCCAATCGGCAGTTGCCATGTAACGATGGCGTCATGATCGTTGTCGCCGGCGAGGCCCTGGTGGACATGATCGAGCAGCCTGCTGATGCGCCAGGGCGTGCGGCTCGCGCGCGCGATGGGCATGACCGGACGCCATCAATATGTTTTTCTGCCCATTACGGCGGCGGCCCCTTCAATACCGCGATTGCGCTTGGCCGTCT
Organism: Hyphomicrobiales bacterium; assembly: GCA_965224015.1. GTDB lineage: Bacteria > Pseudomonadota > Alphaproteobacteria > Rhizobiales > CBDCVD01 > CBDCVD01. The sequence continues at coordinate 3,013,743 of OZ245032.1, forward strand.
GGGACACCCTGTCGGCTATGCTTATCCGCTATCGCGGGATCGCTTTGGCCGGGCGCTGGCGACACAGCTTTGCGATGCAGGCGTTGAGCACTTGCAGCCTGATCCGTCCGCAAGCAACACACCGCTTGCCCTTGTGCAGGTCGATGCCGGTGGGCAGGCGGTCTATCGGTTTTACCGTCAGGAAACCGCGGACCGCGATATTTCCGCACAACAATTGCTCGACGTTTTGACCTCATCGTGTCGTGTGTTTGTCACCGGTACCCTGGCGATCGCCGAGCAGCCGGATGTGTCTATTCTGACCGAAGTGATCGCTAAGGTCCGCGCCCGCGGGGCCTTGATTTGTGTTGATCCGAATTTGCGTCCCCAGGCCTTTGCGGATAAAGAGCAATACCTTGCCAATGTGCGGGAAGTTTTGGCCCTTGCCGATATCATCAAGGCCAGTGATGCCGATTTGGCCATGCTTCTCGCAGATACCGCGCCGGAAGAGGCCGCAACCGCTTTGCGCCAGAAAACCAACGCATCCCTGGTCGTCGTGACCATGGGGCACGAGGGCGCGCTGGGGCAAACCGCGCAAACTTCCCTTGCCGTAGGTGCCCATGATCTCAACGGGGGCGTTATTGACACGGTGGGCGCAGGTGACACGTTTCTAGGCGGCTTGTTGTTTGGCCTCGTCCGTCAAGGGATTGTCACCGCACAAGACCTTGCGGCACTGGAGGGTGCTGATCTTGCGAAGATCCTGCGGTTTGCCAATGTTGCCGCGGGGTTGAACTGCGCCTATAGAGGATGCAATCCCCCGAGCCTTGCTGAGGTCGAGGCGGTTCTGGAACAAGCGGGAACTTAGACTATCCGTTTTTACTTTTGGTGTGGCTCCACTTATGCGCTGTCCTTATTGCTCCCATGATGTGACCCAGGTTCGCGATTCCCGCCCGGCAGAAGATGGGTCCACCATCCGTCGCCGTCGTCAATGTACAGCCTGTGGGGGTCGCTTTACCACCTTTGAGCGGGTGCAACTGCGCGCCCTGACTGTTGTCAAAACCGACAATCGCCGCGTGCCGTTTGACCGTGACAAGTTGATGCGCTCGGCCCAGATCGCTCTGCGCAAGCGCCCTGTAGAGCCGGAACGCACTGAGCGCTTGATCAATGGCGTCGTGCGCCAGTTGGAAAGTGCCGGCGATCTCGAAGTCACGTCACAGAAAATCGGTCGCCTGTTGATGGAAGGTTTACGCAATCTTGATGACGTGGCTTATGTACGTTTTGCTTCGGTCTATCGCAATTTTCGCGAGGCCCGCGAGTTTGAGGCGCTGGTGGGAGAACTTGCCGACCGTGATAGTGGAGACATCGATTAGCGGCGGGCCAGAGCGTGTCAGGTCTTAATAGACGTGCCCAGTTGAGCCATCAAAGGGTCTGCGGAGCGTTATTTTACCTTGGCAGGACCCCGTCCAGTGTTGCATTTTCGCACCAGTGAAGACAAAAGTTGGCTTTTTCACAGACCTTTGCTGGGGATAAGCGCTTGCCTATGGCGCGGGACTCTTGCCAGAGAGTCACCCCATATTGTAGCGTTCCCTATGTGAAATCCTGCGATTTCACAGCGGCGGACCTGATCGTTTAGCGCATTTTGGCCATTAGTCACGTCCATAGGGGCTCAAAGTGCATAACAGCCTGGAAAGCACAAATTTGGAAATCAGGAACAGCGTTTGCAAGCGTCCGGCTATTATAGGCTGTTACGCCGCTGATGATCATTTGTAATGCCGTATGTGTCCGGCAGCACTGGCGCGCCGATGCATGCCGATGGATGAGATCGCGAGTCCGGATCGGTTCTTAATCGGGTTCGGATATTGATCGCGAAAGCGTGAGCATTTGAATTGTTGGAATGGGCATGGCCTGGACAGAAGATCGTGTCAAGATATTGGCAAAACTATGGGCGGATGGCCTGAGCGCATCGCAAATCGCCGCCGAACTCGGTGGCGTGACACGCAATGCGGTGATTGGCAAAGTCCATCGGCTAGGCCTTGCGGGACGCGCCAAAAGCAAATCCCCATCAACGCGCGCCCGTCTACCGCGCAAACGTCAACCCAGCACACCCCGCTATCGCGCCAACTACGGTACTGTTGGGGCGACGGCGCTCAAACAGGAGGTTGTCTATGAGACTGAGCCGGATACGGGCACCGAAGAGATTGTAATCCCCGTGGCACAGCGGCGTTCCATCCTCACAATCAATGAGAAAACCTGCAAGTGGCCTATTGGTGACCCAGGAGATGATGACTTCTATTTTTGTGGCGGCGATGCTGGCGAGGACAATGCCTATTGTAAGTTTCATGCCCGGCTTGCTTTTCAGCCTCCGCATCATCGCCGCCGCGCCAAAGCCCCACGACGCTAGATCAGCATGGGGTTAGCTGTACCCGTTTTGCCCGGGGTTAAAGCGAACCCCATAAAGCTGATCGCTCTGGCATCTATAGCAAAATGCGAGGAAAACACGAGAATGCCCATCAATCCAATTAAACGCATTTTGCACAAGATCAGCATGGGGTTAGCTGTACCCGTTTTGCCCGGGGTTAAAGCGAACCCCATAAAGCTGATCGCTCTGGCATCTATAGCAAAATGCGAGGAAAACACGAGAATGCCCATCAATCCAATTAAACGCATTTTGCACAAGATCAGCATGGGGTTAGCTGTACCCGTTTTGCCCGGGGTTAAAGCGAGCCCCATAAAGCTGATCGCTCTGACATCTATAGCAAAATGCGAGGAAAACACGAGAATGCCCATCAATCCAATTAAACGCATTTTGCTATAGCGCGTGTCATGTCTTAATAGCCAATCTTTCGCGCGCCGTACATTTGCCTGGTTGTTGCAAAAACCTTATGCGCTGCTTGTAATCGCCACCCTTTTTTGGGCCAGCAATGCCATCGCCGGTAAGCTGGCAGTGGGTGAAATCACACCGGCCATGCTCGTGTTTTTGCGCTGGATATGTGCTGGGGCGATTCTTTACGGGCTTGGCGCGCGACATTTTCACCGCGATTTCCCGGTCATTCGCGCCCATATGGGCCTTCTTGGTGCGCTTGGGGCGATTGGTTTCACCGGCTTTAGCCTGGGGCTGTTCACCGCGCTCCACTACACGAGCGCCGTCAATGTGGCCATCGAACAATCGGCTATACCGATGTTCGTACTCACCATCAGCTTTGTTGTTTTGAGAATAAACCCCCTGCTGATGCAAGTGGTTGGTTTACTGATGGGGATGGCGGGTGTGGTCATTGCCGCGACTCAGGGGGCGCCCATGCAGTTGTTGAGCGCCAATGTCAACCGTGGCGATCTTATCATGATCGCCGCCGCGTTCGCCTATGCGGTTTATTCCTTTTCTTTGCGTTGGCGACCGTCAATTCACTGGATGAGCTTTCTGATCGCCGCCATGATAGGCGCAAGTCTCGCGGCGCTGCCGGTTCTCGTTTGGACGATGGTCCGTGATGGCGCCGTGGTGCCAACCCTGTTCGGTTGGGCCATTCTTGCTTATGTGAGCATATTTCCCTCGATCATCTCTCAGGCATTATTCGTGCGCGCTGTTGAGGCGATCGGTGCTGGCCGCGCCAGCCTGTTTATCACTCTGGTACCCGTGTTCAGTGCGCTCCTTGCGGTTGCGATTCTGGGGGAGGCGCTGCACCTTTATCACATTTTGGCCTTGGCGCTGGTTTTGGGAGGCATTGCACTGGCCGAGTCACAGGCGCGACGGCAACCTTAGATCAGCATACGTTTAGGTGTACCCATTTTGCTATAGAACGTGTCATGTCAATTGACGGCCTGGCCAATTGTGATCACAAAATAGTGATCAATAATTGAACTGAAGAGACGTGTCTGCGGTATTAGCATGGTTTTGTTATACCACAAACGTCCGTGGTTTGCTTACTCTTGATATGTTCAATCTGTTCAATATGTTCATATGTTCTCATTGCGGATTGTTGTGGTCTTTAACTTATTAGGGCAAAACGCCCTATCACTCTCAAAGATTGATGTGATTTTAAAATTTTCCTCTGACCAACTTGAACAGGTTTATTGAAAAACCCATATTATAAGCTGAACACAGAGGAAGGGTATAAACAAAATGACGCACGATAGCATATCTATGAAGCAGCAGTACGACCGTTTGATGGGCCCGTTGTTTAGGCCGGCCTGGACCCCTGCAACCATAGCTTTGATGGTGTTTGGCTTTATTTTCTGGCGTCCGCTGGGCTTTGTCATGCTGGCCTATATCCTGTTTGGCAACAAAGCCCGCGAGTGGTTTGTTGAGCGCGAGCGTGATTGGCGGCAAAAGCGCCAGAATACGGGCAATTCGGCCTTCGATGAGTACCGGGATGCGGAACTTGAGCGTTTGGAAAGAGAGCGCCAGCAGCTTGACGTTGAGCGTGAAGCGTTCGAAGAGTTCCTCTATAATCTGCGCAAGGCGCGCGATCGCGATGAATTTGACAAGTTCATCAAATCGCGCAAAAAGAAGAGAAAATGAATGTCGGCTTGATGGCAGGGCAGGATTGTTTTGCCGTAGGCGCGTTAAAATATTGATTTCGGGGATAGTTTTCACTACATTCGGGGTACTGATTCTTGCTCATTTGGGGAATAAGCAAAAACATACCAAGTGGTACGAGTGTTTCCGCGAAATAGGTTAAACGCAGTTGGAAGGGTGTTTGTAACAGGCTTTAGTAAGCATCAGACAGATTCCCTTCACTTAAGGTTTGCGTCGGCAGAGTGAGATACGTTTCCCCCCCAGAACGTTTTCGCTCAATTGCTCGACCAGATTGAGCGGCCTTTTCGGAGGCCGCTCTTTCGTTGTGGGGTCCGTCTTCGGCTTTATGCCAAAGTCAACAGGCTTAAATATAGCCTGGCAACTGAATTCCGATCATATCTTCTGGAACAAGTAGCGACCGACGCTGAGGGGGCTTCTGCGAAAGATCAGGTCGTTATGCTCAAAGCTCGTTGAGAGAAGTAACCGCGCAGCGAATCAAACTTAAGGCGCTTTGCTATATGACCCCCATTCTGGATAATTCCAGCTGTTATAACCCGCAAAAGAGTGCAACGCCTGACGCCAAACACAAGCCGCCCATTGCAACAATATACAATAGACGGCCAGTTCATTTAGTTTAAAAATTATGGTTCTTATATATATAGATAACAGTATAAATTAATGTTATCCACTAAGTATCCACAATTCATGTAACATTATTGCAAATTCGCCTTGTTCAACTATCACTCGCCAAAGCAATAATCAGTGCTGGTTCATCCACTCCCGAGCTGCGCGCAAGGCCGCGGCAATGTCGCGCTTGCTCATCATAGCAGCGATCTCCTGGCGATGTGCCGCGGCCTCGCGACTGCCTTGCAAAGCCGCCAGATTGAACCACTTGTGAGCCGCGACATAGTCAATTTGCCCGGTGGTCTTGGCAAAAACATCGTCACGGGTTTTGCCATTGGCACAGGCCAGGCCCAGTTGAAAAAACCGCTCCGCAACCGCAACCTGAGAAGCGTCAATTGCTCTATGGGAATGTCCTAAACTCATGTCTTTATCTTTTCTCACGACGCCGCTTGCGCCTTACTGCTACTGTCAATGGGTCGGCGGCCATAAGCACGTGGCCTTAAACCCGTTAGTTTGTCTCAAGCGTTCCGTATGATCCTGCTATCCACCGGCAAGACCGATTGCCGACAGTGTTTACGCCTGCAACAATGCATTGATCGCTTAAATGGCGGGTAAAGACCTGTCCTTAAAAAAAAGCCAAGGTGATACCGTGGATTCTATTCGTTTAAGGGTCCATTAAATCTACAAACACGCAAGGTTGCGGGATTTCATCAAATTCGCGGAAAAGGTTGTCAAATCGGAAGCACGGTCTATTAAGTATCGCGGTGAATAGGCTCATTAAATGTCGAATCGTTTTGTTGACGCGCCCTTGTTGATGCGGCGTGATATCCGGGCATCCTACAAAGTTCCGCACAAGCCGCCCCTGACACACCGCAGCCGCCGGTTATGGCTTATGATCAAATAAATGGCTGGTAGCGCCTTTACATGAGAATAAACCGATAAAGTGCGAGAAAAGTCCCTTATCCATAACTGGGGTGTGATTATTAAGTCCCGAACCATACAACATGCTGAGGATGGCAATGCCAAGCGATGGAAAGAAACGGCCTTTGTTAAAGATTAGATCCACGCATCCTGCACGGGGGATCGCGTTGTCATTGGCACTTATGATTGGCCTTGTTTTGTTTGCGACGGTATGGAAAGCCGGTGCGCACGACGCATCAAAAGCCGAACCGGAACCGTTTCACATTGTGGTGGTTGGTGACAGTTTAAGCGCTGGTTTCGGTTTGCAACCGGATGAGGCCTTTCCGCAACAGCTTGATGCGGTTTTGGCCTCGCGGGACCTTGCAAGCCCGGTGACAGTTACCAACGCGGGGGTTTCAGGAGATACCAGCTCCGGAGGGCTGGCGCGCATCGATTGGTCCGTGCCCGATGGAACCGATGCCGTCATCCTGCAACTTGGTGCCAATGATGCCCTGCGGGGCATTGATCCTGTGCAGACCCACGCCAACCTTGATGCCATGATCACCCGTCTCAAACAGCGCAACATCAAGGTTCTGCTTGCGGGCATGAAGGCACCTCCCAACATGGGCGAGGTTTACGGCCAGGCCTTCAATGCCATTTATCCAACCCTTGCCCAAAAGCATAATGTGGCGTTTTATCCATTCTTTCTTGAAGGCGTCGCGGCGGACCCTTCTTTGAACCTCGACGACGGTATGCACCCAAACCCCGAGGGAATTGCACGAATCGTCGCTGGAGTCGTGCCCCTGGTGGAGGCGTTGGTGGGGTCCAAAAAGCGCTAGCTGTGAGCTTTCAACAGGTTGTCCTCGGTAAATGCATCGGGTGCAGGTGGCCATTCGTCTGATATGGCCTTCTTGGCGGCAATGGCGCAGTAACCCTGACTTGAGACCTGCCACCTTGAGAACAACTTATTGAAAGATTACAACTAGCGCGTACCCATACCGCGGCGGGCGATGGCGATACTGATAAGGATGATCACAAGGGCCAGGTAGGCATTGAGCCCCGGGCGTTCACTCAAGAGCCACGCGGCAAGAAAAAATCCTACCGGGGGTACCAGAAAATTGATCTGTGAAAAAAACGACGCACCTTGGCGCCTGACAAGCAAAAACATCAAAATCATCCCAAATGCCGTCGCCGCGATACCCAGCACCGCCACCGCCACAAGGGACAGCATGCTAGGTTGTAGCAACCACGGTTGGTCGAACACCACAGCGACAGGGACGATCATCAACGCTGATAGACTCATGACCGCAGCGCCCAGCTTGTTGAGCGGTAGATGCACCAGACGTTTCATGACAATGGCACTCGCCGCATAGGATATCGCAGCAAGCAGTATGGCAAGCTGACGGATTATGTCATCGCCGAGACCGCCCAGGTTTTGCGGTCCCACCAGAACAATCAACCCCACCATTCCCAGACTAACCCCCAATCCCTTGCGCCAGTTAAGCTTCTCGTCCCGGGTAAACACATGCGCCATAATAATTGTCGACAATGGCATCACCGCCATGAGGATGCTCGCAATACCCGCATCAACAACCTCTTGTCCCCAGCTAATGAGTAAAAAGGGCAAGGCATTACCAAGCGCGGCAGCGGCTGCGATCCAGCCCCATTCGCGCGTTGCCAGGCGCCCGCGCTCACGAGATATCATTGTAATGGCCAGAAAAATCACCGCTGCCAAAATCAATCGTCCCGCCGTCGTGGACGCAGCCGGTATGGTCGCGATAGCCAGCTTGATCATCACAAAAGAACTGCCCCAAACGAGTGCCAAGGCAAACAGAATGCCGAATTCCACAGGGCCAGGTTTGGGGCGCAATAAAGGAGTGGTGCTCATGTGGGCACGTGACAACGAGTGGAGACTCCCATAATCGGCTTTCTTCAATGATTGTTTGATTTCACTATGTCTGCTAAACCCCATAACCAAATAAAGGCTTATCCAGGCGATCGCACAATCGACAGGTTATTACCAAAGCAAAGGACTATAGCAAAATACGCTTAATGGCAATTATGGGCATTGCCGTATTTTTCTCGCATTTTGCTATGGATTTCAGGGCGATCAGCTTTATGGGTTTCGCTTATGCCGCGGGCAAAATGGCTAAAGCGAAGCCCATGCTGATCTAGCACTATTGCCATCGATGTCAAGATTGAAGCGGCCCGTGGACCCCTTGAGATCGGCTCCCAGCGTGTCATGTCCACTCACCCGTAGCACCATGGATTTCCTGGTTTTGTCAATAACTTGAGTCAACCCGACCGCTACGCAAGAGGCATGCGGATTGCGCAATAATCAGGAATAACGATCCATGCGACTTTATTTTGCCTATGGCTCCAATATGTGTGTGCAACAAATGCAGCATCGGTGCCCGCATGCAGTAGCGCTGGGACCCGCATGCCTTTCAGATTGGTCTTTTATTATCAACCCGCGAGGAACCGCTGCCATTCGGCCCCTGCCAAGGGGGCACGTTTACGGGGTATTGTGGAGCCTAACACGCGAGGGCGTTGCAACTCTTGATGGACACGAAGGTGTGAGCGCGGGACGGTATCACCATAGTGTTGTTGAGGTCTCAAACCCGCAAGGGCGTTGGTGCGCCCTCACCTATGTTCCGAACACATGGGCCGTAGGGGGGCGGGCCATTCGGTGCTACATGGAGGCCACGGTACTTCCCGCGGCCCGTCACTGGAGATTGCCTGCGGCCTATTTGGGCGAGCTTGCGCAATGGCTCAACGTCGCGCCCATCGGCCCGCACCGCCGCCATCTGGGCCAACGCGGCTGGGCCCCTCATGGCCTTTTACGCAAAAGGAGTGATGCCCATGGAGCGTGACAACGAAACGCAACTCACTGACCACCAACAGGCCCCCGCCGGCATCGACGAAGATGGCCTGCATGACGAGGATGGAGCCCTGCGCGAAGTCTTTGTCAATGCTGTCATTGATGCCATAGAGCGCAAGGACAGCCATGGCATTGGTGGCCTGATCGATGACCTGCATGAGGCTGACATTGCCGACTTGCTCTCAGCGCTAAAACCTGACTACCGGACGGAGTTGGTAACACTTGCTGGAGAGCGCTTTGACTATACCGCGTTCACCAGTGTGGACGAAAGCATCCGCGTCGATACTCTGGAGCGTTTGCCCAATGATGTGATCGCGCGGGGCCTGCGTGATATCGACTCTGATGATGCGGTCTTTATTCTTGAAGATCTGGATGCCGAGGAACAGCAATCGATCCTGGCGCGCATACCGGCCATTGAGCGGATTGCGTTAAAACGCAGCCTTGATTATCCGGAGGATACGGCCGGACGGCGGATGCAGTCGGATTTCATTGCGGTTCCGCCATTTTGGTCGGTGGGTCAAACAATCGACCACATGCGCGAGCAAGACGATCTGCCTGAAGAATTCTATGAATTGTTTGTCGTTGATCCCAGCTATCACCTGCGCGGCACTGTCGCGCTGAACCGGCTGCTGCGCGCCAAGCGGACGGCAAAAATCCGCGATATCATGAGCGAACCGCGTCATCAGATCAAGGCCGAGGAAGATCAGGAGGAAGCCGCGCGCACGTTTGAGCGCTATGATCTGGTGTCTGCGGCTGTGGTCGACGACAGTGGCCGCCTGGTTGGCATTTTGACGATCGACGACGTGGTTGATGTTATCCAGGTCGAGGCTGGCGAGGACCTCATGCGCCTTGGCGGTGTGGGGGATGAGGATATTTCCGGCAGTGTCGCAGAAACCATGAAAAGCCGGTTTTCATGGCTATTCGTAAATCTCATAACCGCGGTTCTCGCCTCCATTATCATCAAGATGTTTGACGCCACAATAGAACAAATGGTGGCCCTTGCGGTGTTAATGCCGATTGTCGCCTCCATGGGGGGAAACGCAGGAACCCAGACCATGACCGTAGCGGTTCGGGCTCTGGCCATGCGCGACATTGATACTTTCAACACCGCACGGATTGTGACACGGGAAACCCTGGTGGGGCTTCTCAATGGAACCGCTTTTGCGGTGATCGCCGGTGTTCTCACATGGATCTGGTTCGCTAATGCGCAATTGGGCTGGATACTGGCCCTGGCCATGATCATCAATATGGTGGTTGCCGGACTTGCGGGGATCCTGATCCCGATCATTCTGGATAGATTTTCCATTGATCCGGCGATCGCGTCGGGGGTGTTTTTGACCACCGTTACAGATGTTGTGGGGTTCTTTGCCTTTCTCGGCCTCGCAGGTTGGTGGTTTGGTTACTTTTGACCGATGAATCTGTTCTGATCTCACTACATTCAAAAGTTGTTGTGCAATTCGTGACATAAGCAGCAACATAAATCCCTCTTTAATAACCCGGTTATACCAGCGGTATGGGCTTTATAGACACGCCGGCTGGGGTGGGGCCTTGATACACACCTGTTTGACGCCAATGCATGAGCCCTTGGTATGAATCATCAATCATGCAAAAAGACGCAATGTTGCTGAGTGTCCAGATACAAGGAAAAGCTGCCGTTGTATCTGCTTTTAGGTTGTATGTCTAGCAACATAATGATATAAATAGTAAAATACTACTTATTATAGCATTTGCATTCGCGTGGTACCAGGCACATAAATTTCGATACGCATAGTAGACCAGTCATGGGCGATAGAACATGAGACATTAAAATGAAAACCAGATGCATGGACAATCTGATGGCAAAACAGGGTTATCTTTTCAATACCCCAAGGCGGCTTTTGAACCGAGACAGTATGCGACTAATAAACACTAAAGCATATTGTGAATGGGGTCGATTGAGCCGGTTGCGCAGGTTGGAGCAACCGATGTGAGGCTATTTGCCGCCCTTGTATTGACGATGATGGGCGGCGCGGCGCTGATTGCAACCGCCCCCGGCGCCGTCGCCCCGGCGCGGGCGCAGACGCAGACAGCGTGCGATGCGAATAATCCTATCAGGACTTCAACCCCCCGCACGCGTTATACGGTTGTAGCAAACGGGAAATGCGGGCTCCGAAAAGGTGTCAAGATTGAACCGGCTCGCGATCAGATCGGCATTGATGGCACAGCGCGCATAGGCACAGGTGGCGGGCACACCATCAACGTTAACGGCATGATCGTCACCACCGGTCGCAACGCACACAGCGTCTGGGTAATTGGCGACAACAGCACCGTGACCGTGGGCCCTGACGGCAGGATCACCACAAGCGGCGACGATGCCTTGGGTATCTTTGCCCAGGGCAATAAGAATACTCTGACCAACAGGGGCACTATCACCACCAGCGACAACAGAGCCGACGGCATCCATGCCCAGGGCAATAAGAATACTCTGACCAACAGCGGCACAATTACCACAGGCGGCAACAATGCCGACGGCCTCTTTGTCCAGGGCGACAATAACACCCTGACCAACAGCGGCACCATCACCACAGGCGGCGAGAGTGCCTACGGTATCTTTGCCTTCGACAAAGATAACACCCTGATCAACAGCGGCACCATCACCACACGTGGCGAGAAGGCCCACGGCATCCTTGCCCTTGGGGACAAGAACACTCTGATCAACAGCGGCGCCATCATCGTACACGACGAAGAAGCCCACGGTATCGTTGTCACCGGCAAAGACAACACCATCGTCAACAGCGGCCTTATACGGGTGAGCGGAGCGGATAGCTTTGCTATTTATATTCTTGTTCGGAACCCCAATGATGAAAACACTATCACCCTGTTGCCCAACTCCCGCCTCATTGGCCTCGTGCAGCTTAGCCGTGCAGTCACACTCGGCCGCAACACCCAGTATGTTGCAGCTAAAGAGACGTTCAATTTCCACAATCGCGTCAGCACCGTGGTGACGTTTGATGACGCAGGCGGACTACCGAAGACCATCAATACCGACGGCTCGCTCTATCTCGCCATTACCCCCACAACCGACAATCCTTATGTTGTGGTGGTCGATCCCAACGCCTTTAGCCACGCCGATAAGCAATTGCATGACCTGACGGCGGGTATTTCCAATTCCGTCCACGCCCATCTCGACGCCTCCCGCGCCTCCCGTGCCGCGCCAGGGGTTATCGCCGGCTTGCGTGGGGCGTTACATGCAGCGCAAATCGCTGCCGATATCGGCGATGACTTCGCCCCTGTGGCCGATCCGGTAGCCGATCCGGTCGCCGCTCCCCCTTCGGAGGACCGTTTTCGTATCTGGGCGCAGGGCTTTGGCTCCCATCGTGACGTGGACGTGCAAGGGATCTATAGCGATGCCAGCCACGCACTCTACGGCGGTATCCTTGGCGCTGATATGGCCCTTGATATGGCATCCCTCTCCGGCCTGCGCCTTGGTGCCTTCGCCGGCTACTCTAAAGGCGATCTGGAAATCGGCAGCGGCAACAGCCAGAATGTGGGGCATCACAGCAGCACCGTCGACACGGATACGTTTTTCGGCGGGGTCTATGCGGATTACTCCCGGGAAGTGTGGTACGCGCGGCTAATCCTGAGCGCCGGGCGGCTGGATAACGACAGCACCCGGCTGGTGATGGACAATGCCCCCGGGGGCAACGGCTATTGGCTGGCGAAGGGCTCTTACGATGGCATGTACGTTTCTCCCGAGGTGGCGTTGGGGGCGGATGTTACCGTTGGTGGTATGACGCTCATGCCCAGTGTGCGCCTGCGTTATGCGCATCTGTCGCTGGACGGTTACACGGAGACGGGGCGCCCGACCGGGGCCTCGGCGAGTGAATTGACCGTAGGGGATCGCGATGTCAATCTGTTTGGCGGCCGCGTTCAGGTGGCCATTGAGAGGTCTTGGGGGGCGTTCTCGGTTGCGCCGCGGGTTGGGGTTGAGGCGTATTCCGGCGATGCGGACAATGTGTCCGTGACCATCGCCGGGCAGGGTCTCAGCTTTGCGCCGGGGGGCGATGACGGTGAGGTCACGGGCTTTATCGGGGCGCGGCTGTCGACGAACTTAGGGGGATCGGCATCGCTTTTCATGGATGGCGAGGCGCATTTTGGCGATGGCACGACCCGCTACGAGGGCCGCCTCGGCGCCGCCGTACACTTTTAACCGCTATTAATATCCACAAAAGCCCCCGTGCGGCGCAAGCCATCAAAGCCCGCGGTGGTTGCGTGTTGTTCCTGCCGCGCTACTCACCTGATCTGAACCCGATTGAGAAGGCCTTTTCGAAACTGAAAACCTTGCTGAGGAAGGCCGGGGTCAGAACCTATGATGATTTATGGAAAGCCGTTGGGCAGATTCGCGATCTTTTCATGCCATAGAAATGTTACAACGCTTTCAAAGCGGCAGGTTGCGTTGCAAATTAATCGCCCGACGCTTCAAAATCGCTTACGCAATCGCTTACGTAGAAGCCTCGTTTTTCTTTGGGCGCCAGCCGGCATATTGGGGAAGATCGTCGCCGATTTCCACCCAAGGCAATTTCTCCTTTACGCGAACATGGTATGTCGGCTGCAAAAGCTCCGGGTTATCCAGCGTTGAGAGAAGAAAGTCCAGTTCTGCCTGGCTGTCGGGGTGCTCATAACTTACGCTGCTTCCGCACTGGTTGCAAAAGCCACGAATAACTCCCAAAGACGATCGATAAAAGGTCATATTGCCGCGACTTAGGGAGAAATCCGTTTTTTGGATGCGTCCCCACGCGGTAAAAGGCGCGCCAGTTGACCGCCGACAGCTTTCACAATGGCAAAACAGAGCCTCCTTGAGGGGACCGGTAATGCGGTAGCGCACGTAACCGCAAAAGCACCCGCCGGAGACTGATGAAGAGCGTGTCGTCACTATTGTCCTCTCGCATTAATACGCTCAAGACGGGCAATCCGCTCAGGCGCCCTTGAGGCGGCGCGGACCGTGGCTTGTGGCGCAAGCTTTCTCAAGGGCCGGCACGATATCCCTGGCGCACTCAACCAACAAATAATCGAGTTCCATCTCCTTGCGAATAAAAGCCTGGGCTTGCATATGCTCAAACAGTGCTAGAAGCGGTGACCAATAGTTGCCGATATTGGCGATCAGGATTGGCTTGTCGTGCCAGCTCAGCTGTGACCAGGTGAGGTTCTCGACCAGCTCCTCCAGGGTTCCCGCGCCGCCGGGAAGCGCCACAAAGGCGTCGGCCTTTTCAAACATGGTCATTTTTCGCGCGTGCATGTCCTCGGTGACGATCAATTCGTCCACCGCGCTCAGCATGCGCTCGCGGTCCTTGAGAAACCTCGGAATGATGCCGGTAACCTTACCGCCTCCTGCAAGAACGCTACGGGCAACTGTTCCCATCAGTCCGACAGAACCGCCTCCATAGACAAGGCGCAGGCCCGCCGCCGCCATATCCCGACCAAGTTGCTCTGCGGCTTCAACAAAAACCGGATCCACACCCTTGCCCGAGCCACAATAAACGCAAATTGATGTTAACATAATACGCGTCTAACTATTTGTTGTTCGCCTAATACAGCCTGTAATTGCATTCAGAATGTCTTCCTGAACAGCAATTTTTAAGCCATCCCTGTAGACCTCTACAGGATTTGGCGATAAGTTACGCCCGTCTGTGTCGTCAGGTCGCTCAATACATCAAAATGCGGGCTTTGGCTATATAGCATATGGCAGGGCGTAAACCGCTAACTGCCAGGTAAAAGTCATTTGAGCGTCTATTTGCGACCTGGCCAGCCCGCGAGGGAAACGGGCAGGTAGATGCTCGTTAATAGAGATGTCCCATTACAACCGGACAAAGGTATAATAGCACAATGAAAAAGCATTATCGTACCGGATTGTGGGTTCTGGTTCTTCTCCTCCTCGCAGGACTGTTGCTGATCCTCGTTAACGACAGGGTGCGCCATCGCGTAGCCGGTTTTTTTGGGGTTGACGCGACGCGCCAGGCCGAGGTGATGCAACAAGAGCCGAGCCCCTCTGCCGTTGGCAAAAACGAGACAGCCGGTCGCGCCCCAACAGCTCCTGAAACCAGTACGAGCGATACAGCAAAGCCCGCGGAGACACAAACACCTGATGAGGCCACCATACCCGCGGGGACTGCAAAACCCGCGGATCCGACAGATCGCGCAGACAACGGTTCCGATGCCAAGGCGGCAGAAACGGTTGCTAATCTGGTATTGTTGGCCAAACAGGTGGTGGATGCCGAACGCGATGTATTTCGACGCATCGATGAATTTGCGGTAAGGGGCACGGGCCTGGCATCGCGGACAGCTGTTGGTGCACGCGAGGTGGGTGATGATACGCTGAAGGCGGAGTCAGAACGCCTGCGTGCAATAGCGGCGGAGCTTCGCGCCACTCGCGATGACGCAAGCGTTATTTTTTCCAACAATAGAAAACAGTTCAATGACTTGCTTGCGATTTCCAGGCAACCGCAAATTGGAGCCCAGGATAGTGTACGCGCGTTCGCCCATGCCAGAACACTCGAGACCAATGCCCTGAATATGAAGCAGCTGCACGAAAAGGCCGAGGCAAGGCTTGCCGTCCTGATCAAAGGTGCCGAGGCTTTTGTCGCAAACGTCGATGCCGTAAAGGCGCGCTTACAGCAAAGTACGGCAAATGCAATCGGCGCTGCCAAATCCGAACAGGCAGGCTTTGCCAAGGCTTTGCAGAGCCTGTCCGATTACGCGAAAGAGGGCGTTGCCGCGGCGCGAGCCCATGTTGCGAACGCTGAGGCCTTCGAGGATGCCGATCTCGCCACGGCCATGCGGGAGACGATGAACCTTGCATCTGCATTTTCTGTCAGAACCAATCAGCTGCAAGATCAGCATCGCGATGCCGGCAATCGAATACGAAGTCTGGAACGCGAGACGAAGACCGCTATACCCAATGTTGCGTTTGCGCAGCGCGCTGAAAGCTTACTTAGTGACGTGAAGCAATTGCGCACACGGATCAGCGCTGCCGATGTCGATGGACGCCAATTAATGGAGCAGATCAATGCAGTGGCCAGACCTGTCGAAGCCAAGCTGGAGGCCCTGGCTCAGACGGCAAGAGCACGCACAAGCCGATGGCACGAGGCTGTTCGGGATTTTGCTAAGGATGCCCGCGCGGATAGGCTACAGCTTGAAAAAGCCTTCGACGACGCTCATGGTGTCGTGCGACATCTGTACGCGCGCGCGCAGGCGGTTCCCGGGGTCGATATACGGCGGCAATTGGGACAGGCCGAAAATCACCGGCGCGATATGCGCAACCTTGTGCAAAGAGCACAGGCGCTGTCCAGAACAATCATGGCGGGGGAAAAGACAATAGCCAGTATTTTGTCGAAGGATGTGCTTACGCCGCAGGGAATGCGCCAGGCGCAGGCTGTGTATGAGCAGGCTGAGCGCAATGCTCCACGTGTTAAGCAGCTACACCCGCTGATGACGTATTCCCAGGCGCGGCTCCGCCGTGTTAGCGAGGAGGCTGAGGCCAGGTTTCTTGAATATGAAAACAACGCAGGCAAGGCGTTGCGGAGCCTGGTTGCGCGCGCCGGCGGACTTGATGAGGAGGCTCACGAATCATTTGCCCGCCTAACGGACCTGGAAGCCCTGAGCGGCGACCTGCTCAACAAGGCCGAACCTTTGCGCGCCAGTACGGATGATACCCGCTCCGCCTATGATCAGATCGCGCAGGCACGTCAGGTCATCACCGCGCAACGCGCACAAGGGCGCACCCAACTTGATGATATCCAGTCGCGTTTTTCGGCGCTGAAAGCCCTTGGTGGGAAGTCGGCGCCCACGCAGGATGACCTGCGTAACGTCCGCGCCGGCCATGACTTTATTGCGCGTACTTATGCCCTGATGGCCGAGACTGTGGCCACAGCGGAACAGGCGCTTGACCAAGCCCAACAGTCTTTGCAGACGCTTCAGGACATCGCCAGGCGCCGCGAAGAAGAGGCTGCGGCCGCAGCGGCGGCAGAGGCAGCCAAAGCCGCTGAAACCGCTAAAGCCGCGGACGCCGTTAAACCTCCCGTTTCAATGCCGGCACCGACATTTGATATTGTCCGCCTGCTGCCCACGGGCGAAGCCGTCCTTGCCGGTCGTGCGGCACCAGGGGCCGAGGTTACGCTCTATGCAAATGGCCAGGTTGCCGGCACCGCTACCGCTAATCGGGACGGGGATTGGGCTATGACCCTGGCACGGCAATTGGACCTTGGGGTGAGCGAATTGACCCTTCGCGCCAGGGACCCGTTAAGCGGGCAGACCACTGTATCCGAGCAGTCGGTGACGGTGCAATTGCCCTCTCACGCTGTTGACGAGGCATTGATCGTTCTCAATGTTCCGGGAAGTCCCAGCACGATTTTGCGCGCGCCAGCTGAAACAACTGCTCCATTGCAGGAAAAAGCAACAATCGCGATCAGCCTTGTCGATATTGAGGACGATGGAACGCTGCATGTGCAAGGGCGAGGCCTGGTGGGTGCGCGTATCCGGCTTTATCTGGATAATCGCTTTCTCGGCGAGACCAATGTTGACGGCAACGGTGACTGGACCTTAAGTTTATCACGCGCTCTGGTTCCGGGCGAACACACATTGCGGGCCGATCAGATTGATGCGGATGGACGGGTCATCGCCCGCGCCGAGGCTGTGACAACAAGACCACGTACCGTTATTGCCGCAGCTCCTGATACAGCCGACGATGAAGGGCGTGCAGATGCGGTCGATGCAGGCCCCAAAGCGGCTGTTGAGCCTGCCCCTATCCGGCGTACAGTCGTGCGCAGAGGCGACAGTCTGTGGCGTATTTCACGCAAAACCTACGGGCGTGGTGCCCGCTATGTCATGATTTATCGCGCCAATCGTGATCAAATCCGCGACCCCGACCTCATTTATCCGGGACAGGTGTTCACTCTTCCACGGCAGTAGCGCAACCCTGTAGCTGCGCTGCGTTGTGCGCATACTTTAATACCAAGGGTCCTTGACAATGACTCATGGATTAGCGTCAAAGAGGTATGTTATCAAGGCAGCACACCAGTCGGCGTGTCTATAAAGCCAATACCGCTGGTATAAGACGGAGTTTCCCAATCCCTCAGGTGGCCTCTCAGCAAGCCAGCCGACAGACTGGCGAACAGTCGACGTTGAAAACGTTGCGCAATCTGTGGCCCTATATCTGGCCCTCGGAGCGAGCTGATCTCAAGCGCCGGGTTCTTATCGCCATGGTTGCCATGGCTTTGGCCAAAGTCGTCACGGTGCTGGTACCATATTTGTACAAATGGGCCGTCGATGCCCTTGATGTTGACGTTGACGCCAACCCCAATGAGCTTGCACTGGTCGTCTCTGTCGCAACACCGGTTGTGATTATTGTCGCCTACGCAATGGGGCGCATTATGGTGATCGGCCTGAACGAGTTTCGCAATGCCCTTTTTGCCAGTGTTGGACAATATGCCGTGCGCCGGCTTGCCCACAGGACTTTTGTCCATATGCACGAGTTGTCTTTGCGTTTTCATGTCTCGCGGCGCACTGGCGGCCTGTCACGCATCATTGAGCGCGGTACCAAAGGCATTGAGACGATCGTGCGCTTTACCATCCTGAACTCAATTCCCACAATTATTGAGTTCTCATTAATGGCATTGATCTTTGTCTGGTATTTTGGCTGGCGCTATCTTTTTGTTTTGATTGCCATGATCACGCTTTATGTCTGGTTCACAGTTGTTGCCAGCAATTGGCGGATCGGCATCCGACGGGCCATGAACACGTCGGACACCGAGGCCAATTCCAAAGCCATCGACAGCCTTTTGAATTTTGAAACCGTCAAGTATTTCGGCAATGAAGCCATGGAGGCGCGGCGCTTTGATACGTCCATGGCCGCCTACGAGAACGCCGCGACCCGCTCCTGGACATCCCTGGCCTGGCTCAATGTGGGACAAACGGTGATTTTCACCGCGGGGATGGCTTTGTGTATGATCTTTGCCGCCCGCAGCGTGCTTGCACGCGAGCTGACCCTTGGCGACTTTGTTATGCTCAACGCCCTGCTGATGCAATTGTATCAGCCGCTCAACTTTATCGGCTTTGTCTATCGCGAGATCCGCCAGGGCTTGACCGACATTGAAACCATGTTTGCGCTTCTTGATGAAAGGCCGGAAATCCGCGATGCCGAGAATGCCCAACCGCTGAGCGTTACACAGGGGGCCATTTGCTTTAAGGACGTGCATTTTTGTTACGACCCCGATCGGGAAATCCTGAAAGGGGTAAGCTTTGAGGTTCCCGCAGGCCATAAGGTTGCCATTGTGGGGCCTTCTGGAGCGGGCAAATCCACGATCTCGCGCATATTGTTTCGGTTTTATGATATCGCCGGGGGATTGGTGACCATAGATGGCCAGGATATACGGCAAGTTACGCAAAAGTCGTTGCGTGCGGCCATCGGCATGGTGCCTCAGGACACGGTTTTGTTCAACGACACCATCGCCTATAATATTCGCTACGGGCGCACCGACGCGACACCGGAAGCGGTTGCGGAAGCGGCGGCATTGGCACAGATAAACACGTTTATTGAGCGCCTGCCAGGTGGATACGAGACTTTGGTTGGCGAACGCGGATTAAAGCTCTCCGGCGGCGAAAAGCAGCGGGTTGCTATCGCCCGGACCATTCTTAAGGGGCCACCTATTCTTGTTCTTGATGAGGCCACTTCGGCGCTTGACAGTTTTACTGAGCAGGAAATCCAGCAAGCCCTTGACGCGGTCTCGCGGGACCGCACGACCCTGGTTATCGCCCACCGCCTGTCGACGGTTATTGCCGCGGACAAGATTATTGTCCTCTCGGATGGCCAGATTGTTGAGGAGGGAACCCACACCGCGCTGCTTGAAAAAGACGGGCTTTATGCAGGCATGTGGAACCGCCAGCGGGAAGCGGAAGAGGCGCGCGAAAAGCTGCGTGAGGCCAAGGACTACTTACCTGCCGCCGCGCTAAAGGCCATAGATGGACCTCTCTATTAGCGGGCATCTCTGTTAGTGGGCTGGCCAGGTCATTAATAGAGACATGACGCGCTTCAAGGATGAGGGTTGGTAAATTTTACTCCCAAGGCTTAAACATTATGTTATAGGTCGGTGGCTATTGATATAGCCATCGCATCCGCGGGTTTTAGGAACAGGGTATCAGGAAATGGCCTACAATAATCAGGTGGAACACAAGAACCCGGTTGCAAGCTGCGACCCGGTTTGGGAACGTATTCAGCACGAGGCCGAGGCGGCGGCAGCCGGCGACGAGACCATTAGCGGCTTTATGCTGACGATGATTCTCAGTCATGAATCCTTCGAGCGCGCGCTCGTGCATCGCCTGTGCGCGCGCCTTGAGAACGAAAGTATCGGCCATGGTCTGTTGCGCAAGGCTTTTGTGCAAACGCTTGAGGAGGATGCAGACATTGGTGCGGGGGCACGTATTGACATCGGTGCGGTTTTTGATCGCGATCCCGCATGCAGTCGCTTTATCGAACCCTTCCTGTACTTTAAAGGTTACCAGGCTGTGCAGACCCATCGTTTTGCACACGGGCTTTACAAGGCCGGACGCAGGGACCTTGCGCTTTATTTGCAAAGCCGTATATCGCAGGAGTATCAGGTTGACATTCACCCTGCGGTCAGGATCGGGCGCGGTTTTTTTCTCGATCATGCAACCGGCGTGGTGATTGGAGAGACGGCAACCATTGGCGACAATGTTTCCATTCTGCAAGGGGTGACCCTTGGCGGAACCGGCAAGGACGAGGGGGACAGGCATCCGAAAATTCGGCACGGCGTGCTGATTGGTGCCGGTGCCAAAATTTTGGGAAATATCGAAGTCGGCGCCTGTTCCCGCGTGGCGGCGGGCTCCGTTGTGGTAAAACCCGTGCCCGCAAAGACAACCGTCGCCGGGGTTCCCGCCAAGACCATCGGCGAAGCGGGATGTGCGGAGCCATCGCGGACAATGGATCACATTATTGCCCACACCCGTATGCCCCATTAAGACAGGTGTCGCAGACTTTCGGGCAGGTGGGTATTTTTATTAGCGGGCACCTACCTACCCGCTCTCCGGTCGTAAATAGACGTTCCATGTGAAAGAACGGATGTAGAGGCAGATTGTGGACAAGCACGAAACTGGCAAACTGGAAACCTATCTGCGCAACCTGTTTGGTTGCCCGGCATTGTCGGTCCGTGGGCGGCCGCAAAAGGGCGATTCGGCTGAAGTTTATATCGGCGAGGAGTTCGTCGGTGTCCTCTTTCGCGATGACGAAGACGAGGACCTGTCCTATAATTTCCAAATGGCCATTCTGGCGTTTGATCTGGAAGATGAAAATCAGGGATAGAGCCTTTCAGAAAACGCCTATTTAAAGCGTATCAGGTCTTAACAGACTCACCACGCCAATCCTGCGATCCCGTGGTGTAAGGACGTGCCGCATCGTCCTCAAGCAGGGACTTAAGGCTGTCGGTGGCGCCACGCGCATGGTTCATGAACGCTTCATCGTCTCCACGCAGGGCATGGGACTCACGCATCATACGCACGTCATGATCGGCAAACCGCTCGGCAAGTCGCCTGGCGTGGAACGGGCGAAACCCGAGCAATTCAAGGGCCTGCCGCCCCATCCTCAGCGACGACCGGAACGTCTCCCGTTCAACCCCATCAAGGGCCAAGTCCCACAGCTCATACACATGGCGGCGATCCGATGCGCGCGCCAACACTTTGACATGAGGGTAATGTTCCTTGACAAGACGCGCCACCTCGCTGGTGCGTTCTTTGTCATCAATGGTAATGACAAAAAGGTCCGCATCGGCAATGCCTGCTGTTTGCAACAGGTCCAGGCGCGCCGCATCCCCATAGAAAATCTTGTAGCCGAACCGGCGTACCAGTTCGATCTGGTTCGGATCATGGTCGATGACTGTGGTCTCAAACCCTTGCGTGTGCAAAAGACGACCGACGATCTGCCCGACGCGCCCGAAACCAGCGACGATGACCGATCGCTCCCCCTCAATATCGCGCACCTCCTGAGGAACCGCACCAAGGCGCTCAAACATAGGCGCAATGACGCGTTCGTAAGTGATCATCATCACCGGCGTGATCGCCATCGAAAGTGCCACGACACCATTGAGCAATCCGGCCAGGCCTGCGGGCAAGGCCCCGGCCCCAACCGAGAACTGCGACAACACAAACGCAAACTCACCCCCCTGCGCCAGCAACGCTCCTAGCAGGATAGCCTGAGACAAGTGCAACCGGATCACCCGCGCCATGACAAAAAGAATGGCGAACTTGACCGCAACAAGCCCCACAACAAGCGCCGCAACAAGAAAAGGCTGTGAGGCAATGATCGTAAACTGAATCGACATGCCAACGGATATGAAGAACAGGCCAAGCAAAAGCCCCTTGAACGGCTCAATGTCCATTTCAAGCTCGTGGCGATATTCCGAATCGGCCAACACCACCCCCGCAATAAACGCCCCCAGTGCCGGCGAAAGGCCAATCGCCTCCATCAGCAGCGCCGCCCCAACAACCAAAAACAACGAAAAGGCCGTAAACATTTCACGCATGCGCGTCGCCGCAATCAGCCGAAACGCCGGGCGTAACAAGTATCGCCCCGCAAGAACCATTCCGGCAAAACTGGCGAAAACCTTCAGCGCCGTCACCAAGCCCGGCTCGCCATGGGTTGCGGCCGCGCCATGGCCCCCATCTGCGTGCCCGCCAGCCTGCACCACGCCAGGATCACCCAAATCCGCATAAACCGCCAACAACGGTATAATCGCCAGAATCGGGATCACGGCAATGTCCTGAAACAACAGGATGGAAAAGGCCGAACGCCCTGCAGGTGTACCGCTTAAGCCTTTCTCTCCCATAGTCTGCAAGGCAATTGCCGTTGAACTGAGCGCCAGCGCCAGGCCGATCGTCAGGGCCACTGCCCAGTTCCAGCCCACCAGGATCACGCCAAGGGCGATGACGCCCGTGGTGATCATCACCTGCCCGAGGCCAAGGCCGAGCAACTGGTTGCGCATGCGCCAAAGCTCCCGCGGCATCAGCTCCAGGCCAACCAGAAAAAGCATCATCACCACCCCAAACTCGGAGAAATGCAAGATCGTCTCAGGTTCGTCAATCAACCCCAAAACGTTGGGGCCGATCAGAATTCCAGCCAGCAAATAGCCAAGCACGGAGCCAAGTCCGGTGATCTTGGCAATCGGCACGACGGCGATTGCAGCCACCAGAAAGATAAAGGCACTAAATAGAAACGACGTGTCCATTAATCAATCCCCGCTGCCTTGTTGCAGTTGCATCAAAAACGCTCTGTACCGTTTCGCGTGTTGCTCCAAAGCACTATCGGCAAGGTTGTGCGCATCGTGGACAACGAAGGGGGCGTGCCAAGTCATCCCTGAGAAAGCCGCCGTGCGCACAAGTGGCAGCAGAAATGCCTCAAGGGCATGGCCATGATCCCCCGCGGGTGTATAGGCCTCGGCACTGCCGCCTGTGGAGAGCGCACATGTAAGCCCTTTTCCGTTAAGTTTGTCACCTCCCTGCCCATAGGCCCAGCCGGAGACAAAGACCTGGTCTAGCCATTCCTTCAAAAGGGCAGGCATTGTGTACCAGTAGAGCGGATACTGGAAAACAACCACGTCGTGCGCCTCGACAACAGCCTGTTCTGTCAGGCTGTCAATTGAGTAGTCAGGATAAAGATCATAAAGCGCGCGCATGTCCACATGGGGCAAATCCTGGATCGCGGCCTCCAGCTTGATATTGACTCGTGAGCGCTCCATAAACGGATGGGCGAAAATAACAAGCACACGACGGGTCATGGTATAAAGATCCTGATCTCAATCGACGTAACTGTCGGCATCACCCGAGCCAAGGCGTACCAAGGGCATCAAAGGCATCAAGGGCACGAGAGCGAGCATCCAAAGTCCATCGTCAGCTTCGCGCATGCTCAAGCCTGATAGTCCTCCTCGAACACCCGTGCGAAAATCATGTCCACGTGTTTAAGATGATAGGCATCATCAAGCATGGCAGCAATCGCCTGCGGCTCTAGGTGCACGGTGATACCAACGTTCTCAACCAGTGCGCTATAAAAATCCGCACCCTCATTCCATACCTGCATGGCGCATTGCTGTACGAGTTCATAGGCCGTCTCGCGCGACACCCCTTTTTGGGTCAGCGCCAGCAACACCCGCTGAGAATTATGCAGACCTCCCAGTTGCTGCAGGTTTTTCCGCATGCGTTCGGGATAGACAAGCAGTTTGTCCATCACCCCAGTCAATCGTGCCAGGGCAAAATCCAGAGTGATCGTGGCATCCGGCCCGATCATGCGCTCGACGGAGGAGTGGGAAATGTCCCGCTCGTGCCAAAGCGCCACATTCTCCATGGCTGGTGTCACAGCGCTGCGCACCAGGCGCGCCAGGCCGGTCAGGTTTTCGCTTAAAACCGGATTGCGCTTGTGCGGCATGGCAGAAGAGCCCTTCTGACCGGGGGCGAAATATTCTTCAACTTCAAGAACTTCCGTTCGCTGCAAATGGCGAATCTCCGTCGCCAGGCGCTCCACCGAGGAGGCGATCACACCAAGGGTTGCAAAAAACATTGCGTGCCTATCGCGGGGGATCACCTGGGTGGATATGGGCTCGACTGACAGTCCTAGCTGCTTGGCCACATAAGCCTCGATCTGTGGGTCAATATTGGCGAACGTCCCCACAGCCCCGGAAAGGGCGCAGGTGGCAATATCGGCGCGCGCCGCCAGCAGGCGCTGCCGGGCCCGGGTGAACTCCGCATGGGCCTGCGCCAGTTTCAGGCCAAAGGTGGTCGGCTCCGCGTGAATACCGTGGCTGCGTCCGATACAGATCGTGTTCCTGTATTCAAAGGCGCGGCGCTTGAGCGCATTGCAAAGCGCTTTAATGTCCGCAAGAAGCAAATCTGCCGCGCGCACCAACTGGACGCTCAAACACGTGTCCAACACATCCGACGAGGTCATCCCCTGGTGCACAAAGCGCGCCTTAGGGCCGACAATCTCCGCCAGATGGGTCAGGAAAGCAATAACATCATGTTTGGTCTGACGCTCGATCTGGTCAATGCGGGTCACATCAAACACGGCATTTTGCCCCTTATCCCAGATCGTGTGTGCGGCCTGAGGGGGAATGGTTCCCAGCTCCGCCATGGCGGTCGCCGCATGGGCTTCAATTTCAAACCAAATACGAAACTTTGTTTCAGGAGACCAAATGGCCACCATATCGTCGCGGGCATAACGAGGGATCATGGATGCGTGTCCTAACTGAAAACGAGAATTGCCTAAGCTGGGAACTTCTATTTACGAGCTGGCCGAAAGCCGGTACAACGCAGCGCGATGTCGACCGGTTATTTCATTCGCCTGTCTCATTTCTCGGCAAACCGCACGCTATACGCGGGAAGCCTGTCGCCCGGTGCGGGGGTCGCGGCATAAACCCCTCTGGCGATCGCGCGGGTCAGACAGTTGGCAGCGCTGGTGCCGAGGTCGATCAGGTCGACCACAGGGTCCGCAAGAGCGCGGTGCCCTGTTGCCAGAACAAAAACCAAATCCCCGTCAAGAGGGGTATGCACCGGATAAAGGGCGCGTGCAAGGCCGTCATGAGCCATAATCGCCAGACGCTTGGCCTGGGGTTTGCTCAGGATTGCATCGCTGGCGATGACGGCGATCGTGGTATGGGTCGGCGCGCGCGCGTCTGAGGCGTTTAATGTATCCGGATTGCCAAGGGGCTTGAGGCAAACAGCAACATGAGAGGGCTCAAAACGCGAAGGCAGACCCAGACCGCCAAACTCGCCATCCTGTTCAAAGGGTGCGGCCCAAAAATGCGGCGTATCGCCAATGGTCGCAGACCCCAAGGCATTCACAACAACGAGCGCGCCAACGCTCACGCCACTTGTCAGGCGCTCCGATGCGGAACCAAGGCCGCCTTTAAGGCACGCGGTCGTAGCGCCAAACCCGGCCCCAACACTGCCGATAGCGAAATGATCGCCCGCTTGCTGCCCCGCCTTCAGTCCCAGATCGCGATAGGGCGGCGCCATGCCCCAATTCTTGTCGCCACCGTTTTGCAAATCAAACACTATGGCCGCCGGAACAATGGGAACGCACGTGCCCCCCACATCAAATCCTCTTCCCTCTTGCGCCAGCCAGCAGTGAACGCCCGACGCCGCCTCCAGGCCAAACGCAGAGCCTCCGGAGAGCACGATCCCATGAATATGTTCAATCATCTGTTCAGGGGCCAAAAGATCGGTTTCGCGCGTGCCTGGCGCACCGCCGCGCACGTCAACCGCCGCCACCGCCGGCGCATCGGGCAACACAACTGTCACACCGGTTTTGACGCGCGGCTCGTGCGCATTGCCGACCTTTATTCCCGGCACATCGGTAATGAGGTTTGCACGTTCATCGGCCATAGTCGAACAATCCTGTGGGGGCAAAGCAGGCAGAGCCTGGCGTTATTGCCGATAGACACGCTCTAGCGCGGCAGAACGCTGGTTCCCATGAGAAATTCGTCCACGGCACGGGCCGCCTGGCGGCCCTCGCGAATGGCCCACACAACCAGTGATTGGCCGCGACGCATATCCCCGGCGGCAAAGACCTTGTCGAGAGACGTTTTGTAGCTTTTCTCATCAGCCTGCACGGTCCCGCGATCCGTCATCTGTGGCTTGAGAACCTGCAAGAGCCCTTCCGGCTCGGCGCCGGTAAAGCCGATTGCCAGAAAGGCCAAATCCGCGGGCAGATAAAATTCGGTACCGGCAACAGGACGGCGGGCCTCATCAACACGGGCGCATTTGACCGCACTGAGCCTCCCGTCTTCTCCCTCAAATGCCAATGTTGCTGCCGCAAACTCCCGTTCTGCTCCCTCAGCCTGACTGGTTGAGGTGCGAAACTTGGTTGGCCAATAGGGCCAGACCATGAGCTTGTCCTCGCGCTCAGGCGGCTGCGGGCGAATGTCCATCTGGGTTACTGAAACAGCACCCTGGCGAAACGCGGTGCCAACACAGTCGGAGGCCGTGTCACCGCCACCAACGACTATCACATGTTGACCCGCCGCCAGTATCGGCTCCTGCGTGCCGATATCTTCCCCCGCCAACCGCCGGTTTTGCTGCACCAGATAGGGCATCGCATAATGCACACCGGCAAGGTCCTGGCCTGTGATCATAGGGTTGCGCGGTTTTTCCGCCCCGCAGGCCAGCAACACAGCATCGTGGCGATCCATCAGTTCCTGGGGATCCACATGCACCCCTACATGTGCATTTGTGTGGAACCGAACCCCCTCCGCCTGCATTTGCGCGACGCGCCGGTCAATATGATGTTTCTCCATCTTGAAGTCAGGAATACCATAGCGCAACAGGCCGCCCGCTTTGGGTTCGCGTTCATAGACATGAACATCATGTCCGACCCGCGCCAGTTGCTGCGCTGCGGCAAGGCCCGCGGGCCCTGAGCCGATAATGGCAACCCGTTTATCCGTTTTCGTTGCGGCAGGCTGCGGCGCGATCCACGCCATCTTCCAGGCTTTATCGGCGATGGCCTGTTCAATCGATTTGATCGTGACGGGAATATCTTCAAGATTGAGGGTACAGGCCTCCTCACAAGGTGCTGGACAAATGCGACCTGTGAACTCTGGAAAATTATTTGTCGAGTGCAGATTACGCGCCGCCTCCTCCCAGTCATCCTGATAGACCAGATCGTTCCAGTCGGGGATTTCGTTGTGCACCGGACACCCCGTGGGCCCGTGGCAGTAGGGCACACCGCAGTCCATGCAGCGCGCCGCCTGCTTTTTCAGATCGCTCTCATCAAGGGCAAGGGCGAACTCGTGAAAATGACGAATGCGATCTCCGGCCAGCTGGTATTTCTGCTCCTGGCGATCAAACTGGAGAAATCCGGTAATTTTTCCCATGAGGTCCTTTCAGACTTTCGATTATCCACGCAGGTTTTATACCAGCGGTATTACTCGGCGGCGCTGGCATAGCCTTTGCGCAGTTCATCCATTTCCATCAAGGCGCGGCGATATTCAACCGGCATGACCTTGATAAATTTCGGCCGTTCCTCCTCCCAATTGTCAAGAATACCCTGTGCCTTTGTGGAGCCGGTGTAGCGGGCATGATGGGAAAGCAACTGCATCAGACGCTCTTCGTCATGACGGGTCATGTCACTGGAAAGATCAACCCGGCCTTTTGATTCCAAATCGCCACCATGGTGATGCAATTCCTCCATCAAGTCGTCCTCGCTGATGACCGGTTCAAGCTCGACCATCGCCAGATTGCAGCGTTTGGAGAAATCCCCAAGCTCGTCATAGACATAGGCAATACCCCCGGACATTCCGGCGGCAAAATTGCGTCCCACACGACCGATGACGACGACGACACCGCCGGTCATGTATTCGCAGCCGTGATCCCCTGTGCCCTCTACCACCGCCAGGGCACCCGAATTGCGCACCGCAAACCGTTCACCTGCAAAGCCGCGGAAATAGCATTCCCCGGCGATCGCCCCGTAAAGAACCGTGTTCCCGACGATAATGCTCTGTTCCGGCACAATCCCCGAGGCCTCAGGGGGGCGCACAATAATCCGGCCACCGGATAATCCCTTGCCGACATAATCGTTGGCCTCGCCAACCAGGGTCATGGTCATACCCTTGACCGCAAAGGCGCCGAAGCTTTGTCCTGCGGTGCCGGTGAACGCAATGTTGATCGTATCCTCCGCAAGTCCCTTCATACCATAGCGGCGGGCAATCTCGCCACCCAGCATAGCACCTGTCGCGCGATCCGTGTTGTCGACGCCATAGCTGAGCGCGATCGGCTCACCAGTCTCGATCGCGGCCCTGGCGTCACGGATAATGGCCTGATCGAGAA
Organism: Hyphomicrobiales bacterium; assembly: GCA_965224015.1. GTDB lineage: Bacteria > Pseudomonadota > Alphaproteobacteria > Rhizobiales > CBDCVD01 > CBDCVD01. Next base: position 3,042,488 of record OZ245032.1, read on the forward strand.
CATCATCAATGGGGTGGGTTTGGCTTTCACTATGGTGGCGCGCCACCCCTGGCTTGTCTTCAGGGGCATAGAAAATGCGTGAGAAATCGAGGCCGGTTGCCTTCCAGTGCTCGGTCGCGCGGCGCTTGTCGAGCCAATGGCTGCGCCCGATCAGTTCATCAAACGTGGCCACCCCCATGGTCGCCATAAGGGCGCGAACTTCCTCAGCCACAAAGAAAAAGAAATTGATCACATGGTCCGCCGTTCCCTTGAAGCGGGTTCGCAGTACCGGATCCTGGGTCGCGATACCCACAGGACAGGTGTTCAGGTGGCACTTGCGCATCATCAAACAGCCTGAGGCAATCAAGGGCGCGGTGGCAAAGCCGAACTCGTCTGCCCCGATCAAGGCGCCGATGATCACGTCCCGGCCACTACGCAAGCCGCCGTCCACCTGCAAAGCTACACGCGCGCGCAATCGGTTGATCAGCAATGTTTGATGGGTTTCCGCCAGGCCAATTTCCCACGGGCTGCCCGTGTGTTTGATTGAGGTTAACGGTGAGGCACCGGTACCACCATCGTAGCCTGAGATGGTGATATGATCGGCACGGCTCTTGGTGACCCCCGCGGCCACCGTGCCAACCCCCACTTCGGCCACCAGCTTGACCGAAATATCGGCCCGCGGGTTGACGTTTTTCAAATCGAAAATCAATTGCGCCAGGTCCTCGATGGAATAAATATCATGGTGCGGTGGCGGCGATATAAGGCCGACACCGGGGGTGGAATGGCGCACCTTGGCAATAATCGCATCAACCTTGTGGCCGGGAAGCTGGCCGCCTTCCCCGGGCTTTGCCCCTTGCGCCATCTTGATTTGGATCTGGTCTGCATTAACCAGATACTCGGTGGTCACACCAAAGCGCCCTGAAGCGATTTGCTTGATGGCCGAGCGCATGGAGGTGCCATCGGGCAAGGGCTTGAAGCGGCGGGGTTCCTCTCCGCCTTCCCCTGTATTTGACTTGCCGCCGATGCGGTTCATGGCCCGGGCGAGTGTCGTATGCACCTCACGGCTAAGGGAGCCGAACGACATGGCACCGGTGGAAAAACGCTTGACGATCTCGCTTGCCGGCTCCACATCCTCAAGGGGAATGGGTGTCCTGCCAAGTTCAGCGGCGTCCCTGATGCGAAAGAGGCCGCGAATGGTCAGCAATGCCTCGGACTGTTCATTGACCTGGGCGGCATAATCGCGATATTTGTCCGGCAGGTTTCCGCGCACCGCGTGTTGCAATGTGGCCACCGCATCCGGTGTCCAGGCATGGGCTTCGCCGCGCACGCGATAAACGTAGTCACCACCAACCCCAAGGGCGTTTTTATAGATCGGGTCGGCGCCAAACGCCTGCGTATGGACGCGCAGGGTCTCGTTGGCGATTTCCCCAAGGCCGATACCTTCGATGGTTGTCGCCGTGCCGAAGAAGTATTTGTCAACAAACTCCCGCTTAAGGCCCACCGCATCAAATATCTGTGCACCACAATAGGACTGGTAGGTGGAAATACCCATTTTTGACATAACCTTCAACAATCCCTTGTCAACGGCTTTGATGTAGCGGCTGACAATATCCTTGCCGGCGATCTCCTCCGGCAAGTCGCGCTTCATGGCAGAAAACGATTCAAACGCCAGGTAAGGATTGACGGCCTCCGCTCCGTATCCCGCAAGGGCACAGAAGTGATGCACTTCGCGCGGCTCTCCCGACTCGACCACCAGCCCGACAGAGGTGCGCAGCCCCTGGCGGATAAGATGGTGATGCACCGCCGCGGTGGCCAAAAGCGCAGGAACAGGAACCCGATCCGGTCCCACAAGCCGATCGGAGACAATAATAATATTATAACCCCCGTCGATGGCTTCCACCGCCTCCACCGCCAGCCGTTTTAGCGCTGCCTCCATTCCCGGTGCGCCCTCAACAAGCCGGTAAGTCATATCGAGAGTGATGGTTTTAAAGTCATTGTCGGGAATGTCGCCGATGGCGCGAATTTTCTCCAAATCCTGATTCGTTAAAATGGGCTGGCGGACCTGCAGCCACTTGCGCTGGGACAATCCCTCCAGATCAAACAGATTAGGCCGCGGACCAATAAATGAAACCAGTGACATGACCAACTCTTCGCGAATGGGATCGATCGGCGGATTGGTAACTTGCGCGAAGTTTTGCTTGAAATAGCTGTAGAGGTTTCTCGGTCGTGCGGAAAGGGCTGAAATTGGCGTGTCGGTTCCCATGGAGCCGATGGCCTCCTGGCCAGTGACCGCCATGGGAGCCATGAGAAGTTTTAGCTCCTCACCGGTGTACCCGAAGGCTTGCTGGCGCTGCAACAACGAAACTTCACTCTTTGGGGCTCTGGCCTCGACATTGGGCAAATCTTCGAGAATGATTTGAGAGCGCTCGGCCCAATCGCGATAGGGATTGGCGGTGGCAACGCGGGTTTTGATTTCCTGATCGGAAACGATGCGTTTTTCCTCAAGATCGACGAGCAACATCTTACCTGGCTGTAGGCGCCATTTCTCGATAATGCGCTCTTGTGCAATGGGCAGGACACCCATTTCCGACGCCATGACGATCAGGCCGTCTTTGGTCACCAGATACCGCGCCGGGCGTAAGCCGTTGCGATCAAGGGTGGCGCCGATGCGCTTTCCATCGGTAAAGACCACCGCCGCAGGTCCATCCCACGGCTCCATCAATGCCGCATGGTAGCGATAAAACGCACGCCGGTTCTCATCGATAAACGGATTGTTCATCCACGCCTCGGGGATGAGCATCATGGCGCCATGGGCAAGGGAGTAGCCACCTTGAACAAGAAATTCGAGGGCGTTGTCGAAACACGCGGAGTCAGACTGGCCTTCGTATGAGATCGGCCACAATTTTGAGATTTCGCTGCCGAAGTGCTCCGAGGATACCGACGCCTGGCGCGCGGCCATCCAGTTGACATTGCCACGCAGGGTATTGATTTCGCCGTTGTGTGCGATCATGCGAAACGGGTGCGCCAATTCCCAGGCCGGAAAGGTATTGGTTGAAAAGCGCTGGTGGACAAGGGCCATGGCAGATTTAAACCGCGGGTCCCTTAAGTCGTGATAATAGGCACTGAGTTGGTGGGCAAGAAACATGCCCTTGTAGACCACTGTGCGTGACGACAGGGACACCACATAGAACCCTTGCGCGCGCGGATCATCAAGGTCGTAGATACGGTTGGAGATGACCTTGCGCAGGATAAACAGGCGCCGCTCGAACCCTTTTTCATTGAAGGGCTCCTGGCTCTCGCTGCCGGGGGTGATGACAATCTGCCGCTGTATCGGCTCGCAAGCGCGCACCTCCTGGCTTAAATTCTGATTGTCCACCGGCACATCGCGCCAGGCCAGAAGGTGCTGCCCCTCCTTGGCAACGACTTCCTCGATAATACCTTCCGCAATAGCGCGGCCCTCGGGATCGCGCGGAAGAAACAGATGACCCACGGCGTAGCGACCAGCGGGGGGTAAACGGATTCCTTGCCTGTGCATGTCCTCACGCAACAGATCATGAGGAATTTGCAACAAAAGGCCGGCACCGTCTCCCGTGTCGGGATCCGCACCCACAGCGCCGCGGTGGGTCAGGTTGCCAAGAATTTCCAGGGCATTCTCGATAATCCTGTAAGAGGCGCGATTGTTGATGTCGGCGATAAAGCCGACCCCGCACGCATCCCGCTCGCGCCCTGGATGATAGAGCCCGCGCTGATGCGCCTGTTGCTGAACATCCGTCAGCCTGACATCTGAGGCTTTTCCTGATTTAGCGCGCGCCATTGTCTTGTTCCTCGTCAACAGGAAACCGTCCGTAGCCGTGCCAAGCTGTTCGTCAGCCTAAGCTTGCGGCATGAAATGGAGAATACTGCGTTAAGGCCTGATCCTTACGTCAATCACGGTCAATCACGCATGTGAACCTTTCAAGACCCTCGCACCTCCATTTGGAGCGCAAAGATCAAGGTTACCCGTTAGCCCAGAGGCTGCGGCAACAACTGCCCCCATCTACGACGGATCATGCCCCTTATGCTCCTGGTCAATCGGTGTATCTGGAAACGTCTATTTACGACCTGGTGATGCTGGGTTAATAGCAAGGCCCATCGGGTCGAAAATCTCGCGTAAACCACCATGCCACGGACGACAGCCCTGCAACCGGTCCCACGTCGGCACACCGGCAGCAAAATTTATCCAGGAGCCGACATTTGCGTGGAGCCAACATCTGCGTGGAGCCGACAAAGTGTCTGCCACCTCGCAAATAAGTGACAGCATGACTGACCTATCTGAATGTGACAAAAAACGACTCAAATTGCAAGCGCTGCGCCTCTCCATTTACAACCAGCAACCCGGCCCGAGTCAAAATCCCATGCAGCCCATTGCACTCCGGTGCCGCCTTGCCAGCCCCCGTGCGCAATCAACACCGAATGCACGGTCCTTGGTGCACGCTAAACCCATAAAGAGACGCTTACTAAACCCATAAAGAGACGCTTAAATGGGTTTGCTGGCCTCGAATTCTCCTGTCTTGCGAAAACGGGACAAATATTCCGGCAATATACTCTCCATGGCCCGCGGAACAATGTCCAGATCCGCAAGAGTACGGTATTCGTCAACCGCTTGCGGTGAGACCACACTGTCCTGTTCCAGCGAGGCAACCTGATCGGGAGTTAAGGGGCTTCCGGGCAGAAACTGAACCAGGCTTGCCATGGGACGCGCCAGAAAAAATGGAATGGAAAGCAACACGCGCTCGCGACCGATAATGTGCAGCATCATTTGCATCAGTTGCCTGAAGCTGTGTACACTATCGCCCCCAATCTCATAGATTGTGCCCACTCTGGCTTCGCCTTCAAGAGCCCGCGCAATGGCTAAAGCGAGATCACCGGCGTAGATGGGCTGGAACCGGGTTTTGCCGCCACCAATAAGAGGCAGCGCCGGCGATAGGCGCGCCATGGCGGCGAAGCGATTGAAAAAATCATCATCAGGTCCAAATATCAGCGATGGACGCATAACAACCGCGTGCGGAACCGCGCCGAGAACACGCTCCTCGCCGGCCCTTTTGCTGCGCCCATAGACCGAGGGCGAATTGTGCGCCGCAGTAATAGCGGAAACGTGAACGACATTGGTAATGCGGCGATCACGACATTCTTCGGCGATGGTCTGCGCGCCCTCAACATGAATACTGGAAAACCGCTGGCGCCCGCGCTCGCTCAATATGCCAATCAGGTTTACCGCCGCGTCGCAACCGTCAAGGGCCCGCGCCACGCTCTCCCGATAGCGCACATTGGCCTGCACACATGCAATCTGACCCACTGTGCCAAGCGGCTGCAGGTGCACCGCACGATCGGGTCTGCGCGCCGCAACGCGAATGCGCCAGCCCTTACGGGCCAGAACCTGAACCACATGGCGGCCCACAAAGCCCGAGCCGCCAAAAATGGTTACACGCTTGTCGTTCATCGTTGACTCCCCTTGTGCCCGCTAAATCAGCATGCGTTTAGTTGTACCCATTTTGCTCCAGTGTTCCGATGGCCTGACCATTTTATATCACGAATGGGCAAAAATATTCTCCTGTGTCCAGCCAGCAAGATCAAGTTTGGCCTGCGTGGGCAGAAATTCAAAGCAGCCGCGCACCAAATTAACCCGGCCCTCGCGAACAAGCCGCGCATCCAGCACCTGCTTGACCTGATGCAGGTGGATCACATCCGATGCCGCATAATGCTGTTGTTCTTTTGTTAGCACATCAGCGGCCCAATCGGAACTTTGTTGCTGCTTGTCGAGGGTTATATCCAGCAACTCCCTGACAAGATCTCTCAGTCCATGGCGATCCGTATAGGTACGGGCCAGGCGCGAGGCGATCTTGCTGCAATAAATCGGGGCTGGCATGACCGCAAAGGCGTGATAGAGGACCGCCATGTCAAAACGGGCAAAATGAAAAAGCTTTGTTTTTGTGGTATCGTTGAGCAACGCGGTCAGATTGGGTGCTTCTTCCTGATGGGGGGCTATCTGGATCAAATCAGCACTGCCGTCTCCGGGGGAGAGTTGCACCAGGCACAGCCGGTCGCGTAACGGGTTTAGCCCCTGGGTCTCCGTATCAATGGCAACATCACCGGTATAGGCGGAGATGTCTTCAATATCACCCTTATGCAGCCTTATTTCCATAATTAGCCTTTCCCCATTGTTCTTTGACTGGTCTCGGCTTTGGTGATGAGCCGAAAGCCTGTATACTATAGCCTATCTGTTTTCGGCCTATAATACCAAGGGTCCTTAACAATGACTCATGGCTTAGCGTCAAGCAAGTATGTTATCAAGGCAGTACACCAGTCGGGGTGTATATAAAGCCAATACCGCTGGTATTAACGAAGGTAAAGCGACGAAACGGCCAGGCCGTCAATAGAGAGGCGCATCGGAATGGCTGCCCGCATTTTGTTGCAGAATATCCAACACAGCCTGGACTTGCGTTTGGGTAGTTGACCAACTGGCAACAAAGCGCACGAGAACCTCGTCTGCGCCAATCCGGCATTCGGGGGCAAGATTATGAATCGGGGGCGCGTAACAGGTCACGCCCGCAGCTTGCAGGGCCGCCAGGTGCTCCGTATCCATAACACAGAACACTTCGTTGGCATGCTGTGCCCACGGGATGCGCACCCCCGGTATCATCGCCAGCCCCTCTCGCAGATTTGCCGCCATCATGTTGGCGTGTGTCGCCAGCTCCAACCAATAATCCTCGTCAAGCCACGCCTGAAGTGTTATCGCTGGCAAAATCCATGGCTCAGTCCGTCAGTGCTTTGCGGCTGCAAAATAGTACATTTAGGGGTCTTCGGCAAAATATGTTTGGTCGCCACGAGAGCGCCTTGCGGATTGATACCAGCGGCATGGGCTTTTGTACACGCTGACTTATTGTATCGTGCTGATAAACCCCAGTTAGGATCAAGAGAAAAACCAAAAACGGGCCTTGGACATGGCCTCGGTATCCTTTTTCAGCCTCGCGAAGCCATTTATCTGATCATTGCTTCTATTAAGACCTGACACGCTCTAGCAGTGTGTCGGGTTTAAGGAGTTGTTTGTCCGTGTATCGGTCATGGATGTGTGTTGGCGAGCGCTTTGCTGAACCTGCCTTAGCCGCTCAGCATGTTGCTCACACGTTTGCAGTTGTACGCCAGCGCTACAAGACACCATTCCCGTGAAACCTTCTCAAGACCGCGAAGATGAAAATGCCTGAAACCAAGAACCGATTTGATGATGCCAAAAACAGGCTCAACACTGCTCTTTCGTCTTTTGTATTTGTCTTTTGCCTCCTGGGTTCGAAATGTCTCCAGCATCTTTAAGCGCCACGGTTCTCTAACACACGGCGGTGGCTTGCTGCGCACCTTCGGCGGTCGGAAATCATAAGGGCGTGCTACCTGTTGACCCGGTAACGCTATCAAAGGTTCAATTTTACGCACATCAAGCGCCTCAATAACAGCCTCGCCAGCATAACCCGTATCCGCTATAAGCGTCTTGGGCTTGCCAACACGCGCGCACAAGTCATCAACAAAGGTAGCCAAATCCTGACGATCATTCGTCGTGGCAAGAACTTGCGTACCCAAAACCAACTGGCTGCCATCCGCATCCACAAAAGCTTGCGCATTATAAGCCTGACGGTATTCGTGGCGCGACGACCGGCGCATGATAGAACTGTCCGGATCGCTCAGATTGATCTGCTTCTTAGGAGAAGGCCGTGGTGCATCGCCCCCATCATCCGTATCCTGACCCTGATCTTGATCTTGCCCATCCAAACACGCCGCCGCCTCAAGTTGTTCGGCTGCCGCGTCTAACTTCGCCTTTAACGTTTGCCGCCGCGCTATCTCGTCGGGGAGCGACAAACCATCATCCGTATCCTGTTCATCTGCCGCCTCGGCTCTATCCATCAACGCCGCAATGTCCTCTGCAAGCTTGGCCCGTAACACCTGGATACGATCATAACGTAACGATTTGATCTTCGAAGCATTCGCATCAATCTGCGTGCCGTCGAGGGCGACCGTGCCCACCTTTAAAAGACCCATCTGTTTGGCTAGCAACAAGATATGCGCAAACGCCGTCTCAAAGGCAGGACCGTTGTCACGCCGGAACTTGGCGATCGTGTCATGATCCGGATGGCTGTTGGCGGCGATAAAGCGGACAGAAACATTGCGATACGTGGCCTGCTCTATCTTGCGCGAGGAAAAAATACCACTGGCGTAACAATAAACCAACAGGGCCAACATCATGCGCGGATGATATTGTGCTTTTCCTGAGCCGGTGCGGCTGACGTGAAAGGTGCGCATATCTATGCGTTCGGCGGCTTCCACGATAAAATGGGCCAAGTCGTCATCTGCCACCCAGTCTTTGAGATCAGGAGGCAAAAGCAACCGCTGAGAGCGGTCATAATTGCGAAAATTTTTCATACCAATGGGTAGCACAAATGCAAAAAAGCCTGTATGCAAATTTAATATCCACTTATAGGGTTTAAATCCCCCGTCTTCAGACGGGTTGCTTTAGCGCAAATGTGAAAAGCATGACCTGACTCCGGAGAAAAAATTGAACCGCCCGTAGGGCTCTTATGGTTCAATTTTTTCTCCGGAGTCAGGTCATGCAATACCAAAAAGGAAAACATTGTGTTTTTTATCACAGATATCACTTGGTATGGTCAACCAAGTATAGATACAAAGTCCTCAAAGGCGATATCCGCTTGCGCGTCAGGGAGATCATCCGACAGGTTTGTGCGGAAAACGGTGTTGAGATCATCAAAGGTGTTTTGTCCAATGATCATGTGCATATGTTTGTCTCAATCCCGCCAAAGCTGTCGGTGAGCGATCTGATGCGCAAGATGAAAGGTCGTTCATCATATAAGATCCAAAGAGAGTTTCCGCAGCTGAAAAAGCGTTATTGGGGTCGTCATTTTTGGGGCCGGGGGTACTTTTCAACAACCAATGGCGCCATCACAGAAGACATCGTACTTGAGTATCTGGAGAAGCATATGAATGAACCTACCGGCTCCAGCCGGTAGTTCTTCAGTCCGTTTTGATCCGTTTTGATTAATACATTGCATTCAGTTGCCCGTTAGTCTATACACTGTCGATGCGTTCCCGTGCTTGAGGTTGGGATCATGCGATCCGACTTTGTCTTTCCCCGTCATACAAAAATCGATTTGCCCGTCGCTGTCGCTGGCGATGGTCCCTATGTGATTGATCGCGACGGCAAGCGCTATTTGAACGGCTCGTCGGGTGCGGCTATTTCCTGCCTGGGGCACTCCAACACCAGGGTGCTGGAGGCCGTCAAGGCGCAACTGGACAGTTTGGCGTTTGCCCATACCAGCTTCTTTACCAACGAGCCAGCGGAGACGTTGGCTGAGATGCTGGTGGCCCGCGCGCCTGAGGGCCTGGGGCGAGTTTATTTTCTCTCCGGTGGCTCCGAGGCCAACGAGGCGGCATTAAAGCTGGCGCGGCAGTACTTCGTCGAGGCGGGCAAGCCGACGCGCCATAATATTATCGCGCGCTGGCAGAGTTATCACGGCAACACCCTTGGTGCGTTGTCGGCGGGGGGAGATCGTGCCAAGCGCGCCCTTTATGAGCCGCTTCTTTCTCCGGCGATACACCACATCGCCCCGTGCCACTATTGGCGCTATGGGGAACCGGGAGAGAGTGCTGAGGCGTATGCGCTGCGCACAGCGAATGCGCTTGAGGAAAAAATCCTGGCTCTGGGGCCGGAAACCGTAGCAGCCTTCGTGGCGGAGACGGTGGTTGGCTCCACCATGGGGTCGGTGCCGGCGGTAAAGGGGTATTTTCAGCGCATTCGGGAGATTTGCGACACTTATGGGGTGCTGCTTATCCTTGATGAAGTCATGTGTGGCATGGGGCGCACAGGTAGCCTTTTTGCCTGTGAGCAGGAGAATGTGCGCCCGGACATGATTCCCATCGCCAAGGGGCTTGGTGCGGGGGTGCAGCCCATTGGCGCGCTGCTTGTGAGCCGTGATATCTATGCCGCCATAGAGGCCGGAAGCGGGTTTTTTCAACACGGCCACAGCTATGTGGGACACGCGACCGCCTGCGCGGCGGGGGTTGCGGTTTTGCGCGAATTTGACGATCGCGATTTGATCCCGCGGGTCACAACTATGGGCACGGCGCTTGATGCGGCGTTGCGTGCACGCTTTGGCAATCATGCGTTTGTTGGCGATATTCGCGGGCGCGGGCTTTTTCAAAGTCTTGAGCTTGTGTCCGACAGAGGCACAAACGCACCGTTTGCCCCGGAACTGCGTTTGCATGCGCGCATAAAGCGTCTCGCCAAAGCAAACGGCCTGATGGTCTATTCTTCAGGGGGAACCGTTGATGGCGAGCGAGGCGATCACGTCTTGCTGGCTCCGCCGTTTATCATAGAGCCGGAGCACATTGACGAGTTGGTTGACAAGCTTGAGTTGTCGATCGAAATGGCATTGCGCGAGGCTGAGGTCGCGTGATCAAAAGACCCTCGCCGGTTAGGGTTATGGGGGTTATGAATGGCGCTTGCCGCACCAGGGGGATCACCTGTACTTTGCCGATGAACACTGACGAGATCGTTGCGTAGGCTGTACGCTGGTTTTGTCTTTTGGTCGGTGGCCTTTGGGGATATTTGAGACTGGCGCGAGGCCTGTATGAGGTTAAAGCTATGAGTGCGAGAGAGCCGTTACATGTTGGTGATGATGGCAAACCGCGGTGCTGGTGGTGCCGGGCTGATGCCCATTATATGGCCTATCATGATACGGAGTGGGGCTGGCCCGTTGATGACGATCGGCGTTTGTTTGAAAAAATATGTCTTGAGGGGTTCCAGTCGGGTCTTTCATGGTTGACAATTCTGCGCAAGCGGGAGAATTTTCGCGCCGCGTTTCATGACTTCGACTTCAACAAAATAGCGCAATTTGGTGAGCGGGACGTCAAGCGTTTGCTTGATAACACGGGGATCGTGCGCCATCGCGGCAAGATAGAGGCTACCATCAATAACGCCAGACGGGCCCGGGAAATGGTTGTTGAACACGGAACCCTGGCGGCTTATTTCTGGTCGTTCGAGCCCGCTGCTGAAGCGCGACCCAAGGCCCGTTCCTATGAGGCCGTTTCTCAGCTCAACAGTGTCGATGCCTCCAAAGCCCTATCAAAGGACTTAAAAACATGCGGCTGGAAGTTTGTGGGTCCCACCACCGCTTATGCGTTCATGCAGGCCATGGGCCTGGTGAACGATCACCTTGATGGCTGCCATGTGCAGGGTGCGATCGACAAGGCGCGCGCGGCCTTCACGCCGCCCGTTTCTTCCGCAAGCTCACAATAACGGCACACTTTGACACCTGGGCTGGGCATTGCCGTCCCCTGTCGCCGCTCCCTGTCCATTGAGAGCCTGTTGCCCTGGGCCGCAAGAGGCGCTATTACAGGCGCCGACGCGCATTGCCGCGCATGCCGCCAACAGCCCGAGAGACCATGGCAAAACACAAAAAAACCAGGCCGGCAAGGCCCGCAAGGCCAAAAGCCCGACTGCCACGCGGATTTGTGGATCGTACCGCCGGTGAAATCCGCGCTGGGGATGCCATGCTTGCCGCCATCCGCGAGGTGTTTGAGCGCTACGGGTTCGACCCCCTGGAGACCCCCCTGTTTGAATATACGGACGCCTTGGGCAAGTTCCTTCCCGATCAGGAGCGCCCCAACGCCGGAGTGTTTTCCCTCACCGATGATGACGAACAGTGGTTGAGCCTGCGCTATGACCTAACCGCGCCTCTTGCGCGCCATGTCGCCCAGAACCTGCAACACACCCCGTTGCCGTTTCGCACCTACCGATGCGGCCCCGTGTTTCGCAACGAAAAGCCGGGGCCCGGGCGCTTTCGCCAGTTTCTGCAATTTGATGCCGACACGGTCGGTGCCCCCGGAGTGCAGGCGGATGCGGAAATGTGCATGATGATGGCCGACACCATGGAGGCCCTTGGCATAGCCCGCGGCGACTACGTGATCCGGGTCAACAACCGCAAGGTGCTTGATGGGGTGATGGAGGCCATTGGCTTAAGGGGTGAGGAGAATGCTGGCAGGCGCTTAGGCGTTCTACGCGCTATCGATAAGTTGGACCGCCTTGGTATTGACGGTGTGGAGCAACTGCTCGGCAAGGGCCGCAAGGACGAGAGCGGTGACTTTACCAAAGGGGTGGGGTTGGGCGCAGATGTAATCGCGATCTTGCTTTCCGATCTTGAATTGAGACCCTCAAAAGGAAACCCGGACACGTATCCCGCCAGCCAGTTGCATGCGGATGGTTGGGGGGAGCTTTTCAAAATCGAGGAGATTGTCACCGCATGTGGTTATGAAAGAGACCGCATTCGCATCGACCCTTGTGTGGTGCGCGGCCTGGAGTACTACACCGGCCCTGTTTATGAGGCGGAGCTTACTTTTCCCGTGGTCAACGAAAAGGGGGAGACGGTGCAATTCGGGTCCGTGGGCGGAGGTGGGCGCTACGACGATCTGGTCATGCGCTTTACGGGGCAAAGCGTACCTGCAACCGGTTTTTCCATTGGCGTCTCGCGCCTGATGGCTGCCTTGAAGAACCTTGGCAAGCTTGAGGCGGACACCACCACCGCGCCGGTGCTGGTGACGGTGATGGACGGGGACGGGGAGGCGATGGGGCGCTACCAGCGCTTTACGCAAGACCTGCGCGCCGCCGGCATTCGCGCCGAGATGTATCAGGGCAACTGGAAAAAGTTCGGCAATCAACTCAAATATGCGGACCGGCGCGGCTCTCCTGTGGCGATCATTCAGGGTGCGGACGAGCGCGGGCGCGGCGAGGTATTGATCAAGGACCTGATTGAGGGCAAGCGCATGGCGCAGAAGATCGCCGACAACAAGGCCTGGCGAGAGGCGCGCCCAGCGCAGGTGAGCGTGCCCGAAGGCGATCTCGTCGGCGCGACCCGCGCGATCCTGGCGCGCCACAGCACGACCGCGGCAAGCAAGGATAAGGGCGTTTTCGATGATGAACGCCGCTGATCTTGCCGCCGCCGATCTTGCCGCTGCCTACGGAGCGCGTCTGGCCCCTGTGTTTGCGCAGTTTTCCTGCAAGCCGGTGTCTCTTTCCCTGTTGCAGCCGGCGGAGACGTTCTTTGAGCTTATTGGCGAGGATGTCCGCGCCCGGCTGCTGATCGCATCGACCCCTACGGGGCAAGACACGTGTTTGCGTCCCGAGTTCACCATCCCCGTGTGCCGCGAGCATCTGGCAAAGGCCTCTTCGGCAGCGGGCCGCTACGCCTATTTTGGGACCGTATTTCGCTTTCGCCCAGGCGGGACCAGCGAGTTCGCCCAGGCCGGTATTGAACTTATTGATACGCCCGATCCGATCAATGCAGATGTTCAAGCCTTGACGTTTGCCGTCACGGCCCTGGCGCGCCTTGATGCCCCCTATCGACAGGTCCGCCTTGGAGACAAATCCCTGTTTGCGGCGATCGTGGACGCCATGGATATTCCCGCCGGCGTTGCGGCGCGGCTGCTGCGCTATTTCGGTGATGATGCACATCTAAAGCGCCTCATCAGCGAGCCTTTCGAAAGCACGGCCGGGGCGGAAAGTGTATCGGCCATAGATATTCCTGCTGAGGCTCTGGAGGACCAGCACCGGTTAACCGAACACATTGAAGACCGGCTCGCCCGGCACGGACTTCTCGAAAGCGGTGGGCGCTCCGCCGAAGATATCGCCACGCGCTATTGGGACAAACGCCAGCTAACATCCGGCAAAGCGTTTACCCAGCAAGCGCGCGCGACGTTGCAGCGCTATTTGATGATTGATTGCCCGTTGCAGGAGGCCGCCAAGCGGGTAAGCGCTTTCGTGCATGATACGGGTCTAGAGAGCGCTGAGCTTGCGCGCGCGACAGCGGTTTTCAAGCGCCGTCTTGCGGGTATTGCCGATGCGGGGATACCCCTTGAGACGTGCCGATTTTCGGCGCGCTTTGGACGTCGCCTGGATTACTACACGGGCTTTGTTTTTGATATTATCGGCAATGACAGGGATACTGGTCACCCCCTGGCGGGCGGCGGGCGCTATGATAAACTGCTGCAACGCCTTGGTGCAAAGAAGCCGACACCGGCGGTAGGTTGCGCATTGTGGCTGGGGCGGATCGCCCGCGCCGTGTCGAGGCAGGCGTGATGAGCGAGAAACTGCGCCTGGCTTTGCCCTCAAAAGGACGCCTGCAATCCCACGTCCGGCAACTTTTCAGGGATGCGCAAATGCCTATCACCCGCCGCGATGATCGGGGCTATCTGGCATCGATCGCCGGCGTTGAGGACATTGATGTGCGCCTGCTGGCCTCAGCCGAAGTGGCCCGCGAAGTTGGCACCGGTGCGGCCCATGTGGGAATTACCGGCGAGGACCTGTTTCGTGAAACCTGGGGGCACGAGGCCGATGCGCGGTTGATCTTTTTCTCAAGGCTTGCCTTTGGCCCCGCCGATGTGGTGGTCGCGGTTCCCGATGCGTGGGTGGATGTTGTGTCCATGGAAGACCTGGAGGATGTTGCCGGTGCCTTCCGAACTGTTTATCATCGGCCTTTGCGGGTTGCGACCAAGTATGCCAATTTGACTCGGCAGTTTTTTGCCAAGCACAATATTTCGGACTACCGCATTATCGGCTCCCTTGGCGCCACGGAAGGGGCTCCTGCCATGGGCGTCGCCGACTTGATTGTGGATATCACCACCACTGGCTCGACCCTTGCTGCCAATGGCTTGCGGGTGCTTCAGGACGGTCTGATTTTGCGTAGCAGCGCGACGGTCGCGGTCAATCGGGCCGCCAGGGGACAAGCCCATCTGCAATCGGTGTTGAGCCGGTTGATACAAGCCATTGATAGGCATAAGCTGCCGGATGTGGTATAAGCCAATGGGTATACCAGCCGGAGGCCAGATTCGATGGTTAAGAGGGTTAAGTATGGACTTATAGGCATTGCCTTTACCTTGCTGGCGATAGTGGTGACACCGCTGGCGGCGCAGCAAACTAGTGAAGTTGATCTTGAACTGGTGCTGTTGGCGGACGCTTCCGGGTCCATTGACGATGGGGAAATCCGCTTTCAGCGTCAAGGTTATGCCGACGCCTTTACGGACCCTGCGGTCTTGGCGGCGATTGCTGCCGGGCTCATCGGCAAGATCGCGATCACCTATGTGGAGTGGGGTGCCGCGCCCTCGCAGGATGTTGTGGTTGATTGGAGAGAGGTTAGCGACCACGCCTCAGCGGAACGGTTTGGCAAGGCACTTATGGCGGCCCCACGGCGTGCCTTTGGGCGCAACGCCATCGGCTCGGCAATTGCCAAGGGGCAGGCGCTCATTGAGACAAATGCTTATGCTGGCATGCGCCGGGTGATCGACTTTTCCGCCGATAGTGCCTACAACTGGGGTGGTGTGCCCGTGCACGAAGCGCGCAGCAGGGCTCTTGCCGCCGGAATTGTCATAAATGGCCTTGCGATCCTTTGCCGGTCATGTAACGGCCGGCCTATGGGGCGTGATCTGGAAAGTGCCTTCGCCAACGAGATTATTGGGGGGCCGGGCAGTTTTGTCGTTACGGTTGACGATCAAACCCGGTTTGCGGCTGCGGTGCGCAACAAACTGCTTTTGGAAATCTCCGGCAGCCTGCCCGAAAATCAAGCTCTTGGTCTGTTTGTGCGCCCATGAATCCAATTAAACGCATTTTGCTATAGACCATAAACGCCCGGCGCTCTTTGCTACAGTTTTCGCAAAGCGACGATATCGATACCGTGATCGGGCCCCTTGGAGAGGATAAGGTCGGCGCGCGGGCGTGAGGGCAGAATGTTTTCGCGCAGGTTCACCAGGTTTATGCGCTCCCAAATGGCTCTCGCCGTGGCATCCGCTTCGTCGTCGGAGAGTTTGGAGTAGCGGTGGAAGAAAGATTCCGGCTTTTTGAACGCGGTCTCTCTAAGGCGCATGAACCGCTCCACGTACCAGTGTTCAATGATTTTCTCCGACGCATCAATATAAATGGCAAAGTCGAGAAAGTCGGAGACATAGGGGACAATTCTGCCCTCCTTGGGGCTCGGAACGGGGCGGGGTTCCGTTTGCAGGATATTCAGCCCTTCAAGAACAAGAATGTCGGGCTGCGATACGATGGTGCGTTCGCCGGGTAACACGTCATAGATAAGATGCGAGTAGCGCGGCGCGGCCACCTGATCGCGCCCGGCCTTGATATCGGAGACAAAACGTAGCAAAGCCGCGGTGTCATAACTCTCCGGAAAGCCCTTGCGCTCCATTAATCCTTCCCGCTCCAGCACCGCATTAGGGAGCAGGAAGCCATCGGTTGTCACCAGTTCAACCCGCGGCAGCGACGGCCAGCGCGACAATAGCTCGCGCAGAATGCGCGCGGTGGCGGATTTTCCCACAGCCACGGAGCCAGCGACGCCAATAACATAAGGAACTTTTTTATTGTTGCGCCCCAGAAACTTGGTGGTGGCGCGATGTAAGCCCTGGCGCGCCTGAGCGTAGTAGGCAATCAGGCGTGACAGAGGCAAATAAATATGCCGCACTTCCGCCATGGAAACCGGATCATTCAGCCCTTGCAGTTTCTCCACTTCTTCAGGGGTCAGGGTCATGGGCGTGTCAGCCCGCAGAGCCGCCCACTGGCTGCGGGTAAAGTAGGTATAAGGTGATATGTCTCCGGGGACGCGTTGATCCATGGCTCTACTCCGCGCGCGGCAATGCCCAAGGCCCGTTTTTAGTCTTTGTCTTATCCCTAATACCAAGGGTCCTTAACAATGACTCATGGATTAGCGTCAAAGAGGTATGTTATCAAGGCAGTACACCAGTCGGCGTGTACATAAAGCCAATACCGCTGGTATAATTGGGGTTAATAAAAGTCATTATGCCCGCGTTCTCGCGTGCCCTATACCACGCTGATTGATGGCAAGCGAATCGTCTGTTGTCGGTTGCCTGTTGCCTGTTACATCTGCTTGCGACCCTTACGTGTCTGGCTTCGCCCGGCCTTTTCCGCCAGCCCCGATTGTCGGCTGCGTGTTTCCAACTCCTCATAGACACGCGAAAGCGGGATATCGCGTCCGATAAGCACAACGAGCAAATGATAAAGCAAGTCCGCCGTTTCCTCAATGACGGCCTTCTTGTTGCCAGCAACCGCTTCGATGACCAGTTCGCAGGCCTCTTCTCCCAGCTTTTGCGCACATTTGTCCATACCTCGGTCCAGCAATCTTGCCGTGTAGGACTCTGTTGGTAGCGCGTCAGCGCGCGCCAAAAGAATAGCTTCCAGATCACCCAAATCAAACGCGGCCATCTAACTCTCACTTTCTATCTTCGTCCCGTCGACAACACTGTCGAGACGCACCGCAATCCCGGCCTTCGCCATGTAGTATTTTACCTCGGAAATGGTAAACGTGCCGTAGTGAAAAACCGATGCGGCAAGAACCGCGTCGGCGCCCCCAAGGGTTATGCCTTCAACCAGGTGCTGCATTGTGCCCACACCGCCAGAAGCGATAACCGGAACACTCACCCGATCCGCAACCGCGCGCGTGAGGGGCAGATTAAACCCCTTTCTGGTTCCGTCGCGGTCCATTGAGGTGAGCAGGATTTCGCCCGCTCCGTAGCGTGCCATCTGCTCCGCAAACGCGCAGGCCTCAATTCCGGTGGCCCGCCGCCCCCCATGGGTGAAAATCTCCCAGCGCGAGGCTCCATCGGCCCCGGGAACGCCCTTGGCATCAATGGACACAACAATGCATTGAGAGCCGAACTTATCGGCGGCCCGCTTGATAAAGTCCGGATCCTTGACAGCCAACGTATTAATACTCACCTTGTCAGCGCCGGCGCGCAGCAGGTTGCGAATGTCGTCCAGATCACGCACACCACCGCCTACACTTAAGGGCATAAAACAGCGCTCCGCGGTCCTTTGCACCACATCAAGAAGTGTTCCGCGTTCCTCATGGCTGGCGGTAATGTCAAGAAAGCAAAGCTCGTCTGCCCCGCCGGCATCATAGGCAATAGCGCATGCCACCGGATCACCGGCATCACGCAGATCGACGAAATTCACCCCCTTGACCACCCGCCCTGCGCGCACGTCAAGACAAGGTATGACGCGCGTCTTCAACATGCTTTCGCCTCATTGAACAGCGCTAGCGCTTTTTTAATATCAATGCGTCCGTCATAAAGTGCGCGACCGGTGATAGCCCCGGCGAGAATACGGGCATCCGGTTGCACGAGCCGGTGAATGTCGTCCATGGACGACAGACCCCCTGAGGCGATGACCGGTATGGGAACGGCTTGCGCCAATTCCAGGGTTGCGTCTAAATTCAGTCCTTGCATCATCCCGTCGCGCTCAATATCCGTATGAACAACGGCTGCTACGCCCACATCTTTAAATCTTAAAGCGAGCTCAAGAGCACTTATGTTGCCACTTGTTCCCCAACCCGAAACAGCCACTTGGCCAGCACGGGCATCAATCCCTACGACGATGCGCCCTGGATACTGTGCACAGGCGCGCGCGACAAGTTCAGGCTCGCGCACGGCGATCGTGCCCAGGATAACCCGCGTCACACCCTGTTGCAGCCAGGAGTCGATATCCGCCATGGTGCGGATACCGCCGCCGAGCTGCACGGGAATGGAAATCGTTGTCAAAATGGCTCTGACCGCCTCGCCATTGACCGCGTGCCCGGCAAACGCCCCGTTAAGGTCGACAATATGCAGGAACTCAAAGCCGGCAGCCTCAAAGGTTCGCGCCTGATCCGCAGGGTTATCGTTAAATACGCAAACGCGGCGCATATCTCCTTTCTTTAGGCGCACACACTGACCATCCTTCAGGTCGATGGCTGGGAACAAAATCACCTAAGGCCTCCAACGCAGAAAATTGGTGATCAGCTGCAGGCCCAGGGCCTGGCTTTTTTCCGGATGAAATTGCGTGCCGAACAGGTTATCACGCACCACCGCGGCGGTGATAATCTCACCGTAATCGGTTCGCGCCACCCTGTGATTCGAGGCTTGCGGCACGAAGTGGTATGAATGCACAAAATAGGCATGCAAACCACGGCTGCCTGTGGGCAGGTTGTCGAAAAGCGGGTGGGCCTCGCAGTCAAGGGTGTTCCAGCCCATATGCGGCACTTTCAGGGCCTTGTCATTAGGGTTAATCCTGACGACGTCGCCAGGGATCCAGCCAAGTCCCTCATGGCTTCCGTGCTCAAGGCCGCGACTGGCCAGCATTTGCATGCCCACGCAGATACCAAAAAACGGTTTTGCCGCTTTCAGGGCCGCTTCGCGCAAAGCTTCATCCATGCCCGCAACCGCGCCAAGGCCGGCTCGGCAATCGGCAAAGGCGCCCACTCCGGGAAGCACAATATGGCTGGCCTCTCGCACGTCATCGGGGCGATGGGTAACCTTGACCGGCAGCGTTAAATGGGCCGCGCGTGCGGCACGCTCAAAGGCCTTATGGGCCGAGTGCAGGTTTCCCGATCCGTAATCGATAATGGCAACGCTCATGGTGAACAGATATGCTATTGGTGCTTGCTGGTTTTATAGGTGTTGTTAGTGGATGGACTTATGTGCTTTCTGGCACTGTAACGGGTAAGCGCCTATAGCTCTCCCTTTGTCGAGGGAACGACACCGGCACTGCGCGTATCTATGGTGGCTGCCAAACGCAGGGCACGTGCCAGGGCCTTAAAACACGATTCGGCAATGTGGTGGGCGTTATCGCCACAGCGGTTGTCGACGTGAAGCGTAATTCCCGCATTATGGGAAAAGGCCTGAAACCATTCGCGAACCAGTTGCGTGTCCATGGTGCCGATCTTATCTACCGTAAATCTTACGTTCCAGACAAGCAAGGGGCGCCCGGAGATATCGAGCGCCACATGGGTCCGGGCTTCATCCATGACCACGGTCACGTCCCCATAGCGGCTGATGCCTGCTTTGTTGCCTAAGGCACGGCGCAATAACTGGCCCAAAACGATACCCACATCCTCGATTGTATGGTGCGCATCAATGTGCAAGTCTCCCTCAGCGCGCACGGTGATATCGATCAGGCTGTGACGGGCAAGCTGTTCCAGCATATGGTCGAAAAAACCAACACCTGTTTGGATGTCATAGGCACCATTGCCATCAAGATTGAGCGAGGCGGAGATTGTTGTTTCTGTCGTGGTGCGCTCAAGGTTGGCGCTGCGCATGATCTACTCCTTCGTTGAAACGTGACCATTTTAGCTTTATCGTGTTCAGATTGCAAAGCCGTTTGCGGACCCAATGGGTGGCTCACGAGGAGAAGCGGGCTGGCCAGGTCGGCAATAGACGTTTCCAAATGAAACACTTGTTTGGGCTGATGCTGGCACCATATAGTCAGCAGGGCCTTGCAAGCCAAGTTCAACAGGGGATGGAGTCCTATGCAGCCTCACTGGCGTGGTACAACCATTTTAACCGTTCGTAAAGGCGAACATGTCGTGATTATCGGCGACGGACAGGTGAGCATTGGCAATACGGTTATCAAACATTCGGCAAAAAAGGTGCGGCCCTTGGGAAAAGGGAACGTTATTGCCGGTTTTGCGGGTGCGACGGCGGATGCATTTACGTTGTTTGAACGCCTTGAGGCCAAACTTGAGCAATACCCCGAGCAGCTCATGCGCGCATGTGTGGAGTTAGCCAAGGATTGGCGCATGGATCGCTATTTGCGCCGTCTGGAGGCCATGATGATTGTGGCGGATAAAACAACGACTTTGGTGCTGACCGGCACGGGGGATGTTCTGGAGCCGGATGGGGGCGTCATGGCCATTGGTTCCGGTGGGAATTACGCGCTTGCGGCGGCCCGGGCGCTGGTGGATACGGATATGGACGCACAAAGCATTGCCCGTCGCGCCATGCAAATTGCTGCCGATATCTGTGTTTACACCAACGAAAAGACAATCATCGAAAGCCTTGCAACCGAGAAAGCCGAGTAGACATGGATAACGGCCTGAAAATCGACGACAATGATTTGCGCGCCGCAGCCGATGCGGGGTTTATCGATGCGCGTCAAATAGAGCCGTTATCGGCATTTTTGCGCCAACGCCGGGAAAGCCCTCTTGCGCGTGACGAGAATTTTCGCATCGCCTCCAACTTTGGTGATGTTTTCATTGTTATCGGTCAGATTATTTTCGCTATCGCCGCGTTCTCCCTGATAGCCTATGTACTCAGAGATAACCTCATACTCGGGATGACGACTTTGGGGGCTGTGTTCTGGCTAATGGGGGAATTGTTTGTTTTCAAAAGGCCGCGCCTGGCACCGGCGATTGTCAGCAGTGTTTTATTTGCCGCTTGTGCTGCGGTGATTGCGCCAACCATTTTGCCACCATACACGTCACACTATGGTACTGGTTTTGATGCGTTTCCGCTGTTTAAAGATGAGTCGCATTGGCGTGTTCCGTTAGGATGGGCGTTCGGGTTTTTGCTGACATTTGCACGCTTTCGTATTCCGTTTCTGTTATTCACCGCCGCCGCCGCGACATCGATTACGGTTGTTGCAATCGTATCCGCACTTGCACCACAGGTTTCTCTGTTTTGGCCAATTTTTCTCGCCGGTGCAACGTGCCTGACC
Source organism: Hyphomicrobiales bacterium (assembly GCA_965224015.1). Classification (GTDB taxonomy): domain Bacteria; phylum Pseudomonadota; class Alphaproteobacteria; order Rhizobiales; family CBDCVD01; genus CBDCVD01. The sequence goes on from OZ245032.1 coordinate 3,064,035, forward strand.
ATTGCCATCTGGCTTGACATCCAGGACCGCTTGCGCCGCACTATAAAAAGTGCCTGTGCATTTTGGCTCTATATTGTCGGCGCACCGTTGACCATACATTCGTTTTTCCTGAACTTTCTGTCCGCGAACAAAGAGTCTATTCTTCTTTATCCCGCAAATTTGAGCATAACCGTTTGCCTGATTGCCTTGATGGTTTCCCTGGTCGGCATTGCTCTTGACCGCCGCTCCCTGATCAGCCCGTCAATTGCCTATGTGACAGGTATTCTTATCTATTGGGGGAGCAGTTCACCCTTAGTGATGCTTATCATTCCGGTCATGGTCGGATTTGCCATTATCGTTTTGGGAACGTACTGGTATCCCATTCGGGCGCGCATTTTCAGGCCGTTTGCCGAAACGGCTCTGTTTAAACGCTTACCTCCCATTGTTGCAAGTTAACCCCTTAAAGCCCCCCCGTGGCCCAGGCAGTGAGTTCATATGACAGATTTTTCTCCTCGCGAGATTGTTTCGGAGCTGGATCGATATATTATCGGCCAGCGCGACGCCAAACGTGCCGTGGCTATTGCCTTGCGTAACCGCTGGCGTCGGCAGCAATTGACCGGCCCCATGAAGGACGAGGTCCTGCCCAAGAATATCCTCATGATTGGGCCGACCGGTGTGGGCAAGACGGAGATCTCCCGCCGTCTCGCGCGGCTGGCGCAGGCACCGTTTATCAAGGTGGAGGCAACCAAGTTTACGGAAGTAGGGTATGTGGGACGCGATGTGGAGCAAATCGTGCGTGATCTGGTGGAAGCGGGCATTGGCCTGGTACGCGAGACCATGCGCAAGGATGTCTCCGCCAAGGCCCACTCTCTAGCCGAAGAACGGGTGCTGGATGCGCTTGTCGGCGAGAGCGCCGGTTCCACGACACGGGAATCGTTTCGCAAAAAGTTACGGGACGGGCTCTTGGATGACAAGGAGATTGAAATCGAGGTGCGGCAAACGAATTTCTCCATGCCCAGCTTTGATATTCCCGATATGCCAGGCGCCAGTGTGGGGATGATCAATCTCGGCGACATGTTTGGCAAAGCCTTCGCAGGCGCGACCAAGACCCGCCGGGTGCGGGTGGATGAATCCTATGAAATTCTCGTCGCTGAGGAGTCGGACAACCTGTTGGACGATGATCAACTGACCGAACAGGCGATCAATTTGGTGGAAAACAATGGCATTGTTTTTCTGGATGAAATCGACAAGATTTGCGCCCGCGAGGGCCGTCATGGAGGCGAGGTTTCCCGCGAGGGGGTGCAGCGGGACTTGCTTCCCTTGATTGAGGGGACGACTGTCGCCACCAAACATGGCCCTGTGAAAACTGATCATATTCTTTTTATCGCCTCTGGGGCGTTTCATGTTGCCAAACCTTCGGATTTACTTCCCGAGTTGCAGGGCCGGTTACCCATTCGGGTTGAGTTGCGCGCCCTCGAAAAGGAAGATTTCAAGCGCATTTTGACCGAAACCGAGGCAAGCTTGATCAAACAGTATGTGGCCTTGATGGGAACTGAAGATTTGCAACTGTCTTTTACCGATGACGCCATTGAGGAAATCGCATCGATCGCGGTTGATATTAACGCCAATGTTGAGAACATCGGCGCCAGGCGCTTGCAAACGGTGATGGAGCGCGTGTTGGATGAGATCAGCTTTTCGGCACCCGACAAAGGCAGTGATACGCTGGCCATTGACGCGGCCTATGTGCAGGAGCATGTTGGGGATCTGGCAAAAGATCGGGACCTGAGCCGCTACATTCTCTAGAGCAACTTTATACGTTTAGTTGTACCCATTTTGCTATAGTTTATCCTGACAATATCAGAACTTATACCTCCGGTATGGGATTTTTGCCGGTCAACGGCGACGAATATATTGCGACTTGCCGCGTTCGCTAATTGTGTTGCGGACGCTTTGATCCACATCTGATCATCTTTAATGGAAGTGTTGCCGCCAACACCTCGCACTTGAAGCGGGTCTTGGCCCCGTGTTGCAGATATTGCTCTGAGCGCGTCTGTGACGAGGCGGCGTTTAATACCAAGGGTCCTTAACAATGACTCATGGCTTAGCGTCAAGTAAGTGTGTTATCAAGGCAGTACACCAGTCGGCGTGTCTATAAAGCCAATACCGCTGGTATAGGATCAGTCATTGTAGTTCATTGATGGTGTAGGTGGGGGCGCTTACGCGCTTTTGCTGAACCAGGTCGGCTAAGATTGCGCAGCGTTGGGCATCATGGTGGCAAGCGCCAAAGCGCCTTTTGTATAGCCCGCCCAAGACCAAAAGCGTGTCCCATCCGGCATTAGCCGCACCAGCGATGTCATGGTCGAGGCTGTCCCCCACCATCAGGTGGCGCCCAGCGCCCATGGCTTTTTCAACGGCCTGGAAAACCGGCAGATAGGGTTTGCCATAGAAATAGACTTGCCCACCCATGGCTTTATAGTGCCTGGCAATGGCGCCTGGGGAAACAACCAGCGCATCTGAACGTGGTGACGCCTGGTCGGGATTGGAGCAATAGATCGGCATACCGCGCTTCAGGGCGTCTTCCAAAATAACTTGGAATTCATCTTCCGCACTGCCATCGGGCAGCCCCATTAGAAGAATAGCGTCCGCATCGCTTAAAGCGACTAACGCCAGGTTTAACCCTTGCGCCCAATGCCTGGCATCGCCCGGCGCCCGCTCAATTGGGAATAAATGGGTGGTTGCAATGTCACCCCGTGCCATGTCACGCCAAAGGGCTTCGCCACTCGTCATAATTGTCGTGAACAGCTTTTGAGAAAAACCCATACCAACAATGCGGCGAAGATTGGGGACTGACCGCTTACCCGAGTTTGACAGAACGGCTAGCCGGGCGCCACGCGCGTGCAGTCCATTTAAACAATTGATTGCTGATGGGTAGGGCGTCATGCCATCATGCAGCACACCCCACTGATCCAGGACAATAGCATCATAATTTGATGCGATGGCCTCAAGCCTGTCAATATGCTCTGCCATAGGCGTTCGTTGGTGCGCTAGATGTAGTCTTTCAATAAGTTGTTCTCAAGGTGGCAGGTCTGAAGTCAGGGTTATTGCGGCCATTGCCGTCAGCAAGGCCATATCAGGCCATTCATCTGATCATTGCTTTTTTTCGATTTATCCAACGCTGTCAAGGGTTTAAAAACCGCTGAAAGCGGCGCGAAGCGCCCTTGACAGCGCTGGAGAAATCGAACATCTCTCATGATCAGACGAATGGCCACCTGCATCCGATGCATTTACCAGAGACAACGTGTTGAAAATACACATCTAGTATTCAGCCATATCTTTGGGATTAACGAGGCCGGCCAGATAGGTTTCCGCCTCTTTCCTGGTCATTGCAGGCGCAGCTTTATTGGCCATGCCATCGGGAATATCACCAAAATAAAACTTAAAGCCCGGAATGTGTTGGCGGCGCCGGCGAATGGGCATGCCCGCATAGGGAAACACAGGGGAGCGCGTATTGGCGGCTTCATCGTGGCATGGCAAAACATAGTCAGCGCGCTTATCGATCTCTTCTACCGACTTCCAGCCTTCATAAGAATTAACGAAACGTGCAGGTACCCAATAGCGCCATTTCTCCGCTGCATTGGGTTCAAGGTTGCGTTCAACAAAGATTGCATCACCGGCGATCACAATATCACCCATGGACGTGGCAACGGTGACAGCCATATGGCCAACGGAGTGACCCGGCGTGGGGAACATGGTGATACCAGGCAACACCTCGCATTCATCTTGCACCGCTTCGAAAACACAACCGGCATAAGGTGGCTCAATGCCCAGGATGCCACATTCATAGGTGCGATAATAAAGCGGCAGAGGATTGTATGCCATTTCAATCTCGCCCTTTGGCGCGATGTAGCGTGCATTTTTGAATTGCTTCATGTTCTGCACGTGATCCCAATGCAGATGCGTGAAAACAATCGCGTCAATCTCATCCGGGTGCACACCAAGCTTTTGCTGCAAATGCTCGTGTACTTCCAGGCAGCCCCGCTTCTCGCACTTATGGTGATATTTCGTTGCCCGTTGTTCGTCGCAAAGCCCTGTGTCGATTAGGATTTTGTGCTCACCCGTATCAACATAGTGGCAATATACGGGGTTCCAGTATTTTTTTCCCGCGGGACCTTTCCAAAAAATATAGGTGCCCAGGTCAGCTTCCAGCCAACCGGTATTAATGGGATAAATTTTTGTTTCCTGTATACCCATCGGTTCCTTCCAGATTTTGTATGCAAAACGTGTATTATGCGCACATGCATAAACCCATTTTTGCAAAACGCGACTAATTTGCTTTGAGTGCTGCCATAAAGCTGTGGGTCATATGGGTGCGCATGGCTTTCGATGCCGTTCCCGAATCTTCCGAGAAGATGTTATCAATGAGGGCCTGGTGGCTATTGGCGGACTCGATCAAATCATCGTGGGTGGCAAATTTCTTTGCTCTAAAAGGGCCGGTCCGCTTTCTGAACTCGGCAGCGATTTCCGCCATATAGGGATTGCCGGTGGCGGCGTAGATGGCCTCATGGAATTGTTCATTGGCGCGCAGATAGGCTTTACGATCATCCGCTTGTGCCGCCGCAACGCACGCTTCCTGGGCTGCTAAAATTTCCGCTTTTGACAAAAAGGTGAGCCTTTGCGCAGCGATTCGGGCGCAAGCCGCTTCAATTTCGTGCATGGCTTCAAAGATTTGCGCTAATTCTTCGCGACTGAAGGTACCAACAAAAACGCCGCGCTTCTTGCCCTGTACCAATACCCCCTGGGCTGTGAGGCGCGACAGGGCCTCACGAACCGGGGTTCTGGACGCCCCAAATCGTTCTGCCAATCCCATTTCGTCAAGGCGCTGACCCGGGGTCAGTTCGCCTATGCTAATGTCTTCAAGCAGTTGGCGCTCAATGCGGGCCGCGGCGGACTGTTTCGTGGGTGCGTTGTTTGTTGGGGCCATATTGTGTAGGTTCTCCGATCATTTTTCCTGCTATTAGATACAAAAAAATGACCGAAAATGCAATTGCTGTATTTTTCTATTTGACTTTGTATACAATTTGCGACAACTTTTACCGGGGAGGGGTAATGCCAACAATCAAACTACACAATCTGACCAAGCGATATGATGCGGTGGACGTATTACACGGCATCAATCTGGAGATGGTCGACCGGGAATTCACAGCTCTGGTGGGGCCTTCTGGCTGCGGTAAATCTACCACCCTGCGCATGATCGCCGGGCTGGAGTCGGTCACGGATGGCGAAATCTATGTCGATGATCAACCCATTAGCCAATTAGAGCCAAAAGATCGCAATATCGCTATGGTGTTCCAGGACTATGCGCTTTATCCGCATATGAATGTCGCGCAGAATATTTCGTTTGCCCTGAGGTTGCAAAAGCGCCCGAAGACAGAGATCGACGCAAAGGTCCGTGAAGTGGCGGAGATTGTTGGTCTTACCGCGTTTTTAGCGCGCAAGCCTGGTGCGCTATCAGGCGGTCAGCGGCAACGGGTTGCCATGGCCAGAGCACTGGCCAAAGACAGCGACATGTTTCTGTTCGATGAGCCGCTTTCCAATTTAGATGCCAAGCTGCGCGGTCAGATGCGTGCCGAGTTGGCTTTGCTGCGCCAGCGCGTCAACAAGAACATGATCTATGTAACCCACGATCAGATTGAGGCAATGACCTTAGCCGATCGCATCGTCGTCATGCAGGGGGGCCATATTCAGCAGCAGGGTTCTCCACAGACGCTATTCAAAAACCCGGTGAACAAGTTCGTAGCCGGGTTTTTAGGTTCGCCGCCAATGAATTTCCTAAATGCTGTCCTTACCAACGAAGGCGATAAGCTCTTCGCCATGGGTGATGGTTTCAAGATCGCAATCCCGAAGCAGAAAGCAAAGGCGCTTGGCAAAACAGAGGGCAAAACCTTTCTAGGTATTCGCCCCAGCGATCTGCAGTTCGACGAGAATGCAAAGGGCGAGGCGTCACTCGATCTGCAGGTTCGAGTCTGCGAATATATCGGCGCGCAATCGGTGCTGCTGTGCAGTTGCGGCAATGCCAACGTCACCGTCGAAATCAAATCCGAAACCCCCATTGCATTGGGTAGCACACTAAAGTTTGCGATCAGGCCGCAAGGCATTCACATATTTGATCGCGAAACGGAGAAGGCGCTCTGATGCGCCAACGAGTTGAGCAAATAAGGAGGAGTTCTATGCTCAGTATACTAAAACGCACGGCCATCGGGGCTACCGCCGCCCTGGCGATGATGAGCACCACCTTGGCAAACCCATACAAGGAATACGAGGGTACTACGCTGGTAGTGAACTTCCCGGCGCACCCGCACTACAATGCGGTGCTGAAAATTTTGCCTGAGTTTACGAAAGAGACGGGAATTGAGGTGGAAGTGGATCAGCTTCCATATCTCAAAATGCGCGAGCGCCAGACTTTGGAACTGGCGCAGGATGAAGGTGATTATGATCTGATTGCTTACGTGGTCTTTTCGAAAGCGGACTATGTCTATGCAGACCAGTTGGAAAACCTGGCGCGTTATTTTATGAACCCGAAGCTGGCGGATCCAGGCTATGATGCCGATGATCTGATCGACGGTTATGTCTACAATATAGGTTTTGCCGGCGGCAACAAAGGCTACCTTGAAGGCAAGACCGGGTCTCTGTTCGGTATCCCATATGGGTCAGAAACCTCTATCCTGGGCTATCGCAAGGACATCTTTGAAAAGCATGGGCTGAAAGTGCCTGAAACCTATGACGAGATGTTGGAAATCGCGTGTAAAATTCCGCAACTGGAATCTGGCATGGGTGGTCTGTCCTCGCGCGCCGCCTCCGGCCACCATGCGAGCCACGCTTTTTTGCTGCATCTGGCACCTTTGGGTGGTCGCGTGTTTGACGATAGTTGGAACCCAATCATCAACAATGAAGCCGCTGTGAAAGCTGCCAAGGCGCTGAAAAAAATCGTTGATTGCGGCCCGGAAGGCGCAGCAAGCTTTGGTTTTGGGGAAGCGCTTGGCTCCTTCCTGAATGGCGACACAGCCATGTTCCTCGACACAACAGTAGTCGCGGGGCAGATTAATGACCCCAGTAAATCGAAGGTTGTCGGCAAAGTTGGCTGGGCCCTGCATCCAATGGGCGTGCGCCGCGGATCGCAAACCGGTGGCTTTGGTATCGGTATTCCGAAAAATGCCGAGAACAAGGAAGCCGCGTTCTTATTGATGCAGTGGCTGACCTCCAAAAAAGGCGACAAGCTGGTAGCTCTTGCTGGCGGTAACCCCTCACGTTTCTCCACCCACGCTGATGCTGAGGTCAATGCGAAGTTTCCACATATGGCGACCTTTGGGGAAGCGCTGAAACATGCCGATCCGGACTGGCGTCCGATCATCCCCGTCTGGGGCAAGATCAACGCCGATCTTGGTACAACCCTGTCCAAGGTCCTGACCGAGGATCTGGATATTCAGAAGGCGCTGGACGGTGTAGCGGAACGCACCAAAGGTGTCATGGAAGAGGCCGGCTACTACACCTGGCGACAATAAGTGCCAATGTCCCAGCCTCTTAATCCGTAGGTTGAGACACTCTTATCCTCCCTGTCCTGTGGCCTGGGTTATCGCTTCCTGGGCCACAGGAAACACCTGAGAAACCTGATCATACCCGGTACGCACCGTTAAGCCCATGAAAACCAGCAGTCGCTTTACCCCATACATGTTTATGGCCCCCGCTGCCATAATCATGGCGTTGGCACTGCTCTATCCGCTGGGCTACATGATCTATGGTTCATTCCGGGAATGGGACCCGAGCCAAAATATATCAGAAACAGAATTTGTTGGCCTCAAGAACTACATTACGCTTTGGTTTGATCCGGCTTTCCGGGAGAGCTTATCCGTCACGCTAACCTTCGCCTTTGCTGTGGTGATTGCAGAGATGGTAATCGGCGTTGGCCTTGCATTACTGCTTGATCGCAACATTCGCGGCATGTCTGTTTTGCGCACCCTCTTCATCCTGCCAATGATGATTGCGCCCGTCGTTGTGGGTTTGATGTGGCGGTATATGTATCACCCAACGCTCGGCACCTTTAACCAGACGCTAAAGAGCCTCGGCTTTGAGGGCGTTGATTGGTTGGGGCAATACGCATTACTTTCTGTCATCATCGCGGATGTGTGGCAGTGGACCCCATTTATTTTTATTCTTTCCCTTGCTGCGTTGCAGTCCTTGCCGCGTTCCGCGCTGGAAGCTGCGCGTATTGATGGCGCAACCGCCTGGCAGCAAATTGTACACATCAAGATTCCCTTGATGATGCCCGTTTTGATCGTCACCGCGCTGCTGCGCCTGATTGATGCGTTTAAAGTGCTGGAAGTTATTTTGGTGATGACTGAGGGCGGGCCTGGCCTATCGACTGAGATTGTGGCGCTGCGCATCTCCCGCACGGCCACGGAGTTTCGTGAGCTTGGCGTTGCCGCGGCCATGTCAAACTATTTGCTGCTCCTGCTGCTCATTTTGACGATGTCGATGTTCATTTTCACCCGCATCCAAGGGGCGCGCGCCGCGCGGCAAGCGCGGCAGATTGAGGAAGAGTTGTGATGCCATATGAACGCCAGAACCCTGCCTTTTATGCGCTGCTCGCTGCGTTGATTTGCATGGCTGTGGGCCCCATCGCCCTCATGTTTGTCAATTCATTCAAACTGGATGTGGACATTATCTCCGGCACATCCGGGTTGCTGTTCCTGCCAACCATCCAGAACTATGAGACGGCCCTGTGCGATGTGCTTTGGTATGATCCCGATCATTTGGATTTCTGCTCGCTCAAATTTGGCGGCGCATTCATCAATTCACTAATCATCGCTTTAGTATCCACGGCACTGACGCTCATTATTGGAACTATGGCCGCTTATGCGTTGGTGCGGTTTCGCTTCATGGGGCGCGACACGGTTTCATTGACAACTCTGATGGTGCGCATGGTTCCACCGGCGGTACTTCTCGTGCCTGTATTTGGCCTATGGAACAATGAGTTTTGTCTGGATAGGGATGGTCTGATTGGCGGCGCGATTCGGGACACATTCGGCGGACGCGGTGATGTGTGTTTGGCTGGCACGCATTCCGGCATTATCCTCATTTATATCGCCATGAACCTGCCGTTTGTCATCTGGATATTGCAAAGCTTCATAGTTCAGGTGCCGCGCAGTCTGGAGGAGGCTGCGCGGGTGGATGGGGCCGGGCCGTTTCAGGTGTTTTTCAGGATTGTCCTACCACTCATTCAGCCGGGTTTGGCGGCGGCGGCGATTTTCACCTTTCGCATTGCGTGGAATGAATATCTGCTCGCTTCCGCACTTTCAGATCGTGACACTAAAACTGTGCCTATCCTGATCGTGAACAACATGTCAGAGTTCAATGTGGAGTGGGGTGTGATCATGGCAACCGGTATGTTGCTTGCTATACCTCCGATTATCTTCACACTGTTTGCGTCGCGCCAGATCATTACTGGCATGACCGCCGGAGCGGTTAAAGGATAGCCCCTATGCCACGGGTTTTGGTGCTTTCCACGTTGGCGACAAAGCGGGCCGAAACGGAATATTTATCGCAAAGACTACGCGCGTTTGGTGCTGACGGCGAATTGATCGACATTTCGCTGGAGACCGGCGGCAAAATCGTTGGCGGCGAGGAAAAATGCCTTGCAATGACACACGCTGTAAATCGTACTCTGGCTCAGGTTAGCGATGCAGTGCAGGGCGATGCTGAAGTTGTTATTGGCTTGGGAGGCGGCACCGGCGGAGAGATTGTCCTTCAGGTGTTGCAGGCCCTTCCCATTACATTTCCCAAAATTTTGGTTACGACCTTGCCGTTTGATGCGCGCTTTGTCGTATCGGATAACGCTATTATTCTGGTGCCGACCTTGGTGGATGTTTGTGGCCTCAACACAATATTGCGTGAGGCGCTGATCAATACCGCAGCTATGGCCGCCGGGCTTTGCCGCAAAGAACGCAAAGGGGAACTCAAAGACATCCACGCATCCATCGGCATCACCGCGCTTGGCGTGACCAACGACGCTGTCTCTCCACTTGTGCGCCGGTTGCAAGGGCGAGGACGCGAGTGCACCGTCTTTCATGCCAATGGCTTTGGCGGCGCCGCATTTGCTCGATTTGCAGATAACAATGCCTTCAGTACGATCATTGATCTGACTCCTCATGAAATCACCCGCATTAAAATTGCTGGTACCCATGTCAACATGCCCAAGCGGTTCACCGCGGGGTCGCATTTGCCACGTATTACCTTGCCAGGCGCATTGAATTTCATTGGCCTTGGTGAATTGGCGCTCATCCCAGAGCGTTATGCACAGCGACCCCACTATGCCCATTCGGGCTTTTTCACCCACGTGCAAATCACACCAGAGGAAATGGAAATCGTAGCGCGCTCGCTTGCACGGAGCCTTGGCGCTGCAAGGGGACCGCAAGCGATCATTGTGCCCATGGGCGGCTTTTCTCATCAGGATTGTCCTGGCGGCATTATCGAAAATAAAAAATTGCGCGGAATTTTTCTCGAAATCGTGAGGGCGACAGTCAGGAATAGCATCCGGATTATCGAGTTGGACGCCCACATCAATGATGCCGCCGTTACCAGGACCATTGTCGAAACGCTGCCTCAGCTTGCAGCAGAGTTTGAGGATTTAACCCATGGATCATAGCGATATTGTCACAAAAAAGGAGGCATTGATTGCGACTGCCAAGCGCGGCTTTGATCTGCGCCTACAGACCAATGCAGGGGGTAATTTATCCATCAGGCTGGATAGTCGCGATGCGATCATCATTAAACCTTCCGGCGTTGGCTTTAATGAATGCACATTGGATAACCTGCAGATTGTCCACTTGGATGGCACCATAGAACCCAGCGAGCATAAACCTTCCAGGGATTTAGGCTTTCATCTCGATTTATATCGCATCCGCAATGACATTAACGCCATTGTTCATTGCCACAGCCCTTGGGCCACGGGGTATGCGAGTGCTGGCATAGAGATTCCGTGCCTTACGGTGCAAACAATTGAGAAGATTGGGCAACTGCCGCTGATTCCCCTCTCGCCAGAAGGTGGGCCGCAGACGGAAAAAGAGATTTCTCCGGTTTTTCAAGACCCCGGGATCGTTGCTGCTGTCCTTGCCAATCATGGCACCATTGGTGTCGGTTCGAACCTGATAAAAGCGCAATATCTGGCTGAGATAATCGAAGAGACGGCACATATCGCATTCGTCCGGGACACCGTCATGGCGGCGCATGGCAAGACGCAGACCGCGCTACCGCAATACGGAACGACCGCCGAGGCACGAAATGCCGCGTTGTAGAGAGTTTCGATGAAAGGGTTAACCCCGGTTGTGGATAATACCAGGGGCCCCTGACAAGGGCTCACCCATTGATGTGAGCTTTCATTAATCCTCTTTTAAGGTTAACCAACCTTTGCAAAAGCGTGACAAAACTGCAACAATTAACAAAAAAAATGCAAATCTTCGTTGAAATCTTGTCGATTTTTATTGATTGCCCGTCTCATGGCGCTATGGTCAATGCACGTCATGTTGGTTGAGTCGGCGTGCGCTCGGTGAGCAAAGCGACGGTAAGACAGGGCCAATGCCTTAAGAGACTAAAGGTCAAAACGTCGAGGCAAAGATCTAAAACAGCATGACGGGTTGCTCGAAGTCGCGGAGTTCTGCGTGGGTAGCAAAACCGCTTCATAAGCCGAATGGTCGAGGCTTTTAAGCCGAATAGTCAAGGCTTTATTGAAAACGGGTTTGCTGCGTGCAGCCAAGTCGGGTTCGAGGGAAGCTCGAGGAAAACAAAGGACTAAGAAAACAGTGAGAAGTTGGCAAACGTCATGGGATTGTTGGTCTTGTGGCCCCGTTCGGTTGTTGGTCTGACAGGCCTTGTTTGGCTGCTGAAACTGTAATTTGTTCTGTGTTTAGGTAACGAAGGCATACTCTTAAGTCACGAAAGCGGTAAAAGGGTGCTGAGAAAGGGTTAAAGTCCCGTTGCCCTGTAGGGTAAAGCCCCATGGCACTGTTTAGTCGACTAATTGATGCTGATGGAGTGATGTTCGCTAAGTGATGCTGATTGAGTGATGTTCGCTAAGTGTCGCTAAGTGATGTCTACGAAGTGGTTTCGCCTAAACGCATCATCAGTTCGCTTAACCGTTGTTTTCCTGATGCGCTTCAGTTGAACCCAAGTTGAACCATTTGTTGAAACCCAGGCCCTTGAGAAAACGTGCAAACAGATGCAAGGGCAATTGGAGGTCAGAATGAAAAAATTTACGACACTTGTTATGGGCTCCGCGGCGGCTGTATCGATGCTGGCATCCGGTGCCCAAGCTGCGGATCCGCCTCTTGACGAGCCGGCGGTTGCCGTTTGTGACGCCTTTGGTACAGGTTTCTGGGCCATCCCCGGCACCAGCAACTGCATCAAGATCAGCGGTTATATACGCGCCGATTACACGTTTACCACCAAGAGAAAAGACCGGGTGAGCATTTCCGGGCTCTCGCCTGCAGCCGCAAACACAAACTTGGGTGCAAACATAGCTGCTGCCGAAACGACTCGTGCAGGTCCCGGTGCCGCTGCGGGTGGCCGAGTGGACCGCATTTTCGTGCGGCGAGGGAGTGACGGTGGAAGTGTTCAGGTTGGAAGCATCACCCATGGGGCAAACCCAAGCACCGATGCTTCTGTGTTGGCCTTGCGAGAGGCTAATCTGGATGGGCGTCGGGGCGACCTTGGTTGGGGAAGCCGGTTCCGTTTTAACGTTGACGTGCAGTCCATGACTGAATGGGGCGTGCTGCGTGCCTTCGGTCGCCTTCAGGGCGATAATGGCGGTGGCGTTAGTGTGGACAAAGCCTACGTTCAATTTGCGGGATTAACCGCGGGTTGGGCAACAAGTCCGTTTGCTTTCGATAGCATCGGAACCATGCACAGCGATGCTTTTGATGACGCGTGGACCACACACCTGCTGTCCTATACGTTTGCCGCCGGCAATGGCATCAGCGCAACCCTGTCGCTGGAAGACCCAAGCGTGTCCTGGCATAACGCCCGCGGCACCACTAGATTGGTCTGGGATCAAGGCCCTGGCAATATTCAGGATGACAACGTGCCGGACGTGGTTGCCGCGTTTAAGATTGAGCAAGGCTGGGGCAAGGCGCACCTGGCCGGTATGTATCATAGAGGCGAGATTCGTACTGGTGCTGCGGCAGCATGGCGCAGCTATTCCGGTTATGGTGTCACCGCCGGTGTTGCCGTCAAGGCTCCCATGCTGGAGGGGGCAGAGCTTGCTATTTCCGGTGCCTATGCACATGGTCTTGGCAGGGCCATCGGCATGCAAAATGTCATTGGCGGCGGATTGGCCGACGCTGCTACAATTGACAGCAATGGTGCCATTACAAAAACGAAGGGCTATTCCGGTTCCATCGGGTTGACGATCCCCGTTTCGGATCAGATCAAGTTCCAAGTGGCGGGCGGCTATCTGAGCGCCAAAAACTCGTTTAATTTTAGTGGTCCCAACTATGGCAAGGTCAAGGCCTATACGGTTGGAGCGTCGGTTGGCTGGTCGCCGGTTTCCGACCTGACCATCAGTCTGGGTGTAGACCATGACCAAGCGAAATACACTGTAGGGAATGATGGGACCAATTTGGTTACCGGCAACTCCCCTGCCGTTACTGCTGTTCGTTCAACGGGCTGGCAGCGGAAGGAATCGCAAACGTCCGTCCGCTTGCGCATCCAGCGTGACTTCTAGGCATCTGCTATAATTGCCCAGGGGTGTGAGGGGTTTTAGAGGTTTTTGGCCGCCCATCACTCCGGATAAGCAGGATAAGCAAGTTAAAAGGCCCCGAGGTTTCCTCGGGGCCTTTTGCTTTTGTAAATGCTGCGACCTCTTTTTCAATTCTGTTGCAAGCGCTTCAGCCGCGTGTCTCAGATGGGCATCTCTATAGAGCGTGTCATACCAGCGGTATGGGCTTTATGGACACGCCGACTGGTGTACTGCCTTGATAACATACCTCTTTGACGCTAAGCCATGAGTCATTGTTAAAGACCCTTGGTATCAGGCTTCAGACTTCAGGCTTCAGACTTCAGACTTCAGACTTCAGGCTTCAGGCTTCAGGCTTCTGAAAGCCAGGGAGCGGTGGTGGGCCGCGAGCCCTTCCGCATCCGCCAGGGTCATCGCCGCCGGTGCCAGTGCCGCCAGGGCCTCGGGACCGCACGCCAGCAAACTGGTTCGCTTCATAAAGTCCAGCACCGACAAGCCAGATGAAAAACGCGCGCTGCGCGCCGTCGGCAACACATGGTTCGAGCCGCCAACATAGTCGCCAATGGCCTCCGGAGTGTGATGGCCAAGAAATATGGCGCCGGCATTATGAACCCGCTCCCCCCAATAGGTCGCATCGCGGGTGGCGATCTCTAGGTGCTCCGGGGCCATGGCGTCAATGAGCGCTAACGCGTCCTCGAGGGCCCTAACTACGATAATCGCGCCAAACTTCTCCCAGCTTTGTTGTGCAACCGGGGCCGTGGACAGGCTGTCGAGTTGCGCTTCAACCGCCTTTGCCACCGCCGTCGCGAGGTCAGGGGCATCGGTGATCAGCACGGACTGCGCTGCCGGATCGTGCTCCGCCTGTGCCAACAGATCGGCGGCGATCCAGTCGCTGTTGGCGGTCTCATCGGCAAGGATCAAAACCTCCGAGGGCCCCGCAATCATGTCAATGCCCACAGTGCCAAACACAAGGCGCTTGGCGGTAGTCACATAGGCATTGCCCGGGCCGACGATTTTGGCAACAGGCGCAATGGTGTTGGTTCCAAAGGCGAGGGCGGCGATGGCCTGGGCGCCACCGATACGGTAAACCTCGTCTACACCGGCCAGATCAGCCGCGGCGAGAACAAGAGGGTTCATGTGCCCCTCGGGGGCTGGAACCGTCATGACGATACGGTTAACGCCAGCGATTTTCGCCGGAATGGCATTCATCAGCACAGAACTGGGATAACTGGCCCGCCCCCCCGGCACATAAAGACCCACCGCCTCAATAGGGCGCCAGCGATGGCCCAGCGTCACGCCGGCTGCATCCGTATAGGTGTCGTCAGCGGGAAGAGATCGCCGGTGATGCGCCGCGATGCGCTCATGGGCAAAAACAAGCGCATCCAATGCCCGCCGGTCACACCGGTTCCTGGCCTCAGCGATTTCGTCCGCACTGACCCGCAAGGTCTGCGCGGTAAGCCGGGTGTTATCAAAACGTGCGGTATAGTCAATGATCGCGTCATCACCGCTCGCCCGCACCGTAGCGATGATGGCCTCAACCTCTTTCGTGACGTTCTGGTTACTCTCGCGCTGCCTCTGCAGCAAGGTACGAAACTGCGCCGTAAAGTCCCTGTCCCGGGCCGTTAAAAACACTGCCATTGCTGTTTCCGCTAGTCGATATCGTGATCGGGTTTATGCGCGCTGGACCAGGCGCCGCCTGTGTCTTCAAGGCGCAATTCCAGACACTCAACCGTCAACGCGATGGTGCCGCCACCGGCAAAGTTCAATGTCAGGGTGCCCGACGGGGCTTGCGTTTTTGCAAAATGAAGGGACAAAAGCTCAACGACGCCGTCCTTGGTGCGCAGATTAATCCCTTGACTGCGAACCTGGGTCACAAAGTCCACCACCAAGCCAGCGCGGCGGCGCTCAAACGTCTGAGAAGCGCTCGCCACCTCCCAGGCAAACCGGTTCATTAAAAGAACAAACCGTTTGTGCGTAGCCAGCCACGTCATGTCGCGTACCTTCACGACCGCGTCCTGAGTCAAAGTGGAGATCACTCCAAGATCATCTTCGTCAAATGCAGCCAGTCGCAAGCGCATCACCACGCCCTCTGTCGGTACGCGAAAACAGGTTTATTACGTATATGGTCTTATGCCAGCGGTATTGGCTTTATAGACACGCCGGTGGTATAGCAGCGATGTGCCGGGTCTGACAATTCCCCGCGAGAAAATTTTCATTTGATCTCACGATTATCTTGACAGCAGGCCGGTGTTTTTGGCAACGATTAATATCGAAATCGTGCGATGATGATCGGGGTGCGTGTGTGTATGACCAGGGGCTGCACATTTGCTTTGACTTTAAGGGGCCGGCGGTATAAAGGAACGCCGCGACTTTACAGCTATGTGCGGCAGGAATACCAACGTCGGCGGTTCGTCGACCGTTTCCTGGAGATACTAGAGCGTGTCAGGCTTTAATAGAATCAATTCTGTTTCTCGATTGGCGAGGCGATTCCCAAGCTCAAGGCGATCGAAGAGCGATGGCGACCCATCTCTTGAGAGCGGCTTGGGCGTGGGCGTCCGCCAATCGAGAAACAGAATTGATTCTATTAAAGCCTGACACGCTCTAGATCAGCATGCGAGAAAAATACGGCAACGCCCATGAATCCAATTAAACGCATTTTGCTATGTAAAAGAGAATCATAATTGGCAAAATCGCGATCACGTGGATACAGTCACGACGGATAACTTACACAGACCAAGGCATGCCGACTAGCGACTAAGAGGTTTGAAGTGACAAAAGCAGAACTGGGAACAAAGCGGGTTTGTGCTGGCTGTTCGGCTAAATTCTATGATTTGCGACGGGAGCCGGTCGTTTGCCCAAAATGTGGCACCCCTGTCAAGGCCGCCAAGAGCGAACCAGCAAAACCCACGACCGCCGACGCTGGTAAAGACAAACCGGAGGTCACGAAGGAGAGCGATGAAGTCGAGGTCGTATCACTCGAAGCCTTGGCTGATGAAGAGGATATTCCCGATCTGGACGACGATGTGGAGGATATCGCCGACGATGACGCCGATGACGATACGTTTCTTGAGACCGACGATGATGATGACAGTGATGTGTCGCTGTTCATTGGGGATGTCAAGGAAGATGCAGAGGAGCAGGAGTAGGAGTAGATCCTGGGCCGTTCTATTAAAACAGGACACGCTCCAGGTTGTCGCCAATACTGCTGGTATTATATTGTCGCGATGCGCCTGGCGCATCCACGGGGCCATAGCTCAGTTGGGAGAGCGCTTGAATGGCATTCAAGAGGTCGGCGGTTCGATTCCGCCTGGCTCCACCACCACCATCACCACCAATACCGCTGGTATTATATTGTCGCGATGCGCCTGGCGCATCCACGGGGCCATAGCTCAGTTGGGAGAGCGCTTGAATGGCATTCAAGAGGTCGGCGGTTCGATTCCGCCTGGCTCCACCACCACCATCACCACCAATACCGCTGGTATTATATTGTCGCGATGCGCCTTGCGCATCCACGGGGCCATAGCTCAGTTGGGAGAGCGCTTGAATGGCATTCAAGAGGTCGGCGGTTCGATTCCGCCTGGCTCCACCACCACTATCACCACCAATGCCGCTGGTATCCCCGGCTCAAGTGCTGCCCGTCGTCTCATCTGGCGTTTGATGGCTGGTGTCACCCTTCGTTTCTGGCCGGCGGTAAAGACCTGCATTTTGCTATAAGACGTGGCGGGCCATTTCTACGCGACGTAAGGGTGCTAATCTGGCATTTTGGTGGATGTTCATTCGGTCTCTCCATGAATGCTTGAAGTGTAATACCAGCGGTATTGGCTTTATAGACACGCCGACTGGTGTACCGCCTTGATAACACACCTCTTCGACGCTAAGCCATGAGTCATTGTTAAGGACCCTTGGTGTAATACCTCCAATCTCCATAGCAGGGATCGAATGGACAACCTATTGAAAGATTACATCAGGGCCCGTTACCTGAGGCGCGGCCAAACAGCACAACGCCAACAATAACGCAAAGCGTGCCAACGGCGTACCAAACGGTAAAGGGCTCCCCCAACACAAGAACCGCCAAAAGCGTAGTTACCAACGGGCTGATATTACCAACAACGGCGTTGCGCGCCGGCCCAAGACGGGCAACAGCTTCGGATACCAGGAATGATGGCAACACTGTCGACAGGACAGCAAGCGCCATCGCAAGAGCCAAAATCCGACCGGAAATGGGAAGCTCCGCAAAAGAATGGGTCAGCAGAAAATGGATCACCACCGCCGCACAGGCCCCTGTCATGGCAATGCAGGTGAACAGCCGGCTGCCGATCGCCGCCAGTAAATTTTTTGCCAACAAAAGATAAACCGCAAACATAACACTGGCCAGCAGCACCAGCGCCAGGCCAATGGCGCTTTTTGTTCCAAACGTGCTGATACCCTCAAAAAACATCACCGCCAGACCAGCGTAAGAGATGGCCATGGCAGCAAACAGGGATGGCTTGAGCTGGCCGCCGAAAAAGGCGGCACCAATGAGAACGACAAAAAACGGATAGGTGAACAACGTCAGACGCTCAAGCTGGGCAGAAATATAATGAAGCGCCAGAAAGTCTGCGTAGCTGGCACCGTAATATCCCAACATGCCAACCCCGATCACACGAAGAACCAGAGGATTTGTCAAGTGCGGCAGATCCCCTCGACCCTGGCGCCGATAATACACCGCAATACCGATGCCCACATAAAGGGGCAACGCGATCAGCATCCGCAAGGCCAACAACTCGATGGTATCGATACCTTCACGGTAGGCCAATTTGATGAAGACGGCCTTGGTTGAAAATAGCGCCGCGCCCACGAGTGCCAGTGCGTACCCGTGCCAAATCCGTCGCGATCCGTCCGCCTGTCCAGGGGCACGCATCCTATGCTTAACGTCCATGTCCACAGCCCTTTCCAACGATGCAGGCACTGCAAGAGGCCAGAGCCGGTTGCCTGGTTGCCCGGCTTGCGCGTGCAATCTGGATATAAAGATTTCCAGATAGGGGCAAAACGAGGTCAAAAGCAATAAAAACGACTTTTCGGCGGGCATCTTGGTCGGAATCAGACGAGAATTGACAACGGTGTTTGTGGCGCAGTAGGGTTAACTGCAACTTTGCCGAGGGAGGACGTTGATGGGTAGAGACGAAATAGCACACACACGTTTGCGGATCGGGCGGTTGGTGAGAGGGACGATCGGCTTGGTGTTGATCCTTGGCCTTGCTGGCCCGGCGCTTGCCCAGAATGCTCCCGCGCCCGGCACGGTATCACATTCAAATGAAGTCGTGTTCACCTCCTGGACGGGCCCTTATATGCGCAGCCAAATGTTGGGTTTTGTGCGTCCTTATGAAGACAAGACCGGCGTGCGGGTGCATGTCGAGCACTACAACGGGGGTATTCACGAAATTCGCGATCAGGTTGAATCAGCCAATGTGATCTGGGATGTGGTTGATTTAACCCAGGCGGATTCCCTGCGCGCCTGCCAGGAAGGGCTGCTGGAAAATCTTGAAGGCATTACCCTGCCTCCAGGGGCCGACGGGAGTGCTGGAGAACAAGATTTTATCGAGGGCGCTCTCAACCCTTGCGGTGTCGGGGTTATCGTTTGGGCGACCGCGTTTGCCTATAATAACAAACGCTATGGGGACAATCCTCCAAAATCAATCGCCGATTTTTTTGATACCAAAACCTATCCCGGCCCTCGCGCCATTCGCAAGGACCCGAGCGTCATTATGGAATGGGCCCTGATGGCCGACGGTGTTGCTCGTGATAATGTCTATTCTACGCTTGAAACGGACGCCGGCGTCGCACGGGCGCTTGCAAAAATGAACGCCATCAAGCCGGGACTGCAAATATGGCAAACAGGGCGGCAGCCCGTTCGCCTTCTCAATAGTGGTGATGTGGCCATGTCGTCGATTTGGGCCACCACAGGCGCTGTCGCATCGCGCGAGGACGGTGCCGATTTCTCGATCGTATGGGACGGCCGTGTTATTGAACTGGATCTGTTTGGCATCCCGAAGGGGAGCCGTAACAAACAGGCCGCGCTTGATTTTATTCGCTTCGCCAGCAACAGCGCTTCGCAGGCCAAGATGGTGAGCCTCTTGCCAAATGGCCCAACACGAAAATCTGCCCTTGCGATGTTGTCGGAGGATATCCTGGCGCAGATCCCTAACGGCCCGGCCTATGAGAACAAGGTCTCCATTCGCGCGGATGCCCAATGGTGGGCACGAAATCACGGGCGTCTTGAGGAAGCATTCAATGCCTGGCTGAGCGCGGCGGCACGCCAGGGCGCGTCCGGCTCAACGCGATAAACACCAAAAACCAGAATCACCTGGCGACAGGGAAACGGATGGGGAATGGATAGGGAAGGGAAAAGGAATGAGCAGCGATACAACTGAAACACATGCCCGACCAGATAATCTGGTCGCCAAGTCTGGTATTTTTGCTGGAATGAACCCCCTGATGGGCATCGCCTCAATGGTCATGATCCTGGGGTTTGTATTTTTTACCATTCGCGATGTTGAAGCGTCTGGAGAGATATTCAAGGTGGGCAAGGACTTCATCATCGGCTCCATGGATTGGTTCTATGTGGTGGTTGTCAATGTGGCGCTGTTTTTCGTCTTCTGGCTACTGGTCAGCCGTTTTGGCGACGTGAAGCTGGGCAAGGATGATGATGAGCCGGACTTTTCCACCTTTTCGTGGATCTGCATGCTGTTCAGTGCCGGCCTTGGATCCGGTCTTATTTACTGGGGTGTCGCCGAGCCCATGTACCACATCCAGGATAGCCCATTTTTAACCCGCGATGGGATCCAGCCAAACAGTGTGGATGCCGCGATCTCGGCGGTGCGCGTTACCATTTTTCATTGGGGCCTGCACGGTTGGGGGCTCTATGTGCTCGTAGGATTGAGCCTGGCTTATTTTTCCTATCGCCGTGACTTGCCCCTGACCCTGCGTACCGCTCTCTATCCGGTTTTGAAGGAAAAGATTTACGGCCCCTGGGGTCATCTTATTGACCTGATTGGCGTCTTTGGTACGATTTTTGGTTTAGCCACATCTTTAGGCTTGGGGGTAACACCCATTGCCGCCGGTCTCGAAAACCTCGGGTGGATGAGCAACACCCAGACCAATCAGTTGATTCTGGTTGCCATTATCACAGTACTGGGCACCGCGTCCGCGGCCTCAGGTGTCGGCAAAGGCGTTCGTATTCTGAGCGAGTTGAACGTCATGGCGAGTCTTGGCCTGCTGATCCTGTTTCTGATACTGGCGCCCACAGCCTTTGTGCTCGGTATCATGATTTCCGGTATTGGCGACTATTTGTGGAATGTCATCCCAATGGGCTTTTGGATTAACGGCGATCCGGAGAACCAGTGGCAAAGCTGGTGGACAATCTTCTACTGGGGTTGGTGGATTGCCTGGTGCCCGTTTGTCGGCCTGTTTATCGCCCGTGTATCCAAGGGCAGGACAATTCGGCAGTTTTGCTTTTGCGTCCTGCTAATCCCGACATCAGTCGTGATGTTGTGGATGGGTATTTTTGGTGGCGCGGCGGCCGGGGTTGATCTGTTTTACAAGGCCGGGGTTGCCGCTGCGGTAAATGCCGACTATGCCACCGGCGTTTTCCAGACTTTGGCAGGCTTTGGCTACGATTGGCTGGTAACGCCTGTTACAGTGCTGATATCCCTGCTGTTGATCTCGTGGTTTGTGACGTCATCGGACTCTGGAACGTTGGTCATGTGCACGATGCTGTCCATGGGCGATGAACATCCGCCGGTCAAGTTCCGGATTTTCTGGGGCCTGACTGCAGGTGTGGTGGCGGGCATTCTCATGCTGGCTGGCGGGCTGGGGGCACTGCAAACCGCATCCATTGTGGCGGGTTTGCCAATCGCGGTGATCCTGCTGGTTATGGTGTACGGAATTGCCAGGTCGTTGCATGAGGACTTCCCCGTGCCTGATGTTGTCGACAAATATGATCTTGAGTTCCTGAACCGGTAAAAAGGCCCGAACGCCTCGATTTGAAATTGGTTGATCTGGCCATGATTTGAAATTGGTTGATCTGGCCATTCCTGTGTTTGGCAACAAGGATCATATCTCGGTGTGTCGGGCACATGGCTTTGTCCGCAAGTATAAAGTCACCGACGCTTCTCGTTATGACGGCCATGAACTGGAGAATCTCATTGACCCGGACAATACCGCCTCCATTGTGGCGGGTTTGCCAATCGCGGTGATCCTGCTGGTTATGGTGTACGGAATTGCCAGGTCATTGCATGAGGACTTCCCCGTGCCTGATATTGTCGACAGAATTAGCGGCTTGTTGCTGTCGCGCAGCCCCTCACGCGGCGTCGTGCCGCATTTTGAGATCCTCATTAACGCATTGAGTTAACCACGGTTTTCAAAAGGGGTCATTTTGGTACTGCAAACAAACTTGAGATCTCCGGAGGTATTCAGCTCAATCACAGTGGATACCCTAACGCCATTCGGATCTCCTTGTAGAAAAATTCACCGAAACTGCCATAGACAATTTCCGCCTTGTCATCCAAATAGTTCCACTCAACTACCGGGCATTCGCTGTCTGCCATTTTAGATGCGTCCAAACAGAATATTGGGCCATAACCCGTCGAGTAAATTGCAATCAGATGCGGGGGAAAGCCATCATATTTCCTTTCTTCTAATGTAGTCGATTGTGAACTATGCGATTTTGGCTGATTGATTGAATATCCACACGATCCAGATTTTGAAACAAAAAGCCTTGATCCATTTGAGGATAAGGCGGAAGTTGTAGCCCGCGGCTGCAAGGATCGGGTTGATGGCATCGCCTTGTTCATGAGCAAGATAGTTCCGATCCATGCGGTGCCCTGACTTGAGATGACCCATCATACCAGGGGGCCTTGCGTTTGACTCCTGGCCCAGCGTAAAACCGTTGTCTTATCAATACGACACACAAGTCAGCGTGTACAAAAAGCCAATACCGCTGGTATCACCGGCTCAATTGCTGCCCGTCGTCTTATCTGGCGTTTGATGGCCGGTGTCACCCTTCGTTTCTGGCCGGCGGTAAAGACCCGAAACTTGTGACTATAGCAAAATGCGTTTAATTGGGATCATGGGCATTTAGTATTTTTCTCGCATTTTTCTATAGATTTCAGGGCGATCAGCTTTATGGCGTTAGCTTTGCCGCTCACAAAATGGGTAAAGCTAACGCCATGCTGATCTAGAGCGTGTCAGGTCTGAATAGAACCATTCTGACGGAGCGATTTTGCGCCAAGATGGGCCTTAAGTCTCGCAGGATATAGTGGGGCTATTTGCAAGAGGCTTAAGGTCCATATTGGTGCAAAAGCGCCCGTCCCTTCGGGTTTCCGATTGGCGCAACGCCCACGCCCAAGCCGCTCTCGAGAGATGGATAAACATCGCTCTTCGATCGCCTTGAACGTGGATCGCCTCGCCAATCGAGAAACAGAATTGATTCTATTAAGACCTGACACGCTCTAGGTAAAATCCGAAGGCTTCACAGCCCCCACTTTCAGGGCCACGGCAAGGCTCTCCTGCAACAGGGCTTGTATCCTCTCCTCGCCCATCCGCTGACGCCATCGGGTTATTGATGAGCGCTCAAGCGGCAGATCATGGCGAAAGAACTCCTCGCCACACAAATACTGATAATACGGGTTCTCCACAAAGCGGGCGCAGACTTCCTCATCGGAAAGATTGTCGGCATATTTGAGGATATGCAGTCCCGCCATCAGCCGCGTCGAAAGGGGCGGGTGGCCGGCTTTGTCCGTATAGACTGCCTCACATTTATCCGACAGAAATTGCCAATCGATCTTGTCGGCTAAAATCGCCTTCTCGTGGCCCCTATTGATGATCTGATACCAGCGGTATGGGCTTTATTTACACGCCGACTGGTGTACAGCCTTGCTAACACACCTCTTTGACGCTAACCCATGAGTCATTGTCAAGGGCCCTTGGTATGATCCAACCTTGAACGAAACCTATCGAACTGACCGGTTTTAAAAGGTTCTCTTGATTTCATATCCCTCTCCAAATCACTTGCTTGGCCAGTGAATCACAGAAAAGGACGTTGCGCAAATTGCAAGGAAACAAACCACAGGGGTGCAAAACCTTGCAATATCGAAGGCCCGAAAAAGCCTGATAATCAAACAATATCAATGCAATGGAAATTCTTCACAAACGACGATCCAGCGTATAGAGTCGGTTGCGTGCACAAGGTCTGCGCAATGCAGCGATTCGTTAAGTAGTTATTTGTTAAATTGCGATCAAGTTGCCGGCGCGTTCTCCTATAGCAAAATGCGTACAACTAAACGTATGCTGATCTAATGCTAGCGTTTCCAAAATAACAGCCGCCCCTATTATGATACCACGATTAAATACTTTAGTTGCCATTCTGTCTTTGAGTCTCGTGATTTTCACGCATGCTGAGGGCCGCGCCGCCAAACTCCACGAAGTTCTGGCCCCGGCACCACAGGGCAAGACGAGCACTCAGGTTAACCACGGTAAGTGGGATGCCTTAATCAAGCGCTATATTGTTGCCGATAAAAGCGGGCTGAACCGCGTTGACTACCGGGCTTGGAAGTCCTCTGGAACCAAAGCGCTGCGGGCCTATCTGAAAAATCTGGAAGAGATTGATGTACGCACTTTGTCGCGCCCGCAGCAGTTTGCCTATTGGGTAAACCTCTATAATGCCAAGACTATTGATGTTGTTCTGGCGCATTATCCGGTCCGCTCAATCAAGCGGATCAATCTGGGAGGCGGCGGTTTGTTCGGCGCAGGTCCCTGGAGCAAAAAGCTGGTTACAATCTCCGGCCACAAGCTTTCCCTTGATGACATAGAGCACAATATTCTTCGCCCTGGCTGGCGGGACAAGCGCATTCACTATGTTGTCAACTGCGCATCCGTCGGCTGCCCGAATTTACCACCCCGGGCGCTTAACGGCGCCAATAACAATACTGTTCTTGAGACGGCGGCGCGCGCCTACATTAACCATCCCCGTGGTGTGCGCATTGAGAACGGGCGTATTGTTGCCTCAAAAATTTTCAAGTGGTACGCAGAGGACTTTGGCACCAGAGCGGAACTTATCCGTCATTGGCGCACTTATGCAAAGCCAGGCTTGAAAAAAGCCCTGTCTGTAGCGCGCCCTATTTCACGCTTTGACTATGACTGGACACTAAATGACACACGCCGATGACGCTCGTCCAGGTGAGAACCGAGAGTCCACAAAGCCAGAGAATCCGGCAGCTGTGCCTGCGGGCGAAACCGTTGCCACTGACGCCCCGGTGTCAATAAGCCAGCAATTGAAACGTTGGGGACCCTTGGCTGCGATTGCGCTGATGTTCCTGCTGATTATCTCATTTGGTTGGCACAATCTGTTGCTGCAAGCGTTGATTGAGAATTACGAGCGGTTAAAAACCTACGTCGATGCCAATTTGGTGTTGTCTGTCGCAGCGTTCGCGGTGGTTTATGTTGTGGTTGCGGCCCTGTCCATCCCTGGCGCCTCTATCCTCACCGTTCTTGGCGGGTTTTTGTTTGGTTGGCTGCTGGGGGGGATAACGGTTGTTGTTGCTGCGACCCTGGGAGCGTTTTGCCTGTTCATGGCGGCCCATTCGGCTTTTGGTGACAGCTTGCAAAAGAAAGCCGGGCCTTTTTTGCATAAGCTGCAAAAGGGCTTTTCCGAGAATGTGGTGAGCTACCTGTTGTTTCTGCGCCTTGTGCCGGTTTTTCCATTCTGGCTGGTGAACCTGGCGCCGGCGCTGTTCAATGTTCGGCCCATGACATTTCTTTGGACCACCGCCGTTGGCATTATACCGGGCACATTCGCCTATACGATTGTTGGGACCGGGTTGGAGAGCGTCCTTGAGGCGCAGCGCGCTATGAACCGTACCTGTCTGGCGACACCGGGCTGCACGGTAAGCTTTGATTTCGGGGCCTTGATAACACCACAACTGATCGCCGCCTTCGCAGCCCTTGGGGTTTTAGCGCTCATTCCGGTGGTGATAAAGGCCTGGCGCCGGCGCACCCATGGCGCGCAACAGTGATGCAAGGCCACCAGCCAGGTAACTAATTGATAGCAAGCCGTTTATGCTTGTGGAAAAGCGCAATGATACCAGCAGTATTGGCTTTATAGACACGCCGACTGGTGTACTGCCTTGATAACATACTTACTTGACGCTAATCCATGAGTCATTGTCAAGGACCCTTGGTATTATACCAAGTGTCAATGATGGAAAGTAAAGCGGGGTTGAAGCCGATGACAAAAACCTTAACACCGGACATCTGCGTCATTGGCGCAGGCTCGGGGGGCCTTTCGGTAGCGGCGGCCGCGGCGGCTTTTGGGGTCTCCGTAGTTTTGATCGAAAAGGGAAAAATGGGAGGCGATTGCCTGAATACCGGGTGCGTCCCCTCCAAGGCCCTGCTGGCGGCGGCAAAGCGTGCGCATGTTTATGAAACGTCCCAGGCCTTTGGCATTCACACCAGGGCACCAGACATCGATTTCGCCAAGGTCAACGCCCACGTGCACGAGGTTATTGCCTCCATTGCTCCCCATGATTCGGTGGAACGGTTTACCGGCCTCGGTGTTACCGTCATCCAGGAGGCCGCGCGCTTTGAAGATGCACAAACTGTCATAGCCGGTGAGCATCACATCAAGGCGCGGCGGTTTGTTGTGGCAACCGGCTCATCTGCTGGCGTGCCGCCGATCAAGGGGCTGGACAGCGTGCCCTTTTTGACCAATGAGACGCTTTTTGGCCTGACCGCGTGTCCCGAGCATCTGATTGTGATCGGAGGCGGCCCCATTGGCATGGAGATGGCACAGGCGCACCGGCGCCTCGGGGCTTCGGTTACGGTGCTGGAGGCGTTCACAGCATTGGGCAAAGACGATGCGGAGCTGACAGCGGTTGTGCTAGACCAATTGCAAAGCGATGGCATTACCATTCACGAGGGGATTTCCATTGACAACATTTCGGGCACAAAGGGAGACATTCAGGTCGCGTTTACCGCCGATGGCACCAGGCATGAGGTGAATGGCTCGCACCTTCTTGTCGCGGCGGGCCGAATACCCAATGTGGAGGCGCTTGATCTTGAGGCGGCACAGATCAAATATGAGCGCTCCGGGATCGTCGTTAACGACCGGTTGCGAACAACCAACGCAAAAGTCTATGCCATCGGTGACGTAATCGGCGGGCTGCAGTTTACGCATGTTGCCGGCTATCATGCAGGAATTGTTATTCGTAATATACTCTTTCGCATGCGCGCCAAGGTGAATAATGATATTATTCCCTGGGTGACCTATACGGATCCCGAGCTTGCCCATGTCGGCCTTGACCAGGAAAGGGCCAGGCGGCGCTTCGGGGCGGTTGATGTATTGCGCTGGCGCTATGCAGACAATGATCGGGCCCGCGCCGAGCGCCACACCCAAGGTCTGATCAAGCTGATCACAACCGGGCGCGGGCGTATTGTCGGAGCCAGTATCGTCGGCGCTAATGCCGGTGAGTTGATTGCCCCTTTGGGCCTGGCCGTTGCCAACGGCATGAAGGTGGGCGCTTTGGCCAACATGGTTATCGCCTATCCGACCTTGTCGGAAGTGGTGCGGCGTGCAGCCATTACGCATTACGACGATAAGCTCAACAATCCGCTGGTGCGCAAGACGATCAACTTTTTAGCGCGGTTCGGTTAGTGGCGCCCCGGGGCGAGAGGTAACAGGTAGCAGGTATTCGTTTGCCGCAGCAAGGACATAACGGCGAGTTTATGCAAGGTGACGGGCAAGACCGGGGGCAGGCACCGGAGCTTTCGAGTGCTTCGAGCAGACTGGCGGCGCACATAAAGCGTTTGCTGCGTTTTACCGGCCTGTCGCGCTCGGAAGACAAAACGGCTGTCATGCAAGGCTTGTCGTTCAAACTGCTGGCGCTGACGATTGTTTTTGTCATGATCGGCGAGATTTTGATCTTTGTTCCCTCGGTTGCGAACTTTCGGATTCAATGGCTGGCGGAACGGTTCGCCTATGCGCATTTGGCCGTACTGACGTTGGAAGAACCGGCCAAATCACCAAACCACAGGGATATTAGCCTGAGAATTCTGCGCAATACTGGGGTGTTGGCGATCGTCCTACGAAAGGAATCCGGGGACACACAGGTTATTCAACTGTCAGAAACGCCTGCAGTCGCCACAGCGCACTATAATCTTGGCAACAGCTATGTTGTTAATGTGCTTTGGGATACATGGGCAACGCTGGCCAGTGGTGGCAATCGGGTATCTTCCATTGGTGGATATCCTATTGCTTCAGGATTGGTTCTTCCCGATGGTCGAGAAGATGTAACCCATCATATTGATGTCATATTGTCTGAGGCGCTGCTCTATGAGGATATGTCTGAGTATGCCAAGAACATCCTCTACCTGTCGCTGATCCTGTCGTGCTTCACCGCGGGACTTGTCTACGTTGCGCTGCGTGGCCTGTTCGTCAAGCCGATGAAAGACCTGACCCAATCTGTTGTGAACTTTTCCAAGGATCCAGAGAACATCAGGCACATAATCCGCCCCTCGGGCCGTAGTGATGAAATTGGCCTCGCGGAGGAAAAGCTTGCCAACATGCAAGAGCAGCTTGCCGAAACCCTCAAGGAGCGTAAACGCCTGGCCAGCCTGGGACTGGCGGTCAGCAAGATCAATCATGATTTGCGCAACATGCTGGCGAGCGCGCATTTGATCTCCGATCGCCTGTCTTCGGTCAGCGATCCGACCGTGCAGCGCTTTGTGCCGAAACTGATCAATACGCTGGATCGCGCCAGCGCGTTCTGCGAGACCACCCTCGCCTATGGACGTGCGCAAGAGCGTCCGCCGGAGAGGCGCCTGCTGCGTCTGCACGATCTGTGCAAGGATGTAGCCCAGGACGCTGGCATCTTCGAAAGCACAACGATAGATTTTATCAACGAAATTCCGCATGATCTGGAAATCGACGCGGACCCTGGCCAACTGCATCGCGTTTTACTCAATCTGTGTCGCAACGCGGCTCAGGCGCTGGAGTCGATGATGGAGCCGCACACCATCCGACGCCTGACTTTGCAGGCAAAGCGCGAGGGTGCTGTGGTGACAATTATCGTGCGCGACACGGGGCCGGGCCTGCCTGAGCGGGCAAAAGAATATCTTTTTCAGCCCTTTCACGGGTCCGTTCGTCCCGGAGGGATTGGCCTTGGCCTGTCCATTGCCGCTGAGCTTGTTCAGGCCCATGCCGGAACGCTGACACTCAAGGACGTGGGAGCCGGAACGGCATTCGAGATTACCATTCCTGATCAGCCGATTGAAATGGCCAGAGAGCGTGCGGTGCGCAACACTTTGGAGCAATCGGCATAGGGGTTTTCCTTTGTTCCCAAGGAGTGGAAGCGGTTGAGCAACGTTCCCAATCCGTGAAGCGCTCTATTTCAGGGCAACACGCTCTGGCTTTCTTTGCTGCACCTCCGGGGGCTCTGCGGGCGTGACGGAGCTCGGCTCGTCGTCAAAGTCCAGATCTTCAATACGTCGGCCCCGCTTGTATATTTTGTCCGCGGACGTGAGGATCAAATCCACGTCCTTTTGCAAGGTTGCAAAATGCTTTTGCAAATTCAGCACGCGCTCGAAAAGGCGTGACGTGTCGGCGACCAGCATTGTCACCTCGCGTTGAATAACATGGGCCTCCTCGCGCATGCGCACATCGCGCAAAATGGCCTGAATGGTCTGTATCGCCAGACGCAGGAGTGAAGGGGATGTAATGATCACCCGCCGTTTGAGAGCCTCGCTCAAAAGATCGGGGAAAAGTTCATAAACGTCGGCGAACAGCGATTCGGACGGCAGGAACATCAAGGCCATATCCTGGGTTTCGCCGGGGATCAGGTATTTGCTGGCAATATCCTTGACGTGGGTAAGAAAGTCCTGGCGCAATTGTCGTTTGGCACCATCGACTTCCGGTGCGGATTGGGCATCGCGCAAACGCTCGAACGCTTCCAGGGGGAACTTGGCATCAATGGCCAGCGAAGGTTGTCCGTTCGGCATGGCGACAAGACAATCCGGACGCTTGCCATTGCTCAGGGTGGCCTGGAATGTATAATACTCACGCGGCAAGCCATCACGCACCAAAGCTTCCATTTGTCCCTGGCCAAAGGCGCCCCGGGTCTGTTTATTGGCGAGAATATCCTGCAACGAGACAATATCGCTGGAAAGATCGGTCATCGTCTGTTGCGCCCGATCGATGACCACCAGGCGCTCCTGCAGGGCGCCGAGGCGTTTTTGGGTTTGCTCACGTGTCTCCTGCATGGATTGCCCAAGCCGCTGGGTGGCGCTATCAATCTGTGTTGCCAGGGCGTTACCCAAGTCTGCTTGACGGCTACCTAGCACCTCGGCCATGGTTTGCATGCGTCCGGTCATCTGGTTGGCGGTCTCTGTCAGTTGCAAAAGTTGCTGGCTGTGGGCATCCTGGCGCAGGGCATAGGCGTTGGTCAGGCGTTCGCGGCGGCGGCTGGCGCGCCCTTGCAAGACTATGACAACACAAAGCAAGGCAATGGCCGTGACAATAAGGGCGAATAGTCCCTCACCCCAGGTGACCGGACGGCCTGCGACTGTGAGCCATATTTCGTTCATGATATGCCAGCAATGTTATAGCGAAACTCATCAAAATTTAATCGCTTAGCCATCATCGTCTTCGTCGTCTTCATAGTCTTCATCGTCAAAGTTCGGATACTGCGCCGGCGCCTTGCCTTTGCCGCTCACGAACCGAGGGTACCGCGTCCCCTTTTCGGCAGGTCCGTGTGCCAGGCATTCGACAAGAAACAGCCATTCATCGCCGTAGTCAAAGAGAAACAGCCAGGTTTTTCCTGGCGCCAAGACCGCGCCTACCGTGTTCTCCTTTACGCTTTCCCCGTTTAGGGGATCGTCATCATCGGTGTAATCCGCAAATGATGTATAAAACTGCTTGCTTTTGTAATGATCATCCACATTGTCGTAAAAGCCAAAGGCGTGATCAAAATCGAAATCAAAGGCAGAGAGCACCAATTCAGCCAGATCCTCCAGGGAGGCGTCAGACATGATGTCAACGGTGCGAATGCACGGCGCTGGCAGGGGCTCTTGAAAATAGCCCCAATTGAGGGTGACCTTCACCCGACTTACAGTACTCTCTTTCTTCATGACAAGCCTTCCCCGCTGTTTCCGTTTCATGGAGTTCTGGATACGTCACCAGGGTTTGCCCTTGCAATACCGACCCCGTAACAAATCAAAAAATATGCGCATTTGCCTGCGTGAGCAATGTATTGTATGGGCGCCGCCGCGCCATCAATACATCTTGACCCTAGCACGGATTGGCTCTATCTCAACGCCATGGCTCTTAGAGAAATACTGGTAATCCCCAACAAAAAGCTGCGCCAGGTGGCAAAACCGGTGGCGACCATCGACGCGCGTCTACGAACGCTGGCAGATGACATGCTGGAAACCATGTATGCGGCGCCGGGCATTGGTCTGGCGGCGCCGCAAATCGGGATAATGCAACGCTTGATTGTCCTTGATGTGACCCACGCGCGAACACCCGCGGATGCAGGCGATATCGCTGATAGCAATGACATTGGTGACAGTAACAGTAACAGCATCGATAACAGTGCCGAAATTGACAAGGCAAACAACGCCGTTAAAACCAAAAGAGGTGGTGGCCATAGGGGCACGGATGATGCGCAGGCCGCCGCGACGCCCCCCCCCTATGATCCCCTGGTACTGATCAATCCACGGGTTATCTCCTGTTCTCAAGAATTATCGATCTACGAAGAGGGCTGTCTGTCTATCCCCGAAGTTTATGAGGACGTTGCACGTCCGGCCGCTTGTGTTGTCACCTATAAGGATCTCGACGGTGTTGAACAAACCAGGGCCTGTGAAGGCGTATTGGCGACTTGTGTTCAGCATGAGATTGATCATCTGGACGGAAAACTGTTTATTGATTATCTGTCCAGGCTCAAGCGTGGCCGGATTGAAAAACGGTTCCAAAAGCAACGTAGACTTGAGCGAACATAGGGGGGCCGTTTGCGCATTATTTTTATGGGATCGCCAGAATTTGCGGTGCCAAGCCTTGCCGCGCTGGATGCCTGTGGGGTGGAGTTTGCCGCGGTCTATACGCAGCCGCCCCGTCGGGCTGGCCGTCGCGGCCTGACCACACAAAAAACCCCCGTACATGCTTATGCGCTGCGCCTGGGTGTCCCCGTTTATACGCCCACGAGTCTAAAGCCGATTGAGGAGCAGAAGCGTTTTTCGGCCCTCGGTGTTGATGTTGCGGTGGTGGTTGCTTATGGGTTGCTGCTGCCTGCGGCAATCCTTGCGGCACCGGCTTATGGATGCCTTAACCTTCATGCGTCTTTACTACCCCGCTGGCGGGGTGCGGCCCCTATTCAGCGCGCCATCATGGCCGGGGACACCGAGACGGGGGTGATGGTCATGCGCATGGAGGAAGGCCTGGACACGGGACCGGTGGCGCTATTGGAGCGGACCCCCGTCGGCATCAACGAAACAGCCGGGGCGATACATGATCGCTTGATGGGCCTTGGGGCCGACTTGATGGTGCGGGCCATCTCAGCGCTTGAGCGGGACGCGCTTGTGTTTTCCCCACAGGCCCGTGATGGAATTACCTATGCCCACAAGATCGAAAAGAGCGAAACGGCCATCAATTGGTCGCAAACTGCGCAAGGGGTGCATGATCATATTCGCGCTCTGGCGCCCACCCCGGGAGCCTGGTTTTCCTTACCCACGAGGAAAGGGGATAAAACAGAGCGCGTAAAGGTGCTGGGAACCGTCCTCGCTGATGCGCAAGGGGCTCCAGGCGAAGTGCTGGACGACGCCCTAACCATTGCCTGCGCCGCAGGGGCTGTCAGATTGACCCGGGTTCAGCGTGCAGGCAGGGCGCCGGTTGATGCCGAAGAATTTTTGCGTGGTAATCCGGTTGCAACGGGAACACGCTTTGCCAGCGCCTGCGAAAATCCATAACGCTCATGACGCGGTTTAAGATCACACTCGAATATGACGGCGCCTCTTTTGTCGGTTGGCAACGGCAAACCAACGGCCTGTCGGTGCAGGAAGTTGTGGAGACAGCTCTGCATCACCTCACTCAGGACGTGATTTCCGTCACCGGCGCCGGACGCACGGATGCGGGCGTTCATGCCCTTGCGCAAGTGGCGCATTTTGATGTGCGCAAACCTCTTGACGCCAATACGGTCCGCGAAGGGCTCAACGCCCATATGCGCCCCCATTGCGTGGTGGTTCGCGCCGCGCAAAAGATCAGCGGTGACTTTCATGCCCGCTTTGATGCCACGAGGCGGCGGTACGTCTATCGCATTCTCAACCGCAGGCCGCCACCTGCACTGGACAAGGGAAAGGTCTGGCACGTGCCGCGCCAACTTGCGCACGACACCATGCATCGGCAGGCGCAGGCCCTCGTGGGAACCCATGACTTTTCCACCTTTCGCGATGCCCAATGCCAGGCCAAAAGCCCGATTAAAACTCTGGATGATGTTTGCGTACAACGCCTGAGTGAAGAAATTCACATCACCTGCACGGCGCGCTCGTTTTTGCATCGCCAGGTGCGCTCCATTGTCGGCACCCTCGTGGAGGTGGGGGCCGGCAAAATGGCGGCAGGACAAGTCGGGCGGATTCTGGCAGCCAGGGATCGCACTTTATGTGGACCGGTAGCCCCAGCCCATGGGCTCTATCTGGAGCGGATCACTTATCCGCAAATGTAGCGTTTGTCGCATATGCGAAAGATCGGGAATGCTAGAGCGTGTCAGGTCTGAGGTCAGGGTTATTGCGGCCATTGCCGCCAGCAAGGCCATATCAGGCCATTCATCTGATCATTGCTTTTTTTTCGATTTTTCCCGCGCTGTCAAGGGTTTAAGAACCGCCAGAGGCGGCGCGAAGCGCCCTTGACAGCGTGGGAGAAATCGAACACCTCTCATGATCAGACGAATGGCCACCTGCACCCGATGAACTTACCACGGACAACCTGTTGAAATTACACATCTAGAGCGTGTCAGGGCTTGGTTGAATATCGGCACCCGCGTATTGGCCTCACGAACTGCTATCGGCAAATTTTTCCTCCGCCGACACCCGCTTTTCAAAATCACCGGGGCGCAAACCAAAATACATCAGCAACGGCGCGGCAATAAATATCGACGAATAGGTTCCGATCAAAACACCCCACATCATGGCAAAGGTAAAGCCGCGGATTTGCGTCCCTCCAAACAGATAAAGTGCCGCCAAGGCCAACAGGGTCGTGACCGACGTGATGATCGTGCGGGTAAGCATCTGATTGACGGACAGATCAATCAAATCCAGCAGGCGCATCTTTTTGTAACGCCGCAGGTTCTCGCGTACCCGGTCATAGACCACAACGGTATCGTTCAGCGAATAGCCGACAATGGTCAAAATAGCGGCAATGGATGCCAGGTCAAACTCGTAACGGGTAACACAGAACATGCCAATGGTCAGGATCACGTCATGCACCAGTGCGGCGATAGCACCCAGGGCAAATTGCCACTCAAAACGAAACCAAATATAAAGCAACACCGCAAAGAGCGCCACAAGCACAGCCCTGATGCCGGATGTCATCAGTTCACCGCTGACCCTGGGGCCGACGGCCTCACCGAGGCGAAGATCAACCTTATCCTTTAACGCCGCACGCAGCGCATCAAGCGCGGCTTGTGGCGCTTTTTCACCACCATCTTGCAGCTCAACACGCAAAAGATAATCAGAAACCTGTCCCGCATCGCCCTCAAGAAGGGAAATCCTTTCCTGGATCTCCACATCCCCAAGCCCAAGGCCTTCCACACTCGCACGCAGGTCGCCAACGGAAAGCGTGGTGCCTTCCAGGGGACTCACCTCCATGGTCGCGCCACCCTTAAAGTCGATGCCCAAGTTAAGCCCGACCAGCGCAAAAAGCAGGATCGATGCCGCCATTGTCGCAATTGATAGGGGAAACGCCCAGCGCCGATGGCGCATAAAAGCTATTTTCGTATCCTGAGCAATGTATCGAATAAAGCCGAACATGAACAAACCTGTCGATTAAATCGGGATAGCCTTGGGCCGGCGCGTGCGCACCCAGAGAACGATCAACAATCTTGTGAACGTAAAGGCGGTGAACACAGTCGTCACAATGCCGATCGAAAGCGTAACCGCAAAGCCACGAATGGGCCCTGTACCAAACCAGATCAGGATTAGCGCCGCGATCAGGGTCGTAACGTTGGCGTCCACAATGGTCGCAAGAGCGCGCGAGAAGCCGGCATCAAGGGCATTGAGGATCGAGCGCCCGGCGCGGGACTCCTCCCGAATGCGCTCATAGATCAGCACATTCGCATCCACCGCCATGCCTATGGTGAGCACCACCCCGGCAATACCCGGCAACGTAAGGGTTGCCCCGAGATAAGACATAACGCCAAAAATCATGAACATGTTGGCCGTCAAAGCAATGGTCGCAAAAATGCCAAACAGCCCATAGGCAAAGATCATGAACACGATCACCGCGGCGGCGCCGACAATACCGGCTAGTTTGCCCGCGGCAACCGAATCGGCGCCAAGGCTAGGGCCAACACTGCGCTCTTCGATGAATTCGAGATCGGCGGGAAGCGCTCCAGCGCGCAGGATAATCGACAGGTTCTGTGTTTCGTCAGCCGTGAAGTTTCCGGAAATCTCCGCCGCACCACCTAAAATAGGCTCATTGAAAACCGGGGCACTGACCACCTGGTCATCAATCACGATGGCAAAGCGGCGGTTGACGTTTTGGGTGCTGATCTCACCAAAAATGCGCGCGCCTGTCGAGTCGAGGTTAAACGTAACAATCGGCCTGCCGGTACGCTGGCTGACGGCCGAGCGCGCATCCACAAGCTGCTCGCCACTCAAGGGGGAAAATCGTTTGACCAGCAGCACTCCACCGGGCTCGTCCTGCGCCGGCAAAAGCATGGCGTCAGCGGGCACGCCTTGGCTTTGCGCCTCCGCCGGGCTCATGGAATTGTCGAGCAAATGGAACGTCAGCTTGCCACCCTTGATAATTCGCTCCTTGCAGTTGGCAACGTCTTCACAGCCAGGCCATTGCACTATGATCCGATCGTCCCCATAACGCTGGATCGAGGGTTCGGTGGTGCCCGACAGGTCGATACGCCGCCGGATCACCTCAATGGCCTGGGTCACCACATTACGCATGCGCTGATTCAGGCCTTCATCGGTTAGGGTCAGGGTAACGCTATTAGGCCCGCCGCGGTTGAGCACCACCTCCGGAATTTGCGTATTGGCGAAAGACGCAAATGAGGATGTGTCGACAAAGGCCTCTGCCTGGCGCAGGGCTGCGACAATGGCCTCGGCATCATCCTCTTCGCGCAGAGTGAGTTCCAGGCCTCGACCAGGCAGGCGCTTTTGCGTCCAACGAAACTTTCCCTCGCGGCGGATCTGGCGCACGCGATCGATAATGTCATCGACACGGGCGTTGCGAATATCGTCCTTGTCGACCTGCACCATGAGATGTAGCCCGCCCTGTAGATCAAGGCCAAGGGCCAGCTGCTGCTTGGGAAGCCAGTCCGGCAGCGCCGCTAACATTTCCTTGGAGAAAAAGTTAGGTAGGGTAAACACCAACCCGAGCAACGCAACAAACGCCACTGCAATCATTTTCCATCGGTCAAATTGAAGCATGAAAGGAACGTTCTACGTTAATACCAGGAGGCTTTGCGTTTGCCCGTTGGCCCAAGTTGGAAACCGTTGTCTTTTGTCTTATCAGCCCGATACATGAAGGGAACAGCTATTTACGACCTGGCCCGCCAAGCCGTGAACCAAAGGGCGTACCACCCGCAACTTCTAAGCCTTTATGAGGCGTCATTATGGCATCGCCGTACAGCGGTAATTACTTCTTTTTGCTGGTCTTGGCAACGGCCTCATCAGTAATGGGTTCTCCCTTGGCCCGCACATCGGCGATCATATGCTTGAGGGCTCGGATGCGCACGCCCTCAGCAATTTCGATCTGCACTTCGGCATCATCGATCACCTTAACGACCTTTCCCAGGATGCCGCCGTTGGTGACCACCGAATCGCCGCGGCGAACCGCCTCGACCATCTCCCGGTGCTTTTTAGCCTTTTGCTGCTGCGGCCGAATGAGCAGGAAGTAAAACACCGCCACCATCGCCGCGAGCAATAAAATATTGGCAACCATACCAGGACCGCCAGCCCCAGCACCTTGCGCATAAGCCGGTGTTATAAACATGAAAACTCCTCAATTCGAGCCAATACCCGTTTCCGTTAGATCAGCATACGTTTAGTTGTACCCATTTTGCTATAGCGTTAAGTATGCGCCTGTGCAGACTGTTTGCGATAGCGCTGCCCACCAACGCATTTGTCCGTGCCCGGACCGTTTCTCGTTGACCCGCGCGCGCAGCCAAAACGCTTCGGGCTGTCAAAGCCCGAACCCGAGGCATGCGACGAACACGTCAATATCGCCGGTATTACAGGAAAATTCCGCTTTTGAATAGGAAAATCTTGCTCTGGCCGGCGCCATCCGCCGCCGCGCCTCAAAACTCATAGTCCACAACAATACGCTTGTCCCGTAACGGGCGCACGATTTTGATGCCAGCGCGATAGATGTCATGGGCCTTGTAGCGCTCCAGATCCTCTCTTGAATTAAAAACGCCATGCAAAATCACATCGATTTCAGAGGAAAGAGCATCCCTTTTTTCGTTTAACGCAACCTCAAGTTGCTGAACGCCAGGAATATCCCGGTAGGTATCGAGGGTCTCCATCACCCTGGCAATATCCTTGCTTTGCTTGACACTGAAAAACACAATGTGTCGGATCATGGCTGCTCTCTTTCCCCATCAATAGGGTAGGCGATAAAATCAAACAGGTTTTGTTGCCCTTTCAAACCGACCGGCCTTTCGTCAGTGACGAAAATGCCGCACACCGGTGAAAACCATCGCCAGTCCAGCCGCATCTGCTGCCTTGATGACCTCTTCGTCGCGTTTGGAACCGCCGGGCTGAATAACCGCCGTAACACCGGCCTGTGCGGCTTTAAGCAGACCATCGGCAAACGGAAAGAACGCGTCCGAGGCCACCACCGCCCCCGCAGCCAAAGAGTGCGAGAGGCCCGCAGCCTTGGCGGCCTCAGCTGCCTTGCGTGCTGCCATGTGGCTGGCATCGACACGGCTCATTTGTCCTGCGCCAATACCTACTGTTGCCTCATCCTTGGCATAAACAATGGCATTGGACTTGACATGTTTGACAACGCGCCAGGCAAACATCATGTCGCGCCGCTCAGTCTCGCCAGGCGAGCGCTTACTCACAACATCAAGTGTGACATCTTCAGCAACACAATTGTCGTGGGTTTGCACCAAAAGACCTCCTGCAACACTGCGCACAAGCAGGCCTGACGCGCGCGGATCCCCAAGGTTGCCACTTAACAAAAGGCGCAGGTTTTTCCTGGCCGCCAGCACCCGCAACGCGTCCTCGTCGGCGCGCGGGGCGATAACAACCTCCGTAAAAAGGTCGGCAATGCGCGCAGCTGTCACCGCGTCGAGGGTGCGATTAAGCGCCACAACGCCACCAAAGGCGCTAACCGGATCACAACGCAGGGCCTTTTCGTAAGCCTCGGTTAGCGTTTCAGCACAGGCCACGCCGCACGGGTTGGCGTGCTTGATGATGGCGACGCCTGCACAAATCTCGGAGTCAAATTCCATAACCAGTTCATAGGCCGCGTCGGTATCGTTGATATTGTTGTAAGAAAGGGTCTTGCCCTGGAGTTGCTGCGCTGTTGCGACGCCGGGTCGCGTGTCGGTTGTGCGATAGAAGGCGGCCTGTTGATGGGGGTTTTCTCCATAGCGCAGCGCCTGTGCGAGGGTGCCGGAAAAGTTACACCATTGCGGCGCTTGATCGTCCTCTTGCGCGGCGAACCAGTTGGCGATGACCGCGTCATAGGCTGCGGTGCGCGCAAAGGCCTTGGCAGCAAGAGCGCGACGGGTGGCAAGGCGGGTTCCCCCAAAGGTGGCCAACTCGCCCAACACGCGCGCGAAGTCCCCGGCATCAACGAGCACCGTGACATCGTGATGGTTCTTGGCGCTTGCGCGAATCATGGACGGACCGCCGATATCGATGGTCTCGATCAGGGTCACAGGATCGGCATTTGCGGCCAAGGCGTCTTCAAAGGGATAGAGGTTACTCACCACCAGATCGATCGGGGTGATGTTGTGTTCGCGTATTTCCCGCTGATGGCCCGGGTCATTGCGTTTGCTTAAAAGCGCCCCATGAACTCCTGGATGCAATGTCCTCACCCGCCCGCCGAGCATCTCCGGATACCCGGTTACTTCGGCGACCTCAAGACAGGGAACTCCGGCATCAACCAATGCCTGCCGGGTACCGCCAGTGGAAACAATGTCAACCCCATGCCCGACCAGGGCCTGGGCAAAAGAGACAATTCCCGATTTGTCACTAACCGAAATCAATGCGCGTTTGATAGCGCGTATGTCTGACGCGTTCTTGTTCATGGATGGCTTTCTCCAAGCACAGCTGAATGTTGCCCGGGGTATAGATTAGATCAGCTTGGCGTTAGTTGTACCCATTTTGCCCGGGGGTAGAGCTAACGCCATAAAGCTGATCGCCCTGGAATCTATAGCAAAATGCAAAAACAATGCTCAATGCTCAATGCTCAATGCTCAATGCTCAATGCTCAATGCTCAATGCTCAATGCTCATGATTGCAACTCAACGCATTTTGCTATAGTGTGCGCTCAATAGCAATCTTGCCTGTTATGTCGCTTGATCCTGCGTGGCCTCGCGGCCGCGGTTACGAATCAACGCCCGCAACCGGTCGGCAGGATACTCGCCCTCAAGCTTTGCAGCCAAAGCCTCGACTTCGGCCTCAAGGTCAAGGCTGCAAGGCAGGGGATCACTTTTGCGCCATTCCTCCAGATAAGCCTCGGCGTCTTTTGCTCCTGACCCCATGGCGGCAGAATCAATCGCCTTTTCAAAACGTTGCGATAACGCTCGCGCAGCTTTTTGACGCCCCGCCCTGGCTATTACCTGAGCGGGAATGTCGCGCCAGTAAACAACAACGAGATTTGCCATTTGTCACCACCTTGTTCCTATCCGCTGCACCTGATGCCGCCCTCGTAAGGCATAATGACCGAGAGCCCATGCAGGATAAAATCATTTCACTCGCGATGCTGTATGGATCAGCATGGGTTTAGTTGTACCCATTTTGTGAGCGGTAGAGCTAACGCCATAAAGCTGATCGCCCTCAAAATCTATAGCAAAATGTGACAAGAATACGCAAAAGCCCCATGATTGCCATTAAACGCATTTTGCTATAGCGCTTTTGTCACGCGATTGTCACGCGATTGTCACGCGTCTATTGCTCTAGATCAGAATGGGTTTCGCCTTACCCATTTTGCGAGCGGTAAAGCTAACCCCATGCTAATCTAGAGCGTGTCAGGAATAACGATGTCCGGAGTCGAAACTGGCACGTCTCGAAAAAATGGACATAGTCGAATTCGATCAGTACGCAAGAATGACACATGGCAGACTTCAACTTATCGGAAGGCATTGATCTGGAGAGCGACCTCGACGAGCCCGCCATGAAAAGGTTGTGTGCGTTGGGCAAGGCGCGTGTGTTCCAACCGAACGAGCATCTTTATCGGCAAGGCGACCCTGCGGGGCAGGTTTTTGTTCTGCTAAGGGGTTCCGTGAAGGCTACCAGCACGCATGCTCAAGGTTTTGAGGCCCTATTGAAGATCCATGGGCCAGGTAGTCTCCTGGGCCTTTCTGCCCTTCGGTCCAATGGGCTCCGCGACGCCAATGGAATTGCGCTTGGTGAAGTCCGGACCACCTGTTTTCCCAGCCAACTGTTCTTGAAGATCCTGAAGGACGACAGCGCTCTGGGCATTATGCTCATCCGGGTTCTTCTCAAGCGGCAACAACTGCTGCATGGCCGCATAAGGGCAATGCTGGGGAGCCGTGTCGAGCAGCGCCTTGCCGAAGCCCTGCTGCAACTCAGTGCTGAAGCGACCACACGATCGGATGGCCAGCCGCTGCCGGAAATCTTGATCACGCACGAAGATCTCGCATCGCTGATCATCTCGCGACGTCAATATGTGACGGAAATCATACAGAAATTTGTGCTGAAACAACTCATCGTCGCCGGGCGAAAACGTATTCGCATCATTGATGCGAACGGCCTGCGTCGGATCGTAGACGAGTGAAACTACGCCATTTGATCCCCCGCCGCCTTCGGCATGTTGGACTGAAAATTTGGCATAATGTCAGAATTCTGACATTTCAAACTATCAAAACCCAATAGCCTGTTTCTTTAACCTGTGCAGTTTCAGCCGGGTCTCAGTGACCCGCTCTAGAGAACACAGGCACGCAGGAGCTATAATAGGGAAACGCTGGAAGTGCGTCTGAAAGACAAAGTGGCCATCATTACTGGCGGCGGAGGCGGAATCGGCTTCGCCATTTCCCAGGCATTCGCGGCGGAAGGTGCCACAGTTGTCGTATCCGATCTCGACGCTGCGAAATGCGAGGAACATGCAACCGTCCTGCGCAACGCCGGGCATGAAGCCATTTCTGTTGCCGCGGATGTCTCCTGCGAGGAAAGCACAGAGGCCCTGATTTCTGCAGCGTATTCGAAATATTCGCGCATCGACATACTGGTGAACAACGCCGGTGCCAGGATTATCAAAGGACTGATGGAGCACACCCTGGCGGACTGGGATCAGATGCTGGCAATCAACTTGACCGGTCCGTTTCTTTGCGCGCGCGCGGCGATCCCGCACATGGTCGCGCAAGGGGCAGGCAACATTATCAACATTGGCTCCATTGCAAGTTTTGCCGGGCGACCAAATCGTGTGGCCTACGTTGCCGCCAAAAGCGGGATCCTGGGATTGACGCGCGCGATGGCCGCGGATCTTGCCGGCAAGAAAGTTCGCGTCAACACGATCGCACCCGGCATGATCGCCTCTCCCTTCAACAAGAGCTTTGCGGAGTCCCCCGATACCGGAGAAGCCTGGGCGAGCGAGAACCTGATCGGCCGTTGGGGCCAGCCAGAGGACATTGCGGGGGCCGCTGTGTACCTCGCATCTGAGGAATCCAGCTTTGTAACCGGATCGGAAATAAAGATCGAGGGCGGCTGGTTGGGCGCCAGATCGCGCTCGGGCGAAGTCCCGATCTGGCCGGACCAGGACATGCCACGCGCTATAGCAAAATGCGTTTAATTGGATTCATGAGCATTTGCGCACTCTTTTCGCATTTTGCTATAGGTTTCAGGACGATCAGCTTTATGGCGTTTCGCTTTACCCTTGGCAAAATGGGTACAACTAACGCCAAGCTGATCTAGTAACACCAAAACACTTAAGGGAGGAAAATATGAAAAGCTTCACCAGTGAGAGAATTTCCCGTCGGGATTTACTGCGGGTGGCCAGCCGATACGGGTTGTCGTCGACACTCCTCGGCGCATCCGCCCTGACCGGCGCAATCACTCTGCCACAGCTCGCGGAGGCCGCGAATTCGACCTACCAAAAGCGCTTCAAGTTGGAACCCAAGCACACGCTGAAATTTGGCGCTTCTGGCTTCAACGAACGCAACCTGCTTATTGAGCGCGCCGGATGTCTCGAGTTTACGCGCGACCTTGAAGAAAGGACTGACGGTGAAATCCGGGTCGAGTTCATCGGCGACAACCAGATTTGTGGTCAGTTGTCCTGCGTGGAGAAAACACAACAGGGTATCGTCGACATCTACGCCGCCTCGACCCAGAATTCGGCCGGGGGTGCGCCGTACTACAACGTGCTCGACTTTGCCTATCAGTTCCCCACACGCGCATCGCTGTATCACTTCCTTTACCACCCGGAGAGCGAGCAGATCCTGCGGGAACCGCTTCGTCGGATGCATGGGCTGCATTTCCTTTTCTCGGTATGCCAGCTTCGCGGGCTGCAGATGGGGCTCAAGTGGAAAGACAGGCCCGACGTCACGAAGATTGAAGAGTTGTTCGGCACCAAGAACCGTGTGACCGGCACGCAGCTTGGCCGCATCGCGATGGAGCTTCTCAAGCTAAATCCAACACCGATCGCGTGGGAAGAAACCCTCGACGGGCTGAAGCAGGGGCTGATTGACGGCGCCGAAACCTGGTCGTCGGCGGTTGCCTATGCCAACA
The DNA here is from genome assembly GCA_965224015.1 of Hyphomicrobiales bacterium. Classification (GTDB taxonomy): domain Bacteria; phylum Pseudomonadota; class Alphaproteobacteria; order Rhizobiales; family CBDCVD01; genus CBDCVD01. The sequence goes on from OZ245032.1 coordinate 3,106,966, forward strand.
TGTCGCCGGTGGTCAGCCAGGTTATTGATCTGCGTTTCTTCTCGGGCTTCGAACACACCGCGATGAATGTGAAAATTTTCGACAGCCTTGAGCCGCACTTGCAGGATGCGGTCATGGAGTCCGCATATTTCACGCAAGCGTTGATCCAGGGGGCACACGAAGCCGCGTTGGTGAACACGGTCGGTCATTCGGTGCCGCAGCTTCCGGGAACGATCTTCGTGCAGAACGGCACGCGCTTCGTACCCCTGTCCGATGAAGAACGTGACAAGGCCGCAAAAATGTGTGCACCTGAGCACGTTCCAGAACCGTGGGAACAGTGGCGTTCGCGTATCAATGGCTGGGCCGGCGGCATTGATACTTATACTGAGGTTCACCGGATCGCGCGGGAAATTCCGGCAGATATACTTGTCGAGAATGTTGAGCCCCGTCGGTGGTGGAAGGGCTAATCCTCAGTAAGCCATACGAAAAGCCAGGCCGGCTCTACGGCCTGGTTTACCGTTGATCAAATTTGCAGCGATGTTTAATACCAAGGGTCCTTGCCAATGACTCATGGATTAGCGTCAAAGAGGTATGTTATCAAGGCAGTACACCAGTCGGCGTGTATATAAAGCCAATACCGCTGGTATAAGTGGCGCGCCGGTACGGCCACACCCGGCGTGTCAGGAAGAAACCAAGATGGTCAGGTCCGACGTCCAGAGTGTCGACGTAGGAAAAGGCAGGTCCGCAATCGATCCCCGTTCCGAAACCAGGCGGCTTTGTGATCAGGTCCTTGTCGGTGGCGAGCTTCGCACAGCCGAGACAGGGGCACAATTCGAGGTGATCCACCCCGGCGACCTCAGCATTATTGGGACGGCTCCAAAATGCGGCAAGGCGGACGTCGATCTTGCAGTCGAAGCGGCGCGCAAGGCGCAGGTCTCGTGGCGCATGGTCCCGGCCCGCGACCGGGGGCGAATGCTCCACAAAGCGGCGGATGCGGTTGAGGCTCAACGCGACATCGTCGAGCGGGTGCTGGCTCTGGACACCGGCAACGCGCTTCGAACCCAAGCACGACCCGAGACGGGATCAACAATAGACCTGACGCGAATGTATGGCGGGTTGGCGGGTGAACTCAAGGGAGAGACGGTCCCTGCCGCAACCCCCCATGTGCTGCACTATACCACACGCGACCCCATCGGTGTTGTCGCGGGTATCATCCCGTGGAATGCGCCTCTATTTCTTTTTGTGGCGAAGGTCGCGCCCGCCATCGCAGCCGGAAACTCGGTGGTTATAAAAACAGCCGAACAGGCGCCGTTCTGTGTATTGCTGCTGGCCGAAATCATGAACCGCGAGTTGCCACCCGGCGTGTTGAACGTGATCTCGGGTTATGGCGAGGAATGCGGGCGGCCACTGGTCGAGCACCCGGTTGTCCGCAAGGTGACGTTCACCGGTTCGCTTGCTGTCGGGCAGACGATTGCTGGTTACGCCGCGCCCAAGCTTTGCCCCGTCACACTTGAACTCGGGGGCAAGAATCCGAGCATCGTGCTTGCTGACGCTGATCTTGATCTGGCGATACCCGGAATTATTGACGGCATGCGGTATACGCGCCAGGGACAGGCCTGCACGGCGGCTTCGCGCGTTTTCATTCATAAATCCGTGTATGATCGGGTTGTCGAAGGGGTCGCCGCCAAACTCGCTGAAATCAAACTGGGAGATCCGCTCGACGAAGCCACGGATATGGGCGCGATCATATCGGCCGAACAGTTTGAACGCACCCTGCACTATGTAGACATTGCGAAAAACGCGCCGGGCGCACGGGTGATCTTCGGTGGTGCTAGACCGAATGATGGCCTGTTGTCGAAAGGCTATTATTATCCGCCCACCTTTCTTGATGGTCTTGAGCTCGATTCGAAAGTCTGCCAGGATGAGATCTTTGGCCCCGTCGCCACGGCGCTGCCTTTTAGCGACTTCGATAGTATGATCGACAAGGCCAATGATACACCATTCGGCCTGTCAGCAAATCTGTGGACCCGCGATCTGTCTCGTGCGCTGGAATACATCGACCGCATCGAAGCCGGCTTTGTGCAAGTCAACCAGTGCGCGGCACCACGATCGAACGTATCTTATGGTGGCCTGAAGATGAGTGGACTGGGCAAGGAGTACGCGCTGGACAGCATGCTCAATCATTTCTGTTCCTCCAAGACGGTCCTGATCAACAGGGGCACGCCTGCCGAAGGATTATGACGGCATGATGTTCGACGCGAAAACATGTGAAAGACAAACGGCATGACAGCCAAAATAGGGTTTGTAGGGCTCGGCAACATGGGCGCGCCAATGGCCGAACAGTTGGTCAAGGCGGGCCATGCAGTCCAGGTCTATGACGTGGTTCCGGCGTCGGTGGAAAAAGCGGTCGCCTTTGGTGCAACAGCAGCGGCCTCTTTATCCGAGACCGCGCAAGGTGCGGGCACGATTATCACGATGCTGCCAGCAGGTGCGCATGCGCGCGCCGTCTACCTGAACGACGCGGGCCTGATTGAGACCGCCGCACCGGGCACGCTGCTGGTTGACTGTTCAACCATCGATGTCGAGACATCACGGGCGATAGGGGCGGCGGCCATAGCGGCGGGGCACGAAATGATCGACGCGCCGGTTACCGGCGGCGTGATGGCGGCGCGCGTCGGTAAACTCAATTTCATCGTCGGTGGCACGGCAGCCTCAGTCGAAAGGGCGCGGCCGCTGCTTGATGTCATGGGGCAAAAGGTGCTCCACGCGGGTGATCAGGGCAGCGGTATAGGCGTCAAGATCTGCAACAACATGAGCCTTGGAATCTCGATGATCGCTGCGGCGGAAACGCTGATGATGGCCAAGCGTCTCGGTCTTGATGTAAAGCGAACGCACGAGATCATCTCGAACGCCTCCGGAGCGAACTGGCCTTTGGCAAATTACTGTCCGCTTCCCGGTTTTGTCGACGGCGTGCCGGCGAACTCGGGATACAGGCCCGGCTTCAGCGCCGCAATGATGCGAAAGGACCTCAGGCTCGCACAGGAAGCCGCGCTATCGGTCACGGCAAGCACGCCGCTCGGTGCCCATGCCCTTGCGATCTTCTCGCACTTTTGCGACAGCGGCGAAGCCGAGACCGACTATTCTGGTATTTCGAAGATGATCGGCGGAGACGCCTGGGACTATCCATTTGACCCCGGGGGTTAGAAACTGTTGTTGGGGGCGCTAGCGTGTCATGTTTTAATATAAGGAGGAGGCGATGTCCATCTGGTCCGAGATAGCCGCGCTATTCGCGGCCTTCACACAAGGGGATTCTTTCGCAATCAGGTCGGCTCTTGCAGCCGACTCAACGTGGATCGCCGGTGCCGTGTTCCTGTTGCTCGCCGGTTGGATCTTGGCCTGGGTCTACCACCATGTTCCCGTTGTCGAACGCTATTTCGAGCGGGTTGTCATGGTCACAAGCTATCTCGGTATCGCCCTCATCATCTTCTGGGGTGTCATTGATCGGTTCGTCTTTTCGAACCAGCAACCGTGGTCTACGACAATCCCGCCGCTTCTTTTCATGATCATGGCGTGGTTCGGAGCTGCTTACAGCGTTCGTGTCCGGACACATCTGAGCTTTTCCGAATTCCGCACGAAAATGCCGCGTAAGGCACAGTTTTTCTGTCTGTGCCTTGACTTCGTGCTCTGGTTCGGTTTCGCCCTGATCCTTTTGGTGACCACGATGCGCCTGGTTGCCCTTTCTGCGTCCAACTTCCAGATCGTCCTTGGCACGGATAACACCATGCAATGGTGGTTCCTGTGTGCCGCACCGGTTGCGGCTGTCCTGATCGCAGGGCGAGCGATCGAGAACATCGAAGACGACATTGGCAATTTCAGAACCGGCCAACCGTTGATCAAGCAGGCCGTTATTGGGAGCAATGCCTGATGTCCGATGGATCTCTCGTTACGCTGATCTCAGTTGGTGTGACCTTCCTTTTCATGCTGGGCGTGCCGGTCTTTTTGGTTATTGCCTACTGGGTGATCGGCTGTTCTTTCGTGCTCGGCCTTACGCTCGACAACATGGGTGCTGAGCTGTTGAACGTTTTCAACAAGGGTTTCGCCCTGCTGGCCATGCCTTTGTTCATCCTGACCGGAGACCTGATCAACAAGTCGGGCATCGCCCGTCGCCTGTCCGACTTCGCCTATGCCTGCCTTGGATGGTTGAGGGGCGGTCTGGCCATGGCATCGTTGGGAGCCTGCGGTCTCTTCGCGGCGATCTCGGGCTCAAACTCGGCCACCACCGCGACCATCGGGTCGATGCTGCATCCGGAAATGGTCAAGGGCGGCTACGACGAACGCTTCTCGGCGGCCACCGCGGCCGCCGGTGGCACGGTCGGCATCATCATCCCGCCGTCGATCATTTTTATTGTCTACGGCTTCCTTATGAACCTGCCGATCTCGGACCTGTTCGTGGCTGGTATCATACCAGGAGCGCTGATGGTGGTTGGCATGCAACTGGCCTGCTGGATCATCTGCCGCATCAACGGTTGGGGTTATCTTATCCCACTTCGGTTGAACCGGGTTATTAAAACGGCATTCGGGGCGTGGCTCGGCTTCCTCGCCATTGGCCTTGTGCTTTGGGGGATTTACACAGGCAAGTTCTCACCCACTGAAGCCGCGGGTGTCACCGTGGGCTTTTGCATCATCGCCGGTCTTTTATCCTGGGTCGTAACCCATGGTCTGGGCCTTAGCTCTGACAAGACATGGGAGGAGAAGGGCTATGGCGAGATGCTGGTTGTCGAAGGGTTCACCCTTCGTCAGATACCTGGTATCACCATGCGTTCGGCCGAGATTACCGGCATTCTCGCGCCCCTCATTGCGATCTCGGTGGTCATGCAGCAAATCCTGTCACTGCTCGGTGCGCAGCAGGTCATTGGCGATTTTGTAACGTCGATGGGTGGCTATCACGCTGTCCTCTTCACGGCGATGGTCATTGTCTTTTTCTCGGGCATGGTTCTCGAGTCACTGCCGGTCACAATTATCCTGGCACCAATACTTGCTCCCATCGCCGCAAACGTTGGCATTGATCCGATCCACTTTTCGGTCATATTCCTGGTCGGCGCGTCCATCGGGTTCATCACTCCGCCTTACGGGCTGAACCTTTACGTGGCATCCGGGGTGACAGGCGTACCGTATTTCCGCCTTCTAAAGTACACGGTACCGTACTTGGTCGCTCTCATCAGTGTCTGGATCCTGGTATCGTTGACGCCATCGCTGACATTGCTGCTTTTGCCGGGTCGGTGAGACGTATAAAGTGTGAGCCCGTTATACCAGCGGTATTGGCTTTATATACACGCCGACTGGTGTACTGTCTTGATAACATAACTCTTTGACGCTAAGCCATGAGTCATTGTTAAGGACCCTTGGTATTAATGGAAGAAGCTGATTTCGTCATCATCGGCGCAGGATCGGCCGGCTGCGTCCTTGCCAATCGCCTGAGTGCGAGCCCGAAGAACAGGGTTGTCGTCCTTGAAGCCGGTGGCCGCGACCGCAATCCGTGGATCCATATCCCGGTGGGGTATTTCAAGACCCTGCACAATCCAAAAACGGACTGGTGCTACAAGACTGAGCCCGACCCGGGCCTTAACATGCGCAGGCTGGACTGGCCGCGTGGGAAAACCCTCGGCGGCTCAAGTTCGATCAACGGCTTGCTCTACGTGCGCGGCCAAAGGGAAGATTATGACCTCTGGGCACAGGCCGGCAATCGCGATTGGGGATACGACGATGTGTTGCCGCTGTTCAAACGATCAGAAACGCACGAGTTCGGAGAAAGTGAATTCCACGGCGGCGAAGGTGGGCTGTCTGTTTCGCTGATCCGTGCGAAAAGCGATATCGCGGAAGCTTTCATCGAGGCGGCTGTCGAAATGGGTGTGCCGCGCACCGAAGACTACAATGGTGCGGATCAAGAAGGCGCTGGTTACTTTCATCAAACCGCGCGCGGCGGCTTTCGCTGCTCCAGCGCGCGGGCTTTTCTGCACCCTGCCATGAAACGTTCGAACCTGCAGGTCGTCACGAATGCGCATGTCGAAATGCTGTTATTCGACGAAAGTGACACGCGTCGGGTTGTCGGTGTGCGTCACACGCGCAAGGGCGTGAGCCGCGAGGTACGGCTTGCTGCCGGTGGACAAGTCATTCTTGCCGCGGGGGCTATTGGATCGCCGCAACTTCTGGAGCTTTCGGGCATCGGACGCGGCGAGGTGCTGAGGAAAGCAGGCGTGACGGTGCGGCACGAGTTGCCCGGCGTCGGAGAAGGCCTGCAGGATCACTTGCAGATCAGGCTGGTCTACGAAGTGAACGTACCGACGCTGAATGACGCGATCAATCGTCTCCTGCCCCGCATGGGCATCGGGTTGCAATACATGCTCTTTCGAAAAGGGCCCATGAGCCTCGGCGCAAGCCAGGTTTGCATATTCGCCAAGTCGACCGAAGTCGTCGCGACGCCTGATATTCAATTTCATTTCCAGCCGCTCAGCGCCGACAAGCCGGGGATTGAGATGCACCCGTTCTCAGGCATCACATCCTCGGTCTGCCAACTGCGGCCGGAAAGTCGCGGGCACGTCCACATTGCCTCCCCGAAGGCACGCGATCATCCAAAGATTGTCCCGAACTATCTCTCATCGACCGCCGATCAGCTTTGCGCCATACGGGCGGTCAAGTTCGCACGCGCCATGACAAGAACCAGGGCGTTAGGCCCCTTCATCGTGCGTGAGCACATACCCTACACAGATCCGAAGACTGACGAAGAGCTTCTGGACTGCGCGCGCGCCATAAGCCAGACCATCTATCACCCGACGAGCACCTGCCGTATGGGGCGGGACGGCATGGCCGTTGTCGACGACCGGTTGCGGGTTCATGGCATCTCGGGGCTGCGCGTGGCCGATGCGTCCATCATGCCACAGATCGTCTCGGGCAATACCAACGCGCCGGTTGTCATGATCGGAGAGAAGGCCAGCGACATGATTCTTGAGGATCGCAAGAGCGGCGCGTGAGCAGCCCTTAGAGCGCGTCAGGTCTCAATAGAACCATTCTGACGGAGCGATTTTGCGACAAGATGAACCTTATACCAGCGGTATTGGCTTTATAGACACGCCGACTGGTATAATTGAGGACATTACAGATGAAACATTTTGAAGTTCAAGAAATAAAGATGCTTGAATCTGTATTTGATATCGAGGGTATGGACAAATCAGACATTCTCATTTTTGAAGAAAATGATGGGAAATTACGTGGCGAAGGCCGCATTTTAATATTCTTGGAAAACGGAACATATCATATATATGTTGATAAAAGAAATAAAAAATCAAAAAATTGTTATTTTGATAAATTGTCCGACGCAATGAACTATTATTTCTGGAGAATACAATTCTCTGAAATTAAACTAAAAAGTCATGTTACGTTATATATAAATGAGCACAAAGATAGTGATGTACCAATGGATACTTCCATTGAAGAAGATTTGGAGATCTTGCAATCAGAACTGGAGCGTCATCTTGTTCCTGCATCCCGTTACCAGATTATCACCGACGAAGTTACGCCGGCCAGCGCCGATGGCTGGATTATGCGTATTCTCGACGATAACAGAATCAAAACTTACGTTCATGATAAGGGGCGTTTGAGTCACATGTGTTTGTTCGATCAATCATTTGATGCGACCGATTTCTTTTTCTGGACGTTAACCGGGGCGGAGACGCATCGGGACATTTATGCAAGGCATCATCGCGAGGAACCCCGCACGTGCGACGCTACCTGACACGCCCTAGATATCAAGGATTTCGGTCGCTGCGATTTCGATACCAAAGCCCGACAAGCCCACGTAGTGCATCTCCCGTGACGCCAGAAGGCGAATAGATTTGATATCCAGATCCCGCAATATTTGCGCGCCTAACCCGATCTCGCGCCAATACTGGTCACGGGTGCGGGCACTGCCATGGGCCTCGAAGGTCTCTGCCTCGCCGCCAACGGACGGCGCCGCGATAACATTGGATTGCGGAACCCCTGTCGTCCCCTCGCGCAGATAAACCAGCACACCGCACCCGTGCTTGCGAAATACCGCGTAGCTTTGAGACAGCCAGGCCCGATCGCCAAACACGTCGGTCATGATCGCCTCCCGGTGAAGGCGCACGGGAACCGGCTGCGTCCTGGCAATATCGCCAACAACCACCGCAACATGCTGGACCGGATCAAAGGAGGTGCCATAGGCGATGCATCGCGCCGTTCCCAAGGGCGTCTCGATAGCAAATTCCCCGAGACGCTCAACAAGCCGCTCCCGCGCCTGTCGATAAGCGATTAGGTCGGAGACGCTAACCCTGGTGAGATTGTGCTGCTCGGCGAACTCGCGTACCTGCTCGCCGCGCTTGACCGTGCCATCGTCGTTGACCAGTTCCGCCAGGACACAGGCCGCACGCAACTCCGCCAGCCGCGCCAGGTCCACCGCCGCCTCCGTATGGCCCGAACGCATCAACACACCTCCGTCTTTGGCAATAAGCGGAAATATATGCCCTGGACGAACAAAATCCTCCGCCCCCGCGTTGGGGTTCGCCAGGGCTCGGATCGTCGCGCATCGCTCCTCAGCGGAAATGCCGGTGGTAACATCGTATTTGTAATCAACCGAAACGGTAAACGCCGTTCCCAGGGGGGCATCATTCTCGGCAACCATCGGATCAAGACGAAGGCGCCGCGCCTCCTCGCGCAAAAGCGGAACACACAGAATGCCGGTGGTATGGCGGATCATGAACGCAATCTGTTCCGGTTGCGCCAGTTCCGCCGCCAGGATCAGATCGCCTTCGTTCTCGCGATCATCGTCGTCGGTAACAACGATGATGTCTCCGCCTGCCAAAGCGCGCACGGCAGCGCTGACCTGTTCCATCTCATTGGTCATGGGTCGGCCTCTCCCCTTCAGGGCGTGAACCCGTTTGCCCCCTATGGCGCAGATAGTGATCGGCCAGTACCAGGGCCATCATCGCCTCGCCAACGGGTACCGCGCGGATACCCACACACGGGTCATGGCGTCCCCTGGTGATGACATCGACTTCCTCGTTGTCACGGGTCACGGAACGGCGCGGGATCAGAATAGAAGACGTCGGTTTGATTGCGAACCGCGCAACAATGGGTTGGCCGGAGGAAATACCGGCCAGAATGCCACCGGCATGGTTACCAAGAAAAACGGGTGCCCGGCCAGGAGCATCACCGGCGCGCATTTCATCTCCGTGCTCTTCACCCCGTTGGCCGGCCGAGGCGAACCCAGCGCCGATCTCCACCCCCTTAACCGCATTGATGGACATCAGGGCAGAGGCAATATCCTGGTCAAGTTTGCCATAGATGGGAGCCCCCAAGCCGACCGGCACCCCCTCGGCAATCACCTCCACAATCGCGCCCACGGAAGAGCCCTGCTTGCGAATATCGTCAAGATACGCCTCCCACCTGCGCGCCGCCGTAGCATCAGGACAAAAAAACGGGTTGTCGTCAATCGCATCCCAGTCCCAATGGCTGCGATCAATCATTTTGGTGCCCATTTGTACCAAAGCGCCCCGGATGCGCATACCGGGGATGATGCGCGCGGCAATGGCTCCCGCGGCAACGCGCATGGCGGTTTCGCGCGCCGACGCTCGCCCGCCGCCACGATAGTCGCGCAACCCATATTTGGCCTCGTAGGTGTAGTCCCCATGCCCGGGGCGATAGCGCTCCTTGATGGCCCCGTAGTCTTTTGCGCGGTGATCCTTGTTTTCGATCATGAGGGCGATAGGGGTACCGGTGGTGACGTAGACATGGGTAGGCTCCGGGCTTTCCGCATCCGGCAGATCATCGCGCACCACACCAGAGAGAACCTGCACCTGGTCCGGCTCACGCCGCTGGGTGACGTATTTTGAAGTTCCGGGTCTGCGCCGATCCAGCGCGCGCTGAATATCACGCCGGCGAAAACGAATCCCCGGCGGGCAACCGTCCAGAACGCAGCCGATTGCGACCCCGTGAGACTCGCCCCAGGTCGTCAAACGCAAAAGGTGTCCGAAGCTGTTGTGTGACATAAAATTCCAAAGCTGAAAACGGGACCTTGCGACAATCGCCCTAGATGTAATCTTTCAATAAGTTGTTCTCAAGGTGGCAGGTCTGAAGTCAGGGCTATTGCGGCCATTGCCGCCAGCAAGGCCATATCGGGCCATTCATCTGATCATTGCTTTTTTTCGATTTCTCCCGCGTTGTCAAGGGCTGCTCAAGCGCCGCTTTCAGCGGTTTTTAAACCCTTGACAACGCGGGAGAAATCGAACATCTCTCATGATCAGACGAATGGCCACCTGCACCCGATGGATTTATACCAAGGGTCTTTAACAATGACTCATGGCTTAGCGTCAAAGAGGTATGTTATCAAGGCAGTACACCAGTCGGCGTGTCTATAAAGCCAATACCGCTGGTATTAGTAAGCGCTCTTCGCATCCGGGTCAATGGACAACCCATCCAACCCTTAAGGCCTTGAACATCAAAGGTTCATACGGCATCAATCCAGCCAGTTGGCAAACCCGTCGCGAAAAACCAGCACATTGTCCTGCAGTGTATGAAACCGCGAGGCCGTATGGGTATCCATCGGCGTGAGCAGGGTCAACAGGGCACGCATCACCCCTCCATGGGTGACGACAACGGCATCGCCGGAGACCGTATTCAGCCAGTCGCCAACCCGTTTCGTCAACATCGCATAGCTCTCGCCCCCGGGCGGCGCAAACCCCCATTTGTCGGTATTTCGTGCGGCTGCCTGGGACGCAAGAGCGTCATCCACACCCCGCTCTATCTCTTCAATCGTTTGTCCTTCAAAAATACCATATGACAGTTCCATCAGCCGCTCATCACGGGTAACCGTATCCATGGAAAGCCCAAGAGCCTGAGCAATGGGCTCCATGGTCTGAAGGGTTCGGCGCAAGGGACTGGTATAGAATGTCCAATCGCGCGCATCGGTGATGACCCGGGCGAGCCTTGCGGCATTGCCGTGCGCCTGGCGGTGGCCGACCGGGTTCAGCGGGATATCCTGGCGACCCTGAAAGCGGCCTTGCGCGTTCCAGTCCGTCTCGCCATGGCGAATAACGTAAAGCATAAGGTAATCGCTGCGCAGATAGTGGTGATTTTTGCGGTTCAGTGATCTTTTACAACAGAGATATCCGGCGCATCGACAGATTTCATGCCCACGACATGATAACCGGAATCCACGTGATGCACCTCGCCTGTGACCCCGCGCGCCATATCGGAAAGAAGATACACGCCAGCGTCCCCCACCTGTTCCGCAGAGACTGTACGCTTAAGCGGCGCGTTGTATTCATTCCACTTCAGGATATAGCGAAAGTCGCCAATGCCGGAAGCCGCGAGGGTTTTAATGGGTCCTGCTGAAATGGCGTTGACGCGAATGCCACTGGCCCCAAGATCCACCGCCAGATAGCGCACACTGGCTTCCAGTCCCGCCTTGGCCACGCCCATGACATTATAGTGAGGCATGACCTTCTCGGCACCATAATAAGTAAGCGTCAGGATGGAGCCTCCGTCAGGCATCATTTTTTCCGCCCGCCGGGCAATAGCTGTCAATGAGTAGCAGGAAACCAGCATGGTCTGGGAAAAGTTCTCCGCCGTCGTATCCACATAACGCCCTGATAGCTGATCCTTGTCGGAAAACGCGATAGCATGAACAACAAAATCAAGCTTGGGCCATACCCCCGCCAATTGCGCAAACGTATCGTCAAGGGCCTCGGCATTCATCACATCGCAGCCGATAACGGTCTGGGAACCAAGGGAGCTTGCCAGAGGTACGAGGCGTTTTTTTTGTGCCGCACCCTGGTAGGTAAATGCCAGCTCAGCACCCGCGGCCGCGCAGGCGCGCGCAATGCCCCATGCGATCGACCGGCTATTGGCAATTCCCATAATCAGGCCACGTTTGCCCTGCAAAAGCCCGTTTCCTTGTGTCATAGTCACCCTTTTATGTTGGGCCTAGATCAGCATGGGGTTAGCTTTACCCAGTTTGCGAGCGGTAAAGCGAAACCCATAAAGCTGATCACCCTGAAACCTATAGCAAAATGCGAGAATAATGCGCAAATGTCTGTAAATCCAATTAAACGCATTTTGCTATATTCATACGCGCACGAACGCCGCCTCGCAAGCCCCGGATGGGGTAACGTACAATAACTCTATATTACGTTTTGTTGCGCAAATCCACTGGGTGCGCACCCTGCCTCTGCTTTTAAAGCGCCCCGCAGATTGATAGAATTTGAGCGCATCAGGTCTTAGAGCGTGTCAAGAGATACCCATTTGTCATACCACGAGAATTCCGTTACCAAATGGCAGTTGGGTTTGCCCACGACCGTCATACCATAAGAATTTACGGAGTCCAGCATGGCCGTTGCCAACATCACGGGTGCAGGGATCATCGCCTCCATGCAGCGCATTGTGGGGGGTGCCAATGTTCTAACTGATGACGCCGGTGCGGCTTATTTGTGCGAGCCGCGCGGACGCGTTCGCGGGTGCGCAACCTGCGTGGTAAGACCGGGCAACGTGGAGGAGGTGGTCGCGATCATGCACTTTGCCCACCAGCACACGATTGCAGTTTTGCCCCAGTCGGGAAACACCGGACTTGTCTGCGGGCAGGTCGCAACGCTCACCCGGCCAGCGATCGTCTTGTCCCTGACACGTATGCGCGCCATGCGCCGGATTAGCGCGGACAACAATACCATGACCGTCGAAGCGGGAATGACCCTGGAAGCCGCACAGCAAGTCGCGCGTGATCACGACAGGCTCTTTCCCCTGACGCTGGCCTCCCAGGGCAGTTGCTGCATTGGAGGCAACATCGCCACCAACGCTGGCGGCACCGGGGTTCTTGCCTATGGCAATATGCGTGATCTGGTGCTAGGCCTTGAGGTGGTCCTGGCCAACGGAAACCGCATTGACGGTTTGCGCACGCTGATAAAAGATAATGCGGGGTATGACCTGAAACATCTTTTTATCGGTAGTGAGGGCACCCTTGGGGTCATCACCGCTGCCAGCTTGAAGCTCTTTCCCAGACCCATGGCACGGGTCTGCGCATTTATCGCAATCGACAGCCCCGCTCGCGGCCTTAAGGTGTTCCTGAGCCTAAAAAGTACGTTTGGCCCGCAGCTTAGCGCCTTCGAGTTGATGTCACGGATGGGGCTTGATTTTGTCCTCACCCATGTCCCCGGCGCGCGCGCGCCTCTTCAGGTTCCCTGCCCCTGGTTTGTGCTGTGCGAGCTCTCCATCCACGGCTCGGTGCAGGGCGTGACCGAGGCCCTGGAAACAGCCCTTGCCGAGGCGCTTGCACAAGGTGAGATTCTGGACGCTGCAATCGCGCAATCGCAAGCCCAGCGCGACGCCTTTTGGTCTTTGCGCGAAAACATGCCCGAGGTACAAAAACGGGAAGGGGCTTCAATTAAACACGATGTGAGCGTGCCCCTCCATCACCTGCCTGCCCTCATTAGCGCTGCGCAGACGGCCATCGAGACACATTTTCATGGCTGCCGCCCGGTGATCTTCGGACATATGGGGGACGGCAATGTGCACCTGAATGTCTCCCAGCCTATCGGCGGCAGCACCGAGGCGTTCATGGCGCAGCAAAGTGCCATCAACGCCGTTGTTCATGACCTTGTTGTTGATCTTGGGGGCTCCATTGCCGCCGAGCACGGCATCGGGCGCTTCAAGGCGCCGCTACTTGCGAAAGCACGCAGCGACGTGGAAATTTCCCTCATGCGCGCCATTAAAGCCGCCCTCGACCCCCACAACCTTATGAACCCCGGGTGCCTTCTGGCATAGATGAGCATGCAAGCGAAAAACTCCAATGGCGATATAATACCAAGAGTCCTTGCCAATGACTCATGGATTAGCGTCAAAGAGTTGTGTTATCAAGGCAGTACACCAGTCGGCGTGTACGTAAAGCCAATACCGCTGGTATAATACCAGGGGCCCCTGACGCGCTCTATAGACATGAACCCACAAAGCACGAGAAAAAGTCCCCTAATCCAAAACGGGGATTATACAATGTTTCACGTGAAACATTGAGGCCTGTCTACAGGCATGAACCCATAAAGCACACAAGTTCCTTATCCATAACCGGGGATATCAAGCATTTTTTCCTGGGATCGAACGAATGTGCAGATCGGTCTGCGGGAACGGAATTTCGATGCCGTTGAGCTTGAAACTTCTCCAGATGCTCAGATAGACCTTTGAGGAGATATTGCTGACACCGTTCTGGGCATCGGCAATCCAAAACCGCGCCTCAAGGTCAATGGACGAGGCGCCGAAATTCTTAACGTGGCACACAGGCGCCGGTTGTTCCAGCACCCGTTCGATTTGCGTCGTAGCCTCGACAACCAACCCGATCGCCTGGTCCAGATCCGTGTCATAGGCAACGCCAAGCGGCAACTTGATTCGTACCCGGTTGTGACTGTGGGTCCAGTTTGTGACCGGATTGGTAATAAAGTTTTCGTTGGGAATGAGGGTTTCGGTTCCATCGCGGGTCGAGACTGACGTATAGCGAGCATTGAGCCTGTCGACTGATCCATAGGTTGTTCCGGATACGGTCTGGATTTCGATCACATCGCCGGGCTTAAGTGATTTGTCCATCAGCAGGATCATGCCGGAGATAAAGTTGGAAATGATCTTTTGCAGGCCAAAGCCGAGCCCCACACCAAGAGCGCCGGTAAAGACGGCAAAAGTGGTCAAATCGACCCCGATACTGTCGAGCGCGAAGATGACCGCAAAGGCAATCAGTGCCCAGTGGATAATTTTACCCAATAGGGCTCGCATGGAAATATCAAGCCCTGGGGTGCGCCCGATTTGCGCCTGAACGACCTTTGAAGTCAGACCAGCAAGCCACACACAAACGACCAGCAAAAATCCCCCTTGCAGGACGCTCAAAACCGATATGCGATGACCGCCAAGGCTCATGCCAAATCCGTCCAGGGTGTCCGCTATGGGGGTCAGTAAATTAAACACCGCCAGCGCCGCAACAGCCCAGGCGACAATCGAAAATGTCCGAGCCCAAAACGCATTGTGAAAGAACGTGGCGACAAAGCGAATGACCGTCCAGGCCAGAATAAGAATGGCTATGGGGCGAAGAATTATGGTGGAATAGCCATAAGCCGCCGTCGCGGCGTAGGCCAGCCAGACCAGAAAAAACAATAATAGAGGAAAAGCGACGGCGTTCAGTCGTGCTTGCCGTATGCTGTCACCAGGGGAGGTTCCGGTTCGCGAGCGCGAAAACAGGCGCGAAAGAGATGAAAACAGCCGGCGAACAGACCGCACGCCCAGGCGGGTTAGCAAAAAGCACAGAAGAAGAATGGCCATCTGTACTAACGATGGGGTCGACGTCAGCAATTCCCAAAGATCACGCGCCCAGGAGAAAAACTGCCCCGCCCACATGTTGAGAGTCGTTTGTAGTCCCGCCATCCCTGCCTACCACCCGCATTGCGGTTTGCCTGTCCCCAAATAGCCAATTACCATATCCCGAAAGGCTGTGTCTAGAGCGGGCATCACCATCACTATCACCGGCCCGCTCCCCCTCGCAAATGGCTGCCGAGAAAACCTATTAAGCCCGTTAAGCCCGTTAAGCCCGTTTTGACGAATATGTGAAACCCTGTGACGCAATTATTGTTGTTGTTGCGCGAAAAAATGTTATTGTTTAACATCGCTTAGCTAAATTGGGGAGCTTAAACAAAGCAGAAATACCTGACTCACCAACTCACTGGTGTGTTCCTTGTAGGAGTGGAGCCTGGGCCGTTGGCGTTGCGCTACATCCGTCAGGCTACGTCTTGGAAGCCCTTGGGGTTATTTTTTGACCCGGGGCCGGGTCTGCTTTTGGTTTGGAGGACACGTCGTTGGTAAGGTCACTTCTCTCTCGTTCGAGATTATTCATTAACGTTGTCTGTCTTGGCGCCTTTTCCGCGGTTATTGCGGGGTGTGTATCTGAAGGATCGTTTCCCGGCGTCCCGCCCTTGGATCTTGGTATCTACAGCACCCCTGACGCCGCACTGATGTATGGCCCCAACACACGCGAGCCGTTCCCCATACCCGCGGCTAAACTCAGCAGCATCAAACCCATCTATTATCGTCAAAAAGTTCCCTATCAGGCGACTGAAAAAGCGGGGACAATCGTCGTCGATACCGGGAACAGGTTTTTGTACCTTGTTCACGGCGATGGAACGGCCATGCGCTATGGCATCGGAATCGGTCGTGCCGGATTTGCCTGGTCGGGGCGCGCGCACGTGAAGGTCAAGCGCAAATGGCCAAAGTGGTTCCCCCCGGCGGAGATGATCGCGCGCGAGCCTGAACTTGCTGAATACCGCAACGGCATGGAGCCAGGTCTGAAAAACCCCTTGGGCTCCCGCGCCCTTTATATTTACCAGGGTAACAAGGATACGCTTTACCGCATTCACGGAACTTATGAAGCCTGGAGTATCGGCCGCGCCGTCTCAAGTGGCTGTATCCGTATGCTCAATCAGGATATTATCGATCTCTATGAGCGGGTGCCTGTTGGAGCGCCAATCGTTGTGCTTTAAACACGTCCGAGGAACGAGCGGTTCAGGCGACAAAGGGTCTTGCCGGACACAAAAAACATCACTATAAGCCTCTACGCATAAAACGAACCAAGTGTGCGCCCTTCGTCTATCGGTTAGGACACCAGGTTTTCAACCTGGAGAGAGGGGTTCGACTCCCCTAGGGCGTGCCATCGTAGCTGGAGATTTGTATTTTGCCCCGGTTAGGATCAAGAGAAAGACTAAAATAGGGCCCTCGACATAGAGCGTGCCATGTCTTAATGGAATCAATTCTGTTTCTCGATTGGCGAGGCGATTCCTAAGCTCAAGGCGATCGAAGAGCGATGGCGACCCATCTCTCAAGAGCGGCTTGGGCGTGGGCGTTGCGCCAATCGGAAACCCGAAGGGGCGCTTTTGCTATAGATTTAGAGGGCGATCAGCTTTATGGCGTTAGCTTTACCGCTCACAAAATGGGTACAGCTAACGCCATGCTGATCTCATATGAACCTTAAGCCTCTTGCAAATAGCCCCCCTATATCCTGCAAGACTATACCAGCGGTATTGGCTTTATAGACACGCCGACTGGTGTACTGCCTTGATAACACAACGCTTTGACGCCAACGCATGGTCATTGGCAAGGGCCCTTGGTATATGCCAGCGGTATGGGCTTTATGGACACGCCGACTGGTGTACTGCCTTGATAACACAACGCTGTGACGCCAAGGCATGAGTCATTGGCAAGGGCCCTTGGTATATGCCAGCGGTATGGGCTTTATGGACACGCCGACTGGTGTACTGCATTGATAACATACCTGATTGACGCTAATGCATGAGCCCTTGTCAAAGACCCTTGGTATTATAGCCAGGCCGCCTGAAAATGATTTCATTTTCAGGCGAAAAGCCGAGCGATAATAAAAGCTTATAGCTAAATGACTTTATTCTGATAAAGTCATTTAGCTATAAGGCCCATCTTGTCGCAAAATCGCCCAAGTACCTTTTGGCAGAATGGTTCTATTAAAACCTGATACGCTCTAGCAGTGTGTCGGGTTTAAAGGAGTTGTTTGTCCGTGTATCGGTCATGGATGTGTGTTGGCGAGCGCTTTGCTGAACCTGCCTTAGCCGCTCAGCATGTTGCTCACACGTTTGCAGTTGTACGCCAGCGCTACAAGACACCATTCCCGTGAAACCTTCTCAAGACCGCGAAGATGAAAATGCCTGAAACCAAGAACCGATTTGATGATGCCAAAAACAGGCTCAACACTGCTCTTTCGTCTTTTGTATTTGTCTTTTGCCTCCTGGGTTCGAAATGTCTCCAGCATCTTTAAGCGCCACGGCTCTCTAACACACGGCGGTGGCTTGCTGCGCACCTTCGGCGGTCGGAAATCATAAGGGCGTGCTACCTGTTGACCCGGTAACGCTATCAAAGGTTCAATTTTACGCACATCAAGCGCCTCAATAACAGCCTCGCCAGCATAACCCGTATCCGCTATAAGCGTCTTGGGCTTGCCAACACGCGCGCACAAGTCATCAACAAAGGTAACCAAATCCTGACGATCATTCGTCGTGGCAAGAACTTGCGTACCCAAAACCAACTGGCTGCCATCCGCATCCACAAAAGCTTGCGCATTATAAGCCTGACGGTATTCGTGGCGCGACGACCGGCGCATGATAGAACTGTCCGGATCGCTCAGATTGATCTGCTTCTTAGGAGAAGGCCGTGGTGCATCGCCCCCATCATCCGTATCCTGACCCTGATCTTGATCTTGCCCATCCAAACACGCCGCCGCCTCAAGTTGTTCGGCGGCCGCGTCTAACTTCGCCTTTAACGTTTGCCGCCGCGCTATCTCGTCGGGGAGCGACAAACCATCATCCGTATCCTGTTCATCTGCCGCCTCGGCTCTATCCATCAACGCCGCAATGTCCTCTGCAAGCTTGGCCCGTAACACCTGGATACGATCATAACGTAACGATTTGATCTTCGAAGCATTCGCATCAATCTGCGTGCCGTCGAGGGCGACCGTGCCTACCTTTAAAAGACCCATCTGTTTGGCTAGCAACAAGATATGCGCAAACGCCGTCTCAAAGGCAGGACCGTTGTCACGCCGGAACTTGGCGATCGTGTCATGATCCGGATGGCTGTTGGCGGCGATAAAGCGGACAGAAACATTGCGATACGTGGCCTGCTCTATCTTGCGCGAGGAAAAAATACCACTGGCGTAACAATAAACCAACAGGGCCAACATCATGCGCGGATGATATTGTGCTTTTCCTGAGCCGGTGCGGCTGACGTGAAAGGTGCGCATATCTATGCGTTCGGCGGCTTCCACGATAAAATGGGCCAAGTCGTCATCTGCCACCCAGTCTTTGAGATCAGGAGGCAAAAGCAACCGCTGAGAGCGGTCATAATTGCGGAAATTTTTCATACCAATGGGTAGCACAAATGCAAAAAAGCCTGTATGCAAATTTAATAAATAACCACAGCCCAAATCCGACACACTGCTAGGATGGCTGAAGAGGAATCAGTTCCTCAGGCCGCCATCCAATAGGAATTTCGTCCTTGCCGGTTTCCGTGTTTTCGGAATCGGTGACCGCAATCATTTCGATACCGCAAGCCCGGATCAGTGAGCGAATTTGGCTGCCCAGGTAGTTCTGTGTTTCGATTGATCCCTTGATGGCGGCCATCGCTTTATCGGGATGGAAGGTGATTGCCTCCTTGCGCAGCATGAACTTGCACGGGCCCGGTTTCAGCCCGCGAGCCTTCGCCAGTCGAACGGCTGTCCCGTCCGGAAACCTGGCCTGCCATGACTGGCCCGCCTTGATGACCTCCAGTTCAACAATGTTGGCGCCGCCCAGAAATTCGGCCACAAACACGGTTCGCGGACGCCTGTAGATCGCCTCCGGTGTCCCCTCCTGCTCAATGCGACCCTGATTCATAAGGACAACCCGGCTGGCCAGTCCGAGCGCTTCCTCCTGATCGTGGGTAACGAAAATCGTTGTCAGTCCGAGGTTTTCATGCAGCCGTTTGAGCTCGACTTGCATATCCTCACGCAGGCGTGCGTCCAGGTTCGACAGCGGCTCATCCAGCAACAGAAGATCGGGCTCGGCGACGATTGAACGCGCAAGTGCCACGCGTTGCTGTTGTCCTCCGGACAACTGTCGGGGATACCGATCCGCCAGATGATCCAGCTTTACCAGGGCAAGCGCTTCGTGCGCCTTCTGCATCTGTTGAGCGCGCCCCAGTTGCCCGTGCATGCGCAGGGGGAAGCGGACGTTCTCCATCGTGGTCATGTGAGGCAGAAGCGCATAGCTCTGAAACATCAACGCGACATTGCGGTCTTCCGGGGGAAGGCCGGTCATGCGCTTTTCGGCAATGTTAATCTCACCGGAATCGGGACGTTCCAGACCGGCGATTATTCGCAGCAGCGTAGACTTGCCGCAACCACTTGGTCCCAGCAGCGCAACAAACTCGCCATGGTCGACGTCCAGGTTGAAGTTGTTGAGAACGGTTAACTCCGCATAGCGTTTGACGATCGATTGGACGGACAGTTGCTTCATGGTTATGGCCTCAGACAATCTTCGACAGGCCAAAGACCCGGCTCAGCAGTATGACCAGCACCATTGTCATCACGATCATGATGGTGCAGACCGCTGCGACCGAAGGGTCCGGGCTGAACTCCAGTGTCGAATAAATGCGCATGGGCAGGGTTTCGATATTCGGTGCACGCATAAACAGCGCGATAACGGCATCATCAAACGAAATGTTGAATGCGAAAAACGCGCCCGCTGCCATACCGGTGCGGCATTGAGGCAGGATTACCAGCAGGTAGCGCTGCCACCAGCGGGCACCCATAATGCGTGCCGCTTCGTCCAGATGCGGATCAATGTCGGCCAGATTGGCCGATACTGTTCGTATCACATAAGGCATGGTGATGACTGTGTGGCCGATCACCAGGCCGGCAAAGGAGGGGCCTGTCGCATACCGGCTGAATACAATCAGCAATCCGATTGCGAATATCAGAGAAGGCAGAATCAGCGGCGACAGGAATATCGACTCGATTGCATTACGACCGCGAAACCGGAACCGCGATAGTGCAATCGCAGCCGGTGTGCCAAGTGCCAGCGCCAGGAAAACTGTTATGAGTGCAAGCCTCAGGCTGGTCCAGCCTGCATTCATGTAGGCATCCGACCCCAGGATTTCGCCATACCAGCGAAGCGAAAGGCCGGGCGGCGGAAAAACAAGGAAGGCACTGGTCGACAAGGAACTTGCAATCACCACAAGCAGCGGCACGAGCATGAAAGCCGCGATCGTCAGGAGAAACATGGCGGATGCGACCAGCACCCATCGTGGCGTGGCGGCGATCACGTTCGACCTCCGGCCGTTGAGGTCAGAGTCATGTAGGGAATGATCAACAGAAGGGTCACGACCAGCAGAATCACTGACAAAGCGGCGCCGAACCCCCAGTCGAAAGAGCCGGTCATTTGCTGATAGATGGAACCCGCCATAACCTGAAGCCGTACACCCCCGACGAGGGATGGCGTGATGAAAGAGCTGATTGACAGCGCAAAGACCAGCAGCGACCCCGAAGCCAGGCCAGGTACCGACAGCGGCAGCGTCACGTAATACATGCTGCGGAAGAACCCGGCGCCCATCACCCGTGACGCCTCTTCGAGCGATTGCGGAATCTGGCTGAGACTGCCCAGCGTGGTGAGGACCAGAAATGGCAGTAAGACCTGCACCATGGCAATCACGATGCCGGTTTCCGTGTGCATCAGCGAAATGCTTTTGTCGACAACGCCCAACTGCTGCAGGGACCAGCTCAGGACCCCACCAGGCCCAAGGATGACCAGCCATCCGAAGGTCCGGATCACGACGCTCGTCATGAGCGGAAGAATTATGATAACGATCAGCACGGTTCGCAGCACCGGCCCTGCCCGTGCGATAATGACTGACAGCGGAAAACCGATAACCAGACAGGCGCTTGTGATGATCAGTGCCAACCGGAAGGTCCGCAAGGCGACACCGGCATAGAAATCGTCGACAATCGCCTTGGCATAATGTTCAAGCGTAAATTCGGTGGGACCTGCGCCGAAGGTAAGGAAGCTTTGCGCCAGAAGCTGCAGGGCCGGAAAGAAAAACGCCAGCAACAGGAACAGCAGACCAGGGGACAGAAGGATTGCCGGCTCCCGGTTCAAATGCCCTACCCCAGCCGACATTTATCAGTCCTTTCCGCGTTCCTGATCTGCCTTTCAAGGTAAAGAGCGGAAGCTGGAAACCGGCTTCCTTGTCTTCGTTACCGGGCGATGGCGCGCGACCAGGCTTCATTCCAGCCGGCGCGTTTTTCCGCGATCGCGTTGGCGTCGAATGTGTTCAGCTTGGAGATATCCGCCTCACCGTATACGACCTGCGAAGCCACCTCTTCGGAAAGCTCAACTTCCTTGTTGGTCGGCGTGTACCGCAGCGCTTCTGCCCAGCCCTTTGAGGCTTCGGCCCGGATGGAGAAGTCGATGAACTTCAGGGCAAGATCACGCTTGTCGGTTCCCGCCACGAGATTAACCGTGATCGGGGCGAGTACGCCACCCTCTTCAGGCTGTACGAACTTTACCGGCAGGCCGGCTTTGGTCAATGTATACGCATAGTCCTGAGCGTAAGGTGCAATCCATGCGTTTCCCTGGGCGAAATTCTGCTGGATTTCGGGCGATTTCGACACCATCGTCGAAGTCGCAAGCATGCCCTTGACGAAGTCCAAACCAGGCTGAATGTCGTCGAGATCGCCTCCGGCGACCTTGTTGATCATCAAAAAGCCGAGCATCCCGTAGGTATTGCTTGCCGCGTCGGTCAACAGGACATGGTTCTGATAGTCCGACTTGGCGATATCCTTCCAGGATTTGGGCGCCTCGGACACCTGTTCGGTGTTGTACAGCAGTCCTATCACAGCGGTCGCATAGGTGGGGCCGATGCCCTCGTCCAAGCCGGCGATGGCGAAGGAATACATCTGATCATAATTGCTCAGTTCGCCCGGCTCGATTGGCGAAAGCAGGCCTTGTGCGGCGGCGGCATGCTCAAGGCCGCCCGAGAAATGGGCCACGTCGAACTGCGGATTGTCCTTCTGGGCGCGGAGCTGCGCAAGAATATCCGCCGAGTACGCCGTTACGACCTCAACCTTGACATCATACATCTGTTCGAACGGCGTGATCACCAGTTCGCGATGAATCTTTTCGTAGGCGCCGCCAAAGGAATTGATTGTAAGCGTCCCCTGGGCCGATGCGTCAGTTGCCAGCGCAAAGAGCGAAACGGCTCCAATTGCGCCAAGCCATTTTCTGTACAGTGTCATTTCCCTGATCCTCTCTTCTTTGCAGTTTTCCGGCGTGTTGCAGCTGCCGGATCAGCTCTCCAGGATGCCGATTTCAACAGTTTTGATCCCATCGATGCGTGTGGCGGCGCATGCCTTTGCAAATTCGTCCAGACCCTCGGTGATCTTTCCGAACATGTTGCAGGGTACCCAGCCCAGCGGACCGTGGATGCGGGCACCGGGCGCATAGAATATCCCGATCTCCCAAAGTTCATCCGGAAGACCTTTCATCGTGTTCTTGCCCTGATAGAACCACAGGCACTCGCCGGCTTCCGGAAAGCAGGTCTGGTTTTCCGCCGGAATCTTGGCTGGATCGAATGTCTGCCCTTCTTGCGGCAGACCCATCATGATTTCAGGCCCCGCGAACATGGCGTGAATTGCCGGCATTTGCACCGGTTTTGCCAGCGCATTCCAAATAGTTTGGCTGGTTACCGGTGCGCTTGCATCATAGAGCGTGATGATTGCTTGCACGCCGGTTTCGATGAATTTCGCATAGAGTTGTCTGGGTTTCGGCATACCGTTTTTCTTATCGCGGTTGATGAAACAAGCGCATACTTGCACCGCTGTGATAATGTGTCTAATTAAAAATCAAACTTATTCGATAGAAGTAATTTATCAATGGATCTGCACTCTTCCCATTACCCGACCGAAGCAGGCGGTTTGACGATCAAGAACATGCGCACTTTTTTCTGGCTGGCACGGCTGCGCAACTATCATGCGGTTGCCAGACAGATCGGCGTGACTCAACCGGCGGTAACCTCACGAATTGCCAGCCTGGAGGATGAGCTCGGCATCCGTCTTTTCTCGCGCGACCGGAGGGTGGTGACGCTAACACCGGAAGGCCAGGACGCCTTGAGGCTCTGCGAAAGGGTGTTGGAAAGGGTCGATGATATCGTCATGCGTTATTCTGGCGCGGCGGCGCGAGTCGGCGTAGTGCGGATCGGTGTGGTCGACACGATTGCACGAACCTGGTTGCCAGCCGTCCTGAACCGGGTCCAGACGGAGTTTCCAGAGATCGTTCTTGAAATCACCAATGAAAGTACTGTGGAACTGCATTCGATGCTAAGAGCGGGTTTGCTGTCAATGAGCATCACCATAAACCCGTGTGAAGAAATCGATATCGGCAATACCGAGATCGGCAGTTATGCAATCGAGTGGGTGGCATCTCCTGAACTCGTTGACAGGGATCACGTCTATTCAGTTGAAGAGCTCGCCCAGTTCCCGCTGATAGGCTATCTCGTCGATAGCCCTCCGGCGAAGATGATGCAGCGCTATTTCAGCGACTCCGTGCAGACCAACGCGATCGGCAACACGACAAATTCGATGTCCACCATGATCTGGCTGGCCGAGAACGGCATTGGCATTGCCGCCATTCCGCCAAACACGATCCTTCAGCACCTGCGTGACCGTCGGCTGACAATCATCAAGGTCGAGCGCCGCTTCGAGGCAATGCCGTTTTTCCTGAATTGCCGCGTTCGCCCTTTTTCACCCGTCGTGCAAACCGTGGAGGCACTAATTCGCAAAGAGGCCGCGCGGTTCTTGGAAGATCAATCCCGTCAACGTCTTCAGTATTGAACGAAAGGAAATGCTGAGCATAACGATATCAGGATCGACAGTGCGCAAATGACCCTGAAAAATGAGTGACAACTCAAGACGCTCTTTAGCCCATTGCAGAACCGCAGACCATTTCCTCAATCGGAAGGCGACACTGGCCGCACATCGGTCATAGCGAATAACCGTTGGTATAGCCTGGCGACTGAATTCTGATCATATCTTCAGGAACAGGTAGCGACCGACGCTGAGGGGGCTTCTGCGAAATAGGATGATTATTCCGCCGGTCGGATCGCGTGTTCGTAGCGCGCGAGCACGTCCTGCACCGCGCCTATCAAAGCGTCCTGAGCGATGTAGGTTGCGTCTTCGGCGCACACGTGCGGCAAAAACTGCCTTGCAACCGGCCCAGCAATCCGAACGTCAGCCAACCGCGCCATCAAGGCATCGACCGCGGATATGGCTTTGGCATCCGGCCAATAGTAGCGGATACGATCGGACAGGCTGAAATGACGTTGCAACCATTGTGCCTGCGCATCACCCGGATAATATTTCTGCCAGTTCTCCGGCCTCGCAAGCATGATATTTTCCATTTCCGTCATCAGTCTGCCTTTAGGCGCGTCGCCATCAAGAACATCGGCGATCGCATCAAGACCATAAAGGGCCTCGCGCAAGGCGAAGGTCAACCAGGGTCCAACCTTCAAGATTGCGAATCCGCCCTTCACGAGCGCGGTCAGGTTCTCCTCGATTTGATAATCGGTCGAATGCGCCTCAAATATGAGCTCGGGGAAATCGGATAGGGATTTCGTCAGTGCCGCGGCCTTCTCGGGTTCGAAATGGACTACGTCGCTGTGGCCAAACTCAACTCCCGGCTGAACCACAAGGGCGATAACGCGCGAGAAGGCATGATCCAATCCTTCGTCTGCGAAGGCCTCGCGGTGCACCTGGTAGGTTTTTGCCACGGCTTCCGGGGTCGTGATCTGAAGATGATCAAGCTCTTGCGCCGCGCCGCCAGGCACGGGCACCTCGGTGCCAATCACGTAGACAGGTTTCGGGTCACCTTGCGCGTGCCTTTCGGCAATCGCGGCGAGCCGGGCCGTGCGCTGAGCCGTCACCTCATCTGCCAGCGCCACTTGTTCGCCCTTGCAACCCATCGAGGTGTCAAGGTGCAATTTGGTGAACCCGGCTTTTGCGAATGCCGCGATCATGGCGTCAGCTTTTGCCATCGCTTCATCTGCACACAAGTCTTTCCAAGGGTTCGGGCCCAGATGGTCGCCGCCCAGGATGATCTCGACATCCGCGCAGTCGGCGTTCCGCGCGATCTGCTCGACAAAACCGCGAAAGGCCTGCGGGGTCATGCCGGTGTAGCCACCGTCCTGGTTCACCTGGTTGCAGGTAGCCTCGACGAGCGCTGGACGGCCGAGCGTCTTGGCCAGCCGAAGCGCGGCCTCGATAACGATGGGATGGGCGCAACAGACCGAAGTGATCCCGTGCGGGTTCCCTGCGTGAAAGGCCTTGGGAATAGCAAGAAGGGGATGACGCATCAGTTGGCCTCCTCGTGGCTTTGGATAAATTGCTCTATTGTCTCGCTATCGCTGGTGCCCTCCATGGGGCCGCGCCTGCTGACAGCCAGCGCGCCGGCTGCGGCGGCGTAGCGAAGCGCGACATCTGGCGCGGTTCCCCTTAGCCAGCATGTAATGAAGGCGCCGCCGAAACAGTCGCCCGCGCCGGTCGGGTCGATCTCGTCCACCCGATACCCGCCGAACGAGACCGATTGCTCCGCGTCGTAATAAGTGGCTCCCTTCGCGCCCTGTTTGTGGACCACGGCTCCAAGACCAAGACCAAACAACTCCAGGAGGGCATCTTCAGGATCGTTGCTTTCGGTCAGCAAGACCAACTCGTCACCGCTTGGCAGGAACAGGTTGGTCATCGACAGGATCCTGCTCATCGCCTCGCGCATTCCATCCTTGGAAAGCATCTCCTTGCGCAGGTTCGGGTCGAAAGACACCGTGCCACCGTTCGCCTTAATGGCTTGGGCGGCTTTCAGATTCAATGAGATCAGCCTATCGGATGCCAGGGACGAGCCCATGACGTGCAAATGTCCGGCACTATCAAACAAGCGTTCGGCCTCGGGTGTCGCTGCCACTGTGCCGCAGGCGCTGTGCTCGATATTAAAGATGAAATCTCGATCGCCTGACGCGCGATACCGCACAAAGGCGCTGCCGGTTGGACGGGACGTGTGGATCGCGATCGCAGACATGTCGACACCGTCTTTTTGCAGACGCGAGACACAGACACGGCCGAAATCGTCGCGGCCAACCGACGAGACGATACCGCAAGACTGACCAAGCTTTGCCACCTGGTCGATGAAGATGGCCGGAGCGCCGGATGGGAATGGCCCGGTCAGTGCCAGAGGTTCGAGAAACCCCTCACCGGCTTCATCGGCCATGATCTCAACAAGAATCTCTCCGATTACGACAACCTTTTTCATCGCGCCTCCTAATCTCGTTTGGCGCAGGACCTCTGCAACGTGCGCCTAATACCAGCGGTATTGGCTTTATAGACACGCCGACTGGTGTACTGCCTTGATAACACACCTCTTCGACGCTAAGCCATGAGTCATTGTTAAGGACCCTTGGTATAAAACGTTCTCGCTATCGACCTTAGAGCGTATCAGGTTTTAATAGAATCAATTCTGTTTCTCGATTGGCGAGGCGATCCACGCTCAAGGCGATCGAAGAGCGATGTTTATCCATCTCTCGAGAGCGGCTTGGGCGTGGGCGTCCGCCAATCGGAAACCCGAAGGGACGGGCGCTTTTGCGCCCATATGGACCTTAAGCCTCTTGCAAATAGCCCCACTATATCCTGCGAGACTTAAGGCCCATCTTGGCGCAAAATCGCTCCGTCAGAATGGTTCTATTAAAACCTGATACGCTCTAGTTATTATCAAGCCCCTTGACGGGTGCCATCTCACACCTCTAAGGTCAACAAAAATTGCCGGGCGACAAGAATTTCGTGGTCGCGAGGAGAGAATTCTGCCACATGCGTGTTGTGATACGAGAGGCACGTTTCCATCAAGCGACAAATGCACGGGGAAATAGATGAGAGAGCAGAAAATTCGCAACATGGAGGAATTCGCCGCGGCAGCAGGGATCTCTCGCCCGACGGTTTCAAAGTACTTCCATGACCCCGAAAGCGTGAAGAAATCAACGCGCATCCGTATTGAGGAAGCGTTGGGGAAGTTTGACTACCGGCCGAACCTCTTCGCCATGAACCAGAACCGGCGCCTGACCAAGAACATCGGCATCGTCGTGCCTTATCTCGCCGACCCGTTTTTTGCCGAGATCGCGCGCGTGATCGAACGGCGTTGTATTGATGCAGGCTTTTGGCCAATCGTGCTCAGCTCACACGGCGAGCCCGCGTTGGAGAACGATGCGTTGGACAGTCTGCGGTCGCTGCGGGTAGCGGGCGCATTACTGGCTCCCCTTGGACGTCGCTCGGAGCATGCGATCATCGAGCAGTTTTGCGCTGAAGTGCCTACCGTGCTGTTCGATGCTGACATTGCCGGCATGGGGCAAGCGTTTGTCGGATCGGACAATTTTCAGAGCATCCCATTGATTGTGGATTATCTGTGCCGTACCGGTGAGCCGCCATGTTTCTTTGAAATGCCGCCGGTTAACCCGAACGCGAACAAACGCCGGCAGGCTTATATTGGGGCGATGGAGCGCCTCGGCTTGGAGCCGCATGTCGTGCATGTCGAAGGCGACGGTTGGGACTTTGAAGAGGTGGGTTATGTCCAGGGAATGAGTCTCCTCGAATCCAGGAAGCTGCGGACAAACACGATCCTGTGCAGCAATGACCGCCTGGCCATTGGATTTCTCGCGGCCGCCTATGAAAGAGGTTTTCGGGTTGGGCGCGGCGCCGGTTGCGCGCTGCGCATTGCCGGCCACGATGACCACCCGTTCTCGAAATTTACGTGCCCGACCCTGACAACGGTTGCCCAGGATTATGCGGAAATCGCCGATCGAAGTGTGGACACCCTGTTTCGCGTACTTGAATCAGGGGGCGATCTGCAGAAGCGGGAAACCTCGTGGTTGGAGGGCAAACTGATCATGCGGGAGAGCGCGTGACCTGACGACGAGAGACGAGAGAAGCAGGACAAAAAAATTGTCGCGCGTAAAAAAATCTGTTGCAATGAGTTGAGCACTGTGCTTCTCTGTCGCTGATGTCATAAACCCATAGGGAGGATCAACGATGAATTTGAGAAACACGCTCTTCTCAGCTACCGCACTATCGCTTGTGATGGGCGCCAGTGCGCTGGCAGAGGAGATTACCATCGCGACGGTGAACAACGCCGACATGATCGTGATGCAGAAACTCGCGCCGGAGTGGGAACAAGGAACCGGTAACACGATCAACTGGGTCGTTCTGGAAGAGAACGTTCTCCGCCAGCGCACCACGCAGGACATTTCAACGAACGGGGGCTCGTTCGACATCATGTTCATCGGCGCCTACGAAGCGCCGATCTGGGGTGCCAACGGCTGGCTCGAGCCCCTTAACGACTTCGGTGACGATGCCGACTACGATCTCAACGATATCTTTCAGCTTGTGCGGAACGGTCTGTCGGACACAAAGGGCAACCTTTACGCCGTGCCGCTCTATTCTGAGACCTCGTTTGTCTTCTACCGGAAGGATCTGTTCGAGAAGGCCGGCATTGCGCCGCCGACCGAGCAGGTCACCTATGACCCCGACTTCAAGGACATGGTGGCCAAACTCCATGACCCGGACAATGGCGTGTATGGCACCTGCCAGCGCGGCAAGGCCGGCTGGGGCGAAAACATGGCGTTCATCGGACCGCTGGTTAATGCCTTCGGGGGCCGTTGGTTCGACATGGAATGGCAGCCGCAGATCGACAGCCAGGAGTGGCGCAATGCCATCAACTACTACGTCGACCTGATGAACAACTACGGTCCTCCGGGGGCGACCTCGAACGGCCACAATGAGAACCGTGCGCTTTTTGCCGACGGCAAGTGTGCGACCTGGGTCGATGCAACCTCGGCTGCCAACTACATCAAAAACCCGGATAAATCGAACGTTGCGGAGGCGACAGACTTTTTCCAGGCACCGAAGCAGGTGACCTCGAACGGCACCGGCTGGTTCTGGTCTTGGGCGCTCGCCATCCCGGCAAGCTCGCAAAAGAAGGACACCGCGAAGGACTTCCTGAAGTGGGCGACTTCGAAAGAATACTTCCAAAAGGTCGGCGAGACCGAAGGCTGGGTTGCGGTGCCCTCGGGTACGCGTCAGTCGATCCACGAAGACCCGCGTCTTCTTGCCGCGGCACCCTTTGCGGAGACAATCAAGAACGCAATCTTCTCGGTTGATCCGGCAAACCCGACCAAGGATCCGGTTCCGTACACGGGCGTCCAGTTCGTCGCGATCCCCGAGTTCCAGGGCATCGGCAACTATGTCGGTCAGCAGATCTCCGCGGCTCTTGCTGGTCAGCAGAGCGTCGATCAGGCTCTTGCCAACAGTCAACGGTTTGCGGTCCGCGAAATGACTAAAGCGGGCTACATCAAGTAGTTTCCTGCAAGTCGTCTCCTGCCGGAATGGGCCGGGGTTCCTGCCTCGGCCCCTTTCCAGGTCAGGTCATGACCTGGCGTTGCCGGTATCGGTTAGCATTTTGGTAAAAGCCCTCTTCGGACTTTTCCTCAAATGCTGAGCCTCAAGTCGTTTGCAAGGGCGAAGAGGTCGTTTGGGAGGGCGAAGAGCATGTCTACAAAAGCGTCCCGATCTGCCGCGCGATTGATGATATCGCCAGCGGTGGCATTGCTACTGTTGTGGATGATTGTCCCGCTGGTGATGACGGTCTACTTCTCGTTCCTGCGCTACAATCTCCTGTCGCCTGGCGCGACACCATGGGCGGGCTGGGAGAACTACTACTGGTTTGTCACTGACCCGAGCTTCAAGGCGGCAGTTGTTAACACGCTCCTCATGGTCGGCGGGATTTTGTGCATAACGGTCCTGGGTGGCATCGCTTTTGCGCTGATTCTGGATCGTCCGATGTTTGGAACCGGCATCATTCGGATTATGGTCATCGCACCGTTCTTCGTCATGCCCACGGTTTCGGCCCTGGTTTGGAAGAACATGTTCTTCAATCCTGTGAACGGGATATTCGGCAACATCGCGACCAGCCTCGGGTTTCAGCCGATCGATTTTTTCGCCGATATTCCGCTGCTGTCGATAATCTTCATCGTGTCATGGATGTGGCTGCCATTTGCAACACTCATTTTGCTGACCGCCTTGCAGTCCCTCGATCAGGAGCAGTTGGAAGCGGCCGAAATGGACGGCGCGAACTGGTGGGGCAGGTTCTTTTTCATCATGTTGCCGCACCTGGCCCGCGCGATCACCGTGGTGATCTTGATTCAGACGATCTTCCTGCTGTCGATCTTCGCCGAAATACTGGTGACGACCAACGGCGGCCCGGGAACAGCGACGACGAACCTTACTTATCTTATCTATGTCTCCTCACTTTTGCAGTTCGACGTCGGGATGGGCAGCGCGGGCGGCGTCATCGCCATCATCCTTGCCAACATCGTCGCGATCTTCCTGATGAGGATGATCGGTAAGAACTTGGACGCCTGAGGAGGGAGGAAACATGGCACGCGCAGTTTCAAACCGCCAGAAATCGATCAACACAGCGATCGCGGGAACCCTCGGCTTTTTGATGTTTTTTCCGATTCTGTGGATCCTCATTCTTTCCTTCAAGACCGAGGAGGACGCAATCCGGGTGCCCCTTCAGATCCTGTTCGACAGTGGTTGGACTACGGAGAGTTACGGTGCGGTGCAAGCCCGCTCCGACTATTTCAAGCACTTCTCGAACTCGCTCATCATCTCGGTGGGTTCGACCCTGCTGGGGCTTTTGATCGCAATCCCCGCGGCTTGGTCGATGGCCTTCGTCCCGTCCAGGCACACCAAGAACGTGCTCATGTGGATGCTTTCCACGAAGATGCTGCCGCCGGTCGGTGTTCTGGTGCCGATCTACCTGATCTTTCGCGACACTGGCCTTCTCGACAGCCGCATCGGCCTTACCATCGTGCTCACCCTGATGAACCTGCCCATTATCGTGTGGATGCTCTACACCTACTTCAAGGAAATCCCTGGCGAGATCCTTGAAGCGGCGCGGATGGACGGTGCCACGTTGCGTGAGGAGGTGCTTTACGTCCTCACCCCGATGGCGGTTCCGGGGATGGCATCCACAGTTCTGTTGAATATCATTCTCGCATGGAACGAGGCGTTCTGGACGCTCAACCTGACGGCTGCGAAGGCCGCGCCCCTGACAGCCTTTATCGCAAGCTATTCCAGCCCTGAGGGATTGTTTTACGCCAAGCTTTCAGCGGCCTCAATCATGGCCATCGCTCCGATACTGATCATGGGCTGGTTCAGCCAGAAACAACTTGTCCGCGGCCTGACCTTCGGCGCAGTGAAATAAGGATAACGAACCATGGGGCAGATTACACTTGAAAAGGTAAGCAAGAGCTTTGGAGATGTCGAGGTCATTCCGCCGATCGACCTGACTATCGAGGACGGCGAGTTCACTGTTTTCGTCGGCCCCTCGGGCTGCGGTAAATCCACCCTGCTTCGGCTTATCGCGGGTCTCGAAGATACGACCTCCGGCACCATCAAGATTGACGGTCAGGACGCCACCGCTCTGCCGCCAGCCAAGCGCGGTCTCGCCATGGTGTTCCAGTCCTACGCGCTTTATCCGCATATGAGCGTGCGCAAGAACATCGCGTTCCCGATGCGGATGGCGAAGGTTCCGGAAGATGAACAGAAGCGCCGCATCGAACAGGCGGCAACCGCGCTTAACCTTACGGACTATCTTGATCGCCGTCCGGGGCAATTGTCAGGAGGCCAGCGCCAGCGCGTCGCCATTGGCCGCGCTATCGTGCGGGAGCCCGCGGCGTTCCTCTTCGACGAACCCTTGTCGAACCTTGACGCGGCGCTGCGTGTGGGCATGCGGCTCGAAATCAGCGAGTTGCACAAGCGGCTCGCCACCACAATGATCTACGTTACCCACGACCAGGTCGAGGCGATGACGATGGCCGACAAGATCGTCGTTCTGCGGGCCGGCCACATCGAGCAGGTCGGGTCACCTCTGGAACTGTACCGCACGCCTCAGAACGTGTTCGTGGCGGGCTTCATCGGGTCGCCCAAGATGAACCTGATCGCGGGAGCGGAGGCGCAAAAGCACGGTGCGCATACCATCGGTATCCGGCCTGAGCATATCGAGGTGACAGACGCCAAGGCGGGCAAGTGGCGCGGACGCGTGGGCGTGGCGGAGCACCTTGGGTCGGACACGTTCTTCCACATCCACGATACCGGCCTTGACGAGACCATCACAGTTCGGGCCCCCGGCGAAGTCAGTTTCAGGCACGGTAACAGTATCGGGCTCAACCCGCGCACCGACCTTATACACAAGTTCGACAAGCAGGGGCTTCGACTCCCATGAAACGGCTGAACGGCAAAACCGCCCTCATCACCGGCGCGGCGCGCGGCATCGGGCGCGCATTCGCCAAAGCCTACGTGGCCGAGGGTGCAAGGGTCGCGATCGCGGACATCAATATCGAGCGGGCCCGCGAAACGGCCGGAGAAATCGGCGACGCCGCTACGGCCATCGAGATGGACGTAGCCAGGCAGGACAGCATCGACGCGGGCGTCGTAGCGACCGTCGATGTGCTCGGCAGGATTGACATCCTCATCAACAACGCCGCGATCTTCTCGGCTGACCCAATCGTCGACATCAAGCGCGAGGACTTTCTGCGCTGTTTTGACATCAATGTCGCCGGCACGCTGTTTACACTTCAAGCGGTTGCCAGGCACATGATCGCGCGCGGCGGGGGCGGCAAGATTATCAACATGGCAAGCCAGGCCGGTCGCCGCGGCGAGGCCCTGGTAGCGACTTACTGCGCCACCAAGGCGGCAGTGATTTCTCTGACGCAATCGGCGGGGCTGGACTTGATCTCCCACGGGATCAATGTCAATGCCATCGCCCCCGGCGTGGTCGATGGCGAACATTGGGATGGCGTCGATGCCTTCTTCGCCAAACACGAGGGCAAAGCGCCCGGTCAAAAGAAGAAAGAAGTTGGTGCAGGCGTCCCCTACGGCCGGATGGGAAGGGCTGAGGATCTCACCGGAATGGCCATATTTCTAGCAACACCCGAAGCGGATTATATCGTCTCGCAATGCTATAATGTGGACGGTGGACAGTGGATGAGTTGATATCGCTCATGAACCACACGCTTGCGCGAATGCCGGACGGGGTTCGTGTTCCCCGGTATGATCGGGCGAGTTTGACCCCTGGCATTGTCCACATCGGTCTCGGCAATTTCCACCGTGCCCATCAGGCCTGGTATCTGCACCGCCTGATGGATGAGGGGTTGGCGCATGATTGGGCCATTATTGGAGCGGGTGTCAGGCCGGCGGACGCCACGCAGCGGGAAAAACTCAAAGCGCAGGACTGCCTGACCACCTTGGTTGAGCTCGGCCCTTCGGGGAAATCCGCCGAGATCGTTGGCTCGATGATTGACTACCTTCCGGTTGAGGAGGGCAACTGGACGCTGATCGACGCCATGGCAGACCCGGCAATCCGCATTGTTTCAATGACGGTGACCGAGGGCGGTTATTACACGAAGCCCGACGGCAGCTTCGATGCCGATCACGCCGATATCAAGCATGACGCCGCCACCCCGGACGCGCCGCGAACCGCCTTCGGGGCCATGGTGGCCGCCCTAAAACGGCGGCGCGATGCCGGGACAGGTCCGTTCACTGGCCAGTCTTGCGACAACCTGCAAGGCAACGGGGCCATCCTGCGCCGCACAGTTCTGGGCATCGCCGAACTCACGGACCTCAACCTTGCCGAGTGGATAGACAGCAACTGCACCTTCCCGAATTCGATGGTCGATTGCATTGTTCCTGCCACCGGCCCAAGGGAACTCGCCCTCGTGCGCGAGCAATTCGGCATCGGCGATAACGTGCCGGTCATCCACGAAAACTTTCGCCAATGGGTAATTGAGGACGATTTCTGTGCCGGTCGGCCCGGCTGGGACAAGGCAGGGGCCACCTTCTGTGACCGCGTCCACGATTTCGAGATGATGAAGCTCCGCATCTTGAACGCGGGCCATCAACTTTTGGCCAACGCAGGCGAAATCCTCTCGATCGAGACCATTTCGGGCTGCATGGCGCACGAAAAGATTCGCACCTTCTTCGGCAAGGTCCAGCGCGACGAGATCGCGCCGCAGGTCCATCCCGTTCCCGGCATGACGCCTGCAAACTATATCGACCTGATTGAGCGGCGTTTCTCGAACCCGAAGATCGTCGATACCACCCGCCGCGTCGCCTTCGACGGCGCCTCGCGGCATACCGGCTTCCTGCTGCCCATGGTGCGCGAACGCCTGAAATCCGGGGGCACCATCGACGGACTTGCGCTGGCTGAGGCACTCTGGGCGCGCATGTGCGCGGGTACCCGCGAGGACGGCAGTCACATCGCGCCGAACGATCCCTTTTGGGAGCAACTGACAAGAGCGGCCGCGATCGCGAAGGACCGCCCGCAAGCCTGGCTCGACCAGACGCAGTTTTACGGCACATTGGGAGATAACGCTGAATTCAGCCACGCTTTCGCGCGCCATTTGAAGGCGATCTGGGCCGACGGGACCGAGGCGGCTCTGACCTCATACGCGGCAGCCTCGTGAAAGCGGTCCTATTCCCAGCGAAGGGTGCCGTCGAGATTGCCAATCTTGCGGATCCGCGCCCCGAACCGGATGAAGTGGTCATTGAGGTTCGCGCGGCGGGGATTTGCCACACTGACATCGAGGTTCTGCGCGGTAACTATGGCACCGGGGCATTCCCGCTAGTTGCCTGTCATGAGTTCGCGGGCGTGGTTTGCGAGATCGGCGCCGAGGTGGCGGATCTGAAACCCGGCGACCGGGTCGTCGTCGATCCGAATATCGAATGCGGGACATGCAGGGCCTGCCGTCGCGGCTGGGCGCATCTTTGCGAGCGTCTTGGTGCTTATGGCGTAACGGTCAATGGCGGATTTGCCGAGCGTTGCGCCGTTGCCGCCACCGCGGTTCACAAGATCGGCGACATGCCTTTCGACCTTGCCGCACTTGCCGAACCGATGGGCTGCGTCCTGAACGGTGTCGCGGCCGCGCACCGCGATACTACCCGAAATGCGTTGATCATCGGTGCCGGGCCGATGGGCCTTCTTATGGCTGTTGCACTGCGAACCCGCGGTCTCGACGATATCGCTCTCGTTGACATCGACGAAAACCGCCTCTCCATGACCGAAAATTTCGGCTTCACGGCTCTCGCCGCGGACACGTCCGAGATAGCTGCACGCGGGCGCCCGTCAGACCTTGTCGTCGAGGCGACCGGCGTGCCCTCCGTCGTTGCCGAGGCCCTTGATTTTGTCGCCGATGGTGGGACGCTGCATATCTTCGGTGTCAGCCCGCGGGACTTACACGTCTCGTTCTCGCCATTTGAGATTTTTCGCCGTCAGTTGAGCATCGTCGGATCGCATTCGCTGAACCACAACATTCCGGGTGCACTCGAGACTTTGCGCGCGGCGGGCCTCGAGATCGGTCGCCTCGTTACGCATCGTCTGGATCTGCGCGGCATTGCCGAAACGCTCTCCGGTCATCCGCCGCCGGGAGCGATGAAAGTCCAGTTCGCTGCCTGAACGCGGGCAGTTGAAAGGATCTACCATGCTCAACCTCGAAACCAACAAGATGATCGCCAACGTACTCGGGACCCACGAAGGCGGTATGGAAGATATCGCCCCTATCCCTAGAAACAGGCGGCGCACGTTAAACGAGCAGATCGTAAAATCTGGATTGACAAAACACGCCTGGCTATAACTCATGGGAAAATCCGCAGACCCATGCTAACCCGTGCAGACCCGTGCAGACCCATTAAGCGAGATCCTGCAGATTCCTTGCAAAATTTACTATACTCGCTATACCAGACTTTTGCTCTACAAACTTGGGAGGAGACCATGACGAACAAAAATCTTTGCAGCGTAGCGATTGCCGCCATCACTTTGGCCTTTGCCACTGAGGCCATGGCGACGGAATGGAATGTGTCCCTGTGGGGCAAGCGCCGCGCTTTTACTGAGCATATCGAGAAACTGGCAGAGCTTGTGTCCGAAAAAACCGGCGGCGAATTCACACTCAACATCAGCTATGGTGGCCTGTCAAAGAACCGTGAGAACCTTGACGGGATATCCATTGGCGCCTTCGAAATGGCGCAGTTCTGTGCTGGCTATCACCGCGACAAAAATCCTTCAATCACCGTGCTTGAGTTGCCTTTCCTGGGTGTGACATCATTAGAACAAGAGATTGCACTGTCGAAGGCCGTTTATGCGCATCCAGCAACGGTGAAAGACCTGGGCCGCTGGAATGCAACGCTTCTGATGCCTTCCCCGCTGCCACAATATAACATTGTCGGCGTGGGGGATGCGCCTCAAACGCTCGCGGACTTCAGGGGCCTGAGTGTACGAGCCACGGGCGGCATCGGCAAAGCGATGGAAGCCATTGGTGCTGTGCCCACATCGATGTCAGCCTCGGAAGTGCGGCAGGCTATGGACAGCGGCGTAGTTAAAGCGGTTAGTTTCGCGCCTCATGCCCATATGTCCTTTGGTACTATCGAAAACGGCACATGGTGGACAACAAACCTGAACCCGGGTACCGTGAATTGCCCCGTGGTTGTGAATACGGATGCACTGGCTGATCTGAGCGATGAGCACCGCGACGCGCTTTTATCTTCGGTTGACGCGGCGCTTGATCACTACGTTGCCAATTATAATGGCGCGACGATGGCCGCCTGGGGCCCGGCTCTAGAAGAGCGTGGCATCACCAAAGTGACTTTCTCCGATGAAGACATCGCGGCTTTCAGGAAAGCCGCTGCCGCGCCCGCTGCAAGCGCCTGGATTGAGACCAACACAGCTGCCGGGCTGCCTGCACAAGATCTCTATGATCTCGTCACGGGCATGATCGCGGCCGACAAATAAACCTCCACTGCCGCTCCGAAGCTCTGCAAAAGTTGCAGAGCGGCGGCCTTGTTTTACATATGAGGTTTTCTTATGGCGATCACATCCCTGGTGTTGTCCGACGACAGCACCCTTAGCCGTTTTGATCATGCGCTCCTTAGACTGGAACGCAGTTTGGCGCTTCTTAGCGGTCTTGCAGTGTTTTCGCTGATCATCCTTGCCGTGGTCTCCGTCGGTGGACGCAACGGCTTTAACAGCCCGCTTCCCGGCTATGTGGACTGGATCGAGCAAGCCATGCCCCTGATCGCCTTCATGGGCGTGTCCTTTGTGATGCGCGAAGGGGGCCACATTCGCATGGATATTGTGGTCAGCAAGTTGCGCGGTCGGCCCCTTTACATCGTGGAACTGATCACAACGCTGGCTGTGCTGGTCCTGATGGTGTTACTCGTTTGGGGCACCTGGGCGCATTTTCAGCGCAGCTTTGATTTTGCCGCCCCCTTGTGGAGCCGCGACAGCTCGATGGATATCGCGCTGCCGATTTGGCCTGCAAAACTGCTGGCACCCGTCGCCTTCAGTGTATTGTGCGTTCGGCTTTGCCTGCAAGTTTGGGCCTATGGCCGTGCTGTGGTTACGGGCCGCGCCATTGCCGTGCCCTTGATCGCAGACGCCGCCAGACAGGCACAGATCGTGGCTGATCACCTTCAGCCCACGCAGCCCTCCGGCAAGGCACGGAACTAATGGAATCAGTTGATATTGGCCTGTGGGTCACGGGCGGACTGCTGGTGATGGTCTTCTTTGGGATGCGGGTGACCTTTGCGGCAGGCCTTGCAGGTTTGATCGGCTTGATCTGGATTTTCTGGGCCAGGAAAGGCTATGATGCTGGAGATTTTGGCTGGGCACTGGGCGTCGCGGTGAAGACAGCGGGGCAAATCCCGCACTCCAAGGTTTCAAGCCAGGCGCTGAGCCTCATTCCGACCTTCATTCTCATTGGATATCTGGCCTACTACGCAGGCCTGACGAAAGCGCTATTTGAAGCAGCTAAACGTTGGATTGCCTGGGTTCCGGGTGGCCTGGCGGTTTCAACCGTTTTTGCCACAGCAGGCTTTGCGGCGGTTTCTGGTGCGTCCGTTGCCACCTCGGCAGTGTTCGCACGTATCGCTATCCCCGAGATGCTCAAGATCGGCTATGACAAGCGTTTCGCCGCAGGTGTGGTGGCCGCAGGCGGTACCCTGGCCTCACTCATCCCCCCCTCAGCGATCCTGGTAATCTACGCAATTATCGTCGAACAGGATGTTGGTAAACTTTTGCTTGCAGGTTTTATTCCGGGCGCGTTTTCCGCACTCATTTACGGGTTGCTTATTATAGGCCTTGCCATGACGATTAAAGGCTTTGGCCCCCCTGTTGGTGGCTTTACCTGGCGGGAACGCCTGGTCTCCTTACCGCCGGCGCTTCCAGTCGTTTTTGTCGTCGTGATAATCATATGCTTTGTCTATAATCCTTTTGGTGGTGAAGCCTGGGGAACGCCGACAGAGGGTGGAGCGATAGGAGCCTTTGTCGTGTTCCTCATGGCACTTTACCAAGGTATGCGCTGGCAACAGCTCAAGGATGCACTGATAGAGACTGCCAAGCTCAGTGTGATGATCTTTTCCATCATTTGGGGCGTTCTGATATATGTGCGTTTCCTGGGTTTTGCTGATCTGCCCGGTGCCTTCTCCGAATGGATAACGTCGCTGACGATGTCGCCGATGCTGATTATGATCTGCATCCTGCTCGCCTATGCCGTGCTTGGCATGTTCATGGACGCTATCGGGATGATGTTGCTGACACTGCCTGTGGTCTATCCGGCGGTGATGGCCCTGAACGGAGGGGAGCTCGTCTCCGCAGCCGACAGTACTTTCGGTATGAGCGGGCCGATGTGCGCGATCTGGTTCGGGATCCTGGTTGTGAAAATGGCCGAGTTCTGCCTGATCACCCCGCCCATTGGACTGAACTGTTTTATCGTGGCGGGCGTGCGAGACGATCTTTCTGTACAGGATGTGTTCATGGGCGTGACCCCGTTTTTCATCGCAGACGCGATAACCATCGCATTGCTCGTGGCCTTCCCGGCCATTGTGCTTTGGCTGCCAAGCCTCGCCTGATCGATACCTGATACCAGCGGTATTGGTTTTATATACACGCCGACTGGTGTACTGCCTTGATAACACACTTACTTGACGCTAAGCCATGAGTCATTGTTAAGGACCCTTGGTATGACACGCTCTAGCGTCAAAACGGTCTGTTATCAAGGGACCACAGGTCACATAGCTCAAGCAGAACGTCTGCTCACGCGACAATTTCCTTATTGTCTTCACCCGTCAATTCAGAGGGCTGCCACTCGGTGCCGATCAGCTCAGGTGTATCGTAATCCAGCATGCCCTGCCAGTGCGCCTCGATATCCTCGACATATAGCGTTGATGCAATGGCACGAGCCAGCCAGGCGGCGCCTTCCGAAACGCCGGGGATATCACCGCTCACTTTTCCAAGGCTTGCGGTCGCACCATAGTTGAAACAATAGACATTTTTGAGCCATGGTGCCCGGCCGGGGGCTTTTTCGCGAAACGAAAAGTCGGGACCTAAATAGGGAAACCGTCCCAGATTATCAGACTTTTCGTTTGCCGGTGGCACGTATACATCCTTCCACAGCAGTATATCCCCCGCAGCATCCCCGAATTCGGTACGCGATAGCGGGTCAATATAAAAGCCTGTCCCGAGGATTATAAAATCGGTCGTATAGGATGTTCCATCGGCAAACCCGACACGGATTTCATTGCCTGACACGCGGGCCGATGTGACCGCCTTGCCGAAATGAAAGTAGGCGTTGTCGTGTCGGCTTACCCGCAACGTCGAACCGTGTGGCGGCGGCGTCTGGGTAACGAAGGAATACCGCATGAACCGCCAGCGCCATTCGTCGGGCAAATCAGCAAATCCGCATGTGAACCCAAAGCTGCCAATCCCCATCATTTTGTTGATTGTCGGCATCTCCTTGCGGCGGATCAGATGGCGCACCTCGCTAGCGCCGTGTTCCAGTGCCTCGGCGGCGTTGTCGACAGCAGACGCACCCACGCCCACAACAGCTACGCGCTTGCCTTTAAGAGCGGCAAAGTCGATCTCGTCTGCGGTGTGTGCCCAGCGCTCTCGCGGAAGCGCGTTTATGAAAGCCGGAATATGCGGCTTTCCCGTTCCATCGCGTCCAGTGGCAAAAACCAGTTTTCGCGTCAAAATCGTATCACTTTCGGCACCGGATACGGCAAGGCGCAAAATATCCCCATGCGGTTCGACATGATCAACCGAAACACCGTTCTCCACCCCGATGGCCAACACCTCGCGATACCAGCGCAAGTAATCCATCCACATTGCTCGCGGGATTTTGTCCAACTCATCCCAACGCCGCCGGCCGAACTGGGCCCGATACCACGCCTGGAACGTCAACGCCCCATGGCCGAATGCAGGTCCGGTCAGTTGCTTGGGTGAGCGAAGCGTTTCCATCCTGGCATATGTCAGCCACGGACCTTCCAGACCCTTTGGGCTGCGGTCCACTATGCGCAGGTTGCGCACCCCGCCCGTGGTCAATCCCAGCCACGCCACCATACCGCACATGCCGCCACCAACGATGACAACGTCGTTGATGCCGCGCGCCGGGGGCACCCAAGTGTTTCCCGGATAGAGGAGGAAATCCAGGTCTTCGCGCAGCCGCGCCTGTAACGCCGTCAGGCCCCGATGATCGATAAACGAAAGTGTGTCCTCAGGCATGAATTTGATCCTGTGAGATACAGCGCGGGTGATATTATCCACCGGTTTCCCTGGGCCAGCGTGGATGAAGGGCGTCGATGTGATAGCGGTGAAGGTGTCTGTTATCGGGGCCAGTGGCCGGCCACGCCATCAGATGGGGATGGTTGGGGGCAAGTTCGGGATGGCTGTGAAGCAACTCCGGCTTATCCGATGCGGGCCAGACGCGCATGGCCACAAGGACGGTCACAATGCAAAGGCCGCACAGCATGATCAGCGCATTCTCAAGCCCGATCCACACCGCGAGCCATCCAGCGAAGGGATATGCCAGCAGCCATCCCGCATGACTGAGCGAGAATTGTGCAGCAAAGACGGATGGCCTGTTTTCAGCACTGGCCGATCGTGTGATGACACGCCCGCCTGGTGTGAGTACCAGCGATGACGCCAGACCAAAGCCGGTCCAAAGGGCCAACAAACCGGCAACCGGAAGGGAAAAGACGATCAACAATCCAAACGCGGCAAACATGAACCCGCCCATCGACATGACCAGTCGCTCATTCGTTGCGCGGATCAGGCGTGGTACAAGACCGGCTCCCAGTGCAGCCCCGATACCGTAAAAAGCCATCAGGACAGGAAAATATTCCGCATCACCCAAACGCTTGCCCGCATAGACAACAGAATTGACCAACACCCATGCCATGGCCAATGACAGGGCAAAATGCAGCAAAAACAAACCTCTCAACCGTGGGGTGCGTACATAGATGTTTATGCCTTTTGCCGCGCGTTGCAGGAATGGTCTGCTATCGTTTTGTACGTGATCCTTTGGGAAACGGGCAACAACAAGGGCGACTATGGAGCCGACAAAGGCCAGGGCGGCGCCCAGAAAAAGCCCGTTCGCATCGACTATGCGAAGCATCATGGCGGCCAGCACCGGACTGAGTACCGCCTCCAGTGTATAGGCGATGCGTGAGTAGGCCAGCGCTTGGGTATAGGTGTCTTCATCGGGCAGTATATCAGGAATAAGAGACTGAAAAAGTGGCGTAAAGCCAGCCGACAAGGCAAAGAAGGCAAAAGCCAGAAGGGCAATTTGCCACGTTTCACCAGCAAATACCATGGGTAGAAGCAGCAGCATACGTCCCACATCGAGGGCCACCAATGTGGATTTTCGCGCCCGCCCGGCCAAAGCGGTTTCGGCCAGTGGCGCAAGTCCCACATAGGCGACCATTTTCAGCGCCAGCAAAAAGCCGAGTATCTGACCACCCGTCTCATTCCCGCCAATGGCATAGGCGCTCAATGACAGGGCGACCGTTAAAAGCCCGATCGCCAGAAGCGAACAGATTTGAGAGGCAAAGACTGCCCGGAATGCAGGATATTTTAGCGGGCTGTGCATTTTCATCACCTCATTTGCGGCCTTGCTGTGCCTGTCAACCGTAGCACTGTCTCGATTTTCTGGTCCAGGGGCGCTGACAGACCACAAACAGTTTCTACGTACACAAAACAGCCATATCCTGGACACCCCATCCAAGCCAAACCGGTTCATTTCCCATCCCCTGGGCGATCTGGTTATCCACATAGGCTCTCAACATTGCTCCGTCTGCGGTATCGATGCAAAGTTCGAGAGCCATGCGGCTGCCAAGGAACGTCCTGCCCACCACACGGCCCTGAACAGCATTCACATGTGCCGGACGCGCCATGTGGAACTCCAGTTTTTCCAGCCGTACCGACGCCGTGATGGTATCGCCGGAGCGCGGTATGGCGCCGGGTGCGTGGCCGCGCAAAGTCTTGCCAAACCAGTCGATAACGACCTCATCGCCCTCTATGGCGCACACCTGGCCGGCAAGCAGGTTCGTTTCGCCGATGAATGCGGCCACAAATCGGCTTTTCGGGTGAAAATAAAGATCTTCTGGCGTCCCGTCCTGCTCCACCCGACCGTTGTTCATGACAACAATCCGGTCCGACATGGTGAGCGCCTCTTCCTGATCGTGGGTTAC
This sequence comes from Hyphomicrobiales bacterium, assembly GCA_965224015.1. Classification (GTDB taxonomy): domain Bacteria; phylum Pseudomonadota; class Alphaproteobacteria; order Rhizobiales; family CBDCVD01; genus CBDCVD01. Next base: position 3,150,191 of record OZ245032.1, read on the forward strand.
GAAAAAGAAGGTTTTGTCCGTTCGTCGCTGGATCGATTTCAATTCCCCCTGCACCTGGGCGCGCAATTTCGCATCAAGCGCGCCCAGAGGCTCATCCAGCAACAGCAGGGCCGGGTCCGGGGCCAGGGCCCGCGCCAGAGCCACCCGTTGACGTTGTCCCCCCGAAAGCTGGCTGGGATAACGATCAGCATAATCTCCAAGCTCAAGAAATGCCGTGATCTCATCCAGCCGACGCTTGATACCGGTGCTATCCATACCCTTGAGTTCAAGCCCGAAACGCATATTTTGCTGTACCGTCATATGGGGGAAAAGCGCATAATCCTGAAACACCATATTAACATTACGCTTGTTCGGCGGCAGGGCGGTAACGTCCTGACCATTGAGAATAATACGCCCTTCGTCGGGCGTCTCGAAGCCGCCCAGAATGCGCAGGGTTGTCGTCTTGCCGCAACCTGAGGGCCCAAGGAAAGTGACAAATTCCCCGGCTGCGATATCCAGCGTAAGGTTCTCGACTGCGCGTGTCTTGCCGAACCGCTTCGCGATGTTGTCAATGCGCGCGACAGGGGTGCGGGTGTTCATGGGCCGAGGTCCTTGTTCATTTTCCGCGTATAGCGCTCCGCCCAGACGCCCAGGCCAGCCGTCAGCACAAGCGCCAGCGTGGCGATAGCATTAATTTCAGGCGACATTCCCGACCGCAATTTGGCAAAAATCAACACCGGAAGTGTTGGCTCGTAGCTGCCCAGAAAGAACGAACGGACAAAATCGTCAAAGCTCAACAGCAGGCAGAAGATGCCGGCTCCCATGATGGCCGGTGTCAGATAGGCAAGGGTGATCCGCCAGAACGCAACAAGCGGGTCGGCGCCGAGGTCTCTGGCGGCTTCCGTCTGGCTTTTCGGCAGGCTAGACAGACGCGCCATCACGACCAGCACTACGAAGGGCACATTATGAACCGCGTGTGCCCAGATAATTGCGAACATGCCCGGCTCAATCCCCAAAAGCCGCGCATAGATGCGAAACGCTATAGCCGAAATCACCCCCGGTACGAGTGCTGGCAAAATTGTTAACCCGAAGATAATGGCGCGACCGGGGAATTTGCGCCCCTCAAGCAATATGGCGATCCAGGTCCCGACAAATATCGAAATCGCGGTGGCCAGGACGGCAATGATTGCAGAATAACCCAATACCGAAAGAACTTCTGAGTCCGCAAAGATGCGCACATACCATTGCAGCGTCCACGAACGTATGGGAAAGCCGATAAACTTCGAGTCCTTGAACCCCATAAGAACCATAAGGATCAGGGGTACAAAGACATAAACGACAAAGGCCCAGTATATACAGGACAATAATACGCGTGTGCCGCGTGTCATCTGGCGTCTCCTTTGCGCAGCGCATGCATCAGTTTGCGAAATAAACCGGTGATCGCGAGTGCCGTCAGGAACATGATAGTGGCAAATGCCGCGCCGGTTGGCCACTCATCGCCGGCGACGTGAAAAAAACCGGCGATGGTTTCGGCGAATACCGTCGTCGAGGGGCCACCCAGAAGCACCGGCGTCGCGTAAAAGCCGGTGGAAATCAAAAACACCAGCGTGCACCCTGAGGATATGCCCTCAAGAGACAAGGGCAATGTTATTCTGCGAAACCGTGTCCAGGGGCCAGCACCCAGATCTGCCGCCGCCTCGGCGTAACTTGCCGGCAGCTTTTCCAACGCGGAATACAGGGGCAGGAGCATGTACAGCGCTGTCAGATAAATGATCCCGATACTGAGCGAGACCCCGGTATACATGAACGCAATGGGACGTTCGATAAGACCCGCCGACTTGAGCAGAAGATTGAGGGCGCCGTTGTTTCCCAGCAATATCATGATCGCATAGGTGCGAATGATCTCACCAACCCAAAACGGTATCAGCAACAGCAATACCAGCAACATACGATTCTTGCGGCTGACGTGGCGAGCAAGGAAATAAGCCACCGGATAGGTAATCAGCAGTGTCACGAAAGTCAGTACCGCCGCAAAGGCAAGCGTGCGAAAGAACGGCATCCAGAAGATACGTCTGCCGAAAAAGCGCGCATAACTGTCCAACGTAAAGTGCGTCTCAACCCCCGGTGCCACGGGATAGGCATCCATAAGGCTTACGCGCGCCATTTGCAGCATCGGCCCCAGATGCTGTGTCAGAACCCACAGAACTGGTAGCGCAGCCAGCATCACAAACTGGCGGCGCGGCGATGCACAGATCAGTTCAAACAAAACGCGATAAGGTGTCCAGCCAACCAGTTGTCCCCAGAACGTCGGCCGATTACCACCACTCGCATCAGGTTTTGAACCGTCACCTTTTGCGGCAATCGGCGCATCCGATGGCATGGGGGTTCCTTTTTGTGCAGGAAAATTCATCTGCTGCGGAAAATGTCAGATTGAAAAGTCCTGGCCCTGCCAAAGCCAGCAAGGGGTCTAGGCGGCTTTTACTTCCTCGACCGCAGGATCGACCAACCCGTATTTCATTTCGTTGGCCTCGGCCCGGAAGAACCTGAGTCCGGCAAGCTCCTCGTCGGTGAAGGCGGTGGACCTGCGTTCTGCTTCGCTCAGGTGCTGAGCGGCGTCCTTGTAGGTCGAGATAAAGCCGGATGCTCTCGTCATCGATGCGCCGATCTCGGATGAGGCAAGAATAGCATCAAGGAACGTGTAGGCGTTATCCGCGTTTGGCGCATTGTTGGCGATGTTGTAGGTGTAAACAAAGCCATAGCTGCCTTCCTTCGGAATGGTCATACTGACGGGAAAGCCGTCGTTGATCAGTGTAGCGATGGGACCATTCCACGCGTGCGCCACGGCGATGTCCTGATTGACAAACATTTGCTGTACTTCCGCACCGCTGTCGTAATACTTGCGCACCAGAGGTTTCTTGTCGATCAGAAACTGCTTGGCCTCGTTGACGATCCGTGCCGCTTTTGCCGGATCATCCAGATATTCGACCATATTGCCGTCATAGCCCATCTTGAGCATGATGATCGACATCATGTCCTGGATGATGTAGGCGGTTTGCTTGGCATATTTTTGTGAGAAAAGCACGTCCCAGCTTTTGGCTTCGGCGGCTGTCACCATCTCATTGTTGTACGCGAGAATTTCCATTCCTGACAGGATCGGGGCGCCCCATTTGTGACCATTGATGGTCGCCCAGTCGCTTTCCGAGAACGTCGGATTGATATTGCGCCAGTTCGACAAACGCTCCGTATCAAGCGGCGCCAGAAGTTTGCTGTCGATGAACTGCAAAAATCTGTGTCCGGCAACGGTTACGATGTCCGCGGTGGGATTGGGCGCTTCGGCCGCCAGCAAGTTGAACTGTTTGCCTTGATCGTCAACCAGCCTGATATTCACCTTGATACCGGTGTCTGCCTCAAACTTTTTCTTGAAAGCGTCCGGGATAAAATTTGTGTAACTCCAGATATTCACTTCCTTGCCTTGCCCATAGGCGCGACGCATAACCATCGGGCTGGCGAGCGCTGCTGTTCCAGCAGCGGCCCCTAAAAGGAATTTACGGCGATCTGTTGCAGTTGATTTCATGGCTCCCTCCTACGCTGTTTTTCGGTTATATCTTTGGCATTTGTGTTGCGCCTGTTGTCACGTCCGCTTACCGTACCACATTTATGTTCTGGCGGCACCAGGAGATATTCTGCCTGCTTCGATGTAGCCGCGAACACATAGTGTTGACAGATCATCCAGCGTCATCCCGGGGTCGATGATTTCATCCAGGATATTGTTCTCGGCTGCAAGGTCACGGCCGTACATAGCGGAAAACAGCGCCACGCCAGCAGCATGAAGCGGTGCCGCAACGCCTGCCAGAGCAGCCAGTGCCAAGGTTACCACAAGCCCAAACGGCACATCTTCATTAACATAGCGATTGTCGGCTGAGTTGGGGCCCGGGCCGCCCATTCCTTTTTCATATATGGCGCCATTCATTTCGGATACGGTTGCCGGTGGTACCTGGTAGGATTGGGCGAAGAATGTGTAAATATCGCGCAGTTCGTGCCCTGCTGCCCTGGCAACGGCCAGTCGCTCGCGATCCAGCGCCTCCATCAGTCGGCCTGTGTTGGGAGTCACATACGCGGGCTGGATCCAGTGTTCTCCTTTCTCCATGCGTGTCATATTGCACAACCCGATCCCCATATGGTGCTGGGGATTAAAATTGCTCAGAGTTACCGCAAGCAGATCGCTCTGTTCGGTAAACCGATCGCCGAAAATCGAACGGCACGTGGCAAGCGCTACGCCTGCGAGATCGCCTGGAAGCCCACAGGCGTCGATGGCGCTGCGTATAGTGCCGATGGCAACGCTGGAGAGGTCCAGCTGCCGACACGTTCCGATCGTCGTGCCCCAGGCGGCAACAGGTATGCGCAGTCCTTCAGGTCGCAGGCATTTGAGAAAATACAAGGCTTCCAGTGAAGCGTGGGCGCTAAAAATAACCGTATGGCGCCTTTCGATACACGCGGCAAGTTCTGAGATGATCGGCTTGTGGGCATAGGCGGGCAGAGCGAAGATCAGTACATCGGCGTGCGCTGCCAGGGCCATCAGCGTGTCGGCGGTACCGACGTGATACACGCCCTCAAGCGCACCGCTGCAAACCAGTGGTGTGCCAGCTTGTAGAACCTTGGTTCGCGCACCCGATGGGGACCAAAGGCGCACGTCATGGCCGCGCGAGGCGCAAAAGGCGGCCGTTCCGAACGCGACACCGCCAGCGCCGATAATGCCAATACGCGCCGGTCGGTTACTCATGGAAACTACTCCGCTACCGTTTTTAAGAGATGACACGCTCTGTCAGGCGCTTGTGCCAGGCTAGAGCGCCAGTCATGGGGATTCAGGCGGGTGCTTGCTACAGGCCTTCCAATGGGGGCTTTGTGTGAATACCCAAAACACGGGCTTGAGGCTGAAAAGGTTGCCTGAGAACGATCTCGAGAACCAGACAATCATATGCCGCTCAGGGCTGGAAACGTCTCAGGAGTTTCCACAGAAACGGCATCAGCAAAGCCGCCAATACGAGCTTTGTCGCCTCACCCAACAGGAATGGCGTCGCGCCCAGTTGCAATACAGGCTTGTCCCAGCCGATAAGCGAGCCGAGCCACAAAAGGCCAAACGCATAAATCGTCAGGGTGCCGAGAAAAATCGCAAAGGCGGCTTTGACAATACTGCGGTCCCAGCCACGCTCGGCGAGCCATCCCACCAGCGCAGCGGCAACTGCAAAACCGACCAGATATCCGCCAGTCGGGCCAGCGAGATAGGCAAGACCGATGCCTTTTTCCGGTGTGCCGGCAAATACCGGCAATCCTGCCGCGCCCTGAGCAAGATAAAAAAGAACGGTCGCGCCGCCGAGCCGCCAGCCAAAAGCCATGCCGATCATCAATACAGCCATTGTCTGCATGGTCATGGGTACGGGATAAAACGGCACCTGAATTTTCGCCGAAATGATAAGCGCCATACAGCCGATTACGCTTAGCAGAATGTTTCTCGTGAGGGTCTTTTCACTATGCCATACGGTTTCAGCGAATGTTCTATATGTTTGCGTTATCATAGGGTTGTCCCATTTTTAAATCTGTCTGTAAGAAGCCGGGCATTGCGTTCCCATTTTATACCAGCGGTATTGGCTTTATATACACGCCGACTAGTGTACTGCCTTGATAACATACCTCTTTGACGCTAATCCATGAGTCATTGTTAAAGACCCTTGGTATTATACCACAGCCGCGGTGCGTGATAAAGCCCCCACCGGTTACATTGCAGAGCTTTAAAAGGCCAGTCAGTAATCCTTTTCAAAAAATATACCCGCCTTGGTGTTGCCATCCCCCGACGTCTGCCCGCGCGCTTTCAGACTTTCCGTGATCTCGAGATCAATACTCACCTTGTCGCTTTCAGCATTGGCTCCCTTTTCGACGCTCATGTAGGTGCGATCGTTCAAGTACGCGCCGATGCCGACGGTTGTCTCGCCCTGTTCGTTCGATTTAATGTCGATGTTGTCCAGGCCGGAAAGGTTGCGCAGCCGGTCCAGCAGACCCGGGCCCGAATTGGCTCCGGTCAATGTCGCAACGGCACTTGCCAGCTGGGCAATCTGTAGTGCCGATAGCCGGGAAAGACTCTTGCCAAAAAACATTCTGGCGATGATCTCATCTTGCGGCAGCGAGGGCGACGATCGAAACAAAAACTCCGGTTCCGATGCAAATCCACGAACAACAATCGAATAGATGTGCCCGGCGCTTCTTGTGCTGGCGCTAAAGTCAAGGGCGGGATCGGTGGGGCCGGAAAATGCCAGTTGTCCGGTATCAAAATCAAAGCGCTTGCTGAGCAGGTTAATGCGCCCGCGGCGCATACTGATTACGCCGGTAACCTTGGGCTGAGCGGTTGTTCCCGCAATCTTGAGTTTTCCCCCAAGCTCCGCGTCGAGGCCTCTGCCACGAATGTAAATGCGCCGTGGCGCATCGACCCCGATGGCCAGCGTCATTGCGTTAGCGGATGCTCCGCTAGATGATTTTGGCGCCAATGCCGCCGCCTGACGACGCACCGCAGAGGAGGCACTTTTATGCTGTACCTCCACTGGTGAAACAACATTGGGAAATTTCTCCGGAATCGTAACCGTCGCTTGCGCAATTGTGGCGGTGCCACTGATCTTACCACCCGTGGCCAGTGCGCCGGCAAGTCGAAGAGCGGCATTGAATTTGGTGGAAACAACGCCATCATCAAAGATGGCATCACGCACCGCAATGCGGAAATCGCTTGCCAGATTGTCCGCAGGACGCAGCGAGGCCGTACCACTTATCTTTAGCTGACCGCTGGCGCCGATCTTGCCACCAAGGTTTGCTATACGCGCTGTATCATTGTCAAATTCAACCGTGCCGTTGATATCGCTTACGCTCAGCTTTGATGCAACATCAAGAACGCGCGCCCGCGATACAGATATATTGCCGTTGATCCTGGGCGCAACTGCCGATCCCGCAAGCTGTGCCTTGAACGCGGCAGCGCCAGTGAGATTGACGCCAAAATGTGACAACGGCTGGGTAAAATATTCCAATGGCAGGTTCCCATCAACGGACATTTGCAGTGATTGCGTCCCGGTATCTATTTTGCCACCCATGGTGGCTGCCATGCCGCTACCGGTTATGGTGTTGTTCGTGGAAAGGGTGTTCTGCGCAAATTCGCCTTTTCCCGTGACATCGAGGGCGGCGAGCTTCGCCTCACGACTTGCCGCAACAGACAGACCCTTTGCGGTGTACTCATAAGAGACCACAGGACCGGCGAGGGTACCGGTCACTTTTGCCCGCGCATTGAGCACACCTTGCAGCCCTTGGCCGCTACCCATGGCATGATCAATCAGCGCCAGCGGCAGACGGGTGATATCAATATTTACATCAATCGTCGTTCCAAGTTCGGCATCTGCGGCAATTCTGCCCTCGCCGGCGTTCAGCGCGGGCATACGGAGGACAATCACGTCACCGGCTATGTTGATATCGACCGGTTGTGAAAGTGCCAGGGGGATAGATTTATAACGGACACTGAACTGATCAATGGCGACGTTGAATGCCGTATCATTTCTTGTTACTACGGCCTGCATTGCGGCTGGCTCGCCCTCATATACAGCGTTCAGGCGAACCGGGAAACGATCCGGCCCGCCGGATACCTGCAATTGTATTTCATTCAGGTTCTCCGCAGCACTTTGCAGGTTTTGCAGGGACAAAGCCCCATCGATTGCCGGCCTGCGCCAGATATCGCTTGCATTTAGCTGAACGTCCAGTCCTTGCATCGCCATACCGCGCGCGGCAAGCTTTGGCGCCTTTGCGCGCAACACGGCAGACTGTCCGGCATCCCTGGCTTGCAGTCGAACGCTGCCCGCAAGCGCTCCGGCCAAACGATCCTGCAACAGCAAAGGTGCGATTTGTGCAAGATCGGAAAGATCAAAATCCAGCGTACCCGTCGCAAGACCCTCGGGGCTTATTGACAATGCACCCTTGATCCTGCTGGCCGGCGCCAAAACAGTAATATCGTTCAAGCGCCGGGTTTGATCGTCAGTCTGTGAATAGTTCGCTGACACCTGAAGTGGTTCGCCGCGAAAATTGCCACGCATATCAAAAAAAACGCCGTCCAGTAAAGTCCCATTGATTTTCCCGCGCAGATTCTGCAAGGGTTCCCCGTCAAGTACAAGACCTTGCGCGGACAGAGCAATTTCACCACCAGGGTTCGAAAAGGGGCCGCTAAAAGAAAGCTCAAGTCCCATCTGACCCGCAGCCTTGGGATGTAGCAAGGCTAGTTGCGCCAGTGTCATTTTCCCTTGCAGCTGAAACGCTTTCGCGTCGACCTGGCCGATAAGCTGTGCGCCAAGGTTTGCACTTTTCAAGTCCAGCGCCTTGATGGTAAGGCGGTTGCCTTCGCTTGTCAGGCTGGCCGTCAGCGTCGCATCTTCATTGGCAAACAACTGCCGATACAGCCCCGTTGCAGATTTTTTTATGCGCGCATTCAGGGTGATTTCAGATCGGCTTGTTGCAAAGTCAAACTTTCCTCTCGCATCACTGTGCAAAACCGCGCTTTCCAGCCTGAAGTCCGACACATCAATCGCGCCTTTGGTCAATTGCACCGTTGCACGCACCTGAATGCCGCCCGAAAGCAACGGGTTCAGTTCATCATTGCCGGGCCAAAAATTGCTGATATCCACCTTGGCCGACGACGTAGCGGAGAAATCCTCCAGATTAACGTTGTCGCTGCGAAAGGCCAGGCGGGCACCTTTAAGGGCCATGTCGCCGTAAGAGGCCGCGGCAATGGTGCCATCCACCTGCAAGGCAGCAAGCTGCAATGAACCGTTTAACGTACCGGATAAGCTCAGGTCGCTGAAGTTTGCGACAATTCCCTCGCCTGGAGCCAAGGCAACACTCTCGCCTGGAGCGCCAATTTGCGCGTCAAAACGAAGGTCCACACTATCGTTGCCGGGTGCATAACGTCCCGCTGCAACAATTTGCGTAAGCGTTGAAGAATAAGCTGCCCGTTTGATATCGATATTGCCATCGTTATCTCTAATGATGTCGATCTGCAAGTCGGACTGGCTGGCTACAAACGGCACAATTTTTTCTGGCAGGAAAGGCGCAATATCCCCTTTAAGCGTGGCTGTAAGCTGTTGATTGTCCTTGCCGAGCGCCAGCAGCAGATCACCTGTTGCGGCGCGTTTATGATCCATGTCCACCGCCAGTTTGCCATGTAGCGCCGAAAGGGGGCCGTTTGTCTCCATTTGCACGGCAAGTGCGGGGCGCTCGGGTATATTGAGCAAACCGGCGACAAGCCCACCGGTATCTTCTGCCAGCGAGAGGGCAAGCGCAAAGTCATCGTTTTCGGGATCGATCGTCCAGATCGTTCTGGCAATCTCGGTTGCACTATCCAAATCCGTAAATTGAAGATCTCCGGCGGATATCAAGGGCGTGTTCTGCGCCGACAAACGACCGGTTATGGACAGGCGTTTGCCAATGCCCAATATGTGTTCACCGATCGCAACCTGATCGATATCAATTCTGCTCAGTGCCAGGGTGTGAAACGGGGCAGGCAGGAAACGGGCAGGCAGAACGGGCTGCCCGCTACCGGCATGTTTCGGCGCATTTTCTGTCGTCGGCAAGTGATGTAGCCGAATTTCCCCCACGTGAACAAAGTCCAGTTGAATATTGCCGCGCAGGAGCAAAGACGTGCGATACGCCACGGTAATGTCGCTGATTTGCAACCAAATCCCGTCTTTATCAGACAGCGCCACTTTATCAATCAGCAGTTGGCCGCCGATAATCCGGTTGAGGCCGCTGATTTCGATGCCCTGGCTTTGCGTACTGACCGCGCGGCTGATCAGTGTCGCGCCAAGAGAGCGGCCCCAGTCGGTTGCCAGCATCAGGTAAGCGCCGACAAGCACACAGGCAACGCCTAAGCCGAAAGCGATCGAGAGCCATCGCAACCAGAATTTTATGCCACGCCTGACGCCCATGAAAGGACAACCTGTATTCAAGCAACCAAACAGAAGCGATATTCGCTAGAACGCCTGTCCTATGCCAAAATACAAGCCATAATTGGGCTGCCCGGAGATTTTATCAAGGGGAATGGCGATATCGAGGCGCACCGGCCCCAACGGCGTAATATATCGCAGGCCCACACCGGCACCGGTATAGAAACGATCGCCCCGCCCTGGCGTCATTGATGAAAAAGCGCCGCCGCTATCAACAAAACCGACGATACCGAACTGCTCGTTGACTTTATAGCGAATTTCCAGCGACGCTTCGGCAAATGAAAGTCCGCCGGATGGGTTGCCCTTTACCGTCTTCGGCCCGGCAAACTGATACGCATAGCCTCGGATGGAACCGCCGCCACCGGCAAAAAATCGCCGGTCTACGGGCACATTCGCAAGCGCTGTGCCAAAGATCGAACCGATTGCCACCCGACCGGCCAGGACAAACGTTTTTTCCTTATCAAGGGCCAGATACGTGCTCGCATCAAGGGCTGTCTTAATGAAAGTCGCTTGCGGATCGAAGGCGTAAGTCGGTTCTGCACGTAAGCGGGCATGGATCCCCGTCGATGGATCCAGCGCGTCATCACGGGTATCATAGATGAACGCGAACGGTGCCGATACAATGGTGGATTTTGTGGTGCCGGTTTCATCACTGACGACGGCATACTCGGCTGCAAGGCCACCTTTTGCGCTGAGCCATTCGCGCCATTGATAGTTGAGACTTGCTTCGACCCTGCCACTTTTTTTCTCAAAGGCGTCAGAATTCCTGACGGCGAACGCGGCCTTGCCCTCAAAGCTGATCCGGGGATCGAACACATCCGGCTTGCTGAATACCGCCGCCGTGCGATAGTCGAGATCGCCACCCTTTCCCTTTCCGATACGTCCGACGGATGCCTCAAGGCGCAGTTTTTCCGCCCGGCTAAAAAGATTGCGATGGGTCCAAAAACCCTCAACACCCAACCCGTCCAGATTACCAGCTGTGACTCCAGCGCCGATGGTACGCGGCTTGCGTTCGCTGACTTCAATAGTAAGTTCGACGCGATCCTCAGAACCTTCCTGTCTGGCGGTACGGATTACAACAGTGTTGAACACGCCCAGATTCTGCAATTTCCGGGTGGCGCGCTTGATATCCGACGGGCTATGGATGTTGCCTATCGGCAAATCCGCAATGTGCAGAATTGTCTGCACATTGACCGCCTCGGCGCCCGCAACTTTCACATCAGCGACGCGCGCAACGGGACCGGTCTCGAATTCCAGCACAACATCCAGCGTTTCACTGCTGTGATCGGCTTCGATGGTTCTGCTTTTAAGTGTGGCAAATGCATATCCTTTCTCATGCCAGGCATCGAGAATTTTTTGTTGTGCGGTAAGGATGCGTTCGGATTTGGCGATCTCGCCGGCGACAATCCCATAAGGAGCAAGATCAATGGACCGCCCGCCCGCTCGCGCCACGGGTTGAGAGAAAACAAACTGTGGTCCGGCTTCGACAACTATCTTCACCTCTACCGGCGCGCCGGCGAATTCGTGCTCCAAAGTCAAGGCATCAAGCGCGACATCACTGATAAATATCGTTACCACCGCGCCATAGTGCGCCTCACCATAGAGCGCAGCGATAATCCTTTTTTTGTCCACCCGCGCTCTGGTCAACAACCCGATTGCATCCTCCGGCGGTTCAGCCTGGTCGTTTACCAAAAGGGAAACGTTTGCAATTACCGCATCAAGGGTGGCGTTATCGCTCTCGATCATGGTTGTATATTGTACGGCTCCTGCACTGGGTTTGCGGGCGTCCTCGTCGGACTTTCTGCGAATACCGTTTTTGTCGAAGGTGAAACCAAGAAAGTCAAACGCCAGCGCCTGGCTCCCATAAGCCATAATGGCAATAACAAGGATTATGCGAAGAAAACCGGGGTCAGGACCCATCGATCTGGTACTTTCCGTTGATCATGTCATACGCTAATCCATGATCCTTCTGCGGCGCCCCGTCAGAATGGTTCTATTAAAACCTGACGCGTTCTAGAGCAAATGCGATAGCGTGCGCGATATATCACACTAACGGGTTCTCATCCGGATGAACAACAAACTTCTTGTACGGTTCATCAATGACGCATCGTGGCGCCTGTGTTAAAAACACTGCGCCGTTGTCTTTTATGCCCGCCGTTTGCAAGGTCTCGATACACATCGGCGCCGGTCTGCCGTGCACGGGCTTACGGGAAATGTAACGTGTTCGCACTGGATATACCAGATATTTTCTCACAGGATGCGACAGGTGGCGACGCGACCGGGGCCGATTCGCACGCCGTTTGGCCATGATTTTCCGATGCACCGGGGTATTGTCATAGCAAATAGGATGAAAGGGACAGGGGACTTGACCCCAGTTTTGGATAAGACAAAGACCAATACCAGCGGTATTGGCTTTATGTACGCGCCGTCTGGTGTACGGCCTTGATAACACAACGCTTTGATGCCAATCCATGAGTCGTTGCTAAGGATCCTTGGTATTAAGGCCCATCTTGTCGCAAAATCGCCCAAGTACCTTTTGGCAGAATGGTTCTATTAAGACCTGACACGCGCTAGGCTGTGGTGACAATTTAAGGAGTTTTGGGTTCTCAATTGACGACGAATCAGATTCATTACTGACTTTTGAGAGGTTAGTTATGTCTGTTGATGAACTTCGTGATGATCAGTGGGAACGCTTGGAGCCTTTTATCCCTGGAGGTCGCAAAGGCCGGCGTGGTCCTCGCAGCAACAACCGCCGTTTTCTTAACGGCCTTCTTTGGATGGCCCGTTCAGGGGCACGCTGGCGAGACCTGCCGGAGCGATTTGGCCCCTATCAAACAGTTAAACGCAGGTACTATCGTTGGGTAGAGAACGGTGTTATTGAGCGTATGTTTGAGGCCCTGTCGAAAGAGGCAGATTTTGAATGGTTGCAGATTGATACAACTATCATCCGGGCACACAAACATGCGGCAGGAGCCCCGCAAAAAAAGGGGGCGCTGCATCCCAAGGGTTGGGTCGCTGCAAGGGCGGGTTCTCCACCAAACTCCATGCGGTAGGCGATGGGTTGGGCCTTCCCGTGCGCTTTGGCGGAGGGCCAGGCCAGGAGAACGACATGAAGCAAGCGCTTGATTTGATTGCAGGCTTTGCATCAAGTTATGTTTTTGGTGACCGCGCCTATGATGCAGACAATTTGGTGGAGGCAATTGTGAAGACCGGTGGTGAAGCGGTTATACCCCCACGCCGGCATCGCACAGATCAGCGTGCATATGACAAAGAGCTGTACAAGGAGCGCAACAGGATCGAACGTCTATTTGGACGGCTCAAGGAATTCAGACGGGTTGCGACGCGCTATGACAAACTGCTGGCGAATTTTCTTGGCTTCGTTAAACTTGCGGCAATCCAGCTGTGGCTCAAATAGTTAAATTGTCACCACAGCCTAGACTGTGGTGCAAACAGTTTGTCAACACTGCCTGGTCGTGGACGTTATAAATTATACCAGCGGTATTGGCTTTATGTACGCGCCGACTGGTGTACGGCCTTGATACCATAACTCTTTGACGCTAAGCCATGAGTCATTGTTAAGGACCCTTGGTATAACACGCAGGTTAAATGAATTAAAAATAGGACTTTATCAAAAATGCATATTAAACAAAAAAAGTTTCTATTAGGAATTGTTGCTGGGGTATTTATATTATTTCTCGGAGCTTTATTTTATGCAAAGAATATAAAATATTCAAAGTGTGTCACCGAAAATACTTTTTTGCCGGAATATGCACCACCAGAGTTTATTGCTGTCTTTGATATTGATTGCGCGTCAACTTACCCAGGTATAGAAAAAGAAGAAATGATCGATTTTGCCATTACTTTTGGTTATCCATCGCTTTTGTTTGATATAAAAACAGAGAGGGAAGTTTTAAGCTTAATTGAATCTACAGTTAGGGAGGGAGATCGCGGTTTTTTTGCTTCGGATCCGAATATTCTGGCTGAACTAAAGTCACGGGCAGCGCATTACCATCTTAATGATGAAATAGCGTTTGTAGAAGCAATTATAAACCCAAAAACGCGGTTTGAACAAAACAATATTGACTATGCGTTTCTCATGGCCTTACCCCTTTGGGAAAACCTTGAGAATATGAAGCGCTTGTCCGACTGGTGTTCAGTACGTGGCTGTGAAATTTCCAAAACAGAGTGTGATACAGATGTTGGGTTGGAAGATAAATTGGCCATTGCCCGTGGAGATATAAGCTTTGAAACAGTTTATGCCAAATGCCCATTGAGCTTTGAGTGGCTTAAAACGCTAAGACGAGTTGACCTTATTGACACTATGTGTAGCTCAACACGTCAGATAAACCATATAATGAATAAACCTGAAGCCATTGGCGAGCCTTGTTTTTCCGCAACGGGAGACTCATTAGATAGTTACAGAGGTGATTCTCCAAGCACAGTCGTGCGTTTTTTAAGATTTCTCTACAGAAGAGAAAATGCTATTAGCCTAAGCGATATAGAAATTGATTATATTAGAAATTATTATACAGGAGTTCCAAATCCGCATATGGGAATGCAAAAAGTGTTTCTCAGGATAGCAAATTTTCTTGAAGACAGTCGAAAAGTTAATGACAGGAGCGATTAGTGGTAAAATTAAGAGCCACTGCTGGTTTCACATTTCAAGTGCCGCACCTTGGTTTTTGATTTCGTTTGTAAATCTAGCGACTTCTGCCGGTGTTTTGTACCCAAGGCATTTTCGCGGCGTGTTGTTGTAGAGAATTGCCATATTTTGGATGTCCTTTGCCGTGTAGTTTGAGAGCTTGGTTTTTCGAGGCATGCGATGCGCAAGCGCCCATTGCCGTTCTCGATTGCACCGCGTTGCCAGGGGGAATGAGGATCGCAGAAGAAAGCGGGCAGGTTCAGTTGCTGTTCAACGGCTTTATACCAAGGGTCCTTAACAATGACTCATGGATTAGCGTCAAGCAAGTATGTTATCAAGGCCGTACACCAGTCGGCGTGTCTATAAAGCCAATACCGCTGGTATTATGCCGTGCAAACTCGCCGCCATTGTCATGGGTGATGGTTCTGCGCAATGGCTTGGGAAAGGGTTGGAGAGCCTTGATGATCGCCTTAGATACCGTCTCGCTCGTGTTGATGCCTGCAAACTGCCCCCGATCGCTCAAGGCTCACACCCGCCGGTACCGCCTTTAACGTCGCCCCGGACGGCAGTGGCATGCGAAAGCGCTTTATACTGCGTGCTTCCTACCAAGTACGTGCTGCAAAACGCGCATTATTCGCGTAAAACCACGATTTTGCAATTATATTTAACGGTTTGCTAACCCTTGTATCGTCTTCTTTAACCGTATCTGCAGTTGATATTGTGAGTAGTGACAAGGGCTTTTGCACATGACGGATATTGCGGCACTTGAGGCGTTGGCAAAGAAAGGCCACGAGTGCTTGGCACGCGGACAAGCCAAGCAAGCTTTGGATATCGGAAGGGAGCTGGAAACCAAGCGGTTTTCCGCCGGGTTTGAAGTGCAGGCCCTGGCGCTGAATGCCCTTGAGCGACGCAGGCGATCCGCTGGAGCCGTTGCTGCGCGTGGTTGACTTCGAGATATTTCGCGACAGTCTTGACGCGGCGCTTGATTATAAATCCGGCCCTCAGGGCGGCAGACCACCATTTGACAGCGTCATGTCATGATGTTCAAGGTGCTGGTGCTTGCCAAGCGCTGTACGGTTTGTCGGACCCGCAGGCTGAATTCCAGATCATGGACCGGCGCACCTTTGGGCGGTTCCTAGATGTGTAACGTCAAGAGGTTGTCTCCATTTAATCCTAAAGCAGAGATAGGCGGTTTGGTCTTTATGGCGCTATGAGGTCGGTGCCAATTATACATATGGGTCCACTCTGGTAAATAGGCCTTACGCTGTTCTGATGTCTGGTACAAAGGCGCGTAAGCCCACTCATTAATCGCCGTCTTGATGAAGCGTTCCGCTTTGCCATTGGTTCTTGGGGTGTAGGGTTTGGTTCTGACATGCTTGATACCCAGTTCTTTACAGGCACTGGCGAAAGCCTTGGACTTGTAGCACGCGCCGTTGTCGGTCATAGCCCGCCGGATGGTGATCCCCAGCCTTTTATAATACGCAACAGCGCTTTGCAGAAAAGCCACCGCACTCTGCTTTTTTTCATCTGCGAAGATGTCCGTGCAGGCGATGCGTGAGTTATCATCGACACACACATGCAAGTATTCCCAGCCATAGCCGCCTTTGCCAGAGCGTGTGTTGGATTGCCCGACGCGAGACCCAGTGACCCGGTGGCCAGGGCGGCCAAACCGTCCCAGTTTCTTGATATCGAGATGGATCATATCCCCTGGATGGTCATGCACATAGCGCCGTTCCGGCACCTTTGGTTCCAGGTCTTTAAGGCGCGAGAGCCTGGCCCGTTTCAAGACACGGCTGACGGTTGCCGCAGAAACATCAAGCTTTAGGGCGATATGTTGTCCGCACAGCCGCTGGCGGCGTAGGCTTATGATGGCCCTTGCCAGCGGCTGTGGGATGGCTCGTGGACTATGATGGGGGCGCGACGAACGATCTATCATGCCTGCTTGTCCGAACTGTTCATATCGCTTGACCCATTTGGTCACCGTTTTAGCGCAGACGCCATAGGCGCGGCTGGCTTGTGCTTTTGTCAAGCGCCCGTTTAAGACGTCGCGGGCCATTTCTACTCGACGTGAGGGTGCTAATCTGGCATTTTTGTGGATGTTCATTCGGTCTCTCCATGGATGTTTGAAGTGTGATACCTCCAATCTCCATAGCAGGGATCGAATGGACAACCTATTGAAAGTTCACATCTAGCAACGCTCAACAAGTCATTGATCACAACAAATGTGCCATTGTTCCGAAAGCGGTAGAAATAGTAGCGCACAGTGGAAACCGGTGGGAAGTCTTTGGGTAATTGCCGCCACTGGCAACCGATTGTTGCGATATACTGGATGGTATTCCAGATAGCCCGCATATCGACCGTGCAAGGACGGCCAACTACGCTACGGATTTCCACAATGGGAGCTATCAATTCCCACTCATCATCACGGCAATCGCTTGCATAGCGAAGGTCACTTCTGTCATTCTCAAGGCGAGTGATTTCAGTCCACGGCATCGTAATTCTCCTATTTAGCAAATCAAAGAATTATAACCAACTGAAATCACTCAACATAATTTCCAATCAGGCTCTAATCCATGAGTCATTGTTAAGGACCCTTGGTATAAGCCTCAAGATGGGCGGCGGAAATACCGCCCGTTCCGACCATACCGATCCGCGGTCGGTAGGTTTTCGGCTGAGGCGGCTTATAAAGGATGTCCGGCGCTCTGACCTCGGCCGGCCCTGCTGACTTCAGCGCATAGGTTTCCTGTTCAATCTGATCCGTCATGGCACCAGCGAAAGCGTGCGTTTCTCGGCCGCCGATTGCACCGCGGTATCGACAATCCGCTGTGCCGTCAGGCAAAGCGCCGGATCAAGCGGCCCGCCAACCGGCTCATTCCGCTCCAGGCAGCCAAGCACATATTCGATGCCATTCCTTGCGCCTTCCGGCAGCGGGTCGACCGGAATGTTGTGACGCTCGGGCCGCGCGCGTGTCTGCACCGTCAGATGCGACGCGTAATCGGGCGAGGCGATGGTTCCCTCAGAGCCGACAAAGGTGAAGCCGCAAGTCGGTTGCGGCTGATGGATCCAGGGATCGGTAAACGTCCCCCAGCGTGTTTCCATCTTGCTGAGGCCGCGGGCATAGCGGCAGACGGCGATGGCGTGTTGGTCCACTTCGATCCCTGGCGTGTCGTCGGTCGTGCAGGTGACTTCGATCGGGACCTCTCCGTTTAAGTACCACGTCCCCAGGGTCGCGCCATAGCCCAGGTAGTCAAGTAGAGCCCCACCGCCCGAGGCCTTCTTGTACCACCACGAGTCGGGCTTCTGCCGCTCTACTTCTTCCGGACTGACTTCCACCTTGTCAGCCAGATGATAAAGCGGACCACGGTTGCCATCATAGAAATGGACCTCGATCAGGTTGCCGATCATCCCTTCGTCTATCAGCCGTTTCGCCGTGACATGGCTTTCGACCCAACGCAGCGGCCAATTGATTGCCATCTGTTTGCCGGTCGCCCCTGCATCGCCCTGTTTGCCCAACATGTGTCGCTCCAGATGGACCCAGGCTTCATCCGTCAACACAAACCGCGCTTCGTTCATTCAAACCTCCATTTTGGAAGCGTGAATAAGATTTCAGCCCGCTTGGGAATCCTGAATGTCCACGGGCCCCTAGTCTGCTGAAACCGTCGGCACCCCCATGGTGATTTTGCCGCCATGGCCCGTGCCATCCCCGATACGCATCACGCCCTTGCCGTTGATCTTGACTAGGCTAGAGCCCTTTTTCAGCGGATCAGAGCAAGGAACACCCGTGCACAGCGCCTTGCCGCCTTCCACAGCAACTGGAATGCCGTTGAATTTCACCAAACTCTGCCCCGCATCTTGAACCGGCCCACCAACATGCGGTTTCGGCCCAGGGTCAACCTTGGGGCAGACATGCATATGGCCAACTAATGCAATTGGTTTGGGCATGATATAACTCTTTATCCAGCTAGATCAGCATCTTTCCGAAGAACTGTGTCGGTCGTAAGCTCCCCACCTTGCTTAAGTACCGCAAATTCTGGAAAATCCGTTTCCGCAAACTTGAGATTAATCTTATATGCAATTTCATTTTCGTCGCCAGATAAAACTTCAAAGATCAAATTGTAAGAGCCATGCGTTACATTTACCAAACGAGTATCAAAAACCGTTCCGATCTTTAAAGACTCAGAAACTGAGAAAGGCACTTGTATGGCCCAAATCGCATCATCATGAACTTCTTCATCTTGTGCCGAAATGATATTAATCAGACACTCGCCGTCATGATCAGGTACACCAAAAGAAACAAGTCCTTCTGACCACGCAAATCCCTGAGCTACATGCTCATCAGACCAAAGTAAACCAGGTGTTGGGTGGCTGGAGATATGAACGAGTATTTGTGTATACTCAACAAGAACTGAAAAACTGTCAATCATGATTATGGCCCCACTGTCATAGTTATCTTACGCCCTTCTGGCACCCCTGCCAACTGCGCAGACATCTGGCCCCCTGCACTGCGATTGTCAGAGAGCGGTATATGGCGAACACTCGCTCCAGCCCCTCCTTCGGCAAACACAGCAGGCGGATATTCATCTCTGTCCATACCGGGAATCGTAGGAATACCAAAGCGCTCAATCGCGCCTTCCATGCGTGCCGAGTCGGGATCGAAGATGGCGGCAATCTCGGCATCAGGGTGTTCGTCGACTTGCCGCAGAAGATCACCCATGTGCATGTGATCGAAGCTGATCCCGACAACCTGGTGTTTTGTCATTTCACCCTCCCTACCTTGCGCCGGTGATCCTTACATAGAGCGCGGTCACCGCCAGAATGATCAGCTCGAAAAGCGCTGTCCGCGCACCTTCCGGCATCTGTAGTAGCGTCAGCATTGTATCGAGCACGCGCAGGATTAACGCCCCGATGATCGCGCCCGCAAAGCTGCCGCGCCCCCCGAAGATCGACGTCCCTCCAATCACCGCCGCCGCGACCGAGGGTAGCAGCAAAGGATTCGCCAGGCTCAACGATGGCTGGCGAATGATCCCGAGATAAAGCAGCCCGGCAATCGCCGCGATAAGGCCCGACAGCGCGTAAAGGGCCAAGTACACCTGCCACGATCTGACGCCTGATATTTTCGCAGCGTTCTCGTTTGAGCCAAGGGCGAAGAGAAGCCGCCCAAACCCAGTATACCGCATCAGCCAAACTACGAAGACCGCGAAAGGCACAAACAGGTAAAGCCCGTTCTGCATACCCAGGGTACGCCCGGTCCCTAGCCAAGCGAGGAACGCCGGAACCTCGGCACCTGCGTTGATGACCAGTCGCTGGTAAACCTGGAGACAGCCGGTTGCGATCAGCCCCGTTCCCAGCGTCATGATCAACGGGTGAACCCGCACGATACCGACGCCGACCCCGTTTACAAGGCCAACTGCCAACCCGGTCAACAATGCAATCAGCACGGCGGGTGTGCCACCCCAAATGGAACTGAGCGTGGCACATACAAATGCGGCGACGGTTGCCACGACTCCGGCAGACAGATCGATGCCGGCGGTCAGCATGGTCAACACCTGACAGGCCGCAAGCATCGCCAGCGGGATTACGAACTTGATCAGATTGCCGACCCAGAAAGTCGAAATCAGGCCGTCACGCCCGCCCCGCACCGGCATGACGATTCCGGGTCGCAGCACTCCCAGAAGGGCGATCAAGGCGAAAAGGAAGATAATCAGTAGGATCAATGGATTGTCCCGCGTTATACGACAGAGGCGCACAAGCGGTGTATCGGTGTCGGTTGTGCTCATTTTCGTGCCCCCCTGAGCGCCAGCGCCGCGCCCAGCATGACCACGGCCACCATGATCACGCCTTCTATGATGGTCGTCACATTGGGATCGACAGACAGAAAAGTCAGGATCGACCGAAAGATACGCAGGATGAAAACCGCAATGATCGGACCGAGCAGACCGCCTTTTCCGCCGCCCAATACGACGCCACCCAAGACCACAGCCGCCACGGATGCCAGAAGATATGGCCCGGGCACGGGTTCACCGATCCCTGTTAATGCTGCCAGGCTTAACCCACCGAGTGCGCAGTATACACCGCAAATGCCGTAAGCGATGAGCCGGATCGTTCGCGCCGCGCAGCTGGCGGGGGCGCATGAGTTCATTCTTCAGCTATCCAAGGGGTACGATACGGTTCTGGAGGAGCGTGGTAGCAACCTGTCCGGCGGCCAGCGGCAGCGGATCGCCATCGCTCGTGCCTTGGCGACAGCCCCACGTATTCTGATCCTCGATGAAGCGACAGCAGCGCTAGATTACGAAAGCGAGCGGCTGTTTCAGGACAATCTGAAACTTGTCGCCAAGGGCCGCACGGTGATCATCGTGGCGCACCGGTTATCGACGATCCGCCATTCGGATCGCATCCTGGTTATGGACAAGGGGCAGATTGTCGAAGACGGCACCCATGCGCAACTGGTCCAGCGTGACGGCATTTATGCCGCCCTGACCCGCCAGGACAGCGGAGCAGAATAAGCCAATAATAAAAACCACCGCCGGGAACACTGTCACCGACAATAATCTGGAGACGCGTTCGATGCAGCCTGCGCACTCCGCCAGCCAGTTGGGGGTGTTTTCGGTTCTGTCAAGCTCATGCAGATTATCCTTTAATTTCAGCATCTTGTCCTATCTCCTCGATATCCGAGACGATGTGTTGGGGCACAAACATGGCCGTTTACGGCCCTTATCTCCAATGGGCCATTCGCTCGTGTCAGTTTACCCAACCAAGCCAGCCCACTTTCCCTCCCAGCCATCCATAGGGTACCGTTGTGTCCGTGGCCGGCAAGAGGGAGTGGGCCGGTGATGCCAACTGATGTAAGGTGTCCAGCTTTGCGTTGGCTTTGAGAAAAACAGGGAATTATCAGGGAATTTGCACACTACACGACTCTGCTTATTTCCAGGGTTGATTTTTTCTTTGGCCAGAGCTTTGTCCAGACCTTTGCTGCCTTCTCAGGCTGGTAGATGATCCATTGTCTGAGTTGGTCAAGGCCGGTTCTGAACCATGATTTTTCTCTATATCCATGCGTTTTTTTTGATCGCAGAAAGCCCCATGGTTTGGCTGGCGCAGCGGTACGTCCAACTCATGGCCAGTGCGATTATCGCCAGGCACAGATCAAGTTTTTGCAGATCAGTGATACGCGTATCTTCCATGTTGAAGCCACAAGTTTTGGTGTCGCCAAACAGGCATTCGATCGCCCATCTCTTGTGATAATCGCCCATCTCTTGTGATATTGGCGTAAGGCATTTTTGCGTTCGCGATTGCTGGCGATTATCAACCATTCACCCCCTTTGATGCCTCGCGCGGCAAAACGCATCTGATTGTTGCGCCTACATTCCATGCCCGCTAACCAGCCTGACCATGTTCTGATGGTTCTTGTTGGGCGATATTTGCGTAGCAACGTTTGAGCAGACCATTTTGAGCCGTCTGGCTGCGTCAAATGCATGTTTTTCTTGATGCGAATAGCGAAAGCGATATTGTTTTCATTGAGGAAATCAAACCAGTCGCAGCCAACAAACTCCCGATCCGCCAGCAGCAATTTAATGGATGATGCCCCAAAGGTGGACAGATAGCGTTGCATCAAGGCGACGCGTTCAGCCGTGTTGGACGTTCCTTTCTTGTCCAGCAGCACCCACATGAGCGGTACGCGAAAGCGCTGCGTTGCAAGCGCCAGCATCAAAATATTGATCGGCCGTGACCCCACCTTCCAGTCGGTGCGATCAAGCGCCAGCAACCAGGGCCCGCGCTGGTTCAACAGGCGCACCATCATCTGGGCTACCCAGTCATTGTCCAGCCGCACGTGTTGAAAAAACCGCTGCAGACGGCGGTAGTTGGAGGCGTGTTTGGCTCGTCCACAAAATGGCATGCAATGTGGCTCAAATTCACCGTGCGTCCATTCACCAGACCCACGATAATCACAACAAGTGTTTCAATGCGGCTCTTGTTCAAACCAAGATGACACGATACAATATCTTCGAGAGCGTGGCTTAACTTCGGTATCGACATTGAACCACTCCATTTGTAGATGAATCGTTCAAAATACCATCAATTCACGCTCTCAATCAAAATTGTCGTGTTGTGTGGTCTCGCGTTTGGAATCGGTGGATTTGAAAAAAATGCGAGCATCATTTGACATGGGATATCCGTTACTACCCAATTCGCCATTATGCATGGCTGAAAAAACTGTTTCATTCCCTATTAATCTATCAATGCAATAAACTTTATCCTCTGTAATCATGTAATAAAAAAGAGCTATTTGCAAAGGATATATTTTGTGAATATTGGGTTCGGTGATTTTGCAAAATTTGCTATGAGCTATTTGAAGATCGCTGTCGTCAAACAACAAAATCCAATATACAATCTCATTGTACTGAGATTGCACTTCACCAGCAACCTCCTTCCAAATTGAGCCATTAAAGGAGGCCATCCTTTTTACAAGTTGTTTGTGTATCGACATAATCTCTTTGATATTTTCTTCCATATCTCCTTCCTCTAATATCCCGGTTGTGATGGGGCTGTTTCGTTTGCCACTTCTCTGGCGAATAGACTGACAGGACATCCCTTGACGTCAGCACGTGCAATTAAAGCCCTTAATTGCTCTCTGTCGTCAATAAAGCGCCGCTGATGCCCTTCCCAGGAACCTTTTCCAGTTATCGACCAGAGTACGGGCGGTATTATATAGGTCGTGTTGGTCAATCACCATAGCCTCCAGTCGCCGCTGTACGAATTGCGCCTGGTTTTCAATTTTCTTACTTAGTATTGGGCATTCGGCGCCACACAACATTGCTGCGATTCACATAGTTCTCCGGCTAATAAATTATACCAGCGGTATTGGCTTTATAGACACGCCGACTGGTGTACTGCCTTGATAACATACTTGCTTGACGCTAAGAGCCTGATTGGAAATTCAATTTGCGACATCCAATGCGTCGGTTTTGGGATAAAATGAAACCATTTGTGCCCATACGGAAGGCTGAATGTTTTACAGGAGCAGGAAAATCGCCAAATTCGTATGGAATTTTAGTCAACTACGATGATGGCACCGAATTTTGAATCAGACTCTAAGCCATGAGCCCTTGTTAAAGACCCTGGGTATTATGCATGGCTTGCATCGCTCTATAATAAATAATCCCGCACGACCTTGTGGTCTGCTTTATACGGACCCTCACTCTTCAAAAACGCTGGTAACTGTGATGTGGCATAGGCACCGGGTTTTAGATCAGGGTACGAGGATGGAATGCCAAGCCAGCGGGTTCTCCATGATAAAGGAAGCTTGTGACCTTCACTGATAAAAACACAAGGGTTGTGTTTAAGTCGGTGTTTTAAGTGACGTAAAACGACTAATAAAGCATCACCGTCATCCGGTAGAGCCCACACAACGTCGTCAAATATAAAAAAGAAAAATGGCTCGCTCCATTCGAACGGAACATCGATGAAGGCAAGATGAAGTGCGGTCAGCGCATTGCAATGCACTTGGCTGATGCAAACGCCATCTTTGCACAGCCGCAATTCGCCTTCCTTCTTACGTATTTGAAATACGGTCGCCACAGACCCTCCGGCGTAGCCGCTTGACACGCACATCTACCGCTGGTATAAGCTTGGCGCTTGTGGGTGTACAAGACCATCTACCTTGACCAAGGCACACGGTACCTGTCAGCGCACACAAAGGCCAAGCCCGCAGTTGTTATACCGTCTTACACTTTTGGTTTTCTCCAATCGTCGGAGCCGGATGTGCCGGATACGGTATGCTCGCAGGTGATCTTGCGGTACGAAAGCGAGACTGTCACCAGCATCTCCCCCGAGGCACGCGCATTGTAAGGCAACGGCGCGGAAAATGGCAGGCATGGCCCGAACCAATATCGCCAATCCGTGCTGCTTTCGGCATGATTACCATCCTTCGCGAATCGAAAATTCCCATGACGCAATTGCTAGGTCATAGCGTTTTTCAAGTACATCTGAAACCATAAGCAAGCCTGGAGAAAAATCCGTTGGCGGCATTTCAATGCGATAAGAAATCGAGCTGGCCGCAACGGTGATTTCAACGGGATAGGGAATTGCTCCATCCTCTAACCATTCCTCGGGCGATGTGTCCGGCTCAAACGCACTTTCGGCCATCAATTGATCAAAATTGAGCAGAAAGGCTTTCGTCGTATCCTGGGCAGCTTGAGACATCGGACGCGATGGCCTCATTAGAATATCGTACATATAGTCTGAAGGTGTATCGGGCCATTGTCGGCCAATATATTCATCCACTTCGAAGTCCTCGGGAAGAAAATTTGTCATGGTCGCGCGGCAGTGTTCCAAGTAAGCTTTCAGATCACCGTACATGCTTTCAAGGGAAACGTTTTCCAGTGTTCCAGGTTTCACAACCACCCGTTCAATAAAGGGGTCATCTTCGTCTCCCAAAAAAGTTGCACCGTCAATGAGATTCAGAACAGAGGCTATCTGCCAAAGCCGGGATAGAAGCGAGGCTGAAAAAGAAATATGAATCTCTCTCTCGGAGATCGTGGACAAATTATAT
Organism: Hyphomicrobiales bacterium; assembly: GCA_965224015.1. Taxonomy (GTDB): domain Bacteria; phylum Pseudomonadota; class Alphaproteobacteria; order Rhizobiales; family CBDCVD01; genus CBDCVD01. Next base: position 3,175,374 of record OZ245032.1, read on the forward strand.
TCCGCTGGAATATTTTTAGAATCTGAAAGAATATTTGCGAAATTTTCTCCAGATTTCCCAATAATGCCATCATCTATTAATTCACTGGAAGTAAAACCAGGTCCTACATGAAGGAAAAACGATACCTTGTCCGTTTTATTTTCGCTGATATTAACCTCAAATCCTAAATTTCTCATTTGCTGGACTCCTCAAACCATTGTTGATCGTAAAATCGGCGCGACCATTTTAAATTTTCTGCCCTCATACTGTTGGTCCCAAATACATGATTCGATCCATTGGTTAAACTCGGGTATCCCTCTCCAATGGGCTTAAGCCGCTCGCCCAGCTCGAAATATAGCGGCAGCAGGTCATCGTCCTTGCCCCGTTCCCCGGTGATTGGGCGGGGTCCAAGCTGGAACAGAATGGAATCTCCCGCAACGTCGCAGGATATGGCGCTGTTCAGCCCTGTTGTCAGTTGCTTTACGCCACCCAGGGCCGAGACAAACGGCTCGCAGACCAGTGTAAGCCAGTTAATACCACCGATCCAGTACTCATTGAACCCTCTGTCCGTATCTGAAAACCATTGCCGGCGGTCAGACCGACATATGTCCAGGACAGGAAATTTGCGGGCGATGGGATGCAGGCGATAAAGACCGTCAACAGGCCAGTCAAATGTATCGGAAATACACATACCGTATCCCGCCAGAGCGCTGAAAACAGGTAATTTTAGAAGGCAATCTTTTAAAGCCTGAATATCGATGCTGCCGGCCTCGAAGTCAGCCACCGGTATCGTTGCCTCCAGACGCGAATTCCTATCAGTTACAAAATAGAACTTGGTGGGTCCGATATCGTAGCGATCATCACCGTTAAATCCGGACTGAAAATCAAAACCGACAAAATACCGGTCATCATCGGGAATAACGGAGCGCATATACTCAAACGGATGCCAATCACCCTCTTTTATGGATTTGCGGCGACGAGGATTTCTTCCCGCTGTTTCGGTCATTAACAGGCGCTCCGCATCCCTTTGGAGGATCGGCTTGAATACCGCAAACAGTTCTTCATAGACGGCGACATGGTCCAGGGGATGTCCATGATAGATCGAAGATTGCACACTCAACCGGAAGGCCGGGGTAGCAAAATTGTTTACATGACGCCGCTCATCTTCGGAAGTTCCGTCAAAAAGCGGCTCTTCATACCATTTCATAAAGCACCTCCTTTGACAGTTTGTGGCCCGTCACAGCCGCAAGAATCTGAACCTGAACTCACTTTGTTGGCTTCCTGTGCGGGAGCAGATTTGGGTTTCATGAGACACCTTGCAAATGGAGCGGTTTACCGGCGTCTAGTGAATCACAAATTGCAAGCTTTTGCAGCAAAAAGGTGCAAAAGCTGTGGAACAAAGAACACACAGGGACAAGACAATCCTGTATCCTCAAAACGTTATGTGAATTTAACGAGGGACTAGTAATCTTTCAATAAGTTGTTCTCAAAGTGGCCGGTCTGAAGTCAGGATTATTGCGGCCATTGCCGCCAGCAAGGCCATATCAGGCCATTCATCTGATCATAAGCCCTAGCCGGGATTATACAAGACATGCACGAATGATGTCACCTGGGTCTATATTCATCCCATTTTTGCTCAGAATTGATTTACCCTTTGCGGTTAGGTCTTGAAAAACGGGACTTGTTGACCTGAGGGCCCGGAAGGCTTATAAGCGGGCTCCAATATAGGCTGGAGACAATATGGGGATTGGGCAATAGGGATGCGATCGGGTCCATGCAATATCCTCGATAAAGCATCTCCGTAACTGCACAAATCAACGGCGGTGCGGCCATTGTGGCGGCACGACACTTATACCTGATATACCTGATTGAAGTATGAAACGATGAAACGGACTTTCCAACCAAGCAAGCGGGTGCGAAAACGCAGGCACGGATTTCGCGCCCGCATGAGCACCAAAAATGGCCGCAAAATCCTGTCGGCCCGCCGTCGGCGGGGCCGAAAGAGGCTCTCCGCCTGAACCCTGTATTCACCTTCAAAGCTAGCCAGCGTTGAGAAACATGCGCCTTGACGGGGTGGCCAGCTTACCTAGAGCGTATCAGGTTTTAATAGAACCAATTCTGTTTCTCGATTGGCGGACGCCCACGCCCAAGCCGCTCTCGAGAGATGGATAAACATCGCTCTTCGATCGCCTTGAACGTGGATCGCCTCGCCAATCGAGAAACAGAATTGGTTCTATTAAAACCTGATACGCTCTAAATGTTTCGTTGCTGGATGACACGCTCTGGATGCGTGCTAATAGATATGCCCATAAGCCAGCGTGTACAAAAAGCCAATACCGCTGGTATAAGCCTGAGGATGCAGCGTCTCAAAAAAAGAACGGATTTTCTTCGCACGGCCAAAGGTCGCAAAGCCGTGCGTCGAACGTTGGTTTTACAGGCGCGAAAACAAAGCCAGACCCGGGAACCTGGCGTGGCGGCAAAGGGTTCCAAAAGCGGCGAAAAGTGTGACGACCGCCCCCATGTGCGGGTCGGATTTACAGTAACCCGGCGCATTGGCAATGCGGTGCGACGCAATCGGGTGAAGCGGCGTTTGCGCGCGGCGCTCCACAGACAAGCGCAAGGCACCATGCAGCCTGGATATGATTACGTGATCATTGGCCGCGCCACAACGTTCAATGCGCCATTTCAATCCCTTGTTGACGATTTAACCAGTGCGATAAGATTTGTGCATAATGTAAGGAACGAAACCCATTAGCGTTGAAACCGTGGAGACCGGCATGCTTTATAGGGGGCATTGTCAAAATGCTCACAAATGCAGCGCAAAATCGGAAAACGCGCTATTTTGACCTGACGCATCAGGCTACGGCTCTTGAATACCGTGCCCGGCAGGTCGCAATTGCGCTTCAGCAACCTATAAGCCCTATCCTAAGGCAAGCAACACCTTATCACCAGCGAGGGAAAATCTAGCATCAATGGACGAGCAAAAAAATCTCCTATTGGCGATCGGCCTTTCGCTGGCAATATTCGTCGTGTGGTCGTATTTCTATGGAAGCCCCAGATTTGAGGAAGAACGCGTCCGAACGGAAACGCGAAGGCAGGTGGAACAGGATATCGCCAACCGTCCCGCGGGAACGTTAGGTGATGGCACTGTCGTGCCCGAGGCCCCAAACGCAATCGATGGGCAACCTGTAACCGAAATGGCCTCCGGGGTCACGGCCTCGCGCACCAGTGTGCTGGCGCAAACCCAACGGGTTCCCATAAATTCACCGAAGTTGACCGGCTCAATCAATCTGGCCGGGGGGCGCATCGACGATTTGTTGCTAAGGGCGTACTATGAAACCGTCGAGCCAGGAAGCCCCAATATTGTATTGTTTTCGCCTTCCGGTTCGCCACACCCTTATTACGGGGAGTATCGCTGGCTCGTGAACGCGGAATCCGGCGTCAAGCCTCCAGGCAAAGATACACTTTGGCGCCTTGAGAGCGGCGATGAGCTGGCCCCGGGATCTCCGGTGGTGTTGCGTTACGACGCCGAAGGCGGCGTGGTCTTTCGTATCAAATATGCTGTTGACGAAAATTATCTGTTTTCGATCGAGCAGAGCGTTGAAAATCTCTCGACGGCATCCGTTTCCGTCGCGCCATACGGGGTTATCTCGCGCCATGAAACGCCTCCCCTGACCGGCTTTTACATTCTGCACGAAGGTCTGATCGGTTACCTTGACGAGACCTTGCAGGAAATTGACTACGAAGACATCAAGGCAGACGTCAAAAGCGAATGGAAAGACGTCAAGGGTTGGCTCGGGATCACCGACAAATACTGGGGCGCGGCGCTTATCCCGGACCCGTCCGGGGCGGTGACCGCGACCTACCGCTTTACCGGTTCGCAATCCCTTGATCGTTATCAGGTGGATTTTGTCGTCCCCAGTCAAAGTGTTGCCCCCGGCTCCACCCATGTCTCGCGCAGTCATCTGTTTGCTGGCGCCAAGGAAGTCAGCGTCGTGGACGGTTATCAGCAACAACTGAATGCGCCGAATTTTCAACTTCTCATCGATTGGGGATACTTTCGCTTCATTACCAAGCCTTTGTTTTTCCTCATAGATTGGCTGTTCAAGCTTTTTGGTAACTTCGGCGTCGCGATTTTAGCGGCAACCGTTATTGTCAAACTGGTCTTCTTTCCTTTGGCTAACAAATCCTATGTTTCCATGTCGCGTATGAAACTCGTACAACCGGAAATGAAAAAACTGCAAGAGCGGTTCAAGGACGACAAAGCCAAACTGCAACAGGAAATGATGGCCCTTTACAAGCGGGAAAAGATCAATCCGTTATCCGGCTGTCTGCCGATCGTGGTGCAAATCCCGGTCTTCTTTGCCCTCTACAAGGTCTTGCTGATCACTATCGAAATGCGTCATGCGCCGTTTTTTGGCTGGATAAGAGACCTGGCGGCACCGGACCCGACCTCATTGTTCAACTTATTCGGGCTCTTGCCGTTTGAGTTGCCGCAGATTCTCATGGTGGGGATCTGGCCCCTGTTGATGGGCCTCACGATGTTTTTGCAAATGCGCATGAACCCGACACCGCCCGATCCGACCCAGGCGATGGTCTTTAACTGGATGCCGGTGGTGTTTACGTTTTTGCTGGCCAATTTTCCTGCTGGCCTGGTGATCTACTGGACGTGGAACAACATTCTATCGATCCTGCAGCAAGGTCTGATCATGCACCGCCAGGGAGTCAAAATTGAGCTTTTCGATAATCTCAAGGGCATGTTCAGCAAAAAGCCACAAACACCGCAGCCGCCGGAATCCTGAGTCCAGAGCGTGTCAGGTCTTATACCAAGGGCCCTTGCCAATAACTCATGCCTTGGCGTCAAAGCGTTGTGTTATCAAGGCAGTACACCAGTCGGCGTGTCCATAAAGCCCATACCGCTGGTATTAATAGGTATGCCCGCTTTGCGCCTGATCGGGCGATGAGACTCCATGGCAAACCAATCAGACAGAATCACGCAGGACCTGATTGAAGCCGGTCGGTTGCTTTTTGCTCGCACGTGGGAACTGGAACGCCCTGCCTTCAACATGGGCCAACTGCCGAACATGGAGATTCCGGAAGTTGCCTTTGCCGGGCGCTCAAATGTTGGCAAATCCAGTTTAATCAACGCGCTTGTCGGGCAAAAGGCCCTGGCACGCATATCGAACACCCCTGGGCGAACACGCGCCTTGTTTTTTTTCTCCTGCGATGCACCGATCCGCCTTGTTGACATGCCTGGCTACGGATATGCAAAGGCGTCAAAAAAAGACATTCTTGCCTGGAACAAACTCTTGCACGCTTATCTGCGTGGGCGGGCAAACCTGGTGCGGGTATTTGTTCTTATTGATGCGCGCCACGGGCTCCAGAAGAATGACCTCGCCATGATGACACAGTTTGATGAGACAGCGGTCTCCTATCAAGTGGTGCTGACAAAGGCGGATAAATTGAATGCCACATCGCTCAACGCCATGATTGACAAAACCCGTACACAACTGGCGCGGCGCCCGGCGGCTTTTCCTTACCTTATCGCCACCTCATCCAAAGGCAAAACGGGGCTTGGCCATTTGCGTGCCGAAATTGCTCAGATCGCACAAATGCAAAGGCATAAATGACACAACTATAGCAAAATGGGTTTAGATCAGCTTTATACGTTTAGGTGTCCCCCTAGCAAAATGGGTACACCTAAACGTATGCTGATCTAGCGAGTCTGAAACAAATCTCCTTGCGCGGCACACTTGCACGGGGGCACAAACAAATCTGTCCGCAATGCCTGGTGCGCAGCATTAAGCCCGTGGCGTTTGCAGGCCTGGCAAAATCTGCGGCCAATCAGCCACGCATAGGGACCGGTGCCACGCATGCGCCGGCCCCAGGCTGCGTCATAATCCTTGCCTTGGCGCATCTGGCGCACGAGAGACATGATACGCCTGGCTTTGTCGGGGTAATTGTCCAACAGCCACTGCCGGAAAATATCTCGCACTTCAAGGGGCAGGCGAAGCAATATATAACCTGCCGATTGTCCGCCATGGGCCACGACCCGTTCTAAAATGCGTTCAATCTCCATATCATTGAGGGCCGGAATAACCGGCGCTACCATCGCACCAGTGGGCACGCCGGCCTCACTTAGGGCTTTTATCGCATCAAGGCGACGCGAGGGGGTTGCCGCGCGAGGCTCCATAGCACGGGAAAGCTTCGGGTCAAGACTGGTGACAGAAAGCGCGACCTTAATCAGGCCCTTCTCTGCCATAGGCGCAAGTAAATCAAGATCACGGATAATCATGGCGCTCTTGGTGACGATGGAAAGGGGATGATTGGCACGGGCCAGAATTTCCAGCAACTGGCGCATGATACGGTAGTGCTTTTCGATGGGCTGGTACGGATCCGTATTGGTGCCAAATGCGATCGGTTGCGGCACGTAATTTTTCCCTGATATTTCCTTTTGCAAAAGCTCAGGCGCCGAGGGCTTGGCATAAAGCTTTGTTTCAAAATCAAGCCCTGGCGAGTGTCCAAGAAAGGCATGGGTGGGTCGTGCAAAGCAATACGTGCATCCGTGCTCACAACCGCGATAGGGATTGATCGAGCGATCAAAGGCAATATCCGGGGATGTGTTTTTTGCAATAATCGTTTTCGGATGTTCTTCAACAACGCATGTCTTAAGCGCGGGCAAATCCCGACAGGTTCCCCAGCCATCATCAACCCATAGCCGTTCCCCTGGCTCATACCGGCCTGTTGGATTGATCGTGGCACCGCGCCCGCGTCGACGTTCCGGCGCAATTTGCACGATTTCCTGAGTATCCCGTGTTATCTTCTCGGCGCGCGCAGAGAGACTGTGGCTGTGGCTGTGGCTGCGCATACCCAAGGCGTAAGGATCGTACTGTTCAGGTTCCGCCGTTAATGGCGCGTGATGGGAAACGCTCGAAATTGACATGCCAGGTCTCCTCGACGTTTGACAAAACAAAACACCCTATCGCAAATTGGTTCAGCTAACCCCATGCTGACCTAGAACCACTCGCCCCCTGTATTGGTCATACAAGAGGTACACTGAGCCCCGTATGCATGACCTTATGAGAGCGAGTGGTAGCCCTCTTATTTCCCGACAGCTGGGCCACCCGTTAATTGGGCGGACGTTGGGTGGCCCAGGTGGGAGGGGCATGCTACCGCAACCCTTTTTGCGTTACTCGGAAGGTTGCGATATTTATCTTCTTTAACACAGCAGAAAGAACAAAGCAAGAACATTTTAAAATCATTTTCTTCCCCGCAACCCGTCGCTTGACAAGTGATGTGGTATCAGGCAGGAGCACAAGGGTATGTTTTCTTAAATGTCTAACGTTGTTACAAAAGGCCATGAATGTGCCTGTTACCCAGCCCGAAATACTGGCGCGCCTGGAACGCATTAACGAACCGCAAAGCGGCGACAATATCGTGGCCCGCAATATGGTGAGTAATATTGTTATTGGCGATGGCAAGGTTATGTTTTCCATCAGCGTTCCAGCCGAGCGTGCCGACGCTTTTGAGCCCTTGCGCGAAAGCGCCCAATCCCTCATTGAGTCCATGGAGGGTGTGGAGAAGGCCATCGTCACCCTGACCGCGGAGCGCAAGCCCGGAGCGGCGCCCGCACAACCGCAAGGGCCCCAGACAACGCAACCCACCCAGGCCGGCCCTAAGGCCACGGCAGAACCGGCTGCTGAGGAGGCTTTACTTCCAGGGGTCCGCTCCGTCATCGCCGTTGCGTCAGGCAAGGGAGGCGTGGGCAAGTCCACCACGGCTGTAAATCTGGCTCTTGGTCTGAAACGGCTTGGCGCTAAAGTTGGTGTGTTGGATGCGGACATCTATGGCCCCTCCATGCCGCGCCTTCTGGGCATCTCCGGGCACCCCGAAGGCAAGGGTCGGGTGTTAAAGCCAATGCAGGGGTTTGGCCTCAAGGTGATGTCGATCGGCTTTCTTGTGGAGGAAGACACACCGGTGATCTGGCGTGGCCCTATGGTCATTTCGGCTTTGACCCAGATGATGCGCGACATTGACTGGGGAGAGCTTGATGTGCTGATGGTGGACATGCCGCCCGGTACCGGGGATGCGCAACTGACCATGGCGCAAAAGGTTCCCATGGCCGGCGCGATTATTGTATCGACACCTCAGGACCTGGCGCTGGTGGATGCCCGCAAAGGGCTTAATATGTTCCGGCGCGTCGACGTCCCCATTCTCGGCATTATCGAGAACATGAGCACATTCATCTGCCCTGAATGCGGAACCGCCAGCGATATTTTCGGGACCAACGGCGCGAGGCTTGAGGCGGAACGCCTTGGTGTCCCTTTTTTGGGGGCTGTTCCCTTGCACATGGACATCAGGGCCAATTCGGACGCCGGCACCCCCGTTACGATCACCGAGCCCGATAGCCCACACGCCCGCGCCTATCTTGATATCGCAGGAGCGATCCAGCAGCGCCTGAACGAGGCTTAAAACATGCCCCGCATGGACCCTTGCGGGGGAGGGGGCAACACGCTCCATGACCTGGCGATACGATAGCTTGCTTTTGCGCCAATCGGAGGCGGAGAGCCTATTGGACTGCCTGTTTGAGGGCTACGCGGACGCCGGCGTTGCTTGCTGGGAGCATGGTCCTGATGCGTGGCGGGTCAGTCTTTACTGCGAAACGGACCTGGACCTGGCGCAGCTCGCAAAAACCGCGAGCCAGTGCCTGCAAGCACCGGTTACATTTGCAAAACAATATCTTGCGAAAGAAGACTGGGTGGCGAAATCGCTGGCTTTACTGAAGCCGGTTGTTGCCGGGCGCTTTATCGTACATGGCGCCCATGACCGCGGCATCATTGCGAGGGACAAGATCGCTATTGAATTGGAGGCCGGGCAGGCGTTCGGCAGCGGCCATCACGAAACGACAGCCGGCTGCCTGATGGCCTTGGACAGCCTTTGTCAGAGGCAGTCGTTCCATAACGCTCTTGACCTTGGCACCGGATCAGGGGTGCTGGCAATCGCTCTTGCCAAGGCTCAGGATTGCCGGGTCCTGGCGTCGGACAGCGACCGGGTTGCGGTCATGAGCGCCGGCGCCAATGCGGCGGCAAATGGTGTGGGAACTGTGCTTGACACCGTATGGGCCACAGGTTTTGATGCACCTGTCTTTGCAGAACGGGCACCGTTTGATCTGATCATGGCAAATATTCTGGCAAGTCCACTCATTGAACTGTCTCCTCAGATTGTACGGCATTGTGCCGAGGGGGGTAGCGTGGTGCTATCGGGGCTGTTAACGGGCCAAGCCGAAGGGGTTAAAGAGGCGTATCTGGACCTGGGGTTGGTCCTGTGTGAAACCATTTGTCTGAAAGACTGGGCCACACTCATTTTGGCCCGGCCTCCTGTGTCACTCTAATACCAGTGTACAGGCCCTGGATTGCCTAGCTCCTCGCGGGTATAACCGAGACTTTCCAGGGTCTCATTGTCAAGGGTTGCAAGATAGGCATAAACCATGGCATTGGCCTGCCTTTGGCGCGCCTCAATCATGCGGTTAAACCCGCGCGACCAGATCGATGTTGTGCGGCCTTTCTTGAGGTCAGCACCGTGATAGTCTTTTGCAGATATTGCGGTCGCCATGTTTTTCTTCTCTAAATCCTCAATATTGTTAGCGCTGTGATGATTGGCAATATATGATTGATTTTCGGTACGAGGTAGATCAATGGCCGCATGCCTGATATGCGTGTGGCGCAGAAACAAAGTCTTCACACTTATGGCGAAAAGGTGATGGTTTCAGTGTTCCAGACATTTGACGGAATAAACGCCCCACAGGCTGGTGCGGCGCGGGTGGCACGGCTGCGCAGCGAACTGGCCAAGCGCAATCTGGAAGGATTTTTGGTGCCACGCGGGGATGAATATCTGGGAGAATATGTGGCCCCCTACGCCGAGCGACTGAAATGGTTAACCGGCTTTTCAGGCTCTGCCGGCATTTGTATTGTGCTCAGGCGGGAGGCCGCGCTTTTTGTCGACGGTCGGTATACGGTGCAGGCCGCAGAGCAGGTCGACAGCGACACATTTGATCTGGTTCATCTTGCCGATACCCTGCCGGGCGATTGGCTTTGCACCCGGCTTAGCGCTGGACAACGCATCGGCTATGATCCCTGGCTACATGCGGTTGCACTGATGGCGCAATTGCGCCGCCCCTGTGCGACAGCGGAAGTTGAGCTGGTGGCCTGCGCCTCTAATCCCGTTGATGCGATATGGGAGGACCAACCGAAGCCGCCGGTCAATCCGATCACGCTCCATGACATTGTCTTTTCAGGCCAGGACGCGGCGCAGAAGCTGAACACGGTGCAGCAAACCCTGGCAGGTTCCGGGGAAGACTACGTTGTCCTGTGCGATCCGACCTCCATTGCCTGGCTGTTTAACATTCGTGGCAGCGACATTGCCCGTATTCCGGCGCCCCACGCCTATGCCATCGTTCCCTTGACGGGTAAACCGCTGTTGTTTGTCGCGCCGGGCAAGCTGAACGAGAACGACAACGAAAACGACAACGAAAACGTGCGTGATCAACTCAGCGGACTATGCACGATTGAACCCGCAACCGCCTTTTGCGACGAACTGACAAGGCTTGGGGGGCAAAACGCCCGCATACGCGTTGATCGCGATATCACCCCCGATGCTGTTCGCCAATTGATCGATCAGTCCGGGGGCGTGGTGTCTTATGGCGTGGATCCGTGTGCGCTTCCGCGAGCGACAAAAAACCCGGTTGAGCTGCGCGGCGCGCGAACGGCTCATCAGCGGGACGGGGTCGCGGTGTGTCGATTTCTTGCCTGGCTTGATGATGCCGCGATGTCGGGAAAGCTCGACGAGATTACCGCGGCAAAGACTTTGGAAACGTTTCGCCACGCGACAGGAAAGCTGAAAGATATCAGCTTCGATACAATTTCCGCCGCCGGTGAGCACGCCGCTCTGCCCCATTATCGGGTCACCACAAAAAGCAACCGCACGCTTGCGCCCAATTCGTTCTATCTGGTTGATTCGGGGGCCCAGTATGAGGACGGCACCACTGACATCACCCGCACCATCCTTGTCGGAGATGCGGATGAGACCATGCGGCGCCTCTACACCCTTGTTTTGAAGGGCCATATCGCCATAGCGACCGCCAGATTTCCCCCAGGCACCAGCGGCGCCCAGTTAGACGCCTTGGCGCGTCAGGCCCTATGGCAGAACGGGTTCGAATTCGATCACGGCACGGGCCACGGGGTCGGTGCGTATTTGAGTGTTCATGAGGGGCCGCAGCGCATCGCCAGGACCGGAACGCAGAAACTGCTACCGGGCATGATCATCTCTAACGAGCCGGGCTATTACCGCGAGGGCGTTCTTGGCATTCGCATCGAAAACCTGGTGGTCGTCCATGAGGCGGAGCCGATCGCCGGTGGAGACCGGATGATGCACGGATTTGAGACGCTCACCCTCGCGCCCATTGATACCCGTCCCATCGACTTGCACCTTCTGAACGCCCATGAGCGGGATTGGCTGAATGCCTATCACACACGCGTGCGTGAGGCGTTAGCCCCTGAACTTGACGACAGGGCGCGGGCCTGGCTGGTCCAGGCGACGGAACCTATTCGCACATCGCGCGGGGGAGCGGGTAGGTAGATGCCCGTTCATAGAGACGCTCAGTTGATCCACAGCACAAAAAACGGAAAGTTGTTTCCGAATGGCTCCACAAGTGTGCGCCAATGCAGCCTTGATGTACGTTCTTTGCCGTCCTCCAGATAGGGAACCGCTGCCGGGCCGGTGAACCAGAGCCAAAAATCAAAAGTGCGGGGCTCGTCGAAAACGCGCCTGACGTTGATTGCCTTGGTATCGGGCGCATTTATGCGCCAGTGGGGCAAGAGCGTCCTGCCTTCAAGATTCGCCTCCAGTTCATCCAGGATTCTATGCCAGCCATCAATGCGCGCCGTGGTCATCTCGAAGCCTGGGAACGGCGGTGTTTGCTGTGCATTGGGCAGCCATTCGTTATCATCATCGCTCTCGCGGACCGCGGCCTGCCAACTGGCGCGGCTCAGGGCAATCATCTTCAAGAGATGCGTGGGTATGCCGCGCATACGCTCCGGCTCGACAACCGGCCAGTTGAGGGTATGTAAAAGCGAGACAAAATCAGCGATCTTACTGCTGTCCCATCTATTGGGTGAAACATAGGTGCCGACCAAATCGTCAGCAAGGGGCAGATTGGCATTTGCAAAAAACAGGTGGAACGACACATTGAATGTGTGTTCCCAGTCATGGGCCAAACCAAAATCTATCGCGGCCATCAGAATATGTACATATCCGCGCAGCCAATAAACATCAGCCGTATCAAAGGCAATGTGCATTTCCTTTAGGGATTGAAGCGCTTTCAAGGCTGCGGCGCGCTGATCCTCCGGTAAATTTTCAATTCGGGCGCGCTCCCGGCGAGTCGCACCTAGCATGAAAAAGCTCTCAATCCATGACTCGAGCCGCTCGTTATCGCCCACCGCTTCATCTTTGTTACTGTCGATGGCAATTTTGTGGAGGGCAAGAAACAGGGAAACAGGCTTGTCATCAATTGCGGCAAGCGTGTTTTCGGCCTCCACCAGCCGGTTACGAAAAGCAAGCAGATAGCCGCGCAGTTGGGTATAGGTCAAGGGTTCGGGGTTTTTGTTTTCTTCAATGGGAAAACGAAAAAACGGTACGAAAAAGTTGTCACTTGGCACCTTAAATCCGTGGCGGTAATAAGCCTGGCTCAATTCCTCAACCCCGGCGAAAAACTGCAAAATCCCCAACCCGAAGCGGGCCTCCATGTCGTTCGGATCCTTGTCAATAATCTGCGCCAGGGTTTTTATGCCGGCCTTGGAGGTGGCATTGTAGAGATTGTCCTGGGTTATTGTGACAGCCTGCCGGGACGCCTTTGCGCGGGGGGCGCTCTGGACCATTAACGCGCCAACAACAAGACCCCCCAATGCCAGGCGGAGTAAAATCGATCTTCCGATAAACTGCATAACGACCTCCAAATCCAGTATCCAGTATCCAGTATTCCGTATCCAGCACCCAGTATCCCGTGCCCCGTATTATGTGCCGGATGGTTTTGACGACGGGTGTAAACTAAACCCTTTAAGTGGTTATGTTATGGCTTAGGTAAATAAAAACCCCCGGCTATGGTTAAGGGACTTTTCCCAGGCGTTATCGATCTTGACACGCTCTAACCGGTGCAAACGTGTGTCGGTGATAGGGTGTCGGGCCGAGGCGAGCAATAATCGCTCTGTGCGCGCGGGTTGGATACCCTTTGTGGGCATCAAACTGATACGCCGGGTATTGTCGCGCCAATGTGCCCATCATCCTGTCGCGCACAACCTTGGCCACGATTGAGGCCGCGGCGATGGAGCACGATTGCTGATCCCCTCGAACCAGGTTTTCAGCGGTACAGGGCAGGTTTTCCGGCACCTGCCGCCCATCGACAAGAGCCGCATCAGGCACCTCATGAAGCGCCAGAATCGCCTGGCGCATGGCCCATAGGGTGGCTGCGAGGATGTTCATGGTGTCGATACGCCCAGCGCAAGCACTGGCGATCCCCACCTCGGCCGAAGCGAGAATGTCGTCAAAGAGACTCTCTCGCTGCTTATGAGAAAGGCGCTTGCTGTCATCGAGGCCCATAGGTGTGTTACCGGGGTCCAAAACCACCGCCGCCGCCACAACCGGACCTGCCAGGGGTCCGCGACCCGCCTCATCAAGCCCGGCGACCCGCCTGTGTCCCTTGTCCCAAAGGCGCTGTTCATAGGCAAGTGTTGGTGGCATACGTGATCTCCGGCGCTGGCAAAGTGGTCAAGATTTGATTATATGATTCGGTGCGGGGTGATTTGTTTGCCCTTGCAAACAACGGCACGGGCTGACGGCAAGCTTCCAGTTCCCGGTGACAGTTTCAAGGATAATCTATGGCAATCGACGGAGATCTGTTTTCCCCACTGGAAAACCCGCCTTCAGGTAAGGAAAAATCTGCAGCCATGACGCGCAAACGCGGCTCCGGCAAGAACACGAACAAAAAGCCGCGAAGTTCCCTCGCCGGCCAGACAAAAGCCCCCGGCAAGGCGGCCTCGGGCCCTAATGCCGCAAATGCCTATTCTGCCCGGGATATCGAGGTGCTCGAAGGTCTGGAGCCCGTGCGCCGGCGCCCGGGCATGTATATCGGCGGCACCGACGAAAAGGCCCTGCACCACCTGTTTGCAGAGGTTATCGATAACGCCATGGACGAGGCCATTGCCGGACACGCAAACCGTATTGAGGTTGCCCTTGCAAGGGATGGCTATCTTTCGGTTACTGACAACGGGCGCGGCATTCCTGTTGATCCCCACCCCAAGTTTACGGACAAATCGGCGCTTGAGGTCATTATGACCACTCTGCACGCCGGCGGAAAGTTTGGCGGCAAGGCCTATGAAACCTCCGGTGGTTTGCACGGTGTTGGTGTCTCGGTGGTTAATGCGCTGTCTGAGACCCTTGAGGTCGAAGTGGCACGCGGTCAACAGCTTTACCGGCAATCATTCTCGCGCGGTTTGCCCACCTCGCGCCTGCAAAACAAGGGCAAGGCACCCAACAAGCGCGGTACCACTGTTCGTTTCAAGCCTGACCCGCAAATTTTTACCAGCAGGGCGCATTTTAAACCGGCGCGCCTGTTCGCGATGGCCCGTTCCAAGGCTTACCTGTTCGGCGGGGTGGAAATCCGTTGGAAATGTGCCGCTGAACTTATTGCCCCACGGGAAAAAGATGTGGTGCCGGAGAAGGCGCGGTTCCATTTCCCCGCAGGTTTGAAAGATTATCTCGAGGACCGGTTGGGCAAAGCGGTATTGGTTACGCCGCACATGTTTACCGGCAAAGCAGGCACCAGTGGCGCCCATGGCTCACTGGAATGGGCCATCGCCTGGGTTGGCGATCGCGATGGTAGCATGTCGTCTTATTGCAATACCGTACCCACCGCCAATGGGGGCACCCATGAATCCGGCCTGCGCCTGGCCCTGTTGCGGGGCTTGAAAGCCTATGCGGACTTAAGCGGCAATAAGCGCGGCGGTATCATCACCGGCGACGACGTGCTCGCGAGTGCTGTGGTGATGCTGTCGGTCTTTGTTCGCGAGCCGGAATTTCAGGGCCAGACCAAGGACAAGCTGGCCACCCAGGAAGCCACGCGCCTGGTTGAGACGGGGATACGAGATCCGTTTGACCATTGGTTGACGAGCAATCCGGTCGAGGCTGACAAGCTGCTTGACTGGGTGCTGGAGCGTGCCGACGAGCGCTTGCGCCGACGTAAAGAAAAGGAAGTCAACCGCAAAACCGCCACCCGCAAGCTTCGGCTCCCGGGAAAATTGGCCGATTGTTCCATCAATGGCCAGGCGGGGACGGAGCTTTTTATCGTTGAGGGTGATAGCGCTGGCGGCTCGGCGAAGCAGGCGCGCGACCGAAAAACGCAAGCGGTTCTGCCCCTGCGCGGTAAAATTCTCAACGTGGCCAGCGCCGGTCGCGACAAGATCGCCGCCAACCAGCAATTGTCTGACCTTGCCCTGGCGCTGGGATGCGGCAGCCGCGGATCCTATCGTGAGGAAAATCTGCGTTATGACAAGGTCATTATCATGACCGACGCGGACGTCGACGGTGCCCATATCGCGTCCCTGCTGATGACCTATTTTTACCGCGAAATGCCACAACTCATTCGCGACCACCATTTATATTTGGCGGTCCCCCCGCTATACAAACTATCACAGGGCGGGAAGACCGCCTACGCCCGTGATGATGCGCACAAGGACAGGCTTCTGGACAACACCTTCAAGGGACGCGCAAAGGTGGAGATCTCCCGTTTCAAAGGCCTTGGGGAAATGCTGCCGGCACAATTGCGCGAAACGACCATGAGTACGAAGACCCGTAATCTCTTGCGCATTGAGCTTGCCGAGGAGGCCGCCCAGGCGACCAAGGCCAGTATTAACAGCATTATGGGTACCAAGGCCGAAGCGCGCTTTCGCTTTATTCAGGAAAACGCCGCTTTTGTTGATAATGACGAGCTTGATGTTTAAAGCGTGTCTATAAAGCCGCTGCCGCGGGTATAACCTGTCATTACAGGGGTAAGGGTCCCGGGTATCGAGCCTATAGTCTATAATGTTTCGCGTGAAACATTTCTGTTTTTTAATCAAAGAGCCGGGCTTCAATGTTTCACGTGAAACATTTCTGTTTCTTGATCAAAGGGCCGGGCCTCAATGTTTCACGTGAAACATTTCTGTTTTTTAATCAAAGAGCCGAGCCTCAATGTTTCACGTGAAACATTTCTGTTTTTAATCAAAGAGCCGGGCCTCAATGTTTCACGTGAAACATTTCTGTTTCTTAATCAAAGAGCCGGGCTTCAATGTTTCACGTGAAACATTTCTGTTTCTTGATCAAAGAGCCGGGCTTCAATGTTTCACGTGAAACATTTCTGTTTCTTGATCAAAGAGCCGGGCCTCAATGTTTCACGTGAAACATTTCTGTTTCTTATCTTCCCTGTATCAATGATGGAGTCGCTTTTCTACATCTCAGCCTGACCGCATTGTTGGTGTTTGATCTCTTTGTTGCGCAAATAAGAAATTGCGTTTCGGCGCTCATCGCGTTAAGCTATGGGCGCAGTTTCAACGTCTGTTTCCGGATGATTACGAGGAGAACGCAGCCATGGAAATGCGTGGCGAACATCGAATCCCTGCGTCTCGGCAGGCGGTGTGGGAGGCTTTGAACTCCCCCGACGTTCTCAAGCAGTGTATTCCCGGCTGCGAGGCGCTGGAAAAATTGTCGGATACGGAAATGAAGGCCACCGTTGCGGTTTCAGTGGGGCCGGTCAAGGCGCGCTTTCACGGCAAAGTCGAGCTTACCGATATCAAGGCGCCAGCCAGCTATTCTATCGTTGGAGAAGGGCAGGGCGGCGTTGCCGGATTTGGCAAGGGAGGGGCAGATGTGCAACTGGCCGAGGAAAACGGTGAAACCGTTTTAACCTATCAAGCCAAGGCACAAGTGGGCGGCAAGCTGGCACAACTGGGATCACGGTTGATCGATTCAACCGCAAAGAAACTTGCCGATCAGTTTTTTACCAAATTCGCCAACCATTTCAGTGCCCCCCAGGAGAGCGCCGGTAGCGTGTCGGAACCGGCTACAGCAACACAACTTGCCGCCGGTGGCACGGCTGAAGGGGTAAAGGAGGCTGTCGTTGATGCGGCCACAACAACCGGGGAAGCCATTGGCGATACGGCGGAGGCGGCCGGCGACGCGGTAACCGATGGCGCCAGCGCAGTTGAGAATGCTGCCCGCGAGGCCGCCAGATCAACCCGTGAGGCTGCGGAAGACCTTGCCGAGGGCACAGAAAAGGCCTTGCAAAATCCAGCGGAGCCGGAAAAATCCAGTCTTATGCCCGTATGGATTGCACTGGCGGCGCTGGCCGTTATCCTCGCCGCCTGGTTCATGATCATGGGCTAGCAAAAAGCGGGGCAACGTATTCTGGCAAGACAAATATGACAGAACCCATTGACTTTGCGCCTTAAAGGCGCCGGTCCACAATCAATTTGTTAGAACTCGGGAGGACATTGATGACAACAGTAAATATGACAATAAACGGCCGTGAGGTGTCCGGTGACGTGGAGGACAGAACCTTACTGGTTAATTTCATTCGCGATACTGTCGGTCTGACGGGAACCCACGTCGGCTGTGATTCCAGCCAGTGCGGCGCCTGCGTTATTCACGTCAACGGTAAGGCCGTGAAATCCTGCACCATGCTTGCCGTTCAGGCGCAAGGGGCTGAGGTCACCACCATTGAGGGTCTGGCACAAAACGGGGAACTGCACCCCATGCAGGCGGCTTTCAAGGAACACCATGGGCTCCAATGCGGGTTCTGCACCCCCGGCATGATCATGGCTGCCGTTGATATGCTGAACCGCATCCCCAATCCGGATGAAAAAACCATTCGTGAGGAGCTTGAGGGCAATATTTGCCGCTGCACGGGCTATCACAACATCGTCAAGGCCATTCAGGCGGTGGCATCAGCTTAATGGGACTTTAGTTGGGTTTTCGACATTTGACATTTAATGAAGACCAAGGACGACTAATGAAGACCAAGGACGACTAATGAAGACCAAGGACGATTAATGAAGACCAAGGACGATTAATGACGATCAGGGAGGGACATTATGGGACAGGAAGGCATAGGCGCTCGGGTCCAACGCAAGGAAGACAAACGTTTTATTACCGGCAAGGGGCGCTATACGGACGATATAACCTTGCCTAATATGGGGTATGTGGCCTTTGTGCGCAGCCCCCATGCCCATGCAAGGATCACCGGCATCGATACGTCGGCGGCTGAGAGCATGCCTGGCGTTGACGCGGTTCTGACCGGTGCTGAGCTTGTTGCCGACGGGGTTGGAAACCTGATCTGCGGATGGATGATTCATTCCAAAGACGGAGAGCCCATGAAAATGGGCGCCTGGCGGGCACTGGAGCCGGATATTGTGCGCCACGTAGGCCAGTCGGTGGCCATGGTGATTGCCGATACGCCAAACCAGGCCAAGGACGCCGCCGAGGCCGTGAACGTCTCCTACGATCCTTTGCCGGCGGTTGTTGACGTCGCCACGGCCAGAGCGGACGGCGCACCGCAGTTGCATCCCGAAGCACCGGGCAATCTGATCTATAACTGGAGCCTTGGCGAGGAAGATGCGGTGGACACCGCCTTGAAGACCTCGGCGCATGTGATCACTCTTGACTTAACCAATAACCGCCTGGCGCCCAATGCGATGGAACCCAGAGCCGCGCTTGCCTCCTATGATAGTGCCGAGGATCATTTGACCCTCTATACGACATCGCAAAATCCGCACGTGGCGCGCCTGGTGCTATCGGCGTTTTATCAGATCGCACCTGAGCATAAGTTGCGGGTCATAGCTCCGGATGTCGGGGGTGGCTTTGGGTCAAAAATATACATTTACCCCGAGGAGATCGCCTGCCTATGGGCGGCAAGGCGCATTAACCGGCCAATAAAATGGGTGGCCGAGCGGGTCGAGAGCTTTCTTACCGATGCCCATGGGCGTGACCACGTAACCAAGGCGGAGCTTGGGTTCGACGCTGATAACAAAATCACGGCCATGCGGGTGAAAACCACAGCGAATTTTGGTGCCTACATGTCACTGTTTTCGTCTGCGGTGCCAACCTATCTTTATGGCACCCTGCTGTCGGGCCAATATGACATCAGCAATATCTATGTCGAGGTTGATGCGGTCTATACCAATACGACCCCGGTGGATGCCTATCGCGGTGCCGGACGTCCTGAGGCCACCTATGTTGTGGAAAGGCTGATGGAAACCGCGGCGCGCACACTGAACATAGACCCGGCGGAGTTGCGGCGCAAAAACTTTATCTCGGAGTTCCCGCATCAGACGCCGGTGATCATGAATTACGATGCAGGGGATTATCACGCGACCCTTGATGCCGCCTTGAAGGCGATCGATTACAACGATTTCCCCGCGCGCAAGGCCGCGTCCGAGGCCCGTGGCTGCAAGCGCGGCATCGGCATCTCCTGTTATATTGAGGCTTGCGGCATTGCGCCTTCGGCGGCCGTTGGCTCTCTTGGTGCGGGCGTTGGCCTATGGGAATCCGCTGAGGTTCGCGTTAATCCCGTGGGCACCATTGAGGTTCTCACGGGAAGCCACAGTCACGGGCAAGGTCATGAAACGACCTTCGCGCAACTGGTTGCCGAGCGCCTTGGTGTGGCCATGGATAACATTACCATTGTCCACGGTGATACGGATAAGGTCCAGTTCGGCATGGGAACCTATGGCTCACGCTCGGGCGCTGTGGGCATGTCAGCGATTGCCAAATCTCTCGACAAAATCGAGGCCAAGGTCAAAACGATCGCTGCGCATCAACTGGAAGCCTCCGAGGATGATATTGTCATTGAGGATGGCGAGGTGAAAGTCACCGGCACCGACAAGAGCCTGGCCTGGCATGAAGTATGCCTTGCCGCCTATACGGGGCACAACCTGCCTGAGGGGCTGGAACCGGGCCTGAAAGAAGGCGCGTTCTATGATCCGGCCAATTTCACCTTCCCCGCAGGAACTTACGTGTGCGAGGTGGAAGTGTGTTCTCAAACCGGCCATGTGAGCATCGAGAATTTCGTTGCTGCTGATGACTTCGGCCGCATCATTAACCCGATGATTGTGGAGGGCCAGGTGCACGGGGGAATCGCCCAGGGAATTGGTCAGGCGCTTCTTGAGCAGGCGGTCTATGATGACAACGGCCAGCTGCTCAGCGGCACCTATATGGATTATTGCATGCCGCGGGCCCACGATGTGCCGAGCTTTCAGGTCTCGCACCATGCAACCCTTTGCCCCAATAACCCCCTTGGCATGAAGGGCTGCGGCGAGGCGGGAGCGATCGGCTCACCGCCGGCTGTCATCAACGCCATTACCGACGCAATCGGCAAAAACGACCTGTCGATGCCCGCGACGCCGGAGAAAGTCTGGCGCGCCATGCACAGCGCATGAGTGATGACCTTTTGCGTTTGAACACTTAATGAGACCGATCGGGAGAGGATTATGTATCAGACAAACTATCAGCGCGCCCAGTCCGTTGACGCCGCCAAGGCGGCGCTGGGACCGGATGCGAAGTTGCTCGCAGGCGGACAAACGCTCATTCCCACCATGAAGCAACGCCTTGCCGCCCCCAGTGAACTTGTCGATATCAGCGCCCTGGACGCCCTTAAGGGCATTGATGTCACCAGTGAAACTGTGAGCATTGGCGCCGCGGTCACCCATGCGCAAGTGGCGGCAAGCGCGGAGGTGCGTGCGGCGATCCCTGCGCTTTCGTATCTTGCCGGCCAGATCGGCGACCCTCATGTGCGCCACCTGGGCACTTTGGGAGGCTCTCTTGCCAACAATGATCCCGCCGCGGATTACCCTGCCGCCGTACTTGGCCTGAACGCAGCGGTACACACTAGCGACCGTGTGATCGAAGCGGATGCTTTTTTTACGGGACTGTTTGAGACGGCCCTGAATGAAGACGAAATCATCACCAGGGTCGTCTTTCCCGTGGTGGCAGCTGCTGGTTACGGCAAGTTTTCCAATCCCGCGTCGCGCTATGCCATGTGCGGGGTGTTTGTGGCCAAAATGGCGGATGCAACCGTTCGCGTGGCGGTCACCGGGGCGGGCGATGACGGGGTTTATCGCCACGCCGATCTTGAACAGGCGCTTGCTCACAACTGGAGTGCGGACGCGGTGGACGGCGTCGCCATCGATGCTTCGGGTAAAATGTCAGACATCCACGCCAGTGCCGAATACCGGGCGCATCTGGTTAACGTGATGGCTAAGCGGGCGATCGAGCAGGCGGGGTAAGGTAAACGGTTGGGCCTCTCTACTAGAGCGTGCCAGGTCGTCAATAGCGTCAATAGACTTGCTCAGTTCATCGATTTTGATGGGCTTTGCTGTGGAATGTTTCACGTGAAACATTCGGGCCTCTCAATTCAATTGGCAGGCACCTATCTGCCCGTTCCCCTTTATCCCTGTCAGGGCAGCGGGCTGGCCAGGTGGTCAATAGACGTTTCCAGCTATTTTTGTACGATCGCCTCAAAGCCACCGTAGATAAGGCGCTTGCCGTCAAAGGGCATACTTTCAGGGCTCATACCCATGCGCTCATCCTGCATGGCCTTCGGCAGGCCCGCATCGCGGACCTCTTTTGATGGCCAGATAACCCAACCCATAACCACCGTTTCATCATCGCCACATTGAACGGCGCGGAGAAAGGACGTTACCTCTCCTTCCGGCACTTCGGCTCCCCAGCATTCCATGACTTGCAAAGCGCCATGCTCCTTGAACACCTCGCTTGAGCGTTGCGCATGGGCTATATAGCGCTCCTTGTTGGCGGTTGGCACGGCGGCGGCAAAAGCGTCCACATAAGTCATTGTTCCTACCCTCTGGCTGTGTAAAATGGAATAACCAATGATGCAGCCCTGTCGCGCTGCTTCCTTGCATGACTTTAAAGCGGCGCCCCATGCAGCGCAATCAGGAAAGCAATAAGACGATGTCCCTTTGTGTTGCGGTTCAGATGGACCCGATTGAAGCCATTGATATAGCCGGTGACTCGACCTTTGCGTTGCTGCTGGAAGCCCAGGCGCGCGGCCATGATCTCTATTATTACACACCCGACCAGCTATCCTTGAAAAATGGCGTGGTTAGTGCGCATGCGGCCCCCCTGCGGGTGCGCGACAACCGGGAAAGCCATTTCACATGTGCACAGGTTGAGCGCCGCGCGCTTGCCGATTTCGATGTTGTTCTGCTGCGCCAGGACCCGCCCTTTGATATGGGTTATATCACCACAACCCATTTGCTTGAGCGCGTTCATCCCAAAACCCTGGTGGTCAACGATCCCGCGCATGTGCGCAACGCCCCGGAAAAGATCCTGGTTACCGAGTTTCCCGATCTTATGCCCGCCACCTTGATTAGCCGCAATGAAAGTGAAATTGAGGCCTTTCGGGCGCAATATAAGGATATCATTCTCAAGCCTCTTTACGGCAATGGTGGTGCGGGGGTGTTTCGTGTCCCGCCCTCCAGTGAGAATTTACCGTCTCTGCTGGAGATGTTCGCAATAATGTATCGCGAACCCTTCATGGTGCAGGCCTATTTGCCTGCGGTGCGCGAAGGTGACAAGCGTATCATTCTTGTTGACGGGCAGGCCGTAGGCGCCATTAACCGGTTGCCACCCGAAGGTGATGTGCGCTCCAACATGCATGTTGGCGGCCAGGCCGTGCGAGACAGTCTCACAGAGCGCGACCACGAAATCTGCGCGGCCATTGGACCCATGCTACAGGCGCGCGGCTTGATTTTCGTTGGTATTGATGTCATCGGCGGGTATCTGACCGAAATCAATGTCACCTCACCAACAGGTATTCGAGAAATCGCGCGCTTTGGCGGTGCCAATGTCGCGGCCTTGATTTGGGACGCCATTGAAGCCCGGCGATAAACCACAAATCACCGATCCGGGCATATCTGTTGACGGGCATTTGTCGCGATCCCGGCCGTCTTGTCGCAAACGCATCCGGCGTCTTGACAAAACCACATTGACGGGGCATTTGTGAACGAAAGTTCCCGGAGGGAATGATGGCCGCCTCAGGTGAGGTCGGTTTTATTAAGCCTGCATTGTTGTCTTAGAGCGTGTCATGTCTATGATGTGCCGTCGGGTCGCTCTCGGATGGGGCAGGAGTTCAAAGACCAGATTTTCGATTAAAAAGTGCCAAGGGTCATAAGCCATGATTAC
Source organism: Hyphomicrobiales bacterium (assembly GCA_965224015.1). Classification (GTDB taxonomy): domain Bacteria; phylum Pseudomonadota; class Alphaproteobacteria; order Rhizobiales; family CBDCVD01; genus CBDCVD01. Next base: position 3,198,636 of record OZ245032.1, read on the forward strand.
GAGTTCAAATGAGAAAATATACACCATTGCCCGATCCCTGCGGCGGCTCACAGTAGCCGTGTTATCGTGCCTGGGCTTTGTCGGTGGTGTTGTTGCTTTTCCGCAGGTAACAATGGCCCAGGAGCCAACACCTCCCGCATGGACAAAACTATGCAATACCGATCCCGAAGCGCCGGTGCGCGGCTGCGTTATCACCCAAAGGCTGATCGGTCAGGACGGCCAGCCCCTGGCCGCTGTAACCGTGCAGGAGATTGAGGGAGCGGATGAAAAGAAGTTTATGGTGGCTGTCCCCCCGGGGCTGTTGCTGCGTCCGGGTATGGAAATCCAGATTGACGACGACACAAAATATCCCGTCGCCTATACGATTTGTTTTCCCAACGCCTGCTTTGGCGAGGAGGCCATAGGGGCTGATTTCATCACCAAGCTTAAAAAGGGTAGCGACCTGAAATTGCGCGCCATTAATCAACAAGGTAAACCTATTACCTTTACATTGACCCTAGTAGGATTTACAAAGGCTTATGATGGTAAACCGGTTGACGTGAAGAAGTTGCAAAAACAACAACAAGAGTTGCAATCTGAATTGGAACGCAAAGTGCGTGAAGAGCGCGAAAAACTTCTCAACCAACAAAACAACCAATAAGCGCGCCCTGACCCTTTCCTTTGTTAGGTCCTTCCCGTCGCGGATGGCTGCGGATGGCTGCGGATGGCTGATGAAGAACACGGGACTTGCGTCTCCCAATGCCGCACAGGCTGGTGCCGGCAAGGCTATGGCAGCGCTATAAATGGCTCCGTCAGAAGGGTCTATTAAGACATGTAAGACATGTAAGACATGCAAGACATGACACGCTCTAGCAGCCGTTCGCTATGAACACAGGAGGTGGGGCTATGTTGATATCGCGGGACCGGTTACGGTCCTGCAAGGTATCATTGCAGGATAGGTTGGTATGGAGGTCACTGTAATGGGTACGAACTTTGGTCTAAAATTCAGCAAGCGAGATTTTTTGATGGGGGCCGCAGCAACGGGGGCACTTGCAGCAATGCATCCGTTTTCTCTACACGCCAGTGAGAATCAGGCGCATTTGCGATTAATGGAAACAACCGATCTGCATGTACACGTGTATCCTTATGATTATTACGCGGACCGGCCGATTGATACGGTTGGGCTTGCACGCACGGCGTCACTGATCAAGGAAATCCGCGCCGAGGCGACGAACGCTATTCTTGTTGACAATGGCGATTTTCTGCAGGGCAACCCCATGGGCGACTATATTGCCTATGAGCGTGGCATGAAGGAGGGTGACGAACACCCTATCATCACGGCTATGAATACGCTTGGGTTTGAGGCGGCAACGCTTGGTAACCATGAGTTTAATTACGGCCTTGATTTTCTTCTCAAATCCACTGCGGGGGCGGCGTTTCCGATTGTGTCGGCAAATGTTGTCAAGGGAAAGCTTGCCGCCTCTGCGCGCCAGGACAGCCTGTTTTACAAGCCCTATGTGATAGTCGAGAAGGTCATTTATGACGGTATCGGCAATGCCCACCCGATTAAGGTTGGCCTTATTGGATTTGCGCCACCGCAGATCATGATCTGGGATCGCCGTCACCTGGAGGGTAGCGCCAATGCGCGCGATATTGTTGCCACCGCCAAGGCCTGGGTTCCGCAAATGCGTGAGGCAGGTGCCGATATCGTTGTCGCCTTGTCCCACTCTGGCATCGGCTCTGCGCGCTACAATGAGGGCATGGAGAATGCTTCCGTACCCCTGGCGCAGGTGGAGGGTATTGACGCGCTAATGACAGGGCACAGCCATCTGGTTTTCCCCAGCGATACCTATAAAGACTTCGCCGGCGTTGATGTACAAAAGGGTACCCTGCACGGCAAGGCGGCCACGATGGGCGGATTTTGGGGCTCACATCTGGGGTTGATCGATTTACTGCTTGAGCGTGATGGAAATGCCTGGCGGCTCGCCGGAACCACGTCTCAGGCGCGGCCGATTTTCAAGCGCGATGGGCGAAAACGCATTCCCCTGGTTGAAAGCCAGCCGCATGTTCTCAACTCCATAGCCAAAGAGCACAAGGAAACACTCGCCTATATCCGCCGCGCCGTCGGCAAGACAATAGTTCCGTTGCATTCGTATTTTGCCCTTGTTGCTGATGATCCTTCGGTACAGATTGTCTCCCAGGCGCAATCCTGGTACGTGCGCGACATGATAAAGGGCACCGTTTGGGAGGGGCTACCGGTTCTCTCGGCTGCGGCGCCGTTCAAAGCGGGGGGCCGTGGCGGGCCGGATTATTACACCGACGTCAAACCTGGTAGTGTTGCCATCAAAAATGTCGCAGATCTCTATCTTTATCCAAATACGGTGCGTGCGGTTGCCATCAGTGGGGCGCAGGTTCGGGAATGGTTGGAAATGTCGGCCGGGATTTTCAATCAGATCGAGCCAGGCAAACAGGATCAACCGCTTATCAACAGCAAGTTCCCGTCGTACAATTTTGATATTATCGACGGGCTGACCTATCAGATCGACATCACTCAGCCTGCGAAATATGATTCCGACGGAACGATGATCAACCCCGAGGCGAGCCGTATCGTCGGTCTCGCGTTCGCGGGTAAGCCGATTGATCTGGAAAAAACTTTTATTGTTGCCACCAATAATTACCGCGCGGGTGGTGGAGGTAACTTCCCCGAAATCAACAATGATGTTGTCGCGTTTGCGGCTCCCGATACCAACCGCGATGTGATTGTGCGTTACATTATCGAACAGGGCACTATCAACCCATCGGCGGATGGAAACTGGACATTCAGGCCCGTCAAGGATGCAAGTGTCCTGTTTGAGACCGGTCCGGCCAGTCAGCAATATATGGACCAGGTGAAAAGTATCGCCATTACGCCCGCTGGTGAGGGTGAAAACGGTTTTGTCCGCTACCGCATCAATCTTTGAATGCGGGCGTTATGTGCCCGTGGCAAATGCGTATGGCGTTGCCACCGATGCGCACGACTGACAAGGCGCCCTCGACGATATCGAACGTCAGTGTAATGAGGCTCGGACGGCCCATATCGTCGCCCTGCTCAAGGCGGCATATGTGATGGCCATCGGGGGGCGTGTCGAATTTCCTGATAACGCCCGCAAAAGCGGCGGCGGCGGAACCGGTTGCGGGGTCTTCCGAAATACCGTCCTGTGGAGCAAACATGCGGGCGCGAAACCGGGTATCGTGACGCTCGGTCTGAGGCGTATACAGAAAAACGCTTCCTGAGCCTGTTTTTTCACGCACCGCCTGCCAGTAGGCTATGTTTGGTGTTGCCTCAGCCAGCACCCGGCGGGAGGCGACAGGGACAAAAACAAAATGGATTCCGGCTCCAAAGCACGTCACCCGATGATTAGCGAACCCGACTTCGCTCGTATCGAGACCAAGCGCTATGGCCATATCGTTGTGACCGGGCGGATCGGCGTATTCGATGGGTAACACGGGCACATCGAACTCGGCAAAGGCGGGCTTTTTTTCAAACAGACTGACGCCGGCGCGCACATTGCCGATCTGCTCTTCCAGGATAACCAGCGCGTTGCTGTCGCCGGTGGATTTTGCCGCCTGCAATTGCGCCAGCAGCACAGCGGTACCCACGGTGGGATGACCGGCAAATGGTAACTCACTTACCGGGGTGAAAATCCGCACCCGCGCCGAATGCGCCTCGTTGTCAGGGGCAAGGACAAACACCGTCTCCGACAGGTTAAACTCGCGGGCAATCTGCTGCATTGTACGGGTGTCCAGCGCATCGGCACCAAGAACCACAGCTAGGGGGTTGCCGCCGAAAGCACGATCTGTGAACACATCCAGGGTATGAAACGCAAGCGGCTCCGCCATTACCTGTGTTTCTCGGGGGCCAGCACCATGATCATGCGTCGTTGCTCAAGCTTGGGTTCTGCCTCCACCTTGGCCAGATCTTCGGTATCGTCGCGCACGCGCTGCAACAGATTGACACCCAATTCCTGGTGTGCCATCTCACGTCCGCGAAATTGCAACGTGACCTTCACCTTGTCGCCATGATTGAGAAATTTTCGTATTGCCCGCATCTTGACCCCATAGTCGTGGGTGTCAATCATCGGCCGCATTTTGATTTCCTTGACATCAAAAGTCTTTTGTTTTTTGCGTGCCGCCGTTGCCTTTTTTTGCGATTGGAAGCGATACTTACCGTAATCCAATATCTTGCAAACCGGCGGGTCGGAGTTGGGGGCAATCTCAACCAGATCAAGCCCGGCCTCCCGGGCATGGGTTAAAGCATCTTCAAGAGGCACAATGCCTTCGTTTGTGCCGTCAGCGCCAACGAGTTGGACAGTCTCAACATCGATATTGGCGTTCACGCGGGGCCCGGACTTAACCGGAGCCGTTCTTTGTAGTCGACGAATGGCAGTAATCTCCTTTATTGTTCAAACTTACAAATTTTCACTCTGGCTTTCCCGTATCCGTGACGATTGCAACGGGCTTGCCGCCCCCTGGAAAGGCTGTCTTTGATCGCCTTTCAAAACCCACGGACACTAAAAACAAATCAATGAAAACCAGAGTCGCTACACTATAACAACCCTTTTAGCCAATGCAAAGCTTGTGACGGATGTCAAGGCCAATCAAGGCTAACGATGAGTCAACAGAGTATAACCCCTTCATTACCAGGGGCAACAACATATTTGGTTTATCGGTTACACGCAATCGCATATGCGCCTCAATCGGGCTCAGGCGCTTTCTTTGTAAGCACATCGTGCGAAGTATATGACCCCAGTTCTGGATTAGGGATTTTTTCTCATGCCTTATCGGTTCACGCCTATAGAAAGGCGCATTCAGCCATTTATCTGATCATGAGCCCTAACCGGCGGCTGCGGTGTGTCAAGGGCTGCTCACGCGCCGCCTTCGGCGGTTGTTATACCAAGGGTCTTTAACAATGACTCATGGATTTGCGTCAAAGAGGTGTGTTATCAAGGCAGTACACCAGTCGGCGTGTCTATAAAGCCAATATCGCTGGTATTAGATGTGTAATTTCAACAGATTGTCCCTGGTAAGTTCATCGGGTGTAGGTGGCCATTCGTCTGATCATGAGAGGTGTTCGATTTCTCCCGCGCTGTCAAGGGCGCTTCGCGCCGCTTTCAGCGGTTTTTAAACCCTTGACAGCGCGGGATAAATCGAAAAAAAGCAATGATCAGATGAATGGCCCGATATGGCCTTTCTGGTGGCAATGGCCGTAATAGTCCTGACTTCAGACCGGCTACCTTGAGAACAACTTATTGAAAGATTACAGTTAGAGTATACATGATCATGCGAAACGACCGCGAATGGCGCCCACTGTCTGTCCATTCCAGTTGGTAAGAGACTTTGCATCAAAGCGCTCCAGGACCGCCTGTTGCGCCGCACCGGGGTCGGTTAGCTGACGCAATACGGCTGCCATCATCGCCTCGCTGGCCCGGGTTGCCCCATCGTCACATTTCAGCGCGACCCCCAGCCCCAACCCGGGCAGGGCCGCACAAAACACCCCCTCCGCGCCGGTTTTTACAAAAACGGGTGCCTTCGTGCTGGCAAAGGCTTCCATGATATCTGTGCAAAACCGTCCCGTCCCCGCGACCATAAACGGATTGTCAAGACATGCCTTTAGCAATCGCTTTGCCGCCTCGGCCCGGGCGGGCGTAAAGCCAACCCCGGTTGCAAACGCAGCAAACCCGCGTGCTATATTTGCAAGGGGCACCGCATAGGTCGGGATTGCGCACCCGTCAATTGCGCAGGTCGAGGGGTCATAGGCTCCCGCCAGGATCTCGCCAAGGGTGCGGTTCAGATGAACCATGAACCCATGCTCGCGATGCTGGTAGTTTGCAGGGTCGATACCCATATGCTGCATGGCGCACAAAAACCCGGCGTGCTTGCCCGAGCAATTGTTGTGAATGGGGCCGGGCTTCTCGTTCGATGCCCGTAAGCGCAGGCGATCGATCTCGCGTCGTGGCCACTGGGGTCCGCATGCCAGGGCTTCCTCGCCAAGACCGGCGCGCGCCAGCATATTGCGGGCTGTGGCAACATGTGCGGCCTCCCCACTATGGGACGCGCATGCCAGCGCCAGGGCTGCATCGGGCAAGGCCAGGGCATCCGCCGCTCCACTTTCAATCAGGGGCAGCGCCTGCAAGGCCTTGATAGCGGAGCGTGGGAAGATTGGCGTTTCAATATCCCCAACACGATTGACCAGCCGCCCGTTCGCGTCGGCAACAGCAATAGCCCCACGATGGCGGCTTTCAACGCGGCCACCACGCAGAACTTCAACAAGAACGGGATTTGCCATTATTGATCTTCACTTTTGATTGATATCGTTGTAACGTGCGAACTTTGTGAGCGTTTGGGGGAGGCGCTTTGCTCTTAACTCATAGTGGCTCTTGCTCATAGTGGTTTCTATATAATTTTAGAGGACTTGAGCACAAGGTTAAATACCGTGACGAGCTCTTGAAGAATGGGTTTCCCCAAATGACACGAAAACAAATGAGGGTTTTGAAATGAAGGCAAGATTTCTCGTTCTTGTGGGCACGATCATCGCTGCCGCTATCACCGGCTTTTGTACACCCACTTTGGCGCAGGAGCCAATTGCCGCTATCGGTGCGCGGCAGGCGCTGATGAAAAACGTTGGTGCGTCCATGAAAACCGCCGCTGGAATTGCACGTGGTCAGATCGCCTATGATCCCGTTGTCGCGGAGTTGGCCATGCGGGTGATAAATTCAAGCGCCCATGGTTTCGGCGCCCTGTTTCCTGAGGGCTCTAATGAGGGATTGAAGACCGAGGCCAGTGCAAAAATCTGGTCGGATCAGGCCGGTTTTGCCGCAAAGGTTGCAAAGTTTCAGGCTGATACGTCGACAGCTGTAATCCAGGCGAGCAAGGGCCTTGAGGCCTACAAAGCCGCTTTTGGAGCGGTCGCGTCGAACTGCAAGGGTTGTCACGAGGTCTACCGTGTCAAGCATGAGCACTGAGTGTTAAGCCGGCCTTAGGTCTCCAGCGCTTAAACAGTCCGGGTTCTACAGGCGTGACGGTGTGCGGGATTGATTGTGAAAAGGTGGGTTCTTCTTGCGCTGGGGATGGGTGTTTTGGGCGCCGCTGCTTTTTGGCTACTGACGGCCCCCAGAACCCTGTCCGCGGCGGCGCTGCCTGACCATGTTGCGGATTTGCAAAACGGTGCCGACATGTTCTATGCCGGCGGTTGTGGCTCCTGCCATGCCAGGCCCGGGGCAAAGGGTGAGGAGAAGAAAAAACTCGCCGGTGGCCTAGCGCTGAAATCTCCGTTTGGCACTTTTTATGCGCCCAATATCTCGCCTGATCTCGTATACGGTATTGGTGCCTGGTCACCCTTAGAGTTTGTCAACGCGCTCATGCGTGGTGTCTCTCCCGACGGCCGGCACTATTATCCGGCATTTCCTTACACGTCTTATCATCGCATGGCTTTACGCGACGTGCTTGATCTGAAGGCCTATCTGGATACGCTGCCACCGGTCGCATCAACAGTCCCTGCTCATGAGGTGCCGTTTCCCTTCAATATCAGACGGCTTCTGGGCGGGTGGAAGTTTTTGTATTTTGCTCCTGCGCCCCCCGACGATACGCCCATTGATGCTGAACCTTTAAGCCGCGGCGCTTATCTTGTTACGGGTCCCGGTCATTGCGGCGAGTGCCACAGTCCGCGTGATGCCCTCGGCGGGGTTATATCTGCGCGCGCCCTGGCGGGGGCTGCTAATCTGGAGGGCGAGGGTATTGTTCCTAACCTCACCCCCCATGCCGACGGTCTTGGGGCCTGGTCAATCGCGGATATCGCTTATAGTCTGGAGACCGGCTTTACCCCGGAATTTGATTCATTTGGGGGCTCCATGGTTGCCGTTCAGGAGAACATGGCCAACCTCTCCAGTGCCGATCGGCAGGCGATTGCGACCTATTTGAAATCCTTGGCTCCGATGGCCAGCACCAAACCGGTCGGGAAATAGCCGCAAATCCTGGGTTTTCGTTCAAGGGCGGATGCTTTTTGGTTGTCTCTGAGCCCCAAACGCGGCACTCTCTTGTGCGAATCATAGGACACCCGCCCGTAGGGGCCGAACAAGCGCAAAATCCAGGAGACGCGATCATGGATGAATTGATTGGAAACATCACCCAGGCTCTGGGCATTGACGAGGCAACCGCCAAATCAGCCCTTGGCATTATTATGAACTACGTGAAAACCGAAGGCCCCGAGGCGGAAGTCGGGCAGTTGTTGGGCGCGCTGCCTGGTATTGACGGCCTCATTGAAGACTCTGGAGCCGGCAGCGGCGGGGGCATGCTCGGAGGCCCCATGGCGGTGATGGCGCAACTGAGCGATGTGGGTGTGGACATGGGCCAGGTCTCCGGCATTGCCCAGCAACTGGTGGCCTTTGCCAAGGACAAGGTCGGGGACGAGGCCATCGACGCCATTATCGCCCAGGTTCCCGGTATGGACCAGTTGGCTTAGTCCCCTGCATGGTTAAGTCCGCGCCTGTTCATAAACGCAAGATCGACAAGACATCGCACGTCTATTTGGTCGACGGATCGTCGTATATTTTCCGCGCCTATCACGCCTTGCCGCCGCTTACGCGCAAATCCGATGGCTTGCCCATTGGTGCGGTGGCCGGCTTTTGCAACATGCTGTGGAAGCTGTTGCGCGACATGGAAGACATGGCCAGGCCCACCCATATTGCGGTGCTGTTCGACACCAGCCGCATGACGTTTCGCAATACGATCTATGAGGCTTATAAAGCCAACCGCCCCGAGGCGCCCGAGGACCTGGTTCCGCAATTTCCGCTCATCCGCGACGCCGTGCGCGCCTTTAACGTTGCCTGTCTCGAGCAGGACGGGTTCGAGGCCGATGATCTGATCGCCACCTACGCGCGCCAGGCCTATGACGCGGGCGCCAAAGTCACCATTGTCGGCTCCGACAAGGACCTGATGCAGCTTGTCAACGAACGCATCACCATGCTTGACACCATGAAGGACCGGCCCATTCAGGAGCCGCAGGTTCAGGACAAGTTCGGGATCGGTCCCGAGCGGGTCATTGACGTGCAGGCGCTGGCCGGGGACAGCAGCGACAACGTGCCCGGCGTACCGGGTATCGGTATTAAAACGGCGGCGCTTTTGATCAACGAATACGGTGATCTGGATGCCTTGTTGGCGCGTGCCGACGAAATCAAACAGAACAAACGGCGTGAGAATCTGCTTGCGTTTGCCGACCAGGCGCGCCTGTCGCGAGATCTGGTGACCCTGCGCCAGGACGTGCCGGTGGAGCGCCCTGTGGAAAGCCTCGCGGTCACCGCCATTGATATTCAAAAGCTTTTGCATTTCTTTGCGGATATGGAGCTTAATCAACTGACCCGGCGCCTGGTGGAGGCGTTTGGCGTCGATGAGGCGGATATTCCGGCACCGAAAACCAAACCAAAGACCAATGGTGTGGCTTCAGTACCAGCCCTGGATGCGTCCGGCGAGGCTACCCCGGAGCAACGGGCTGCCAGAGCGCTGGCCGAAGTGCAAAAACTTGACGTCGACACCAGCGCTTATGAAACCGTAGCCAGTATCGACACGCTGGCTGAATGGATAGAAGCGGCAAACGCGCAGGGCTTCGTGGCCCTCGATACAGAGACCAGTTCCCTCGACGGGATGCAAGCGGATTTGATCGGCGTATCCCTGGCTCTGGCACCAGGGCGGGCTTGCTATATTCCTATCGCGCACACCAAAGGCGATGACCTGCTGGCCGCGCCGGTCGCGGGGCAGGTTCCGCTCGCGCAGGCGCTCGCCACCCTCAAGCCCATGCTTGAAGACGACGGCGTTCTCAAAATCGGACAAAACCTGAAATACGATTGGCTGGTTCTCGCCCAGCACGGGATCACCCTCAGGGCGTATGACGACACCATGTTGATGTCCTATGTGCTCGACTCGGGAAAAGCCAACCATGGCGGCCATGGAATGGACGATCTGTCCAGAACGTGGCTAAATCATCAGCCGATTGCGTTTAAGGATCTGTGTGGAACGGGCAAGAATCAGATCGGTTTTGCACAAGTTCCTATCGACAAGGCGACGGCCTATGCGGCTGAAGATGCCGATGTGACGTTGCGCCTATGGATGATCCTGCGCCCGCGCCTTGCGGCTGAGGGGGTAACAGGGGTCTATGAGACGCTGGAGCGCCCCATGGTCGCGACATTGGCAAAAATGGAGCAGCGCGGCGTTAAAGTGGACCGGCAACAGCTTTCGCGCCTTTCCGGGGAGTTGGCGCAGGCCGCGGCGGCTATTGAGGCTGACATTCACAAATGTGCCGGCGAGACATTTAACGTCGGTTCGCCAAAGCAGATCGGCGAAATTCTGTTCGGCAAGTTCGGATTGCCTGGGGGCAAGAAAACCAAAACCGGTGCCTGGTCCACAAGCGCATCGGTCATGGAGGACCTGGCCGCCCAGGGTCACGACCTGCCGCAGCGCATTCTCGACTGGCGAACCCTGAGCAAATTAAAGTCTACCTATACGGACACGCTACCGGATTTTATCAATCCGGTAACAGGGCGGGTGCACACGTCTTTTGCCCTTGCGGCAACCCCTACGGGGCGGCTGTCGTCCTCGGACCCGAACGTGCAGAACATTCCCGTGCGCACCCGCGAGGGGCGCAAAATCCGCGCCACCTTCATCGCCGAACCGGGCAACAGGCTCGTCTGTGCGGACTATTCACAAATCGAGTTGCGCGTCCTTGCCCATATTGCCGATATCGTTCCTCTCAAGCAGGCTTTTGCCGATGGGCTGGACATTCACGCCATGACCGCCTCGGAGATGTTCAACGTGCCTATTGCCGACATGGATCCCATGATACGCCGACGCGCCAAGGCCATTAACTTTGGTATCATCTATGGCATCTCTGCCTTTGGTCTGGCCAATCAGCTGGGTATTCCGCAAGGGGAGGCGAAGACCTATATCGATACCTATTTCAAACGTTTCCCCGGTATTCGCACCTATATGGAGGAGACAAAAAAAACGGCCAAAACCCAAGGATACGTGGAAACCCTATTTGGCCGCAAATGCCACTATCCGGAAATTAATTCAAAGAACCACAATATGCGCGCCTTTATGGAGCGAGCCGCCATCAATGCGCCCATTCAGGGCTCGGCCGCCGACATTATCCGCCGCGCCATGGTGCGCATGGACGAAGCCCTCGAAAAACACCGGCTTGACGCGCGCATGCTCATGCAGGTCCACGACGAGTTGGTGTTTGAGGTGCGCGAGGATGATGTGGACAGATGTCAGCCCGTTATTTGCCAGATTATGGAAGACGCCCCCATGCCAGCATTAAACTTGAGTGTGCCACTGGTGGTCGATACGGGCGCTGCAGTCTCCTGGGACGAGGCGCATTAGCCCGGCGCCACCGATAACCGGGTTTCGTTAGCATCAAAGACATGGGCGTCACCCACATCAAAAGCCAGGCCGATGGTGGTGTCCTCGCGGATGCTGGCACCACCGGCGATGCGCACATTAACCGGTTCCATGCCATCAATATCCACATAGGCGAAACTGTCGCCGCCGAGATGTTCGGCCACCCCCACGGTGCCGGTAAGCATGGCCTCATCGGCCTCGACAACGCGTATATGTTCCGGGCGAACCCCCAAAAAGGCGGCCTCACCTTCAATTCCCGTCATGGCAATCTGCCTGCCGTCGCCAAGCCGAACCCCGTTCGCTGTTGACGCACAAGGAACAATATTCATCTTCGGTGAGCCGATAAATGTGGCCACGAACAGATTGGACGGCTCGCGATACAAATCGAGCGGGGCACCCTGTTGCTGAATAATGCCGGCGTCGAACACCACAATCCGGTCGGCCAGTGTCATGGCCTCCACCTGGTCGTGGGTGACATAGATCATGGTTTTGCCGAGCTTTTTGTGCAGCCGGGCGATCTCAATACGCATTTGCACGCGCAAGGCGGCGTCAAGATTGGAGAGCGGCTCATCAAACAGGAAAGCCGCGGGCTTGCGTACAATAGCGCGGCCGATGGCGACGCGCTGGCGCTGACCACCGGACATTTCCTTTGGCTTGCGTTCAAGCAGGGGCCCAAGCTGCAGAATATCCGCTGCCTGGTTCACAGCCGCATCCAGCACATGTTTATCGGTTCCGGCGATCTTCAAGCCGAACCCCATGTTGTCGCGTACCGTCATATGCGGATAGAGCGCATAGGACTGAAATACCATGGCCAGGCCCCGCTCGGCGGCACCAAGGGCGGTGACGTCCTTGCCCTCTATCTCTATGCGACCGGAGGTGGCTTCCTCAAGGCCGGAAATCAAACGCAACATGGTTGATTTTCCGCAACCGGAAGGGCCGACAAATACGACGAACTCGCCTTCGTTGATCTCCAGATCAACGCCCTTGATAACGTGCACTTCGCCAAAAAATTTATGCACATCGATGAGACTGACAGCCCCCATCGTGACCTCCCGTTTTTGCTATGTGTTGTAGTCCCCACGTCAGCCAAATGGCGGCTGCCCAGGAAAACGTGCCACCACCACAACCGCGCCCGTCCACGGGACTAAAATATTCCGCAAATCCGCTTTGCTCCATGAGTGCGCGCGTGTCGTTACGGATGCGCTCGGCCCAGGCGGTTTCCCCGACCTCGTTCAAGCCGGTCGCAATCATAAAGTTCATAATCGGCCAAACAGGACCACGCCAGTAGCGGATATGATCAAATGATGCGCTCGCCGGATCAAAACTCGGCACCATGTAGGTCACACGTCTGGAAAACGTTTCAAGCAGGCAAAGCAATGCATCCATACGGGGGGTAATCCCCGCATAAAGGGCAAGAAAAGTCGCCGAATTGGCACTATCGTGATGAATGCCGGTGCGCAAGTCCAGGGAGCAATAGGCATTGGCAGAGGGGTTCCAAAGACGCTCAAAGCCAGTTTCAAGGCGATCAATACGCTCATCAATGCCCTTTAGAGGTACACCAAGCCGACGCGCCAAGGCTTGCAAATCCCTTTCCGCCCGCAAAAGAATGGCGGTAATGCCCACGTCAGCAACAAAAAACGGACTCTCCATAGCGATGCGCACTGCATCCCACTGGCGCTCGCGGCCAAAGGCCACCAATGCCAGATAACGGTCGTAGTCCTTCTTTTTTGGCCGCATGTGCATATCGACAAGTGCCGTATCACGGCGCTCATAGGTGCCCACACCGCTGATGTCGATAGCATCGCCAGGCAAATCCCAATCAGGCAGATTATCTCGTCCCGATTCCCAAGGGTGGGTAATCGCGATGATACCCTGTTTTTCAGGGTCGCGGGCCGCGTGCCACCAGCTGTGCCACGCATCAAGGCGACCTAAATAAGGTCGCGCCCGCTCCGGTTCGCTTTGGGCCAGCATCCGGATCACGGTGGCCGCCACAGGCGGTTGCGAAATACCGGAACTGGGTAAAGGGCCGTGATTGGCCTGCCACACGTCGGGACCCGGGAAATACGTCGGCTCGTCAACACGAAAGACAATATGGGGAAGCATTCCGTCTGGCCACTGCGCTTGGAATAAGGTTTCTATCTCAAGCCAGGCGCGCTCCAGATCAAAAGTGGCAAAGCCAAGAGCCGCAAATACCGAATCCCAGTTCCACTGATAGGGATAAAGATTGTCGGTGGGAACGGTATATCCCCCTCTGTCGTTATTGTGCAGAACGGCCTTTGCCTGCTCATCACGTGTCATAAGCCTTATCCCTTGACCGATCCTGCAGTCAGGCCGGTAACCAGAAAACGTTCAAACCATAAGAAAATAACAAGCACGGGTATGGTCACGATCACCGCGCCTGCCATTAAATGCTGTCGCGGCACTTCCGAAGAGTTCAGCGATACCACCGCGCGCGACAGGGTGAAAATTTCGGGGCTGTCGAGAAACATGAAGGCAAACAGAAACTCGTTCCAGGCAATCATGAACACATAAAGCGCTACCGAAGCGATCGCCGGTAGGGAAAGCGGCAAGGTGATGCGTCTTATTACCGCCAGGCGTGAGCACCCGTCCATCATTCCGGCCTCTTCCAGCTCAGCTGGCAGGCCGCGAAAGTACCCTTGCAACATATAAAGAGCGACGGGGATCGTGGTTGCCGGATAGACGATCATCAGGCCGAACAGGCTGTCACGCAGACCCATCTGGCTAAAGACCGCATAGAGTGGGATTACCAATACAATGGCCGGAACCATGTAGATGAGTATAATGGAACGGGAAAAGGCGAGCCGACCAGGAAACTTGAGACGCGAAATGGCATACGCCCCCGGTATCGATGCGGCGAGCGTCAGAAACACCGTAACCACCGAAACAAGGGCCGAAATCAGGATGAAACGGCCAAAATCGAAGGTGGTGAACAGCTCAATGTAGGAACCGAACAGCGCCGTCAACCCTTGCGACAGATCAATCGAATAGTCGAGCGGATTGACCAACAGTTCCGCCTGTTTTTTAAAGCTGGTCATCACCATGGCGTAAAAGGGCAGGAGCACAATGGCCATAAAGAAAACAAAACCAAATCCTTTCAGTCCCCGTATAATGACCTCCTCACTGCGGTATCGGTTAAGATGGCGCCAGTCCTTGCCGGAAAACGCCAGGGCCACGGCCCCCACAGTGGCCAGGCCGAGAATCAGAAGCGCCAGGACCGCCGTAAATGGGCGCGCGCCCAAACCAAGGCCAAGGGGGGCGAAATAGGTCAGCAGGCACAACAGCAATATGTAGACGAGAATGCCTATCGCAAGGCGTAAATAGGGCGAGCGAACCCCATCGCCAGCAAAGAGCCAGGCCAAGGCGCCCGCAAGACCGGCAATTGTTGCCGCCGGGGCGGTCATTGATGCAGGAATACCGAATACAAGGGTAATACACACCCCAACGACCACGCAGACAACAAATCCCCAGACAAGGCCGAGAACAGCGCCCAGAGCAAGACCGCGACCCATCACATGCCCTCCTCTTTGGGGACAAACTTGAAGTAAATGGTGACAAACAGGGCCAGCATGAAAAAGATCACCACAGCGACAGCCGCGCCGGCACCGAGATTGGACAGAGCAAAGGCCTGCTCATAGACGTTGACTGTAAACGTGCGCGTGCCCGAGGCGCCACCTGTTAGCAAAAAGATGTCGTCGAATTTGTTGAACGTCCAGATGAAGCGCAATAAAAACAGGGTAGAGATAATGCCAACCAACTGCGGCAAGGAGATATGCCAAAATGTTTGAAACGGTGTTGCTCCATCCATCTCCGCGGCTTCGTTTAAATCGGCGGACAGGGACTGCATGCGGGCAAGGATGAACAGAAACGCGAGAGGGAAATAGCGCCATGCCTCAAACGCGATAACGGTCCACAGGGCCAGGCCGCGTTTGCCGAGAAAATTAATCGCCTCACTGGTCACGCCGGAGCTTTGCAGAATGGCATTCATAGTGCCGGAAAACGGATCAAGCAGGAATATCCACGTAAAGGCTACGGCAATTACCGGAGAAACATAGGGAAAGAGGAACAATCCCCGCATGAAGGCGCGTCCTGGAAACGCACTCATCAGCAATTGTGCCGCGAACAGACCCAGAATCAGCGCTCCCCCCGTGCCGCCGATTGTATAAACAATAGATACCCACAGAACGCTCCAGAACTCGGTGGCATCAAAGACCGTGCGGAAATTATCAAGGGTAAAGTCGAAGCGGGTTAAGGCGTTCGCGGAGGTTCCGGACACATGCGGCACGGTTTTCTTTGGCGATATCGGCTGCTCGCTAAAGAACGCGTCTTCGGCTACCAGGGTCAATTGCAGCCGCTGTTGCTTGCGCGGGACCAAGGTGCCGAGATTGCAGTTGAGAAGCGTCCCACGCACCTGGCAGCGCTCATCAATCTGCGCGATCGCAAGTCCGGGGGGAATCTCATCGCGTAAAACCACGTTGTCCACAGGCGCTTTCGGCGAACTGGAGCGAACCCGGTATTGCACAGAAAAACTGTCACCGACTTTGGCAACCGTACCGCTGATGCGCTCACGCACCAAGGGCTTGGCGCTGCGCAGATCCGCCAGTGCCACAGGCTTGACGCTGATCCAGAAATTGGCCAGTAACGGCACCAGAACGACAAGCAAAACAGCAACAACTGTCGGTGCCAGCATGGCAAAGGCGAGACGCATCTCCCGCTTCTCAATGGGCCCTATGCGTTTGCGGGCGCGCAGCAAATCCTGCTCAGTAGCCTTCATCTAACGCTCCTTCCTGTGGCGGCCCGCTGGAGGCCCTGACTTGCAGCCGCACGGGCAACGTGACAGTCCGCATGGGCGCATGCCGGTTTTCCCTGCGCGCCAGGAACGTTTCCGCAAGTTGCTGTCCAATGCCCTTGGGATCGGAAGAAATCGTCGTCAGCGGTGGCGACCACAATTTGGCGTCTTCAATGTCGTCAAACCCAACAACCGAGACATCTTCTCCCACTGTCATCCCCAAACGGGCAATCCCGAGCATGGCTCCAGCGGCGATAACATCGCAGTTGCAAACGATACCGGTAATGTCCCGATGATCACGCAACAGGTCAATAGTTGCCTGCAGAGCATCAGCCTTGGTTTCCGGACAAACGCGCACCAGGGGATTTGCCGTGCTTTCTGCCATCAATGCAGAAACATATCCGCCGATGCGACAATGCAGGGTTTCGCTATTGTAGTTGCCACCCAAAAAAGCAATGCGCTTGTGGCCGAGCTCAAGCAGATGGCGCGTGGCGATCATAGACCCATAAGTGGAATCAATACCCACATGATCAAACGGATGATCGGCAAGAGAGCGCAAGAAGGTAACCGTGACAGGGCACAGCGACTTGATCCACTCAACGGTTTGCTTTTCTGTCTCCAGCGCCGGAACCCATAGTAATCCGCTTGGACTGCCGGCAAGCATTGTCCGCAGGTAACGCCCTTGCCGGTTTACGTCATCGAGGGCATCGAGCACATAAACGAGATAACCGTGCTCCTGCAAATGGGCGTTCGCCCCGACCACCACTTCCGCGTTGAACGGGTTGGCGATGTTGTGGATCAGCAATCCGATATCTCGCGATTCACCAGAGCGCATGGCCGCAGCGCGGCGGTCCTGGACATAGTTTATTTCCTCTACCGTTCGCATGACCTTGCGCCGGGTGTGGTCGGAAATACGTCCGCGCCCGCGCAAAACCTGGCTTACCGTGGAAGTAGAAACGCCGGCGGCAAGGGCTACGGTATGAAGGGTGGGGCGTTCGTTTCCACTGCGATTGTTGCTCATATGGTTGTTTCAGGGTGGTGCTGTAAGCTTGGGCCATTACCTCTTGCCGGGATCGCCGGTGGCAATCTGTCCGGGCCCGTCCTTTGGCAAAACGTGGGTAGTTCTATTAACAGGCATCTCTCTGCCCGCTCCTGGACAAGAAGATATAACGTTGTATCGGGGGGTTGGGTCAACAAAAATCTTGTTTTTTCATCATTTTCGTGAGTTTGGGGTGCTATAATACCAAGGGGCCTTGCCAATGACTCATGGATTAGCGTCAAGTAAGTGTGTTATCAAGGCAGTACACCAGACGGCGTGTACATAAAGCCCATACCGCTGGTATAAAGCGGCAAAAGAAGGAAAATTCCCTTGACCAGGTACAACGTTGTATCCGAT
Source organism: Hyphomicrobiales bacterium (assembly GCA_965224015.1). Taxonomy (GTDB): domain Bacteria; phylum Pseudomonadota; class Alphaproteobacteria; order Rhizobiales; family CBDCVD01; genus CBDCVD01. The sequence continues at coordinate 3,216,245 of OZ245032.1, forward strand.
AGTATTGCCATGCACACGCCCACGCGGCCGGAATGCGCCGATTGAGTCTTGAAACCGCAATTTCAGAGTCGCCAATTCGTAATACGGGAGGATATCATGTTCCATAAATTAGCAGTTGCAGCTATTGGTGCCCTGATGGCTGTCACTTGCGCACAGGCCGATACGGTCACGTTTTGGACACCCGAAGAACAGCCGGAACGCCTTGCAATACAGCGTCAGCTTGCCGCTGCCTTTAACGCAAAAACCGGCCATGATGTTGAAGTCGTTCCTGTTTCGGAAAAGGAAATGAACACGCGGGTGACAGCTGCGTTCGCGGCCGGCAATCTGCCGGATGTCCTCTATCATTCCATTCAGTTTGTCCAACCGTGGGCGGAGGCAGGCATCCTTGATACGGGCGCTGCGACCGAAGTGGTGGAGGATCTGGGCGCCGGCACGTTTGCCGCACGGCCACTGGAAATCGCCAGTGCCGGCAACAACGAATATACCACCGTTCCCGTCGATGGCTGGACGCAGATGGTTGTCTATCGCAAGGACCTTTTTGAAGCCGCAGGCCTGGCACCGCCCAATACCTTTGCCAACATCAAGGCAGCGATTGATAAGCTACACAATCCCCCCGCGATGCACGCTTTTGTCAGCGCCACCAAGATCGATGAAGTCTACATGATGCAGGTGCTTGAGCATCTGTTTCTGGCCAACGGCTACTCGCCGGTAGGCAACGACAGCGACCAGAGACTGAGGGAAACGTTACAGCTTTATAAAGCCACCGCGAAAGCCTCTCCCGCGGGCGAACTGTACTGGAAGCAATCACGCGAATTGTATTTTGCCGGCAGGACGGCGATGATTGTCTGGTCGCCGTTTATCATGGACGAACTGGCCGGCTTGCGCGACAGCGCGCCACCGACGATCAATAATGACCCAACCAGTCGCGAGCTTGCCAGCAAAACCGGTTTTGTGACCAAGATCTCCGGACCCTCAAATCCGGACGGAGCCGGTTATGCTGACATTCGCTATATGGGCATTACCACCGATGCGGATACGGATGCGGCGATTGCTTTCGTCAAGTTTGCTTTGGACGAAGGCTATGGCTACATTCTGCGCGTCGCCCCGGAGGGGAAATTCCCCGTGCGCCGCGGCACCGCTAAGGATCCGGAGAAGTTCGTCAAAGAATGGGCATCGCTGGATGTCGGTGTCGATCGCAAGGCGCCGCTTGCTGATTTGTACCCCCAGGATGTCATCAACGATATTGTCGCCGGCCTTGGCCGTGCCGACCGCTGGGGATTGAAAGAAGGCAAGCTGAACCGGGCTTCCAAGATCATCTCAAGTTTGATCTATAATCAGGTCGTGCGCCGCTATATCGACGATGAGATCACCCTTGATGACGCGATCGCGCAAATCAAAACGCAAGTCGCAAAAATCGAATAGATGCGATTTTCTTGGATGGTGCTCGAAGTCACCATGACCGGCGACGGGAGATCAGGGAAATTGCGATGCGATGGTCGCGGTTTTCAGGTTCTCGCGGATCAGGCGTCTAACCCGGTTGCGCTGAACAAAAAACTGTTCCTTTTGCGCGTTTGACAGGGTGCGCCCCTGGGGCAGGCGGATGCGCATGGGATCCACATGCTTGCCGTTGATCCAAACCTCGAAATGCAAATGCGGGCCCGTGGAGACGCCGGTGGAACCAACATAACCGACGACCTGGCCAAGTGAGACCTTGGCGCCGGTTTTGATACCGCGCGCAAAGCGTGCCATGTGCGAGTAGGTGGTGGTGTAGCCATAGGCGTGTTTGATACGCAACTGGTGACCATAGCCTCCCGCCCAGCCGGCACGCTCAACCGTTCCATTGCCAGCAGCGATGATGGGGGTGCCCCATGGGGCCGACCAGTCAACCCCTGTGTGCATACGCGAGCGGCGCAACAAGGGATGTCGCCGCTTGCCATAACCGGAAGAGAACTTTCCTTTGGGAACCGGCTTGCGGATCAAAAACTTGCGTACTGACTGGCCATCGCTGTCGTAATAACCCGCACGGGCATCATCAGGTGTAAAAAAACGAAACCGCTGATGCTGTTTTCCCGCATGAATGAGTGCGGCATAGACGATTTCACCGGCCTTGGATGCGCCCCCCGGTTCGGCAATGGAATACAGCAACTCAAGCCGATCACCCGGTTCGGCCTTGGCCGTCAGGTCGAGATCGAACGCAAACATGGCAATGATGGCATGGCGCATGTCATCGGCAAGCTCACGCAGGGCCGTGGTTTGAATGAGACTGTGATAGAGACTGACTGTGGGAGCCGGCTTCGCGCTTTTATTTATGGCACCCGTGTGCGCAACCGATAAGACCGTATCCACAGGCGCTTTGGCAAGGACATAGCGACCGCTGTCGGTTTGCCCGACGCTGGCAAGGTGTGAACGGCCGTCGTAGATGGAAACCCGCAAGGGCCTTACGGCACCACCACCGGGCGGGTTGCCGAGGGCAAAAACGACCTGGTGTCCGGCCTTTAGGGCCTCGGCCGCCATGACCGGGGAAAGGGCTGACATGATGGCCTCAACATCCGCAGGCTCGCTGCCATGTTTGGACAAGAGACCGGTAAGTGTCATGTTCGGCTGAATGATAATGGTTTTTTCCTCAAGCGCTGAAATCACCTTGTTGCGCGCCGGCGTTTGCGGGTAGGTCGATACGTTGGCCTCTTCGATACGAATATGGGCCTGGCGTTGTGCGCTGTCCTTGACGTTTGTGCCGTTGGTCTTTGTTGCAGGCGACAACGTTGGTATTAGGCTCGGAACGGACTTGCCTGAGCGGTCTAATGCTGCCAGCACCTGGCGATAAACCAGGGGGCTCGGGGTAATGGCGTTAGGGTCCAGAGGCAGGGTCTGGTCGTCAAAAGGTACGGTCTGCAACATGACTTCGCCATCAATATGGGCGCTGTGAATGTGTTCTTCTTCGGCCGTATCGGAGGGCTGGGCAAGTTCGCTGGCATAGCGGGTCGGATCGTAAGCGGGAACAGATGTCGACAACGGGGTTTGCGTTACCACCAAAGGAAGATCAAGATGCGCAAAGGTTCGCGATTTGACAACATCACTTGTTCCATCCCTCGCCAGAATGCTGGCTTTAATCTTTCTAAAGTGAATATCCCCCGGCGCCGGTATTGCGGTGATCCAATCGCCTTTTTGATCCTGCGCCGATCTTGCCAGGCTTGGGGCCGTATTATCGACAGAGGCAAGTATGGGGATATCGGCAAAATGGGGCTTGCCCTCAAGGGATATATATAACGCACCAGCAAGAAGCGTGGCCCCGCTGAGCGCTGTCAGCAATGTTCCCGCAAGCCAGCGCTTGTTAAGGCGCAAAGGGGGAGTCGTATTGGCGCGTCTGTAGCCGCTGCCGGGCCGCAAAGAGGCGCGCGAAGTGGCGTGCGATTCTCGTGAATGGCGCGGCCTGGCAAACCAATCCTGAATCTTCAAGTACAGCGTAAGCCCCATTCGTCAAATCCCTTGCGTACAATACCTAGGATTAATACCTTGCCCTTGCCCGTCCATGCACGCCAATATCATTCCCAGTAATCTCGAAAATGGCCCCAATGGCGCAAGGGGGGCCGTGTCCGGACGTTGTTAACACCTGATTTAGGCAATGTTAACACGATTTTAAGCATGCCCGCCCTGGCGACGCAACGCCCTGCGCGCAAATAATAACAAACGCGGTAAATGCCGGCCGAGGAGTAAAACGGCCCCCCCATGTTTATCCCTTGATTCTTGTGATGTTAA
>OZ245032.1:3225000-3496944 GCA_965224015.1 Hyphomicrobiales bacterium
CTAAGGCCCCTAAATTGTGGCTAAGTGGGAAAGGATGTGAGACCCCCAAGACAACCAGGATGTTGGCTTAGAAGCAGCCATCATTTAAAGAAAGCGTAACAGCTCACTGGTCTAGATAAGGGTTCTTGCGCCGAAGATGTAACGGGGCTCAAGCCACATGCCGAAGCTGCGGGCGCGTGCTTTGCACGCGCCAGAAATCAGAAATCAGAAACCAGAAACCAGAATTCTGTTTGGAAAGTTGCAGATGTCTGAGCACAATAAGGCGTCTGAGCACAATAAGATGTCTGAGCATGATAAAAAGCTTGGGAAGAACGATGAAGAACGATGAAGAACGATGAAAAATGATAATGTTGTCAAGGATTTTGACGATTTGATCGTTTATCAGAAAGCTTATGTCATTTCTTTGAAAATCCATTGCAATTCATCGCAATTGCCCAAAGTTGAGCAATATGATCTTGGCAACCAAATGCGCCGTGCCAGTAAATCAATCTGCGCCAATATAGCAGAAGGATTTGGCAGGCAACGGGCCTCATCACCTGAATTCAAGCGCTATCTGATGATGGCTATTGGATCTGCCGATGAAATGAAGGTTTGGTTGAACTATTGTCGTGATCTGGGGTATTTGCCCCGTGAAAAACAACGACAATGGAATCAGGAATATTCAGGAATATTCAGGAATATATTGTGATTGCGCGTATGCTCAGTGGTTTGCGTGCGAAGTGGAAATAACAGAATTTCTGGCTTCTGGTTTCAGGCTTCAGGCTTCTGGCGCGCGTAAAGCGCGCGCGGTAGCGGAGCGTTCTGTAAATCTGCGAAGGGTGACCCGCGAGGGCACCTGGAGGTATCAGAAGTGCGAATGCTGACATGAGTAACGATAAAGAGTGTGAGAGACACTCTCGCCGAAAGTCCAAGGGTTCCTGCGTAAAGCTAATCTGCGCAGGGTTAGCCGGCCCCTAAGGCAAGGCCGAAAGGCGTAGTCGATGGGAATGCAGTTAATATTCTGCAGCCAGTGGGTAGTGACGAATATCGTAAGTTGTTCATCCTTATTGGATTGGATGGGCTGCGAAGATGTTCCAGGAAATAGCTCCCACAGACATTTTGTCATGACCGTACCCGAAACCGACACAGGTGGACTGGTAGAGCATACCAAGGCGCTTGAGAGAACTGCGTTGAAGGAACTCGGCAAATTGCCCCCGTAACTTCGGGAGAAGGGGGCCCCGTGTCCGGGCAACCGGATGCGGGGGGCACAGACCAGGGGGTGGCGACTGTTTATCAAAAACATAGGGCTCTGCGAAGCCGCAAGGCGACGTATAGGGTCTGACGCCTGCCCGGTGCCGGAAGGTTAAAAGGAGGGGTGCAAGCTCCGAATTGAAGCCCCGGTAAACGGCGGCCGTAACTATAACGGTCCTAAGGTTAAAAATCGCCGCTTGCGATTTTTAACAGAAAGTGGAAACCAGAAACCGGAAACCAGAATTGTTTTATTTCGGGCTTTTCGTTTCAGGATTCGGATTTTCTGTTTTGCGCAAGCGAAATACGCTAGCCTTAGTAAAACTTGGCTATATGCTGGAAACTCTGAGTATCCTCCACTACTCGCCCAAAGGCAGTGATTGTGTTCTAAGGGCAGTGAAAATGTGTGAGGTGCAGACAATCAGCAGGAAACCCGGATAACCCAAATATCTTCCAAATATCCAGGGATCCTCAGAGACTACACGCCAAGCATTTATTCTAATTCTTGAATACGTGAATAAATGAAGATATAGTCCGAACTGCATGGCGACATGCAGAGGCCAGCAGAAATGACTGGTCCGTGAAGCAAGAATTCTGATCTCAGGTTTCTGGCTTCAGGTAACAGATTGAGCGAAATTCCTTGTCGGGTAAGTTCCGACCTGCACGAATGGCGTAACGACTTCCCCACTGTCTCCAACGCAGACTCAGTGAAATTGAACTCCCCGTGAAGATGCGGGGTACCTGCGGTTAGACGGAAAGACCCCGTGCACCTTAACTACAACTTCGCACTGGCAATTGTGTTGGCATGTGTAGGATAAGTGGTAGGCTTTGAAGCCATGGCGCCAGCCGTGGTGGAGCCGCAAGATGAAATACCACTCTTATCGTCATGGTTGTCTAACCGCGATCCGTGAAGCCGGATCCGGGACATTGCGTGGTGGGTAGTTTGACTGGGGTGGTCGCCTCCCAAAGCGTAACGGAGGCGCGCGAAGGTAGGCTCAGAGCGGTCGGAAATCGCTCGTTGAGTGCAATGGCATAAGCCTGCCTGACTGCGAGACTGACAAGTCGAGCAGAGTCGAAAGACGGTCATAGTGATCCGGTGGTCCCGTGTGGAAGGGCCATCGCTCAACGGATAAAAGGTACGCCGGGGATAACAGGCTGATACTGCCCAAGAGTCCATATCGACGGCAGTGTTTGGCACCTCGATGTCGGCTCATCACATCCTGGGGCTGGAGGAGGTCCCAAGGGTTTGGCTGTTCGCCAATGAAAGTGGTACGCGAGCTGGGTTCAGAACGTCGCGAGACAGTTCGGTCCCTATCTGCCGTGGGTGTCGGAGACTTGAGAGGAGCTGCCCCTAGTACGAGAGGACCGGGGTGGACGTATCTCTGGTGGACCTGTTGTCGCGCCAGCGGCATAGCAGGGTAGCTATATACGGAAGGGATAACCGCTGAAAGCATCTAAGCGGGAAGCCCCCCTCAAAACGAGGTCTCCCTTGAGAGCCGTGGAAGACCACCACGTTGATAGGCCGGATGTGGACATGCAGCAATGTATGAAGCTTACCGGTACTAATAGCTCGATTGGCTTGATTGCTCTCATTTATCAATACCCGAACCAGAAACCAGAAACCAAAAATTTGAAGCCTTGAAGCTGGAAATCTGAAGCCTTAGACATTCAGTGATAGTTCGGATTTCAGGTTTTGAAGCCGGTATTAAAATATCGGATTAAAGCCGGTATTAAAGCCGGTATTAAAGAATGAGTGATCAACGGCCCTACAAATCTAGATTTAAGTCTGGATTTAAGGTTATTTGCAAAATAACATGATTTTGCCGGTGTCTTGAGATGATCTCTTCCTTACACGAGGCTCTTGCCCGGCGCCTGTTTGCTGTGGCGGGAGCGTTTGGCTGTTGGAAGTCAAACCGCGCCGTTTGCCTGCGCATATTGCGGCTATCCGGCTTCCCGGCTTCTGATATCCGCCCTGGTGGTTATTGCGCAGTGAAAAAACCCGATCCCATCCCGAACTCGGTCGTTAAGCGCTGCAGCGCCGATGGTACTTTGTCTTAAGGCACGGGAGAGTAGGTCGCTGCCAGGGTGGATATCACAAGCCTGAAAGTCGAAGGCGCAGGACGTGTGCTATTGCTTGGGTCACACCGAAAGCGGTTTAATCGCACCGACCACTTACCGGATGCGTTGTAAAAATGTCGAATTCCCTCCTTGCAACAACGAGCCTGATGAGTCGCGTGATCACCAGACCGACGCGTGAAATGGCGCTGGCGGCGTTAAAAGCGCCCCGGCAGTTGCGGATCGTGACGCATCGGCGACAAGAGTTGCGACAGGCGCGCGCGGTGGTGACCTTGATGGTGCGCAATGGCGCCGTCCGGCTGCCCTATTTCCTCGAGTATTACCGCAAACTTGGCGTGCAGCATTTTCTCATAGTCGACAACGGATCCGATGACGGCTCTCTTGATATCCTGCAACACGAGCCGGACTGCTCGGTGTGGTCAACGACATTCTCTTATGCCAGGGCCCGTCACGGAATGGCCTGGGCCAATTATCTGAACCATCGATACTGCCACAACAAATGGGTGCTGACCCTCGATAGCGACGAGTTTTTTGTCTATCCCGAAATGGAGACGCGGTCGTTCTTCAGCTTTCTCGATTATTTGGATGAAAAGGGCAGTCCTGTCCTGCACACGCCAATGATCGATATGTATCCGCGCACGAGCATTGCGTTTACTCCTTATGAGAGCGGCATGGATCCCCTGTTCCTTTGCGCCTACTTTGATCGTTCCGGATATACTTTTGACAGCAACAACCGACATAGGTTACCTGTATTGATTGGCGGCCCCAGGCACAGAAGACTTAGTGGAAATCTGGACTACCAAATCGTGCAAACAAAATTTGCCTTGGCTAGGTGGCAATCGGATAGGTTGTATACAAGCTCAACTCATTTTATACGTCCGAAGCGGCTTTATCGCGATGCGATGTTGCAGGGGCAAACAAGCGGCGCCCTTTTACACCAGAAATTTCTTGGTGATTTCAAAGCTTCTGTAGACGTTGAAGTGGAGAGAAAAGAGCATTGTGATGACGGAAAAGTGTGTAAGTCTTATCGGGATTCTATTGACAAAAATCCTGAAATGTCATTATTCGACGAAAATATATCGCAAAAATACGAGAACACGGCGAGCCTTGTGAAGGCAGGGCTGATGCATGGCGGGGATTGGGCATCACGAGATGTGTAGTCGCTATTGTGGGCAATATAGGAATACGGCGCGGTCAGCCAACGGCGCCTTTACGGCGCAATGTGGTGGCGAAACTAGGCACTCTGATTAACGGATTTTAATTTCGTTTGGGCTCTAATACCAAGGGGCCTTGCGTTTGACTCCTGGCCCAGCGTAAAACCGTTGTCTTATCAATACGACACACAAGTCAGCGTGTACAAAAAGCCAATACCGCTGGTATAAGTCTCCCAGGATATAGATCAGCTTGGCGTTAGTTGGCCCCATAGCAAAATGGGTACAGCTAACGCCAAGCTGATCTAATGAGAGAGAGCGAGACACGCTGTCATTTGGATTTAGGTTGGATATTGCCTAAGCTGGGCTGGCGAATGGACAGCCTCACCGGCGTGCGAGTTTCATTTGCCGGCCTTTTGTTCTCTTCAAGCCAGTTCACAATGGTTGCTGCCGCTTGCGCACCAATTGTCACGATATCACAACTAACCGATGAGATAGCTGGATAGACTTGCGCGGCTTCTTCGATGTCATCGAAACCAACGATCAGAAAGTCGTCTCCGACTGTCTGGTCGATTTCCTGAAAGCCGCTGAGCATGCCTAGCGCAACAAGGTCATTATAGCAGACGGCGGCATCGACTGCGGGGTGTTTTTCGAAGAGCAGAGCTGCGGCTTTTCGCCCAAAGTCGCGGCTTGCCTCACCGGTTAGAACAACCGGCGACATCCCGACCTCGCCTAAAACATCCATGTATCCGGACTTTCTCTCTTGAGTGCCTGCACGCCCCTCCATGCCGCCAACAAAAGCCACGCGACTCGCGCCCATTTCAAACAAATGCCTCACCGCTTTCTCGCTTCCCAACGGATAGTCAGGCGCCGTGCATGGAAATTGATTGAGCCGATCGTCGACACACCTGAGCAACTGCATTGTCGGAACGCCCGCACGCGCAACGGCATCAAACGTTGCTGCAGTCTGCCCATAGGCCGGGCAAATGATGAGTGCTGACACACCGTGCTCAATCATTGAATTGACAACCTGTTCCTGCAATTTCGGATCTTCGTCTGTGTTTGCGAGCACAGTAGCGTATCCCTTTTCGGATAGCGTCATTTGAAGAGAGGTGGCGAACTCAGTGAAAAACGGGTTGCGAAGATCGTTAATGACGAGTCCAATCAACCCGGCATTTGACTTGCGCATGTTGGCAGCGGAGCGGTTGTAGACGTATCCCAAATCCACCATGGCCGCGCGTACCTGCTTGTGGGTCTCCTTGCCAATCGAGAAACAGAATTGATTCTACCAAGACCTGACACGCTCTAGTTCGGCGAAAGGCCCTTCAATGCGTTCGGGGGTGGCATCCGGTTTGAAGGTGATGAGAACCATATGTCAGGTCATGTATATCCCTTAATTCAGCTTGTAGTCCTGTTTTATCATATCGGCCGCCTTTTCGCCGATCATGATCGCCGCCGCATTCGTGTTCGATGAGATCACAGTTGGCATGATCGAGTTGTCGACCACGCGCAGCCCGTCGATTCCATTGAACCGTAGCCTCACATCGACCACTGCATCGCCGTCATTCCCCATCCGACAGGTTCCAGCGCAGTGGTGTGAGGTCTTCGAGTGCTCCGAGATAAAGCCAAAATAATCCTGGTCGGTTTTGATATCAGGGCCTGGCAGGCGCTCGGCCAAGATGTATTTTCTCAATGGTGATTGGGAAAGGATCTCTTGTGCCAATTTCAGACCACGGATTGACATATCCCGATCCAGGGGATCCTGAAGGTAGTTTGGGTCGATCAGCGGCGCCTTGGCCGGATCGGCGCTTTGCAGCCGGACTGTGCCGCGGGAGCGCGGGCGCAGATAGCAGGAATTCAGGGTGATCCCGCCCTGGGGCATCGCTGCGACGCCATGTTCGATCCCTGTGCCTAGGCCCAGGTGGAACTGGATATCGGGGGAGCGGGCGTCCGGATCGGCATACCAGAACCCGCCGGTTTCAAATAGCGACGAGGCCACTGGCCCCTTCCGGCCAAAGATGTATTGCAGCCCCGCAATCGCCGCCCAATGCGGCTTGGCATAACGGTCATAGCTGTAAGGCCCCTTGAGTTCGCTGATGCAGTAGAGGTCCAGGTGATCTTGAAGGTTTGCACCGACTTGCGGCTGGTCATACTGCACGTCAATCCCAAGCGCTCGCAGATCGTCGGCGGGGCCGATGCCTGACAGCTGCAACAACCGGGGCGAGCCGACGGCCCCGCCACACAACAGCACCTCATTCTGTGCCACCAACTGGGTGCCGTCGAACATCTCGACCCCGGTGACACGGTCTGCATCAACGATCAGCCGTTTTACCTGCGCGCCCAGCTTGACGGTCAGGTTCTTACGGTGGCGGTTTGGCGCGACATAAGCCATCGCCGCCGAGGACCGGCGCACGTTGCGCTGGGTCAGCTGGTAATAACAGACGCCGTCCTGTTGATCCGCGTTGATATCCATGTTGCGCGGGATGCCCAGTTCGGCGGCGGCCTCGAAATAGGCCTCGCAGACCGGCAGCGGCGCGCGAGGGTTACTGACCCCCAATGGGCCGCCCTTGCCGTGGTATTGGTTGTCGAAGCACTCGTTGTCCTCGGCCTTGCGGTAATAGGGCAGCACGTCGTCGTAGCCCCATCCCCTGCAACCCATCTGGCGCCAGTCGTCATAGTCCTGTGCATTGCCACGTGTGTAAATCTGTGCATTGATCGCCGATCCGCCCCCAATCACCTTGGCCTGAGTATAGCGAAACACTTTGTTTTTCATGTGCCTTTGCGGAACCGTATCCCATCCCCAGGATCCAATTCCCTTTGTCATCTTCGCAAAACCCGCGGGCAGGTGGTAGAATGGATGACGATCGCTGCCTCCGGCCTCAAGCAATAGAATCTGTGCTGAAGAGATCTCCGACAGGCGCCCGGCAAGCACGGATCCGGCCGAGCCGCCGCCGACGATGATGAAGTCATATTCTTTTGGCATTTTTTCTTCCTTTGTCGATCCATAGCTCACCCGAGCAGATCGGACCGCTGCATATGGTCAGTGGCACGAAGGGATAATGCGGCAATGGTCAGTGCCGGGTTCACAGCCGCCGAGGTCGGCAGAACTGAAGCATCGGTGGTGAACAGGTTGGAGTGGTTGTGGTTGCGGCAGAACGGGTCTACGACGCTTGAGTTCGGGTCGCTGCCCATGCGCGCCGTGCCGCATTGGTGCGACGGGTTGCGGCGATCAAAGGGGCGAGCCAATACGATCGGAAAACCGGCTTGGCGCAGTTTCCGCTTAAGTTTAGCCACCAACGCCAGGTGGGCGTCCCCGTTGGACCCCTTCCAGTCGAGAACGATTTGGCCGTTCCTGAGAGTGACCCGGTTTTGGGGGGTTGGGCGGTCCGCGGACATCGCGGAGATATCAACGGAATGGCGCGCTAGCCATCTTGCCACCAGACCGGGCAGCGGTAAGCACGACTGCAAAACCGGTCCGGCAATTTTCCCGAGCATTTGGATATTTTCCAAAGGTTCTCCCTTCGGCCCGCTTGTCAGGTAATAGTCGTTTATCATTAGATCAACATACGTTTAGTTATACCCATTTTGCTATGGGGACAACTAAACGTATAAAGCTGATCGCCTTGGAATCTATAGCAAAATGCGCGAAAAATACGGCAATGCCCATGATACCAATGAAACGCATTTTGCTATAGACGCATCGCAAGAGCTATCGCAAACACCACATCAATTCCAAAACTATGGGAATTCAAAGTTATGTCAGGTGGTGAGTTTGTTGGTATTTTGTTAAGCATTCGTCTTTATACGCATGATCGCGCTGTATACGCATGATCGCGCTGTTCGTATTTTTGGTTGTTGGTTGTTGTCTTTGCTGCGTATGAGTTGCGTCATATTGAGTTGCGTGTGTTGCGCACATGTACCCGGTACCATCGCGTAAATCAGATTTGAGTAGCCTGTTGAGTTGAGAGTTTTTAGCCCCTGACTCAGGGTATATTGATGGGGTTAAGGTCCGGTGAGGCGCATCGCCGGACCTTTCTTATATAATTGGGCCTCTCTGTGAACGGGCATCAGCCTGCCCACAGCCCTTCGTCCGACAGGTTTTCCACTTCTCCACCGATTTGAGGATCAGCAGGCTTGCGTGGTCTTGTTCTCCTTCTGGCCCACACCCGTGCCCGCGGGTTCGTCTGACCAATACGCGCGTTCGGCGGGCAAACATGGGTCCTTTCTCTGTTTGCTTTTCCCGTGCCCTTCGACAGGTGGCTTACCGGGGCCGCAAGCGTGGCGGGAAGGTTTCTTTAAATGCCTGTATGACCCGTTCATCCTGCTCAGGATGCGGTGGTCTCGACGACGATTTCGAAAAGCCAAGCACATCCAGAAGCTTGCAAATGGTGCGCTTATGATAGGTGACACCAAAGCGTTCCTTGATAAGCTGTTGCAGATCAATCCTGCGCCAACCAACCACACCATCACGAGCCAGATCGGGGCCGGCTTCAACAAGGTTCGCCAACTGCCGAAGCTGGCCATCCGTCAGCTTGCGCCGGGGCTTGCCCTTGAAGCGGTGCTTCAGCCCGTCTGCGCCTTCCTCGTTGAAGCGCATAACCCAATCGCGCGGTGTCTGACGGCTCATGCCGCCAACTCTGGCTGCATCTGCTCGGCTCATCCCGTCGTAAGCCGCGGCGATGGCCGGCAAACGGCAGCTTAGGCGATGATGGCCGCAATGACGCGCAAGCTTGCGCAGTTCAACCGAATGAAAATCCAAGCGCAAATGCAGTGATCTTTCCATGATCAATCTCTTTCACAATAAAGGAATCACAATCTGCTCGTCGTGGGAACCCGGTTTGTCAACAGGACCTGGCCAGCTGTTCGCTTTACAATAAGTAGTATTTTGCTATCATTATCGTGCTAGGGTGTTAGAATTGGACGTGATTAAGCGCATTACCGCCATGCGGCGGGTCACTATAGCAAAATGCGTTTAGTTGGAATCACGAGCATTCAGCATTGTTTTTGCATTTTGCTATAGATTTCAGGGCATCAGCTTTATAAGTTTAGCTGTCCCCATAGCAAAATGGGTACACCTAAACGTATGCTGATCTAACCTCGGTCCGGCAACGCGAGGTCCCAAGATGGATATTAATATTGCAGCAATTCTGAACGAGATGAATCTCACCGTATGGACGATATTTCTCGTCCTCTCAATGGCTTGCGGCTGGATTTTGGACGCCGTGTTTGGAGACCGAAGCCCCGGCATGGCCATTGCGATACTGATGTGTCTGATCGGATGCTTCCTTGGCTTTGGGGCATTTATTCACTTTAACCTTTTACCGCATCTGCCCTGGGTTCGGTTCCTAGCCGGTACAACCAGTGGATTGGTCGGCATCATGCTGATCGCGGCTGTCATTCGTCGCGGCGCCAGCGGTTAAAGATCCCACCCGGCCTAGAGCGCGTCGGATTTGAACAGAATTGATTCTATTCAAACCTGATACGCTCCAGCGCCCAACAACGCCTCGTCGACCAATACGTAAGACAGGTCAGAGAAGAGGCACGCCGACGCGGCTATTCGGTCCAACGCACCGTCTACACCGGCCATTCCCTGGGCGGCTTCCTGTCTCAATATGCCCTTTCCAAAGACACTAACACACGCAGCAGAGCCATTACGTTCAACTCCCCCGGCTCATATGGCCCGCGGGATAACCGGGCGACTTATGTCTACACCGATCCCAAGTACTGGGGCCAGGCTGGCGGGACCGCACACAACAGAGGCTACTGGGTGAGCGAGAATGTTTACTTTGTGCTTGATGACAATGCGGATGGGTATCGAGACCTCACAGGTGGCCACGGTATTGATCCGCTAATAAAAGCGCTGGAGCTACCGACTTTGTGAATGCTATAAAGGAACAAAAATGAACGACAAAAGAAAATTCTTTAACCGCATAATATGCTTGGGAGTGGGATTTTTTCTTGCTATTAACTTTATCAAGAGCAGTAAATCATCATCCAGGGTTACTAAATTTGAAATTGATAATGCCTGTAACAGGATAAATAGTATGACCAAAGAATTTGAAAATCATGATGAACGCGCCAAAGTTGCTCTATTTAGGTATATTTACGCCATAGGAGAAAAAAACTGGTCAACAAATACAGATAGTGAATGGAACCAATTCTTTGGTTGCATAAAAAAATTTGCTGATGAGGGTTTTGGTTTGGCGCAATATTTGGTTAGCCGCATATATGCAGATATTAACAGAGATCTATATGATAAAGAAAAGCATATGCATTACTTAATTAGATCTGCTGAAAATGGAGTTTTAAATGCACATCTCGATATAAGTCTTATGTATGATGAAGAAAAAGATTTGAAAGAACTCGAGATTATTGAAAATAAATTGAATAAATACAATATATCAATTGTAAGTATACGATTGGGGAATTATTTTTTCTTTAGCGATAATATAGATAAAGAAATTAGGTTAAAGAATTCATTAAAATATTATAGAAATTCTATAATTTCAGGATTTAACTTACCTATTCGCTATTACATTTTGCTTCTAAATATATATGTACACAGTGACACGAAGGGATATTTTCTTGAAGTGAGAAATTTTTGTGAACGTATAAAATCTTTAAGCAAATTTAATTGCTTGAAAAGAATTGCGATATCAGATGATGATAAAGTATATAATAACCTAATAGGATTAGTCACAGATAATTACAATAAAACCATAAGGAACAATAAAATATGTAATATTAATAATTTACACGGAATGGAATGTTTATTTGAAATAAATTTACGAAAAATTATGTGCAATTTTCTATACGAAACAAATAACAATGAAGTTATTTCTATCGAATTTATAGATGATTTAGATAGAGATAAACCTTGCGGATTGAATTATTCTTTCTCAAGACAATATAATTTAGGATTGAAGAAATTTTATGAACAGTGATATGTATTAAGCGGTTTGAATTCCATGTAGATGTTGTAATGGTATGTTGAAAAAGGAGGAAATACGAAATGGGTGGACATAACTTTGGGTCACGAAATCGTGGTAAGAGTGGGGGTAGTAGGGCTAGAGGATTAGGCATGCCTGATATTATAGATCACGAGGGAATGCTGGTACGCCTGATAGAAAATGCTGATCATATAGTTGAAGACCCCGTCATGCGTCGAAGATTAATTGAGCATTGGAAGGATATGCTCAAGGATATTAGAACAACAGCTGCCGCTGAGGAGGGGAGAATTCAAAGTGGGCGAATTGCAACAATGGAAATTTATTACGAGAGTTATAGAAAGGCGATGCTAGATGAGTACGGTAAGCATTTCAGTGAATCCGAGTTAAAAAAAGTCTATGAGAAAAGTTATCAGGAAGCATTGAAGAGCGAGGCCCCAAACGCTTTACGTGTGATGAATTTCGATCTGCTTGGCGATATTATTATTAGGCAATTGGAACATATGGTGCGGCGGCGCGAGATCGAGGCTATCCGCCAGATTACGCGAGAGCGTGATCGGTACCGCCAGCAGCAACAGAGGGAGGCCGCGGAAAGAAGGCGCCAACAGGGTAGCGGCAGTTCGCACAGGGAAGCGGCACAAGAGCGCGAGCGCGCGGCCGCGCAAAGAAGGCGCCTTCAGGCGATAACATTAATGATGGGGGCGAGGGCTATGATGGTAATGATAGCTATGAGGGGACGGAGCCGGAGGGCTTTTAAGGGTGGGTCCAGGCTGAGGGTGAGGGTGAGGGTAGTACGAGATCCGGCGGCCCGTTTATGCGGGGCTCTCACCGATCATCTGACGCAGGCGCTTTAAGGCCTCAAGGCCAAGGCGCAACGCCAGCGTGCCCCGCTGCCGTTCACGACCCGAACATTCAGTCACGGCGCGGCGGTAATACTCCTGTCCTAAATGTACGAGGTCAAGTAGTTGAAAGGCTCTGGCTATCTGGCGATGAGTGGCCAGATCGTGGACGCGACACGGATATCGGCTCCACGCCAACGCAACAATGAAGACGAGAAGGCCGCGATCAAACAGGGCAAGTCGGCTGATGAGATATGGCCGGACAAACCGACCAAAGCCGCCCAGAAGGACACCGATGCGAGATGGACGGTGAAGTTCTCCAAGGCGAAGACCAAGAAAGACGGTAGCAAACACGCAACCGACATCGCCATCCCAACCTTTGGCTACAAGAACCACATCGTCGTAGACCGCCGTTTCGGCTTCATTCGCAACTTCGCGGTCACTGACGCTGCCAGACATGATGGCAAGGTGTTGAGACAGATCGTGACGCGAGATAATACCGCCTCCGGTGTCTGGGCCGATACGGCTTACCGCTCCAAAGCCAACGAGAAATGGCTGGGGAAGATGGGCCGGACTTCGCATGTCCATCACAAGAAGCCCAAGGGGCGGCCCATGCCCGCAAACATTGCCAAGGGCAATGCCACCAAATCTAAAACCAGAGCCCGGGTTGAGCATGTCTTTGCTGAGCAGAAATCGAAGATGGGACTGTGCATCTGCACCATTGGCATCAAACGGGCGCAAACCAAGATTACACTTGCCAATCTCGCCTACAACATGAAGCGTCTGATCTTGCATCAGCGACAAACGGCAATGGCATAGCTGCGCCTGAAGTCCGAAAATCCCACTCATATAGTCCCAATAGCCTCACCAGGCCAAAAATGGCCACCGAAGAGGCCCTGCCAAACCGCCAATATCATCTCAGGCGATGCAATAACGCCCAATAACCCTAGTTGATGGGGGTGTCCAGATGTTTCCTAGTGGCCAAGGCATTGAATTTGCAACAAGCGATTGGGCCCGAGACGAGCGCGGATCCTTGTCGAGCGATTATCACAACGAGATCGCTCCGGTGTCCATCCTCTAAATGCAGATGAGCCAAATTTGATCAGTTTTAAGCATCCCCGCAGCGGGGGTTCGGGGCATGGGGGAGACACCTGTTGCCGCGAGTTCGGTATCGGACAGCGTGGACAGATCGCCGCTGCTTGGGGTGGGGCAAGTCATCTCGGCCTCCATCCCGGACGCGGCTGCGTGCAGCAATGCCGAAAGCGCGAGCCAGGGCGATGCCGCCGCATCTGCGGCGCGGTATTCATAGTGAAACTGCCGCACCATTCGCACCGGATCAGTGCTGCTGACTGGGCAAATCCGTAACCCGGCCTCGCGGTCTTGAACGGCCATATTGGCAAACGCCGCGCTCCAGCGATGCGGTTGCAGACGGATGAAACTAACAGCCGAAGGCGCGGTTAGATCAGCATGGGGTTGGCTTATACCCATTTTGCCCTTGGTAATACCAGCGGTATGGGCTTTATGGACACGCCGGCTGGTGTACTGCCTTGATAACACAACGCTTTGACGCTAAGGCATGAGTCATTGGCAAGGGCCCTTGGTATAAGCCAGCGGTACGGGCTTTATAGACACGCCGACTGGTGTACGGCCTTGAGAACATACCTCTTTGACGCTAATCCATGAGTCCTTGTCAAAGCCCCTTGGTATTAAGGCCCATCTTGTCGCAAAATCGCTCCGTCAGAATGATTCACTTAAGAACTGAAATGCTCTAACCTTCAGAATCGGACTGGCGGCGCGCCGTGACGGCCAGTTTATTGACATAGGGTATAGCCAATACGCTAAAAAGAAAAATGCCTGCGCCGGCACCGAAAAGCAGGGTTTCAACCCCAAATACCATGAGCAAAAGTGCAAAGGTGATACCGGATATAATATCAGCCAGATAATATGGTACGACTGAGAAAGAGAGCCCTTGAGCTCGGTGCGCTTGCGGCAATTCCATCCTCAGCACATAACCTGATGATACCTGCGAAACTGCCAATCCCACATACATTATCGAAAGTGTGACGATGTTGAGGAAAGTCCCTTCAACGATCGCAAACAGCATTATACCCAAACCGCTGATCCCTGCCCCCGCGACAAAGGATCGGTTCGAGTAACTCTTTTTCCACCCAAGGGCATAGAGTGTGGTCATGCTGACCACATCCATGATAATGATGGCGATCAGATAGAGGCGCCGAGATGCATCGTCTTCAATTCCGAACTTAAAAAGCGCGCCAGAGGCCATTGGCCAGAAAATGAAGAAAGTTTTCAAAAAAGAAAACACAAATAGAAAAAGAAGGGCCTCTCGTTCACGACAAATGTAGAGGAATGCGCGGAAACGCCCCCGGAAAAACACCAGAGCTTCGCCAATACCCGAAAAACTTTGGCGTTGATTCTGGTCGGTGTAACCTATCGTACGAAATATCAGAAATGCGGCCATTAAAAGAACCGCGTAGATGACGAAAAGAAATGAGTTACTACTCACAAATATCGAAAGAATTAATGAGGCAGCCATCGACGCCGCCGTAAAGGTAATGCTTCTTCGGCTAATCCATCGTGTAAGGTTTCTGGTGCCACACAAATCGAAGAATATTATATTATTTGCCGCCTTATGTAGCGCGGACGAGAACTCATGCAGCAGGATGAAAGCGAAAAGCAGATAAACGGAGACAATGCCAACTTCATAAAGAAGGTAAAATACTACCGAAATAGCGGTGAAAGCCAGCAAATGGAATACGGCGAAGAAACGCCGCGAGTATGCATCAACCACAATTCCTGAAAACAGCCCAAGCGAAATAAATGCCAAAGCCGAGAAAGAGCCGACAAGCGAGACGACCGAGCGAGAATGAGACAGTTCAAAGGCCACGAATTTGAAGGCATTTCCAATGAACAGCTCTGCCATCAGTGATAGGAAAAGATAGACGAGAAACACCGTCGTCCGCTGAGATTCACCCGCCGACGCAAAAGTCAGTGACATAAATCGTAGTGAACCCATTTATAAATCTCGTAGGCGAGCCGCTCATATCAAGCGCCTGAACAATGCCAGGATGCACCTCGCCGAAAGCGCCTAAACGCCGTTGTGGCCCCAGCTGAATAACCCCTGAGCGGCCAGGATGAAACCACGATGGAGCGCCTTTGATAATCTGTACCTTGCGAGCATACAGGCCCGTTGCTTCTATAAGGCTCAAGGCATCTGCCTTGACATCGAAAACATCGACCGCGCGCGTGCCACCGCGCCAGTGGCGACCGCCACCGCCTAAACGCTGGGTGCTGCCGCGCACGCCGCCAGCGCAAGTCTTCTGCCCCTCAGGCGTGTTATCGCTAAATACCTGACCCACTTCAAAAAGTGCGATATCGCTATAACCGCGATCATGATTACGTCTTGCTGCATGCAAAAGACCAGGTGGCAGCGAGGGACGCATATGAGACATTTGCTCGGCAATCGGATTAGCAAGGCGTTGGGTGGTTGAGCGGACCTTCGCCTGGCTGGGGCGTTGCAGAAGGTTTGCAAAGGACTGGGAAAAGTCCCTATCCTCATCCCATGCTTGGCTTACAATCGCCGCCATCAGGCAACAATCAAGATTTGTTGCAAGGGCAATAAAATCAATAACTTAATTTTGTGTCAGACTCTAAGACACAAGGCGAGAACGCGAAATATAAAGTTATTGGCTTGATCTTATTGCTATTTCAATTTTAGTACTTGGTCGCAATCTACGCCTGAATTAATCGGTGCCGCTAATGCTAAATTATTCATGCTATTTTGTCAACGTCGTGGCGGGGTCAGATAAATTCCCCAGACTGTGTGAAAACGCTGTTTGATTTTGGGATTTTGCTGGATTTCACGTTTGGCGCTGAAAACTTGTCTTGATTGGCTTTGTTGGCCTGGAGAGGCGGTTTTTTTAGCTTCGGGGGAGGCATTTAGCGGTTTTGGCGTCACAATGGCGGTTCATGACCCGGCAGCGGCGATGAGGGCCGGGATGCCAACGAGGGTGATGGCGCGGCGGATATTGTAGGCGAGGGCTGTTGGTCTGAACTCAGCCCGGACGTTTTCCAGGCGTCGCATGAGGAAGGCGCCCTGATACATCCATTGCTTGATGCTGCCGAAAGGGTGCTCGGCGGTTTCGCGAGGCCTTGACGAAGGCCGATGCGATCAAGGTGTTGTTTGATCGCTTTGACGCGCACCTAAAGGACAATGGCTACCTGGCCATGAGTGGTCAGATCGTGGACGCGACCATTGTCCAGGCACCACGCCAGCGCATGAGCCATGAGGAAAAGGAGATCGTCAAGGCTGGCGATATTCCCAAGGCCTGGCGCAATAGGCCGCGCAAACTGGCGCAAAAGGATCGCGATGCCCGCCGGATGGTCAAGTATACCAAGGCGAAAACCAATCCCTCCCGTCCCGATTTGAAGCCCGTTGATCTGGCTATTCCCGTGTTTGGCTACAAGGATCACATTTCGATTGATCGGGCACACGGTTTTGTCCGTAAGTATAAAGCGACCGACGCTTCTCGTTATGACGGGCATGAGCTATAGCAAAATGCGTTTAATGGGATTGATGGGCACTCCCGTATTCGTCTCGCATTTTGCTATAGGGTTAGAGGGCGATCAGCTCTATGGGTTTAGTTGTCCCCATAGCAAAATGGGTACACCTAAACCCATGCTGATCTAGAGCGTGTCAGGTTTTAATAGGCGTAGCGCACACCAAATTCCGTGTAGTTCTGCGTGATCAGCATGTCGGCGTCGCGGCTTTCGCCTATGACGAGCTCAGCGTTTGGAAGGTCACTGCCTTTTGCCCTCAACACGGCAGCTTCCACGTCCAAGCCGTGCTTTAGCCATCGCTGTTTAAGGCGATCGAGAATGGCCTCTCTTGAAGGGCAAACAAAGACTGTCGCCGCGAACTCTCGCGCCAGGCTGTCCCATGGTTTGGAATTCAGCAGAAGGTAATTTCCCTCCACGACAACTATAGGTGTTTCGGGATGGATCACGATGGATTGAGCGATTGACAGATCCATCTGCCGGTCGAACCTCGGATGATAGGTTTCTCGCGTCGCGGCCTTCAGCCTCTTGACGGCGTCACAAAACCCTCGCGCATCAAATGTCTCCGGCGCGCCTTTCCTGGTCAGGAGACCACGGGATTCGAGAATCCGATTGTCCAAATGATAGCCGTCCATGGGCAACAGAGCGGCCATCGGGAATGCCGTTGTGTTGTCACCGTTGAGACGCTGCACGACACTTTCCGCAAGCGTCGACTTGCCGGATGCGGGCGGACCGGCAACGCCAATGATGGTGCGCTGATCTGCCTGCATTCTGCTGTGCACAAGGTCGCAGACACTTTCTACATCCTGTTCAAGCGTTGAAGCCATCATGCCGCGACGCCAGCGTCTTGCGGCGTCATTGCCCCCGTCATCAGAGCCACCGCATCCGACATGGAGATCGATTTGGGATCCACAGTGCAAAGGCGCTTGCCGAGCCGGTGGATATGGATGCGATCGGCGACTTCGAACACATGCGGCATGTTGTGGCTGATCAGAATGATCGGGATACCTCGCGCCTTAACGTCTTGAATGAGTTCCAGAACGCGGCGGCTCTCCTTCACGCCCAGTGCGGCCGTGGGTTCATCCATAATGATGAATTTTGATGCGAACGCCGCCGCCCTTGCCACAGCGACACCCTGACGCTGACCACCTGAAAGCGTCTCCACGGCCTGGTTGATGGACTGCACCGTCATAAGTCCAAGCTCCGTGAGCTTGTCGCGGGCGAACGTCTGCATGGCCGCACGGTCGAGCTGCCACAGGTACTTGCCCATGAAGCCCTGTTTACGGATCTCGCGGCCCATGAACATGTTATCCGCAATTGACAGTGCGGGCGACATGGCGAGTTGCTGATAGACGATCTCGATTCCCATGTTGCGGGCGTCGATCGGAGACGTGAAATTCACCTTTTTGCCTTCGATCAGAATTTCGCCCTCGTCGGGGATGGTGGCGCCGCAGATCGCTTTGACGATCGAGGATTTACCAGCGCCGTTGTCTCCGATGACGGCAAGGATCTCGCCTTGACGTAGTTCGAAGTCCGCGTGGTCAATTGCGGTTACGTGGCCATAGCGCTTTACAATTCCACGGCCTTGCACGACAGGAGTGCTATCCGACATCAGCCTGATACCTTTCTGATCCACTGGTCCACCGCGACAGCGATGATGATGAGAAGTCCAATGAGGAGGAAGGTCCACTGCGCATCCGCGCCGAGAAGGCGCAGACCAAGGGTGAACACCCCGACAATCAGGGCTCCAAAAAGCGATCCGAGGATGGAGCCGCGCCCGCCAAAGAGTGAGATGCCCCCAATCACAACAGCAGTGATGCTCTCGATATTGGCCAGTTGCCCCGAGGTTGGTGAGATGGAGCCGATCCTCCCGATCAAAGCCCAGCCCGCAAAAGCACAGATCAGGCCCGAGAGCATGTAGACCGACATAAGCGTCTTGTGGACGTTGACGCCGGAGAGTTCTGCAGCCTCGGGATCGTCCCCAACAGCGTAGACATGTCTTCCCCAAGGGGTGTGGCGGAGCGCATAGGCCAACCCGAGGATCAAAAGGAGCATGAATACGACCCCCACTGTGAACGTCGCACCACCTACGCTAAACTTGGAGCCAAAGAACTGCAGGAACGGCGCTTGCGCCTCGATATCCTGGCTGCGGATTGTCTCGTTCGCCGAGTACAGAAAGTTGGTGGCCAGAACGATTTGCCACATTCCCAGGGTTACGATGAAGGGCGGCAATTTGACCCGGCTTACAAGCCAACCGTTCAGGGCGCCTATTGCCGTGCCGATTGCCAGTCCACAGACAATGGCGACGGGCGCGGGAATGCCGTATCGGAAGGTAAACTGCCCCATAATCACAGACGAGAAGACCATGATGGCACCGACACTCAAGTCGATGCCGGCGGTCAGGATGATGAGGCTTTGCGCTGCAGCGACGATGCCAACGATCTGAACCTGTTGCAGGATCAATGTCATCGCAAAAGGCGAGAAGAACTTGGGCCCAAGCAGCAGGCCGAAAACGATAATGGCTGCCAGCAGGACGATCAGGGGCACAAAGGACGGGTTGACGTGCAGGATGTGCTGCACCTGGCCGACGAAACCACGCCGGTGATCTTCGAACTGTGCCACCGCTTCGCTTCGGCTGGCCGCAGCTTCAAATTCCTGGCCGCTTTGCTTTGGGTCAGACATGGCTCCTCCTTATCGCGCGGCTACCGGGTTGTGGAAATTATACCAGCGGTATGGGCTTTATTTACCCGCCGACTGGGGTGGGGCCTTGATAACACACCTGATTGACGCTCATGCATGGGCCCTTGGTATTACGCATTACGTGGTTTTGGGTGCATCGTGAGGAGCGGGAAGCGCTTACCGCGCCTCCCGCAAGTCAGCGTGCACAACGTGTAAAAGGCGTACAACAAGCCATTATCGCTGGTATTAGCCCCAGCAGAGCTTCAGGCCTTCTTCCACTGAAATGGAGTCAACGCCGTCAACGGGGCTGGCGGTGATGAGTCCGACACCGGTGTCGAAGAAGTCTTTGCCTGGCGTCGTCGCTGGCTTCACGCGGTCTTGTGCCCAGGCCTTGATGGCCTCGACCCCGAGGGCGGCCATCATCAGGGGATACTGTTGGCTTGTCGCATCGATAACACCCGCCTTCACATCCCGTACACCCGGGCAGCCGCCATCAACTGAAACGATAACCACGTCATCTTCCCGACCCAGGGCCTTGAGCGCTTCATAAGCGCCAGCGGCGGCTGGTTCGTTGATGGTATAGACCACGTTGATTTCAGGATCGATTGCCAGCAGGTTTTCCATGCCCTTGCGGCCACCTTCGGCATTGCCATTGGAGATTTCATGTCCAACGATACGCGGGTCGGTTTCATCGCCCCACTTGCTGGGATCGCCGATGTCCACGCCAAAGCCTTCAAGGAAGCCTTGGTTGCGAAGCACGCCAACGGTTGGTTGCGAAATATTGATGTTCAGCAAGCCGATCTTGGCGTCAGCGGCGGCATCGCCCATATGGCCTTTGGCCCACCGGCCAATCAGGAGGCCGGCAAGGTAGTTATCGGTGGCGAATGTCGCGTCTGCGGTATCCACCGGATCGAGCGGCGTATCGAGGGCAATGACAACCAGACCGGCGTCGCGTGCCTGCTTTACGGCCGCGCCGATTGAAGAGGTGTCGGATGCGGTCAGCAAAATGCCACCGGCACCATCAAGAATGCAGGTCTCGATGGCCTGCACCTGCGTTTCATGGTCACCGTCGAACTTACCGGCGAAGGCCTTCAGCGTTACGCCGATTTCCTTGGCTTTGGCGGTTGCGCCTTCGCGCATTTTTACGAAGAACGGGTTGGAATCATCTTTTGTAATCAGGCAAGCGCTGGTTTCAGCTGCGGTTGCTCGTGCGAATGGCAGCGACAAGGCCAAAGCTGCCGCGCCGATCAAAAGTTTTTTCATGATGGTCTCCCAATGGTATTGTTTTGCTGCGCATTGTGGCGGTGATCCACCACGGCGAAGCGAGCGTTTCGGCAAGGCTGACAACGGCGGGTGGTTTGCGTGTTTGGTTTCACCCGGTTGGTTTGCGTCCTCCCATTGACGGCCTTTTGTCATTACTTCTAATAGCGTTTGCTATGTGTCGCTGTCAATACTTACTTCGTGATGAATTAGCAATTATCGTTCGACCTGACTCACCACGGCTGCGATTTGGCTTGCGCCCAAAAAATGCTTGCAATGTCGCTGCACCAAGCGCAAAAAACGTGCCATGAACGAAGAAAACAAAGAGCAACGGCTTGGCAAAAACCCCTACCGAGGCACCAACCAGGTCGAAGTGCGGAGCCATAACGAGCGCCTTGTGTTGCAACTTGTTCGCGAACACGGTTCCCTGACAAAGGCGCAGGCGACGCGCGCCACGGGTCTGTCCGCAAACGCCACATCGGTCATTTTTAGGGCTCTTGAGGCGGAGGGGCTACTTCTCAAGGGGAAACCGATTCGCGGACGCATCGGACAACCTTCGACGCCCCTGAGCATCAATGCGGATGCGCATCACTACGTTTCTTTGAAGATTGGCCGTCGTAGTATTGAAGTGGCGGTGGTTAATTTCGCAGGTGAGATTGTATCAAGCCGAAGCCAGGCCGTTCCCTTTCCGACACCCGACGGAACGATTGGGTTTTTTAGAGCCGAACTCACAAGCGTTTTGCGATCAGCAAAAAAGAGCAGAAAGTCGATTTCCGGCATGGCGGTTGCCATGCCGTTTGAGCTTTGGAGTTGGACGCAAGAATTTGGCGCCCCAAAAGAGCAGATGGACACTTGGCGCGATTTTGACATAAAGGCGGCTTTACGCAAAATCGTACCGTGGGAGATTATTGTTGAGAATGACGGCACGGCGGCCTGCCGGGCGGAACAGGTCTTTGCGCCGCACGCCAATCGGCAGGACTGGCTTTACTTCTTCATTGGGACATTTGTTGGCGGCGGTGTTGTCATTAATGGCAGCGTTTTTCCCGGTCGCAGAAAGAACGCAGGCGGCTTTGGCCCCATGCGTGTCCCTGAGCAAAAAGGCGGCAATCGCCTGGTCGATCATGCGTCACTGGTGGTGCTTGAGAGGAGTATTGCGCTGGCAGGCGGCGATCCGTTCGCACTTTATCATCAAGACGGTGATTGGAGCGAGTACGAGCCCGGGCTTTCGCAATGGATAGCGAGAGCATCCAAGAACCTGGTCCATGCGATTGTGTCTTCCCTGTCTGTTCTTGACTTCGAGGCGGCTGTCATTGATGGTGCGTTCCCCCTTGCGGTCAAGCAGCGGCTGGTGTCGCAGACACGCCGGAGACTGAACGAAACGGATTTGCAAGGGGTCTATAGGCTGGACGTTAAAGCCGGGCATATTGGCCGCAATGCCAGAACCGTCGGTGCCGCGGCAGCCTTTATTGCCGCCAAATACATGATCGATCAGAACACCAGGCATCGTGCATAACAGGCTGAAAACATGACTTAGAAACGTCTATTAATACCAAGGGTCCTTAACAATGACGCATGGCTTAGCGTCAAAGAGGTATGTTATCAAGGCAGGACACCAGTCGGCGTGTACATAAAGCCAATACCGCTGGTATAAGACCTGACACGCTATAGCCGCCCACTTTCCCTCCCAGTCACTCATAGGGTACCGCGGGTACCGCCCGCGCGCGCGGCCCACGAAGGGGAGCGGGTAGGGTGATGCCTGTTAATAGGCAGGCCTGCAACTCAGCGGGTACAGAAAGTCCATACCGCTGGTGTTAATCTTTTGTTAAGGATGTGCGCGGAGGGTTATGGGGGATTGTTGCCTATTTGCAACTTTGCGCAATTTTTCCACCTCGCGGAACGTCAACAGGGCACTGATGCCTTGACAGGGGTTTCTCACCCGTTAAAAGGGAATATAGAAGTGTAACGAAATATCAAACGAATCGTCGTTAGTGTGCTATTGTTTTCGCGGGACACTTTCGGCCGGTTGCAAGGAATTGAGGGCGCGGGGTAGGGCACCCGATAACGCCGGATGCCATGCAGTATAGCGCCTCCGGTAACGCGCCGTATGCGGGTGTTTTTCGTTGCAGGCCATGGGGCCTTCTGGCGGCTTGTTTGAGCGTCTGGGAGGCGCCATCGGTCAACAGGGGGCCGGGGCGACTTTTCCGTTTCAGGCGCGCTGCCAACAGTGCCGGGGAGCTGCCAACAGTGCTGGGGATATGAATCGGGAACATAAAAAAGCCATGAACAACAAGAACGGATTGAACTGCCAGGGCGGCCAACGCATAGCGAACAACCCGGGCGGCGCGTTTTCGCGTCGGCGCGGCCGACGAGGAGCGAGAGCATGACCATGAGTGAGAATACGAGCATGAGCGAGGACAGGATGAATTCCCGGCAGACACCTCACGATCGCCATGGCCACAGGGCCAGCCACAACCCTGCGCCCGGTTTGCGCCAGGGTCTCATGAGTCTGGGGCTCTGGCGGGGCGGTTTGCGCCGCGCCGTGGCGGCGGGGTTGCTTTTGGCGGCGACCGTATTGACCCTCGGCGGCTTGGGCGTGGACAGCGCCCAGGCGCAGACACAGACACAGACCACATGCGCCAACCGAGATACGAGCACTCTATCTTGGGATAGGCGAGGTCTTACTGTGGGTTACATATTTGCAGATAGGGGCCCGCCTGCGCAGCGGTGTACTTTCAGATCGACCATAATCGCGGCCACTTATGACAATGACTCACGCACAGAAAATAGGGAGATATTTGTCCTTTTCGGCAAGTGGGGAACAACACAGGGAGAATTGGTGCCCAATCTGCCAATCAAGGTTCGGGCCTATCCGAAGGGTGGTGGTACACCTTTGACGAGTGGCGTTACGGTGACGTGCACGCTTAAGGGCTTCTCGACAGCTATTGATAATGTTAAAAAAGTTGGCGGCACGGGCACACACACAATTGCCCTGACTGCCGGGGAAAGCTGCAACCTCGCCGTTGATGTGGATGCTGTGGGGAGCAATCCTGCCATGGAAATGACCGCCACCCTGGAGCGCCTCACAACGGGCAATCATGTGAGGATGAGCAATATTGTACTTAAGGGCGGCAATCACTTTGGCGGCACTGTTGGCGCCCCGTCGAACCCGAACCCGTATGGGTTAACGGTTGAAGTTCAGCCTAAATCACCAGTTGAGGCAGATCAGAAGGTCCTGTTGCTTGCGCGAGTGACCGCCCCCGCGTCTGCGCCGATTTCTGATCTGCGGGTGGATTTCCAATTGGATCAATCTGATTTTCGGCGTGGCACAGACTATGAAGTGACAAGGGGAAGCCGCGATAGCCAAGGCGTACTGAACTGTGAGGCCGCTCCCGTTGTTAGCCAACAGGGCTCGTCTGCGGCCTTCTGCGAAGTGAAATTGTTGAAGCCTTTCAGTGCCAGAGAATTCACAGCCGACCTTATTGATACTACTAAACAATCCCCCAATAATGTAATAGCCGAAGGGAAATACACGCTTACCGCCACCAAAAAGCCCGTTGATCTGGTGTTTGTGAATGGTCCCGCAAGCAATACTGCGCGGGTTCCACCACTTCGCGACAACCAAAAGGCCCAGGTGGGTTTTGATTATCCGGTTTACGTCCAGGTCCGGGAGAACAGCAGCCCGGTAAAGGTCTTAACAGACGGCACGGTAGCCGTCACAGGAACCATTGGTACGGGTAATGGTGCCTCTGCCATACAAGGTATAACGTGCGCCAACCGCGGTGATCCTGATGACACCCATGGTATCGTCACGTGCACCATCCCCGCGGCTGAGGTTACCCGAGCCGGAGCTAACGGGAATCTCGTCCTGACGGCCAACTACACCGCCGCGCAAGACTCGGACTTCGCCGACACCAGTTCCCCCAGACCCCTGGCTGTTCCGGTCCTGGCCGCGCCGACCCTGACGGGGACAACCGCCACATTTGTTGAAAGCGCTTTAAGTACAGCCGAAGTGACCAATTTGATAATCCCATCAAGGGCCACATCATCATACGACGTTTATGTTAGGGTTATGGCTGGAGTGCAGCCTGTGAATGCGGGCATCGTCACGCTTAAAAGGGCCGACAACCTTGCTTGGCGCCAAGGCCAGGTGGCGACTTGCAGAAACACTAATAACAACGGCATTTTTACCTGCACTATGAATCAATTCACTCTTCCCCTCAATGGGGGCCATCTGAGTGTTAAGGCAGACTATGCGGATAACCGGGGGAGGGGCAGCAAACAGTACCAGGACTCCTCCACAAAAGACCTCAAGCTCACCCGCCTGGCGCCTACAACCGCCATGTTTTATGATAGCGAGGGAGTTGGCGCAACTGCCATTAGCAAGGCGACAGTCCCGGCGGGGGATGATGAGTACAACGTTTACGTCAAGGTTCTGTTTCGAACTGATCCTGTGGGTCGCGGCGAGGTCACGCTTACAAAGACCGGCAACACGAATTGGAATAACGGTAAACGGAACCTGGATTGCACCGGGCCAACCGACGCCGGCGTTTTTATCTGCGCCATACAGAACGCGGATCTTCCCACGACCGCGAGTCCCCTGGTGGTTACGGCGACCTATAAGGATCCCCCAACGAGCGACAAAAAGTACCAAGATTCCACGACAGATCAGCTCACCCTCACCCGCGCCGCCCCGGCGAAGACGGCCGTGGAGCTGGTGCTTGTTGAGTCCGGCACGAGCACGGCACCACTGACAGGGAATTCGCCGGATGCGGATAAAGCCGCGGTGAGTTTTGACTACGCGGCCTACGTGCGCGTTCAGCAAACAACAACAGGTAACGCGGCCGTTACCAGCGGCACTGTATCCATTACACACATAGGCGGCAATCGATTAACCCAGGCTATAAACTGCGGCGCTCTTACGGGTGTAACAGGTGTCGATGACGGTATCGCCGGATGCCTCATTCCCAAGTCGCGGATTACCGAAGCCGGAACCCTCGTCCTCAAGGCCACCTACACTCCTGGGACGGCTGCGTTCGAAGCGAAAACCGAAGATCTGAACCTTCTGGTCAGGGCGCTCACCACGTCTATCGTATTTTGGGACAACGGGCAAATTGACAGCGCGACAGCAACAGCGGGGGCTCCATTCGCTGTCCGCGTTGCGGTACTGGCACGAACGACCAGCCGCAGCGGGAGCGTCGCTACAAGTGTACCGTCTGGGACCGGAAAAGTGGAACTCAGTGGCACCGGGATTACGTTTGCCACAGGACAAGGCTGTACGTATGATTTGGCTGGAATATACAATTGCACGGCCACCGCACCGTCGACGACGGGGGATGTAACGCTTAACGCCACATTCACCGGCGACGATGGTAGTGACACAACTCAGGACTACCTGGATTCGACAACTGATACTGATGTCAGTACACCCAGTGGTCCGCCGTTAACCCTCACCGTCAACCCGGCGGCGAAGACGGCCGTGGAGCTGAAGCTTGTTGAGTCCGGCACGAGCACAACAGAACTGACAGCAGGTTCGAATGATAGGTTTAAAGCCGCGGTGGGTTTTGACTACACGGCCTTCGTGCGCGTTCAGGAAACAGTCGCAGGCAAGAAGGCCGTTACCGAAGGCTCTGTATCCATTACAGAAATAGGCGGCAATCCAATAACGCCGGCTATAAACTGCGGCAATGTGAATAGTAGTGGCGTCGCCACATGTACCATTCCCGCGGAGCAGATTACCGAAGTCGGAACCCTCGTCCTCAAGGCCACCTACACCCCCGCGCAGGGATCGGACTTCAACGCGGCTGGACCCACAGACCTGAGCCTTCCGGTCAGGGCCTCCGCCACGTCTATCGCATTTTGGGATAGCTCGGGGCGGAGGACTAACACCGCAACAGCCACCGCAGGGGCCGAATTCACTGTCCGCGTTGGGGTAGTGGCACAAACGACCGACCGCGTAGGGAGCGCCACTACCCCTGTACCGTCTGGGGCCGGAGAGGTGCAACTCACAGGCATCGGGCCTAGTCCCATAACCTGTACGTACGACCGTAACCTTGGACTATACACCTGCACGGCCACCGCACGGGCGACGGCGGGCAATGTGACGCTTAACGCCACATTCACCGGCAGCGATGGTGATGACGATGTTCAGGACTACCTGAATTCGGCAACTGATGGTCAGCCGCCCAATGGTGGGTCGTTAACCCTCACCGTCAACCCGGCGGCGAATGCTGTCGAGTTGGTGCTTGTTACCGGTCCTAACGACCCAACGCCACTGGATACGAATACTCTTGCGAATCAAGCCACGGTGGGTAGTTTCTACACGGCCTACGTGCGCGTTCAGGAAACAGCCGCAGGCAAGAAGGGCGTTGCCGGGGGAAATTTATCCGTTAATGTAGACATCACCGGGTTAAACCAGATCATACGCCAACGCTTGGGGGGGGCAAGGTTGGGGTGCTCCAGTGCCGCAGGTAATGGTGCGGGCATCTATACGTGCAGCGTTCCCGGGAGGTTTATTATCGATGAGGCCAGGCCAAATCTCGTCCTTACGGCCAACTACACCGCCGCGCGAGGCTCGGGCTACAGCAATGCTGGACCCACAAGCCTGACCATTCCAATAAAAGCCGCCACCCCGACGAAGACGGACGTGGAGCTGAAGCTTGTTACCGATACCGGGGGGGCGACAGAACTGAAAAGAGATTCGCCGGATATTTATAAAGCCACGGTGGGTTTTCGCTTCATGGCTCACGTGCGCGTTCAGGAAGACGGAAGTGGTGACGCCGTTGACGACGGTAGTGTGAGAATTAGCGCCATAGGAAACAATAATTTAGCCCAGCCTATCGATTGCTCATTGGAGTCGAACGGCGTCTTCTCGTGTAGCATTCCCGAGGCGCAGATTACCAAAGTCGGAACCCTCACCCTGACGGCCACCTACACTCCTGGGGCGGTATCGAACTTCAACGCGAAAACCACAGACCTGAGCCTTCCGGTCAAGGCCGCCACGACGTTTATCGAATTTTGGGATGCGCAAGCAAGAGGAGGTAGGGGTAGCAGAGTTTCAGCACCGATAACAGCAGTAGCAGGGGCTCCATTCACTGTCCACGTTCGGGTACTGGGGTACAACGGCACGAACACCGCCACTTTACCCCAGGGGGTCGGATCCGTGACACTCAGTGGCACCGGGATTACCACTGCCACAGGACAAGGCTGTACTTATGACAGTAATGGAATATACACCTGCACGGCAACCGCACCGGCGACGGCGGGCAATGTGACGCTTAACGCCACATTCACCGGCAGTGCAAATCCGCAGAACTACACGGATTCGGCAACAGCTACCCCCGGTAATGGTCCGTCATTAACCCTTAACCTCACCCCCGCGCCGGCGGCGAAGACGGACGTGGAGCTGGTGCTTGTTGAGTCCGGCACGAGCACGGCACCACTGACAGCAGGTTCGGATGATAGGTTTAAAGCCACGGTAGGTTTTGGCTACGCGGCTTTCGTGCGCGTTCAGGAAACAGCCGCAGGCAAGAAGGCCGTTACCGAAGGCTCTGTATCCATTACACACATAGGAGGCAATCAATTATCCCCAGCTATACGCTGCAGCGCTCTTACGGGTGTAAGAAATGTCGATGACGGTATCGCCACATGTATCATTCGCGAGGACAGGATTACCGAAGCCGGAACCCTCACCCTGAAGGCCACCTACACCCCCGCGGCGGCATCGAACTTCAACGCGGCTGGACCCACAGACCTGAGCCTTCCGGTCAAAGTCCCCACCACGTCTATCCAATTTTGGGATACGAGCCAGAGGCAGCAGGCTACCGGAGCATCAGCCGCCGCAGGGCGCGAATTCACCGTCAGCGTTCAGGTACTGGCACGAACGACCGGCCGCGGCGGGAGTCCCCGCATTACAGCTGTACCGTCTGGGGGCGGAGACGTGACACTCAGTGGCACAGGGATTACGTTTACCGCTGGACAAGGCTGTACGCATGTAAGATTTGGACTATACACCTGCACGGCCACCGCACCGGCGACGGGCCCTGTGACGCTTAACGCCACATTCACCGGCGACGATGGTAAGGACACAACCAAGGACTACCTGGATTCGACAACTGATGGTCAAGGGAATAATGGTCCGCCATTAACCCTCACCGTCAACCCGGCGGCGACACTGGCGGCGACAACCGCCAAGTTTGTTGATAGTACTGCAGTAAACAGAGTTGTCATTCGAAGCGCGACAGTCCCGGCGGTGGCGAGTTCATACGATGTTTACGTCTGGGTTGTGGATTCGAAAACCCAGGCTCGTGTGAATGGTGGCCGTGTCAGCCTTGGCAAGGCCGACAGTTCCTCATGGAGATCCACGCCGACCTGCACCAGGCCTGACACCAACGGTGTTTTTACCTGCACCATAGGGAGACAGGATCTTCCCGCCGCCGGGCAATCTGTGGTCCTTACGGTGACCTATGAGGATGACCGAAAAGGAAACAACAAAAAGTACGATACCTCCACGGTAATCGAAGCAGATCAGCTCACCCTCACCCGCGAAGCGCCGCCTGTTGCGGTGACCACCAGGTTCGTAAACGCCGACGGTTCGGACATACAAGGCAATCTCCCTGAGAAAAATGAAAGGGAAAAATTTACGGTCTATGTGTCGGTAGAAAAGAAAGGAAACCTTGCCCAGAGGCTCTCCCAAACAGAACTCACCGGCGGTTCTATCGCGCTTCACGATCAATATAATGTCAACACCAATACTATATCTTCCACATGCAGCGTTCATGCTTTCACCATAAGCGGCCATGGGTTCGCTTGCACGATTGACAATGGGCTGAACGGGGCCGGTCTGCACACATTAAAGGCTGAATTCAGCAAATCTGGATTCACGAATGCGGATACGGATAGACAGTCAAAATCCCTGACAGTCAACACCCCCGCGGTGGTGAAGAAGGACGTCGAGCTGGTGCTTGTTGAGTCCCGCACGAGAACGACAGAACTGACATCGAATTCGCAGGATAGGTTTAAAGCCAAGGAGAATTCTAGCTTCACGGCCCACGTGCGCGTTCAGGAAGCAGTGGCCGGCGCAGCCGGCAAGGCGACCGTTGCCTTCGGAGAGGTATCCATTACACACATAGGAGGCAATCAATTAAACCCGTCTATAAACTGCGGCCGCCCAAATCTTCTTAGTGGCGTCGCCGATTGCCTCATTCCCGCGAAGCATTTGACCCAGGCCGGAGACCTTGAGCTGACGGTCAAGTACACCCCTACTACTAATCGCTTCAACGCGAAAACCGAAACCCTGAGCCTTCCGGTCATAGCGCCCGGCGCGGCGCCGCCTGTTGCGGTGACCACCAGGTTCGTAAACGCCGACGGTTCGGACATAACCGGCAATCTCCCTGATACAAATGCAGGGGATAGCTTCACAGTCTATGTGTCGGTAGAAAAGAAAACAAACCCTCCCCAGAGGCTCCTTGAAGCGGAACTCATCGGTGGTGCTATCGTGCTCCACGATGAATATAATAGAAAAACCAATACCATACCTGCCACCTCTCTCACGTGCGATGCTTATGCTTTCACCGTAGGCGGGCGTGGGTTATTTTGCACGATTAACAAGGGGCTGAATGGGGCCGGTCAGCACACGTTGAAGGCTGAATTCCGCAAGTCCGGATTTACGAATGCGCAAGGGGATAGACAGTCAAAATCCCTGACAATCAACACCCCCGCGGTGGTGAAGAAGGACGTGGAGCTGAAGTTTGTCACGTCCGCCACGAGCACAACAGAACTGAATACGCAAGTTAAAGTGAATCAAGCCGCGACAGGTTTTATTTATCCTGTCTACGTGCGCGTTCAGAGAACAACAGGTAACGCGGCTGTTACCAAAGGAACTGTATCCATTACACACATAGGAGGCAATCAATTATCCTCAGCTATACGCTGCAGCGCTCTTACGAATGTAACAGGTGTCGATGACGGTATCGCCAGCTGCTTCATTCTCGAGGACAGGATTACCGAAGCCGGAAGTCTCACCCTGAGGGCCGCTTACAATCCTGGGAGTGCCCCGTTCACCGCGAAAACCAAAGACCTGACTGTCCCGATCAGGGCCTCCACTACGTCTATCGGATTTTGGGACAGGAATAACGGGCAAATTTACAGCGCGACAGCAACAGCAGGGGCTGCATTCACTGTCCGCGTTCGGGTACAGGCATTGGAGACCGTCGGCGGTAGCCCGAGTGTCAGAAATGTACCTGGCAAGGCAGCCGGAGATGTGCAACTCAAAGGCATCGGGATTATCACTGCCCCCGGACAAGGCTGCACGTATGAGTATGAGATATCACGTGATGGAGTATACGTGTGCACGGCCACCGCACCGGCGACGGCGGGGGATGTGACGCTTAACGCCACATTCGCCGGCGGCAATGGTAATGACACAACTAAGGACTACCAGGATTCGTCAACTAATGGTCAGCCGCCCAATGGTCAGCCGCCCAATGGTCCGCCGTTAACCCTCACCGTCAACCCGGCGGCGCCGGGGACTAATCCCGGGAACAATGGGGGGCAAAATCCACCACCCGCCGGCGTCACGGTTAAGGTTGACGTGGATTATGATGCTTCAGATCAGGATATCGACGCCGACCCTGCAACGGTTGGCGATGGCAAGCAGATCAGTGTTATCGCTCAGGTCACCGGGGACGGGATTGGTCGGAATAGCGGTACGGTAAAGTTTAGCGGATTACCACAGGGCGTGACGTGCCAAGGACCAGGGGGCAATGACCAGCCTCTAGGGTCTGGTGTGGCCACACCCAGCGGCACCACCTTCGCTGCCACCTGCACCTTCAATACGCCACAGAATGAGTTCACCGGCACCGTCACGGCGGAGTTTGTTCCAACCAACAAGGATGATTTCCAAGGCGACCAAATCGGCACAGCAACTCTCACCATTATGGCCAAGCCACCAAAGATCACACCGCCAACAGGCGGTACGCCGAAGCAGTTTACGGCGCAAAAGCAAGGACCGGGGACAGGCCAGCCGCCCGACACCGCTCAGGTTGACTTCAAAGCAGCCACCTTCGGCAAGGTTGAGAAGGGCGACGGTGCGCAGCAGGAACCTGTAGTGATCTACAGAGTTGTTCAGGTCAGAAACGGCAAGCCGACCAAAAACCCACCGGCGGGCGCGCCACCATCTGCGCCAACAGGGCATTCAGGGCCCGTACCGACGTGGAATAACATTGCGCAAGACAGTACCGGATACCTGCCTCCTGGAATCTATCGGGTCACCATGACCGTAACCCAGGGCCAGGGAGCCAATCAGCAAAAGGTGATCAGGACATTTTCCATTACAGTCATTGCGCCGCTCTCAACTGCGACGCGAAATGCGCCGTCTCCTGCAGCCAACAAGGGGCGAATTATCGTCCAGTTGCAGCTTACCGGTGGTGGCAAGGGGTTGACCCATGGCTTTACGTCCGACAAGGCGCTAGGCACCCACGGCACGAAATTTGATATTGCCGTCACAGGGCTAGCCAACGATGTCTATGCGGATGTCGATGCAGACACTTACACCATCACCGCAGCGGATTTTGCCGGTACCGGCTATGACCTGGACAGCGTCTCCTGTACAGGGGATACCAACCCAGCAACAGCAACGACAACCGATCTGGCAAAGCGCCAGGCCACTATCGGTCTGGATATTGGCGAGACGATCACGTGTACGTTCAGCGCAAGCAATAAGGCTTCGGTTGCGACGGCGCAGAAGACACGGCAGATGGTGGCGGACTATCTGGGGGACCGCAACGCCATGCTGCTCGCCCATGGGGTGGATATGGACAGCCGCCTGAACCGCCTGCGCCCAGGGGGCCGCAGCGGCCAGGTCGGCGGTACTCTCAGCGTCAATCTGGGCAAGTCGCAAGACGCCACCGCCTCCGCCTTTTCCATGGACCTGCGCACCTCCCTGCCCGGCGATGTCAGCGTCACCGACGATGCCATCGCCTTTGCCGCCAGCACCAGTCGTCTGCGACAAACGGGGCTGTTCGGCGCCGATATCGGTGATGACGACGATATCATGTCGGGGGATATTGGCGATGTGAGCGAGGCTTCCGGGACGCCGCAGATGCGCTGGGATGTGTGGATCGAAGGGCGTATTGCGCGCTTTGATAGCCGCAACAACAAGGACGGCAGGTTCGGGGTTGTCTATCTGGGCGCCGACTATCTGATCACCCCAGACGTTCTCATCGGCCTGATGGCCCAGTACGATTGGCTGAAGAAAGACTACGACACCAATGGCCACGTTAAGGGCCAGGGCTGGATGGTCGGGCCTTACGCGGCCTTGCGCTTTGGTGAGGCCCTTTATCTGGACGTGCAGGCGCGTGCGGGGCGTTCCTCCAACGATATCACGCCTGTGGGCACCTATACGGATAAATTCAAGACCACCCGCTGGTTCGTCAGCGGCAAGCTGAGCGGCGACTTTGATTACGGCGACTGGACCATCCGTCCTGGCATCAAGGTGCAGTATATCGGTGAGAAGCAAAAGGCCTATACGGACAGTCTGGGCAACCGGATCGCGGCACAAACGGTATCGGAAGGCGATGTGCGCGCCGGGCCGCGCATTGCCTATACCTATAACCTCGCCGATGGCGGCACCCTGATCCCCTGGGCGGAGTTTGAAGGGGTTTAT
This sequence comes from Hyphomicrobiales bacterium, assembly GCA_965224015.1. Lineage (GTDB taxonomy): Bacteria > Pseudomonadota > Alphaproteobacteria > Rhizobiales > CBDCVD01 > CBDCVD01. Next base: position 3,258,416 of record OZ245032.1, read on the forward strand.
ACGTTTGGCAGCAAGGGCAAGTTCAGCAAGGGCACCTACGCCTCCGACATCCACGGGCTATCGGGGAGTATTGAGGCGGGCTTTGACTGGCGCATGCCGGCGGGGGCGATGTTCTCGCTGTCGGGCTCCTACGACGGTATCGGCTCCGGCTCCAAGAGCTACGGCGCCCGGGCCCGCATCGACATCCCGTTCTAGCGCGCGTCAGGTTTTAATGGAGCGTTGGGCGTTTAAGTCGCAACAATACATGCCCTGCTAATCGTATAAGCGGGCGTAGAGATTGCGATAGTTATCAAGTAAGGCCTGGTATACGCCCTGGTGTTCGGGCTTTGGATCGTAGCTTTCGATCGTACCGACCATGGCGTCCACGCCATCGTCGATCGACAGGAACAACCGGGCGCCAAAGGCGGCAAGGATAGCAGCACCGAGAAGGCCCGCTTCATCCTCTTTGAGGCGCTTGACCGGTTGGTTGTATATATCCGCCTGAATCTGCGACCACAGCGGTGACTGGGCCCCGCCGCCTGTCAGGCGGATTTCAGTCAGCGCGCGACCGGTTTTCTCAAATTCCTTCAGTATCAGTGCATTTTGATAAGCTACGCCTTCCATGACTGCACGAGCCATCGATCCGAGTCCATGGCCCTGAGTCAGCCCGTGAAATGTGCCTGTCGCAGCACCATTCCATTGGGGCGCACCTGCTCCGGCGAGATAGGGTAAAAATTGTAGTCCGTTCGATCCCGGGCTGATTTTTGCCGCCATTTCGTTAAACAGGCTATATTCGACTTCTACACCTTGCGTCGCATCCTGCGCCACATTCCGAAGCCATTTTAAGGCAGCACCAGCCGTGCTCTGCAATCCTTCACAAATGTATTTACCCGGATAAGCGTGAATCTCCGCCGGCATGGCGCCATTCGGATCGAACGGAGGCTCGTCAAAAGAGCAGATCACAACACCCGCAGTTCCCAATGTCACTGAACCAATGCCCGGCTGGATGACACCCGCACCTATTCCCGCACATTGCTGATCGCCGCCGCCCGCCACAAGAATCGTGTCGGCAGAAAGCCCGGTACGTTCAGCAACGTCGCGGGAGATCGATCCCAACGCCGTTCCAGATGTCACCAGTTCCGGTAGTTTGGCACGGTCTATGCCGGTCCTGGCGATGAAATCCGCCTCCCAATCGCCAGTAGTAACGCAGACCAGCCCGTGCAACGAGGCGTTGGAGAGGTCTTCAACAAAATCCTGCGAACCGAAGCGTTTCAGCAGGAACCCGTGCGGATTCAGGAATTTGTGGGTCTTTTCGTAGATCTCCGGTTCCTCTTTTCGAATCCACATGATCTTGAGCAGTGTCCAGACATTGGCGATCGGTAATCCGGTCGTCTTATAAAATACCTGTTCGCCTATGGCGTCGCGGACCCCATCACATTGCGAGTCCGAGCGGTTGTCTTGCCAGGAAATAGCGGGGCGCAACGGTCGACATTCAGCATCGACAGGTATGGTGGTGCAGCGCTGGGTCGAAAAGGATAACGCGCGGATATCTGCAGGATCGATATCTGTAGCGGCAATCGCGCGCGCCAGTACTTCGACGCATGCTTCAAATAGCACTTCCGCGTCCTGTTCGACGCGGTTCGGCGCCGGAAAGTCGCACGGGTATTCTTGGTAGGCCGTGCCATAACGCGCGCCTGTCGTGTCAAAAATGATTGCTTTCGCCCCGGTGGTTCCGCAATCAATTGCTGCAATGTAGTCGGCCATCACATCCTCACTCTATTTTGTGAAAGGGGCGCAGCAAGCCGCGCCCCTCCTCGTCGTCCTATTTCACGCGGCCTTCCTGCCAAGCCTGGAGAAGCTGGGCGTAGGGAACAGTCACACCTTGCGGCTTCTCGTTGTCCAATTTGGCCTTCGGAGACCCGGGCTTCGAAAGCCACTCTTGCGGGTCCACCTTATCATTCAGCTTTGGCGCACAACGCTCCATGCCGGCGCGCTCAAGACGTTGCAGGACACGATCCATCTGGCTGGCGAGGCGGTCCATCGCCTGTTGCGAGGTCATCTCACCGGTTACCGCCGCGGCAACATTTTCCCACCATAGCTGCGCCAGTTTCGGATAGTCTGGAACATTGGTGCCAGTTGGCGTCCATGCGACACGGGCAGGCGAACGGTAGAACTCGACCAGACCACCCAGTTTAGGTGCCCATTCGGTCATCTTGTCCGAGTTGATGTCGCTTTCGCGGATCGGCGTGAAGCCGTGCAGGGTACGCTCAAGCGACACGGTCTTCGAAGTCACGAACTGGCTGTACAGCCAGGCCGCGGCTTTGCCCTTATCCGAAGACGAGTTCATAATCGTGAAAGCGGCCACGTCCTGATAGCCCAGTTTCATGCCGTCTTCCCAGTAGGACCCGGCGGGCGAGGGGGCCATTCGCCACTTTGGCAAGCCTTCTTCGTCGGCGACGGGCACGCCTGGCTGTGCGGCGCTTTCGGCAAACACGGTGTACCAGAAGATCTGCTGTGCGATCTGACCCTGGTTGGGAACGAGACCGGCCTCATAGAAATTCATCGCCTGAGCTTCCGGCGGGGCATAGTTCGCCATCCAGTCAATGTATTTTTGCAGCGCATAAACCGCAGCCGGGCCGTTGGTGGCGCCGCCGCGCGCCACGCTGGCGCCGACCGGATGGCATCCTTCGACGCGGATGCCCCATTCATCGACTGGCACACCGTTTGGAATACCCTTATCACCAGCGCCTGCCATGGAGAGCCAGGCATCGGTAAAGCGCCAGCCAAGCGACGGGTCCTTTTTGCCATAGTCCATATGGCCGTAGACTTTCACACCGTCGATTTCCTTCACGACGTTTGTAAAGAAGTCGGCAATATCCTCATAGGCCGACCAGTTCACCGGCACACCGAGTTCGTAGCCGTATTTCTCCTTGAATCGTGTCCTGAGGTCTTCGCGCTCGAACCAGTCGGCGCGGAACCAGTAGAGGTTGGCGAACTGCTGTGCGGGAAGCTGATAGATATCGCCATCCACGTCTTTGACGAAATCGATACCGATGAAATCGTCCAGATCCAGGTGAGGATTTGTGTATTTGCTGCCCGGACCTGCCATGTAGTCGGATATGTTCATGACCGCTGGGTTGCGGAAATGCGTGCCGATCAGGTCAGAATCATTGATGTAGGCGTCATAGATGTTTTTGCCCGACTGCATCTGGGTCTGGATGCGCTCTACCACCCCGGCTTCGTCCACCACATCGTGGGTGACCTGAATACCCGTGATCTCGGTGAACGCCCTGGCGAGGACTTCCGCGTCGTACTTGTGAACGGGTATACCGTCCGACAGCACCTTGATCGATACGCCGTTCAGATCGGCTGCCGCGTCAACAAACCACTGCATTTCGGCGGTTTGTTCCTCCGTTGAAAACACCGAGTCGTCGAACTCTTCAGCGATCCAGCGTTTGGCCGCGTCCATGTCGGCTAGTGCCGTATTTGCCCATAGCATGGCTCCGATGGCGCCTGAAAGGAGTAGTCTGGACTTGTTTCGCATGTGTTTACCTCCCTTGGAGTTTGGTTGAAAGTCACCCTCTCGCGAGGATGATTGCAGAAACCACCAGCCCCAGCGCGAGCGCTGCCCATTGGCTGAGGTCAGTGAAAGCGATCCACAGGAGGTTGATCCAACCTGTGGTGAGTAACGCGATGAAAAGACGTTCCCCCCGCGTGGTCGTGATTTTAAGGAACCCCTGTCGCGCGACAGTCGGATAAATCCTTTCCAGCAATGTCATGAAGACCAGCAGCCCGGCGATGACCGCGAAGAAAGCAGCGGTGACAGGGGTCCAGGCCATCCATTCGAACATGATCTTTCCTCCTAGAGCGTGTCAGGTCCTAATAGAAATAGAATCAATTCTGTTTCTCGATTGGCGAGGCGATTCCCACGTTCAAGGCGATCGAAAAGCGATGTTTATCCATCTCTCAAGAGCGGCTTGGGCGTGGGAATCGCCTCGCCAATCGGAAACCCGAAGGGGCGCTTTTGCTATAGAATTCAGGGCGATCAGCTTTATGGGTTTCGCTTTACCGCTCACAAAATGGGTACAGCTAACCCCATGCCGATCTCATATGAACCTTAAGCCTCTTGCAAATAGCTCCCCTATATCCTGCGAGACTATACCAGCGGTATGGGCTTTATAGACATGCCGACTGGTGTACGGCCTTGATAACATAACTCTTTGACGCTAATGCACGAGCCCTTGTCAAAGACCCTTGGTATTGAGGCCCATCTTGTTGCAAAATCGCCCAAGTACCTTTTGGCAGAATGGTTCTATTAAGACCTGACACGCTCTAGACCCGGCCCATGGCGAAGCCGCGGGCGATATGGTTGCGAACGAACCAGATGACCAGAATTCCAGGAACCAGTGTCAGCACGCCAGCCGCAGCAATCAGGCCCCATTCGATACCAGCGCCTGAATAAACCCGGGTCATCACTGCAACGATGGGCTTGGCATCGGCGGTGGTCAACGTGCGGGCGAGGATCAGTTCGACCCAACTGAACATAAAGCAGAAGAACGCCGTGACACCGATACCCGACCGGATCAGTGGTATCAGGATGGTCAGAAAGAATTTCGGGAATGAGTAGCCATCGATATAAGCGGTTTCGTCAATGCTCTTCGGCACGCCTTTCAGGAAGCCTTCAAGGATCCAGACCGCCAACGGTACGTTGAAGACACAATGGGCAATGGCGACCGCAATGTGCGTATCGATCAGGTTGAAAGCCGAATAAAACTGAAAATAGGGAAGGACAAAGACGGCAGGCGGCGTCATCCGATTGGTCAACAACCAGAAGAACAGATGCCTGTCCCCGAGGAACCGGTAGCGACTGAAGGCGTATGCAGCCGGTAGCGCAACGGTCAGACTAATAATCATGTTCAGCGTCACATAAATCATCGAGTTGATGTAACTCGACCACCAACTATGTGTCGTGAAGATCGTCTCGTAATTGGCAAGCGTGAATTGGCGTGGCCAGAAGGTCAGGCCGGTGACGATTTCCTGGTCTGTCTTGAAGGACATAAGCAGCAGCCAGTAGATCGGCGCCAGCAGAAACAGGAAAAAGACGATTAAGATAGCGCGTTTCGCCCAGGCTTTCCTTGATGTACGGCTACCGGAGACTGAACCGAGGCGGAACGAGCGGGCGGGTTGCGCTTGGGCTGTTGCGGTGAGGTTGGTGACGTTAATGTCAGACATTACTGACCCTCCTGTGCGCGGCTTATGGAGCGGAAGAAGACGAAGCACAGTGTCACAATGATCATGAAATAGATGATCGAGAACGCCGCCGCCGGACCCAGGTCGAACTGGCCGATGGCTTTTTTTACAAGGGTTTGGCTGAGAAACGCTGTTGAACTGCCCGGGCCGCCACCGGTGATCACGAACAGTTCGGAATAGATCATCAGGCTGTCCATCAAACGCAGCATGATGCCGATGGTCAGAACGCCGGTCAGCTTCGGTAATTCGACAAAACGGAAAATCTGCCAACGCGAGGCTCCGTCGATCTGCGCGGCCCGGTAATAGGCTGGATCAATGGCCCGCAAGCCGGAATAAGTCAGCAGCACAATAAGGGATGTCCAGTGCCAGACATCCATGACAATGATCGTGAACCAGGCGTCGCCGGGATCGCGTGGATAATTGAAATCGAAACCAAGTGCAGCGATCGCAGCGCCGCCGAGGCCAATATCCGCGCGGGCGAAAATCTGCCACATCACGCCCACGACGTTCCAGGGCATCAGCAAAGGTAACCCGAGAATAATCAGGCATACGGCCACCCATTTTCCCTTTTTAGGCAAAGCCAGGGCGATCAGAATGCCAAGGGGCACCTCAATCAGTAGGACCAGGGTGGAAAAGGTGATTTGACGGCGCAGTGCATTACGCAATTCGAAATCGCCAAGCAGTTCATCGAACCATTCGCGCCCGACGAAATAGCGGTTTCCCGGACCGATGATGTCTTGCACCGAATAGTTGACCATGGTCATCGTCGGGATGATCGCATTGAAAGCGACGATGACGAGAACCGGAAGAACCAGAAGCCAGGCGCGGTTGTTGATCTCGTTCATTGGATGTCTCCGAATGTGGCCGGCGGCAGGGGCACGACCCGCTGGCCTGCGAAGACGCGGATTGCCGAGGCTTCGGGATTGAGGTGAACGGTCTCGCCCAAATCGGGGCGAACGTCTGCGCCGACGCGCGCGAATACCTCTCCAGCGCCGGTATCGACCACGACGATACGCTCATCACCGTGATTTTCGACGCGGGTCACTGTCCCCGGGATGGTGTGACCGGTTTGCGGAACCGACAATGACAGGAAGTCGGGCCGGATACCGAAAGACAGGGGGCCTTCTTGTTCGGCCAACAGGCTAGCTGCCCCATCCAGGGCAAACCGGGTTTGCCCGACAACCAGATCGCTGCCGTCCAGCACGCATTCGACAAAATTCATCCCCGGAGTGCCAATGAAATAGCCGACAAACTTGTGAGCCGGATCTTCGAAGAGTTCCTCTGGCGAACCGACCTGTACAACCTCGCCTTCGTCCATGACGACTACGCGATCAGCCAGCGTGAGCGCCTCATGCTGGTCGTGGGTGACATAAATCAGTTTAACACCCAGATGCAGTTGTACCGCTTTCAGCGTACGCCGCAGGGCCATTTTTTCTGCGGGGTCAATCACGGTGAGTGGTTCGTCCAGCAGGATTGCTGCCACGTCTTCGCGCACCAATCCGCGACCCAGTGAAATGCGCTGCTTTTGTTCTGCTGTCAGTCCGCGCGCCTTGCGGTCCAAAAGAGGCGTAACGCCAAGCTCTTGTGCAATGAAGCCGATACGTTCCCGGATCTGCTCCGGGGGCACTTTGCGGGTCTTGAGCGGGAAAGCGAGATTGTCGCGTACACTCATGGACTCGTAGACCACCGGGAACTGGAAAACTTGCGCGATGTTGCGTTCGCGCGCATCCAGTGCCGTAACGTCACGGCCGTCGAACAGCACCTGCCCTTCGGACGCTTTGAGCAAGCCGGACAGGATGTTCAACATGGTTGTCTTGCCAGACCCCGACGGCCCGAGCAGAGCATAGGCCAATCCTTCCTCCCAGGTCAGATTGATGCTTTTCAGCGCGTAGTCCTCATCCGACGTGGGACTGGGGAAATAGCTGTGCCGAAGGTTTTGCAACTGGATTTCAGCCATCGCCAGCCTCCGCTTTCGGGCCGGCCACCAAGGTACCGTCTGAATCGAACACCAACATGTGGCCAAGGTCGAAATTGACCTCGACCGCGTCGCCAAATGCGTGGTCGTGAACGCCCTTCTCCTTGACCGCTAACGTGATGTCTCCAGCGCGGGCGTAGATGAAGCTGTTCGAGCCTGAGACTTCAACGAAATCGATTACGGTATGCACACCCGGACGCGAGCCGTCGGTGGACAGCAGATGCGGATAAACGCCCAGTTGATAATTACCGTCGGGAAGGTCAACCGTGTGTGCAGGCTCGACCCCTATCGGTTCGCCGTGAACCACCCACTGCCGCGATCCATTAGTGACCAGCCGCGCCGGGATGATCGACATTGGCGGATCGCTGATCTGGCGCGCGGCTGTGACTGTACCGGGTTGGGCGTAGACCTCCGCTGCAAGTCCATGCTGGATCAACTGCCCTTCGTGTAAGACAATGACATCCCCATCCAGGATGAGGGCTTCCCGCGGTTCGGAGCTGGCATAGACCGCAATCGTATCGCTATCGGCGAAGATGCGGCGAAATTCCCCGCGCAAATGCTCACGCAGTTTATAGTCGAGGTTCACCAGAGGCTCATCCAGCAGCACAAGAGCTCTTTGGCGAGCTATGGTCCGCGCGATGGCCACCCGCTGTTGCTGGCCACCGGATAACTCCAGCGGAAAACGGTCCAACAATTCGGAAATACCGACGATCTCGGCAACATCGCCGACGCGGCGCTTGATAGCGTCATCTGACTCGCCGGCATTGCGCAGGGGAGCTGCGATGTTCTCGAATACAGTTTTACCGGGATAGTTGACAAACTCCTGGTAGACCATGCCGACCGAGCGCTTGCGCACATTAACGCCGGTCACGTCGGTGCCGCTGACCAACAGCTGCCCGCTGGTGGGTTTTGCCAATCCGGCGAGAATACGCAATAGCGAAGTCTTGCCGGATCGAGTTGGGCCGATGAGCGTCGTGAAACTTCCCGCTTTCAACTCGAGGTCAAAAGGATAGAGCCAGTCTTCCCCATCAACCTTCAGCGAAATGTCCTGTGCGACGACGCTCATAGGGCCGCCTCCCTGAGTGCGGGGCCATTGCGGATGTCCTCGATGTATTTGTTGAGTTCTCCGATCCGCGATGGCGGGAACCGGAGGCCGCATTTCGTGCGCCGCCACAAAACGTCTTCCGCGCTAGCGGCCCATTCGTGCTGCATGAGATAATCAACCTCGCGAGCGTACAGATCGCCGCCAAAGCAAGGTCCAAGGTCGTCAATACTCCTCGCACCTGCCAACAAAACCGGTACCAGCGATCCGTAGGTTCGTGCCCAGCGGACACGCACCGCATCAGGTAACCACGGATATTCAACCTTGAGTTTGTCGGCGTAAGCGAATGGCCCTTGCGAGCCGATATCGGCACCCGGCAACAGGTTGTTTTTCGTCTTGCCGGGGCCGATACCTGCCGGGAGGAATGGTTTGAGTTTGATCATGACGTGATCGGCGAGCCTTCGATACGTCGTCAGCTTACCGCCGAGTACCGTCAGGAAAGGCACGCCTTTGCCATCGGTGCCGGTATCAATCTTAAACGAATAGTCGCGGGTGACGGTCGTCGGATTGCTGTCGCGGGACTTACCCTCCTCAAACAAGGGCCGCACGCCGGAATAGGTCCAGACAATATCTTCCACGCGCGTTTGCCGTTCGAAGAAATGGTTGGTGGCCGAGAGCAGATAATCGCGTTCCTCATCCGTGATCACCGCATCGCGCGGATCGCCAGGATGATCGGCATCCGTGGTGCCGACCAGCGTATATTCGTTTTCAAACGGTATGGTAACGACGATGCGTGCATCATTCAGCTGCAGCATGGTAGCGTTGTTGCTGTCATACAGGCGTGGCACGATGATGTGGCTGCCGCGCACCAGCTTCGCGGAATAATCCGTGTCTACACCGGGGACGGATTTGGCAATCGGCACGGCCCACGGGCCAGCGGCATTGACGATGATGCGCGCCTGTAGCGTTCTCTCACAGCCGGTGTCCTCGTCCAGTGCGCTGACGTGCCAGTGATTATCTCTTCGTTCAGCGGTCTTAAACCGGGTACGGGCATAGATATCAGCACCATTGGCCTGCGCGCTTTGTAAATTGGCCACAACAAGACGGGCGTCGTCGACCCAGCAGTCCGAATAAACAAAGGCCTTGTCGTACTGGCTCTTAAACCCCAGTTGGTCGGGCTCTTGCGACAGCCTGATCGTCTCGGTTCCTTTCAAGGTAACGCGCGATGCCAGGTGGTCGTAAAGGAACAGCCCCATGCGAACGAGCCATGCTGGCCGGCTCTGCGGCACAACCGGCATGACGAAGCGCAATGGCCGAACAATGTGGCGCGCTTTGTTCATCAGCCGTTCGCGCTCGGAAAGGGATTCCCGCACCAGCCTGAAATCGTAGTACTCAAGATAGCGCAGCCCGCCGTGAATGAGCTTGCTTGATCTTGAGGAAGTACCAGAGGCAAAATCCATGCTTTCCAGTAGCGCGGTTTTTAGCCCTCGGCCTGCGGCATCGCAGGCAATGCCGGCACCATTGATGCCGCCACCGATGATCAGTAGGTCATAAATCTCGTCTGTGTATCCCAAATGAGACACATACACCTCCCAAAGATCGGCGCGCTCCTCCATTAGCGCCTCACGTATTACGGCCGACGCAATCCCAGTTTTCCGGGGTTGAGCGTGTTGTTCGGATCCATCGCGTCCTTGATGCGTTGCAGGACGCCAAAGCCGTTACCGAGTGCGCGCTCCACATATGGATTGCGCGCCAGGCCGACGCCGTGATGATGCGAGATGGAAGCTCCTGTTTCGAGCGAAGCTTGCATGGCGATTTCCCAGATCTTCTTTATCCGCGCCTCCGCCGCCCGACTGTCTTCCGCTTCTCCCAGAAGGATCACATAGAGTGAGACACCAGTGGTATAGGCGTGACTGAAGTGCCCAAGGATTTCATTGGCCATGGGGGCCAGGCGTTCGGTCAGGACATGGTAAGTGTCCATGATCTGTGCCCAGTTATTGGAAACCTCAATGGTCTCCGCCACACCTTCGGGACGGGTCACGTATCCTTCGATTGTCGAGAAGTCGTAGCGCCGTTTGATCCAGTCTTCGGTGCCCTCGGGGCCTATCGGCTCGCCGCCATAACCTGCACAAAACGCTCTGATAGCCGTCATTTCGGCTCTGGCAGGGCCTTCAACCCCTTGCGTTGCGACAAACATCACTGGACACGAAAAGGCTTTATCCTGCATGGCATGGCGAGCTTCGGCGGCGTCGTAGAAACGCAGCAGTGAAGGTCGCAAGCCCTTGGCCATAATCGTTCGCATAGCGTCCTTACCGGCTTCGACCGATGGGAATTTCAGTGTTTCATTTTCGCCATACTCAGGCAGCGGAAAAATCTTCAGGGCGACTTCGGTTATCACGCCCATCGTACCTTCGGAACCAATCAGCAGGTGCCGCAGGTCCGGGCCGACGGCCATGCGCGGCAGGTCCACTGTTTCCAGAATGGAACCGTCGGCCAAGATGGCCTTGAATGCGTAAGCAAGGTCCTCAATGCCGCCATACCTGCTGGACAACTGGCCTGTGGCCCGTGTTGCCAGCCAGCCGCCAACTGTTGAGCGGTAGAGAGATTGTGGCGAATGATTGAGCGTGAATCCCTTTTCGCGCAAGTAATCCTCAAGGTCGCCGCCCATAACGCCGGCTTGTGCACGTACGATCAGGTTCTCCTCATCAACATCGATGATCCGGTTCATGCGAGTCATATCGAGCGTGATGCCGCCGAATTCACTCAGCGGCTGACCGACTACAGACGATCCAAGCCCCCAAGCGGTGACCGGCACGTTTTGTTGGTTGGCCCAGGCCAGCACCTTTGAAACCTCGTCGGTAATGGCTGGATAGACGACCGCATCAGGTTTGCATGGTGCTTTTCCGTTTTGTTGCCATTTGGCTGCAACCGGCCACCAGTCATAGCTGTGATTGGTAATGCCCGCCTCCGTCACGTCGACCTGATCGGAGTTGCCAACAAGGGCTTTAAGTTCTGCCATCAGATCGAAGGCTGCGTTGTCGATGATGCTCACCGGTAATCCTCCAACTTGTGGTTCCATTAGTGTTGATGAAATCTGATAGTATGGAAAATCGATAATTATTCTGCTAGAAATAGATTGGATCAATAAAGGAAAATTGCTTTGAGTGTTGCCGAATTGAAAGCCTTTGACGCGGTGGCTCGGCATGGGAGCTTTGTAAAGGCCGCTGAGGAATTGGGACGGACCCAACCCACCCTGACCATTCAGGTTGCGCATCTCGAAAAGAGCTATGATGCCGAGCTGATCATCCGAAATCGCGGAAAAGTCAAAGGTCTGACACCGCTAGGGGAAAGCCTTCTTGATATCACCAGGACAATGTTTGCCCTGGAACGTGACGCCTACGGATTGTTGCGCGACGCCGGTGGGCTAGACAGTGGCGAAGTTCGATTAATTGCAACGTCTCCGGTTATGATCATCCGTCTTACGCAGGCCTTCAACAAGCGGTTTCCGAACGTCGCCTGTCAGTTGAAATTCGGGAATTCCGAGGAGGTACTGAAGAGCGTCCTTGATTGCGAATCTGATTTAGGCATCCTTGGGGGATCGGTAGATCACGACGACTGTCTGGCGATTCCGGTGGCAAAACCCGAAATCGTTTTGGTGGGTCATAAGGATTACCTGAAAAACAAGCCTGCAACATTGTCACGCGAGGAATTTGCGCGCGAAACCCTTCTCATCCGAGAACCTGGCTCGGAAACCCGCGAACTGCTGCTGGAAAAGACCAAACAACACGAATATCACCCGAAACGCATGATTGAGATAGGTCGCCGCAGCGGTGCGTTGGCTGCCGCGATGGCGGGAATGGGTCTGGCTGCGGTATCGGAGCATGAGTTCGAACCCAATGATGCCCTGCAAATCGTCCGGCTGAAGAGCTTTCGAATATTCGGCATAAACCATGCTGTTTGCCTTAAAAGTAGATCAAAAACGCGAGTCATGCGGGAATTGTTGAGCAGTTTTGAAATGGGAATTGATTGACTTCAATGACAACACCGCTGTGACAGCGGTAACATCCGCAACACCCGCAATTTCTCCATTTCCCAGTCCGGCAGCCCGCAATTCAGGACTTATACCAGCGGTATGGACTTTATATACCCGCCAACTGGTATACGGCCTTGATAACACACTTAACTGACGCGATAGCAAAATGCGTTTAATTGGAATCATGGGGCTTTTGCGTATTCTTCTCGCATTTTGCTATAGATTTAGAGGGCGATCAGCTTTATGGGTTTAGTTGTACCGCTCACAAAACGGGTGCACCTAACGCCAAGCTGATCTCATGGAGTTTTCTCGCAAGCATAACCAGGCGATTAATACCAGCGGTATGGGCTTTATATACACGCCGACTGGTGTACTGCCTTGATAACATAACTCTTTGACGCTAAGCCATGAGTCATTGTTAAGGACCCTTGGTATAAATATTGATACGGCATCCAATCAGCCTTTAGACTCAGACGATGTACCGTTCTTGATCCGCTCTTTAAGAGTTGCCAGGGCGGCAAACGGCGAATCCGGATCGACTTGCTGGCGCCGCATCTTTTTCTGATCCGATCGGGTTTTTTTTCTGACAGGCTTGGTAGGCACCTTGCCGGGCCTGACATTGCGTTCTTTGGTCTTGTGACATTTGCCATGCGAACCAGACGGGGCGCTCGACTTGGTCTTGCTTGATCCGGTGGTTTTTTTTTGCCAGGATTTGCGCCGCTTGCGGTTAGGAAAACGAGGTCGCCAAATTTCGACGACTTGCGGCTCAACTGTGGGTTTGATGACTTCCTGATCAGGCTCATTCAGGGACCCCACGACCGGGGTTCCTGACGTCGAGTCTGGGTCTTTGCTCCCACCTGCTGCTTTGCCCGAAAGGGGCCCGTGGGCTTCCTCAGGACAATGCGCCTGCAGCTTTCGCTCAACCCGGTAGCCAAGGGACTTGAGCACCGAACGCATTTCATCATGGGAACAACCAAGAAGGGAAATCATCCCTTGCGAGACGGTAAAGCCATTGCCGGGGGCGGCACCCTCGGGTGGCGGTGCCGGGGGGCTGACCGGTTGCTCAGGTCCGTCTGGTTTTTCCATGGGCGTATCAGCGATCGCAACTTCGCTTCCAGCCGTTAAACGCCAGGCGATGGCCGGCCGGATCAGGTCCGCCAATCGCTCCAGAATATCAATACGAATGGCCAGGCTGCCGCAGGGGCGAAAACCGATCAGGGCATAAACATCACCGGAGACGATCGCCTCCACAGGCAAGGACGTACGCCCCGACAAGGCCAGATTGAGCAAAAGTTCCAACGCGTCCGCATCAGCCTTTGGGTTCGACAACAAATAGAGTTGTGCCAACAGGGCTCGCGGACCCGGGCGCAGCAGGTCGGGGATGTACACATGATGGGCACCAAAGCGCACGCCCTTGTTGCGCAAAATGGCGCGCTGCTCTTGGGCAATAGCGCGCACCTCGGCGGCAATGGTTTGTCGCTCGACAACGCCGAACGCCTCGACAAGACGAAAAGCCAGACCCCGAACCGAGGCATCAAAATCGTCGGTGTCTTTGAGCGCAAAAAGAGGTGCAAGAACGCCCCGCAGGTGATCCGCAAGCCATGTTTCCAGACGCTCGTGGACGATTTTACGCGCATGGCCGCTCAGGTGTTCGTCCGCCACAATGGCAATTTGGGGATACAAGGGATGAGGCCCCTTAACAAGATGTGCAACCTCTTCCCCAGCCCAGAGAATGCGATGATCGCGGGTTAGGGAAAAGGCGCCGTCGCGTGCCTGTGACAGGCGCCCGGCGCGGTGTTGGATCTCCTGCACCACAACCCTCTGTGCCGCTGTGCGCACCAACTTGGCGTCTATACCGTTTTTGGTCTCCTGCGGTGAAAAACGAAGCCCTTGCATGCATCCCACCGCCTGCCCTTCGACCCAAATCTCGCCGTCCTTGCAGATGTCGGCGGCAAGCGTCTGGTTTTCGCGCAGTTGTTTCATGAGTACGCTGGTACGCTTGTCGACAAAGCGCTGCATCAGGCAGGCGTGCAGCGCATCGGACAGCCTGTCTTCGATTGCGCGGGTGCGCTCCTGCCAGTGCTTGGGGTCCTTTAGCCAGTCGGGTCGGTTGGCGACAAACGTCCAGGTGCGGATATGGGCGATGCGGTTAGCGATGGTGTCGATATCTCCTTCGGTATTATCACCATAGGCGATTTGCTCGCCGAACCAGTCTTCAGGGATCGTTTCATGGTGCATGAGGCGCTCAAACAAAGAGGCAATAATGTCGAAATGATTGGCCGGAGTAATCTTGCGATAATCAGGCAACTGACACACATCCCAAAAACTCTCGACAGCACCCGGTAACGCGGCGAGGCGCTGGATGTTGCTGCTTTTCAGCCCCTGATCAAGGGCCAACACATCGGCACCAGGCAGGGTTCTGGCCAATCCCTCGTGTTTGGGATGCCCATCAAGGCTCGCCCGCAAAGCCGCTAGGGAGGAAAAATCGAGCTTGTCATTGCGCCATTGTATGACCTTCAAAGGGGAAAATTCGTGCGCCTCAACAGCCTCCACCAGACGCGCATCGAACGGCTCAAGACGTCCCGTAACCCCGAAAGTGCCGTCACGTTTGTAGCGTCCCGCGCGTCCGGCTATCTGCGCCACTTCGGCAGCTGTAAGTTCGCGGTATTGATGTCCGTCGTACTTGCGACTTCCGGCAAAGGCGATGTGGTTGACGTCGAGATTGAGCCCCATGCCGATGGCGTCGGTGGCAACGAGATAGTCCACGTCACCGGACTGATAAAGCGCCACTTGAGCGTTACGTGTGCGCGGGCTTAGGGAGCCCAGCACCACTGCGGCGCCACCACGCTGGCGCCGGATCAACTCGGCAATCTCATACACGTCGCTGGCCGAGAATACGACAATAGCCGTGCGCGAGGGCAATCGGGTTAATTTTCTGGGCCCCGAATAGGACAATTGTGAAAACCGGGGACGCGTGAGAATGCTGGCTCCGGGGAGTAATTTTTCAATAAGAGGTCGGATGGTCAAAGCGCCAAGAAGGAGCGTCTCAGCCTGCCCGCGCAGAGCGAGCATGCGCTGCGTGAAAATATGCCCGCGGTCGAAATCGGCTGCCAGTTGCACCTCATCAATGGCGACAAAGGCAACATCAAGAGCGCGAGGCATCGCCTCCACTGTGCATACATAATAGCGTGCCTTTGCGGGAACGATTTTCTCTTCACCGGTAATCAGGGCAATTCGCTCAGAGCCTGCCTTGGCGACCATGCGGGTATAGACCTCGCGCGCCAGCAACCTCAGCGGTAAGCCTATGATCCCGCTTTCATGCGCCAGCATGCGCTCAATTGCCAAATGGGTCTTGCCCGTATTGGTGGGCCCGAGAATGGCCGTAACGGTACGGTTATGTTGCGTCATCGCACTTTATCACGCCGGCAAATACTGGCATTGCCCCATCTGCAAGGTATAATGGCATATTCAACAAGCCACGAACAGAGTGTCAATTCTCAAGGCTTTCTCGTGTGGTTTCGCACCGGGTCATTGGCGGATGAGATCAGTCGCTCCCCGGCCAGGCTTGTCGGCATCGCCGGTTTGTTCCTTGCGCTTGGGGCGTGTCGCGTCTTAATAGAACCCATTTTCGTTTCTCGATTGGCGAGGCGAACAAACCGGCATGTTGAGAGCCTCCGGACTCTCTTTCAGGGTATTAAGGAATAAAGGCGGCCACCGCCCAACGGCCTGGGAAAATACAGGGCGTGTGGTGGGCCCGGCAGGACTCGAACCTGCAACCAGACGGTTATGAGCCGTCGGCTCTAACCAATTGAGCTACAGGCCCACAATTGGCGATATTATTCCTGCCTTCTAACCCTATCGGCGGAAAAATTCAAGCTAGAGCGTGTCATGTGTTAAGCGTGTCATGTGTTAAGCGTGTCATGTGTTAAGCGTGTCATGTGTTAAGCGTGTCATGTGTTAATAGACCCCATTTTCGTTTATCGATTGGCGAGGCGAACCACACCCAAACCGCGATCAAACGATGGTTTGCGGGGTTGCACGCGGTCCCAGATGCTGGTCGAGGTAGGTATCGACGATTTCCATCAAGCCATCGATCCTGTCATCAAAGAAGTGGTTGGCCTCGGGCACAACGTGCTGTTCGATCACGATCCCTTTTTGCGTCTTTAATCTGTCCACAAGCTGTTGTACCGCCGTCAAGGGAACCACGCGATCATTGCCCCCGTGAACGATCAGGCCCGACGAGGGGCACGGTGCAAGAAAGTTGAAATCATAAAGGTTCGCCGGCGGTGCAACAGAGATAAATCCTTCAACCTCTGGGCGGCGCATAAGAAGTTGCATGCCGATCCAGGCGCCAAAGTCAAACCCTGCGATCCAGCAGCCGCGCGCGTCCACATGCAGGGCCTGCAGCCAGTCAAGGGCTGCGGCGGCGTCGGAAAGCTCCCCAACGCCGTGATCAAAATACCCCTGCGAACGGCCAACACCACGAAAGTTAAAGCGAATGGCCGCAAATCCGCGCGCGACAAACGTGTAAAACAAATTGTAAATGATCTGATTGTTCATCGTTCCGCCGAATTGTGGATGCGGATGCAGAATGATGGCCACCGATGAGTTGGGCACTCTGGCCGGTTGATACCGGGCCTCAAGGCGCCCGCTTGGGCCGTTAAAAATAACTTCAGGCATAAATGATCTGTCTTTTAGGTAAATCTTTGCACGTTGGTGCGATAACGCCTTGACTCCAGCGCGGGTGAAGATTAATTTTAGAACGATTCAAAAGTAATCACCTTGTGCGTCAATCGCAACAAGAACTGGTCATTTTAACTCGCGAGACACGCTTGCCAACAGGATTTCATCGTCGGCGAGACTAGGGTTTTAACACGAATATGGGGGGCAAACGCAAGTGTTGTTTGCACCCGGTCGAATGGACAGCACGCTTGCTGTATCAAGGCCTGTTTTGAAGGCAAAAGGGCATGGCTGACGACCCCAAAGGGTGGCCAGGCCGTCGGTAGGCCTATTCGAAAATGTTGGCCGCATGGCAGGCGATGAATAACCTGCGGCCAGCGGCTACATCGGCTGTGTTTGTGCCGTAAACGAGGTTTGGTATTTTGCGCATTTACCTTGATCACAATGCCACGACGCCCCTGCGCGAGGAGGCCAGGGC
This sequence comes from Hyphomicrobiales bacterium, assembly GCA_965224015.1. Lineage (GTDB taxonomy): Bacteria > Pseudomonadota > Alphaproteobacteria > Rhizobiales > CBDCVD01 > CBDCVD01. The sequence goes on from OZ245032.1 coordinate 3,275,853, forward strand.
TGCCATGATCGCGGCCCTTGATGTGACAGGCAACGGCTCATCAGTGCATGCGGAGGGGCGGGCGGTGCGCGCGATTATTGAGGAGGCCCGCGAGGCCGTGGCCGATCTGGTGGGGGCAAAGCCAGAAAATGTAATCTTTACCTCCGGGGGTACGGAGGCCAATATGCAGGCATTGGCTCCCCTTTATCGTCGCGGTTCTGGTGAGCGTCAAATTAAGCGTTTGATCGTCAGTGATATGGAACATCCGTCGGTGCTTTCGGGAGGACGCTTTGACGCCGGGCAGATTATCCACATACCGGCGACCTGTGACGGGCTTGTTGATGTGCAGGCGCTCGCGGCCATTCCAGGCTTGCGTGGTGATGATTTTGACACCGCGGACGCCTCGGATACCCTCGTGTCGGTGGCCTTGGCCAACGGCGAGACCGGGATCGTGCAACCGCTTTCCCAAGTTGTCGCGACGGCTGCCGGTCGGGGGGCCCTGGTTCACACGGATGCCATTCAGGCGGTGGGTCGCATGGACCTGGCGATTGATGACATGGGCGTCGACGCGCTATCCATTGCCGCGCATAAGATTGGCGGACCTAAGGGGGTTGGCGCGCTGGTTTTGCGGGACTATGACGTGGTGCCGGCTGCATTCATGATCGGCGGTGGCCAGGAACAGCGTCGGCGGGCGGGAACGGAGAATGTTGTGGGGATCGCCGGATTTGGTGCCGCCGCAGGTGCCGTTAGCGCTGCACGCGGCGATAGTGACCGTTTGAGCGTGTTGCGCATGCGACTTGAGGAGGGGCTTCGTGATATCACCCCCGATGCGGTTATTGTCGGCGAGGGGAAAACGCGACTTGCCAACACAACATGTTTTGCCGCTCCTGGTCTGCAAGCGGAAAGTCTGGTTATCGCCTTTGATTTGGCGGGCATCGCTATCAGCGCCGGATCGGCGTGCTCGTCGGGGCGAATCGGCACCTCGCATGTGCTACAGGCCATGCAAATGCCTGCTAACCTGGCCCGCGCGGCGGTGCGCGTCTCGCTTGGGTGGACGACCACAAGGGCTGATATCGATCATTGTCTTGCCGCCTGGCGGACAATTTATCGTGCAATGAGAAAAAAGTCTGGACTGGCGGCATGATAAGGGCCAAAACTGCAAAACGCCGGAGTACGAAGTCGAGAAAAGACGATTACGATTAACGGGATGATGCCCTCAAGGCATCGTTCAGAAAATTCATAGCAAAACCCGGAATCAGGCAGGGTTTTGCCACCCTTTGGTCTTTGAAACCACTGCGGAGGACGAAATGCCAGCAGTTGACGATACCATTGCGCGCGTGCGCGATATTGATGTCGAAAAGTATAAATATGGATTTGTCACCGATATTGAGAGTGACAAAGCCCCAAAAGGGCTTAGCGAAGATATTATCGGCTTTATCTCGGCCAAAAAAGATGAGCCCGACTGGATGCTGGAGTGGCGGCTGCAGGCGTATCGGCGCTGGTTGAGTATGGATGAACCCACATGGGCAAAAGTGGATTATCCGAAAATCGACTTTGATGACCTTTATTACTACGCAGCCCCCAAATCGGCACCGGGACCCAAGAGCCTTGATGAGGTGGATCCGGAACTGCTGCGCACCTACGAGAAGCTTGGAATTCCGCTTGCGGAACAGGCGGTTCTGGCGGGAGTCGAGGGCGCGCGGGTGGCGGTTGACGCCGTTTTCGATTCGGTCTCGGTTGTAACGACCTTCAAGGACGAATTGGCCAAGGCCGGGGTCATTTTCTGTCCGATATCCGAGGCTTTGCGCGAGCATCCGGATCTGGTGCGCCGCTATATTGGTTCTGTCGTGCCGCAAGGGGATAATTTTTATGCCGCTCTTAACTCGGCGGTGTTTTCGGACGGCTCTTTCGTCTATATCCCCAAGGGTGTGCGCTGCCCCATGGAATTGTCCACCTATTTTCGCATTAACGAGCGCAACACCGGGCAGTTTGAGCGCACCCTGATTATCGCCGATGAAGGCTCTTATGTGAGCTATCTTGAAGGCTGTACGGCCCCGCAAAGAGATGAGAATCAATTGCATGCCGCGGTGGTGGAGCTTGTGGCGCTTGAAGGGGCGGAGATCAAGTATTCCACGGTGCAGAACTGGTATCCCGGAGATGCTGAAGGGCGCGGCGGGGTCTATAATTTTGTCACCAAACGTGGGGATTGCCGGGGGGACAATTCCAAGATCATGTGGACCCAGGTGGAGACCGGATCGGCCATTACCTGGAAGTATCCCTCATGTATCCTGCGCGGTGACAATGCACGCGGTGAATTTTATTCGGTGGCCATTTCCAACGGCCGCCAACAGATCGACAGCGGTACCAAGATGTTGCATTTGGGCAGGAACACATCGTCACGCATTATCTCAAAGGGTATTTCCGCCGGGCGCTCCTCAAACACCTATCGCGGCCAGGTATCGGCCCATCGCAAGGCAGCCAACGCGCGCAATTTTACCCAATGCGACTCCCTGCTTATCGGCAATGCCTGCTCCGCTCACACCGTGCCCTATATTGAAACCAAAACCGCCTCGGCCATATTTGAACACGAAGCAACGACATCGAAAATATCCGATGACCAGCTGTTCTATTGCCTGCAGCGGGGTATGAATGAGGAAGAAGCCGTAGCGCTTATCGTCAACGGATTTTGCAAGGACGTGTTACAGACCCTGCCGATGGAGTTTGCCGTTGAGGCGCAAAAGCTCGTTGGCATCAGCTTGGAAGGGAGTGTGGGATAATGGTAAAAGACACTATGACACCGGTGGTGAGCCTGGATGCGGTCGATACAATGACCAGTGGCCATGGCGACACATTCGCCGCCCAACTCGCACCGATCGGGAAAACACTGGGACTTGAAAAACTCGGTACCATGCTCACCGTTGTGCCCCCAGGCAAACGTGCGTTCCCCTTTCACGTACATCACGCCAATGACGAATTGTTTGTCATCCTCGCTGGGCAAGGGGAGTACCGATACGGCGATGCGACGTATCCGGTTAAAGCCGGGGACGTGTGCGCGGCGCCGGCGGCTGATGAAGCGCATCAACTCATCAACACAGGCAAGACGGAATTGCGTTATCTGAGCGTATCGACAAAGCTTGATCCGGAAGTGGTCGAATATCCCGACAGCGGCAAGTTCGCGGCAATATCCTATGGCCGCGGTAACAGCTTCGCCAATGCCAGACTGCGCTATGTTGGGCGCGAAGATACCTCCCTCGACTATTGGGACGGCGAAGGGGACGGATAGATTTTTCACATTCACTCTTATACTCTTAGTTGACAGGTAAGGCACTTTCTATGGATTCTCCAAAAGCTGAGCCCATGGTGGGCTCTTCGTTTACCCCCGACAGCCGATATGTACAATCTGTTGTACCATCGCCGAATTTCGGGCCGCGAATATCGCATCCGACGGACATTCTCGTCTTGCATTACACGGCGGAAAAAACGGCAGAAGAAGCGATCGCAAGACTCACCGATCCGACCTCCGGCGTTTCCGCCCACTACCTCGTGGCAAAGGACGGCGTAATCACGCAGCTTGTTCGCGAGGCCGATCGGGCCTGGCACGCCGGCGTTTCCTATTGGACAGGCGATACAGACGTGAACTCGCGCTCCATCGGCATAGAAATCGATAACCTTGGCTCCTCACTCGGTCCACCTTTGCCGCCTTATCCGCACGTGCAAATCGAAGCTGTCATCAATCTGTCGCTGGATATTGTGCAGCGTCACTGTATTCCGGCGCAAAGGATTGTCGGACATTCCGACGTCGCCCCCGACCGCAAGATTGACCCTGGAGCAAAATTTCCCTGGGAAAGGTTGGCAGAATCCGGTCTTGGCATATGGCGGCCGCCGCAGCCGGTTGCGCAGTCCGCATCGTCCTGGCACGCGGACTCTGACCGGGTGTACAGCGCCCAGCAGCGCCTCCTGGCGATCGGTTATGGCATAGATGTCAACGGTAGCGCCGAAGACAAAAAAACGATCGATGTTGTCAAAGCCTTTCAGCGGCGGTTTCGCACCGAAAAGATAGATGGCGTTATTGACAGGTCCACTTATGACACCATTGTCGACATCGCCAGCGCCTATTTGCAGCCGGCCGATCCCGCAGAGGCGATCGTTTGAGCGCAAAAAAGAGGCAGCTGGGACTTACCGGGAAACGTCTATTGACGACCTGCCCGGCCCGCGCCTCCGGCAGAATGGTTCTATTAAAACATGACATGCTCTAAAGTGGCTCGGCCGTTATCATGACAGGCTCCAGGGGCATTCGTGAAACCACTTGAGGATATTTTATGATGCGCAGATCTCTGTTCGTTGTGCTTTTTGCCGCACTTAGCGCTTCGTGTGTGGGAGGACCTGCAACCGACGTCTCCATCTCGCGCGGGGTGCCGGATCAGCCTCCTGTCGAGGCCGCACCACAGGAAAACGACCCGTTTTATGGCTTCAAGCCCTATAATTCGCCTCTTTTTGCAGGGGCCGCGGCGAGCCCGCGCGGTTCAATTGATGCCTTTTTTGCCAAACAACGTCGCGATTTTGACGCAGACAATCCGTCCTTTACCATCCATCCCACCAAGCTGAATGATCGGCAAGTCCTCCAGGACCTGTTTATCTCCGGCATTGGCGATGATTCGATCACCGCTGAGCAGTATCGCATGTTGGTCGTTAAACGAGATGGCCGTTGGCACGTGGCGCGCGCCGGTACCCGTCACAGATGCGGACGCGGCCCCGACACGGGCTCCTGGGTTACCGGTTTGTGTCCATAATACCAAGGGTCCTTGCCAATGACTCATGGATTAGCGTCAAAGAGGTGTGTTATCAAGGCAGTACACCAGTCGGCGTGTATATAAAGCCAATACCGCTGGTATAATTTGCTCCCCTGATCCGGGCCTGCTGTTTCAGGACCAATTGAACAAAGTCACGCGACAATAGACAACAGACAACAGACAACAGACAGGAAACACAATGTTGGAAATAATCGACCTTCACGCTGGTATTGATGATCAACAGATCCTGCGTGGGATCAATCTGGCGGTTAACGCCGGTGAAGTGCATGCAATTATGGGCCCCAACGGTTCGGGTAAGTCAACACTTTCGTATGTGCTGGCCGGGCGCGACGACTATGAGGTCAGCCAAGGCAACATTTTGCTCGACGGCAAGAGCCTGATTGATATGGAAGCCGATGAGCGCGCCGCGGCGGGGCTGTTTCTGGCGTTTCAGTATCCCCTGGAAATCCCCGGCGTCGGCACCACCACGTTTTTGCGCACTGCCATGAACGCGCAAAGGCGCGCCCGCGGGGAAGAAGATATTTCCACCCCGGATTTTCTAAAGCAACTGCGCCAATGTGCCGCCGATCTGAATATTTCCATGGACATGCTGAAGCGTCCCTTGAATGTAGGCTTTTCCGGCGGCGAGAAAAAACGTAATGAAGTTTTGCAAATGGCCCTCCTGCGCCCGCGCCTGTGCGTTCTGGATGAGACCGACTCCGGCCTCGACATTGATGCCCTGCAGGTGGTGGCAAGTGGCGTCAATACCATGCGCGGAAAAGACAGGGCGTTTGTTGTCATTACCCATTATCAGCGTTTGCTCAATCACATTGTGCCGGATTTCGTTCATGTGCTGTCCAATGGCCGCATTGTGAAATCGGGTGGTAAGGAGCTGGCTCTGGAATTGGAGGAAAAAGGATACGCCGGCTACCTCGACGAGGCGGACGCGGCGTAGCATGGAATTAGCATGGAAAGAGAGCAAACGGGAAAGTCACATATGTCAGCAAAACCGCACATTGCCCGTGTTCCGGCGGAGGCGGCGTTGGTCAGCGCCCTTGCTGCTGTGGAAGCACAAGGGTCTTTGCCGCTCACGCGCGCGCGCGCCCTTGCAACCTTGCGCCGTGACGGCTTGCCGCACCGCCGTGTTGAGGACTGGCGCTATACGGATCTGAAGGCCATGCTGAAGGGGTTCGCGCCTCTTGCCGAAGACAGCGCGCCTGCCGCCAAGGGGGGGCGTGAGGACGTCTTGTCGGCGGATCCTCTTGGCGATCTTGAGCGCCTACGCATCGTTCTTGTCAATGGCCATTATCGCGAGGATCTGAGTGATCCGGTAAAGGTGACCGGACTTTCGTTGGCGTATCGGAGCGCAAAAGAGGAGGGGGCGTCGGCCCTTCTTCATGACGCCAAGCGAAACGAGGACACAGCGGTGGCGCTGCATCATGCCTTTGCCGGGGATCACATGACGCTGAGCGTCGAGGCGGGCGTTTGCGTTGAGCCGTTGATCGAGATTGCCCATATTGTCACCGGCGATCATCCCCATTCGAGTGCTCCGGGGCTTGCGGTCAATGTTGAATCAGGGGCGAGAATCCGGATCATTGAGACGTTCACGTCTCCTGAAGGGGTCGCGCATCAGGTTTTTCCGCTGCGCCAATTCGATATTGCCGACGAGGGGAGCGTGACTTTTTATAGCGCCCAGTTTGAAGGGCGCCAGGCCATGCACCTGGGCACAATCGCCGCCGCGGTTGGAACCCGGGCAAAGCTCGATATTTTTGCGCTCACCCTGGGAGCCATGATCTCGCGTACCAATCTGTGGGTCGACATCAACGGCGCACACACGCATGTGGCTTTGCGCGGCATTAACCTGATCGGCGGCACGCGGCACGCGGATATCTCCCTCAAAGTCCACCACACGCAGCCCGATTGCATTTCCGAGGAACTGTTCAAGACGGTTGTTGCGGATGCCGCCACCGGAGTTTTTCAAGGCAAGATCAGTGTCGATCCGATTGCGCAGAAAACCGACGGGATGATGATGGCGCAAAGCCTGCTGCTGTCGCAAAAGGCCACGTTCAACTCCAAGCCCGAACTGGAAATTTATGCCGATGATGTGCGCTGCACCCACGGCGCCACTTGCGGAGCCATTGATGAGGATCTGCTGTTCTATTTGATGGCGCGCGGCATCGACCGGCACGAGGCGGAAGCGCTTTTGGTGCGCGCCTTTGTTGGCGAGGTGATGGAGAGGCTTGCCGATGAGCCGGTCAAGGATGCTCTGTGGGTCAGCATTCGCCGTTGGCTTGATGCGCATCGCAGTGCCGGGAAACTACGCTTATGACCGCACAACCTATTGATAGCGCACACCAGGACGGAGCCCTTGATATCAAGGCGCTGCGTGCGGATTTTCCCATCCTGGCGCGCCACGTGTACGAGAAGCCGCTCACCTATCTTGACAACGCCGCCTCAGCGCAAAAGCCCCGTGTGGTTATTGAGGCCATGCGCAGGGCCTATGAACACGAATATGCCAACGTGCACCGGGGCCTGCATTACCTCTCCAATACAGCCACGGAGGCCTTTGAGGCCGCGCGAGAAAGCGCACGGGCTTTTCTGAATGCCGCTAGCACCGATGAGATCATCTTTACCCAAAACGGCACCGATGCCATGAACCTGGTCGCGCAAAGCTTTGGCGGTTCCCGTATTGGTGCCGGTGACGAGATTGTGCTCACGATCATGGAGCATCACTCGAACATTGTGCCCTGGCATTTTCACCGCGAGCGCTGCGGCGCGACCTTGCAATATGTCGGCATCGACGATGCCGGAAATTTTTCACTTGATGCGTTTGCCGCCGCTCTCACGCCGCGCACGAAGATGGTCGCCATTACCCATATGTCGAACATGTTGGGAACCATCGTACCCATTAAACAGGTTGTCGAGATCGCCCATGCCCGGGGCATTCCGGTGATGGTCGATGGTTGTCAGGGGGCGGTGCATTTGCCTGTTGATGTGCAGGATCTGGATTGTGATTTCTATGTTTTTACGGGGCACAAGACTTATGGTCCCTCGGGCATCGGGGTTCTTTACGGTAAACGGGAGCATTTGGACGCCATGCCTCCCTTTCGCGGTGGCGGCGAGATGGTCCGTGATGTATTTGAAGATCATATCACCTACGCTGAACCTCCGCACAAATTTGAGGCGGGAACCCCGGCAATCGTTCAGGCTATTGGTTTGGGGGTTGCCCTTGACTATATGCAATCCATAGGCCGCGACCGGATCGCAGCCTATGAGGCGCAATTGAAGGACTATGCCCATGAGCGGCTCGGCGCTATGAACAGTTTAAGGATTTTCGGTAACGCCGATGAAAAGGGTGCTATACTATCCTTTGAACTGATCGGTGCCCATGCCCATGACGTATCGACAATTATTGACCGGGATGGCGTGGCCGTGCGCGCGGGCACCCACTGCGTGCAACCACTTTTGACGCGTTTTGGTGTCACGTCAACGTGCAGAGCCTCGATGGCATTTTATAACACCCGCGAGGATATCGATCGCCTCGCTACAGCACTGGAAAAGGCCCGGAGCCTGTTGCTGGGCGCATGAGCAGAACAGAACAGAGCAGAGCAGATTAGACGAACCGGACAGGACCGATGACGACAATCTCATACGAACACGGCGATGATCATAGGGCTGCGGATGACATGGATACCAGGTCGCAAGACTATGGTGTCGGACTTGGCGCCGCCGGCAAAGCCGGGGTGGAGCGCAACACGGCCATTCCTGCTGTTCCTGCTGTCGAGGCGCCGGGCGGTTCTCCGCCGGCTCCCGATGCACCAACAGAATCGACCATTCCGCAGGATGTTCTCAACCGTCTTGCCGATGATATCGTCACGGCGCTGAAGTCGGTCTACGACCCGGAAATCCCTGTCGACATTTATGAGCTCGGCCTGATTTACAAGGTTGATATCAACAACGACTATTCCGTGGACGTGGACATGTCACTAACCGCGCCAGGGTGTCCGGTCGCGGGAGAGATGCCCATATGGGTACAAAATGCCGTGGAAAGCGTTGAGGGGATTAAGGGCGCGCGGGTTCAACTGACTTTCGATCCGCCGTGGGATCCCAGCCGCATGTCTGACGAGGCGCGCTTTGCGCTTGATTTCTGGTAGGCCCTGGATCGATGAACGATTTAAGCCATACAAAGATGAACGTGATGACATTGTCGCCGGCGGCTGTGGCGCGGGTACGCGAGATTGTCGCGGCATCGCCTGAGCCGGTTGCGGGGCTTCGTATCGGGATTGACAAGGGGGGGTGCGCGGGCATGTCCTATACGATGGACCTCGTTGCCACACCTCTTGCTGGAGATGAAATCGTGGAGCAGGATGGTGCCCGGGTTTACATCGATGCTGGCGCTGTGTTGTTTATTATCGGCACCGAGATGGACTTCGAGATCACCAAACTCGCTTCCGGATTTGTGTTTAACAATCCCAATCAGGTCTCGGCCTGCGGCTGTGGTGAATCGGTTCACCTGGAGCGCGCGGATTTGGAGACGTTGCGCCAAATCTGAGCCCGCTTGCCTGTGGGTCACGCGCTAGGGATAAAGCTAACGCCATAACGCCACAAAGCTGATCGCTCTGACATCTATAGCAAAAAAACGCAACCCATGACAAAAACCGCCAATAGTGAGTTCGTTGACTTTCTCACAGATCTGCTGTCACCACTTGGTGGCGTTTCGGCGCGCGCCATGTTTGGTGGCTGGGGCGTCTATAAGGATGGCGTGATGTTTGGTCTGGTGGCGGATGAGCAATTTTACTTGAAGGCAACCGAAGACAACATTCCTGACTTTGAGGCTGAAGGTTGTGGGCCGTTCATTTATTACGGCAAAGGCAAGGCGATGCCCATGTCATATTGGTTGTTGCCGGAGCGCCTTTACGAAGATCAGGATCTATTCCTGCGCTGGGCGACAAAGTCGCGTCAGATCGCAACGGCATTGAAGTTAAGCAAAAAATCCCGGCGAAGCCGCTAGATGTGAGCTTTCAACAGGTTGTCCCTAGTAAATTCATCAGATGAATGGCCTGACATGGCCTTGCTGGCGGCAATGGCGGCAAGCGTAGGCGTCCTCGACACGAAAAGAGCCTTGTGGCAAGAAGCAGATTTGCTACTATCAAAATGACACGCTCTAATACCAGCGGTATTGGCTTTATAGACACGCCGACTGGTGTACGGCCTTGATAACATACTTGCTTGACGCTAAGCCATGAGTCATTGTCAAGGACCCTTGGTATAAAGCGCTCGACGTCCTGGGGTTGGGCCCCGGCCCGCCATGTTTTCTGTCGCGGATCTGTTTATGCTCGGTTTTGTTGTTCGTCGCTTCTTTTCGACCTTGCCGGTTTTATTTATTGCCCTGACCGTGTGCTTTTTTGTGCTGCGCCTGGCGCCGGGAGGGCCGTTCGATGGTGAGCGCCCGCTCTCAGAGGAAATTTTGGCGAACCTGCGCGCTTATTATCATCTCGACAAGCCACTTATTGAGCAATACGGGCGCTATCTTTTTGGTGTATTGCAAGGCGATCTCGGCCCCTCGTTTACGACCATCGACTTCACCGTCGCCGAGCTCATTGCCATCGGCATGCCCTATACATTTGTTGTTGCCATTCTGGCCCTTGTCGTTTCCGTTATTTTTGGCGTTACAAGCGGTGTTTATGCGGCCCTTTATCAAAACCGCCTTCCCGACTATCTGCTTGTACTGATAGTGATGATCGGCCTGGTGATCCCCAATTTTCTCATGGCGCCGATCCTGCAACTTATTTTCGGCATTCACCTGGCGTGGCTTCCCGTGGGGGGTTGGAGCGATGGCAAGGCCTCGCACCTGGTCTTGCCGGTCATCGTGCTGGCTTTGCCACATATTGCACGCATATCCCGGTTGATGCGTGGCGCCATGATTGAAACCCTTGGGGCCAATTTTATCCGCACGGCAAAGGCCAAGGGGATCGGCGCGCGCCTCGTCATGACCCGTCACGCCATCAAGCCGGCGCTTATCCCTGTTGTTTCCTATTTGGGTCCAGCGACAGGTTATCTGTTGACCGGCTCGCTTGTGGTTGAATCCATCTTTGGCATCCCTGGGATCGGCTCATATTTTATTACCGCTGCACTCAACCGCGATTATGGTATGGTGCTGGGCACGGTGATTTTTTATATGGTGCTGATTATTATTCTCAACCTGATTGTCGACGTCCTTTATGCTTGGCTTGATCCGCGGGTACGGCTACAATGATATTCTTTTCCAACCAGCGCGCGGCACTTGAGGACGCTTTAGCGGATAACGCGCCGATCAAAGGCCGTAGCCTATCGGCGGACGCCATGCGTCGCCTTGGGGCCAACAAAATGGCTGTGGCCTCCATTGTCGTTACCGTGTTGTTGATCCTGCTTGCCCTGTTGGGACCCTACCTGATACCCCATGGTTATGAAGATCCGGACTGGAATGCCTTTCGGGTTGCCCCGACATGGGAAAATTTTCATATTTTCGGTACCGATCAGAACGGACGCGATATGTTGGCGCGCACCCTCTATGGAACCCGGGTTTCGCTTCTGGTGGCTTTGGTTGCAACCGTCGTTGCGGTGGTTATCGGCGTAACCTATGGCGCGGTTGCCGGTTACTATGGCGGGCGCACGGACGCGGTTATGATGCGCTTTGTCGATATTATGTACGCACTTCCCTATATCCTGTTCGTTATCCTGCTCATGGTGATCTTTGGACGCAATCTGATTTTGCTGTTTGTGGGCATTGGCGCGGTGGAATGGCTAACCATGGCGCGGATTGTCCGGGGGCAAACCCTTTCATTGAAGGAGCGCGAGTTTGTCGAGGCTGCCCGGGCGGCGGGGCAAAAACCCTTTTCCATTATCATGCGCCATATCGTACCCAATCTCGTTGGACCTGTGGTTATCTATGCAACTTTGATTATCCCGGAGATCATTATTACCGAGAGCTTTTTGTCGTTTCTCGGCTTTGGCGTGCAGGAGCCACTTACCTCCCTGGGAACACTGATCGCCGAAGGGGGGGATGTCATGGAGGTCATGCCGTGGCTGCTGGCGTTCCCGGCGACCTTTCTGGTCGTGTTGTTGCTCGGGTTGAGCTACATCGGCGATGGGTTGCGCGACGCTTTTGATCCAAAGGACCGATGATGAGCGCGTTAGACAAAGAGCCGGTCTTGCAGGTCAAGGACTTGAACGTCGTGTTCGAAACCAATGACGGGCCGGTCCATGCCGTTAATGAGCTAAGCCTTGATTTAATGCCTGGTGAAACCTTAAGCATTGTCGGCGAATCCGGCTCTGGAAAAAGTCAGGCTTTTCTTGGCCTCATGGGGCTTTTGGCAAAGAACGGCCGCGCCTCGGGGGAGGCTCTGTTTGATAACCATAACCTTTTGGCCTTACCTTCCAGAGCCCTTGATCGTTATCGCGGTGGTGACATCGCCATGATTTTTCAAGACCCGATGACGGCGCTGCATCCCTCACTGCGCATTTCACGCCAGTTGACCGAAGTTCTTGAGCGCCACCAGGGGATGGACACCGCCAAAGCTTTGCAGGCCGCGGTGGCCATGCTTGAAAACGTGGGGATCCCCGATCCCAAGCGCCGTATCCACCGCTATCCGCACGAGCTGTCGGGGGGCATGCGCCAACGGGTCATGATCGCCATGGCGCTGTTGTGCAACCCAAAAGTGCTCATAGCCGACGAGCCGACGACCGCGCTCGACGTGACCATTCAGGCCCAAATTCTGGACCTGTTCGCCAAACTGAAAACGGACATGGGGACGGCACTTGTGCTTGTTACCCATGATCTTGGGGTTGTGGCCAGGTTGGCTGATCGTGTGATGGTCATGTATGGCGGTCGGGCGGTGGAGGTTGCCGATGTGGACACCCTGTTTACGGCACCTGGACATCCCTATACTCGGGCGCTGCTGGCCTCAATGCCGCATATTGACCGTGACGATGGAATGCTGACACCCATTGACGGATCACCCCCGGACCTGTCTCTCCTGCCTGAGGGGTGCGCGTTCAGCCCGCGCTGCACGGAAGTTTTTTCCTTGTGCAACAATAATATACCGGCGTTGATTACCTGCGCGCCTGGCCATGCGATTGCGTGTTTGCGCGAAGGGGAGCGGGGGATTGACCCGGCTCTTCTTACCACAACCGAGCGAGCAGATCATGAACCCGCCTAACGCTCGTTTGTTACTGGAGGTGAAGGGCCTTGGCAAAACATTTCATGTGCCGCGTGCGGGATTGTGGCGCGGTACGTTGCCACTGCACGCGGTGCGCGAGGTCTCCTTTACCCTTGATGCTGGCGAAACCCTGGGAATTGTCGGTGAAAGCGGGTGCGGCAAGTCGACCCTGGGGCGATCTCTCCTGCGCCTCATTGAGCCCAGCCAGGGGCATATTCTGTGGCTCGGGCGTGATGTTACGCAACTGCCGATCGGCGAATTTCGCTCCTTGCGGCGCGACATGCAGATCATCTTTCAGGACCCGGTGGCATCGCTCGACCCGCGGATGACCGTATTTCAGATCATATCGGAGCCGCTGCGCACCTTTGAGCCGCACCTATCCAGAGCCGAGCGGCGCGCGCGTGTTGAACAGATCATGCAGCGGGTCGGGCTTCTGGCGCCCATGATCAATCGCTACCCGCACGAGTTTTCTGGTGGACAGGCGCAGCGGATCGGTATTGCCCGCGCTATTGTGACCCGTCCCAAGTTGATCGTCTGTGATGAGCCCGTCTCGGCACTCGACGTTTCCATTCAGGCCCAGATCATCAACCTGCTGGCTCGCCTTAAGCAGGAAATGGGGCTGACACTGCTGTTTATAAGCCATGACCTGTCGGTGGTGCGCCATATTAGCGACCGGATCATGGTCCTTTACATGGGACAGGTTGTGGAGGTGGCCAAAAAGAGCACTTTGTTCGCGCAACCGCGCCACCCTTACACCAAGGCGCTGTTGTCGGCGGTGCCGCGTCCTGATCCCAGGTATGCCAGACAAGAAAGGCGAATCATCCTGAAAGGGGAAATCCCGTCACCCCTGGATCCCCCATCGGGTTGTGCGTTTCGCAGCCGCTGTGTTTACGCTGAAGATACCTGCGCCGCGCGTCCTCCCGCCCTTGATCCGCACGCCCCCGGCCATGACGTGGCATGTCATTTTCATGAAAGAATCGCACAAGCAACTGCGATAGACGCAAAGTGAAGGGATATACCAGGGGGGCCAGACAAGGGCTCATGGATTAGCGTCAAAACGGTGTGTTATCAAGGCGGTACACAAGTTGGCGTGTACATAAAGCCCATACCGCTGGTATAATCTGTCATTACATGGGTAAGGGCCCGAGGTATCGAGTCCATAGCCTATAGGCTATACCCCATAATGTTTCACGTGAAACATTTCGGTTTCTTATCGAAAAGCCTATACCACTGGTATTATTTGATTTTCGCTTCTTTGAACGCAACATGCTTGCGAACCACGGGATCGTATTTTTTGATCACCATTTTTTCAGTCATGTTGCGGGCGTTCTTTTTGGTCACGTAGTAATAGCCCGTATCAGCAGTGCTAACGAGTTTGATTTTGGTCGTTGCAGATTTGGCCATGGGGTCGGTCTCTTTGTCTCGCGTTCCCGTGTATGAAAGCAGCCCCCTTTATACCAGTCACCACGGTATTGGGTCAACGGATTATACCAGCGGTATGGGCTTTATGTACACGCCAACTTGTGTCCGCCTTGATAACACGCCTCTTTGACGCTAATCCATGGGTCATTGTCAAGGGCCCTTGGTATTATTCCGGGCAATCGTCCAACAGGCCGATACAATCAACCGTTTTGATGGTTGATCCAGTTATACAGCCGGTCCATGCCCTTGGTTACGGTGTCCGGGCCCGCGGCAAAGCAGACACGAAAAAACGCCTCACCGCCAGGCCCAAACGCGGAGCCAGGCGCCAGGCCAACCCCGGCTTCGGTTATCATACGTCGGGCGCAGGCCATGGTGTCATGCACCCCATCGATAGAGAAAAAGCCATAAAATGCCCCATCGGGCTCCCTGTAACGCACGTTGGGCAAACGCGCCATCGTCTCGCTAACAATGCGCCGCCCCTGGCGTGCGCGTTCAATTTGTGCGGCAAGCCAGTCCTCGCCCGTGTTAAGGGCCGCACAGGCGCCGCGCTGAACAAAGACCGCCACCCCGGAGGTCGCATACTGAATCATGTCCTCAAGTGTATTGCCCAGTTCGGCCGGCGCCCGCAGCCACCCGACGCGCCAACCGGTCATGGCCCAGTTCTTGGAAAATGTATTGACAAACAGCACCCGATCGTCGTCCGCCATCACATCATAAAACGAAGGCGCCCGGGCCCCACGATCACCATTGCCACCATAGAAAAAACGGTTGTAGACCTCGTCAGCAATAATCCACAGGCCGTGCTTGCGGGCAAACGAGAGAATATCACGCAGCCCCTCATGACTGGCCGTCCAGCCCGTGGGATTGGCCGGGGATGTGAGAAAAATCGCCCGGGTCTGCCCGTTACACAGATCAAACATGTGGCCAAGATCCGGCTCCCAGCCGCGATTGCCAAACGGCGCCGGCGCACAGCGCGGTGTGATGCCCAATAAGCCCGCAGCCGCAATCGAGTTCGGCCAGCCGGGGGTCGCGATAACCACGTTGTCTCCCGCACCCGCGACCAGCCCCAACGCGATCTGCACCGCACTCATGCCGCCACAGGTGATAAAAAACTGATCTTCATGAAAGCGAGCGCCGTAGAGGCCCTCATGGTAGGCGACCAGGGCCCGACGCAACTCCACGATCCCGCGCTGGTCCGTATAAAAGGTCTCCCCCGCCGCAAGAGACGCCGAAGCCGCATCACAAATAAAATCCGGGGTGGGCAATTCCCCCTCACCAACCCATAAGGGGATCAGGTCGTCAGGTCCGTGATCCTGGCCAAAGCGCGCAATGTCCACCAGTTCGCTGGGCAACATTGCCGCTGCGGGGGCGCTGATGGCCGAAAACAGTGGTGAGGGGCTTGCCGACAGCTGAGACATGAGGCCCTCCATGAGGCTAGAGCGTGTCAGATCTCAATAGAATCAATTCTGTTTCTCGATTGGCGGACGCCCTGAAATCTACAGCAAAATGCGAGGAAGATACGGGCATGCCCATGACTCCAATTAATACCAGCGGTATTGGCTTCATAGACACGCCGACTGGTGTTCCGCCTTGATAACATACTTGCTTGACGCTAATCCATGAGTCATTGTCAAGGACCCTTGGTATAAATGCATTTTGCTATAGGCGGTGTTTTGTGGAGGCAATAATACCAGCGGTATTGGCTTTATAGACACGCTGACTGGTGTACTGCCTTGATAACACACCTCTTTGACGCTAATCCATGAGTCATTGTTAAAAACCCTTGGTATAAGATCGCCGACAAAACGAAAAAAAGCGCTTATGCCTTTTTCAGCAGGTCGCGGATTTCCTCAAGCAGGACTTCCTCGCGCGGCGGATCCTTGGGCGCGGCCTCCTCCTCACGCTTGAGACGGTTCATGCCACGCACCAGCACGAACAAGATAAACGCCACAATCAAAAAGGCGAGCAGTGCGTTGATAAACAGGCCAATGTTCAGGGTAACCGCGCCCGCTTCCTTGGCCTCGGCGACGGTATTATAGGCGCCATCCCCGACAAGGACGTAGAACCAGTTCGAGTAGTCAACGCTGAAAAACGTACTGACAATCGGCATGAATATATCGGCCACGAGTGATGATACCACAGTACCAAACGCGGCACCAATGATAATGCCGACGGCCATGTCCACCATATTTCCTTTGATGGCAAATTCCTTGAATTCCTTAAACATTGTTCGCTCCATTTTCGTATAATACCAAGGGTCCTTGACAATGACTCATGGATTAGCGTCAGGTAAGTGTGTTATCAAGGCAGGACACCAGACGGCGTGTCTATTAGCCCATACCGCTGGTATAATCGATTGATTCGATAAACGGGAATTTACGCAAATTGGCCATAGTTGTCTGTGAAAAAATGCATTCGTGACAACAAACCAGTGGAGCTATCTATGGTTGTAGCCGTTCTCCAAACGCTCTCTTACGCGCTCAGTATATATTGGTGGATAGTCATTTTTTCAGCCATATTTTCATGGCTTTACGCCTTTAATGTTGTTAACCCCCACAACCAGTTTGTGGGTATGATCGGGCGTGCACTTTATCAGTTGACCGAGCCGGCGCTGCGCCCCATTCGCCGCATCGTTCCGCTCATGGGCAACATTGACATCTCGCCTCTGGTTTTGCTGGTGGCCATTTTTTTCCTGCAGCGGGTTATCTGGAACAGCCTGATCCCCATGGCCGTGGGCGTTTAGCGTTATCGCATCCATGCGGCTATATTGGTTTTAACGCCCATCACATCATTCTTCGTTCCCGTTCACAGGATAAAGGCGCCCTCGGCGCAGGGTGACAACCCGATCCATGCGCTCGGCCATATCCAGATTGTGGGTGGCGACCAGCGCCGCAAGCCCCGCCGATGCTACCAATTGCATGAGCGCTCCAAAGACATGATCCGCCGTCTCTGGATCCAGATTGCCGGTGGGCTCGTCCGCAAGCAGCACGGCAGGTGCGTTGGCAACAGCACGCGCCACCGCCACACGCTGCTGCTCACCGCCAGAAAGCTCCGCGGGGCGATGCCCTGCACGTGCGTCCACCTTTAAATAGGCAAGCAGTTCGTTTGCGCGCGCGCGCGCAACCTTGCGAGAAACCCCGGCGATCATCTGCGGCAACATAACGTTTTCCAGCGCGGAAAACTCCGGCAACAGATGGTGAAACTGATAAACAAACCCGACCGTATGGCGGCGCAACGCCGTGCGCTTGGTATCGTTCATGCCGTTACAGGCTTGATCTTGAAGAAAAACTTCCCCACTGCTGGGGCGATCAAGAAGCCCAGCAATATGCAGAAGTGTTGATTTTCCCGCTCCCGACGGCGCGATCAAAGCCACGCATTCGCCGCGCCTGATAGCCATATCCGCGCCCATCAGAATGTCAAGTTGTCCCCGCACCGTGGTGTAACTTTTGTGAATGTCGCGCAAAGCCAGGACAGCATCGGTATCCACAGCCTGCCTCGCCTTTGCAGAGCCTGGCGTATCGTGGTGCGGCGCGGGTGACGCAGGCTTATTCATGGCGCAGCGCCCTTACCGGATCAAGGCGCGCCGCACTCCAGGCAGGATATAGTGTTGCCAGAAACGACAGAAAAAGTGCCATGACGGTTATGGCAATAACCTCACCGGCGCTGAGTTCCGCGCGCAGGGTATCGACAAAATATACCTGCGCAGGAAACGGGTCCCAACCCAGGTTCTGATGGATAAAAGCACGAATATTCTCGGCGTTATAACTGATCAGCAAACCCAGTGCCAAACCGGCCAACGTGCCCACCACCCCGATCATGGCGCCGGTGAAAAAAAAGATGCGCATGATCGCACCGCGCGTTGCGCCCATGGTACGCAAAATGGCAATAGCAGAGCTCTTGTCCTTGACCAGCATAACCAGGCCGGAGACAATATTGAACGCGGCGACAAGCACAATCATGATCACGATCAGAAACATGACATTGCGCTGAATTTCGAGAGCGTTGAACAACGTGCGAAACCGTGCGGTCCAACTGGCGGTAATGACGGGGCGTGTAATGGCCTCATTGATAGCCTCGCGGTGGGTCTCGACGGCGTCGGGATTGTCCACATAAATCTCTATCGCGGATACCTCGGCTTCCTGGTTGAAAAACAGTTGCGCCTCGGCGAGTGGCATGAAAGCCAGGATATTGTCATACTCCGACATGCCAAGGCGGAAAATCGCTTTTACGCGATAGTCCTTGCGCCGTGGCATTTGACCCCAGGGCGTCTCGGCTCCTGCGGCACCCAACAACGACACGACGCCGCCGACCTGAACCTGCAGCCGCTCCGCCAAGCCAGCCGCCAGAATAAGACCCGGGGTCTCCGGCGCATCGAAATCATCCAGGGTGCCGTGTAATACCGACGTGTACACCTGCGGCATGCGCTTGAGATCAGCAAGCCTGAGGCCACGAACCACTGCCAGAGAGGACATATTCTCCCCCTCCGCCAGGACCCGTCCGTCGACAAGGGGAATGGCCGCAATAACACCGGCTACGGCTTCCGCCTCCCGGGCTGTTTTTTCATAATCATCCAACGGCCATCCGAGGGGCTGTACGATAACATGACCGTTTATGCCCAGTATCTTGGTGATCAGCTCCTGGCGAAAACCGTTCATCACCGACATCACAACAATCAACATCGCCACCCCAAGCATAATCCCTATAAAAGAAAGACCGGCGATAACCGACAAAAAGGCATTCTTGCGCTGGGGGCGAAGATAACGAAACGCCAGTAAGCGTTCAAAAGCGGCAAAAAACCCGGTGCGCCGTCGCCGGTCCAACGGCACGGGCGTTGCTGTGTCAACAGAGTCGGGGACCGTGTCGGGCATGGGTTCCGCATAATCCTTGGTTTAGAGCGTGTCAGCTTTATGGGGTTAGCTTTACCCCTAACGCATTTTGCTATAGGCCGGGGCTACCATCCTCCGGCGCGTGGTGATCCTGATCGATCAAACGGCAGGTATGCGCACCGCCTGGCGCAAGAAATTGACAGCGGTCTCGGGGGCAAGCACATGACGCTCACCAGTGCGCCTTTCTTTTATCTCAACCTCGCCCTTTGCCAAGCCCTTTGGACCCACAATCAATTGCCAGGGCAATCCAATAAGATCCATGGAGGCAAACTTGGCGCCACCACGAACCGGGGTGTCATCATATAGCACCTCAATCCCGTTATTGTGCAGTTGCTTATAAAGCGACAGGCACAAAACGTCGGCCTGGGTGTCGTCCTGTTTAAGATTGATCAACCCGACATCAAACGGAGCAACGGACTGGGGCCAGATCATGCCCGCGTCGTCGTGATGGGCCTCGATGATAGCCGGTGCCAGACGTGTGGGGCCGATTCCGTAAGAACCGGAGTGAAGGTAATGGGATTTGCCGTCGGGCCCGACAACCGTTGCGCCCATGGGCTTGGAGTACTTTGTCCCAAAATAAAAAATATGCCCGACCTCAATGCCACGCGCTGAAACCTGCTCATCCTCAGGGACTTCGGCGGCAAAACGAGCGGCATCATGCATATCGCTGGTGGCAGCATACCGCGCCGTCCAGTCATTAACAATCATACTGAGGTCGTGGTTGAAATCTGTGTCAGGCCCCGGGGTCGGCAACCCCAGAATGTCCCGATGGCAAAAGACTTCACTCTCGCCGGTTTGTGCCAGAATGATGAATTCGTGGCTCAGGTCTCCGCCGATGGGGCCGGTTTCCGCACGCATGGGCACCGCGGTCAGTCCCATGCGCGCAAAGGTGCGCAAATAGGCAACGAACATGCGGTTATAGGCATGGCGCGCGCTGTCATCGTCAAGGTCAAAGGAATAGGCATCCTTCATCATAAACTCGCGCGAGCGCATTGTGCCGAACCGCGGCCGCACTTCGTCGCGAAACTTCGTCTGAATGTGGTAGAGATTAAGTGGCAAATCCCGATAGGAGTGGACACCGGCGCTGACAATCTCGGTGATCATTTCCTCATTTGTCGGGCCGTACAGCATGTCGCGCCCGTGACGGTCTGAAATGCGCAGCATCTCCGCCCCGTAGTCTTCGTAGCGTCCACTTTGGCGCCACAAATCCGCCGACTGAATGGTGGGCATCAGCATTTCGATGGCACCGGCGCGGTTTTGTTCCTCACGCACGATCTGCTCAACTTTCCTGAGAACCCTATACCCGAGGGGAAGCCACGAGTAGATCCCTGCCGATTGCTGCCGTATCATTCCTGCACGCAGCATCAGCCTGTGGGATACGATCTCCGCTTCCTTGGGGGTTTCCTTGAGAACAGGCAGAAAATATTGGCTTTTTTTCATATCAAAGGCGCTACAGCGCGTCTCCTGAGCTGGTTTTCAACCGTGGCTGCGTAATCAGGCGCTTTGTTGCAACACGGCAATGATCTCAACACCTTGCGCAAGTCAAATAAGGGTGTATCGCTGATACATATCGATACTGGCGGGGAATGCAACGAAAAATGACACAACAAAAAGGTGACAACATGATAAAAAAACGCTATTGTGGTGTGATAAACAAGATGAAAGGGTGGATGGCATGCTTGGTTGTGCGCGGTAACCACCTGTATTTGGTCGCAAGCTGTATCTTGGGAGGATCGGTCCAGCATTCTCTGAGCGCGCGAGAACGCCATAGTACGGGGGGCCGGCGTTTTCCCTTTGAGAAGCGGATTCGGGCATTGCGGAATGACTGACGGCAAGGCGTTAAAATGTCGCCTTGCCCTTTTTATTGGGCCTGGCCTGAAGGTTGCGCTGGCTTGCAGATGGAGACTTCAATTTACTGCCTTACTGCCTGGCCACCCCTGGATGTGTAACGCCAAGAGGTTGTCCCTGGTAAATCCATCGGGTGCAGGTGGCCATTCGTCTGATCATGAGAGATGTTCGATTTCTCCCGCGCTGTCAAGGGCTGCTCACGCGCCGCTTTCAGCGGTTTTAAACCCTTGACAGCGCGGGAGAAATCGAAAAAAAGCAATGATCAGATAAATGGCCCGATATGGCCTTTCTGACGGCAATGGCCGCGATAACCCTGACTTTAAACCGGCCACCTTGAGAACAACTTATTGAAAAATTACACTTGGAGCGTGTCGCTACGGCCAAAAAGACTCCAGATCAATGACACCAGTAACATAAATTCCCCACAGAATTATAAAAATCACAGCCGCAACAATTGTTGTTGCGAGGAATTTCTTTGCCAAAAGCGGCCGCACCGGCGCGGAAGATACGGTGCCGGGTGCAACATTGTCTGCCTCATCCTGGGTGCGCACGGCAAATGGCAGCACTGCAAACAGCACAACCCACCAGATTACGAAATAAACCGCCAAAGCGCTGAACCAATTCATAGATCCACTCTTTAATACCAGGGGGTGCTGGCAATGACTTATGGATTATACCAAGGGTCCTTAACAATGACTCATGGCTTAGCGTCAAAGCGGTATGTTAGCAAGCCGTACACCAGCCGGCGTGTCTATAAAGCCAATACCGCTGGTATAATCTGTTATTACAGGGGTAGGGGGCCCGGGTATTGAGGCTATAGGCCATAGGCCATAGGCCATAGGCCATAGGCCATAATGTTTCACGTGAAACATTTCTGTTTCTTATACCAAGGGTCTTTAACAATGACTCATGGCTTAGCGTCAAGCAAGTATGTTATCAAGGCAGTACACCAGTCGGCGTGTATATAAAGCCAATACCGCTGGTATTAATCAAAGCGCCGGGCCCCTCTATTCGCTGGCATCTACCCACTCGCTCCCCAAAGCTCCTGAAAATAGTGGCGTTGATGAATCAAGGACGGCCCCGCCTTTTAAAACATGTCATACTCTAAGGTCAGGGCCGCCCTCGCGCCACATCAATTGGCCACGCGGCCCTCTCGTAATTGATCGGAAAACAACGCCGCAGCTTGCGGGATCGGCTCACCCACGCGCACAATCTGCCCCGCGACAGGATCAATGGTCATCGCCTGCGCGACGACCTGTTCACCGTCCACCGTAAACTGCACCCGGATATCAAGAGGCCCGGCGGTGGTTGCGGCCCTGTCAATAATGATCAGTCCATCAGAGGTGTACCGCAGCCATCCCGGCAGGCTTTGCCCGTTGGCCAGCGTTACACGGTAATCCCCGACCCTGGAATCCGCATGGCTACGGCCTTTCTCTCTCAGTTCAATAATGACAGCCTCTTCCCCGATCTGGGAGCGCAATTGCATGGCCACATCCAACGAGCGCTCGGCTGCAGGTTGAGGTTGCTCTGTCTCGTTATTGGCAACAACCGTACCCACCGCAACCGGATATTCTGACAACTGATACCGCTCTGTCGGCACGGCCTCATCAATGCGATCCCCCTCGTTGATACCATTAGGCGCATCAAGCGTATCGCTAATGCGCAGGCCTTTGATACGGCCAATCTCGGCACTAACGGGTTGCGCCGTGGTTTTTGAAATATGGCTTACACTACCCAGGCCGCGCATTGAATTCACCGCTTCGATAATCACAAGATCGCTATCGACATCCAGCTCGCTGGGGCCAAGGCCAAGTTTTTCGAAGTCATTTATCGTTTTGATAATGATCAGCGCATCATCAACCGCGTTTAACCCGAGGAAGGGGGGAACGCCAATCCCGCCATCGTCTTCATCGTCATTATCAGGAACGGGGACAGGTGAGAAAAAGACCGGAGAAACGTTATCGCGAAAGTCAAGATCATGGCTCAAGGGAACCGCGTTCGAGCCGTCCGCCGCCGTATCGTTGTCACTGTCGGCGAGAAGGAAGTTGGTGTCGGTGGCATCGAGGTTCTCGTCGTTGACATCGAAGCCGTCGTTGTTGTCCGCACCTTCGACAACGTCCTTCAGGCCATCGCCGTCGGTGTCAGCGGAGGCGTCGATGGCGGCCTGGGTGACGCCATGTCCGGCTTCATCCGTATCCGTGAGACCATCGTTGTCACTGTCGGCATCAAGGGTGTCCACGGTGCCATCGCCGTCGGTGTCGACCTGGCTCAGGCCGAGGCTGGCCGCACTGGTAGTGTTAGCCGTGTCGGCGTCGTAATTGTCATCCAGACCATCCCCATCGGCATCCACCATTGCGGTGCCGGTGCCGGAGGGTGCTATGTAGTCCGCCGTCGTCTGCGCCTCCACATTATCCGTAATGCCGTCATTGTCCTTGTCGATGTCGAGGCGGTCGATCAGGCCATCACTATCTGAATCTGTAAATAAAAAATCGGAATAAACTGTATGGCTCGCAATATTCGGCGCGTTGTAGGTAAGTCCGGGGTTCGCAATCGTGACAACGATTTCCACAATACTATTGCCGGGAGCTGTAAATGCCGGAACAGTTTGGATGTTCGTGGAACTCGAAAAATACTCCGGCAAAACGCTCAGTACGTTCCCGTCTGTGTCCAAGACTGCAATGCTGACCCATTCCCACCGATCACCATTTTGGTACTCAAAAGAGATTGAGGCGCCCGGCTGCACGCTGACATAAGACGTAAATTGCCCAATGCCCTGGTCGCCTGGTCCAGGGTCTTGTCCGTTGGCAACAGTTCCTGTTAAATCTGGTGTTGCTGTGGTGGAGTAGGTTCCATCTGGGTTCAAGGTAAAATCGGGATGATAGGTTGTGATCGGTTGCGTGCTCTCCGGAGCTACCGACGCCGGTAAAGAATAAAACTCATATTGCCAGGTGTTAATGCCTGTAAACACAGCAACATCTTCATCAACATCAAGAATACCGTCATTGTCATCGTCGAGGTCGACGATGTCGGGGACGCCATCATTATCGGTGTCGGCGTCGCGGAAGTTACTGTCCAACGAGAGCGGGATGGCATTGGAGCCGTCGGCAGCAAGTTGCGGATCCCCCGCAAGCGCGATGGTGGAGGCTGTGCGGTTCTCGTCGTTGACGTCGAAGCCGTCGCTCACGGTGCCGCTCTCAAAGATATCCACCAGGCCATCGCCATCGGTGTCGGTGGTCGACGTCAAGGAGGTGGGCTGGCCATCGCCGCGCTCGGCAATATCAAGAATACCGTCATTGTCGCTATCGGCATCACGGGTGTCCACGGTGCCATCGCCGTCGGTGTCGACCTGGCTCAGGCCAAGGCTGGCCGCACTGGAAGTGCTAGCCGTGTCGGCGTCGTAATTGTCATCCAGACCATCCCCATCGGCATCCACCATTGCGGTGCCGGTGCCGGAGGGTGCTATGTAGTCCGCCGTCGTCTGCGCCTCGACATTGTCCGTAATGCCGTCATTGTCCTTGTCGATGTCGAGATGATCGGCAATGCCGTCTCCGTCGCTATCCTGCGTAGTGGCAGTTGTTGTACTGTCGACCAGGACCCAGGCTTGATCAAAAAAATCTTGTTCTGAACTGTTTGAATTTATTGAGTATGTAATTGACGAAAACGTTCCCTGAAACTGAATGACAACTCCATCTTCAGACCCTGAAATCGTTCCGGCATTGGTATCGACTTGCAATACAATGCTCGGATCTCCGCCTCCTGACCAAAAAGAATTATACTGGTCGAGAACAACAAAGCTGTCTGTGAACTGCAAAGTACGAGTGACATCGTCAGAACCGAAGCCGCCAATTGTCGTTAGGACCAGGATTGGATTGGTCACCGGGCTGGAGAACGTCTGCGTGAACGTTCCCACAATGTCGGACCTGATACCAGCAAGGCCGGCGGCAGTTGTAAATACCGAAAAATTCCCCGCATCAAGCAAGGGAGAATGGTTTGTAAAAGTGGTGGCCCCGGTCGTCGGAGTGGCGGTGAGCGTCGTGTTTATGGTGTTGCCGCCTACCAGAGCAGAACCGTTCACGGAGGTACCGCTTACCGGAGAATAATTTATTGGGACGTAGGATGTCGTCGTCGTTGCATTAAAACCTTCATTGACATCCAGAATACCGTCATTGTCGTCGTCGATGTCTATTTGGTCATCAACGCCGTCATTATCGGTGTCGACACCGGTGGTGGGAGTCTGGGTCACGTTGACGGTTACGGTTGCTGTATCGGTGCCGCCGTTTGCGTCATCAATGGTGTAAGTGAACGTCGCGGGACCGGTATAGCCCGCGTCTGGCGTAAAGATGAGTTGACCCGAGGCGTTCAAAGTCACGGAGCCGTTCGTGACGGTCAAAGGCGGGTTCCCTTGCGCAATCTGCGTTCCGTTAACATGTGTGACAGTCAATGTGTGACCATCGGGATCCGTGTCGTTGTCTATAACATCGATAGTGACAGGCGTATTCTCGGG
Source organism: Hyphomicrobiales bacterium (assembly GCA_965224015.1). GTDB lineage: Bacteria > Pseudomonadota > Alphaproteobacteria > Rhizobiales > CBDCVD01 > CBDCVD01. The sequence goes on from OZ245032.1 coordinate 3,301,480, forward strand.
GGTCGTTGTCGTATCCGGGTTGGCCACAGGAGGGCTGTTAGTACCCCCAGCCTGAGTCACGTTGACGGTTACGGTTGCTGTATCGGTGCCGCCGTTTGCGTCATCAATGGTGTAAGTGAACGTTGCAGGGCCGGTAAAGCCCGCAGTTGGCGTAAAGTCAAGGCCCCCTGACGGGTTCAGCGTAACTGTGCCTTGCGTAAGGGTCACGGTTGGATTGGCAACCGAGATTGGCATCCCGTCAATCTGCGTTATGGTCAGCGTATCGTTCTCCGGATCGCTGTCATTGTCGAGAACATCGATATTGACCAGAGTATTTTCGGGTGTTGTCGCGGTATCCGCGGTTGCGGACGGTGGATCATTAACCGGGACTACATGAATTGTCGAAACTGCCGGGGCGGAGGATGATGTCCCGTCGTTGACCGTAATATTGATCAGACGATCGGTTGTGTCGGGATCATCGGATGTGTTTTCAAACGTGATGGTTTTCAGGGCATTTTCATATTCCGCCGGCGTTGCCGAACCTGTAAAAGTAATTTGGATCGCCGTCGCGGTGGTGGTAACGTTGTAGGTCAGGGCACCGATTGATCCCGTTGCGCCATTGGTTACGGCAATGCCGTTGATCAACAGCCGGTCTCCGGGCATGGCATTGGTGAGCAACACCGTTGCGCTGCTGAGTGTTGGACTATCGGCATCAGCGATCGCAACGTCGGTATCGACTATGGCAACGGCGCTACCGCCCTCGGTAAACGTGTTTTCGTAATTGTTACCGGTAGCGGGCGAACTATCGTTTTCATCCAGATCAATGGTCGGTGGATTGTTGGCCGTCCCCAGATTGTCGCGATAGTCAAAATCAACATTAAGGGGCACAGCGTTGGAGCCGTCAGCATTTGTGTCGCCGTCGGTATCCGCAAGATTGAATGTCGTCCCTGTCAGGTTCTCGTCATTAACGTCAAAACCGTCGTTATTATTGCTTCCCTCAAGCGCATCTTTCAGTCCATCTCCGTCTGTGTCACCTGAGGCATCGATTGTCGCCTGGGATATCCCGTGACCGGCTTCATCAACATCGTTAGTGCCGTCGTTATCGGAATCGAGATCCCGGAAGTCAGGATTATCCGTGCCATCGGTATTAACAGGGGTCAGGCCAGAGCCATAAACGTCGTCAAGGCCATCATTGTTCACATCCGTCATGGCAGAGCCCGTGCCAGATGGCGGCACATAGCCGGCTGTCGATTGCGCCTCGACATTATCTGTGATTCCGTCATTGTCACTGTCAATATCGAGGTGATCGAAGATGCCATCATTGTCACTGTCTATGCCGCCAACGACATTTGTTTGTGAGGCGGTAAACCCGTCAAAAGTCGTTACCGCCAGACCCGCCTCATCAACAATCGAGAATGTTGCCGTCGTCCCTACCGCGGTAAAGGAAAAACTGATTTGCTGCCAATGCGGATCTAGGCTAACGAATGTGCCACCGCCTGGATTGATGGTTGAGGGAAAATCTGCCGATGTATAGGTTACTGGCAGATCGGCTTCGGTAAAGCTCACTTCGCCGTTTATGGCGCCCTGGCCGACGTTAATTCCCCAGGTCAAATCGGGCGTATAGCCTAACAGACCTCCGTCTTGAATGCCGCCGATGTTATCGTAGATGGGCGCCGTTCCGATAAAAAATGTTATTGTATAGGTTTCACCTGGTGTGACATTCAACACTCTTGTCAACCCCTCTCCAGCCACCGAAAAAACTGCAAAGCCACCACCTGCAGGTGAGGGTGCCTGAGGCATCATTGCCGGAGAGGTTATTGCCGCGCTTGAATCCGAGAGACGAATATACTGCCCCTGAGACCAGTCAACGGTTCCCGGTGTTGTCCAGCCCAAATATTCGACATCATCTCCATATTCAGTAGTGCCATCAACAGCGGTCAGGAAGAACGGGTATGTAGGGTCAACATCCGTTTTTTCAAACCCCATACTATCGACAGGTATCGTCGTTGTGGTAGCGCCCTCGGCCAGGTCCGGAATTCCGTCGTTGTCATCATCAAGATCGACCGCGTCATCAATTGTATCGCCATCCGTATCGATAAGAATCCCTTGCCAGGATGCAGCCACAAGGCCGGCGGCTTCGATCGTACCGACATTGGTTTCGAGGTCCCAATCGCCACCGCGTTGCTCGGCGCCTGTGATGTCGTTCGAAGCCGCAATATCAGCGCCGGTGATCGAGCCGAGCAGTATGGCCGCTTCAAGGCCCGCTTCACCAGAGGTAAAATCACAACCATAAATGAGGATATCGCCGTCCTCGCTTAGCGCTTGGCCAATGGTGGTAAGCTCGTCAAGATGCTCGCCCTGCATGCTTGCTGCATCCAAAACATCCACGCCCAGATACAGCTTCCCCTCGGCCCCGTGTGAGATAATGTGGATGGCATCAATGTTTTCCCGATTGGCCAGCACAGCGGCGATTTGTTCGACACCGTCCGAATTCGGGTCAATCAACACGATTTCCGCGGAACTGCTTATGCCGTTTAGATGTTGCTCAATATGGCTGACCCGGGCGTCAATAAATACGATTTCGTTGCTTGCGGACGCGTTGTCACCATGCAGGGCCTCCTCAAAAGCCTTGCTGTCATCACTGTCACTGTCGGTTGCAGGGGCATCGCCTGTTTCGCTGAAATGTGCATCGACCTGCTTTGTCGTGACGTCATCACTAGCGATATCAACACCCGTGATCACCCCGGCAGCGTCAAGCATGATCCGGGCTTCCAGGGCTTCGAGTGATCCGTTCTGAAGCCATGACTGTACACCCTCCAGACCCAATTTTTGTGAACTCTCGCCCATCCATTTCTCATGCAGAAGACTCGCGGCACCGGGAGCGCCGGATTTGTTTTTTTGATCGTGAAGCTCGTCGGCAATTCTGGAGAGAGTGTATTTGTTTGTTTTGTTATGCATGCTCAGATTCCGAATTTGTTTTGTTGGTTATTATAGCATTTATCGCTTTATTTAGTTTATTTAATTAAAAGTTACGTCACTGTACAAAATTTCTATTTTTACTATGAAATTAACCCATGTAAAATAAGCATTTTATATTTATATAAACATTATATTTATATAAAATTTATTATTTTTTACATAGTATTATATCAATATTGATATAATTGTTCCCAACTTATGTAAAAACCAGGCGCGCTAAAACCGCACTATCCTGTCGCTCAAACTTCGGGGAGCGGGTAGGGTGATGCCCGTTATTGGACGTGCTCAGTTGAGAACCGGATACAAGTCGGGAACCACAAAAGAGTAGGATAACCGGCGGTCGTGGCTTGCTTTGATCTTGTTGTTCTTCCTTAAGCTTGAATTTCTTATTTTAGCCTGTTCTTAATATAAGCCTGAACAATAAAAGAAGCGATATAGCAATAATTATCATTTTAAACGCATTGAAAGGACTTGTGCCGGTATGCCGACCCCGATCCCATGGGCAAAGCTGAAAGCGTCTATTGACAATCTGGACAGGTCGTCAATAGACGCTTCCTACTATGCATCGATCCAGGCCGTGCATTTTTTTCCTGACAGATCGGTGATCGAATTAAGCCCCTGGGCGCGTACATAAGCGGCAAGAAAGCGATTAATCTCTCCCACTAGTCCCATGCCCTTATATACGAGGCCGGTGTAAAGCTGGACGAGATTGGCCCCGGCCTCGATCTTGGTCAACGCCCTTTTGCCACTGTCAATCCCCCCGACACCAATGAGCATGAGATCCGGCCCCGCCCAATGGCGAATTTTGGCCAGGGTTCGGGTTGAGGGCACAAAGAGCGGACGCCCCGACAGGCCCCCGGCCTGGTTGCGGTGGAAGCGATCCCTCAATGGCGCCCGCGCCACGCTGGTGTTGGTAACGATGATGCCGTCAACGGCATATTCTTGCACCGCCTCTATAACGCTTTTCAGGGCATCGTCATCAAGGTCCGGTGATATTTTGAGCACCAGGGGGCACGCCCTTGCTTCCCTGTTCTCGACCTGGCGCCGCAGCGCCTGCACACGCGCAAGAAGGGTGCGCAGCGCGGTTTTACCGTGAAAATCCCGAAGGCGCGGCGTATTGGGTGAAGAAATATTGATGGCCACATAGTCGGCAAGAGGCGCAAAGGTCTCGAAGCCTTGACAATAGTCATCAATACGGTCCCTTGATGCGCGGTTGGCCCCCACGTTGACACCCAAAACCCCTGCAAATGGTGTTTTGTCGCGACCATAGCCCGCCTCTTCCAGATGCCAGCGCGCCGCCTCAAACCCGCAATTGTTAAAGCCCATGCGGTTGATAATGGCCCCGTCCGCCGGCAAGCGAAACAGCCGTGGCTTTGGGTTGCCCGCCTGCGGCCGTGGGGTGAGCGTGCCCACTTCCACAAACCCAAATCCGCATTGCAGTAAATTTCCAGCAATCTCGGCATTTTTGTCAAACCCCGCAGCGAGCCCTACGGGATTGGCAAATGTTTTGCCCAGAAAGTTTTGCGACAAAACGGGGTCTTCAACAGCCGATCCGTGCACAAGATTGCGGCGCAACACCGCAATACCCGCCGCATGGGCTGTTTCCGCAGGCAGGCAATGAAGCAGTTTCAGACCCATACGGTCTGCAAGTTCTCCCATAAATGATCCCTTGGCTTCAATAGGGGTGCGTTTCGCTGTACTCACTGTACCCGTTTTGCCAGGGGTACAGCGAAACGCATAAAGCTGATCGCCCTTAGATTCATAGCAAAATGTGCGAAAAAGGGAATGCCGATCATTCCAACTAAATGCAGTTTGCTATGGAGCGTTCGGATTGTGGGGAGAGAATCCAGTTGCCTGAAATTGTATGCCGGATCGACGAGTCAACACACCCCCGCGTTGAACGCATTGCACGGCAAGTCAAACATCGGGGAACCGCGGTTTGGCAACCTATCGACCTATCGACCTATCGACCTATCGAGCTTATCGGACTATCGGCGAACCCGGGAAACCCGCTCGATTTCCTCGCGCACCAAACGCTCAACCAGTGATGGCAGGTTGTCGTTGAGCCATACCTGTAACATGGGGCGCATCATTTCCGACACCATTTCCTCCAACGTGCGCGCATCCTGGCTCATAAGCGATTGAGTCAATTGCTGGAAAGACTCGTTAACGGAAATATCTGCTTCCTCGTCAAGCAAGCGATTGTCGTTAGCGGTGGTCTCATCGTCGGCAATGTCGGCGTCAGGAATACTCACACTCTCATTAAGCGCCAGCACGTCTTCTCGCACCTCTTGCGCGACTTGCCCCTCATTGCCGTCGTCCTCCTCAAGCCCCTGTGAGCTTGTCTGCGCAAGCTCCTCAAGCGACGAATTATCCTCGGCGTTTACCGTTTCCGGTGGAGGAGATTCCGTAGCCGTATCGTCGTCAGCAATGATCTTGCGAATAGACGCAAGGATTTCTTCCATCGTCGGTTCATGAATACGATTGGTAGCTTGTGCCATAAGAGCTCTCTATGGAGATTGAAATTGCAATCAAAATTCTCGTCACCAGAACTTGCGTAAAGGGAACCGTTGTTCGCAACAAAGCCAAATATGGGGCAACACAGGGAACCGGCGGGCTAACCACGCCGTTGGCTGCATGATGCAAGCCGCCCCAACATGTTTGACTTACATACGTTATACGCCCCGCATACCCAACAATTCAACACTTTAATCCGTTCCCACCTCTAATCCACATACACGCGAACACCATGGGCCTGGCATTGGGCTTTCCCGAGCACGCCGCAGCATGGGTCCTTTGCAACGGGACCGGCACGGGTTCGGCTGTACACACGGGTTCGGCTGTATATATGTGCGGCACGTATACAACCAACCATGAAAGGCAACCGCCGTGGCGTCCAGACCATATTGCACGAGATTGCCGAACCGCACAACATTGCGACTCGGCGTTATTGGCAACAAGAGTGAGGACAACGGAAGACCTGTGCCGCTAAACCTGAACCATCGGGCAAGCCTGTCAACAAATGCAAATCCGTTCCCCTGCTCCCCTGATTGGTGACCTCGCCATCTCGCCTCTCACCATAGCGCCTCTCACTATCTCGCGTTTCGCAGATTACATCAAAAAGTTGACATGGCAAACCCCAAAGGCATATTTTAGAGACATATCAACAGCATACGTCGATTTTGCACGCGCGCCAACAAGAGTCATACAAGCCCGCCCCGGATAAGATGGGAGCGTCTATTTATACCAAGGGACTTTGACAAGGGCCCTTGGTATTATTACTCGTCCGGCGTGCGCAGACCGTACCATTTGTCCTTGACGCGGTTGTAGTGGAGGGTCGGGTCATAGCGATCGACAGGAAGATTCAGTTGCTCAACATTCAGGCGGCCGATGGCTGCCAGAAGAGAAAACCCGGCAACATTGTAGTCCCGCTGCGCCTGAACGGCGGCGATGCGCGCGTCATTGAAATCGCGTTGGGCATTGAGAACATCAAGTGTGGTTCGCTGTCCCACCTTGTTTTCCTCAGTCACACCAAATAGCACCCGCTTGGCAGCTTTAATCTGCGATCGGGTTGCTTCGATCTGCGCGCGGCTGGCCTCCAGAGCGTTCCAGCGGGTAATAATCGCTGTACGCACTTCCTGGCGTGCCGAATCAAGTTGGAATTGCCGTTGGGTCAGATATTCTTTCTCCTGTCGCACCCGCGCCGAGACCTCCCCGGCCTGATAGAGGGGAATATTAATGGAGCCGGATATACTGGCATCGCGCCTGTTGTCGAGAAGAGGGCTCGGATTATGGCGATCGCTGAGTCTTCCCTGGACATTGATGGTTGGCAACAACTCCCCTTCGACGGTTTTGACCTTGTAGCGTTGGGCTTCTTCGCTGAAGATGGCACTACGAATTACAGGATGTTCGTGCAGACCAATGCGTAACGCCTCCTGTAAAGTGCGTGGCAGCAGCGTGGCGAAACGCCTGGCGTTTGTGTAGTTGAGATCACGGGGCTCTTTGCCAATAACCTCTCGGTAGGTGGCGCGGCTGGCGGCAAGCTGGGCCCGGGAGGCGCTTGTTTGCGAATCACCTGCGCTTTTGCGCGCGCGCGCTTCAGCAACTTCGGTTACCGTCCCCTCGCCGACTTCCAGGCGCGCATTTGCAGCCTTGATCTGCTCATTGAGAAACTGAACATTTTCCCCCCGCAGTTTAACAATTCGCTCGTCACGCACCACGTCAAAAAAAGCCTGCACGGCATGCAAAAATACGTTCTGACCCGTATTGCGCAACCCCTCACGTCCAGCGCGCACGATGGCCTTTGCCTGATGGGTAGAATTGACGGTGCGAAACCCGCGAAATATTGGCTGTGTGATCGTCAGCCCGACCCCGGCTGTGTCCAGTGTTGAACTGCCGCCGGGGCGGGTATGGGTGTATGTAGAGGTTACATCTCCACTGGCTGCGATGTTGGGCCGCCATCCGGATTTGGCCCGCGCGACCCCCTCGTCAAGAGCGCGCAACTCGGCGCGCGCATCGTTCATGCCTGGATTTTTGACATAGGCGGACATCAAGGCTGATGTCAATGTCTCCGCAGAGGCGGGAAACGCTGCAAAAGCGATCAACAGGGCGGCAATGTGGTTACGCCGGAATGGCCTGCAACCCACCACGATTATCTTCTCCCAAGAGGCGTATGCGTCGAAGCGCCATGCCGGTGAAGCGTTGATAATTGCGCCCTGTATTTCCCAACTCTAACGCAACTAGAATACGTTCCTGCCGATAATACCTACCCGCCGGTGGTACTGGTCTGCTGCGCCGTTACAGTGGGCGCCCGCCGTTCTCGACATGCCCGCCCCTGGTATGCAGCTTATGAATACGCTCAAAGATTGTATTTTTACAATCATCATTACAGCAAAGTGCGGACTGCATGTATACACCACGCAATACATAGGGCGCAAGGGAAAAACAATTGTGGACCCGTTACCAGGCCCCAATGATCCCCTGGTCCTACCTGTCAAAATTCAAATCCGACTGCCTTGGAAAACCCTGGCAAGGGTTTAATGGCCGCATTGAAAACGCTGCGACGGGTCAGTTTCGCGCCGCGTCTTGTCCACACGTTGATCTGGCCCGCCAGACCACTGCCCAAAACGCCGACAATCCTGCCCCCTTCCTTGAGTTGCAGGCAAAGCGCATCGGGGATCCTCTCAACGGCTCCATTGAGGATGATAACATCATAGGGGGCCTCAGGGGCATAGCCTTCGGCCAGAACACCGGTCACCACAGCCGCATTATCAACATCAAGCTCTTCCAGCGTTTGCGTGGCGGTATCAGCCAGGGGCTTATCGTCCTCAAGGGCCACCACAGAGCTTGCCAAACGCGCCAATATCGCACTTGAATAGCCGGTGCCGCAGGCGACATCCAGGACCACGTCATCAGGTCCGACATTTGCCACCTGCACCATTTGCGCAAAAACCATCGGTTCCATCAGATACCGCCCGTGACCCGCGTCGTCCGGACGGGTGAGTTGGATATCCTCGTCTATGTAGGCGAAAACGCTCTTTGAAGGTGGCAAAAACCGTTCACGTTCGACACTGGCCATGGCGCTCAGCAAGCGGCGGTCCGTCACCCGATTGGGGCGAATTTGGCTATTCACCATCGCGCTTCTGGCTTTTGCCATGTCAGCCATCATCGTCTCCTCCACCCAGAGTCAGCGTTCTGGGCACCCGCCGGTGCCATTTGCTCTTCATGGATTAGATCAGCATGGGGTTAGCTTTATCCATTTTGCCAGGGGTAAAGCTAACCCCATAAAGCTGATCGCCCTGAAATCTGTAGCAAAATGCGAGAAAAATACGGGAAAGCCCCATGATTCCCATTAAACGCATTTTGCTATAGAACAAAGGAGGCGATATCTCAAGGGAGAAAATGCCATGGGGGCCGTGCGGGGATTGATGATTGTATTTGATCCGGACTGAATCCGGGCTGGGTCACACAATCTATGCAGCGCGTTGGCGATCTTGCGCTGCGCGGGCCCGTGCTTGCTGTAACATATCTTCTGCCGACAGGTTTACGGTTGCAGCGGCCGTTCCGACCGCTGCTCTTACGCTGACATGGGGTTTGCCCTCTATAAGCGTTTGCGATTCAACGGCCCGTTTCAGATCTCCGGCGCGACGCTCACTATCGAATTTTTCCGCATACCACATAATGATGGAAAGTTCGTGCTTGCCGGTGCGCCCGATAACATCCGACGAGCGAACCCGCTTTTCCACAACCTGTTTCATTCCCGTCAGCGCTTGCAGCGGAATATCCTCGCCATAGACCTGCGCCAGACTATCAACATGTATGAGTTCGATGACAACCACCGTAACCGGGATGGAATGGCGCGCCATCAAATCCGCAGCGCGCCGCAGCTCATCCAGAAAGGCACTATAGCCAATAGCCCCGGTCAGCGTATCAAGCCGCGCGTTCTCTTCCATCTCTGTCATGCTCATGCGCAGGTCTTCGGACTGTTCGGCAAGCTTGCGATATTTTGTCAAGAGATCCTCAAACTGCTCGCGAATTCCGGACGGCAGACCTGTCAAATCTTCCCGGTTTTGATCGCTGGCCATTAGCAAGCTCCTTACCATCAACAACAGTGCACAAATTTCACGGCAAATTGCGTGAACAAACAAGCCGATCGCCCGGCAAACGAAAAGCAAAACACGCAAAACGCTTCGGCATATGCCGGATTCTGGTTCGACCGTTTTGCTAATATCACGAAACCGTGTTGGTATTGAATATAACCACTATGATAGCCGCGGTATCGTTAAGGAGCCGTTACATCAAGCAGGTCACCCTTATGCGGGGAAACAAAACGGCAGGAGAGGCAATATTCTATAAAAATGACGCGGGAAGAAGGAACCTCCCGCGCCACGCAAGTTTATCAATAAAGACCTTACAATGATCCTGTACGAATTCCGCTCACAGGCATAAGTAAGGCATAATTATGCATCACAGCGGTCCCAACTGATTACAAACATTAAAGAAAAGAGAGGCAGCCGGACCTTTAGGATCTCATTTTCGTTTGCCCTTAGTCACTGTTGCCAAATAGATGCAGCAGGAAAATGAACATGTTCAGGAAGTTCAGATAGAGGCTAAGGGCACCCTGAACGGCCGAACTCGCCAATGCCGAGCTGTTACTGGCAAGGGCATAGTAGGTTGATTTCAGGCGTTGGGTGTCGTAGGCGGTCAGGCCGGCAAACACCAAGACGCCAACAACAGAAATGGCCATTTGCAGGGTGGAGCTCTGCATGAACATATTAGCGATCATGGCGACGATAATGCCAATAACACCCATTATCAGAAACGATCCCCAGCCGGAGAGGTCTTTTCTGGTGGTATAACCATAAAGGCTGAGGCCACCAAAGGCCGCCGCGGTGATGAAAAACACGCGGACAACGCTTTGACCGCTAAAGACTAGCAGGATCGACGAATAGGACAGGCCAATAAGCGCTGCAAACAGGTAGAGCAACCCAGCTGCCGAACTTGCGGGCATCTTGTGGGCCCTGGCGGCAAAAAGAAAAACGACGGCAAGGGGCGCAAAAAAGATTACCCAGCGCAACGGCGAAACATAGATCGCCTGCGCAAAAGCCGGATTAGATGCCGCATAGAGATAGGTACCATAGGCAACAAGGCCGGTGACAACCATGGCCGAGGCCATGTAATTGTAAACCGACAGCATATAGCTGCGCAGCCCTGCATCAATATCGGCGCGCGCAGTGGTTGTAGTTCGCGCAGTTGCATAGTTACGTTCCGTGGTCATCGCGGGTCCCTTCAATTCAAACTGTGACGGTTAGCCTATTATATGGGAAATATGTTGCCAAAAACAAGGCTTTTGTATGTTCCCGATCCCCTGCATCGGCGGACAACACGCATTGGGAAAAGTCCCTGTAAAAGTGACTGTAAAAGTTACTGTAAAAAGTGGGTATCTCTAAAGCTGAAAGCGCCTATTTATGGGCACGAACCGATAAAGCATGAGAAAAAGCCCCTCGGTCCAAAGGGCGGCCATGGTGGCGCAACCGGAACCGGATGGATGTATCGGTGGGTTGCGCCCTTTACCGGTTTCGCCATTAGTGCTACACATCGCGTGTTCACATACTGATTCATGCGAGTACGCATTATTGCCATGGAGACATACATGAAAATTCCGTCCGCTATTACCGCGGTGCTTTTGGCCGGCATACTTTCCGGTTGCATTGGTGAAGAACTGGATAGCGCCTATCGTCCAAACGCCAGGCTTAACCTGACCCAGCCGGGTGTTGTCGCCAAGCCCATGGGGGAACCGCAGATATTGCGATCGACCAACGTCAATGACGATGTGGTGTCGTTGATTGAGAACGGTTACGTTTTACTTGGTCAGGCGGATTATGTGGGACACAAGCTGTCCCCTGGCGAGGTCAGCACCTTGGCGCGTAAAGTGGGGGCGGAGTATGTCACCCTAAGCACGGCCTTTGCCGGCTCGCGTATCGAATACGAGACCGTGCAGACGCGTCATCCGATTTCTCCCATCAGTCCGGCTTGGGATCCTGATGCGTGGGGCAGTCCGGTTCATCATTGGGGCATTCATTGCAAAACCGGCTTTGGATGCCAGTCCGGTTACGAAGTGGATTATAATGTGGGTTACGAGTTTGCCGATTTCTCGGTCGCAAAGGTCCCCGTGACCGTAAACGACTACGACAACCATGCCATGTTCTGGGCGCCGACGAATTTTCGCCCGGCTCTGGGGGTTCACGTCAGGGACTTGTCCGATAATGAAAGGCGACGATACGGACGCAATACCGGCGCGCTTGTATGGGCCGTTTATCGCGACACGGCGGCGGAGATGGCCAATATCGCACGCGGCGATATTATCACGACCATTGATGGGCAGGAGGTCGTCGACTCTGGCATCAGAATGGGGCGCATCATTCGCGCCAACGTGGGCAAAGTAGTTAAAGTCACCCTGTTGCGCGGCAACCGCACTATAACCAAGACTGTCCGGCTTGCCGATCGTTCGTGGTAGGCCCGTTACCGCTGCCGTCCGTTGCGGTGCGCTAGAGCGTGTCAGGTCTTAATAGAAATAGAATCAATTCTGTTTCTCGATTGGCGAGGCGATTCCCAAGCTCAAGGCGATCGAAGAGCGATGTTTATCCATCTCTCAAGAGCGGCTTGGGCGTGGGCGTTGCGCCAATCGGAAACCCGAAGGGGCGGGCGCTTTGTTTTGCTGTCTCAACCGTGATGCAACCGGATCAGGGCGCGCCAAAATACACCCAAAAAAAGCGTATCGCTGCCTGATGTCCCTGTTCAAAAAGAGCCTTAGACGCATCGCAAGAGCTATCACAAACAGCATCCCAATTCCAAAACTATGGGAATTCGAAAATTATGTCAGGTGGCGTACTGTGCGATTGTCTGTGCTGTGATCTCATCCGTGATTAAGTAAGATGGTCTGAGAAGGCGCAGGGTGCCGATCAGGGCTTCCACCTTTTCTGGTCCGCCAGAGATCAACACAATATCCTTGGCGCGCTTCAGTTTAGAGATATCAACACAGATGGCACGATCATTGACCGGGTGCTCCACTATCTCGCCTTCAACGTTGATGAAGTTATATAAGATGTCGCCAACAACGCCAGCCTGAATGAGGGATTTGCGATCCGCTTCAGAAACGTGGCCGACGCGGTAGGATGTGTTCAGGCTCATAATGCCGCCTGTACTGACAAAAGCAACATCAAGTGAATTGGCCTGTTCGAAGATTTGCGCAATGCCACAATGTTCCAGCAGAGCATGTTTTGTTTCAACGCTATCAACCAGAGCCGGTGCAGGAACAAGATATCCTTCCCCGTTGAAGCGTTCTGCAAACTGCCACGCAAATTCAGCTGGGTTAAATCTCTTCGCTTCCGCGATCCCCCCCAGCAATGAAACCACACGGATATCTTCCAGATCGCGCCCTTCAATATGCGGCAGCGTTGAGTAAAGTGTTCGTCCCCAACCTACCCCAATGGTCATGCCAGCTTGAACATAGTCTGACATGAACCGGCCGGCAGCCATGGCGATGGGCTTAATGGCATCGGAAGTTGGATCAGAGCAAGGCGCAACGATGACACGTTTGACCTCATAAAGAGTCTCAATCTTACGTTGTATCTCGACAATTGTTTCCAACTCGGAATTGATTTGAACAACAATTTCTCCCCGTTTTCGCGCCTCGGCAAGACATCGGGTTACCTGAAGTCGTGTAATACCAAGAACATCAGCCGCTTCCTGCTGATTCATCCCTTCGACGTGATACAGCCAGGCAGCCCGTATTCTTTGTTCCTGCGCGCTATAAATTGTTGGGCCTTCAAACTTTTTGCGCGGTTTTTTCTCGGACGTAGACACGATTGCCGTTATTCCCCAATCCCTTAGAGCGTGTTATTTCGGCCCCATTGATAACCTATGTCGAATAAAGAGTGAACGCACCCGCGCCATATCTGTTGAAAATGGCTAGATATGGACCGGTCGGTTCAATGCTGCCAAGGTCAATCCGTGGATCATCTCAGAAAGTGTTGGATGAGGAAAAATTGTTCTCAATGCGTATTCCTCAGTACATTCCAACGTCATAGCCAATGAAACCGAATTGATCAGTTCTGTCACTTCAGTGCCAATCATGTGAACGCCTAATATGGCCCCACTGTCTTTATTGATGATGGTTTTGATCAAACCATCCGGTTCACCCAATGCAATGGCCATTCGTTCACCCCCAACTGGGATGCACGAATGGCCGCGACATATCCGCCTGGGCCGGAGCCGATGACAATAACATCATAAGACTTGGACATCAGCTTTTCACCCCAAGTCCATGCGCAAAAGGGTTGGGTTTTCGACGCAGTTCTTAAACTCCGATAGCCACCTGGCACCTAGAGCACCGTCAACTACGCGATGATCACATGACAGGGTCACCGAAAGAATGGTTGCCCCAACAGGATTACCGTCTTTATCTTCGATAAATCGGCGTTCGGCTTTGCCAACTGCCAGGATCATGCTCTCGGGAGGGTTGATGATCGCGCTGAAGGCTTTTACGCCGAACATGCCAAGATTGGAGATTGAGAACGAACCCCCCTGATGTTCATGTGTCTTGAGCTTTCCAGACCTGGCACGGTTAGCCAAATCAGCAATTTCCTCGGATATCTTTTTCAATGATTTGGTCTGCGCCTGCCGGACGACAGGTGTTATCAACCCGCCCTCAATCGAAACCGCCACGGAAATATTGGCGTCTTTGTAGCGAATCATTTCGTTGCCAACCCACGAAGCATTGGCTTCAGGAACCGCCTTCAAGGCTTGAGCGCAGGCATGCACCAACATATCATTGATTGAGATCTTCGAACCATCAATTGCAGTCAAAGATTCGTTGGCCTGCTTTCTGAATTCCAGAAGCTTGTCGATCTGACAATCCATTTCCAGATAGAAGTGAGGAACAGATGATTTGCTTTCGGTCAAACGTGCTGCAACGGTCTGACGCATGCGGTCAGTTGGTATTGCTTCATATGCAATCCCCAGCGCATCGAGTTGTGACTTTGATGCAATGGGTCCGCTTGTGACAGACTTGTTCGCAGTTTTTGCTTGAGGTGCCGGTGCAAAATCATCGACATCTGCCCTGGTAATGCGACCGTGCGGCCCCGTTCCGAGGACCTGCGCAATATCAATGCCCTTAGTCTTGGCAACTCGTCTCGCCGACGGTGTTGCGCGTACCGGATCCGCCGATCCATTGACCACGGATTGAGGCTCGGATTTGGGTTCAACGGGGTTCCCTTTTGAGGTTTCGTTGGGGCTTAATTCGATTTTGACCGTAGGTGTTTCATCTGAGCCGGGGTTCTCAACAGCCTCACCGTCTTCAAACAGCCAGCCGATACATTTTCCGATCTCAACAACATCGCCCCTATTCGCTGAGATAAAATGAAGCGTGCCCGTAGCCGGGCTTTCAACTTCCATTGTGGCTTTGTCTGTCTCTATGTCAAAAAGTGGATCGCCTTTTTCAATCGTCTGGCCTTCTTCAACATGCCACGCCGCAATTGTTCCGGTCACCATGTCCATGTCGACCTTGGGCATAATGACTTCTACTGGCATTTACAGCTCTCCCTTACAGAGCTTCAAAGCTGAAGAGACGATGTCATCAGTTTGCGGCACAGCCGCTTTCTCAAGCATAGGATTGTAGGGAATGGGCGACTCCGCCCCCCCCAGTCTTACAATGGGCGCGTCAAGAAAGTCGAAGGCTTCACTTTCGCAGACAAGCGCACTGATTTCTGCGCCAATGCCCAGCGTCTTTACGCCCTCATAAACACACATCAGTCTGGAAGTCTTTTTCACGCTCGCAATGATCGCGTCTTTGTCGATTGGACGAACTGATTTTAGATCGATCACTTCCACAGACATGCCATCTTCTGAGAGCTTTTTTGCGGCCTCCAGGGCCTTATGAACCATGATTGAGGATGCGACGACTGTCAGATCGGTGCCTTGGCGTCTAATCTCAGCTTTGTCCAAAGGCACAGTGTAGTATCCCCTTGGAACCAGACCTTTCATTTTATAGAGTAGCTTGTGCTCAAAGATCATGACCGGATCGGGATCTTGCAAAGCCGCTAAAAGCATGCCTTTTACGTCGTGCGGCGTTGCTGGTTGCACAACTTTCAATCCTGGGACATGACCGAGCCAGGCTTCCAAGCTTTGACTGTGCTGAGCAGCTGCACCGGTGCCTGAGCCAGCAGGAAACCGCATGACAACAGGGACCGACACAGCCCCTCCCAACATGTACCGCATTTTGGCTGCCTGGTTGCAGATTTGTTCCATGGCAAGCATAGCGAAATCTGAAAATTGAAACTCGAAAATGGGTCGCAGACCCGTGGCCGCTGCGCCGACGGCGACACCTGCACCTGCAAGTTCAGATATTGGCGTATCCATCACATGGTCCTCGCCGTGTTTATGAACCAGATCGCCTGTTACCTGAAACGCGCCGCCATAAATACCGATATCTTCACCCATGAGAACAACACGTTCATCATTAGTCAGAGCAATATCCAAAGCGTCACGGATGGCTTCGGCATAGGACATTTCAACGACTTCATCGGACGTTTCGGCATGTATTTTTTGAATGTTCATTATGCCATCTCCGTGTACACATCGCGTGTCACTTCCGTCACAATCGGATCGGGACTGTTTCTGGCGAACGCAATGGCCTGTGCGATCTCGCGATCAACATCCGCTTCCAAGTCGCCAACATCATCGGCTGACATGATTTTGTGATCTTGCAGGAATTTGGAGAAACGCTGAATGGGATCTCTGTCCATCCATTTGTTGATTTCTTCCCTGCTGCGATAGCGATTGCGATCAGATTTCGAATGACCTCGCCATCGATAGGTCACGTTTTCGATGAGGGAAGGCCCCATTCCCTGTCTGGCACGTTGTGCAGCATGATGCGCGGCTTCTGCAACGGCAGAGAAGTCATTTCCATCAACGGTGATACCGGGCATGGAATATGCAGCGGCTCTGTCTGCAATATTTTGAACGGCTGTCGAGCGCTCATTTGAGGTGGACATGCCATATTTGTTGTTTTCGCAAACGAATATGACGGGCAATTTCCAAACAGACGCCATGTTGAGGGACTCATGGAAAGCGCCTTCATTATTCGCACCATCCCCGAAAAAGCAGACAACGACCTTTGCGAGATTGAGCCGCTTGGAGGTTAGTGCCGCGCCCACTGCGATTGGGATGCCGCCAGCAACAATCCCATTTGCTCCCAGATTGCCCTTCGCAACATCAGCAATATGCATGGACCCGCCACGGCCCTTACAATAGCCTGTTTCCTTCCCGAAGAACTCTGCAAACATGCGAGATACTTCAGCACCCTTTGCAATACAATGTCCGTGACCGCGATGGGTTGAGGTAATCTGATCATCTTCGGCAAGTGGCATACAAGTGCCAACGGCACTGGCTTCCTGTCCGATTGACAGATGCATGGTGCCGTGAATGAGGCCACGGGTGTAAGAATCTTCAGCCCCTTCCTCAAATTTTCGAATAAGGAACATTTTTCTCAGAGCTTCTTTGAGCTGATCTGGCTCATAAGCTTCTATTGCAAATGGTCTATTTGCCTTTTTTTTGTTGGTCATTTTCAAGTCCGATTAAATCACTTACGAGAACATAAGATCCTGCAACTTTCTAAGTTCCACGATTTTTGCAGACGCATCCGGCGTGACAGAACTGTAAGTCAGCAAGTCGCCTTTCGTGATGGGCCGGGAAACAGTTGCGCCAGCCAATAATCCACAGGGCACAGCCTGTTTGGTCCTGGCGTCCTGGGCTTTTAATATCCAGGCCCGATAGCAATATTCGCCAATCTGATCGAGTTTCTCACCCGGTTGCAGATCGCGTTTTGCAATCGCACAAACCTCCGCAACGGGTTTGTTGAGCGGCACCATGTCGGCCTTGGCGTGCAATACAGCGCGCGCGCAGCTTAGTGGAACCTCAAGGGATGTGAGATGATAGGGACGGATAAATGTAAAATAGGGGCCTTTGCCCATCTTCAGATCTTCCATGCGTTCACGAACGCGAGGATGGGCCATTTCGGCAACGACAAACACACCGGGTGCAAGACCTTTGCCAATAGAATAGTCAACGCGACCGGCTTCAGACAAAACCCCACCATCTTTTTCTGGGATCAGAACAGAAGACAGTTGATCACCTGTTGCAGCAGGGCCATGCATGCCCGGTTTGTCAGGTATCAAACCGGTCGCATTGGCGATTGCTGCCATTTCGACCATGGTCTTTGAACCATCGACGAACTCCACAAGCATGCGCGGGTTCATGTTCCTGCGAATGGCCTCTTCTTTATAAGCATCCGGTGTTGCATCGAAATTGAGAGGATTGTTCTTGCCCTTACCTGCGGACACAATCTTGTGCCCCATGGCGGACACAAACGCGATCAGCTCCATACACGAAGAGGGCTCGTCACCAGCACCAAGAGTGTAGACAACACCGAGTTTTTCGGCTTGTGTTTTCAGATAGGAGCCTATGGTAACGTCGGCCTCTACATTCATCATGACGAGATGCTTGCCGTGCTGCATGGCAGCAAGTCCAAGGTCAGCCCCGATTCCGGCCAGGCCTGTGGCTTCAATAACAACATCGACAAGGCCGCTTTCGATTAACTTATTGGCATCATCGATGACACCGACTTTGCCGGACTCTATTGCTGAGTTGAGTTCATCCGTGGTGGTGACCGTTTTGCAATATCCTTCGTCCTGATACGCAATCTCGACTGCCTTTACGGCTGCGTCCGGTCGAATGTCAGCAATGGCAGCGACATCAATCCCGTCCATTAACGCAGCGCGAGTGACAATATCGGTGCCCATCTCGCCGCAACCAATCAAGCCAATGCGAATAGGAGCTCCTTTTGAAGCGTGCTCTGACAGCTCCCGGGCCAGGCCGGTGAGTGCAACATTTGATGCCATGCAAGTTCCTCCACAGTTGCCCTTATAATCAGAACAAATGCTTAAATGTCAACACAAATGTTCCTACGGAGTGGTCATAATAGAAGAAAAATAACTTGACATCCATGAAAATATGAACATTAGTAAATATAGATAACATTTTGTGCAGACACTTTACACCGAGAAAAATGTTGTCTTGGGAGGATTTGCAAATTGACTGAGATTCACGCAATAGATGGCCGTCAGGGGGTCTTGGTGCCCGTACCAACGGTCATCGCCATCCTTCCTTGTCTTATCAGCATGGAGGAAACTTGATGTTTCGAACACAACAACCACAAAAGAAAAGAAAGCCGATGAATCGCCGCGCGTTCATGAAGAACTCAGCCGCTGTCGGCGCCGCCGCTGCTGCGGTCTCACTGTCATCACCTATGATATCCAGAGGTCTCGCGTCCACCCGTGATCCACAGGCCATTCTTGACGATATCAGTGTCAAGAAATACGTCCGCGAAGATTATCAAAAGCTCTATAATATGAGTGGTGATCCACTCTGGGATCCTGCGAAAGATTGGATTCGTACGGTTGACTGGGAGGCTGTGCGAAAAGCTCAGTCAGGCAAGACAGTCCGTTTTGCCATCGGTGCCGCTGACCGTGAATCCGCTGCCGAAGGCTTGAAACCATTTGAGGAACTCTCTGGTATCAAAGTCGAACTGGTCCCCATTCCAGATGACAGTCTTTATGATAAAGCCGTTGCCGAATTCATTTCGGGCAATGCCAGCTTTGACGCATTGCAGTTCTTCTCACCATGGCTTGGTGACTTTGCCGCTCCCGGGTTCCTTCATCAGCTGGACGATCTGGCGGCAAAATGGAGCCTGCCACTGGATGATTTCTATGACACCTATCGTCTGAACTACGGTTTCTTCAACGGTAAGATGTACGGCATTCCGTTCGATTGTGACATCCAGATGGTTCACCTGCGCAAGGGCTTTGTTGAGAAAGTGCTTGGCGGGCCAATCGACAAATCGAACTCTGTACCAACCTATGACGAACTCATCAGACTGTCTGCCGAGTTGAACAACGTCGCACCGGGTGTATCTGGTGTTGGCTTGATGGCAGCCCCAGGCTTCTGGTCAACTTACACCTGGGAACATGTCTCTGCACAGGCCGGCATGATGCTCTTCAATGAGAATTGGGAGCCGATCTTCAATGGAGATGCTGGCGTGAAAGGCCTTGAGATCATTCTTCAACTTGCCAAGAATGCGAACGAAGGTCATGCCGGTGCCGGATGGCCGGAAAACCGTGCTGCCTGGTTGGGTGGACAGGTTGCCACAAACATCAGCTGGCAGGATTCAGGTACACAAGCCATGCGTCCCGACCAGTCGCAGATCGTTGACGACTTTGTCACAATCTATGAGCCACGCATTGCTGGTGGCCGTTTTGCGCCGCCAAACATCGCAGGGTCTACATCTGTGGTCGCTGCTTCTGCGCAGAACCCAGAGGGCGCCTTCCTGATGCTCGGCTTCCTGACAACGTCTTCAATTATGGCGATGAACGAAGCCAACGCCAACGGCGTGGCACCTGGCTATCGCTCTGTTCTGGAGAACAAAAACCTTCAGGCTGTATCCCAACCCGCAGAAGTCTGGGGCAAATCCCTTGACCATGCCTGGTGTGCGCCACGCCTTCCCGGTGCGTTTCCGATAGAGCAAGCCATTGGTAATGAAATCAACCGTGCCGTTGTTGGGCAGATTACCGCTAAACAAGCATTGGATAACGCTGCTGTTGCAGTCAGGAAGATCATGGGTGAAAACGGCTTCTATAAAGGAAGCGATCCGGTCGATTATGCAGCAACTGCACCTGGCCTATACGTTGGTGAAGGCAAGGACCTGCCGTTTTAAGCGGTAATACCAGCGGTATTGGCTTTATTTACCCGCCGTCTGGGGTGGGGCCCTGATAGCACACCTGATTGACGCCAATGCATGAGCCCTTGTCATGGGCCCTTGGTATAATATGCTACCTTTCATGCTGGCCCTCGGGCCTGCATGAGGTGCAGGGCTAAGTCAGATTAGAGACTGATGAGCACTGCCAAAAATAAGGTTGCCTTCTTCGCAAGCGACCAAATCGGTGCTCGGGGGTGTTTCCTGCCCTTGGGCACCTGCAATTTATGCCAGGGATCAAGCGAAACGCACAAAGCTGATCGCCCTCTAAATCTATAGCAGAATGCGAGAGAAATACGGGAAAGCCCCATGATTCCCATTAAACGCATTTTGCTATAGTGTACGGCCTTGCTAACACGCTCTAGTTGTGTAACGTCAAGAGGTTGTCCCCATTTAATCCTAAAGCAGAGATAGGCGGTTTGGTCTTTATGGCGCTATGAGGTCGGTGCCAATTATACATATGGGTCCACTCTGGTAAATAGGCCTTACGCTGTTCTGATGTCTGGTACAAAGGCGCGTAAGCCCACTCATTAATCGCCGTCTTGATGAAGCGTTCCGCTTTGCCATTGGTTCTTG
Organism: Hyphomicrobiales bacterium; assembly: GCA_965224015.1. Taxonomy (GTDB): domain Bacteria; phylum Pseudomonadota; class Alphaproteobacteria; order Rhizobiales; family CBDCVD01; genus CBDCVD01. The sequence continues at coordinate 3,322,382 of OZ245032.1, forward strand.
GGGTGTAGGGTTTGGTTCTGACATGCTTGATACCCAGTTCTTTACAGGCACTGGCGAAAGCCTTGGACTTGTAGCACGCGCCGTTGTCGGTCATAGCCCGCCGGATGGTGATCCCCAGCCTTTTATAATACGCAACAGCGCTTTGCAGAAAAGCCACCGCACTCTGCTTTTTTTCATCCGCGAAGATGTCCGTGCAGGCGATGCGTGAGTTATCATCGACACACACATGCAAGTATTCCCAGCCATAGCCGCCTTTGCCAGAGCGTGTGTTGGATTGCCCGACGCGAGACCCAGTGACCCGGTGGCCAGGGCGGCCAAACCGTCCCAGTTTCTTGATATCGAGATGGATCATATCCCCTGGATGGTCATGCACATAGCGCCGTTCCGGCACCTTTGGTTCCAGGTCTTTAAGGCGCGAGAGCCTGGCCCGTTTCAAGACACGGCTGACGGTTGCCGCAGAAACATCAAGCTTTAGGGCGATATGTTGTCCGCACAGCCGCTGGCGGCGTAGGCTTATGATGGCCCTTGCCAGCGGCTGTGGGATGGCTCGTGGACTATGCTGGGGGCGCGACGAACGATCTATCATGCCTGCTTGTCCGAACTGTTCATATCGCTTGACCCATTTGGTCACCGTTTTAGCGCAGACGCCATAGGCGCGGCTGGCTTGTGCTTTTGTCAAGCGCCCGTTTAAGACGTCGCGGGCCATTTCTACTCGACGTGAGGGTGCTAATCTGGCATTTTTGTGGATGTTCATTCGGTCTCTCCATGGATGTTTGAAGTGTGATACCTCCAATCTCCATAGCAGGGATCGAATGGACAACCTATTGAAAGTTCACATCTAGTCCAAGAGCCCTTGTCCAGGACCCCTGGTATTAGTAGCAACGGAACCAAACATGAATTCAGCAGCGCAGCCCGCAATCGGGCTAACAACAGGAAAATTTAAAAGACGTAATAAGCGACTGAAAAAATGGTTCCCCTATCTGCTTGTCGCTCCAGCCGTTCTTTATCTGATGATGATCACGCTCTATCCGGGCGTCTATGCAATTATTCAGAGTTTTCACGCTGTTAAATTCGGCCCCTGGAACTATGTGGGATTGCAGAACTATTCCGAGCTTTTCGGTGACTACCAATTCTGGGGTGCTCTTGCCAATACGTTCATCATTGGTGCGATCTCACTGACCCTGCAATGTATCATCGCTCTGGCATTGGCTTATTTCGCTTACCGTGACCCTTGGGTCAAAGGATGGCGCATTATTTTCCTGGTGCCGATGCTTTTCATGCCATCAGCGGTGGCATTCATTTACAAACTGGCATTTCAGGACGCCCGTGTTGTCTCTGACATATTGATATCTCTTGCGCTGATCGATAGTAATCTGGCCATTCAGTCATCGGTTTGGATGAGCCGAACTCTTCTGATTATTGCCGATGTCTGGCAGTGGACCCCGTTCCTGTTCATCATTTTTGTAGCAGGCCTGCAGGGCCAGGATGAGGAAGTCGAGGAGGCCGCAAGGCTGGATGGCGCCACTTGGCCCAAAATCTTTTGGAACATTTCCCTTCCAATGATGAAGCCCATCATTGTGGTTGCCCTTGTGCTCAGAGCCATTGATATCACGACGATGTTCGCCAATGTGTTCATCGTAACAAAAGGCGGGCCTGCCTTTGGTACTGAAACAATCAGCTATTTCATTTACCGAACCGGCTTCAAGTTTTTCAATTTTGGTTATGCGTCTGCAGCTTCAGTCATCATGCTCATCCTAACGATCGTGATTGCTCAGATCGTGGTTAAGCGGGCATTCGTATCTTCAAGGGCTTGATCATGGCATCTATTCGCAGATCAAAGGGTGAAAGTCTTCTCATACGATATCTGATCTTGGGGTCATGGGCGCTCTTTTGTCTTATGCCGGTTTTGTGGTTTCTCACAATCGGTCTGCGTCCAAGAGTAGAGATTATCACGCCAACGCCGATTTACTGGCCGACATTTTCGCTGGAAGCATGGAACATGATCTGGCGCGACTGGCCGATGGCACAGTATCTCATGAATTCTGTTGCTGCGATTTTCGGCTCCGTTGTGATCGATTTGGTCCTTGCGATCCCTGCCGCCTACTCGCTTGCCCGATATGACTATAAAGGCCGGGACGATATCGGATTTTATATCCTTTCAACACGCATGATGGCGCCTGCAATCGTTGCGATCCCGATCTTTTTCCTGTTTCGAAATCTGGGGCTGCTGGATTCTGTCTGGGGGTTGATGCTCATCTATGCGGCGATCAATCTGTCCATCGTGACATGGATTATCCGCTCTTACATGGTTGATATTCCTCAAGAGCTTGAAGACGCTGCTCGCACCGATGGTGCAGGTGATCTGCGTATCCTCTGGGAGATCATCGTTCCCGCGATCTTACCCGGTATCATCACCGCGGCTGTGATCGCCATGATTTTCGCCATTAATGAGTTCCTCTTTACTCTCCTGATCGCATCAACGCCAAACGCTTACACGATGTCTGTGGCACTCGCCAATTTCACAGGTGGCTCAGATGGCGTGATCTACAACGCGATCGCTCTGGTCTCCTTTCTGGCCTTCCTGCCCGTCTTCATCGTAGTGCTCCTCATACAAAATCACCTATCCCGTGGCCTGACCATGGGTGCGGTAAAAGGATAACAAATGGCCCGCATTCAACTCAACAACATCCAGAAGCGATGGGGTGATGTCTATGGCGTGCGCGACGTCAATATAGACATTGCAGACGAGGAGTTTCTGGTTCTGCTGGGTCCATCGGGATGCGGCAAAACTACGACAATGCGCATGATCGCGGGGCTCGAACATCCGTCCGAGGGTGAAGTCGTTATGGATGGGGAGATTATGAATGATGTCGATGCGCGTGATCGCGACGTTGCAATGGTTTTCCAGGGTTATGCGCTCTATCCCAATATGAGCATATATGAGAACATTCGCTTCCCTCTTCGCATGCGCAACGTCCCGAAAGAAGAACAGGATGCGCGCATTCGTAAAGCAGCCGACATGGTGGAAATGGGCGAGTATCTGGATCGCAAGCCCGGCGCTCTTTCAGGTGGTCAACGGCAACGAGCAGCACTTGCTCGTGCAGTCGTGCGTTCCCCCCAAGTTTTCCTGATGGATGAGCCACTTTCAAATCTTGATGCGAAATTGCGCCAGGCCATGCGGATCCAGATCAAGCAGCTGCAACGGCAGTTGAAAATCACCTCGGTCTACGTGACCCATGATCAAATTGAAGCCATGACGCTTGCTGATCGTATTGTTGTCATGGATCGCGGTTCCGTCCAACAAATTGGAACGCCCGATGAAATCTACTCTGATCCTGCCAACACATTCGTAGCCGGTTTCATCGGTGCACCACCGATGAACATCATCGATGGCGAGATAAAGAATGGCACGTTCACCGCAAACGGTGTGAAAGTTACTGGGGTGAGGATTGATCGGTGTGGACCTTGCAAATTGGGGATCCGACCAGAAGATTGCGCTGTTTCAAAAACAGAATCGGCAGCCCATCTGGAAGGCGAAGTCTATGGTGTCGAGCCGACTGGTGACATGACATATCTGACCGTTAAACTTGGCGGTCTTGATTTTGAAGTCAAAGCTGACCGTACATACCGAGCGGAACTGGGTTCACCCGTCAGGGTCTCTTTTGATACAGAACATCTCTATTTTTTCAGCGCTGATACGGGCGAACGTTTGAGGTAGATATATGACTTTCGACTACACATCCATTGGCTTTTACACATTTGATTGTCTTGGTCGTCCGGTCAATGACATACCGCCGGGAGGGGACACATATTTCATTGATGAATTGACCCTTGCGGTATCTGGTGCAGCAGGCTCGGCATCAATCGTTGCTGCCAAACACGGTCTGTCCGTTCAAGCGGTTGGCGGTGTGGGCAATGACGACATGGGTGATTGGGTGCTTCACAAACTCAAGAGCTTTGATGTTGATGTTGAGAACATGGAGCGTTGTCCGGACTTCACCACATCATCATCCATCGTCACGACCCGTCCCGATGGCGCACGTCCTGCCCTTCATAAAAAAGGAGCAACCGGCGGTTTTTATATCACCGACGAACAGGTCGATCGCGTCCTCGATACAAAAATCCTGCATGTTGGCGGTGTCGGTTTGATGGATGCCATGGACAAAGGCCGAACTGCTGAGATAATGAAAGCAGCCAAAGACAAAGGCTGCACCACAACGCTGGATGTTTTCGCCTCGACCAAAGATGATCTGGCTTTAATAAAACCTTTATTGCCGCATACAGATTACTTTATGCCGTCTGAGGAAGAGGCCATGGCTTTGTCGGGATTGACTGATTTTAACGAGATTGCTGATGACCTGATAAGTCAGGGTGCCGGCTGCGTTATCCTCACCCTTGGGGAGCATGGCGCCATGTTTCGACACCATTCAGGTGTACGGTTCGATATCCCCGCATACGATATTGATGTCATATGCACATGCGGCTGTGGTGATTGCTTCAATGCAGGATTTGCAACGGGGTTGCATCTGGATATGTCCCCAGAAGATTGCGTCAGACTGGCCCAGGCTTCATCGGCGCAAAATGCAATGGGATTGGGTTCGCAAGCCGTTGTTAAAGACCTGGAAAGGACGTTAGAATTCATGAAGAGCACGAGAACAAAGTCGATACCGCAAACCGGTACTTTGTAATAAGCCGTCACAACTATCTGTAATCAAATGGTTTGTGCTATGCTCAGGTAAAAGAGAGGGAGCTGAAAATGGCCTATCACACAACAGTTGGTTCCCAAATCTTTGATATCGCGACACTTGCGATCAAGGATTCTTTGCGAGGATTTAGACACATTTCCTTGTATGTCAGGTCTGTGTGGGTACGAGCAATTGTCTACTTCCCATCCTTTCTAAAGAAGCCGTCAAAGTCTCTCGTCAGACGTGTTGATCATTTAGCTGAACATGTCGAGCGGACGACCGCCAATGTCGTTCATCAATATCTTGACCCGGATATTACCCGGGATTCGGAGATGGCCACTTTCTCCAAAATCATAATTAAGGATGATGCACCACGACTGTTTGCAAAAACGACATACGACAATCTGAAACTTGCAAATACGTATCTAGGCCCACGCGTAGCACCGAGTGAGGCCTTTTTCATCAGTGAAATGTTGTCCGCCTGTGCATTCCGCAAGGCCAGGATAAGGGTTGATGCTGTTGGTGAAGAATCGACAAATGCCGCTTTGGTGCTGGTCCAATTGCTAAATCAAGGGGTTTTGCGCACCAGCAGAAGTGTCAATGCCTATCGCTCTAGCCGCAAGGATATCCGCAAATTTGCCGAGGTCACCTGTTTTGCTCACATGCTTTGGTTGCTTATCGCAAGAGACTATGAACCGGAAAGGGAACATCATCTCCTGCACGCCTGCTGTGACCTGTCATTGGTCATTCATGAACAAATTAATGAGGCTGGTGGTGACATCGACAAGCTTGCAAAATTGCTAAGCATTCATGCGAGAATGGTGTGATGAATCCAGCCCGGCAAATCAAACCTTCTGACCTCTCGATACCAACCGATCAAGCCTATCGAAAATCTTTACAAAGGTTGAGATGGTTCCGATCCACATTTGCGGAACAAATCGAGGCGATTGAAACTAGAACAGATATCAAATTCGACCTTAACTCGGAGATCCTGACCGCGTGTTTTGTTGATTGGATTCGGGCATTTGAGGCCATGAAGCCCACCCATCCAGAGCAACGCCCGGCCTTTGTCGGATTTGCAGCCGGTTTAATGCTGAAACAGTTGGTTATCAAAAAGCCGCTGACAGTCGTTGCCATGCCAAAATCGACTGATGAGACACGACCTGAGTATTTTTGGCCTGAAGGGTTTGTCTACGTTGCTTATTGCTTGAATGTTCGACAGGCGGTCATGGCCAATGATTTTGGTATAAAGATTGAAGCAAACGATGCCCTTGATGAACTTCGCACGTGGTGGTCATTTAAGGAAAATGTGCATGAAATCCCAAATTATGCGATCTCTTTCCTGGACCTGTTTGCGGGTGAAACACCCAGTTGGACCGGTTCTGGTCTGTTCAATGGATTGGAGCGGGCTGATCAGCTTGAGCAGCTGATTGCAGGGCATCTACCTGCAAAGTCACCCACATGAAAAAATTATACCAGCGGCATGGGCTTTATAGACACGCCGTCTGGTGTACGGTCTTGATAACATACCTCTTTGACGCTAATGCATGAGCCCTTGTCAAAGACCCTTGATATTATAGCCAGGCCGCCTGAAAATGATTTCATTTTCAGGCGAAAAGCCGAGCGATAATAAAAGCTTATAGCTAAATGAGTTTATCAGAATAAAGTCATTTAGCTATAAGGCCCATCTTGTCGCAAAATCGCCCAAGTACCTTTTGGCAGAATGGTTCTATTAAAACCTGATACGCTCTAATCCATGAGTCCTTGGTAAGGGCCCCTGGTATGAATGGCCGGTTGCGACGAGACAAGACAAAACAAGACTTCAAAAAGGGGCATCGGGACCAACCTCAGCGCCAGAAGCCGTTGCAGCATCAAGAGCCGCGATCACATCGTTTACCGCCCGTTCAACAATGCCGCTATCGTCTCCCTCTCCCATGACCCGAATTATCGGCTCTGTCCCAGAAGGCCTGATCACCAGACGCCCCTGTGCGCCGAGGCGGCTTTCGGCATCATTGATCGCTTCCTTGACCGCGTGATCCTCCAGAGGTTTTCCGCCGCTGTAACGGATATTTCTAAAGATCTGAGGAACCGGTTCAAAAAGGCTGCACACCCGGCTCACCGACATATCTTGCGCGCGCACCACCGCCAAAACTTGAAGAGCCGCAACCAATCCATCGCCGGTCGTCGTATAATCAGAGAGGATAATGTGTCCCGACTGCTCACCGCCCACGTTATAGCCGTTGGCGCGCATGTGCTCGGCCACATAGCGGTCACCAACCTTCGTGCGCACCAGACGTAAATCAATATCGCGAAGATAGCGCTCGAGCCCAAGGTTTGACAACACCGTTGCCACAATCCCGTCGCAGGCCAGGCGACCCGTCTTTTTCCAGGAACTGGCAATCACCGCCATCAATTGATCCCCGTCGACAATGTTACCATTCTCATCGACAATCAGGACACGGTCCGCATCCCCATCAAGGGCGATCCCCACATCGGCGCGAACTTCGTGAACTTTATCCCGAAGCGCCTGAGGTGCGGTTGAGCCGCAGTTGTGGTTAATGTTGAACCCGTCGGGGCTCACGCCAATGGGAAACACCTCCGCCCCCAGTTCCCAAAGGGCCTCCGGTGCGACCTTGTAGGCTGCACCATTGGAACAGTCGATCACCACACGAAGGCCGTTCAAGTCCAAACTGCGTGGCAAGGTGCGCTTGGCATATTCTATGTAGCGGGCAACATTGAAATCATCGCGTTTGGCACGGCCAATGTCCCTGGGTTGTGCAAGACGCCCACTAAGATCCTGATCCATCAGGGTCTCAATCCTGGCCTCCAACGTGTCGGAGAGCTTGAAGCCGTCGGGATCAAACAGTTTGATCCCATTGTCCTCAAAAAGATTATGCGAGGCCGAAATCATAACCCCAAGATCAGCGCGCAGACTGCGGGTCAGCATCGCCACCGCAGGGGTCGGCATGGGGCCCAATTGAATGACGTCCATCCCCACGGAGGTAAAACCGCAAACAAGCGCTGACTCGATCATATAGCCGGAAAGACGCGTGTCCTTGCCGATCACCACCCGGTGGCGATGCCCGCCGCGCCTGAAAACAAGACCTGTGGCCATTCCCACCTTCAGGGCGATATCGGGGGTTACCGGCTCTCTGTTTGCGGTTCCGCGGATGCCGTCGGTGCCAAAGTAACGTCGCATAAATTCCAAACTCCCGACGCGCCGCCCCCGGTCCATCAACGATATCCGCGCCGCCCTCATCCAGTTATGTCTTCCTGCCGGGGCATCAGGCTGGTTTTCAGAACAAAATGTCAAGCGCTTCAGGCTTGTGGTTGTGGCTCCATGGGACCGTCCGGATCGCTGGTGGTGGCGTTGGGATCATCATCCTGGGAGGCGGCACCCGTGGTCGGGACCGCCGATCCCTTCTTGTGGGATGTATCGTCGAAATCCTCCCGTACCGGCGGTTTCCCCTCAAGCAGCGCTTTAATCTCGTCACCGCTCAACGTTTCGTACTCCAGTAGTCCTTTGGCGATCGTATGCAATTGATCCAGGTGCTCATCAAGGATAGACTTGGCGGTATCGTAGCCGTTGTCAACAAAGCGCTTGATTTCACTATCGACGAGCTTTTGCGTTTCGTCGGAGACGTTCTGGGTTCGTGCGACGGAATGCCCCAGGAACACCTCTTCTTCGTTTTCCCCATAAGCCAGCGGTCCCAAGGCGTCGCTCATGCCAAATTGGGTGGCCATGGCGCGGGCCAGTTTGGTGGCCATTTGAATATCCGCAGAAGCTCCGGAGGTGACCTTTTCGTAACCAAAGATGAGCTCCTCGGCAACACGCCCGCCCATGGAGACCGCCAGGTCCGCATAGCATTTTGCGCGGGTTAGCGAAATCTGATCGCGCTCTGGCAACCGCATGACCATGCCAAGAGCGCGGCCTCTTGGAATAATCGTTGCTTTGTGTATCGGGTCGGAGGCCGGCATATGCAGGGCTACAAGGGCGTGACCGGCCTCATGGTAGGCGGTGAGTTTCTTCTCCTCTTCCGACATGACCAGGGTGCGCCGCTCAGCACCCATCATCACCTTGTCCTTGGCGTCCTCGAACTCTTGCATAGTCACAAAGCGTTTGGAGCGACGCGCTGCCAAAAGGGCGGCTTCATTGACCAGGTTCATCAGGTCAGCCCCGGAAAACCCCGGGGTCCCGCGGGCAACCGTTTTAAGATCGACATTGGGCGCCAGGGGCACATTACGAATGTGCACCTTGAGGATTTTCTCACGACCGATAATATCCGGATTAGGAACGACCACCTGTCGATCAAACCGGCCTGGGCGCAAAAGCGCCGGATCAAGCACATCCGGTCGGTTTGTTGCGGCGATCAGAATAATGCCCTCATTGGCCTCAAATCCGTCCATCTCCACCAGTAGCTGGTTCAGGGTCTGTTCGCGCTCATCGTTACCCCCGCCAAGGCCCGCACCGCGATGGCGCCCCACGGCATCAATTTCATCGATAAAGATGATACATGGAGCGTTTTTCTTGGCTTGCTCAAACATATCGCGGACGCGGCTGGCACCAACACCAACAAACATTTCCACAAAATCAGAGCCGGAAATGGTAAAAAATGGAACATTGGCTTCGCCGGCAATGGCACGCGCGAGGAGCGTTTTACCCGTTCCAGGAGGGCCAACAAGCAAAACACCGCGCGGGATACGCCCACCAAGGCGTTGAAATTTCTGCGGCTCCTTGAGGAATTCCACAATTTCCTCCAGGTCCTCTTTGGCCTCATCAACCCCTGCGACATCCTCGAATGTCACCCTTCCATGGGTCTCCGTCAGTAATTTTGCTCGCGATTTGCCAAAGCCCATGGCGCGTCCCCCGGAGCCCTGCATTTGCCGCATTAGGTAGAACCACACCCCGATGATGATCAAAAGCGGTAAGCCGTTCAGCAAAAAACTGCCCAAAGTCAGGCCATCCGACTCGGGTTGGGCAACGATCTCGATATCCTTTTCCCGCAGCAAGGGGATAAATTCGGCTCCCGGTGGCGCAAAGGTCTTGAAAGTTCCCCGAGTTTCGTCACGGTAGCGGCCGGTGATCTCCCCTCCCGAGATTGTCACCTCTTTCACGCCCCCAACATCGACCGCATCAAGAAACTGCGAATATGTAATCTGTGTCGTTCCATAGGGCTGGTTAGCGCCCTGAAACATGTTGACAATAATAAGCAACGACACCAGGATCGCGCCCCAAATCAGCAAATTGCGAAAACTTGAATTCATAATACCCTGCTTGTTATCGATAACGGACTTGCAGTCAGAAGGTCCAAGACATGTTGCGTATGCTTGCCCACCCTTGATAAGGCGAAGAGATTAACGAATGGCGTGCAAAGGCAAGAAACTCGCAGCCTGCCGCTAGAGCGTATCAGGTCTTAATAAGCGCATCAGGTCTTAATAGAAGCAATTCTGTTTCTCGATTGGCGGACGCCCAACGCATCTGATCGTAAGCATTTTTCGTCATGCACACAACCTGATCTGATGCTGATTGTTGCAGAGCCCACAAACACCTCGCTGTATGGGCATAACCACCCGCTCCCCTTTATGGCCTTTAGATCAGCTTGGCGTTAGTTGTACCCATTTTGCTATGGGGACACCTAAACGTATAAAGCTGATCGCCCTCTAAATCTATAGCAAAATGCGAGAAGAATGCTCAATGCTCATGATTCCAACTAAACGCATTTTGCGGTAAAACATGATATCCCTTATTACATGGGGAAAGGCAAGCCCATGGTCAAGTGTAATAGTCAAGTGTAATTGACAAAATCGGAATCGTCAGAGCGTGTGATGTCTTAATAGACCCCATTCTGTTTCTCGATTAACGGGCATTCCCACGCCACCCATCACGGCACACGCGCGGTCCTATCCAGCATGAGGAAAGACTCGGTTCAGCCCTATCCACGTCGGCGGCGTCGGCTACCGCGACGGCGGTCACGTCCGGCTCCCTCGCCTGCACCGCCCTCTCCTGAGGGCTCCCGGTATGTTTGTATCCAGCGCATGCAATTGGGATCGTTTCCCATGACCACGTCGGCACCACGAATACCGGTCATCTCTTCGTTATGCAGGGGATTGGCAATCGCCGACGTTAGGCCAGCGCCGATGGCCATGGGAATGAAACTCTGATTGAGACCGTGGCGGTTGGGCAGACCAAAGCTGAAATTCGATGCGCCGCAAGTGGTGTTGACTTTCAGTTCCTCGCGCAGCCGGCGCAGTAAGTATAGCGATTGAGTACCCGCCGAAGACACGGCCCCAACGGGCATAATCAGCGGATCAACCACAATGTCCTCACGAGGCACACCATGGTCCGCTGCGCGCTCGACAATCCGCTTGGCCACGGCAAACCGATCGTCAGGGTTTTCGGAAATCCCCGCCTCATCATTGGAGATTGCCACCACGGCAGCGTTATGCTTTTTCACCAGGGGCAACACCGCCTCAAGGCGCTCCTCTTCGCCGGTTACCGAGTTTACCAGCGCCTTGCCCTTGTAGACCGCCAGACCAGCCTCCAGCGCCGCCACGATCGATGAATCGATCGACAACGGTACGTCGGTAATGGATTGCACCAACGCAACGGTCTCGGCGAGAATGCGGGGTTCATCAGCAAGAGGGATGCCGGCGTTAACGTCGAGCATGTGGGCGCCGGCTTCCACCTGAGCCAGGGCATCCCGGGCCACGCGGGAATAATCTCCCTGTTTCATTTCCGCTGCCAAAAGCTTTCGCCCGGTCGGATTGATCCGCTCGCCAATGATCACAAAAGGGCGATCAAATCCGATGACCACCTCCTTGGTTGCCGAGCTGAGACGGGTTTGTGTCATGGACTTTGCCTTCCTAAATGGGTGCAACCGCTGCAATCTGTTCCGGTGTCCAGGGCTTTCTGTCGCCAAGAACGCCAGACGCCCGGATAATTTCGGCAACTGCCTCTTCCTGGCGATAGGCCATAACATGCACGCCGGATACGCCCTCGATGGTTTTGATTTCCTGGATGAACTCGACGCATAGTTTGCGCCCTTCCTGTTTTTCCTTTTCGGCACCTGCAATGCGATCAAGAACCGCGTCCGGAATATGCACTCCTGGCACATGGGACCTGATCCAGCGCCCCGCCCGGGCAGACGCAAGTGGTCCAACGCCAATGAGAATAAAACACTGCTCGTGCAGCCCCAAATCGACGACCCGCTTCATGTAACGTTTGAGCATGGGAACATCAAAGCAGTACTGGGACTGGACAAACTGAGCCCCAGCCGCGATTTTCTTGGCCAGACGCAAGGGGCGAAACCGATAAGGCGGAGCGAAGGGATTGATGGCGCCTCCCAAAAACACATGGGGGGGCGAGGTCAGCCTGCGCCCCGATAAAAACACGTTCTCATCGCGCATCATTTTTATGGTTTGGAGCAACGACATGCAATCGAAATCGAACACCGGCTTGGCGTCCGGTTGGTCTCCCGCCTGGACCCCGTCTCCGGTTAGGCAGAGCATGTTGGCAACCCCCATGGCCGCCGCGCCAAGCACGTTGCCCTGAATGGCAATGCGATTGTGATCACGACATGAGATTTGCATAACCATGGAATAGCCGCGCCGCGACAAGAGGGCGCAAATGCCAACGCTGGACATGTGACAGTTTGCCCCGGAACCATCGGTCGCATTTATGGCGTCCACATAGCCATCAAAAACGCCGGCGCGCTCGTAGACTTCAAACGGGTCCGCCGAATCGGGAGGGTTCAGTTCTGCCGTAACCGCAAAATCGCCTCGCCGTAAAACGCGCTCAAGGCGTCCGCGGGAGGTGTGCCCAGGGATCGGATCAAGCGGTGCACCGGGATCATAAGGTGTCATCTCTGGGGTCATGATGGGGTGTTGCCTCGCTCCTGGTACGCCTGCGTACGGATCACACGCAACCACGATGACGTGTGCTGCAGAGTGTGATCAAGTGGGGCTTGTAGATCAAGAATCGTGTCCCCTTCCTTCATTGCGCGGCTACCGTTCCAGGCCTCAACCCATACACAGGCCATGTCCGGCTCCACTTCGCACGTTCCGTCGGCGCGCACGCCGCCACACGGACCGTTGCGCAGGTTTTTTGGGCAATTCATGGGACACGCCATTCCCGTTGCCCCGAGGATACACTGACCGCACATACGACAATCAAAAAGCGCATATTTTACCCCTTTTTCAACAATCGCGACAGGTCGCTCCAGGCGCCTATAGCCGATCGCGGAAAGCAGGGGGTGCAGTTTCACGAGAACGCCGGAAAATTTCTCATACAGGGCCTCAAGGCCGCGAGCATGGCGCACGGACCAAAGCCGCGGCGCCCATCCCCCCGCCTTGCGCTTGACATAGTTTGTCGCCGGTACTGTCGTTCGCATTGATCGCTAATCCAATTGCACAGATGCATCCATTAATATAAAGGGCTACGTGGGCAGTAAGCAGGCCACACCGTTCGATGGTGAGGATAAGCATTGAATATCCGGTCGCATAACAGTGTTCTGGTCAAAAAGCGAAATCGTGAAGGCGGAAAACGACGTTGCGGGTCCGCGCCAGCCGTCTGGCGTTTTTGAGCCAGTTGAAGCGCCGTTCGATCCGATCATGCAAGCCATACAGGAACTCGTCGACGGCAATGGGGTCTTTCCGGCACTTGCGCCCTACAATGATCGACACGCCAGCGTGTTTCTCAAAATAATCCCTGATCGTGTCTGAATCATAGCCCTTGTCGGCGATCAGCGCCTTGACCGGCAGTATGTCGTCCTCGGGCAAGAGGTTGTACCCCTTGTAATCAGAAAACCTGGCCGCCGCGCGCCACCTCCACACCCCCGCCCCTGGAGAATTGCCAGTTGAAGAAGGTATCGCTGGGCTGCGCTCGGCCCGCTTGCCGTTTGCTCGAGCGATAAGTGGTGAATGTGTGGCCAATATAAGCATCGCTGCCGCCGGGGCCGCGCGTCTGCGGCCCATCCAACACGCCTTTGGCGGCGATGTTCATGGCAGGGTCGTAGCGGAAACCCTTGCCCGGCCCGTCGCCAAAGCGGGTCTCGTTGATCTGGCCATTGACATTATAGGTATAGGTTGTCTTGATAGGTATAGGTTGTCTTGCCCCAACGGCTAGCAGCAATGGACGTGGGTTCAAAAAACCGGTTCCAGCCATACGTGCGTTCCAGCGCCATACCGGCTGGCGCGCCGCCACTACGCTGCTGGCTGGCGCGGGCGAGCGGCTCCCTCAGCGCCTTGCCCGCCCACTGGCGGGTGAGCTGGTCGATTTTGTCGTGCGCTTGCGAGAGACGAAAACCGACCGCACTTTCGCGTCGCTTCTCCCGACCCAGCGCACCGTACATACAGGTCCAGCGGCGGCCCGACCGCGAACATCAGGCTCAACACGATTATACCCGTCTTCACTGCCAGGAAAACCGGAGCAGGTTTGCTACTTTTTTAATAGTGCCGCCGCCGCTACCACCTCCCGCATCCCCTCGGGACAAGCCACCAGGCCGTGCGCCGTACAAGAGATGGGGCCTCTTGTCTGATGAGGATGTGCTCAGCTGGTCAGCAGTCAGCCTGCCGATGCGACCGCCAAAGCATTGTGTTTGCGTTTCATCCAGTCCTTGGCGGTCTCCACCGCCATGGCGGCGTCGCGGCAATAGGCATCGGCACCGATGGACTCGGCGAACTCCTCGTTCAAAGGTGCACCCCCCACAAGCACGATGTGATCATCCCGCATACCCTTTTCCACCAGTGTATCGATCACCACCTTCATGTAAGGCATGGTGGTGGTCAAAAGCGCAGACATGCCCAGGATCTGCGGCTTGTGCTCTTCGATTGCCGCCAGATAATCGTCGACGGAGCTGTCGATCCCGATATCGATGACCTCAAACCCGGCGCCCTCCATCATCATCGCTACCAAATTCTTGCCAATGTCGTGGATATCGCCCTTGACGGTGCCGATCACCATCTTGCCCATGCGCGGGGCATCGCTTTCAGCAAGCAAAGGCTCAAGGACCGCCATGCCGGCTTTCATGGCATTGGCCGCCATCAAGACCTCCGGCACGAAAAGAATGCCATCGCGAAAGTCGATACCGACAATGCGCATGCCCTCGACAAGGGCGACATTCAAGGTTTTGGGCGCATCCCAACCGCGATCCAACAGGATCTGGGTTCCCTCGGCAATCTCGTCAGCAAGGCCGTCGTAGAGGTCGTCGTGCATTTGGGCGACAAGGTCCTCATCTCCCAGCGCCTTTAAATCAATATCTTCAATATCGTCAATATCGTCAACCACGCTACTTATCCTAAAGGAGTGTGCAAAAGAGGGGGTAAACACGGGTTCAAAGGTCAAGCCCTTTCCATAGCAAAATCAAGTGAATTTAGCTATCGCATGCAAGACATGAATTAAGCGGCGGGCGACAATTGGTCGCACCAACGGGCTCATTTGCGATTTGTGAATTTTTTTCCATAAAGTGTCAATAGAAAATCGCTACCCGCGTCACGGCTGCCGACGCCGACCATCTATCGCAGTTTGCCGTGATCGCTGGCAGGATACTGGGGCAGTTGATCATTGATGATTTCGTAATCCGGCAGATCGTCGGTATAGATATGACCGGCAACCGCCAGGCCCGAGGGCTGATCAAAATTACCAGCAGCAATGCTGATGTGCTCTGGATCAGCGTTCGCTTGCCAAAAAATATTGGCACCGCAAGTGTTGCAAAAACCCCGGCGTGCCCATGAGGATGATGGGTACCACGTCAAGGTTCTATCGCTTAAAAATGTCAATTGCGATATCTTGGCCCGCGTATGACAGGCGTTGCCCATGGTCAACCGGCACTGGGGGCAGTAGCACTTGATCACACCCCGTAAACGCCCGATAGTGCGAAAGGTAATGCCGCCGCACAAGCATCGTCCGTGCCGTTCCTCGCTGGATTGCGTGCCCAAAACAATAGCTCCTTTTGCCTATAGCAAAATGCGTTTAATACCAGCGGTATTGGCTTTATGTACACGCCGTCTGGTGTACTGCCTTGATAACACACCTCTTTGACGCTAATCCATGAGTCATTGGCAAGGACCCTTGGTATAATACCAGCGGTATTGGCTTTATGTACACGCCGTCTGGTGTACTGCTTTGATAACACACTTACTTGGCGCTAATCCATGAGTCATTGGCAAGGACCCTTGGTATAATAGGAATCATGGGCGCAGCCAAACGCAGGCTGATCTATACAAATGCATCCGGCTCCGAACTCTTGCGCTCTTTGATAAAAGCCTGCAAAGCCTCATCCACCGCCACGTCAAGAGCCGGCGTCTCGTAGGCGGCCAGTTGCGCCTTCCAAAGTCGATTGGCACGCGCCGCCGCATCAAGAGCGCCGTCCGCCTCCCATTGTTCCACCGCATTGTTGTCGGCAATTTCCGAGCGGTAAAAGGCACGCTCAAAATTCGCCTGCGTATGGGCACATCCAAGAAAGTGCCCGCCAGGGCCAACTTCGGCAAAGGCATCCATAGCCTGAGCGTTCGCGTCCATATCGATACCCCGGGCGAGAACATGCATCATGCCCAGTTGATCCGCATCGATCACGAATTTCTCGTAGGACGAGCACAGGCCGCCCTCCAGCCACCCCGCCGCATGAAGACAAAAATTCACCCCCGCCAATACCGTTGCATGCATTGTTGTGGCACTTTCCTGCCCGGCTTGTGCGTCGGGCAGTTTGGAGGCGGTAAAAGCGCCACCGGAGCGAAACGGTAGCCCAAGGCGTCGCGCCAGTTGTGCCGCCCCTGCGAGGAGCAAGGTGGCCTCCGGCGAGCCGAATGTGGGAGCGCCGGATTGCATGGATATGGAGCTGACAAAGGCCCCAAAAATAACCGGCGCACCGGGGCGCAATACCTGGGTGAGCGCCGCCCCTGCCATGGCCTCGGCAAGAACCTGGGTCAATGTACCGGCGGTGGTGACGGGGCTCATGGCACCAGCCAAGATGAAAGGTGACACAATACATCCCTGATTGGCCCGCGCATAAACCTTGAGCGCCCCCAACATGGTTGCGTCGTAGACAAGGGGCGAGTTGACATTGATCAAATTCACCAGAACACAATGGCTATCGACAAAGTCCTTGCCAAACACAAGACGCGCCATCTCGACACTGTCTGTAGCGCGCTCGGGGGCGGTCACCGAACCCATGAATGGCTTGTCAGAATATTTCACATGGGCGTAGACCATATCAAGATGGCGCTTGTTAACCGCGATATCCACCGGCTCGCATACGGTGCCGCCGGAGTGGTGCAGCCAGGGGCTCATATAGGTAAGTTTGACGAAATTGCGGAAGTCTTCAATGGTGCCATAGCGTCGGCCCTGATCAAGATCATGCACGAAGGGCGGACCATAGACGGGAGCGAACACCGTATTATCGCCCCCGACGACGATGTTTCTCTCCCGGTTGCGGGCGTGCTGAACGAAGGTGGTCCGCGCCGAGGCCTGGATAATTGAGCGCAGCAGCCCCTTGGGAAAACGCACCCGCTCACCACTGACATCAGCGCCTGCCTCTCGCCAAAGGCGAAGGACCTCTTCATCGCCGCGAAAGGCGATGCCGACCTCCTGGCACAGGGTCTCGGCATTAGCCTCGATGATTTCCAGGGCTTCTGCGTCAAGAACTTCAAAGGGCCGCAGCCGGCGTCCAGCTGTGGTCGGTGGGGGGGACTTGACCGTGCTGCGCTGTCGACGCCTTCCGGCACGCCCACCACCGCGCCGAACCTTTGCCGGTTGGTCAGGGGACACGTTCTCTGGCATATCGCCGGAAGTCGGGCTCATGGACTTTTCCTTAAAAGGCGTTTCGTATGTCGGGGAAACATACAAAAAGGGATGACAGAATGCTGCCCAGCGCCCGCCGCACACTAGCGCCAGCCCGTCATGCGGCGATGAGAAACGAAAATAGGCTCTATCAAGACATGACATGCTCTAAAGCAGGTTCAGCAAAGCGCTCGCCAACACACATCCATGACCGATACACGGACAAACAACTCCCTAAACCCGACACACTGCTAGGGGTGGTTGGGCAGGGGGGCGGGCCAGGTGGTCCATAGAAGTTTGCATCTGTTAACAGAGTTTTAACGTTTATAGTACGACCTTAGATTGTGAATTATATAAACGCAATCTAAGGTATTTTGTATGCTCCGGTTTCTCGGTCTCCTGCTTGGAACAGGTCTTTGGCTAGTGGCTCTGCTACTCGGCGTGGTGAGCGTAATGGGATTGCTTGGCTTCGCAATGCCCGACTACGACCGGATCAATAATTTCAGACCTTTGCTGGCGTTCGGTGGTTTGGTGATTGTCTTGCTGGCAAGCGTTTTATGGTTTTGGCCAGGGCGTTTTGTCGCGGCAGCTCTGGGCTTTGTGGCCATCTTGAGTAGCGCGCTAATGATCATTCCCGAATACACCCGGGAGCACGAGAACCTTGCTAGCGGAGGTGAAGCGTGTACGTTTCGGGTCCTATCTCTGGCCGTTCATTCCCGCAAAGAGCAAAACCGCGCACCGGTGCCTATTGATCTCGCGTCGGCGCTGCCGGATTATTTATTAACAACAAGGGCTGATTTTGTGGCTCTGCAGGCGAACGCACCGGTCAACCCGGCGGTCCTGGCAAATCTGGAAAAGAAATATCCGTTCGTTCACTCGTGCATGGGGGATGAAAACTGTAACCTGGCGTTGTTTTCAAAACATGAGCTGTCCGGCAAGCACACCAACATGGCACCAAATTCACACAGCTTTAAAGTCAGTACGCCCCTGCTTTATGCCAGCGCTATTGCCGGTTCCAGATGCCAGCCGGTTACCCTTGCCGTGACTCGCCTGCCGCAGACGTTAAAGCCTCAGGTTCGGGTTCAGCAATACGCGAACCTGGCACATGAAATGAGCCGTCTGGTGCAAGAAGAGCAAAATGTTGTGCTTGCCGGCAACTTCAATATTGCGCCCTGGACAGTCACCCTACAGCAGTTCCCGATTTGGTCGAACCTGTCCCGGGCGACTTACGGGATATTCTCCTGGCCTGCGCGCCCCATAACGCGGTTTGCCCTGGAGACTCCACCTTTCATGCCCCTGGATCACATCTTCCTTTCATCCGGTGTGAAGGTCGTGGCCTCCAGCCGCGGCCGCGATGTGGGCTCTGACCACTTTCCCATCATAGCCACACTGGCTATTGCGGGGTCTGTTACGGGCAGCCTCGTGGCTCCTGCGGAGGACCTTGCTGTGGGTAACGGGACTTTCACCATGGAAGAGCATTTCGGTGCTGTGGACGATCAACCCGACGCCACGGACAGGGTCAGTCCGTTTTCCTCGTTGTGAATCGCAGTCCCTGCCGCGCATAAACGGCGGACAAGGAACGTTGTTGCCGCGCTGCAAAGCTCATAGCTTGACAAAAGCAACCCTTGTGGGCGATGAACGCACACGGCAGGTATCCTCTGTCCGATAGCAAGATAGATGCGTTTAGCTGGAGACGTCAATTGACGGCCTGGCCAGCCCGTGCGCCCGTCTTGGGCCATCCATGAAAGGGTAACCTGGGGGTGCCCATGCTCTAAAAGCCATAAAGGGGAGGGGGCTGGTGTTGCCCGTTAATAGACAGGCTTGGCCGACGCCGTGTACGGCTGGGATGTCGCGCACATGGCTACCGACTTTGGGGCAATCCATCTTTCGCGTTTCGTTGTGCGAACGGTCAAAATGGGGACGCACAAACTGGTGCTGATGGCCGAGCTTTGTTTTACTGTTGTTGCGGGGATTGAGGGTGAAAAGTGACCCGTTGAATAGTTTGGGCCGTGATGTTCGCGAACTGACGGCGCTGGTACGCGCGTGGATTGGTGAGGAGCCGCCTGGTTGCGCTGACTGGAAGACGGCCGATGCCTTTGTCTGGCATCCCCGGCAGGGGTTGTACCCTGTTGAGCGGGTTCATGTGGTTGACCTGTCACTGCTGATCGGGATTGATCGCCAGCGGGACATTCTGCGCCGAAACACCGAGCAATTCGTTCGCGGCTTTGCGGCCAATAATGCGCTATTGTGGGGCGCTCGCGGAGCTGGGAAATCGTCTCTCGTCAAGGCCATACACGCAGATATTAACAGGCATTTTGAGAAGCGGAAAAGCGCGCGCCGCCTAAAGTTGATTGAAATTCATCGTGAAGACATAGCGACCCTGCCGCAACTCATGGGGCAAGTGCGTGCTCAAGGCGAGCGCGTTCTTATATATTGCGATGATCTTTCTTTTGATCGGGGCGATACCAGCTATAAATCTCTGAAGTCGGTGCTTGAGGGCGGCATAGAGGGGCGCCCGGACAATGTTTTGTTTTATGCCACCTCCAATCGCCGCCATATTCTGGCTCGCGACATGATCGAAAACGAACGCGGTACCGCCATTAACCCAGGGGACTCGATTGCAGAAAAAGTCTCTCTGTCTGACCGGTTTGGGATTTGGCTTGGGTTCCATGCGTGCTCGCAGGAGGACTATCTGGCCATGGTTGAGGCGTATGCGCGGCACTACGGCCTTGCGGTTGAAGCGGCAGACTTGCGCGCTGCTGCGCTTGAGTGGGCGCAAACCCGTGGCGGCCGCTCGGGCCGTGTCGCTTGGCAGTTTATTCAGGACCTGGCGGGGCGCCTTGGCCGCAGTCTGTCTAGGCTTTGATAGCCACATCCGATCCAACCTGGCAGACCGGGTTTTGTGAAAAACGGCTGTAAACATGCGTAAAAAGGTCAGTTGGGCATCGCTACCAACGGGCATCACCCGTGCCACAAAACCAGGATTTTGAAAGGTGCACCTTTCATCCCCAAAAATCCAAAACTGTTGAAAAAATTGACCAATCCCACAAAAACACAAGTTTAAGCTTGCAGAACACAACAAGAACATGTACAATGTTCACGATTTGTGCAGTTTGCGTGCGTATTAGACCTGCATGCGTTTAACTTTGCCCATTTTGCCAGGGGTCAGGGGTAAAGCTAACGCCATAAAGCTGATCGCCCTCTAAATCTATAGCAAAATGTGAGAAAAATACTTAAATGCCCATAACTCCAATTAAACGCATTTTGCTATAGCGCCAAGAATCGCCACATTACCCGATCAGGGGCGGTTGGTTGGCGGTTGGGGGGACGGTCAGTTGGTGCTTGGGGGGACGGCGGTCAAGCGGTGATCATTTGGTGGTGAGTTGGCGATTGGGGGCAGGGTGGTGATGCCGGTTAACAGAGAGGCCCAACTGGCAAGGACTAAAGGGAATGAGCGCTATGCTTACGCGTAAACAGCACGATTTGCTAATGTTTATTCACATGCGTATCCGTGAAGACGGCGTGTCGCCATCATTTGATGAGATGCGCGAGGCGTTGAATTTGCGCTCCAAGTCCGGCATCCATCGCCTGATTATGGCGCTGGAGGAGCGCGGTTTTGTAAAACGTCTGCCCCACCGCGCGCGGGCCCTGGAGATTATAAAATTGCCCGAAAGCGCCGCGCAAAACGCGCGTCAACGGGGGTTTTCCCCCAACGTTATCGAAGGCAGCCTCGGGCGTGGGCGCAGCGAGAATTCGGACCCGGATCATGAGAGCACGATCACCGTTCCAATTATGGGCCGAATCGCCGCCGGCACACCCATATCGGCCATCCAGCACCAAAGCCATACGATCGCGGTGCCCGCGGATCTCATTTCAACAGGAGAGCATTTTGCTCTTCAGGTGCGCGGTGATTCGATGGTTGATGCCGGTATTCTTGACGGCGATACGGTGATCATCAAGCGCGCTCAGGTTGCCGATACGGGGGATATTGTCGTTGCGTTGATCGACAACGAAGAAGCCACACTCAAGCGTTTGCGCAAAAAGGGCGCATCCATTGCACTTGAGGCCGCTAATTCCAATTATGAAACCCGTATTTTTGGCCCTGATCGTATTGACATTCAGGGCAAACTCGTGGGCCTTCTACGCCAGTACTGAGTGGTAAATGCGGTCTTTCAGCAGGTTGACCATACGATCCCCGTATGGAGCTTGGAGCATGGAGCTTGGAATTATCACACATCAAACATCCGTAACACAGGCCGATGCATCGTATATGCTGGAAGTGGCCACTTGTGTGACTCTGTTGGAACGAAAACACACCCATTCGGGATCAGACCAAGCCCGCTTATCCAGCCATAACGACCGGTAAAGGTCCTGTGCGCGCTGTTTTGTAAGCCGATCATTCACGCTATAGCAAAATGCGTTTAATGGGATGCATGGGGCTTTCGTATTTTTCTCGCATTTTGCTATAAATTTAGAGGGCAATCAGCTTTATGGGTTTCGCTTATACCAAGGGCAAATTGGGTACAGCTAACCCCATGCCGATCTAATGTGAAAATCAACGAAATCGGTCTTGCCTTATGGTGTGCAATAGGGCAATACCACCCTGTAGCCAAGCACGCGGCGCAGAAATCCTGTCTTAAAACATGAAATTCGAACGTTTGGGCTCGGGTACCGGCAATCAGCCTTGTTGCGTTTATTTGTGTGCCTATCAGAAACCCATACAGGGCGATGCGAGCTGGCTTGGTAGATTGGCAATATAGTAACGTTTGCTATGCTCCAGCAGGGAGTGTCCATAGTGGTAACCAGTACATTGGCACGGACCAATCACGAGAAGGTTGTGTCATTTGTCCCGCAGCCCAAGCCAATTGCCAGCGTGTCCCAATGCCCTCGGTCGGCGATGGTACTTGCGGCAGGTTACGGGATGCGCATGCGTCCTCTATCCCTGGCCACTCCCAAACCGCTTATCCGGGTTGAAGGCCTGCCTTTGATTGATCACGCCCTGATGCGGCTTAAACAGGCCGGGGTGTCCCGCATTGTCGCCAATTGCCACTATTTGGCTGATCAGGTGGAGGATCACCTGCAACGGCGCTATGGTGAGGCGGTTCAACTCTCTGACGAGCGGGAGCGATTACTGGATACTGGAGGCGGTATTGTTAAGGCGCTGCCGCTTATTGGGCCCTGTGAGCCGTTTTATCTCATGAATAGCGATTCCCTTTGGATTGAGGGCGCGCGGGCCAATTTAGTCCGTCTTGGTGAGGCATTTAATTGCGACATGATGGATGCGCTGCTGTTGCTTTCTCCAACCGCGGGCGCTGTTGGGTATAGTGGCCGAGGGGATTTTTTGATGGACCCGGATGGTCGACTGAAGCGGCGGCCCGAGCGGGAATTGGCGCCGTTTGTTTACACCGGATGCGCCATCATCCACCCGCGATTGATGCAAGATGCGCCGTCGGCAGCGTTTTCGCTTAACGTCAGTTTTGATCAGGCGTTGGAAAAAGGGCGGCTTTTTGGGCTGCGCCTGGAGGGGATATGGATGCACGTGGGCACCCCCGACAGTATCGCCCTTGCGGAGCAGTGTATTCGCGACAGCGCCATCTGATCAGCACGTCTCTGCAAAGGGCGCGCGGGGGTGCGGGTTTGGCTGCGACGTGTTCTGTCCTTGAAGGGAGTTTGGGGCCATGACCGCACGGTATGACCTGAACGTCTTCACCATCCCCGCGTCCCAGCCGTTTCTGCAAACCCTTGTCCACACACTTTTTGCAGGTGAGTTGATCCCAGGCTTTCGGCCAGGGGATGATCCCTTGACGATTGCCGATGCAACCATCCTGGTTCCAACGCGCCGCGCCGCGCGCGCTTTACGCCAGGGGTTTTTGCGATTACGCAGCGCCGCTTCCCCCAGAACAACCGCAATAAGCGCGTCGCTGCTTCCCGACATACAGGTTATTGGCGATGTGGACGAAGGCGCATTGGTGCTCGCCGCACGAGAGCCTATGGGGTTATCGGTGGCGCCAACGCCGCTTTTGCAGCCGGTGATTTCGCCGCAGCATAGGCGCCTGGCTCTTGCCCAGATTATTCTTGAATTCAGTGAACGTTTACGCGCGGTTGCAAAGGCTAGCGGTTTTGACGATCTCTCACCCTTGCCGACGTCTGCGGCGCATGCCATCCAGCTGGCTGATGATCTTGCGCGCTTGATGGACGCGGTTGAGACTCAGGAAGTCAGTTGGCGCGGGCTTTCTGATCTTGTCCCCGACGACTACGCCTCCTACTGGGGACTGACCCTTGAGTTCCTGAAAATCATTGTACAGCATTGGCCCACCTATCTTGAGGAAAAGGGCCTTGTGAATCCGGCGATGCACCGCAGCCATCTTCTGCGCATCAAAGCGGAGCAACTGCAACAGACCCCCGCCACGCAACCCCTTCGCCCCATTATTGCCGCCGGCTCAACGGGCAGCATCCCGGCAACCGCCAGTCTTTTGCGGACCATAGCCCGATTGCCTCATGGCGCTGTCGTGTTGCCGGGCCTTGACACTGAAGCTGACGATGAAACCTGGGCTGCGATTGTTGGCGAGAGCCATGCCGGCAACGAGCAACCGCAGAGCGTTAAGGCTCAAGAGCCTGCCCATAGCCATCCGCAATATGGTATGGCACATCTGATCAGGCAGATCGGCATCGACAGGACTGAGGTGCGCCGTCTGGGACGTGCACCCAGCGAGGGCGCTCTGGCGCGCGCGCGGTTTGTCAACCTGGCCCTTTGTCCTGTGGATGTGAGCGATCGCTGGAGCGACCGGGTTCCACCTGAAGACGCGCGGGTTGCCGCTCTATCCCAGGTCAGCCTTATTGAAGCCAATCACGAGGAGGAGGAAGCTTTGGTGATTGCTGTGGCGCTTCGTGAGGCGGTTGAGGAGAATGTTCAGGCAGCGCTGGTAACCCCTGATCGGGGTTTGGCGACGCGGGTTGCGCAGGCCCTGCGGCGCTGGGATATTGTTGCTGATGTCTCTGCCGGTGAAGCGCTTGAGAAAACGGCTCCCGCCAATTTTATGCTGCTGTTGGCTGAGTTTGTTACCCAGGGCTATGCCCCTGAGACTCTGGCGGCCTTGTTGAAGCATCCGTATTTGCGTCTGAGGCGCGACGCCGCAACGGCGCGACATCAGGCGCGCTTGCTGGAGCTTGCGGTTCTGCGCGGGCCGCGGGCCAAGCCGGGCCTTGATGGCCTGCAGGACGCGTTTGCAACGGCAAGGAAGATCGCTGAAAAATCGCCGCAGCGGAGCTTTGTTAGTCACAAGTCTCTGGCGCCCCATGACTGGGACGTGGCGGCGCAACTGCTGGCGGATTTTTGCGACGCGGTACGCCCTTTTGAGGCGCTGAACCAGATGTTTGCCTGCCCGCTTGCAACTATCATCGCAACCCACGCGGATACCGCCAAATGCCTCAGTCTCACGCAGGAAGGCAAGCCGTTAAAAATCGGCACCGGGGACGCCGACGTGACCCTGGCGGAATTCCTGGAGAGCCTTGGAGAGCCGACGACCCCTAGTTTTCCTGTTGCTCTGGAGGCCTATAGAGACGTTCTTCGAGCCCTCATGGGGCAGGTTTTTGTTCGCTCTGCTCATGTATCCCAGGCGCGGGTGGCCATATGGGGCCCTCTTGAGGCGCGCCTGCAGGGGGTTGAGAAACTGGTTCTCTCCGGTCTTAATGAGGGGGTGTGGCCGGATGAAACCCGCACGGACGCCTGGTTATCCCGGGGCATGCGCGCGCGCCTTGGTCTACAACCCCCAGAGCGCCAAATCGGCCTTTCTGCACATGATTTTGCACAAGGGTTGGCGGCGCCCGAGGTTGTCCTGGTGCGGAGCCTGCGCCAGGACAATGTTCCCACCGTGGCCTCTCGCTGGCTGCAACGGCTGCTGGCTCTTGCAGGACCGGAGGTTGCGAATGGTTTGCGCGCCCGTGCTGATCGCTGGCTCACGTGGGCGCGGCACCTGGACAGGCGCCTGCCCTTACAGCAAATCACCGCACCCAACCCAAAACCGCCACCGTCTGCGCGCCCAAAACGGCTCAGTGTTACCCGCATCGAGACCCTCATTCGCGACCCCTATGCCATCTACGCACAGTATATTCTTGGACTTGCACCCCTGGAAGGCTTTGGCCTTGCCCCTGACGCGGCCATGAAGGGAGAGCGCATCCACGATGTGCTCGCGCGATTTGCACAAGAGGAAAAGCCGCCGTTTGATGACCAGGCCTTGGCGGCGCTGATCGATATGGGCGAACAGGCGCTTGCGGACCTGCGTACTTTTGCACACGTGCACGCTTTTTGGTGGCCCCGGTTTCAAAGAATTGCCGCCTGGTATGTTGATTGGGAAAATGAGCGCCATGGACAGATTGCCAAGCGCCTGATTGAGCGCTCGGGACGGTTAAGCCTCGATGTCAGGGGCGCGCCGTTTACATTGACGGCACGCGCTGATCGTATTGATATTGGCCACGACGGCCTGGCCAGCGTTATTGATTTCAAGACCGGACGTTCTCCCAGCGCAAAACAGGTGCAGAGCCTTGTATCACCGCAACTGCCATTGGAGGCCCTGATTTTGCAGGAGGGCGGCTTTGAGGCCACGCCAATACCAGGAGGAATTCGTGATTTGGCCTATGTGGTTTTGAGCGGCGGCCTGTCGGCAGGCATGATGCAAATCCGCGCAAGTCTCAATGAAAAGGAAAAACCGGAACGCGAAGGTACGGCGAGTGAGCAAAGACGTGATGGGGCGGCTCTGGCGCGGGCGGCCAAAAAACAGCTCATCGCCCTCATTGCCCACTACCAGAACCCGGACAATG
The DNA here is from genome assembly GCA_965224015.1 of Hyphomicrobiales bacterium. Classification (GTDB taxonomy): domain Bacteria; phylum Pseudomonadota; class Alphaproteobacteria; order Rhizobiales; family CBDCVD01; genus CBDCVD01. Next base: position 3,348,659 of record OZ245032.1, read on the forward strand.
GCTACCCGTCGAGAGTGCGGCCGTTGCTGTTGCGCCGTTATCGCTCCGACTATGATCATCTGGCACGGGTTGCCGAATGGTCACTGGCCGAAGATGCAACGGAGGATATGTGAAAACGGCCGTTCCCCAGGAGACAATTGATGCGCAGCGACGCGCCTCGGACCCGCGGGCTTGTGCCTTCGTGCGCGCCAATGCGGGCTCCGGCAAAACCTACGTGCTGGCGGTGCGCGTGGTTCGCTTGCTGCTTGCCGGAGTTGATCCTTCGCGGCTTCTGTGCCTGACCTATACAAAGGCCGCCGCCGCCGAAATGGCAGCGCGGGTCTATGATGACTGGTTGAGCCGCTGGGTGTTAATGGATGACGCGGCTTTGGCGGAAACGATTGCCGGGATTGAAGGGCGATCCCCTTCACAGAGTAAACTCAGGCGAACTCGCAAGCTGTTTGCCCGCGCACTTGAGACCCCAGGCGGTCTCAAGATCCAAACGATTCACGCCTTTTGCGAACGGTTACTTCATACGTTTTCTCTGGAAGCCGGTGTTCCTGGGCGGTTCCGTGTGCTTGATGAGGGCCAGTCCTATGTGTTGATCAACCAGGCCATTGCCCAGGTACTGGGAAAACTGGATGATGATGAGCTGGATATCCCGTCTGGCGCAGCGGCCGATGGGGGCGATAAGGGCGACAACCCGCTTTTAATACGCTGCCTTTCTCATCTGATCGCGATCGCTGGAGACTTTACGATAGAGAGATTGATCAGAAATTGTGTGGCCAATCGTTCCCGGTTGCAGGCTTGGCTCAAAAAAGCGCACGGGCACAAAGCTTATGCAACCATTTTGCAAGACCTGCACGAAGCCTTTGGGGTCGCCAGCCAGGCGGACGCGCCAATAAACGAGGAGACTGTGATCAATGATATCCTTTCGTCACCGCACATCCCCTTGCGCCAATGGCCGCGCATTGCCGATATTTTCAAGCTAGGCTCCGCAAATGATATAAAGCGTGCCAAAATCATTGACACCCTGCTTATGGCGGGATCAAAGGCTGAGTGTGTAGAGAGCCTGTTTGCGATCTTTTTTATCAAGGGCGGGGCGGGCACACCGGTAAAGCGCCTGATGACCAAGGCGCTGGCCGATGCGCATCCTGATGTTCTGGAGGCTATGCAAGCCGAACAGCAGCGCCTTGAGGTGTTGCGCCACAGGCTTGATGGTGTTCGCTGCGCGCAAGCCAGTGCGGCCCTTTTGACCCTGAGCAAGGCGGTTATTGATGCCTATGAGCGTCAAAAGCGCCGCCAGGGCTTTCTTGACTACGACGACCTGATTGAGAAAACATCGGCGTTGCTGACGCACCCGGAAGCCCCGGGCTGGGTACACTACAAGCTTGATCAGGGCCTGGACCATATTCTCGTTGATGAAGCCCAGGATACCGCGCCTGCGCAGTGGGACGTACTCTATGCCCTGGCGAGCGAATTTTTTGCCGGCCACGGCGCCCATGATGGTGACCGCACACTGTTTGCTGTTGGTGATGAAAAGCAATCGATATACTCGTTTCAGGGCGCCGAGCCCGATGCCTTTGACACCATGCGCCGTCGGTTCGCACGTCGGGCGGCTCAGGCCGGTATGCCCTGGCACGACGTGACCCTGAACCTGTCGTTCCGCTCAACCCCCGACGTGCTCGCAGCTGTGGACACGGTGTTCAACAAACCCGAAGTGTATCAGGGCTTATCCAGCGAGGATACGTACCCTGTTCATGCCGCCTTGCGACACAGTGCCCCCGGCTTTGTCGAACTCTGGCCGGTTATCGCACCGGATGAGGAGCCGGATCAGGAAGACTGGTTACCCCCCAAGGACCAACCACGGCCCAGTGACCCCGCAACCCAGTTGGCCGCACGCATTGCGGACACGATCGCCGACGGGCTCAACCGCCTGAAGCCCTTGCCAGGGACTGAAGCGAAACCACCGGCGCCTGGAGATTTTCTTATTCTCGTGCGCCAGCGCAACGCGTTTGTGCAGAGTTTTGTCCGCGCCTGCAAAGCGCGGGGCATTCCGGTCGCCGGCGCTGACCGCTTGGTGCTGAGCACCCATATTGCGGCAATGGACCTTACCGCCCTGGGGCGGGTGGTGCTTATGCCCGAAGACGATCTATCCCTGGCTTGTGTGCTGAAGAGCCCTCTTATTGGCCTGAACGAAGAGGCCTTGCTGGACCTGGCCCATGGGCGCAAGGGAACACTTTGGCAGGCGTTAGGGGACAAGCGGAATGCAGCGGCATATGGTGAGGCTTACGCCCGCCTTCAGGCCTGGCATGCCATGGCCGACACGGTTCCGCCTTACGCCTTTTACGCGCGGGTGCTGGGTGCCGACCAGGGCCGTGCGCGGTTTCTTGCCCGACTTGGCCCCGAGGCTGACGAGGTGCTTGATGAGTTTCTCTCACAAGCCCTGACCTTTGGCGATGAAAGCATTCCCTCTCTTGAGGGTTTCATTGCCACACTTGACGCCCACCCGGTCACCGTCAAGCGGGAAACCGACATGCAACGGGATGAAGTTCGGATCATGACCATCCACGGGGCCAAGGGGCTTGAGGCCCGGTATGTGTTTTTGGCTGACACGTGTTTTGAGCCGGCAGGGCGCCATAACCCGTCTTTGGTTCCTGTGGCCGACGCCTCCCATGAGAGGGCTCCAGGGGAGCCAGTTGCGTGGGTTAACCGGCAAATCGGCAGCAACAGGATTGCTCCTGTTGCCGCTGCGCGAGACAGGTTGCACCGACGCGCTATTGAGGAGGAGCGACGGCTCCTCTACGTTGCTATGACCCGCGCCGAGGACGGGCTTTATGTGTGCGGTTATAAATCCCGCCGGCGTCTTGTGGAGCACTGCTGGTACAATTTGATCAGCGATGCCCTTACCCCCACCGCCCAGGCCTTCACCACAAAAGACGCGGCGACGGGCTGGCGCTGGCACCACCGGCAACCAGACACAAAGCAACCACAGAACCCGCCACCCCAGGCAGATCGCAAATTCCGTTCCAGGCCGAAAGCCACGCCAGAGCTCCCTGCATGGATTGATCAACCGGTTCCCCGTCCGGCGCAGGTCAGCGTTGCCGCAACACCGTCAGCAACCCGCGCCCTCCTGGAGGACACCCGGGGCGTGGTTGCCGAAGAGACGCTTTTTATGGCAAAGGGTGAGGAACACGGTGGCCATGAGGGGTTGCTGCGTGGGCACATTGTGCACCGGTTATTGGAATTTCTGCCCCAACTGGCGCCCGCGGAACGCCGTGACGCCGCGTGTGCGTTTATGACCGGCGCTGTCCCTCAATGGTCCAGGGAGCAGCAACAGGCGGTGCTTGCGCAACTGCTGCCACTATTGGACAATGACGCGCTGGCACCGCTATTTGGGGCGCACAGCCGCGCCGAGGTCGCGGTGTGCGGAGACGTCCTGTCTGCGGACAATACGCGCCTTTTGGTGTCCGGGCGCATTGACCGTCTTGCGGTATTGGACGACACGATATTCATCGCCGACTACAAGACAAACAGCAAGGTTCCCGCCGACGTCTCCCACGTCCCATCGGCGTACCTATCACAGATGGCCTTTTATCGTCTGTTGCTTGGCGCTCTTTATCCGGCAAAACCGGTTCGCTGCCTGATCGTGTGGACTGCCACGCTCACCGTAATGCCGTTGCCGGATCGGGTGCTGGAAAATATCACCAAGGGCTGTCGTATTGTCGGGGGGTGAGCCCATAAGAGCCTTCGCGACTCAAACCGCATATCGGGCTAACGCAGCCGCCCTTCCTGGGCGCCCCCCTGGTATTGATGGGCGACCAGAATACCCTTTAGCGGTCTCAAAATGACGATCGATAGCACAATGGTCAAAGGTACCCACAAAATCACGTGCACCCACAGGGCAGGACTTATCGTCAGCTCCAGCACCAAAGCCGCCCCAACAACAATAAAACCGATAATGAAGATAGCAAATACCATGGGGCCATCGCCGGAGTCGGCAAACGACATGTCCAGCCCGCACACCGCGCACTTTTTGCTCAGTTGAACAAAGCCTGCAAACATTTTGCCTTCGCCGCAACGCGGACAACGCCCTCTCAGGCCTGCCGTTGTCGGACCAACTTGTGGGTCCCCTGAAGGGCTAGAGCGTGTCATGTTTTAATAGAAGCAATTCTGTTTCTCGATTGGCGAGGCTAACCACACTCTAGAGCGTAGGGCGTTTAAGTTGCAGTAATAACCCCCGGTTAGGGCTCATGATCAGATAAATGGCTGGTAGCGCCTTTCTTTAGACATGAACCGATAAAGCATGAGAAAAAGTCGCTTATCAGCGGATTTACGTGAACACATTGTTGCAAATTAAGCGCCCGATGCTCTAGCTCTCACCACCAATTCCCAAAGCGTTTGCTCCGCCGGATCTCAACGCTGCGCACTACGGTTTTAGTTCCAGGGTCGTCTTGTCGCCTCTCGCCGGATGCCGAGGTCGATCATTGTCCGATAGCGCTAATGCGCCGCGGGCACCCCAGCACCCCAAATATAGATCGCGCAGAACAAAAACAGCCATACGACGTCAACAAAATGCCAATACCACGCCGCCGCCTCAAAACCGAAATGCTGCTCAGGGGTGAAATGGCCACGCATGGCGCGCACAAGACAGACAAACAGGAATACGGTCCCTATAATCACATGGGCCCCATGAAAGCCTGTCGCCATGAAAAATGTCGACCCGTAGATATTTCCGCCATAGTCCCCGTCGCGGTTGAAGCCAAAGGCCGCATGGGCGTATTCATAGGCCTGTAGTGTTGTAAACAACAGCCCCAGGGCGACAGTCAAAACCAACCCCCAAACAAGGCCGCGCCGATTGTTCTCAATAAGGCTATGGTGCGCCCAAGTCACGGTGGTGCCGGAGAGCAGCAGAACGACCGTATTGAGAAGCGGCAGGTCCCAGGGGTCAAATGTCTGCGTGCCCGCCGGCGGCCATTGGCCGTCGGTCACCGCCAGCCGGGATGTTTGCTGGATCTCATTGGCATAGAGCGCCGCGTCAAAGTAAGCCCAAAACCAGCCAACAAAAAACATGACCTCGGAAAAAATAAACAGGATCATGCCATAACGCAGATGCAACTGAACAACCCGTGTATGGTCTCCCGCATGGGCCTCGCGAACAATATCGCGCCACCACCCGAACATGGTGTAGGCAACAATCAACGCACCCGGCAGAATATACCACAGTGGTGAGCCGTGCATGTAACTGATGGCGCCCACAGCCAATAGAAAAGCGCCAACCGCGCCAATGATTGGCCACGGGCTCGGGTCGACCAGATGGTAGTCGTGATGTTTTACATGTGCTTGCGCCATGTTTCTTCCCAATGCTGTGTTATCCCTTGTTGTGCAACACGTATGAAGCGCAATGCGGTCCGGCCTGTTCTGTCGTTCCGGTGGGGGATCGCCTGCTCATAGGCTTCGCGAGTTGGCGCCTCATCCTGATTGGCCTCATAGAACGCATAAGTCAACATAATCGTGTTAATGGAATGAAAATCCTTGTCCTTGTCAAGATCCGGGCTGATAAAAAACGTCACTCCCATATCCTTGCTCTCACCCGGCCCGAGGGTCTGCTTGGTAAAGCAAAAACAGTCGATCTTGTTAAAGTAGCTCCCTGCCTCCGCTGCCGCAACGCTGTAGCGGGAGGTGCCGGTTACGGGTTGGTCTGTGATGTTGGTGGCGCGGTAAAAGACGGTTCGGGTCTCACCAAGGCGCAAGTCCAGTTTGCGCGTAAGAGGCTCAACCACCCATGCCAGATTGCTCGCCACCATTGCATCGAAGCGAACGGTAATGACGCGGTCCATGACCGTGTCCGGCGCCTCCTTGGCCACCTGGGTTGTCCCCCCATACCCGGTGACTTGGCAGAACAGCTGATACAATGACTCCGAGGCGTAGGCCATTGCCAACATTCCCACAACCCCGACAACACACGCAAGCGCCGTCAGCTTGCTGCGCAGATTACGTGATATGGCGCCGGGCGTTCCCATTATCAATGCCCTAACCTGTCATCGGCTCGAGTCTTAAATTCAAGTTCATAATAAAAGCGCTCACAAAGGTCTGTTCATGACATTGCCACCCAGACGTATCATCGTAACCGCATAGATCATAACCATAACCACCACAATCCCCAGCGCAATAGCGATCGAGCGGACCCGACGTCGACGCAGAGCTTCAGGGTCGTCCATGGCTTGCTTGTCCATAGGGCTCTCCTAACAACAAAATGCCCTTACTGGCAAGAACCCGCACTCAAGTTGTTACACCGTGCACGGCTATAAAGGCACCCGGCAACATCGCCTCAAGAAGCAAGGCCGCAAACACCATAAACAGGTAAAGGATCGAAAACCCGAACAACGACCTCGCCCGTTTGCGCATGTGGTCCCGGTTGTCAGCCACAACCAGCGCCAGGGCGCGAACAATGAAGATGATCCCAAGCCCCCCGGCGATCAGCGCGTAAAGCGCGCCCGCCATCCCAAGCCCAACCGGCGCCATCGCCGCAATTGCCATCAGGACGGAATAGACAGCGATTTGTCGACGGGTGGCCACGTCTCCGGCGACATTCGGCAACATAGGCACACCGGCGCGGTCATAGTCGTCATGACGCACCAGGGCCAGGCTCCAAAAATGCGGTGGCGTCCATAAAAATATGATCGCAAACAAAACCAGCGGCATCAGATCAAGGGTGCCCGTCGCCGCAGCCCAGCCGATCACCGGCGGCAGGGCCCCAGCGGCGCCACCAATAACAATGTTCTGTGGTGTGCGCCGCTTGAGCCAAACCGTGTAGACGACACTGTAAAAGAAAATTGTAAAGGCAAGCAGGCCACCTGCCACCCAGTTGATCAACATACCCAAAAGCATGACCGAAAGGGTAGACAAGACGACACCAAAGCCAAGAGCCTCCGCAGGTTCGATCCGGTTTTGCGGCAAGGGGCGACACCGGGTGCGGGCCATTTTGCCATCAATATCCGCATCGTACCACATATTGAGCGCGCCGCAGGCTCCCGCCCCCGCGGCGATCATGAAAACCGCAACAAACGCAAGCACCGGATGCATGGTTCCAGGAGCCACAATCAGACCGGTCACGGCGGTAAAAACAGCCAGGGCCATAACCCGCGGCTTCAAAAGCTCGAGGAAATCCCCAAGACTTGGCACCGTCACGCTTTGCAAATCGCCGTTGGCAAAAGCCGTTGCCTCAACGGGCCCCGTCTGCGCTGCTTGCGTTGCCAGCCTATCTGGAAATCGTCCGGCCATCAGGTTTCGTTTTCCTTTACTGTCGACTTGTGAACGCACGTTTCAATCGGCTCGCCCATGGGCACCTTAGCGGATGCGCGGCAGAACCTCGAATTGGTGGAACGGTGGTGGCGAGGGAAGTGTCCATTCCAGGGTCGTCGCGCCCTCGCCCCAAGGGTTGTCCGCCGCAACACGTTTTTTCGAGAACGCCTCCACCATACCGATAATAAAGATCACCACGGCAAACGCCGAAAGGTACGATCCATAGGAGGAAATCTCGTTCCAGAAAGCAAAAGCGTCTGGAAAGTCGACAATTCGGCGCGGCATCGCGTTCAGGCCCAGCCAATGCTGCGGCGCAAACAGAATATTCACGCCAATGAAAGTTAGCCAGAAATGCAACTTGCCCCAAAACTCACTGTACATGTAGCCGGTCATTTTGGGAAACCAGTAGTACCAGCCGGCAAAAATAGCAAAGACAGCGCCCATGGACAGCACGTAATGGAAGTGCGCAACCACATAATAGGTGTCATGGGCCATTCTGTCGAAACCGGCGTTGGCAAGTTGGACCCCGGTGACCCCGCCGGCCGTAAACAGAACGATAAAGCCAAGGGCCCAGGCCATGGGGGTGGTAAAACGGATCGAACCGCCCCACATGGTGGCGATCCAGGAAAAGACTTTGACCCCCGTTGGCACCGCGATCACCATTGTGGCAAAGACGAAATAGCGCTGCGTGTTCAAGCTTGCGCCCACGGTGTACATGTGATGGGCCCAGACGATGCAACCGACAAAACCGATCGCCACCATGGCATAGACCATGCCGAGATAACCAAATATCGGCTTGCGCGAGAAGGTCGAGATAACATGAGAAATGATGCCAAAACCGGGAAGAATGAGGATATACACCTCGGGGTGGCCAAAGAACCAGAACAAATGCTGGTAAAATATCGGATCGCCACCGGTCTCGGGGGTAAAAAATGAGGTGCCAAAATTGCGATCCGTGAGAAGCATGGTGATCGCGGCGGCAAAAACAGGCAGCGACAGAATAAGCAAAAAGGTCGTCACCAAGATTGACCAGACAAAAAGCGGTGTTTTGTAAAGGGTCATACCAGGCGCGCGCATATTGAAAATGGTGGTAATAAAGTTAATCGCTCCAAGAATGGACGACGCGCCGGCAAGATGAAGAGACAGAATGGCAAAATCCATAGCCGGGCCGCTGTGATGGGTTGTGGACAACGGCGCGTAAGCGGTCCATCCGGTGCCGACACCGGTCATATTTTGCCCCGCCCCCTCAACAAACATGGAGATCACCAGCAACAGCAGTGATGCCGGCAACAGCCAGAATGAAATGTTGTTCATGCGGGGAAACGCCATGTCCGGCGCCCCGATCATAATGGGGACAAACCAGTTGCCAAATCCCCCGATCAGTGCCGGCATGACCAAAAAGAAAACCATGATCAGGCCATGGGCGGTGGTAAAGACATTGTAGAGATGCTTGGCACTGTCCAGCCCGGCGTCAGCACCCATGAAGATTGACGCAAGACCTGTAAAAATCTGGATACCTGGCTCCTGCAGTTCCATGCGCATCAACACGGAAAGCAACCCGCCGACAATGCCAGCAACAATTGCAAACACAAGATACATGGTGCCGATGTCTTTGTGATTGGTCGAAAGCACGTACCGGAGCACACCGGTCGGATGGGCGTGCGCCTGATCAACTGCCGTTGTCGTCATGACCGTATTTCCTTACCGTTTCCTTCTCAAAGCCGCCAGCAGGCGCGCTATTACTCAGATCACACGCGCCAAGCGCACCTTGTCACGTAGCCCGCGTATTCCTTCACCAGGTGGCCCCTGATTGCCGCGCCTAATGCCCAGCTGGTGGGCCTGTCTTGCGACCGTTACTGTTTTTAAAAGGCGCGTCCGGCCACGACGGCCTTTCCTGTGGCCCGAGGCGGTACCAAACCGGCGCTGAACTCTTGCTGTGCTGACACCACCCATTGCGCAAACTCCTCATCCGTTACCACCTTGACGGCGATCGGCATAAAAGCATGGTCTTTGCCGCACAGCTCCGAGCATTGCCCATAAAACATGCCCGTGCGCTGGGCCATGAACCAGGTTTCATTTCTTCGCCCAGGGTTTGCGTCGATCTTTATGCCAAAGGCGGGAACAGCAAATCCGTGGATCATACCGATAGGGTCGGACGAAATATAAAGCCGCACCACCTTATTGACCGGAACCACCATAGGGTTGTCAACAGCCAACAGGCGCGGATCTCCGGGTTTGCGCTCGCTATCAGAGAGCATGAGCGAGTCGAACTCGATATTATGATCGGGATATCGGTACGTCCAACTCCAGCTCGGATTACCAACCACGTCGACGGTCAGGCTCGGTGCAGGCAAAACAGTACCATTGTCGCGGCTGGAAAAAATATTCGCGCCCAGATACTTGCGGTTACCATCCGGTGTCAGCAATTGCTCTGGCAACAGCCGAAACGAGGGAACAGCAATAACAACAAGAATAATAATCGGCACCGCTGTCCAGATGACTTCGAGCAGGGTATTGTGCGAGGTTTTCGAGGGCTCCGGATTGGCCTTCTCGTTAAAGCGCAAGATACACCACAAAACGAGTATACACACGAAGGCGAAAATGGCCAGAATGATATAAAGCGTGAACGTATTGAAAACAGCGATCCCTTCCATAATGGGAGATGCCGCCGGTTGCAAGCCAATAGCACCTGGTGTGGGCTGTCCATAGACAAGCTCACCGGCGCTCGCTCCCTCCTCGGCCCCTTGCGCCAGGGCTCCGGACGCCAATAAGGGCCCCAATAGCCATACCCCCAGTAAAGCGCCCAGGCGGCTTGCGTGTATCGCGCGGAAGATACGGCCCAATGGTGCCGTCGGGGGTGTTGTGTTTACGGATATATGGCTTGTCATATCAACCCTGCATTCCCTTGCCAATCCTTGAAACATACGATCTAGCCCAAGCAGGCGATTAAATCAAACAAACGTTTCGAGTGCGCGTTCTGGATGGTCATGGCGGTTCAGCGCCCAAACAAGCACCAAGAACACGGGTGGCCCGCCCATGACCGCATATCATCAGTCTTGGCAATGGGCATCGAACAAATCGGGACAAGGCGTGCCCGCACCGACTCAATTTATCGACAGGCACTAACAAAGCATATCGCGGGATCAGCTTCAATTCCCTTTTCACCGGAAACCATGCGGCATATTTTCTCAACACCGGCTCTTAATTGGCATTTGGCATAGAGTACCGTTAATTGGCATAGAGTACCGTGCGGCATTGCTTGGGCAGATCGTTCACGGTCACGATGCGTTTTTTTGGTGGCGGTGTCGGCTTTTTTTTCACCTTTGGTTTGGGGCCAAACATGCGTTTAAGCCATAAGCTGATTTCGGCACCACAGCCATCGCCGGCGGGAGGGGCGTTTTGATTTCTGCAATTGCCGCTTCCCGGTGGGCATTTGAGGCGCACATGGAAATGATAGTGGTGCCCCCACCAGGGACGCACCTTACGAAGCCAGGGGCGCTTTTCTCCTTTACTGGCGCGGCACAATTCGCGCTTTATCACAGGGTGTACAAAAATGCGCGCAACGCGCGGGTCCGAGGCGGCTCGCTTGATGATGCGTACATGGCCCGGTTTCCAAACCCGGTGATTGATGCGCTTTTTGTCCTTGCGCAACATGGACATGGCGGTCATTTTTTCGCGTTCGGTGCGGCTGAGTTCTCGCCCTGGCATCGGCATGAGCCAAATATCTGCGTCCAATCCCAGCTGATGCGAGGCATGACCGGACAGCATGGGTCCTCCTCGTGGCTGCGCCAGGTCACCGATCAACAAACCCGGCCATCTGTCCTTTGTTGTTACGTCATTGGCAAGTTTTTCAAGATACGCAATCAGGGTTGGGTGTCCCCAGTTGCGATTGCGCGACAGGCGCATAACCTGCCACGAACGCCCGTTAATGGCCATCGCCTTGGCGCCGGCCAAACATCCGCGATTGTAAGTGCCAAAGGCGCGCGCGCGCAGATTTGCCGGAGCCCGCCGCTTGCCAAAAAGAACCTTGGCTGGGGTCAGTGCACGTTTGTCGGTTGAGGCCTTGGCTGCCATCAGGAGGGGGGCCGCCGCATCCTGAACCCCTGGTATGACCTTCCCATGGGCCTTTTCCCCCGCTGCCTGGGCTACCGTCGCAAACACAACTGCAACCGCAACCGCCGCGCCGGCGCCCCCAATACCGGCGGCGGCGCCATAAAGTTCGGTCTTCATGACTATAGGGGTGGCTCTATCCATCCGTTTCATTATAGACTTCATTATAGAAAATGTCATAACGCATATCCACAGCTTCTTGATCCACTACGTGGGGCCCGCAATTCACGGAAATCATCGGCCCGCTCGTCAATGGACGTTTCCACGTATCAACACTAAGTTAACCTTAGTTTGTGACCCGATTGTTAACTGCCATCGTTGTCCCGCTCCATCAGAATGGCTCTATTAAGACCTGACACGCTCTATAGGTGCCAAACAATGTATAGGTGCCAAACAATGTTCCCCTTGCGGTTTACCGGGAGTTTTGAGACGATTATCTTTATGTATTTGTTGTGCTCATAAAAAAAATGCGTACAACAGGTGCATTCAGCGAAACTGATGCGGCGAAGGTGGAGATCTTACTTGCATGAACAACATGTCTGCAATTGCAAATGTGACGCCGCGCCGGTCGGGCCGCGCTGTGGTGAGGCTTTCGGGCGATTCCGGCGACGGAATTCAATTGCTGGGAACCGAATTCACCAAAACCGCAGGCGCAAGCGCGCGCGGTTTTATCACCTTTGCTGATTTTCCGGCGGAAATCCGCGCGCCCGTGGGTACGACCTATGGCGTATCCGCCTATCAAATCCAGTTTGGCGGCCCTTTCGTCCTCACCGTGGGCGACGAGGCCGATGTGCTGGTTGCCTTCAATGCTGCGGCGCTTAAGACCAATCTTGAGCATCTGAGGCCGGATGGACTGTTGATTATCGATCCCAACGGTTTTGGTGAGCGTGATATTGTCAAGGCCGGCTTGAGCTCGGACCCGCGCTCGGATAACACCCTATCACACGTCAAGGTGCTGGAGATAGACATGTCTCGTCAGGCCCGCGAGGTTGGGATGCGGGCCGGGGTAACGCGAAAAGAGGCGGACCGGACCAAGAACTTCTGGGCCCTTGGCCTTTTGTGCTGGATGTTTGATCACGCGCTGGAGCGAACTATCGACTGGATCGCCCGAAAATTCGCGGGCAATGATGCGCTGGTCGACGCCAATATTGCTGCCCTTAAAGCCGGGTACGTCTACGGGGATGTCACCGAAATAAGCGGCGATGAGATTGCAACCGTGGCGACAGCGCGCGCGCCCGGGGAGGACTATCGGGCGATTTCCGGCAATGACGCTCTGGTGTACGGGTTGGCCGCCGCGGCATATCGCAAGGCCAGACCTGTGTGTTTCTGCTCCTATCCAATCACTCCGGCTTCCAGCATATTGCATGGCCTGGCAAAACTGAATACAAGCTCTGTTCGCACATTTCAGGCTGAGGATGAAATTGCCGCAGCCTGCGCCGCCATAGGGGCCTCATTCGGGGGGGCCATTGGCGTAACCGCTTCCTCGGGCCCGGGAATCGCTCTTAAGGCCGAGGCCATGGGATTGGCCGTTGCTGCGGAACTGCCACTGGTTGTCATCAATGTTCAGCGTGCCGGGCCGTCCACCGGCATGCCCACAAAGACGGAGCAGGCCGATCTGGCCATGGCGCTGCACGGACGCCACGCAGAGGCGCCCCTGTTCGTGCTCGCCCCCGCAACCCCTGCGGATTGTTTCGACATTATCATACAGGCGGTGGAACTGGCTTGTACATATATGACCCCTGTCATGGTCCTGAGCGATGGCTATATCGCCAACGCTTCCGAGCCCTGGCGGGTTCCTGATGTTGACAGTATCGCCATGGCACCAATTCGCCGGGTGGAAAAGTGTGAGGGAGCGTTTCGTCCCTTTGAGCGGGATCCTGATACCCTTGCGCGTCCGTGGGCGGTTCCGGGCATGATGGGGTTCGAACACCGCATTGGCGGGTTGGAGCGATCGCTTGGGGCTGGCAACATCTCCTATGATGGGGACAACCATCAAAAAATGACGGACCTACGACGCGAGAAAGTGGAAAACGCCGCCGCATCTTTGCCGGCAGCCAAGTTAGAACGCGGTCCGAGCGAGGGGAAACTGCTCATTGTCGGATGGGGCTCGACCTATGGGCCTATAGGGGCCGCGGTCGACGAACTGACAAGTGAGGGACACGCGGTTGCTCACCTGCATATGCGCCAGATCTCGCCATTGCCCCGGGGTCTAAAGTCAATTTTCGAAAAGTTTGACAATGTCATGGTGGCTGAAATGAACAGCGGTCAACTGCGACAGATCCTGCGATCAACCTTCCTGATCCCCGCACACGGGCTTAGTCAGATCACCGGCAAACCCTTTAAGGTATCGCGTATCAAACAGGAAGCGATACGTTTGATGGAGAGTTGAGTGAACACGCAAACAAGTGCAAAGGATTTTGCAACGGATCAGGACGTTCGCTGGTGCCCGGGATGTGGCGACTACGCAATCCTAAAAGCCGTTCGTGCGGCCCTGGCCAAGGGATCGCGGTCGCCTCATGAAATCGCTTTTGTTTCCGGCATCGGATGCGCGGCACGATTTCCTTACTACATGAATACGTTCGGGTTTCATACAATCCATGGGCGAGCGCCGGCGGTGGCGACGGGGCTGAAGCTTGCCAATCCCGACCTGGATGTCTGGGTGGTCGGTGGGGATGGCGATCTTTTGGCCATCGGCGGCAACCATTTGGTGCACGCCCTTCGCCGAAATATCGACATAAAAATCCTGTTGTTCAATAACGCCATCTATGGGCTGACCAAGGGCCAGGCCTCCCCCGCATCAACTTACGGCACAATATCCCCAACCTCGCCCCGCGGCAGCCGCGAACGGCCAACCAACGCAGCACTTCTTGCCCTGGCAAGCGGCGCGACGTTCGTGGCCCGTGCCGTTGACACAGATGTCACCAGCCTTACGGAAATTCTCGAACAGGCGAGCGCACACCGGGGAACAGCTTTTGTCGAGATTTTCCAAAACTGTATCGTTTTCAATGACGGCGTCTGGAACCAGTTCAGCACCAAGAAAACACGAAAAGACGGCGCGGTGAACGCAAGACACGGCAAACCACTACGCTATGGCAACGCCAATGACAAAGGTCTAAGATGGAACACCGCAACCAGCGCTTTTGATATCGTTGAGGCCATCAAGGACCCCGAAAGCGCAGACATTACCGTTTTTGATGAACAAAACTTTATGCACGCGGCGGCTCTTGCAAGAATGATGGGAGACGATTTTCCAACCGCTCTTGGCGTCATCTATCGGCCCCGCGTGGAGGATGTTCAGGATTTGTCACACCGGCCGGTTGCAGGTCCCCTCAGTGCCGCATCCTTGCAAGGGCTTTTGGACGGCCCCGGCGGTGGACCGAAAGCGCGCCAAGCGAACACCCCCTGACACGCTCCAAATCGCATTTGGCCGTTGCTCAAATGCCGCGCAGTGCCTGGTCAAGGTCCGCGACAATGTCATTGACATCCTCCAGGCCCACAGAAAGGCGCACAACGTCCGGGGCGGCGCCTGCCGCGGCCTTTTGCGCATCAGCAAGTTGCCGGTGTGTGGTGGAGGCGGGATGAATGATCAAACTGCGTGTATCGCCAATATTGGCCAGGTGGGAAAACAGTTTTACATCGTTTACCAGTTTAACGCCCGCGTCGTAGCCACCTGTGACACCAAAGGTAAAGACGGAGCCGGCACCTTTGGGGCAATATTTTGCCGCCAGAGCGTGCTGTTTGTTGGTCTCAAGACCGGCATAATTCACCCATGCGACCCGGTCGTGTTCGCTGAGAAACCTGGCAACGGCAAGGGTGTTGTCGCAGTGGCGTTGCATGCGCAGGCCCAATGTTTCGGTTCCCGTCAAAATGAGAAACGCATTGAACGGTGAAAGGCTCGGCCCCAAATCCCGCAATCCCAGAACACGACAACACAGGGCAAAAGCAAAGTTGCCAAAGGTCTCGTGCAGGACAATACCATGATATTCTGGTCGGGGTTCGCACAGCATGGGGTACTTGTCATCGCGAGACCAGTCAAAAGTGCCCGCATCAACAATAAGACCGCCCATAGAGTTGCCGTGACCGCCAATGAACTTCGTCAACGAGTGAACGACAATATCGGCCCCATGTTCGATGGGGCGGCACAGGTAAGGGCTTGCCAGCGTATTATCAACAATAAGGGGTATGCCGGCCTTGCGAGCAACCTCGGCAATGGCCTCAACATCGGTGACCAGGCCGCCGGGATTGGCAATCGATTCTATAAATATGGCCTTGGTCCTGTTGGTGATCCCGTTTGCAAAAGACTCGACATCATCGTGATCCGCCCACACAACGTTCCATCCGAAGTTCTTGAAGGAATGGTTGAATTGATTGATGGAGCCTCCATAAAGTTGCCGGGCGGCAATAAACTCATCGCCAGGCTGCAAGAGCGCGTGCATGACCAGCAACTGCGCCGCATGACCCGACGCCACCGCAAGTGCGGCCGTTCCGCCCTCCAAAGCGGCAATGCGCTCTTCCAAAACCGCAGTGGTTGGATTCATGATGCGTGTATAGATGTTGCCAAATGCCTGTAATCCAAACAGGGCCGCGGCGTGATCCGCGTCTTCAAAAACATAGGCCGTTGTTTGATAGATCGGCGTTGCTCTGGCGCCGGTGGTCGGATCCGGTTGCGCTCCCGCATGAATGGCCAAGGTGTCAAAACCGGGTAATGTGTCATCAGTCATAGTGTCATCAGTCATAGTTTTGTTCCTGTTCGGTTCCTGATGTTAAAACATGACACGCTCTAATTGCGCCTGGCCAGGCGCCGACGCGCGCGGCAACCATGGTACCACGAGCGCCTGGGGCCGATATCCACATGCACAATACCGCGCCCACAGTAGACGCCAACACCACCAACCCCCTTGATGGTGCGAATATATTTGGCCAGGGCCGATCGTGAGACCCCTGCGATTTTGATATCAGCGGCGTTACAGCGAATATGCTGAGACGCAAGCGCACCACCGATACGCCTGTTGTAGGCGCGGGTTCGATACCCCGACGTGACGGTTACCGGGCGACCGAAGCGCCTTTTGATCTGCGCAAGAATGCGCTTGAGTTTGGGCTTGAAACAGCGGGTGTTGACCTTGGCGGAGGCGGCCCTCATGTAGCCGCTGCCGGTTATGCCGCGATGAAGTAGGGCAACTTTGTGGCGTGGTTTTTGGGCCGTGAGCGCGAAGGTTGTCGCATTGTCCTGCCTGGCCTCGTCGACAATCTTTATCAGGACTTCCCGTCGCAGGCGAGGCGCGAGATGCCCCAGAAATGTTCGCCGGGGTGCCGTTGGCGGTGCCAGGGCCCCGGCGGTGTCGGGAGTGCGGCTGAGAGAGGGGCGGGCGCGGCGTTGCTGCCTGACATAAAGGGCCCCGAGAGCGCTCATGGAGTCCTGGTTGGATCGGGCAATCTGCGCGAGTGTTCTGGTGGCTGCGGTTTGTTGTACATTGGGTTCAGCCCGTTGCTGTTGGGGCAGGTTCCCGGATTGGGATGGGGCCGCTGTTGTTTGGCCGCTTATGGATGACGTTATCAGGTCCGTATTTTTTGTTGGCTCCCGCGACGGGTTGGCGAGGTGAGGGGGGCGGGGTACGGGAAGGCGATGCGTCGGTACCGCCTGTGCCGGCAGATCATTGTCGGCCTGCGCCGTTGCGGTGTCTTGGAAACCGGAGCTCTCATCAACGGTCAGTCCGCTTTTCCTGGACGCGTCCAGATCGACAGGAATTAGGGTATCGGCAACACGCGAAGCGGGGACCGATGAAACACTTCCGAAAGGCGCCTCTTGCAAAGCGCCTGTACAAGCCCCAAGAGGGGTCAAAACAAGTAGTAAAACCGATGCGTGGGATGCAAATCCCGGGGAGCGACGCGGTTTTGCGCGCCCCGGACGGGCCCACCTCCCTATGCTGGTGGTATTATTTTTCGCCCATGTCATGGTGATTCTCACGCCCGTACTGACCCACCTCGCTTTTGTCATAAGAAGCCACGCAGGGCGAAAAAATGCAAGCACATAATCAAGCACATAATGGTGGTTCGCCTCGCCAATCGAGAAACAGAATGGCTTCTATCAAGACCTGGCACGCTCTAAGCCCTAAAGACCTTATGGCTCACCGCAATCGGTTCACCAGGTTCCGCTATTTGGCATCGACGCCCACGGCTCACGTGGGGCTAAAGGGTCGCCGTCTTGCAGCAATTCAATCGAAATATTGTCGGGGGAGCGTATAAAGGCCATATGGCCATCCCGCGGTGGGCGATTGATGGTCACGCCTGCATCCATAAGACGCTGGCAGGTCGCATAGATATCGCTGACTCGGTACGCCAGATGGCCGAAATTGCGTCCCTCGTCAAGGGTTTCCGGGTCCCAATTGTAGGTCAGTTCAATTTGCGCCGCCTCGTCGCCTGGCGCGTGGAGGAATATGAGCGTAAATCGCCCCGCTTCGTTCTCGATCCTACGGGCCTCAACAAGGCCGAGCTTATGACAGTAAAAGTCCAGGGATTGGTCAATATCAGTCACCCGAACCATCGTGTGAAGGTAGCGCATAGACGTTTCCAGCTTATGTCAAGTGATCGGCACAGACAGGACGACCGCGCATACTATAAGGGTCATCAGCAAGGGCGTTCGTCAAGGCTTATGCCAATACTTTTCAACTATGAGAATTGCTTCTATCAAAGCATGACACGCTCTAGTGAGATGGGACTTGACGGCAACGTGTCATTTGCCGCGACAGGTTTGGACACACACAAGGCCAATACTGCAAGACACTGCATTTGACACGGTGTGATTCTCGAACCCATGAGGGACCTTAGGGGCCGAATAAGGCAATGTTATAACAATGCGCTGCGGGCCGTTGGCCCCCTATCTGGCGCTTGCCTGGAGAACAGGAAAGATCACTTCGACGATGGTGCCCCGCCCGGGTTCGGAGCGGATGCGAAAATGCGCCTTGTTGGCCTCGATCAGCGCCTTGGTGAGCGGTAGGCCAAGGCCCGTTCCCTGAGGGGTGCTACCACTGCGCGCCGAGTTGATCTGTGCAAACGGCTCAAGGGCCCGTTTTATCTCGTCGTCGCCCATGCCAATGCCGGTATCGCGCACACGCACGACGACGTCGCCGCTGGTTTCAAGGGCCGTGGTCACGATAATCTGCCCGCCGGCGGGGGTGAACTTGATGGCGTTTGACAAAAGGTTGAGCAGGATCTGGCGCAGGCTGCGATCATCGACGATAATCGGTGACACGGCGCTTGAGAGGGCGGTGCGGACAATAATCCGCTCCCGCGACGCTTGCGGCTGCATGATGGCGACACATTGATCGGTCACGGCGTTGAGGTCGACCTTGACGAAGTTCAGATCAAGGCGTCCGGCCTCAATTTTGGAAAGGTCCAGCAGATCGTTCACAAGGCTCATCAAATGGGAGCCGGAGACATTGATATCGCGAAGGTACTCCAGATAGCGCGCGTTGCCCAGTGGGCCGAGCCGCTCTTCAAGCATGACTTCCGAAAAGCCGATGATGGCATTGAGCGGTGTGCGGATTTCGTGGCTGATTTTTGCGAGAAAATCGGATTTTTGCGCGCTCGCTTCCTCGGCTCTGGTCTTTGCCCGCTGGAGTTCCTGTTCCGCATGTTTCCATTGCGTAATATCGCGCAGGACGGCGCAGAACATTTCGGGACCCCCCGCTGGATCAATGCGGCTTAAGGTCATGAACAGACGGATCAGACCGCCGTGGCGCTCGATGCCAACAATCTCGCGCCCGTCATTAAGGACCCGGTGCAGGCCGTTCTTGACCAGGCCCTCCAGATAGTCCGCAGCGCTGCGGCGGCTTTCCGGCGCCATAATTTTTGCAAACGACTCTCCCAGCAATTCGTCAGCATTAAAGCCGAACAAAGCTTCGCCGGAACGGTTAATGGCAACGATATGTCCTGTTGCATCAAGAACCACAACACCATCGGTGGCCGTATCAAGAATGGAGGCGAGGGCCTTCGGGTCGGATATCCAGGCGTCGGCCATTTCGCGATCCTTGCGGCGCCGTGCGGGAACCGGTGTAGAGGGGCTTTGGGGCAAGGGGACGTGGGTGGCGTCATCGTGAAGTTCGCGCCTGAGGGCTTCAATAGCGGCTCTGGCATGACGATCGCCGTTGGTGCCATAAATGTCACCACGATCGTGCTGGTGATCGTCTTCAAGGGCCCGCGCCTGAGGTTGCAGGCATAACATAACCGCTCGCTGGTCATGCCAGTGAACACAGTGCAGATGGGCGTGGACCGGCAGGTTGCGACCTGATTTTGTCGTGACCTGGACGGTGTGACGCGTGTCGATGGACGAAGACGGAGTTGCCGCGGCACCGTCGTTTTTCATGAATGCCGAAATGCCGCCGCGGATTTGCAATTGGGTGATGTCTTTGTATTCAAGCATGGACAGAAGTTGACGATTGACGAACAAAATGTCATCGCCACGATAAATGATAAGCGCAACTGGCAATTTGTCCAGAATCGAGGCCTGTATTGTATCCGGGGTTTCAGATTTTCCAGAATTTTGATCCCCAGGCAAAGGGGCTGGCGTGACTCTGTCGAGGGACGACGGATCTCCAAGGGTCTCAGCAATCGTCTCAAAAGCGCGCCGCGATCGCGAGTCCAGGGGGGCAGGATGATGCGGTGGCTCGGCCTTGAGCCGGGAAGGAGATGCCGGATCCAATGTGGCTGCTGTATGGCGCACGCGGTCCCTCTGGGCAAGAGTGGATGAGTCCACATGCGGCTCAAGGCGAAAGGTGGAGCCGTTTTTGGCCTTCAAGCGCGCGTCAAACACTGCGGATCGGCGGGGTTTGAGGGTGCGATCACGATCGCTGCGGGCGCGTATTGTACGGCGCCGATTGTGTCCCTGGCGGCGCATCTGTTGTGGCGATGGTAGTCTGGCCAGAGTACGCGGTTGTCGTATTTTGCGCCCTGCCAGACCCCGATTGTGCCGGACGATCCGGGCTTGTATGAGGGCGCGGCGGCGTGCTCCCAAACGACGCTGGTGAAGCGCCTGATGAAGGGCAATGCCGGGGCGGCGGCAGGACGTCTTGACGCAGGCTCTTGCGGCGCTTCGTCGCGCGTGGCCGCGGCGCAGGATCATCGTGGCCCGAGTCGGCAAGGGTGTACGCTTCTGGCCTGCTGGTTCTCTTACGAGGGACCGCGCACCGGCACCCGCGGATGCCGATACCAATAATTGTGGTAACCGCCTCTGCCCGCGTCGAGCCCCCCGCGCCACCCTTAGGGCTTTGTGTCGACGCATGGCCCCCGCCGTGCGGGCCTTGCGCGCAACGCTCATGTCCGGCCCTTGTCTCCGCAGGCTTGATGCCGCCGCCTGAACCGCCTCTTGTTCTTGATGCGTGGTCTCGTCTTTATTCCCCCTGTCCGGCCTCCAGGCATCGTTTTGCGGCGCCAGCGGATCCACAACATCCTCAGGATCCGCAGGATCCACAGAATCCAGACCCATGGGGGTAGCGCGCAGCAAACCCAGGCCCTGATAGCCCTCAAATGTCATGGCGCGCGAATAGACGGAACTGACGGTGATCGAAGCCAGAAGCGGATGGGAAGAACCGGTGACAGGCCATACGATGTCGAAGCGCCCCCAAACTTCGTCTTTGGAAAAAATCGCGTCAACATGTGCGCGATTATGAAGCTCCAGTCTGGCGGCAACCTGCGGCCATGTCAGACCGACGATATCGCCTGAGCGTGCCCCTACGGTGTTGACAAGCTCCGGGGACACGTAAACCAGCTTTCCGGTCTTGTCTGCTTCCCAGACAAACCGCGTTAGGCTTTCGGTTGTGGCCGACGCCGATTCAGGCGAGGCGGGCGAAGGCGTGGAAGGCGGAGCGGGCAACGGGTCGGGCGGCGCGATGTCTCCTGAGCCGCTGTCATCTGCGGAATGGGCTTTCGATGACTGCTCGCCCGGACTCTGGGCTGTCGCCTTGGGGGGATCAGTCTGTGCGGGAGCGGGGTTCGCTTGAGCGGTAGGGGTGCGTTTATCTTTATCTTTATCTTTATCTTTATCTTTGCGCTCTTTGTCCAGAGTGTTGGACGGTGTCAACGCCGGGTGCAACCAAAGTAACTCCATATCCAGGGCGCCAACCGGAGTGCGTGACACCGTAAAGCCTTCTGGATTTAAGGGTTGCTCGAAAAGGATGGTGCGGTCCTCGCGAACACGGGAGCGGAAATCCTCCGTTGCGCCCAGTATGGTCCCCATCGATGTTACAAACCCGATCGGCGCACTGGCATTGAACGAAGACAAAAACTTCGCGATCCCTTCATCTTGCTCCAGGTCCGGGGAGGCGGTTTCCAGCGTCGTGCAAAAAAGGCCGTCGGTGAGTGCTTTTGTTCGCGCGTCCAAATAGCGAACGTGCCTGCAACTTAGAACAATACTGAGGGTTCCCGGTGCCTGCGCAAGACGAAACCGTTCCAGGCGAGGAGACGCAAGGCTCACACAATGTTGCGCCAGGATGCGGGAAACCTGCCCAGGCAATGAAGCCTCAAGAGAGGCCTTGCGCGCCATCAGGCCGTCGATACTGGTAGCGCGCCAGAATCGAACGGCGGCAGCATTCGCCCAAACCATACGACGGCCCGTGTTGCTCCATACCCAGGCTGCACGAGTCCCAAGCAAATCTGCACCAACAACCGGTATTTCGGTCAGGTTCAAAAAGGTTTGCAGCGAGAAAGCGTCCATACGCCGGCTCATTCACTGGGTTACAACACACCACGATCAGCGCGGGGCAAATCGCAGCAGCTATCATAGGCTTGTTAACCCCTCGAAAAAACACGAAGGGACCCATGCACGACGGAACACACCCGCGAGGGTCAGCAATGTGGCAGGTCGGGCGGGTATCCAGCGTTTAAGGCCTTAACAGGATATTAGATCAGCCTAGGGTTAGCTTTAGCCATGTTGCCAAGGGTATAGCAAAACCCATAAAGCTGATCGCCCTCCAAATCTATAGCAAAATGCGTGAAGAATACGGGAAAGCCCCATGATTCCGACCAAACGCATTTAGCTATAGTTGGTTCTCACACGGTTTGGGAGGCCCTCCTGAGGCTCTCTCGCACGCGCCCCCGCCTGAGGCTCCCGCGACGGCATTTTTGCACAAAAGTAATATTCTGTTAATACAGTCAATTTGCCCGGGGGTCCACGAGAATTGATGGCCAATTCAGTGTTTTAGCGGCGATAGTTAGCAAAGTTGGTTAATACCCGGGCCTGTTGCTTATAACCCCTGCCCCTGTCTACTGGAGGGTGGGCCGGACATTTTCCCCTTGAGATTCCGCGTCAGACTTTATACAGTCTTTTGCGATCTCGGTTGAACTCTGTTCGTTAAGCCCAACCACCGTTTTCGGGTTTTAGTTATTGATCAAAGGTCGAAAGGGCAAAGAGGGGCCGGTGGGGCAGATCTATCGGATTTTGGTTTAGCGATCCGGGATTTTTGTCAGCCTGTGATCACGCTCTATAGCAAAATGGGTAAAGCGAAACGCATGCTGATCCAGGGGAGGGGATTGACGGAGGCCAAGTTTTGCCGAACTTGCTAAGAATACAGGGACAGCCATTTTTAAACTTTTTATGGGCAGCCGTAGCTCAGTTGGTTAGAGCGCCTGATTGTGGATCAGGAGGTCGTTGGTTCAATTCCATCCGGCTGTACCAATAAAATCAATCACTTAGAGCGCATCCAAAAAAGCGTGTAGACACTCTCACGGGCCAATGTAGACAATTTTGCGCCTAATGCGGTTGTGTGCGTCTATTCCAAAATTTTGTCGCCCAGGCGTTGCCGCGTTCCAAGCCGCCTGCCTAAGTCGGCTCTTTCGGCACGGGCTTTTTGCCTTCAATCGAGAATATGACGCAGCCAGCGCCGCTCACGTGGCGCATATAAACGGTCGCGCTTTTGGTTTCCTCATTCTGCGCCATGACGAGCGCAATCGGGCTGCCGTCGTCGCCTGTAATCGCCGCGACGGTCTCTTCGCCGCGCGCTTCCAAAGCCGCCGCGATAGCGCCAGGGGGTTGCACCACGCACGTCGTGTGCGCATCGGCGCGCTGCAGGAGCGCCAGCGCGGTCAGCGCTGCGATGAGAATAGTCGATAGAATTTTCATGAGGTTCTCCTATTTTGTAAAGAAAACAGGCAGGAATTTTGCGCTCAAAGCGCCTAGCGTGGCCGCGATCCCGCCAAAGACCACAATGGCCCGCCACGCGCCCTTAGTCTTGCTGAGGGCAACAAGCAGTTCTTCCTGGCGCTGCTCGATCTTGTCGAGACGCCGATTAACAGAATCGCGGATAGCCACTTGCGTTTCTTTCAGCGCTCGCACATCGGCTTCCAGTTGTCCAAGAGCGCGCTGCGTGCCGTTACCTTCAACCATCATTACCTCCGTTCCCAACAACCTTGGTGAGCGCCGTATTGGTTGTGGCTATCGATCTGGCGGGTGAGGGTGCCGGATATCGCATCCACGTCCGCGACAGTAGGGCGTATCTTTTGCCACCCAGCGCAATTAAGAGCCGCCGTTTTCGGTAGCGTCCCCGCGCAACCGCTCACGAACAGTGTCAAGAGGGTCAGCGTCAACGCTCTCGTCAATGGCCTGCCTGGCCTGATAGCCCTGGATTGTGCGTTCATGGATTTTCACCTGTAGTTTTTGTGCCCCGCGCCGCTCAATGGCTTTCACAGCCCCATACGCGGCCAACAATAGAGCCACCACCAAAGTGGCCCAGATGATCGGTTTTCGCCCGCCGATGGCGGTGAGGATTGTGAGCATATGGTGTCTCCCAGTCGATATTGGATAACTGTGTATGTGGTGGCGACAGCCCCCATGGTGGTGATGAATGCGGTGAACAGTAGGATTCGCTGCAATCGCTTGAGCACCCTACGTTCCGCTTTCGCCATCACCCTCTCCGTTAAGCGTCGCCACTGCCTTGGAGCGGCTTTCCTTGAAGCCTGCGATCTGGTCTTCGACACGGAAACCGCGGATGTGCTTGGCAAGGACGCCCTGATAGAACAACAAAGCCCCGGCCCCCACCGCCAGTCCGGCCAGCAACATGAAGGTGGGGCTGGCCATGATGGTCTCGATCCCTTCTGTCACCGCTGCTACCAGGGCGCTGGCACCGGTTGCCACGCCGGTCCAGGTGCCGATATTTTCCTGCAAATCCGTGGCGCGGATGGTGCGTGAGCCGTCCTTGCGCAAAGCCGTCTCGACACGGGCTGGGTCTGGGGGCTTTTTGCGCGGGGCGGTAATGGGCGGGGCGGGTTCCGCGTATGCCGCCACGCGCAAAGCAGCCTCGAAGGCGAGCGCATACTCTTTGATTAGCTGCCATTTGTCCGTGACATTGACCGTGCGCCGTGCGTTCCGGTAATCGCGCCGCTTATTGTTCAGATAGGCGCCCAGGCCCTTGCCTGTACCGTTCCAGCGCCCATCCAACATGCCCCGAACCAGCACCCGTGCCGAGATGAGCGGATCAAGCATGTTGTCCGGGTATTTCTCGAGATCAACACCGGCGTCTTTGGACGATTCAACGTAATTGGCGTGCCAGGTGAGTTGTACGTGACCGCGCCCGTAATAGACGTGGTTGTGCGGGCCTGTCGGTTTGCCGTATTTGCGTCGACGCACGATTTTACGCGCTGACGCATCAGATTCAGCAAAGCCCTCGCGCACGGGCACCATGCGCCCGCCCGTTTCGTGATAAGCGGTGGCGAGCACATAGGCGAGGCGTGTTGCATTGCCATCGCCGTGCGCTTGCCAGGCGGTAAGGACGCACTCCATGCCGACCACCTGAACGTCGTTCAAACGTCCCTTGAACAGGGCTTCGCGGATATGATCGAAAAAGGCTTGGCGGTTCATGGGGGGTCTCCGTTTTGGCATTAAAAAACCCGCCTGAAGCGGGGTGGGGGCGTAGGCGAGGGTTGTAGGGCTACCAGGTAACGGCCCAAAGTTTGAACTCCCAAAATTCAGCTTTCACCCAATCGTGGTCGCCAACGCTTCGGCGGACGTGGAACCAGCCACGCGGGTTGCGGGAATCGACGGGTATAAGGTGCCGAAATTGGAATGTATACGTTTTCGGCTGCGTAATCCTATGCGCGGGCCTTATGCTGGAATGCTGGATAGAGTATGGCGAAAGATCGACTTGGTCATCAAAACCGAGATAATCATTAGGGGAGGCATAGATGCCTTGCGCTTGGCTCCCTCCTATTAGTGATCGGACATAGCTGATTAGCTCGGGAATCGTTGTGGTGGATGTGCGCAGTGGCCCCCGGTATTTTGCCGGTGTAGAGAGACCCTGCGGCTGTGTAATGAACTCGCTCCCTGGCAGCACCTGATGCCGCCTGATAACGCCAGCGGCGGGGTTATTGTCGCGATAGACGTCACGTGTTGGCCTAAACACCAATCCGGCTCTACGGACCAGAACGCTCGCGTTCGGCAAGGGTATCGCCAAACGCAAATCTATTTTCGGCTTTTTCGGATCGCTGTAATCAACCCCCGTCCATGGGGTTTCGTATTCGTTAACATCAAGGCTCGTTGGGATGTCCCGTTTCAACGCGAATTCACTGGCATGTTTGCCGTCCAACAGGTCCGCATCAAGGCCGGAGCCGGTGCCGTCAACACGCTTGAGTTTGTTCAGTATCGCGGGGCCGGTGATATCGTTTTGGATGGGGGTTAAGTCCGATTTTCGCGCATAACTTTGCGCCGAAACGCCACCCAGGGCGCGTGAGTTGGCGGCTGTGCCTGTTCTGACTAAAAATGCGTTTGAATGAAACCCATCCAACGTATCCGCGTCAAGGCCGGAGCCGGTCCCATCAACACGTTTCAGCTTATTCAACATCTGTGCATCCGTGAGCGCCGACGGAATGTCGGATTTTTTGGCGAAATCCTCGCCTCCGTGGTATTGATATGTGTTTGCGTCGTACAGTTTGAACGCGGAATTCGCCGAACCCCTGATGTTGATACTATACAGTCCCAATAACCGTACCGGCGGGATAATGCCTGTATGGGTGGTCACATCGCGCAATTCATGAGCGTGAGCCCCGCCCACCGTATCGGCGTCAAGGCCCGAGCCGGAGCCGTCGTTGCCCGCATGCCAGACCTTGTTGTTGCCGACCGCCAACTCTTTCTGGACCGTGACCTTCTGCTTGTCATCAATGGACATGGCCTCCTTGCCACCGGTCGAGAACCCCAGTTTGTCCGGCGAGGGGCGATACATGCCGGTGTCTTGGTCTGCGGAGAAGGAATGTCCGGGGGCGCTGCTGGTGCCGTTTGCGCCGCGCAGCCAGCCGGTGAAGGCTACCGCTCCGTTGATAATGCTGTTGATAGCGCGGGCGAAGTCGTCGTTCTCCGCGTCAAAACGGCTGGCGGTAATGGGGATATTGGCATCGCGGTCCCGCACCCAGTTTTGCAACCGGCGAAAGGTGTTTCGGACAAAAGGCATGCTGATTACCTTTCTGTTTCTATAACTCGTTGATGGGTTGGTTGCGCCCACCAACGGGCGGTGAGTATTGACGGGGCCCCTGGGCCGCAAAGGGGCTGTGGGAACCCTTGTTTCCTTGCGTGGTGGCGCCTCGGATATAGGCTTCAATCTCCCGCGCACGCGAAAGTAGTTCGTCTTTTCCAAACACCAAGTTGTGTGACTTCTCAATCGACGTGGCAGCAGCTTCCAGGGCGGCCAGGCGGATACGCGTGTCGTGATCTAATATAATCATATTGGGTACCTTTCTGTCTTAAAGAAAAAGCCCCTCGGGAGGGGCTTTGGGGGCCGCTTGCCCCGTGATGCGTTTCGCGCTAAGGTTTACCTTTGGTGTGGAAATAAGGGAGGGTGAACCCATGCGCATTGTTACCGCTTTTGCCGCCGTCTTGTGGGCCGCCGGCTGTGCCCCACCGGCAATTAATGAGATGCAAATTTCGCGTAATGTCTGGATGCTGGAAAGTAGCGTCGCTGCTACTAGGTCGTCTGTTCCCGCCCACACACTCGGTGATGGAATCTCAAGTCTCGGCGGCTCCATTGCCTATGCGATCGCTGCACAGCGGCAGGAGAGCCAGGGCAAACACATGGTGAAGCGAGCCGCTGAACTGACATTGCAAAACGGCTATACGCATTTTGTCATTGTCAACCCCCAAAGCCATGTCGACTCCCGAACATTCAGCACCGGGCCCATCTATGCTGATACAACTTTTCGCGATGGTGGGTTCGGGAACATATACGCCAATACCACACTTTCCGGCGGCGGGGTTACTACCACCAATACCTCGCATCGCTCTCTGGCTGTCGTAATGTTTAATGAAACCGATCCGCAAGCTGTCAACGCGCTTGATGCGCAACAAGTATTGGACAGGTTGAACACCAAATAGCCCCAACCTTGCATAACGCGCCCGGCGGTGCTAAAATGGCGGCCATGAAAACTGTAGCTGAATTGACCGCCGCCGAGATGTATGGGCTCATCGTGATGGCGAACTTAAGTTTTGTGGCTGCGTACTACGCCTTCAGTGCTTGGCCGGAGCTGGAGACGAAGCGACAGAAGTTCGTTTTGCTCGCAGGAGCTTTCGCCCTTATTGGCTTCCCAGCCCTTATTGGTCTCCTGGTTTTCAAACCCTAAAAACTCGAAGTGGTCGCCCACTTGCCAACGCGGCCACCGGAATGACCTGCCAGGGCGCGTTGCAGCGCCCGCATTATTTCAGAATCCGGCTTTGGTTTTGGGGTCCGCCCCTGATTAGCGATGAGGGCTTGCAACAGCTCAACTTGTCCTTTTGAGATTTTGCCCGACGCGCCGCGCGCAAGAAAACCGGCAGCGGGGGCCGCGACGGCACCGGGTACGCCGCCGACCGCCGCGCCGACACCGGCACTTAGAGATGACCCCAGTTTCCCACCCCACCAGCCGACCTTGTCAAGAGCCTTTTGCTTTGGCGTGCCGCGCACGATCTGCTCGATAATCGCACGCTCCGGCGGATCGAACCGCCCCTTAAGGCGCGGGCTTTGAATCAATTGGCGAAACGGGGCGATGTATGGGGTTGTGGAATTCGGGTTGTTTTTGACTTTCTCAATCGCATCATCAACGGCTTGCATTTTCTTGTACCGTCTGTTACTTGCGCGCGCAGCTTTCATAGCTTGGGCGGCACGCGGCGCATCCCCCATTGTCATCTGTTGAGGGCCGGCACTGTCGATGAACTCGTCCATGTTTTTTTTGATAATGTCGCCGTAATAACCGTGTTTATGTTGGCCGGGTTTGTCCGTTATGTTACGACTGACATACTGGCGCAGATCATCTAGTCCACTTAGGGATACGGACTTTTTACCGGTTAAATCTTTGCGTAAAACCTTCACCACCCGATGGACTTTGCGGTTGACGTTTTTGCGGAAACGTTTCGCCTTCAACCCCTCGTCGATGGCATCCGCAAGGTCCGCGAGAGCCGCCGGTTTGTATCGCGCGCCAAGGTCATCGACATGCTGGTACGCGGCCTTTTTCGCCTGCCGTAAGTCTTGAGTGGTTGGGATGTCTTTTGTAAATCGACGATTGGCGGCCCATTGCCGCCCCGCGCGCGATAGGGCCGATAGACCCCCGCCGACCGCCGCGCCGGTGCCTGCGCCCCACGCCGCACCCTCCATTCGCTTGCCTGGATCGGCGTGCCCGGCACCGGCAATGCCGCCGTACACCGCACCCTCGCCCACTCCCGCCGCAATGCTCTTCAAAGCGCTGCCACCTTTCCCCATCAATGTCAGTCCCATCTTGGCCGCTGCAGCGGCGGGAAGGGCGTCACCCGCCAGATTGCCTGCGCCGTATGCGATCGGGTTAAGCGCCTTTGTCGTTTCGGTGATTTGACGCTGACGCGCCAGGTTACCCGCGTAATCGCCAAATTCACCGTCAATTCCTGTTAACGCGCCCCCAGCCGCCGCGATCTCATCCCCCCAACCTAAAGGGTTCGCCAGTCCGCGAAAGGCCGCGCCCATCGCGCTCACGCCGTCCGTTGTGCGATGCGCGACACTGTTGGGCAGGCCAAGGGCGCGTACTAAGTCCCCGGCGCGATCGGCAAGATCGGGCTCGCGCGCATAAATGCGTCCCGACTCTTGCTGTGGCTGTTGCGGGGCCTGCTGTTGCGGGGCCTGCTGTTGCGGGGCCTGCTGTTGCGGGGCCTGCTGTTGCGGGGTCTGCTGTTGCGCCTGCTGGGTCGTGTACCCTCGGAAGGCGCGCACGGCGCTTTCCTGATCGGGGGCTTCGACCTCATAAACGCCCCCATCTTTATCTTGTATCTCAAAAATCGGCATAATTCAGCCCTAATCTCGGTTATCTCTGGACGATCCGCGTTTCATACGTTACATATAGTTTAGGAGCCTGACTTGCAGGTCGGCCATTCGGGGAGGTGGTGTGGCCAAAAAAAAACAATCCCCTAACTAAATCTTCACCATACCCTAATAGGTCTCATTAGGAGGGTATTGATATGCTTGTGTCTATGGCGACTGATATGGATAAAATTAGGGGCGCAATTCACGAAGCCGTCACCGAAGCATTCGCTGACATAGGCGGTGTTGAGGTTGACGACATTCATGTGGAGCATAAGCTAGACCACGACGGCGATCCCATTTTATCGATTCTCCTCATCTTTAGTGTACCTACAAAAGCGGGGCAGGATGACCCTGTTGCAGCCAGGTTTTCCAGGTTGGTCAGGCTTACGAGAGAAAAGCTCGACGATCTGGAAGAGGAAGCATACCCCATCTATTCGTTCGTGGACGCGGAGGAGTACAAATCCGGGGCGCCCGCTTGAACCCCGAGCAACTCATTGACCTTGCTGACAATATGCTGAAAGAAGGCGAGCGTGGGCGCCCTCAACAGATCATATTGAGGCGTGCTATTAGCACGGCTTATTATGCTCTTTTCCATCAGCTATCGAAAGAATGTGCGAATTTTGTTGTTGGTACAAATCCTTCAGATGATTGTTGGTGTCGTGTCTATCGCTCCCTGGGTCACAACACGACTAAAAATGCCTGCCTGGCCTTGCTGAGCGAGGCGAAAAAGCAAAAAACAGGAGGGGAAACGCTGCCGGATAATGTTGGGACTTTTGTAAGTGCCTTTTTGAACATGCAATCAGAACGTCAAGACGCTGACTATAACCCTCTAAAGAACTTTTATAAATCGAGTACACAAAGGGACATTGATGTGGCCCGCAAAGCGATTTCTGCGCTCCAGGACGCAACAAAAGAAGAAAAGAAAAGGCTCCTCATACTGACCCTGTTTCGAAAAAACCGATAATCAACGCCTCCTGATCCGAATTCCATTACCCAAGTTCTGCCATTGCTCCGCTTTGCCCCCCGGCTGCGTCTGTCGATCACTCTGCGCCTTCGGGCCGTAAATAATCTCGTTGTAGATGTTTTTCACGCGATCCAGGTTGTGTAGCAACTCTTTCTCATTCTGCGACTGGTCTAGACTGCCAATTGCCGCCTGCAAGTACATTAGTTCTTTCTCGCTGACCTGACCGAGAGCACCACCTGTTGGCGACGCATCGCGCATCGCTTGGAGACGATCAAAGCCTGCATTGGCTTTTATTGTGTCGATAAACCTATTCAATTGGTGCGCGTCGGTTCCTGGGATACCCGATAGTGCATAACCAGCTACACCTGTAGAGCCGATCAAACCGTCGTTCTTGATCAGATCACGGGCGCGACCAATGTCCTCCAAAACAACATTGCTGTAACGCTCCTTCACGGCCTGCCTATCCGCGGCAGCCGCCTCCTGTTGTTGCAGCCCTTTAGCAGCAGGGCCGCCTGGGATAGGCATAGCGGTGGGAAGGCCTTGCTCATTAATAAGTATCTGCCCATCAGGGTCGCGCCGATACGCATAGCCCTTATCCAATTTGGAATAGCCTGGCACCGGCAGTGGCGCGTTATTATTCACACTCACGCTTGGGGCGCCCGCCTGGCGCATTTGCAATTGCTGTTGCGCGAAGGCCGGGTTCTCCTGGCCGTATTCGAAATTCTGAATGGCGTTCGTGGGTTGTTGCGGCATGGGGTTTGCCCGCAAATACTCCTGCTTTTGTTGCCAGTCCTGCATGCCTGCCTGGCGGCGCTGTTGCCACTGGTTTTGCTCATAGGCGCGGTTATCAGCGGTTTGCGCCTGGCGCTGCTGGAATTGATAATGCGCCATCAGCATCGCTTTCTGCTCATTTGACACGAACGGATTGGACAGGGCCTGGATCATACTTTCACTCATACCCCCTTGCGCGGGCTCTGCTTGCGCCTGCAGGCCCGTTTGTGGCGCCTGCGGCATGGCGCCCTGCGCCCTGGACATCCACAATTGGGCGAACTGCCCGGCTGTCATATCGGGCGTGCCGCCGTTGAGGCGCACCGCATCCGCGCCCACCACGTCCACGGCGCGCGCATTGGGGTTCTGCAGCAACTGGCGTGCCCCACCCAGGCCCTGCTGGTGCGCCAGATAAATCTCACCCATATTCGGCTCCCGCCCCAGGGTCTGTTGCAGCCCTTGCGTGTTGTCCCGCGTCAGACGCGCCGCCGCATCCGCTGATTGCATCGGATCAAACGGGTTCTCCAGGCCGTATTGCGCCGCCGTGCTCTTGATGAACTGAAACGGTCCCGAAGCGGACGAATTGGGGTTTTTGGCGTTCACATCGCCGCCGCTTTCCAGTTGCGCCAGGGTGCTTAGGGTATTGGCGTCAACGCCGTATTTGCCAGAGGCGGCGTCAATGGCGCTTTGCAGATTAGCGCCAAAGCGGGGCGCGTTAGGCGCTGGCGCCTCGATCGGCGGCGCAGGCGCTTCTTGCCCTTGTTGCGCCCCCTGGCCCAGGAACAGGCTGCGCAGCGCCGCCTGGACCATCTTGTCGCCACCGGCACGGCCCTGCTCGCCCAGCTTGTTGGCGCGGCTGTTGGCGATCACATAGGCGATGGAGCGGCCCACGTCGTGGATGCCGTCCCCCAGGGTTTTCGGGCGAGAGCCCGCCAACGCCTGCCGCAATCGATTGGCAAGGGCCTGGCTGCTCTTCATGCGGGCGTAGGAAACCCCTGTGTTACCGCCATATATGTAGCGTGGCAAAGCCATGTTTCCTCTCCTTTATGCCGCTACGCCGTTGCCAGTTCGTAATTGACCATTTTCAGGCCGAACGGCCCCTTGGTAACGGCGCGGGGTTTCTTCTTCTCCACCTCCTGCGCCATCATGCCTAACTGCATGGGACCTCCACCGCCCTTGTAGCGATAGGCGTAGATGTTCAGACCATCGCTGGACTTGCCCACCTTTTTAATGTCCGTCTTGGCGCGCCGGTCTGAAAGCCAGGATTTCCAAGGCATCGACGCTCCGATTAACCCGGTCGCGCCCAGGATACCGCCCCACAGGCCGCTGCGGCGCTGCTGTGCGGCCTGCTGCGCCTGCACCTGCGTCTGCCAGGCGCGCATGCGGTTGTTGTCGTAATTGGCTTGAATGCCGGCAAAGTCCGTGTTCGCCAATTGGGTCTGCGGCGTATTGACAAATTGCGGATTGGACACTTGAGAGCCGGACAGCAGCGCAGAGATTTCGTTTATGGGCTGATTACGCAGGCGGTATCGCTCGTTAAGCGCGTTGGCGCGCGCCTGGTTCTGGGCGTTCATCATGGCCTGCTGTGAGCGAAACTGCTGATCGGCGATCTGGTTGTTGCCGGATGTGCGTTGCACGGCGTTCTGGTGCTGTTGTTGTAGCGCGGCATTGCCGAATTGCGCCCGCTGCATGTCCTGGCCAAAGCGCTGCGACTGTGCCTGATTGGCAAAGCCGCCGCGCCCCAGGGCTTGTGCGTAGGCCTGCTGCTGGGCGGTGTTTTCAAAACCGGCGCGCTGCGCCTCCAGTCCTGCCAGCCGCGATTGCTCCTGCCCGGCCTTAAGAATGGCGCTCATGCGCGCATCGTTGGCGCCGCGGCTAAGATCGTCCATGGCGGCGTTATAGGCCTCGGAGCCCATGCGAATGCCCTGGGAGGCCAGACGCGCCTCAAGCGCCTCGCGATCCTGCTGCAGCTTCGGGGCCATGCGCTGCATGAGAGCATCCTCAACCCGCTGGCGATCTTTGCTAAAATCCGTGCCATACGTTCGCCGCACGTCTCCCACATCGGCGAACGTATTCTGGATGGGACCTGCCATGGGTGCCGTTGTCTGCAGTTGCGGTCCCTTGCCGAAGCGCTGGTACTGGGGCGCTGTCAGGCTTTTCGGATCAGCCGCATCAGGCAGATTATCGAGGGTAAAGGGCTTGTCTAGCAGCCCCTGCAGGCGGCGCGACTGGCTGTCGGCGAGGCCGGCCAGGTTCTTCTTGGCCGCATCCTGTCGGTCCTTGATGGCCTGCTGCGCTGGCGAGAGGGTTTGCGTTAAGGTGCGCTGGGGCAGGTCGTATGTTTTACCGCTGATGGGATCGGTCCATTTGTGTGTGCCCGTGGTTGACCATGTGGACGAACCGTCGGGCGTAACCTGGTTCACCTGGTTCATGTAGCCTTGCGCAACGCCGGTGCCGATATTCATTCCTGTTTGTGCCTGGGCGGTTTTGAACGGATCAGCCGGACGCGGCGCCGGTGCCGGGGCGGGTGGGGATTTTTTTCCCATTTCTGGTCTCCATGTGATGTTCTACAAAACGGACTGGCACGCCAGGTGTCGCGCGTCAGGACCGCCACAGCCTCGGCAACGCCAGGGGCCCAAAGCTCGGGGATCAGCACTTCTCTGGCCCCAAGCGCCCTCCAGATGCGACGCACCAGGGTGTTGCGCTCATCGTGCCGTCCCGCAACAACGCGCACCCCCAGCTGGTCAAAGGGGTATTCAAAGATGGTACGCAGAGTTGAGACGTTGGACCAGCGCCGGTGCGCCGAATAGGCGGAGAGTTCGATAACGTTTCGTGAGGGATCGTAGTTGTGGTACACAAAACCGGCAACCAGGCCTCCCCCGGGTCGCACAAAGCCGATTGCCGAATATTCGCCGTCGCGGGCGTCCAGTTGCCGCTTTCCCTGCCACAGGCCCTCTTCGACAAAGTGTTTGACCGCCTCTGGCTGGTCTGTAACAGGGAACACGGGCGGCATGGGCGGTGTTCAGGGGGTCAGCGTGAGCAAGACCTGCGCCGCCGTATAACAACCGATGACGAAGGCGGTATACGACAATAGGCCCAATAGATTAGCCGCGGCCATCCACCATGTGGCAACACGATCCTTCTTCGCCAGTAGGTTCAGAGCCTTGGCGCGGGTTTTGTCCCGGTCTTTTGCGCCCCACGCTTCAATGTACCCGATCTGCATTGCGTGTTGGTCTTCGTAGATCGCTTCCAGAATCATGAGATTGACGTAGGCCGCGTAGCAAGCGAAGACGGCACAAGCCAGACCGCCGGCAAGCCAGGCGCCGGCACCATAAAGCCGATCGATGGGCACGGGGTTGCCCGCGCCGGCTGCAAGACCGATATAGGCCGGAACGACCACAAGCGCCCCCGCATTGACCACCACAGCGGTTCGAAGGAGCATTTTCCCGTAGTCAAGGGCGCCCGTAAAGGACATCTGCTGCAGAACGGTCAAACGATCCGTCCACAGTTTTTTCTCGTCACTTGCCGCTTGTCGTGACACCTGTACGTCGTTTTGTTTTGCCATTACGCTTTCTCCATTTAGTCAAACCAACACGCCGCCGGTCTCA
This sequence comes from Hyphomicrobiales bacterium, assembly GCA_965224015.1. Taxonomy (GTDB): domain Bacteria; phylum Pseudomonadota; class Alphaproteobacteria; order Rhizobiales; family CBDCVD01; genus CBDCVD01. Next base: position 3,383,665 of record OZ245032.1, read on the forward strand.
TAGATCAGATCCATCGACACCAGTTCAATGTCCGGCTTGGTCGCACTGCCCACGGTGATCTGCAGTTGCGGTGCCAGCACATAGCCGGTGCCGGCCACGTTCACCCATTTGGCCTCAACCCTGTTGCGCGTGCCCTGATCCCACAAGGCGACATCCCAGATGGCCTCGTCCCAAAGGGCTGCGGTGCGCGTGCTGGTGTCGATCGGGATCGCATCGGGCGGCTCCACAAGGCAGTCCTTGTAATCGGTGGCAACGCTTAGTTTGGCGGCAAACGGCGTCTTGTGAACGAACGTGGCGCGCAACGCCTTGGCTTGCTTGATGGCCCCCGGCGCGCCCAGGTGATCGAACGCATAACAGAGCGAGCACACATAAAGCGCGCCGTCATCAGTGCCGCCGGTATTGCCGCGCATAATCTTGCCGTCGGGGGTGCCCACATAAAGCTGGTCATCGAGCACCGCCATGGTGCTCACGTTCCAGCCGGTAAAGCGCGTCCAGGCGCGGGTTTGCAGGTTTACCACAAAACAGTGTGATCCCCCCGACTGGCCGTTTGGCGGGGCGATGATGAGCATGTTCCTGGACGCCCATTTGACGATACTCCAGCCCCGTTGATTGCCCGCCAGGTCCATGGCTGCGTTCCAGTCCGGCTCGATATTACGTGACAGCGACGTTAGTTTGAGGGTTGCCTTGTCCTGTTGCACCGCCGCCGATAATGGGATCAGCCCGGCCTTTGTGGCGATGATCAATTCGCCGCCGACGCGGATAACGGCTTGCTTGTCCAGCGGTTCGCCGATCTCATAGACCCCTCGCGAGGTCCAGTTATTGGCGTTACCTGGGTTGCTGCCGGAAAAGACGGCGAATTCGCCCTTGTCGGTGGCGAAAACGCAGCGATCGTCCATGCCCGCGCCGCTATCGCTCGACCACGTGGCGCCAAAGATAAGCGTACCGCCCAACTGGAATAGGCCTTCCAGGGGCAGTTTGGCCGCTTCCCCCGCAACCGCATTAATCCCCAGATACCAGGCGTTCAGGCTGTCTTTTTCAATAAAAAACAGACGGTTGCGATAGGACCAGACGTGGCTGAAACGAGCCGTGTCGAGGCGCCCCTGGCTGCCCGCCTTTTTGGTGATAGCAAAGGGACGTGATGTGCTTGTAACCCGCTGCCACGTGGTGCCGTCGTAAATCAGCATCTTGTTGGCGCCGTTGACGAGGATTAAAAAGCCGCCGCCATCGGTTTTTATCTGCAACGCCGAATAATCGCCGGACGTTTGGTTGACCACCACCGTGGAATAACTAGGGCTATGGGCGTCAAAGGCGAGAATGCGCCTATCGTTGGCCGCAAACAATTCGCTCGGCTCTGAATAATCGTAAGAAAAAAGCGCCTTGAACGCACCGATACCGCTTAGGCCCAAAAGCGGCGCGAGGCCGCCACGCGGCGTAATGCCAGTGGCGGTGGGCCAGAAATTATCCAAAACGCGCGCCGCATTGCGCTCTTGCGCCGCCAGGCTTTCGTTGGAAATCCAGCCCGCGATGGGGGCCAGATAGGTCTGCGATTGCCTGTCGGGGGTCTTATCGCTGTCGCTGGGTACGCGATTCTCCGGTCGGATACGGGATGGGGCGATGTTCATCATGTCAGTAGCTAATCGGCACTTCCCACGTATCCTCGCGCGGGGGCAGCATGTCGAGGGCCATGGGCGCGGCGGAGGCGCCGGCGAAAGTGTTGAACTGAATAATGTGTTTTAGCGAGGGGTGCTCGTTGACGTATTTGCGGATGCGCGCCGCTGTTTTGGGCGCAACGGTTTTCATGGCGTTGGGATTGGTCAAATAGGCGCGGATGGCCTCGGCCATAAACTCGCGCGGCACATCACCCCTGGTGTAGCCCAGGTGCTGCGGGCCAGTCAGGTGGCGCGTGCGCTCCTGGCCGGTGTTCAGGATGTTGTAAAGGGGCTTGAGTTCGCGGCTTAAACCGGAGACGGGGATTTCCCCAGCCGCCTGGTCAATCACATGGCCAAGCTCGTGGGCGTAGACCTTGGGTAGTTGCCTGTCGCTCAATCGGTTGGATAGGGCTATTCGTTTGGGTAGGCGTGACCATCGGTCTATCCGAGTAGCACCCACCGACCCTTTCCCGAGCGCGCCTGGCGCCATTCGCAAAGCTCCTTGGCCAACTGTTTGCGTTGCAAGGGCGTCAAATTGCGTTGGCGGGAGGGGCCGATCCGCTTGTTCCACTCTTTGACGGCCAACAATTCGTCTTGCGACAAGGGGTCTTCCGTCGATGTCGTGGGTGAGGGTTCCGTCTGCTCTTTGCGGGATGCCATGGGGGTAATCCATCTCGATTGGGCGCTGCGGTTTATCGGGCAGATTATACAACGAAACGTTGCGGCTGGCAAGACTATTGTTTCTTGCAACAGGTTGATTTACATTATGTTTTGTAACGTTTCCCAGGCTTCTATGCGCGCCCACCCGCGACGTCGGTCTGGGGAGGCGGCCAACCCCCGGCAGAACATGCATAAGGGCCGTCAAATCGCGCTCCAGACGACGCGCTCCAGATCGGCTTTCGCCGAATTCCCGCGCGACTTGTCCGGCAAGGGACGCCCCGCCATGAATACCGGCATTCATCGTGCGCCCTAAAGCGTCGAGGATTGGCAGCCCGCCTCGTAAAACCAGGTTGCTTATGGGGTTGTTTAAGTACCCACGATTGCTCAAATCGGTGACGGTGCCAGGATCAAGACCAAGCGGATCGTTTGGGTCCCAACCCCGCTTCGCGCCCGCCCATGCGGCGCGGCCCAGGCGGCGCAAAAGGGACTGGCGTATCTTGTCCATGCTCATGGCGCGTGGCCTTGGTCGGCGGCAACGGCGGCGATCAGACGGGCCTCGTATTCCGCCAGGTGATCGTCGTATGCCTTGCGCATTTGCCGACGCCAGCGCCAGATGGCGTTCAGGACAAGCAGGTCCTCGGGAATGCGGAAACGAAAGTTAGATTTACGCTGCCGGGTCCTCCTATGGTGGCTGGACAGCCTTGTCCATGGGGGGATGCGCGCCGATCTCACCCCGTTGCCGCAGATTGATGCAGCAAGGCCATACCGGGCCATCCATCTACACCCGATAGTTTTTTCGAGTACAACCTGTTGAAATTACACATTTGTAATCTTTCAATAGGTTGTTCTCAAGGTGGCAGGTCCGAAGTCAGGGTTATTGCGGCCATTGCCGCCAGCAAGGCCGTATCAGACGAATGGCCACCTACATCCGATGCATTTACCAGGGACAACCTGTTGAAATTACACATCTATTACGGTATTACAAGATCAAGATGCCCAATAATCTCCTACCTGGTACCCCAAATATAGCACATCCTCATTAGACAAGAGGCCTAACCGAATGCCGTTCGCTTTTGTTCTGTGCCGGCCAACATCCACCAAACATCAAAAGTCAACAACAACACACCATAACGACAAAGAACGGTTCCCCGATACCGCTTTCACGGTTTCAGGCTTTCAGGGCTTCAGGCTTTTACCTTATGGCGCAGTCCCCGATTGACCAGACACTCGGCGATCTGGACGGTATTCAGGGCCGCCCCCTTGCGCAGATTGTCAGAGACGATCCACATGTTCAGGCCGTTATCGACGGTTGTATCCTGGCGAATGCGTGAGATAAACGTGGCGTAATCCCCGACACAATCAATCGGCGTGACATAGGCCTCGTTCTCGGGTTCATCAATCACCATACAGCCAGGTGCCTCACGTAGGATTTGCCGTGCCGTGTCCGCATCAAGGGGGCGTTCGAACTCCAGATTGACCGCCTCTGCATGTCCCACAAACACGGGAACCCGCGCGGTCGTGGCGGTCACCTTTATTTTCGGATCGAGAATTTTCTTTGTTTCTGCGACAAGCTTCCACTCCTCGCGCGTATAACCATCCTCCATAAACACATCAATATGGGGAATGATGTTAAAGGCGATCTGTTTGGTAAACGCTGCGGGGGTCACATCTTCGCCCGGCACATAGATGGCCTTCGTTTGGTTCCACAGCTCATCCATGGCCTGTTTGCCGGCACCCGAGACTGATTGATATGTGGCAATGACCGCCCTTTTTATCGGCGCGTGGGCGTGCAAAGGCGCAAGTGCCACCACAAGCTGCGCCGTAGAGCAGTTGGGATTGGCGATAATGTTTCGCCGTGCGTTTTGCGACATGTACGTGTCCAGCACCTGCGCGTTAACTTCAGGGACCACAAGCGGCACGTCGGCGTGATAACGAAACGCCGATGAATTGTCGATGACGATACAACCGGTCGCTCCAATCGCCGGCGAGATTTTTTGCGAAACCGCGCCCCCCGCTGACATCAGACAGAAGTCAACACCGGAAAAATCAAAACCATCAAGAACCTGGCATTTGAGAGTCTCATCGCCGAACGAAACTGCAACCCCGGCGGAGCGGCGCGAGGCGAGGGGAATGACATCGCTGACCGGAAACGCCCGTTCGGCCAGAATGTTCAACATTTCGCGGCCAACGTTGCCGGTAGCGCCGACAACGGCAACAGTGTAGGACATATAATGCAACCCGCGCTCAAAGTCTTTCAACTCAGTGGTGAATGCCGACAGGATAAAGTTCTCAAGATGTCTGACAAGAAACAAGCGCACCGGTAACGCGGTAAGTTGCCAGTGCATCGACCGCTCACATTATCACAACAAGAGGGAGTCGGCAATGGCGCAACTGACTGTGCGGAGCGCTATTAAGACGTGACACGCTCCAAATGTAATCTTTCAATAGGTTGTTCTCAAGGTGGCCGGCCTGCAGTCAGGGTTATTGCGGCCATTGCCGCCAGCAAGGCCATATCAGACGAATGGCCACCTGCGCCCGATGCATTTACCAGGGACAACCTGTTGAAATTACACATCTAAGCCCGGGCGATTTGGAAAACGCGCAATTTCCCCTCCCGCTTGCAATCGATCAAACCATGCCCGGCCTCGGTACAGAAATGGGGAACGTCAATATCGGCAACAGGGTCGTCGGTGATCAACTCCAAAATGTCTCCGGAGCTCATTCCTTTGAGGGCTTTGCGTGCCTTGAGAACCGGAAGCGGGCACTGCAGCCCCCGCGTGTCGAGACGCAGTGGCGACGTGCCGGCGCAAGGGGTGTGCGTGGCCTGGGCGTCGTTCATCTCACGATTTTGCCTGCCTATTGCCTGTGAACCTGATGGAGAATAACCGCATTCCCCTCGCTGTCTTTAATGGAGGCCATACGGCAAACAGGGGATTCAAACGTATCCATGAGGATCTCTACGTCTTTTTCCTTGAGAGCGGCCATGAGGGCGTCAACATCCTCGACCTCAAAGGCGATTGTCCCGCCATCATAGTCGCTGGGCTTGAATTGGGGCATCATGTCGGACATGGCAAAACAGCCGCCTTGGGGCAAATCAAATTCGATCCAGCGGCCATCCTGGTATTCCTGGGTCACTTTCAGTCCCAAAACCTCCTGATAAAACGTCCTGGCCCGCTTGATATCCAGGGCCGGGTAGACGGTAAAAGCAACCTTTTTGTACACAAGCTCGGTATCTCCATTCACGGGCATTGCCAGCCCGCTCACAAATAGACGTCTTGAGCGCATCCTTGCGACCTGCGCTATTCACGTCCGGTGTACGGTTACCTCGCCTTGTATCACATTTGATGCTACACTTGAAGAGGCGATTCTTATACCAAGGGTCTTTAACAATGACTCATGGCTTAGCGTCAAAGAGGTATGTTATCAAGGCAGTACACCAGTCGGCGTGTCTATAAAGCCAATACCGCTGGTATTAAATCATCGCGCATTGTTATGCTATTAAAACCTGACACGCTCTAAGCTATTAAGCTGAAAGGCTATTATGGGCTTCATACAGCGCATTAAATCCGAATACATCTATGCGCGTGGGGTGCTTGGCGCGCTCAAACGCGTCACGGCGATCGCAAAAGACAAAAACCGGGTTTTTCCTATTGAACTGGAACGCCTTGCCGCCGAACACGGCGCACGCACCGCACTGATCAGCGATCAGGAGACCTATACATACGCTGAGCTGAATAATCGCGCCAACCAATATGCCCGTTGGGCCCAGGCGCAGGGCATCGGCAAGGGCGATACTGTTGCCTTGCTGATGTTGAATCGCGCTGAATACATGGCGATCTGGATCGGGATTGCGCGTGCCGGTGCAGCGGTTGCGTTGTTAAATACCAATTTAACCGGCGCCAGCCTGGCCCATTGTATCAACGTCGTGAGCCCGAAGGCGGTCATCGTTGACACCAGGCTCAGCAAAGCCTTTGCAACCTGCAAAGACGGTCTGGGGTCGGACTGTACAGCCTGGTACTTTGGCGATGACGGCAAACATGACGAAGCCAGGCGACTTGACTATGTCATTACCAGTATGGATGCACACAATCTTGCGGCTGGTGAGCGTCCGGCACTCACCACCGCCGATCCATGCCTTTATATCTATACCAGTGGCACGACCGGCATGCCCAAGGCCGCGAACATTATCCATTATAGGGTCCAGGCGATCATGCATGGGTTTTCGTCGGTTCTGGAGGCCAGAACCGACGAGCGCATGTACGACTGCCTGCCCATGTACCACACGGTAGGGGGGGTGATTGCGCCGGGTGCATTTTTGACCGTAGGGGGATCGGTGGTGTTGCGCGAAAAGTTTTCCGCCCATACGTTCTGGCGGGAAATCAAACAATACAGGGCGACCCATTTTCAGTATGTGGGCGAGTTGTGCCGCTATCTGGTCAATTCGCCTCCCTCGCCTGACGAGCGGGACCATGGTATTCGGCTGTGCTCGGGGAACGGACTGCGCCCCGATATCTGGATGCAGTTTAAGGAGCGTTTCGCCCTGCCGCGGATTGTCGAATGGTATGCCGCCACCGAGGGCAATGTGGTCATGTTTAATTTTGACGAAAAGCCCGGCGCTGTTGGCCGTATCCCTTGGTGGTTGGCGCATCGGCTGGTCACCGAGATCGTGCAGTTCGATCATGAGAGTGAGAGTCCCATACGCGGAGATGATGGTTTTTGCATTAAATGCGACCCCGAAGAAGTCGGTGAAGCCATTTCGGAAATCCTTGATGATCCCAGCAAACCCTCACAGCGCTTTGAGGGCTATGCGGACAAAGAGGCGACCCGGAAGAAAATTCTTGAAAACGCTTTCAAGATCGGGGACAAATGGTTTCGCTCCGGCGATCTGATGCGTCGCGATGCGCGCGGATATTTCTATTTTGTCGATCGGGTTGGAGATACGTTTCGCTGGAAAGGGGAGAATGTCGCAACCTCAGAGGTTGCGGAGACACTTACCCGTTATCCTGGTATTCGTGAGGCCAATGTCTATGGTGTCGCTGTCGATGGATTTGACGGTCGGGCGGGGATGGCCGCCCTGGTGACCGATGCGGACGCCTTTACGTTCGACAATCTGAAGGCTTTTTTGAGTGAGAATCTGCCGGTTTATGCGCACCCCGTTTTTATACGGTTGTTACGGGAGTTGGACATGACCGGCACTTTCAAGCTGCGCAAAGTCGATCTGGTGCGTGAGAATTTCGATCCTGGGCAGACCAAAGATCGGATCTATTTCTACAATCCAGACACCCACATATACATGCCGGTCAATAAAGAGATATTTGTTCAGATCAACAGCGGCGGCTACAAGTTGTAGCGATGCGGCCATCGGCTCTGTGGTCCGCCAGATTAGCTCCCTCAGCTGGATACGTCTATTTGCGACCCTGGCCCCCAAGAGTCAACGCAAAGCCCCTTGGTATTACACATCTAAGGGGCATCAAGGGGCTTATCCCATGGGCATGTTGGCCTGCCTTGCGGGTTGAAATATGGAACCGACGCTGATATCACAAGGCCCATGGAGTGAGTGCTGGAGAGGTGCCGGAGTGGTTGAACGGGGCGGTCTCGAAAACCGTTGAGCGCGCGAGTGTTCCGAGGGTTCGAATCCCTCTCTCTCCGCCAGCCAGTTGGGCATGTTTGAGACTGTTATAGCAAAGCGCTCGCCAACACACATCCATGACCGATACACCGACAAACAAATCCCTAAACCCGACACATTGCTAGCGCCGAATACCGATGACGCGCCCCAATTGTCGGCTGCGCGGTAGCGGCGCGTGAGCCTGTTTCATGGCCTGCAAGCGTGTCAGAATGGATGCAGGAAACGGCGAGACCTTTTTCGCGTTCATGTCAACGTGCAAACACATTTGTTCCGATGTCGCCGACAGCCAACCCTCGTCGTGATGTACCAGCTCTTGAAAAAAGTGCACGCGCTTTTCGTCGAAGTCAAGCAGTTGCAGGGTCACCTCGACCTCATCACCGGCACCAAGCTCACGCAAGTAACAGACATGTACCTCAGCGGTAAAAAAGGAAGCGTCACAGATTTTGACGTAATCGGGACCAAGGCCAACGGTCGCGAACGCAGCATCAACACAACGATCAAACAGAACATGATAATACGCCATGTTCAAATGGCCGTTGTAATCGATCCAATCTTCTTCAACCCGCTGGCCGTGATGTTTGAAGGGAGCAGGCTGGGACACCTGTTGATTTTTGGACGGCATGGAACCTCCCGCTCTATAGTAAGATGCGTTTAATGGGAATCATGGGGCTTTCCCGTATTCTTCTCGCATTTTGCTATGGATTTCAGGGCGATCAGCTTTCTACGTTTCACTTATGCCCCTGGCAAAATGGCTAAAGCGAAACGCACGCTCTAGATGCGGAAGAAGGTCCCCTTTTGCCACCACCCAGAGCGCTTTTTTGCGTTGGCTTCCGATTTTTGATCCGCATCAACAAGATTGCCGGATCGATCGGCCTCTCTGGGGCCTTTGCCATCACTGTTGTCTGAGACCTTGAGCGCCAGGGCATCGGCCCCGGACCTATTACCGTCCTGAACACCCATGGCAGGAGAGACAAACCCATCGCTGTTGCGGGCCTCAGCTTCCTGGGACGAACCAGGCAAATCGTCCTGCGGCATGTTAGCGTCGACCTTGCTGCGCCCGGTTTTCGATAGCGCACGCTTGCGCCGGGGCCTGGACGCTGGCGACTGGCGCTTTCTATCTGTCGCAACGGTCATATCAGGCGATTCTGCGGCTTCAGGCGCACCCGCGCGCGAGGCTTCTTCTTGTTTTTGCTCGTCAGTGCCGACGCTCTTGCGAGCCTCACCTTTTTGCTCCGCAACCTCACCTTTGCCACCTGTGGCCTCAACCGTGTCGCCACTGGAACTCTTTGCCCGTCGTGTCCTGCGTCCACCGCGTCGGCCACGGCGACGTTTTCGTGTTTTTCCCGACGTCTCAAAAGCCTGGCTTGTGCTGTCACCGGCGCCCGTACCGGTATCGCTTGCGGCCTCGACCTGCGGCCCGGCTTGCTCACCATTATGCTCATCAGTCGGCTGGTCGGAGCCCATGTCGGCGTCTTTTGCATTCTTTGCCAAAGCCCGTCGGCGACCGCGCTTAGTGCCCCCGGATGATTTTTTGCTCTTGCCTGCGGACTTGCGATCAGAAGCATCGGTGACGCTCTCGCCAGCCTCCATCTTGCCGTCCTGATCCTCATCAAGATCGCTCATGGCAATGGAATCGATCTGGATCTGGGCACTAACATTGGATTTGCGCGGTGTCGCGATATCGCCGGTTTCAATAACAAACCGGTGTTCAAGTTCCGTATCGGCAATATCAACATTGATGGAAACTGCAAAATTATTTTCGAGCTCCGCGAGATGCATGCGCTTTTGATTGAGCAGATAGACGGCCACGGGAGCCTGGGTTATCACGACCAGATTGTGACGCCGGCTTTTGGCCAGGCTAACCTCAAGGCGGCGCAGAATCTGAATGGCAACCGACTCGGGCGAGCGCACGATACCGGTGCCATGACAGACGTGACAGGGATCGGTGGACGTTTCCAAAACGCCGGTGCGAATACGCTGACGCGACATCTCCAGCAAACCGAAATGACTAATACGGCCAATCTGGATGCGCGCCCGGTCTGAACGCAAACAATCCTTCAAACGCCGTTCAACGGTTCGGTTATTGCGCCTTTCCTCCATGTCAATGAAGTCGATGACGATCAGCCCGGCCAAGTCGCGTAAGCGAAGTTGGCGGGAAATTTCCTCCGCTGCCTCCATATTCGTCGACAATGCCGTTTCCTCAATACTGTGCTGCTTGGTGGAGCGACCGGAGTTCACGTCAATGGCAACCAGTGCCTCTGTTTGGTTGATAATCAAATAGCCCCCGGACGCCAGCGAGACGTGCGGCGTGAACATGGCATCAAGTTGTTCCTCAACCTTGTAACGGGTGAAGATGGGCACGCCGTTCTTGTAGGGTTTGACGTGGCGGGCATGACTGGGCATTAGCATGCGCATGAAATCCTTGGCTTCGCGGTAACCCTGGGAGCCAGAGACATGAACCTCGTCGATATCCTTGTTGTAAAGATCTCGGATGGCCCGTTTTACCAGACTGCCTTCCTCGTAGACCAGCATGGGTGCCATGGATTTCAGGGTCAATTCGCGCACGCTTTCCCAAAGACGCAATAGGTATTCAAAGTCGCGCTTAATCTCGGCTTTGGTGCGGCTAGCGCCGGCGGTCCTGAGAATAATCCCCATCCCTTTGGGAACATCCAGCTCTGAAGCAATCCCCTTGAGTCGGCGCCGATCTTTGGGCGTTGTGATTTTGCGCGAAATACCGCCGCCGCGCGCCGTATTGGGCATCAGTACCGAGTAGCGTCCGGCCATGGAGAGATAGGTCGTCAGGGCTGCGCCCTTGGTGCCACGCTCTTCCTTGGAGACCTGCACAAGCAGAACCTGGCGGCGTTTGATCACCTCTTGAATTTTGTAGCGGCGCTGGCGCTGGAAGCGGCGCGGCGGCACGTCGTCATAAGCATCCCCGGTGCCCACCGCATCAACTCCCTCCTCCTGCGCATCAAGGGTTTCGTCAGACACGGCGTCCTGCTCACCCTCGGACGGTTCAGGACCGTTTGCCTCCCGTATCCGGTCGTCAGCGTCCACATCATTGGAATCATTGGAATCATTGGAATCATTGGAATCATCGGAGCCGCTTGCGGCCGAATGACCAAATTTCTCAATATCGCTGGTAAGCTTGCTGATGACGGTTCGCATGTGTGCGGCACCGCGGCGAAGGCGCGACAACTGCATCAGTGAACCTGCAGGCGCTTCCTCGGATAGGGACGATTGCTCATTGTCAGGGGCTTTATCAGAGGCCTTGGGTTCTGAGGCCTCAGCCTCAGCAACGTCATTGCGGCGACGGCGAGGGGACTTTTTCGTGCGCGCCTTGCGTTCGTCCTGTTCCAGCGCCTGGTCCGCTCGCTCAGCCTCAAGTGCCGCCTCGCGCGCATCTTCCTCCAACAGCACTTGGCGATCACTATAGGGAATTTGATAATAATCAGGATGGATCTCGCTAAACGCCAGGAAACCATGGCGATTGCCACCATAGTCAACGAACGCCGCCTGAAGGGACGGCTCGACGCGGGTTACTTTCGCAAGATAGATATTGCCTCGAAGTTGTTTCTTGTTTGTGGCCTCAAAGTCAAACTCCTCGACCTTGTTGCCGCGCACGACAACCACCCGGGTCTCTTCCAGGTGGCGCGCGTCGATTAACATTTTGTTTGCCATTGCTTTTTATCTCCGGTGCCAGTCCGTCAAAGCGGCGCGCGCAAGCAAAATCAGTCGCTGCGGCGATCGTGCGGATGGCACACTTGTTCTTTTGTCTGGGGAATATGTGAAATGGCGAGGACTGCACGCGCGTTACAGGTCGCAAGCACGCGGCATCAAAGTTTGATACCCCCGCGCAGCATTCTCCCATGCGCACCGCAAAGCAACTCAAAATTGTAAGTAACCCGGCCATAAGGCGGTCAATCCTCGATAAATCCATATGGCGTGTCTGGAAAACGCATCCCGACACCACCTTTAGCTGTATAAAGTTCAGTGGTCGCCCTCAGCGCGCCTCAATACGCGGCAATCATAGAACGTCCACTTAACCTATTACAGTACTTAACGCCTAACCTAGATCAGAAATGCGTTAAAATTCCGCGCATTCCCAATACCAGTCCTATCCCGTCAGCATGGCCAGGCTACAAGCTCCACGCCCATCACATTACAATTAAGGCTAAGGCTTTCAGCCGCTGCAACGCAAATTCCCTTGCGTCTTAGCCTTTAGCAGATAGGGTGAACCTAATACCAGCGGCATTGGCTCTTTTGTACACGCGGGCGTCTTTTATCGTGTTGTTCGTGCGATTAAGGCAACGGTTTTACACCGGGGCCAACGGTCAAACGCAAAGCTCCCTGGTATGATATAGCACAAACGTGCTGCCCGCACCCACAGATTCACAACACCATCCCACACCTGCGACATACTCACGGGTGCGAGAGGACATAAACATAACCTGAACACACTGTGAAAACGCTTACACTAATGGCAAGTCATCAGCTGCACGGATCGTGTTACCACACGCAAAAGCCAGCAGCATCAGTGCCTTGCCCGGACTTACTCAGCTGTGCACCAACATCAACACGCAACTGAACAAATACGCGCCATGCGGTCCTGTCAGGATTTTTAAAGAACCTCAAAGTCCAACCCCCCGCAAGGACCATAGCAATCAATATACGGATTTTCAAGCCAGGTGGCAAGACATGTCTTTAAGGCCCGCTGGAGCGTTCTACCGATTGATAGAATCCTTCTAAACAAAGCGGTCTGTGACATGATGGGCCTCAACCCAGGTTGTGCCCGCGGATCGGACAAAATGGATAAATACCCATTTTTCGACAGGTAGAAAGGTCTTGTACTGGGAATCGGGTTCCTGACATTTATCTGACAAATTGATCTGTTATCGCGTTTGGAGATTTCGAGGCGCTTCGCGCCGCCATTTGACGGCGTAAACGACGGAGTAAACCCATGAAACCGTTCCGCGGAATAAGAGAATTGACCAGGTTTTCGTGGCTTTTCGGTCTTTCTATGATCAGCTTGGGGTGTTCGGCATATACCGATACTCAGACCCAAATCCAGGTACAGGGTAGAACACTGTATTTTGTCGGTGATTTCACCCCGCAGACCATTAAACGATTTCGCGACGTGACCTGGGAACTCGATGGCGGCGCGCTTGATCGCATCGTCATCAGTTCAGGTGGCGGCCACACCGATATCGGACGCGAGATCGGACGGTGGGTTTATCGGTTGGGCCTGGATGTCGAGATCGAAAAGGCCTGTTTTTCCTCCTGCGCAAACTACGTGTTTCCCGCAGGTGCAAAGAAGGTGATCCGTGACGGCGCCTTTGTCGGTTGGCATGGCTCCGAAACGCAGCATGAAATATTGGCGCTGAGTGATCCCGCACGCTCGGGCGTGGAAATCGCGCGGCAAGAGCTCAAGAGCGCGCTGTTCAAGTCAATGGGCACGTCAGTTTCAAAACGCGAACTCGAAACGGCATTTACCGAGCAGTGGAAACGTATGCAACAGTCCCGTCAGGACGAGGCGGCTTTCTTCAACAAGCTTGGTATCGATCGGGAACTCACGCTTCATGGCCTGCGCCCGAAGCATTTGTCTAAATTGAGGGCAAGTGGCAAGCCCGGATGGACTTACAGCATCGCCGATATGGAGCGTCTGGGACTGCGGCGAATCGTTTACACCGGCGCAGGTAGCTACGCGGCCTCATCGGCTGTTCGCAAAAATGTCGCTGTGCTGAACTACGTGCCTTCAATCGTATCGAGCAAACGCTAGATCAGCATACGTTTAGTTGTACCCCATTTTGCTATGGGGACAACTAAGCGTATAAAGCTGATCGCCCTCTAAATCTATAGCAAAATGCAAAAACAATGCTGGATGCTCATGATTCCGACTAAGTGCATTTTGCTATAACGTGTTTAATCCGGTTCATATGAGGCCTGTGCGCGCAAAGGCCTGATTGGGGATTAATACCAAAGGGCTTTGCCTTTGACCGTTGCGGCCCTCAAGCTCAAAACCATTGCCTTATACCAAGGGTCCTTAACAATGACTCATGGCTTAGCGTCAAAGAGGTATGTTATCAAGGCGGTACACCAGTCGGCGTGTCTATAAAGCCAATACCGCTGGTATTAATCAGCGCAATACACATCAGCAGCCACGAAAGTCCATGCCGCTGGTATTAATCTGGTATTAATCATGTATTAACATAGACGCGCTAGATCAGCTTGGCGTTAGCTTTACCCATTTTGTGAGCGGTAAAGCTAACGCCATCAAGCTGATCGCCCTCTAAATCTATAGCAAAATGCGAGAAGAATACGAGAAAGCCCCATGATTCCAATTAAACGCATTTTGCTATAGTTCGAAGATGGCGACGACGTGCTCATGCGAATTGGCGCGACAATGGGGGCATGTTTGCCGCCTGCTTTTTACGCCTTCTATCGATCAATAAAACGCCCTGGCCCGGCAAATCGCCATATTTATAGGGTAATGAATTCATATGCTTTGGCGTCTTTCTCACTCTTCTATAGCCACAACTTTGACCTGTTGCGTGTTATTCCTCAGCCTTGTGTTTGCGGGCACAATCGGCACGACGACGCCAGCGCAAGGCGCGAGTTTTGAGAGCTTTGTTCGCGGATTTTGGCCTACAGCGCAAAAAGCGGGAATTACCCGCCGCACCTATCGCCTGGCCTTTGCCGGCGTCACCCTTGATCGGGAGGTTCTGCTCAAGGCCCGACAGCAACCGGAATTCAAGCAACATATCCGCGATTATGTGGATCGGGCGGCATCCATGAAACGGGTGCGCGTCGGGCGCCAGATGTTGGCTCGTCACGCCCGCATCCTGGCCGCCATAGAGCGCCGCTACGGGGTGGATCGTCATGTGGTGGCAGCCATCTGGGGCATGGAGTCGAGTTACGGCGAGGTGCTGAACAACGACAAGGTGGTACGCGACGTTATCCGCTCCCTGGCGACCCTGGCCTACGCGGACAAGCGCCGACGCCGCTACGCGCGTCAGCAGCTGATCGGAGCCCTGAAGATTTTGCAAAAGGGCCACGTATCAAGAACACGGTTCACCGGCTCCTGGGCTGGGGCCATGGGGCATACACAATTCATCCCCACGACCTATAATGCCTATGCCGTTGATTTTGACGGAGACGGACGGCGCAACATCTGGTCATCAATCCCCGACGCTTTGGCTTCCACCGCAAGCTACCTGCGCCGTGCCGGTTGGACAACGGGACTGACCTGGGGCTACGAGGTTATCGCTCCGGCAAAGGTAGAGTCTTCACGCAGCTACAAGACGATTGCCTATTGGCAAAAGCGCGGTGTCATCCGGGTCGCCGGGCGGAAATTTCGCAATCTGAACCTGAAAGTCCGTTTATGGCGCCCTTCAGGTCATCGCGGTCCGGCGTTTTTGCTGACCCGCAATTTCCGCGTGCTCAAGCGCTACAACAACGCCAACGCCTACGCTTTGGGGGTTGGGCACCTGGCGGACCGCCTTGCGGGAGCGGGGCCGTTTATACGCGATTGGCCGCGACCGGCCAACTGGGTATCCCATTCGCAAAAGGAACATATACAGTATCTTTTACAAAAGCGTGGTTTTCCCATCGAGAAAATTGATGGTATAATCGGCCCCAATAGTCAGGCGGCCATCAAAGCGTTTCAGATGCGCGCCGGACTGCGCCCTGATGGACAAGCCAGCCTGCAACTGCTAAAGCATCTGCAGATCGGCATGCGCTAAGACGGACTAACGTCAAGGCGCAAAGCCCCCGAGACGGGATACAGTGGGGCGCAACGACACGGGATCGTGACACGGGATCGTGACACCGTGACCAAAACCAGACTTTTTTTGCGCTTTTTCCCTTTTTCCGGACGCCTTTGGCGGCGACCCGGTAGCGCTCGGCCTATTCAAGGCGCCGCGCCATCGGTCCTTGTGGTTTTTCTGGCATTGATCATTATCTCTATCGGCGATGGCTATACAACCTTCGTTCACGCTCAGTCCCAGACGCCACAGAATAACCCGACTCTGTTTTCCGTCATCAGGGATATGTTCAAGCGTAACGACCAGAACGCGCCTCAGCACGCGCAGCCGAACACAACCCGCGAACCTGCAACACAACGCACAAGACCCCAAAGGCAACGGGCCAGAACCAGTCAGGAAAACCAGCGTCAAGCGTCTGGCGCCAAGCGCAAACCAGCGATATTACCAAAGACAGCCGATGCATTGGTGGTTGGGGTTTACGGTGATTTTCTCGCAGCGAGCCTGGAACGGGGACTGATGGACGCGTTCTCCACCACACCCAACGTGCGCACCCTCGCGCGCGTCAAAGGCTCATCCGGCTTTGTGCGCGAGGATCACTATAATTGGATCGAGACCATTGACGGTTTGATCGCACAGGACAAACCTGACTTTGTAGTGATCATGCTGGGCACCAATGATCGCCAGGCTATTTTGCAGCCCACAAATCTACCCTATCGCAGCCAGGAGTGGGTCAGCGCCTATCAGTCGCGGGTTGGCACATTTATGAAAAAGTTGACCGCCCATAAGAAGCCCGTTTTCTGGGTTAGCCTGCCGTCCATGCGGCGCGCCAGCCTGAACCGGGCCATGACCTATTTCAACACCGTGCATCGCGATAGTGCAGCGGGAACGGATATCAAGTACATTGACACCTGGAACGCTTTTGTTGATGAAGAGCAACGCTATACGGCGTTTGGTCCCGGGCTTGATGGGAAGGTGCGGCGCCTGCGCAGTGGCGCGGGGCTGAACTTTTCTGCCGCCGGACGGCGCAAACTGGCGCATTTTGTCGAACGCGAGATCCGCCGCCATCTGGTTAACTATGATGGTGAACTGCAAGCCAAAGCGACCTCAATTGAAGCCGTACCGAAGGCGGCTGACCTGATCATTGACGGGCCACGGACCCAGGACGAGCGACTAAACCGCGTCGGCCCGGTGCTTTCACTCAATGTTCCTTGGGTTGGAGAGGGTGAGCGGTTAGCCAATGTGCCGATTTTGGCGAGGACAATGGCGAGACGACCCCAGGAGCAAGAGCGCGGGCGTATTGCAAACAGCCTTTTGAGCCAGGACGAGCAGGAAAAGGACCCCTATCGGCAGCTGGTTATCCATGGCAATCGACTGTCGTCAACGAAAGGACGTGCCGACAATTTCTCATGGCCGCGAGAACCCGATGACGGCGCCCTGGACTCTATCGCAACCTTTGATGCGGACGAGAACCCAGGATAAAGTGCGAGCAACTCGCGCCCCTTACGCCGCGTCGGCGGCGACACGGTTTCTTCCATCCCGTTTGGCGGCATAGAGAGCCTGGTCGGCGCGCTTTAATAGGGTCAGACTGTTGCTGTCCTCAGGCATCAAGGTGGCCACACCAACGCTAATGGTTACCGTGACCTCAGCCGTATGTTTTCCGTTGTTGTTGACGCAAAATGGCTCATTGGCAATACAAAGGCGCAGGCGCTCACCAACCAGATAGGCCATCGATGCGTCCGCATCGGGCATCACCACCACAAATTCCTCCCCTCCATAGCGTACAGCCAGGTCAATATTGCGAACCCCCGATTTCAGCCGCATGGCAAACTCTCGCAAAATGGCATCCCCAATATCATGGCCGTGCGTGTCGTTAATGGACTTAAAGTAATCAATGTCCACAATAAGCAGCGAGAGAGCCTCCTGCTCCGCAAGGGCATCGCGTACCAGAGTGCTCAGGTGGTTTTCCAGATAACGGCGATTATAAAGGCCGGTCAGAGAGTCAATCAGGGCCATTTCCATTGTGTGCCGCACGTTGTTGCGCAGAACGTCATTGTAGCGTTTGCGGCGTATTTGCGTCCGCACCCGCGCCTGCAATTCATTGGGGTCGACGGGACGCATAAGATAATCGTTGACGCCAATTTCGAGCGCGCGCATCAGGCGGGTGTGATCGTTCATATCCGCCGTAATAAGGATCGGCAATGTGCGGGTGCGCTCCAGCGACCGGATCTGCGAACACAACCGAAGACTATCATAGCCTTGTAACGCCATTGAGATCACAACCAGGTCGTAATGCCCCTCCGCGACCTGAACAAGGGCCTGCTCAGGATTGATCTGCACGTGAATTTCGTGCTCGTCCTTGAGCATAGCGCGGATGCGATAGGAAGAACTCTCGCGATCATCAATAATCAGGATGTGCCCGCTTGATCCTAGCTCTTGACCACTCATCGTTGCAGGATTAATGCCCAGATCGTTGCCGATTGGCGCCCGCATGCGCAATTCGTCGGTCAGCACTTTCAGGCGCACGAGGCTTTTAACCCGAGTAATGAGCGCCATATCGCTCACCGGCTTTGTCAGGAAATCATCGGCCCCAGCCTCAAGACCCCGCACCCTGTCCACCGCTTGATCGAGTGCCGTGACCATTATCACGGGGATGTGCAGGGTACGGGGATCGCTTTTCAGGCGCCGGCACACCTCGAACCCGTCCATTCCCGGCATCATCACATCAAGAAGAATAATGTCGAACTGCGTCGACTGAACCAGTGCAAGCGCTTCTTTTCCGCTCATAGCGGTTTTCACGTCGAAATATTCTGCCGATAAGCGCGCCTCGAATAGCTTAACGTTAGCAAGAATATCGTCTACAACCAGAACCCGAGCCGTCATAGTGCGCCTTTACCTGTTATTTCATGGATCAGCCTCTCCGGCCTGCATGCATTTTCCTTTGCACGCACGCCGGCAGGCAGCTGATCGTCTTGTAAATCACCGACAAAATGTGCAGATTCCGGCGCTTGCGAAAACAGCCGGGTCTTTCTATCAACGGGCATCTACCTACCCGCTCCCCTTATAGCTTTTAGGGCTTGGGCCAACCCCGGGGTACCCTTTCATGGGGGTGGGCCCGAAAAACGATAAAGGAGAGCTGGCCAGGTCGTTAATAGACGTCTCCCGCTCAGCGCATTTTGCTATGGTGAACTAACCTCTTTGCAGGCAGTATAATTTTCTTCAAATGATAGAATGGTTTTACTCGGCAGAAAATTTGCAAAAATGATGATATTATCGTTAACGTGTAGTTGAATTTTGAACGAAATGTTAAGTTTATAGGTGTGTTTGGTCGCAAACGAGGGCGCTTGGTTATTCCCCATGAACACTCTCGCTTTGCTGCACTGCCAACGGGCACCAACCAAATGCGCCCTGGACATCGAAGAGTAGAGAAAACCACACAGTTGCAAAGTAATTTTGAAAATATACCATAATTTCAAACTTTTGATTCTTCGGCGATACGAACCAGTTCAAGAACAATCACCTCGGCTCCACGTAACCGCTCATAAAGGTGCTCCCAATCTCGCTTGATAACGAGCCTTTGATCCGGACGCACTTTCGCCAATCCACGAGACTTGTGCACATACTCAATCAGCCCGTCAGGATTGGGTGGCGCGTCGTTGCGAAATGACAGCACTGCCCCTTTGGGTCCCGCGTCCAGCTTGTCAATCCTGGCGCGCCTGCACAAGGCTTTGATGCGCACGATTTTCAACAGATTTTCCGTCTCCTGCGGTAAATCGCCAAACCGATCGATCAACTCAGCGGCAAACCCGTCGATGTCGCGCCCGCTCGCCAATGTTCCCAAACGGCGATAAAGCGACATGCGTAGCTGCAAATCCGCAACATAGTCTTGCGGAATAAGAACGGCCAGCCCCAGGGTGATCTGCGGCGACCAGTCTTTGTCATCAAGCTTTTCCTCACCGGTGCGAATTTTGGCGATCGCCTCCTCCAACATCGACTGATAAAGCTCGTAACCCACTTCACGAATATGCCCCGACTGTTCCTCTCCCAACAGGTTTCCAGCGCCGCGGATATCCAGATCATGGCTAGCCAGTTGAAATCCCGCGCCCAAGTGTTCAAGGGACTGCAGTACCTTCAAGCGCCGCTCCGCGTTGCCGCTTAGTTGTAGCGTCTCCGGCACCGTAAACAGCGCATAGGCCCGTTCCTTGGCGCGCCCTACGCGACCACGCAGCTGATATAATTGCGCCAGGCCAAACATATGCGCACGATGAACAATCAGCGTATTGGCGCGGGGGATATCCAACCCGGACTCAATGATCGTTGTCGATACCAACACGTCATAGCGGCCGTCATAATAGGCGGTCATGACATCATCCAGACGCCGCGCGGGCATTTGTCCGTGGGCCAGGGTATAAGAGACCTCGGGAACACTGCTTTCAAGAAACGCTGCAATTTCCCGCAGGTCAGAGACCCGCGGACAAACATAAAAGGATTGCCCCCCACGATAGCGCTCACGCAACAGCGCCTCGCGAACGCCCAGAGCGTCAAAAGGCGCAATAAACGTGCGCACCGCCAACCGGTCCAGCGGTGGCGTGCTCATCAGCGACAGATCCCGCACCCCATGCATGGCCAGTTGCAACGTGCGCGGAATTGGCGTTGCCGATAAGGTCAGTACATGCACGTCCGCCTTCAGCTCCTTCAGCCGCTCCTTGTGCTGGACGCCAAAGCGCTGCTCTTCATCGATGATCAGCAGGCCGAGATCGGCAAATCTGATCGATTTTGACAACAGCGCGTGGGTTCCGATGACGATGTCGACATTGCCATCAGCGATGCCTTGTTTGGCCTGTTTCAGGTCCTTTGCGGACACCAGACGTGAAGCCTGGGCCAGGCGCACGGGAAGGCCATGAAACCGCTCGTTAAAAGTTGCCATGTGTTGGCGTGACAGCAGGGTCGTCGGCGCAACCACCGCCACCTGTTTGCCCGCAAGCGCTGTCACGAACGCCGCCCGCAGCGCGACCTCTGTTTTTCCAAATCCTACGTCGCCACAGACCAGCCTGTCCATGGGCCTGCCGCTGGCCATATCCTCAAATATGGCCTCGATGGCGCGCAACTGATCCGGCGTTTCCGCATAGGCAAAGCGGGCGGCGAACTCGTCATAAAGTCCCTCTGGTGGAAGCAGGACCGTTCCCGGGCGCAGGCTGCGGGCAGCGGCTGTTTTAATCAGTTCTGCCGCGATTGCCTGGATGCGTTCCTTAACCTGGGCCTTGCGTGCCTGCCAACCGGCGCTGCCAAGCTTATCGAGCTGCGTCAGGGCATCGGCGCTGCCAAAGCGGGACAGAAGCTCGACATTTTCGACCGGCAGGTAAAGTCTATCGCCCCCGCGATACAACAGTTCGAGACAGTCATGGGGTGCGCCCACAACATCAATGGTGCGCAGCCCACAAAAGCGGCCGATCCCGTGATCGGCATGAACGACCAGGTCATCCTGTTCCAGCGTGTTGAAATCATGGAGAACGTCCTGAGCGCGTTTACCTGTCCGGCTGGGACGCACCAGGCGATCCCCGAGGATATCCTGTTCGCAGATGATCAGCGCGTCCGCCAGTTCAAACCCCTGTTCCAGACCGCAGATCCCGAGCGCGGTTTTGCCTGATGCGACCTGTTGCGCCTCAATCCAGGAATCGACTTTCACACATCCCGTCAATCCGTGGTCGTTGAAGACATCGGTCATGCGATCGCGGCTTCCTGAGCTCCAGCAGGCGACCAGGGTTCGTTTTCCCGCTTCATGGGCGGCCCTCAGATGGGCGATTGCAGCCTCAAAAACGTTCTCCCCGGCAAGACGTTCGGGAGCAAAGCTGCGCCCCGGGCGGCACCCGGCGTCAAGGGTCTGGCGCGCAGATTGAGCGCCCTCCGGCCCAGGTGTAAAGGCGCTGAGCATGATGCGGGGGTGCAATTGAAGTGCTTTATCCACCTCACTCGAATCCGCATAGAGTGTGGCGATGGGAGCGGGATGATAGGGTACGCCGGACTCGAGGGCTTTGGAAGATTTCTTACGGCGTTTTTGCATTTCCACTCTGGCATCGTAATATTCCCTGATTTGTGCGGCGCGTTCACCCATTGCGGCCTCGGCCATGGGCTCAAAGATTATGGGTGCCCCTGGTGCGTAGTCGCTAAAAAGGCCGAGGCGCTCATAGAACATCCCCAGCCAATGTTCCATCCCGGGAACCCGGCGCCCCTCACTGATGGGTCGATAAAGGGGATCATCATCTGCCGCAACCCCGAAAGCTTCCACGTAGCGGCGGCGAAAGCGCTTGATCGCCTCGCGCGAAAGCGCCACCTCGCTCAAGGCCACCAGATCAATGGTTTGCAGTTCCCGGGTGGTGCGCTGGGTTTGCACGTCGAAAGCGCGCACCGATTCCATCTCATCGCCAAAAAAATCGAGCCGTCGGGGCTCGGCCCTGCCAGGGGGATAGATATCGATAATGCCGCCGCGAACCGCATAGTCTCCTGGCTCACGAACCGTTACGGTCCGCAGGTAGCCGTTGTCCTCCAGCCAGCGCACCAGGTTGTCCACATCGACAAGGCCACCGCGGGTGGCGGTAAAAACGCGCTCGCCGATCGTTCCCACCGGCAGCACCCGCTGTCCGATCGCATTGGCCGACGTCAGGATCAAAACCGGTCCCGCATCCCCGTCTCCCCTGGCCTCAATACGATTGAGTGCCGCCATGCGCTCAGCCGCCACCCGAGGGCTGGGGGAAGCGCGGTCGTAGGGCAGGCAGTCCCATGCGGGAAAGGTGATGATCGCCACATCAGGGGCAAAAAACGCCAACGCCTGTGCCAGTGCTGTCAGGCGTTGGCCATCGCGGGCAACAAACATTGCCAACTGCTTGTCGCGTGCAGCCAGTCGCGCAAGATCCGCGGCAATCAGGGGCTCAGCCCCGTCGGCAACGCGGGTAATCAGGGTTTGCGTCCCAGGACTGACGACGGATTGATCGAAAAATTTCATGCAGGTTTTAGCGATCTAGATCAGCATGATAGGCGCGAATGGCATCCAGCAACGCCGACTGATGGGCTTCAGGTATCGGCGCTGTCCCGATGATCCAGTCATAAAGCTCCCGGTCTGGTAGCGTTAGCAAGACTTCGAATATATCCATCTCTGCTCTTGAAAGTGTTGCCAACCGGGCCCGTGCAAACGCCCCAAGCAGAACGTCCATTTCCTTGATTCCGCGATGCTCGGCGCGAAACAAAAGTTTCTTGCGCCGAATATGATCATTACGTTGATCGGCTTCGTTCCCCATTTGTGCATTCGCAAAAGCGACCTACCCTTTACAAGAACCAACAAATCAAATTCGCCGAAAGGGGTTCATACCCTATTCGTTACCATTTGCAAATCCATTTATGCCAAGGGGCTTGTTGCGGTCATATTTGCGTGATAGAGAACCCTTTGCCGGTATTCTGATATTGTGAGGAACCTTTGAGGTGATGGCGCTGATCGGCCATGACTTTGGGCTTTCGCGAGACCCTTGGTCCGATTGTCTGATACCAAGGGTCTTTAACAATGACTCATGGCTTAGCGTCAAAGAGTTATGTTAGCAAGGCAGTACACCAGTCGGCGTGTATATAAAGCCAATACCGCTGGTATGGCCTGACGAGGATGTGGAGACATGATATTATGTCGACAGTATTGATTGTGGTTCACTTGATGATTGTGGTGGCGCTTGTGGGCGTCGTGTTGCTTCAGCGCTCTGAGGGTGGCGCGTTGGGTATTGGCGGCGGTGGCGGCGGCGGGCTGATGAGCGGACGCGGAGCGGCCGACCTTTTGACACGCACCACAGGCTTTTTGGCCGCGGCGTTTTTTATTACAAGCATTACCCTAACGGTCCTGGCACGCCAGCAAGCCGTTCCCACCTCGGCCGTACAGCCAATAGGCAGTCCCGCACAAACCCTCCCCGTCGATGGTGGCGAAGCAACGTCTGGCGGCGTATTTGACGCGCTTAAGCAGACGGGAACAGAAAGCTCCAATTCAACGCAGGTCCCCGTGAGCGAATAGCTGGAAACTTCTCTTTACCGGCATTACCGGCATCACCGGCATCACCGTCCCGCTTCTCCTTATAGCCATTAGGACATGACAGGCGCCACGTCAGCTTGGCGTTAGGTGTACCCATTTTGTGAGCGGTACAGCTAACGCCATGCTGATCTAAATTTTTGGCTCCCCGGGCCGGACTCGAACCAGCGACCCAGCGGTTAACAGCCGCTTGCTCTACCAACTGAGCTACCGGGGATCAAAGACAATGCAAAAGTACCAGGTGCCTATAGCAATTGCTACAGGCTTTGCCAAGCCCTTTCCGCGTCATTCATGCCCATAGGCTTTGCGTTTGACTCTTCGCCAGTTTGAAAACCGTTGTCTTATCAGTACGATACAAGAAGTCAGCGGGTACAAAAGCCAACGCCTCTGGTATAACGGGTCGAATATGCCATGTGCGCTCGCCTGCGTGCAATCCATTTGAGGAAAAAGGGAGACATGTGGATAAGCAATTGACGTTACACAAGCTATAGCAAAAGCGCCCCTTCGGGTTTCCGATTGGCGCAACGTCCACGCCCAAGCCGCTCTTGAGAGATGGGTCGCCATCGCCCTTCGATCGCCTTGAACTTGGGAATAGCCTCGCCAATCGAGAAACAGAATTGATTCTATTAAAACCTGACACACTCTAGTGTACGGCCTTGAGAACACACCTGTTTGACGCTAATCCATGAACCCTTGTCAAGGGCCTTTGGTATAGCGCGAGCGCTGTTCAGATCTGTTTCTCCAACCACTTTGCGCGTTCGATCTGCTCGCGAATGGCGTGAATTTTTCGTTCAAGGCGTTTGCGCTTTTCCGGTTTGTCGGTTGCGGCCAATTCGTCACAGAGTGCGACTTCCTTGACGGTCAATTTGTCAATTGCCTTCCTAACATGTTTCGGCTTGATCTTGTCGGCGTTTCCATCGGCTAAGCGCTTTTGATATTTTTCCAGCCTTTCGGCGATCTTGCTGATACCCATATTTCGATACTCCCTGGAAATCGGAACATTTTGCACAGGTTCCGTAACATCTTCATGACAGTTCCTCGGCCCTACCGATCTCATCTTCGTCTGCAGCAAGGATACGTTCGATTTCCACCATCGGGCCCTGCACTTCCGAATAGAGGAAACGGGTGGCGTCGAGGATGTTCTTAATGGCGCGATAGCCGTAGGACGCATCGTTCAGAAAAGATGTCGCCTCATGACCGGTAATCGCTCCATCGACTATAAATCTTTCAACAACATCGCCGGTTACCGCCTTGTCGTTCTTGATGCGGACCCGTTCTTCCTCCAGCCACAAGATGCTGCGCTGTTCTGGATCGGCATCCGCCATTTTTTTCACCTCGACGATCGCCCGGGCCAGTTCGACTCGGATGCGGTTATAGAGCCGCGTAGTCTCGCCGCGTTCGGCTCCGGTGTAGTGTGAAGCATTGTCGCGCAGGTGTTTGACCTCCTTGACCGCGTGCACAATTTCTTCGGCCGACTGACGCATATTGTGCAGGACCTTCACTGAAGATTCCGGGAGATCAGTGGCGAGCGAACGGGTGATAAATTCAAGGATCTGTGAGTAGAGAACTTTGATCCTTTGCTCATAGGCAACATCGACATCAATGTCGTAACGCCTTTTCGAGGCGGTCACATAGGCCTCGATATCCTTGGCCGCGTAGAGTTCGTGGCGATGCAGGTTCAGAGCATGCACGATCAGTTCGATGGCATTTTCGTGCAAATGGGCGACCTCCTTTCGCAACGACAATTCGATGGTTGCGGGGAAATCGCCGACGGCATCGCTCAAATAGCGCGGTTGTGAGACATCGGGAATGTCATCAGGAATGGTCCGGGTGAGAAATGTGAGCAGC
This sequence comes from Hyphomicrobiales bacterium, assembly GCA_965224015.1. GTDB lineage: Bacteria > Pseudomonadota > Alphaproteobacteria > Rhizobiales > CBDCVD01 > CBDCVD01. The sequence goes on from OZ245032.1 coordinate 3,409,270, forward strand.
CGTTGCATCGCTGGCAGCATGAGAGCCACACCGAGCGCGTTGAAGACCGTGTGGAAAACCGCAAGCTTCAATGCAAAATCGTCTGCGCGGATGCCGACACCATTGCTGATCCAGTCGACCACATCGCGGATCGGCAAGATGAGCAACAGCGCAACACCGGCCGTGACCACATTGAAGACAAGGTGGGCCAGCGCCAGGCGCTTTCCCTGGTAATTTGCGGTCATTGAGCCGATCATCGCAGTAATTGTCGTGCCGATATTGGCGCCAATCGCCAGAGCGAGCGCGTTTTCGTAAGAGATCTGGCCAGCCGCCAGTGCTGTTATTATCAACACCATCGTTGCATGGCTCGACTGCATCACCACGGTCGCCGCGGCGCCGACGAGGGTGTAAACGCTAAGGCCGGCCAAGCCTGTCAGGGCAAAACGGGTCAGGTCGAACTGATCCTTGAAAGAGCTGAATCCTTCCTTCATGTGATGGATGCCCAGAAACAGGAATCCCAATCCGGCAAGAATGTAACCGATACCTTTGAGATATTTCGACTTCTGGAACACCAGGATGATAGCCAGTGCCAGCATGGGCAGCGCGTAAGCCGAAATCTTCACTTTCAAGCCGAAACCGGCAACCAGCCAGGCCCCCGTCGTTGTGCCGATATTGGCGCCGAAGATGATGCCGACACCAGCCGTCAGCGAGATAAGTCCGGCACTCAGGAAGGAGATTGCGATGACTGATACAAGCGACGATGACTGCATAATCGTCGTCGATACGATGCCAAAGCTCAAGGATCTGAAGACAGAACCGGTCGCGCGCTTGAGCATCTTTTCCAGCATTCCGCCGGAAAACTGGTTGAAGCCGTCCTCCAGCATCAGCATGCCGAAGAGGAAGATGGCAACGCCTGCCGCGATCTCCTGAAAGTCGGAACTGAACCAGAATCCGATGAGCAGCGTACCGATAATAACCGGCAGCAGGGTTCGCTTGAGGACGCTTCTCATTTCAGCACGGTATTTCAGCATGGTATTACATCAAGGTAGCATCATGCCGCGTAGTGCAAAATAGAAAATACTGGCTAAAATTGCAGACACCGGCACAGTGATTATCCAGGCGGACACGATCTTGAGCAGCGATGAGCGTTTGACAAGCTGACGCTTGAGCGCGCGCTGCAGTTCCTTTCGTTGCGCAGCGGAGATGACGGCGTCCGGGCCCATTTTCTTCAACTCACCCAGAATACGCTGCTTTTCTTCGGGAGGTGCGTGCTGGAATTCCCGTAGATCTGCCTCGACCTTCTGGAAGTCAGCTTCGCCCTCGTAGCTCTGGACGACCCTCTCGACGACGCGGCTGAGGCGCTGGTCGAGAAACTCGCGCAGAAATCCGACACCAAACACACCTCCAAGTGCAACATGCGTTGAACTGATCGGGAGCCCGAGCTGACTGGCAATGATCACCGTAATAGCGGCCGCAAGCGCGATGCAGAAAGCCCGTGAGCGGTCCAGTTCGGTAATCTCGGAACCGACCGTGCGAATCAGTTTCGGGCCGAACAGCGCCAGCCCGACCGAAATGCCCAGGGCGCCAATTGCCATGACCCAGAAAGGGATTGCAACCTTGGCGCCGACATCACCTTGCGTCAACACATCGACAATACCGGCCAGCGGACCAACAGCATTGGCAACGTCGTTTGCACCGTGCGCGAAACTAAGCAGCGCCGCCGCAAAGATGAGCGGAAGGGTGAAGAGCCTGTTGATGCCATCGCGATCCGGCGACAGCTCGGGCGCCTTTCGGGCAATGACTGGCTTGACGATCAGATAGACGGTAATGCCAACCGCCATCCCGATGAGCAACGCCGTCGGAAAGGAAATCTTGACCAACTGCCTGATACCCTTGAGGGCGATGTAGGTTGTGAAGGCCCAGGCCATCACCCCGATCATTACCGGTACAATCTTCTTGGCCGCGGCGATCGGATCGCCCCTGAAGAACACCGATTTCTTGAGCAGGTAGAGCACCAGGGCAGCAATAATGCCTCCGACAACGGGAGAAATAACCCACGACGATGCGATCTGAGCCATTGATTGCCAATTGACGATGTCCCAGCCACTGGCCGCTATGCCCGCGCCCATGACGCCGCCGACGATGGAGTGGGTGGTCGAGACCGGCGCCCCCAGCCACGTCGCCAGGTTGAGCCAGATCGCAGCGCCCAGAAGCGCGCCCATCATGACCCAAACGAAAACGTCCGGATTGTCGATGTCGGCGGGATCAATTATGCCTTTCTTGACTGTTGAGACCACATCGCCACCGGCGATGATGGCACCAGCAGCCTCGAAGACAGCCGCGATCATGATGGCCATCGTCAGAGTCATGGCCAATGAGCCCACCGCGGGTCCGACATTGTTCGCCACATCGTTGGCGCCAATGTTCATCGCCATATAGGCGCCGACAACAGCAGCAGCGATAAGCATGTAGGATTGCTCCACATGCGCGAACTGCGTGCCTGAAAAAATGATGACGGCTACGATGAACAGGATCGCCGTACCGAGCCTGCCAACTTCTGCGCGACTGATATGCGTGGCGCGCTCGACTTTTACGTACTCATTGACCTGCAATTTCCCCTCCCCTTCTCCAAAGCGATCATTCGCTTCGAAGGCACCTATAGCAAAATGCGTTTAGTTGGAATCATAAGCATTCAACTTTGTTTTTGCATTTTGCTATAGATTCCAGGGCCATCAGCTTTATACGTTTAGTTGTCCCCATAGCAAAATGGGTACAACTAACGCCAAGCTGATCTAATACCAAGGGTCCATGACAATGACTCATGCATTAGCGTCAATCAGATGTGTTATCAAGGCCCCACCTCGGCGCTACGTTCCTCGCTTGCGCTCAACACTGAGACGATTACATGGCCATCCTGCACACGAATGGCCGAAACCGTGTGCTGAGAGGCGATCGCGCCTGCCCCCGTCTATCCCCATTTCATCAGTCATGATCTCCTGGGAAATGGGACCATTTCTATCCTCAATACAGTAATCTGGAACGCTCCCGTTTGTAAACTGGAATTATCGTAATTGCCCTTCTCATTATTGGGTCCGCGCAATCCCACGGGTAGTTTCGCGAGGTTGATGGAAATTACACCTTTAGATCAGCATACGTTTAGTTGTACCCATTTTGCTATGGGGACAACTAAACGTATGCTGATCTAAAGGTCTTGTTGCAGCCTGTGCCAACTCTCGCGGACCAGTTTTCCGATGCCGGCAAAATGTTCGCGCCACGGCGCGCTGCGCCGCCAGCACAAGCCAATGGTGCGCGATGGCTCGGGGCTTGCCAGACGTATCGTCCGCACGCCTGGCACACCGCCCTCGACCGTTAACGCCATCTGCGGCAGAAACGTCACCCCAAGCCCGCAGGCAACCATCTGCACCACTGTCGCCAGGGTAGATGCGCCGAAAGTGTCGATATAGCCCGGTGTTCGCGCCTTGCGCGATTTTCTCAGGGTACAATAAGCCAGCGCCTGATCGCGAAAGCAATGCCCCTCTTCAAGCAGCAAAAGGCGCTCGTTGCTGATAAGCTCATCGGGGCTGCGCACGGATATCCGATCGGCATGTTGCGCCGGCGCAACCAGAACAAACGGGTCTTCGAACAGCGCCAGCGTTTCCATATTCTGTTGCCTGATGGGCAACGCGAGCAACAGCACGTCGAGTTGGCCGTTGTTCAGCTCGGTGATAAGGGTATCGGTTTGCGACTCGCGAATATTGAGCGCCGCCTGCGGATAGGTCTGCTGCAGTTTCGGCACAAGCAGCGGCAGTAAGTAGGGGGCAATCGATGGAATAACGCCGAAATTTAGCAGCCCGCCAAAGGGGGTACGGCCCAGCCGTGCACTCTCGCCCAAATCGTGCAGGTCAATGAGGATTGACGCCACCCGGTGGGCGATTTCCTCGCCCAGGGCCGTCAGCCGCGCGCCATCGGAAAGGCGCTCAAACAGCGGTCCGCCGAGCGCTTCCTCAAGCGCCTTGATCTGGATGGAGAGCGCCGGTTGGGTTATGGCGCAAGCGTCGGCGGCCCGGCCAAAATGTCCAAGCCGTGCAACAGCATCAAAGTAGCGAAGTTGTTTGAGGGTAACCATTCCATAAATAATTCTAATGAAAGGAGATAGAATATTATATTAGAATTTATTGAAGCGATTGTCTAGGCTCACGTACAGCGATTGTACAAACTGCGGAGCATATGATGACCAAGAGAATGACAACCACGGCCGGGGCTCCGGTACCGAGCAACCAGCATTCCCTTACCGCCGGCGCACGGGGCCCGGTACTTTTGCAGGATTATCAACTTCTGGAGAAGCTGAGCCACCAGAACCGCGAGCGCATCCCCGAGCGCACCGTTCATGCCAAGGGCTGGGGCGCTTTTGGCAGATTGAGGATTACCGGGGATATTTCGCGATACACCAAAGCGAAAGTACTGCAGCCGGGCGCCGAGACCGACATGCTGGCCCGTTTTTCGACCGTCGCCGGTGAGATGGGCGCAGCCGATGCGGAGCGCGATGTCCGCGGTTTTGCGTTGAAATTCTATACCGAGGACGGCAATTGGGATCTTGTGGGAAACAATACGCCGATATTCTTTGTACGCGATCCTTACAAGTTTCCTGATTTTATCCACACCCAGAAGCGCCACCCGAGGACCAATCTGCGCAGTCCGACAGCCATGTGGGATTTCTGGTCCCTAAGCCCTGAGTCGGTCCATCAGGTGACCATTTTGATGTCGGATCGCGGCTGCCCGACAACGCCGATGCATATGAACGGCTACGGCAGCCATGCCTTTAGCCTGTGGAATGAAGCGGGCGAGCGGTACTGGGTCAAGTTTCATTTCAAGACCTGTCAGGGGCATGCGCATTACACCGACGAGGAGGCGCGCGCGGTGATCGGCGAGAGCCGCGAGAGCTACCAGGAGGCTCTGTTTGCAGCGATTGAGAACGGTGACTTTCCGCGCTGGACAATGCAGGTACAGATCATGACCGAAGAGGAGGCGCATAACGCTGCGTTTAATCCATTCGATCTGACCAAGGTCTGGCCGCACCGGGATTACCCCTGCCTGGATATCGGGATAATGGAGCTTAATCGCAATCCGCAAAACTATTTTGCCCAGATCGAGAACGCCGCCTTCAGTCCGTCCAATATCGTCCCGGGTATCGGCTTTAGTCCGGACAAGATGTTGCAGGCGCGTGTTTTCTCTTACGCCGATGCGCATCGTTATCGCCTGGGCACCCATTATGAGCAACTCCCCGTAAACCAGCCCCAATGCGCGGTGCACCACTATCATCGCGATGGCCATATGAATACGGCGCCGGACATTGCCACGGGCAATGGGGATGCGTATTACGAACCCAATTCATTTGACGGTCCGGTGCAAGACGAAAGCGCAATGGAGCCGCCGCTGGCTCTTGATGGCCATGCGGCCCGCTACGATCACCGTGACGGCAACGATGACTACAGCCAGGCCGGTGCCTTGTTTCGTCTTATGGATGAGGCGGAGCAGAGCCGTTTAATGGATAATATCGCGCGAACCATGCAGGGCGTGCCGCCCCATATTGTGGTCCGGCAGGTGGCGCATTTTGACAAATGCGATCCCGCCTACGGGGCCGGCGTGGCCGAACGCCTCGGCATCAAAACCCCCGTGGCAGCCGAATAGGCGTAGAAAAGAGAGGAGCAACGGACATGGCGAAAACAAATCAGGCGCAAATTGCAGAATTTTTTTCACCGGCGACGGTATTGGGGCTGAATGCGGCACTGAGGGAGCGAGGTCTGGACGTCTCGCAAGTCATTTCTATTTTTGTGATCCCGGGCACGACATTATTGGATCCCTCGCAGGAGCAGTTCCGCGTGCTTTATCGCACCTGACACGCTCTATTAATACCAAGGGTCCTTAACAATGACTCATGGCTTAGCGTCAAGCAAGTATGTTATTAAGGCAGTACACCAGTCGGCGTGTATATAAAGCCAATACCGCTGGTATAACCCTGTCGGCGGTTGCATAACATCTGCGCCGGGATAACCCTTATTGAGAATGGAGCGCTGTATGAGCTGGTTACCAGGATTGATTACTGACACGCCGCAAGAAGGCTTTGAACTTGCTATAAAACTGAGCCGCATGGCGGTAAAGCTGACGCAACCTGATGATGCGGTACGGGCCCGGTTGCGCGACGGGTATGCCAACAACGCGGACAGTCTGACCATGGCGTCGCAGGTTGTTGCGATCAATTTTCAGACCGTTGCCCAGGCCAACAATTTCTGGACGGATAAAACCTGAGCATCAGTTTGGGATATAGTCAGTCGCGGGCACAGGCGCGGCCTCCTGTCCACAGGTCTGAAGCTTAACGTGTGATGCCAGCGGTACTGGCTTTTGTACACGCCGACTTGTGGGCATATCTGTATTCTGTCATCTACCCGCGAAGCCGCGTGTTGTTTGGGTCAAAGGGGCTTTCCTCAATCACAGTAGCGCTGTGGCGCTGGCCGAGAATGCTGATCTCGAGTGCGGTACCGATCTCGCCCAGGTCCGGGCGCACCATCGCCAGTGCCAGGGACTTGCCCAAGCGCCAGCCGTAGCCTCCCGAGGTCGCCCGGCCAATAAGATCATCGCCCAGATAAATCGGCTCCGAGCCGCGCGCGTCCGCATCGCTCACGCCGTGCACCTCCAGGGTGACAAACCGGTTCTTGTGTCCCGTCTCGCGCCAGGCAACAAGCGCGTCACGACCGATGAACGCCCCCTTGTTCGGGTGCACGAAACGCTCAAGGCCAGACTCAAAAGCGGAATACTCAATGGACAACTCCCTGGGAATAAGGCGATACGACTTCTCCAGACGCAGGCTGTCCATGGCGCGGATGCCGAACGGCTTGATGTCGAACTCTGCCCCCGCTTCCATCAATGCATCAAAGATGGTGTTTTGCATGGCGATAGGATGGTGCAGTTCAAAGCCGAGCTCGCCGACAAAGTTCACCCGGATCGCATGGGCCATTGCCGCTCCAACGGATATCTGCTGGCCCGACAACCAGGGAAAGGCCGCGTTTGACAAATCGGTGCGGGTAAGCTTTTGCAACACCGCCCGCGATTTCGGGCCAGCCAAAACCAGCACCCCCCAATCGGTGGTAACAGGGGTCATCCATACGCGGCCATCCTCCGGTAGCAGTTTCATCAAGATGTCGTGATCATGACGCTCAAAAGCCCCTGCGGAAACCAGGTAATAGCCACCCGGGCGCTTGTAGACAGTAAACTCGCTGCGCACGCCGCCGGCCTCGCTTAGCACATGGCAAAGCGCAATCCGCCCGTCCTTGCGTGGCAACCGGTTCGCCATAATCCCGTCGAGCCAAGCCGTCGCGTCGGCCCCGCTAACCCAGCACTTGGCAAATGCGCTCATGTCCAAAAGGCCGACTTTTTCGTGCACATGGCGGCATTCATTACCGACATGCTCGAAGTAGTTGGAGCGCCGGAATGACCATTTTTCGACAATACGGCCATTAGCCGTCGCGGGCGCATGATTATGGCGCAGCAACGTATCGGGCCGGTTCAGGTCCGCCTCGCTTAAGGACAAGTCGAGGGGCGCGAACCAGTTTGGCCGTTCCCACCCGTAGACGGAGCCAAACACGGCCCCCAGTGCTTTCATGCGGTCATAGCAGGGCGCCTGCTTTAGCGGTCGGCCTGCTGCGCGCTCCTCGTCCGGGTAATGCACAGTAAAAACGTTGGCATAGGCCTCTTCATTTTTTTGTTGCAGATATCCCTCGCTTGCATAAGGGCCAAAGCGGCGGGGGTCGACACCCATCATATCAATGGTGGGCTCCCCCTCGACAATCCACTCGGCCAATTGCCAACCCGCACCCCCGGCGGCTGTCACACCGAAGGAGTGCCCCTCATTGAGCCAAAAGTTCTTTAATCCCCATGCGGGACCGATAATCGGCGAGCCATCGGGGGTGTAGGCGATGGCTCCATTATACACCTGCTTGACGCCCACTTCGCCGAAAGCGGGCACGCGCACAATGGCGGTCTCGATATGGGGTTCAAGGCGCTCAATGTCCTCCTGAAAGAGCTCGTATTCACTTTCGTCACTAGGCCCGTCGATATAACAACATGGCGCCCCCTTTTCATAGGGACCCAGCAAAAGGCCACCGTTTTCCTCGCGCATGTACCATGAACTGTCGGACTCACGCAGAACCCCCATCTCGGGCAAACCACCTCTTTGACGCTCAAGAATGTCCGGATGGGGCTCCGTGACAATATATTGATGTTCCACCGGAATAACAGGAACATCCAGACCAACCATGGCGCCGGTTCTGCGCGCAAAATTGCCGCTCGCAGAGATCACGTGCTCGCATGTCAGGTTGCCCTTGTCGGTTCTGACTAACCATTCGCCCGATTCTGTTTGCTCCATGGCCAGAACACAGGTGTTGCGGTAAATGGTTGCACCGCCGGCGCGCGCACCTTTTGCGAACGCCTGCGTAAGGTCGGCGGGCTGGATGTAGCCGTCGTCGGGGTGTTGGATGGCCCCTAGCACCCCATCAATATTGCAAAGGGGCCAGATCTCTTTTACGTCATCCGGCGTGAGAAAACGGACATTGACCCCGATCGTCTTTGCGACACCGGCATAGTAGTGGTATTCGTCCATGCGGTCCTGTGTGCGCGCCAGGCGGATATTAGAGACGACTCTAAAGCCCACATCCTGGCCGGTCTCTTCCTCCAGAGCACCGTAAAGATTAACCGAGTACTTGTGAATCTGACCGACAGAATAGCTCATATTGAACAACGGCAGGAGCCCTGCTGCGTGCCAGGTCGAACCGGAGGTTAATTCCCTGCGCTCAACAAGCACAACATCGTCCCAGCCCTTTTTAACCAAATGATAGAGCGTCGCCGCACCAACGACCCCGCCACCAATGACGACAGCCCGCGTGTGTGATTTCATTGTCAGTTCCGTTTTCGTTGCATGTTGTGATCTGAGGTCTAGAGCGTGTCAGGTTTTAATAGAATCAATTCTGTTTCTCGATTGGCGAGGCGATCCACGCTCAAGGCGATCGAAGAGCGATGTTTATCCATCTCTCGAGAGCGGCTTGGGCGTGGGCGTCCGCCAATCGGAAACCCGAAGGGACGGGCGCTTTTGCACCAATATGAACCTTAAGTCTCTTGCAAATAGCGCCACTATATCCTGCGAGACCTAAGGCCCATCTTGTCGCAAAATCGCTCCGTCAGAATGGTTCTATTAAAACCTGACACGCTCTAGGTCCAATATGCCTTAGGGCATCATGATATTCTGCTTATGCTGCGACATGGGTTGTCGCGCTTGCGCCGCTGATGCGGCACGTGCCAATACCGCCTCCGTCGCGCCTGCATCACTGACCAATCCTGCATCAAGCATCACCATGTATTGGGCCAGGCGGCGCACTTCTTCAAGGGCGTGAGAAACATAGATTATGGGCAGATCGGACTCAAGGTGCAACCGGTCAAGATACGGCAGGATGTCGGCCTTGCGCCTGGCATCAAGGGAGGAAAGGGGTTCGTCAAGAACAAGCGCCGCCGGTTTTGACAGAAGCGCGCGGCCAATCGCTACCCGTTGCCGCTCACCACCGGAAAGCCTTGCCGGACGGCGGGCCAGCAAGGGTTCGATCGCCAGCAGTTCACTGACCTGCGCGAGTGCGATACGTGCGGCCTGCTTGTCTCCGCGCCAACCGTAGAGCAGATTTTTTTTCACGGTCATATGCGGAAACAGGCGGCCATCCTGGAAGACATGGCCGATGCGCCGCGCATGAACCGGCACATCTACCCCCTTGTCGGCGTCGAACAATACCCGTCCCCCCAGAACAATGCGCCCTTGATCCGGGGTTACCAGGCCGCCGATCATTTTCACCAGCGATGTTTTTCCCGCGCCCGAGGGGCCAAATATAGCTGTCACATGGGCATCACTCTGCACAGTCACATGCAGGGAAAAATCGCCAAGCTTTTTGTGAATATCAATATAGAGCACCATTTTAAAGCCGGTAGAAGGTTAATACCAAGGGCCCTTGACAATGACTCATGGATTAGCGTCAAGCAAGTATGTTATCAAGGCAGTACACCAGTCGGCGTGTACATAAAGCCAATACCGCTGGTATAAATTGAATGGTTTGTCGGGTATAATACCAAGGGTCCTTAACAATGACTCATGGCTTAGCGTCAAGCAAGTATGTTATCAAGGCAGTACACCAGTCGGCGTGTCTATAAAGCCAATACCGCTGGTATAAGGATCCCTCAGATTGTCTAGATGTGAGCTTTCAATAGGTTGTTCTCAAGGTGGCAGGTCTGAAGTCAGGGTTATTGCGGCCATTGCCGCCAGCAAGGCCATATCAGACGAATGGCCATCTACACCCGATGAACTTACCAGGGACAACCTCCTGACACGCTCTGGAACCTGTTACTGCGTGATGATCTCCGGTCCCATCATATAAATGGGTAATGCCGTCGACAGCCAGGGCACATAGGTCACGATGATCAGGAAAACAAACAGGATTGCAAGAAATGGTAACGCCGCCTTGACCACCCGCATCATAGACATATGAGCAACGCCGGAGGTGACAAAAAGGTTCAAGCCAACCGGTGGTGTTATCATCCCGATTTCCATGTTCACAACCATGATAATGCCCAGGTGAATAGGATCAATACCAAGCTTGATGGCGATGGGAAATACCAGAGGCGCAACGATCACAATGAGCCCAGAGGGCTCCATAAACTGACCGCCAATCAACAGAATCACGTTGACGATAATCAAAAACATCACAGCGCCAAAACCCGCCGACAACATTGCTGACGCAATTTGTTGCGGAATTTGCTGCTCGGTCAGCACATGTTTGAGAATCAAAGCGTTGGCAATGATGAACATCAACATGATGGTCAGCTTGCCCGCCTCATAAAGCGCATTACGCGTATCGTGATGAACAAGGCTTTTCGGCAGTCGGTTGAGCGTCTGCCACAGGGCCCGGCCAAGGATGGGAAGGCCGCCGACAAGCGCCTGCGGTGCGTGGCTTTTCTCACGCACGACCAGATAAATCAAAGCTCCAGCAACAGCAATCGGAATGCTCGCCGAAAGCGGCACAGAACCGGTTCCCCCAAGGGCAAAAAAGCCCACCATGCTAACCAATGACCACAGGGTAATCCCGTAAATGACCGCAAAATAGCCGTTTCTAATCGATCGGCTGTCGGTATCCCTTATCAGGCCCACGGTCCGCAGAGGCCCCATATCGCGATACACGAAATTGGCAACAAAAAACGCATAGACCGCGGCAACAGCCGCCGCTTCCGTCGGCGTAAAGGCGCCGCCGTAAATGCCCCCAAGAATGATCAGGATCAGCAGCAATCCCCACATGGCGTCACGCGCGGAGGTGAAAATCTCTCCCCACCCGGCCCAGGGCTGCGCCGGCAGGTTGCGCTTGCGGGCAATAATATAAATCCCCGCCATCAACATCAGGCCGGCAAGCAGGCCCGGAATGACGCCAGCCATAAACATGCGGCCAACAGAAACATCAACCGAGGCCGCGTAGACCACCATCACAATCGAGGGCGGAATGAGAATACCCAGGGTGCCCGCATTGCAAATGACACCGGCAGCAAAATCCTTGGTATAGCCGACCTGTTTCATGGCCGCAATGACGATAGTGCCGATGGCAACAACCGTGGCCGGCGAGGAGCCGGACAAAGCTGCAAACAGCATACAGGCAAAAACCCCGGCAATGGCAAGTCCACCCTGGAAATGCCCAACACAGGCAATGGCAAAGCGAATAATGCGCTTGGCCACGCCTCCTGTCGACATGAAAGACGAAGCCAAAATGAAAAACGGGATCGCCAATAATGTGTAATGACCCGCAAAGGCATTAAACAAAGTCTGGGCCACCGAGCCCAAGGAGCCATCGGAATAAATGACCAGAAACAGGATGCTCGACAATCCAAGGGCAATCGCAATGGGCACGCCGATCATCAGCAACACGATGACCATAAGAAACAAAACGGCAACCATCATGATGATCGGCCCCCACGCCTGGCTTCCTGCTCAAGGCTTTCCTCAAGCATCTCCTCCACTTCATGGCTGGCGATCAACAGATCCCGCTCCCCTTGCAGGATTTGCCAACCCGCTTCAAGAAATCGAAGCCCCATCAACAGCACACCCAAAGGCAAGGCGAAATATGGAATAAACCGCGGCAATTTCTCATACCGCTCCCCCTCGTTCATTGTATCGGACAGGAATTGAAAAATCTCGGGCATGGGAATGTCGTTCACCTCATACCAACTGTTCTTGCCGGCAAAAGGTGCCCAGTAGTTCCAAGCGCCAATCAACAGGAGGATGCTGAACAAAAGGCAAGATAGCAGAGCCAGCAACGTCAGAACCCGCCTGAGGCCAGGCGAAACCACATTGACCAGCGCATCAACTCCCAAATGTGCCGTTATTTTAATGCAATGAGAGACTCCCAACAGCACGAGCCATGCAAACAAAAAAACCGTCAACTCCAAAGCCCATAAAATGTTGCTGTTGAAAACATATCGGGCGATCACATTGGCAAATGTGATAAGTGTCATCAACCCGAGGATGACGGCAATAAAAGTGGTTTCAAACGCGTGAAACCTGCCCCGCCTCTTTGCGTGCGCCGATGGCATCGCAGATGGCTCCTTATTTTGCACAATGTCCCTCCCTGGACCGAATTTCGCCATGGCCGCTATTTATCGGGTTTATGGCGGCGGCCACGGCGATGATCGCTTTTGCGCCGCGATCAGTTGCTTTGGCTTAGCGCCGCAGCCGCTTCGATCAAATCGGCACCGATGTCGGCTTCGAACTGGCTCCAAACCGGTTTCATGGCCTCAACCCAGGCGACACGTTGCTCGCTCGTGAGTTGACGGACCGTGGAACCCGCCTCAATCACGAGCTGCTTGTTCCTTTGATTGACAGCGGTGGATTCGGCGTTGCGGGTCTCGGTCACCTCGCGCAGGATAGTGGTGAGTTGATCGCGCACATCGCCCGGTAATTCATCCCACCATTGCGTTGATGTGACCACAAGATAGTCCAGAATACCGTGATTCGACTCGGTAATGCCGTCTTGGACCTCAAAAAACTTCCTTCCGTAAATATTCGACCACGTGTTTTCCTGACCATCGATGGTTCCGGTTTGCAAGCCTCCGTAAACCTCGGAAAAGGCCATTTTTTGCGGATTGGCGCCCAGCGCTTCGAACTGCGCAACCAGCACATCCGAGGCCTGAACGCGGAATTTCAACCCCTTGGCATCATCGGGGGTAATCAATGGCTTGTTGGCGGACAGCTGTTTCATGCCATTGTGCCAAAACTCCAACCCTACCAAGCCACGGCGCTTCATGGAGCTCTTCAACTTCTGCCCATGTTCGGAGTTTTGAAACTTGTCAACCGCTGCCACATCAGCAAACAGGAACGGAAGGTCGAAAATGCGAAACTTCTTTGTAAATTTTTCAAATTTCGACAGGGATGGCGCCGCAAACTGTACATCCCCCGCAAGCATGGCTTCAAGGACCTGGTCATCGTTATAGAGCGTCGAGTTGGGAAACACCTCCATACAGGCCTTGCCGTTCATTTCCTCGTTAACGCGGGTTTGCAAAAGAGACGCGGCGATACCCTTTGGATGCTTGTCAGTGTTGGTCACGTGGGAGAACTTGATGACAATCTCTCCCGGTTCACACGCTGCAAAAGCCGGTGCCGTCATTGCCAGACCGACTAATGTCAATGCCGTGAATAAAGTCAGACGTTTCATGGACTTTCCCTCAATATCCAGAATTCACACAAACCTGCATCATCATGGGCACCTGCCTCTGATGATGCGCTTTCATTAGATGTTGTAGGCATCTTTTTACATACAAAACAGGAAATTAGCAACGTACAACCCTGCGGCAGATACGCTCATTGCGTTTCCGGCAATTCGGACAGGCTTGAGAGCAGGCCGGCCTTAAAGACCGTTCTCTGTAGCGAAGGTTGTGGAAATGGTTTGAACAACCTTGATTTGCGCCCCGACCTGATGAAAAACGGGGCCAAACGGGTAAACCGCAAGCAGCTTCTCCTCATGCCAGGCTGCCGGTAGCGTATCCAGCGCCTGAAAGGGCACTTGGGCGGGCAAGGCGTCGCGAACCTGCCGCCGTCCCGACACCCCCAGCGCCGCCAATGTGATCCCATCAGGAAGATCCGCTGCGGTGGTCACACGAAAGCGCCGGTCCCAATGCACAGCCCTGCCGGCACCAAGAGACAAGCGCTCCAACCCCACGCGTCCCGCCTCGCGCGCGATAATCATGTCCTGATCAACAAGGCTGATCACACATCCCGACAACGTTTGCTTGACCGGCCTGTTCTCCCGCCGCCCCGCCTTCAATTGAGCGAACAGCCTTTCAAGACGGGCAAGTCTTGGCGGTGTGGCGCGCCCTCCAATCCCTGGCAGTAGCGTTTCCAGGCTGGCGATAACCACGGCTTCATCAGCATGCAAAAACCGCTCTGCCGGGGTGCGCACGTACCCTCCCTGCTGAATCGGAGCGCTGGCTTGTTGATGACACCGGGCGGCATGTTTGATGGCTCCATCGACGTGCGCCAATCGCCCGGCGCTACGCGCGAGCGCCTGCGCGGCGGACAAATCTCCCAATTGGGCCTTATCCAACTCGGCCAGAGCGTTTCGGGCCCGGACCCGTTCATAGCGTGGGTCCTGGTTCGACGCATCCTCAAGCCAGGCGATACCATCACGTTGCAACGTTGCCACAAGTCGCATCTTGGCCACAGACAGGAACGGCCTGTGTACGATTATGCCACTGATCTTGCGTTTTGGCGCCATCGCGGCCAGCCCGCTCACGCTGCTGCCGCGCATAAGGCGCATCAAAAACGTCTCCGCCTGGTCCTCACGATTATGCGCCGTCACCAGATCTTCAAGACCGTGGGCTTTCATATGGACAAACATCAAGCGATAGCGCGCCTGTCGGGCCCGGTTCTGGATGCCGGTTTGCACTTTTGCCCCCGGCCAGGACAGCACATATGGCGCGAAACCACGCGCGCGTGCAGCCTCGACCACCAGCGCTGTTTCCTCTTTCGCTTGCGGACGCAGGCCATGATCGACGGTCAAAACATGAACCGGTGGGACCTTTTGCCTTTGGCGGCACCACAGATCGAAAGTGTGCAACAGCGCCATGCTGTCGCTTCCTCCCGAGACCGCCAGCGCCACGCCGCGACTGTTGTCTAGCGTTTGGAAAAGAGGGGTGAGTTCGTTATCCGAAAGGGGTTGGGTGTCTGTGTTACCGGCAGCGCGCATAGGAGCGTTGGGTGGCGAGATGATTTTTCATAATCGGGGAGAGATTGCGATAGCGCCCGCGCAACTCGCGATAGGCGGTACAGGCCCGATCGGTTCTGCCACTACGCGCCAAAGACATGCCAAGCTTTAACAACAGGTCCGGTCCCTTGTCCGACGCTCCGTGGCGCTCATAACCTTGCGCAAAAATACGCACAGCTTTGGCGAAGTCACCACGCGCATAGTGCGTCTCGCCGAGCCAGTAGTAAGCGTTGCCGGCCAGTTGATGGGTGGGAAAGGTGTCGATGAAATAAGTCATTTCCTCCTCAGCCTGGGACCACCTTCGGCGCGTTATCAGACCGTAAGCGCGGCTATAAGCCTGGCGCGGTGACAAGGTCGCCAATGCGGTGGTTGCGGGAAGGCCCGATTGTTCCTGATCAGGCGCCTGCCGGGGCGTGCTCGGGCTACCACGTCGAACCAGCTCAGCAATATCGACAGGCTGAAGCGATGTCCGCGCACGCGCGTCATCCAAGGGCGCCTCTACGCGACCGGCGGGCAAAAGCTCAATTGTGTTGGAGCTCTCAACGCCAACCGCCCGCGCGGTTTGCCGTTGTTGCGGCTCGATGGAAGCTTTGCGGTTGGGCTGATTTTCCTGAACTGGCGCCTGCGACTTTTTTTTTCGCGGGGCTGCGTCAAGGTGGTCCTCAAGTTCTTGAAAACGCATCTCATTGTCTTCAGACAGGCGACGGTTTTGCATGCGCATGGTTTCCAGTTGGTAATTCAGATCTTCCAACTGTCCTGTCAATCGACGCATTTGCGCCTCCAGGCGATCCATACGAACCGACAGTCCGGCCAATGATTGCGCGACCACGATACGTTTATGTGCAGCCGCCCTGGCGTTCGGCTCAGGGCGTGATCCGGCCGACCTGATATCCGGCGCTGTCGTAGCTGAGCGGCCCGAAAAGCCCGAAAAGCTTTTCTGCACTCTATCAAGGCGATCGGCAAGGGCGTCGATGCTGTACGTTCCCTCTGTTGTTTTGGTTGCACCAAAGGCAGAATCGACCGTCAAACCACAGACCCCACCGACAAAGCCCAACAACGCGATGGCCGCAGCGCGGCAAATTAAATCAAGATTAAAGATCGACTTGCTCATGTTTTGCTCTCAGTGCTTTATGCGATGAACCCGTGC
This sequence comes from Hyphomicrobiales bacterium, assembly GCA_965224015.1. GTDB lineage: Bacteria > Pseudomonadota > Alphaproteobacteria > Rhizobiales > CBDCVD01 > CBDCVD01. Next base: position 3,425,722 of record OZ245032.1, read on the forward strand.
ACGCCGGCCCGCTCTAAAGCGCGCCGGATGTTAAGTCCCCGCGCCGGTGCGGCTCAGGATTTGCTGCCACCCCTCTACTCAACTTTACGCCCTGATCTGCTGCCGCGGGCCTCAATAGGCAGCCATCAGCTTCCCGCGCCGCGCAGGACCGTCACCGCGCGCCGGTTCTTTGACCAGCAGGAAATGTCATTGCAAAGGGCAACCGGTCGCTCCTTGCCGTAAGACAATGTGCGCAGGCGATCACTGCGCACGCCTTGCGCAGCAAGATAATTGCGCGTCGCCATTGCCCTGCGGGCACCAAGGGCAATATTATACTCCCGCGTTCCTCGTTCATCGGCATGACCCTCAATGGTCACCCTGTGATGGGGATAGCGGGTTAACCATGCCGCCTGATTATCCAGCGTAACCCGCGCCTGTGCGGATAAAACCGCGCTATCGACTTCAAACCAGACCCGGTCGCCAACATTGGTGGCAAAGTCTTTGGCGCTGCCTGGTGCCGCGCGCTCTAGTGACGAACCCAGGGCATTGGGATCAAGGGCACCGCCGGCGTTGCCTGCCAACGGGTCTGTTGCGCGGGCGCAACCGGCAAGGGCCAAAACCACGGCGCCCAGCCCCAATATGTTTTGCCATCGCCGTCCATATCCAGTCGTTATCATCAGCCAACTCCTCCAGACCAATAAAGCCAATTACTTAACCTTGCCCATGGCAACCATGAAAAACTCTCGAACCCGCGGGCTTGCCGCTGCGTCAATATTGCTATCACCTTGTTTTATTCCCAATAACAGCAAAAGCGAATCAATGTGGCCAAATCAAGTGGGAGGCACCAAAAATTGCCGTTTCATAGGCCCACCTGAAAAGCATACAGGGGGCTATGTTCCCCCTTGATCCGGAACCAGGGTTAGGAAGACGTGATGCCCCTCAAGACGCAACAAGATGAGAAAACGCCGCGACAACCTGTTTATAGACATCGCTTTTAAACGGGACGATCACTTGTGGCAAACGCGCCATCGCCTCCCAGCGCCACGCCTCGAATTCAGGCGCAAACACACCCCCACCCGGTGTGTGAATGTCGATCTCGTCAGGCTCTCCTGTAAAGCGAAATGCAAACCATTTCTGCTTCTGCCCGCGATACTTCCCGCCCCACAATTGTCCAACCAGATGCTCAGGCAAATCGTAAACCAGCCAATCACGGGTCTGATCCAAAAGCTCAATAGAACGGATATTGGTCTCCTCATAGAGCTCCCGCTTGGCGGCGGCGAGGGGTTCCTCGCCGGCATCAATGCCCCCCTGGGGCATTTGCCAGGCGGTTGTTTCTATAACGCCCACGCCCGATCGGCGGCGACCAACCCAAACCCTGTCCTTTGGGTCAAGGACCATCACGCCAACGCAAGGCCGGTAGTCAAGCACCTCTCTAAGCGCCGCCGGCGCGCGCCATGGCGCTGACGGGCACGAGGAGAAATCCTCGCCCTTGCAGGTTTTGCGCCCAACTGGTCAGTTCCGCGATGCTCACCGGCAGGCCCGATGCGATGCCTATGGCAAAGCCCCGTTGCCGCGCCAGGTCCTCCAGATCGTTGAGGCGGCGGCGAATGGCGCGCTTGGTGGGAACCGCGTCCAGCACCAGGTCACCACGCGCATAAGGGGCACCCAATTGGCGGGCGATCATGGCCGCTGTACCGGTCGTGGAAGTCCCGTCATCAAGATAAAGGAGGCCACGCTTTTTTGTCTCCTGCAGAACACTCGCCATCGCGTGGGGATTTTGCGTGAAGCGGGCGCCCATGTAGTTGACAATCCCCGTATAGGAAGGCACACGCGCCATGAGCCAATGCATGCGTTGTGCGTTTTGTTGGGGCGGCGCCTTGGACAGCAGCGTATGCGGCCCTGGGTTATTCTCCGGATAGTTTATCGGCTCCATGGGCACTTGCAACATATACTCGTGCCCCTTTTGGCGGGCGCGTTCGGCCCAGCGCTGCAGCGAGTTTCCATAGGGTGCAAAGGCAAAAGTCACAGCCGCCGGCATGTTATCAATAGCGCGCATGGTCGCGGTTTGAGAAATTCCCAGGCCCCCGACCAGAATGGCGATACGGGGCAAAGCCCCGAAACCGCTTGGCGCCTGTACCGAGCGCGCATAGGCGTCAAGGGGGCGGCGTCCATTGCGACCCAAACGGGGCAGGGGGCCGTATTTGGTCGGCTCCACCAGGTCCGCGAGGGGCCTTGCGGTCTTGCGAAATGTCGGCTTTTTCGCAATCGCACTGGTTGTCAATGTTCCATTGTCTATGGCTTCCCCCACCTGATCCAGAGCCGCCAATTGCGCATCGGTTAGGGCGTCATCAATCTCACGGCTTGATGTAATAAGGCCATTATCGGCTTGCGCGAGCATTGTATCGACGGCGGCGTTTGCGGTTGGGTCCGGTTGGTCGATGACGATGCCGGAGGCCGGCTCACCGGAACGCAATAAGCCGATACCGGAAACGTCGCCCTCATCGGATGCCGCAAGTTGGGCTTGTGTGTCCTGGGAAAGCTGGAGATCGGCGGCATCTGTTGCCGCAACCGCCAATGTTCTTGTTACGGGTGTTGCCTGGCTTATGGCCACGACGGCATAGGGCTCCCCCCCCAAACGATCGTCAGCAAGTGCAGCCCACAAAAACACTGACATTAAGGTGATTGCCGCCACAATGCCGCCGGCAACCAATCCAGTTTCCAGATTGTTGCGGCCCGTGCGGGAGTATCGAGAGAATATCAAAGGTTGGGCAAGTTCATCCACGTGAAGAATCCTCTACCCGGCTTGATTAAGCCGCTAATGCAGCGCAATTCAACCGGTTTTGTGCGGGGCAAGCCCTGCCTCTCAAACATAGCGTTCCTGTACTGACCAGTCCGATCACCTCGATCTGTAAGGCGCGATAGTGAGTGCGGGTCGAGGGAAACGGCGATACATGACAAACCTCCGGAGCGAGCCGGCCAGATCGTCAATAGACGTTTCCAATTGTCATCAGGGTATCCTGACACCATTTGTGGTTAAATTTCAGTTAAGTGGTACCCGTGTGAACGTGCGCAGTCCTGCCCGGCGACCCGGTTCACAAGGCCTTGTCAGAACTGAAACTGCTCATTCAGGATACGTTCGCGCAAATTGTGGTCAGGATCGAACATCGCTAGGGATGATGATTGCGTGTCCTCAACCGCACAAACCCGGGACACGGAGCCAAGTTCATGAAAGTCGGCAAATGCCCCCACGCGGCGTTCTTCAGCCTCCGCCACATCAATAATCACCTCCGCATTATTGGCCAGCAATGCGCCGCGCCAGCGTCGGGGGCGAAAGGGACTGATAGGCGTCACCGCCAAAAGAGACGCATCAATCGGCACAATGGGTCCATGAGCCGAGAAATTGTATGCAGTGCTGCCTGCAGGGGTCGAGACCAGTATGCCGTCACTGATCAACTCCTTAAGGCGGGCCCGTCCGTCCACAGAGATTCGCAACTTGGCCGCAGCATGGGTTTGGCGCAGCAGGGACAACTCGTTCAGCGCCCGTGCCGTATGAACCTCCCCCGAAATTGTGTGTGCAGAGATTTTCAACGGATTCAGGGTTGTCACCTCAGCACGCGCCAAGCGCGCGTGAAGGTCGTCTTCTGCGTACTCGTTCATCAAAAAGCCCACGGAACCGCAGTTCATCCCGTAAATCGGTACCCCCGTATCCATAAACTGGTGCAAGGTACGCAGCATAAACCCGTCGCCTCCCAGTGCGACAACGATATCCGCCGCCTCGACAGGGTAGTCCCCATAGCGTGCAGCCAGGCGCGCGCGCGCTTGATCTGAGGCGCGGTGCGGACTGCTAACAAAGGTGACTTTCCTGTCCGCAGAGTCTGGTTTCATGGTGTTGGTTTTCTCATCCATCAAAAATCTTACTAAAGCTCACTTTTATCACCTCAAGCCAGCACGAGATCAGCACGGGGTTAGCTTTAGCTATTTTGCCAGGGGTATAAGCAAAACCCATAAAGCTGATCGCACTCTAATCTATAGCAAAATGCTATAGGTTGACTGGAATTTTCCATTTCCGACCTGGCTGGCCCGCTCCCGCGCTTTAATACCGCTGGTATTATCCCGGGAAACATCCTGTTGATTCCATTGACGCCCGTTTATTCCCATGGTATCCCATAAATTCCCAAATCAATTTTTTCTGATTGCGGGATCCATAAACCACATCCGCTGCAGCTTCTTTACAGACATGCGGTTGTATTAGGCTTGGACTGAAGGCGGCAGATGTCCGCAATTTTGCGAGACAGCAAACGCATACCACGGCTTGTTCGAGCCCTTATGGAGAGAACACCCAGGCATGAGTCGAGGCCTGATACACACGGTATCGGTAACCTCGGCCATAGGGATAACAGACCCGTCATCAGCGACCCAGACCAAGCATGGACCAGTTTGTTTCACATTTTTTCAACAAGCTTGATGCCAAGGGACGCATATCCATCCCGGCACCGTTTCGCGCTGTTCTGGTGCGCGATGGATTTGAAGGGCTTTACTGTTATCCTGCACTCAACGCACCGGCTCTTGATGCGGGAGGTAATCGCTTGCTGCAACGCATTGAAGGGCAGATCGCCGGCATTGCTCCCTACACCCCGGAACATGACCAATACGCGACGGCCCTTTATGGGGTGAGCGAGGTACTGAAGATCGATCGAGACGGGCGCATTAATCTGACAGAGACGCTAAAGCAACATGCCGAAATCACGGATGGGGCGGTGTTTGTCGGCCAGGGAGACAAGTTTCAGATTTGGGCACCGGCGGCGTTCGAGATCCATCGCCAGAGGGGTATTCAGCGTCTGCGCGATCGCATCAATGCCAGGACGGGCGCAGCGTTGACGGGAGGCTCTTCATGACAGCGCCTGCAACCCCCAACGCAGCGATCCAGCACGTGCCGGTTCTCCTGCATCAGGCCATGGCCTTTCTGTCCCCACGCGCAGGGGATTATTTTATTGACGGCACCCTTGGGGGCGGGGGGTATAGCCGGTTCCTGCTGGCCGCGGGGGCGCATGTGCTGGCAATTGATCAGGACCCTGACGTGGCGACGATCGCGGCACAGTTGAAAGACGAGCATCCTCGTCATTTCACGTTCGTGCGTTCCAATTACAGCGACCTTGCGACCCATGCCACGAGGATATTTCCATCAAGACCGGTTGATGGGGTCGTTCTCGACATCGGTGTGTCCTCGATGCAACTCGATAACAAAGAACGGGGGTTCTCGTTTCGTCGGTGCGGGCCGCTGGATATGCGCATGGCAAAGTCAGGCCCCTCGGCGGGGGACGCTGTCAACACGTTGCCGCAGGAAAGCTTGCGGCGCATTATTGCGACTTACGGTGAAGAGCCAAGAGCGCGCGCCATCGCCGCCGCGATTGTTGCCGCGCGCGCAGACAAACCATTGCAGACCACTAAAGACCTTGCTGATATTGTTGCGCGGGTGGTGCGGTCTTGCGGAGCCAGGCACCATCCGGCGACGCGCACATTCCAGGCCTTGCGTATTTTTGTAAATAACGAATTGGAGCATCTGGCCAAGGCACTCGTGGCTGCTGAGGGCATATTGCGCGCTGGGGGCCGCCTTGTGGTGATGACTTTTCACTCCCTTGAGGATCGCATCGTCAAGCGCTTTTTTTCCTCTCGCAGCCGACCTGCGGCAATCTCGCGCCACGAGCCGGTCTTGCAGGCGCTCGCGCCCAGTTTTCGGCGCCTGACGCCGCGTTCGGTTACACCACTTGCGCAGGAACTCAGTGTTAACCGGCGGGCCCGGTCGGCACGCCTGCGCGCAGGTGTGCGAACCGATGCCCCTGCGCTTGCCGTTGACATGCCCGGCCTCGGCGTACCGCAACTTAATCTTGACCAGGTGAGGGCCTGACCATGCGTTTGCTCAATATCTTATGCCTTATTGCCGTTGTTGGCGCAGTGGCGGTGGTTTACCAGATGAAATACGCCGTTGAGCGCCATAGCGATCAAGTGGACATTCTTAAAGGGCGCATCGCCAGTGAGCGCGAAGCCATCGCGCTTCTCAAGGCAGAGTGGAGTTTGCTTAACCAGCCAGCACGTTTGCATGATCTGGCTAAAGAAAACCATGAGCATCTGGGCCTGAGTACCATGCATCCAACCCAGGTGGTGACCACGAAAACATTGGCGATTGCCCCCGCTCCGGCCGCAAATGCGTCTCAAAACCACGACGATATCATTACCGGCGCAACCCGGGCCGCTGATCCCGTGGCATCTGTTAAACCAGCCTCTGACGCAGACGCGGAAAGCCCCCAATGACCGACACCAAGTCTTCAGCAAATTCCGTGGCGGCGATCGATATTGATGGCGCGAACAAACTTCTTCGCGGGCGAACGCGTAACCGTATTCTGCTCACGATGCTGGCCTTTAGCGTTTCGTTTGCCATTATCAGCACGCGTCTTGTGGCCCTGGGGCTAACCCCGTCGCCCGAGCGCATCCGCTATTTGCACCCCCAGGACGCGATCGCCGCTGCGCGTCCCGATATTCTTGATCGCAACGGTGAGATCATCGCAACGGACATCAAGACGGCGTCCCTCTATGCGGAGCCAAAGAAAATCGGCAATATTGACGAGGTGGTTGAAAAACTCACCAAAGCCCTGCCAATGCTGGATGCGCGCGACGTGCATGCCAAGTTGGCCAAAGGCAGTGAATTTGTCTGGATCAAGCGCGAGCTTACGCCGCGTCAGCAGGCTCAGGTTCACAATCTTGGTTTGCCCGGATTACGATTTTTGAGCGAAAAACGACGGTTTTATCCGACTGGGGATTTGCTTGCACACGTCATCGGCCATGTCGACGTGGATAGTCACGGTATCGCGGGGATGGAAAGGGCGATTGACGATGCCGGACTTGGCGCATTACATCAGGTGGGACTTGCGCGAGGAGAAGATCTACAATCGGTCCGGTTGTCAATCGATGTCCGCGTTCAGCATGTGCTAAACGCAGAGCTTTCCCGGGCCATGGAAACCTACAGCGCTATTGCTGCCACAGGGGTTTTGATCAATGTTCACACCGGTGAAATTGTCGCCAGCAGTTCTCTGCCCGGATATGATCCTCACAGGCCTGCACAGGGGTTGGAAGCTTTGCGCCTTAACAGGGCCAGCGCCGGGGTGTTTGAGTTTGGCTCTGTCTTTAAGGTGTTCAATACGGCGATTGCTTTGGACTCGGGACACGTAAACCTGAACCAGCGCTTCGACGCCAGCGCGCCGATCACCATGTCGGGGTTTACCATCAACGATAGCCATCCGCGCCGCATGGCGATGACGGTTCCTGAGGTCTTTTTATATTCCTCCAACATCGGCTCGGCCCGCATGGCTTTGGCCTATGGTATCGAAGCGCAAAAAACGTATTTCTCCAGCCTTGGCTTGAGCAAGCGGCTGGCGTTGGAGTTGCCTGAGCGGGCTGCGCCCCTATTGCCGCAGCGATGGGACAAACTGACGAGCATGACCCTGGCCTTTGGCCACGGGATTTCCGTGACACCAATACAGGTCGCCAGCGCCACCGCCGCATTGGTCAACGGCGGCTATTACGTGCAGCCGACCTTGAAACCCCGCTCCGAGATCGAAGCTAAGTCTCTTGCGGTTCCCGTTGTCTCAGAACACACCAGCGATGTTATTCGGGCTCTCATGCGCCTGAACGCCGTCATCGGCACGGGAAAACGGGCTCGCGTTGCCGGTTATCGCGTCGGCGGCAAAACAGGCACCGCCGAAAAGGTCGTGAACGGGCGCTATAGCAAGACAAAGAAACTCACTTCATTTCTGTCCATATTTCCCGCTGAAATGCCCCATTTCGTCCTGCTGGTCGTCTTGGATGAACCCAGGCAGGGGGAGCTCAAACCCGGAGAACTGACCCGCGAATACGTGACCGGAGGAACAACCGCGGCTCCGACAACAGCGCGTGTGGTCGAGCGTATCGCCCCCATGCTCGGGATCACGCCAAAATTTGAAAAAGCCCCGACGGCTCTGGGTCGGTTGATGGGTGATCAGAATAAGGGGCACAATGATTGACAAGCTTGGGAAATTGGGCCCAAGCTGGATAAATCATGTATGGCGAACTCTAATACCAAGGGTCTTTAACAATGACTCATGGCTTAGCGTCAAAGAGTTATGTTATCAAGGCAGTACACCAGTCGGCGTGTATATAAAGCCAATACCGCTGGTATAAATCAATAGGCTTTCGCGGCACAGACTTGCCGTGCCCGCAAATGGCTGTGACAACACCAACCACCACCGTTGAGCGCTGATGATACTTATGGACCTGATTAACAACCCCGACTTTTTGGGTCAGGATACGGGCCACATTGTGCCAAGCGGCCTGACCGCGGACAGCCGCGATGTGAAGCCAGGAATGGTATTTGCGGCGCTAAAGGGGGCTTCGGCCAATGGCGCGGACTTTATCGACCAGGCGATTGCCGCTGGTGCCTGTGCCGTGTTGCTGGGTGAGGGGCAAGTGGTCCCCCCGGACCTTCCGGTTCCCGTGATCCGCTCGCCGCATCCGCGCTTGACATTCTCGCATATGGCAGCACGCTTTTATGGCACGCAGCCCGAGACTATTGTCGCTGTAACCGGTACAAACGGCAAGACCTCGGTTGCCGAATTCACGCGCCAGATTTGGGATCGCCTGGGACATGCGGCGGCAAGCCTGGGTACGGTCGGGCTCATCACCCGCGATCATACAAGATATGCCAATTTGACAACCCCGGACCCTGTAAAGCTGCATGCCCGCCTGGCTCATCTGGCGCAACAGGGGGTCAGTCATGTGGCCATGGAAGCTTCAAGCCACGGCCTTGCCCAATACCGTCTTGACGGGGTCCGCCTGAAAGCTGCGGCGTTTACCAACCTTAGCCGTGATCATTTGGACTACCACGGCTCGTTTGATGCCTATTTTGATGCCAAGAAGCGGCTGTTCCAGGAATTAATACCTGAAGATGCAACCATAGTCGTCGATGGGGATGAACCTGAAGCCGAATCGATTGCTGCTATTGCCCGCGCCCGTGGCGTGGAGTTGATCCAGGTTGGTCGTGCGGGAGATCTCTTGCGCCTTGACGATGTTATCCTTGATGGGGTGCACCAGATCGTTTCGCTCACCTCTGATGGCCGGACGCATCGGATCGCGTTACCGCTCATGGGCGGATTTCAGGTATCCAACGCCCTGGTTGCCGCGGCCTTGGTAATTGCGACGGGGGGGGCGATTGACGACGCGATCGAAGCGCTGATCTGCTTGCGAGGCGCTCCCGGGCGCATGGAACACATCGGCAATGCACCAGGCGGCGCGCCGGTATTTGTCGATTATTCCCATACCCCGGCGTCTCTGGAGACCGCACTTCAAGCCCTGCGGCCGTTCTGCAAGAAACGGCTAATGGTCGTGTTCGGCTGCGGCGGTGACCGCGATAGACCAAAGCGCGCCCAAATGGGTGAAATCGCAGATCGGCTTGCGGATGTGGTGATTGTTACGGATGACAATCCGCGTAGCGAGGATCCGGCCGCCATTCGCGCCGCAATCATGAGTGCGTGCCCGCGTGCGCGCGAGATCGCCGACCGCCGCGAGGCCATTGAAACTGCTATCGGCGATTTGCAAGGCGAGGATCTCCTGTTAATCGCAGGCAAAGGACACGAAAGCGGTCAGATCGTAGGGGCGACGGTGCTCCCGTTTTCTGATCGTGATGTGGCGCGTGCAGCCGTCGCTGAAAGAAAACGCCCATGAGTCGCCCCAGCCCAATATTGAAATCATCCCCTAGCCCTCTATGGCAGCTTGATCATTTGTGTGCGGCCATGGGTGCCCCTATACCGCAAAGCGCACGCAAGGACATCACCGGTGTTTCCATTGACAGCCGAACGTTAAGCCCGGGAGAGGTATTTTTTGCGATCAAAGGGGATCGCTTCGATGGCCACGATTTTGTTGATAAGGCTCTGGGCGCCGGTGCCGCCTGCGCCGTTGTTGCGCGCGCGCGGGTGTCCGGCTACACCGATCATTCGCAATTGGTTGTTGTTGATGATGTGCTCGCAGCTCTTGAAGCCCTCGCCCAAGCAGCACGGGCGCGATGCGAGGGCAGGGTCATTGCGATTACCGGTAGTGCCGGTAAAACAACAACCAAACATTTGATCACCACAGCCCTTGCCCCTTCTGGCAGAACCCATGCTGCCAGGGCCTCCTTCAATAATCATTGGGGTGTGCCTTTAAGTCTTGCGCGCATGCCTGAGGATGCGGACTATGGAATCTTTGAGATTGGCATGAACCATGCCGGCGAGATTACGCCCCTTGTCCAACTGGTGCGCCCGCACGTGGCTATCGTGACCACCGTGGACGCTGCGCATTTGGCACATTTTAACAGTGTTGAGGATATTGCTCGCGCCAAGGCGGAGATTTTTTTGGGGCTGGAGCCGGAGGGAATCGCGATTCTCAACATGGACAATCCCCATTATCTTTTGCTTGAGTCATTGGCTAAAAAGGCCGGTGTTAAACATATGACGACTTTTGGCGGTTGTCCGTTGGCACAAAACCGGCTCATTGCTTTTAACACGGCCACCGACGAAACCTGCGTCAAAGCCACCATTGATGGAGAGACGGTTCACTACAAGCTCGGATTAACCGGACGCCATCAGATCGATAACTCCCTGGCGTCTCTGGCGGCTGTAAAGGCTGTTGGCGGCGATCTGGCCCGAGCCATGCTGGCACTCGCGACCGTGCGCCCGCCTCACGGACGTGGCCGGCAACAGACGTTACATCTTGGAAATGGGCAGGCGCTTTTGATTGACGAAAGTTACAACGCCAATCCCGCGTCCATGCGGGCCGCGCTTCGGGCTCTTGGAGATATGACTCCAGGCGGAAGCGGAAGACGTATCGCTGTTCTTGGCGATATGCTTGAGCTGGGAGCGCAGGCGGATGCGCTGCACACCGACCTGGCACAGGTCCTTGAGGATGCACACATTGATCGGGTCTTTCTCGTCGGACCGCACATGCGCGCCCTGTGGCAGGACCTTGAGGGGATAACACGGGGCCACTGGACAGCCGAGGCCAGCGAAATCGCCGAACCGGTTTTTAATGAGTTGCAGGACGGGGACATTGTAATGATCAAGGGATCATTGGGAACCGGCATGAAAGTTATTGTCGAGGCCCTGACCCATGCGACAGGCAAGGAGACCCTATGCTACACTTGATCGGTGGTTATCTGAGCGATGTGCCACTGTTTGGCCTGTTTCGCTACATTACGTTTCGCACCGGGGGTGCGATCATGACAGGCCTTCTGTTCGTATTTCTGTTTGGTCCCCAGATTATTGCCTCCTTGCGTGTGCGCCAGGGCAAGGGGCAGCCCATCCGTGATGACGGTCCGCAAAACCACCTGCTCAAACAAGGAACCCCAACCATGGGGGGGTTGATGATTCTTACCGGTGTGTTCGTTGCAACCTTGCTGTGGGCTAATCTTTCCAATCCCTATGTGTGGCTGGTTCTGCTTGTCACCATTGGATTTGGCGTGGTTGGCCTTTACGACGATTACCTCAAGGTCACCAGAGCAACCCATAAAGGTTATAGCATCAAGGCACGTCTAAGCATCGAAGCCGCCATAGCGATCATTGTTTGCCTTTTTATCGCTTATCTATCGACCCCGACCCTGTCGGGGACGCTGGCCCTGCCATTTTTCAAGGACACGATCATCAATCTGGGGTGGTTTTTTGTTCCTATCGGCGCTTTTGTGATCGTCGGCGCTGGCAATGCGGTTAATTTAACTGATGGACTTGATGGGTTGGCCATCGTCCCGGTCATGATCGCCGCCGCAAGTTTTGGTTTTATCGCTTATTTGGCCGGCAATGTCCGTTTTGCGGAATATTTGCAGATTCACTACATCGCCGGCAGTGGCGAACTGGCGGTCTTGTGCGGCGCTATGATTGGTGCCGGACTTGGATTTTTATGGTTCAACGCTCCGCCGGCCTCAATCTTCATGGGGGATACTGGTTCCCTGGCCCTTGGCGGCATGCTGGGTGCCATTAGTGTTGTCACCAAGCACGAAATCGTTCTGGCCATTGTTGGCGGTCTTTTTGTCCTTGAGGCCCTGTCGGTCATCGTCCAGGTCATTTCTTTCAAGCTGACGGGTAAGCGGGTCTTTAAAATGGCACCCATTCACCATCACTTTGAACAATTGGGGTGGTCTGAGCCACAAGTTGTTGTGCGCTTTTGGATTATCGCCGTGGTTTTGGCGCTAATCGGCCTCTCGACATTGAAACTGCGCTAGTCCCCGGGCACACATACGAAAAAACCATCGCTTATGATTGCTGTATCGGTCATGGAAAACAAGTGCCTTGCCCTGTTTGGGCTTGCCGACTCCGGTTTGGCGAGCGCCCGGGCCCTGTTGGCCGGAGGCGCTGACGTGGTGTGCGCTGATGACGATACGGGACGCGTGCGGCAGGCGGCGTCTGAAGGTTTAAAAACCGCGGATTTGCGCAACATCGATTGGCGTGCCTTTGATGCGTTGATTCTCGCTCCTGGCGTGCCGCTTACCCATCCGGAGCCTCATTGGTCGGTTAAGGCCGCACAGGCCGCCGGTGTTGAGATCATCGGCGATATTGAACTCTTTCATCGCCAACGCCAGTTCCTAAACGCCCAAGTGCCTTTTATTGCCATTACCGGTACCAACGGCAAGTCAACAACAACGGCGTTGATCGGCCATATTCTGCAAGAGGCCGGGTTTGACGCCCAGGTGGGAGGCAATATCGGAACCCCGGTGCTTGATCTGGCGCCCATTACCGAGGGACGCGCCTATGCAATCGAGTGTTCTTCCTATCAAATTGATCTGGCACCCAGCCTGGCGCCCTCGATAGGCATTGTTCTCAATGTGACTCCCGATCATCTGCAGCGCCACGGTACCATGTCCGCCTATGCCGCTATCAAAGAGGAGATTGCAAAACGCGCAAGTGGCAGGGCCATCGTCGGCGTCGATGACACCTACGGTCGGGAAATCGTCAGGCGTCTGGCAGAAAAGGGGGCCCCATTTACGCGAATTTCCGGTTCCGCTTTGTCTGAAGACGGTGTCTATTGCCACGGCTCAGACATTGTGGTGGCGAGTGCCGGTCACCATGAGCCCTGGGTAAGCCTTGAAGCCATTGCCACTTTAAGGGGACGCCATAACGGACAAAATGCCGCGGCCGCGGTGGCGACCTGCCGGTCCCTCGGCCTGACGCGTCAGGTTGTACAAAAGGCATTGAAAAGTTTTCCAGGTCTTGCCCATCGCATGCAACCGATCGCCTATAGGGGGGATATTCTGTTCGTCAATGATTCCAAGGCCACCAATTCCAAGGCCGCGGCGCAGGCGCTGGCCAGCTACACAAACATCTACTGGATTGCCGGAGGATTGCACAAGGAAGGTGGCTATGACGATCTGGTTCCCTTTTTCCCCCACATCACCAAAGCCTATTTGGTGGGCGAGGCCGCGGCCATTATGGCGGCCTATTTGGGAGCGCAGGTGGACTACGAAATATGCCGCACTATTGACGATGCGGTTAACCGAGCGGCTCGGGAGGCCCAGGCCGCGTCAAGGGCTCCGGCTGCATCGGGCTCACCACCGGTGGTGCTGCTATCGCCGGCGTGCGCCTCATTCGATCAGTTTCGCAATTTTGAAGAGCGCGGTGAGGCGTTCGTGAGAGCCGTCACTTGCCTTGCCGACACCACATCTCTTATTCGCAACGTGCCGAACGCCCAAAGGGTGGCGCCGGCACATTAGAGCGTGTCATGTTTTAATAGAACTATTCTGACGGAGCGATTTTGCGACAAGATGAACCTTAATACCAAGGATCTTTGACAAGGGCTCATGCATTAGCGTCAATCAGGTATGTTATCAAGGCAGTATACCAGTCGGTGTGTCCATAAAGCCAATACCGCTGGTATAGTCTCGCAGGATATAGTGGGGCTATTTGCAAGAGACTTAAGGTTCATATTAGATCAGCATGGCGTTAGCTGTACCCATGTTGCCAAGGGTAAAGCTAACGCCATAAAGCTGATCGCCCTGAAATTTATAGCAAAAGCGCCCCTTCGGGTTTCCGATGGGCGCAACGCCCGCGCCCAAGCCGCTCTCGAGAGATGGATAAACATCGCTCTTCGATCGCCTTGAGCATGGGTATCGCCTCGCCAATCGAGAAACAGAATTGCGTCTAGTAAGACCTGACACGCTCTAAGGAGGTCACTATGGTCAGTCGCGCCAGTAAAAGTGCTTTCGCCGCCTGGTGGCATACTGTGGATCGGCTGATGATTGCCGCGCTTATTGTCCTGGCTATCTCCGGTCTGGTCATGTCATTTGCCGCCAGTCCGCCGGTTGCCGGACGCATTGGACTAGAGAGCTTTCATTTTGTAAAGCGGCACATTTATTTTTTGGTTATCGCGTGGGTGTTGCTTATCGGAATATCCTTTCTCAAAAGCCGCCAGGTACGCCGTTTCGCTCTTTTTCTTGCTTTGGGTAGTGCAGGTCTGATGATTTTGACCTTGGCTATCGGGGAGGACATAAAGGGCGCGCGCCGGTGGCTGCGTATTGCCGGATTTTCCTTGCAGGCCTCGGAGTTTATGAAGCCGGCGTTTGTTGTTCTATCCGCCTGGGCCTTGTCGGAGAGCCGCCGGCGTCCGGATATGCCTGGGTATCTGATCGCCCTTGGTCTTTTTGCCGCATTTGCGGGGCTGTTGTTGATGCAGCCCGACCTGGGGCAGACCTTTCTTATGACAATGGTTTGGGGCGCGTTACTTTTCTTAACCGGTGTATCCTGGTTGTGGGTCGGGCTTCTGGCGGCCGCGCTCATCGCCGGTCTGGTAGGGGCCTATATCATGTTTCCGCATGTGGGGAGCCGGTTCGATCGCTTCTTTGACCCTAGTTCGGGAGATACGTTTCAGGTTGACCGTGCCAAGGACTCGTTTCTCAACGGAGGCTGGTTGGGGACGGGCCCCGGCGAGGGGACGGTCAAATGGCGTTTGCCCGATTCTCATACCGACTTTACGTTCGCTGTTGTGGGTGAGGAGTTCGGCATTGTCTTTTGCCTCGTGCTCCTTGGCCTGGTGGCCTTTGTGGTGTTACGTAGCCTTTGGCTTGGGCTGAGCCAGGAGAGCCTGTTCTCTCGTCTGGCGATCTCGGGCTTGAGCGTGATGTTTGGGTTACAGGCGGTTATCAATATTGCGGTCAATCTTGAGCTCCTGCCCGCTAAGGGGATGACCTTGCCATTTGTTTCCTATGGAGGCTCTTCTTTGCTCTCGAGTGCGATCGGGATGGGGCTTGTCCTCGCCCTTGCGCGTAAAAAACCTGACCTGTCCCGCCTGAGCAAAGTCCACAGGCATCAACGCCCGCGCGTTGCCGCCACAGCTTGAGCGTGCCATGCGGGAAAAAAATATAATCGTCCTGGCCGCCGGTGGAACAGGCGGTCACTTGTTTCCAGCCCAGGCGCTGGCTGGTGAGTTGCGCCAGCGCGGTTATGGGATTGTCTTGATGAGCGATACCCGTGCCGAGCGCTACACCCAGGATTTTCCTGCCGATACGATAGACATCATTGCCTGCGCAACCCCTTCGCAACGCGCGCCTTTGGCGGTTGCAAAAGCCTGTCTGGTGATGGCGCGCGGAATTTATCAGGCCCGTAAACATATCAAGCGCCATAAGCCTCTGGCGGCAATCGGCTTTGGCGGTTACCCAAGTGTTCCCCCTATTATCGCCGCTTGGTCTTGCCGCGTACCCACGGCGGTGCAGGAGCAAAACGCCGTTTTGGGACGCGCGAACAAATTGCTTGCGCGCTTTGTGGACAAGGTCGCCCTGGGTCTGGCGACCACAAAAGGTCAGAGGCCGCATGATGTGGTTGTAGGGATACCCGTGCGTGATGCCGTTATCGAAGCCGCCGACGTTTCCTATGACGCTCAGGCTCTTGTAAATGAGTCCGCACCTTTCAAACTGTTGGTCTTTGGTGGTAGCCAGGGAGCGCACGTTTTTAGCGAGATTGTTCCCAATGCTCTGGCAGCTTTGCCCACACCTGTGCGCCAACGCATCGCTTTGACGCTGCAGTGCCGCTCCGAGGATTTGGACAGAACCCGCCGTATGCTTTCCGGTCTTGATCTAAAGCATGAGGTGGAAATCGCACCCTTCTTTAACCGCATGCCGGAGAGGATAGCGCGGGCGCATCTGATCATATCTCGCGCCGGGGCGTCAACGGTTGCGGAGTTGGGAGTCATTGGCCGCCCGGCGATACTGGTTCCCTTACCCAATGCGCTTGACCATGATCAGCGGGAAAATGCCGCGGTCCTGGCGGGTGCTGGCGGCGCGTGGCTGGTGGAACAGGCGGACTTGACCCCCAAGGATCTGGCAAAGCAATTGCGCAGGCTTATTGAGACACCGGAAATCCTGGTGAGCACAGCCGCCAAAGCTGCATCGACAGCCGACGGTCTTGCTGTTAAAAAGCTTGCGGATATGGTCGAAGAGCTTGCTTCCGGGCGCGGTCGCGCCAGACCCTGATACAAGCGGTATTGGCTTTTTTACATATTGACTTGTGGACATCTCTATTAAGACATGACACGCTCTCGTATCTGCGAGGAGGAAGACTCATGAAGGTTCCGCAAACCATCGGCCCCATTCACTTTATCGGCATCGGGGGCATTGGCATGAGCGGCATTGCGGAAATGCTCGTAGCGCTTGGCTATCAAGTCCAGGGGAGCGACCTGGCGGACAATGCCAATGTGACGCGTCTGCGCGAAAAGGGCGTCCGCGTCTATGTGGGGCATGACGCAAAGCATATTGATGAAGCCCAGGTCGTGGTTATATCGTCAGCCATCGGACGGGATAACCCGGAGCTGCGTGAGGCGCGCATGCGCCTTTTACCAATTGTTCGCCGCGCTGAAATGCTGGCGGAACTGATGCGTTTCAAGTCCTGTGTTGCGGTTGCCGGCACCCATGGCAAGACCACGACCACCTCTATGGTGGCAGCCCTTCTTGAAGCGGGAGGGTTTGATCCCACGGTGATTAATGGCGGCATTATCAACGCCTATGGCACAAATGCGCGTATGGGCACCGGTGACTGGATGGTGGTTGAGGCGGACGAATCTGACGGGACATTTGTCAAACTGCCCGCCGACGTGGCGATTGTCACCAACGTGGATCCGGAACATCTCGACCACTATGGGGATTTTGCTGCGGTGCAAGACGCGTTCCGGGCTTTTGTCGAGAACATTCCTTTTTACGGGTTTTCAGTCATGTGCCTTGATCATCCGCAGGTGCAAACCCTGGTGCGGCGCATTGAGGACAAACGCCTATTCACCTACGGCACAACGCCGCAAGCGGATGTGCAGATACTCTGTGAGCGCACCCAGGGGCCACGGGCGAATTTCAGTTTGAAGCTGCGTGATCGCTATGCAGGGACAAGCACCATACTTGAAGACTTGAACTTGCCCATGCCCGGGCATCACAATGTGCTGAACGCGACAGCAGCCGCATGCGTTGCCCATCACCTGGGGGTCGATGATGCCGCCATCAGATCGGGTCTGTCGGATTTTGCTGGAGTCAAACGGCGCTTCAGTCTGACGGGGACCTGGCGCGATGTTTCGATTTTTGACGATTATGCCCACCATCCGGTCGAGATATCGGCGGTTTTGGCGGCGGCACGAGAGGCCTGCTCCGGACGCATCATCGCCATCATGCAGCCCCATCGATATACGCGCCTGGCGAGCCTGTTCGATGATTTTTGCGGCTGTTTTCAAAATGCCGACAAGGTTCTGATCACCCCCGTTTATGAAGCCGGTGAGGCGCCGATTGCGGGTGCGGATCATCAGGCGCTTGTCCGCGGTATTCGCGCCGGCGGGCACCGGGACGCGCAGGCCCTTGATGATCCCCGCACTTTAGCAAACATCATTTTAGAGACGGCACGTGCTGGCGACTATGTTCTGTTTCTTGGGGCCGGATCAATCAGTCAGTGGGCGCACGCCTTGCCTGAAGAACTGGCGGCGCTGCCGTCTTAGAGCGTATCAGGTATTATTGAACCAATTCCCAGGTCATGGTGAGGGAGACAGAAATTTCCTGCTCGCCGACCTCAATAGGCACCGGTGCATCAGCCATTTGCAACTCGGCCGAGCGGGCATAGAGCATCGGACGCGGTCTGCCACCCGCTTCATTGATCGACACGATGCGCCCAAGACGGACACCCGCCGCCTTTGCGATCAGTTCTGCCTTGCTACGGGCATCGGCAACGGCGCGCTTTCGCGCCTCGTTTCTGTCCCGCGCAGGTTCAGATAGCGTGAACCGCACCCCCGAAAACCGATTTGCACCGGCGCGCGCCGCCCGATCGAGAATGGAACCGGTCTCCTGCAAGCGCCGGACCCGCACATTAACACTGTTGGAGACCACATACCCTACGATGCGCGGAGCCTCAGGTCCTGCGCTACCTTGCACCCTGTTGCGGTCATATCGTGGCTGCAAGTCAAAGTGCGCCGTGGCAATATCGCGCTTTTCAATGCCTTGTTCTTTTAACATCGCAATGAGATCGGTCATGATGCGGGTGTTTTCATCAAGTGCCGCTTTTGCTCCCTGCGCCGCGGTTTCAACCCCCAAGTGCACAATGGCAATATCCGGCATGACCGTGACAACACCAGTTCCAGTTATCACTATTGTAGCCGGACGTGTGGTCGGGCGATCGCCATCGCCGGTCTGCGCCAAAACCGATACGACAGAAGCAAAGATCGCAAGCCCGGCCAAACCCATAGTCGTGGCCAGTAGCCGGGCAATCTTGGCAAGCCTATCCGACCGCAAATCGGGTTTTGAGGGTATCGTCTGCAGCATCAGTCTGTCTCCGCAATCTGTTTCAGTCCAAAGCCGTTGCTCTGTTTGATCTCATCCGCCCAAAAGCAATACCGCTGGTATTATCCATAACCGGGGGTAAATAAGGTCCATCACCCGCAAAACGAATCCCCCGCCGTGCACAACATACAGTCAGGTCCGTTGCCATGCATGCTAATTATTTTAATTATTGACTACTGATTGGCTTGGATTTCGACACCCAAAATCTCAATCAATTGGGCGGGCTCTTGAGCCATCAACATGATTTGCATCGCGGGCACAGGTGTCGGCGGTTTTACAGAGACACTCAGGTTATCAGGGGCCTCCAGAAACGCCTGCGCGGCTTCTGTGACCACCTGCGAGAACTCCGGCGTTGTGAACGCCCCCGCCAGACCTGACAACTTAAACATGACCATTTGCTTTAGCTGTTCAGGCGGCTGTCCTGTTTGTGCACTTAGCATGGACAGCGCCCGACCAAGCAACGAATTGTCGGAAACCGAGACCTGTGCCGATTTCAATGACGCAAACATGGCGGTAGGATAGTTATCTTCCGGGTTTTCAAGGAACTCACGGGGAACACCGGTGACTTCCGCCTCAAGGGAGAGGGTGGCGGCATCGTAACCTTCAAGCCGTGTGTTTTTCAAGGTTACTGTTTGGCTTGCTTCATCCCAGGACAGATCAATTGACAGATTGCCCCCGAGCTCTTCATAACCCAGTCCTGTGATCACCTCTTGTGCACGCGGATCCGTTATCAATCCTGCTGGCACCTTGAGGTTTTCAATAGTCAGGCCCAACTGGGTTGGAATTCTACCTATATAGTTGCCTGAGCGGAACTCAGCCAGATCATAGCTGATTTCCTGACCGGGGATTGCCAACATCCGCATACCACGCGCCTGCACAAGGCCTATCTGGGGAATAAAATCCAACACCATATCCTGAACCGCCAGATCGTCGGCATTATTGGCTGTCATCGCCGCAAAAGCAAGCTCCGCCAGCCTGTTGACATCGACAAAGTTAACTTGCGCGAGCCTGAACAGCTCGTGAGTAACGATTTTTCGCCCCCCATAGGAGACATCGATATTCTCTATGGTAAAATCATCCAATTCGGCAAGGGTGAATTCCTCAAAACTGATTTTCCCAACCGAGGCGTCGATGGCTTTTCCGTCCTCTGAGATGGTTCCCTTTACACGCATCCCGCTGAATTCCATGCTCTCCATACGGAATCTGTCCAGAACTCCGATAATAGCGGCCACATCTTCAGGCTCAGGAGTGGGGGCCATGTCTTCAGCGCTGCCAGCCTCCAGTCCCATGCGTATCAAACGCCCGAAAGCGGCAATGGTACCCACATCTTTTAACTGACGCATATAAATAGGGCCACCCGTGATCGGCCCCATCTCAAGGGATATGTCACCCAGGCGTCCGACGATGCCCTCCAGCGAGCTGTGGCCCTGAACCGTGACCCACTGCTCGTCTCCTTTGCCATCCTGATAGGCGCTCGGTGCCAAGAGGTGCTCTAAAACGGTGTAGTCGATATCATGGGTGACCATGGGCAGATATTCAAGTGAAGCGTCCAACTCTTCTATCTTTTGGCTAAACTGGTAGCCACCGATCTCCATCCTCTCGATCCTGCCACCGCCAAAATTGAAGAGCACTAAATTCTTGTAAAAGTCTTTATACGGGACGTCATTGCCAACGGCAGGGTCCATCGGCGGAACAAGCGCCAGCGCCGCCCCCATGTCAACACGGGCTGAACGGATTTCGTCCGCCGAAAACCCTTTAATTCCTCTGTAAGATGCATTCAGCATCGTAAAGGTCTCATCAATCAGGGTCTGCGCTGCAACGTCGAAATCATGACGTGGATTGATGAATTCAATATCGTGAACAACGAACGCCTCACCAATCGGCTCCCACTCAAACGCCAATGACTTGATGGCAACGTAGGAAGCGCTAATTTCGTTCTCTGACCCCTGGGCGAACCCGGTAACGCGCACGCCCTTGATAGTGGCCTTCATACTGTCGGCAAAGGAAACGGACAGCGTGTCAATATCCACATTGCCTGCCGCATCACTCGTGAGACCTTCATGGCTCACCTCGACCCCATCCATTTGCGCCAGACGATCAATCAGCGCCTCAATGGAATTGTCGGAAAGCGCCCGTGCGGGGCGCGGACCGGCAAGCACAAAAAAAACGGCAAAAACCGTCACCATTACCAGCAGCGCCCGGCGCGCCTGAACGGAGTATCGAGATAATCGGGCAAATTCGTTGCTCATGACAAGCTCCTACGTTCCTTTATCATTCGACGGCGCAACACCGCCCGGTTGTGGCTCTGCAGACACCCTCACTGCGACATGTATCCGTTAAGGGTTTGTACGTCAACAGGCCAGATTAGTCTTGTTTGGGTCCCCTTTTCCTAGGTCGTAGAGGACCATCAAACGGGACAAGTTGCAAGTCTATTCGATTTTGTGTCTATCTCGTGGCTAACGAACAGGTTGCATTAAAGGTATGATAAACGCTCTTATAAAGAGTATAAGTAATTTCCTACTCATTTATGTTGATATCTGGTGCTCAGCTGAGCACGTCCAATAACTGCATCACCCGCCCGCTCCTCTTTATAGCTTTTAGGGCCCAAGGCGGGGGAGCGGGCTGGCTATAGCAAAATGGGTAAAGCTAACCCCATGCTGATCTAGCCAGTAAATAGACGTTTCCAGCTATTTATTTTTAAACCGCGCCTGGCGTTTTTCGATAAACGCGTCCATGCCCTCCTTCTGGTCCTTGAGGCCAAAAGCGGCATAGAACAGGCGACGCTCAAAGCGCAAACCCTCGCTTAATGGTGTCTCGTAGGCGCGATTAATGCTCTCCTTGGTCATCATCACCGCAGGACGTGACATGTCGGCGATTTTTTCACCGGTCTTTACCGCCTCGTCGATCAGTTCCGCAAGCGGTACCACGCGACTGACAAGACCACAACTTTCCGCTTCATGGGCGTCCATGGTCCGCCCGGTCAGGCACATTTCCATGGCTTTCGATTTGCCAATAGAGCGCGCCAGGCGCTGGCTGCCACCGGCGCCAGGCAGAATACCCAAAGAGATCTCCGGCTGCCCGAAACGGGCATTGTCAGCGGCCAAAATGAAGTCACACATCATAGCCAACTCGCATCCGCCCCCAAGGGCATAGCCGGCAACCGCCGCGATAACCGGCTTGCGAATGCGCAGAATATGCTCCCAGGAGGCCAGGAAATCCTTCCCATAGGCCGTAGCGAAGGTGAAATCGCGCATTTCCTTGATGTCAGCGCCCGCGGCAAACGCCTTGTCCGAGCCGGTCAGAACAATACACGCAACCGCTTTGTCATCGTCGAAGCCGCCTAGGGCCTCATTCAGTTCACGGATCAACGCGCTATTGAGCGCATTTAAGGCTTGAGATCGGTTAAGGGTGATCAAGCCAACGCGCCCGCGTGTCTCAGCAATAATGGTTTCATAGGCCATGGATTACTCTCTTTCCTCCAAGTCATGCCGTGCACGGCTCCGTAAGAACTGGATACCCCGTTAAAGCCGCCTTTGGACGTTCCAATCTATTGCAAGGCATTACCGCCGCGCATTGGCACCTTTATCTTATCCACAGATGTTCGTTCGCACACCCTCTTTAGCGCTGACAGCGCGGGCAGTAAAATGTTGACCGGCCTGACTGAACAATGCGCTTAACGCGCCCGCTACAACGCTCTCGCAAGCATTTTTGCGCCTTGCGTCCGTAAACCAGGAATTCATGCTGGAAATAGCCCGGTGTTCCATCGGTATGAACGAAGTCGGACAGGGTTGATCCACCAGCAGCAATCGCCGCGTCAATGACCGCGCGAACGGCATCCACAAGGCGCACCGTGCGACTTGCTGGTCTATCAGACTTGAGCATCAGAGTCGACGCCTGGCGCAGTGGCGAAAGGCGCGCCCGAAAAAGCGCCTCGCATACATAAATGTTCCCAAGTCCGGCCACAACTCGCTGGTCCATGAGCGCCGATTTTAAAGTCACGTGCTTCTTCGCGCAAGCCCGCGCCAGCACCTGCGGCGTAAACCCATTCCCCGTTGGCTCCACGCCAAGATGGCGAAACAGCCGATGTTCATCAAAATTCACCCGCGGGATAATCTTCATAAAGCCGAACCGGCGCGGATCATTATAGACGATCTCGCCCTCATCGCTCAAACTGAAGGCCACGTGATCATGGCGCCCCTGCTTGTGTGAGGGTTTCTGCGTGCTGGATGTTATTTGTGATTTGCCGGCGTTTGGAGGATTATAAAAGAAAGCGCCTGTCATTCCCAGATGCATAACCAACACGTCACCTGACTCCAGATCAGCAAGGAGATATTTGGCACGGCGCCCGAGGCTGGTTACCTGCTGCCCCTCAAGACGCGCACGGAAATCCGGCGCAAAGGCAAACCGTAAATCCGGGCGCCGAAGATGCACCCGCGCGATCCGGCGCCCCTGCCAAACCGGTGCCAGATAGCGTCTTATTGTCTCAACCTCGGGCAATTCAGGCATGGGAACTTTTCATCTTTACGCCAGGCTATTTTACGCCAGGCTATTCCAGCGGCATGGGCTTTTTGTACACGCTCTAGCGGGCTGGCCAGGTGGTCAATAGACGTTTCCAGCTTATTAATGTTGATGCGCTTTGCTATATTGCGCTTCGCTATACAATGTTTCACGTGAAACATTTGCGGCTCTCTATCAAGATATGACTTGCTCCAATAGCGGGAATTGCATGGCGTGGGAAGCGCTTTTGCATTATTATAGGGTGAGAATCCAGATTATAGGGCGAGAATCCAATTTGCGGTTCTTTCTTGGCGAGTGACCGGGGCATGATCATGACACGAAACCCGCACAAAACAAAAGACCCAGAGACTTCGTTTGGCTTCGCGCGCATCAAGCAGAGCGAAAAGCAAGCGCGCGTTGATACCGTGTTCGATACGGTTGCCCATCGCTACGACATTATGAACGATATTGTATCCGGTGGTCTGCACAGGCTATGGAAGGACGCGATGGTGGCTTGGCTACAGCCGCCGCGGCACCCGCGGCGCACCTTCCGTGTCCTTGATGTGGCAGGGGGAACGGGGGATATAGCCTTTCGTGTGGCCAAAGCCGGCGGCAAGGGTGTGGACATTACGGTTGTTGACATCAACGAGGCGATGCTTAAGGAAGGCCAGCGGCGGGCCACCCATGAGGCCAAGGCCCTTGCGGCAAATCTGCGGTTTGTCAAGGCTAACGCCGAGGCGCTGCCGTTTGCCGATCGCCAGTTCGACGCCTATACAATCGCCTTTGGTATTCGCAACGTGCCGGATAAGCAAAAGGCCCTTGCGGAGGCCTACCGGGTCTTGCGTCCGGGGGGGCGGTTTATCTGTCTTGAGCTGAGCCAAATGCAGGCGCCATTTCTTGAGGCCATTTATGAACGATATTCCTTTGAAATTGTCCCCAGGCTCGGTGCCATGATTGTTGGTGATGCAGCACCTTATCAATATCTTGTTGAGAGCGTTCGCCGCTTTCCCAATCAGGCGCGCTTTGCCGATATGATTACGCGCGCCGGATTCTCCCACGTCCAGCATCGAAATCTGAGCTGCGGCATTGTCGCCATCCATGCGGGTTGGCGTTTTGCCTAAAGAATGCGACGGAAAATTGCGTAGCTCCCTTCACAACGAAAATTACCAGCAAAACGGTACGGCCCTTCAGGTGATGTTGCCCCTGGTCCGAATGGGGATAGGGGATGGGTACCGATGAGGCGTCTTGGAGCTTTGCTGCGCCTTTTGCGTGCCGGTTTTGTGCTGGCGCGGGAGGGTTTTTTCGGCATTTTTGACGCGAGCCTGATGCCCGCAAGTGCGCGCCCCCTTGTCAACCTTGCAAACCTCTTGACTCGCAGTGAGGCCAAACGGCGCTCGCGTCAGGCAACGCTTGCTCAGGCGCTCACCAAACTTGGGCCCTCCTATGTCAAGTTGGGACAGTTTCTTGCAACCCGCCCGGACCTCGTTGGCAGTAAGGCCGCACGGGACCTGGAGGCGTTGCAAGACCGCATGCCTGCTTTTGAACAGGATCAGGCACAGGCTGCGATTGAGGCCGCGCTCGGGGCAAAGATCAAGGACATTTTCGAGAGCTTCGGTCCGGCGGTCGCTGCCGCCTCGATTGCCCAGGTACACCGGGCCACCCTACGTCGTGGGCAACAGGATACGCAGGAACCCGTACCTTTGGAACCAGACACCGGCCCTCAGTTCAAGCCGTATGCGGACTATGAGGAGATGGGTCCCGCGGCCCCGCGCGATCAGATCCGTTCAGCGGGTCCGGCAAAGCCCGGCCATAGGGATAAGCGGCAAAACAGCAACGAAAACCATCGCGAGGTTGCCGTCAAGGTGCTGCGGCCGATGATAGAGGCCCGCTTTCGCCGCGATCTGGACAGTTTTACCCTGGGTGCCGAATTGGCGGAGCGGTTCGTGCCCGCGGCCAGGCGTCTTCGTCCGCGGGCTGTGGTGGATACGCTTGCGCAATCGGTTGCTTTGGAGATGGATTTGCGTCTTGAAGCCGCAGCCTTGTCGGAAATGCGCGACAATATCGCTCGCGCCAACGATCCCGGATTTACCATTCCCGACGTGGTATGGGTCTGCACGGCAAAAAACGTCCTCACCACGCAATGGATCACCGGAACCCCTATTCACGACGTGCAGGCGTTGGGCGCACAAGGGCATGACCTGAAAGCCCTGGCGCGCACCCTGATGCAATCATTCCTGCGTCATGCGTTGCGCGACGGGTTCTTTCATGCGGATATGCACCAGGGCAATCTGTTTGTGGACAGCAATGGCAATATTGTTGCCGTGGATTTTGGTATTATGGGGCGTTTGGGTACGCGCGACAGGCGGGCGCTGGCGGAGATCCTGTTTGGTTTTATCAGGCGCGACTATACCCGGGTAGCGCAGGTGCATTTTGAGGTCAATTATGTTCCCGACACCCACGCCATCGACGACTTCGCCCAGGCCTTGAGAGCCATCGGGGAACCCTTGCACGGGCGTTCGGCCAAGGACATTTCCATGGCCCGCCTGCTGACCCAGTTGTTTGAGGTCACCGAGCTTTTCGATATGAAAACGCAACCGCAGTTGATTCTGCTACAAAAAACCATGGTTGTGGTGGAAGGCGTGGCGCGCATGCTGGACCCGGAGCTGAACATGTGGGCCACCGCGGAGCCGGTTGTGCGCCAATGGATGGAAGACCATCTCGGGCCCGGAGCTAAGATGCGCGAGGTTGGAGCGAGCGCTAAGGCCGTTGCCCGGTTGGTTAGCGATCTGCCGGAGTTGATAGAACGCGCCGAGACTACCAACAAACGTCTTGCGCAAATGGCGGTAAGGGGACTGCGCCTTGACGACGAGACGCTGGAAGCGCTGGCGGCGCAGGACCGGGCGCGCGGACGCCTTGGCCGCTATGCCATTTATGGGGCAGCGCTTGCCTTGGTGGTTATCGCCATCAAACTGCTCGGGTCCTGAAACATGATGTCTTTTGATAGAACCAGTTCATCGCGAGCGGTATCTGCCCTTGGTTTGATTGTCGCCGGTATCGTCTTCGGCCTTGATCAGGTGCACAAGACCTATATGCTTCACGGTCTTGGCCTGAAAGCTGGAGACGGGTGGGCGGTCACCCCTTTTCTGAATATTGTCCTGCATTGGAACACGGGGGTCAGTTACGGACTTCTCGGTGGTATAGGCCCCGTGGTGCTTATTGGTCTGTCGGTCATACTTACGTTGGTATTTTTATTTTGGCTCTATCGCGCCACAAGCCGGCTGGTGGCGTTATCGCTGGGGCTTATCATTGGCGGTGCATTGGGAAACGTGGCCGACCGCTTGCTTTACGGAAAAGTCGCCGACTTTTTTCATTTTCACCTGGGCGCGTTCAATTGGCCCGTGTTTAACCTGGCCGATGTTTGGATTGTTGCCGGATTAATCGGCGTGCTGTACGACTCGATAAGAAATGGTCGTGTTTCCGACACAAACACGGAGTAAGGTGCGGAATGAAAATCGTGACCGCGGGCATGGGGGTTTCGGTATTTTAGGGACTGGGGGCCCTGTCTTTGGCGATCAAATATCAAACATTCAACGTTAAACATTCAACGTTAAACATTAAACATTAAACATTGAAGCATGTTATGGGGTGGATCGTGGCTAAGGGCCGATCCGGGGAGAAGAGAGACTGATGAAAATTATCGGAGCCATAAACAGGCAGACAATCGTGATTGTGGGGACTATGGGGCTGGCAGCGGGCACCTTGGGTGCGTGCTCTGATGTGGGCAAAACGGTCGCGGAGCTTGATCGTCAGTTAATCGGTGGTCCCTTGGCCGCGCTTGGGATCAAGCAACAGAAGAAAAAGACCATTGAGTACCAGGAGCGCAGCACACTGGAGGTTCCACTTGAGGCCAGTTTGCCACACCCTTCCTACGCTCCTCCCCAACCTGAGCCGGAAAAACGCACCTTAAGCAAGCAAGAATTGCAGGCAATCATCGACGAAGGCAAGCGCCTCCGGGCGGCACGTGAAAGTGGTGACGAGAGCGCGCAAACCATCGCTGAGCGCAATAAGCGGGCTATGGAGGCCTACCGGCGCATGCAGCAGCGCGAGGCGTTGCGTGACCAACAGGGCAATATCGTCCGCCGCTCCTTAACGGAACCGCCAACACACTTGCGCGAGTTTTCTCCGGACGCGCCGAAGAGCCTGTCGAAGGGAGAAGAAGAAAAGCAGGGATTATTTTACCGCTTGTTCAACAAAAACAGGTAGCACCGCCGTATCCGTTTTTATTTCTCGTTGATTGGCGAGGCGTTTTAATAAAATGATTTCACGACCACCGTGTTGTGTATGTGGGACGCAAAGGGCAGGGGCCCCTGGTATTGTGCCAATAGATATTTTTCAAAATGATGGAATGGCCAATGAAATCATGGACAGAAAAATTAAACGATCCGCGCCCTCATGAAGTCAAGGTTGCGCCCAAACGCTTTGCAGACATTAATGAAGGCGAGATGATGTTGTTGCCCACAGCCAAACTTGTAGACGCTTACATTCGTGCCCTTCCCGAGGGCGTGACTTCAGACTTGAAGACCATGCGCCACAAACTTGCGCAAGCCCATGGCGCTGACAAGAGTTGCCCCGTTGTCACAGGCATTCATCTGCGCACTGTGGCCGAGGCGGCGTTTGAAGCCCTTGAGCGCGGCATTCCCATGGACGAAATTACCCCCGTCTGGCGGGTCCTGGATGATCAATCCACAACGATCAAGAAACTTTCCCCTGCTAACGTTAACATAATCAGACAACAACGAACCGCAGAGCATCTGTAGCACGGCGATGCCGGCTGGCTGAGGAATCCTCATGATACGGAAATATTTAAATGAGATCCGGTGCGGCGGAGTCAATGCATCTCTTGCGTTTTGCGCCTGTTTAGCGTCTAAAGGGCGGGCCCTCTTTGTCGTCGTTCTGTCTTTGGTGGCTATAATGAATATTCCCGTATCCGCGCAAAACGGATCGGTGCCTGTGTTTGGTGCCAATGTTACCCAAACCACTCTTGATAACGGCCTTCAGGTGGTGGTTATTCCCGATCATCGGGCACCGGTTGTTACCCACATGATCTGGTACCGTATCGGCGGTGCCGATGAACCGCCGGGCAAGTCGGGCATCGCCCATTTCCTTGAGCATCTCATGTTCAAGGGAACGCCCCTTTACCCCAAAGATACATTTTCAAAAACTGTTAATGCGCTGGGGGGCAACGAAAACGCCTTCACCTCTACCGACTATACGGCGTATTTTCAGCGGGTCTCAAAACAGCATCTGGCAACCATGATGAAGTTTGAGGCGGACCGGATGTTGAATCTGACCCTCGCGCAAGAAGACGTTTTGCCGGAGCGCGATGTGGTTCTTGAGGAGCGGCGCGCGCGTATCGAAAATGACCCGTCCTCACAGCTCGTTGAAGCCGTACAATCGGCGCTCTTTCAACACCACCCCTATCGGCTGCCAGTCATTGGCTGGGAGCACGAGATCGTCAATCTGAGCCGTGAGGATGCGATTGATTTTTATAAAACCTATTACACCCCCAACAATGCGGTTCTGGTTGTTGCTGGCGATGTCGAGGCTGATACTGTTATTGCTCTGGCTAAAGAGACTTACGGCAAGCTTGAGCGCCGCGCCGAACCGGGGGCGCGTCGGCGCCCTGTGGAACCGGAGCCGCGCGTGCAGCGAAAAGCCTGGCTCTACGACCATAAAGTGGGACAGCCAACCCTTTATCGGTTTTATCTCGTTCCTTCTTATAATACCGCCAGGCCCGGCGAGGCCGAGGCTTTGGATGTTCTTTCGGAAATTCTTGGTGGGGGCTCCACCAGCCGACTGTATCGGGCTCTCGTTGTGGACGGCAAGATGGCCGCCAGCGCAGGCAGCTGGTATCAGGGCAACGCCCTTGATGCCACACGGTTCGGCGTTTACGCCATTCCGCGCGGCAAAACGACTTTGGAAGAACTGGAAGCCGCCATGGATGCGGTCATAGAGAATGTGGCGGCTAACGGCGTTGAGCCCAAAGAGCTGGCCCGCGCCAAGGCCAAGCTCATTGCCGAGGCCGTCTATGCCCTTGACAATCAAACTTCCATGGCGCGCATTTTCGGCACCGCGCTGACCACCGGGTTGACGGTTCAGGACGTACAGCAATGGCCCGGTAGGATCAAGACGGTGAGCGCTGAGGATGTGAAAAAGGCCGCCCTTTCCTATTTGCAACTCACGCGCAGCGCAACGGGTTATCTGGTTCCGTCGCAAAGCTCAAGCGCCTCCGCTCAGCAGGCCGCACCCCCCGCAACGCACGCGAATTGATCGCCCAGGATGGGTCCCCACTGGGCTCTATCAAGGCCCAACACACGGCTTGGGATTTTGGCAGATCAACTTCATGATGGGGCGCGGGCCAATCGAAGTCTTGACGGGAGGCGGCGTTTCGTCGACAACACATGGGAGAAAAGACGCGTGAGATTTAACATTTGGCAGAAGATCTGGCAGAGCATTTGGCAGAGCATTTGGCAGAGCATGAAGCCATATGCAGCAGCCGTCTCTTGCGTGGCGATCATAGCACAGGCAGGCACAGCAACAATGGCGGGCGCGGACACAGCACCACTGACAGACCCCACACAGCAAACGGAAGGCGCCGGTACGCAGATTCAGCGGGTTATCAGTCCCGGCGGGATTGAGGCCTGGCTGGTGGAAGAGCGCGGCATTCCTCTGGTTACCCTGAACTTTGCTGTCTCCGGCGGGTCCACCCAGGACCCTCCCGACAAACTCGGGCGGGCCAATATCCTGTCCGGTATGCTCGACGAGGGCGCCGGTGATCTTGACAGCCAAGCCTTCCAGACCGCCCTTGAGGAACACACCATTCGTCTGTCATTCGATGTGGGGCGGGACTACTTCTATGGCAACCTCTCGACATTGACACAGAACCTTGATGAGGCCGCGCGGCTGTTGAAGCTGGCCATCACAAGCCCGCGTTTTGATCTCCAACCCCTGGAGCGCATCCGTGCACAGGTTGCAGCCTCCATTCGCCAGCGCGAGAACGACCCCGAAGACATCGCCGCCCGGACCTGGTTTAAGGCGGCCTATCCCAATCATCCCTACGGGCGCGCCCATGACGGCAAGCTTGAGACCCTTGCAAAAATTTCGGCTGATGATTTGCGTGCCTTTCACAAGGCGATCATGGCCCGCGAGCATCTACACATTGGGGTTGTTGGCGATATTGACGCTGCTAGCCTGGCTTTACTTCTTGATACGATATTCGGTGCCCTGCCGGAAAACGCTTCCCTCACGCCAATTGCGGAAATCAAGGCCACCCCTGGGGTCAGCCGTCATGTTGATCTGGATATTCCCCAGACCGTGTTTCAGTTCGGCGGGCGCGGCGTCAAGCGCCACGACCCGGATTTCATCCCCGCTTTTGTCGCCAGCTATATTCTTGGCGGTGGCGCGTTCTCTTCCCGTTTGTTCCAGGAAGTGCGGGAAAAGCGCGGCTTGGCCTATTCTGTCTACACCTACCTGCTGCCTTATGACCACTCGGCCCTGTTTGTTGGTGGCGTAGCCACCCGCAGCGATCGCGCCAGAGAGGCCTTCTCGATCATTAAGGGCGAAATCGACAAAATGGCTTTGCAGGGACCAACCCAGGACGAACTCGACAAGGCCAAACAATATTTGATTGGCTCCTATCCCCTGCGCTTTGATTCGTCTGCCAAAATTGCCCGTCAACTCGTGGATATCCAGCGCGACAACCTGGGGATTGACTATATCAACAAGCGCAATGACCTGATCGCGGCCGTTACGCTTGAGGATGTCAAACGTGCCGCCAAACGGCTGTTTGCCGCGGCAGACCTGATTGTCTCCAGGGTCGGCCCCGGTGGCGGCACCGCAACGCAGGGCGGGGAGCATGGCAGCCAGTGACGTCAGTGACGCCGCAAACAGCAAGAATGTCGCGCAGCGCATCGCCAAGGTTATTGCCCGCTCAGGCTATTGTTCGCGCCGTGCGGCGGAGGCACTCATCGCCCAGCGCCGGGTTGCTCTCAACGGCAGCGTAATAGAGACCCCCGCCACACGGGTAGGCCCTCGCGATACGATTGCGATCGACAATATTCCTTTGCCTGCGCGGGCGCGGACTCGCTTGTGGTTATACCACAAGCCCGCGGGTGTCCTGACCGCGGCCCATGATCCGCGCGGGCGCAGAACCATCTACGATACCTTGCCCTCTGGTCTTCCCCGGGTCATGCCTGTCGGGCGCCTCGACATGACAACGCAGGGCCTGTTGCTTTTAACGAACGACGGAGGTCTCAAGCGGGTTCTGGAGTTGCCCAAAACCGGCTGGCTGCGCAAGTACCGAGTTCGCGCCTTTGGCAAAACCGATCAGACATCCCTGGATAAGCTGCGAGCAGGAATAACGGTCGAGGGCGTGAACTATGGCGCGATCGTCGCAACGCTGGAGCGCACCCAGGGGGCCAACCAATGGCTGGAGGTGGCCTTGCGGGAAGGCAAGAACCGCGAGGTTAAGATCGTTCTTGCGACCCTTGGCCTGACCGTAAACCGATTGATCCGTATTTCGTTCGGACCGTTTCAACTGGGTTCACTGGCGCCGGCCGGGGTGCGCGAGGTGAAATCGAAAGTGCTGAAAAGTCAGCTCGGGGAGCGCTTAAGCAGCGAGGCGGGGGCTGATTTTGACGCCGTTTCTCCGCCACCGCCAATCATCACAAAGTCACGACCTGCGGCAAAAAAGCGGGATAGGTATGCGCGTCACCGGCGGACGTCTTAAAGGGCGCCGCCTGGCGACGGCAAGATCGTCAGCCATCAGGCCAACCACCGATCGCGTGCGCGGCGCCGTTTTCGATATCCTGACCCAGGGAATGGCTATCGATATTGAGGGGCTTCGGGTCCTTGATCTGTTTGCGGGCTCGGGAAGCCTGGGCATAGAGGCTTTGTCGCGGGGCGCGCGATTTTGCCTGGCGGTTGAGCGGTCTGCCACGGCGCGCGGAATCATTCGTGAAAACATTGAGCATCTAAAACTGAACGGGGTCATGCGCGTTTTTCGTCGCGACGCCACGAGACTGGGGCATATCGGCAGTCTACAACCCTTCGATCTGGTTTTTCTCGACCCCCCCTATGGTCAGGGATTGGAAAAGCCGGCTCTTAAGGCCGCGCGCCAAGGCGGTTGGTTGGCTCCCAACGCTTTATGCGTGCTGGAGAGTTCGGCCAAGGATGAGCCCGCGCTATTCAGCAAAATGGAGATCATCAATACACGCGTCTACGGCGACACACGTATCTCCTTTATTCGCTGATTTATACCAGCGGTATTGGCTTTATGTACACGCCGACTGGTGTACTGCCTTGATAACATACTTGCTTGACGCTAATCCATGAGTCATTGGTAAGGACCCTTGGTATTACACATCTAGATCATCGGGCGTTTAATTTGCAACAATAACCCCCGTTGTGGATAAGGACCTTTTTCTCAGGCTTTATCGGTTCATGTCTATACGAAAGGCGCTACCAGCCATTTATCTGATCATGAGCCCTAACCGGCGGCTGCGGTGTGTCAAGGGTTCAAGAACCGCCAGAGGCGGCGCGAAGCGCCCTTGACACACAGCAAAGCCGCCGGAGACAAGCAATGATCAGATAAATGGCTTCACAAGCTGAAAAAGGATAATAAGAGCAATGCCCAAGGCCCCTTTCTCGTCTTTCTCTTGATCCTAACCGGGATTATTGTTGCAAATTAAACGCCCGACGCTATAGAGCGTGTCAGGTCTTAATAGAATCAATTCTGTTTCTCGATTGGCGGACGCCCATGCCCTGGGCAATCGTTGTAAACCTATTGGTATGCATATTATTTTAGTAAAATTTAAATTCCCCGCTTCACTATACACGCCAAAGTGGGCATGAACGGGCAATAATATTACCGACTTGCAAAGCGCAGCAATCTGCCGTTCACAGCCGGAACAACAGACGCAGATGGGAGGTCGCCCTTGATGGGCATATTTTCTTTATCAAAATACTATCCAACCTTGGCCGAAAGCGGGACCCGGGCGTGCTTTGCTATTCTCGGTATCATCTTCGCGCTCAATGTTTTGCTGGGTTGGTGGCTGGGTTTCACGGCTGATAGTCGACATTTGGATGCGTTTTTTATCTTGTGGGCTATTTTAATCACGATCATCGTGTTGTGTGTACGCTATCGTACCGACCGCAGAATAGCCGATACAGCCCTTTGCTTCCTACTCATTGTGATATCTGCCCCTGCCATTAACACGTTGACCTACATAAGCGCGGCGCTTAACTTTCCCCTTCAGGATACGCGGCTGGTGGCGATTGACCGCGCTTTGGGGTTTGATTGGCATGCCTGGCTGGCATTTACCCTGGATCATCCGTTCATCAGGGATTGGACAAATACCATTTACCATTCGACCACAGCATTCGTAAAGATTGCAATCCTATTGGTACCGATTGTTTATGGGGTTCGTAATGCGAAGATTTTTGTCCTTGCCTTCGGATTAACAGGCCTGGTGACAGCTATCTTGTTCGCTCCGATGATCGCCATGGGCCCCTATCCGCACTACGGCGTGAGCGTTCCCGATCTGCATGGCTTTATCCCCGCGGCCCTGGAGCGCGAGGGTCCTGTCGAGTACCTTGACATATTCATAGGACTACGCGATGGCACCTATCGAACGGTCTCACTGGCGGACATGCACGGGATTGTTGTATTTCCGTCGTTTCACTCGGTTCTAAGTGTGCTTTTGATCTTGTGTTACGTGGGCCGCACGCGCCTGCAGCATTGCCTGCTAGCGGTTTCCGTCGTCATAAACCTTATGGTACTGGCGACGGTTCCCATTTCCGGCGGTCACTATTTTGCAGACATCATTGCCGGCCTGATCATTGGCCTGGCGGGTTGGTACGTCGCCGTGCGCATTGTCGACCGCCAACCCCGTACATCCTCGGCAACGGTGCCTGTGCCCGAACCGATACCGGCTCAGCATCGCGGTGCATAGCCCCTATTCACGGATCACAAAAGTTCTGCTAATGTCCTCGCGCGTTAAACGTGTCTGGGAACGTCTATTGACGACCCGGTCAGCCCGTTCCCCCTGCTAGCCACCCACACCCTAGGAGTGGTTGGGTAGGGCGCGCGAGTAGGTAGATGCCCGCTAATTGAGATGCCCACCTGTTATACCAAGGGTCTTTAACAATGACTCATGGCTTAGCGTCAAAGAGTTATGTTATCAAGGCAGTACACCAGTCGGCGTGTATATAAAGCCAATACCGCTGGTATTATTGCGCGAGGTCGCTATTGTGGATTTCGGACTAAGCGAAGAACAGAAAATGATCGTCTCCACGGTTCGCCGCTTTGTGGAGAGCGAAATTTACCCCCATGAAGAGCTGGTTGAGCGCACCGGAGCGGTGCCCCCGGATGTTGCTGAAGCCATCAGGGACAAGACCCTGAAACTAGGATTTTATGCCTGTAACTTTCCGCAAAGCGTCGGTGGCGCGGGATTGTCTCATGTGGATTTCGCCCTGGTTGAACGCGAGCTTGGCCGCGGCTCTATGGCGCTTACGCACTTTTTTGGTCGGCCTCAGAATATCCTCATGGCGTGCAAGGATGAACAGATTGAGCGCTATCTTCTGCCGGCGGTGCGCGGGGAGCGCATGGACGCTCTGGCCATGACCGAACCCGGTGCTGGTTCTGATATCCGCAGCATGACCTGTTCAGCCAAACGTGACAGCGGTGACTGGGTTCTCAACGGCAACAAGCATTTCATATCCGGCGCCGACCATGCGGATTTTGTTATCGTGTTTGTCGCCACCGGTGAGGACCAGACCCCACGCGGACCAAAGAAGCGCATCACAGCTTTTCTGGTTGATCGCGGTACACCCGGGTTCACTATTCGTGAGGGATATCAATCCGTCTCCCACCGCGGCTATAGGAATATGCGGCTGGAGTTTGACGATTGCCGCTTGCCCGATACGCAGGTTCTTGGCGAGGTCGACCAGGGCTTTGCGGTTATGAACGAATGGCTTTATGCGACGCGCATCACGGTTGCGACCATGGCTGTCGGGCGCGCGCGTCGCTGCTTTGACCTGGCACTCGAATATGCCGCCACGCGACGCCAGTTCGGTCAGCAAATCGGTAAATTTCAGGGCATCGGCTTTTCCATCGCTGATATGATCACCGAAATTGATGCGGCGGACTGGCTGACGCTCGCCGCGGCCTGGCGCCTTGATCAGGGGTTGCCGGCCAACAGGGAGATCGCCGGTGCCAAGCTTTATGCTTCAGAGATGTTGGCGCGGGTCACGGATGCGAGTTTGCAAATCTTTGGCGGTATGGGGCTGATGAGCGACTTGCCCATCGAGCGCTTTTGGCGCGACGCGCGGGTTGAGCGGATTTGGGACGGCACTTCGGAAATTCAACGACATATCATCGCTCGCGACCTGCTCCGCCCGTTGGGAGCCTGACCCGCTGTGTCCGGCCTTGAGCGTCTCTTGCGGCCCGGGTCCCTCACCGTTGTCGGCGGAGGCCCCTGGTGTGAGGCCGTTATCGCGCAATGTCGGCGTATGGGCTTTCAGGGTGATATTTGGCCAATCCATCCATACAAAAGTGCCCTGGCGGGGGTCCCTGCCTTTGCCGCCCTTGATGATCTGCCCGGTGTTCCCGATGCCGCGTTTATCGGTGTCAACCGCCAAGCGACCATTGCGCAGGTCGCCAGACTCAGGGCCATGGGCGCCGGCGGTGCTGTATGCTTTGCCAGCGGCTTCAAGGAGACCAAAGACGGCCTGGCCCTTCACAACCAGTTGCTGGCGGCAGCGGACGGTTTTCCCATTTTGGGGCCCAATTGCTACGGTCTGCTGAACGCCCTTGACCGGGTCGCTTTGTGGCCAGACCAACATGGCGTTAAGCCCGTGTCGTCTGGTGTCGCCATTGTTGCACAATCTTCCAATATGGCGATCAATATGACCATGCAGCGTCGTGGACTCCCTATCGCATATGTCGTCACCGCCGGTAACCAGATGCAACAGGGTGTCGCCGAGATAGGCAGAGCGCTGATCGCTGATGAACGGGTGACGGCCTTGGGCATCTATGTGGAGGGCTTTGACGATATCCGGGCTTACGAGCAATTGGCGCAGGATGCCGCACGGCTGTCAAAACCGATTGTTGCCCTAAAGGCCGGTCAATCAGAAGAAGCCCGGGCGGCCACTCTGTCCCATACAGCTTCGCTTGCAGGCAGCACCGCGGGGGCTTCAGCACTGATGGTGCGCCTCGGGCTGGCGCAAGTGTCTTCGCTTGGCGTATTTCTCGAGGCCTTGAAAATCGCTCATGTTCACGGGAACCTGCGGGCATCGCGCATCGCTTCGCTGAGTTGTTCGGGCGGAGAGGCGAGTGTGATGGCAGACACGGCCCGCGCCCATGGATTGACCTTTCCGCCATTGGGTGAGGCGCAAAAAGAGAAACTGGCGGAACATCTGAGTGCCATGGTTCACCTTTCCAACCCTCTCGACTATCATACGGACATTTGGCGCGACCGCGATGCTATGACGCAGGTGTTTTCAGTCGTGTGTGGAGGACAGATCGATCTGACACTGATTGTGCTGGATTTCCCTCGCCAGGACATATGCGATGACACGGACTGGATTATCACGGTTGAAGCCATAGAAACGGCCGCCAGCAGAACGGGAAGACCTTACGGAGTTGTTGCCTCATTACCCGAGAACATGCCTGAGGCGATGGCAGAGCGGTTGATGGCCGGAGGCATTGTGGCTTTGTGCGATCTTGAGCAGACGTGCGCGGCGATTGCCGCTCTTGCGAATACCTCACCGGTGTCAATGGATTTAACCCCGATCTTGCGGGCGACAACCTTTGAGCCTTCTGCGGTACCTGTTTGGGCTTTGTCCGAGCACGCCGCCAAAGCGGCGTTGAAGATGTTTGGCCTATCCGTCCCCAGGGGCATGCGCGCCGAGGGTGCAAAAGCGACGGCTGAGGCGAGCCATGTCATTGGCTTTCCTGTCGTTCTCAAGGGCGAGGGGTTCGCTCACAAGTCCGACAGCGCCGCGGTTATCGTTGGGCTTGAAGATCCACACGATGTTGAGGTTGCGGCCAATAAGATGGCGGCAGAGACTTTTCTTGTGGAAAGAATGATTGAAAACATAGTTTGCGAACTCCTCGTTGGTGCGGTCCATGATCCGGCGCACGGCTTTGTCTTGACCCTTGCAGCCGGAGGTGTCATGACGGAATTGCTGGAAGATCGCCAGTCTTTGCTCGTTCCAACAAGTCGCAAGGCCATTGAAAGTGCTCTATCGCGATTGAAAGTCAAGGCGTTGATTGATGGTTATCGCGGTCAAGCTGGGGCAAACCGGCAAGCGATTGTCAGCGCAATAATGGACTTGCAAGCCTACGTTATCGCCAATGCGGAGGATTTGGTTGAGGTGGAAGTGAACCCTTTGATCTGTACCGAAACCCATGCCATTGCTGCCGATGCCCTGATCATCAAACGTGATCACCAGAAAGTTTAACAGAAATGCAGCGAGCCAACAGCAACAGGATGCATGAACCCATGAGCGATCCGATCCAGACCGAACGCCAGGACGGCATTTTGGAAGTCATTTTGAACCGCCCCAAGGCCAACGCCATTGATCTGGCCACCAGCCGCGTGATGGGAACCATCTTTGCCGATTTCCGCGATGATCCATCCTTGCGGGTTGCCATTGTAACGGGAGCAGGAGAAAAGTTCTTTTGCCCGGGTTGGGATCTGAAAGCGGCCGCCGCAGGGGACGCGGTTGATGGTGATTATGGGGTTGGTGGCTTTGGTGGCCTGCAGGAGTTGCGCGACCTGAACAAACCTGTAATCGCCGCCGTCAACGGTATCTGTTGCGGTGGTGGACTTGAACTGGCGCTTTCGGCGGATATGATCCTGGCGGCGGACCATGCAACTTTCGCCCTGCCTGAAATTCGCTCCGGCACCGTGGCCGACGCCGCCGCAATAAAGCTACCCAAGCGCATTCCCTATCATATTGCCATGGAGATGTTGTTTACCGGGCGTTGGCTGGACGCGGAGGAGGCGCATCGCTGGGGGCTTGTCAATCAGATTCATTCGGCCGCTGATCTTATGGGCAAAGCGCGCCAACTGGCACGTCACCTGGCTTCGGGCCCTCCACTTGTCTTCGCCGCCATCAAGGAAGTTGTGCGCGATGCGGAAGGGTCTCGCTTCCAGGACACCATGAACCGGATCACCAAGCGCCAGTTGCGGACCGTGGATGTGCTTTATGCCTCCGAGGACAATCAGGAGGGTTTTCGCGCCTTCGCGGAAAAACGGGATCCGGTCTGGAAGGGCCGGTAGGTCAATAACCTTGCCAGTGACACGGTCGTCTGCTCTATGCCATCACTGAAAACGTATATAAACAAAGTGTTGTCACCAACGGGCTATGCGATCGCTCGTGCCAACCAGGCCGATATGACCGCTCTGCACAGACAGCGCCTGCGGTTGTCGCAAAGCATTGCCAAAGGGCTCGATTACGTCACACGGTACGGCCCTTTTGAAGGGCTCCGCCTGGCAGGTGATTCGCACTGGTCGGCGGGTGATACCGCCATCAAGCTTCTTGGGCTTTATGAGCAGGATTTGTTCCCCGCTGTTCGTGACCAGATTGCCCGAAGGCCGGATTGTATCATCAATATCGGTGCCGGTGATGGCTATTACGCGGTGGGTTTGAAACGGTTACTGCCGCAAAGCCACGTGATCGCCTATGACATCGATCAACGCGCCGCCCTATCCTGCTTGCAAACCGCACAAGTAAACAACGTCGCCATTGATGCGAAAACAGCCTTTTCCGTGAAAGACCTTACCGAAGCCGCCAGACGTTATCAGCGCGTATTTGTCGTTATGGATTGCGAAGGTTGTGAATCGCAACTCCTACATAGTGAACACCCGTCCTGCTTCAGAAGAATGTCGTTTTTAATCGAATGCCATGATGGGAGTGTTCCGCATATGGCAGCGCGCCTTGCAGCCAAGTTCGACACATCTCATAATGTAGACACTATTCGTGAAGGACCACGAAATCCGCATGCTTTGCCGGAGCTTGATGAGTTTGGCTCCTTCGAAAAGGCCCTTATCTGCTGCGAGTTTCGCGGAAAAACCATGACCTGGCTTTATGCGACTCCGCGCGCCAAGGCAAGCCACATGGACTCAGAATAATACAAAGGTGGTGATGTGTCTTGCAATGCTGATATTCTGGTGGTTCTGCCGCATTCGAGCCGGTTTAATTTGAAAAATCCGGATTCCATTGACACCGTTGCCTGGATGGGATGGCGTTATAGTGAACTTTCTCACCGTATTCGCGTACTGGCCAATCACACATCGCCCGCCATTGATCGCCCCCGGATCATGTACGCCCCCGAGTACCATGCTCATCGCAAAAACTGGCAGCGGTTTGTCCTGTCAGCTGTCAGCCGGCAAGAGGTGCCCAGGGTTATCGAAGTCCACAAGGATATAACCCTTGCCGATCAACTCAAGCAGCAATACCCCCAGGCGCATGTGGTTTTGATGTTTCACAACACCATTGATGCCCAATTGAACTGGTTAAAAAAGCGTCGGCGCATACAGCGACTGGCGCGCCTTGACGGGATCATTTTTGTTTCTCATCATTGCGCGGATGTATTCCGCATCGCCTATCCCCAGTTTGCTCAAAAGGCCTTTGTCGTGCATAACGCCATTGAGATTGACCATTGGCATCAGGCCTATGATGCGCCCCGCAACAAGTGCATTCATTTTGCCGGCCGGGCGGTGGTTGATAAAGGCATTGTCCCTTTAATCGAAGCTCTAAGGCTGGTGCTTGCAGAGGATACGGCGTGGCGCGCTCACCTGTTCACCCATCAGTGGAAAAATGCTGACAGGGAAATTACTCAGCTCTATGAAACCCATGTCCCTTGTGCGCGTCTTGAGTGGCAGGTTGACGCGGATCGCGACGCGGTTCGCAGTAGCCTGCAACAGGCAGCGATTGCCGTTGTGCCGACACTAAGTGACGAGCCGTTTGGTCTGGCAACCCTGGAGGCCCATGTGGCAGGAGCGGCGCTGATCTCCTCGGGTACGGGAGGTTTGCGCGAGGTTAGCAATGAGCACGCGCTTTATGTTGACCCCGTTTCACCGGATACCCTTAAGGAGGCTCTGCAACACCTGATGCATGACGATTGTGCCCGTTTGGACCTTGCTGCCAGGGGGCAGACCCAGGCCTTGGAACGGTTTCAACCGCAAACCGTTATTCATCAATTGGATAGTTTGCGTCGACGCTGGCTGGCGAGCCGTTAATCTCTTGTGCAATTCAGGTTGAACGGTCCCTTTTCCTGATGCCAGCTTCGGCCCATGAGCGTCCGTTACAAGCGGCGATCAGCCTTTTATTCTCAGCCACCGCTTCGTCATCGACATAGCCACGGGCATGGTCAAGATGCAGAGCCCGGATGCGGTGTCGCGCCATCAAAGGCTGAACGCCATGACGTATCAAGCGCTGGCCAAACTCCACATCCTCTCCCCCATAACCAAGGCGCTCATCGAAGCCGTTGACGGCGCGCGCGTCCTCGCGCCAGCATGAGCTGCCATTGCCGTTGAAGGTCGGCTTTATCGGCAATACCGCGTCCATCCCCCGGCGCAATTCGGGTGAGAGGAAAAATCGCCTGTACTTCCACCGATCCGGCAATCCTTGCTCTACAAGCCAGGGATAGTTCCAGATCCTGCCGGCGTGTATGTCGTCGGCTGTCATCGCGTCCGTGGTTTGCTCTGGCAGGCGAATGGCACCGACAGAGAGAAACCGCCCTTTTCTTGCCAGCAACCCGTGCCGGGCCACAAGATCGGGCTCGGGAACACAATCGCCGTCGGTGAGGATGAGATAGTCGCCCTGCGCGGCGGTAATCGCCTTGTTCAGGATGCGGCATTTGCGAAAGCCATCATCACGTTGCCAAAGGTGAAGGACGGGAAAGTCAACCTGCGGCATCATCCGGTCAATAAGTCCCCGCGTTTCATCGCTCGACCCGTCATCGGCAATAATCATATCGAAGTTGGTCGCGCTTTGGCAGCTATAGCCCGCAAAAACCCGTCGTAAATGATCGGGTTGGTTGTACGTGCTGACAATTACCGTGATGCTTGGGCTCATGATACCTCGTCACGATGCTGGCTTGCCGCGTTCTGTCGATAAAGTTCAAACAGTTTTGCCTCCTTGGCGTAGGCATATATGCCGGCCAGTACCGCGCGATTGAATCCTTCCAGGCCATTTAGGCAATAGCGGCTGATAATATAGATTTTAATAAATGCCAGGGGGCCGACAAAAATCAAACGCAGGTAAGACGGCCGTTTGTTTTTGTCAAAATTCTGCGCAGCTTTCAGACTGGAATAGAGGTTGTCCTTTTCCATTTGGCCGGCCCAGGAGATAACCGCATTATGCTGGAAATAGGTGCGGGCCGAACGCACGGGGCCGTCGACAATCACGTGTTCGTGCACCTTAAGGGACAGGTCGTATCTCCCGTGCGCACGGCGAAAAAGGCGCATGAGTTTGGAGCGATGGGTCCACGCATGTGCCAATCCGCGGGGAAACAAAGTCTCCCGGCGGCCAATTTTCCAGCCATCGACGTCTGAGCGCGCGATAAGTTGGGGAATCTCGTTTACGAGTTCCGGCGTCATCTCCTCGTCAGCATCAAGATTAAGGCACCAGGCATTCGTGCAATGATCAAGGGCAAACTGTTTTTGTCCGCTATAGCCAAGCCAGTCTTGATGCAAAAGGGTAACCGGCCACCCCCGCGAGCGATACGACTTGATAATATCACAGGTTGCGTCGGTGCTGCCCGAATCCACAACAATAATCTCGGCAAAATCCCGGCAACTCTCCAAACAACGCCCTATGTTAGCGGCCTCATTCAGGCAAATAATATAAACGGAAACCGGAATTTTTTCACCCGCTACATGCACGCGCGCCATCCTGATTATCTAAAATCGATCCAATAGGCGTTCCGGGCTCAAAGGGGAAGGTTATCGTGTTTTTTCCACGGTGTCTCCACACATTTGTTGCGCAACATGGCAAGCGCCCGGGCAATACGCCGGCGGGTCGAATGCGGGCGGATTACGTCATCAATAAACCCGCGCTCAGCGGCAACAAATGGCGACAGAAATCGCTCCTCATACTCTTGGCTGCGCGCCGCGATCTCCTTTTCGTCGCCACGGCTTTTGCGAAATATAATCTCAACCGCCCCCTTGGCACCCATAACGGCAATTTGCGCTGTCGGCCAGGCGTAGTTCACGTCGCCCCCGATATGTTTGGAAGACATCACATCATAAGCTCCGCCGAAAGCCTTGCGGGTAATCACAGTTACCTTGGGCACGCTTGCTTGGGCAAAGGCAAACAACAGCTTGGCGCCATGTTTGATCAGCCCCCCGTATTCCTGATCGGTTCCTGGTAAAAATCCGGGAACATCAACAAAAGTCACGAGGGGAATGTTGAAACAGTCACAAAATCGCACGAACCGTGCGCCCTTGCGTGAGGCATCCGAATCAAGAACCCCGGCTAGAACCATGGGTTGATTGGCAACAAAACCAACGCTGCGCCCCTCAACGCGTCCAAACCCGACAACAATATTGCGCGCAAAAACGTCCTGGATCTCAAAAAAGTCTCCGCCATCGCAAACTTTCTCGATGAGCTCTTTGACGTCATAGGGTTGATTGGGGTTGTCCGGTACCAGGCGATCAAGGCCCATATCGTGGCGATCAATAGAATCGAAGCACGGAACTTCAGGCACGCTTGCACGATTATTGAGAGGAAGAAAGTCCACCAACCGGCGCATTTGCAGCAGCGCCTCAATGTCATTCTCATAGGCCCCATCGGCAATCGAGGAGCGCGTTGCATGAACCGAAGCCCCGCCCAGATCCTCCGCGGTCACGGTTTCATTGGTCACGGTCTTGACCACCTCCGGGCCGGTCACAAACATATAGGATGTATCGCGCACCATGAAAATAAAATCGGTCATGGCCGGCGAATATACGTCGCCCCCGGCACACGGTCCCATAATTACCGATATCTGCGGAATCACTCCTGAGGCCATGACGTTGCGGTAGAATACGTCTCCGTAGCC
The DNA here is from genome assembly GCA_965224015.1 of Hyphomicrobiales bacterium. Lineage (GTDB taxonomy): Bacteria > Pseudomonadota > Alphaproteobacteria > Rhizobiales > CBDCVD01 > CBDCVD01. Next base: position 3,469,152 of record OZ245032.1, read on the forward strand.
AGCGAGGGCCGCGACCCCTTCCTGGATGCGAGCGCCGCCTGCATCAAACAAGCCGATAATCGGTGCACCGGCACGCAGCGCCATATCCTGAATTTTGGTAATCTTGCGCGCGTGTTCCTCTGACAGCGAGCCCCCAAGTACGGTAAAATCCTTGGAGAATACATAGACCACCCGGCCGTTAATGGTTCCCCATCCCGTCACGACACCGTCGCCGGGGACCTTGGTGTTGTGCATGCCAAAATCGTTGCAGCGGTGTTCGACAAAAATGTCAAACTCCTCAAAAGAGGCCTCATCAAGCAAAACGTCGATGCGCTCGCGCGCGGTCAGCTTGCCGCGGGCATGCTGGGCCTTGATGCGGTCCTCGCCCCCACCCATCAACGCTTCATCGCGCCGCGCCTGAAGTCGTTCAAGTATTTCCATATCTGCCTCCGGTTTCGCGCCTGACTATACACGTTCCCTTGACCGAGATGAAGCGAAACCAACAATAGCCTTCCAGTCTCGGCAAGGGCAGCAAGGATCGCCTCGCCAATCGAGAGACAGAATTGATTCTATTAAGACCTGATACGCTCTACATAACCCGGCTGCCCATGTCTTTGCAGCCTGCCATTTACTGCAAATTAACATTGATAATTCAATAATGCCTGATGATGTGTTTTCATTTGGAGATCATGAGTTCATGCGTAACTTTGTTTTAGCTGGCCTGGCCGGGCTGCTGGTAATGCCTCTTGCGATGGGGCCGCTGAAAGCTGCTGATTATGGCGATAATGGAGCCACTAACGGTGAGAGTTATCCCATGTACACCAGTTGGTCGGGCTTTTTTGTAGGTGTCCACGGTGGCTATAGCGCATTCGATCTTGATGGAAACCTTTCAGGTGGGGGTGCCTATTCGCGAAACAAGAACAAGTTCAATTACGGCTTCTACGGCGGCTACAACTACCAGTATAACCGGATGGTATTTGGTGTTGATGGTGATTTCACTTTTTCGCGTGCCGGCGATATTACACAATTTCTTACAGGTGGCGAAGCGCTTCGCCATAGGCCTGGCCATTCCGCGCGCGGGCGGTTGCGCTTTGGCTTTCTGGTCGAGGAAACTTTCATGCCCTATATAGCAGGCGGGTTTGCCACGCGCTTGCTTGAGCTGGAGCATCTTGACGATAACGGCGCCACAACTTCAACAGACGAAGAATGGGTTAGCGGTTTTACCATCGGCGCCGGTTTGGCCCATGCGTTTACCCCTAACTTTATCTCGCGTATTGAGTTCGTGTGGGACGACTACGGCAAAAAAGACCTCAGTTATAACGTGGGTGCCAACCAGGCACGCGCCAGCCTGAAAACACGCAGCAAAACCTGGCGCCTGGGTCTGGCGTACAAGTTCTAAAGTCATCTCTAATACCAAGGGTCCTTAACAATGACTCATGGATTAGCGTCAAAGAGGTATGTTATCAAGGCAGTACACCAGTCGGCGTGTATATAAAGCCAATACCGCTGGTATAAGAACCCATCTTTTACGGCACCAGATAATCCAGATACGGCTGTTGCAAGGCGATCATCTGATCAACCATGGCAGGAATGCCAGTCGTTCGGTCAATGGTCGGATCAACAAGTAGCGCCTGAATAACAAGATCCCGCGATTGCCTGAGTATGGCTTCGGCTGTTAGATCATGGACGCCGATCTGGTTGGTCAACAGGCCGGCAAATCCTTTCGGAATGTCCACACGCACCCCATGCACGCCCTGCGAGTCCACAATTGCCGGCACTTCAACCGCCATAAACGCGGGCAGTGCTTCAATAAACCCGTCATTGGCAATATTTACCGCACTTTCCTCGTAGCCGGAGTTGGTCAATATTCCCTCAATGATCGGTACGAACCTCTCCTTTATGGTCAATTCCAGCCGGGGCGGCCTGCGACAAAGGACGTTTGAATAATAGTGATAAAAGTCCAAAATTCCGCGATGGTCCGCAACGTCATGGGCCCATCCGACATATTCGCCAAAATGACTGTCGGTGGTAATCGGAAGCAGATAAAAGCGCGAAAAAAATTCGCGAACGAGACGCCGGTCACTATAGGGGCGCACGTGATCAATACCAGAAGCCTGGGTATGCAACCCCGCCGTTTCAGTCTCGATAATCTCTCCGGTCTTCGCGTAGTGGGCAAGCAGCTCCGAATATCCCACAAAGGACTGCAGTGTTGCGTCCGCTTTCCTGCGAATGTCTGAATAGGCATCAGCACCACTGTCGCGATAGGAGGCTTCCAGCAAGCATGAAAAGTGATTGAGGCCCGCAGCGCGAATGTTAAGATTGTCAAACGGCGTCTCCAGCATACCTGGCAAAAGACGCTGCAACCAGGCAATCTCGTGACACATGCCAATCAGCTTCAAGGTGGGAAATTTGCGCAACAGGGTGGTGCAAATGCGACTCATGGGGTTGGAGTAATTGAACACGATCGCCTGCGGACATATGTCCATCACATCCGAACAAATGTCGATGATCGGTGGAATCACGCGCAGGGAATGAAACAGGCCACCCGGCCCGCCATTCTCGCCAAACACCTGGCGAAGCCCATACTGCTGCGGAATAGTACGATCCAAATTCCACAATTTGAAGCGGTCACCTACCTCAATGGCAATCGTGACAAAATCGGCGCCTTTCAGGGCCTGGCGTCGATCGGTGGTTGCGCTCAGCGTGAAGTCGAGATTATTGGCGGTAAGAAAATCATTGGCCAGGGCCTCAACCCCTTTCAGGGCCTTGCTGTTAATGTCGTGCAGCACCACGTGCGCACCAGCGAGCAGGCGGCTTTGGAAAATGTCACCAAGTAAGGTCGCACCGAACTGGGCCGAGCCGGCGCCAACGAGAACGATGTTTTGCGTCATAAGATCTGCTCTTGGCTGGAAACCTGTATTTATGACCTGGCCGGTCCGCTTTCCCGTCTTGGGCCACCCATGAAGGTACCCTGGGGGTTGGCCTAAACCGGGGGAGGGGGTAGGTAGATGCCCGTTAACCGAGAGGCCCAGCTTACCCCCGATTTTGCTACCTGGGTCCTTGGAATTGGGTTGAATTTCCGCATAATAGCGCACCCAAAGCGCTTTGGAAAGCGCTTTGTGCAAGCCGACAATATCAACGGGGCTTTTAGATCAGCATGCGTTTCGCATTACCCCTGGCAAAATGGGTACACCTAAACACATGCTCTAGCCGATGGTTCGGATGAATTCCGCGGGAAATTTCGAATAATCGACAAGCTGCAAGTCACCCATTTGCGCCAAAATAGCGAAGTGCTCCAGCGCGGAGTACTTCTTCAGCGCATCAAGGGTTTCGCCGCCGCCTAATGCCGGTGCCAGCTTGAACCCATAGACTTCTCCTGGGTTCAGTTTTCCGACTTTTTTTAACGCTCGTTTGAACAATAATTTTTCATCATGATCGGCCTCTATATCAAGGTTATCTTCAAGATCTTCTAAAGAAATACCTATTTCTATATCCGGGCTAATACGATCTTCCGGACGCAGCAATCCAACTGCACTCATTTTAAGCTTTAGCAGTTCTATATTGACAACGTCATGTTTCTCGCTCCAGATATATAATTCTCCAAACGCTGAATAGCCATAGACATGGCAATCTTTATGGCTGAAATCCTTGTCGGCCTTAAACAGCAACGCCAGAATACTCCGGTAATCTGCCGGATCGCAGAACCGGAACAACCCGTCGAGAACGGAACCGAAACCATATTCCAGCCAGAAATCAATGATGGATCCCGGGAGATGCCCCCGCAGTTCAAGCGCCCGTTCCGGGGTAAGCTCCTGCGCTTGTTGCGGCACGCCATAGTCTTCTAAAAAGCCCTCAAAATCTTCTGATAATTCAACCATTCTCACGCCACACGCCACCAGTTTTACCTTCATTTTACCTTGCTTGCCCTTACCCTTCAGCATATTTGTCAAGCTGTTGCACCCTGCCTTTCCATTGGGAGCCGATGGCGCGGTTAATCCGGCGATCCCCCAGGCGGATAATCTTTGTAGGATCGCCTCGCCAATCGAGAAACAGAATTGCTTCTATTAAGACCTGACGCGCTCTAGCCGATGGTTCGGATGAATTCCGGTGGAAACTTCAAATAATCGATAAGTTGTACGTCAGCCATTTGCGCCAAAATAGCAAAGTGTTCCAGCGCGGAATATCTCTTCAGCGCATCAAGGGTTTTGCCACCACCCAATGCAGGCGCCAGCTTGAACCCATAGACTTCCCCGGGTTCCAGTTTCCCGACTTTTTTTAACGCTCGTTTGAACAACAGCCTGTCATCATCGTCAGCCCTTATGTCAAGATTATTAAGGTGCCCCAAAGAAATACCTATTGCAATATCCGGATCAGCTCGATTTTCCGGATACAGTAGTCTGCTTGCAGACATTTTCAGATCCAACAATTTTATGTCAACTACTTCATGTTTCTCGCTCCAGATATATAATTCTCCAAACGCTGAATAGCCATAGACATGGCAATCTTTATGGCTGAAATCCTTGTCAGCCTTAAACAGCAGCGTCAGAATATCTCGGTAATCTGCCGGATCGCAGAACCGGAATAATCCGTCGAGAACGGAACCGAGGCCGTACGCCAGCCAGAAATCAATGATGGATCCCGGGAGATGCCCCCGTAGTTCAAGCGCTCGTTCCTGAGTAAGCTCCTGCGCCTGTTGCGGCACGCCATAGTCTTCCAAAAAGCCCTCAAAATCTTCTGATAATTCAACCATTCAACACTCCACCAGTTTTACCTTCATTTTACCTTGCTTGCCCTTACCCTTCAGCATATTTGTCAAGCTGCTACACCCTGCCTTTCCATTGGGAAGCGATGGCGCGGTTGATCCGGCGATCCCCCAGGCGGATAATCTTTGTAGGATCGCCACCTGCAACGGCATCCAAAGGTTGCAGGGCAGCAAGGCCGTACACCAGTCGGCGTGTAAAAAAGCCAATGCCGCCTATCAATGTCGCGTTTTGATGCCCCGGCATGTGCGCCATGTATGGACACCGAACGTGCTTTATCCCGCCGCGCGCCATAACAATGCGGCGCCTATCCCGCATAGTAACACAAGGGTAATCCGGCGAAAAGTCTCCTGCTCCAGCCGATCCTGTACCCGCACCCCAAGCGCAATGCCAGCCGCAGCCGGCAATGCCACGGCGGCCGACAGGGGCAGGGTATGACCATCAAGAAGCCCTGAACGCAAATGGGCAAGAAAAAATGCCATCGCCCCAAGGCTCCAACAGAGGCCGGCAGCGCGCACGTGCTCGGCCTTTGGTAACTCAAGAGCAAGCAGGACCACCAGAACCGGCGGCCCCCAGACACCCGACAGGCCTCCCGTAATGCCGCCAACGAGCCCGCCAACAAACTGTATTGGCCGCTCAAGGCGCGCTGACAAACGTAGTCGCCACCCGAAAAGTTGCATGGCTGAAAATGTAATGGTCACGCAGCCAATCAAAAGTAACAGGAACTGTTGATTGATAGCCGGCAAAAATCCTGTGACAAACCAGATCGTGATCATGATCATCCCGAGCATGATCCAAAAACGTCGGGCTGTGGCGATTGCCAGGTGTGGCCCCTGTCGCAAGCTCTGCCAGATATTGGTCACGACACCGGGAACCGCTATAAGGACCACAGCGATGGGCGCAGGCAACACGATGGCCGAGATGCTGATGGCAATCAACGGTAGGGCGGTGCCGACCACTCCCTTTGCAAAACCACCCAGGAAATAGCCGATGGCGACAATAGCAATTGCCGTTATTCCGTAGGTTTCCACCGCATCAAAGGCAAAACTGGGCACAAGTGGACGTCTCGCTTGGCTGTGGCAGACCTGTTGTTTCTCTGCGGCCACAACCTGGGCATCTCTACTTACTGGCATCACCCGCCCGCACCTGCGGATTGGGGAATTTGTTTTGAAAGCTCAATCCAAGGGAGTGGATGGTCGCAAAAAGCCTACTACCTTAATTCAGGCTTGGACGGCCTATGCCTCGCAATATTTGCCCGATCAGTGAACGTTCGCGTCCACCGGCGGCGGTTTTACGGGCTATAAAGTCAAACACCTTGCCGTCCTTTAGCCCGTAGTGGGCGTGATGCGAGACCTGTTCGTTCTCATCAAAATAAACCGCAAGCACCCGTTGGTCGGTGATCCGGGGAGCCATGAATCCGCGTTGGCGCACCTTCTGCGCAATGTAGTAGTATACATCCTCACCTTCAAAGGTAGCCAGGCTTGAAGGAGAGCCAACCGCCAGTTCGACGTGCTCCTTGGATGAGCCAATGGGGATATCTTCAATCGTTTGATCCGTAATGTGATGGCCATGATGACTTACTTTGGCACACCCCGTCAACCCAGTCATCAGCATCACCGCAAACCCGAATGCAAACACAGAACGTTTCATTGCTTCCTCACCCACTAATTTCTATACTTGTGCTTTATAGCCTTTCAGCCCAACCCGGCCAAGACCGCAGCCCGCCCATCGTCAGGCATATTTACACCGAGATCGTAAACGAAGATGTTCACTTTGCGGAGTACAAAGGCCCGTCGCGCCCGCCAAACCAAGCGCATCGCCGAAAGATTTTATAGGGAAATCGTGGCACAGGCGAGACAGAAGGCGTTTTTTCGTAATTTGTGTGTCGCCGATACACTCGAGGGGCGCTTTGAGATGATTGTTTTGCACATGGCGCTCGTGGTGGGCCACTTGCGCCGCCATGGTGCGGAAGGCGTAGAGATCTCGCAGGCGTTGTTTGATGCGTTTGTGATCGATATGGATCGAAATCTGCGCGAAATGGGAGTTGGAGATTTGGGCGTACCAAAGCGGGTGAAGGCGATGGCGCAGGCGTTTTATGGTCACGCAGCGCAGTACTCCCAGGCGCTGCAAGCGGGCAATGACAAGGCTTTGGCTTTAGCGCTTATGAGAAATGTCTATAATGCTCCCGACACGGGCGCCGGCGCCGTTCCCACCCATGGGCTCGCGTTGTGCGGTTATGTGAAAGAGGCCCACGCCTTGCTGCTGGACCAATCCTGGGAAACGTTGTCTGAGGCCGATGTGACATTTCCATCGCCTGCTGCTTTTACGGCAAAGCCGCCGCAAGGGATTTGATCTGCGATACCAACGGGGCTCAAGGAGGACCGCTATTCGCCTGCGAGCCTTTCCAGCTCCGCCTCAACGCCGGCCTCGATGCGTTTGATCTCCGCGTCGCTCAGGCTGCGACTGAGGACCTTGACATTGGCGGTTCCGCTGTCATTGCCGCGCTTGCTATAGACCCGTACCCGTTGTCCTTTGGCATTTTTAATGATAATGCTGCGCGCCAGGCGCGGCGAAAACGCCCCCAGCATGGTTTTGTCGAAGGCATGGGTTTTGCTGCCCTGAGGGCGGGACACAAAGTAACAGTTCTTGCTGCCGGCACGAACCACCTGGCGTGCCGCAGCAACCTTGCCATAGCGAATATGCACCAAACGCCCCAACGCGCGATAGATAAGGGCGGAAAGTTTGCGCCCTGCGTCCGCATTGACACAAAGGCGCAGTCTTGCGCGCTTTCCCCCCACCGCGCTGACTCGACGGATCTGGTTTGATCGTATGGTGACGCTGGACAGATCAAGGCGCATCGTCAGGGTGGGCGTGCTTGCGGCCCCGTGTGCGGAAGACCCCGGCATCAAAGCCAGGGTCACAGCAAACGCCGCCGCAAGGTAAATCTCTCGCTTGATCGGTTGCTGGGGCCAGCAATATGGTTTCAGCACAGGCCAAGTCCTTTGGGCGCATGAACGGGACGAATCAGCTGGAAACTTCTATTAAGACATGACACGCTCTGGGTCGTAAATAGAGGCTTCCAGCTAAACGTGTTATGACGGGAATTTGTTACAGAACCGAAAATTTCATCAAAAAACTTTTATAACCGCTGACGGTGCCATTCGATATGGTTGCCCATGAATGTCGCGATAAACGCATATGAGTGATCATATCCCTCACGCATATTCAGGGTCAGGGGAATTCCTGCCGCCGAACAGGCGCGGGCAATCCGTGTGGGCTTAAGTTGTGTGTCAAGAAACGTATCCGCGGTGCCCTGATCGATAAGAATATCCCGAACTCTGGCACCATCTTCGATCAGTGCGCAAGCGTCATAAGGGCGCCACAACGCATTATCATCTCCAAGATATTGCCCCAACGCCTTTTGCCCCCAGGGAACCGCCATGGGGTTAACGATGGGCGCAAAGGCAGACACTGACAGATAGGTCCCAGGCCTTTTCAAGGCAATTATCAACGCCCCGTGCCCACCCATGGAGTGGCCAAAAATGCCCTGCCGGCTCATGTCAAGAGGAAAATGGCCTTCGATCAGCGCCGGCAGTTCGTCGGTGATATAGGAGGCCATGCGGTAATTGTCCGCCCAGGGTTTTTCGGTTGCATCAACATAAAACCCGGCACCGAGACCCATATCGTAAGCCCCCTCCGGGTCATCGGGCACCTGCGGTCCGCGCGGACTGGTGTCGGGCATAACCAGGGCTAGCCCGTGGGCGGCGCACCAGTGCTGCGCCCCGGCTTTGTCCATGACATTGGCATGGGTGCAGGTAAGGCCGGAGAGATAGGTCAGTACCGGCACCGGCGCCTGTTTGGCCTGCGGCGGGATGAACACCGCAAAGGTCATAGGCGTACCGGTCTCGCGGCTGTTATGGCGGTAGACACCTTGGGTACCTGCAAACGCCTTCTGCTCGGACACGATTTCCATAGTGATCTAATCGACCTCGTCCTGGGGCACAATCCATGGCTCTTTGAGCGCGGCCTCTTTCCACTCAATGAACGCTGGTAAGCGCAAGATTGTGTTCATATACTCCTGCGCCGTCCGATCGACGGAAAATCCGTAAGTATCAAACCGGGTGACAATGGGTGCGTAAAATGCATCGGCTGCGCAAAAGTTGCCAAACAAAAAGGGGCCGTCGCTTGCAAAGCGCTCGCGGGCGTGACGCCACAGGGTGCAGATGCGCTCCACATCTTCCGTTACCCCCTCGCCACGTCCCTTGCCCTTAACATCGGTGCGCCGCAGGTTCATGGGCGCGGCTTGGCGCAGAGCCACAAAGCCACTATGCATCTGTGCTGCAATCGCGCGCGCATGGGCACGTGCCATGATCTCATGGGGCCATATCGCATAATGTGGAAACAGGTCTGCCAACGCCTCACAGATCGCCAACGAATCCCAGATCGGCTCGTCCTCAACAAGTAAAATCGGAACTTGCCCTGCAGGGGAATAGGCAAGAACTTTCGTCTTAAAGTCTGGGTCATTGAAATTGATCAGAAGTTCGTCAAAGGCGATACCAAAATGGCGCATCAACAACCACGGGCGCAAGGACCAGGATGAGTAGTTTTTATCTGCGATCACTAGCGTCAGTTTGCTCACGGCGTTTACTTTCTCAAGGCCAAGTGTATGGCCAGGCATCTCTAATTATGACTTGGCCAGACAACATTCACCGGGTTGGGCGGGAGGTGCATTATTGGTTAGATCAGCATGGCGTTAGCTTTACCCATTTTGCCAGGTGTAGAGCTAACGCCATAAAGCTGATCGCCCTCTAAATCTATAGCAAAATGCGAGAAAATACGGCAATGCCCATGAATCCACTTCAACGCATTTTGCTATAGAATAAGAAGGATACCCTGTCAATCGCCTCAGTGGTATCAATTGTGTCGACTATTTATGTCGTCAATGATGCGCGAGATGTCCTGCGCGCGGGCTCTGAAGCGATGGCGCGTTCGTTCGGCTTTTGCGTGGCAGCCTTAAGAGGGGCGTGGCCGTCAGCAGAGGCTTTATTGGCCTGTTCGGCGATTGCGGCTTCGCATTGGCGCCTTAAAGTCTCCAGGTCCTGGCGCAACTGCGCGTAGCTTCGATTGCTGGTGCCAGAGGTGCGCATGAGCGCGGCGGCTTTGTGGACTCGATTGCTGACCTCAAAGGGAACGTTGACGGCATCATTGGCCAAGGTCGCTTCGAGGTGCGAAAACAGGTCCATTACCTGGCGCCCGCGAATGATTTCAGCAATAATGGTTTCGCTTAGATCGGCAAGGGACCTGATGTGCTGGTTTATTTGATCAAGGTTTTGGAAAAGGGAAGCTTCATGCGTCTTCGAGACACCGCGGTTGCAGATGCGGGCGATTTTCTCCTGCGTGGTTTGCAGGTTTTCGACAATCGTCATCAGTCTTGCGCCGATACCTGTGCGGGCGGTCCCTTTCGCCCGATCATCAGTTGCCAGGGGATTATCGCTATTGGTGTTGTCGCCAAGACCCTTTGCCGTCTGTACCAGTTGCGCCGCGACTTCAATGAGGGCCTGGTTTTCGCTGTTGCGGGCGCGCGTTTCAACACCTGCGATGAACGCACGGCCTTGCGCCGTGCTGTGCAGAAGAGCCTCCAGGCTGTTATTGATACTCTCGCTCATGGGCAAGTGTGCGATGCAAACCCCTGTCACACCCGCACAAAACATCTGACAAGGCGTATGCCATTTTGCGTCAAAATGTGACCGCAATCCTGTGGATCAACACGGGCTTATCATCGCTATAATGGTGCTTTGGTTAAATAAGTGTTAACACTATCACGCAGGAGGCGTTGCGGGGGATTGAAAAATCAATCGCTGATTGCTTTGTGTTAAGACACGAATTGAGGTTCGCATCGCCTCTCCATGGTATTTCAAGTGTTTCACTGATTGAGTCTATCACTTGGTGAAGCGATCCAGAACCCGGCAGTCGGGCCGCTCCAAGATTAAAGAAGCCGTTTGATGTCTTCAGGTAAACCCCTCAACTTTCATGATCTTCCGCAGGTGGAGCTTTCCTATGGCCCGGCGGCTGGGAACATCGGCAGCATTGAGAATGGGGATGAACTGGCAATCCTTACATTTCGCGGCGATGTGGTCACCTCGACTATCGCGCATCTCGATCAACGCCTTGATGACTTAACAGGCCGGCTCAGTGACAATGGCAATGTGCAGTTTGACCTTACCGCGCTGGAACAGTTTGATACGGCTGGCGGTTGGCTGATCAACCGTCTCAAGCGCGATCTCGAGGCGAGGCAATGCCGGGTCTTTCTCTCCGGGTTGACCGACGAGCTGCGGGTTTTGCTTGATGTGGTTGCCACGGGAACAATGGCGAGGACTCCGCCACCGGGTGCGATAAGCCGGCATGGATTTACCGGCATGCTGGAAGGTCTGGGTCGCTTCACAGGTATGATATTTGCGGACATTCGCTATGCAATCGACCTGTTCGGCGCGGTGCTTGTGGCTCTGGCACGGGTGGCTCGCCACCCGTCACGGCTGCGCGTGACATCAGTTGTCCACCATATGGATCGGACCGGGCTGCGGGCGGTGCCGATTATTCTCGTGATGGCGTTTTTGATCGGCGTGATTGTGGCCCAGCAAAGCGCTTTTCAACTGCACCAGTTCGGGGCTGATCTATTTGTTGTCGATCTGGTAGGTATTCTGGTGTTGCGAGAAATGGGTGTGCTGATCACGGCGGTGATGCTTGCGGGCCGCTCGGGCAGCGCCTTTACGGCGGAAATTGGATCCATGCGCATGCGAGAGGAGATCGATGCCATGCAGGTGATCGGGCTTGATCCGATCGAAGTTCTTGTTCTTCCGCGGATTATCGCATTGATCCTGATCCTGCCTCTGTTGACGTTTATCGCCGATGTTGCGGCCATTCTTGGCGGCGCCCTGGTTAGCAATCTTTATTCGGGGATTTCCTGGGACGTATTTGTCGAACGGTTGCAAACCGGTATGGGAACGGGGACCATTGTGCTTGGCTTTATTAAGGCCCCGTTTATGGCCATGGTCATAGGCATCATTGGTTGCGCTGAGGGCTTGCGAGTCGCAGGAAGCGCGGAATCACTGGGCTCGCGCACAACATCCTCGGTGGTCAAGTCTTTGTTTGCCGTAGTTATTCTTGATGGCGTATTTGCGGTCTTTTTCACCGCGGTAGGGATTTAGAGCGTCGGGCGTTTAATACCAAGGGTCCTTAACAATGACTCATGGCTTAGCGTCAAAGAGTTATGTTATCAAGGCAGTACACCAGTCGGCGTGTATATAAAGCCAATACCGCTGGTATAACTGGGGTTTTCCAAATGAAATCAGCAACAGTGAATCGCAAATCAGCCAAAAAGACGAGGTTTTTCAGAGCGCCCAGATTATCGTTTGATACGCTTTAGCGCCCCTATCGCCTTTTTGCGAATATATGCATCTTCATGTGAGGTATAAGATTCAAGTACCTCAATGGCGGTTTTGGCGCGTAGTTTTCCAAGAGCTTCGATACATTCCGCCGTCAGATCGGCATCGCTCATTATTTCCATCAAATAGAAAATGGCTTTTTGTCCTTCGATTCTCACCAGGCCATCAATGAGAGAAGAACGACTACTGCCGTAGTCCGCTTGATCGATTAGCTTGCGAATATTTTTTGCCTGCTCGAAGGTAACTGTTTTCGATATGGCGTTGCCGATAACCCATCGAAGATCGTTTGATCTTTCGGTGGCAAAGTCGTGCAAAAAATCCGGTGCATAGGTTGTAGCATCGCGGACCGTCATGGCGCGGTAGATTGCTTCCCTTGTAAAGGCTAGATAATCTCCATTTCGGTGACGAAACAGAATGGGCAGTGCTTCTGGATAAGGATCACCGCGATTAACCAAATCCCACAAGTTGTCAATCTCAAACCCAGCTTTTTTCAGTTCAATAACAACAGGCTGTTCATCCTGTGTACGTATATAGTATATCTCAGCCCGTTCAGCCTCTAAGTCTTGCAGGCGTTCCTGATATTCCTTATCTTTCTCAAGTTCCCTCAACAATTCAGCTGCGGTGACGGGTTTGGGCATATCTCAAGTTCCTGCAATTGTTTTAAATTGATCATAGCTTGTCGAACAGTATCTCTCAACGGGCTGCTTATGCCAGCGGTATTGGCTTTATAGACACGCCGACTGGTGTACTGCCTTGATAACATACTTGCTTGACGCTAAGCCATGAGTCATTGTTAAAGACCCTTGGTATTATTCAGCGGCATCGGCTTTTTGTACGCGCTGAGGTCCGGGCATATCTATTGGCGGGCTGGCCAGGTTGTAATTAGCAGTTTCCCTGCGGATCGTGCTGATCATACCAAGGGTCCATTTTAGGCTTTCTCTTATCGGGAACTGGGGTTATAGAGGTCTCACGGCTAGCGAAGCGTCAGAGCAAACAAGCCGTTAAGCGCAGGGTCGAAAAATCTTTCGTGCCATTAACCTTGCATTAAGCATTAACGGTTATACCTAAGGGTGTCCACAAATTGGACATGGGAGTAGACCCAATCTACTCCATTTGACGCCTCCCTGTTACTCCTAAGAGCCGCTCACGCGGCTCTTTTTTTATATTTCCTGTTCATGAAATGCCGGATTATACCAAGAGGCCTGGAGCATCAGGCGTTTAATTTGTGAACAATGTGTTGGCGTAAATCCGCTGATAAGGGACTTTTCTCAGGCTTTATCGGTTCGTTCTCACGCTAAGGCGGATCCAGCCATTTATCTGATCATGAGCCCTAACCGGCGGCTGCGGTGTGTCAAGGGCGCTTCGCGCCGCCTTCGGCGGTTGTTAAACCCTTGACACACAGCAAAGCCGCCGGAAAAAAGCAATGATCAGATAAATGGCTTCACATGCTGAAAAAGGATAGAGAGGCCACTGTCCAAGGCCCCATTTCGCCTTTCTCTTGATCCCAACCGGGGTTATTGTTGCAACTTAATCGCCCGATGATCTAGTGTTTGACGCGGCGCCCAAGTTCAAAACCGTTGTTTTGTCAGCACGATACATAAGCAAACGTCTATTTATGATCCGATCAGGCCGTAAATAGGCGCCCCCGCTATATAGTTGCAAGGGATTTTGTCCTATGTTAGAGCAGGCGTGCACTGGCGGGGCCGAACGTTCTTTCCGCACGTTTTCTGATCACGATCCGCCAAATGATAATTTTTTTGGGATTGCCTGAAAAGTTGGCTGCAAAGGCGTGGCTTTAGGGCTTTGGCAAGACAATACGCGTAATGACACGCTCTATAGCAAAATGCGTTTAATTGGATTCATGAGCATTTGCGTGCTCTTTTCGTATTTTGCTATAGGTTTCAGGGCGATCAGCTTTATGGTGTTAGCTGTACCCTTGGCAAAATGGGTACACCTAACGCCAAGCTGATCTAGGGACTGGCGTCGCGCTGACCGGAGCAACATTGTCGCAGGGCACTCAATATCAAGCCTGAGGGAAAATCAAGCCTGAGGGAAAATCAGAACACAGAAGCTATGGTAAAATAAAGCTCTATTCGACACTGTTTGCAGCGCAAGAACGTCTTTTAATCCCTGTAGCGGATTTGCGAGGTCGACATTGCGCCTTTAATGGGGTTTCCTGTATTGACTTTTGCGCCTATTTTTCAGGGCTTGCAGGGGAACGCATATTGATTTAGGGATGCCTTGTTGATTAGAGTTGGCGAAACAAAAAAAGCAGCACACGAAAGTGTCGTAAAGAACCCGCGACAAGGTTGGCAGCGCTTTAGTCCGACTGACGGTATGGCGCTTCGGGGACAAGCGGGGCGTTCAGATTAAGGGCCTCAGGGCCGGCGGGAAACGGGATAGGAAAGGCGTTACGGTTTGGCTTCATCGTCTTCTACGAGTTTAAGTGTTGCTGAGCGTTATGCATCGGCGCTGTTTGCACTGGCGCGTGAGCACAAGGTTGAACAGGCTGTTGAGGACGATCTCTTGCGTCTTGATGGTCTCTTGGACGCCAGTGAGGCTCTTAAGCGGCTTGTGTTTAGCCCTGTTTTTACGCGTACCGAGCAGGAACGGGCATTATTGGCGATCCTCGACAATGCGCAAATTGGCGGCCTTGCCCGCAATTTCTGCGGACTGGTTGCCCGAAACCGGCGCCTTTTTGCCCTTCGCGATATTATTCAGGCCTATAAGCGGCTTTACGCCCATGCGCGTGGTGAGGTCTCGGCCGAGGTCACTTCAGCCCATGCGCTTTCCCAGGATCATCTGCGTAATTTGAAAGCGACCCTTAAAGACAGTGTCGGCAAAGATGTCGACCTGACGACACATGTCGATCCCTCACTCCTAGGCGGCCTGGTTGTCAAAATAGGCTCGAGAATGATCGACACTTCATTGAAATCGAAACTTGCATCGCTAAGCGTTGCCATGAAAGGGGTTGGGTAATGGATTTAAAGCCCGCGGAAATCTCTGCTATACTCAAAAAGCAAATCAGTGATTTTGGCAAGGAAGCGGAAGTCTCCGAAGTCGGCCAGGTTCTCTCGGTGGGCGACGGGATTGCCCGTGTTTATGGTCTCGACAGCGTTCAGGCCGGCGAGATGGTGGAGTTTCCTGGTGCTATCCGGGGGATGGCCCTGAACCTGGAAGCCGATAATGTCGGTGTGGTTATTTTCGGCTCTGACCGGGACATCAAGGAAGGAGACACGGTCAAACGTACCGGTGCTATTGTCGATACCCCCGTGGGCAAGGGACTGCTCGGGCGAGTTGTCGATGCCCTTGGCAATCCCATTGACGGCAAGGGGCCGATCGAGGGGGTTGACCGGGCACGCGTTGATGTCAAGGCACCGGGTATTCTGCCGCGTAAATCCGTGCACGAGCCCATGTCAACGGGCCTGAAGGCTATTGATGCACTTATTCCCATTGGCCGTGGTCAGCGCGAACTGATCATTGGCGATCGCCAGACCGGCAAAACAGCCGTCATTCTTGATACGATTTTGAACCAGAAATCCATCAATGAAAGCGACAATGAGGCGGAAAGACTCTATTGCATCTATGTGGCTGTGGGTCAGAAACGCTCCACGGTCGCGCAATTTGTCAAGGCGCTGGAGGAGAACGGAGCGCTGGATTACACCATTATCGTTGCCGCGACCGCCTCCGATCCGGCCCCCATGCAGTTTCTTGCCCCCTTCACCGCAACCGCAATGGGCGAGTATTTCCGTGACAATAGCATGCATGCGGTGATCGCCTATGATGATTTGTCCAAACAGGCGGTGGCCTATCGGCAAATGTCGCTGCTGTTGCGTCGCCCCCCCGGACGCGAAGCCTATCCGGGGGATGTGTTTTATCTGCATTCGCGCCTGCTTGAGCGTTCCGCCAAGCTGAACGAGGACAACGGTTCGGGCTCCCTGACCGCCCTTCCGGTGGTTGAAACCCAGGCCAACGACGTCTCCGCCTACATCCCAACCAATGTCATTTCCATTACCGATGGCCAGATTTTCCTTGAGACAGATTTGTTCTATCAAGGTATTCGTCCGGCGGTGAATGTGGGGCTGTCTGTTTCCAGGGTGGGATCATCGGCGCAGGTCAAGGCCATGAAACAGGTCGCCGGCTCCATCAAAGGCGAGTTGGCGCAATACCGTGAGATGGCCGCCTTTGCCCAGTTTGGCTCAGATCTTGATGCCGCAACCCAGCGCCTCTTGAACCGCGGAGCCCGTTTGACAGAACTGCTCAAACAACCGCAATTCACACCCCTAAAGACCGAGGAACAGGTGGCCATTATCTTTGCCGGTGTTAACGGCTATCTTGACGGTCTTGAAGTGGCGGATGTAGGACGCTTTGAGGAGGGATTGCTTGCGCGATTGCGCGATAGGCATGGTGATATTCTCAATACCCTGCGCTCCGAAAAAGAAATAAGCGATGCGACCAAAGAGGCGCTTGTGAATGTCATCGATGCCTTTGCCAAGAACTTTGCTTAAAGGGCGGGCGGGGATGGATGTGTGAGGCTGCGTTCAACCCGTCATGGTGGACAAAACAAGCTGATTTGTGGGACTTGAGAAACAGGGAAACAAGGAAAAGCGCCTTTCATGCCAAGCCTTAAGGACTTACGTAACCGTATCGCCAGTGTTAAGGCGACGCAGAAGATTACCAAGGCCATGCAGATGGTGGCTGCGGCCAAATTGCGCCGGGCACAGGAAGCGGCCGAGGCGGCGCGTCCCTATTGCGAGCGCATGGGCGTGGTTCTGTCCAATCTCGCGACAAGTGTTGGTGACCATGAGGGGGCGCCGGCGTTGCTTGCAGGCCGTGGGGCGCGAGAGGATGGTGGGCCTGAGACCCATCTGCTGCTGGTGTGTACGGCGGAACGCGGTCTGTGCGGCGGGTTCAATTCCTCCATTGCAAAAATGGCGCGCGAGCATGCTGACGGACTGCTGCGTGACGGCAAGCAGGTCAAAATCCTGTGCGTGGGAAAAAAGGGCCAGGATGCCCTCAAGCGATTTCATGCAAGCCGTATTGTTGATCTTATCGACCTGCGTGCGGTAAAGAGCGTGGGCTTTGCCGAGGCGAACACGATTGGCGAACGGGTCATTACCATGTTCGAGGCGGGTGAGTGCGATGTTTGTACGTTGTTTTTCTCGCGCTTTAAAAATGTTGTCACCCAGATACCGACAATGCAACAGCTTGTTCCCGCCGAAATTGCTCCGATTGATGATAATGCGGATGTACAGGCAGACGCCGGTGGCGTCTACGAATATGAGCCGGACGAGGAGGCAATTCTGAACGATCTGCTGCCACGCAATGTCAAGGTTCAGATACTTAGGGCGCTTTTGGAGAACGCGGCATCAGAACAGGGCGCGCGCATGTCGGCAATGGACAACGCTACGCGCAATGCCGGCGAGATGATTGATAAACTGACCCTGAGCTATAACCGCCAGCGTCAGGCCCAGATAACCAAGGAACTGATAGAGATTATTTCCGGTGCTGAGGCCGTCTAGGCCTTACCGGACAGGATGAAACGAGAGGATGAAAGCCATGGCTGACAAGGCGACTGGACGCATCACCCAGGTTATTGGCGCTGTTGTTGACGTGACCTTTGATGATCATTTGCCAGCGATTTTGAACGCACTGGAGACCGAAAATCTGGGCAACCGGCTGGTGCTCGAAGTGGCCCAGCATCTTGGCGAGAACACCGTGCGGTGCATTGCCATGGATTCGTCCGAGGGCCTGGTGCGCGGCGCCGGCGTTGTCGATACCGGGGAGCCGATCGCGGTTCCCGTTGGCGATGAGACCCTGGGACGGATCATGAATGTCGTTGGTGAGCCGGTGGATGAGGCGGGTGAGATCGGTGCAAAGGCCAGGCGAGCCATTCACCAGCCGGCGCCGGACTACGTTGATCAATCAACAGAGACCGAAATTCTGATCACCGGCATCAAGGTCGTCGACCTGCTTGCCCCTTACGCCAAGGGCGGAAAGATCGGCCTTTTTGGCGGCGCTGGTGTTGGCAAGACCGTTCTTATCATGGAACTGATCAACAATGTTGCCAAGGCCCATGGTGGCTACTCCGTGTTTGCCGGTGTGGGCGAGCGCACGCGCGAGGGCAATGATCTGTATTGGGAGATGATCGAGTCCGGTGTGAACAAAAAGGGCGGTGGTGAGGGCTCGAAATGCTCGCTTGTTTATGGCCAGATGAACGAGCCGCCGGGGGCGCGTGCACGGGTGGGTCTGTCCGGCCTGACCGTTGCTGAGCATTTTCGCGATCAGGGCCAGGACGTTTTGTTCTTCGTCGATAACATTTTCCGCTTCACCCAGGCCGGCTCTGAGGTCTCCGCCTTGCTTGGCCGTATCCCTTCGGCGGTGGGCTATCAGCCAACGCTCGCCACCGACATGGGCGACCTGCAGGAGCGTATCACCACGACGAACAAGGGCTCGATCACCTCGGTGCAGGCCATTTACGTGCCCGCTGACGATCTGACCGACCCGGCCCCGGCCACATCCTTTGCCCATCTTGATGCCACGACGGTTCTGGACCGGGCGATTTCGGAAAAAGGCATTTACCCGGCGGTGGATCCGCTGGATTCCACATCGCGTATTCTGGATCCGCGCATCGTTGGTGATGAGCACTATGAAGTCGCGCGGCGGGTGCAGGAAATTCTTCAACGCTACAAGGCGCTACAGGATATCATTGCTATTCTGGGCATGGACGAGTTGTCGGAGGAGGACAAGTTGACTGTCGCCCGGGCGCGCAAGATCGAGCGTTTTCTATCGCAACCGTTCCATGTAGCCGAGGTCTTTACCGGTTCGCCAGGCGAGTTCGTTGATCTTGCTGATACAATCAAAGGGTTCAAGGATTTATGTGCTGGCGAGTACGACCACCTGCCGGAGGCCGCATTCTATATGTGTGGCAAGGTTGAGGATGCTGTTGAGAAGGCACAGAAAATGGCTGCCGAGGCGGCCTAGACAAGCGAAACACTATGGCTGAACCCTATAGATTAGAAGTCGTATCCCCTGAGCGGCTACTGCTGTCTGAAGATGTGGAGGCGGTTGTCGTGCCTGGCACGGACGGAGAGATGACCGCCATGGCTTTGCACATGCCATTGCTGACCACGATGAAGGCCGGAATTGTCACGGTAACGTTGACGGATGCGAGCGAGCGCCGTTATTTTGTACGTGGCGGTTTTGCCGATATCGGACCTCACGCAATTACCATTCTTGCTGAGGAGGCCAAGGCGGTCGAGGACATTGACCGTGCCGATCTTGATCAGGCGATAAAAAACGCCGGGGAGGACGTTGCCGATGCCGCCGACGGTCCGACCAAGGATGCCGCCGAGCAACGTCTTGCGGAATTGCGTGAAGTTGCCGACAGTTTGCATGCCGCGGGCATTGGGCACTAGACCTGACACCTTGAGAACAACTTATTGAAAGATTACAACTAGAGCGTGGCATGTCTTCACAGAACCGGAATTGTTTCTATGAAGATATGACACTCTCTAAACCGTGCATAATCTGCGTCGCGATTACCGGGTCGCTTCCGACAAAGAAAAACAATCCGGCGGTGCCGATCACCATCGCGGAGCAAGTGGAAAGCACCCAGGAGGCCTTTGAAGCCGGGGCCAGTATCGCCCATTGCCATGTGCGCAATGACGATCAGACGCCAACGTCGGATCCTGAGAAGTTCGCGC
Source organism: Hyphomicrobiales bacterium (assembly GCA_965224015.1). GTDB lineage: Bacteria > Pseudomonadota > Alphaproteobacteria > Rhizobiales > CBDCVD01 > CBDCVD01. Next base: position 3,489,039 of record OZ245032.1, read on the forward strand.
GCTTGCAAGAGGCGCTGCGCAAACATTGTCCGGGCATGATCATCCAGTTTTCAACCGGCGGGCGCTCCGGCTCCGGTAATGAACGGGGGGCGATGCTGTCTCTTGCCCCCGACATGGCGTCGCTGTCGGTGGGCTCGAACAACTTTCCAACCCGTGTTTACGAAAATCCCCCGGACCTTGTTGACTGGCTGGCTAAGCAACTGCGGATCTATCGTGTTAAGCCGGAGATCGAGGCGTTTGATTTATCGCACATTCACCAGGCGGTTGCCATGAACCGGGATGGGCGCATTGCGGGAACACTTTATGTTCAGTTTGTCATGGGCGTGAAGAATGCCATGCCGGCCGATCGCGACGTGTTTGACTACTACGTGAAAACCGTAAAGCGGTTGGCGCCGGAGGCCGAATGGTGCGGTGCGGGAATCGGCGCCCATCAGTTGACCGTCAACGGGTGGTGCATCTCCACCGGAGGACATACGCGCACGGGGCTTGAAGACAATGTGCGCCTGGATCGCCACACCCTGGCACCGTCTAATGCTGCGCTTGTGGCGCGTACGGTGGCCTTATGTGAGCGCTTTGAGCGGCCCGTTGCCACTTGGCGTCAGGCGCGCGACATCCTGCAATTGCCTCTGGTCGATCATTGATCCATGAGTCCTTGTCAAGGACCCTTGGTATAATTTTATCGGTCTGTGAAGCGTTCTGAGGTCACAGGCTCTGGATGGACCGTATTCAACCGGGATTGGGAATTGCAGCCGGTGGGCGGCCGACCGTGATCGAAGTGTTATCGCCTATCGGAAGGTTAGCTGAGGGTTGGCTTGCCCCCAAGTGAATGGTTACAGATGCATTAGGGGTCAAAAGTGGCGGATCGCCCGGTCCTGGAGCGTAGGGTTCAGGCGGCAAATACTCGCCAGGCAGCGGCTCGCTTGGGACATTCACCAGAATCTGCTCCATGATGGCTTTCCACAATTGCGCCGGGGCGCGTCCACCGGTGACCTCTTTCGTGACCCCGCGATCATTGCCGATCCACACGCCAGCAATATAGTGCGCCGTATAGCCGATAAACCAGGCGTCCCGATGCCCCTGCGATGTACCGGTTTTGCCGGCAATGTCATAGCCGTCGATTTTTGCCCGCCGGCCAGTGCCCATTTCGACCACATCACGCAGCATGGCGTTCATCATACCAACATGGGTTTCATGGATCAGGCGTCCAGGCAGGAGATCGCGATGCTCGAATAAAAGCCTGCCATTTCGCGTAAACACCCGGGAGATTATATGGGGGGTCACCCCCCAGCCACCATTGGCAAAGGCGGCATAGGCGCCGGTGAGCTCGACCAGTGACACCTCAGAGGTGCCAAGCGCAAGGGATGGGTCTGGACTAAGCCTCGAGAGGATACCCAGCCGGTTTGCGGTATCAACCACATGGATGGCGCCCAACCGACGGGTCAGGCGCACGGGAACTGTGTTGATAGATCGCATGAGCGCAGTGCGCAACTTGACCGGTCCTGCATAGCGGCCACTATAGTTGGAGGGGCTCCACTTTCCTATGCGAATCGGCTCATCCACAATGATTGACTCCGGCTTGTACCCGGCTTCAAGGGCCGTGAGATAGACAAAGGGCTTGAAGGCTGAGCCCGGCTGACGTCTGGCATTGACGGCACGGTTAAACTGGCTGTCACGATAGGAACGCCCGCCGACCAAAGCCCGAACCTGACCGGTTCTGTCCATCAAAACAAATGCAGCCTGGGAAAACTTGTTCTCCTCGCCATGCTCGGCGATTATCCGTTTGAGCTGCGTCTCGGCGATAAACTGAAGCCTGCGGTCGAGGGTCGTCTCGACAATGACATCCTCTTTCATGGAACGCACCAACCGTGGTAGTTCCTCCATGACCCAGTCTGCTGCATAAAGGGTGCTGTTGCCTTTCGGGGCTTTGCGAATATGCACCGGATGGGAATAGGCCATGCGCGCCTCGTGCGGCGAAATATAGTTTTCGCTGATCATGGCGTTGAGCACGAGCTTGGCCCGATTATTGGCGCGCTGAACATGATATTTGGGAGAATAACGCGAGGGTGCTTTTAACAGCCCGGCAAGAACGGCAGCCTCAGCCAGGCTCACATTGCGCGCTGATTTGTGGAAATAACTGCGCGCGGCCGCTTCAACCCCATAAGCTCCCCCACCAAAATAGACCCGGTTCATATACATTTCCAGAATCTCGGCCTTGGTGTATTTTGCCTCCATCCACAGGGAAAGAATGACCTCCTGGATCTTGCGCTTTAAGGTCCGATCGGGTTTGAGAAAGAGGTTTTTTGCTAATTGTTGGGTAATGGTGGAACCACCCTGGTAGGCACCGCGATTGCTCATATTAACGATGGCCGCCCGCGCGATACCAATGGGATCGATACCAAAATGATTAAAAAACCGCCGGTCTTCGATGGCGATGACAGCCTGAGGCAGGTGCGGCGGCAATTGGCTCAGGCGGACCATCTCGCCTCCCATCTTGCCGCGATTGGCGATTAGGCTGCCTTGCTGATCGATAATCCGTATATTGGGCGGACGATGGGGAACGGTCCAGGTATCAGAACTGGGCAGTTGAGCGCCGTAGAATGCGAACAGTCCAAATACCGCAATAAGCACCCACACACAGGTCACGAAAAAATAATAAGCGGGCCACCCGATCAGGCGTTTGATCGGGTTTTTGCTGGCGGCGGCGGCGGTTTTCTTCTTCTTCCGGCGCTTGCCGGCACGGGGCCGGTTTTCGTCCAGAACTTGCGGAAGAAGGCGAATACCAAGTCCATAGGTCTGGCGTGAGGCTTTTCGCGCACGCTGATTGCGCCGCACAGACGTGCCGCGAGACTTTTGACGATATTTTCCCGCCATTCTTCCTCACACAGGGCTCCCCCAAACACCCGATCTGTCCGCCCCAATCCCTCGCAGGTTGCTCGCCATAGGTACGGGATTTATACCAGCGGTATTGGCTTTATATACACGCCGACTGGTGTACTGCCTTGATAACACACCTCTTTGACGCTAAGCCATGAGTCATTGTTAAGGACCCTTGGTATTACTTATCCGCTACGGATTGGTAACGTAAATTTATAGTGTTGAAATGCGGTTAATACCAGCGGTATTGGCTTTATGTACGCGCCGTCTGGTGTACCGCCTTGATAACACAACTCTTTGAAGCTAATCCATGAGTCATTGGCAAGGACCCTTGGTATAATAGGGAGCTCGTTTCGTCCCGCGAGCGGCAAACCGGAGATTGCCAAAAACGGATACTTTATAGCAAAATGCGTTTGATTGGCTTGATGGGCATTGCCGTATTTTTCGCGCATTTTGCTACAGATGTCAGAGCGATCAGCTTTATGGGTTTCGCTTTACCGCTTACAAAATGGGTACAGCTAACCCCATGCTGATCTAGGCCTTGCGCAGGTCGCGAATACGGCGATAAAGGCTTGAGGGGGTAAGTTCCAGTGCGGCGGCGGCGCGTTGTACGTCACCGTCATATTTATCCAATGCCGACTGGATCAATTCGCCCTCCAATTGCCACATGGGTTGGATGGCCCCTTCATCATCTCCACCAACATCGCCAACATCGCCAACGGTGCCAGGGCTTGCCGCCTTTCTATGCGTAGCACGTTTGGCATTGCCTTTCCCTTTCCCTGTTCCTCCAGTTTTTTCATTGCGCTCATAAGGAATGACATTGCCCGCAGCGTTCGAGCCCTCACGCCCAAAGGATTTCAGCATGGGCGGCAGCATCGCGCGCTCCACAAGGGCTCCATCGAACAATACCACGACGTGGCGCAAGACATTTTGCAGTTCGCGAACATTGCCTGGCCATGCGTAGTGACGCAGTATCGATGCTACATCATCGCTAAAGCCGGTGAATCTCTTGTTTTCTTCTTTGACAAATATTTTGAGAAAGTAATTGGCGAGCGCCATAACGTCTTCACCGCGCTCCGATAGGGGAGGCAGATGCAGCGGAATAACGTGCAGGCGATAAAACAGGTCTTCGCGAAACCGCCCGGCCTGAACCTCCTCCCAAGGGTCGCGATTTGTCGCGCACACAAATCGCACATCGACCGTCTCCAGGTCCTTGCCGCCAATTTTTCGAAAGGTGTCGGTCTGGATAAAACGCAAAAGTTTAACCTGCAATGCCGGGTCCATTTCACAGATTTCATCAAGGAACAGCGTACCCCCATCCGCCAGAGTCGCCGCTCCATCGCGATCTTCCACGGCGCCGGTAAAGGCGCCTTTGATGTGACCAAAGATCTCACTTTCCATGAGATCCTTGGGGATCGCTCCACAGTTAAGCGCAACCAGGGGGTTTTTGGCGCGTGGGCTTAGATCATGCAACGCCTGGGCGGTTACCTCCTTGCCGGTTCCACTTTCTCCTGTAATAAAAACCGTCGCTTTACTGGGTGCGGCCTTTTCTATAAGTCGATACACCTCTTGCATGGCCGCTGATGTGCCGACAAACCCGAGAAATGTTCCCGGGGGGCTCTCCTGGACCGATTTGTGTATACGTTTGACATTGCTAGTGTGCTCAAGGGCATGGCGCACCGTCACGATGAGGCGCTGCTTGCTGACCGGCTTGAGGACAAAATCCAGAGCGCCGCCCTGAATGGCCTTGACCGCTTTTTCAATCGAACCTTTTCCTGTGATAACGATAACTGGAACCGCCGGGCAGTTTTGCCGAACGTTCGCCAAAACATCGTATCCACTCACGTCCGGAAGATGAAGATCAAGAACGATGGTGCTGTAAAGCGCGTGACGCAGAGCCTTCAGGGCGTCCTTGCCGCAGCTCGAAATCTCGACCTCAAGGGACTCACCACGCATGTATTCAGCATAAACGCGCGCCAATGCTGGATCGTCCTCGACGAGAAGAATGCGTGGAGAGTCTTTTGCCATGTTGCTTGTATGAATTTATGAAACAGCTTTGCCATATATATCGTGCAACGCTATAAAAAGAATTAAACGAAGCCGCTAACGCTATGCCATGTGAGCCAACCCTTTCCATTCATGCTCTACGCAAAACCGAGCAGAAGAGTTCAATATCGGCACGAGAAAGGGTCAATTGCCGTCATCGCGATTCATCATATTCTAAGGTGTTGCGCCTACTCTTGATTGTGCTGGAGCCGACGCATGCTGGAAAAACGGGGCCCGAATTGAAGGGCTCCGTCCGCCGCTCTCGCCAATGGGCCGGATTTCGTTCGAGGCCATAACAAAAATCTCACAATCATTGTGTTCGCGGCGTCAACAAAAACAAGCGAACATTCGTCAGGTCTGGCACAGGACCTTAATAGAGGCCTTGTGCTTTCGCTCGCCATTATAGGGATATGGCGAGGGATCTGTATCGGCGGCTTTGGAGTAACATGGAGGCGTTATGAGTAGGACTTGCTTTTGGGTGGCCAGGCACATTGTGGCTATCTTTTTCCTGACAATGGGGTTCACAACGACGGCTTTGCAACCCGCGCTGGCTCAGGGCGGGTATTTTAATCACGAAACCAAGCGTTGGGTGCGCGTCGACACAGATGCGTTCAACAAAAATGTTGCCAGACATAGGGCCGCCTTTGTCAGCAGGGAGCGGGCGGCACGGCAAGCGCAGATCCGCCGAGGCAGAACCTCCGCCCGTACGCACGGAAACGGTATGTTTAACGGCCTGTTTGGCACCGCAGACAACGATAGACGCTACGATCCCCTGGCAAAGCGCCAACACCACGGGGTGCAGCCGACCCCAACAGCCCAGATTCGACGTGCGGCAAATGCGCAAACGCGCGCCCGGCACGTGCGCCCGAAAAGAAAAAAGCGGGTTCGGACAGCTTCCAGCAGGGCACCGCGGGCAAGAAACAAGCCATTTGAGCTGGCGCCTAAATACGAAAAGCAAACTGTTGCCTATGACACGGGGCATGCTCCTGGTTCCGTTATTATCGATACCCAGAGCCGATATCTGTACTATGTTCTGGAGCACGGCGAGGCCATTCGCTACGGCGTCGGGGTTGGTCGGCAAGGCTTTTCCTGGCAGGGCACGGCGCATGTTGGGCGCAAGCAGGTTAACCCTGCCTGGCATCCACCGAAAGCCATGCGCGCGCGCCAGCCCGAACTGCCGAAAATGGTCAAAGGGGGGGATCCGGAAAATCCGTTGGGCGTGCGCGCCATGTACCTGTACAAAGGCGACAAAGATACCCTTTATCGCATTCACGGAACAACCGCGCCGTGGTCTATCGGGCGCGCGGTCTCATCGGGCTGTATCCGCATGCTCAATGCCCATGTCGTCGATCTGTTCGATCGTGTTGAAATGGGCGCGAAAGTGGTTGTCTTTTAAAGCACCCAAAGACGGTCGAGGCTACAGCAATATGGCTAGAAGAGTTGTTTAGCTGGAAACGTCTATTGACGATCTGGCCAGCCCGCTCCCCCGGCTTAGGCCACCTTTGAAAGGGTACCCTTCGGGTGACCCAAGCCCTAAAAGCTTTAAGGGGGATCGAGCTGCTGTTGTGGTGCCGCTAAGGTGACTCGAACACCTGACCCACGCATTACGAATGCGTTGCTCTACCAACTGAGCTATAGCGGCCCATGACAAAACCAACAGCAACAACAGCAACAACAGGGACAACAGGCATAAAGTCGATCGCCCGAACGCCCACCAAAACGCCTAATTCTTACAAAGCCCGCAATGCCTGCGTACCCATTCCGCTTGACAGATTTTATACGATGTGGGGCGTTTTGAAACCCTTAAATTGCCTCAAATGAGATTTTCATGACCGTTCCACACCGCGGCCGCCGGAGACAAGCAATGATCAGATAAATGGAAACGTCTATTTGCGACCTGGCCAGCCCGCTCCCCCTCGCGGGCCACCCATGGGGTACCGCCCGTGCGAGTGGCCCGCGAGGGGGAGTGGGCTGGTGATGCCCGTTCATAGCGAGGTCACTGTGCAAGGCCTGATTTTAGTCTTTCTCTTATCCGGAACCGGGGTTATTATTGCAAATTAAACGCCCGACGCTCTATAACAAAGTGCGTTTAATTGGACTCGTGGGCATTCACTATTGTTCTCGCATTTTGCTGTGGATTTCAGGGCGACAAGCTTTATGCATTTCGCTCTAGCCAAAGCGTGTAATGCGAAAGGGGGCGATTGGCAGGTCGGTTTCGCCGTCCACCACCAGGTCGCTCATGATCTTTCCGCCAATGGGTCCCAGTTGAAACCCGTGTGCGCAAAAGCCGAAACCATGAACCACCCCCTCCTGCTGGCTGAGGCCAATAACCGGAATCTCATCAGCCATCATGCCTTCGATGCCGGCCCATTGGCGTACAATCTGCGCTTTGCGCATAATCGGAAACAGGGTTGCTGCAGTACGGGCACTGACTGACAATCCACGCGAATTCAACGTTGTTTGACCGCTGTCCAGATGCGCGGTTCCCTCATGGCCGCCCCCGATCAGGACCGTTCCATTGTCAAACTGCTTGAACGAGAGTGTGCGCCCCTCGGCGCCTACGACCGGTGTGATAAAGCGCGCCATCGGGGCCGTGATCATCAGCATGGGAGCGCGCGCGCGCAAAGGCACCGGCTCCTCCAGCAACGCTGCAATCTGCCCACCCCAAGCCCCGGCGCAATTGACAACAAAAGGGGCTTCAAATATATCCGATGCCCCGGGGCCGGAGGCAATCCGCCACACACTTTCCACGCGGGACATCGCGCGCACCGGTGTCCTCTCGTAAATTCTGGTGCCCAATGCCGTGGCCTTGCGGCGAAAGGCCTGCACAGTGCGAAAGGGGTTTGCATGCCCGTCCCCCTCAACCCTAATGGCACCAACGCAATGGGGAGCGAGTTGCGGCACCAAATCTCGCAAGGTTTTCTGGTCGATGATCTGCTCGTGGCCAAACCCGTGCGCCACGACTTCAGCGACACGTGACTTGAGT
>CBDCYC010000001.1:0-60024 GCA_965224015.1 Hyphomicrobiales bacterium
TCCCGAGGTTCCCCGACCACCTCACCTGAGGTTGCCCGACCACCTTGCCCGATAGCCCGAGGTTGCCCGACCACCCGAGGTTGCCCGACCGCCTCGCCCGAGGTTGCCCGACCACCTCCGCCGAGGTTGCCCGAGGTTGCCCGACCACCTTGCAAGACCGCCCAAGGTTGCCCGAGGTTGCCCGAGGTTGCCCGACCGCCTCGCCCGAGGTTGCCCGAGGTTACCCGACCACCTTGCAAGACCGCCCAAGGTTGCCCGATGTTGCCCGAGGTTGCCCGACCGCCTCGCCCGAGGTTGCCCGACCACCCGAGGTTGCCCGACCGCCTCGCCCGAGGTTGCCCGACCACCCGAGGTTGCCCGAGGTTGCCCGACCACCTTGCAAGACCGCCCAAGGTTGCCCGAGGTTGCCCGACCGCCCGAGGTTGCCCGACCGCCTCGCCCGAGGTTGCCCGACCACCCGAGGTTGCCCGAGGTTGCCCGACCACCTTGCAAGACCGCCCAAGGTTGCCCGAGGTTGCCCGACCGCCTCGCCCGAGGTTGCCCGAGGTTACCCGACCACCTTGCAAGACCGCCCAAGGTTGCCCGATGTTGCCCGAGGTTGCCCGACCGCCTCGCCCGAGGTTGCCCGACCACCCGAGGTTGCCCGACCGCCCAAGGTTGACCGACCACCCGAGGTTGCCCGAGGTTACCCGACCACCTTGCAAGACCGCCCAAGGTTGCCCGATGTTGCCCGAGGTTGCCCGACCGCCTCGCCCGAGGTTGCCCGACCACCCGAGGTTGCCCGACCGCCCAAGGTTGACCGACCACCCGAGGTTGCCCGAGGTTGCCCGACCACCTCGCCCGAGGTTGCCCGAGGTTGCCCGACCACCTTGCAAGACCGCCCAAGGTTGCCCGAGGTTGCCCGACCGCCTCGCCCGAGGTTGCCCGACGGCCTCGCCCGAGGTTGCCCGACCACCCGAGGTTGCCCGACCACCTCGCCCGAGGTTGCCCGACCACCTTGCAAGACCGCCCAAGGTTGCCCGAGGTTGCCCGAGGTTGCCCGACCACCCGAGGTTGCCCGACCACCTCGCCCGACCGCCCAAGGTTGCCCGAGGGTGCCCGAGGTTGCCCGACCGCCTGAGGTTGACCGACCACCCGAGGTTGCCCGACCGCCCGAGGTTGACCGACCACCCGAGGTTGCCCGAGGTTGCCCGACCACCTCGCCCGAGGTTGCCCGACCACCTCACCCGAGGTTGCCCGACCACCTCGCCCGACCGCCCAAGGTTGCCCGAGGGTGCCTGAGGTTGCCCGACCACCTCGCCCGACCGCCCAAGGTTGCCCGACCTCCCGAGGTTGCCCGACCACCTCACCGGAGGTTGCCCGACCACCTTGCCCGATAGCCCGAGGTTGCCCGACCACCCGAGGTTGCCCGACCGCCTCGCCCGAGGTTGCCCGACCACCTCCGCCGAGGTTGCCCGAGGTTGCCCGACCACCTTGCAAGACCGCCCGAGGTTGCCCGAGGTTGCCCGACCGCCTCGCCCGAGGTTGCCCGAGGTTACCCGACCACCTTGCAAGACCGCCCAAGGTTGCCCGATGTTGCCCGAGGTTGCCCGACCGCCTCGCCCGAGGTTGCCCGACCACCCGAGGTTGCCCGACCGCCTCGCCCGAGGTTGCCCGACCACCCGAGGTTGCCCGACCGCCCAAGGTTGACCGACCACCCGAGGTTGCCCGAGGTTGCCCGACCACCCGAGGTTGCCCGAGGTTGCCCGACCACCTTGCAAGACCGCCCAAGGTTGCCCGAGGTTGCCCGAGGTTGCCCGACCGCCCGAGGTTGCCCGACCTTGCCCGAGCTTGCCCGAGGTTGCCCGACCACCCGAGGTTGCCCGACCACCTCCCCCGAGGTTGCCCGACCACCTTGCCCGAGCTTGCCCGAGGTTGCCCGACCACCTCGCCCGAGGTTGCCCGAGGTTGCCCGACCACCTCGCCCGAGGTTGCCCGACCACCCGAGGTTGCCCGACCACCCGGGGTTGCCGCCCGAGGTTGCCCGAGGTTGCCCGACCACCTCGCCCGAGGTTGCCCGAGGTTGCCAGACCGCCTCGCCCGAGGTTGCCCGACCACCCGAGGTTGCCCGACCACCCGGGGTTGCCCGACCACCTCCCCCGAGGTTGCCCGAGGTTGCCCGACCACCTCGCCCGATAGCCCGAGGTTGCCCGACCGCCTCGCCCGATGTTGCCCGACCACCCGAGGTTGCCCGACCGCCCGAGGTTGACCGACCACCCGAGGTTGCCCGAGGTTGCCCGACCACCTCGCCCGAGGTTGCCCGAGGTTGCCGACCACCTCACCAGAGGTTGCCCGACCACCTCACCCGAGGTTGCCCGAGGTTGCCCGACCACCTCGCCCGAGGTTGCCCGACCACCTTGCCCGATAGCCCGAGGTTGCCCGACCACCTCGCCCGAGGTTGCCCGAGGTTGCCCGACCACCTTGCAAGACCGCCCAAGGTTGCCCGAAGTTGCCCGAGGTTGCCCGACCGCCTCGCCCGAGGTTGCCCGAGCACCCGAGGTTGCCCGACCGCCTCGCCCGAGGTTGCCCGACCACCTCACCCGAGGTTACCCGACCACCTCGCCCGAGGTTGCCCGACCACCTTGCCCGATAGCCCGAGGTTGCCCGACCACCTCGCCCGAGGTTGCCCGACCACCTTGCAAGACCGCCCAAGGTTGCCCGAAGTTGCCCGAGGTTGCCCGACCGCCTCGCCCGAGGTTGCCCGACCACCCGAGGTTGCCCGACCGCCTCGCCCGAGGTTACCCGACCACCCGAGGTTGCCCGACCCCCCGAGGTTGACCGAGGTTGCCCGACCGCCTCGCCCGAGGTTGCCCGACCACCCGAGGTTGAACGACCGCCTCCCCCGAGGTTGCCCGACCACCTTGCCCGATAGCCCGAGGTTGCCCGACCACCCGAGGTTGCCCGACCACCCGAGGTTGCCCGACCACCTCCCCCGAGGTTGCCCGACCACCTTGCCCGATAGCCCGAGGTTGCCCGAGGTTGCCCGACCGCCTCGCCCGAGGTTGCCCGACCACCCGAGGTTGCCCGACCGCCTCGCCCGAGGTTGCCCGACCACCCGAGGTTGCCCGACCGCCTCGCCCGAGGTTGCCCGACCACCCGAGGTTGCCCGACCGCCTCGCCCAAGGTTGCCCGAGGTTGCCCGACCACCTCGCCCGAGGTTGCCCGACCACCCGAGGTTGCCCGACCGCCTCGCCCGAGGTTGCCCGAGGTTGCCCGACCACCTTGCAAGACCGCCCAAGGTTGCCCGAGGTTGCCCGAGGTTGCCCGACCACCTCGCCCGAGGGTGCCCGACCGCCTTGCAAGACCGCCCGAGGTTGCCCGACCACCCGAGGTTGCCCGACCGCCTCGCCCGAGGTTGCCCGACCACCTCGCCCGAGGGTGCCCGAGGTTGCCCGACCACCTCGCCCGAGGTTGCCCGACCGCCTCGCCCGACCGCCCGAGATTGCCCGAGATTGCCCGAGGGTGCCCGAGGTTGCCCGAGGTTGCCCGACCGCCTTGCAAGACCACCCAGAGGTTGCCCGAGGTTGCCCGAGGTTGCCCGACCGCCTTGCAAGACCGCCCAAGGTTGCCCGACCACCCAGAGGTCGCCCGACCACCTCGCCCTAGGTTGCCCGACCACCTCGCCCGAGGTTGCCCGACCGCCTGAGGTTGCCCGAGGTTGATCGAAGTGGCCCGACCACCTTGCCCGACTACCGGAGGGTGCTTGACCACCCTGCCGGAGGTTGCCCGAGAATGACACCTTCTAGGATGATTCATGGGAAATCCAGGAAGTGCATACATATATAAATACTGTTTATGATTGCAGGAATTCATTTATAACACAGACGGCCAAGGGGAAGGATTTTAAGACATGATAATAACATTGTGGATGATAGTGGCGTTGGTAAAGGAACATCTTTACTACCAAGATTTGAAGACAATCAAGGATTGGGGGAACATCCTCTACTGCCACAAGCCTGTCAGGCAAGGTTCTGAGTTAGCCTCTTAATAGTGAACTATAAAAGGATTCCATCATTTGTGTGACTGAACAGATGATCTAGCCATCACTATGGAGTTAGCACCTATGTTTCAAACCATTTCAAAAGAAAAATGGAAGGCATTGTTTCGTGTCAACAGACTTTACATAGTGCAAAGTCTAGATATAACTGGAATATTGGATTTTATGCTTGGAAATTTTATCATTGGACAGTGTCAGTACGAGGAACTGCTCAATTTGCAAGAGAGGGGAGAGCGTTCTAGGATGACGAGCAGAATATTGGATCATCTCAATAGGCGTCCTGCTTGTGACTTCTATAAGATGTTGGAATTCTTTGCTAACAGCAACCAACAGCATATCATTGAGAAGCTGCACGAAAAGCTAACCGGACAAACACCTGGCGGGCAAACATTGATGACAGCATTTTCACCAGCCCCACACAGGTCAACGGAACCACATCCGCTCACAGAAGAGGGTGCGGTGGGGCCATCGGTGGACATCAGGCTGTTCAATATAACAGACGAAGAAGGGGATGACAATGGCAGAAACTGCATTATCTGCTTGACCAAACAACCTAAGGTGATATTCCTGGATTGTGGACATGCTAACTTTTGTAAATCGTGTGCCGTTGCTGTATTAACCAGAAACCAGCAGTGTCTATCAACAGTGCCTGTGAACTGTCCTAGCTGCAGAAAGTTCATACGTAAAGCTCAGCCTATGTACTAAAACTTCATCTGCATCATGAAACTCTTTGAGGGAGCATGCCACAGGGTGAACGAAGCCTGATATAATGCATGGCCTGCCCCAATTGACAGACAACTCACTCGCTTGTATATAAAGGAGCCCTGAGCCTCTGCTGCTTTGCCATTTGTACAGAGCAAGCCTAACTGAAGAACAGGTATGGAGACCTTGAAGCATTTTACTTGCATCGCCGAAGATGACAGAAACAGATACTTTATGCCAGAGCACGGAGCTTTGACACTGTACAACGAACAGGAAGACCGGGTAGTGTGCGTGGTGCAGGTGATCCCGCGTGGAAGGGCCTCGGCTGGATTTGATAAAGGGGCTTCGGTGATGCATTGTTTCGACCAGCCGCAAGCTTCTCGCCAGCGCAGCACCTATTGTGTGCTGAATGAAGAGGGCCTTTCTGTGAGTTTGGCAGTGACAAATTTCCTGAGCGACAGGCGATTGGTTGCAGTAGTGAGCATGAACGATTCATCTGCGCATGTAAATCGGGCCAATGTTTTGCCAGCGAGAGGAGGTACTTTGCTGATACAGAATGACGAGTACCAGGGAGGCAAAACTTTTGTGGTGCACAGTGGCCTGGGCCTCAAAACCGGCCAACATGTTACGATAAAGGATGAGGAAGCATCGCTGTCCGCCGGGCATGGCACGGCTCTGGCAGGCGCTGGAGCGGGCATATTCTCGCTCAGCGTATACAGGGAGGCAGGTGGCAAAGATGAAGCCGCCTCACTGAAGACGTTTGAGGGCGCCGTTTGGGTTACTGGGGTGGCAAAGTTTCCGCTAGTCAAGACGGTTATCAACGCAGCTCCCATCACCACCACCACGGTTTCCACCACCACCGCTACCAAGTTTGGCCTGGGGCTTGGAGCATCCACCCAGAGGCGTTTCTTTGGTGTCAGCGACAAGGAAGGGTTTGATGAAGTGGACAGCGCCAGTTTGTTTTCGAACAGTATGCAGACCTCAGGTGGCTCACTTACATCGTTTAGGAACTACACCCTGGGAGGTTTGTTGTCAGACAGTTTGCCTGCTGCCAAAAACGTGTCAGACAGCTCAGGCAGAGAAGTGCTGTTTAGTGGATACAGTGACCATACAGGAAAGAAAAAAGCATCAGGCAGAGCGTTGCACTATAGCGGATACCATGATGCTGACCGAGAGGTCTTGTTTGCCAACTTCTCAGGCTCAGGTAAGACATTTGGCAGGCGGGCGGGTAACACTGTGGGAGGTTTGTTCGCAAACAGTTTGCCTGCTGCCAACAATGACCACACAGAAACGTTTGGCATGCGGACCGGAAAGAAAAAAGCATCAGGCAGAGCGTTACACTTTAGCGGATACAATGATGCTGACCGAGAGGTCTTGTTTGCCAACTTCTCAGGCTGGGGTAAGACATTTGGCAGGCGGGCAGGTAACACTGTGGGAGGTTTGTTCGCAAACAGTTTGCCTGCTGGAAAAAACTTCACCTGCAGCAGAGGTGGGCCCTTCAGCCTGGGCAGCAAACGGGATCATTTGGAGGTTGATGGGGCGGAGGCATTCGACTGTGACTCTGCCCCGCCAGAAGGGGCCAATGCCATGGGTGAACCCATGGATATCGATGGCCACGATGCCTCAGCCAAGGACCAGGATGGGGTGTCTTCGTCGTCCTCTTCTGAGGCGAACGAGATACTGGAAAGAGCGCATGTGGCCGGCCTGGCATACGGCGAACCTCTCAAGGAACCGACGCCCATCTATAGGGACGTGAATGATTTGAAGTACGACCCAGGAAGTATGAAAAATGTATGCATTCGATTTGCTGTCATGACCTCATTGCTCGTCAAGCCCAGAGATCAGGCAGAGGCTGAAATGAAAGAGGTAGCATTGCTGGGCAGGCCACAGATGGTGCCGCCTCAGGAAGGAGAACCTGCAGTGCACACGAGCACTGAGTGTGTGGCTTGCATGGATGCAACACCTAACATCCGGTTCATCACATGTAACCATGTGGTAATCTGCGGCCCCTGCAGCAAATCGTGGCCACACACATGTCCCGTGTGCCGGGAACTTATACAGGCTACTGTGGAAGTACCTGGATAAAATGGGCAACTCTGTTTTGTACACATCATTGCCCATTTGGGCTTCACCGGTTCAAGAGCAAAACACTGGATGGACAGAAACGACAGGCGCCATTTGCCAGACTTTCACCAGCTGGTGGCCAGGGGGCTGAGGCACTCATTGTATGGAGGCCCAGATCATGTTGATGGTGTGGAATCCCAGTGGCCATGCCTTGCAGCAGTGGGAGGAAAAAGTGAATGTGAAGAAGAAGACCAGGACATGGAAGAAGAACAAGCAGATAAACCCATTGAAACAAACGGACAGACCTGCAAATGTGACAAGCAAGTTATCGATGGTGTAGCTGGTGTCAGATTTTGCCAAGACACTCACAGGAGCCAAATGAGGAAGCAGACAGAGGACAGGCTGGTAGAACGGCTCTCGGTTCTTGGGGTCAATGCCCTCGCCTGCTATCTCGAAAATGAAAAGCCAACTGAGGACAGGCTGGATGAACCTGTGGGATGGCTCTCGGTTGGCGAGACAGTGCACAAAGGCTGTCCACTGGGCCGGGGGCCTTTCTGCTTCCTCCTCCGCCTGGCAACGATCAACAATTTGCCTGGTGCCATCAGGGCTATACTGGGGTACGGACATCAAAAGTCGGCTCACATCTGCACTTGTAGAGATGCCAATGGTGACACAACGATCCACCTCGCCTGCCGAGAAGGTCACCGATACTGCATGGAGGCGCTCGCCTGGCCAGCAAAGCTGTCATCTGAGAGGGCAGAAACAGGCGATTTGACAGGAGAGAAACACATCGCCTTGACCCTGGCAAAAGAATGCTCTGAACTCAGAAACTATGAAGGCCTCTCCTGTTTACATTTGGCAGCGCTGAACAATCATTTTGACATCGTGTACGACCTTGTAAACTGGCTGGGTGTGGATGTTAACCTGCCAGAGGGCAAAAGGGGCATGACAGCTTTGGTGTGCTGTGTCGAACGACGAAAGGTTCAGATGGTTATGTATCTTGTGCAACAGTGCCATGCGAGCATCCACACACGGACCTACGACCGGAAAAATGCATATGAGCTAGCACAAGGCAGAGGCTATCGGGAAATTGCCAACTTGTTGAAATCACTGGATCCTTTGCTGGCTGAGCCTGAATGACATATATATATATATATATATATATATATATATATATATATGTATATATATATATGTTTGTTAATGTGAAATATGAAATGTTTTACAGGCTTTTACAGTTTATAGAGTTTTTTGAAGTACATACACTCACACATGCATACACACAATCGTGGCCACACACATGTCCCGTGTGCCGGGAAGTTATACAGGCTACTGAAGAAGTACCTGGATAGAATGGGCAACTCTGTTTTGTACACATCATTGCCCATTTGGGCTTCACCGAGGGTGCCCGAGGGTGCACGACCACCCGAGGTTGCCCGACCACTTCGCCCGAGGGTGCCCGACCACCCCGAGGGTGCCCGACCACCTCGCCCGGCGGTGCCCGACGTTGCCCGACCACTTCAACTGAGGTTGCCTGACCACCCCGCCCGACCACCCCGAGGTTGCCCGACCACCTCGCCCGACAACCCTAGGTTGCCCGACCACCCCGACCACCGGCATGATGTTGCCCGACTACCTCAAATTATGTTGCCCGACCACCCGACCACCGGCCCGAGGGTGCCCGACCACCTTGCCCGACCGCCCGAGGTTGCCAGACCACTTCGCCCGAGGGTGCCCGACCACCTCGCCCGAGGGTGCCCGACCACCTCACCCGAGGGTGCCCGACCACCCTGCCCGACCACCTCGCCCGATGTTGCCCGACCACCCCGAGGTTGCCCGACCACCTCAACTGAGGTTGCCCGACCTTGCCCGACCACCTCGCCAGAGGGTGCCCCACCACCCCGAGGTGGCCCGACCGCCTTGCCCGAGGGTGCCCGACCACTTCGCCCTATTGGGCAAATGTAATATTTGCAGCCCCGCTCTTCTTCGGGCACCGGCTCAGGCGTCTTCGGGCAGGGGCTTTTTGGGCCTCTTTTTTTCTTGAGCCCCATGATCTTGCAGGAAAGAATTTCATTTGCTTTTTCACAAGCTTCCTCTGGGAGGCGGGGGTGTTACTCGCTTCCTTTGCTTTTCGGGCCTCGGCTTTACAGGCCATGGCTTTTTTTATTGGGCTTCTTCTCTCCTTGCATTTCATCTTTGGGCACAGCCCGCTTCGGGCTTCTTTGGGCCTGGGCTTCTTGATGCTCTTGCAAGCCAGAATGTTGCAATATTTTTGCACACAGCCCCAGGCTTTTTTTCTGGTGAGCACAATGAGGAATGGAAAAAAGCTTTATTGAGCCCGGGCTTTTTTCCCGGGGCTTCGTTATCCCCGGGCTTTTTTCCTGGCCCAGGCTATCTTCTGAGCCCGGGCTTTCTTCTAAGCCCAGGCTTTTTCTCCAGCTATTTTCCGTGCACGGGCCTTTTCCTCGCCAGGGCCTTTTTCTAGGCCCGGGCCTTTTTATGGGCCCGGGCTTTTTCCCCCGATTCTTTGGGCCAGGACGTGGGCTTTTACCTGGGCCCGGGCCATTTTCTCCTGCTTCTTTTGGCCCGGGCTTTTTTCTGGGCCGGGCTTTGGTTATCCGCCGGTTGAGCCCTGGGTTTTATGGGCATTGGCCGCCCCTACTACTCGCCAAGACAGCTGTGGCACTTGATGGTTTTGCGGCTGTGGTCGTCGCACACTGAGTTCAGGCACAGGCTACAGCATTGGCGCTGGCGCTTGCGCCTCCCTGCCGGGCACAGGGAACAGACACGGCGCGTGCGGTACCGGGCAATCAGGCGGACCCGAGCGGGCCCAATTTCCTCCTCCTCCTCCTCCTCCTCATCGGCGTCCTCTGCAGCCTCTTGAGGTGGCAGGCAGTCCTCGAAGCCAGCCAGGCAGATGGCCGCCCTGTCAGCCCCTGACGGGCCGGCGCCGCGGGCCGCTTTTCTGGCGATAAAAGGCCGCACGAGCCCCTCGCCCAGCTCGGTGAGGAATAATCGCCTCCGGTGTTTGACGTTAGCCTTCCAGCCGGGGTCAGCGTACATCCACACGACTAGCGAGGCCACGCACACCGCGTCCAGCATGTTCAGGAAAAAGGCCAGCGGCCAACGCCTAGTAGTCCTCCGGCAGCTATACGTCTTGACCAGCTGGTCGAACGTGTCCACTCCACATTTGGTCTCGTTGTAGAATTCTATTGTCTCTGGCTTGCCACTTTTCCGGTCCGTTCTTCGCCTATGGTGCTTGGTGGTCAGTAGTAGCACGGCTTTTTTCCTGGCAGGCACGTGCGACACTAGCGTCAAGTAGTCCTTAAAACCATACAGAGTGGAGCCAGAGGGGCGCGTAGCATTGGCCTTAAACTCGTGCGGCAGGCAACGTTTGTTGGACCGGAGCGTTCCCACCAAGGTCAGGGCCCGCTCCTCATACAGTCTCACTGCCAGCTCTTTGCTGGTAAAATAATTGTCCATTGTGATGTTCCGTCCGCTCTGCGCAATGGGCGCGCTAAGCTCCCACACCGTCTCCAGAGCGGTGAGGCCAGGCGGCGTTTTCCCCTTCGTTTTGTTCCTTGTCCCTGGCCGGCCGCCCGCATCTGCCCCAGCACCCGCGTCCGGTTTTTTGGGCTCGCCCGCTCCCGGTTTGTTGGGCCTCCCCCGTCCCAGATAAGGCAGGCCCTTCACCGGGTAATAGTTCTTGGCGTCGCACATCCAGAAAATCTTCATGCCGTACTTGCCCGTTTTAGAAGGCATATACTGGCGAAAAGGCACCCGGCCTTTGTACGGGACCAGCTGTTCGTCCACTGTCACGTGGCCGGTGGGGGCGTAATGGTGCTGGAAGTGAGAGTTCACCTGGTCCCACAGGCGGCGGACGGGAGCCAGTTTGTCGTCGGGGTTTCGTGGCCCAGTATCGAACCGGATGTAGCGCAGGAATTGCTTGAATCGCCACAGAGACATGGTAGCATGACAGACAGGAAGCCCGTACTTCTTTGCCCAAAGCTGATCGTAGGACACCCGGTTTGATTTGTGCGCACCCAGCAGGATCAGCAGGCCCAGGAACGCTTTCATTTCGAGGGGGTCACAGACGAAACGCTCTTTTTTAACCCCCCGAGCCTTGCGAGACTCATACACGGCCCCAGCCTTGTCGTTGGTGCAGTCGCAAATTTCCAAGATCATGTCATCCGTTAGGAATGCCATAAAACTGTGCACGATTGAGGCAGGTTTGATACGTGGCCCGGCCGTGTCTTCGTCGAATGCCACGGGCAACTCTTCGATGTCGCTGTCGGGCTCTTTCTGCCAGACTGTGTTTTGGCTATGATAGGCCCCATCGTCCTCGTCGTCCTCCTCTTGCTCCTCGGCCTCCTCATCGTCCTCCTCCTCCTCTTCCTCTTCTTCCTCCTCCTCCTCCTCCTCTGCGTACCCGCCTCGGGTTCGAGAATGGTGTCCCAGTTCCGCATCCGTGTCGTAGTCCGTCGTATCTTCTTCTTCGTCGTGGTCGTGGTTGTCGTCCTCCTCCTCGCACGCCCGGTCGCCTCCTCTGGTCTCTGCCGGTGGCCTGGCCCTTTCCTCTTCAGCCATTTGGCCCATGGCCTGAAACACGTTCCGTTTACGGGCGTTTTGGGCCCTGGCCGAGGCCCACACATCTGGCACGGGGGGGCTGTCCTGGCGGATTCGGCGGCGGCAGCGGCCCCGGGCCCTGAGGCGGCCCTCGTCCCGCTCGCTGTCGTCGTCGTCATCCGAGCTTTCCGCCTTCTTCCCCTCGTACCGCCAGCTCGGGCCAGCTACCGCGGAGGCCTCCGTGGCACGGCCAGCCTGCGGCCCCTCTTCGCCGTTGTCATCGTCATCTTGAGGCGGGGCCGATGGGGCCGGCGAGAGCTCTGCCGGCAGTTGGGGCCAGACGAGGGGACGTGGGGGCGACGGCCCATTCCCAGCCGGCGGCGCGTACGCTGGCGGCCCGTCTTCTGGGGCCGCGGGCTGACGACGAGGAGAAGATGCAGAAGCAGAAGAAGAGGAAAGAGGAGGATGAGGAGGCGGCGGTGGTGTCGGAAGAGGCGGCAGTAGTGCCGGAGGCTGCTCTTGGCCTCCCGAAGAGGCAGATGTGGCGGTCTTTTGGCCCAGCGCCAGTCCAAACCGTCTCAGATCGTCGGCAAACGTGGACAGGAGACGCCTGTTAGAATCATTGTGAACGTCTTTTTCGTTATCGTCGTCGTCGTCATCGTCTCGTCTTGGTGGTGGTCGGTCCATGCCCTGTGAGCGAGCGAGCGAGCGAGCGTGCACTTGTGGTATTTATTAGCCCCTTCAGCCCTCCCTGGACCCGTTACTTAAATAACGAAGGAGATGGCCTTGTTGGCAGTCTGGTTGCTATTGCTCTTTGCCGCGGCTGCGGAGGCTAAGGCAGAGGTCATGCAGAAGGACCAGTTCGGAGTGGAGAGGCGCGGATTTCAGGCCCCGGACAGATTTCGTGTTCCCGGCAGTGTGTCGCCGGCCTCTGCGGGCAGCGGCGGGGGTGGTGGGGACGGCGTCATCCTGCTCTCCGTTGTGGCGGTGGTCGGCAAGGAGAAGCAAGGGCGGCGGCTCGCCGATACGAAGTTCTACTGGTGTGATGCCAATGAAACGGCAGAGGCACTGCGACTGCCAGAGGACGTCAGACTCTGCCGGCAGCCGATCTTCGTTCAGAACTTGCCAGACCGGCAGCAGAACATCGTGGCGTTCAGGCCCCCGTACGGCGAGCGGGTGATCCTGGCCGTCCAGCCGGCTCGCAACAACGCCACCTACTTTTACCGCACGCGGGTGGTCAAACGACCAGGGGTGGGTGGGGCGTCAACCCCACCGTCGTCCACCGCATCCCCGACGGTGGTGGACGATTTTGGCATCTCGAGGCGGGGCTTTCAGGCCCCAGAACGTTTCCTTGTGCCCCCCAGGGTGTCGGGCGAACAGGCGGGGCGAGGCGCCTTATTGTTCGCCGTCCGCCAGCGACCCGGTCTGCGGGGCCCGCAAACGGACTTTTTCTGGTGCGACGCCAACGAAACGGCTGAGGCCCTGCAACGTCCCGAGGACATCAGCCTCTGCAGGCAGCGGCTTTTTTCAGCGGGCGGCCAAGACGGGACGCACGACATCGTGGAATTTCGGCCCCCTTACGGCGAGCGGGTGATCCTGGCCGTCCAGCCGGCGCGCAACAACGCCACCTATTTTTACCGCACGCGGGTGGCGGAGGATGACGGCCGGGGCGCCACGGGGGTCAGGCTTTGCGCGGGGCACGCCCAGGAGTTTGCTGCCTTTAACCTCAGGCCCCGCTGTCACCAGCACCAGTGGTCGGGCGACGCCGGGCGCCTACAGGGCGCCTATCAGGAAACGCGGGGCCACGGCGTGCTTTTCAAACCGAGTGTGTCGGTGCGCCAGGCCCGGGCCTATTACTGTTCTGAGATGGAAACTCAGATAAAAACCACCGCCTGGTTGCTAGGCGCGCGCACAAGCGCGACCCACAGACGTCGCCGGGCCGTCCCGCCTGCCCTCTGCAGGCGTTGGGCAGCGCAGCGTAACTGCTCCCACGGAAAGCTGTTTGCCCGGGCGAAAGGCGTGGCGCATTTCTGGGCCACGTTGAATGCAGAAACGTACACCTACCGCTACCCAGGGTCCCAGAGCTACAGCATTTACAACTGCCTTCTGGAAGAGGGGTTCGTGCGCACGCGGCCCCCTTATCAGAGCCTGGTGTCCAGCCGGCTCGGGCGCCTGCCGTCCGGCTACAGGCCCGGCAATGGCCAGCGTTCGGCCTACGTTTTCGGGTCCGGCACCTTGGTCTGGGATCGCCTCGCCGACGAACGACTGTGCCCGTACACTCTCCACGCCCACGTGCGCTCCCTAACAAAGAGGGCTTCGGCTGAGGTCATCAGTTTCATCAGCCGTGACATGTTGATGATATTTTCCGCCTCGCCATCGCACAGATTTGAGCCCGCGGGCCATGACGCCGCTTGCCTCAGAGTGCCCGGGCACACCGCCAGGGCAAAACCCCCGCCTGAGTATTATGCTCTGAGCCAGGACCTGGTGCTGGCATTTGTGACCAGTCCCTTGTCCGCCAGCCGCTCACGCCGTGCCGCAACGGACACTTTCCAGCTGGCCTACGCCCAACGGGCGTTGGCGGACGACCTCGGACGATTAAAGGAGAACCTGGCCTCTGCCTGGTGCAGGGCCGGGCAGACCCGTTACGACTTTGCCCTGCGAGACGCCAGCATGGACGCCAGCGCGGTCCTGTCGCCCGCTTACGGCCGGCCGGTCAAAGCCCTGCCTCACGGGGATGTTTTTGCGGTGATGCCCTGTCGCACGGTGTCGGCCGACAGGCTCGCGCTGGTGCCGAGCCTGCGCACTGATTATGACCCCGTCCTATACCGCAGCCTGAACATTCCGGTGGCTGCCCGGCGCTGTTTCTCGCGGCCCTTAGTCTCGTTTCGTGAAAATTCCCACAACCTAACTGTGTACGCGCAGGTGGCCCCGAACCGCGAGCTCACCACGCTATTCCCCTATACGAGAGCCTGCGACAGCAAGCAAGAGTTTTTCTTTGACCTGGGTGGTGAAAACCTGCACCATTTTTTCGGCGACAAGCTGGTGCGCAGCTACAACAAGACACGGATCGCCGATCACGCTGCCTCCGCAATGTGCATAGCGAACGCCTCGGCCGCCTGCCGTTCGGCCGTGCCAGTGTGGCTGCGTCTCGTCGACACTCACACGAGGCTGGACCAGCGAATGACAGAGCATCTGGAGCTGGCCAGCGTGGACCCGCGCGTTTACAGCCTGGCCGAGCTGAGGTCTTATTTCCACATCACAGACGCAGGCAGGGCAGTGGCTTTCCTTCAGGCCTTTAAAGAGTCCATGTACCACTGGGCGAACATCGGCAGTCGCCATTTTGACGGGCCGCCAGATGTCGCGCTGGTGGTGGAGACTCTGGCAGCCGGTGTGGCGGGAGTGGCTGCCGGCCTGGTGGAGGGCGCAGTGCAGAGCGTTGGCAATTTTTTGTCCTGGCTTTTCACGGACCCCATTTTCCGGGTCTTTTTGCTGGTAGCGGGCGTGGGCGGGTTCTTGGCCTGGGCGGAACTGATGTTTGCGCTCGTACAAACTCTTTGCGCTCGTCGGCGAAGCGGGCCGCCCGGTTTAGTCCGGCCCGCAGAGGCCCAGATGAGCCAGCAGGGATAGAGCCCACCACCACCACCCCGATAGAGATTGAGCCCGACCGCCTGCCTGCCCCGAAGCTGGGATAAAGCCACGTGTGGTTTGGGCCCTGCCTAGCCTGAATGGAAACCCAAGCGGAGCCTGAGATGGGGCCAGAGGAGAGCCCGTGAGCGAGCGCGCAGAGCCCAGCCATAGGGTAGTCGGGCGTCCGTATTTAAGCCAAGCGATCGAGCTCCCAGTGTGCCAGTCCAAACGGCAACCCAACCCCATGACCACCGCCTCAAGGCTTTTGCTGTTTTTTGTGCTGGTATGGGCCGCGCCTGGCCTCGCGGTGCTACATGACCAGTTTGGCCACCCGCGGCCCGACTTCATACGGCCCGACGATTTTCTCTTCGACAGGCCCGACCGAGTTTATGTGGGTGACAATTTTCTGATCAGCGTACTGCGTTACAGAGCCCCGTCCAGCAAGATTCGGGAACGCCTCTTCTGGTGCAACCTGAACGAAACCCGGTTGGCCACGCGAGACCCCAACACCCTTAGCTGCGCAAAAGAGTTCAAAAAGAAACCGCAGAGCCTCGCCGGCACCTCGGACCTGTTCCAGCTAAAGCCTGGCGCGGAAGTAGGCCAGGGCCGGCATCTGGTGTTGGCCACTCAGAACGACATCACCCCCTTTTACTTTGCGGTTGAGGTGAAGGGCAGGATAGTGCCCAAAGACCTGGAAAGCGCAGGCCCCAAAATGAACCAGGCCATGTCGAGAGGGTACCTCAAGTGGTGCAACGAAGGAGTGGTGGCAGAATTTGCGGCCTTCAACAGTAGACCCGACTGCGGGGACAACGACGGCGGACCGGACCAGGCCGGCCTGTCCCCGTACCAGGAGACGGAAGGCCTCGCCGTCCTGTTTAAGCCTAACATCTTGGCCGTCGAGACGCCCGCCTACAAGTGCGTGCTGATGGAAACGCGCATCGGCACGCACCTGTATTTCTTCGGCACCAGAACCGAGTGGAAAAAGGTCTTCTACAAGCCGGTGGCACCGGCGCTTTGCCGGCGCTGGTTCGCCACCAAACGCTGTTCGCACGGCCCACTGAGAAAGATGAGTGGCGCTGCCAGCCTCACGGCCTACGGTAACTGGCGCACGAACAAAAAGGATTACTACTATTACATCTGGCCAAATTACAACGAATACAGCATCTTCAACTGCCTGCTCTCTGAAGGGTTCGTGCGCTCGCAGCCCCCGTACGGGTCGCTGGTGTCCAGCCATCTCGGCCGCCTGCCCGCCGGCTACGGGGCCGGCCCTGGGGCCCCGACCCACATCAGCACCGGCAGCGCGGTGCTCGTGTGGGACCGCTTCGATCCGGACAGGCTTTGCTATTACAAGAAGCGCATGAGCTTCGCGGCAGTCAAGAGGACGTACACGGGCCAGGACAAACCCGGCCTGGTTAATTTCATATCCAACACTACCATGACCACGTTTTCGAGCAGACAGCGCAGCGCCTTCAACCCACGTGGCAGCAACCGGACCTGCCTGTTGGAATCGGCTCGCGGCACCACAGAGTTTTATGCGCTCAACCAGGACCTGGTGCTGGCGTTTACGCCCGGGGCCTATACGCGACAACGCTTACGCAGGCAGGCTACCTTCAACCAGGCCCAGCTCACCTACTCGTACGACCGCCTCGCGGATGACCTCAATGAAGTGAAGCGGAACCTGGCCACCAACTGGTGCCGGTCCCAGCAGAACCTGTACGACCTAAATGTGAGGGGCGCTACCATCGACCCGAGCGCCGTGTTCTCCCAGTTCTATCAGAGGCCCGTGAAAGCGGTTGCGCACGGAGACCTGTTCGCCATCCACCCGTGTAAAACGATCAGGGGCTCAGAGGTGACACCCGCCGCTAGCCTTCGAACCACGCACAACCCCGAGCTTTATCGTCGGCTCGGCATCGCAGTGAATGAGCACCGTTGTTTCTCGAGACCACTGGTGTCGTTTAGCTACTACAATGCCACCGTATGGCGTCAGGTGACTCCCCAATTCGAACTGAGCGGTCTGTTTGCCTATACCAAAGTGTGCGATAGCGCCGGAGATTATCTTTTTGAAATAGGCGACCGCTACTACCACTACCGCGATTATGAGCTGGTTGGCAGCTACGCGACAGCTGACCTGATGGACCACGCCCGGCGTGTTTCGTGCATTTTGGCCGGAGCCAGAAACGGCTCGGCGGGGTGCGATGCCTCCTTGCCGGACATACGTTTCCTGGATGCCTACACCCGGCTGGAGCAACGGGCCACAGAGCACCTCGAGTTCTCCGATGTGGACCCTCGTCTCTACAACAAAACAGAACTTAAATCATACTTTTCCATAGTCGACACGGGCACTGCCATCGCCTTCCTGCAGGCCAACAAGGAGGCCATCTACCAGTACAGGCTGATGCTCGATCAGAGGGGCAAAAACGAAGGCAAAGGCGGCTTCGACCCGAACCAGGTGTACGAGCACGTGTCCTCGTCTGTGCGCGAGACGACCTCTGGGTTTCTGAGCAGTCTTGGCCAAGGGATCAAAGGCGTGCTGTCGCAGCTTTTCGACAACCCTGTCTTTCAGGGCTTCTTGATTATTTGCTCAATAGGCGGGACTGTGCAGCTGGTGAGGCTGGTATTCCTGGCGCTCAGGCTTTCGGTGGCCGGCAAAGGCAGAGGGCGGGGCGCTGCGGGTCCGTTGCCGCCTCCACTACGAAATCCTAAGGCCCCGGCAAAAGGGGCCGAAGCGAACCGGGGGAGGAAACGGACCAGGAGGCCGCTGTGGCGAAGCGGCCGGGGAGAGGGCAGCCAGGCTGGGCCCTTCGGTTGAGCGCTAGGCCGATGCTGCTATGTATTTATTCCAGGCAGTGTCGTCTGCTTTTGTCCCAGCGGCGAAGCCACGATGAGGAAACTTTTGCAGGACCGCCTCCGGCACGCCTGCCAGAACCGGGAGCCACCACCACCGGATGATGCCGGGCACAGAGCCTTGGTTAACAGCCTACAAGAGACCCTGGGCCACGCCCTTTACCAGGACGCCCCGCTGTTGGCGCTGGCGCACCAAGAAGAGGCGCACAAAAAAAAGTCGAGGCGCGAGCAACGAGGGCCGCTGGCTGCCCGGGTCGTCGCGCAGGAGAGGGAGCGGCAGAGAAAGCAGGAGCGGGAGCGGGGAGTAAAAGAGGGGGGGTGGCGGGGCCGAGAGGATGAGGCCCATCATGATGACGCCCGCAACGACGAAGACGACGACAGGGCAGCGCCAGCTCCACAGCCTCCGCATATGGTGGACATCGTGGCCTGGTACAGGGAGAGAGCTCGTTTGGACGCCTCAAAACGCGACGATGAGTACGTCCAGCTGAACTCCTACTACGACAACACCTGGAAACTGGCGCGTGACAGGGTCGCCCGTGGCCTGGCGGTTTACAAAAACCTAGGAAAGTCTCGACGGCTCATGCCCAAGGGCAAGGTGCTGTTATCCAGCAAATACCTGTATGGGGCAGGCGTTTCTTTGTCCACTGAGTACACGGCCAACACAATGTTCGTTTACTTTCATGTGTCCGCCATCAACGCCGCTCTGTCGTCGCACGACGAACTGTCGTTCAGCGACACCAAAGCGGCCCTGGTCACTCTGCACCTCTTTGGGGCGAATCATGGCGCTGGCGGCTGGGAAGACAGGCTGCCCGAGCGCCTGGACCCTGACCTCGTGGAGCGAGCGCTCGACAGGCTCGCTGCTAGTTCAGGCTCTTTCTCTCGCATGACCGACACTTACAAGCTGAACGCGAACACTGGCAAAATCAGCCTGTCTTCTTCTTCAAGGGCAGGTGGCGGACCATCGTCGCTGGGCGGCTACGCCTTACACTGGCTTCTGCAACACCTGACAGTTCACCATTCGGGCCCCACCGACAGCCTGCTCTTCAAACGAGCTTCCTCCCCCTACAACTCTCTGTTCGACAGGGCCGTTAAGCGGCGGGCCTGCGTCAATGCCATCGCCCTGCTACACGTGGCCAGGCATATGATGTCGCCGGGCCATTGGTCGGGTGTGCTCCGCCACATCACAGCCTCCGTTGACACGTGTCCGGTCAGTTTGCCAAGCGTCAATTTCTTGCACGGCTGTTACATCGTGTTGCTGACACTTTCGCCAACGGGCACAGGAGAGGAGGACCCGAGCGCGGGGCTTTTGCCACGTTTCCAGCCGGCGGAGGGAGCGGCGGCGGCGGCGGCTGCGGCGGCTTGCAACGGTGTCGTCGGGGACCGTTTTCTCAAGTTTCTGGATTTTTACTATGACTTTTTTAGGGAAAGCAAAAAAAATCCACCTCTGCACTCGGTTATTTACTGGCAGCATGAATTTAACTGCATCATGGAGACAATTTACAATGACCTGCACACTCAAAACTTTGCCATCAATAAGACGGTGGGTATGTACAAAGAGGACTCGAACACGGCCGCCTATTCAACGGTAAACTTTAATTTCTTGTTCAGCGGGGGCCTGGAAGAGCTGGACGATGTGCCTAGCTTTTTACAGACAGGTTTTCAAGGCAGGATAGTGGAAAAAATGGCACTGGCACTCAACGCCTGAAAAAAAACAAAATTATGATCGATAATAGAGCCCGAGCCCAGAGTATCCGAGATTAAAAACACAGTATTGAGAGGGAGACTAATTATATTTTTGACCAAAAGAACCACCCCCTAAAGTTATTAAAAACAGTTTTTTGGTTTAAGTTGGAACACTTGGGCAAACGAGGAGACTTTTAGTATTTCACCCTGTCATACACTGACACGTTTCATCGAAAAAAATTAACTGAACGAAACTGGAAGTATTTTTTCAAGGGGGGTTTTATGGGCCGCAAGAAAAGGGATCATTAGATTGTGTGAATGAGCAATGAGTACGGAAGAAGGCAAAACTTCCTCCTGCTAGGCAGGAGGGGGGTTAATAAGCACCTTTTGGGCCCCTAACATTATATGATCTGGGGCCCCTAACATTATATGATCTGGGGCCCCCTTGACCTGTGGCCTATTAACATCTGACCTTCACTAACTCTGTCCCTTTTTCCTGGATATATATATGTATATGTATATGTATATATATATATATATATATATATATATATATATATATATATATAGAGCACTTCATAAATCTAACAGTATCTGGGAAGGTGTGAAAGTAGTTATGGTCCTCCATTAATTGGTGCCTTGACAAGAAAAAAATATATATTAACCTCCTCACTGCTGAATTTCTAGGTAAAATTTAATAAAATGTTAAATTTGTTTTACTTGATCACCAACTGCACAGGAAACCATAACAAACCATATATATTCTGAAAGGGAACTTGGTAGGCTTTTATTTTAATTTTTAAAAATATGCAAATGAGGTCACGCGACCTCATTTAATATTCAAAATATTGTATTTTCGAGGTCAAAGTTTTAACATTTTTTGCATTTTATAACATTTCCTACAGTATTGTTATGTGACTCAAAAAAGTATTCAAAATGGGGGCCAGCATGACCCGGATTACCTACCTTGACAAAAGAATAATTTAAAATGGCTACCAGGGTCATTTAACAATTAATATGTGAGATAAAATGAGTTTGATAGGCCTAAAACAACTATATAATTATCACCTGAAAAACCTTCAAGATAGTACTTGGTGTATGCCTATCAGTGTTTATATTATTATGTAAATTAGGTCACATGGCACATCAAATATCACAATGAAAATAGCATACAGCAAAGTATTGTTTCTTTTATTTCTATTTATTTTATGGATCATTGCAGAAAAGGAGACAATAAACAAATTACACCTCATATTCCTCTAATGAGGCCCTTTCAGTTTTTGCAATTTACATTTTTGCAGATTACATAATGTAACCTAATGAATATTCAAATAATACCCATGAATTTCTGTTTTTAAATATCTAGTGTAAAAAAACAAAATAAATATTACTTGAAACATCAATGTTTTTTGCCTTTTACAACACTGTAAATTATAATTATGGCCTACCAGTAGGCCACTGTAAAAATGTTCATCTGACCATATTAATGATTCAAAATGGCGACATCTTTTAAATTTTAAATGCTAATAAAGATCACATAATTCTGATGGTCAATTACGTTTTTGACAAGGTTTAGTTAGCCTATGCTAGTATTTTAGACAAACATTACTCCCTGTTACTTTGTCACAGTGTTTCACTTTATGCCAATATAGGGGGACTCAGCAGCCACATAGCCCTAGGTATGCTAGATTTTAGGCCACCCTGTATCATTTTAATTATTGTTTCCATGGCAACCATATTCTTTAACACTCAACCTGGCTGAGGGAGACATTGAAACTGGGTGCTTCAGTTTTCTAAACTACATTAAAATATATAAGAACCTTTGTGTTCATATCCATCATTAACTATTTCATTCTTACTAAATCCACCAGAAAAAGGAATTTTTATCAAAATTGTGGAATAATGTGGAAAAAGGTATTAATTGCTTCTTTGGCAACTAAAATCTTGAAAACTAAAAGTTGAAATCTATGCAAAATTTACAAATATAAAAGCAGCCAGCCTATGTGGTCTCATATATTACCCAAACCTTAGCAAACACTTGACCTAGGATACCAGGAAGTAGTAGATCACTGTACCATGTGTGAAATTTCCCGCTTCAGTGTTCAGGAGGTTAAAGCTATTAAATTTAAATTTGTTTGAGGAAACCATCGTCTCTGTGCGGGTATGCCTTGCACTGGATTCTGCAACACCTGACAGTAAATATTAAATATAACAGTATCCGGCAAGGTGTGAAAGTAGTTATGGTCCTCCATTAATTGGTGCCTTGACAAGAAAGAAATATATATTAAATCTATTAAATTTAAATTTGTTTGAGGAAAAACAATTTATATTTATTTGAATAAATTAACAAGACATTCTTGAAAAGGGGACAAACACTTTGCCCCAGCAGTGGCTATGGTCCGAGTCCCGAGGGTCAGGGCTGCGGAGGCGCACGGCCTGTGAAAAGCTTCGAGCGCGCCAGCAGGGCCGCGCCGCCTGCCAGTTGGCTTAGGGCATCCAGCCGGTCGCAGGCCTGGCGGCTGACATTCCAAACACGATGCGGCAAGCCTTCTGGCATCAGCCAGGCCGGGTACAAGGCTAGGGCCAGCGAGAGGTCCAGCAATGCTACGGGCGTCTCGCACCCTCCCTCCTCCTCCTCTTTCTCCTCCTCCTGGCCTTGCCGTTGTTGTTGTTGTTGTTGTTGTTGCAGCAGCAGCTTATGCCAGGCTCCGAGCAAGGTTTGAATTTTGAGCAGAGGCGATTTTGGGCTTAACGTCTGCCCTTGGCGTAACAGCCTTATATCGTCCAGAATGCGCGCATCTTTGCTCTCCACCATCACCTGATCGCGGCTCACTCGGTTTACGTAGACCCGAAATTTGGCCCTAGACAGCAGTTGGTTCAGGTCCTGCGTCATCACACTGCCTGCCATCTGCACCGGGCTCCCCCTCCCCCTCCTCCATCTCATCGCTCTTGACGCCCAGGGCCTTAAGTACCGCGCCCAGACGGTCGGCCGGCACCGAAATGTACAGCGGGCGGCGTGAACCCTGCTTGACGTGGGCCAGCGCGGCTTTTTGCCTGCGAGCCAGATACTTCAGGGACCTGTAGATGACGGTGTCGTCTCGGTAAAATTTCACCCAGCTAAACTTTTTTTTCTGGAGCCTGTTTCCGCCTCCTTTATTCTTGCACAGGCCCAGGTGTTTTCTCAATTTCTTGGCTGACTCGAAAGGCCGCTGACACAACGGCAAAGGGCAACTGTAGCGCCCCTGGTCCAGGCAGCGTCGCTGGTCGAGCGCATCCTCGGGTTGGGCCGGCGGGTTAATCGCCGTAAGCCCGTCGTCCGTCAACAGGGTTTCTGGCACGTCCGGAAATCTGGCCCTCAGCTCGTCTCGAACAGAGCTCACCAGCTCTCGGAGACAGCCGTCCTCGTCCAAAGCCTTTCGCCCTGACTCGATGCATTCCAGGGCTTTGTCGAGCACAAACTGGATAGCAACGTTATCTTCGTTTCCCCATGCCTGGCGCTCGTCGGCGGTCCTCTGCTTCCACGGGGGCTGGGGTGCCCCAATTCGCTGGCGCTGAATCAAGGGCACGGCAGATTCAACTGCTGCCCCCATGGCATTTCCATGCTTTTCCTGCTGCTGCTCCGCATCGCCCTCGCTTTCTGTGTCTGATAACGGCGGCGCACCGAACAGGTCCTCCTCGTAGGTTGACTGCATGGAGGCGACTGGGCCTGGACTGAGCGCCGCCTTCCCTTTTATGTCCCTTCCCCTTTGTCCCGGGACTCGGCAGCTTTGCTCTTCCTGCGTTTCCACACCAGCCTGTGCAACAGTTTAAGCGTGCCAAACAGGCAGGCAATGACCAGAGTCAGGCCAAAAATAAATTTATGCTCTATGGCCGGCCTTTCCCTGCAGGAGGCCGTCAAGTAATAGAGGGAGTAGAGGCAGGTGGACGCATAATAGCCCAGGTGCCAGGACGCCCAGGGATGAGATCGAGAGAGCGCGATGTCTGCTGCCACGGCGCTAACAGTACAGACCAGCAATATCCAGGCGGCCGCAGAGGAGGGATCGGCGTCCAGAAACCTCACGTGGGGTTGCCAGCGAAGAGCGAGCACCGAGGTGCCTGCCAACTTGGCGATTTGCGTGGCCGTGGAGCAACCGTAAAGGTTGGCTGGGGCGGCCACGTAAATGAGGCGTGCCAAACGGCTGTCTTGCAACAGAAGTTTTGCCGCCTCTGTCCTGGCCCACAGGACACAGCAGTAGGCCAGGAATACCTGAAACACGGCCAGGCAAGCGAGCCTGGCCAGCAAACGGACCACAATGGCTCCGACGGAGACGGGCACAAACGAAAAGAGGGGCACAGCCGCGAGCGCCACCAGGCCGGCTGCGTAGACACGCTGGGCAGCCCCGCCGCCCACTCCCCCTCCTCCTCCTGCCCCCGTCGCCGGTCCCTCCCACGGGTCTCTGCCCCCTGCGCCATCCTCGCCCAGGGACCACCCGCTGCGGAACAGAGCGGGAGGTAGCGCCAACAAGGCCAGCAACAGTTCGTTCAGAACCAAAAACGCCACCGGCCCAGTGCCGCAGGACATGCTTTACAACAGGGAAAAAACGGGTTTACGGGCGCCGGATTAAATACGGCCCGAGGCCGCAGGGGCGACCTCGAACACTTCGCCTCCTGTGCTCGCCTGAGATTGGACATCAGGGACGATCGAAAAAAAGAGAGCTTTCTCCTTAGGAACGGCTACGGCGCCTACTTGCGCAGAGTAGACCATCAGCGCCA
The DNA here is from genome assembly GCA_965224015.1 of Hyphomicrobiales bacterium. Lineage (GTDB taxonomy): Bacteria > Pseudomonadota > Alphaproteobacteria > Rhizobiales > CBDCVD01 > CBDCVD01. The sequence continues at coordinate 24,275 of CBDCYC010000001.1, forward strand.
GGTCACTCAGCGACTTGTCTGTGCCGCAGCCCAGCACGATCAAAGGCCGCCCACCCTCTCGGTGGATGAAACAGAAAGGATAGTGGACGCGGTTGAGCCGCTGACGAACGTAAAAATGAGGGTTGGTGGGGCCGCCGCTAGGCACGAAAACCAGGTCGAAGCCCGGCGGGGGGGGAGCAGAACCGCCGGGCCTGTAGTCGGTGCGCTGGACCAACAGCCAGGCAGACTCATGCGGAGGCCCTCTGCCCCAGGCGATCCGGTCGTCACCTGATGAAGAACGGGCCGCTTCCACGTGGACCAGCTCCCATCCTTCTGACAGAAGCGGGGGTGGGAGCTGCGTCGCAGACCTCTCTGCGCCCCCACTATTTACGTGGTCGTTGGGGTCGTGGTAAAGGAATATCACCCCCATGGCATGGCTGGGCAGCGGCGGAGGAGGCAATCTTTAATAGGGGTGGAAGGCTTTCTGGCCCTGTATGACAGGGACACGGGTAAATTCAAAATATCGGGGGAGCAAGGGGCGAGGATGAGCCGCGGGGCTGCCAGCGGTGGCGGTCGCGCCATCCCCCTGCAAATTGACCACCAGGGGCCACCCTCACAGGGGGCCGTCGAGGGAGGTCGCATTGGCACGGTTTGCGCGGTGCGACACATACCGGGAAAGGGGCTCTTTGCGCGTGCCCTCATCGACGGGCCCGGGTTTTTAGCCCTGGCCCAGGAGCTGGCCAGACGCCGGGGAGAGTCAGTGACCGGCCTACTCTCTTTTCTGTTCCCCTCGTTCAGTATGTCGAGCAGAGGCGATGAAATAATACACGTTGCTCTGGTGGGAGTAGGCCAACGCAGAGGGACCCTGGTGCGATACCACGACAACGAGGACGGCCCGCACCAGGCAGGCCAGGTGAACGCCCGTCGTGCCGCCACCGGGCCCGGCACCACCAGCTGGCCCTTAGAAGGGGACGAATTAAGCCTGCGCCTAATCATGGCGCTGCTAGACCAGAAACGCCTGTCCCCGCAGTGCCAAAAAATACTATTTGAGGACGCCAGGATGCTGAAGGGAAATCACGGTGAGTTTCTGTTAGCCAGCATGCGCCATCACGCGGGGAAACCGAATTTGGAGAGGGGGGAGCGGGAAAGCGGGAAAAAGGAGGACCACAGAGCAGAGGAGGACCACAGAGCAGAGGAGGACAACAGAGCCGATGAGAGCCAAAGCAAAAATCTTGTCTGCAAGCTGTTGGAAATTTTGCTGGACCAGCAGAGAGGCCGCACCACGGAAGAAGGCACCAAAAACTTCAAGGGCGGTAAATCGCGCGGGAAGCGCCCATTGGCGGGCAAAGACATTCGGCGGCAGCGGAGCGGTGAAGATAACGACCAGGACGATGACGATGGCGACAAAGATAACCACCACCACCACAGCCGCCGCCTCTGCCGCCACGACGATGACGACGACGACGAAGACGATGACGACGATGACTACGACGAAGAAGACAGGCCCAAGCGTAGGCGGAGAAATGCACGAGGCGGAGAGGGACGCGTCATGTCCAAACTGTTGGACATCGAGGCCGCGTTGAAGGGCCGAGAACAACGGCAGGGGCCACGAGGACAAGGGTATCGTGATGAACTCAAGCGGGTTCTCGCCTCGGTACAACAGGAGTTTAGCGAAGCCGCTAATGCAGGAGCCACCGACACCGAAGTCAAGAAACTTGAGTGCCGAGTTAAAGATCTAGACGAGAAACTAGAAAGCTTTGCCAAACAGCTACCAGCGCCACCACAGACGCCGCCACCGACGATGACAACGCCGCCGCCGGCTTCGACATCGCCGCCCTGCGTGGAGGCCTGCCTGGCGCCCGCCTGCCCCCCTGACGGTGTAGGCGGGGCCGGGCTTTTGCAGCAAAGCTTTGACCGCCACCAAGAGGCGGCAGAGCGGGTGAAAGCCGCCTCGGTTGCCTCTAAAATGGCCTGCCCCGAGTAAGACCAAAGGGGCGAAATCGAATAATTTTCCAATCAACCAACCATAATACTTAGGGGGCGAACCACCGGCTCATCTCCGTAATACTGACAGCAGACAGAAATTTAACGGGCTTGCAACCCATCGGTTTAGGGAACCAACAAAACCAGACAGGGGCTGGCCTGGCGGTCTATCGAACAACAAAACCAGACAGGGGTTGGCCTGGCGGGCCAGGGAACCAACAAAACCAGACAGGGGCTGGCCTGGCGGGCTAGCGAACCAACAAAACTAGAGACCCATCCGTAGATGGGATTAGGCGCCTTCTGGTCTTAACTAATTAATAACTGTAAGTGTATGTCTACCAGTCAGCCTTTCTCAGATATTGCATGTCAAAATTATTTTAAATTTACCTTAGGGGACCTATTGTGAACTTCAAGGTGACTGTGGGTCAAAGGTCATGGTGCCAGTTTCCTGTGGCCAGTATCACATTTATGAATTAAGCATTTAAACTTGATGTCAAGGATAACTTTAAATTTTAATGGGGTCATTAATGTAACCAGTGTATGAAATATAACAGTTTTCTGAAAATAAAATTTTTGACCTAACATGCATTTAGGCTCACTTCTGAACTTGACTGGTTAAGCCAACAATAGAAAAAACATCATGGTAACATATTTGACAGATGTTTTTTGCTAATTTCTGCATAGAAAATTTGCAGACTTTAATATAGAGCTAGACTCTAGACAATGTGCTAGATATTTTAATGTTTACTTAAAGTCTTTAGCATTAAATAAGAAGCAGTTGCAGTCTTTATAGAAGTAATATTTTAGATATCATGTGACTGGAAATGTGTTGTATGAGCCCAAAAATAGCCCCATGCTGTGGGCACACCCTTGGCCATTTATTTTTATCTTAACCTGAAGTCTCTAGCTCAAAAACTGACTGAGAAAATGTTTTTTTTTTTGTAAAATTTATGTTATGTGACCTGCTGTGACCTTCACGGTCACCGCAGGTCACAGGTCATGGTGCAAAATGAAAAGCTATATATGAGTTCCTATCTATGAATAATTGCAACCATGGGCCTATCTGGCACTCTTACTGAGATATAGCATGTCATCATTTTTGTAACCATAGTTACCGTATTTAAAGACTTTTTTGCCAATTTCTGCACAGAAATATGCTTACTGTAAAACCCTTTAATTTAACGGCCCTAAATCTTAGCGTTTTACCATTTGTTGACATTTTAGCGGCCCTTTAATTTAGCGCTTTTATTGTTTGACCTTGTTGTAATACTAGTATTTATATGTTTTGAGTGAATAAAATATAAGACTACAGCTTAACATGTTTGGAGGTTTTTTGGTCAAAAACCTTAAAACAGGGTGTAGCAATGTTACATCTAGTTAAGTAGATCCAGTACTAAATAGTACAAGTGAAACTTTATCTACATCCACAAGGATATTATCACAGATTTATCCACAAATTTGAGGTGCCATTGTGTTGTTTTCCAGCGAGACAAAAGGTGAAATATCTGGCCCTTAAACAATGTGTATGAGGTTTCATCCTAGAGTAACACCCTATGTTATTATTTTATTTTGGCGGCCTTTATTTTTAGCGTTTTTATTTCAATCGCTAATTTCGCTAAATTAAAGGGCTCGCTAAATATAAGGGTTTTACAGTATTTTAGTATTATGTCCTGGATAATTTTAGTTTTACTTGAAGTTTTTAGCTTTACAAATGAAGGAGTTTTAGCAGTTTAAGCAAAAATAGCATTTATGACATCAGGTGACCGGTCAGGTGACCGGAAGTATGTTGGAAGAGCCTGAAAATGGCGCTATGCTGTTTGCATACAGTTGGCAATTATTTAGGTCTTTACATGAAGTATCTAGCTCAAAAACTGACTGAGAAAAATCGTTTTTCATAAAATTCATGAATGTGACCTTTTGTGACCTTCACCGTCACCGCAGGTCACAGGTCATGGTGCAAAATGAAAGGCTATATATGAGTTTCTATCTATGAATAACAGTAACTATAGGCCTATCTGGCACTGTTACTGAGATATAGCACATCAATATTTTTGTAAACATTTTAACTTTTTTAAAAGACTTTTTTTGGCCTATTTCTAAGCAAAAGTATCCTCATTTTAATACTTAAGCAGTTAGAGATCACTTCAAGGATGTGTTCAGTTTTTAATTGACATCTCTAATGCAAACAATAAATGAGATATCCTATTTTTAGTGAAAATTGCAAATTAGCAAATTAGCAAATTAGCAAATTAGCAAATTAGCATTGACTAATTATGTCCAAAATCAATCAGCTTCTTCCGTCATACATATCCAGTTCACCCACAAAATTTCACCTTCCTATCTCTTACAGTTTCAGGCAGTTTTGGAAATTTAACAGAAAAGCACCCGCTGGCCTTGCCCAGAAAAAATCAAAAAGGGCGCCTCCCAGATGGGGCGTCTCGGGAGCAGTCGCGATTTAGCAGGGCTGCCAACTCCGCGGATCCCAGACGCAGGGCATTGAAGCCGGCGCCACAGACCCATACCGCGCCTGTCTTGGGAGCCCGCTCAGCGCCCGCAATGGATTCGGCCAGCCGCGATCGCACCCCCATCAACCGGGCCCGGGCGTAACAGGGGACCGGAAGCACCACGCCGCCGCACTTGAGCATCCAGAGGCCCGTGATGCGGTCAGCGGACAAGTGTCCCACAAGCCCGCTCGCCGACAGCAAAACGTGCACGCACCCGGCCCTACGCGGAGCCCGACAAGGTACGGCGGAGGTTTCCCACCCGGCACCTCGCCTGTAGCCATACAGGGTGTCGCCCAGCATGAAGGCAAAGCGGCCCAAGCTCGTAAAAGATGTGGTGAAATGGATAGAGGCGTGGGTCCGTAGGTCGGGCGGCGGTAGCAGCAGGGGGGTCTCGGTTACGGTTCTCACCCGCCAGCCTGAAGGGCCGGTACCGTGAAAAAACAGCACAGTCATTTTGCTCCTGCAGCCCACGTAAATCAACGCCCCACCGGAGCACCGGGTTTCGGCGTGAAGCAGAACGATGTCCGACTCTGCCCTGTACAGGGGCCAACCGCGACACCGGGCCCGCCCGACGGCCCGCCAAAGCGGATGCGGCGGCGGCGTCGGCGGCTCGGACGAGAGCACCACGACGCTCCGGTCCTGCGCGACACGCAAAAGCCAATTACGGCGCCGGTAGCGGAAACCGAAGTCCGGTGCGCCCGGACGGTCCGCCTCGTTTTGCAACCGCCTCCAGCGTCCTTTGCGGCAGAGCAGGCAAAGCGGGCCGCTGCCGCTGACACCGACGTTGCCCATTTGCAACACCAGCGCGGTATCAACCAGAAGCCCGCCGGGCCCGGCGACGCTGCGACCTCGGCAGTGCGACAGGGCCGAGCGCATGATGGGACCTAACTGCTCGACAGGGCCGGGCCGCCCTGTTGCATACCGCCGCACCAGCGAGCGAGCGTCCGCTCTGTCCGCGCATTCGGTCAAACCCCGGTCCAGACACCAGAGCAGCTCCTCGGGGTTCAAACGCGACACGGCCGAACGGCCGAACGTGCTCAGAGTGCTAGCCGTTTGCGCCGTGGTGGCGCCTGGCGGCGCCCCGGAGCCAGGCGGCCCACAGCCGGACCACTTGGAGCTGGCCCGCCCGGCGCCCGGTGATTCCGCCGGGCTTGCGTTTTTTGAACACATAGACGGGGGCGACCTGTTCCAGTTGGCGTCTGGGCCGAATCCGGGCCCACTCTGCCGACGGCCCGGCTTCGGTGACCGGGTCTGCGCCGATGTGCTGCGGGGCATGCTCGAACTGCACCGGCACGGCATTCTGCATGGTGACATCAAACCCGACAACGTGTTCATACGACGCAGTAGCGGGCAGGCTGTCCTGGGCGATTTCTCTCACTCGCGTCCTATGGACGGCGATGGCCCGCCCGCGTTTCTGGTCCAGTGCCCCCAGCACAGGGCGCCCGAAATACAGCGGGCGCACGCCGATGGTACGCTCTACGAGTCATCCGCCGCCACCTCCTCGCTTCTGTTTGGCTCGCCCGCGTCAGACTTTTACGCCTTTGGCATGTTTGTCTACTATGTGCTCTGCGGATCGCGAGTGGTAGGCCTGTGCCAGTGTCACCTGTGGCAGGAGGGAGGGGAGGAATCGGACCCTGTCAGAAACTTGAACGTGGAGTATTTTCTGCGGCTCTTTCACACGGCCGTGTTTGCCACGACCCGTCTTCCGGAAGACAGCCTCTTCCTGTGCAATCACATGCTGCAAGAAATCGATTCGGTGAGAAAAAATCTGGATGCATTGACGCGCCCTCAACTGGAGGCTGTGCGCGCGCTACTTCAACCTTGCCCAAGGCGCCGCCTGAGCGCGGTGGCCTCTTTGGACTGGCAGGGCGTTTTTTCACCGCCTCCTGACATTGGCTTCGACAGGACGCCAGTGTAGGCCTTTGGGTAAGTTGAAAATTGATTTACAGTTAGCGTTTCAATGTTTTCTCCTTGATAATTTTGTTCGGATATCTGTACTACGAGATATATCAATGTGATGAGTCTGATTGTGTCCCACTTAAGTGGGAAAAATAACTGTGTTGCAAGGACAATATTACTATGAATATTTTCTTTGCTAGTATATGAAATAAACTGGTCGATCAGCATGCTCAAACATCTCCACACTCGGGAAAGGCAATTCTGGCCTATATGAATTCCAGGAAGGTCTTTAATCATTTACCTGATTTACCTTCCAATTCCTACATGTTTATTCAATGCTAAAATAATCAGAAACAGGTGACCCCATTTTACAAAGGTAACCCCAACCGGTCAAGGCCTGACTCTTTTAATTATTAACTATTTCTGTGATATGCCATATTGCTAAAATATACTCGAAAAAGTGCTCAGGTTCTGCTTTTATTATTCCTTGAGCGGCATCACTTTATCTCACATGATCAGTCAGTCTTTTAAAAATTTAATTTTCTACGAGCCATAGGATCGGACCGAAAATGACACATCCACGAGCGACTTGCGAGCGCGTTTGTGCAAGTTGCGAGCCGCTAAGGGGTCATATAGGAGGCGCAAACTGGTCATATTAGAGTGCAATTAATTACCACTCTCAAAGGGGCATTTACGAGCCTCCAAGGGCAAAACACGGGCCGCAGATTGCCCTTAACGAGGCGCTAGAGTGTTATTCTAAGAGAAACCACAGAGTGATATTAATTACCACTCTCAAAGGGGCATTTACGAGCCTCCAAGGGCAAAACACGGGCCGCAGATTGCCCTTTACGATGCGCTAAGGCGTTATTCTAGAGGGGAACAAATTATTTTAAATGTTGACTTGCAAGGGTACCCTGAAAAGTAAATAGGTCTAAGTTATGGGGGTAACCAGTAAGTTTCTCAAATAAACAAACAATATCAGGTCTTAAGTTGTTCATAATAAAAAACTTGTAGGCCTAAATGGAAGAAATAAGTAGATTTTTCAGTCATAGATCTACCCCTCCTATATTTAAAGGGTCAACAGCAAAAATTTATAAATTTATGGTCTTGGATTTCAACCCAAACTTAAGCCATTTTGTTAAAGCACAAACATTCTAACATTAGATCTAGTAAGTTTTGTAGGCCTAGATTACAATATTGCCTGCTATATTAAATATAGGCTAGGTCTACTAAAGAAAGGTTATAGCTCTACATTTATATTCTAATTAAAATCTTCTGCTGGACATTATGTTATGAGGGATTGTCTGAATCAAATGTTTCAACAGCAATAAATTTAAAACTTTAAATTTTATAAAAAAAATAGCTTTTTCCTTTAGTGCTTTCCAGTCCAGAATTAGAATAAGAATACATCTTGAGCAAAAAGCCCTTATTGTAGAAGTTATTGGCACTTATCAGAACCACAGGGAGGCCGGACAGCTGGAAATTTGGACAGTTCTCAAGAGGGTATAATTATAGCATGTGCTGGGGCTGGCAGGAGAGCATGATTGAGATAAATGTAGGGTCAGTTAACTCGAATACCCCCTAGAGATTTAGAGTAATAATTTACATATTGTGTTGCTTCTTTGAAGGGCATGCATGTTTATGCCAAATGCTAGAAATCCAAATTGGGGAAAATTAAATAAAATATTTATCTCTAATAGTTTATTGCTCTAAAAATATAACAAATAAGAAAACATAACACATGCAATTAATGTATATAGTCTAGGCGTATTTACAAATAAGGAATAAAAATTAGAACCAAAAGATATTTCTGTTTCCCAGATAATTAAAATTTAGGCCAAACCAATAATAAAGAACCTGGCAAATTTTATGAAACAACATTATTTAGAACAGATTATTTTGCTAATATTACTGAAAATAGGCAAAATAAATATCTATACATATAGCATTAAATTTAACAGTTATAACATAATCAAGTTAATACATCATTTTCTAGTCAGTAATCAAACGCATTTACAAATCGAATGCATAGATGGTCACTAACATAATAAGGCTTAGTTGCAGCCAAACTTAAACCATTTACAATTCTGCAAATAATTTGTGTACAATCATCATGAATTATTATTTTTGTATTTATATATGGATCAACTTGAAATCTGAATAGGGTAAAGAGTTTAATAAAATCAATGTGGAAAAGAGTTCAGATTAAAATAACTAGCATTTCACTGTGTGTTGAATGTCCAGGTTCCGAAGTGCCAGAAAAACACTTGTGTGTCTAATTAGATTCACTGGAGGCATATATGTTATTTGTGTCTGTAATCGACGCAATGCAGAATTAGCCTGTTCATTTATTTGTGAATTGATACTGTTTATATCATCATCTGCACAATATGTAACCATATTGTAGCCTTGAGTGCATCCAATATGTCCAACACGGTAATGAAGCCGATCTACCATGAAACGGCACCGTTCAAACCTCTTTGGTTCTCTGTTTAAAGCAAAAGCATGTAATTTGCAGGCATTGTCATAAATTATTAAAGATGGTAGAATAGAAAACCGACGCATAAGTATGTCAAATGCTGTACGGGGAGATTCTGGTGCAGACATAACCTGGAAACCCATACAAATTCCATGCCTGCAAAAAAGAGTAAAAAGACCAGGAGTTAATTTTGCATGTTTATGGCTCACTTTTCTACACCCTGAATCATTCACGTTGCTTTCATGACCTTTCCTATCAATCTCATACTGCCCTATTCCACGAATACATGGAAAATTTGGAAAGAATTCCATTTGTTTATGTACAGGTGCATGGGTCTTGTAGCATGTGTGACTCTTCAGGCAAAGGATAATAGAAAGAATTGGTGCATATTTTTGAATTTCTTCAGCTTCTTTGTCATAGATGGTGTCATGCAAAGATATTTCATTATGAGCAACTTTTTTTAATAGTTTTGATCACAGATTCTATATGGCCAATCTGAAAAATTCCACAGCTTGGGCTACATCTGGATAATTCACCTAATAACTTTCGATATAAATTTGGGCATTTTGTACCAAAACTTTTGACTAAATTTGCTACGGATACACAACTTTTGAGTTCTAGGAGAAGTGTAGCAAATTCCTCACGTGATAAAGGGTCAACTCCTTTTAAATACCTGCCCTTACTCAGCCCAACATACTTGGCTAACATCCCTCTAGCGCTTGCAGAAGATATTAAGATTCTTTGGCTATGCAGACTTCCTTTAATTATTTGTGTGACATCAGCTTCTTCCTCTTGAAGGAATGGAATCAAATCCTGGCGACATCCCATCATAATGCCATCCATTATAATAGTGTTTGGGCTAGTACCACAAGCTTGACAATTAAAAATGTTTTTCATGTTTAAGGCAATAACACATTTGCACCTCGTGTACGGCCCCCTGCGACTCGCTTGTTACACAAACGCGCTCGCTAAACGCTCGTGAAGGTGTCAGATTCGGGTTAATCCTATATATGTTTCTACTGTATCTTCCATTCACAAAGTGGGTAATATTTTTTTAACAATATTAAAGATGGCTTTATTACATGTCTATGCCTGGGCTTGCAAGCATATGTCCCTCTGTATCAAGGACTTGTCCAGAGAAATAGGACGACTCCAAAATCCTGTTAAGCAAACAACTTTTAGGCTCTGTTAGTGAGGGTGACTAGAAACGCTGTTAGTCTAACCGAGGCAAACTTTTAAGCCTCTGTTAGAGAATTCACTAACAGTGATCCATAGGGCCTTTAGTGTTTTTGTATAAGATTCTATAGCGATTTCCTAAAAGTATGGTAACAGGAACATAAAAGTGAATGAGTTCGCTCTCTAACAACTTTTAGTAAATCCCTGTTACCGGGCACATCTCTGTTAGTGCCAACAGCGGTTTTAATAAAAGTTTCTTGTCGGTCGCCCCAGGTTCACAGCTTGCTGTTTTACAGAGAATTTGTAGTGTAATTCCTTTATCAAATCCTAAGAGTTTGTATTATTCCTTCCTGTATGTACGAATCTACCATAATTTAAAAATTTGTTGTAAGTGCCACCAGTCAAAATTCTAGTAAAAATTCTAGTAAAATTCCCTCAAATCTTTAGGTGCATTGTAAAAATTGGATCAACTCTCTCCTATCAAGGCAATGAATGAATTGAATTTTCTTTTGTGTTGTAAACTGGCCTTTGCCTATATAGGCCACCCTTGAAATGAATAAACAAATAGCAGTGGAAAATTTGCCAAGAAGATTCAGCCCAGCCTCGCCGGGGGCCCGGCCTCCTGTTAGGCGCTGAACAGTTGTCGCACCAGCTCAGGGTCGACCAGGCGTCCACGGCCACCGCTGTGGCCTTTGCCGCCCCCGCCCCCCTTTGGGGCAGCCCGCGTTTTGGCCAGAAACTCGTCGCGGAAAAATTTCCAACAAGATTCGCAGTTGAGCGACCCCGGCCTATTGGCGCCCCCTAACAGCGCCGGTTGCCCAGTCGCTGCCACCCCGCACGAGTAACCCTCGACTGTGCCTTTCAGAGCCGCCGGGCTCTGGCAGGCGGGCGCGTGCGGCTTACAGTCGACACGCAACAAATAGTCCCGTACCATATCCAGACTGGCTTTGCTTGCCGCGGGCGCTCTGCTGTCCGCGACGATACGGTAAAAAATGTCTACCCCAGAAACTTTTCCGCCTCCTGCGTGGCACCGTTGCAGGAAAAAGTGGCGGAAAACGAGCTCCGGCCTTACAGCCTCGAGCACGTTGTTGGCGCTCATGCCTAACGCCTTGTCTAGCAGCCAGGCGAGCCGGCACGCCACCGTGGCCGTGCTGGTGGCCGTGAGCGGCAGCGTGTCCGACAGCCGGCAGAGGTAAACGTACCCGGCGGTGAAAAGCCCGCCTTCTTCGCTTCGGTTCAGGTGCGGCAAGAGCAAGAGGCAAATGCCGCAGGCGTCCGCATACCGAGCGGAGGGGGGAGGCCGCGTAGAAACTGAAGCGCAACCGCCGGCGTATCTCCGTGAGATACTTTGCAGCCACGGGAGACAGGCCGGGTGCAGACCTCCACCAGTACAGAGCACTCGGGTCACGTCTGAGGCCGAGGGTTCCATGCGTCCCGGCTGGCCGGGCATGCGGGCCAGGGCCGTATTTAAATAAATGCCCTAGGGCCCGTCCTAGTAGAATAATGGCATCCGCCAACGATAACGATTTTCCGCCCATTCTGCCAGGCGGCGGAGGAGGCGGCCCGTTGACCAGCAATGTCATAGACTCGAACTACCGCAGAATGGCCTACGACAGGTACGCGCGGAGCCTACGGGCGGAGCAGTGCGGCGATGGCGGCGGCCGCGGGGGTCAAGCCGATGAGTGCCCCCATCGGCAGGTATTTAAAGCGAATGTGAACAAATTTTTCGCCAGCCACAGGCTATGGATATCGCTCGGCAAGAAAAGTACTGTCTGATGGTCAGGCTTTTCTGCGGAGGCGGGGCGGCCGTCTCCTCTGCGGGAGACGATATCGTTTTCGTGCCCAATTTTGGAAAAGACTTTAACCTGTACGTACTGCTAATGGCACTCGACTCGGCTGATGATGCGGAGGAGGACGGGCTGGCCCGGAGGGGCAGGTGGGCGGCGTTTCTCGACAAAGACCGTGGCTCCGTGAGGCTAGCCCGCGGCGCCTGTCAGAGCGGGGAGACCGATGACGGGGGCGTCCGGGCAGGCCGCATGCCTTACAGGCTGGCGCAGGACCCGCCGTCCCCTCACCCGCAGTACATCGTGTTCGACGACGGAGACAGCGGCGTCACGCAGGGCCTGTGGGCCGAGGGCCTACGAGAGGCGATGGCGGATTTTCACCCCTCGGCCACCTCCCTGAGGTGCGTGTACCTGAACGGCGAGTGGAGGCTCTACCCCCTGCTGCCCCCTGGCAGCCCACCGGCGGCCCCTCGCCGGGCAGCCTCAGCTGGCCTATATATTCAGCCATTTCTGCTGGCCATGGCCCTGCTCTGCGGCTGCTGGTGGTGGTGGTGGTCGTCTGATGTCCACCAAGAAATTTCAGGCTTTCCTAAAAAAGCATGGCATCTCGCCACGGGCGGACGGGGCGGCTGACGTGGCTGACAGGTTGTCGTCGGTCCACCGATCATTCATGCTAGGCGGAGGAGGCGGCTGTGGGCCGGAACCGAGGCTGATGGCGTCCCTGCAGAGCGGGCAAGCGCCAAGCCAGGCCCTAGAGGCCATGAAACGCCTGTTGGCTGAATCTGGGCTGATGCCCCCAAAATCAGGCCCGGCCCGTGGGGCCGCGCTGGCCCGTTTGCTGCAAACGTTCTGCGTGGCTCTCCATCGTTGGTCATGCGAGGGGAAAAAAAGGGCGGGCCTAAAATGTTTGCAAACCCTTCTGTGCCTGATGTCGCACCACGGGCGCCTGGCAGACTGCGCACCCTCCCTTTTACGAGAGGCCTGCGATAGGTTGCTGGCCAGGGCAGGAGGATGCCGAGAGATGCCGCCCGCACTGTCATTGACTCTGCAAGCCTTGAAACGCTACCGGAAATTACTACTGGCCGAACTGACCCGTCGCAGGGCGAGCGGGAATGGCCGCGCCAGTGGCCGGCAGGGCATCGCACCGGCTCGCTCACCTGGCCTCTCTCGCCTGCTGAAACATATGGCGTTCAGGGTCTCCTTGGCTGGCGCGGCACGCGATAAGCTGTGGAGCTGTCTGCGCAGCTACCTGGCCACGGAGACCTACAAGGACCGCTCCAGCTCGCTTCTCTACGGCCTGCTGGATACAGCCAATTACCTTTTGGCCGCCGAGAGACAGGCCTTCGTGGATTTCAGCCCGCTTAGCTGCCCGTGCGAGGCCAAATGCTTTCGCAACTCTTTCGCCGCCTACTGTCGACTGAATGGTGCCAATACTGTGATTGTTTGCAAGGCCTGCGGCAACAACCTGAAATTTGGCGACAAGAAGAGAGATCGCACCCGGATTATAAACTCTGCCTATTTTGCCCACGACCTGTGCTATTTCTGCGGCTATGACCGGTTCGCCTACCCTAGCATGTACGAATGCCATTTGGGGCCAGGCGGCTACAGGCTGAGGGCTTACACGCCCAACGCAAGGCCCCTGTTGACAGCCCCGGGCCTAAGGTCGCCACGGCGATGCAAGGTCACCCTTTACCTGATGTGCTCGGGCCCCAACAGGCGCTGCTACAACATACAGCGCTTTGGCTCTTTACAGGCCGCCATCGACAACCGGAGGCAGTGCATCGAGTGCAGATCGTTGTCGTCCGGCGGCGGCCACGGCCCAGCTCTTCCAACCTGCCTGGACACCCTGGAGGAGGAGGAGGAGGATGGCGGTGGCCGCGGCTCTGCTCTGGTTTGCTCTGGCTGCAGGGCCCATATTTTCTGCCGTTGCCACGACTCGAACCCGGCCTACCTGGAGCGACGGGCGAACTGCCTGTTAGGATAAGGACCAATTACGGCCTCAGTCGCCCTCGTCGTCTTGGCGAAACACGGCCTTTCCCGAACCGTCGCCCACGATTCTCAGCATGCCCACAAGCCGGTCCAGTCTATACACGGTGAGCGACCCGAAAGGGCTCAGCGTTCTGATGACAGCGGGCCCGGAGCCGATCCGGCAGGCCCGAGGAGGTGGCACCTCCTCCACTGTCTGCCGGGCGGTGGCCGGTACGCCGAGCTTTAAGCCCGCAAGAGGAACCCAGTGCGGCCTCACTTCTCCGTTGACCCGAGCGCTCATGGCCTCGTTATGCTTGGCTGCCAAGCAGAGCAGACACAGTTTAGGCAGCTCTTGGAGCAGGAACATGCGTCTGTGCAGATCGTTCAACAGTCTCAGCTGGCAGATGACCCGGCTCTTGGAGGAAGCGCCCCTGGCCAGGCGGTACCAGGTGGCAGGCAAGGCTATCGGGCCCTGCAAACCGCAGGGCCCTTCTTCTGCTGCGCGGGCCTGCGCACAAGGCCTTCCGCTGCCCTCCGCTGCAGCGCCTTCATAACGTACACCATGGAAAATACACTGAGGCCCATTGCACCGGGCCGTGAAGAGAGGCAAGAGAGCGGCTGTTGTTTTAAGAGCCGTCGTAGCGTCGTCCAGGCCGTGGTAGTGAACGTATCCGCGCAGCTCCTCGAACTGCGCCATTTTGTTGAGGCAGAGAGCGGCCAGAAATTCGTCCGGGCCGTACCTGTAGTCGAGGCACGCCTCGCCCAGGCTCGCCCTGGCCTCGCCGTACAGCTGGTCGGCCGAAGGGCCGTGCTCGCACCGCCCCTCCTCCTCCTCCTCTTCGGCCTTGCATTCTTTACGCACAAAGTCATAAAATTCATCCGCGTCGTCTACGCCTTCGTCATCGTCGCTGTGGTCGCCCTCCTCGTTTGTGGGCCCTCGCGTCAATGCGGGGCCACCGTGGCAGAGCATCGCCTTGCCGGGCATGCCTGGCACCTCCACGGGCACCGTTTGCAGGTTGGTCCAGGTCTGGATTTGTTCGCACAACTCTGACAACAGATGGCCCCGCGAAGACAAGGACCGAGCGGCAGGCTCGCCCTCGTCATCCATTGTGTTGTCGAGAGAGGCCCTATTTGTACGGCCCCTTGTGCGGCAACCCTCTTTATATTTAAGCCTCGCCCTAACGGCTGACCGCGCCAAATGGAAGGAGCCCACCGACCCGCATGTACGCACGTGTGCGAATCGCAATCTTGAGACCCATGCACAGGCTCATTTTCGTGGGAGACGTGCACGGGTGTTACGCGAGCCTACTTTCATTGCTGATTTCTCTGGATGCTGGCGTGAAACGTGGCGCACGGTTCATATTTAGGCCCAATGTCCGTGTCGTGTTCCTGGGCGACCTGGTAGCCAAGGGGCCTGGTTCGTGCGCGGTGCTAGATTTTCTTTCTCGTCACAGGCAACACTGTTATCCTTTGGCCGGTAACCACGAGAAAATTTGGGTGCGAGCCAGAAAGTACGCTCACCGGTTTATCAACACTTGGCCAGACTTGATATACTTCCCGGCCCTGGATCTGGTGGCCGTTCATGCCGGCCTCGATGACAGGCTGCCTCTGTTACGTCAACACCAACCGTTTGTGACCGGCACCAACACGAGGTGGTGGGAGCTTCGCATAAGCCGGGGCCTCCCTTGCCGCTCTCTCAGGACGGTCGTATTCGGGCACCACAGCAGCCTGTGCCGAAACGGCCTTCCGGTAATGGGGCTGAACTGTTGCTGTATAGATACAGGGTGCGTTTACGGACGAAGGCTGACGGCCCTGGAAGTTTTGCAGCGGGAAGGCACTCCTTTGCTCGGGTTTTTTTGGACCTCGCAGAAAGCGGCCCAGGAAGACCGCCCCAAAACCCCAGTTGGAGGGCGGCCGCCGCAACCAGTTCACTTCCTCAATATGCCAGAAGCCGTTTCGCCAGTGTCGCAATCTCAGAAGAGTGTCGGTGCGACCATTGGGCAATGTTTTTGAGTCCTGTCTTCGTCGATGATGATTTTGACCAAAACCTCTCTCGCACAGAAGCCTCTAGCCCAGGGTCGGCTTCTATTTTCCAAAGGATATCATCGGTCAGTAGATCTATTTGCTGAATGCTGTCCATCATTGTGCATACGTCGTGGTCTAGCTGCGAACCGAAAAATATCTCCTCCCCATTCTCGTCGGTCTGGGAACAACCATAGCACCGTTTTGCCACCATCCCTGGTAGCTCGGCCAACACCGTTTCAGCGTAACACTCGGCAAGGAGGGTCTCGTCTGCTGGCCTGGAGGTCATTGTAAACTGAATGCTTGATCACTTCAGCGTTGGCCCTTTTAATAGAGGCAATGGAGAGAGCCAGCCAGCCAGCCAGCCAGCCAGCCAGCCAGCCAGCCAGCCAGCCAGCCAGCCAGCCAGCCAGCCAGCCAGCCAGCCAGGTACCCAAGCAAGCATAGGTCACTGGAATAATACTGGTAAGTAGAATTTAACAAATATAGGCTTAGAAAAGAAGCCCCTGCTATTCTAGTTAGGTTTAATTAATTTTATTACATTTAAATTTTTGTGTAAAATCAGGTCAGGTCAGATCAGATCAGATCAGATCAGCTTTGCTTTGTTTAGGCCTGGCGGAAGATAGAAGCCAAAACACTGAACCTATATGGAACAATTGGACAATACTTACATCATTTGCGACAGATCACAGGCTTGTTATCTGAAAATTGCAGTATTTGTCAAAAGGGTTTACTATTTGTGTTTTATAGTCTATACAACATAGGCTTCTTCGGTCCCTTATTTCATTCAGGATGTTTGTATTGGCCTGTTGTGTCCCTTATCTCCTCTTTGAGAAAGCCTTCAAATTTATATAAATCTGGAGTATCCTCAAAATAAAAGGCCTGGTTTTCCAGTATACTGTGGCTTCTTTCATCCTCAATTCCCCCTGAAAAGATACATTTTGAAATACTTTTGAAAGGGACTAGGTACCTAAAAAGCCAAGACTGTTGTATACATATATATATATATATATATACACCAGTCTTGGCCAAATTAGAGTGGACACCTTCATATTTTACTATATATTATCAAGAAATCTTTCTAGGCTCTTGTCTATTACAATGAAGTGGATACATTTCTGGAAAACATTTGCAGGTTACAGGAAATTGCCTTCAATTTATTACTAAATCTGTTATTTTGCACATAGGCAAATATATCAGGGAGTCCAGGAAAAGAAACATGATTTTGAAATGTTGTGTAGGAGGTGTTACAACATAATGGCCTTTAATGGTTCACTTCATAGGAGTACCAATTATAAAATCATCAGGGCCCCACTGAGATTTTACAATTTTGCCAAAAATCGTTGCTATAGTATCAAAATTGAAGGCAATTTTGTATGGGTATAATGTGTGGACTTTTCAATTCAAAGATTTATGTTTATATATTTTTATAGTCAATAGAGTGAAAAAGGATTTATTGATAATATATAGTAAAATGTGAAGGTGTCCCCTCTAATTTGGCCATGACTGTATATATATATATATATATATATATATATATATATATATATATAAATTTTATTTCCAGTAGATACTTTTGGACAGAGGGGAGCTGGAAGCGGAGAGGGAAGAACCAATAGATAGATAGATAGATAGACAGATAGACAGACAGATAGACAGACAGACAGACAGACAGACAGACAGATAGACGATGCAAAGCCAGAAATTTTATTTCCAGTAGATACTTTTGGACGGAGGGGAGCTGGGAGCGGAGACGGAAGAAGCCAAGATAGATAAATAGATAAATAGATAGACGCTGCAAAGCCAGAAATTTTATTTCCAGTAGATACTTTTGGACGGAGGGGAGCTGGGAGCGGAGACAGAAGAAACTAATATAGATAGATAGATAGATAGATAGACGCTGCAAAGCCAACAGTTTGGCTGGTTCAAGCCTACTGCTTCTTCTGTGACATGAACAGGCGATCAAGCTGGCCTACCCAGCGGCCAGACCATTTATAGGCAGCATTACACTTCTGCACTAGGCCACTCTAGTTTCAGCAGTCTAGGATGGATACCTATGAGTCTAGTGTCAGTCGTTTCTTTGGCTCATTCGAATCCCTGTTGCTGGACAGCCGTCTACTGGAATGGTCCCTGCAGGAGCACGCTGATGGGAGGCCCGTTTCAAACAATGACCACGATGTCAATTTTGCTGCCTCATACATGCGCTGTTTTGAGATTTATTACAACCCGGGTGACAAAAGCTTCGATCATCCAATCTGTGCCTTGTACGACAGCCTGTGCGCTTACTACGACCGATCCCCACCAGGCTTAAGCCATTACCTGTGGAAGGCGGCCCGACGCTATATAAGCGAGAAGAACTAGAGCTACCCGGTCAGTACCGGCCGAACATGCTGGGCATCGACAACAAGTCTGGGACACTTGGAGCCAAGGATGAAAGGTGGAAGAATCACTGCCAGAGATCGGTGGGGGCCATCCCAGGGCCTTTGGCCATCATAGCGGTGCACAAGGATTATTTTGCCAGCAAAGAATGTGCACGGACATTGGAGGCCTCACCGGCGCTCAAGTGCCCGGGATACCCAGGGGCAGTTCTGTCGTTGCTGAAAAACTTTACCTTCCCAGAGTGTTTGCCTTGGACGCCTTTGGTGGCCTCCTTCGACGCTGACGATGACGAGGAGGATGACGCCGAAGGCGAACTGGTTTGCAGCAAATGGATTCACAAGGCCATCTGCATTCGAGGGGCCTCTTGTTTCCCAGACACGTTAGACGACTACCCGCATTTGAATGACGATATCGATCAAATCTCGCGGCAGGACGAGGAGGAGGGGAAGAGGAGGAAGAGACCGCCCGCCGGTGCGTCTGCCCCGGTGGTGGCTTCCCACGCGGACGATGACAACGAGGATGCCAAGATATGGGCCAAGGTATTCGGCATGCGGGCTCAAGACCTAGAAGACCGTGTGGTCTATGTGCTGGCCACCCACTCGGGCCTGATCGAGTACGCGGCTTCCGGGCCCGCTTTCAGGTTTCTTCCGGCCACTCTGCGTTCTGTTTCATTGAATGGCGCAAAGGCAAAGCTCATGTTTGCGACCAGCTTACCGGCACCTGGCCTCCGGCCCCGGTACAAAAGAGGCCCGAGAGAGAAGGGTCGGGAAGACGAGGAGGAAGACGATGATGGAGAATACGAAGACGACGACGAAGAACAAGAAAAGGAGAAGACCGAAAAAGAGACACGGCGTGGCGAGGCGGGGGCCTGGCCAGACGATGGGCCGGCTTCCAGGCGCTTCCTGAAATACAGCAGAGGGCAGCCGGTGTTCCGGAGCAGAGTGCTGGCAGAGCAAGCTCGGAGCTACGTGGAGGGCCTTAGGCGCCTAGTGCCCGAACTGGCCTGGCGTGACGTGGTGCAGATGAACAGGAGGGCGGCCGCCTCGGCCAATGGGGCGCTAGGAGGCGGGGCGGTAGGTGGCCTGAAACAGGAGGGTCTCAAACGGCGTCTGATGAAAACCTCCGGCAACACCGGCCCGTTGAGGGCCATAGCCCTTGACTGCCTGTTGCATTACATGAATTCGGCCGAGGCGCCCAACGAGGACCTCGACGTGGCCACCTGGCCCCTTCGCGACCTCGGCGAGCCGCTTAGGCGAGCCTACAGCATGTCTTTGGCCGGCGTTCTATGTCCGGTCCTGCAGGAGCCCAAAGGAGCCTGCAGGAATATAAACTACGCATTCGCCGGTAAGGAAACCGTGCCCAAAAAAGAAAATGTTTACAACATGGCAAAGCAGTTGACCTTGGCAGAGCCCGCGCCTCTGGAGGACCTGAAGGATCTTTGCCGCCTGCTCGCCTTCGACAAACCACTGATCGCGGAGGCCCTGAGAATGGGACGCCTGTACCGAGGCAGCTCTTTGCTGCCAAATCCGGCCCCCACCGCCCGGAGTAGTCCTCTTCAAGGGGGCGCCTTGGAAGCCTATCCCAAAGTGCTGGTCTGCTACCGCCAGATGCCGAGCGCCAGCAACTGCTGGAACCGGCTTGGCATGCAGACCCGTTCGGGGGCACCGGCGGGTGGCCCCGGTGATGAGCACCACCAGTCACAGCAGCAGGGCTTCCTGAAGAATGACCACGTTTCTGAGTCGGCGCACAGGTGGTACCTGGCGCAGCAGGGGCGGACGGCCAGCGGGCGGCACCCGGTTCCCGTGTGGCGGCCTTACTACTCGGCGCACAACGAGCTCGCCGGAGACAGGCGTCTGTTTCCTGGCAGCAAGAGCCTGGAAGATTTCGCGGCCCGGCTCAGGGCGCTGTGGGCACATATTGATGAGCGGGCCGAACGCTTTGCCTCTCCAGCCAGCGCCGATGATTCGCAGAAAAATATCGCCATTTTCCAGTACAACCTCTCGAAATCGGCCTACCACCTTAACCCCCTGTTGGCCCATTGCTTCCTGGCCTCTCTGTTCCATCAGTTTGTCCAGCTCGTTTTTGGCACCAATATAGAAATGATGGATTTTACGGACACGGCCAGCGCGGTGAAATGGTTTCTGGACGGTTGCGCCAAACATGTGCTGAAAAATATGCAAAACGACACGTGCGGCCTGAAAACAAGGGCGCTGGGCGCGGGGCCCGGCAGCGGCGGCAGCGGCTGGATGGCCCGGCTGCCCGTCCGGGAGGGAGCCTGCGAGGAATATCGATTCCCGACCGGGCCAGACCTGTGCGCATTCGTCTCGCTGAGCCAAAAAACCACCCTGTATTCAATGGGGGACCACGCAGGTGCGGACACAGGCGGCGGCGGTGGTGGAAACGAGGACGACATCAAAGCCCGCTACTGGCGTCTGAGCCGGTGGGACAATGAGGTCGCTGCTGGAGGAGGAAAGGCGCCTGGCCTGGACGAATTGGGTCGCCTCAAAGTGGGCACTTTCCTGCTAGACTCAGCCCTGGACAGCCCGGCGGCCGACAGCGACCCGGAGGCGTTCCTTGGTGCTTCGCCGCGCGCCCTGCGCTACGTCGGTGAGCTGGCCAAGCTGCTGGCATCCTGTTGGGGCGACGCGGCGCCGGTTGGCAGCGTGTCGCAGTTCGTCAAGATGCTGAGCGATGCCATAGTGGCCATGAAAATAGGGCTCCCGGTTGGAGTGAGGCCAATGTCGAAGCTGGTGGGTCTGCTGCCCTACTTTAACCGCCCCAGAAACAGGATATCCTACCACAGGGAGGACTCGGTGCAAGAGTTTCACAGGGGCAGCCCGTACGTAGCCAGCCCGGCTTGGTTCAACAGTTTCCGCGGAAAGCGCAACGACAAACTGTTTTTTCGCATGACGAATCACACGATCCACTACGTGTCTTTCCCGGACGTACACGCCAAGCTGACCCTGCGGGTGCCGTCAGACAGGCGAGAGATCTACTGCATCGTGATGCCAACCTCGCAGTACTTGCTGTCCGATGCGGCTGGCCGGCCCCGCAGCCCTGGCCGGCCCGAGGCTGACAGCCTGGCTGAAAGGATAGGCAGAAAAATCGCCGAATGGGGTGGCAACAATGTATTGAAAAGGCGAGACATTTTGCTGAAGCATTTGCCAGAGCTGACAGAGATGTTGCTGGAAGAGCAGGAGGAGCCGCTGGTGGCGGGCGAACCACCGGGAGCCGGCTTGGGCGAAGGCGTGGCGGCGGCCACTCCCGAATACGTTCAGGAGGTGTGCGTCGAGAATAATATTCCCTGGTCGGTGCAGGAAAAACTATTAATATCTTTGGGGCTGTCCGGTGGCCTGGCAGACCCGGAGGAGGAGGAGCGGCGGCACATCGCAGAAGGCTGGTAGGATGCACTTCCACAGCATAGCGGTGCCCGAGGGTGCCAGAGGGCGGTCCTCTTGCATCAGCCTGGCAACCGTGCTCTATTTTGAGGAGCTAGGAGGCGGACCGGAGCACGGGTTTCCTCTAGAGCGGCAACTAAGGCGCATCCTGGAACGGGCGGGAAAGATCGAGCCTCCGCCCGGGGCCGATGACGGGCCCGAACAGAGGCAGGCGGGGAAAACCAAAGCGGGCGAGGAGGGAAGACCGGTCTCATCGGTGATGGGCCTAAGAAGCGGTCGTGGTTTTTGGCGGGACAAGCACACCCTCAAAGAGTATGGGCTGGCGGAGGCAGAGGCGGGCAGGCGTGGGTCCGCGTGGTGCGTGTGGCGCCAAGACCGCCCGTCCCGCCTGTACCGCGTGACAATGAAACTGGGCGGTGGCAGTGGCGAGGGCGGTGCCGGCGGATCCCGCTTCCTCTACTTTGACGCGGCATCGGACCCGTCCAAGTTCGTCTGCGGAGAGGCCGTGGAGGTGTCCGCTGCCTGGGGCCTGCCGTTTCGTGTTCGAGAGGCGGCAAGCAGCGCCGAGGGCATAAAACGCCCGAGGCAGGCCCCCCCGCGTCGAAAGGTCCAGCGGCCCCGGCCTCTCCGGGCCGAACCGGAGCCGACGCCCTCGACCCTCAGGCTGCCGTTGCCTCTCGACGACGATGCGGACGATGCCACTTTAGACGGCCTGAGGACCTACCTGGACCGTCGCCTGGCCGCCGTGTGCGACCAGGCGGCAGCCACCCTTCTGCGCGACAAGCTCTCGAACCCCAAGTCGCGTGTGGCGGGGTCACAGGTGAAAACGGAGGACAATGTTCATTTGCTGGAGGAAATTATTGTAGACCGAGTTATATTTGCCGCTGATATGTACCCGCTGACCGTGCTCGCGACCTTGCCGGACGGGCCGGGCCGACACAACCCATACGCTTTCCTCGCAGATTTGTTCACAGAATTTTCTCTGCAAAGGCCAGCCGACACAGAATGGCCCGAGTACGTGTGCCAACACATCAGCGCCCACAAACCTCAGCTCGCACTACTGGCCCGAAAGATAGGCGACCGGAGGTTCACGCTGGGCCTGCGGGCCGCCGCCGAGGGCCTCGGGGGGCCATGGCCAGCGGATCAAGAAACGCCCATGCACTTGGGCCAGCGGGCAGAAGAGCTGGCAGAGGGGGCATGCGACCCGGCCACTGCAATCTTCGGCGCCTTTTCGGGCGCCCGGCGCTCCTGGCTGAGCGTTGGGGGCGACCTGCGACGCCTGCGCGCCTGGGACGCCCGGTCGGACGCCAGGGCCGTGTTCACAGCGGATATCGACCGGGTGCTGAGCGGCTGTTTTGGTGCCCTCGTCAACTGTTTGCGTGCCCAGTCTGTCTTTTACGCCGAGTTTCTGTCTGTGCAAAACCAGCTGAGCGGGTATCGCAAATTCAATTGGACCATCCGGCTGCGGCCGCCGGATCTGTTCTCGCGCCTGTACCTCGAGGCGCACGTTCACATTTTTGACGCATTCCTAGGCTACCTGGTGCGAGAGAAGGGTTTGCTGGACGAGGGCCAGGAGGCAGAGGTGTTTTGGCCAGGCGAGGCAGGGCCGGTCCCCCTGCGCTCAGTACGGGGCCAGCCAGGCCCGCAGTTCCCTTCCCTTAACCACCTGTGCCTGTGCCTGCATTACTTCGGCGGCAACGGTCAGGCCTTCCAGCCGGAGGCGGGAGCCGGGAGCCGGGAGCTGGGCCGGTGGGTGTCAGCAGGCCGGCCCCTTTTCGAAGAGCGCAGGCAGATGGAAAGGCTGTTTTCGCCCGCTTTGGCCAGAGAGACCGTGGCCCGCTCTCTGCAGGACTGGCCAGAGTTCCGGCTTGCCGCGTTGTTTGCATGCGAGCTGGCTTTCGCCGGAGCCAAAGACCGAGCCGTTCGTCCAGGCCAAACTGGCGCACTGCGTTGGCTGTAAACTGTTTGCCTTTCATGTAATCGAGATCCGTTGGGGCCAGATCTGGGCCCGGCCCCACCTCACCCACCAGCTCTTCGGTGGTCTCAAAAAACACCCGTTCGGCAAACAGGGCCTTTCGAAAAGCGAACCCCAGTTCAGCCATCCCAGATCCTAGCAGAGGGGTCAGGTAACAGTTGGCGTAGGTCGCTTTTGATTTGGCCACAATGCCCTTCAGGTTGTCCACATCCCACAGTTTAGACCTGTTGCTGCTGGCATCGTTTTGGAGCTGTTGTAACTGCCTGAGCTGATCTGCTGACACCGAAAAGGGGTCGGTTCGCATCTTTTTCAGGAGTGGGATGTCCTGCTGGCGCGAACCTTGTTGCGCACCCGCAGCTGAGTCTCCTCCCGTATCCTCCAGCTGGCGCAAGAAATGCCCGTAAACATCGGGATCGGACAAACGGTAACGGTCGTGAATTTCTGACCTGATATTCTTCTCCAGCAAGGCCAGGAAACGGGGCTTGCTGATGCCGGGCACGCCCACGTATGCCGAAAAGCCGGCCGTTTCGATGCCCTTCATATCGCGCAGGCCCCTGGCCGAAAGGTACGAGTCAGCCCTGTCCCACAACTCTTCCAGCTTCCTGTACGATTGCCCGGCCATATTTTCCCCGCCCCCCTCTTGCGTCCAGTAGGCATATTCGCTGGCGTCCTGGCCTAGCGGATCTGCATCCGATCCGCTATGCATTTCAAAAAACAGCCTGAACAGGCTCCCCTCCTCATCCTCTTCCTCTGTCCACTCTGGTTCGCCGGAGGCCTCGCCTTCGGCTTCCAGCAATCGAACCAGATGCTGACAGCGCCAGCCTCCCCTCGGCTGTTCGAATATACCGTTGCCGCCAGACACCAGAGCCTGCCTGTGGCAAAGGATACAAGGCTGGTCGGCCTCGTGCAGCCAAGGAGGCACGACCGTATAGGTCCCGTAACAGTTGCCCATATATCGCTCAAGCGAGCCCAGGGCAGCCTCTAGGCGATCCCTGGGCAATACAGGCCAAAGAAAAAACAGCCTGTTGTAAGTTTCCAACACCTCTTGCAGGGTGTGGAGGCTGTGTGGCCCAGACTCATCTACAGAGGGCACCTGGACAGAGAAATGTGGACAGCAATTGTGCAGCTCTGCTACAGACCCCCGGTAGTCGTCATCATTCTCGCTGTTGCGTAGGATGCGCTCGCTTTCGGCGAGGTTGTGAGTCAGGCGAGGCAGTATGAGATAAGCATAATAGGCGATCTGATAGCGGTCTTTGTCGCGTTCAAGCAGTTGTCGCCAAAGGTTGCCCTCTTGAAATCGACCGTATAGGTCCCGTAACAGTTGCCCATATATCGCTCAAGCGAGCCCAGGGCAGCCTCTAGGCGATCCCTGGGCAATACAGGCCAAAGAAAAAACAGCCTGTTGTAAGTTTCCAACACCTCTTGCAGGGTGTGGAGGCTGTGTGGCCCAGACTCATCTACAGAGGGCACCTGGACAGAGAAATGTGGACAGCAATTGTGCAGCTCTGCTACAGACCCCCGGTAGTCGTCATCATTCTCGCTGTTGCGTAGGATGCGCTCGCTTTCGGCGAGGTTGTGAGTCAGGCGAGGCAGTATGAGATAAGCATAATAGGCGATCTGATAGCGGTCTTTGTCGCGTTCAAGCAGTTGTCGCCAAAGGTTGCCCTCTTGAAATCGGAGCAGCCAATCCCTTGAGGCCTGCAGCCTTGGCAACATTTGGAGGGCTGAGGTCAAGGTCATTGCCCACAGGTACTCAAGATGTCGAACGCTGGACAAGAGGACCTGGTCCAGAAACTGAAGCCACCACAACTCTTCGGAAGAAATCGCAATCAGAGCATCATCATCATCATCATCATCATCATCATCATCGTCTACTTTTTCTTCTTTTTCTTCTTTTTCTTCATCATCTTCGTATTCTGCCACTGCCGCCTCTGCTGCCACCCTGGGCCATTCTTTTTTTCTCCGCGTTGTTGCCATAAAAACCTAGCTGGTGGCATTGCAGATCGGGCCTTAAATGGTCTCGTTTCTTCCTAAAAATTTCAGTTAGCTGGCCGAAGAAGCTCTTTTGAAGAGGCCCTTTGTTAACAGACAGAGCCCGAACCCGAGCCCGAACCCCGAGCCCGAACCCCGAGCCCGAACCCCGAGCCCGAACCCCAAGCCCGAGCCCAGCAGAGCCCGAACCCTGAGCCCGAGCCCAGCAGAGCCTGAGCTGAGCCCAATCTGAGCGTATCCGGGAAGAACCTGTGCCCAACAGAGGAACCCGGTGGAGCCCAACCCGCTCCGCCCAAGAGCAAAAGTGCAGCTTCTTCCGTTGAAGACCACCGTAGCCCGAACCCACAACCCGATGGAGGAGCTTGGGCCCTGCAGAGCCCGGCAACGCCGGAGCTGAGTCTGGCAGAGCCTGAGCTGAGCCCGATGGAGTAGGATCCCATTTTAAAATAGATCACCACCCCGAAAGTCCCATGATGGGCGATGGGCACGGAAGAAGCCAAATCATAAGAATGGATATTGGTAACAAAGGTGCTTTTTGAAAAGGCCAGCCAGAGGATTTGTTTCTAAACGTCTTAGGAACCCTGAATAAGTTCTATTATGGTCTGGTCCGTATGCGGTGAAAGGATGAGCAATGAACAACACAGTCTGTATGTGGTGTATAAAGATGCTGTACTCACAAATGATGATGATGATGATGATGATGATGATGATGATGATGATGATGATGATGATGATGTTTAAATTGACAATAATTACAGAATTGACTATTTAAGGTGCCTTAAAAATGTAGCTACTGGTCAAATAAAGAGAGTTTGAAGAATACATTTACTAGACTTTACACTTGTGAGTGACTCTTGGCGGGGTTGATTGAGCACACTCAATAAGTGTCTAATTACATTGCTAAAAAACAAGGAACTATGTAACACCAAGTAACAGTTTATATGCATCAGTAAATAATAATAATAAAATATGTAATATCATACTCATGCAACTATCACAAATGTAAATAATAATAGGATAATAGTAAGGATGGCTTAATGGACCAAAATAACATTAAGCTGGCAAGTTTAACATGACAACTTTCAGCTGGACTTTTAAGCTTGAATGCTCAAATGTCCCAAAGAGAGGGAAAATATTTACCAAATGAAGTCAATGAGCTAAACTATGATGTCATATTCCATTGGATGCATCTAATCAGAGTGTACAAAACTGACATACATTATAGCATCGGCTAATTACTGTGGTCAGTCAATTATGGTGGGAAAACACATGCAGGTGTATAGCCTACTTTGTCATTAGGATGAAGAGTAGGTAGGTAGGTAGGTAGGTAGGTAGGTAGGTAGGTAGGTAGACAGTAAACACATTAAACAAGCAATTGTACAGAAATAAACTATATAGGCTACACATTTTAAATACATTTTTAAAATTTATTGCAAACACAAAACCGAAACACACTTCCGAAATAGCTATTAACATTTCTCCAAACACCGGCGCACATTTTCGCCCACTACCTCTAGGCCGGGTGCCGAAAGAGTGAAGCCGTCCGATTGGAACAAGTTACGCCTGAGGTGATGACAAAAGCTGTTGTCAACAAACACCAGCCGAGGATAGTCACTGCACAGTCGAGCCAGGGAGCGGTTTATATATCCCACCGGTTCCAAGTCTGCATTCGGGTGAGCTAGCAGACTGCACACTAATATGTTTGCGTCTGGAAACCACTTCATCGCTGTGGTCACAAACTTTTCGAGCGACTCGATTGTCCGGCGCCATGCCCCATCGCTCCAGTAATCTTCCATGCCGCACATGATAAGAACCGTGCGTATCCTACGACGCTCCACGTGCTTCAGCTCCGTTACGGATTTCGGGCTGATGCGGGGTGACCACACTTTCCGGATACGGGCGCCGGGCAACAGGTTACGTTTTTTGAGGCCACCCCAGGTTTGTCTGTCAGCAAACACCAGCTGGCATCTGGCATCATCCTTGTCATCGCTGTTGGAAGCCTCCGGTGCCAGATACTGCTTCAGTTTGACCAACTCCTGCTTTATGTCACGCAGGCAATTGTGGAGACCCTCGGCGGCCTGGTCTGGGCCGCGCTCGGTTGCGTTTGGCTTTGGCCCTGGCTCGCGGCCATCGCCGGGTGTCCGAGGTGGCCTCGGGGCCAGCGATCCCGTCGTGGTCGTCTCCTCCTCCTCCTTCGCTGCCGCCTCCGCTGCCGTGGCTTGCGCGTGCCTAGGCCGGTCACTTCTTTGTTCTTCGGCTTCTACCAGGTCGGCCCAACTACTGTCGACTTCCTCATCGTCCAGCAGCAACACAGTTGTCGTCGTGGTCTTTGTCTTGTTCGCTGTGTCTTGCTTGAAGTCCATGCTGACTCTGGGCCGGACCCCGGTCGATCTCCGAGCCTTATATAGCACGGGCACGGGCAGGCCCCCAGACTTATTTAGCTGCCGTTCGGAGGCCCATCTTTCCGCGGGCAGGGATGAGTGGACCAGAGCATAGCGGCTGGGCAGACAAATTAGAAAAAAACACCAGGCGACAGGCGGGCAGCAGGCTTTGGTTCCGCGCCAGGAGGCGACGTCTCACAGCCTCAAGGTTTGGCAGGCTCTGCAAAATGGGACCTCGCGCCAATGTCCTGGCCATGTGCCAAAGCCTTTACGCCCCAAGCGATTTGAGTCGCGTGCCTGCCGTGGCCCACGGCATGCACTATGAACGGGCAGCTCTCAAAAGGTTTTGCGCCCACGGGCACGCCCAGGCCGTGCTTCCGGCCGGCCTCTTCGTTTTGCCCGAACTCCCTTTTCTGGGAGCCACCCCCGATGGCATCCTGGACGAGCGCCGGATCGTGGAGGTGAAATGCCCGTACTCAGCAAGGTACCGGAAGATCAACCCCGGTCTGGTGCCCTTCCTGCGAGGCGGTGGGGGCCGAAGCCGCTCGGCACTCAGTCTGGCCCCCGGGCACGACTACTACTACCAGGTGCAGGGGCAGCTACAACGGCGCACATTTTCGCCCACTACCTCTAGGCCGGGTGCCGAAAGAGTGAAGCCGTCCGATTGGAACAAGTTACGCCTGAGGTGATGACAAAAGCTGTTGTCAACAAACACCAGCCGAGGATAGTCACTGCACAGTCGAGCCAGGGAGCGGTTTATATATCCCACCGGTTCCAAGTCTGCATTCGGGTGAGCTAGCAGACTGCACACTAATATGTTTGCGTCTGGAAACCACTTCATCGCTGTGGTCACAAACTTTTCGAGCGACTCGATTGTCCGGCGCCATGCCCCATCGCTCCAGTAATCTTCCATGCCGCACATGATAAGAACCGTGCGTATCCTACGACGCTCCACGTGCTTCAGCTCCGTTACGGATTTCGGGCTGATGCGGGGTGACCACACTTTCCGGATACGGGCGCCGGGCAACAGGTTACGTTTTTTGAGGCCACCCCAGGTTTGTCTGTCAGCAAACACCAGCTGGCATCTGGCATCATCCTTGTCATCGCTGTTGGAAGCCTCCGGTGCCAGATACTGCTTCAGTTCGACCAACTCCTGCTTTATGTCACGCAGGCAATTGTGGAGACCCTCGGCGGCCTGGTCTGGGCCGCGCTCGGTTGCGTTTGGCTTTGGCCCTGGCTCGCGGCCATCGCCGGGTGTCCGAGGTGGCCTCGGGGCCAGCGATCCCGTCGTGGTCGTCTCCTCCTCCTCCTTCGCTGCCGCCTCCGCTGCCGTGGCTTGCGCGTGCCTAGGCCGGTCACTTCTTTGTTCTTCGGCTTCTACCAGGTCGGCCCAACTACTGTCGACTTCCTCATCGTCCAGCAGCAACACAGTTGTCGTCGTGGTCTTTGTCTTGTTCGCTGTGTCTTGCTTGAAGTCCATGCTGACTCTGGGCCGGACCCCGGTCGATCTCCGAGCCTTATATAGCACGGGCACGGGCAGGCCCCCAGACTTATTTAGCTGCCGTTCGGAGGCCCATCTTTCCGCGGGCAGGGATGAGTGGACCAGAGCATAGCGGCTGGGCAGACAAATTAGAAAAAAACACCAGGCGACAGGCGGGCAGCAGGCTTTGGTTCCGCGCCAGGAGGCGACGTCTCACAGCCTCAAGGTTTGGCAGGCTCTGCAAAATGGGACCTCGCGCCAATGTCCTGGCCATGTGCCAAAGCCTTTACGCCCCAAGCGATTTGAGTCGCGTGCCTGCCGTGGCCCACGGCATGCACTATGAACGGGCAGCTCTCAAAAGGTTTTGCGCCCACGGGCACGCCCAGGCCGTGCTTCCGGCCGGCCTCTTCGTTTTGCCCGAACTCCCTTTTCTGGGAGCCACCCCCGATGGCATCCTGGACGAGCGCCGGATCGTGGAGGTGAAATGCCCGTACTCAGCAAGGTACCGGAAGATCAACCCCGGTCTGGTGCCCTTCCTGCGAGGCGGTGGGGGCCGAAGCCGCTCGGCACTCAGTCTGGCCCCCGGGCACGACTACTACTACCAGGTGCAGGGGCAGCTACAACTGGCGCGCAGGGAGATATGCTTGCTGGTCGTGTACACTATAGCCGATTTGGCTGTAGTCGAGGTGCCGCGTGACAGGCCGTTCTGGGAACGGGTGGAGCTGCCTAGGCTAGTCTCATTCTACCAGAAGCATTACCTGCCGTTCTTGCAGGAGAAAGGAGATGCGGGGGACGAGGGGGACGAGGAGGAGGAGGAGGACGACGAAGGAGGAGGAGGAGGAGAAGAAGAAGAAGAAGAAGAAGGACAACGATTATCAATTGTCCCCAAGCCCTTTGAAGTGTTCAACGCAGGCCTGTAAATACTCTTCTCGTTCGTCCAGAGGCGGCCTGTGGTGTGGAGCAGGCTGCGGGTCTTCGTCGCCTGTCGGCTGAGGCGGGGCGGGCCGAGGCGGCGGGGGCCCTGACGGCACGAGCCCCTGGCACGGGTCGGCGGTGGGTCTCAGGCATTTCAGCCTGTACCCGAGCGTGCAAAGCCTGCCAGCGCGGTTTATCTGGAAGCCGGTGATTTCGGGGCAACAGAGAAGGCAGAGCCAGGCGCCGTACATCCTGGACAGGTCTAACCGGGCAGGCGCATCGGGCGAAGGCGGCCGGAGCCACACGAACAGGTACAGGCGGTCCTGATCGTCCCTGGTCACCCGCCAGGGTTCCTGCCCGAATGAAGCCAGCGCGAGGCAAGCCAAGCCCCTGTGCTCGCGGCTCAGCGGCAAGAGGGCCTTCGGGTTGGCGCGAGGGTCTCGGTTTCGCAACAGCTCGTAAAGGCCCGAGTCGGAGCAGGCGCAGGACTGCAGCAGGAGGCGAGCGTGCTCTACAGCCAGCCGGTACCAGATCTGCCCAGTTACAAACTGGTTCTTCATCAGACGCTCTAGGCGCAGGTGAGACCGCAGGGCAGTGGCCTGGTAGCAGGCGCCCGCCAAACGCTCTGCCTGCGTTCGCCCGAAACTGGCCGGGTAGGCGAAGTGCTCTTGCCTGCGCTGCAAGCGGAGGTAGTCCACATCCGGGTAAGGCCGGCCTCGCCTCGCCTCACGTCCGCGTCTTATTCGCCAGTGTGCTGTGGGTTCCTTGCGGCTCGTTGTGGCCCCGCGCATCGTGGTCGTCCTCAGTTCAACAGCCACGACCTGTCAGGCGCCAGATGAAACTCATTTAATACATAGACGCTGTCGTCCCTGGGATCGGCACAGAAAAAGGGCTCACACTCGGGCAAAGCGTTGCGGTGGCCAAGACAGCAGATAGCGGCCGTCTGGTAATCGGTCAGTGTCTTTTCGCCCTCTTCGCCCTCGGTTTCCTGCACCGACTTGTAGGCGAGCAGAAGCTGATCGGTGACTCGCGCCATCAACCCCTGCCGCGTGAGCGTGGCACTGACCAAAAACCGGAATATGAAACGGGGCAGGCTGGGGCCTTTGTCGTAAGCACGGCACACAAGCAAGTGCAGGTCCAGGCCCGCGTTCCGGTGGTAACATCGCGCTGGCACGTCGGTGGCCGCCGAAAAATGCCGGCCAGTAGACCGCGAGGTGAAATCCGAAGGCCCACAACGGTTATCATCTTCGATGTTTATCAGAGCGTCGCGAGGCAATTTCAGGCTTCGGCAAGGCCCGGCAAACTGGTAGCTGAGACCGCCCAGCGAGGGGTCCGGGTAGTCGCAGCGGAAAGCTTGCAACACGCCTGCCACTCGCCACGTGTGACAAAACTGCACCAGAGAATATGCCCGTTGGCTTTTGTCCGAACACCAGCTGTTCGATTTCAGGTTTATGTACAGCGAAGCCAGATATGCATCCCAGTCGGTTTTGTCTTCGGCCGAGGGGGTGTTGAGCCCGTTGCCGTCGTACATCATCCGTGACAGCGAACCGTGGGTGGCGTGTGAGCAGTACACATCCGACTGTATGCGGCTGGTGATGTTATCCCAGTTTCTGTCACCCCCAAAGTGCCACGGGTAGCGCGATCTTTCCCACAACAGCTCGCCCTGTGATGGCCCGCCGGCCATGCTGCGCAGAGCCCAGGCTTTCGTATAACATTCGTTGAGCGCCTCCATCGCTCGCTCGCTTGCTTGGCTGGCTCGCTCGCTAGCCACAGGCACACGAGTTTGTCTGGGCCGGGCATTAATAGCCAGCCGTGGCCCGCTCGGGCCGGACGAAAGGCCACCAATGCTGCTCAACGAACACGCCCAGGGACCGTGGCCAGTCTTCTGCCCGGTATTCTATGGAGCGCAGCTCATAGGTCCTGTCGGCGAGCACTGGGTGAGCCGTGACTGCCAGGCGCTTTTTCACAAACGGCAACGCGTCAGAGGGCACCGACTGGGAGAAGCGGCTGTCTGGTTTGATGACCAAATCAAAACAGCTGTGGTCGACGCAGCTGTGGCAGCCCTCGGCTGGTTCAGGACAAACGCCAAAACACACGGGCTCTGCCCAATTTTTGCGCAGAGTATAAAACCTACAGCCCTTCCGGCACACCACCCACTCGTCATTGAAGTAAATATTCTCCTTGTACGCGTACATGTTCTCCAGTAACAAATGTTTCAGAACCACGCTCATGGTTCGGTCCGGTTCGCTGTCGTCACTGTGGTCGCGGTGGTCGCGGTGGTCGCGTCGTTTAATAGCGCAGGCGTCAGTGTTTGCAGGCCATGCTGGTGTATCACCTGGCACACGTTGATCAGCGCAGACGCAAGTATGAGCGCGCAATAGGCTACACGCATAAGATACTGCCTGCGAGGCGGCATTGTTGTCTTTGCGCGGGCTGCGAGCGCGAGGGCTGATAGAGGCATTAAATAACAGGCTCGCATTCGCTCCCGCTCCACGCTCTCGCTCCTAAATCTTTCCCCCACTGAACCATATATAGAGTTAAAACTAAGAGTGTGTTTTATCTCTTTTATTATAGATGATCAGACATATTGCAAATATGTATTATATCATATCTTAGTGTAAATATCAAACAGTTTATAGCGAATCTCATCTGGAATCACAGTTTGGATGATCTCTTTCTCTGTGGCGGCTTTTGTCCTTTGATAGAAGTCTAACAGAAACAGCTGGGCTCCTTGGCTTGGTCTGTTCATTGCCTTTATGAGAGCGCTGAAAGATGAATATTTATTCTAGAAAGATTGGCAATACAGCCTTTCATTTTTCTTAATTCACAATTAAAATAATTGATAACTTACCTGCAGACCTCAGTGAAGAGAGGTCCTGAAAATGCTGCCACTGCTTCAGGATAGTACTGATGCACTAAGTCCTCCCACCCACTCAGACAGCCAGATTCGGTGTGATCTTGTTGACCTGGGGCCTCTTGTTTACATCCATAGCAGTTGTTGTGAGCCCTTGCTATTATATCTCTTTGCAGGATGTAAATATAGCATAGACGTATCAAGTCCATGATTTCCAAATCATGAAAGTTGGGATGTGATTCATTCAGTTCTTCTATGACAGATTCGGCAACACACTCGATAAAATCACTCCATTCATCCATGTCCATAATCACCCCTGAACCATCCCCACTGGTATCTCTATGAAATCCCACATGCTTATGAGCCCGATGCTTGATGGTTGTCACATACAAGTTTTCATCACTCAGACAAAACTTGGAGTCTTTGCAGGGGTCCAGATTTTCTAGTATTTTAGGAATGTAGCGTATAAGGTTATTCCATTCGCTGTGGGTGATGGAGACGGATCTGCTACCTTTCTGGAGATGCAAGGTTTCTCCATCATACTTCAACAGAGTAATACTAAGACCGATAGACCATGTCACACCCTCTGGCTGGATTTTGTTCCTAACATGTTTCTGTCCACTGGCGCTCAAAGCTCTACAGAAGAGTTGAAAGGCTCTTGGCCCACTCCTTGGGAGGTAGGTAACCAATGCTGCATTCTTTTCGTATCTGGTTGGAAGTTCTTGGATGCTTTCTACTGTGATCTGTGACAGCATGTTTTGCTGATAAAGTCTCTGTACCACAGGCTCAGGGCTCATCCCTTCCAGTAAGTACAGCCTGTTCTTCTTTAATATTTGTCTATGTTCTGGTTGCATCCCAAAGTGTGCCATGGTGAGGAAATAATGTGTCTTACTGTAGGGCATCCTTATATACCCTAGAAACATCTATTTTTAGAAATCCAGGTCATGTCCTGACAATTTCTCCCTTGTCCAGCAACCTTAATTGATGAGCCATTCCAGCAACATCACTAACCCCACCTTTCCAAATAGTGGTTGTCTTAATTGTGGTTGTCTTAATTTTAGGTCTTATAACAACACAAAGATAGCATGATATGCTACAGTCAGATCTCTCTCAAGAAGGAAATGTTATTCAGCCCTATAATCACCCACACCTGTGGATCAGAAAAGCATGCAATTAAGGTAATTGCCCATATCATTACATACAGATAGCATGTGGCTATGTAGATTGTATACTCTTGAATATAAAACTATTAAAAGTTTAAGTTTAAATTTATTTATTTTTTTTACAGGACCTTATAATAATAAAAATCTAAGTTTAGCTCACACCTCCAGGGGTTTAGCTCACACTTCCAGGGCGCCACCTCACTCCACCCCCACCACATGGCTCCTACAGCCCGATAAAGCGTGAGAGCAATGGAGGAAAGCCAGGCCCAGCCCCAAGCCCAACCCCAGGCCCAGCCCCAGGGGAGTCCCAGCGTGATCAGCCCCAAGAACTCAGCCCAAGAACAAAAGTGCAGCTTCTTTCGTTTAAGGCTACTTTAGTCAGAGCCCACCGAAACCCGGACTGGCTGGAGGAGCCTGAGCCCGCTGGAACAGGACATAGCCCAAGCTGAGCTGGATGGAGCAGGATCCCATTTTAAAAC
Source organism: Hyphomicrobiales bacterium (assembly GCA_965224015.1). Classification (GTDB taxonomy): domain Bacteria; phylum Pseudomonadota; class Alphaproteobacteria; order Rhizobiales; family CBDCVD01; genus CBDCVD01. The sequence continues at coordinate 59,085 of CBDCYC010000001.1, forward strand.
AGATCCCCCTCCTGAAAGACCCTGTGTAGAAGTTCACAATATAAGACACCATTTTTGTAGTTAAATGATAAATAATTATTAGATTCAGTTCATTTATTCTTTTCAATACATGTATTTATCTATTAGGTAATTTATCTCTTATGCATAAAAATGGCTCTTAACAGACTGTTTTTGTACTTCTCAGCTTTTAAATATGCAATCTTCTATAATTGTGTCCTCTGTAAAGTGTAATGTTCAATTTAAAGAGGGTAACCAATCACCCTCATGTCAGCTCAGCTGACCCTAACCCAAGAGTCTTACATAATTACCTATAAACCACCTTGGCAGCTATCTTCAGTGTCATCTCTATAAAGGGGTAATAACCCAATCAGTAAATATCTAGTGCTATTTTTGGATTCACATTATATCAGGGATTTTGATGATCAATGCCATGGTGGGGGACATTGAGGTGTATATATATATATATATATATATATATATATATATATATATATATATATACATATATATATATATATATATATATATATATATATATAGAGAGAGAGAGAGAGAGAGAGAGAGAGAGAGAGAGAGAGAGAGAGAGAGAGAGACAGGCCAGAATAGATCTGGACTTGTGAAGAGGAGGTAGCTTTAAGATTGTAGAGAGATTTCCAGCCCTGTATTCCAACTTGAGCCTAAACCTTTACAATTAAATTTAAGCCTAAAATTGTATTTTTAAGTAGTGGAAATAATTACTAAGAACTGTGTGAGCATAACAAGCCGTTGATGTCACGAATTTCCAAGTATAGGAATAAAACTGACAATCAAAACTAACATAGTTTGGCTCCTCATTGCCCACCTAGATCACCCTTGCGGAACAATGCACCATCTGATGGTCCTTGGCTGCCATAAGAACTGGTAAGAAAAACATGATATTCGATAAACACAAGATATATGG
>CBDCYC010000002.1:0-42369 GCA_965224015.1 Hyphomicrobiales bacterium
CTGTGAGGTCTGCCCACACCTTGTCCGACGGATCTGCGGTGTCACCCTGCAGGAACCCGATGTCGACCGACCAGCTGGTTAGACCCCTGCCCCAGGCTACAACCTCGTAGAACAGACCGTCCTTCTGCACATCCACACCCATAGTGAACAGCAGGCCTCCGGCTGGGATGGTGCCGATCTTGTAGGTGTCCCTGCGGGCATAAAGACGTTTCCAGTCCGGCGCCTCACCGCGCTCCTCCCAACTCTCGCCCAGCCAAAGATTGACGAAAGCTTTCAGCTTGGTCGGATTGTCCTTGGAGTTGACGAATTCCCCGGCCATCTTGTCCCATGTGGTCAGCAGTGATGTCAGGGCATCGAGGTGATAGGACGGATAGCGTCCTTCGGCAGATGCAACCCACCTGCCGGCGCGGACCATGGCTGGTTTCTCGTGGTGCTCGATGACGCACCCGTTGTGCTCACAGACATAGTGAGCCTCATAAGGCTCTTGAGTCTTGAATTTCAGGCCGGCTTTGTCAGCCTTGCCGCCAAAGACGAGCCGTTGTTCGCCGTCGCAATGCGGGCATCGCACCATCCAGTAGCGCTGATCTCCTCCCGCAAAACCATCATCAATCCGCGAAGCCCCTTTGATCGTCGGTGTCGATGACTTGAACACCATGTAGTCGCCGGTTGCGTGAAAACTGATCAGCCTGGCATCGGCCATCGCCTCCGGATCGCCCTGGCCATCGAGGTCCAGCGGCCACTCGTCGATCTCATCGCGGTGCTGGAATTTGACCGTCTTGGACCGCAGGTCGGCTGCGGAATTGGCGCCCGTGAGGATCAACGAACCACCAGGGAACGCCTTGCTCAGCGCTGTCGACCCTCTCGACGATCGGCTGGTCTGTGCAACCACCTTGCGCCGCAGGGCTGGCGATTGTTCGATTGTTGGCTGTAGTTTCTCCCGGTTGTAATCCTGTACCGAGTTGATCGTCGGGAAGATGATCATCGCCCTGGCCGGCGTATTGTCGATGATCGACCCGGACCACGCAATGCCGACGCCGGTTGCACCCACTTGCGCCGACTTCCGCAGCACGACCTGGTTGTGCGGTTTGCCTGGCCCGAGTTGGTTCAGAATCTCCACCAGTTGCGGTGTTAGGCCCGGATCCCATTTCTGACCCGCATATGGCCCATCGGCAACGACCAGGTTGTCCATTGCCCACGTCGCCGGCGCAACTTCGTTGTCCGGGGTCAGACCGATTGCCAGCGCCGCAGCCGCAACCGCAAGCGCCGATCTAAACGTCTTCATCATCCACCCCCGCACCGGCACTCTGTGCCACTTTCACCATTTCATCTGCCATGGCCTGCCGCGCCTTGCGCGCCTTGTCTTTCAGATAGGTTCGCACCTTGCCGGCACCGTCCTTGACGGCGATCGCCGTCAACTCCTCTGCAAACCCGGCCAGCATGTCGAAGTGGCGCCCGAGGCGCGCGCCACATTCGGCCAGCGCATCCTCCAGTTCTGCAACCGCGGGTAAGGCCGGGAAGGACCCAGTGGCGTACCCCACCTCAGTTGGTTATGCTGCCCGGCGACGGCGACGGGCGGTCTTTAGGGCTTGTGCCAACCGCGCTTTGAAGTGAGGTTTGATGTTTGTGCTCACAGTTTTTTTCGATATCTCAAACCAACGCAGTCGCTTGAGGTAGAATGGCGGTCGCACAAACCGTATCACCGGTCGTACCCGGCCATTGCTTAGGCGCTCATAGACCCCAGGCTTCAACCGACCACTCCTGCGACTTGGCACAAAGAAGTCTCGCGACCTCTTGTTGCGACGGCGGCTGGCCACCGTCCGGTTCTGATACGGATCAGTCGACGTCTTTAGCGCCGACAAGACCTGCACGATTTCAGACGACCGCTGATTGCCATACACATCAAGCCGCGCCCGCTCACCCGGCACAGCGAATTCACCATCCTGCATGAACCCGCCGGCGACGAGCCGCAACTCATGCCGCTTGTAGACACGCGGCCCACCGAACACATGCGCCACCAAGACCCGCTCACCCGGCGTGCCAGCAGGGCCGCCCTTGAACTGCACAAATGCCGTAAGGCTCTTCTTGTTCGACTTGAACACGAAAAAGCTGTTGCTCACGAACCGGGTTGGCCGATCAAACACCCGCTGGATTTCATCCTTCAGGTTATCCCTGACATCTTCCGCCACATCATTGATCGCCAATGATGCAGCAAACGGCACCTGCTCACGCTCATGCTTTCGGAGTTGCCGACGGACCTGCTCGACGTTGTCGTGCACGCTCAGCAGCATCACAATGTCCTGAAAAGCAAAGCCCCGCGCGGTGGTCCCGGCAGGGCTGGTGATCGTCTGTCTGGCGGCTTGTCCGCCCCTACACCCAAGTGTAGTCTTGGGACGCCTTGTCAAGTATTCGTCGCAGTGTGTCAAGGGTAAACTGTCACGACACCCACGGTTCGGGCTCCACACCGAGACCCACCATGCGCCATTTCTCAAGCGATGTCAGTACGTTGCACATACGCCGCAGCAGGTGCACAAAGTCCAGCCACACCGTCATTTGAGCCTGCTGCAAACGCACCCTTTCCTCTTCGTCGAGTCCAACTTCGCGCAGCGGGCAATAGGACGCCCTGCGCGTCCGGCCATCGATCAGGTGGTGGATCACACCATACGGCGTCTTGCGGTTGAGCCCCGGCACCAACCTCTTGCGCGGCAGGGTCAAATGCCACGCCGGCGGCTCGCCCGCCTCGGCCGCCTTCATCACCTGCAGCGCCGTTTCCGCGTCCAGCAACATCAACAGGTGCGAGTGGATGGCGATGGCGTCGATGTGGCAGTCGAGCCGTCCGTTGATGGTGCCGCGATGGCGGCCGGAGGATGAATGCATCAGGATCGACGACCTGGTGATGGCGCCGACCTCGGCCAGCTCTTCCTCGCCCACCGCCCGCACGCACTCGCTCCTGTAGGCCCACACCAAAGCCTTCCAAGCGGTGATATCGCGCCGCAGATCGGCCTTGATCGGTAACTGAGCCTCGACATTCAGCATATTTGGCCTCATTTTCTGTCGTTTTTGCTTTGCGTCCCCAGCCTCCCTAAAGAGGGAAGCAAACCCAATATGGTCGGTTCTTCTAATTCATTGTTTTCCTTTCTTTTTTTTGTCGTTCAGGGAAGATAGGGAATGTAGGGAAGGTAAATCCGGCATAACACACAAGAAACAGTGGCCTCTGAGCCCAAAGAGATCGCGCATGCGGCATGCGCTAAATTGCGTCCCCAGCCTCCCTTGCTTCCCTCATGTGTTCATAAGTCTTTGATTTTCCTCACACACCCTAACGAAACTCACCACTATCCGGCCTATTGGCTTGCTTCCCCAGCTTCCCTTGCTTCCCTCAATCGTCGTAGTAATCGGGATAATCGGCCGACGCCGACGATCCAACTTGTGACGCCAGTCCGGCATTGATGACGATGCCGCGATAGATGGTTCGCCCAGCGCTCTTGGCCTTTTCGAAGCCATGCCGGTTCGCCATACGTGGCAGATTGCGGTTGAAGGTATTGACGCCGAGCGGAAACACCCCGTTGCGTTTGCAATGGGCACAGAAGGCCTCATACAGATCGGCCGTTTTTGTGGTGTCGTCCGGGTTGCCGGTCAGCGTGCAGCCATCCATGATGAAGCCGCCGATCGGGTCGCTCTCCTCGCGATACTCCTTGACCGCTTCGATCACCGCATCGGGCGGCTGCAAACCGCCCTGCAGGTACTCAAGCACACCCTGCACCAGCCAATTGAGGATGCCGGATCGCTCAGCCCAAAGCTTGTTTTCGAGTTCCTTGTCCTTTTCCTCGTCGGGAATTTGCACCTCCCAGGGCATCAGCAGCATGCGGCGCCAGATGCCGTCATCGGTGCCGCTGATTTTCGGCTTGTGATTGCCTGACAGGACAAGTTTGAAACTCGGATAAATCTCGTTGAAGTCGCCAAACAGCCGCCGCACAAGAACCGGTTCGCTCGACGTCATGGACTTGACCATGGCCTCATCAAGGTTGGTCTTTTCCTTGGCTTCGGAAACCCGCACCATGCGGGCGCCAGGCAGGCGCGCCAGATCCGGCGTCGCCTCACTGCCCTTTTGCTTGTCGTCACCAACCAGGCGCTGAAACGGCAAAGACGTGGCGTAGTCGCCCATCACCTTGGCAATAACATCGATCATCGTCGACTTGCCGTTCGACCCTTCGCCGTAGTTGAACAGAAACGCCTGCTCCTTGGTCAGCGCCGTCAGGCAATAACCGTAGAAGCGCCGCAGGAAATCACGCCGAACCTCGATCGGCTGGACCCGCTCGAGAAAGTTGAGAAACAGTGGGCACTCGGCATCGGGATCGTAGTCGACGCCGATCAGTTTGGTGATGCGGTCGTCACGGCAGTGCTCGAGGCGCTCGATGTCCCAGGCCGGGGTGTCCGGTTCACCACAGTCGGCGAACCGCAAGGTGCAGTTGTTGACGTTGACGGTCAGCGGATCGACGTCGAACTGGTCGATCGTCGCCTTCACATAGCAGGCGGCCTCCTTGAGCATGCCGTCGACTTTCGTCGATCCGCCTGACGATTTGGCGAATCTGCGCCGCTTCGCCCTACGGTCGGCCAGCGCACCGGTGGCCTTTTCACCCGCCGCCACCAGCTTTTTCAAACGTTCCCGCTCGGCCTTTTCCGGCGGCTCTAGCACCTGCTTTTGCGCCAACTCATTGAGCACTGCCACGGCGTCTTGCGCATCGTCCATGGCCGCCTGTTCAAGTTCAGTCGGCTCTATCACCCAGGGTTCGATGGCGATCTTTTCAACCGCGTCGTGCGCCAATGGCCGCACCGAGGCACCCTCGACATCCTCGCGCCAGCGCTTGCCGTCGTAGACGTGCCAGCCATAGGTGTTGTGTTGCGCGCCGAGCCGCGCGATAGAGAAGACTTCGTGCCGGTAGCGATGCAGAAACCGGCGGCCATTTCCGATGTCGGTGTCCGGCTCCCTGGCGCACAACCGCAGCATATCCCAATCGACCGGCGGCGGTTCATCCCCCCCAAATGGAGCGCCTTCGCTAAAAGAGTGATCGCCGTGGCGATCGCCGCTTTGATGCATCTCACTCCTGGGGATGATAGCACCATCCCCACTATGTGGGGTCGGGGGCGGAGGTCCATTGCGCCAGGCGGTGGCCGAAATGCGGCGTTCCGCCTGGCGGCGTACGTCGGTCAGATCGCGCGGATCGCGCGCTCCATCCTTCAGTGACCGGTCGATATTACTATCCACCAGTCTTGCGCCATCGGTCACGGTCAGACCATTGCTGTCACAGGCCGAACGGAGCCCGGCAGCGGCCATGGCGTGATCCAGCACCCCGGCGCCGACCAATTGACCCAATTGGAAGCCGGCCCGGTTCAATTCATGGCCACGCGCACCAGGCGCCATGCCGGCAAGTTCGCGGCATTCCCGATCGAGCGCGGTCAGTCCATATTTGCGTAAGGCCTCGTGAACCGCACCGTCCGCTGTGGGGTCGGGGGCGGTGCCGGACGGCGCAGGTCGTGCTGCCGGTCTTGTTGTACCGCGTGGATCGAACTCGCCACGGCGCAAGATTGCATCCGCCAACCTGGCCGGCAGCGGTGGCGGATCGGTTTCACTTGCCGACTGTTCCCAATCATAGCTCGCACCGTCTTCCATCACCGATGGCGGCACGATCACGTAACCGCCTTCGCCGCGCACGTCGACATGGTCGCGGATCACCTCATCGCAGCCGTCGACCCTGCGGAACAAGCCACCACGGTTGCCGATATCCTCGGCAGCCTCGTCATAGGCAAACCACACATGCAGCCCGCCTGATTGCGTGCGCACGACGGGCGCCGGCGGCAGGCTACCGCCACAGAACACAGCAACGGCACGCAACATCGAGTCGGCATCATGCTGCTTTGGATCGAGATCGAGCACCAAGACGCCGGAGGCACGGCCCGTCGGCATGCCGATCAGAGCTTTTGGAAAACGCCGCCACCAGGCGGTGATTTGCGCCTCATCTGTAGTGGCGACATAGAGTCCACCATCCTTGACACCGGGCGCGCTGGCTTTTGGAGTCAGCGGGCGCTTCGAAACACCCTTTTTCTGCGACGGCGAACACGGAAAAACCGGATAGCCCATGGCCGCCCAACCCAAGGCTGCCGACAACATGTCAGCTTGCCCGCTCATTCCCCGTCCTCCATCATCTGTTCGGCCAAACCCGGCTGGGTCAGCACCCGGTCGACCAGCACGTCGGCGGTGTCGTTCGGGGTCAGGCCGTGCCGGTCGCCGAGCGCCTTGAGGCGGTCAAACGCCGGTGGCAGCAGTTGCACCGTGACAGACGTCGACATACCGGGCAGGTAAGCCATCATCCGGCCTCCTTGAGGTCCAACCCCTGCTGCGGCTCGGCCGCATCGAGGATCTGCAGCATCAGCCAGCATGGCACCCGGATGGTGGCGTCTGCGCCCTGCCCGGCCCGTTCGTCCTCCATGCGCCGGCACTTGCGGCGCAGGGTGGCCATGTGGTGTTCTAGCTGCCCGGTCATTCCGCTGCCGCCATGAATTTGGACGTCTCATTGCCCCATACGTCCCAGCCCGGCCATTGCTGACGGGCGAACATCTCTAGATAGGGGCCGCGATACATGCGCTCGATGCGTTCATATTGAACATCCGGCTTGCGGCTGTGCTGCCGCGCCGGGGAAAAGATGAAGTCGCGGCAGGATCGGTTGAGCAGTGAGGGTTTGCCGCGCCTGGCCAGCAAACAGGGTTCAAGGTTCTTGCGCGTGCCATACCCTTGGCCGAAAGAGAACCTGTTGCTTGCATCGTTGTACTTGAACCACTCCCAGGCGAGCCCGGAGTAGGTGAACCCCCACGCATCTATCGCCGTCTTGACTTCGAAAATACCCGGCCATGTGCACCACACGAACAACGCGCAGTCGGCGGCAGCGAAGTCTGCAACAGGCAGAGCACAGATTTGATCCAGGCTCATCGTCTTATAGTGCCGACTGGCGCTCTTGCCCTGCCCTTTGGCGCTGTAGGTTCTGAAGTGCCATGGCGGGTCCGTCAGGATGACGCCGTATTTCTTACCCATCACCCCACCCCCACCCTCCCGCTCGCCCAGCTCAGCAACTCCCCGGCCAGGGCGAGCGCCTCAACCGGGGTCACCGGGGCAACCACCACACCGCCGTCTTGCCGGCCGTCGGCAATCGCCAGCTCGCGGCCGCCGCGGCCGTCGTCGCGCAGGATGATGCGGGCGTCCGCCTGGGGCGGACCCGTCCTCATAGCCACCCCCGCTGGCGCGCCTTGCGCATGGTTTTGCCGACGTATTTGGCCGTGCAGCCGATGGCCGCGGCCGTGTCGGCATACTTGTGGTTCGGTTTGTGGGCCTTGATGATCTTCAGCTGCAGCGCCGACGGCGTGTGTTTCGGTGCCGCCCGGGTGCGCCCGGCATCGTGGGCGATCAGGCCGAGGCGCCGCGCCCGGCCAAGCGTCGCCATCACCGAGTTGCGCGCCTGGCCGCTGGCCGCCAGGGCCTCGGCGAAGGTGCCGCCGGCCTGGACGCAAGCGACCGCCCTCATCTCGGCTTGCGTGAAATCGGTCTTCTCGTCGGGCACCGCCTTGGGCGTCTTCACCTTCGCCGCATCGCGCCTGGCGAGGCGCAGTGCCACCTGTTCGCGGCAGATGTGAAACGCCCGGCCGATGGCCGCCAGGTTCACCCGGCCGGTCACCGCCCGCTGCGTCTCGCGCATCAGCGCCAGGCCGCAGTCGAAGGTGTCGGCGTCCATCGCCATCGCCTCGGCCTGGGTCATCTCGTAAGCCGGCTGTTGCGCCACCGGGCGGTTGGTCGGCGAGACATAGTCCTGCCATTTGCCGGGGTAACAGGTCATTTGCGAGTTCCCTTTTTCGGCAACGCGCCCTTGTCCACCAACCAGGCCTTGAGCCCGGCGTTCATCTGCCGTGTCAGAATGAATTGCGTCGACTGACTGGTCCTGCCGGCTTCGGCCCGCGCCTGTTCGTACTCGAAAGCCAAATCGAACGTGTCGAAGAAATCGAACAGGTGCGACGGTTCATCATGCAGCCTCTTCTTCTTCTCGAGAAACCGACCGATGCCGTTGACCGTCGCCCCAAGGATCAGGCCAGGATTACCGTTGCTGGTCTCAGTGATGCATTGCAGGATCAGAATCAGCAGGTTGGCGCCATACCCGACCAAGGCGCGCTCGAGCACCGCTACCGAACGGGACTCGCCGACCTTGTACAGGTCTTGCCTATGACGCGCCACCAGCTTGACCCCGGCACAATCGCACACCCGCTGCAGCTCGACCGCTGCAGGCAGCCTGGCCGTCAGCCGCGCCCGGTGCAGGTCGAGCGCCGATACCTTGACCACGTCGGCGTTGATCGCCGCGAACGCCGCGGCCGCCACCTCCGGTGGACAGTCGAGGACATATGCCGGCACCGTGTCGAACCCCCGGCTCGCCGCCGCGATCGCCCGATGCTGGCCATCGATGATCGAAAGCGTTCCGGCGGGCAATTCGGCGCAGATCACCGGTGTGAACTTGTACCAGTCGAAGCCCCGGGCGATCTTGATAATGCTGCGCCGTCCACCGGCTGCAACCGGGCGCTGGAAGGCCGGGTCAATGCGCATCCGAGCCAGCGGTACAAAGCCAAGCTCACCCGGCGCACCGGCCACATCGGACAGCGCGCCGGGGATTTCCTGCGTGCGCACAGTTGTCAGCCGCCCTGCATCGCTCACGCCACCACCTCCGCCGCCATGTCGTTGACCAGGCGCATACCTGGTGGCTCCAGGCGATAGCCCCGGCCTCTTTGATTGCTGATCGTGACGCCCAATGGTGCCAGCACCTTGCGCAGCTTCGACACGGTGCATTGGATGATGTTCGAGGTCGGTGCGTCCGCGATGTGCAGATAGTGCCATTCCAGCAAAGCCTCGACGCTGGCCACCCGTGGGTAGACCGCAATCAGCGCGGCGAGAATGTCGGCCTCCTGCGGCGCCAGATGCACAACCACATCGCCCGACACCACCAGATTGCGCCCGCGCACCAGCCGGATGCCCGAAAGCGCCGCCGCATGGCCGCAACAGGGGCAAATCCGTGCCGCCGCATCCCCCATATGTGCCTCCTCGCATCCTTGCCGCAGGTTCCGGGCGGAAAACCGGTTCCCACTTTTCCTGAACCTGCTCAGCCGCTATCCGGCCCGGCCCCCAAACGGTGTCCGGTCGCGCCGGGCGACCCGGTCGCGCAGGCGGCGCCTTTCCACCGGGTTTAACTGCAATCCCAGCCAACCGCCGACGGCGACATAGCCGAACCCTTCCACGAAGGCGTAGCTTTCCGGCATCGTCACCTCGGCCTCGTAGATATCCACCATCCGGCGCACCCCGGACCAGTCGTCCGGCTGTTTCGGCATCTCGGCCAGCAGCCGCGAGGTCCAATACTCAACACCGCGCTCTTCCGGTTCCGTCATCGCTTCACCTCCCGGCCCGCCGTTCCACGCCCCGCTTGGCGGGTCCGCCGCATCTCCATCTTCTCGTCAATCCGCGCCAGAAGCGCTTCAGCCTCAGTCTCAAGGTCCTTAAGCCCAGCATCGGGTTCGCCCATCTTGGTCAGTTCGATTCTGATCCGCTCAAGATCGCCGCGCACCGCGCGCTTGAGCCACTTCAAGTACGCCTCACCAACCCTGTCGACGAATGTCCGGCTCGGTGGCCGGGTCTTCTTGTTGAGCGCGTTCCACGCCGACCAATAGGGAATGCCGTAAACGGTCTCGAGCCGGCGCATCGCCTTGCGGACATCGCGCCCGCCGCGCGTTTCGTGCTCGAGCATCCGGGAATATTGCTCCACCGCACTCACCTCGCCCACGCCTTTAAACTCGTGGCAGACCTGCCAATTGACCGAGCGATAACCTCAAGAGGTCCGCACAGTGCCAGCGGCACCGAAACAGCACAGGCCGTCACCACCGCCATGACCACGAACAGGTCCGCCATTGTCTCCAGCCCGGTCATTTGCCACCCCCGGCACCGAGGCCACGCTGCAACCGGGCGCGCCGCGCCTGGCGCTGCGCAAAGATGCCACGCGCCCACCAGCCCACGCCGAAGCCCGCCGGCAAAACCGACAGGGCGATCAAAATCACCTCGGAAAAGCTCATGTCCGGTCTCCTGGTGTGTTGGTGTTGCCGGCAACCATGGCGCCCCATCCGGCACCGCCCTGCCCCTGGCCCAGGTCCGCCCCGGTGCCGACCAACACATTCACCGTGTCGCCGGTGATGATGTAGGTCATGGTCAGGATCGGCCGCGGCTGTACGGCAAGAGCGGTCATGCGGCGTCTCCTTGGGGGTGGCAGGGTGATTTGGAATGAAAGAAGTCTTCTGCAACCAAACTTCCGCCGGCACTGCGCGAGTGTGCCAACAGCTTTTCGGCATCCTCAGGTGGTACAAATCCGCCTGTTCCACCGCGATCCTTCGGGTACATCCATCGATAGATCCTCGACACATGCTTACCGACCACTTCGGCTGCGCTTTCAGCTCCACCGATCTTTTCGACCACTGTCCGGGCTGGTTCTAGATGATTAACACTCATATTTGCGTTATTCGCAAAGAAAAGAACGCCTGTCAAGCTTTTTTGCGAAATTCGCGATATAAATTTATGCGAAAACCGCAAATGATTGCGGGCATGACCGAGACACAAGAGAAAATTCGCGATTGGCTTAATGCTGAGTTGGCTAAGATGGGCCGCGGGGCCAAGTCAAAGCTGGCCGCCCACTTGGGGGGGCGAAACGATGCAATCTCGCGGATGCTGAACGAAGAGCCCACAAAAGAGACTAGGGAAATAACTGCCCACGAGCTGGTCGGGATGGTTTCGTTCTTCAAGACGACGCCGGATGAGTTCGCCTTCGCTTACCTGCCCAATGCCGGTGATGGCAAACAGACAGCTATCAACCAAAAGATTCTCACCGAAGTGATTGAGTTTGTTGAGGGTTACTTCGCAAACCACAATCCGCCCGAGCGGGCGACAACGAAAGCCAAAGCTATGGCTGCCGCATATGACCACATGATGAGCGAAGAATATGTTGAACAACTGGAAAAAGAAGGCATGTACAAGGCGGTCATAAAAATTGCGTTAGACAGCTAGACGAAGACACGTAGAAAGGTTAACGTTTAGGTCATGTCATACATCAAAGATGAGTTGCGGCGCATTTTTGCAGAGGCTGAGAACCCGTCTCGCGACGACCGAATAACCGCAATTGAAGACACAGTTGAAACAATCGACGACTCCTCTCTCCCTGGTTTCAAAGATCTCTTCACCCACTACCTCCAGACACTACAAGGTGGCCTGGAACTAAGCGCATTGAGTGATGCCGCCTTGTACGAGACGTGGAGTTATGTTCGCTCGGTTGCCATGCTCGAGGAAGGCCGCGGACAGCCAAGCAATGTTGTCGAGTTTCGGGGTCGGACAAAATGACCGCCACCATCGAACGCCGCCGGCTGGCCGACAGGGATGATGAGTTCATCAGCGCAGGGCTCGATTACCATCGCAACGACGGTGGTGTTTTTCTGCCAAAATCCCGTTGGTCCGCGCCGGTTGGCAGCCGCATCCAGATTTGCCTGCGCGACGATCAGCACTGGCCACCGCCCTACCTGTTCGTCGGCCCGGAATCGACCACGGCCAATGTCCTGGGCACCGAATTCGCCAAACAGGCCACCATGCAGCCGGGCATTCCCGATCGAGAGTTCGAATATGCGGTCAACAGAACCTATCGCGAAGTGCATGACACCGGTCTACCAACGCTCGACACCGTCCGCGCCATCATCCACATCCCGCAGCCCATCGGGTTGATCTACAACCGCTTGATCCTGCCCTCGGAACTGCGCTCCGGCCAGCCGATCTATTCGGTGTTTACGTCTGTCGTGAAAACATTCCGGGTGGTTGCCGGAACAACCATTCTTGGTCCTGACGGGAATTCCATACCATCCAGTCATCGCGATTGATGTCATTCGGCACATCGATCCAGTCGATGGCGTTCGGCTGCATGTTCTGATAGCCCTCCTGGGCCGGAAAACCGCTCTGCACCAGCCGGTTTGACACAAACCCGTACATGAAATCCGGCTTCCACCGCAAATAGGCCACCGCCTGGGCGATCCGCGCCAGCCGCGCCGCCAGTCCGCGCCGCCGCCGTTTCGGGGCGATCCACATTTCGCCGTGATAGGCCACCCGGCCGGTCATTTGGTAGGCCGCCGGGCAATGGTTGGTCCCGACCTGAACGTCATGGATACGCCGCAGGTTTCGGGTCCAGAATTCACCGGCGCTCGTCTGCCCCAGACTGTCCAGCCGCACCGCCTGGACATGCCGCACCTTGCCCTTCTTGGTGCACCCACAAATCCAGAATCCGTTCGCCGCCGTCACGTCCATGAACGCCGGGTGGAACGGCTCCGACAGCTTGCCCTTGCCGCCGGACCCCTCGCAGTTGGACCGCAGCTCGTCGAAGTCGTCACGCAGCTCGATGCTGAGACCAACAGCCTCTACGGCCGCCCGCTCCTGCTCGAGGAACCGCGCTACATCCAAATCCACAGGTCGCTCTTTGAAAACCATGCCGCAGCTGGCCCCGAATGCGGGTGGTCACCGTCTCGCCGGCAGTCTAACACAACTTGCAAATGCTCCGTGCACGAATGTTACGGCTATTGCCTGAAGGACAGCCAATCCCTTAACAACCCATTTGAGCATCGTCACATCTCACTTCCTTTTGAGCGGGCGGACAACATCAAGCTTCAGCCCGAAGTGCCCGAAATCATCATCGTCCCGATACCAGCCGCCGACAACCACCGCATCGCACAGCGCCCCGTGCGGCAAACCTATCCTGATTAGCTCGTCCCGGATCACTGGTGCCTCGTTACGGGCGAAGTGGCCGACGACCTCACCCCTGACCAGCACCGCCACGGCGTTGGCGTCGTGCGGGTTGTCGTCTTGCGGCATGATGCGGGCGGTGACATATTCCTCGACACCGCCGATATCCGGACCGCCCGCCGTAGCGTCCAGCGCGGCCTGGTAGAAAGATTCTCCGACGATGTCCTGGTCATATTCGCCGTTGCCGCGCAGCGCCACCGGCCCGGACGGCAACTTCTGTATGGATAGCGAAGGCTTGATCGGCTCCCGTTCATGCACCGCCGCGAACGGCTGGCGCAACCAGGCCACCAACAGCCACAGCGCCACTATCCCGAACAATAGACCCAGAACCAACTTCATGACGCGCCCCTTAGCTGACCGTCAATTGAATCTCGCATAGCAAGTCCTCGATGTCACCAAAAACTGGGCATGGTCATTTGCGGTAATCGCAACTTTTTGCTTGACTGATTTGCGATAATCGCAATATACCTCGTTACATGCTCGACACCACACCCACCCCATCACCGGCCCGGCAGGCGGCGCTCAGGACGTTTGTGACTGTGATGCGCCGCGATCGCACGAAGCCTCTGGCTGCCGCGCGCGCCGCCATCGATGCCTACGAACACGCCGGCGGCCAGACCCGGCCAACCCCCGGCGTCTTCCGCACCCGCATCTCAAAGATCACCGCCAAACACCCCACGGCCCGCCAGCGGGCGCTGTGAACCCTCGCCCCTCACTCGAAAGGAAATCAGATGAAACCCATTCTCGTTACCACCAAGCATCGCGGTGTGTTTGCCGGCCTTGTGGAAGATGACCACGACATGTCTTTGCGAGACTTCCCGCTCAAGGAAGCCAAGATGGCCATCCGCTGGGGCACGACCAAGGGTCTTATGCAGCTTTGTGCCGATGGACCGACCGCGAAGTCGCGCGTCAGCGCACCGGCGGACATTCCTATGCTGCACGATGTCACCGCCGTGTTCGATATCACCCCGGAGGCATGGACCAAATGGCAGAACGCCTGATCACGGCTGACGACATCATCCGGGCTGGTGCCTGCCAATCCGGTGTTGCGAGAGTCGTACACCGGCTCTGGCGCAAGGTTGCCGCGGCGATGCCCCCCGCGGCAATTATCAGACTCGTTGGACCGGACAACGCGGCCTATGTGCTCAGGGCTGCCAAGCTAGACGGCTACGGCTACGGCGACGGCGACGGCGACGGCGACGGCTACGGCGACGGCGACGGCGACGGCGACGGCTACGGCTACGGCGACGGCTACGGCTACGGCTACGGCTACGGCTACGGCTACGGCTACGGCTACGGCTACGGCGACGGCGACGGCTACGGCTACGGCTACGGCTACGGCTACGGCTACGGCTACGGCGACGGCTACGGCTACGGCTACGGCGACGGCTACGGCTACGAGGAACCGTTCTGATGACCATCGTCCGCACAGCCTCCGGCATCGACTTCGACCTGCTCTATCCGCGCCCGTCGATGGTGCGGTTCACCGACATTGCCCACCACCTGGCCCAGATCAACCGCTATTGCGGTGCCACCAGCCTGCCGCTCAACGTTGCCCAGCACTCGGTGCTGGTCGCCAACATCCTGCAGGACATGGGGTGTTCTGCAGCCATCTGTCTGCGCGGGCTGCTGCACGATGCCCATGAAGCCTATATCGGCGATGTCCCGGCCCCGGTGAAGGCGATCATGCAGCAGCGGCACCATTACACGGGCCTTTTCCACGTGGCTTTCGACATCGACAAGGTCGTGCTTGTCGCCGCCGGCATCGATCATGATTGCATTCACCAGGTCGAACGGGCCGACGAACTGGCGCTGCTCAACGAGTGGCGCGACCTGATGCCCGGCCCGGCGCCCCAGGTTGACGAGAACCTTGGCCGCGCCAAGCCGGTTAAGCCGCTGCCCTGGGCCAAGGCCGAGGAGGTGTGGCGCGCCCGGTTCTGCCAGCTGGTCGTCGCCGCCGCCGTCCAGCCGCTCAAGTCGGCGATCGCCGGGTTGCCGTTGTGATGCGCCTGCTGTGCATCCCGCCCTTCGTCCTGGCCGGCGACCTGACCAGCTGGGGCTTCATCCTGGCGGCCGCCCTGTGCCTCGGCCTGGCCGGCCACATCACCGGCCCGGCAGGCGGCGCTCAGGACGTTTGTGACTGTGATGCGCCGCGATCGCACGAAGCCTCTGGCTGCCGCGCGCGCCGCCATCGATGCCTACGAACACGCCGGCGGCCAGACCCGGCCAACCCCCGGCGTCTTCCGCACCCGCATCTCAAAGATCACCGCCAAACACCCCACGGCCCGCCAGCGGGCACTGTGAACTTCAAGGAAGGGCATGATGAACAGACCAATGAACAACATGCGATTGCCGTATCTCTCACAGGGCGAAACTCTTATCTCCGAGCGTTCAGCGCGTTGCGCACGCGCGTTGTTACGTTCTGTGCAAAGTCCCGCAGATAGTCCTCGGCGTGGCCGTACACCTCCTGGTTTACCGGGTCGGTTGCTGGCGCGACTTCGGACATGGATGCGCAGATCATCTCGACCAACTCGGTCATGTAACCCTCCGGATCGTCGGACGCGAGCGCCTGCTCGGTCCAAGTGATGCGCAGCAACAATTCAAGGCCGACGATGCGACCCCAATTTGTAAACGCCAGTTTCGCGAGATCGGCACCGAGATCGTTGGACATTGTGTGCTCCCTATTTCGGTTCGAGAACACCAACCCTTGCACGCGGGTTCAACCATGACAATTGTCAGAACAGCCTCCGGCATCGACTTCGATCTGCTTTATCCGCGCCCCGAGATGGTGCGGTTCACCGACATTGCCCAGCACCTGGCCCAGATCAACCGCTACAGCGGCGCCGCCCGCCTGCCCGTGAGCGTCGCCCAGCACTCGGTGCTGGTTGCTGACATCCTGGTCGACATGAACTGTTCGCCGGCCACCTGCCTGGCCGGCCTGCTGCACGACGCCCACGAGGCCTACCTCGGCGACATACCGGCGCCGGTCAAGGCGGTCATGGAAAAGCATCACCACTATGCCGGGCTGTTCCATCTCTCTGCCCGCATCGACAATACCGTCCACCAGGCAGCGGGCCTCGACTATCAATACATGGTCCAGGTTGACCGCGCCGATGAGCGGGCACTGCTCAACGAATGGCGCGACCTGATGCCGGGCGTGGCGCCCAAGGTCAGCGAACGGCTGGACCGCGCCCGGGCCGTCAAGCCCCTGCCCTGGGCCAGGGCCGAGGAGCTGTGGCGCGACCGGCTCTGCGAGCTGGTCGTCGCCGCCGCCGTCCAGCCGCTCAAGTCGGCGATCGCCGGGTTGCCGTTGTGATGCGCCTGCTGTGCATCCCGCCCTTCGTCCTGGCCGGCGACCTGACCAGCTGGGGCTTCATCCTGGCGGCCGCCCTGTGCCTGGCGCACTCCTCCGTGGCAGGGCAAGCGAAGCGTCTTAGCTTTGCGCCAGCCCGTGAACGGACGGCCGCGCGGAGGCGCGGGCGGAAAACAACGAACTTCTACCACCACACCCACCACGGAGGACATGATTGATGACCGACTTCAGCCTGCTGGAACAGTTCAAAGCCCAGGCCGAGCGCGACAGCTCGGAGCAGTCCAAGAATATCGACGCTGCCCTGATCGCCACGGAAGCGGCAAAGCTGCGGTTCGACGATGCCCTGAACGAGGCGGAAAAACTCGAAGACCGCGCCCGTGAGCTGCGCCGTAAGGCCGCCGAAGATTTCAACGCCGAGCTGCTGCGCCACAGCGCCGCCATGGTCACCGTCAAGAGCGCTCTGGACAACCGCCCGTCGCAAGAGGCCCTACCCGCGCCGGCCGAGGACACCCAAGAGGCGGCGTGATGACCGACTACCAACGCAAGGTGTTGGCCGATATCGCCGAGCCCGGCTCCCAACCCGGCCTATCCTGGGGCGCGGCCATGGGCGCGGCGCTGGAGTACCTGCGCGGCAACGGCTATATCACCCGCGGTTCGGACCCCAGGATCACCGACAAGGGCCGCGACGCCTTGGCCGAAGGGGCCTAGGCCATGACCACCGTCGTCCGCAAGCCGGCCCATTTCAAGGCCACAGATGTCAAGCGCGCCATCAATTGCGTCACGGCGTGCGGCCTGGAGATTGCCCGGGTGAGCATTGCACCGGACGGCACGATCGATATTATCACCCCCAGCGGCATCGACACCGACACAAGCATCTGGGACCAGGAATATGGCGAAGCGGCGCAGTAATTGGCTGCCGAAATATTGCAGCTTCAACACTGACCGGCACGGCCGGCGCCGCATTCGCTACCGCCGCAACGGCTTTTCCACCTATCTCACCGCCGAACCGGGCACAGAGGACTTCACCCGCCAGTATGCTGCCGCCGAACAGGGCCTGGCCGCAACCCGCGGCGGCGCCGGGCGGGCGCGCACCCGGCCTGGATCCTTCGATGCGGTCATTGCCGCCTATTACGCCTCGCCCGAGTTCCAAAGCCTGTCGGCCGCCACCAAGGCGACCTATCGCGGCATTATCGAACGGTTCCGCAACAAGCACGGCAGGTGGCCCGTCGCCGGGCTGGAACGGCGCCATCTGAAAGCCATGATCGGCGCCATGGCCGACCGGCCGGCCGCTGCCAACAACCTGTTGCGCATGCTCAGGATGCTGTTGAACTTCGCCATGGACATGGGGCTGATCCAGGTTAACCCGGCCATCGGCATGCGCGGCTTCGCCACCCGGTCGCAGGGCTTCCATGCCTGGAGCGAGGATGAAATCGCCCGGTTCCGCGCCGCCCACCGGCCCGGCAGCCGCGAGCGCATGGCCTTCGAGCTGCTGCTCAACACCGGCCAGCGACGCGGCGACGTGGTGCAAATGGGCTGGCAGCACATCACCGACGGCGGTATCCTGGTCGCCGCCCAACAGAAGACCGGCGAGGCCGTGTGGATCCCGTTGCTGCCCGAACTGGTCGAATGTCTGGAACGGCTGGCGCGCACCAACATGACTTTTCTGGTCACCCACACAGGCGCACCGTTCAGCCCGGCTGGATTCGGCAACTGGTTCCGTGCGGCCTGCAACGACGCCGGTCTCAGCCATTGCGCCGCCCACGGCCTGCGCAAGGCGGCCGCCCGGCGCCTGGCCGAGGCCGGCTGCACCGAAAAGGAAATCGCCGCCATCACCGGGCACAAGACGCTCAAGGAGGTAGCCAGATACACCGCCGCCGCCAACCAGCGCCACCTCGCCACCCAGGCCCACCAACGCCTGCTGGAGGCCAAAAACAGAACGAAAATTGTCCAACCTTGAGCAAAGGTTGGACAAAAAACCAAATTACATCAGCAATTTCAATGACTTAATTTTTGGGTGGCGGAGAGGATGGCTTGGGCATGTTCTGGGATCGCCGCCAGCTAACGACGACGTGACGATTGAAAGGGACCAAAATTAATGAACAACCACATCATGAAATACTTCGAGTATGCCCACCTGCCGGAGCACCTGCAGGAGGTCAGCAAGCCATTCGGTGAAATGGCACAGAAGATGCATGCAGCTTTGCCGGACGGGCCAGAGAAGTCAGCCGGACTGCGGAAACTGCTTGAAGCCAAGGACTGCATGGTCCGGGCTGCGCTCGGATGAACGAGGCAAGGAAAGACACTCAGCGTGCATTGGCGGCAAGCAAGGCCATCTTCGATGGTCGGCAACCGGGCGAGCACCATTCATCGATCTTGGTAACGACAGAACACGCTATCGCAACAGTTCTCTTGGCAGTGTGCGGCGATCCGCGCAAGGCCGCCGCAATGCTCAACGAGGGCCTAGTTCCCGGAGTCGAAAGTCGGCTGGCTCAATACGCCGCCAAGGCTGGACGATAGAAGGGGACACTCACTAATGAGGAAAATCGCGGCAACCACTGTTGCATTGATGGGGCTGGTGGCACTGAATGGGTGTCAGGATGACGCCACCATTGCATCTCGCAATCTCTCAAAAGCTGCGGACAATTTTGAAATTGCTCGCCGCGTGGTTTTTTACAATGGCATTTCCGGTGACTACATGCTGGAGATTGCCGGCCGATGCTCGATTAACGACCAGAGAACCCAGCTCGAGTTGACGTGCAAAGATGGGCCTGACCAATTCTCGAAACACTTCCTGGGCCTTTCTGACAACGTCACTTACTTTGCCGAGCAAGTTGGCGCGGTGGATGTGTCAGTTTTCCATACGCGGATCACATGGAAGCCCCAATCCATCATCCCAGATGTGGACCTGCGCACGTCCAGCGAGGAATTGCTGGAGAATGCGTCCGAAGCAAACCAGACCAACGAATAGGGACCGCCATGCTCGCCATCATCCAGGATATAGGCAGCACGGTTGCCGGCGTGCTGGTCATTGGCGGTGTAGCCTACGGGCTCCTGTGGCTTTGCATCTTCTTTCGTGGGCTGCTCGGGCCTTGAAACGCAAAAAAGCCGCCCCACGCGGTCAGCGCAGGGCGGGCATGGTTGAGAAACGATCCATACCGGATCAGGTTCTATCGGTGCAGCGGCAACCTCACTGAAACAATACTGTGAACCGGGCTCATCCCGGCCTTCCTGCACCATGCGGGAAGCTACTTGATCAGGCCCTCAATCTTCGGCCACAGCTCGATGAACGCCACGATCCCGCCAAGCGCCCACATGACGCGTTCCAGCAACCGAATTCGCCCAGAATGGGCGTCTAGTCGATCTTTGTGCGCCGCTGCAATCTGTTCCAGCGCCTTGATCTGACCGTCGCGCAGCCCATCGTCATACGTTCTGTCATTCATCGTTTCACCCCCGCACGACACCAGCCACCTTCTCAATGGTGCGACCGCCGATGTAGCCGCCGACGCACACCGTCGTCAGGTAGAACATGTTCTGCAGCCCGATCTCGCCGAACTTGACCGGCGGCAGCACGCCCCAGCTCAGCAGAAATGGGTAAGCAACGATGACGAACCAGTAGGAGAAGAATGCGGTCAGGGCGACGGTTGGCCGCCAGTTACGCTGCAACCAACTCTCACCCTTCGCCTCAGCCGTGATGATACCGGCCTGGTCGCTCGCCACACTTTCAATCGTGCCGGCAACGGCCTTCTGGATTTCGGCCTCCATCTCGGCTTCTGACATCTCGCGATCAAGGTGCTTGATGAACACGTCCTTGACAGCACCGACAATCGGGCCGGTGAGGATGCGTGCGAGTACGCCGATCATGACGGTGCCCTATCAGTGTTGAGCGAGATCAGCCACTGCGCCACAGCGGACCCGCCGAGCAAGGCGGCAACCACGTCAGACGGTAGAAAGCTCTCGAACCCCATGGTCGGCACCAAGGCAAAGAACCCGGCCAGCATGCCGGTGAGGCTGGCATAGGTGTTGGTCTTCTTGCCGCGCATCCACGTGTTGCAGAGAACCAGAACACCCGCAATCACTATGGGCGCGGCAAACCACAAGGCGTTTTCCACATTCATTTCCCGTTCTCCAATTCGTTCCTGTAGGCGTCCGCCCGGTCCTTGTTGCGCTTCGCCTTGACGATCAGCACCGCAACCACGACACCGACGACCACAAGCGCCACCACTAGCGGCCAGCCGGACAGCTGGTCCACTGCCACTCCGCCACCGCCTATCGCGCCCCCTGCGCCTCCTGCGCCCTGCTGGCGTGCCAGTTTGTCGGACTTGGCCGCTTCCTTGCTCACGACTGCCTTGCCGCCGTCTTTGGCCCAAGCAACGCCCTTGGCCTCCACGGCGTTGATGCGCCGGGTCCAGCCCTTGCCGAAGGTGCGCCAGTGGCGGAAGGTGCGGTAGCTGGCCAGGCGCGCACGGCACAGCTTCTGCACGGTCACGTAGTCCGGCCCGCCCAGCACGCCCATGAGTTTGCGTTTGGCTGTGCCAGGACCGGAGTTGACCGCATAGTCGAAGGTTGCCAGATCGACACCGGGCGCCAGCCTGTCACCCTTCACCTTGTCCCAATAGCCGTCCTTGTAGATTTTCTCGACCATGGAAGGCGGGATGCGTTTCAGGTCCTTGACCGTGGCGCCTTTCTTGTAGCGCCGGTAGGTGTTGAGTGTGATGCCTTTGTTGGTGGCGCCACCGGGATCATGCGGATGGTTCACATAGCCGCCTTCCCATTGCAGGGTGACGGCCAGGGCGCGAGTGAAATTGTCCCTCATCACAAGCTCCCGTCTACATTGATTGGCCGGTCATTGAAGCCGCGCCCGGAGGACAGCAGGCAGGTGTAGTCATCGTCGCGACGGATCAGGATCGTCCATGTCCGCTTGATCCGGACCCCGCTCTTCCGGACCCACGTTTCCATTTGGTAACGGTTCGAAATCCACCCCACATTGTGGCGAGTTTCGCCAAACCGGGCCTCCAGCCGCTTGGCAACGTTTTTGTAGCTGCCGCACACACTGAAGGTCGGCCTTGCCTGGCCCATCGCCACGCTGCCAACCAGAAATACAAGCGTCAGCAGCGCCCGGAAAGCCGTGCGTGTCATGTCAAATCTCCTTGATGTGAAAAGTAGCAACTAACGGGGTCGGATAGGATCAGGCGTTCTCGGCGACGTTAAAAATCCTGGCCTCACCTGCGGTCCAGGCAGCCTCGGTGTAGCCGCTCACGGTTGACCAGTTCACGTCGTCGTCGCTGTCTTCAATCGCGAATGTTTTTGGATCTTCCCGGAAAGTATCCGGCCGGACGCGAATGAGCATCTCGCGAACGATGATTTCGTTGCCGGCGCCGGTGTCCCATTTCAGCCAATGCGTGCCGCCCCCACCGGCGCTTCCGGTCGTCCAAAACGTCGAGTTGTTGTTGTCCACCGCATTCCCGGCCACAAAAGTGCTAAACTCATAGTCGGCCGTGATGGTTCCGCCGGACAATTGGTCAGCCCCGCCCACGGTTGCTCGCAATTCCCACTCAGCCACAGCCGCATAGTTGTTAAGAAATGTTGATGTGATCCACAGGCGCCAATATCGTTTTACAGCATAACTGGAACCGGAAGACCCGCCGCCGGAGCTGTCTGCATTGAGCGCGCCGCCAGGAAAATGACCGGGGATCACACCTTGATATCCTTGTTGGCAAAGACGAAATATTCCGTTGATGACACACACAGGATTGCCAGCGTATCGATTGCGCTGGCCGCCGTTGTCAGGACGGGTAAACCGCCTGGCGATTTGTAATGTGTTCCAAAAGCCATAGTCCTGCTACCGGTAGCGTCCTGTTTCACAATGATGGTCCGCCACGTCCCGGGCTGACCGTTGGATGGATTGGAAAGGGTTCGATTCCCGCCAAGCGTCACCTCACCATTGATGAATGTGTCCCAGTCCACGGCTATGTTTGCCGCATCTGTAAGCGTTACAAACGCAGCTGAAGTCTCAATCCTGTCGGATTTCAGAACGCGATTTCCAGTGGCTGCCGACCGGATGTCCGCATCGGAGGCAAACGTCAGCGACAACTCTGCGGATGTGGCGGCCTTTACCGAGTTCGAATTGAGCCAAATCAAAATGAACGACCCGGCCGGCAGGCTTGGCGCCGCACCCTGCCCTGACACCTCTAGCGAGGTGACGTCTTGTAGCGTGGCATTCTCAACCCGAATCAAGCCACGGTTCTGACCAGCCGCACGCCCCTCGAATTGAACCGTAAAGGCTGCCGTCGGCGGTGTTGTGCCATCTGGCACAAGCCGTATCTGGCCATTTTCCAAATAGGTTTCCTTGTCGATCACAACCGGGCTCGTGGTTGAAATCGTGACGTTTGCGTTGCCAGCGATTGCGTCACTGATCAAAAGATCGATATCATTCGAGGTGACGTGCTTGTTGGCCTGCGTCCCCGCAATCTGGGGCAGCTCAAGAGGGTTAGCCATGTCTGTCCTTTAAGTATCTATGGTAACTTCGCGGCCGTACCCGCGCGTGCCGATATCCGACATCTGATAGACCGTGCACGTGATGGTGGCTGGAATGGTGCCGAAGATCGTTGTCAGGTCGGCCACCGAGATGTTGTGACTTGTTGAGGTAATCGAGCCGTCAGCACCACGCGTTGCCAGTACATTGCCACCCGGACCATCCAGCACATCGACCTCGTACAACTCGGCGTTCTGGAACAGCGGCACGCCGGCCGTGTCGTCCACCCATGCTCCATCCCCGCGTGTCTGCCGATACCAATCGAGGTCAAGTCCTGTCACACCGTCATAGGAGCCCGTAAACTGCGCAACCATGTACGGTGTTTCGGCCGTTCCATCGATAACCTCACTCTTGATTATGCCACTGCCAAAGCTTTGTCCGATGCCCAAGGCCGTGAACAAAACAGGCTTGTCCAGCTGTGACACCGGAAACTGAATGAAGTGCAGATATTCCGGCTTCAGGACCACCAACAAGTCACCAGCCTGGTGTGTGCCGGTAAATGGTTCTGTCCCGAACTGCGCCCGCGAAAATCGTGTGGCTGTATGCGTGCCGTTGCCATTATCCACCCAAGTCTCAGGCGTAACGATCTCCCAGCGCCCGTTCTTGCCAACAGCAATAGCCTGCCCCTCGCCGTTCAACCGCTGCAACTCTGTCACACTAGTCAGATCAGAGCTATCGCCGGTCCTGAGCGCAATTCTCAGGCTGTTGTCGTAGTCGGACGCATGCGGGGTTTCCGTGTCTCCAAGAGGGGAAATTACCGAGCCTATAGTCGGCACGACAGCCTGAAAGCCAAATGTGACCCAAACATTGTTCCTGGTTGACCACAATCCCGTCCCGCCATTCCAACTCGCCTGCCCCTTGTGCGTGATCAGGCCGTAGACGCCGAGCCCGTTACCCTCCAACTCAGCTGCGCGGTCAATCAGCGGCAGCAGCAATGGATAGACGATGCTGTCATTCGGCCCAATGACCCGGCTTTGGGTTTGTTGACCTGGATCTCCGACATAGGACAGCGCATGGCTGCTCAGGTACGACCTGGCATTATTTACGATCTGGCCGCCGGCAAGGTCAAAGGTCTGTCCACTGTCCACCCGAACAAGGTGCGTTCTGCCGCTGGCCCCTGTAACGCTGACTACACTGCCCGGCTCAATGTTGAGGTGTCGCAACCCGGTATTGAACTCAACTGTGACGCGCGCAACATTCTCGCGATGCGCCAGTTTAGCTGCCAATGACGCAACAAGCGATGGGTCAACACCGTAAGGGATGCGCAGGCGAAGCGTGTTGGCCTGGGTGATCCGGGCTTTCGGGAACCGGGGCGGCGTATACACATGGGTTGTCCACGTGTAGTCCAAATGCGTGCTGTCGATATAGGTGATCTCGACGCGCGACACGACCTCACCTTCGGCCCTGTCCGTAATGCGGATGCCGGATGCCGCCTCGCCATTCAACACCTCTGCCAGATCATGGCGTTGCAATGTTGCATCGGTTGTCGGTGTACCGTCTGATGGCAATGCCTTCAGGTAGATTTTGTCGCTTTCAACGACCAAATACCCGAACACCCGCGCCACATCGAGAAGCAAAGTCCGGAATGGCACATTCTCCATGTTCACGCCGAAATCAACCAGTTCAGTGACCTCGGAAAAGTCAATATCGGCGGCATCTCTGCCATCCTCAAGCGCCCTGGCCTCTAAATCAGCACGCAATAGAATCTGCGACGATGTCAGATCAGACAAAAACACCCGGCTCACACCATCGTTGAACGACATGACCGAGTTCGTCAGGCCATCCCACGCAAAACCGACATTTCCGGCACCGAAGGACAGGAATGCCGCTGTCGTGAAGGTCCCATCTTTCAAATCGAGCAGCCGAATAGTTGAGTTGCCGACAAAATACGCTGGCAACTGACCCTGCACACGATTGTTGTAATGCGTGATCAAATTGTCGTTGTTGGTGTCGGTTCCCGACCACATCTCATCGAAAGAACTGTCCAGCGCCCGGCGCTTTTCAATCAGGTTGTCAGCGGTCTGGATGACCAGCCCGCCGTCCGTCGAGTCGTAGTAAAGCCGCTCAACAGCCGCGCTGGTCGTATAGACGTCAGAACGGCTGACACCCCCGCCGGCAGAAATCTCAATTTCTTGGATGTTGTCGCGGTCAACGCCGGTCGCGGCATAGACAATCGATTTTCCCGGCAACTCTGGACCGGCCGCAATTGTTATGACATCGCCAGCGGAGAAGAACGGCAAACCTGACTCCAAGCCCACCTCAACGAACCCGGAGCCTGTGTATTGCGCCACCCGCAGTGTTTTGTAGAAAAATTCACTGAACACGACATAGGTCTCAACCGTATTCAGCGGCGTGCGCACCCTGACCGGAACAAGGTCGTTGTAGCTGATCGATCCTGTCTCATGCAGGCCTGACGACACAGCCAGAAGGGCTCCTGACACATGGTCCATGACAAACAATTCAGGCTGACCGGACAGCACAGACGGCCCACCGCCAATCAGCGCATCCAGCCAAGGCGCATAGAACAGATGATTGTCACTATGCATTCGGCCGGACCAGTCAAGCACGATTGACCGTTCAAGTGTGTTAGTCTTCAAGTCCAGCTGGCGAAGAGTTGGCGAGGCACCACTGCCGGAAATCAGCCAGGCTTTGCCGCCGTCAAAATCAACGGCCTGTGCCAGATCGGCTCCCATCGGCGGATAATTCACGGTGCTTGTGGTTTCTGTCGCGTTCTCCCAGATTTCGGCACGCACGGTCAGCGGAACACGGCCACCACTCTGGGCAATGTCCCAGCCATCGATCCACAGCGTTGTCAGATGCCGATAGGCTTGCGCATCATCGCCCAACCCCGGCGAGGTTCCCACACCATCGACCATGATGGGATCGGCCGGCTGGTCGGGTGAGCCGTCGTAATACCTGAACTCCAGCCCCTCTGCCTTGATCACGTTCGCTGTGTCACGGGCGTCATAGACCGTGACGTCATCGAACTGCAACCGAACCATCTTTGAACCCGGAGAAGATTCGCCGAACGTATAGGCACCATACATTCGTTGCGCACTGGTCTCAGGATCAATCTGTATGTCCAAGAAATACAGCCTGCGACCTTCGTAGCTTCGATTGCCCCGTGGTCTTGGAATTGGGTGGCCGTACAGATCAAATCTAATCTTGATATCACTGAGCGGCAAGCCTTCCGACTTCGGCGGCTCAGACGGCGGTGGTGGCGGGGCTGGGGTGTATGAGCGCGAACTTCCAAACGAAACTGCACCACGGCCCGAACCTATCGACGTCGAATTGGATCGTGATGCCATATCAGTTCACCACCGCGCGATGCCGGATGTTAGATGGAGTAGGCATCGCGTAACGCCCCGCTTGGGTCGGTGTGTTCTTCACCGCAAAAATTCAGTTTGTTGGAAAACTTAAACCGGCAAGTCGGGCCGGTCTTGTCGCACCCCGGCACCATGAACAGCTTGTCACCTATCGCGAATGGCAACAGCGGCGGCCGGGCAAGGGTCATGACCTTCCCGGTGTTGTCCCAGTTGATGATTTCAATCGGCTGCTCGGTGGCGTTGTTGCCGTCGATAGGAACGATATACCCCTGCTTGAACCAGTCATCATCCGCCCTGGCCTCGGTAACAGTAACCGTCACGAACTGACCGGTATGTGCCGTAACAACAGCCTCCCGTGGCCATGCGTCCTCGGCGCGAAACACTGCTGTGCCGTCTGTCGTGTCGTTGCCAATGGTCGTGTCATAAACGGGCGCGCCAGTGGCCAGCGTTCCCGCGGTGATGCACCGGTAACTGCGATTATCCCAGGAGCCGGACTGAAAGACGCGCACATAGTCATCAACGGCATATGTTGCCCCGTCCACACGCTCACGAATTTTGGTAATCCCCTCACCTGGCAGCACAGGAAGGCGGCAGCGCGCATCGCCAAGCGTTGCCCGCCCGGTTGGTGAATACCGTTCAATGTCGAATTGCGCCGAGCCCGTACCGGACAACAGTCCACCCAATTGGATTGTTGCGATCCGCTCATTGTCATCCATCTGGATTTCGCCGACGAAGCCACGCAACAGAACAATTTTTCCTGCCGCCGGGTCGGCATAGTTGCAGATAGCGACTTCATGGCGAGCACCGGCACGGTAGCGGCCTGAGTGGATGTCATCGGCAGTAATCGGCGATCCTGCGGCCAGCGAAACAATGACCTCGCCTGATGCCTCTACTTCGTTAACCCCCGCATCGACATCGGACATGTCGAGAAATTGCCCGGTGTACAATTCGGACTCGATGGTGAGATCGAAAAAGTGACTTGTCAGCCTAACTGACATCCCGTCCACCCGCTCTATCGTCAACAGGTCCGCGCGCGTGTGTGACTGGCCATCGAAATGAGATTGCAGTGCAGCAGGAACGGTGCGCACCATCTACGGCCGCTCCCACCATTCCAGCAGCTCGACACTGGGAATTGATGCTGAATCCTCCCAGTTGACGCTTGCCGGCAACCAGTCGTTTTCTATCGTCATCGGCACCCAAAACAGCGGTACGGTTGCGCGCGGCTGTATCGTCCCGACAGCGGTCGGCGCGGTGGCAAATGTGATCCTGCTCTTGTCGTGCGTCGAATAGGTCAATGGAGCACCGTTGCCATCAACAAAAGACCATTGGGCGGGGTCGCCATACTCAATTGGCCGAATCTTGGTCCGAATGCCCGTCCTGTAGGTCTTGACCAGCTGAAAATCCTTGTTGGCACCATCAACGGTGCCAAGCATCGCCTCATCAGCGAAGTCGTAATCTGTCCAAATCTGTACCAAAAATGGATAGCCGCCGCCGTCGTGGGTCCAGAACAGATCGAGGAACTGCTCGTAAATAGCCTTGTTCAATGCCGATGTTGAAAAGATCGCGCGATATTTCGCACGCGGCCAATCAATCTGACGATCCTCGTAGCCACCCCCGAATGATGTCACACTGACCTGCTGTGCCGGTCCGATCTGGGCACCGCGTGACATCCAGTCTGGCAGCATATCCAACATGGCTTACCTCCTGCCCTGACCGGCAACGGCCAATGCGCCGTGCAGATTGCGGGCGAGCCTGCGCTGGTTCAGCACCACCGGCTTGCTGCGGGGTTCACGTGGCAGGTTCATCGTCACATTGGTCGTGTTGTTGACCTGTGACGGGCCGGATGGCATGGCTGATCCATCAGCTTTCGAATTGCGGATGCCATTGATCGCGAAATCACCGAACGCGAACGGTTCGTCAGGCGTCGCCCGGCCAAAGAATTCAACACTGTCCGTGCCACCAGACCCGGGGATACGGCCAAAGCCGCCCGTTGCGAAACTGCCAAGGCTAACCCTACCACTGACGGGCTGCCTCTCCGGATCAGTCGGGGTTGGGCTGCTTGACCGCACACTGCCCACGACAATGGTTCTCGCCGTGCCGAGATGGTCGAACCCTGTACCGGTGAAGCCGCCACTCGAACCACCACTGGACGATCCGCCACCAGAAGAAAGCCCGCCGGGAACGCCGCCAAAGCCATCCATAAGATCACGAATCTGCTGCTGCCCGGCCGCAAGGATTTCTGGCAACAGGTTTTCGTTGATGCTCTTGAGGTTTGACGGCAAGTCGCGGAACTCGGCGACCAACTGTTCGGTGTTCTTTTCCGTGCCGGAGGCAAAGCGGTTGCCCTTGCGGGCTTCGGTCAGGGTGTCCTTGATCTCTTTGGGCCGGATCACATTAACACCGTTGACGGCGTCAGCAGAAAATCCCGGCGTTGCCGACAGCGCGCCGCCGGTCACGCTTGTCACGCTGGGTGGTGCAGCGGTCCCCGTGAAAGCCGGAAACCGCAGTTGCGGGTTACCCTGGAACCTTGTGTCGCCAATCCCGCCAGCCGGCGACTCCTTGTTTCGAACGGCGCGGGTAAAGGCATCGCCATCGAAGGTCACGCCGATGCCACGATCGACCAACTGCTTGAGGTCATCGGAAGGTTCAACCAGAAGATCCTGATAAAAATCGCTGATCTCGTTTGCCGCACTCTGTCCGGGCCGCGGCACGATGCTGGCCGGCGGCAGCGGAACCGGCCCGCGCAGGCCTGGCAGCAGGTTCCGGATGGCCTCTGCAAAATTATTGCCGGCGGCCACGGCGCCCGACGGTTGGAAGTCTCCGGTTCGGCCGGATCCCAGGCCGAACGCCTGTATGCCGAGTGCATCGCCGGCGGTCTTCAGCGATGGATTGTTCAACAGGTCGATGACCTGCTGCAAACCAACGGCAAAGTCCGCAGCCTTGCTGATACCGTCGGCGAAGAACGCCTGACTTGACGGTGACTTGAGGATGTTTCGCAATTGGTCGAACAGACCGACCAATTCCTCGGTCAGCTTGTTTTGCCGGTTGGTGTCATCCAGCATTTCCAGGAACGTGTTGTGGATCTGGATCCCCGCCTGGCGCACCGATTTCGGCAGGGTCCTGAACTGCTCGTCGACCCGTGCCCCATCGGCGATCAGGCCCTCGACCACCCGCTGTGCCGTCAGCCGGCCTTTCAGCATCTCCTCGCGCAACTCGGTGATTGTCAGTCCGAGCCCGCGGGCGATCGACTGCAGCACCGTCGATATGCTCTCGCCAATGCTGTTGTACTCTTCCGCCTCGAACTTGCCGCGCTGGATGCCCTGCACGAACTGCCGCAGGCCGTTCTCCGCCGCCTGGCTACCGCTGGCGCCGGCGATGGCGATGTTCTTGCTCAGCAGCTCGATCGCCCGGTCGGTGTTCTTGGCCTCAGACCCCAGGGTTTCGGTCGACAACCCAAACTGGAACGTCAGGTCCGACAATGTCAGCACCGGCACCCGCAATTCGTTGGCCCGGTCGAACAGCTCGCCCCACTGCCTGTCCAGCCGCTTGGCACTGGCCTCGGCACGCCCCTGAGCATCCTCCACTTTGCGGAATTCCCGCGGCACCCGGCGCAGATTGGGAAGGTTGGCGTTCGCCGTTTCGCCCGGGTCCGGCAGCAGGCCCAATCGCCCGCGCGCCTGTGTCAGGTCGTCGCCCGCGCCGATCAGGTTGGGCAGAGCCAGCCCCCCGGTGAGCAGCCCGGCCCCTGCTCCCAGGCCGAGGAAATTCGTACCCCGCCGCAGGCCGCCGGCCGCACCGCGCAGCCCCGTGCCGATCGCCGCAATGCGGGTTTGCGTGCCCTGTGCAGCCGTGCCGATGCTCGCCAGCGCCCGGCGCATCCGCGTCGCATCGCCGATCACGCCGCGCGCCGTCTCGCCGCTCACCGTCTCGATGCGCGCGATGTCGCCGGTCATCCGGCCGACGCCGCGCCGCAGCGACCTCACCGAAGAATTGATCACTGCAAACTCGCCGGACGCCCGGCCGCCCATGCCGCCGAACTCGTCATTGACCGCATCGAGGCTCTTTTCAACCTTCACCAGGTCGAGCCGCAACCGGTCCAGCGCCGTGCCCGACACCCGCGCCGCATCCTGTGCATCGCGGCCGATGCCGCCGAATTCGCGGCCCGTCTGTTCCGCCTCGCCGCGCACGGTCTTCAGACGGCCGGCCACCCTCAACAGTTCACGGTCGGCCTGGTCGAAGCCCGCCCGGGTGCCGCGGGCATCCGCCGTAATGCCGATATTGAGATCGGTCACGTGTCAGTCCTCATCAGGTGTTGAAAGTTCGCGAAACCGCTGATCGAGCAGCAGCAGTCGATCGAAAACCGCATCGCTGTCGCCGTGCCGCGCCGCCTCGTCGCGAATATCCCTATATTGCAATGGCAGCGGCCGGCCCATCAGCGTGTGCATCCGCGTCACGCTCAGGCGCTTGAACGACCGCCACACCGGCACAAGCCCGGGGAACACGAAACACCCCCACCGTACGGTCTCCGGGGCCTGGGAGATCCACTGGCCGTTACTGTCGATAAACGCCGGCAGGCGCTTGTCCCACTCGCCGTGCAAGTAGTCCAAGCGCCGTGTCAGTTTTTTTCAACGGCCTCCGGGTCCGGTGCGTAGTGGCCGCCGTCCACCGCCTTGTTCCGGCACCACTGATAGACCAGCGGCACCTGCATGAAGCAGTCGAGGATCTTCATCAGATCATGGCCAACCCGCTCACCTTCGGCATCGGCGAAGTCCGCATCGGTGATGCAGCCCTCGATGAACGCTCGCACCTCGAGTTCGTGCAGCAGCACCCGGTCGTCATCACCGGGCGTTTCGCCGTTCCTGACGCACCGCTCGTAGGTCTCGGCAAACCGGAGGTCTTTCGCCAGCCGGGACTGAGCCTGGAAGTACCCGGTGCTCCAGTCGCACAGCCGGGCGATCCTGAAGCGCCAGTCGGTGTCCGGCAGGTCGTGCCAGACACCGCTGAATTCCTTGCGCACATCGCTGCGCAGGTCTTTCCATGGGTTCATTTCAGCGTCCTTGATTGAAAGTGCTCTACGCGACGTTGCGGGTCAGTTCGATCGTCCCGCCGATGCCGGCACTGTCGATCAGTCCGGTCCACGGCAGGGTGATGATCTTGTCGGTGTTCTTGCCCTGGGTCGGCACATCCGGCGAGCCGAACTTCACCCGCGGGATGTTGAAGTTGTACTTCTTACCGGTCTCCGAACCGGCCACGAACACGATAGATCCCTCGGTGTCGTTCTTGGCCGCGTTCAGCGCGGCGAGCTGGTTCTCGTCCAGATAAAGCTCCAGCGTGCCGGACACATCCAGGTCACCCGCCGCCACACCGGCAAGCGCCGCCGATGCCAGCTTGGCCTGGTCGCGCAGGTTGTTGCTGATATTCAGCGTGATCGCCGTGAAACACGGATTGGTCAGCCCGGTGACCGTGATGCCGGAAAGATCGTCAACCGTGTTGAACACCCGCTCATCGACGGAGGCGGTATACGTCGCACCGGCGATGATCGCGTTGTCGAACACCCCTTCCAGGCCGCGGCAGGCCATGGTGCCGGTCATTGGTTGGCGGATCCGCGCTTCCAGCGCAATTCGGTCGACCTGAATGCCGAGTGCCCGCTTGTAGATATCCGTGCCGCCGGTCTCGTCTGTGCCTTCGACCGTGAAGGCTGTCGGCGTCTTGCCGTCCAACAGCACATCCGTCGCCCAGGCGCTCCGGAATGCGCTTTCCAGCCAGTCCTCGAGCGCCGCGTCCTGCCATTCAAAGGCAATGTCGCCGCCGGCCGCCTCGCCGACCTTGATCTGGTCTTTGACGCCGCGCAGATCGCTGATCTGCCGCGACTGGACCGTCTCAACCGACGGTAGGATGTTTTCCGATACGACCGGAAAATACTTGAAGACTGGTGTTGCGGGCGTGGTGCCCGGTACCGTTTCCTTGATATAGGCCAGTTTGAATTCGTCAGCGACGGCAATACCCATTTGTCCTTACCCCTTTGTGGTTGGAACCTCGTTTGCCGGGCCGCTCTAGGCGGCCGGCCCTTCGGCGGCGTCTGCCGCAGCAATCGCCTCGGCCTCAGCCTTGGCCTTGGCTTCTGCTTCGGCCCTAGCCTTGTCCGCCTCCGCCCTGGCTTTCAGGGCCGCCTTGCCCTCCTTGCTGTCGGCCGGAAAGCCCCAGCCGTCCCGGCGGGCGCGCTGGGCCAGGTTGCTGGGCACCGGGTCGCCGTTGTCCAGATGAACCCGGCCCGGGTTCGTCAAGACGTTGATCGAGCCCTTTGGCGCAACGCAGATGATGTCGGGGGTTGTTGTCTGTTTGGTCATTTCAATTCTCCTGGTTTGTCTTCGAAGGTTGAGTAGTTGACGATGTATTCGAGGCGCACGACCCCGACCCGCCGTTTGCCGGCCGTCGACAGGCCGATTTTCGTTTCGTTCAGATAGGCGCCCTTGCATTGCCGGCAGAAGGTCGGGTCGCCGCCAATGGCGGTTTCGATCTCTTCGGCCATCTGGTCGAGCAGGTCATCGAGATCGTCCGCCGTCTCACCGACGCCCTCGATCACCATCTTCAGTTGGCGGTTGAAACGGCGCGGGTGGCCGAGTGAGGCCGGTTTCGACATCTCCTCGGTGCTGTAGATCAACAGGCACGGCAGCCAGCAGGTTTCCAAGTCCTTGGTGCGCGACTGGAACACGCTGTCGCCGGTTGTTTGCAGTCCGCTCAACCTGTCGGCAAAAGCCTCGCGCAATGCCTGGCGGGCGTGCATCAGCAGGCCTCCAGTTCGAGCATCACCATGTCGCGGCCATCCGGTTCGACGCCGCACACCCTGTAGCGCTCACCGTTGGCCCGTTCGACGGTGTCACCATGACGGGCATCGGCAACATCGTTGCGAGACACGTGGATGACCGGACGCGTTGTCTCGACATCCACCAATCCGGGCTCGCCAACCGCCAAGTACTCGTCGTCGAAGATGCCGTTGATCGTTGTCGTCTCGCGCGTCTGCGACGAAACATAGGTGACGGCCTCGCCAAGGCATTCGGTGAATATCCCGTCGAGGCCGTCGAACACTGTCATGTCGTGCGCGGCCGTCAGACGGCGATGCCGTTCAGGCGCACGTCGCACACGGTATCGGCGGACGCCGCTGCATCGTGTGCCGCACCGATCACCGAACCGGTCACCGCACTGGTCACCGCCGAGCCGTCCCAGTACAGCAGATCGCCGGCGGCATAGGTCTGCGCCGCCGTCTTGGGCAGCTCGAACACCCCGGACAGCTTGAGCGTCACCTGCTCGCCATTGGCCGCATCGGCCACGGCAACCCCGCGCAGACCGCCCTGAACGACATAATCGCCGGACGAAATCGCCGCGCCGGCGGTGAAGGTGACCGTGTCACCGATATGCTTGAAGTTCTTCATTTCGTGGTCTCCTGACCTTGGGTTGTGTCGTAAAGGCTAAGGGGCGGCTCATTGGCCGCCCCTTTGGTTTGGTTAGTGCTGCTGTTCAGCGCTGGCTATGCACCGCCGTCATTGCGGTAGAAGCCGCGGTAGTCGAGAGATGACACGCCGAAGTCGATGCGCACTTTGAACTCGGTACCATCCACCGACCAGACATCCATCTGATCCATGAACGGCTCGCTTTCGCCATCGAGATAGGTCACCTCGATCGTATCGTGCATGTTCGGATCAGCGATGAAGAAATAGTCGTCACCGGACAAGCGCGCATCGCTGATGACGTCGACCATGTTGCGCACCGAGTTCGGTACTTTCGAGTTGTTCTGCCCCGACTTGATCTCCGTCTCGGACTCGACCACGACACTCGCCGCACCCGTGAGGCCCGGCGGCACCAGCACCCAGCGCGGCCGAATGTTCAGGCTCGACGCGATGTTGTCCGGATCCTTGTGGATCATCATCGCCGTCCGCGCCGCATCGAACTCCGCCGTCGACGGCGCTGCGCCGGGGTTCTTCACGTTTTTGTGGGTCGCCGCATCAAACAGCGGATTGCCGTCCGACAGGTTCGGGTTGCTCGTCAGAATGTTATAGACGGCATCCCCGATGGTGCGCCTTGCCGCCCGGCCCATGCGCCCGGGCACCCGCGTCAGGACCGACATGTCGTCGTTGATCACGGTTTCCCTGGTGATGGCGAACTTGCGGCCGTAGGTGGCGACCTGCACCAGTTCGCCACGGTCGCCGATCGTGCCGTACTCGTATTCGGCCCCCTCTTCCTTCAGCGCAAGGTTGGGGAACAGGTTGAGATCGACCCGGCGGTTTGGCTTGAAGTCGGGCACCGACCCTGTCGACGTCCAAATCTCGAATGTCTCCTCGGCTTCTTCCCAACCCTTCAGCATCGACTTGTGAGCGACGTCCTGGAGGATGTTGCCGAAATCCGATGTCGAGTGCATGCCGCCGGCCATCACCGGGTTGAACGCATAGCCGGCCAGGGTGCGCTTGTCGCCGCTCGTCACCCGGATGTTGCGGGCCGACAGGCTGGCGCGGGCCAGCTCGAGCATCGTGTAGCTGGAGAACTCATTCCGCTCGCCCTCGTGCCCGGCTTTCAGCATCAGCGCCTTGGTCGCGCCTTCCCTGAATCGGTCGACCTGGTCATGCATCACCACAACCGTGCTCTGGTTCTCGTTCGGGCCGGGCTCGTCCCGTTTCGCCAGCAGTTCGAACACCTGTTCGCGCGCCTTGTCGGCGGACAGGCCGGATTCGATCATCCGGTCGGCCTCGGCCTTGTCCAGCTTGGCCAGGGTGACGATACGGTTGATCTCGTTGGCCCGCCGGCGTTCGGCCAGCGTCGCCTCGTTGCGCACCGCATCGGCATTGAGCGTTGCCGGCTCGGCGGCATTCTCGGCCGGTCGGACCTGCTCAGCCGCAGCCGCGGCCAGTTCGCCCATCGCAAACGGTTCACCAGGCGTGGCGGCACCGGCCGCCTGACCCTGGGTGGTCTTCTTAGGCATGGTTTTCTCCTCTTGCCTATCAGCGGCGGCCTCGGCCGCCTTTGGTTCTGGGGCCGTCCAGCCCCGCTCGCGCGCCAGAGACATCAGCATCTCCGGCGAGTTTCGGTATTCCGTGTAGAAGAACGCAGGCACCGACATCTCAGGTGCCTGCTTTGCATCGGCGACCTGCGTGGCAAAGCCCAACTCCAGCGCCTCCTCGCCGGTCATCCACGTTTCGGCGTCCATCAGCTCCTCGACCCTGCCGGCGCTCAGCCCGGTGCGCGCCACGTAGATCCGGCCCGCTTCGGCACTCAGCGTGTCGAGTAGTTCGGCGTGTTCCCGGTGATCGTCCGCCGTCCCCAGGGTGATGCCGCCGGCATTGTGCACCATCATGAACGCCGCCGGGTGCATCGTGATGCTGTCACCGGCCATGGCAATCACGCTGGCCGCACTGGCGGCAACAGCATCGATCTCCACGGCCACCGATCCCGGCCAGTCCTTCAAAGCCGTGTAGATCGCAATTCCCTCATGGGCGTGCCCGCCGCCCGAGTTCAGCCGCACCGTGATGTCGCCGTTCAGTTCGTCGAGCGCCTGGCGAACCTCCAGCGCGGTGAACCCCTCCTCAAAGAACGTGTCGCCGACAAATCCGTACAGCACCAGTTCGCCACCGATGATCAGCCTATGCGTCATCGTCTGTCTCCTGTTCCGTTTCATCCTGAGTGTTGCCGGCAGATGGATTACCCGCCTGTGTCGTGTGCCGCGGGTCGCTGTCGAGCACCAGCCCGCGTTCGTCCGCCATCTCGTTGTCGCGCTGCAGCTCGTCGTACAGATCGACCGGATCGAAGCCGAATTCGCGCAGGCAGTCGGAGCGGGTCTTGAGCCCTGCCCGAATCGCCTTGATCAGCGCCGGCACCTCCTTGGTCGGGTCGATCATTTCGCGCCGCGGCGTGCCCCAGGTCACCACCCCGTCGCGCGGCAGCCGCGCCTCGACCATCAGTGGTTCCATGCACCATTGCTCGATGCGCCGGCAGAACCCGGGAATGAACAGTACATGCTGGTTGACGTCGATGTTGCGCGCCATCTCCAGCCAACCCATCCGGCCGCTGGAGAAATTGGTGGCTGTCAGATCGCCGGTCAGCGCCTCGTAGGTTATGCCGAGCGGCGCGGCGATCGCCCGCAGCGACACCCGTGAATATTCCTCAAACCCGGTCACCTCCGGCGGCGTGGCAAACGACACGTCCTTGCCCGGCGGCAGTGATGTAACCAGGCCCGGCTCGAGCCGCTCGGCCAGATCGCCGGAGCCGGTGTCTTCTGTCTCGACCCCGACCTTTGGAACATCGCTGGCATCGGCGTTAATGTCGTGAACGAACACCGCAAAGCACGACGACACCTGTTGCCGCACGAGCTGCGCCTGATCGAAATCCTGGAAGTCGTTCAGCTTGACCACGCTAGGTGCCAGCCATGTTACCCCCCTCGCCTGGCCCGGCCGGTCGGCCCGGTATAGGTGAATGACGTCGGCCGCCGGCACCCGCTTCGATGTCATACGCCGTGAGGCAAACCTCAGTGTCGTGCCTGGGTGCTGGTCGAACAGCCAGTAGGCCACCCGGCGGCCGATCCTGTCGAATTCGATCCCATCGACGATCAGGTGATTGCTGCGGGGCACCGTGCCTTGCTTGGTGTGGTCCAGGAAATCCGGTTCGAGCACCTGCACCTGAAATGGCAACCGGAAGCCATCCCCCGGTCGCCGGCGCCGGCGGCGGATCAGCACTTCGCCGGATTCCACCATCGTTCGGAACGCCAGCCGTTGAATGCCGTAGAGATCGTGCCGACCGTCCGCATCAATGTCCGTGGTGTCGAGATGCCGCTTGAAGGCCGCCTCGACCCGGTCGGTGGCCGCCTTGCTCGATGCCGCGTTGTAGTGCGGCGTAATCCCGGTGCCGATCGTGTTGTTGACCAGAACATCGACACCGCGCGCCGCCCAGCCGTTGTTGCGCACCAGATCGCGCGCCACGGCCCGCAGATCGGTGATGTGCGGCCGAATCGCCGAACTGGCATCCGTCCCGGGCCGACGCCAGTGCCTGGTCCGCCGGCTGCGCGACCCGGCCTCGTAGGACAATGCGATATTCATTGCCCGCCGGTACTGGGCGCGCTTGAGGCCCGCCGCCGGGCTGAGCCAGCCGATGGCGCGGTCAAGAACCGTCGTGTCTGTCATGCTAAAATCCGCGGCTGAAGGTCGTCACGCGGGTCGTGGTCGCCGGAGTGCCCTTCACTTCGGCCTCCATCTGCTGCTTGAGCTTCAGCATCTCGTCAAGCGACCGGTACTGCACACGATTGCCTTTGTAGGCGACTTCGGTCGCGCCCTTGGCGATCGCGGCCCCGAGCTTATCGAGGTCGTCCTGTGTCCAGGCCATTGAGATAACCTCTTATGTGATGATCAGTTTGCCGCGCTTCAGCGTGAACGTGTTGCCGGACCCGTCCGTCCCGGCGATCCGATAGCCGTAAGTCCCGACAGCCAGCGTCAGGCCATTGATCGAAAACGTCGCCTGGCCATCTGTCGGCGGAACCAGCACGGTCATGGCAACGCTGTCGGACGGCGAGGAGCCGGACCCGAATGCCTCGTTGGCATAAATGTGGAAATCCAGGCTGCCCGTGCCGGTGAATGCCGTCAGGTCGTAGAACGTCCGGGCATTGCGGTTGCGAAACGTGATCCGATAGTCGGCCGTGTCCGACCCGAACACCTCGATCACATCACAGCTCATGGTTCGACAACCTCAATCTCCAGGTCCAGCTCGTCGACAGTCAAATCCACCTCGGTGCGCTCGACCGCCACATCCAGCACATCCACTTCCGCATCCGGCTCCATGTTCAAGATCACCGTTGTTCCAGCATCGCCACCGAGCCACAGTTCGGACCAGAACATCATGGCGCGTGCTCATCCAGATCGATCGGCGGCGCCTCGATGCCGCCACCGGATACATCCTTGTCGATCAGCGGTGTGTCGGAACCCTTGTCGGCCCCTTTGGGCCACACCCTGAGCCGGTTTGCCTCGCGCCGCTGATCGCCTTCCGCCACGTCCCGCAGAAACGTCAGGTTCGCATCCTGTGCGGTGTCAAGGCCTGAGCCTGTCGCCACGGTTATAATCTCCGCCTCACTTGGCTTGTAATCGATGATGACTGGCGTCGTCAGCGACGTGATATCGAATGGCTCTGGATCGGTATCCGGTACATCGGTGGCAATCTCACCGTCCACCTTGGTTCTGTAGGGTCCCAAGTCAGGAAGAATGATTTTCGTTGTGATACCTCGGCCATCTGTAAGCATTTGCAGAAACCTCGGTGCGGAATTGCCCCCGCCCTTTGGTTCTCCACCCTTCATCCGGATCAACGGGGAAAACCCGCGGAACTGGAGATTGTCCCGTCGATACGCCAGGTATTCCTTGAACACATCCAGCGGCTTCCAGGACGCATTGACTACGGATGCATCCAGAACGATCCGCCGATTAACGCCGTCGAATGAGGCAACGAGAGGCATCGCTCATCACACGTTGTTCTCGACTTCGTTTGAAACTTCTGCGTTGATCGTCGAAATCGATCCGTCGATGGTTATCAGTGCAAAGTTCTCAACCGGCCCGCCCGCAATATCCGGGTCGTCGCCGACTATGAAGCGGATTTGATAGGTTGTACTGGCCGGGATGTTCGTGCCGCCCGGTATCGCCGAGAAGTTCACGTCAAAAGATATCTGCGAGCTGGCGCCGACCGTGCCCTTGATCTCGACGCCGTCCTTGTCTTGCGCGGTGATTGCGGTGGCGGTGTTGTAATCGTCGCCATCCGTATCGTCTTCAACGAACGCATGATACCAAGCCGTAGATTCGCCCTGCGCAGGAGCTGAAAGACTCACGTTGATCGTGATCAGCGACGGGAACGTTTTCTGGTTGCCAGAATCGTCGGTGAGCCGCAGCCGAGTCAGGTCCGCCCCAGGCAAGTTCTCGATGAAAAGACCCTGCTTGAGCACCACGTTGCCTTGCGCATCGAAGGTATAGAGAACATCGACCTGCTTGCCGATCTGCGTCGGCGTCCCGCTGTCGATATCAGCCGTGGATCGCGCCAGGGCGTCCATGTAGGCGACCACCTCGTCAAGCGTGCCGCCAGCAGGGTTTTCGATGCTCTCAGCGAATAAGCCGTCCGCCTCGTTGAAGCCTGTCCGGTTGACCGGCGCTGCCTCGGTCAAATAGTTCATCGTTGACCAAGGAGCTATTGCTCCACCGCCAAGCACATCCGCTTCGGCGTATGTTCCCGTTGTTGGGTGCGGAGACTCAGACAAACCAAAACCACCAGAAAACTGCGCGGCTTGCGATAAGCCAGAATCGGCAAGCGACTTGCGGTCGTGGATAAATCCCCACTCGCGAACCGAAACCGCGTGGTAGGACCGCACATCAAAGTCACCAGCACCGGTGTCGCCGTTTGCCGTGGTCCCGAAAACCTGCACCAACTCGTCTATATCGCCGATGAACGCGAAATCAGTCACCGGCCCGAGCGCCGAAGTTTGATAATAAGGCTGTGAGGCCGCTTCAATGTTACCCAAGGATTTCGGGCCAAAGTAAATCCGGTTGACCGCGCCGCTTACCGACAAATATCGAATACCTGATGACCTTACCAAGCCAAGGTCCGTTGCAGTTGCAAACTGCCAATTGTTCAACATGTCATAGGAACCGGCAAGGGCAAACACGCCTACCGATGGTTTCAGAAACTGCCGGGCAGTCTCGTTGTCTTTGCGTTCAACACCGATGGCGCCATATACTGCCTGCATGGTCGCACCGTCACTCGCGTCTAGACGGTTCGCCTCCAAGCCGCTGCCATAGTCTACCTGGGCAACCTCGGCGACAGATAGCAACTCTACTTTCGGGTTCGCCGGATCGCTCGTGTCGAGGAAGATATTGCCGTCTGGCGTTCCAGCCCGACCCTGGGTCGAGAATACAAAATCGGCCTTGTCGTTTACCAATGCCATTGATCGGTGTCCTTAGATGTTTTCTTCAGGTGTCAGATCGAAATCGACCGTTTGGTTTGTTGTCGCCAGCGTCACTTCGATGACTTTTTCCTCGAAGTTCAGCGGGTCGATGAATTGGGCATAAATGATATTGCCAGACTCGCTCGTGGGGTGTGTCAGTATGTAACTCGGTCCCGTCAGCGATTCCGTACCCTCGCGATTTGTACCTATGGTTATCGGGTTCGCGTCACCGTCATCATCGTAAATGCGAAACTCTCCACCGGTCGCCAGCCCGGTGAAAGTAACTGTTGCCTGACCACCAACCACCGCCGTCGTCGCGCCAGGACCGTTGCGCACGCTCATGCCGGTCACGTTGCTGACGTTCAGATCAACATGCCCGCCGGTGTTGTTGTAGTACGCTGCATCGAGCGGCCCAGAATTCGGCGTCAGGTTGTCGCCCTGCGTACCGCCAAAGCTGACGAAATCAATGTTCGTCACCGTCCGCGCCCCGGGCGAACCGGTGTCCTCAAAGGCGTGTCCCGCCCCGATCTGTACGATGTCGACATTGCTCAGCTTGGTGAAGTCGGCATCGTCGCACGCTGCCACGCCCGACATCGGGTCGAAACGCAGCGTCGCGTCCTGCACCGTGGCGCCGCCCTGGGTGAATTCCCGGCATTCCAGCGTCGCGCCGCCGTTCACCGTGTGCGCCGCGTTCAGCTCGATCAGGCACCAGTTGTTGAACGTCCCGGTGACCGGAATAGCGCCTGTTCCGGCGCCGACCGATGTGAAGTCCGGCCGCGTGTCGTCGCTGCCATAGAGCCGGCCCAGACCGGTATAGGTGCCGGCAAAACCATAGGTCTGGCCCGATGACGTATCGCACTCGATGCCGGCATCCCCGGTGCCGTGATAACCATCGGGAAACAACACCGTGCTGGTGTCGATCCCCGACGTCGCGACACCGCCTGCGCCGACGCGGTGTTTGCCGCGCAGCGAGATGATGCCGCCGTTCTCGCACGCCGCGCCCCAGCGGTTCGAGGTGGTGCCCTGGTCGGTGTCGACCCCGTCCTGGAACGTGAAGTTCGTGCCGGTGTAGTCGAGACCGACGCCAACGTCGATCGGGCCGAACCCCAGGTTTTCCGTCTTTGCCGCGCCGTTCACGAACTGCGCCGCGAATGCCAGATAGTCGGCCGCCGTCAACACTGGCGAGCCGGTTGTCGCCTCGCGCCACTGCGCCACGGTGGGGTTGATCGCCGTGATCAGGTAGTTGGCCGCCAGCCCGCCCTGCGACGAATAGCCGGCGGTGTACTGATCGTTGTTCGCGCCCGACCCCGACACATTGTAGGCGTAGTGATCGGCGTCGCTGGACCCGATCAGGAACTGCGCGCCATATGTCGCGTTGAGATCGCCGGCATCGGCAACCGTGCCCTTGGCAAAGAACAACGGGTTGGCCGCGCCGGTCATATCGACAGTCGACCCGTGTGCGTACTCCAGACCGCCAAAATTGCCGGTGTTGGTGGCCTTCACATTGACGACATTCGGCTTGCGATAGGCAAGTTGCGGTTCTGCCGAAGGCGCACCACCACCGGCATTCAGCTTGGAATAGCCGGTGTTGGAATTGCCGTCCGTCAGCCGCATGCCGTTGAACGTGACCGTCGACATCTAAAACTTGTCCAACACGTCCCGGGCCGACCAACTCATGACACGCTTCTTGGGCTTTCCTTTCGCTTCTACGCCTGCCTTCCCACTTCCGGTCGAGGCGGTGTTTCGCGGAACGACATTCGCTGTGAAAAGTTCGGATTGCGCATCCTTGGCCGGCACGCCGCGTGCTGCGGCCAGCGCTTGCCAGTCGTCATCGGTCATGCGCGCCCCGCCGAGATGGTCGGCAGCGGCACGACTGTAGATCCGGCAATCGTGATAGTGGTTCGGTCCGCTTGACTTCCACTCACGCACAATCCGACCGTTGCGCTCTTCCTCGTCGAGGAATTCGGCTGTCAACTGTCGGAAGAATGGCTCATCGTGAAAGGTCGAAAAGTGACAAAATCCGGGTGGGTCCATCTCTGCGCCATCGCGCTTGCCATCCTTTCTCAGGTTGGCATAGAGTTCTGACTTCAACGGCCATGTGCCGATATGCCACAGCAGCAACCCGCGGCGTAGCGTCTTGCCACCAAAACTGACATCCACCTTCGTCGGTGTGCCCACAGCCGGACGATACCACCCCGGCGCCCCTTTGATCGCCATCACGTTTTGAAATTTGCGTGCCCACTGATAAACCGTGGACGTGTTGAACCCGCTGTCTATGGCCGTCATGTCGACGGGCCACTGGTTGCCGTAACTGTCGACCAGTTTTCTGTGATGCACTTCTGTGAGGTCTGC